>NZ_JBSWWI010000001.1:0-3010000 GCF_056160005.1 Microbulbifer sp. ABH2_005 | reverse complement strand
GGAAAGACCCCGTGAACCTTTACTACAGCTTTGCACTGAACTTTGAGCCTACTTGTGTAGGATAGGTGGGAGGCTTTGAAGCAGTAACGCTAGTTACTGTGGAGCCGTCCTTGAAATACCACCCTGGTATGTTTGAGGTTCTAACTCTGGTCCGTTATCCGGATCGAGGACAGTGTATGGTGGGTAGTTTGACTGGGGCGGTCTCCTCCCAAAGAGTAACGGAGGAGTACGAAGGTGCACTCAGCATGGTCGGAAATCATGCAATGAGCATAATGGTATAAGTGCGCTTGACTGCGAGTCAGACATGACGAGCAGGTACGAAAGTAGGTCATAGTGATCCGGTGGTTCTGTATGGAAGGGCCATCGCTCAACGGATAAAAGGTACTCCGGGGATAACAGGCTGATACCGCCCAAGAGTTCACATCGACGGCGGTGTTTGGCACCTCGATGTCGGCTCATCACATCCTGGGGCTGAAGCCGGTCCCAAGGGTATGGCTGTTCGCCATTTAAAGTGGTACGCGAGCTGGGTTTAGAACGTCGTGAGACAGTTCGGTCCCTATCTGCCGTGGGCGTTGGAGATTTGAGAAGAGTTGCTCCTAGTACGAGAGGACCGGAGTGAACGAACCTCTGGTGTTCCGGTTGTCACGCCAGTGGCATTGCCGGGTAGCTATGTTCGGACGGGATAACCGCTGAAAGCATCTAAGCGGGAAGCCTCCTTCAAGATAAGATCTCCCTGACTCCTTGAGAGTCCTAAAGGGCCGTGGAAGACTACCACGTTGATAGGCTGGGTGTGGAAGCGCTGTGAGGCGTTGAGCTAACCAGTACTAATTGCCCGTGCGGCTTGACCATACAACAGAGATGGTTACTAACGACTAGCTAAGCTAGCGGATTGTGAGCAAGAGACATACAATCGCTTGCGGTGTATTACTACAGATTGTTTTACCGACTTATTTGGGTTGACTGTTAACTGCTAAAAAAGCAGTGGCAAACGAACAGTCAAACGGCAGCGCAGGGCAAACGCCCATAAGACCAACGCCAACCCAAGCCAGTTTGCCTGACGACAATAGAGTTGTGGAACCACCTGATCCCTTGCCGAACTCAGAAGTGAAACGCAACATCGCCGATGGTAGTGTGGGGTCTCCCCATGTGAGAGTAGGTCATCGTCAGGCTTCTAATCCGAAAGGGCCACCCAATGGGTGGCCCTTTTTTTATATGTGAAAAAATAGTTAATAAAAATAATAAAAGCAGAAAATAGAAAAAGAGTTGGAAGAAAAATCCGCTCTGGAGGAAAAATAAAACTCCGGCCAGCACCCAACCGAATTTTTACTCGCAATACTTCCGCCGAAAAATCCAACTCGCTAAAAAGGCCGGAGAAATAGAGAGCCTCCGCAAAAATCGGTGAGGCTTCTGACCCTTTAAAAAAGCATTTTTCTCAATATTTCCGTAAAGTAAAAAAAATAGGAAATGCAGAAAAACACGCCGCTTTATTTTATCCGTATCTCATATACCGCAAAGAAATCCTCCGAAATTAAAAATTAATTTCCAGTACAAAAAATCCTTGCACTAAAAAAGCTGACACAACAATACCAATAAAAAATCCGGTGATTTTTTGCACGTTTTGGTGAGCCTGAGTAACCACGGGCCCTGGCGCGGATATACCGCAGTTATGCACAAGTCTATCCAGACTTTCTGTTAGTAAAGCCAGCCTGTGCTGATTCATAGGTTTGAGCTTAGTGCCCTTATAAGAAATTTTTTGACCTAAATCTCATCCTGACCATATTTATGTGGAACAGTCGTACAGCATAGGCATAAAGAACTTGATTTTATTACAGCGATTCAGGATAGTCGCTCGTTGCCTTTTCTTGTGTGTTAAAGAGTTTTTTCAACTGCTCTTATGCAAAACACGACAGATGTATCTTAAGGCTTCTCACTCATAAGAGTGGTAGATGATAGCTAAAGACGTATTCAGCCGTGTCGAGGAAGACTGTACATACCCACTTGGACAACAAAGGCTGTTGCCATTGGGCGCTAAAGATATTGAAGGATAGTTAGATGCACATTCTTACGCTGTACCAATCAATTTCGCGATGGTTTCTATTGCTGACCATTGCAGTTTCACTGGCTGCCTGTGGTGGTGGAAGTGGTGGAAGCGATGACGGTTCTACTCAGGATCCAACTTCACCAGAAACGGATCCCTCTTATAGCATTAATGTAGAGCTGCGTGATTTGGATACCGATGAGCTGATTGCCAATCCTAACCCAGAAGAACCGGTACGCGTTCACGTGATGGTTAAGCGTGACAATGGTGATCCTGTTGTCTCTGATAACGTAACTGTCACAACGACTTTGGGGGAGTTAACCCCTAAAAGTGGAATAGTTAAGACCGATGACAGTGGTGTGGCTACTCTGGAGCTGGATGTTGAAGGGCAAGAAGTTGGCAGTGCTGGAGAGATTGTTGTTGCCTACGATAGTGTCAGTACTGATCAGGCACCTTACTCGCCTCTACGATTCAGTATTGAGGAGCCTTCTCTGAAGCTTGGTTACTTGGATAGCAACCAGCAGTTTGTGTCGGGTGAACTGGAGGTGCTTGCTCAGAGTCTATCTTCTAAGGGCAGTACGCCAGTTAGTGTTTATGTGCAAGGCCCTGACGGCAATCTTTACTCTAAGAGGGTGCAAGTGGAATTTTCCAGTAATTGCAGCCTGAGCCAACCAGCCGTTGCTACCCTTGACTCTCCGGTTACCACAACGGAAGGGAAGGCGACCTCGACTTATACTGCTGAGGGTTGTGAAGGTGAGGATAAGATCACAGCAGTCTTAGCGGCTTATCCAAGCATATCGGCCAGTGGCCAGCTTACTGTAATGCCTCCAGAGGTCGGCTCCATAGAGTTTGTAAGCGCAAATCCTGCGATAATCTCCATTAAAGGTACTGGCGGTAAGGAAACATCAACGCTTGTTTTTCAGGTTTTAAGCAAGAATGACTTACCAATTAGTGGAGTTGAAGTCAACTTTTCTTTGTCCACAGAGGCAGGTGATGCGACCCTTACTAACGATTCCGGCACGACCAATGCGGATGGTGAAGTAACTGCACTAGTTTCTTCTGGTACAGTAGCGTCGCCAGTTTCGGTAGTTGCCTCAATAACGCTCGATGGAGGGAAGGTTGTCTCCACCGTATCTGATGAGTTGGTGGTTTCTGTAGGTATCCCTGATCAGAATTCTTTTGATGTGGCTGCTACCATTTTAAATCCAGGTGGCGATACTTTTAACGGCGCAATCTCAACAGTTACTGCTTACGCTGGTGATGCCTTTAATAATAAGGTCCCCGATGGTACTGCAATTACTTTTACTACAGAGTATGGACGTATAACTGGATCTTGTACCACGGTTGACGGTAACTGTTCAGTTGATTGGACCAGTCAGGACCCTCGTCAGCCAGAGGCTTACACATTTGTGGGAGATGACGGTCAAGTTCACTCGCTTCGGACTATCTTTAACACTACCTGTCCTGTCACTGGGCGGATGGGTCCTTACCCCTGTCCGTTGACTACAGAGTATCCCAGTGGTCTGGGGCAGCCCTATGGCGCTCGCTCAACAATTCTTGCATATGCGTTTGGGCAAGAAACTTTTACTGATGCCAATGGTAATGGGCGCTTTGATACTGGTGAAGACTTTACCGATTTACCAGAAGCATTTTTGGATCACAATGAGGACGGCGCGTTCGGGAATCCTGGCAATGCTGGTAGTTGCCACCCCAATTGTCCCGAAGTGGCTGGCGATGAAGATTGGCCTGCTGATTTGAATAATAATGGAGTCTACGACCAGGGTAACGGCATTTATAATGGAGTTCTCTGTTCAGATGAGGCAGAGGCAGATGGAAGTTGCTCCAAAGAACTGGTTCATGTACGCAAACAGATAGAGCTCCTGGTTTCGGGAAGACAGCCATACGGGATATTTGAAACCGCTGAGGGTGATTTCAATACTCAGCCTGATATCGATATTTCTAAAGATGGAACTGGTTCAGTGTTTTTTTATCTTTCTGATAAATACAACGGTCGCTTGCCTTTGGGGACGGGGATAAAGATTGAATCAGACTATTGCGAAGTATGGCCAAAGGCCAATGCAGTTGCTAATACTAGTGACTTTGGTCCTAGCGTATTTGGTATCACAGTCAATGCCCCGGATAATGCTGAACCAAACGGTTCTGATTTCGTAAAGATAGAGGTCAATGTTCCTGCGCAGGAAGGTGGTTCGGACACAGGCATTACCGCGCTCTGGCAGTTCAAATGTACTTATGATCTGTGTGAGAGCTCACCTGAAGATGAAGCATGTGAGGAAGATTCCTGATCACAGCTTTACACTCATCGGGCCACTTTAGTGGCCCGATTTCGTTTTGGCAGGTTGGATTTAAGGCTCCGGTAGTCGATTTATTTCGCTCTTTGTAGATTGAGTACCCTGATAGAGTCAGATATTCCCGTATTGAGGGGGCCATAGTGATGCAATGCGATAAACTATTTAGAGAACTTCCTATTGGCAGCGAAAAATTGAATCAGGTTTTCAGAAATATTCCACAAGTTCACCCAAATGATCGGTCAACTTATCATTTTCAGAGTAGTCTACAGGACAGGCAATCACAGAAACCGTGTGCGCTGCCAAGGCTTGCTTCAGGATTGGCAAGAGTTGATTGCTTTCTTCAATTAAATAAGCCGTTGCACCAAAACTTTCGGCATATTTAACAAAATCTGGGTTCTGGAAGTCGACATGGCTGTGATGCTTGAGCTCTAGATCCATTTTCCATTTGATGAGTCCATAGCTGCTATCAACAAAAATTAAAATAACAATAGGAATACTCTCACGGATTGCGGTTTCAATTTCTTGAGAGTTCATCATAAAGCTGCCGTCACCCATCACTGCGAGTACCCTGTGCTCAGGATAGGCGAGCTTGACACCAATGGCGCCGGGTAGGGCAAAGGCCATGGTGGCGAGCCCGTTGGAGATCAGACAGGTATTGGGCTTGTATGCTGGATATAGACGTGCCATCCACATCTTCACTGCACCGGTATCGGTGAGCACGATATCATCTGCCTCCATAGCTTCCCGAATATCTGCAACAACCCTTTGGGGTTTCATTGGGCAAGCATTAGACGCCTTACCGTTGTCAATCTCTTTGCTGAGTAGTTTTTGTATTTTGTAATCTTCGCTAGTCAGATTTGGCTTGGCTTTTACATGTTTGGTTAATTCTTTTAGGGAAAGGGTTATATCTCCTTCTATACCTTGTGCGATATTGAAATTGGCATCGACTTCCGCTGGAAAATTATGGATATAGATGATTTTTTTGTCCGCTTTTGGATTTATACGTGCTGGTGGCATCTCCTGGAGTTCATAGCCTATACAGACAATAACGTCGGCGGTATCAAAGCCAAAATTGGCATAGTCGTGGACCATAAAACCCATCACACCCAGCGAGTTTGGGTGATTCTCTGGCATGGTACCCTTTCCATGAAATGTGCTGGCTACTGCTACATTTAGAGCCTCAGAAAACTGAACCAAAGCCTCCTGAGCATTAGCTCGAGCCGCCCCATGACCAACAAGAACAATAGGTCTTTGCGATTGGTTTAATATTTTTGCCGCACTCTTGATTTTCTCCATAGATGGAGCGGGGTTCTGCATGGTGTTAACAGGCAGTGGATGTTTATTAGTAGAAACTGCTATAGCCGCTATGTCTTCTGGAACACATAAGTAACAGGCTCCCGGTCGCTCCTCTTGAGAGGTCTTGAATGCTGCACGTACCAGTTCGGAGGTGGACTCTGGATTTATGATCATCTTTGATGACTTAGTGACAGGCTCAAACATCTTCACTAGATCAATATACTGATGGGTTTCTTTATAAAGCCTATCGATACCTGCCTGGGCACTAATTGCTACGAGGGGAGCGCTATCGGCATTGGCATCGGCCACTCCCAGTAGCAGATTGATGGCTCCCGGACCAAGGGTTGCACAGCACACGCCAGCTCTGCCTGTAACCCGGCCATACATATCTGCCATAAAAGCGGCAGCCTGTTCCGAGCGGGCAAGGATAAATCGTAAGCGGGAGCCATTTATGGCATCGATAAAGAGGATATTTTCTTCTCCGGGAATTCCAAATATAAATTCAACCCCTTCATTCTCAAGGCAGGAAACCATCAGTTCTGAAACATTTGTTGGAGTGTTATTCATAGATATTTCCTTGGCATGAAATTCGACTATCTATTAAATAAGCGGAGACTTTAGTCGAAGGCGTTACCAAGAATAGGTGGTAATTCATTTGTTTTGTTAAACCGCTCCTTTTCAATGAAATTACTGCCAGAATACCAAAATAAGCTCGCAATTTTAGAGGGATTTTGGCGCTTATTCTTTATTTGTTAGGTTGCCTGCTAATCGCTTGTTAGGATCGCTATAAAAAGAAAAAGAGTGTAATTCATGTGGCAGTTAAAGCTTCTATTGAGACTAATAATTTTGCTTTCTCTTGGTTATGTCGCCGTTGGGTGTATGGAAAAGGGAGAGGAAATAACATCTAAGCAAATGCAAAGCTCTTCTTATGAGGTAGCTGCACGCATTGGTGGGCGGGCAATTACTCTTCAGGAGCTAGATAGCACTTTAGAGTTGGCTTTATATGATATAGCAGAGCAGGAATATGAATTACGCTTGAATAAACTCAATGCTTGGATAGATAAAAAAGACGGCAACAATGCATCCGCTAAAAAAGTTGAGATTCTTCTGGCAGCCCCTAAGCCACCGAGAATTACTTTACCCACTGCTAGTCAGAATCTTCGAGGTAGTAGGGAGGCCCCTGTTACTTTAGCTGTTTTCTGCTCCTTTCAGTCCCCACACTGCAAAGCTATACAACCTGTTATACGTCGCCTAATGTCGACCTATAAGGGGTGGGTAAGCCAGGTACACTTTGATTTTCCACTTAAGTTTCACAGAGAAGGTATCCGGGCTGGCACGGCAGCACGCTGTGCGGCTGATCAAGGCAGATTTTGGGAGTACCACGATGCATTATATGTATTAACACCAGAAATTGATGGGGATACTTATTCCCAACTAACCGGGCAGTTACAATTAGATGCTCAGAAATTTGAAATGTGTTTATCCAGTGATACCCCTAAAGCATCTGTACTTGAAAGTAGGGACTGGGCACTAGGTCTAGGGCTTAAAAATGTACCTGTTGTCTTTATTAATGGCTTATATCTAAAAGGGCCGCGTAAATTCGAGCAGTATGCCTATTGGATAGAAAAAGAGCTACGGTCTATGGGCATAAATCCAAAAGAGACCTATGTTTGGAAAGATGATGAGACTATTGATGATCGGAATTTACCAATCACCGGTTTGCCACTTACTTTACTGGGGGTTAGTGAATCCAGTGTTAAGGGCAAATCAAAGGCGTTGATCCAGGTAAAGGAAGCTGCGGCTAAATATTTTAATGTAGGGCAAGAATTGGTAGCTGGTGCCTCCTTGCTCCGTCTTCACTCTAGTTATGTAGTTATTGAAAGCAAAGCAGGTCTGGAGAAGTTACCTTTGAAAGGGAAGGGGGGTACTGATATTTTACAGACGCATTCCTATGAACAGAATGCTGAATTAAAACGGCGCATTGAGCAGCCTTTGGGACCCGGGAGCCGCCAGCTGATAGCTTCTTCAGGAGTTCTTACCTTAGGGCAGTCTTGGCTGAGTAAGCAGTTGGAGCAACGGGAAGTTCTGGAAGCCAAATTTATCGAGGCCGAATTGGAGGTTGAGGGGCATCACCTGATGCGACTCGAAGGTATCACAAATAATGAGTTCTTCACCGCCCTGGGCTTTCAAGAGAATGATGTCCTAATGAGAGTTAATGATAGCTGGGTACATAGTGGTCAAAATAACCTATGGGATGCCCTTACCAGCGGTCAGATTATCGATGTAGCTTTTATGCGAAAGGGGTTGCCCCAGCGAATACAATATGTCGTTGAAGAGCAGGGCTATTTTGAGAAGGATTGAAGATAGCTTGAGAAAGGTAAAGAAAGCTAAATAGTTATGGGCCCACTGAGAAGTATTCAGGAGGGCCCAATGTTCACCGAGTGGACAACTAATTATTTATCTGGATTGCCCTGCCAAAGTAGATCGGCAACGATGTTTTGGCCCTGAATACTGGGGTGAAAGCAATCTCCACCACCAATGTCATCTTTGCCAAACTGAAAGGTACCAGCATTTACCTCATCTTCCCCAGTATACTCGGCTATCACTTCAACACCATTGGTGCCATTATAGCTCTCCGCCTCCTCAACGAGAATTTCATTGTAGCGACGTTGAGCTGCAGTAATTGCGCCGTAGCGAGTGGCAAAGTCTTCTCCATTTAAACTGCCGCCATTAGTGGCTATTTTGCAAATCCCAAAGGTTGACCAAACATGTTCACAATTTACCCGGGAGTTGCTTGACTGCTTGGCTAAGCCGGCTGCTCGCAGATCCTGCACCCTTGGTACTGAGCCTAAAAGAATGGTAGATCCATTGGGAAGACCATCGACGAGTTTATCTAAGCCCGCTTGAATTGCTGAGCGCCACTCACTTTCTGTGTATAGAGGATCATCACAGTTATTGGGATCGGTACAATCCCGGTTACAAATATCGTTTCCTCCAAGAACAACTTCTACGTGGTCGGGGATATTTGATTGAGATAAAATTCGATCAGCCTGAACAGCAAAGTTCTTCTTTCCTCCGCGCATTTCTGCCCCTGACTCAGCAGCTTTTTTATTCGCAGCCATGTTGGGTGAAATTATCTTGTACTTATCGTAAATACTCTCAACGGAGTTTTTATCACCATCAAACCAGGAGTGTTCTGGTTGGTCTCCACCGAGGAGACAAAACAAATCCCAGAAATACTTGTTACGGGTACAGTCTGCTCCGAATGCCATGGTAATACTGTCACCAGCAGCAACGGATTTAGAAGGGGCAGCTAAAGCTGTCGGTATCGACATAACACTTAAAACGAGTGCTGTTATAACTCCATATCTATTCCACATTGTATTTTCTCCCACACCGACTTTCGTCGTAGTTCATTATTGTTTTAAAACTGGATCGGTGAACCTGTGCAGTTTAGGTTGACGTGGAATGAGTGCCGGTGGGAATGATATCGACCGCTGGGTCAGCTTCAAATAAGTTGAAGCGTGTTGAATTTTTGTCGCCTAGAGCATCGAGATTTTTTGGTTGTAGCACCATGGAGAGGGTTATTTAGAGTCTGTTGAAAGTTGAGATCGACCACCTGTTCATATTCGAGAGCTTCCACTATACTGCGCTCTACTTGTCGGAGTGCCTGTGGGCTGAGATCGCTATTGCGAGATCCGTTGAACCTGATCGGGGTAACCCCCGCGTAGGGAACAAGATCTGAAGTCGCCTGTTTTTTTACAGTTTGGCGGCTTTTCTCTTTGCGTGTGCCCTGGACGCTGCGACCTTTAAATCCTCAAGCTTTAAGGTTACGCATGTCCGAGATCATTGAACAATCCGGCAAAGCCGGAAAATCCACCCGCGCTGCCAGCCGCGATTCTGCTAAAGCATTTCTTGAGAACCTTACGGTTCAATCTTTTCCCAATTCACGAAAGGTGTATTTACCTGGGGAAACGCCGGATATTCAGGTTGGCGCTCGCCAAATCTGCCTGGGGGATAGCGTGGTAGGTGGAGATGCAGATAATCCCCTTCTGGAGCCCAATGAGCCGCTCACCGTATACGATACATCTGGACCCTATTCTGAACCTGATTTCAGTGTCGATGTACGCCAGGGGCTACCCAAGTTGCGTCAGGGCTGGGTAGAAGCTAGAGGCGATACAGAGCAATTGGATTCCCGCCAAGCCGCCTACAGCCAGAAACGTATGGCAGACCAAGGGCTGGATCATATCCGCTTTGAAAATCTTCCCAGCCCGCGTCGGGCTAAACCGGGAAGAAACGTATCGCAAATGCATTATGCCCGCCGCGGCATCATCACGTCGGAGATGGAATTTGTCGCTGTTCGTGAAAATATGGGGCGCGCCAAGCTCGCTTCAGAAATGAGTGAAAGCCAATATCAAAAAGCGCGCGATAGTATTTTTATTCCCGAGCAAATCACTCCCGAATTTGTTCGCAGGGAAGTCGCCGAAGGCCGGGCGATTATTCCCGCGAATATCAATCACCCGGAAGTGGAACCGATGATTATCGGGCGCAATTTTCTGTGTAAGGTGAATGCAAATATTGGCAATTCTGCGGTGACTTCTTCTATTGAAGAGGAGGTGGAAAAGCTAGTTTGGTCCACCAAGTGGGGTGCCGATACCGTGATGGATCTCTCCACTGGCGCCAATATTCATGAAACCCGTGAATGGATTTTGCGAAATTCTCCGGTGCCTATTGGCACAGTACCGATTTATCAAGCGCTGGAAAAAGTGAACGGCATTGCCGAAGACCTGAACTGGGATGTCTATCGCGATACTTTAATTGAACAGGCGGAGCAGGGGGTGGATTATTTCACCATCCATGCTGGCGTGCTGTTGCGTTATGTACCGCTTACAGCGAAACGTATGACCGGTATTGTTTCGCGGGGTGGTTCTATCATGGCCAAATGGTGTCTGGCACATCACAAAGAGAATTTCCTCTATACCCACTTCGAAGAAATCTGTGAAATCATGAAAGCTTACGATGTGAGCTTTAGCCTCGGTGATGGTCTGCGCCCAGGTTCCATCGCCGATGCCAATGATGAGGCACAATTCGGAGAGCTGCATACTCTTGGCGAGCTCACAGAAGTTGCCTGGAAGCACGATGTGCAGACCATGATCGAAGGACCGGGCCATGTGGCTATTCACAAGATCAAAGAAAATATGGATGAGCAACTAAAGCACTGCCACGGCGCGCCTTTTTATACCCTTGGCCCGCTGACTACGGATATTGCTCCCGGTTACGACCACATTACCTCTGGCATAGGTGCAGCATTAATCGGCACTTACGGTTGCGCCATGCTCTGCTATGTGACGCCTAAAGAGCATTTGGGTCTACCCAATAAAGAGGATGTTAAAGAGGGCTTGATGGCCTATAAGATTGCGGCTCATGCCGCAGACTTAGCCAAGGGGCATCCACGAGCACAAAAGCGCGATGACGCCCTGTCAAAAGCCCGCTTTGAATTCCGCTGGGAAGATCAGTTTAACCTCGGTTTGGACCCGGAGCGGGCGCGAGCCTATCACGATGAAACTCTGCCTAAAGAATCCGGCAAGGTAGCGCACTTCTGTTCTATGTGTGGACCAAAATTCTGCTCCATGAAAATTACTCAGGATGTGCGCGATTACGCGGCCAAACAGGAAGCAGAGCGGGGAATGGAGGAGATGTCGATCAAATTTAAGGATATGGGTAGCGAAATCTATCACAAGGGTTGATGCGATTCTGGGGGAGGTTACTCCCCCAATCTTTGTATGAGTGCGGTGGAGTAAAGGGAGTTTGCTATCGCCAGTATCTATTTGATTTTGTGAAGATAGGTGATCTGTGACAGGCAAAACCAAAGCCAGTATAGCTATTGCCGGTGGCGGTCTTCTCGGGCGGCTACTCGCCTGGCGGCTCAGTCGGCGAGACCTGGATATAACATTGTTTGAGGCCGGCGATTTGTCGGCATCGGAAGGCGGTGCCTGCTGGACGGCGGCGGGGATGATCTCGCCACTGTCGGAGTTGGTGCACAGTGATAAACGAGTCTACCAACTGGGACTGCAAAGCCTCGAGCTATGGTCTGACTGGTCCAGGCAACTGGAGCAACAGAGTGGGTGCAAAGTGGAGTACCGCAGAGCGGGCTCGATTCTGGTGGCACACGGTAAAGACAGGAGTGAGTTATTACAATTCCTGAGGGAGTTGCAGGGTAAGTTGGGCGAATCCGCCAGGGAGCAGGTGCAACCGCTGGATGCCAATGCACTGGCTGAGTTTGAGCCTGCCCTGCAAAGCTTTGAGCAGGGTCTTTACCTGCGGGGTGAAGCGGATATCAATAATCAATGCCTGTTACCCATATTGCTGAGCATATTGCGCCAGCAGGGTGTGCATTTAAGAGAACACAGTAAGGTGAGTTGTGAGGCGGGACAAATTTCTCTTGCTTCAGGGCAAGAGAAGTTCGACTGTGTGATCGACTGTCGTGGCCTAGGTGCCAAGGGGCAGGTGGAGGGCTTGCGCGGTGTCCGCGGTGAGGTGATGGTCGTGGAATCCCGAGAGGTGGTTTTACAGCGTCCAGTGCGCCTGCTTCACCCCCGCTACAAACTCTACGCCGTGCCTCGCAGTGATGGCCGCACTGTGATTGGCGCTACAGAAATTGAAAGTGAAGATCTGTCCCCGATTTCGGTGCGCTCTAGCATGGAACTCTCCTCTGCCCTTTATTCCCTTAATCCAGCATTTGCCGAGGCTCGTATTTTGGAGACTCGAGTGAACTGTCGCCCTGCCACTATGGATAATCTGCCATATATACACAATGAGGATGGGCTGGTTCGGGTAAATGGCCTCTATCGCCACGGCTATCTTTTAGCGCCGGCGATGGTAGAGCAGGTCGTGAATCAAGTAACGCAACAACGGTTACAGGTGGTTTGATGCTGGTATCAATTAATGGGGAAGCTTACAGCCTCGAATCTCCCATAAAACTCGCTGCACTTTTACAACAACTTGGGTATCGCGGAGAAACATTTGCCGTTGCGGTTAACGGTAGTTTTGTCAGCCGCTCGGAATATGGTAATACACAGATTAATAGCGACGATAGCCTTGATATTGTTGCGCCAGTAGTAGGGGGTTAGAAAAGATGAGTGACCTATTAACGCTCTACGGAAAAACATTTAATAGCCGGCTTTTGGTGGGAACGGCTTTATACCCATCCCCTGCCATTATGCGTGAGTCGGTGCAAGCCTCAGCATCAGAAATTATTACTTTGTCTCTGCGTCGACAGAATCCAGCGCAGCAGCGGGACAATAGTTTTTGGAATTATATTCGCGAGTTTGGTTGCCAGTTGTTGCCCAATACTGCCGGCTGTAAATCCTCCCGTGAGGCGATCGAGCTGGCAAAAATGTCCCAGGAGATTTTCCAGACTGACTGGATCAAACTGGAAGTCATTGGCGATGACTACAACTTGCAACCTGACCCTTTTGGTTTGGTAGAGGCGGCGAGGGAGCTAGTTCATCTCGGCTTTAAAGTCTTGCCTTACTGCACTGATGATTTGGTCTTGTGCCGCAAGTTACTAGATGTGGGCTGTGAGGTATTGATGCCTTGGGGGGCGCCGATTGGCACTGGGCAGGGACTTCTGAATAAGTACAACCTGCAAACTCTGCGTGACCGCTTGCGTGATGTGCCGCTAATTATCGATGCTGGCATCGGTGCGCCATCGCAGGCTGCCGAAGCTCTGGAGATGGGATTTGATGCGGTATTACTAAATACTGCCATCGCCAAAGCGCAAGATCCCATACGGATGGCACAGGCCTTTAAGTTGGCGGTGGAATCTGGACGAATCGCCTTTAATGCGGGCCTGATGCTCAGGCGACAAACTGCCAGCCCCAGTACCCCAACCCTGGATATGCCATTCTGGCAGCAGGCAGAGAGTATGCTGCAGGATTAGGATGTTTATGCGAGATCAATTTCTAACGAAAAAACCTATCACCTGGACCATTGCTGGCAGTGACTCTGGGGGAGGTGCCGGTATACAGGCAGACTTGCTGACGTTTGCCGATTTTGGCTGTCACGGTTGTAGTGCTATCACCGCCAACACCGCACAAAATACGGTGGAAGTGACTGCGATTAATGCAGTTTCTTTAGAGGTACTGGATTCCCAGCTACAGACTTTACAGCGGGACTTATTCCCCGCTGCGATTAAAATTGGCCTGCTGGCCAATACCGGTCAAGTCTTGTTGGTTGCTAATTTTTTACGCAAATTAAAAACGATACAGCCGGTTCCCGTTATTTATGATCCGGTTGCCGTTGCCACCAATGGAGCAGGACTTACTGAGGGCGATATTGACGCGGAAGTCTTGGCCCAGTTACTGCCGCAGTGTGATCTGGTGACTCCCAACTTACATGAATTGGAGTGGCTTACCCGGGCAAGTACCACGGATGCGAAATCTATTTTAGAGGCTGCGCGACAGCTGCACGCCTTGGCAGGTACAGGGGTTTTGGTGACCGGTGGCCACACGCAGTTGCGGCCAGGTGAGGTTTCTGACTTGTTTTGGGACGGTGAAAAGGCCGACTGGTTTATTGGCAGGCAGGTGCCGGGTAATAATACCCACGGAACCGGCTGCACTTTATCCTCTGCTATTGCCGCCTGTTGCGCTCTCGGTTATCCCATAAGAGATGCCTGTGTGGTTGGTAAGGCCTATGTGCAACGTGGTTTACGCCTTGGGGAGAATTCCCATATCGGCGTTGGTGCCAGCCCGGTAGGGCATTGTGGTTGGCCACTAGACTTGGCGGATTTCCCTGAGATACTGCTCGCGGGTGAAGAGCGCGCGCAAGATTACGGCCTTAGCTCTACCCAGCCATTCGTTCAAGGATTTGCTGCAACCGATACCCAAGCTTTGGGTTTATATCCGGTGGTGGATACTGTGGAATGGTTGCAACGCTTGGCTGAACAAGGCGTGCGCACCTTACAGTTGCGGATAAAAACGCCCGGTGAGGATCTACGTGAGCAAATTAAGCGCGCGGTCGCTATCGGTAGGAGTTATAACTTGCGCTTGTTTATCAATGATTACTGGCAGCTAGCGATTGAATGCGGTGCTTATGGTGTTCATTTGGGGCAGGAAGATTTACAAGAGGCGGATCTTACTGCGATCCAATCTGCGGGCCTTAAGCTGGGTATCAGTACCCACGGTTTCTTCGAGTTATTGCTGGCCTATCGATATCGCCCCAGTTATCTGGCGATCGGCGCTATTTACCCCACAGATACCAAGGATATGTCTGATCAGTTACAAGGGGTAGAGAAGCTGACGCGGATGGCTGTACTTCTACCCAATTACCCACTGGTTGCGATTGGTGGCATTAATCAGCAGTGCGCACCAGAGATTATTGCTACTGGTGTGGGCAGTATCGCTGTGGTCAGTGCAATTACCAAGGCAGAAAATTATAAGCGGGCGGTTGCCGAATTCAATGCCCTCCTGGAAGACAAGTGTACGGAAGTCGAGCCATGTTAAGCAGTAAGGAGCTACAGCGGTACAGTCGCCAGATGATTCTGCCCCAGGTGGGAGAAGAGGGACAGGAAAAACTGGCGGCGGCACGGGTAATGATCATTGGTCTCGGTGGCTTGGGTAGTCCGGCAGCACTTTACCTCGCCGCTGCAGGCATCGGTGAATTGCACTTAGTAGATGGTGATCATATTGATCTTTCCAATTTGCAGAGGCAGGTGCTGTACAAAACCAATCACCAAGGTAAATCAAAGGCGCAGGTGGCGGCACAGCAGTTAACCGCAGCAAATCCCAATATTCGAATTTATGCGCATCCTCAAATGGCCGATGAAATCTGGCTTAGAGATCATGTTGCACAGGTGGATCTGGTGCTGGATTGCACGGATAACCTCAAAATACGCTACCGGATAAATCGAGCTTGTCACGAAATCGGGCGACCAGTAGTGATGGCATCAGCCCAGGGCTTTTCCGGACAGTTGATTAGTTTTGATTTTTCTAAGAATAAAAATCCCTGTTACGCCTGTCTGTTTCCACCCCAACAGCAGGAAGATATTCATAACTGCTCAACGATGGGGGTGATTGGTCCGGTTTTGGGTGTTGTTGGCAGCGTTCAAGCTTTGGAGGCATTGAAAATTTTACTCGGTTTGCCGGCATCCAGTCTTGGTCAATTGTATTTAATTGAGGGGGAGACCCTGGCTATGCGGACACTAAAGCTAAATAAATCTGAGAATTGCCCAGTTTGTTCTGCATAGAAGTTGGCATAATTATGCAACAAATAATAATTTTTTAAATTTCTCAGGGTGTCGGATATTTTTTTTGTGGTTTTTTTGAGGGAAAGTTTCGAATTCTGGGGATAGGCGTGACACATCTTCCGGATATTGTTAATGTGTAATCGAAAGCTGTGTATTTATAGATGTTGAATTTTGTGTCTTGGCTTTCATAGGCTCAATATTTGTATCTTTTTCAATACATGGACTTTTTTACAAAAACCCAACTCTTATACACGAGGGGCGCGTTGTTATGAAGAAAATTGACATTGGTATTAGTGAAAGTGACCGGGAAAAAATCGCTGGTGGCCTCAAACACTTATTGGCAGACAGCTATACCCTATACCTACAAACGCACAATTTTCACTGGAATGTCACAGGCCCGCTGTTTCGTGAATTACATCTGATGTTTGAGGAACAGTATACGGAGCTTGCAGAAGCGGTTGATGATATCGCCGAGCGTATCAGAACCTTGGGAGTTCCCGCCCCAGGCACTTACCAGGCATTTGCTCAATTGAGCTCAATTGAGGAAGTGGTAGAAATTCCTGCAGCTGAGGATATGGTAAAAATATTAACCGAAGGCCACGAGAAGGTTATTAAGACTTGCCGGGAAGTATTAAAGTCTGCGCAAAAAGGGGAGGATGAATCCACCCTGGCACTGGTGTCTGATCGCATGCAGGTGCATGAAAAAACTGCCTGGATGTTGCGGGCTACCAGTCAATAAGACTGTTTTCGGTGCGGGCGTTTTGCCCGCACTGAATAAATTATTTCGGTAAGTATCCAGGATGTAAGTCCCCAGGATCTTGTTGAATGCTTCGCAGAAAAGCGCTGGCCGCAGCAGAGAGCGTGCCACGGCTTTTCATCAATATACCAACCTCCTGATATACAACAGGAGCGGATAGAGGATGGCAGTGCAAACCGTACTCGCGAATCTGCCCTTCGCACAGACTCGGTACCGCACTTACCCCCATATTGGCCCGAATCAATTGCCCGATAGTACTGAGCTGATTGGCTTCACACAGGTAGCGGGGCACCTTGCCACAGTCTGCAAAGGCCTGCTCTGTCCAACGGCGCACAGCTGATCCCCTATTCATAGAAATAAACGGGTAGTCCGCCAGGTCGCGCCAGTGCAAGGCCTCTTTGCTGGACAGAGGGTGTTGCGGAGGAGTGACCGCGATAAAGCGATCTCGCTCCAGGGGGGTAAACTCCAAGCCGCCCAGATCCTCCGGGCGGAAACTGATGCCCAGCTCTGCGCGTCCCTCCTGCACTGACTGCACAACACCCTCCATCACAATGTCTTCCAGCACAATGTTGATCTGGGGATTGTCCCGGTGAAAGCTGGCCAATAATTCAGGTAGGCGATTTAGGGCGAAGGCCGGGATTACCGCCAATAACAACTGCCCACGATCGAGGCGAAAACGCTGCTGAATGGCCTCAAGAGATTGGTCCCAGTTGTTAAGCAATTGCTCTGCACGGGTTAGGAATTCACGGCCCTCTGGGGTCAGTACGAGTTGACGACCATCGCGACTGAACAGCGGTCCCCCGGTGGCGTCTTCCAGGTTGCGAATAGCCACCGACAGCGCCGGCTGGGAGGTGTGTAGTTGTGCGCTGGCCTGCGCCAGGCTGTGGCTGCGCGCAACGGCTACGAAGGCGCGGAGCTGTTTTATCGTGGCACTCACAGGGGCTCCAGACTGATAACCGGGTTCCCGGCAGGGTTTCAGAAATGCTTTCAGAAAAAGTTAAGATTTATTTAATAAACCTTCGAAAGATTAATATAGTTTAAAGTTGTAGGGCAAGGCATGATTGCCCCTTTCGCCCAGTAAATGGGTGTAGAAATATCGAGAATAATGAACCCATAAGGCCTGCTGAAATGAAGGACAACACACAACCCCTCTGGCAACCGAGCCCCGAGGCCATTGCCGCTACCCAGATGGATGAGTTCCGCCGCCTGATCAACGAAAGGCACCAGCTTCAGCTGCAAGACTACAGCGCGCTCTACCAGTGGTCTGTAGAGGAGAGGGAAACCTTTTGGCGTGACTTATGGGATTTCACTGAAGTGCAGGCCAGTGCGCACGGTGAAGTGGTATTGGGTCGTGACAGTATGCCGGGTGCAGAGTGGTTCCCCGATGCCCGTCTCAACTTTGCCGAGAATCTTCTGCGTTTCCGGGACGATAAACCGGCCTTGGTTGAGCGCCTGGAGAATGGCAGCCGACGCCAGCTCAGTTATGTGCAGCTGCACAGCCGGGTAGAGCGTCTTGCCGCAGCCCTGGCGGAACAAGGGGTTTGCGAAGGGGATCGGATCGCTGGCTTTATGCCGAATGTGATCGATACCGTAGTGGCCATGTTGGCAGCCACCAGCCTCGGGGCGATTTGGACTTCCTGTTCGCCGGATTTTGGTATCAACGGGGTATTTGACCGTTTCGGCCAGGTGGGGCCAAAAGTACTGTTTGCCTGCGAAGGCTATTTCTATAACGGCAAGGTGATTGATTCCCTGCCGCGCCTGCGTGAAATTATCGCCCGTATCGATTCCATCGAGAAACTGGTGGTGGTACCGGTTGCCCGCTCCCAGGAGGAAACCCGCCAGTTATTGGTGGCGGAGCCTCTGGAGAAAGCAGTCATACTGCAGGACTTTGAAGCAGCGGCGCCCGAGCGCGAACTCTCTTTTGTCCAGACCGCTTTCGATCATCCCCTCTACATCATGTACTCCTCCGGTACCACTGGGGTACCCAAGTGTATTGTGCATGGCGTAGGCGGCACACTGCTGCAACACCTTAAAGAGCACCGCTTGCACTGCGATCTCCGTCGCGAGGATACGCTCTTTTACTTCACCACTTGTGGTTGGATGATGTGGAATTGGCTGGTAAGTGGCCTGGCCTGCGGCGCCACCCTGGTCTTGTTTGATGGCTCACCTTTCTACCCAGAGGCAGAGAGCCTGTGGGATATGGCAGATGAAGAAGGTATCAGTGTATTCGGTACCAGCGCCAAGTATATTGCTGCATTGGAAAAGAGCGGCTGTAAACCCCGTAAGAGTCATAAGCTGCAGCGTTTGCGCGCAGTTTTATCGACAGGGTCGCCCTTAGCTCACGAAGGCTTTCGCTATGTGTATCGGGATATCAAGGAAGACCTGTGCCTCTCCTCTATCTCCGGTGGTACCGATATTGTGTCCTGCTTTGCCCTGGGCAACCCAACCCTGCCGGTCTATGCGGGAGAGTTGCAATGTCGCGGTTTGGGAATGGCCGTGGAAGTTTGGAATGATGAAGGGCAGTCGGTCACAGAAGAGAAGGGCGAACTGGTGTGTGCCAAGTCTTTCCCCTGTATGCCAATTGGTTTCTGGAATGATCCCGACGGGAAGAAATATAAAAGCGCTTACTTTGAAAACTGGCCCGGTGTTTGGGCCCATGGGGATTATGCGGAGATCACCGCCCATGAGGGTGTAGTTATTTATGGTCGCTCCGATGCGGTTTTGAATCCCGGTGGCGTGCGAATCGGCACCGCCGAAATCTATCGCCAGGTAGAGAAAGTAGAAGAGGTGCTCGACAGTATCTGCATCGGCCAGCAGTGGCATGACGATGTGCGAGTGGTGCTGTTTGTGGTGCTGCGTGAAGGAATTGAGCTGGATGAGGGGCTGGTACAGAAAATCCGCTCCACCATTCGCGCCAATACTACCCCGCGCCATGTACCGGCCAAGGTGATTCAAGTGGGCGATATTCCGCGAACCATTAGTGGAAAAATTGTCGAGTTAGCCGTACGCAATGTGGTGCATGGTCAGGCGGTTAAGAATAAGGAAGCTCTCGCCAATCCCGAAGCACTGGCACTGTTCGAAAACCTTCCGGAGCTGAAGGAAGATTGAGGCTTTTAGGGTACTGAGGAGCTACGCATTATGGTGAGGGTACGTAGGCGGGCGTCATTTTGTTTATGCCGGTTCTGCGCTACTCTTGCCCTCGAGTAAAACGAATAAATTCACGGCGAAGAACAAGTATGGTTACATATCTCTATTGGGCAGCGGTTATTGCCCTGGTTATTCTCTCTCTCTTTATCGGTAGTCGTATGGGCAGCCTTAAAATTGGCGCCATCGCGGCCGCTGTTTTCTTCCTCGCCGGGTGGCTGGCGTATTACTTCCATTACGAGCAAGTCTTTGTGAAGCGTTTTGGCGGCGTAATGAGCATTTCTGTGCCCGAGGGCTTCCGTCATATCGGCGCCACTTGGAAAGAAGATAATCTATGGGTTGAGAATTACGACCCCAGAACCAACCAGTGTATTTTCACTGAGTATTCGAAGGGGAATATCCTCAAGGGGCGGGTCATCATCAAAGACTGTAACCCCCTGCTTGGCAGCCCTAGCTCTAGTCCCCGTTCCAGCACCCAGCCATAAATCGTATATAGATTTCAGGTCCGGCACGAACCTGAGAAAAAGCCAGCAGGTTCGCACACTTGCGTCAGTATTTTGTGAGCGATCATAAAATACCTCAGCTTATGAATTGTTTGTGCCAACAAATTTCCCCTGGACATTGGTTGTCCGGGGGAAAATCAGATGTTAAGGGAATGGACTCCCGGTAGTAGGCGGAGTAACCGCTGTGGACAACGGATAAAATTTTGCGAATCCTCAGTACATGTCTGCTTGTCGCTTTTGTTCTGCTTTCCCCGCTGCAGGCGCAGGCGGTGACCATCCCTTTTTTTTCCAACCTGCCCAGTTTTACCCTTTCTGTACAAGGGGACAAACAATTACAGGCCACCCTGCGAAACGAGCTTGAAGAGCTGCGTAAAAATAGCAGTGCTCTCGAAAGCTACGAGTCCCCGCGTGATATCGCCCACTACGAGCGCGGCAACCTAGAAAAGTTGCTGCGCTCCGAGGGTTACTACGATGCTATTGTGCGTGAATCTGTAGAAGGTCGAGAGATAAAATATCAAGTGATACCCGGCCCTCGCTATTTAATAAAAAGCCTGGATATCATCATGCCTGCCGACTTAAGGGCGGGCTTCCCAGGATTGCCGATTGGAGTTGGAGACCCGCTGCAGGCAGATGAGGTACTTGAGGGCGTGCAGACTATTACTCAATACCTCAATAACAATGCCTGCCTGCTCAACGTGGATGTCACCTACCAGGCCACAGTGATTCACCAGGAGGCCGCCGCGCGCCTGGAGTATCGGGTGGCCCCTAGCCCAGAGGTGATGGTAGGGGATGTGCAGGTTCTCGGGGCGACTTCGGTAGAAGAGGATTACTTGCGGGATAAATTGAATATCAACCCCGGAGACTGTTTTAGCCGCAGTAAACTGGATGCGGCTCAATTACGGCTGCTGCGCACCAATCTGGTCTCCAATGTTACCAGTCAGGTATCTGAGCCATACGGTGGTCTTGTTGACATTAACTTTATTGTACAGGAGCGCAATCATCGTACGGTGACTCTGGGGGTGGGCTACACCTCTGATGAGGGCGCCGGAGTTTCCGCCAGTTGGGAGCACCGCAACATATTTCACCGTGGTGAGAAGCTGGAAGTATCCAGCAAGGTGAACAAGGTGAAACAATCTCTGGAGAGCAAGCTCAGTATTCCGCGCTTTTTCAATGATAAGCAGCGTTTTACCGGTAGCGTGGGTTTGACTGGTGAAGATGTGGATTCCTACACTTCCAGGGCCTTGACGCTAAAAGGGTTGGTGTCCCGCAAGTTGAGTAAGCACCGCACCATCAGTGCAGGGGCAGAGTTGAAGTTCAGTCGCGTCGATGAAAAAGTGGATGGCGCAGTGGAGGGTGGAGACCCGGATGAAAATTACCATTTGTTGGCATTTCCCCTTGGGTTTAAATTAAACACCACGGATAAACCCCTGGATGCTCGCCGCGGCGCCACCACAGCACTGGAAGTAAAGCCCTATCTGGACCTCAAAAATAATAGCACCTCCTTTGTCAAAAATATCCTGCAATTAACGGCCTATAAAACAGCGGAATCGGCGCGCTACGAGCCGACATTGGCGCTGCGTATCAAGGCCGGGGCTATTACCGGCGCACCCAATTTGGAGCTGCCTGCGGATGAGCGCTTTTATGCCGGTGGCGGTGGCTCGGTGCGAGGTTATGGCTACCAGGAGTTGGGCCCAAGGCTCGTGGAAATTGATGCGGATGGCCAGGAAAGCCTGTCTGATGCGATTGGTGGCCGCGGTCTCAGCGAAGTTTCCATTGAAGGGCGTTTCCGCTTTAGTGAAACCTGGGGCGGGGTTCTGTTTCTCGATGGGGGCAACGCCTATGAGAACCCGCGCCCCAACTTTTCCAACCTCTTTTGGGGGGCGGGCTTTGGTGTCCGTTACAACACCTCCTTTGCACCCATCCGCTTTGATTTGGCTTTTCCCCTGGATCGACGCGACGGTGTAGATGATCACTACCAGGTTTATGTCAGTTTAGGGCAGGCCTTCTGATGTCCAAATTGAGAGGGGTTACTCTGGGCTTACTTCGTGCGCTTGGCGCTTTTCTACGGAGCTTTTGGCGCTCCCTCAGAGCAGGAGGGGCAGTAATCACGGGCTTGTTGATATTTATTCTGCTTACACTGTTCTATTTTCTTGGCACCGAGCAGGGTAGGGTCAATCTGACTCGCACAGCTTTTTATGGCGCGGAGCAGGCGATTGATGGACTGACTATTGAGGCCGATGGAATTGCCAGTGAGCGCCTTGGGGCCTGGTTTTTTGAGCGCTTGCGGATCAATTTTGATAGCAACACCCTAGCCGATGGAGAGCGGTTGGAATTCAAACTGCAGAGCTTTTCCCGCAATCCCATCAATATTGAGCGCATCGCCGCTAAAGATTTTTTGTTGAACCTTGATGTGCTGGATGAACTACTGAGCTCACTGGCACGGGCGGAAGAAGATGCAGTCCAAGTTGTGGACGAAAGTGATAGTGGCATCGCTAGCAGTTGGGAAACCCTGTTGCCGAGCTTTCGCCTGGGAGAATTAAAACTTGAGCGCTTACAGTTAATCAGTAGCAAAGTACCCGATATTCCCACGGTTTCGGTATTTGGTAATACCCTGTATCGGTGGGAGGGGCAGCCCACCCAGCTGCAATTGAAAATTCTCGAAATAAATGGTGGGGAACTGCAATTTATTGCCGAGGGGCGCGAACAACAACCGGGCCGATTTGTTCTGGATTTTTCTGCCAGTGAGAGGGCTCAGGGTTTTGTTGGCCGTCGGTTGCAATTACCACAAGGGCAGGCCCTGGATGCGCACGGTAAAATTTCCCTGCGCCGCCACGATCAGCAGTTACTGGTAGATATTGAATCTCTCTCCACTCCACTTTCCCAGCATCAATTAGGATTGACCGGTAGCGTACAAATAGACCTTTTCCCTTGGCGTTTATACACAGAGGGTATCTGGTTGCAAGTAGATGGCCGACGCAGCACTTTGTCTGGCAATGTTAGTGCCGATGATATTAATGCTGAACTCCACCTCAATCGCTTGCCGATCACTCTCTCTCGTCCATGGCAGGATGTACTAAATAGCGGTTGGCTCAGTGCAGAAGTCACCGTTAGCGGCGCATTAGCACGGCCTAATATCTCCGGTCAGGTAAAGCTTAACAGCAGCTATCGGGATCAGCCCCTGAACTTGGTAGGAGAAGTGAATACTACCCAGGGTGTTATCCAGCTGGAGTCTTTACAGCTGGAGTTTGCCGGTGCAGAGATTCGCACAGCGGGCACTATCGATACTGAAAATAAAACTCTGGATTTGGGTGTGTCAGCGCAAGAGCTTGGCGTAGAAGAGATACGTCGGCTGCTGTCTTCCCTGCCGCAAACAGAGAAAATAAATATCCCGAATGACTTTTCCGGCACCCTGCATCAGTTGCAGGCGCGAGTCAAAGGACCCTGGAATAAACCCGATTTTGAAGGGGATCTGAGCGCCGTTACCGTCTATCGGGATTTACACAATGAGCTGACGGCCAAGATCGATGGCAACTTGCAGGGAGTAACAATTACAGATCTGAGCCTGGTGGGCGAAAAGCTGAATGTCCTCGGCGGTGGCACGGTGGATATCGAGGCGAAAACGCTAAATTTGCAGCTCAAACTGGATATTCGAAATCTCAATCCCTATGAAGATCTGGACCTGACCTCGGCGCAGGGCGTAACCCTGAGCCTGCAGGGGCAGGTCGGCGTGGAGGGCCCCTGGTCCAATCCACGCCTGAATGCCAGCCTGGAGTCTGATGGCTTGGTTCAAGAATATCGGTATAACTTGAAAGGCGATGCCAGCGGGGATCTGGAAAAAATAGACCTGCAGGGTTTGCGCTTGGAGCTCTTTGCCAACGGCACCTTGAACTATTTTGGCTCGAGGCAGTTTCAAGGGCCCCAGTCGCCTGTGATTATTCCCGGGATTGAGAAGGGAGCTGTACAACCCGCACAGAGCGAGAGTCGACTGACTGCCTTGGCCGAGGAAGCCCAGCGTCTGGGGCGGCAGGGTGTTGTACTGGTAGAGGCGCAGGGAATAATCGAACCAAAGAAAGACCGGCTCCAGGTGGGGGTGAATGTGCGCAACTTGCCCCTGAGCCTGGTGGAAGTGGTTGGGTTGCCACTACCCAATACCCTTGAGGGTGAGCTGAGCCTGGATGGTGAAGTTAACGGATCACTGACCAACCCTGAGGTACGAGCTAGTGTGTTGGCCCAGGGTGGCTACCGCTATGAGCCTTGGAAATTACAGGGCGCATTGGATTATGCCGACAAGAGTTTGGTTGTCGAAGGCTTGGAGTTTTTATGGGCGGGGCGCAACCAGTTATGGGTTCACGGCAGTCTGAACGAGCAGCGCCTGGACTTACAAATTCAGGGCCGGGCTTCTCTGGAGGATCTCTCCCAGGAGGTGCCTTTTAATATGCCCAACCAAGGTGATGTCACTCTGCACGCGAGTGTCACTGGCAGTCCACAGCAACCCCTGCTTGAGGGCGATCTACGCCTCAGTGGCTATATGCCTGGTAGGGAGAAAGGGAGGGTTCAGGTACAGCCGCTCTCTATGGGCCTGGAATGGCATACCGAGGGTGGTGAGTTGCAGGTGTCCCTGGTAGCTGATCACGGTAATCGGCGTGCGATAGATAGCAGCGCCAAACTACAGATCGCTCCAATAGTTGAGCGACTGTTCGCCGATAACCCAACTGAGCCGATGAGCGAAGTACCTCTGCAATTGGTTAGTGGCGGTACCGCAGACTTGTCAGTGCTGGCAGAATTTATGGACCCCAGGGTTAATGTTTTGCGAGGGTTATTGAGCTTTTCTGCTGATGGCACCGGCACTCTGGGCAATCCCCGTTTAAATGGCGAAATAGAACTGAGTGGGGCCAGCTACGAACACCGTCCCAGCTATACCCGTATATCGAATATTGATTTTTATGCGCGCCTGACTCCACAGGAGTGGCGCATTGAGAGGGGGAGTGCCACTGTTGTCGATGGCGGTAATATTAATCTGGGCGGAGCCATATTTTTTCCTGGGCAGGCCCCAGCGAGAATGGATCTCAGCCTGAATTTAAATCGGGCGCATTTACTGAATACTCCTGCGGTACGCGGCGCTATTAGTGGGCAGGCAACTCTGACTGGTACAACGGAGAGCGCCGAGGTTGCCGGCCGCTTCACTCTGCGCCCTTTATCTGTACAAATTGAACAGTGGATCGGCAGTAGTGTGCCGGAAATACAGGTGACGGAAGTCCAAGTGGATGGCGAGCAAGTGGAGCGCGCACCGCCACTGCTCAGTAAGTTGGGTTTGGCTGTGGAAGTCATTTTGGATCAGCAGTCCTATGTGCGTGGCCTGGGGCTCAATTCCCAGTTGCGCGGCCAGGTAAACATTCAAGGAACTGCATCCAAGCCCGAGGCCTCTGGTAAATTGACCATTGTACGGGGCAGTTTCGATTTGCTCGGTAAGAAATTTGATTTGCAAGAAGGGGAGATACGCTTCGAAAATAACGAAGTCGCCGTTAATGTCGAAGGGGTATACGAACACAGTGATGGAGAGATTACCGCAACGATCTCCGGCAACACTTCCGACCTGGATATTAACTTCAGTTCCGATCCTTCGGCTTCCCAGGATGAAATCTTGGCGCAACTGCTTTTTGGCAAGTCACTCTCAGATATTTCCCCGCTGCAAGCCGTGCGTTTGGTTAGTGTAATACGAAGCCTGCAGACTGGCCGTGCAGCTCTGGATCCCGTGGCCAAAACTCGTGAATTGTTGCGTTTGGACACCCTCAATATCGAGCGAGAGGAAAGCGATGAGGGGGATGAGTATGCCCTGAGCTTGGGTAAATATATCACCAACCGGATTTATGTGGAGTTGCAGCGTAGTACTGACCCGTTAAGTCCCTGGCAGGCCGAGATGCAGATAGAAATTCGCGATAATCTCAATCTTGAGTTTAAAACGGCTGACGAGGGCGATAGTGGTTCTGGTAGTGTCGAATTGCAGTGGAAAAAGGACTATTAATGTTTATTGTTTTTAATAGTTACCAATAAGGTGAAGTTGGGCTTGCTTTCGATTTGGTGATTAATAACCTGCTTTTTTAACTTCTTAAAGAAATTTTTTGACTGGATCACAGGATGATCCAGTCATTTTGCCAAAGTGCAGCAGAAGATTGTGATAGATCGAGAGCCATAATAACCACTAAAATACCTCTGGTGATATCTATTGCTGGGTATCTCAAGTTCTTGTCTCCAGGCTGATGATTTGTATTTATCGGCTATTTTTAGAGATGTCCTCCTCTCGCTGTTATCTTGTTGTGGGGAATTTTACGCGAATGTCTGAAATTCCTACTTTTGAGATTTCGAAGCTTCGGTAAAAGCTGTTATAAGGCTTCTATAAAAATCTTTGCCGCTTAGTGGTTTAATTCATCGGAGTAGCTTACTTCTAAATTTACATCAAGTCACTGGCATTGGTTGATTGTTGTAAGTCTATTCAATGAAGGTTTCTCAGTCAGACTATTATTCCAGATGGGGTCATTCTGGGTATTTTCAGATCTTGGTTTTTTAATATTTAGATATTCCTTCGTAAGTATAAATTTTGATAGCTATTGTTTGGCTTTGTTTTCGAAATTTTGGCAATTTCATTTGAGACCTATTCTACTCTTCAGAAGGCCTCAATTGTTTTGTGATTACCATATCTGTAATCTCTAAAACACACCCTTTTTGGGGAGGATCATTGACTCCCCAATTATCGACAACAATCATCATGGATTCGTCAAAAACACTAGGACCTTTCTCGCGATAGGCATGCCAGAGTTGATTGGAACTGTCACAGCTTGTCGCTGTAGCATCACACACCCGGATATCCCATTGGTAGGTACCGCTATTCGGCCCCGAGAGAACCTGGCTGGAAGTGAAAGTGATATGTTGTTTAGTGCCGTTATTTACTCTGATAGCGCCCTGTTTATTACCCCACCCTGCTTGCTTGGGGCGGTCTCCCCAGTTAGAAGCGAAACCGCCGGGACCATTGGGGCCTTTGGTTTCTACAAAGTCCACTTCACGGTCGCCACCATCCCAACAACCCCCCGGTTGCCCACACCAGGGAAACATGTATACGGCGATCCACTCCCTCGGACCACATTTACCTGCAGGGACAGTAACCTTAAAGTCAATCGCGGCAATATCCTCCATCCGGATATCTTCATTACCACATTGAACCGCAGTGGTATAAACGCAAGCGCCTTTAGTATCTCGATTCATTGTGATCGTTGCTGATCCGGCATGAATGCTTGGCTGAAAATCGATTAAGGTGCACCGGTTGTATTGAGCAACCTTGTCATCTTGGTGGTTAAATAGGGGCTGGCAGCTAGTAGGAGAAGTGGCTGATGTTGTGTGGAGAAAAAAAAGACTGAAGATACTGAGGAGTGGTGGGATTACTTTTGGCACGATATTAACTCCTGATGAGCTGGAACTGATCAAGATATCGGAGGCAATGAGGGCGAAGCTTCACAAGGAATATAATTGATTATAGAACAGGCTTAGCTGAATGATCTTAGGGGGCAGGTTCACGACCTTAATTTAATACACTTGAATCAGTCTAGGCTAGATCTTACTTGAGGATGCCATCTTTGACTACGCCCTCTAGTTTGCTTCTAATTTCAGACCAAAGTACTTCGCTGCCTTTCCCAATACGCGCGTTTAAAGAAAATACTTGTTCCTTGGTGATACCGTGCTGCTTCCAGCTGTGTCCCCCGCCATAAATGTTATGGAGTAGGGGAGGAATACGATCAATAGCCTTAGCAAAGCGAGCATCAGCTGTTTCTCCAGACTCGAACTCCTCCCATAGGTTCACCAACTCTCTATTCATATCTCCAGGCAAGAGTGAAACCAGGCGTTGCAAGCCTTCCTTTTCTTTTGCCGTGTCTGTTTCACTTGAATAGATTATGGTATCCCCTGCATCAATCTCCCCAAGATCATGTATAAGCAGCATTTTTATAACCCGATCTATATTTGTTGGGTCATTTGAATAATCTTTCAGGATCAAAGCGCATAGACAGACATGCCAGCTGTGCTCTGCAGAATTCTCGAAGCGCTTCAATCCCACAGGTTTTGTTTTTCGTTGTACATTTTTGAGCTTCTCTATTTCAACAATAAAGCGGAGCGCTTTTTCAATATCTTCCATTACAATTTCCTGGGCTTACTTGTGTGGGATTATTTCTTGGTGTTTATCGTGGCCAATAGGCAGGGAATGTCATATTGCGCTTCAATACAGGGTTTAAAATTAATGATTTACAATCCTGGCTTTATTCTCCTAGTTCCACCGATCAAGCTTGCTGGGTCTAGCCGATAGAAATTACTCAGTTCATTGTACAGTTCTGGGTGTAGAGAGCGCATGGCAACGGGTATGGTATAAAAACTCTCAGTGGCTACGGCAAAAAATTCAGCTGGAGATTGGGCTCCATATAAATCCAATACTGAGGGACTGTCGCCGGGAAATTGACCAAATTCGGCTCTTTGCCGTAAACGGTGGAATTCCCGGCTCATTACTTCGGCCCAGTTGGCGCCATCGTTGGACTTCTCAAATAATGGGCGGCCATCAAAGTAGCCATCTTCTTCATCTACTTTGTGGGCAAACTCGTGCAGGGCAACATTGTGGCCTCGTTGGGGATTCTCAAGATCCTCATCCAAATCTCCCCAGGAGAGCACCACTGGTCCGCGGTAATGTGCTTCACCTTCCCGCGCACTGTGTCTGGCCGTTTCTATATAGCCTTCCCTGTGGGTTTCATGGGCAACATAGGTGTCAGGGTACAGGAGTATGGTGTAGAGATTGGGATAGCACTCGTTTTTGCGGCCCAACAACAGCAAGCAGGCATGGGCGGCGATGGCGACTCTCATTTTTTCATTGACTTGTAAGCCGTCACAGCCGACAAATTCTTTGTCATGAAGGAAAAGGGCAATATTACTGCACAGCTCTTGTTGTTGATTGCTGTTGAGATGATGATATAGCGGGAGCGTTTCTTTTAGCAGTTGTAACTGTTCTTGTGTGATCGCTTGTGCGCGTCGGTAATTGATACGCCAGCGGCGGTAAAAAATAGGTATAAGCCAGACAGCTAGGGCGAGCAGGATAATCGCAAGGAAAGCGCTCATAGGCTATTTGCCGACTGTTTAGCTGAAATATCCTCGCTTATTGAAAAAGCCTCACAGGGCGTGCCCTGGTGGTATTGCATCTGCCAGTGACCTTTGTTGAGTACCCAAATAGAGGAATGTTTGCAGAAATCAGAGTAATTTCCCTGCTGGTCGCGGTGTGCGGATTGATGCAGCAGTAATTGAACAGATTCAGAGAGCGATATACATTGGTAATTCTGGCTGTGAATTGTCCATTCACTTTTTTTCTCTGACTGCATCAATGTGGCTATCAATTTAAAGTCAAAGCTTCGGCCAGATTTTCCCGCCTCTCTAAAATCTGGGCTTAACAATTTTTCCAGTATTTTTTGATTGCTGCTGGTGTCTGTGTCGTGCAGCATGGTTTCATACTCAATGATGCGATCCAAATCTGATGCCATTTTGACTGGCCCCTTGCTTGAGTCTTTCCGGTTTTTTGCGGAGGTATATAGCACGTCGAGCATAATGCAAGTTTGACCCTGCAGTTTTTCAAAATCCTATAGATTGAAAAAAGTGGTTTATTAACCGAGGTTTTAAACCCGCCCCCTTTAATAATTTTATGGTTGGGGAATTGTGCGCCCTTTTCAAGCCCCTTGATCTATAAAACATTGGCTGTCGATGTGTGCCTAATGGGTAGGCGGTTTCTTATTTGGTGGAAATGTGCGACTTGATTAATCACTGTTCGATGCCAACACTTAGGGCGTCTAGGTGATTTTTCTGTCACTTTTGGAGATAGTTATGCTTATACGCTCCCTTATTGCTTTTTTAGTTTTAATGTTCGGCGTCCTTGTTCCGGCGGTTGCGCAGTCGGGTGGTACGCCCTTAAAAGTGGCGATAGCTGGTGATGCCCCGCCCTATGTGATTAATAAGGCTTCCAGTGGTTTGGAGGTGGATATTGTACGGGAAGCGCTTCCTGACTATGCCGTACAGTTTGAGCAGATGGGCTTTGCAGAGACAGCACCAGCACTTGAACAGGGTAAAGTGCAAGCGGCGGTTAATGTGATGAAGAAGGATGATGGTCTTTTTTATTCTAATAATATGATCAGTTTTGCCAACTACGCCGTTACCAAAGCTACCGATAAAATGAAAATTGATAGCATTGCAGATCTTGCCGGTAAGAAGGTGATCACTTGGCAGGGTGGGCCCATGGACTTGGGGCCGGAATTTGAAAAAATGTATGGACCCAATGGCACACAGCGTCAGAACCTTATTCAAGCTCCGACGGCTCCCGATCTTGTCGCGCAATTTTGGAAGATGAAAGATGTTGTGGCAGTTGTGGACATGGAGTTATTCAAGAGCTTGAGTAATAAAATGGGGCACAAAATGGATCAGGTTAACCTTTTCCCAATTTTCGCTCCGATGACTGATTTTCGCGTAGGGTTCCGTGACCAGAAAGTGCGTGATGACTTTAATCGCGGGCTTGCCAAGCTGTGTAGCAGTGGTCGCTATAATGAGTTACTGAAAAAATACGATGTGGTACAGAAAGAAAATATCTGCAAGTAAGCCAATGCGCGAACTTACATTCTGTAAAAGTATTCAGTAGAAGTCAGCATCAACAGTAGGCGAAAGGGGCCTGGGTTGTTACCTGGGTCCATTTTTTTCTTGAGGGGGCTACTAGCCTGTTCTTAGCTAAGCTGAATGGTTACTAGTAGGCTCAGGCTCAGGCTCAGAAGGTAAAAGGGTAAGGTGAAAAGGTAAGCTAGAAATAAAAAGGGCCTGTAACTTGCGTTACAGGCCCTTTCTGTATGGCGCGCTCGGGAGGATTCGAACCTCCGACCGCCTGGTTCGTAGCCAGGTACTCTATCCAGCTGAGCTACGAGCGCGTTATGGGTGCGAACTATAGTCAGTTGATTTGTTTAAGTCAACTGATTTTTCAGGAAAAACCTTTAAAAATCCGCAACTTATCAAACTTTCTCGGCCCCCGGTTCGGAGCACAGCAAGTTCGACAGGGCGCGAATTCTGCCCTGCAGGAGGCGACTTTGCAAGCCTTTTTAAAAAATAGCTGCTCCTGGCCTTGAGGTGAGATTGAACGGCGCTGTAAAAGCGCCTGTTCCGCTGGTAGGTCTAATGCCCATGAGTCATTACGCACAGTAGTTCAGCACAGTTGGCGGAGAACTATACTGTTTGTTCCAGTACAAAGTGCCTGCCTTACAGCACGTGGAGGGCAGCTTATCCCAAGTACAGTGAGATTCTATGGCAATTGGGGATGACGAAGAAAAGGGGAAGAAGCCGTCACCGGAGGAGCCTGGCTCCCCACTGACAGGCCAATCCCAGCAAGGCCCGTTGGGCTGGTTGCAATATGTCATTCTTCTCTTCCTGGTTATCCTCACTCTCCAGTACTGCTCGAGCGGGCAGTTTGGGGCAGAGAGAGAGGCCTTGGCTTACAGTGACTTTAAAGAGGCTCTCAGCAAGGGGGAAATTGCCAGTGTCCTCTTTGAAGGGCAGCGTATTACCGGAGTTTTTAAGCGGTCCACAAATTCCCAGCCCGAGAGCAAGAACGGCGCAAAGGAAAAGACCGAGAAACCAGAAGAAAAGCGCTTTGCCACCACTTTGCCCCCGATTCAAGATCCCGAGTTGCTCCCTCTACTGGAAAAACAGAACGTAACTATCCAGGCAGAATCGTCACAGGGGGGATTTTGGCAGAGGATGGCGATACTGCTGTTGCCATGGGTTCTGATAATAGCGCTGCTGGTCTGGTTGGGTCGACGAATGCAGGCCCGCATGGGTGCAATGACTCCCGGCAGCCCTTTCAGTTTTGCCCGATCACCGGCTAAACGCTACGAACGCAGTGAATCCCAAGTAACTTTTGATGATGTGGCCGGTCTTGCCAATGCCAAGAGGGATCTGCAGGAGATTGCCGGCTATCTAAAAGACCCCGATCACTACCGCAAACTTGGGGCAAAGATCCCTCGTGGGATTCTGTTAATGGGGCCGCCGGGTACAGGCAAAACACTGATGGCCAAGGCCTTGGCCGGAGAGAGTGATGCGCCTTTTTTCAGTATCAGCGGCTCAGAGTTTATCGAGATGTTTGTTGGCGTTGGGGCATCCCGGGTGCGGGATATGTTTGCCGAAGCTAAGAAAGAAGCCCCTGCGATCATTTTTATTGATGAGATCGACTCGGTGGGACGAGCACGTGGTACTGGTCTGGGCGGGGGCCACGACGAACGTGAACAGACCCTCAACCAGATCCTTGGGGAAATGGACGGTTTTGATCCCCAGGAGGCGGTGGTAGTGATTGCCGCAACCAACCGCCCGGACGTGCTGGATGCGGCACTGCTTCGCCCTGGACGCTTCGATCGCAAGATCACCCTGGATTTACCGGATAAGCCCGCTCGCCAAGAAATCCTGCGGATTCACTCAAAAAATGTCCCGCTACACGGAGAAGTTGACCTGGAGCATCTCGCTGCCCTGACCGCGGGCTTCGCGGGTGCGGACTTGGAAAACTTGATAAATGAGGCTGCTTTACTGGCGGGTAGGCAAAACAAGGAGGCCGTAGATATGGATTGTCTGCTACAGGCCAGGGACAAGGTCGTACTCGGCGGAGAGCGGGAAGTCATAATGGGGGAGGATGATCGAAAAACGGTTGCCTATCATGAGGCTGGTCACGCCCTCACGGCGGTGTTGCTACCCCATGCTGATCCATTGGAAAAGGCCACCATTATTCCCAGAGGACACAGCCTTGGGGCAACAGAACAAATTCCAACTGAAAATCACCACAACATGAAGGTGAGTTACCTGCGTGATCGTATCGGTGTGATGCTCGGTGGCAGGGTGGCCGAACAGGTGGTATTTGATGAAGTCAGCAGTGGGGCAGAATCTGATCTGAAGCAGGCCACCCGATTGGCCCAACATATGGTGACGCATTGGGGGATGAGCCGGAAACTGGGGCCGGTGGCCTTTCGGCGCGGAGAGGAGCATATCTTTCTGGGTAAGGAAATGGCACAGCAGAAAGATTTCAGTGAACATACCTCTGAAATTATTGATGATGAGGTGATCGCTCTGGTCAGTGAGATCGAGAAGGAAGTTCAGAATCTTTTGCAGAGTCATCGCAAGAAGCTCGATGCTTTAGCAGAAGCATTGCTGGAGAAGGAGACTCTGGACGCGGTAGAAATCCATAAAGTGATCGCCCTGGAGGATAAAGGATAACCTCAATCTGTAAGCCATGAACTTAAGGCAACTTGGGTATTTGGGAATATCGTAGGATAGACTTGTGATTGTCGAGCCGATAATAATTTACCGATCAACTTTATCGTCATCGTCCGATAACTCGTAACCTGCTAACCAATCACTATTACCTTGTTTATTTTGGCAGTTAAGCAGTTGGACTTGGTGGTCAACTCCAGGTTTTGGCAAATGTAAGAAATTTGTAATTGGCGTCTTAATAAAATATTCATAAGTACCATTTACTGGTGGTTTTACTCGACTAATTTTACTGACTGCTAGGTCTTGCCTCGTGTCTAATTTATTTGGGTATGAAGACGCTTTTATTTTCGGCTGTATTTTGTCTTTGTGTCTCGAGGTGAGGGGCCGATGCCTCTTTTCCCGCGCTGATTGCGGCAAACACTCATTTCAATTCCCTCTTTTTTTAAAGGTTTTTCCAGTGTGGGGGAATTATAGGTCCGCACTTAAATAGTGCATATTCAGCTTTATTTTTTCATCATTTTTTAGCTTTCGCTTTTTTAACGAACTTTCCAGACAAATTGAGTTATTTTTATGGTTATCCACGATAAATTGACTTCCACCGGGAGGGGCTAGCCTGTAATCTGTTTACGTCACAGAAAACATGCGAATTCTGTGTCTCTTTATCAGCGCGGTCTTGGATCGGAATCTCGCAAAGTCGGAATCTCCACAGAGAGAGTAGAGCGGCGGGATAAGGCAGTACCGATTGCGATAAGTCCGTTGTTGTAGATAAAAACAATAAAACAATGGAGAGAAAACATGGGAAGTCCGTCAAAACTTAAGCAGCACTCCGCTCTGCTTTCCGCCTGTTCAGTAGCAACTCTTTGGTTGGCCAGTGGTGCTATCCCTAGCTTTGCTGCTGAGGGTTCGGTTGGTACCCTTATGGAAGAGGTACAGGTCACCGCCCGTAAACGTGCCGATGCCGAAATTCTGCAGGAGGTGCCCGTAGCGGCTACCGCCTATTCCGGTGATCAGCTAGAGGCCCTGCACACCAAGGATCTGCAAAGCCTTTCCTTCAAAATGCCCAACGTCCAGCTGGAAGATGTGGGCACTGTCAAAAACACCGCAAACTTTACCGTGCGAGGTCTGGGTATCAATAGCTCTATTCCCTCTATTGATCCTACAGTCGGTGTGTTTGTGGATGGTATGTATCTGGGTGTGAATGCCGGTGTGGTGACAGACCTGTTCGACCTGGAAGGAATTGAGGTCTTGCGGGGCCCGCAGGGGCTATTGTTTGGCCGCAATGTTACCGGTGGCGCAGTGGTTATAAAGACCGCCCGCCCCACGAATGAATTTTCCTCGCGTTTTAAACTATCCACGACTGACAATCTCGATACTGTCGCAGCTGGCACCATTAACGGCGCTATTTCCGATAGGGTCAATGGCCGTTTAACGGTTTATTACAACGACGACCGAGGATGGTTCGAAAACGTTGCCACTAACAACGACAATGCCGGCGCTTCCGATAGTTGGTTTATTCGGCCGAGCTTTAGCATCCAGCTCAACGACACAGCAGAGCTATTGGTGCGTATGGAACACGGCCGTATGGATTCCGATGGTGTGGTGGCGCAGAACCGTGGTTCTGAACCCTATTTTGAAGAGACAGATACAGGGGTTATTCCATGGGGTAGCGCCACCCAAATAGCTGCGTCAGTAGGCATCGATGATTGGGATAACGGCAAGGGCTCGTTTGAGGTGGCTCAGAACGAGGAGGGCTCCCAGAAAGATGAGTGGAGCCAGATCATTACCGAGTTCAATAAGGATGTGGCCTTTGGTGATGGTACCATCACCAATATTCTCGCTTGGCGCGAGTATGAGGCGCGAGGTATGGGGGATATTGACTCCTTGCCCCTAACGCTTTTCCATGCGGATTCCAGTGTTGAGCAGAGTCAGCTCAGTAATGAACTGCGCTATGCGGGTCGCTTTGGTCGCACCGCCTTAACTACCGGCGCTTACTGGTTTAGCCAGGACGTGACCTACCTGGAAAATCGTCTTCTGTTTATGGGGGCATTTGATTGGACTGGAGGTGGAGAGCAGGATCACAGCACTTATGGCGTATTTGCCCAAGCGGATATTGACCTGAATGAGGCCTGGGTGTTGACCTTGGGCGGGCGCTACTCCAGTGAGAAAAAAGATGCCAAGATTGCCTCTATTCCACTGAATACTTGTACCCTGAGCGGTTGTTCCTCCTATGACTTTGAGGATAGTGAGAGTTGGAATGCTTTCACGCCTAAGGTGGGCCTGCAGTGGACCGTCTCTGATGATACTCAGCTGTATACTTTCTGGACCAAGGGTTTCCGCAGTGGCGGCTATAACTTCCGTAATGCCGGCATTAATCCTTTAACTAGAGGACCTTATACTCCGCAGGCTACCGATCAGGAGGAGCAGAACAGCTTCGAGATCGGCGCCAAAGTGGATTGGCTGGATGGGCGTCTGCGTACCAATATGGCGGTGTTCCACAATACCATTGATGATATGCAGCGCGAGGAAAACCTTCCTGATGCGGTAACTGGGGTTGCACAAATCATCCGTAACACTGCCGATGCCACCATTCGCGGTGCTGAGTTGGAGGCGATGGCGGCGTTGAGTGAAAACCTGCTGTTTACTTTCAATGTTGGTTATGTGGATGGCGACTACGACAAGGTACTGGGCGACCTGAATGGCGACGGCCTTGTAGATGACACCGATCTCGGTCTTGAGATTCCCCGGTTGGCGCCCTGGACTTACGGTGCAGGTTTTATCCACGATCTGCAGTTAGGCGCCTACGGCACACTCACTTCTCGTTTGAACTTCAATCATCGGGATGAGGCGCCTTATACGGATGACAACCGCGGTATGTTGTCGGAAGTCGACATGGTGGATTTCAGTATTGGCTATACGCCGGACAATGGTAGCTATACCGTCTCACTATTCGGCAAGAATATGCTGGATGAAATGGCCGAAGGCAACAATACCCAACTGCCGCCCGAAATGGGGGGGATTGGCGCAAGCTTTACCCCACTCAATAAAGGGCGTGTTATGGGGGTGGAGTTTCTCTACGAGCTTTAACAGCGCGGCATACCCTCTTCATTAACTGGGGCCTTGCTCAACGTTAATGGATTTTATGTGGCTGGGGTCACTTGCACACTGAATCGGCGAGTGATCTGTGCGAGTGTCCCTGGCCATAATTGTTTTTACCTACCTGTAATTTCCCCTCATTAGCGGTACAGTAGTGCCCAGTATCCCTCTGATGGTATTTAGAGCTTGTCGCCATCGCTCAACCGGGTCGTGAAGAATTTAAAGGAGTGAATCATGCGTGCGATTGATCTGCCGGAATATGGCGGCCCCGAAGTCATGCGGCTGGTGAACCTGCCCAAGCCTGAACCCGCTCCTGGCGAGGTGTTGATTGAAGTGGCCGCTGCGGGGGTAAATCGCCCCGATATTGTTCAGCGCAAGGGCCATTACCCACCGCCTCCGGGCGCCTCGCCGATTCTTGGGCTTGAAGTGTCCGGGCGGGTGGCTGCGGTGGGGGATGGTGTCGAGCGCTGGAAAGTTGGCGATAAGATCTGCGCGCTGACTAATGGCGGCGGCTATGCGGAATTTGTCGCCGTACCCGAGGGGCAGTGCCTACCAATACCCGGCGCTTTATCCATGGTAGAGGCTGCGACTTTACCGGAGACTTTCTTTACAGTTTGGGCCAATGTGTTCGACCGGGCTAGGCTAAAAAGTGGTGAAATTTTTTTGGTGCACGGTGGCAGCTCGGGTATTGGCACTACCGCTATTCAGTTGGCGCACCAGCTGGGTGCCAGGGTTTTTGCCACCGCAGGTTCTGCAGAGAAGTGTGCAGCCTGTGAGCAACTCGGCGCTGAGCGGGCGATTAATTATCGGGAAGAGGATTTTGTGCAGGTAGTACAGGAAGCTACCTCGGGCCACGGAGCGGATGTCATTCTGGATATGGTGGGCGGCAGCTATATTGAGCGCAATATTAAAGTGGCTGCGAATGATGGGCGCATAGTGAATATTGCCTACCTGCAGGGAGCCAGTGTTGAAGTGAATATGTTGCCGGTTATGTTGAAGCGACTTTCCCTGACCGGATCGACACTGCGGCCGAGATCTACAAGGGTTAAGGCTAATATTGCCCACGCCCTGGAGTCCCAGGTTTGGCCATTTATTGCAGCGGGTAAAATTCATCCACAGATTGCTGCGCGTTTCCCTCTGGAGGAGGTTGCCGAAGCACACCGGCTTTTAGAATCCGGTAAGATTGTTGGAAAAATTGTGCTGACCCTGTGACCTTTAGCGAATGTAGGTGGTTGGCTAAGGCGCGGAGTAGTTGGGTATCTGCTGGATAACCCCTTCTGGAGTATTGTGTGGAGAGCAGTAACTCTCGCCCAATGATTTGCGTAAAGGCACTGCTGCAGTGGGATCGTCACTCATCATCTCCACATAGGCCTTATAGAGATTGCTGATATTACGTACATACTGTACAGGCTCTGAGCCTCGCACATAGCCGTAACGCGCTCGCTTAAAATACTGGGGTTGGGCCAGTTTCAACATGGCTACCTCGACATTGTCGAACCAGACATTAGGGTCTAGCCCCAGTTGTTTGGCGAGACGCTGCGCATCGAGAAGGTGGCCGTAACCGGCATTGTAAGAGGCGAGGGTGAACCAAAGTCTGTTTACCGTAGGCAGGGACGGATTAAATCTATCTCTCACCCAATCCATATATTTTACCCCGGCTTTAATACCGCGTTCCGGCTCAAATAGCGGCGGGGGGAAGCCCATTTCCTCGGCGGTTGCCGGCATTACCTGCATTAACCCCTGAGCGCCTACCGGAGAGACGGCTTTGGGATTAAAGTTACTTTCCTGCCACATCTGTGCGACGATCATGCGCCAGTCAAAGTCATATTTAAATGCGGATTCTTTTACCAGATCATCGTAGGGTGAGAGGTTTTCGCCTGGAATAACCCGGCTGCTCACCCTCTGCATAAAGCGTTTATTGGGCTCAAAATAGGCTGCATAATCTTTCTTGTATTGTGCTGTTTTTCGGTAGCTTTCTATAAATTTATTCAGGTTTTTCAACAGGTGCCAGTTCTGGCGTAGAACCAGCCAACCCTGAGGCTGGGGGTCACCAAGTAAAGTTCCCAGTACTAAGTTGGGCTGCACGGAGGATTCTATTTTTGCTCGACCTGAACTGGAGATAGTTGCATCGATCAATCCATCCGCTATGAGTGAGAAAATTTGTGACTGGGACATATCCGGTGGTGCCACCTGAATTTCCACATCGATACCGGCATCGCGCAATGTTTTTGCAGTATCGATAAATGAAGAGTAGGCGCGAAGAGTGAGCTTTCGACCACTCAGGTCCTGAATTTTCTCGATTGGAGGTTTATCCTTGCTGCTTACTATTTGGTCTGCTGATTCCACATAGGGTTTTGTAAATACCATTCCCTTATCTTCATACGAAGATGTGATATTGAGTTCCGCCCCGGCAAAGTCGCCCCGACCAGCTCTGAGCCAGTCCGCCAGGTCTTCTTCATAGGGCACCACGATAATTTGCAATTGAAGTTTGTGTTTGTCGGCGAAGGCTTTTGCCAAGTCATAGTCAAACCCCATTAGCAGGCCTTTCCATAGGAAATAAGTTGTAGGGCCGTTATAGGTGAGCAGACGGATAACCCCCGTTTTTTTGATGCCTTTCCAGTCGGTAATACGCTCTTCCTGCGCTTTAACTAAATTGCGGGTAAGGAAGTTATCTACTGTCGAGTTAAGGCGCCTGTTGTCTTTGCGCATTCCCCAGGCAATATTTTGTACTTCACTGACATAGGCCCCTAAGCGCAAGTCATCCCGATAATTACGTAAATCCTCCGCGGAAAAGTCTTCCAGAATCGCCACTCGATTACTTTTCATGTTGAGCATATCGACTAAGCCGTCGCGATTACCGTGGATAACAAATTCCCTAACCGTGAGGTTTGCATCAGGGTATTTGGCAATTAACTGTTTTGCCGTTTCCATATTGGCTGAACCCTGCGGCACGATTAACTCAACATCGTTCAGTTTGCTCGGGTCACTAATGTCTGGACCAGATGCACCGGTGACAAGCTGTTGGCGGGAGTGGCGAATGGGGACACTGAAATCGATGATTTTTTTGCGGTCATCAGTCACTGTCAGGTTATAGGCAATGACATCGGCCTCACCGGCAATCAACATCTCCACCGCTTTATTGGGGGTTGGGGCCTTGATCCACTTGGCCTCCAGTTTGAGTTGGTTAGCGAGTTTATTACCCAGCTCGAAGTTACGTAGGCTGACTACCCCGTCTCGGGGAAGTAAGTTTTCCGAAGCGCCTGTCAGGTTTACAAAGCGAATCGTACCGTGTTTTTTTATTTCCTTAAGATCACCGGTTTCGATGTAATTGACCTGTTGTTCTTTTGCAGGCGTAACGGGGGGACTTTTTTTCCCCTGTGTTCGGGTGTCTGCATTGGAACTACTTTCAGAAGTGGCAGAGGGTTGGATTGTACTTTTGTTCTCGGTGCTCTCGGGTGCTTTTGGGGCGCACCCGGCGAGCGCGAAAATTAGTACTAAAAGATATATCAAAAACCAGCAATAGGGACTGATAGCTTTATAGCGACACCTCATAGATAGCTCCAAAAGCTCTCTACAGATGGATTATAGTGTCGTGCCCAGACAGCCCATTCGCTGGGTTTTTTTAGTGGTCGATACTCTCTACCTTGGCAGAGAAGTGACCGCGGGCGAGTTGAACTTCAATCTCCTGGTTAATCTCCAGTGCGCGGCTGTCTTTCAGGGCGCGTCCCTGTGAATCTTTGGCGATGGCATAACCCCGCTGTAAAACAGCTAGGGGGCTCACATTATGAAGTAGCTGCGCCTGGTGATTGAGCCTGTCAGTTTTTTGCAGTAAAAGGCGTTCCGCCGCTCTTGGTAAGGCATTTTGTACCTGCCTAAGCTGCTCGCTTTTTTCCTGCAATTGTCGCTGGGGTTGGCAGTGGGCGAAGGCACGCAGGGTGGCTGACAATTGGTTGCGGCACTGCTGGATTTGCTGTTGCCCGGCTGTCAATAGACGCATCTCCAGGTGGTCGAGGCGTTGTGAGCGGTTTTGTAGTTGCTCACGGGGGTGGCGCAGTCGATTCCGATGCAGCATAACTTGCTGTTGTAAATGGCGCATCTGGTGCTGGATGGCCCGATATAATCGAAGCTTGCTGTTTTCCAGGCGTTGAAATAACTCAGCGGCATTTGCACTGGCAATTTCTGCAGCCGCAGAAGGGGTGGGTGCACGCACATCAGCGGCAAGGTCAGAAACCGTCGTGTCGGTCTCGTGACCCACGGCGGAGATTGTGGGAATAGGGCAGAGCGCTAAGGCCCTCGCCACAACTTCTTCATTAAAGGGCCAAAGGTCCTCCAGTGAACCGCCTCCGCGACCAACAATTAGTAAGTCATGGCGACCGCTGCGCCCTGCCTTTTCGATAGCGTCGGCAATTTGCATTGCAGCCCCTTGGCCCTGTACGGCCACAGGCCAGAGCTCAATTTGCGCTCCAGGGTGGCGGCGCTCCAACACATGGATCATGTCGCGGATAGCGGCACCGGTGGGGGAGGTGATAATGCCAATATTGGTGGGTAAATAGGGCAGGGCACGTTTGCGGGCGCTATCGAACAGTCCTTCGGCTTGAAGCCTGGCCTTGAGCTGTTCCAGTTGGCGCATCAGGGCGCCAAAGCCGGCCTCCTCCATATGCTCCACAATCAGCTGGAATTCCCCGCGGCCCTCGTAGAGGCTCACCCGTGCACGGATCAGCACTTCGCGGCCGTTTTGTGGGCGAAAGGGCACACTGCGGTTGCGCCCGCGGAACATGGCGCAGCGCACCTGGGCGCGGGCATCTTTCAAACTAAAATACCAGTGGCCTGAGCTGGGCACGGTAAAATTGGAGATCTCCCCGCTGATCCACAGTAGGGGCACGCTGCCCTCCAGCAGCTGTTTCACCTCCCGGTTGAGGTCGCTAACCGACAGGACGCTACGCTTGGTGTTGGGGGCTGCGGAGCTGGATTGCATCTGTGCCTCTCAAGTGAAAACTGGCGGAGCAATATTGCAGCATCCCCCTTTTAGGTAAAGTGCTTAGCTCGTTTAATTCGATTTTCTGTAAATTGTCATTTGCGCTTTTTTCCTTGAGAGGTATAATCGCCCCGATACCCAATCCCGCCTATTCGAGGTTTGAGTGTCAACAATGTCTGAATCCAATCTGCGCATCGCGCGCGAAGCCCTCACTTTCGACGACGTCCTACTTGTGCCCGGTTATTCCGAGGTGACTGCCAAGGATGTCAGCCTTAAAACCAAACTGTCTCGCAACATTACCCTGAATATTCCCATTGTCTCCGCCGCCATGGATACAGTGACGGAATCGCGCCTGGCAATTGCCCTGGCACAGGAAGGTGGCATCGGCATTATCCACAAGAGTATGTCTATCGAAGAGCAGGCTCTTGCGGTGCGCGCCGTGAAAAAATTTGAAGCCGGTGTGGTTAAAGACCCGATCACGATCGAGTCGGATGCCACCGTACGCGAATTGATCGCCCTAACAACCCACCACAATATTTCCGGTGTTCCAGTAATGGATAGAGGGGATTTGGTGGGTATCGTCACCAGCCGCGATGTCCGCTTCCTCACCGATCTGGATGTGAGTGTTGCCAGTGTGATGACGCCAAAAGAGCGTCTGGTAACTGCCCACGAAGATGCTTCTTCTGATCATGTGCGTGAATTGCTGCACAAGCACCGCATCGAGAAGGTGTTGGTGGTAAATGACAATTTCGAGCTGCGTGGTCTGATTACTGTCAAAGACTTTAACAAGGCAGAGCAGTATCCGAACTCCTGTAAAGATTCCGATGGTCGTCTGCGTGTAGGTGCCTCAGTAGGTACCAGCCCAGATACCGATGACCGCGTGGCGGCATTGGTAGAAGCCGGTGTCGATGTACTGGTAGTGGATACCGCCCACGGCCATTCCCGCAACGTGATTGATCGCGTACGCCGCATTAAAGAAATGCACCCCCAGGTGGATGTGATTGGCGGCAATATTGCAACCGGCGATGCCGCGCGCGCGCTGGTGGAAGCGGGTGCGGACGCAGTGAAAGTCGGTATTGGCCCGGGTTCTATTTGCACCACCCGAATCGTAACGGGTATCGGTGTTCCCCAGGTCACTGCAATTGCTGAGGTTTCCTCTGCGCTCGAAAGTACCGGTGTGCCCATGATCGCCGATGGTGGTATTCGCTACTCCGGTGATATCTCCAAGGCAATTGTTGCCGGTGCTTCCTCTGTAATGATGGGCTCCATGTTTGCCGGTACCGAAGAGGCGCCGGGTGAAGTGGAGCTTTACCAAGGGCGTACCTATAAATCCTATCGCGGTATGGGCTCTCTCGGCGCCATGGCGCGTACTCAGGGTTCCTCCGATCGCTACTTCCAGGATGCCAGCAAGGGCGCAGAAAAACTGGTTCCAGAGGGTATCGAAGGGCGTGTTCCTTACAAAGGTCCTCTGTCTGCCATAGTACACCAGATGCTGGGCGGCCTGCGCTCTGCTATGGGCTATACCGGCAGTGTGGATATCGAAACCATGCGCACCCGTCCAGAATTTGTGCGGGTAACCTCCGCCGGCATGGGTGAATCCCATGTGCACGACGTGCAGATTACCAAAGAGGCGCCCAACTACCCGGTGGGCGGACGCTAAGCCTCTCGGTGAACAACTTTCAGTACCAAGCCGCAAACGGACCTTTCAGGTCCGTTTGCCGTTATTTATTCTGTTAATGAGTCAATCATGAGCCAAGATATCCACTCCAGCCGAATCCTGATCCTCGACTTTGGGTCCCAGTACACCCAGTTGATCGCCCGCCGTGTGCGCGAGCTGGGTGTTTTCTCCGAAATTCGCGCCTTCGATATGAGCGAAGAAGAGATCCGCGAATACAACCCGAAAGGTATTATCCTGGCCGGCGGGCCTGAGTCCGTACCGGAAGAGGGTTCTCCCCGTGCGCCAGAAGCGGTTTTCAATTTGGGCGTGCCGGTATTGGGCATCTGCTATGGCATGCAGACCATGGCACATCAACTCGGTGGTGCCGTACAGGGCAGTAACATCCGCGAGTTTGGCTACGCCCAGGTAAAAGTCGAAGGCAGCTCCAATCTATTGCGCGATATCAAAGACCACCTCAACGAGGAAGGTGAGGCACTGCTGGATGTATGGATGAGCCACGGCGATAAGGTTGTGCAGATGCCGGAAGGCTTTGAGCTGATGGCTTCTACCGACTCTTGCCCCATTGCCGGTATGTACTCCGCTGAGAAGAATTTCTTCGGTGTGCAGTTCCACCCGGAAGTTACCCACACTCTGCAGGGTATGCGGATCTATGAACATTTTGTTATCGATATCTGTGGCTGTGAAAAACTCTGGACGCCGGCCAATATTATTGAAGACTCCATCGCCAAAGTGCGTGAGCAAGTAGGTGAAGGCAAAGTGTTACTGGGTCTTTCCGGTGGCGTCGACAGCTCTGTGGTGGCGGCACTGCTGCACAAGGCGATTGGCGATCAGCTGACCTGTGTTTTTGTGGACAATGGTTTGTTGCGCAAAAACGAAGGTGATCAGGTAATGCAAATGTTCGCCGATAACATGGGCGTTCGAGTGGTTCGCGCCGATGCGGAAGAGGACTTCCTCTCGCGTCTGGCGGGTGTGGATGAGCCGGAAGCCAAGCGCAAAATTATCGGTAATACCTTTATTGAAATATTCGATCGCGAAGCTTCCAAACTGCAGGATGTTAAGTTCCTGGCTCAGGGCACAATCTACCCGGATGTGATCGAATCTGCCGCCGCCAAAACCGGCAAAGCCCATGTAATCAAGTCGCACCACAATGTGGGTGGTCTGCCGGAGGATATGCAGTTCGAGCTGGTGGAACCACTGCGCGAACTGTTCAAGGATGAAGTGCGCAAGATCGGCCTGGAGCTGGGCCTGCCCTACGATATGGTCTACCGTCACCCCTTCCCGGGACCGGGCCTGGGGGTGCGTATTCTCGGCGAAGTAAAGAGAGAGTACGCCGATATCCTTCGCGAGGCAGATGCGATCTTTATCGAGGAGTTACACAAGGCCGATTGGTACCATAAAACCAGCCAGGCGTTTGTGGTATTCCTGCCAGTGAAATCTGTTGGTGTGGTGGGCGATGGTCGCCGTTACGAATATGTGGTGGCATTGCGCGCAGTGGAAACCGTGGACTTTATGACAGCTCGTTGGGCGCACCTGCCTTACGAGCTGATTGAGAAAGTCTCCAATCGCATAATCAATGAGATTGAGCATATCTCCCGCGTAGCATACGACGTATCGAGCAAACCACCGGCCACCATTGAGTGGGAATAAGCGTTTAATCCCGCGGCTTAAATGGGGTGCAAGGCACCCCATTCCCCTATTTTTCCCGCCAAGCGTGCCACTTTCCACAGCTGTGGCCTTTCACCTTTAGTGCCCCTTATTTGGTTCGCCCGTCTCTTATCTCTCTCTGCTTATTCGCTGTAACTCGTTGATTTTTTAAGCGTTTCGAAAGCTGGTCATTTTTTCCTCAGATTGTCACACTGGCGCAACCATGGGCCTTTGCGCCGGGGAGGGAATAGTTATCCTCAGAGATATCCACAGAATCTGTGGGTAGCCTTTCGATGAGGGAAATGGGGTGGATATCTTGCAAGCGGGAAGTGTCTGCGGGGTACCTTTATTCAAGGCTACCCCATTCAAGGCTATCCAGGTGGCCGATTAGAATTGTTGGCGAAAGCTGATCAGTGCGGCGGTGACTGCCACGTTGAGGCTCTCCACACCATTTTGCATGGGGATACGCACTAACTCATTGCACTGTTTGGCGACGGCATCGCTGACACCGTGGGTTTCGTTGCCCAACACAAAAATGGTTGGCTTGTTACCGGTAACCTCTGCCAGAGTCACTGAGGCGTGGGAGGACAGGCCACAGATACGTGCGCCAGACTCGCGAAAGTCTGCCAGTGCGTCTGCCAACGTTTCGCAACGGAGGATCTGGGTTTTAAACAAGGTGCCGGTGCTGGCTTTAATAACCAGCGGATCTATTTGCGCGCAGCCCTTCCTGGGCAAGATGATTCCGTCCACGCCGCCGGCACAGGCGGAGCGGATAATCATGCCGAGATTCTGTGGGTTGGTAATACCGTCCAGAGCCAAAAGTTCGTAGGTTTTAACCTCATCCCTGTGATTTTGCAGGAAGGTTTTATAGCTGCCGTAGTTGGGTAGGGCGAGATCCAGGGCCACCCCCTGATCCTGGCGGGAATTTTTCGAGATGCGGGAGAGCCCTTTGCGATCCCAAAAGGCGGTTTCTATCTGGCGCTCCTCGGCCAGGGCTTCCATGCGGCTGATCAGTTGATCGCGCCGGTTGCTGCTGGCCAAGTGCAGTTTGTGTACCGGGAGGTCTGGGTCTTCCAGTGCTTCGAGTACCGGTTTGCGCCCGTAGATAGTTAGCAGGCTGTCGAAAAAAGCTCTTTTTTTCAGGTATTCAGAGGAGTCTTTCACCGCAATGGCTCACTCAGTAGTTCGATCAATTTGGCCGCGCTTTCATCGGATAGCTGGCCGCGCCGCGCCAACTCTACACAGGCGAGGCCCAGTTGGCGATAGTGGTGCGCGAGTTCCGGCGATACCGACGTTAAGTTTTTCAGCTGGTTGGCCACGGTTTCCAGGTCGCCCCGGGCGATCGGACCGGTGAGGGATGTCTCCGGCCCCAGGGCCATATTGTTCTGAGCAGTTTGCAGGACAATGGGCTCCAGTAACTTGAGGGCGCTGTCGCGGTCGATGCCCGCCGCGGCGAAGCTGCGCAAGCTGAGGTCGATCAATACGGTGAGATAGTTGCATGCGATCACCGAACCCGCATGGTATAGAGACTTATGTTGGGCTTCGATGGTGAGGGTCTTACAGCCTATGGCAGTGAAGGTCTCTTCCAAAGCCGAAGTGGCAGAGCTGTCGCCTTCTAGAGCAACGCTGCTGCCAGCGAGACTGTCGAGGGAACGTAGCGGGTCGGCAAAGCTGTGTACCGGGTGGGCGCTGGCGATGGAGGTGGGGCGCAGACCTTCGAGCACTTGGGAGCTGAGGGCGCCGCTGCAGTGAAAGGCAACAATGCCCTCGCGCTCGCCAAGGTGATCAGCGAGGCGATCGGCTGTTGCGGCAATTTCGCTATCGCCGCAGGCGATCAGCCAGAAGTCCGCCGGTTCCATGGAGTTCAGTGCGGGAACTGCGCGCCCGGCGCCGATGAAACCGGCAGCTGCTTTTGCGCTATCGACACTGCGATTAAGAATCGATTGAACCTGAAAAACTCCGGCCTGCTGCCACAGGCGCCCGAGTGTTTTCCCCAGGCGCCCGGCACCAATAATATTGAGTGTCTTCATTAGTTGCCGGCGAGGCAGTTCAGATAGGCTTTAACGGCATTTTCCAGGCCCATGCCGATGGCATCTACGGTGAGGGCGTGGCCAATAGAAACTTCCTGCAATCCCGGTAGAGTGCGGTAGCGAGGCAGGTTGACCAGATTCAGGTCGTGACCCGCATTCACCCCCAGTCCCAGCTGGCGCGCGTGTTCGGCGGCGGCACAGTGGGCGTTGAATATCTCTTCTAGCTCCACACTCTGTTTGGCGGCTGCTTCCGCATAAGGGCCGGTGTACAGCTCTATGCGGTCAGCGCCCACATCCTTGGCCAGGCTGATCTGCTCCAGGTCCGGGTCCATAAACAGGCTGACACGGATGCCGGCGTCCTTGAGCTTGGCGATTATGGGTACTAAGCGCGGCCCATCCAGCTTGAGGTTGAAGCCGTGGTCAGAGGTCAGCTGGTCGTTGCTGTCGGGAACCAGGGTGCACTGGTCCGGCTGGGTTTCCAGAGCGAGTGGCATCAGGCCAGGGTAGTCCCCCTGGTGCTCGGCAAATGGATTGCCCTCAATATTGAACTCAATACCATGGCGATCGCGGCAGAGGGCGGCCAGTTCGCGCACGTCACGGGGGCGAATATGGCGTTGATCCGGGCGCGGGTGCACGGTGATCCCCTGGGCGCCCGCGTCCAGGCACATTCGGCCGTGGGCGGTGACATCGGGAAAGTTGCCTTCGCGGGAATTGCGGATCAGGGCGATTTTGTTGAGATTAACACTGAGAGCGATCACAGCTTATTCTCCCTTACTGTTGTTGGCGACAGCGTTGTCACCGGTGTCAATACGTTTGGCCTCGAGGATGCGGATGGGCATGTTGGGGGCGCTTGGGTGCTGTCGATAGAGACCGCGAGGCTGCTCTACCATTTTTTCCACCACATCCATCCCCTCGACTACCCGACCAAAAACGGCGTAGCCGGGTTTGTCCTCTTGCGCGTCGAGCCTGGTGTTATCGACCAGATTGATAAAAAACTGTGAGGTGGCGCTGTCCGGGTCATTGGTCCTGGCCATGGAGAGCGTACCGCGCAGGTTTTGCAGGCCGTTGGCGGATTCGTTGACGATGGGATCTTGAGTTTCCTTCCTTTGGAAATCGAATGTAAAACCGCCGCCCTGCACCACAAAACCAGGCACTATCCGGTGGAAGATGATTCCGTCGTAAAAGCCGCTATCGGTATAGGTGAGGAAGTTTTTTACTGTGACTGGGGCCTCTTTGGCGAAGAGTTCGATCTGAATAATGCCCATGTCGGTTTTCAGTTTCACGCGCGGATTTTTGGCGAGTGCGGGGTGGGCAAGGGCTGCACAGAGTAGCATTGCAAAAAGTTTACGCATCATCCTTAGTCCTTTAGGTTTCACGGCGGCCTATGGGCGCCGCCGCTTTTGTGTTGGATGTGGGGCTCGGGGATACTAGGTTCCCCGGGGCTCAATAGTATGCGATTTCGGAGAGAGTGGGCGAAATCAGTTCGCCCACTCCGAGTGGCGCTTGCGCGGGCGCAGGTGTGGGGCAATCATTGCGAGCAGGGCGCCCAACAGCACGGATAGGGCGCCATACATATACCATTTGTGGCTTTCGCTACCGGATAAGCGCTGGATCTCTGCTTCTGCCATGGTTTTCTCCTGCTTGAGCAACTCGTGCTGGTGCAGGAGCTTCTGGTGACGCTCATTGAGTGCCAGGGCATCTGCCGATAATGCCTTGAGGGTTTTCAGCTCGGCTGCGAGCGTCTGGCTCTGCTGCTGGGCGGACTCCAGGGCGCTGCTCAGCTTGCCGTTTTCTTCCTCTAGGCGGCGAACTTCACCACCGAGGTTGCCTTCCATTTTTTCGAAGCGCTCCAGGTTTGCTACCGCTTCTTCCAACTTGAGTTTCGCGACTGGCTCGGAGACCAGGTATTGGCGCCTCACCCACCCCTCTGTACCGCCCTGGGTGCGCACGCGGGTCCAACCTTCTTGCGGGGCATCTTCGAGGACGCTGAGCTGGGTGCCGCTGGGCAGGCCGCGATGCAGAATGCGGAACCCATTACCTTTGCCGGCGCGCATGGGAACATGTAGCTGGTCGGTGATATAGCGGGTTTCGGCGGCCGCAGTTGCTGGAACTGCGTTGAGCAGTGTGGCGGCGATCAGGCCGCACAGTAATTTCTTCATTGCGATACAGCTTGTGCTTGTTGTTATTAGGGCAGAACTAATTTGAATGGCTTAACGGCAACTGAGGCGTAGACTCCAGCAGCCACATAGGGATCGCCGTCGGCCCAGGCCTGAGCCTCCTCAAGCGAGGGAAATTCGGCAATCACTAAGCTGCCGCTAAAGCCGGCTTCACCGGGTTCCTCGCTATCAACGGCGGGATGCGGTCCTGCAACCAGCAGGCGCCCCTCGTCTTTAAGACGGTTGAGTCGGGCTAAATGGTCGGGGCGCGCTTTTTTGCGCAAAGGGAGACTATCGCTAACATCTTCACTGATGATTGCGTACCACATTGTGAATTTTGCTCTTGTTAGTTGATTAGAAAACTTTTGTTTTTTGTTATTGGGCAACCATGACTTCTTCCAGCTTCAGCCCGGTTAGCTTGCCGATGCGGGAAAACAGGAAGAAGAGCACCAGCATTAAAATAATGGTGGCTGGCAGGGCGATCACCGGGTAGCTGAGTGCTGTCATTTTACCCAGCTCCTCATTGAAAGCCTCTGTACCCGGAGGGCTCTGTAAAATAATTTTTGCCAGTACGTAGTTGAGCACTGAGGATAGGAAAAAAGAGGCGGCGATCATCCAGGAGGCCTGCTGCAGAGTGCGGTCGAAGGCACCCTGGTTGCCTTTACTGGCGAGGCTCTGTGCAATTTTACCGGTATCCAGAATCTGGTCGTTGTATAGCAGGGTCTTAACCAGTGGCCAGCGGGTGTAGAGGGAGGCGACGGTGGCGATACCCAGAAGGCCCGGAATGGCGGCTTCTTTAATGGCAATATACTGCGGGTCCAGTTCCAGCAGGCTGATGCCACCGGTAAGCATGATACTGATAATGCCCAGGGCGGAGAAGAAGTTGACCTTGCCGGAGCGAATGAGGTCGCGCAGTCCGTAGCCGAGAGGGAAAGCCAGTGCGACCACTAGTGCCCATTTGGTGCCAAGCCAATCGTCTCCTGAAAGTTTGGTCAGCACCAGGGTGGGGATAATGATATTCAGAAGCAGGTTGCCGAGCAGGCCCTCTTTCTTCTTGGGCTTTTGCTGGGATACTGGGGTGGTCGAATTCGTTTCGCTCATACTCAATTCCGGTGATAATGCCCGCGGGAAGTTAGTTGAGAAGTCACATTACAGTGGCCTTCCAGGAAAACGCTTCCCCACTGACAATACTGCTGTCAGACTCCGGTTCCTCGTGGCCGCCAAGGGTGACCTGTGGTCCGGGCCCTATCCCTGAAAACACCGGTTGCGGCTAAGACAGCCCCACCGGGTTATCGTTCCAAATAATAGATACTGCGACTTTTAACCCCCAGAGAGAGTGGAGCCTGCTGTTGAGTTTCCTGCCAGAAGATCTAAATACAGACCTTGTAGACCTTCACTGTCACAGTACCGCTTCCGACGGTATTTTAAGTCCTACTGAGCTGGTGTCGAGGGCGAATTCCCAGGGTGTGACTCTGATGGCACTCACCGACCACGATACGGTGGACGGTGTGGCTGAGGCACAGGCTGCAGGTGACCAGTTAGGCATCACCGTGGCGACGGGGATCGAATTCTCCAGTCTTTGGGGGCGGCGCTCTGTTCATATTGTTGGTCTCAATATTGATCCGGCATCTGCATGCTTGCGAAAGGCAATCGCTCTGCGTGAGGAGTTGCGCGAGGAGCGCGCCGAGCGGATTGCCGAGCGCTTACATAAGCGGGGCTTCGAGGGAGCCTTAAAGGGGGGGCGAGCTATTGCTGGAGATTCCGTGCTGGGGCGGCCGCATTTTGCCCGCTGGCTGGTGGAAGCCGGGCACGTTGAGGACACTGCGCGGGCGTTCAAACGTTATTTGGGTGCCGGCAAGATCGGCGATGTACGCGTGGAGTGGCCACAATTGCGGGAGACTGTAGAAACCATTCAGTCTGCTGGTGGCACAGCTGTGCTGGCGCACCCGCTCAAGTACGGCCTGACACGCACCCAATTGCTGCGACTTCTAACAGAGTTTCACCACAGTGGCGGCAATGCTGTAGAACTGCTCTGTGGCCGGCAGAATCCCACCCAGACCAGGGAGCTACGCAGTTTGATGGCGCTGGCTGTTGGCGATTCCAACGATGCCCCAATGCACAGCTCTTTGGGGAGTGACTTTCACCAGCCGGAGCAACCCTGGAGGGAGCTCGGCTGTGTGCGTTTGCCTGAAGGCGTCGAGCCCGTGTGGAATCTGTGGCACACTCTGCACCGGGATCGACCGGGGGAAGCGATATCTGCCTGATGGTGTGGCGTTCCATGCCGCGTGAGATGGGGGAGTGGATATTGGTCGACTCCAAATCCCCGACGGGTATCTGAGCCCGTCGCAAGAGGTTTCAATTGATTAAAGCTTGGGGGCTTTGTGGCGCAGTTCTTTCAAATTCATCCGGACAATCCTCAAGGGCGCCTGATCGGTCAGGCTGCGGATATAGTGACCAGTGGTGGAGTGATTGTTTATCCCACCGATTCCGCCTACGCAATTGGTTGCCGGCTTGGGGAAAAACTGGCGGTTGAGCGTATTCGCGCCCTGCGCCAGCTGGATAAAAATCACAACTTTACCCTGATGTGTCGTGATCTTTCCGAGTTGGCCACTTATGCCAAAGTGGATAATCAGATGTTCCGCCTGCTGAAAAACCACACTCCGGGTTCCTATACCTTTATTATGCCGGCCACCGCCGAGGTGCCGCGCCGCCTGATCCACCCTAAACGTAAAACAATCGGCATTCGTGTGCCCGATAACCCCATCGCCCTGGCATTAATTGAGGCGGTAGGTGAACCGCTGATGAGCTGCAGCCTAATTATGCCGGGTGACGAACAGCCATTGACTGATCCCTATGATATTCGCGATACCCTCGAGCATCAGGTGGAACTGGTGATCGACGGTGGTTTTTGTGGATTGGAAGCGACCACGGTGATCGACCTTACTGGCGATGAGCCTAAGCTGATTCGTCAGGGCTGCGGTGTCGCTGATGAAATACTGGGCTGATTGGCGCCGCGCTGGTGTATAATCGGCCGTTTGCGATTTTGAGGGTGGGGCAGGGTGTCCAGTGAAGAACTACTAGCCGAGGTGGAGGAGCAGGTACTCGCCGATGTTGCGGCTGCCGAAACCGACGCGTCTGCTGATCTACCCTCGGAAAGCCCGAATACCCACGAGAGTGAGGAGGGCAAGGGTCCTCTCGCGCTCGTATTGGGGGAAGCCTTTACCGACCTTCCACCGGACCTTTTTATTCCACCGGATGCACTGGAAGTCATCCTGGAGGCCTTCGAGGGCCCCCTGGATCTGCTGCTATATCTGATCCGCCGCCAGAATCTGGATATTCTGGAAATTAACGTCTCCGACATCACCCGCCAATATATGGCCTATGTGGATATGATGACGTCGATGCGTTTTGAGCTGGCGGCGGAGTATCTGGTGATGGCGGCAATGCTTGCCGAGATCAAGTCGCGCATGCTGTTGCCGCGTCCACCGGCAGCGGAAGAGGAGGAGGGCGAGGACCCGCGCGCTGCACTGATTCGTCGCCTGCAGGAATACGAGCGCTTCAAATCTGCCGCCGAGGATCTGGATGAGATCCCGCGCATGGGCCGCGATATCCATCAGGCCAGTGCCGAGGGACCGGATCGCAATATTACCCGGCCCGACCCAGAAGTGGATCTCAAGGAAGTGTTGGTGGCGTTAGCGGATGTCTTGCGCCGCGCCGACATGTTTGAGAGCCACCAGGTAGAGCGGGAAAGGCTCTCCACTCGCGAGCGTATGACCCAGGTACTCGACCAGATTCGCCACGGGCAGTTTGTGCCCTTCGTGAGTCTCTTTACTGCGGAAGAGGGGCGCCTCGGCGTAGTGGTGACTTTCCTCGCCGTGATGGAACTGGTTAAGGAGTCTCTGGTGGAACTGGTACAAAATGAGGCCTTTGGTCCCATTCATGTGCGCGCAGCCAGCCACAATCACGAAGCTGGCGATGATGAGTTCAACGAAAGTGAGCGTGACTTCGATACTGGAGAATCGGAGGAGATACCTCGTTTATCCGGTGATGAGGGCACTTTGAACAGTGATTTAACCGATGGCGATTTGGCCGACGGTGATCTGACCGATAAAGAGCCGCTCGCTGCGGGGCAGGTGGAGCCCAGAGAAGAAGAGTTGGAAACAATAAAATGACAATCGCTCCGGAGTTACTGCGCAGAATCCTAGAGGGTGCCCTGTTAGCCTCGGCACAGCCCCTCAGTGAGGAAAAGTTGCTGTCCCTGATGGATGAGGAGGAGCGCCCCTCCGCCACAACCCTGCGGGATCTGCTCAGTGAGATTGCTGAAAGTTGTGCCGGGCGCGGCTTTGAGCTGAAAAAAGTGGCCAGCGGCTGGCGCTTTCAGGTGCCGGAAGATCTGGCCCCCTGGGTGAACCGGTTATGGGAAGAGAAAGCTCAGAGGTATTCTCGCGCCACTCTGGAGACATTGGCGATTATCGCCTATCGCCAACCGGTCACCCGTGGTGATATTGAGGAAATCCGCGGGGTTGCGGTCAGCTCCCAGATTGTGAGGACACTGTTGGATAGAGGCTGGATCAAGGTGGTTGGCCACCGCGATGTGCCTGGCAAACCCTCACTCTATGCAACCACCAGGGATTTTCTCGATTATTTCAATTTGTCCTCTCTGGATGATCTGCCCACTCTGGCTGAGATCCGCGATATCGAGAGTTTGAATAAGATACTCGAATCTGAGGGGTTGCCTCCCGAGGAAATCGCTGCCGCACTCGCCGCCGAGGGAGAGGAGCTTACAGAGGGCGAGCAGGCGAGTGTGGAAACGGAAGAGGAGGCCGGCGCAATCGAAGATGAAGAGCGCCAAGGGTCTGATGAATTTCAAGAGGATGTCGATGCAGCGGAGGATGCCCGAGTCGCGGCAGCGCTTGAGGAAATCGCAGCGGAGGCTGATATTCAACTAGGGGCCGATGCAGAGCTGCCTGAGAAAGAGGCAGAAACTGCCGAAAGCGAAGAGTCGGCGGTCGCTGAGTTGCCCGAAGCGGTGCAAGAAGAGATCAGGGAAGAGGCGCCGGAAGATGAGTGGGGGTTGGTGCAGGCACAGCCTGAGAGCCCAGAGGTTTCTGAGCCTTTGAGTACCACCGAGGAGGAACCAACTCCTAAAGAAGAACATGAAAGCGAAATTGAACAGGGCGTCGAATACGGGGAGCCACAAGCCCCTATTGCGGCAACACTGCCGAAGAGCAGCCTGTTTGGTGATATCGATACTGAGGCTGCCGCCGATCAAGAGGAGCGGGGAAGCAGTGATGTCGATGAAGATTCCCAAGATGTAGTGCAAGCGGAAAACACCACCCCATGAGTGATGGCACCTCGCCAGCAGGCGAAAAATTGCAAAAAGTATTAGCGCGCAGCGGCCTCGGGTCGCGGCGCGAAATGGAGCGCGCGATCGATGCGGGTCGCGTGACGGTCAACGGAAAAGTAGCGGAACTCGGCGAGCGTGTTACCGGCGAAGATCATATCGAATTTGATGGCCAGGGTTTGCCCTCCAGTGCGGAAAACCGCTGCCGGGTAATTCTGTACAACAAGCCTGTCGGAGAGATTTGCTCACGCCACGATCCGGAAGGGCGCCCCACGGTTTACGATCGACTGCCCCGACTGAAAACTGGCCGCTGGATTTCCGTGGGCCGCCTGGATTTCAACACCAGTGGTCTGCTGCTGTTTACCAATAGCGGTGAGCTGGCCAACAAATTGATGCACCCGTCGTCGGTGATCGATCGTGAATACCTTGTACGCATCCAGGGGGATGTGGACGAGGAGATGAAGCGACGTTTGCTGAAAGGCGTGCTACTGGACGACGGCTCCGCGCGCTTTACCGATATCGTCGAGAGTGGCGGTGAGGGCAAAAATCGCTGGTTTTACTGTGTGGTGATGGAGGGGCGCAACCGCGAGGTACGTCGCCTGTGGGAATCCCAGGGCGTTCGTGTAAGCCGCCTAAAGCGGGTGCGCTACGGCAGTGTATTTATTCCCTCCCATGTGCGCGTGGGCCAATGGATCGAGATGGAGCCCAGGGAAATTGATGACCTGTGTATCACCGCCGGCCTGCCCAAGCTGGGGCAGCGTCCGCTGACCCAGGGGGAAAAGCAGACCCTGGAACGCCAGCGGCGCAAGTTGCGCAAGTCTCCGGTACCGGCGCAGCGGCGCAATAAGTCCTGAGATTTTTTAGCGTTTTTCATAGAAAAAGCCCGCCTTGAGCGGGCTTTTTTTGTAGCTGGCTAAACATCTTGGCCTATGGCTGATTTTCCTTTTGTTGCTCCTTTTGATCTTCATTTTCTGGAGTTTCCCCGGCCTCTTCCTGCTGCTGGTTCTGCATCTCCGACTGTACTCCTTGGGGGCCTCCGCCCATGGCATCGTCCACATCGGAGGGGATATCGGATACCGAATTACTGGTATCGCTATTTCCCCCTTCTTCGGCTCCCTCAGTCTTGGCGCTGGACTCCATCAGCTGTTTGAGTTTTGCCAGTCCCTGCTCATAGGACTCGCCCACCATTTTCTTTATGGCCAGTCCCATCCAGCGCTCCCTGGGTCCACCCCCTGTGTCGGTGTTAAAGCTCCAGACAACCTGGGTTCCGCCGTTTTTAGGGAGCAACTTGAACTCGGCTGTGGCTTCACTACCATCGCCGAAATTCAGTTTGTTGAGCACTATTGAGTTTGGTGTGCTGGCGGTGATCGTCTGGGTTCCTCCGCCCTCGTTGGAGTTTTCCCCGCGCCAGCTCATGGTTGCGCCGACCCCCGTCTCTGGACCGCTGTATTGGTACTCCATGGCAGGGTCGATATGTCTCCAGGGAGACCAGCTGTTGAACTTGCGATAGTTATTGACGTAGGGGAATACGTCCTGGGGCGGTCTGTCGATATAGACACTGCGCTCCAGTGAGACTTCGCGGGGAAACAGATAACCGGCCAGGAACAGCAGTATCAGGAATACCAGGATATAGAGTATCCAGCGCATAGCGGGGCCCTTTGCAAATTTCGGGGCCTAAAACCCCGACCGCCGGCGAATTACCGACGCCAGTCAAGGTTATAGCAGTTTCTCTGCGGTTTAATCGTCGCTGAGGTGGATAAGCGGCAGCTTGATTTCGACGCAGAGGCCGGCACCGGCATAGTTGCGCGCAGTAATGCTGCCACCGTGATGCAATATCGTGCGCTGTGCGATAGCCAGCCCCAGACCAAAGCCGCCACTCTCGCGGGTGCGGGCGCTGTCTGTGCGGTAGAAGGGGCGGAATATCGCCTCCAGATCGGTTTCGTCCACCCCGGAGCCAGAGTCGATCACGGAAATGCTGCAGCTATCGGCGGACTCCTGTACCAGTACTCGAACCAGTCCATGGCTGGGGCTGTATTTGATGGCGTTGCGCAGGATATTTTCCAGTGCTGCGGTCAGGGAGCTGCCGCGAGTAGCGACTAAAAGCTCTTCGCCATTGGCACTCATGTCAAAGCCGAGGTGTTTTTCCGCCGCTTCGATATGCAGGTCTTCAATTAGGGCTGAGAGGAGGCTGTTGAGTTCGACTACATCATCCAGTGGGCGCTGCTCCTGATTGCTGACCGGCAGGGAGAGAACGTCGGCAATAATGTCTTCGAGATAGTCCGCCGCTTTGCCGATCTTATCGAGCTCAGTATCGAGCCCCGCCACCTGCTTCTGGCGAGCGATGGCCAGGGCCACTTGCAGTCGCGCCAGGGGGGAGCGCAACTCGTGGGAGACGTCTTTGATCAGGCGACGCTGCTCTGACATGGACTCCTGTAGCTGAGCGGTCATGGAATCGAAGTCCAGCGCCAGGTCGGTCAGCTCATCGTTGCGGCTGTGTAGGCTGGGAGCGACCCGATAATCCAATTCACCGGCGGCAACCCGTTTGGTGGCGGCGCGTAGCTGCTCCAGGGGGCGGCTCAGGTAGGTGGCCAGCCAATAGCAGGCGATACCGGAGGCGATCATGGAGAGCAGCAACATAGGCCAGAAGTTGCGCCACAGGAATCGCAGCAATAGTCCCTCTTTGCTATCCCCGGCAACTAGGGCGATGCGCAATGGGTCACCAGTGCGCAGTGGCAGGAAAAAGCCGACGGTGGGTTTGTTGTCCACCAGCATATGGGCCTCGCGATTGCGGTAGTCGAGGCTGTTAATCAGCGGTGCCATACTCTGTGGCACCGGCCGCCCCAACAAGTCATTGCCCTCGCTGTCCACCGCGTAGACTCGCCGTTTGACTTTCTTGGGCGCGCGTTCCAGCCAGTGCTGAAACTGCTCGGGTCCGTGGCGGCGGGCGATACGCATGTTGCGCATCACCTCTCGAAACAGTGCGGGGCCTTCCCAGCGCTCCTCCTGGCGGGGGTCGCCAAACTCGCCAAAGTGGGTAATGTAAATGGCGGCAACCACCATCACCATGGCGGTGATCCATGCGCCAAAAAACATTTTCCAGAAGAGGCTGCGCATTTTGATACTACCTATTGCTTGGCCTGGGTGAGCATGTAACCGGCGCCGCGGATATTGATGATCAGATCGCGGCTGGCGCCTTTATCCGCGAGTTTCTTGCGAATGTTGCTGACGTGCACATCGATGGAGCGGTCGTAGGGCATCAGCTTGCGCCCCAGGGCACTTTCGGTGAGCACCTCTTTACTCACTACATCCCCGGCGCTTTGGACAAGCACCTTGAGTACGGAAAATTCGGCGCCGGTCAGGGACAGGGCCTGGTCGCCCCAATAGGCCTGATGCTCGGCTGGCAGCAGGCGCAATTGACCGCTGTTGAGGCTGTCGTCATTGTCCTCTACTTCGACCCGACCGCGACGCAGGATAGCCCGCAGGCGCGCCGCCAGCTCACGGGGATTACAGGGCTTGGGTAGATAGTCATCGGCGCCCATCTCCAGGCCCACGATTCTATCCACGGTATCTCCCTTGGCGGTAAGCATAATAACCGGCAGGGAGCGGCTGGTGGGCGAAGCCTTCTCTCGCAGCTTGCGCAGTACGTCAAAGCCGTTGTGTATCGGCAGCATCACGTCTAATACCAGGGCATCAAAGTGTTGACTCTGGGCCAATTCCAGTCCGCGGCCGCCATCATTGGCGGCGGTTACATTGAACCCCTCCCCGGTAAGGTACTCACTCAGCAGATCGGTTAATTCTGTGTCGTCGTCGATAAGAAGGATGCGGCTCATGGCGTTCTCTCAATTGCTGTGGGGCCATTATATGCAAAGCACTGGCGCTAGTTATCGCCGCTTATCCGGCTTTTTACCGTTCTTAACAAATGTTTACCGCAGTTTGCCCCTGTTTACACAGGCCCGACTTACTATGAAATCACTGAATACAAACGTGAGGACGGAGTGATGAAAAACTGGAAACTGATGCTGAGTAGTCTGGCTCTGGCCGGCGTAATGGCGGCCCCTGCAGCTACTATGGCGTTTGGCGCAGAGGAGGGCCATCACAAGCGCGGATTTGAGCATATGGCGCGTAAGCTGGAGCTGACCGAGGGCCAGAAAGCCCAGTTAAAGGCTAACAGAGATAGCAACAGTGAAAGCAGGAATGCCCAGCGCCAGCAGTTACAAGAGCTGCGCAAGCAAATTCATACCGCCCTGGAGAGCGGAGCTGACCAGGCCACCCTGGACCAGCTCGGGACCGAATTGGGTAAGTTACAGGTTCAAAAAATGCAAAACCACTTCCAAATGCGCCAGCAGTTCGAAGCGATCCTCACCGATGAGCAAAAAGCCAAATTTGAAGAGTTGAAAGAGCAGCGCAAAGAGCGCCGTGTAAAGTGGCGTGAGGAACGCCTTGAGCGCCGCACCACAGAAAGCTGATCTTCCCCAAATCGCAGACTCCTTGTGCGATCCGCCGGGCGCACCCTTCCCCAGAGGCCCGGTCGGTTCATAACCCTTTGCCCCCACAATTATGGGGGCTTTTTTGTACCGAGGCACAGCCTTGGTCAGCTTGCCGTGCCCCGCCTTTGCTGGGAGAATACGCCGCCCCGCCAATAAGTATCTAGTGTGGCCCGGTTTGGGCGAAGAGGAATGACTGTGAGCAAAATCGGCTTGTTTTATGGCAGCGACGAAGGCAATACCGAATCTATAGCCCTGCGCATCCGCGCCCGCCTGGGAGAGGAGCGGGTAGACCTGTTTGATATTGCCGATATTACCCAATTGGAGATTGCCAACTACGAGCAGCTGATTTTCGGTATTCCTACCTGGGACTTCGGTCAGATTCAATCCGACTGGGAAGAGTTCTGGGAGGATGTGCAGGAAATAGACTTCAGTGGCAAGACGGTGGCCCTGTTTGGCCTGGGCGATCAGTTCGGTTACGGCGATTACTTCCTGGATGCGATGGGCATGCTACATGATGTGATTGTCGGTCGAGGGGCGGCCATCGTCGGCTTGTGGTCGACAGAGGGCTATGAATTTGAGGCCTCCAAGGCGGAAATTGAAGGCGAAGACAAATTTATGGGCCTCGCTATTGATGAAGACCAGCAGGAAGAGCTGACTGCCGAACGCCTCAATCTCTGGTGCAAGCAAATAGCTGACGAGTTTAACCTTGATGGCGGTGCCGCCAGTGTTGTCGAGCTGGATGACTAAACCTTCATGCCACAGACGATCCCCTTTAAAGAATTCTGGCCCTGGCTGACTGAACACCCCAATTGCATTCTCCGTGCCGGTACCCCGGAGAGCGTCGTTTATGATGATGATGACTATTACTGGCGTTTTGCTGAGGAAGATACTCGGACACTACTGGTGCAGGTGATGCGCGGCAAACGCCCGGTAGCGGAGTTCTTTATTGAGCCCTCACATATTGCGTCTGTACAAGTGGGTCCAGGGGAAAGGGGGGAGTATAACTTCGACCTGATGACCGAAATCCATGGGCAGCTGCAGGTTATTTATTATTTTGTGCTGTCTCATGGTTTTGAGGAACAGGTTAGCCCAGACGAGGAGCCCCCTCAGGCCTCAGGTCACCTTCATTAAATGCTTTGCCACTCGCTTGTGAGTCGGCGATACCAGTCGATAATTCGACTGGTATCGAAAAGACTGATGTTAATTTGTTACTGTTTCTCAGTCAGCTGTTTTTCTACTGATCCAACACCGATGTGCTTATCAAGAAAAGCTAGCAGTTCGGTATAAAGCTTCATATTGTTTTCCTCGCTATAAAATCCGTGCCCTTCATTGGCAACAATAAGGCTTTTTGCTGGTTTCCCTTCTTTCTCAAGTTTTTCCAATAGCTCCTCGGCATGCTCAACGGGCACTCGCTCATCTTTCTCACCGTGAATAATAAATAAGGGAATATTGAGTTTATCGGTGTTGTAGATTGGGGAGTTTTCCTTAAGGAAGTCCTTATCTTTACTCAGCTCCCTTTTAAGGTAGGCCAGTCCCCTTTCGCGGCGCCTGATGTCCCCCTTCTTGTACATCATCTCCAGATCATAAACACCTACATAGCCGGCGGCACACTTATACAAGTCTGGGTATCTGATGGGATTCATTAGGGCTGAGTAGCCCCCGAAGCTGGCACCGTAAATACAGATTCGCTGAGGATCAGCATATCCTTTGCCTACAGCCCAGTTAACTGCATCCGCGATATCACTTTGGATTTTTCCTCCCCACTCGAGCCTGCCGGCTTTATAAAAGTGATCGCCATAGCCTGTGGAGCCACGAAAGTTTACCTGAAGAACCAAGTAACCATTTTGGGATAGGATTTGTGCTTCTTGGTCGTATCCCCAGTAGTCACGGGCATGGGGGCCTCCATGGGGCAAAACGACCATGGGGTGATGCTCCTTGGAGGTCTGCGGGAATGTGAGGTATACCCCAACCCGTAAACCATCTTTAGTTGTGAAGGCATCGGCTTGCATTGGTTTGAGTTGATCAGGGTTTAGCCAGCTCGCAGATGAGATAAGAAAATCCACGCTTTTGGAACGCATATTCACCAGGAAGTAATCACTGGGTAAGCGGTCTCCATGTACTTTCAGTACTCCCAGGCTTCCATCGGTGGTGAAACTAGTAAAGGAAATGTGATAGCCCTCAAAGGCTTTTTTTAGTCCGCGAAAAAAAGCTGCGAAGCCTTCGCCTTCGTGGAAGAAGTGCTCTTCTGGGTAATCGGGGTGCAAATAGATACCCAGAGGTTTGTAGTTACCAGGCGCATAAATTATGCCATGTATATCAGAAGTTTCATGTTGGTAGACTACGGAAAATATGTCAGACTCAGGCTTTAGTTTGATGAGTTTCTCTGTTTGAGATTTTTCAAGGAGAGCTAAGAAGGATTCACCAGTTGTATAATCAAAACCGATTGGAGTGGCGGTATCTAATAAGGGGTCGCTAACTCTTTTCCACTTATTTTTTGTTCTGGTGTATAGCTGATTTTCTCCATCTTCATCAACTCCGTCAGCAAAAAGGAGATTTCCTTTTTGATCGGTATATGCCCTGCCCCAGGCCTGAGGTAGTCGAGAAATACGTTTTCTCACACCGTTATAGATATTTAATCTCAATACTTCGCCAATGGACTCTTGGTTGTTTGCCCAGGGGTGTGTAGAAACTAGGATTTCTTTTTCTTCTTTGAGTAGCGGATCAATTAAGGTGGCATGGGCGTAGGTAGCTTCAGCTTTTTTTAGACGAGAGCCCACTTGGCGTTCGCCCGCTAAGTGGCCAAAAATATTTTTACCCTTTGAACCGTCATAATTGATGGCAAATAGGGAGCCGTAAAATACAGGCGCCTCAAGAGCAGCTTTCCGAGAAACCACTTCTGCTACTACGCGTTCATCATTAGCCCAATAAAAGTTGCCGACTTCCTCCTTGCCTCTAAAGCGAAGAGTACCGGTAATTTTGAGGGGGTTAATGGACATAAAAACAAGTACTCTCTCCCCTTTATATAACTGTTTAACTGCTAAGTGAGTACCTGTGGGAGAAATTTTCACTTCTTGTATATCTGCATGCCGTACCAAATCGGATAGGGTAACTTGTTCGCAAATGGTGAGGGTGGGCCAAAGGAGAAAAAGACAAAACAGTTTGCGCATTTGTAAGTTCCTTGTCGTTTTATATTTTTATTATGAGTGACAAGGGGTATTGGTTAAATAGCAAAGGTAAAGCCTTGAGGCTTTCCCTTCGCTAAAATGTCATGATAGTTAAATTATTTACTTGCTAGGTCTTCGCTATCCCGACTTGGCTTATGCTGATCAAACCAGTACAAAATAGAAGCCACTTTCGCAACCATCTGGCTGGGCCTCGCGGCAATACTGTGAGAGGCGCCTGGAATTCGTACCATTGCAGCTTCCACATCGTTTAACTTCAGTGCCTGGTAAAACTGCTCTGTTTCAGACATGGGTGTGCGGTAGTCCTCCTCTCCGGTAAGCAGCATAGTTGGCGTAGTGACATTGCCCACATAAGTCAGCGGTGAGCGGCGGCGATATTCCTCAGGTTTTTCCCAGGGCATGCCTGAGAACCAGTATTTGGTAAAGAACCTGGAGTAGTCAGCAGTCAAGACGAAACTCTCCCAATTGATTACCGGCTTAGCAACTACTGCTGCGCGAAATCGATCGGTTTTTCCGATGATCCAGGCCGTTAGGGTGCCGCCTCCGCTGCCGCCGGTAACGAATAATTGCTCCTCATCGATATAACCCTGATCAATTACTGCATCGACGCCGGCCATTAAATCGTCGTAATCCTGGCTCGGGTAATTGTGGTGAATCAGGTTGGCAAATTCATGCCCGTAGCTGGTAGAGCCCCGTGGGTTTGTGTAGAGAACTACATAGCCGGCGGCAGCAAAAAGTTGCACCTCGGCGGCAAACCGGGGGCCATAGTTAGAGAAGGGTCCGCCGTGAATTTCCAATAGCAGGGGATATTTTTTCTTCGGGTCGAAGTTAGGCGGGTAGGCGACCCAACCCTGTATATCGCGCCCATCGAAGCTGGACTTGTAATTGATCTCCTCCACGTGGGCCATATTGCGCAGCGGCACCACATCGTTATTGAGGCTGGTCAGCGCCTTTACTTTGCCGTTGTGGGCTAAAGCCAGCTCTGCCGGATGCTGCGGATTGGTTTGCGTGTAAGCAATAGCTCCGCGTTTGGATGTGGCAAAGTGAGTGCCCGAGTAGGGTCGCCCCAGCGATAGACCGCCAGCATCACTGGCGACTACAGTGTCGCTGCCACCAATTTTTTTAATGGCAATTTTTGTGGAGCCCTGATCGTCGTAGCTATAAGCGATACGTTTACTGTCGCCTAGCCAGTTGAAGCTGGAGATACTGCGGTCTTTAGCGGTTTGGACTTTGCGAGATTCGCCGCTGTCGAGATCGATGATGCGCAGGCTGTGTTGTTGGTACCCGAGCCGTTGATCCTCGAATCCCAGGTAGGCAAGCTTTTTACCATCGGGGGAAATCTGCGGATGGTGATCGGGCCCGAATCTTTCGGTGATCTGCTCGATGTCGCCATCCTTGAGATTTACTCTATAAATTTCAGAGTTCATCAATTCGATCTCGTGATCGGGGTGACGATTTGCAGAAAAATAAATGGCGTCGTTGTTTTTGCTCCAGGCGAGACTACTGTCGTGATCGAACTCACCGTTGGTAAGCTGACGCGGCGTGCCGCCCTCACGGGGGATGACAAATACCTGGGTGTGCCCCTGCTTGAGGTAACCCATACCGTCCGCTCGATAAATACTACGGTCGATAAACTGGGGCGGCTTTGCCCACTCGGCGCCCTCGGGGGCACCGGGTAGTTCAACAGGCAGAGGTTTGCTCTCGGGCACAAACATGGTGAAGGCAATTTGTTTGCCCTCCCGTGACCACTGAATATTGGAAGGGGATTTTGGCAGGTGGGAGATCTGCAGATTTTGGCCGTTATCGAGCCACAATAGGTGGATCTGGGGGCTGCCGCTGCGGGAACTGATAAAGGCGATTATTTTACCGTCCGGGGATAGGCGCGGAGAATAATCTGAGTAATCTCCTGAGGTCAGTGGACGGTGGTCCTTGCCGTCGGCACTGATGCGCCATAGGTTTGCCCGCTTGTTGTCCGCCATTTTGTTCATGGAGTTGCGGACGTAGTAAATACTTTTTCCGTCGTTGCTGAACTGAGGATCGCTGGCATACTCGAGATTGAATACATCCTCATAGCTGAAGTTAGTGGGTTGCTCTTCAGCGAGGGCAGGACTGGCGATTAATATCGCCGCGGCTATTTTCAATAGTCTGTTCATTATCTGCGGGCTCCTCCATTTTGTTATCGGAAGGAGCATACCGCAGAGGCAGTTGGTTAGGAGGCGAATAAGCCGATCCGTGTATTTAGTGGGATAGTCCGTGCAATTAATAAATAATTATCGTCTGGGGCAGTTAGCTCAGGTTAGAAGCTCCCTAAGTACTTCCCGATAGATTTCCTTAAGTATATCCAAATCGTCGGCTTTGACTCTCTCATCAACTTTGTGAATAGTGGCATTGACCGGCCCCAGTTCCACTACTTGCGCTCCTGTTGGAGCGATAAAGCGGCCATCGGAAGTGCCCCCGGCAGTCGATAATTCTGTTTCCTTTCCTGTGATTTTTTGAATCGCTTGCTCTACAGCGTGGACCAGTGGGCCCTCGGCAGTGAGGAAGGGGTGCCCGGACAAATTAAAGTTCGCTTCATATTTCAGTTTGTGCTTATCCAGGATTGCTCGGGCACGGGTCTCCAATTCTTCGGCGGTGGATTCCGTAGAAAAGCGCCAGTTACAGAGCAGATCCACTTCACCGGGAATCACATTGGTAGCTCCTGTACCTCCGTTGATGTTGGAAACCTGGAAGCTGGTGGCGGGGAAAAATTGGTTGCCCTGATCCCACTCTTCTGCTGCCAGTTCAGCGAGTGCTGGGGCCAAATTGTGAATTGGGTTTTCCGCCAGATGTGGATAGGCCACATGTCCCTGAACACCGAAGACTTTTAACTCAAGGCCCAATGAGCCGCGTCTTCCGTTTTTAATAATATCGCCGACGCGCTCGCTGCTGGAGGGCTCACCGACAATACTGCAGTCTATTTTTTCGCCCTGCTCCTCGAGCCACTCAACGACTTTGACTGTGCCGTTGATTGCCGGCCCCTCCTCGTCGCTGGTGATCAAAAAGGCGATGCGACCGCTGTGATCGGGGTGCTGGTGGATAAACTCCTCGCAGGCCACCACCATTGCTGCCAGTGAACCCTTCATGTCGGCCCCACCGCGACCATACAAAAAGCCATCGCGGATTTGTGGCTCGAAGGGCGGGCTGCTCCAGTTTTCCTCCGGCCCGCTCGGCACGACATCCGTGTGACCGGCAAAGGCAAGCAGAGGGCCTTTGCTTTGCCCGTTGCGCACCGCCCAAAAATTATCGGTATCGCCACGTCGCAGCTTTGTCACCTTGAACCCAACTTTTTCCAGTCGCTCAATCATCTGATCCATACAGCCTGCATCTTCGGGGGTTACGGAGCGACGGCGGATAAGGTCAAAGGCCAGTTGCAGTGTGGGGGTCACGGAATAATCCTTTTAGTTGATGAGGTGCGCTGTTATTAGAATTTATGCAGATGGAGAGCGGGCGGGGCCGGGGCCCCGCAGGGTCAGGTTTTAATTGCTGTGCAGTGCTGCATTCAACTCAATGGCGCTCTTATTCGTTAGACATTCAACGGCGCCATTGGTGGAATTTCTGCGGAACAGCAGGTCGGATTTTCCGGCCAGTTCGCGCGCTTTGATATGTTCGACCAGTTTGCCGCTGTCATCTAGGAGGGCCACCTTAGTTCCGGCGGTGATATATAAACCCGCTTCCACGGTGCAGCGATCCCCCAGGGGGATGCCGATACCGGCGTTGGCACCCAGCAGGCAGTTGTCGCCCACGGAAATCACTATGTTTCCGCCGCCGGAAAGGGTGCCCATGGTGGAGCTGCTGCCACCCAGATCGGAACCAGCGCCGACAAATACGCCCGCAGAGATGCGGCCTTCGATCATACCCGGCCCCTCGGTGCCCGCGTTAAAGTTGACGAAGCCCTCGTGCATGATGGTGGTACCCTCGCCGAGATAGGCGCCGAGGCGCACGCGTGCGGTGTGGGCGATGCGCACGCCCGTGGGCACTACGTAGTTGGTCATCTTGGGGAATTTGTCGACGCAGGCGACTTCCAGGTGCTCTCCGTTCAGGCGCGCTTCCAGTTGGCGCTGTGGCAGCTCGTCCAGGTCGATTGCGCCCTGATTGGTCCAGGCCACATTGACCAGTTTGCCGAAGAGACCTTCGAGATTGGTTTCGTGGGGTTTTACCAGGCGGTGGGAAAGTAGCTGCAGCTTCAAATAGGCTTCCGGTACCGTCTGTGGTGCCTCGTCGCTGGAAAGTACAACGACAACCAGCGGTCGGTGGCTGTTGGCGAACTGCTGCAGGATCTCCGCCTGTTCGCCCGCCCCGGCGCTGTGCAGCTTTTCTGTGAGGCTGTGCAGCAGGGTCGCGTCGAGGGGTAGGCTGTGGTTGCCGCCATCGATATGTAGGGTCTCAGTTACCGCTTTGGCTATTTCTGCATTGGGTTTGAACAGCGGTTTTGGGTAAAAGACTTCCAGCCAGTCGCCCTTGCTATTGCAGGTGCCAACGCCAAATCCGATGCTGTAGATATCATTCATTTTTTTCTCCTAGTTGGCTTGGCCGGTAAGCGCGGCGAATTCTTGCTCTTTAAAACCAAAGCGAGTAGTGCCGTCTGAGGTGGTCACCGGGCGCTTGATCAGGGTGGGGGTCTCGCTGGCAAGGGTTAAAGCGCTGTCGTTGTCCATTGTATTTTTCTGTACTTCGCTCAGAGCGCGCCAACTGGTGGAGCGGCGATTCAGTACTTCCTGCCAGCCAAATTCATTCAGCCAGGCTTTTAGGGGCACATTGTCCATGCCGTCTTCACGGAAATCGTGAAATTGATAGTCGACCCCATTCTTTTCCAGCCACTTGCGGGCTTTTTTTACGGTGTCGCAGTTTTTAATGCCGTACAGAGTAATCACAGTTACGCCTTTTTGGTTTTCTTGGGGTTTTTGCGGTTGGGGTAGCAGGTGGTGCAGATTTCGCAGACGGTGCCGTCGCAGCCGCGCGCGGAACAGTACTCGCGGCCATAGAAAATAATCTGCAGGTGCAATTTATTCCACTTTTCTTTGGGGAACAGCCTTTTTAGGTCTTTCTCGGTCTGGGTGACATTTTTACCGTTGGTGAGTCCCCAGCGCTGCGCTAAGCGGTGAATATGAGTGTCCACCGGGAAGGCCGGGTGGCCAAATGCCTGGGACATCACCACGCTGGCGGTCTTGTGACCGACACCGGGCAGGGTTTCCAGGGCGGCCATATTTTCCGGCACTTTACTGTGGTATTCGTTGACGAGAATTTGTGAAAGCTTGCTGATGGCTTTGGATTTCTGCGGTGATAAACCGCAGGGGCGGATAACCGCCTGGATATCCTCCACGGGCACCAGTGCCATATCCTCGGGGTTGTCGGCCAGCTGCCAGAGGGCGGGGGTGACTTGGTTGACGCGCTCATCGGTACACTGTGCCGAGAGCAGTACGGCAACCAGCAGCGTGTAGGGGTCTTTGTGATCGAGCGGAACCGGGGTCTGCGGATAGAGTTCTTCCAGGCGCTGTAGAATAAAATCCACGCGCTCTTGTTTGAGTAAGTTTTTTACTGCCATTCTCATCTGTGCCTGGGTGGGGGCTCCTGGGTTACGGTGTCTGTTGGATTAATTCGGCGGTCAGTTCTGCCGGCAAAATTCTTTGATGCGCTCTGCCGCTTCCACGCACTCTTCTAATGTGGCCACCAAAGCCATGCGCACATACTCGCTGCCGGGGTTCACTCCCTCGTTCTCGCGGGCGAGGAAAGAGCCCGGCAAAACCGTGATATTTTGCTGGCGGTATAGCTCGCGGGCAAACTCCTCCCCGTCGCCGACACGCGGCCACAAGTAAAAGCTGGCTTGCGGTTTTTGTACATCGAGGCAGCCGTCGAGAATATCGAGCACCGCGTCGAACTTCTGTCGGTAGAGTGCGCGATTCTCGCGCACATGCTCTTCATCCTGCCAGGCGGCGATGGAGGCGTACTGGTTCGGCAGTGGCATGGCGCAGCCGTGGTAGGTGCGGTAGAGCAGGAATTTATCCAGCAGCTGAGCGTCGCCGGCGACAAACCCGGAGCGCAGTCCCGCCAAATTGGAGCGCTTCGACAGGCTGTGAAAAACCACACAGCGACGATAGTCGCCCCGGCCCATTTGTTCGCAGGCTTGCAGCAGCCCGGCCGGCGGTGCGCCCTCGACGAAGTAGAGTTCCGAGTAGCACTCATCCGAGGCGATGGTGAACTCGTAGCGGTCTGCCAGCTCGATGAGCGTTTGCAATTCGTCGATCTCCAGCAGGGCGCCAGTGGGGTTGCCCGGTGAGCAGAGATACAGCAGCTCGCACTGGCGCCACACCGATTCGGACACCGAGCTGAAGTCCGGCTTAAAGCGATTGCCAGCGACGCAGTTGATGAAGTGTGGCTCGGCGCCGGCCAGCAGGGCGGCTCCCTCGTAAATCTGGTAGAAGGGGTTGGGCATCAGCACTTTACTGCCCGGCGTGACCATAGCCTGTGCGAAGGCGAATAACGCTTCGCGGGTGCCATTCACCGGCAACACCTGGGTGTCGGCACAGACCTGTGCGAGCTGAAAGCGGGCGCATAGCCAGTCGGCAATCGCCTGGCGCAGTGTTTCCAGGCCTTTTGTGAGCGGGTAGGCGGCGATTTTGTCCAGGTGCGCGACCAGCTCCCTCCGCACGAATTCAGGCGGCTCGTGTTTCGGCTCGCCGATGGAGAGGGCGATATGGGGTTTGCTCGCCGGCTGCAGGTCCGCTTTCAGTGCCTGTAACTTGGAGAAAGGGTAGGGCTGCAGCTTGTCCAGGTTTGGATTCATAGCGTTCTTATCCGCTCGTCATAGGTGTTATTGCGGCGCTGTGTGGTCGTCCAGCTCCCGGCAAATGGCCTGCTCCAGTGCGCGATTGGTCTCGGCGTCACTGAGCGCGTGACCCTCGGCATCGGTGATATGGAAAATATCCTCTACCCGTTCCCCAAGAGTGGAGATTTTGGCGTTGTGCAGGCGCAGATCGTGGGTGACAAAAGTGCGCGCAATCAGCGCGAGCAGACCGGGCCTGTCGGCGCTAGTGATTTCCAGTGTGCTGTATTGGTCGCCCGTCTCGGTAGACAGGTGCGCGCGACTCTCCAATGAAAACATCTTCAGGCGCCGCGGGGTGCGCCGCTGGATCACCTTGGAGTAGTCCTCCACTAAGGCCAGTTCTTTTTGCAGTGTCTCGCGAATTTGCTGTAGGCGCTGGGGCTCGTCGAGCAGGGGTTGGCCATATTCGTCCAGCACGTAAAAAGTATCCAGGGTGTAGCCGGAGGCCGAGCTGTACAGGCGCGCATCGTGCACATTCAGGTTGAGCATATCGAGCCCGGTGACGACGGCGGCGAATACATTGGCGCGGTCGGGGGTGTAGACAAAAACCTGGGTGGCGCCATCGTGCTCGCCGGGGCCTGAGTTGCGTGTCAGTACCAGGGTGTCGCTGGGCATTAGCGGGCTGTTGCTGTGCAGCTCGTGAATGGCCGCGGTGTGCCAGACGATGTTGTCGGCGCTCTCGCGCACAAAATAGTCGTCGCCCATCTGTGCCCAGATGTTTTCCATAGAGGCTTCCGGCAGCCCGAGGGCGCACAGTTTTTCCAGCGCCAGGCTGCGGGTTTCCTCGATAATTTCCTCGCGGTCGATGGGGTTCTCCAGGCCGCGGCGCAGGGCGTGCTGGGTGGCCTGGTAGAGCTGGCGCATCAGGCTGGCGCGCCAGCTGTTCCAAAGCTCTGGGTTGGTGGCGTTGATATCCGCTACGGTCAAGGCGTAGAGGTAGTCCAGGTGTTCGCGGTCGCCCACTTCGCGGGCGAAGGCGTGCACCACTTCTGGATCACTGATGTCTTGTTTCTGCGATACTTGGCTCATCAATAGGTGCTTTTCGACCAGCCAGCAAACCAGGCGGCGGTCGCGCGCCGGCAGCTGGTGGCGCTCGCAGAACTCGGCGGCGTCCACCACGCCCAGTTTGGAGTGGTCGCCGCCGCGCCCCTTGGCGATATCGTGGTAGAGGCCGGCGATATACAGTAGTTCCGGTTGGCGCAGGCGCTCGAGAATTTCTGCGGCGATGGGGAATTTTTCCCGCGCCTCGGGGCCGCGAAAGCTGCGCATATTGCGCACCACCTGCAGGGTGTGAGCGTCCACGGTGTAGATGTGGAAGAGGTCGTGCTGCATCTGCCCGGTGACGCGGCCGAACTCCGGCAGGTAGCGCCCGAGAATACCGTAGCGGGTCATACGCGACAGCTGTGTGGAGAGTCCGCGCGCAGAGCGCAGCAGTTCCATAAACAGCTCGCTGTTGGCGGGGTCCGCGCGAAAGTGCTCGTCGATCAGGTGGCGGTGCTCGCGGATTAGGCGGATGGTTGAAGCGCGTACCCGTGTGATTTGCGGGTGTCTGGCCATCAGCACAAAGATCTCCAGCAGCGCTGGGGGGTGCTGATTGAACACTTGTGGGTAGGCGGCCTCAATAGCCCCGCCGCGCAGCTGGAAGCGCTCATTGATGGGGGTGGTAGTCTGCTCGCCACCCTGCTGGATCGCCTCGCCCAAATACTGCAGCAGTACATCGTTAAGTTCGCGCAGGGCCATTACGATGCGGTAGTAGTTGTGCATAAATTGCTCAACCGCCAGCTGGGTGTCGCTATCTTCATAGCCAAACTGTTTGGCCAATTCTCTTTGGTAGTCGAACAGCAGCCGCTCCTCGGCACGTCCGGCGAGAAGGTGCAGGCCATAGCGCACTCGCCAAAGAAAGCTCTCGCCAGACTGGAGGATGGCGAATTCCTCCTCGGTGAAAAAGGCCTTGCCCTGCAGCTGTCTGAGCGTGCGCACCCGGAAGAAATACTTGGCGACCCAGGCGATGGTCTGGATATCGCGCAGCCCGCCGGGAGAGTTCTTGATGTTGGGTTCGAGAATATATTCTGCGGCCTGCTGGCGGTTGTGGCGTTCATCTTGCTCGGCCAGTTTGGCGTTGAAGAAGTCTTCGGTAGACCAGAGCTTGCCGCCCTCCATGCCGGCCGCAAGTTGTTCCCCGGGTTTGCTGTCGCCCACCACTGTGCGGGATTCGGTGAGGTTGGTGATGACAGTGATGTCCTCGGCGGCCAGTGCCAGGCACTCCTCCACGCTACGCACCGAGTGGCCGATCTCCAAGCCTAGATCCCAGAGGAAGGTGACGAACCGCTCAATACTGTCGATGGTTTCTTCGTCGGCGCGATCCTCAGTGAGAATCAGTAGATCGATATCGGAATGGGGGTGTAGTTCTCCTCGGCCATAACCGCCTACGGCCATCAAGCTGGCGCCCGACTTCCAATGGTACTGATGCCAGGCATAGTGCAGCAGGCAATCGACAAAGAGCGCGCGCTCATGCACCAGGGTGGCGACATCCTCGCCCTCGCGAAAACGTTCGGCCATCTGGTGCTCGGCCGCACCTATCGCATCCTTGAATATCTGCAGGGGCGGTTTTTCACGGGCGGCGAGATCGCGGCGAAAGCGGGCTTGGTCGAAGAAGAACAGGGGGCGCTCGAAGTAGGGTGTGTTGACCGGCTGCATGACTGAGGTCCGTTTGGCTGTACCCCGCCGTGGGGCGGGGCTGTGCATCTTTATTTAGAAGCGGGAGGAACTTGTGGTTAAAACTTTTCCTCGCTGCGCGCGGTCAGCACCTCGACCCCGCTGCTGGTGACCACCATGGTGTGCTCCCACTGAGCCGACAGGCGGCGGTCCTTGGTGACCGCGGTCCAGCCATCGCCGAGAACGCGGGTGGCGGCCTTGCCGGCATTGATCATCGGTTCAATGGTAAAGGTCATGCCCTCCTGCAAAATCTCGCCGGTTCCGGGTTGGCCGTAGTGCAGCACCTGAGGCTCCTCGTGGAAGACATCGCCGATACCGTGGCCGCAGAAGTCGCGCACCACAGAGTAGTAGTTCTTCTCGGCGTGTTGCTGGATCACGTGGCCGATATCACCGAGGCTGGTGCCCGGACGCACTATCTCAATGGCCTTGTACATGCATTCTTGGGTGACGCGCACCAGTCGCTCGGCGTGTGCGGCGGGCTTGCCGACGAAGAACATCTTGCTGGTGTCGCCGTACCAGCCATCCTTAATCACGGTGACATCAATATTGATGATGTCGCCCTTCTTGAGCACTTTGCTCTCAGAGGGTATCCCGTGGCAAACCACCTCATTAACTGAGGTGCAAATGGACTTTGGGAAGCCCCGATAGCCGAGGCAGGCGGGGATGGCCTTCTGCACATTGACGATATGGTCGTGGCAGCGGCGGTCCAGTTCTTCCGTAGTGACGCCAGGGACCACATACTCGCCAATCATCTCCAGGACTTCTGCGGCGAGGCGGCCCGCGGTGCGCATTTTGGCAATTTGTTCCGGCGTCTTTATGGCTGAGGTCATGCGTGTCCTTAAGTCTATCTGTGAAGGCGGGCATTGTAGCGGATTGCCGGCGACGGGGCATAGCGCCAGCGAGTGGCGCTAACTAAGGAATCCACAGGCGCAGCCATTCACATCATATTTATTCCCGTTCTTCACTCGGCTGCGCGGTTGTGGTATAAAGCGCGCCGCTCCGGAGTGCTTCCGGGGCGGAAATGCCGCACACGCATCGACACATGTGTCTGGGTGCCTCGAAAGGGGTTGACGCATGGGATGTGTGGAGGACTAACCCGTATATTTAGAGGTTTATTATGCCGCAAGTAAGCATGCGCGATATGCTGCAGGCTGGTGTTCACTTTGGCCACCAGACCCGCTACTGGAACCCGAAGATGGGTCAATACATCTTTGGTGCCCGCAACAAGATTCACATCATCAACCTGGAGCACACTGTTCCGGCTTTTAACGAAGCCCTGCAGGTGGTCAAGGGGATGGCTGCTCAGAAGAAAAAGATTCTGTTCGTAGGCACCAAGCGCGCCGCACAGAAATCTATCAAAGAGCAGGCCGAACGCTGTGGCCAGCCTTTCGTCAGCAACCGCTGGCTGGGCGGTATGCTCACCAACTACAAGACCATCCGCGCGTCCATCAAGCGTTTCCGCGAGCTGGAAGTTCAGTCTCAGGACGGTACTTTCGAGAAGCTGACCAAGAAAGAAGCTCTGATGCGCACCCGCATGATGGAGAAGCTCGACCGCTCCATCGGTGGTATCAAGGACATGGGCGGCCTGCCCGACGCGATCTTCGTAATCGACGTTGAGCACGAGCGCATCGCGATTCAGGAAGCTAACAAGCTGGGCATTCCGGTAATTGGTGTTGTCGATACCAACAGCGATCCCGCTGGTGTTGACTACGTGATCCCCGGTAACGACGATGCTATCCGTGCCATCAAACTGTACACCACTGTTGTGGCTGACGCAGTTCTGGCCGGTGCAGCGGAAGCTGGCAGCGCGGTGAACAAAGACGAGTACGTCGAAGCTAGCGATGACGAAGCTGCTGCAGAGTAATTTGCAGGGCGAAGTGGTGTAGCGGAGTAGCGTTACATTGCGAACTTAAAAAGGGGCCCGGATTACGGCCCCTTTTTTCTAACTTTAAGTGACAGAACCCCGAGGAAAAAATCATGGCGATTACCGCGTCAATGGTAAAAGAACTGCGCGAGCGTACCGGCCTGCCGATGATGGAGTGTAAGAAAGCACTCACCGCAGCGGATGGCGATATCGAAAAAGCGATCGAAGACCTGCGCAAAGCCTCCGGCCTGAAGGCTGCCAAGAAAGCTGGCCGTACCGCTGCAGACGGCGTTGTTGCTGCAAAAGTTGCCGAAGACGGTAGCTACGGCGTATTGGTAGAAGTGAACTCCGAAACCGACTTCGTTGCTCGCGACGATAACTTCCAGGCTTTTGTTGCCAAGGTTGTCGATAAAGCATTTGCCGAGCGTCAGCAGGACGTAGCTGCCCTGATGGAAGGTGATCTGGAAAATGCTCGCGAAGCACTGGTTCAGAAAATCGGTGAGAACATCGGCGTGCGTCGAATCCAGTTGGTCGAAGCTCCGGTTGTGGGTGCCTACGTACACTCCAACAATCGTATCGCCGCTCTGGTAGCTCTGAGCGCGGGTGAGGTGGAGCTGGCGAAAGACGTTGCTATGCACGTAACCGCGGTAAACCCTCAGGTGAACAAGCCTGAAGATATGCCTGCTGACGTCCTGGAAAAAGAGAAGGACATCATCAAGGCCCAGCCCGATATGGAAGGCAAGCCGGCTGAAATCGTTGAGAAGATGATGGGTGGCCGTATCAAGAAGTTCCTGAAAGAGAACAGCTTGGTGGAGCAGCCTTTCGTCAAGAATCCAGACGTGAGCATTGGCAAGCTGGTTAAAGACGCCGGTGCCGACGTAACTTCTTTCGTCCGCTTTGAAGTGGGTGAAGGTATCGAGAAAGAAGAGGTGGACTTCGCTGCGGAAGTAGCGGCACAGGTTAAATCCTCTTCCTAATTGATAACAGTGAGTGCTCTGAGTGCTCACTTGCGGTGGGGTGCCTCCGCTGGAGCCTGTGTGCTTGCAGCGGGGCACCCCTCTGTGTAAATGACAGAAAGTGTTGTAATGTTCGGCGGCAATACTTGGCCACTAAACAGGTACATTTGAGAGGACCAACGAATGCCCGGTATTAAAGACCGCAAATATAAAAGAATTCTGCTGAAGCTCAGCGGCGAAGAGCTGATGGGTGATCAGGGTTTTGGTATCAGCCCTAAAGTGCTGGACAAAATGGCCCTGGAGATTGGTCAGCTGGTGGGTATCGGTGTTCAGGTTGGACTGGTTGTAGGCGGCGGTAACCTGTTTCGCGGTGCGGCCCTAAGTGCGGCTGGACTCGATCGTGTGACTGGCGATCATATGGGAATGCTGGCTACGGTAATGAATGCGCTGGCTCTGCGCGATGCGCTGGAAAGATCCAATATTTCATCGCGGGTAATGTCCTCTATCCAGATGAGTGGAATTGTGGATCACTATGACCGCCGCGCGGCAATTCGCTACCTGGAGCGCGGCGAAGTGCTGATTTTTGCTGCGGGTACCGGCAATCCATTCTTTACTACTGATTCGGCTGCCTGCCTGCGCGGCATTGAAATCGAAGCGGAGTTGGTGCTAAAAGCCACTAAGGTCGATGGTGTTTACTCGGCCGATCCGGTGCTGGATCCCACCGCAACCCGCTATGACCAACTGACTTATGACGAAGTGCTCGATAAAAAGCTCGGCGTGATGGATTTGACTGCGATCTGTCTCTGCCGCGAGCACAATATGCCCGTGCGGGTATTCCGTATGGATAAAACCGGCGCGCTGCTCAATATTGTCGTGGGCGGCGAGGAAGGCACGCTAATCGAAGAGGAAGTGAAATCGTGATTGAAGATATCAAAAAAGACGCTAAGACTCGTATGAGCAAGGCGCTCGACGCACTAGCCAATAATTTCAATAAAATCCGCACCGGCCGTGCGCACCCGAGTATTCTCGACGGTATTCATGTTTCCTATTACGGTTCAGATACTCCACTATCTCAGGTTGCCAACGTCACCGTTGAAGATGCGCGCACCTTATCGGTTACCCCCTGGGAGAAAAACCTGGTTCCGGATATCGAAAAAGCGATTATGAAGTCCGATTTGGGCCTCAACCCCAGCACTGCTGGAGCGGTTATTCGCATTCCGATGCCTATGCTGACTGAAGAAACCCGCAAAAACTTTATTCGCCAGGCTCGCGGTGAGGCTGAGACTGCGCGGGTGTCTATCCGCAATATTCGTCGCGATGCACTGGCTGAGGTGAAGTCTTTGGTCAAGGACAAGGAAATTTCCGAGGATGACGAGCGTCGTGCAAGTGACGATATCCAAAAAATTACAGATCAGTTCGTGGCGGATGTCGACAAAGCGCTCACTGCCAAAGAAAAAGATCTGATGGAAATTTAATGGGTAATAGTGGTACCGACTTGAACTCCCCCGGCCCCCGACACATCGCCATTATTATGGATGGCAACGGGCGCTGGGCCGCCCGCAGGGGGCTCTCGCCCTCGGCGGGGCACAGGGCAGGAGTTGAGCGCATACGCGATCTTCTGTCCGCGTGCAGGGGTCGCGGTGTTGAGGCGCTGACGCTTTTCGCTTTTTCCAGCGAAAACTGGCAGCGCCCCCCAAAGGAAGTGGAACTGTTGATGACCCTGTTTCACTCCTATCTGCGCAAGGAAGCTAAGCGTATGCGCGATGAGGGCGTGCGCTTGCGAGTGATAGGGCGCAGGGACCGCTTTTCGTCGCGCTTGCAGCGCGCCATTGCGGAAGCGGAAGAGATTACCCGTGGCGGCGACCAGGGTGACCTGGTGATTGCGGCGGATTACGGCGGTCGCTGGGATATTGCCCAGGCGGCAAGACGGCTTGCGGAAGAGGTGGCCAATGGTGAGCGCACTCTCGATTCGATCGATGAGGATGCCATGGATAGCCAAATGCAACTCACTGATTTGCCGCCGGTGGATCTGTTGGTAAGATCCAGCGGCGAGCAGCGTATCAGTAACTTTATTCTCTGGCAGGCCGCCTATAGCGAGTTATTTTTTACTGATACGCTGTGGCCGGATTTTGATGAAAATGCCCTTGATGAGGCGATAGAAGCATTTCAGCAGCGTGACCGGCGATTTGGTGGGCGCGCTGAAGATGATGGCACGGCTGTGCAGGCCTGATAGGGATCGGGCCAAATGCGCGGCCATTTTTTTGTCCGCGAATAACTTTTAGGAATATTACACCGGGGCTCTCAAGGTCGCTAAAAGATAGCAGGCGGAGTGTGGGTCCAGATGAAAGGGGTTTTCGGTGCTTAAACAAAGAATAATTACTGCGCTGGTATTGCTGGCACTTTTCGCTGGAGTTTTGTTCCTGCTACCAATTCAATGGTACACGCTGGTTTTCGTCGCGGTGATATTGCTCGGTGGTTGGGAGTGGGCCAACCTTTCCAACCTCAATCGCGCATTGCGTTTTGTCTTTCTCGCCGCACTGGGTGGAACCCTGGTTTTCACCGCTGAATATGTTTTTTCTATGGATTTCAGCTCCCCGGATATTGACCGGGCGCGCCAGATATTGGCGATCGCTTGCGGTTGGTGGGCGCTCGCTTTCCTGTGGGTGCAGAGCTATCCAGCCAGTGCCATGCTCTGGGGGAACCGCTGGGTGCGGGGTCTGATTGGGCTGGTGGTGCTGGTGCCCAGCTGGCTGTCGCTGGTGATTTTGCGAGGACTCGATCACGGTGCCTGGTTGGTTTTATACGTTGTCGCTATCGTTGTAGCCGCCGATGTGGGCGCTTACTTTGTCGGTCGCAAGTTCGGCAAGCGCAAATTGGCCCGAGAAGTGAGTCCCGGTAAATCCTGGGAGGGCTTTTTTGGCGGTTTGGGCGCTTGCCTGATACTTGCTCTTGTCACTTCCTATCTGTTTGATCTTCCGCTCAAAAACACAGTGTTGTTTTCTTTTGGTGTGCTGGTGACCGCGCTTGCCTCGGTGATTGGCGACCTGTTGGAGAGTATGTTCAAACGACACCGGGGTATTAAAGACAGCAGCCATATGCTGCCGGGGCACGGTGGTGTTATGGATCGCTTGGATAGCCTCACTGCGGCTCTGCCGGTCTTCACTATGGCAGCGCTCGCTAGCGAGCTGCCTAAGTATCTGTAAAAAAGTACCTGTAAATAAGCACCTGTAACAGGTACGCCACTCTTCAATCTATATCTGTGATTTTGATATGCGCCGGCATTGTTTGTCGGCGCCGTCGTCGAAGCGCAAGAGGTTTCGTAGGTAAGTCGAACGCTTATGCAAAGGCAATCTCCACAAGCTGTTACCGTCCTCGGTTCTACGGGTTCCATTGGTGTGAGCACTCTCGATGTGCTTGCGCTCCATCCACAGCGTTATACCATCTATGCCCTGACGGCCCGTGATCGTATCGCAGAGTTGGCCCAGCAGTGCCGTAAGCACAAACCGCGCTATGCAGTAGTCACCAGTGAAGAGCGGGCCGAGGAGTTGCGAAGCTTGCTGGGGGATGACGTTTCGACTGAGGTCCTTTGGGGCTTGGAAGGACTTTGCCAGGTTGCCTCTGTGGATGAGGTGGATGTGGTTATGGCGGCGATTGTCGGCGCCGCAGGCTTGCGACCGACCCTAGCAGCCGTTGAGGCTGGCAAGAAGGTACTGCTCGCCAATAAAGAGGCGTTGGTGATGGCTGGGCCGGTTTTTCTGCGCGCTTTGCGGGCAGGCGGAGCCCAGCTTTTACCTATCGATAGTGAACACAATGCTATTTTCCAGTGCCTGCCTCAGCCGTGCGATAGCCTGGAGACAGCTGGGGTGGAAAAGATTTTGCTTACCGGCTCCGGCGGCCCATTTCGTACGCGCGAAGCGAGCGATTTACATCGGGTGACGCCTGAGGAGGCCTGCGCACACCCCAACTGGTCGATGGGACGGAAAATCTCGGTGGATTCGGCCACCATGATGAACAAAGGGTTGGAGTTTATCGAGGCCTGCTATCTGTTTAACGCGAGCCCTGAACAGATAGACGTAGTTGTGCACCCGCAGAGTATTGTGCACTCCATGGTGCAGTACCGAGATGGCTCCCTGTTGGCACAGATGGGGAATCCAGATATGCGCACCCCTATCGCGCACGCACTGGCCTTTCCCGCTCGTATTGATGCAGGGGTCCCAGCGCTCGACCTGATTGCACAGGGTCGGCTGGATTTTGAGGCGCCAAATTATCAGCGATTCCCCTGTCTGCGCCTTGCTCGTGAAGCTATGGATGCCGGTGGTAGTATGCCGACGGTGCTGAATGCGGCTAACGAGGTGGCTGTCGAGGCGTTTTTACAGGGACGGCTGGCATTTACTAGTATTGCTGCGGCTATAGAAAAAGTAATGAATAGCGCTCCCAGCGTTGAACTGACGGGGCTGGACGTAGTCGAAGCCATTGATCTCAATGCGCGGGAGCTGGCCCAGCAAGCTGTTGGAGCCCTTTAGGTTTGCTGCTGGGCATATAATGCCGGGATTTGCGCATGAAAAGAGACTGTAACTGAGTATGGATCTGATTCAGACGGTAATTTGGGCCCTGGTGGCCCTCGGTATACTGGTATCCTTCCACGAGTTTGGACACTTTCTCGTAGCGCGGCTCTGTGGAGTCAAGGTGCTGCGCTTTTCTGTGGGCTTTGGCCGCCGCTTATTTTCCCGTTATGACCGGCACGGTACTGAGTTTGCAATCTCGGCAATTCCCCTCGGTGGCTATGTCAAAATGCTGGATGAGCGGGAGGGGCCTGTCCCCGCCCACGAATTGAACCAGGCATTTAACCGCAAGAGTGTATGGGCGCGTATGGCGATTGCCGCAGCGGGCCCTGCAGCCAACTTCCTGTTGGCCATTGTACTGTTTTGGGTTGTCTTTATGGGGGGGGCGGCGGGCCCGGTACCTATCGTAGATAACGTCAAACCTGGAACTATTGCTGAGGCAGCCGGCCTGGAGCCCGGGCAAGAAATTGTTGCGGTGGACGGCGAGGACACACCTACCTGGCAGGCGCTCAACTGGCGCCTGGCCAATCGTCTGGGAGACAGTGGCGCAATAGAGTTTTCGGTGCGCTACCCGGACTCCAATCTCGAATATCACATGGCGGCCGATATCGACCGCTGGCTCTCCGGTCAGGAAGTGCCTGATCCATTGGGGGAGATTGGCCTCGAACTCTGGACTCCCCCCATCAGTATGACGCTCCACCAGGTTTTGGAAGGTAGCGCTGCCAGCGCAGCGGGTCTGCGTGCGGGTGACAAGATAGTGGCAACCGATGGGAGAACTTTTTCCGGTTGGGAGGAATGGAGTCAGTATGTACGTGCACGCGCAGGAGAGCCTCTTCAGGTAGAGGTGGAGCGACAGGGGCAGCGTTTGACCCTGCCAGTGACGCCGGCAGAAGTAACGCTTGATAGTGGTGAGCGCGTCGGCCAAATTGGCGTGCAGCCAGTAACAGAGCGCTGGCCAGAAGATCGGGTCAGGGTTTTCCATTATGGCGTGGCGGGAGCGCTATCGCAGGGGCTTCAGGAAACTTGGGATAAAACCCTGTTTACCTTGAACAGCTTAAAGAAATTGATTTTTGGTCAACTTTCGACCAAAAACTTGAGTGGCCCCATCACCATTGCTAAAGTGGCGGGTACTTCCGCAGAGAGGGGATGGCAGTCATTCCTGTCACTTTTGGCTCTGCTCAGTATCAGTCTCGGTGTACTCAATCTGTTACCCATTCCGGTACTCGATGGTGGTCACCTTCTCTACTACGGTATTGAGGCGATCAAGGGGTCTCCTGTGTCTGAAAGAGTACAGGTGATCGGCTTGCAAGTGGGCATGGCCCTGGTGCTTTGCATTATGGGGCTGGCTCTGTACAACGATATTTTGCGTTTGTAGCGCTCTAAAGCTTATTTTCCCAACTGCACCGAGTGCGAAGGAATTTTTTTGTGTGAAGGCGTTGCGGGTTGTTTTTGCAACCTCTGTATTAAATTGAAGTAACTCGGCATTGGTATGAAATATTGGCTGATAACGATCACTCTAGGCCTGGTGCTGCCTTTCAGCGCTTTGGCCCAGTCGTTCGTTCTCAGCGACATCCGGGTGGAAGGGCTGCAGCGTGTTTCGGCGGGCACTGTTTTTTCAGCGCTTCCGGTTCGGGTTGGCGATGAGGTTGGGCTTGATGACATTCAGGGGGCAACCCGAGAGCTGTTCCGTACTGGTTATTTTGAAGATATACAGATTGGTCGTGAAAATAGCGTTCTCGTTGTTAATGTCAGGGAACGACCGGCCATATCAAAGATTGGTATTTCGGGAAACAAGGCGATTTCCGCAGAGGACCTGCTTAAAGCGTTGGAGCAATACGGCCTGGCCGAGGGACAGATATTAAAACGCTCGACTCTCAAAGGTTTGACTCAGGAGTTTGAGCGCCAGTATGTGGCACAGGGGCGCTATGGCGCTAGCGTCAAGACTGAAGTCAAAGAGCTACCGCGTAATCAGGTTGAGCTGCGAGTTATTGTTGAAGAAGGGACTGTCGCTGCGATTAAACATATTAATATTGTGGGGAATCGTGTCTTTTCCGATAAAGAGCTTGGCGAAATTTTTGAGCTCAAAACTACCGGCTGGCTCTCTTGGTTGCGCAGTGATGATAAGTACTCTCGTGAGAAACTCACTGGTGATCTCGAGCGTCTGGAGTCCTATTACCTCAATCGTGGTTACCTTGACTTCCAGATCGATTCGACCCAGGTATCTCTGGGACCGGACAGGAAAAGTGTTTTTATCACTATTAATGTGAATGAGGGTGATGTTTACACTGTCAGTGAGGTAGCGCTCGCAGGAGACCCGGTAGTTTCTGAGGAAGAAATACGGCGCTTATTGTTAGTACGTGAAGGTCAGACATTCTCTCAAGAGAGGGTAACTACAACTTCCGACTATATTTCCAAGCGTTTGGGTAATAAAGGTTACGGTTTTGCTGAAGTGAGTAGCATTCCAGAGGCCAATAAAGAAGAGAATACAGTAAAAATCACCTTCTTTATCGATCCGGGAAAGCGCACTTACGTACGGCGTATTACTTTTCGTGGAAATACCCGTACCGCAGATGAAGTTTTGCGGCGAGAGTTGCGCCAGATGGAGTCGGCTTTAGCTTCCTCGGCTCGTATTGAGCAATCCAAAGCGCGTCTTGAGCGGCTTGGTTATTTGAAGGTAGTGAAAGTTGAAACTGTTAAGGTACCCGGTGATTCAGACCGGATTGATGTCGATTACATGGTAGAGGGGCAACCCTCAGGTTCCGGGGGAGCGGGGCGCTAATAAAGTGCTGTAACTCCTGGATTGCGAATAAAAAGACTCGGAATTAGTAGATGAAAGATTTCCTGAAAGCGGCCTCCCTCGGCCTGATGTTGCCTTTAAGTGCAATAGCGCAGTCGTTCGTGGTCAATGATATTCGCGTGGAAGGATTGCAGCGCGTCTCTGCCGGTACCGTTTTTTCCGCCCTTCCCGTGCGAGTGGGCGATGAAATTGAGTCTGTGGAAATCCAGAGCGCCACTCGAGCACTATTCCGTACCGGGTACTTTGAAGACATCCAGATTGGCCGTGAAAACGGTGTGCTTGTGGTCACGGTGCGTGAACGCCCTGCAATCTCCAAAATCGAGATCACCGGGAACAAGGCTATCGCCACTGAAGATCTACTCAAAGGCATGAAAGATAACGGTTTGTCCGAGGGGCAGATCTTTAAGCGTGCAACTCTAGAAGGGCTTGCTCAGGAGCTCGAGCGTCAATATGTGGCGCAGGGACGCTATGGCGCCAGCGTAAAGACCGAAGTCAAAGAGCTACCGCGCAACCAGGTCGAGCTGCGGGTTATCGTCGATGAGGGCTCGGTCGCGGCGATTAAACACATCAATGTTGTGGGTAATCGGGCCTTTTCCGATGAGGAACTGGCGGAAATTTTCGAGTTGCAGACCACTGGCTGGTTGTCCTGGCTGCGCAGCGATGACAAATACTCCCGCGAGAAGCTTACCGGTGACCTGGAGCGCCTGGAATCCTATTATCTCGACCGCGGCTACCTGGATTTTCAGATCGAGTCGACCCAAGTTTCCCTGAGCCCTGACAAGCAGAGTGTTTTTATCACGGTTAACGTTCGAGAGGGTGATGTTTACACGGTCAGTGAAGTGGACCTTGCCGGTGATCCGGTGGTATCGGAAGAGGAAATCAAGCGTCTATTGTTGGTCCGCGAAGGGCAGACTTTCTCCCAAATCCGGATGACCACTACGTCTGACTACATTACCAAGCGCCTGGGCAACGAGGGTTATACCTTTGCCGAAGTGAATGGTATTCCCGAGCCCAATAAAGAAGATAATACGGTAAAAATCACCTTCTTTATCAACCCCGGCAAGCGCGCTTATGTGCGTCGAATCCAATTCCGCGGAAATACCCGTACCGCCGATGAAGTATTGCGCCGTGAGATGCGCCAGATGGAGTCTGCCTCGGCCTCCTCCGCAAGAATCGAGCAGTCCAAAGTGCGCCTGGAGCGCCTCGGCTACTTCAAAGAGGTAGAAGTGGAGACCGCAGAGGTTCCAGGCACCTCTGACCAGATCGATGTGGAATATACCGTTGAGGAGCAGCCTTCAGGCTCTATCGGCGGCACCATCGGCTGGGCCCAAAGTAGTGGCCTGGTACTCGGCGGTAATATTCAGGAGAACAACTGGCTGGGTACCGGCAAGCAAGTAGGTATTGGGGTTAACGTTTCTACCTATCAGACCGCGATGAACTTCTCTTACCTCGACCCCTACTTCACCCCGGATGGGGTAAGTCGTGGTTTCAATGTTTTCTTCCGAGAAAATGATTATTCCGAGGTTAACCTTTCTGACTACAACACTACAACTTACGGTGGTGGTGTTAGTTTCGGCTATCCGGTTTCGGAAATCTCCCGTGTTGGTTTGAATGTTAACTTCAGCCACTTGGAGCTTTCTGCTTCAGGGGGCTCTGTTCAGGAAATTAAATCTAGCCCGTCTTTTTTGGATGATACCTCTCTCGACGGGGTGACGTTTGTAAATGCCGAGACAATTATTGAGGATCTTAATGCCGGAACGGCTAATGATCTCGCAATGACGATTGATGAGAACCAATTTAATACTTCGGCCGATGGTTTTATTGACCGCTATGGCGATGCATTTAACAATTTAGCGTTGACCGCTTCTTATGCTCGTTCCACGTTGAATCGCGGCATCCTGGCAACTCGTGGTGCTTCCCAGAATTTCTCCGCGGAATTTACTGTACCTGGCAGTGATCTCGAGTATTACAAATTTATATATACCGGCCAATATTTCCGTCCTTTAACTAAGAGTTTGACTCTGCGCTTGCGTACGCGTTTGGGTTACGGAGATGGCTATGGTGATCTCGATCAGCTGCCCTTCTTTGAAAACTTCTATGCGGGTGGTTTTGGCTCTGTGCGTGGTTTCAAACGCAATACTCTGGGGCCTCGATCTACTCCTGCTGAGTTCTATACCCGCCTCCCCTGTGCTACTGACGGTGAGGAAATTACCCAATACTGTTATGAAACTGATAGTAGCGGAAATTTAGTCATCGGACAGAATGGTGATGCCGATCCATTTGGCGGAAACATCCTAGTCGAGGGTAGCGCCGAAGTTATCTTCCCGTTGCCGTTTATCAAAGATCAGCGCTCTCTACAGTCGGCCTTCTTTATCGATGCGGGTAATGTATTCGACACCAGCTGCGATGAAACCCAGATCAACTGTTACGATGTGGACTTTGGTAAAATGAATGTTTCCGCGGGCATCGGCTTGACTTGGGTGACTGGTTTTGGCCCACTGACTTTCAGCTTGGCTAAAGCCTTGAAGGAAAATGACGATGATGAAACTGAAGTGTTCCAGTTTACCCTGGGTAATAGCTTCTAAATTAATCGGACATAAATGGATAGAGCGCAGTTGCTGCGCATAAAAAATAAAATCAATTGGAGAGACCAAAGTGCTTAAGAATGTAAAGATTTTCGCAATCCTGCTGGTTGGTATAACCCTGTCTGGTGCCGCTCTGGCGCAGACAAAGGTTGCGGTATTTAACCTGCAGGCCGCGATTATGAGCACCGATGTGGCCAAGACCAAGGTCAATTCACTAAAGACCAGTTCCGAGTATTCCAAGCTGCAAAGCAGCGCCGAATCAATTCGCTCAGAGCTGCAAAAAATGGCAGAGGACGCGCAGAAAAACAGTGTTACTTGGTCCGATGAGCAGAAAACAGAGTACCAACGTAAAATGAACTTCCAGCGTTCAGACTTTGAAACTACTGTTAAAAAGCTTCGCGCAATGGAAGCTCAGGTAGGACAGGAAATCCAGACTTCCCTGGGGCCCAAAGCCAAAGCCGCGCTGGAAGCGATCATCAAAGAACAAAAGTTGGATTTGGTGTTGGACGCCTCCACCGCTTATTTTGCCAATCCTTCAGTTAACCTGACTGAGGCTGTCGTAAAGCGTATGAACGCTGATAAGTAATCGATAGCCTGTATGAGAGACAATTTGTCGTTAACCCAGCTTGCGCAAGCGCTGGGTGCTGAGCTGCGTCTGGCCCCAGGGGTAGACGCAGACCATGTAATTTGTGGCCTGAGTACTTTGCAAGATGCAGGGCCGGATCAGCTGACCTTCCTGGCGAACCCCAATTATCGTCGCTTCCTCAAGAGTACATCTGCTGGTGCGGTACTTGTGACCAGGGAGTTTGTTGAGGAGACACCTGTTAGTGCCCTATGTGTGGATAATCCCTACCTAGCTTTTGCCAGGGCCAGTGCTTTATTCAATACGGCTCCAACCATAGAGGCTGGAGTGCACCCTAGTGCTGTAGTTCACTCAGATGCTGAAGTGGACCCCAGTGCCTCCATTGCCGCGGGTGCAGTAATTGAGGCATTTGCGAAAATTGGTCCTAGTGCATCGGTTGGTGCCAACTGTTTTGTGGGAGAGGGTAGTACCTTGGGTGAAGGGAGCTGCCTCTTTGCTGGTGCGATACTGCATCACGGTTGTCAGGTGGGTCGGAATGTTATCATCCATAGCCATGCGGTTATTGGTGCGGATGGCTTTGGTTTTGCTCCTCATCAGCGGGAGTGGATAAAAATTTACCAGTTGGGCGGCGTCCAGATTGGCGATGAAGTTGAAATTGGTGCCAACACCTGCGTGGATCGTGGAGCGCTAGGTGATACGGTGATTGGCCGTGGAGCCAAGATCGACAACTTGGTCCAAATCGCGCACAATGTGCAGATTGGTGACTACTCAGCCATTGCCGCATGTACCGGAATCGCCGGCAGCGCAATGATAGGGAAGCACTGTGCTTTAGGTGGTAGCTCCCGCATAGCTGGGCATGTAACGATCGCCGATGGCTGCCAGGTTACCGCTAATACCTTTGTGACCAAATCCATTGAAAAACCGGGAATCTATTCTGGCGCCTTACCCTTTGATGACAGTCAGTCCTGGCGTCGCAACGCGGTGCGCTTCGGTCAGTTGGATAAAATGGCGCGAAGAGTGAAAGATTTAGAGAGGCAACTTGAGGTATTGTCCCGCGACAGGGATGAATAGCTCAACTGCTGTAAGAAAAACAATTTTGAATTGCTGTTTTCGGGGCGTTTAACGCCCCGAAGTGGTTTCTGGGGGCATTTGGAATGATGGATGTAACTGAGATTCGCGAGTACCTGCCACATCGCTATCCGTTTTTATTGGTGGACCGAGTAGTAGAGCTCGAGGAAGGAAAGTTTATTAAGGGGTATAAAAATATCTCTGTTAATGAAGAGCTGTTTAACGGTCACTTTCCACAGATGCCGATTTTTCCAGGTGTTATGATCGTTGAGGCTTTGGCACAAGTTTCTGGAATCCTCGGCTTTAAGACATTTGGTAAGAAACCAGAGGATGGCTACCTCTACCTGTTTGGCGGTGTCGACAAGGCTCGATTCAAGCGTCAGGTGGTGCCGGGGGATAGGCTGGATTTGATGTCCGAAGCGGTTTCGGTACGTCGCAACATCTGGAAATTTTCCTGTAAGGCCAGTGTGGATGGAGAGTTGGCTGCCTCTGCGGACCTTCTGTGTGCAGTGAAGCAGGTCTAGCATTTCTGCTCGTCACTTGATGTGACCACCGAGGTGCTTTAGATAGTTTTTCCTTGTTATTTATGTGAAGTTGTAGTGTCCGAAGTGCCGCTACTTGAGGAGTAGATTCCAGAATGCAGACAAATATCCACCCCACAGCTATTGTCGATCCGACGGCGGTTATCGGTTCCGGGGTGAGTATCGGAGCCTATTCCATTGTCGGGGCCAATGTTGAGCTTGGTGATGGCTGTGAGATAGCTTCACATGTCGTATTGAGCGGGCCCACTAAGCTCGGAAAAAACAATCGCATTTATCAGTTTGCTTCGATAGGCCAGGATACGCCGGATAAAAAATACCAGGGTGAGGAAACTACCCTTGTAATTGGTGATAACAATGTCATTCGCGAGGGCGTCACTATTCATCGCGGTACTGTGCAAGACCGCGGGGAAACCACAATCGGCAGTGATAATCTGATTATGGCATATGCTCATATCGGCCATGATAGTGTTGTCGGTAACCACACGATTTTGGTGAATAATGTGGGGCTTGCCGGCCACGTTATTGTCAAGGATTGGGCAATTCTTAGCGGTTACAGTCTTGTGCATCAACATTGCACGATTGGAGAGCACGCTTTCCTGGGCATGGGGGCGGCAATCGGTAAAGATGTGCCCGCTTACGTTATGGTTGCCGGGAATCCGGCGGAGGCCAAAACCATCAATGCGGAGGGGTTGCGTCGTCGCGGTTTTTCCCGTGAGGATATCTCTTTTATCAATAAGGCTTACAAAACGGTTTACCGGCGTGGCCTTACCCTGCAGGAGGCCTTACAGGCGCTGAGAGAGTTGCGTGAACAGTCCCCTGTGATCCAGCCTTGGATTGACTCCCTGCAATCCTCAGCCCGCGGCATTGTCCGCTAACCACAATCAATTACGGGGAGTGCTGTTATTGGCCACTTCCCGAAAATAGTCTTTTCTTCTTTAGCTCGATGTTTGTAAGAGTTAGGTCTATTCCGCTCTGGGGGAATATTTAGGCGTGTCAGAAAATAATAAACCGGTTCGTATTGGTATTGTTGTTGGCGAGGCCTCTGGGGATATCCTTGGTGCAGGTCTTATAGAAGCCTTGCAAAAGCGTCTACCGGGAATTCAATTTGAAGGGATTGCCGGTCCGCGTATGCTGGCCTTAGGGGTAAAATCCCTGTTTCCGATGGAGCGTCTCTCGGTGATGGGTTTCGTTGAACCGTTAAAGCGCTTGCCGGAATTGTTAAAAATTCGCCGTACCCTGCGTGAGCATTTCACTGAGAATCCACCGGATCTTTTTATCGGTATTGATTCGCCGGATTTTAATTTATCGCTGGAAGAATCTCTCAAGGCCGAGGGCATCTGCACCGTACACTATGTCAGCCCTTCAGTTTGGGCGTGGCGGCGGGGGCGGATTAAAAAGATCGCCCGGGCCATCGATCACATGCTCACGTTACTGCCTTTTGAGGCGGCTTTTTACCGGGAAAACCAAGTGCCGGTGACGTTTGTGGGGCATCCCCTTGCGGATAAAATCCCCCTGCAGGTTAACAATGTCGCAGCGCGCAAAGAGTTGGGTTTTGAAGCTGATGACAGAATCATCGCGCTGCTGCCGGGTAGTCGTGGTGGTGAAGTGCGTTTACTTGGACCGTTATTTTTACAAACGGCTCGTTGGTGTCATCAGCGCCACCCCGATCTTAAGTTTGTTTTGCCGGCGGCCAATGAGCAGCGCCTGGCGGAATTGAAAGAGCAGCTGGAGAGTTTCCCAGAGCTGCCGGTTATCGTGCTGGAAGGGGATTCCCACAAGGCCCTCAGTGTCTCTAATTCCGTATTGATTGCCTCGGGCACGGCGACTCTGGAGACGATGCTGCTGAAAAAGCCCATGGTAGTGGCCTATAAACTGGGCAAGATCTCCTATGCCATCGTCTCCCGTATGTTACATACCACCTGGGTCTCGTTGCCTAACTTATTGGCACAGAGGGAGCTGGTTCCGGAGATATTACAGAGTGACGCGACCCCTGAAAATCTTGGGGCCGCGTTGATGCGTTATTTTGAGGATCCGCTGCTCGGCGATCAGTTAGAGCGCGAGTTTGACGACCTTCATCAACAGTTGCGAAGAAATGCCTCCGAGCGGGCGGCCGATGCTATTTGTACTCTTTTGAAGTAATGAGGTTTTAAAAATCTATGAGCATCAAAAAAGAATTGCCCCCGTACATCTGCCCTTATAAGGGGGATCTGCTTGCCGGAGTTGATGAGGTCGGCCGTGGTCCATTGGCTGGGGATGTCGTGGCGGCTGCGGTAATACTCGACCCGGCCAAACCTATTATCGGGCTGGCCGACTCCAAAAAGCTCAGTGAAAAAAAACGAGAGACACTCTTTGATGAAATCCGTGAGCGCGCTCTGAGTTTCGCTATTGCTCGGGCTACAGTCGAGGAGATCGATCAGATCAATATTTTGCAGGCGAGCCTGCTGGCAATGCATCGTGCGGTAGAGCAGTTGTCTCAGCAGCCAGAGTTTGTGTTGGTGGACGGCAACAAGAAACCGAATTGGCCTTACCCCTGCGATACTGTGGTTAAGGGGGATGGTCGCGTTGCAGCGATTGCCGCCGCCTCGATTCTGGCAAAAGTGACACGGGATCGTGAGATGGTGGAGCTGGATGCGAAATATCCAGGCTACGGGCTGGCCGGCCACAAAGGCTATCCAACCAAGGCGCATATGCAAGCCCTGCAAGAGCTCGGGCCTAGCCCAGTACATAGGGTGAGCTTCGCCCCGGTGAAGAAGCTCTTAGTGGATTTCGCCTGAGCTCAGGATTCACCAAGTTATTGGTTAACGCTCGATTTTCTTAACGCGGGCTCTGGTGATCATTTTGTCTGATACCTCTTCAATTTCCACCAGATAATTGAGGATATACAAGCTGATATTACCATCAGGGATGCTTTCCAGGTGCTCCATGGCGAGGCCATTGAAAGTCTTGGGGCCGTCGGTGGGCAGGTCCCAGCCCAGGGTGCGGTTGATATCCCGAATGGAGGTTCCGCCTTCGATCATATACCAGCCCCCTTCAACGGCGACAATTTCCTCGTCGTCGCTGGGTACTGGACTCGCAGTGAAATCACCGACAATTTCCTCCAGTAGATCCTCCAGGGTCACGATCCCCATCACTTCGCCGTATTCATCTACAACCAGGCCCATGCGGCGCTTGGTTTTCTGGAAGTTCATCAGCAGGGTAGGGAGGGGCGTGGCCTCGGGTACGAAGTAGGGGTCACCGGTAAAGGATTTCAGCCTTTCGGCAGTGAGGCTATCGGGCCCGTCGCGCAGAATTTGTGCGGCGCGACGCAGGTGGAGAATGCCCACCACATGATTGATATCTCCCCGGTAGACCGGCAGGCGCGTATAGGTGCTTTCTGCCAGTTGTTGGAGGATTTGATCAGCGTTATTTTCCAGGTCGATTCCCATGACCTCGTTGCGGGGAATCATAATATCCTCCACCGTGGCCTGGTCCAGGTCCAGCACATTGAGGAGCATACCTTTGTGCTTGCTGGGTATGAGAGCGCCGGACTCAAATACCACGGATCTTAGCTCTTCTGGTGCCAGGTGCTCGGCATCTCCACCAGAGGTTGTCTCGACACCGACTAAGCGCGCGAGGCCATTTGAAATACTACCTACTAGCAGTACAAAGGGGGTCAGAAGCCACTGAAGGGGGCGCAAAACTAGGGACGCGGGGAAGGCGATCCGCTCAGGATGTAGTGCGGCAATTGTTTTCGGGGTAACTTCGGCGAAAATAAGGATGACTACGGTAAGGGCTCCGGTGGCGTAAAGAAGGCCGGCATCACCATAAAGCTGGGTAAAAACGGCACCAGCAATAACCGACGCAAGGATATTGACCAGATTATTGCCGATCAGAATAACGCCGATCAGTTTGTCTGGGCGGGCGAGCAGTTCCATGGCTCGCTTGGCTCCGCGGTGACCATTCTTAGCCTGATGGCGCAGGCGGTAGCGGTTCAGCGCCATCATGCTGGTTTCGGAGCTGGAAAAGAAAGCCGATATCACAATCAGTAGGGCCAGCAGGCTAAACAGCAGGCCCGGGGGCATCTCGTTCAAGGGAGAACTCTTTTTATTTCTGAGCGGAGATATTGGAACAGAACAGAGACCTCCGCAAGTTTTCTAGTCATTAATAGCCCAAAGCATACAAATTAAGGGCTAGAGAGATGGTAGGAATCTACAGTTACCGACAACAAAATACTGGGGTATTGGAGTACTGTTGCCAATAACTTCCTGTCGGTTTAACTGCGATTTCCTTTTCTTATTTAACCGCGCTGAAGAATAACCTCAATTACCAGTTTGCTGCCAAAGTAGGCCAGCATGAGTGCCGCGAAGGCGCACAGAGTCCAGCGCACGGCGGTATTGCCGCGCCAACCCCACTGCCAGTGCCCCCAGAGAAGGATGTTGTAGAGTACCCAGGCGATCAGAGAGAGTATTGTTTTATGCAGGGGGCCCTGTTCAAAAAGGTTGCCCACAAATATAAATCCGGTAATCAGGGAGGCGGTTAGTAGCAGTTGACCAAAAGCGATCAAGCCAAAGAGCAGTGACTCCATACTCTGCAGAGGGGGAAGCAGCCGCATTGCGCCCACAGGCCTATGGTTGTGCAATTGTTGATTCAGGTAGTAGAGGTAGATGGCCTGCAGGGTTGCGAGGGTGAGCAGAGAGTAGGCGCAGATAGATAAAAGCGCGTGCACGGCTATACCCGAAGACAGCTGTTGGTGTGGAGCCACAGGTCCCCAGATATGGGCGTCAGCAAGCTCAGTGAGCGCTCCGATTGGGGCAAAAATAAGGATCAACAGGGTGAGTGGGCGGCTTACAGTCAGGATAAGTAGCAATAGGTTCACTACCCAGGTGATGAGTGACAGCATCGCCAACAGGTCAAAGCGGTAACCCGCGGGGGAAAACAGCGTGTGTGCCAGAGATATTGCATGTGCAATCAGTGCCCCGGCAAGCAGGCCCAGCAGGAGCCAGCGCTCGGGCTGTTGTGCGCGGGCAAGGGCCCTGGCCGCGACAATGGTGGTAGCTATATATAGCGCGATGGCCGTCCAGTGGGCGAATGCCGCCATTGGTTAGATCCGTATCTTCTAAGCAGTGGAGGAGGAGTGTGTCACAGCCCGCTTTAACAGGGAAGATCTGGTGATATTTCGGCTGTGACGGGACCTGGGCTATACTGCCGCGCCTCAGAGTGGGAGTTGGAAATACTCCCCTAAAAAATTTCGCGGCCCTCCGCATCGGGGTCCTGTCCGCAATCGGAGAAATCGAGACGAATTTATGTTCGATAACCTGAGTGACCGCTTATCGGCGGCCCTAAAAAAAGTCACCGGCAAGGCGAGCCTGACCGATGACAATATCCGCGATACCCTGCGCGAAGTGCGCAAAGCGCTGCTTGAAGCGGATGTCGCTCTGCCTGTTGTGAAGGCCTTTGTACAGCAAGTGCGCACAGCTGCTGTGGGGCAAAAGGTTAGTAAGGCCCTGAATCCGGGCCAGCAGTTCGTCAAGATTGTTCAGGATGAGCTGGTCAAGGTAATGGGTGCGGCTGCAGAGCCCCTCAACCTCGCGGTGCAGCCCCCAGCAGTGATTTTGATGGCGGGCCTTCAGGGCGCCGGTAAAACCACCAGCGTTGCCAAACTGGCCAAATACCTGCAAGAGCGGGAAAAGAAAAAAGTCATGGTGGTGAGTGCGGACGTATACCGCCCTGCAGCCATCAAGCAGCTGGAGACTCTGGCCGGTGAAGTGGGCGCGCTGTTTCATGCTTCCACTCCAGAACAGAAGCCGCTGGATATCGCCAAGGGCGCGGTGGATGCGGCACGCAAGCAGTTTGCCGATGTACTGATCGTCGATACTGCGGGTCGCCTGCATATTGACAGCCAGCTGATGGATGAGATCCGTGAGCTGCACAGTGAGCTGGACCCTGCGGAAACCCTGTTTGTTATCGATGCCATGATCGGTCAGGACGCGGTGAATACCGCCAATGCCTTCAATGAGGCCCTGCCGCTTACCGGGGTCATCCTGACCAAGGCGGACGGCGATGCCCGCGGTGGTGCAGCGCTCTCGGTGCGTCATGTCACTGGCAAGCCGATTAAGTTTATCGGTGTCGGTGAAAAGACCGATGCTTTGGAAACCTTCCACCCGGATCGTATTGCCTCACGAATTCTCGGCATGGGCGATATTCTGTCTCTGATCGAAGAGGCAGAGCAAAAGATCGACAAGGAAAAAGCCGAAAAGCTGGTCAAGAAGGTGCAAAAGGGCAAGGGCTTCGATCTGGAAGACCTGCGAGACCAGCTGCAGCAGATGCAAAATATGGGCGGGTTCGGTTCCCTGCTGGAGAAAATGCCCGGTATGGGCGGCATCGCGCAAGCTGCCCAGCAGGCGGATATGGGCAAAGAATTCAAACGTATGGATGCGATTATCTCTTCCATGACCCCTGCGGAGCGCCGCAACCCGGATCTGCTCAATGGTTCTCGCAAGCGCCGTATTGTCGCCGGTTCCGGTACCCAGGTGCAGGATCTTAACCGGTTGCTCAAGCAGCACAAGCAGATGGGCAAAATGATGAAAAAGCTCAAGGGTGGTGGTATGGGCAAGATGATGCGCGGCCTCGGTGGAATGACCGGCGGTGGCGGCATGCCCGGAGGCCTCGGTGGGATGGGCGGTATGCCCGGTGGCCTGCCCCCCGGATTCAAGAAAAAGTAAGGGTTTCCGGGGCCCTGGCGGCCCCATGAAGCGCTATACAAAACCCTGGCGGTACATTAGAATACGCCGCCTTTCAGCCGGGGGTGAGCTGCCGGCAGAGTTGTTTGGGTGACGGCTAACGCTGTCGCCAAGTATTTAAAACTACAGGAAAGTTACATGGTAACCATTCGTTTGGCTCGTGGCGGTGCTAAAAAACGCCCGTTTTATCACCTGACCGTAACCGATAGCCGCAAATCTCGCGACGGTCGTTTCATTGAGCGTGTTGGCTTCTTCAACCCGGTTGCCCGCGGTCAGGAAGAGCGTCTGCGTATCGATCGTGAGCGTGTTGACTACTGGCTCGGTCACGGCGCTCAGGTTTCTGATCGCGTCAGCAAACTGCTGAAAGAATCCGCTTAATTTGCGCGTAAGTGGTGCGTCTGTGACAGATAACGGAAACACTTCCGAGGAATTGGTCACTGTTGGACGCGTAACTACCGTTTATGGTGTGCGCGGCTGGGTCAAGGTTCACTCCTATACCGAGCCGATGGACAACATCCTGCAATTCCCCAAGTGGTGGTTGCGGGGGCCGAAAGGTTGGGAGCTCTTGGAAATTGATGCTGGCAAGCGTCATGGCAAGGGATTGATCGTTCATGTGAAGGGGCTGGATGACCGCGATTTAGCGGCTCAACTTTGCCAGCGGGATATTGCTATTGCGCGTGACCTGATGCCTGAACTCGAGCAGGGTGAGTATTACTGGCACCAGCTTGAGGGTTTGCAGGTTATCAGCCGTTTTGACGGCGAGGAACACGATTTTGGCAGTGTCGTTCGCATGATGGAAACTGGCGCCAACGATGTATTGGTTGTGCGTGGTGGGACGGATAAGCGCGAGCGCTTGATACCGTATCTGCCAGACCAGTTTATTAAAGATATAGACCTGGAAGCCGGTGTGATCACCGTCGACTGGGACCCAGCTTTTTAAGGCGCTGAGCGATGGCTAAAAGAATCGCTCTGGTAAGCATTTTTCCGGAGATGTTTGCCGCATTGACCGAGTATGGTGTCAGTGGGCGGGCCGTTAAAGATGGCCTGCTGGAAGTACGCTGCTGGAACCCTCGGGATTTCACCAGTGACAAGCACCGCACTGTGGATGATCGCCCCTACGGCGGTGGTCCCGGAATGGTGATGATGGCCGAACCCCTTTATCAGTCTCTGCAGGCGGCATGCGCCTGGGCTGGAGAAGAAGGTGAAGCTGTACGCACTATCTACCTGTCTCCGCAGGGACAGCAACTGGATCAGCGTGGGGTCGAAAGTCTCTCTAACGCTGGCAACCTGGTTTTGCTGGCTGGGCGTTACGAAGGGGTGGATGAGCGTATCGTCGAATCAATGATCGACGAGGAATGGTCCATTGGTGACTATGTCCTTAGCGGTGGTGAACTGGCTGCTATGGTGATGGTGGATGCCATTACACGGCTGATTCCCGGCGCTTTGGGGCACGATCAGTCGGCGGTTGAGGATTCTTTCTCCTCGGGCTTGCTCGACTGTCCCCACTACACCCGGCCCGAACAGTATCGGGGCGTAGCGGTACCGGAAGTGTTGCTCTCGGGCAACCACGAAAGAATACGCCGCTGGCGCCTGAAGCAGGCACTGGCGCGCACACAGCAGCGTCGGCCCGACCTTTTGGAGGGGCTGGAGCTGAACAAGGAGCAGAAGCAACTGTTGGAGGAAATTCAGCAGGAGCGGAAATCCGACGAAACTTGATGCCGGATTCGCCGGGAGGCGAGAGTAGTTCGGTGAACTAGCTGAGAAGCTACATAAACTCTATTTGGGAGCAAATCCAAATGACTAACAAAATTATCCAGCAGCTGGAGCAGGAACAGCTGAAGAGCGAAGTACCTCCCTTCGCACCGGGCGACACCGTAATCGTTCAAGTGAAAGTAAAAGAAGGTAACCGCGAGCGTCTGCAGGCGTTCGAAGGCGTGGTAATCGGCAAGCGCAACCGCGGCCTGAACTCCTCCTTCACCGTGCGTAAAATCTCCCACGGTGTTGGCGTTGAGCGTACTTTCCAGACTCACAGCCCGCTGGTTGACAGCATCAAGGTTAAGCGTCGTGGTGACGTCCGCCAGGCTAAGCTCTACTACCTGCGCAGCCTGACTGGTAAAGCCGCACGTATTAAAGAGAAGCTTAACTAAGCGCATCTCTTACAGCTCACCAAAAAGCCGGGGCAGTTGCTCCGGCTTTTTTGTATCTCAAGCAGTCCTAGTGAATATTCGCTCTCAGATGCTTTGAGAGAGTGTCACAAATGCATAGATATTTGCGCTGCTATCCTTTCTATCCCTTCTTGCTAACTTGCTAAGCGTCCATCCGTTGGTTTCCCCTTTGTCAGATCCATAGAGTCAGTCCACAAGTTGGCTATTTGCACGTAGTTACAGGTGCTCGAATATGTTAAAACGCGCCATATAAACCTGATATGGCGCGCAGCTGCCATACTGGCTGGAACTGAAGGCCGACGATCGAGTCGAACCCCATTGAGAATTTAAGGAGCAATCGGTAATGATGCTTATCAAGAAGCCGCTGGCGCTCGCTGGTGCGCTGCTCGGTCTGCTTGGCCCAGCGGCCCTTGCAGAGGTCGACGCGAATGTTGCGAAGACAATCAAAGCTCGTCTAGAGGCCAGTAACCCAAAGCCCAAGTACGGTGAAGTGCGTGAGACCCCCATCGAAGGGCTCTACGAGGTAGAGTTGGATGGTGGCAGCAGCACTCTGTTCGTCTCAGCCGATGGCAACCACTTTATCCTGGGTGACCTGTTTCAGGTGAAGAGCGGTGGCGGCTTTGCCAACCTCTCTGAAGGCCGCCGGGCAACTCGCCGGGCCAAGGTTATGGAAACCCAGAGTGTTGACGATATGATCGTCTTCTCGCCGAAGGGTGAAACCAAAGCGCGCATCTATGTATTTACCGATGTGGACTGTGGTTACTGTCGAAAACTGCACCAGGATGTACCTGAGTTGAATAAGCGCGGCATTGAAGTCAGGTATCTGGCATTCCCACGCGGCGGCTTGCAGTCGCTGGGTTATCGCAAGCTCGCGACTGCCTGGTGTGCCGATGATAGCAATCAGACCCTGACCGCATTAAAAAATCGCGAAAATGTGCCACTGAAAGTTTGCGATAACAACCCGGTCGCGGCCCAATATAAATTGGGTAATGAAGAGATCGATGTGCGTGGGACACCCACCATCGTGATGGAGGATGGCAGAGTTGTGCCAGGCTATCTGCCTCCTGCCACCCTGATTAAAGAGCTGGGTATTTAATTGCCCGCATATAAAAAAACAGCGGCTAGCCTAAGGCGGCCGCTGTTTTTTTATCTAAGCCGGACTCTTCAGCGCCACCTTGCGGGGCTGAGTCATATTCTCCGGTGCGAGAATATCGTTTAACTCCTCCTCACTCAGCAATCCTTCCTCCAAAATCAATTGCTTGACGCTCGCGCCGGTCATCAATGCCTGCTGGGCGATGCGGGTGGCATTTTCGTAGCCGATAAATGGATTTACCGCGGTAATCAGGCCGATACTGTTTTCGACCATCTGTCGGCAGTGCTCTTCGTTCGCGCTGATACCGTTGACACAGCGTTGGGCCAGGGTGTGCATAGCCTGGGTCATCAGGCGCATGGATTGCAGCAGGTTGAAGGCGATCACTGGTTCCATGACATTTAACTGCAGCTGGCCCGATTCGGCTGCGAGGGTAATGGTCAGATCATTGCCGATCACCTGGTAGGCCACCTGGTTTACTACCTCGGGAATTACCGGGTTTACCTTGCCAGGCATAATAGAAGAGCCCGGCTGCATCGGTGGCAGATTGATCTCGTTGAGGCCTGCACGGGGGCCGCTGGATAAAAGGCGCAGGTCGCTACAGATCTTCGATATTTTTACCGCGATACGTTTCATCACCCCGGAAAACATGACAAAGGCGCCCATGTCTGAGGTGGCTTCCACCAGGTTTTCCGCGCAGACAAAGTCGATATCAGAAATTTCCGACAGTGCCGACACAACCAATTGACGATATTGCGGATCGGTATTAATTCCCGTGCCGATTGCGGTACCGCCCATATTGATTTCATTAAACAGTACGACGAGCTCTTTAACTCGAGCGACATCTTCGCGAATAGTTGCAGCGAAAGCGGCAAATTCCTGCCCGAGAGTCATGGGGACTGCATCCTGTAACTGGGTGCGGCCCATTTTAATCACGTGGGAAAATTCCTTGGCCTTGCCATCAAACTCGATGCACAACTCTTCCATGGATTGCACCAGGTCGTTGTAACTGAGTAGTACCGCTAGATTGATGGAGGAGGGGTAAACGTCGTTGGTGGATTGCGACAGGTTGACATGGTTATTGGGGTGAACGTTTTTGTATTCTCCCTTATTGTGGCCTAACAATTCCAGGGCGCGATTGGCAATTACCTCGTTGGCATTCATATTGGTAGAAGTGCCGGCACCACCTTGAATCATGTCTACCAGGAATTGATCGTGCAGTTTGCCATCAATAATTTCATCGCAGGCTTTGGCAATTGCCGCTTTCAGGTTTTCTTCGAGGTAGCCGAGTTCGCAGTTGGCGTGAGCCGCAGCCTTCTTCACCATAGCCAGCGCTTTGACCAGGTTGGGGAAATGGTTGAGGGTAATACCGGTGATTTGGAAGTTTTCCAGGGCGCGCAGGGTTTGAATGCCGAAATAGACATCGGCGGGTACTTCGCGCTCTCCGAGCAGGTCTTTTTCGATGCGAAATTCACTGCCGGCAGAGAATACAGGCATAGGTTTTAGGGTGTGGAAATCATTTGTCATGATACTTTTGCTTTCTCTTCATCTGCATAGGGGCAAGCGCACCAGTAGCCAGTATTAAGCTGGGTTCCAGGCTGCCCGTAGTTGTCATTATTCGGGCCTCTTGGTTGGGCCCTTAATAGAAATTTATGATTAAAGTGGGGTGGCAAAAAAACTCTGTGGACCTTCAGTATTGGTCGTCCGGATATTTTCGCGAATGCTGCGATTAATCTCGTCCGAGTCCGGGCCAAATACACCACACAGTTTTAATGCGTTCTTGATGCTGATATTTCTTCCGAGCGATTCCAACAATACTTTTGTGCATACGGGTTCGCGCCGGTCACTGGCGGAGGCACCCAGTTTTAATCCTGATAAATAACTGACCCGGCTCTTGTAAGTGGGGTACAAAATTGTCTGGGCAATTTCATTGCGCGTCAGCGCTTCATAGCCGATCAGAAAAATACGCTCCGAGAGAAAAAGCAGCATGCCTTTGTAGCGGGATTTGTACCACTCCTCCCTGTCTGGGTAGCGCATGCGCTCGAAGCGCTGGAAATAATATCCTTCCCCGTCGGACTCAATATGCAGCAGGCTGCGAATGATGTGATCGGGAAAGGTCATTGAATAGTGGTATTCAAAGTAAAAACCCAGGTATTTATCTGCGCGGCCTTGGGACTCCCGCATTAACAGATCAATATCCGTGGAATAGGGGCGAGAAGGTTCAACGGTAGTGTGGGTGCTGCGTACCCGAACAATTTGCTCAAACTGTTCCGCGGGCATCAGAATTTCATGAGGTTCAACACCAAAGAAATGGCAGATCTTATTGAGGGTATACTGTGAGGGCTGGGTATTACCGTTTAGATATTTGTTAAATTGCGCCCGGTTGACACCCATGCGCCGACATACTTCGGCGATCGAGCGGTAAAAGCTGCACAGCAAGCGCAAGTTTTGTGAAAAATTATTGCTCATCAAGGAGTATCTGCTTCTGGCCTAAATGCCCAGTATTTCCCATCTAAACGAATACTTGGCCATATTTGGCCGCCCGATAAAAAGTAGCTGGGATTTATATTTGCAGCGATAGACTGGCAGAATCTTCTTTATGCACTGCTCAATGAATCCCGTTTGGTTTTGCTAGGGTGTACATTCCCCACACAGCGGGGTTTCCATCAGTGTTTTAACTTCACTGCTGGTGTAATTCATGGCCAGCAGATGATTCAATTTGGCATAGCAGGCTTCACTGGTCATATCCAGGCCACCGATTACACCGGCGCGCAGTAGCGCAGAGCCTGCAGCGTACTTGCCGAGATCCACATGGTTTTCCAGACACTGGGATACCGCCACACAAATAATTCCCAGTTCTGCGGCTCTTGTCAGTTGGGCGGTAAAGGCCTGGTCGTCGGTGGGGGCGTTGCCGGTACCGTACGTTTCAATCACTATGCCGCGCGGACGGGCTTCAATAATCTTGCTGAGGAACAGTGGTGTTATTCCGGGGAATAGTTTCACCAGTACAACATTGCCATCGGCGTTTTCGGGAATTTCAAATTGTGGTGTGTCGCCGTGCATCAATAAAGCATTGGGGTCGATATGCACCTGAATACCCACTTCGCCGAGGCTCGGGTAATTGGGACTGGCAAAGGCATCCAATGAACCGGAGCTGACTTTTACCGCGCGATTGCCGCGCAGCAGCTTGCCATTAAAGTAGAGGCAGACCTCCCCGATACTGTCCGAACCGCTCAACAGCAGGGCGGCGATTAAATTGTTGTAGGCGTCGCTGCGCATTTCCCGCAGGGGAATTTGAGAGCCGGTTACCACTACCGGTTTGGCCAGTCCCTGCAGGGCGAAGGACAGCGCGGAGGCGGTATAAGCCATAGTATCGGTGCCGTGCAGCACAACAAAGCCTGTGTAGTGGCTATAGTTGTCGCGTATCAGGGAGGCGATGCGGTACCAGTCCTGGGGTTGCATATTGGCGCTGTCGAGGAGTGGGTCGAGGGCCTGGAAGTCGTAGCTCGGCAGCTGGCCGATCACATCCTGTAGCAGGCGCTGCAGAGCACCTTCGAGATCGGCGTCGGGCACATAGCCGGATTCGCTGCGGCGCATTCCCAGGGTTCCGCCGGTATAAAGGATAAGGGTTTTTTTCATCACTCGACCGCTATCTGAGTCCGTTTTTCAGTGCGCCCATTTTTTGGAAAAGGCGCGGTGGATGCAATTTCGCAGGTTGCTGGTACCTGATGCTGGTAGATGCTCTTATAGCATCTACTGAGGATGGCTCCTATTTCAAGGGGATCTTTAGGGTGACAAAAGTTTCGCTCGCCCCATTGCCTAGGCTAGGGTCTGGCTGGCGCAATTTTATTGACTTTTTTGCTTTCGGCTCGGTAAGGTTGTCGATCTTTTGTTAATTTTATTTGTTTTTATTGCGTCTTCTCCTGGCGCAGCAATTTAGGTTGGGGTGCATTGCCGGGAGCCTAGGCGCGGAGGGAATTTGTGAGCGCAACAATTGAAGACGTCGCAGAGGCGGCGGATCAGGTGCCTGCGGTAGAGCCGCAGCGTGCAGTGCGCATCGGTGTTTGCGGTTTGGGCACTGTGGGCAGCGGAACGATTAATGTCCTGGCGCGCAATGGCGATGAGGTGGCCGCGCGTTGTGGTCGTGCGGTGGTGATTGAGCAGGTCGGAGCCCGCCGCGACAACCCCGATTGCGATACCAGCCAGCTAAATGTCACCCGCGATATCTTTGAGGTCGCCCACAATCCCAATGTCGATATCCTGGTGGAATTAATTGGCGGTACTACGGTAGCGCGCGAGCTGGTTCTGGTAGCGATAGAAAACGGCAAGCATGTGGTGACAGCGAACAAGGCGCTGATCGCCGAGCACGGCAATGAGCTGTTTGAGCTGGCCGCACAAAAGGGGGTCACCATTGCCTATGAAGCGGCCGTGGCCGGCGGCATCCCTATTATTAAATCCCTGCGCGAAGGCCTAGTGGGCAACCGCATCGAATGGCTCGCCGGCATTATTAATGGCACCGGGAACTATATCCTCACAGAAATGCGCGAGAAGGGTCGCAGCTTTGATGAGGCCCTGGCTCAGGCACAGGCCCTCGGATATGCGGAAGCGGACCCGACCTTTGATGTGGAAGGTATCGACGCCGCGCACAAGCTGGTGATTATGGCCTCCCTGGCTTTCACTATCCCGCTCGCCTTTGACAAGGTGTATACCGAGGGTATCAGCCGCATTTGCCCGGAGGATATCCGCTATGCCGACGAACTCGGCTATCGCATTAAGCACCTGGGTATCGCCCGCCGCACAGAGCAGGGGGTGGAACTGCGGGTACACCCAACCCTGATTCCCCAGCGTCGCCTGATCGCCAACGTAAATGGTGTGATGAATGCGGTGTTGGTTAATGGTGATGCGGTGGGCCCAACCCTGTATTACGGCGCAGGCGCCGGTGCCGAAGCCACTGCCTCGGCAGTGATTGCCGATATCGTCGATGTAGCGCGCACCCTCGATGCCAAGCCGGATCAGCGAGTGCCCGCTGCCGGGGTGGCCTTGGCAGAGCAGGGCGATACCCTTGTTTTGCCGGAGGAAGACGTGGTCACCAGCTATTACCTGCGTATTTCCGCTCACGACAAGCCCGGTGTTATGTCCAAGGTGGCAACGATCTGCAGCGATCAGGGCATCAGTATTGAGGCTCTGATTCAGCACGAGCCGATGGATGGGGAAGAGTTAGTCCCGGTGGTGATTCTCACCAGTCGTGCCAGAGAGGCCTGCCTGCGCGAGGCAGTCGCGCAGATTGAGGCCCTGGATACGGTCGAGGGGGAAGTGGTGCGCATTCGCGTGGAGAGCCTCGGCTGATCCTTACCCCCTTTGCTATATGGCGCCGTTCCATAGGAGTCGGCGCCAGTTTTCACTATTGCCCACGAGATCCAAGAGCGAAATAACATCGTGAAATTTGTCAGCACCCGCGGCCGCGCGCCGTCTCTCTCTTTTGCCGATACCGTCCTCACCGGGCTAGCCAGTGATGGCGGTCTCTATGTGCCCGAGTCACTGCCGCACTTTTCCAGAAAGGATATTGCGGCTATGGCGGGTATGGATTACCAGCAGTTGGCCTTTGAAATTATTCGGCCGTTTGTGGGAGAGGATCTCAGTAAGCGGGAGCTGCGCGATATTATCGGGCGCTCATACAGTCAGTTTCGTCACAGGGCGGTAGCGCCTTTGGTGCAGACTGATACCAACGAATGGATTCTGGAGCTTTTCCACGGCCCAACTCTGGCCTTTAAAGATTTTGCCCTGCAGTTTCTCGGCCAGTTGTTCGATCACCTGCTGGAAAAGCGCGGTGAGCGCGTGGTGGTGATGGGGGCGACTTCCGGGGATACCGGTTCGGCGGCGATTGAAGGCTGCCGCCACTGCGACAATATCGATATTTTTATTCTGCACCCCCACAACCGGGTCTCAGAAGTACAGCGCCGGCAGATGACCACGGTGCTGTCGGACAATGTGTTCAATATCGCCATGGAAGGTAATTTCGACGATTGCCAGAATATGGTGAAGGCCAGCTTCGCCAACCAGTCCTTTTTGCCCAACGGGCGCCGCTTGGTGGCAGTGAACTCCATTAACTGGGCGCGTATTATGGCGCAGATTGTCTACTACTTTTACGCGGCCTTGCGCCTGGGCGCGCCGGAAAAAACCGTGAATTTCTCCGTGCCCACCGGCAACTTCGGCGATATTTTTGCCGGTTATCTGGCGAAGCAGATGGGTCTTCCTATCGACCAATTGGTGATCGCTACCAATGCCAACGATATCCTGCACCGCTGCATCAGCGATAACGACCACACCCCCAAGCCGCTGGTGCACAGCCTGTCGCCCAGTATGGATATCATGGTGTCCAGTAACTTTGAGCGGCTGTTGTTCGATCTCTACGGCCGCGACGGTACGGCGGTGGCGAAATTATTGGCGGATCACAGTGCACCTATGCACTTGAGCGAGGTGGCCCTGTTGCAGGCCCAAAAGACATTTTCCAGCTACCGGGTCGACGATGCGCGCACTATTGAGGTGATCCGCGAGCAGTACCAGGCGACCGGCTATCTGCTCGACCCCCATACCGCAATTGGTGTCGAGGCCGCGAGAAGGGTGCGCCGCTCCGCCGAGCGGCCCATGGTTTGCTTATCCACCGCACACCCGGCAAAATTCCCCGATGCCGTGGCGCAGGCGCTGCCACAAACCGAAATTCCCCTGCCGGCCCATATGCAGGACCTCTGGCAACGCGAAGAGCGACTCAAGGTACTGCCCAACGACTTGTCCCAGGTGCACGACTATATGGCGACCATGCTGTCCGAAGGGCGCTAGCTGGCGCAGACTTCGCAGCGAGGGACTTGGCGGCCGGATAAAAAAGCTGAGAGAGAATGAGTACAAGAATTCAGCGGCGGCCAGTGGATCTCTCCACTGGCCGTTTTGCTTCTGAAACCCCAAAAATTTTGCAGAGAGTGTTGCTCGGTCGCGGGATCGTCAGCGAGGAAGCCCTGGACCACAGCCTCGCCAAGCTGCAGCAGCCTCAGTCAATGCGTGGGCTGGATACAGCGGTGACACTGCTGGTGGAAGCCGTGCGGGCGCAGCAGAAGTTCTTAATCGTCGGTGACTTCGATGCCGATGGTGCCACCAGCAGCACGCTCGCCGTACTGGCACTGGGGGCCATGGGAGCGCCGGACGTGGACTTCTTGGTGCCGAACCGTTTCGATTTTGGTTACGGCCTCACCCCGGAAATCGTAGAGGTGGCCAAGGATTACACCCCGGATATGCTGATCACCGTGGATAACGGCATCAGCAGTATCGATGGGGTGGCGGCGGCCAAGGCCGCAGGCATGACAGTGATTGTAACCGATCACCACCTGCCCGGCAGCGAGCTGCCGGATGCCGATGCCATTGTGAACCCGAACCAGCCGAATTGTGAATTCCCCAGTAAGAATCTCGCCGGTGTGGGAGTTATCTTTTACCTGTTGAGTCGTCTGCGCAGCGCCCTGCAGGAATGCGGTTGGTTTGCGCAGAGCGGTATTGCCCCGCCGAATATGGCCGAATATCTCGATTTGGTGGCGCTCGGCACCGTGGCAGACCTGGTGCCGCTGGATCACAATAACCGCATCCTGGTTCACCAGGGTATTGCTCGTATCCGTTCCGGTCGCTGCCGCCCTGGTATCTCTGCCTTGTTAGAAGTGGCCGGGCGGGACCAGCGCAGGCTTTCCACCACCGATATTGGTTTTATCCTGGGGCCACGTATCAATGCGGCCGGGCGTCTGGATGATATTGGCACCGGCATCCGCTGCCTCCTGACCCGCGATCCCAGTGAGGCTCGTGAGCTGGCGGGGGAGTTGGATATGCTCAACCGGGACCGCAAGGCCATCGAGCAGGGTATGCAGCGGGAAGCTCTGGCGGCGTTGGAAGAACTACAGCTGGAGGGGGAGATTCCCTGGAGCCTGTGTCTCTACGATGCCAACTGGCATCAGGGGGTGGTGGGTATCCTCGCCAGCCGTATCAAGGAGAAATTCCACCGCCCGGTAATTGCCTTTGCCGAAGGAGACAACGGCTTGGTCAAAGGCTCGGCGCGCTCTATCTCCGGTTTGCATATCCGCGATGCCCTGAGCGATGTGGCTGCAGCCAATCCCGAGTTGATCAGTAAATTCGGCGGTCATGCCATGGCCGCAGGGTTGAGCCTGCCAGCGGAAAACCTCGATGCGTTCCGAGCGGAGTTTGAGCGAGTGGTGCGCAAGCGTCTGGATGAAAATCAATTACAGGCGGTGATCGACTCCGATGGTGAGCTGGATATTGCAGACTACAACCTGCAAACCGCAGCCATGTTGCGCGCCTGTGCACCTTGGGGGCAGGCGTTTCCCGAGCCGGTCTTCGATGGGGAGTTTCTGTTGCTGCAGCAGCGTATTGTCGGCGAGCGTCACTTGAAGATGGTGGTGGCTCCGCCGCAGGCGCCACAGCTGGCCCTCGACGCTATCGCTTTTAATGTGGACACAGACCAGTGGCCGCAGCCTACCGAGCGAGTACGCCTGGCTTACAAGTTAGACGTCAATGAATTTCGTGGGCGCGAATCCCTGCAGTTAATGGTGAACCTGCTGGAGGCCATATAGGGCTTCCTTTGCAGAGAGTTGTGAATGGCTTGGAGCTTATTCGCAGCAGTAATAAAAAGTGGTTGGAAGTAAAAAGTAGTGAAACGTAAACAAATCCAGGCCGAAGTCCTGCTGTTGTTAGCCGCTCTTTTCTGGGGCGTCGCCTTTGTGCCACAAAAGATCGCCATGGCGGATATTGAGCCGCTGGCCTTTAATGCTTGGCGATTTTTCCTCGGGGGCTTGATTCTGGTACCCATCGTTTACTGGCTGTCCTCCCGCAGGGATGCCCAGCCCGGCGAAGTGGATGGGCACTCTGTTATTCATCGCTGGAGAGCCTGTTTACCCGGCGGAGCGCTGCTCGGTTTTTGGTTATTTCTCGGTGCGGCGCTGCAACAGATCAGCCTGCTCTACACCACTGCCGGCCGCGCCGGTTTTATCACCGGGTTTTACCTCTTGCTGGTGCCGGTCATCGGCTTGTCCCTTGGGCATAAAACCAACCGCTGGACTTGGGCCGGTATTGGCCTGGCTTTATTTGGTCTCTACTGGCTGGCGGACTTCAGTGAAGAGTCTCAGCTAGTTGGCGACCTGATGGTATTTGCCAGCGCTTTTGTCTTCGCCATTCAGGTGCTCTCTGCGGATCGCCTGGTGAAACGCTACGATGCGCTGCGCCTTGCCTGTATCCAGTTTCTGGTTTGTGGTCTGTTGTCGGCCCTGGCATCGCTCTTCACCGAACAGGCAACGATACAGTCCGCTGTGGATGCAGCCTGGCCGATCGCCTACATGATGATTTTCTCCACCGCGCTGGCATTTACTTTCCAACTGCTGGCCCAGCGCCACGCGGCACCATCCCATGCCACGGTAATTATGAGCTTGGAGGCGGTATTCGCCCTGGCGGCGGGCTGGTTATTCCTTAATGAAATGCTTAACACTACGGAATTGATTGGCTGTGGCCTGATGCTGGCTGGGATGCTGGTAAGTCATTATGGGAACCACAGTGGTACCCATCACTAGGAAAATACAATGGAATTGTCTGTGCTCGCGCTTTTTGTCCCCGCCAGTTTTTTTGTCTCGGTAACTCCGGGGCTGTGCATGATGCTGGCCCTCAGCCTTGGTATTACAGTGGGGGTGCGCCACACCTTGTGGATGGTGATTGGCGAGTTGGCGGGAGTCGCTTTGGTGGCCTTGGCTGCGGGGCTCGGCGCGGCGGTAGTGATGGTGCAATACCCTGCGATATTTCAGCTGTTTAAATACTGCGGCGGTGCCTATCTCGCTTGGATAGGTATCCAAATGTGGCGCTCTCAGGGGCAGCTGGCTTCTCTGGATGAGGCACAGAGGAGTGGCCGGCCTTCAGCAAAGTCACTAATAGCCCAGGGGTTTATCACTGCCGTTGCCAACCCCAAGGGCTGGGCCTTCTTTATCGCCCTGTTGCCGCCCTTTATCAACCAAAGCAAGCCTTTGGCACCACAGCTCTCTGTGTTGATCGCCACCATACTGTTGCTGGAAACCCTGTGCTTGCTGATTTACGCTGGGGGTGGTCAGGCCCTCAGTCGCCTGTTGGAACACGCTGAAAATGTGCGTTTAATTAACCGTATTTCCGGTACTTTGATGTTACTGGTGGGAGCCTGGCTGGCCCTGTCTTAAGCTGGGTGGCCATTGCTTTATGGAGGAAGTTTGATGGTGAAAATAAAATTGTCTGCTCTGCTGGTGTTGACCTTACTGGCGATGGCGGCCTGCGGTGGAGCCAAGGAGGAAAAGGCTATGGAAAATCAGGTGGAGAATACTCCGGGCTCCAGTCAGCCAGAGGTGGCGGCCAATCCTCCCGTAGCTAGGCAGGGTGAGCTGGTTTGGGTCTATCGCAAGAGTGGCCGTAAGCAGTGCGAGGGCGGTGGCATGACGTTACAGCAGAGCCGAGCCAAGCTGCGGGAAAACGGTTTGATGGTGCAGGAATCCCGCTGCGGTGTGCGCACAGATCGAATGTTTCCGGCCGTCTGTGGTGCGCCCACCGGGGATATTTTGTTGCACCTGATCAGTATGGATGCCTTGGATGCGGCCCTGGAGTTGGGTTACGACCCCGCAGAAAAAATGCAGTATCAATTTTCCCAGTGCCGGGATAACAGCGCCTAAGAACAAGGTCTATCAGCTGTAGTTAATGGGTTGGGAGTTGGCAGTGAATATTTCCCAGGCGGCGCAGCATTCGGGGCTCAGTAGCAAGGCCCTGCGCCATTATGAATCGATCGGTTTGGTATCTCCCGCGCGCAAAGCCAATGGCTATCGCCATTACAGCGAGAATGACCTGGAGACCTTGCGTTTTATCCAGCGCGCCCGCGCCTGCGGCTTCTCTATTGAGGAAGTGCGCACTCTGTTGGGCTTGCGGGATGACCCCGGGCGACACAGCCGCGAAACCAAGCAGCTGGTGCATGAAAAACTTTCCATGCTGGAAGCCCAGCTGCGCGATATGCTGGCAATGCGTGAAACCCTGCATTCGTTTATCGACAGTTGTGCCGGTAATGACTCACCGGACTGCGCGATTTTGCAGCAGTTATCCGGCCAGCCATGCAAATAGGAATTTTGCCCGATTTACAGCGGCTGGCCGACTGGAAGGACCCCCGCGCGCTGCGGTAGAATGCGCGCCGCTTTTTATTTTGTCCGGACACCGAGAGTTCATGGAAATCAATCCCCTCCTCAACCAATTGAAAGACCTCGAAGAGCGCACCGACGTTCTTAGGGGGTATCTTTGACTATGCCAGCAAGAAAGAACGCCTGACCGAAGTAGAGCTGGAGCTGGCCGAGCCGAGCGTTTGGGACGACCCCAATCGCGCACAGGAACTGGGGCGCGAGCGCTCCTCCCTGGAAACGGTGGTTAACACTATCGAAAACCTCGACTCCGGCATCGCCGATTGCCGCGAACTGCTGGAAATGGCGGTCGAGGAAAATGACGAGGACTCCGTAGGGGAGGTCTCCACTGAGATCGAAGGTCTCCAGCAGCAGTTGGGGGTTCTGGAATTCCGCCGCATGTTCTCCGGCGAGAACGATGAGAACAATGCCTACCTGGATATCCAGGCCGGCTCCGGTGGCACCGAAGCCCAGGATTGGGCGGAAATGATTTTGCGTATGTACCTGCGCTGGGGTGAAGCCCACGGCTTCAAGACCACCCTGGAAGAGGTCTCCGCGGGGGAAGTGGCCGGCATCAAGAGTGCCACCATACATTTTGCCGGCGACCACGCTTTCGGCTGGTTGCGCACCGAAACCGGCGTACATCGCCTGGTACGCAAGTCGCCGTTTGATTCCGGCAACCGCCGTCACACTTCTTTCAGCTCGGTATTTGTGTCGCCAGAAATCGATGACAATATCGAGATTGAAATCGACAAATCCCAGGTGCGTGAAGACACTTACCGCGCCTCCGGCGCCGGTGGTCAGCACGTGAACAAAACCGATTCTGCCGTGCGTTTGACCCACACAGAATCTGGCATCGTCGTGCAGTGCCAGAGCGAACGCTCCCAGCACCAGAACCGCGATAAAGCCTGGAAAATGCTGCGCGCAAAAATGTACGAGCAGGAAATGCTGAAGCGCAACGCAGAGAAGCAGGCCATGGAAGACAGCAAGGCCGACATCGGTTGGGGCAGCCAGATCCGCTCCTACGTGTTGGACGACCAGCGTATCAAGGACCTGCGCACCAGTGTCCAGACCAGCAACTGCCAGGCAGTACTGGACGGAGACCTGGACCAATTTATCGAAGCCAGCCTAAAAGCCGGCCTCTGATTTAAAGTCTCCACTCTCACCGCGCCCCTCGTCTCTCACTAATGAGTCGAGGGGTAATATCACTCACAAAACTGATAGATCACCATGACTGATATCCAGCAAGACGAAAACAAACTAATCGCCGAGCGCCGCACCAAGCTTTCCGCTCTGCGCGAGAAGGGCAATGCTTTCCCCAATAGTTTTCGCCGCGAGAACCTCGCTGCCGACCTGCAAGCTGAGTTCGGCGATAAACAGAAAGAGGAGCTGGAAGAACTGGGTAAACGGGCGTGCGTAGCAGGGCGAATCCTGGCTAAACGCGGACCCTTTATGGTGATCCAGGATGTGTCTGATCGCATCCAGCTCTACGCCGATAAAACCGCACAGAAAGATATCAAAGAGCGCTTCGGTGCCTGGGATATCGGCGATATCGTCGGTGTAAAAGGCACTCTGCACAAGTCTGGCAAGGGCGACCTCTACGTCAACTGTGAAGAGTACAGCCTGCTGACCAAAGCGCTGCGCCCGCTGCCGGAAAAATTCCACGGCATCGCCGACCAGGAAATGCGTTATCGCCAGCGCTACGTGGACCTGATCGCCACACCGGAGGCCCGCGAAGTGTTCCGCGTGCGCTCCAAGGTTATCGAGTACATCCGCAACTTCCTCAACGGTCAGCAGTTTATGGAAGTGGAAACGCCCATGCTGCAGGTGATTCCCGGTGGCGCCAGCGCGCGTCCGTTCGTCACCCACCACAATGCGCTGGATATCGATATGTACCTGCGTATTGCCCCGGAGCTGTACCTGAAGCGTTTGGTCGTGGGTGGTTTCGAGCGGGTGTACGAAATCAACCGCAACTTCCGCAACGAAGGCCTGTCCACGCGCCACAATCCCGAGTTCACCATGCTCGAGTTCTACCAGGCGTACGCGGACTACAACGACCTGATGGATCTCACCGAGAAGATGCTGCGTGGTATCTGTGAAGATGTACTGGGCTCCACCACTGTGGCTTACCAGGAAAGCAGCTACGACTTCTCCAAGCCGTTCGCCCGTTTGTCTGTGTTCGACTCGATTCTGCACTACAACCCGGAACTGACCGCGGCCGATATCGACAACATCGAATCCGCTCGCGCCGTTGCCGAGAAACTGGACATCCCGCTGAAAGACAGCTGGGGCCTGGGTAAGGTGCAGATCGAGATCTTCGAGAAGACTGTTGAGCACCGCCTCGACCAGCCGACCTTTATCACCGAGTACCCAACCGAAGTGTCTCCGCTGGCGCGTCGCAACGATGACAACCCGTTTGTCACCGACCGCTTTGAGTTCTTCGTTGGCGGCCGCGAGATTGCCAATGGCTTCTCCGAGCTGAACGACGCAGAAGACCAAGCTGAACGCTTTAAAGCACAGGTTGCAGAGAAAGACGCCGGTGACGACGAAGCCATGCACTACGACGCCGACTATATCCGCGCGCTGGAATACGGCCTGCCGCCCACCGCTGGTGAAGGTATCGGTATCGACCGCCTAGTAATGCTGTTTACCAATTCTCCCTCGATTCGCGACGTACTGCTGTTCCCGCATATGCGCCCGGAAGCAAACGACTAAGCGAACAAAAACCTAAACCCCCGCATTATCCCCAGTGCCTACAGCCGCCGCGCCACTTCCGGTGCGGTGGTTTCCTTTCAGTTAATTCCCCATAAAGTGGCAACTATTTTTAATAGACTCTCAACCCCGCTATTTTTGGGGCAATGAAGCCTATGCAGGTTGGTAATGCCTTAAGGAAGCAGTGAAAATACACACGGGTATTAAGATCGACAGAATGCAGGTGATTCAAAAGCGCCTGGGGCCCTATGTGGCAGCAACTTGACGGTGGGAGGTGGAATAGGATTTTACTTCCTTGAGTGTGGTGTTTGGTTCTAGTTCCCTACTATAGGTGCTTTGTAACAGTGACTGAAATGGCTTTGGGATTTCTTTCGATGTGTTCGTTATTTTCGCAGGAAAATAATCTAAAGGATAAAAATGTTAAAAATCAATAGGTTGCTGATCCCTAAAAAATTGTGATAGAGGTCAGAGTGATCATCTTTCCAGTTTGTACGATCGAACCAAGTTTATTTAACCCTATGATTCTGAAATGAAATTAAGAGTTGGATAGGTAAATTGATCCTGGGATAGTAATCAGGATAATAGCGGTCGGAGTGATCACTATATAAATGTTACACTCTAAATACCGTAAATCTACGTTCTAAGGAGAGAAAATGAAAAGGCCTCACATTGAAGACGCATGGAAATCTTTTAAGGAGGTTTACGATGATGTCGGTAAAACTGTTTCTGGTGTAGGAACAAAAATTGGGGGGAAAGTTGATTACAATATCAACAAAATTCCAGAAGGTCAGGGTAGGTTTGAAAATGCCTGCGCCATTAGAATGAGCTACGTCTTAAATCAGAATGGGGTAAAAATACCATTTATTTCTGGCCAAACAGTTTCCGGTGGAAAAGGTGATTGGTATATTTTTAAAGTCAAAACAATGATTTCCTATTTAAAGAAAGTGTTTGGCGATCCCGACCATACATTTAAAAATCCACAAGAAATATCTTTTTCAGATAAGAAGGGTATCCTAGTTTTTGATGTCGATCAATGGATAGATGCTTCTGGCCATGCAACCATTTGGAATGGTAACGCATGCTCAGATAAATGTTACTTTCCGATTGCAAAGAAGGCTTATTTATGGGAATTAAAAAGCAAGCGTTCCTCTTGGTGATTACAGTATTCACCTTAGGATGCAGTTCTGAAATAACGGCAAAAACTAAAGAAGAGTCGGACTTTAGAAAATATGCAATGTCAATTTGTATTGGGTCTTCATTTTCAGAAAAAATTATATCTTCTGACGCAAATACATCTGCCAACTCGTATCACGGAAATTTGGATTTAATGGCTTATGATAAATTACGAGAGCTCCAAAAAACTTGGAAAATAGACAAATTCAATAGCAAGAATGGCGGCAAAGTCAATATTGCCAGATGTATTGAATTCTCCGAATCTCGCGAAGTTGGTTTAATATTTGAAAAATTCAACCCCTGTGAAAATAAAGAGGCTTGGCTAGACGCTGAGGAGTACAGTTCCCAGTGCAGTTGAGACGTCGAGCGTAACAATTCGCGGCTGAGGGGCAGCCTCCTTTATGCACATTTTATGCGGCTCGCTACGCTCACATTCTTGCATAAAATACGCATAAAGGAGGCTGCCCCAGAGCCCAGCGTTATGCGCCTTTGAGTAAATCACTATGAATAGAAAAGTGCGAATTCATCAACTTATCTCGGATATTGGATCTGAGATTCTTGGCTTCATTAAAGAGCGCGAGAGCATGCATTCAGATCGGTGGGTGCCCGCTACCGAGATCAAAGAAACACTTGAGCTAAATTTTGTTTCGGTGTCTCGTGAAAATACGCAATATGGCGAGAAGGGATGGCTGTTTGCTATTGTCGCACGACAACTAGAGTACAAAGGATCGCTCGAGTACAAAAAGAAAGGATACAGGTCATATTATAGGAGTGCCAGTGGCGTATAACAAGAACGGCCTGTGCGTCCCTACGGGGGAGGGCGGTCAACCAGCCGCTGAAGCCTCCCCCCTTAAAGTAGACGCTACCTTATATTCATCTTATGCGGCCATTCTTTCATATTCATCTGTGCTTTTGAACCCAAGTGAACTGTGTCTTCTCTTCAATTTATAGTATCTATCAAGGTACCAAGATAAGTTAGCCCTAAGATCCTCAACCGACTCAAAGTAAAATCCTTTGATACTCTCAGTTTTCAATGTCTGAAAAAAATGACTCTATATACACATTGTCACTCATAAATCCTGGTCGATTCATGCTCGGCTGAATACATAGAGGCTGTTTCATAACTTGAAATCGGTTATTCTCACGTAATTACATAGAAAAAAGTCCAGCAATAGTGAGCCGATTCAAGTCAGAGTTAACCAATGATCAATGGAAATTGATCGAACCTTGTCTTCCTGAGTTAAAACGAGGAAAGGTAGGCCCAAAACTCATTGATAATCGAGCTTGTTTTGAAGGCATCCTGTGGGTTTTACGTTCTGAAAGATCTTCCTTCACACTATCCATCACCGAGTACATGCTGGAGAAGGCTTCAGTTTTGGGAAGAGCAAGGAGCTTGGTTACAGGCATGGAGAAGGTTCCTGGAGCTGTTGAATCAACAGTCTTTGCTTAACTGGGAGGAGGTCTTTTCTGATGGCAGCTTTGCACCAGCAAAAAAAAGGGGCTTCGAAATCGGGAAAACCAAGCGGGGCAAGGGTTCAAAGTGGATGGTGGTGGTCGATGGCGAAGGTATTCCACTAGACGCCATTACTTCAGCCTCACCAGCAGAAGTAAAGTTATTAACCCATTACTTGATGTTACGTATAAAAATACAAAGATTCATCGCTTAGTTTATGATAAAGCGACTGACTCGGATCCGCTTAGAGATAGCCTGTTGAGTCGTGGAATCGACCTTATCTATCCACACAGGAGAAATAGGAAAAAAGTCTCAAGGTAGGATGATAGAAAGCTCAGAAGGTATACTCGCCGTTGGAAAGTTGAGCGGACTTTTGCGTGGTTGGGAAATTACCGCCGCTTGGTTGTGAAGTGGGAGCGATATTTATCCACTTATCGTGCTTTTTTCTATGTTGCATGCATTTAATTACGTTAAAGAAGTTATGAAATAGCTTCTAGTTCTTTGAGTCGGTTTTGGTATGCATAAGCACCGTGCTCAGACCCACGGTCACTGTGAAATATTAGATCTGATTCTATCCTTCTGCGGCGGACAACTTTATTTAGCGCTGACAGCGTTAATTCAATGGTTCGAGTATTTGACAATTCCCAACCCACCACTTTTCGAGAGTAAAGATCAATAATTACAGCTAAATATTGCCACTGACCATTGATCTTCAGTTAGGTAACATCACCTGCCCAATGAGAGTCTGGTTTAGTCGGCATACCATGCTCTCGTTGTAAATTTTCAACCTTAATGCAAGGATTTCCAGGTAATGGGCGTCGACGATAGATCCTTCCTGCTTTCCCCGCGATTCCAGCCTCTCGCATAAAGCGTTCAACAATTTTGTGATTTATTCGCTCACCATTAGCTTTCAGTTCTGCGCTAATTCTTGGACTTCCATAATTACCATTATGCTGTGTGTAGATAGTCTCTATACACCCTAGAATTCGCTTATTTTCTATGTCTCGAGCACTCTCAATACGGTTAAGCCATTTATAAAACCCCTGGAGCGAAACATCCAAATATCTACACAAGTACCTGACGCCAAAGTCCCACCGATTTTGGGCTATGAACGCGAATCTTTCAGCTTTTGATCTTTCAGGTACGATTCCCACTTTTTTAGAAGATTATTCTCCTTTTGTAATTTCTCGACCTGTTTTCTTAGACGTTTTATTTCTTTATCATCAGTTGAGACTGCTTGGTTTCAAGTAATAACTGCAATACTTTCATGCTGCAAGAAGATTATCTGGCAGCCCCATAAATAACTCATTCGGTGACCTTCCACCCCGACTCACTCTTGGTCTACTGTTTAGGCGATCCATTACAAATTGAACTTGCTGGTCTGTTACTTTATTTAAGTCTGTATCCTTTGGGAAATATTGCCGAATGAGACCGTTAGTATTTTCATTAATCCCTCTCTCCCAAGATGAATATGGGTGAGCAAAATAAATATCAGCCTCCAAGCCTTCCGCAATTGTTTCATGGCAAGCGAATTCAAGACCATTGTCGAAGGTAATTATTTTGATTTTATCTTTGAAACCCACCATATGGCTAACTGCTGCTTTAGCCAGCAAGTCTGATCGTTTGCCAGTCAATCTAACAATAACAGTAAATAACGTTTTGCGCTCAACCATAGTCAGCAAAGCTCCGCCATTCCCCTTGCCTATAACGGTATCACCTTCCCAGTCACCAATCCGGTTCATTCAGTCTACAACAGCTGGTCGATCATCTATGCACACTCTGTTTCTGATCTTTCCGCGTCGATCATACTTACCGTATCGCTTGCGATAGGGTTTTGATGCAACCCTAAGGTGCTTGTATAAATCTCCACCATTTGCCTGATCTAAATAAATAAGTTGGTAGATCGTCTCATGATGTAAAGATACACCTGTATGTCTCTTTAAATAGCTTGCAGTTTGCTGGGGGCTTAGTTCTTTCCGGGTTAGGGTGTCTATTTGTTGCCACACACAATTAGTTACTTTCTGTGCCTTGTATGCTTGCTGGCGTCTTAGTTCTGCAAGCTTATGTGCTTGCCCTGGACGGTATCCTCGCAAGCCTATATTGCGTCGTAGCTCTCGGCTGATCGTCGAGGGATGTCTCTCTAATAATTTTGCTATTGCTTTTTGAGAGTGCCCAGCTTTCCTTAGGCTGTAAATCTGGTATCGTTCGTTCTCGCTCAGTTGGTAGTAGCTCATCAGCGCCTTTCTCTTGGTCGGGAGAGGTGCCAACTCTACCAGCCGAGCCCTCCTTTACCAATTGCACTTATTATCCGAAACCAAGCTGAATTTTCGCTGTCTTCGTCATACTTATTCTACGGCTAGGTTTCTCAACCAACTTGCCTTCTCTACTTTCTTGTCGCTATCTATACACCATCACTGGATGTAGGCCAATGATGTTGACGATGGTGGTCGTATCTAATTTCATTTGATTAGTGAGTACGACAACTCTAACTTTAAACTCTGTTGAGTATTCAACAACACGTTCTTCGCTCAATATTTTCGGTATTTTCTCCTACCCTATTCAAAAGGTAGGCGTCTATTCCATGGGGGAAGGTTTCCTTCGTTACACGGCGCATCACTACGGCTCCAAATGCGGACGTTAGTGCACAATAAATCCATGAGTAAATTCATTGTCGACTGCACAAATATAAAATCAGAAGAAGAGTTCTGGAATAAGTACTTATCCTCTGTAGATACTGTTGAAGGTGATCTATTTGGTAGAAACTTAGATGCGCTTTGGGATGCTTTGCACGCTGGAGGTCCGGGTGCTCCAATTGAAGGAGCTAAGTTAATATCCGTTAGAAATTCAGATAGCTTGAAGAGCTTTCGAGAAGGGCTGTTTTACGATCATCTTAAGCAAATCTCTTATGATCTTAGATCGGACCCCAGTAGTTTATTATCATTCAGAGTGTTGTAGTGGTCCCATGCACTAACAAGCCGAGCAATTTGCTCTGGGACAGATTGCCTGGTACACGTTTTGCGCTGGTCGCTGCGCACACATTTTCGCGCAAATCGCGCATCAGGTAAGCTGCCCCTGTCGGCGGCGCTAAAAATAGGAAATGATTCAAGTGAAGTTATTATTAACAAGCCTCTTAATGTTCATGAGCTTGCAGGCCTCAGCTACACAACAAATCAAAGAAGAATTTACTGTTGATCAAGCTAGATTCGAAATATCTCAGCTACCACTAGATTCATATATTGATCAAAAATCCTTTCATGAAAAGGTCAAGCCTCAGATGTGTAGCGCAAATTGGCGAGGGTATCGAGGATCATGGGCTTTAGAAAAAGGGATGCTTGTTCTAAGGTACTTGGTTGCCAATGCTTGTGATAAGTCTCCAAAACCTATCGATGTGGACACAATTTTTCCGAATAAAAGCTATCCCATCGCCGCTACTTGGTATACAGGAAAAATCATCGTAAGAATTGGTGAGAGAACTTTTCTATCCCCAAAAGAGCATGGTTTATCTGGCGTCGAGTATGAAGCTGTAGTTTATGACTTCCATTCAGGTAAGCTGGTCTCAAGGTCAATTGAGACTATTATTAATAGGTGGTAGAAATTTTTAACAAGGGCAGGCGCGATCGCAAATGCTGCACATTTACTGGACTTCCGCCGCATTGCGGCTCCGGCCCGTACTGCTGGCGTTACATAGTTTAAGAGCGTATGTTACCAACTACATATAAAGTAAAAGACATAGAGTCTGGCACATTAACAGTAATGACTAAACCTGTATCTGGAGAGTGGATTGAAGATGAATTCATAGGTTTTGCTCGTCTGGGTATTAACAAGATTGTCTGCCTGCTTGAAACTTTCGAGCAACAAGAGGTAGGTTTAGCCTGTGAAGAACAGCTCTGTATAAAGAATACCATCGAGTATGTTTCATTTCCCATACCTGATAGAGGCTTGCCTAATACACAACAAACAATTGAGTTGGCTGAACATCTATTGCAAGAAATACGTGCAGGCAAGCATATAGCTATTCATTGCAGAGCCGGTATTGGCCGTACCGGAATAATAGCGGGCGCCATTTTAGTGAAATCAGGTTTGAATGCAGAAGAGTCTTTATCATTAATATCTAGTGCTCGTGGTGTTCAAGTACCTGATACCGAAGAACAAGAAGCATGGCTTGGTTTTATTTGATGACCAACTATGTAACAAGTGAATATAGTCCTTTGTCAAGTGTTTAAGCCGTTTTCTCATCCCAGTAAGTGTTGTTTTTTACCATCACATTTTGGATGGTAAGTTCTTTCCTCATACATACGATAAGATGGATAAGGGCAGCTTTCTTTGGTTTGCCAGCAGAGATCAGGCACTCATACATTAGCTTTATTCTAGGGTGGCATTGTATTGCCGACATCATAGAAACAAACAAAACCGTGCGTACACGATGTCGCCTATCTCGAATATAGCACTTACCCTGGAAGCTGCCGCTATCACGATTCATGGGGGCGATACCCGCAAGTGCCGCAATCTCTTTGTGGTTCAACTTGCCTAGCTCAGAAAGTTCGCTCAGTAGCGTGTAAGCCAGTTCATTACCGACTCCTTTCGCGCTAAATAAGAAATCGCGTTTTTGTCGCTATTCGGCAACACTGCTAACAAGTTTATCAAGTTGCTTATCGACCCCTTCTAGCTCTTTCTTGATGGCCTTTAAGATAGCCTGAATGGGCTTATGAACAGACTTAGGCATTGTTTTGAGGCGATTCTTTTGCATTGTACTCATCTCTAAGCACTGGTTCCTGGCCGTCAGCAAATCACTGATATTTCTTAGTTTTCTGGTTTTATTGATGACAATCTTGGCTTCATTGCTTCACCAAAATGTGCGATATCAATTGCATCTAGCTTATCTGTTTTTGCGAACCGCCCCGCTGACTTTGCAAAGTTTCTTACTTACGAAGGGTTGCAAACAACTATCGGCAGTCCCGCTTTATGAGCAGCACAGACGAATTCTAATGTGGACTCAATTAATACCCTTTGAGGTTTAAGCGGTTGTAGTTGTTTAATGGCGTCTTTAATACCTTCTTTGTTATTGGTAACACTAAAGAACTGGCCAGTAGGTCTCACATAAATATCGAGTTGTTTACTGCTGGTATCGATACCGACATTGATCTCTTGAGGTTCCATAAGATAAGCTATCTCCGCCTTGCTATTCGGGCTTGAGGCCCACATGACTATTCGAGTAATGCCTAGTGAGTGCTTATCACGTTCATACTTGTTATCGGTCTTTATGAACCGGCGCAGCATGTGACAAACAAGGCCTTCGGTGGCCGCCGAAGGTGGGTCTCAATTTACCCGTTAGCGAAAAGAATTTTCAACATCAGAATCGGACAAGAACAATCATACAAGTTTAGGCAAAGGACGCAGTAAACTGCGCCCCTGCTAAAAGCGTTAACTTACAAGGAGACATAGTGCGTTCTTTATTAATATCACTATGTGTTTGTATCGTATCGTGCTCTACCATCAGTCTGGATGATTCATGTGTTGATAGAAGTATATATCAAGTAGATTGGCTTACCCTCATTGTGTGAAACGAAGGGTTTCCTCAACTAACAGAGATGGGCAAGCAAATTGACGCAGTTAATAATAAGATTGAGTGTGAAATCGAAAGGTCAAAGAGAACCGATTTTAAATACTCTCTTAGTCTTCAAGATCAGAGACGTTACTTACGGGAAATTTTTCGACTAGCAGGTGAGTTAAAGAATCTTCATGCACAGCGAAATCTAGTGGTAAATGATCTTGTATTTCTCTATTCAAAAAATCTAGATTCAATGCGGGTAATATACGGCCGCAGTCTTCATGTTAATTCTAAAGAAGTTGGAAGGGATGAGTGCCCTATTATTGATCTAACCAGTGAGTTGACTGCTAGAATTAAACTAGAAATGAAAGCTAACAATCGCATGCAGCCGACGAGCGGCTGAAGCGAGCGTTAAAAGGCAAACCATGATTACGCAGCAAGTCACAGCAATCGCATTAAGGCTATTTTCAATCTGGCTTTTAATTCAACTCATCTTGAATTTGCCAAGCCTTGTAATGCTGTACGCCAGCGTTGAGAAATATCAGCAGCAAGAAATACCTATGGGCGCTTATGTTGGCCTCATAATGGCATTTATCCTAGTCGGGCTCATCGCAGCATTCTTGATCAACAAAGCTGCCAGCTCAGTTTTAAAGAGTGCCAAATCCAACTCCGAGGCAACACTGAGTAGTGACTCTCAAAAAGTATTGTTTCAGTTAGCAGGTTTATACTTTGTTGTTAATGCTCTAGCTTATTTACCTCGCTCACTGTCATTTATACCAAACACTGTGGAAATATCGTCATCAAGCATTTTATGGCCAGCTGGTTTGGTGTTCCAGTTAGCCATTGGCTTATGGCTTGTTAGCGAGTCTACCTTCTGGCTCAATCTATTTAATAAGCTGCGAGGCCGTACCTAATGCCTTTTAACAGGTGTTCAACTACACTCCGGCCGCGAGCAGCCTTCGTCGGACGCATAAAAGCGTGCTTCGCACTGTGCGCCGGTTAACTTAGCGTTAAATGTCATAAACAATGCATAGCACACTTAAAAGATGGCTCGAAGAGCTAGAAAAGGAAGTTGAGATTGTTTCTTCTCATAAAATAAATGAAGAGGCAGAGTCGAACATGTTTTCTTTTGGCTTTAACCAGAAATTACTCCGTGAGTGGGGGCGTGATTCTGTCCAAGAGTTTTTGTTCAGCTGTGCTGAGCTTTACAAACGTAAGCGTAGTGGGTCAACAATGATTTTTTATTCATGGCTAGATGACCAGATCGGTCAAATACGCATATCAGCAGTTAGTGAATATCATAATAAGCTACCTTTTGGCTGTAAGCTAAATATAACAAGTCTGGGGCAAGTTGTAGATGATTTCTTTTCTAATGATTCCGGTTTGTATACTAAAGGGGTGCTAGATGTTTGGTGCAAGAGCATTTGACAAGTCAATAAACTATGCGCCTTTGGCGCCAGACAGCCATGTTGCCGGTTATTAGAGTGTTAGTGCTACCAAGGAATATTTCAGCTGGAAAATGAAGTGAGAGATTTTTCTTTAGGTGGGTCTCAATGTGGCAGAATCTGATATGAGTTTTCCGGGAAGCCAATCGAAATTTTTGTTTGCCACGTCACAGAGTGACGAAAGCAGTCGGCTTCTGTTCTTGCTATTTCTTTTTTTGCGAATAAAGAAACATTCCGTGTGACTAAGGGTGAGCCAAAATTTTGGCCTCGCCCAACAGGGTCTGGCAATACACTTGAATGTGCCTTATGTCCTAACTGTGGGATCAGGTTATGGCATCAAGGGCAGGATTCTACTGAGATTGTTAGTAAAAAAGGTGGATTTTTAGATAACTCCGTAGATATTGATAGAGCTATTCATATTTGGATTTCACGAAATCTACCGGGATTTCATATTCCGGAGGGTTCTACCCAGTTTTCAAAGGAGTCAGCGTAACCAGGATGGTCTGCGCAATCCGCTTCGCGCAAAAAACGCTACGGCCAGTCTCTGCTGACAACATTTGACGCAAGTAATTTATCTGAGATCTATAAAAATATGGAAGTTGACAAAAGTGACGCTAGGAAAAGAGCTAATGAAATCAAACCTTACCGTTGCAAACATCTTATCGCTGTCCTCGAATATCCAATGGATGTGAAGAACATCGGAACAGTCATTAGAAACGTCAATGCGCTAGGGGTCGAAAAAACATACATTGTTGATCCACGCAATTCACTACCTGATGATTGGCAGGAAATGAGAGAAAGGAAATCACTTTATAAACCATCTGTCTCTGCGATCAAATGGAGCTTCGTAAAGCGGTTTGATAGTACCGAAGAATGTCTGGCTCACTTGAAGAAAAACCGATTCACCTCAATCGTCACTTCACCTCATGTGAAAGGAAAGGACAACTTTATATTGCACGAGGCTGATTATACACAGCCAAAATTGGCTGTATGGTTTGGTAATGAATCTAGAGGTATAAGTGATCTTGCAGTTGAAAATAGTGAGTTCTGCGTATCCATTCCAATGTTTGGAATGATAGAAAGCCTGAATCTCGGAACAACTTCTGGAATTGTTTTGTATGAAGTTACTAAACAACGCCGGGAGTATCAGGAAAAGTACAAGCGGGCCAACCGCGGCGCGTAAAAAAGCAATATGGCGGACGTTTTGCTTTGAACGTTTTTTAAAAAATCACGGCATTCCTATTTCCATGCAAAAAGCACACAAGGTAAGCCGCATTTGATTGCGGAGTTTAACCATACTTAACTTATGAAATTAGTATTTTATTCGAGCGAAGTTTTAATAGGCTACGGGCCAACATTGATTCTTTGGCTTATGGGTGTTGGTATAGGGCTTCCGTATAGCATTGCTGTCATGGTAGAAGGAGAGCCAGTTGGATTTTTGGTGTTTTCATCAGTTCTACTTGGGGGTATTGGAGTATGGGGGATTATCCAATTACTTAGGAGGCTTATATGGAGAGAAATTAATCATCCTATCCAGAATTACCGAATACATCTTTTAATCGGCTGTATTTCTCTCGTTTTAGCTAGCATCGGTTTTATGGGTGTAAATAACCTAATTTCAATCTACTTGGTCATTCCAATATTGGTCACCTGGCACCTTTACTATGTTTGCAAACAAAATAGTTAACAATTAAATGAATCCTATGTCAAAACTACTGCTGCGCTATAGTTTTGTTTCAGGTGATTTAAGAGCCAGTTTCATGGTATGAAAGAAACTTAGATCTCAATGCTGAAGTCGTTACTGGGGGATCAGCCGCAGGGTTTTTATATCATATCGGTGTTCGAGGGCGATTATAGTTTTTATCTGTCACAACCCTATATCAAATAGATCTGCTTTTAAGAAAATTCTGAATTGTCTTCCCAGTCTGGTATTTTGGACTGGATTTAATAGGGGGGCTATGGTTCTCCTTTAATATTAATCTCATCAAAGTCGATTGCCAACCTTCGTGCTCTATGGTTATGCAATAGGGCCACTGCATCGGCGCGAGCATAGTGGCCTGCTGGATCGGCGGCGGTTTTGGCGGCGAGTATTTGGTCTAGGTCAATCTCATCAATCAATAGGCCCTCTTGGTTGTGGGGGAGGTGAATTTTGAATTCTGATCCGTCAGGGGCGAAGATTCGGCTGTAACCGCCTCCCATTTCTAAATAACTTTCCTACTGTTCGTTCTTAACCAGCTGGTTGAAAATAGTTTTATCGACTATTGAACAGGAAGATAAGACAAAGCATTGTCCCTCTAACGCATAGATTTGGTAGACGCGCATACTGACTTCTGGGCTAAATGCTTTGAAGAGTTTTGCATAAAGACCGTAAGTAGGGGTTGCTGCACAGTGTATTTCTTCACTCTGGCTGTACAGCGCAAACTTCATGAGAGGCTGCAGGTGCTCCCAGCAGCAGAGGGCACCCAGACGTCCATATTCGGTTCCTGCAACAATCAGGTCACTGCCATCTCCCTCGCCAAATACACTGCGCTCTACATGGGTGGGCTTTAACTTGCGACGACGCCAGAGAACCTCTCCTTCAGGTCCATAGTGCCACTGGGCAATATAAAGGCCGCCGCCCACTCGCTCTGAGAGGCCCATAATCACATGGATACTATTGCGGCATGCCGCCTTGCGTAGAGCTTGGTCGAACTTATCATCAGCGACGAGTGAGTTCTTGATATAGCTAATGGCGTGCTGCATATTCTCCGCTGGTGGATTTAGCCAGATCCACCAGGGATATCCTGGTAGCCATAGCTCCGGGAAATTTAAAATCTTTGCACCGGCTTGTCCCGCCTCATCAATAAAGGCGATCGCTTTTTCGACTCCTGCTTGCAAATCCAGTAAGCAGGACGCGGCTTGAACTACAGCCACTTTTAACTTTGAGTTGGTCGATTTACTGTCCAGCATAATAAATGTTGTTTCTTGCTAAATAACACTGATCAACCCATAGCCCCTCTCAAAGGTCCAGATTAAGGCAACGGCACAGCACATAGTGGCAATTGAATAGCGTAGTTGAGTCTCCCATGCTTGCTGTCGGCGCCTGGCCAAGTAAAGAAGAGGCCAGATTGCCAAAATTATTAAAATCTGACCCGCTTCCACGCCGAGATTAAATGCCAACAGACTCTGCCAAATATTAGGTGAGTTAATACTGAGTATGTCGTGCAAAACAAAAGAAAACCCCAGTCCATGCAGTAGGCCCAGCATACAGGAAGTGAAAAAAATTGTTAGCTCGCTGGATAATGTAGTGATGGATTGTTTCCTTAGGGAAGGCCAGGCTACATAGATAATAGAGATAGCGATCCCGGTTTCAATTAATGGGATGAACCAGGCAGCGGTGGGAATAAAACCAAAGAATCCCGCTGACAGGGTAATACTATGGCCGATGGTAAAGCCAGTGACACGCCATAGTAGTAGGGGGAGAGTTAGTGCACTTAAGCTAAGGCAGAGTACAAAAAGCACATGATCTAATCCTTCAATAATATGCATTATGCCCTGCCGGAGGAAGGTCTTTACAGAATCCACACTGGAATGGCTAGTAAGAGCAGACATATGTATTACCGCCCTAGAGCGAAAAACCTGAGTTTTTCCTGGGTTGTAGTTGAGGATTAAGTTTGCGTTGTTTTCCTGATTGAGTAAACCCAGTTTTAGTGAGCTGAACAGCTGATTCTCTTTCAGGCTGTTGGGCAAATAGGGTGCGGGATTGGAGGTTTTACCTGGGACGGGATCAATAGTGCGCTGGGCTTTATCACCTAGTAAATAAATAACAGGTAGCCTCGTATAGAGGCTTGCTCCGCTGGGAGTATGCTCAATGTGTCGGATTTTTATATTTTGGTTGAGTAAGAAATGGGCCTCAGCGATTTGGGAAATTGCAGATAAGTGTAACGCCAGAGTCAGTGAAAGGAGCTGAATGAGATATGAATGGTGTTTTTTCATTGTGCCTACCTTCCAAGCCTAGCGGTAAGGTTATCGTATAGAAAGCGGTGTAAAGGCCGATATCTTCCAATAATTGTCAGATTGAGTGATTTCAATGCTCGCACGGGTTTCTCTCGGTAATTGCTCCATCTGTCCCCAGCTATAGTCTTCGATGTATGAGTGCCACTTGCCGACAATTCTGAAAGTCTTGTTTCCGTTTACGACGGTTTGATCCGCATGTTCGATTTCCAGATCGCGTATAGATCTGATTGAACCCTTATTGCCACTACTGGTTAATGGTTGATAGATTTGTGAAAGGTTTTGTACCGTGTAGCTAAATCTCTCTCGACTTACCAGGTTGGCAAGTTGAACTTTTAATTCCTCGCTCTGTGGTTCTTCATAAGCGGCGGAAAGTCTCACAAGCAATGTCTCTGTAATTTCCTTTAGTTCTTTTTTGTTAATGGTTCCAGGTAAGGGGATGCGTAGCTCACTTGGAAGGGCATAATAGATGGGCACTGCGCAGATAATCACGATGCTGTAAAAGAGTATTGGATGCTTGTTTTTGGTTTCCACTTTTTTGCTGCGCAATGTAAGAATAAAAAATACCGCAAAACAGAAAGAGAAAAGCACTGCCATGGGAATGGCGGCTATAGTACTCTCAACGGGCACAGGGTCGCTGTTGGGCGCGCGATAATCGTATAAATAGTTGCGCCATTGGATATCGGGGAAATCCGGCATAACATGGGTGGGGAAAGGGCCTGCTGGGTCTTGGATTAATGTGGGAACGGAGTTGATAGATTCGGTAAAGAGCTTCCAATCTATGGTAACACTCTGAGGTAACTCTTTAATAGGATATTTTTCCCTGTAACCAATTAACAGGGATCCCATCTCAATAGACTCGTGCTCTTTTACGGTGGTGAAGCCCGTATTGTTAGCTTTAAGAAACACCGTTTCAGTGCTGATGGGTTCTACCGGAGTCTGGTCGATGGTGGTGGGGTTTTTTCTTAGTAGAAATTTTTCTGCGGTCTTTTGCAGTTGTTTTCTTCGTTGGATTGTGAGCGGCTGCCAGGCGTTAAAGGATTGGTCAGTCCATTGCAATAAGTCTCTCGGGCGCAGTAGGATCTCGTGGCGAATCTGGCGAGGCTCTACATAGAGAAAGGACCTGAGGGGGTGGCGGTTATGTCGATTGATATTTTGGTTTTCGAATTGAGTGTTCCAGGGATCTTTCCAGTCGATTTTTAGAGGTTCAGTCTGAGACAAATAGTGGAAGCCACTCACTGGTGTGTGGCCGTGCTGACTGGTAAATCCTATTGTGACTGAGGCTGTGCCATCTGAATCTAATGGAGGGCGGATTTCAAGATTGGTCAAACCCTTTATGGGGAATTCCAAATTGGCTAAGATGATGGTCTTATCGGAGGGGAAATCCGGCATACGCACCCCGGTCCTGGGGTCTGTTTTTCCAGCAAAGGGGGAGTTTCTCGGCTTTCTCTCTGCAATTCTGATGGATGTTGTCGTGGGTTCAATTTTTCCATCCGGGGAATAAACTTCAATGGCGATTTCTTTTTGTGTTTGGGCAAGCCGAGCGATTTCATAGATACTTTTGGTTGAAGGTAATTCTGGCCAGAATGTACCGGCATCAGCTGCGGAGATTTCAAGGCTGATGTGTAGGTGATTATTCAATATCTCTATTTCTGCGATATTTGGTGCAGTTTCCGCTCCAGTAAGACTAATAAACTCTGCACGAGTAAGTGGTGATGCAAAGATTGATATAAGGGTCGATATAAGGATCGAAATTACAGTGATGAGTTTGCTCATTTAACTTTTCTATTTTTTTGGTTTCAAGTTTTTGCTAAGAAGTCCTGAGTTAATAGAGGTCAGGCAGCTGAACGCTGGTCAGTTAACTTGGCGCTTTTACGTCGGTGCCGAAAACTTTATTTACCTTTTGATAAATTTGATTAATAAAATTGTGACAAATCACTGGATCGGTCTCAGTGAAGGAGATGGAGCCCACCTTGCCCTCCAGGCTGGCTGGCAGTTTTTGTGTAATGGAAGCTAAATAGAAGCTAGGCGGCAGACATCCTTATTAATCACTCCATTCTGGAGGCCATGTCCTATTTAGTGGCACGCCATAACAAATCATCGTCGGTCAATCCTATTTGTGTAACCCCAGCTGTCTTTGGTAATTAACGGCTCTTTAGCAGCAGCTTAGTAGAAGGGATAGTTGGCGCAGGGATATGGGAATATTGTGACGTTAAAAACATTCTTGTCGATGAAACAGGGCTATAACTAGCGTTAGTTGATCAGGATTAGATGGTTGGGCAGTTCATCCTTTACGGCACTACTTGGGGCGGCCTCTTTTAGTAAGTCTCCACATTGTGCAATACAGAGTAACAGTGCTTCTCCAGCCTTACCGCGCTTAAGTTCCCGCACAAATTGCTCGATGATGGTCTGCCAGTCGTCATTGGAGACATGTTGAGCAAGGCCGCGGTCTGCGAGTATTTCTACATAGTGCTCCGCCTCACAGACAAAAATCAACAAACCCAAGCGATCTTTGGTGCTGTGCAGTTCCTGTTCCAGAAATTGGCGGCGGGCCAGGTTTGAGGCTCGCCAGAATTTGATCTTCTTAGGCACTAAGCGCATGGTGATTGGCCGCCAACGAAAGAACACTGCCAGAACGATAAACAGAACCCACTGAAGCAGGAAGGCCTGTTGAAAGCTGAGCCACCAGGGCAGGAATTGAAATAGTGGTGAGAGCAATAGCGTTATGAAAGCGGCCCATAGAGTGGAAATATATAAATATTTATCAGCTTCCCGCGCGACAATTGCCACCAGTTCCGCATCGGTGTGGGTCTCCACTTCCTTGATGGCCTCGGCCACCTGGCGTTGATAACTGCTACTTAGCATTACCATCCTCCTGAAGCACCTCCTCCGCCAAATCCACCGCCCCCTCCGCTGAACCCGCCTCCGGTACCGCCGCCGGAAAAACCGCCACCTGGGTGTCCGGCGCCGAAGCCGCCACTACCATAGTAGCCACCAAAGCGACCGCGCTTGTAATTTCGGCCTTGAACCGGGGAGCTGAGGACAGAGCTGCCGAATAGATGGAGCATCACCAGTAATAGAAATAGACCAACCACAACGGCCAGGCGCCGGTCTTTTTTAGTCTCCACTGGCTCAGCCACATACTCGTTCTTGGTGGCGGCAATGATGGAGTTCACCCCGGCGTTAACCCCTTTGGCTAAATCGCCTTTCTGGAATTCTGGTAACACCTTGGTTTGGATAATATTGGCAGATAGCGCATCGGTAAGCGCGCCCTCCAGACCGTAGCCCACTTCAATGCGGACTTTGCGCTCCTTGGGCGCTATCAAGAAGAGAATCCCGTTATTTTTCTTCTTGTGTCCCAGCTTCCACTCTCTCGCCAATTGATTGGCGTATTCCTCTATGGTGATACCTTGAAGCTCCGGCAGGGTGGCTACTACCAGTTGATTGCTGCTCTCAGACTCATATTGCTGGATCAACTCTGTCAGTTTGTACCTCTCTTCGGCGGTCAGGAGCTCGGCTCTGTCCACCACTCGCCCAGATAGGGGGGGGAACTGCACCTCGGCCCAGAGCACCATGGCCAGCAGCGGTGTGATGAGTGTCAATAAGGTGAGAGAGGGGCGTGTCATAAGGGATTTCCGACTGCCTATTGGAAGTTGACTTCCGGAGCCTTCTCGGCTCCCTCACTGGTAGCCTGGAAGGTTTCCCTAAGCGGCATATCCCGGTATAGGAGTGCGTGCCAGATACGGCCGGGAAAAGTGCGAATCTCACGGTTGTAGCGCTGCACTGCCTGGATATAATCCCGGCGCGCCACGCTGATGCGATTTTCGGTACCTTCAAGCTGAGATTGCAGGCTGAGGAAGTTCTGGTTGGCTTTGAGGTCGGGGTAGCGCTCCACCACCAGCATCAGCCGCGATAGGGCGCTGGAGAGCTGTGTTTGTGCAGCCTCGAACTGTTGTAGCTTGGCCGGATCGTTGAGTAGCTCACCGTCCAGCTGCAGGGAATTAACCTTGGCGCGCGCTTCAGTAACGGCCTGGAGGGTCTCGCGTTCATGGCCGGCGTAAGCTTGAACGGTTTTAACCAAGTTGGGCACCAGGTCTGCGCGGCGTTGGTACTGGTTTTCCACCTGGGCCCAGGCAGCTTTCACCTGCTCGTCATAGGTGGGGATATTGTTGATGCCGCAGCCACTGATAAAGCTTGCCAGCAGACACAGCAGGGTGCAGCGCCAGATTGGCAGGCTGCCGCCGGTCGCAGAGGTCATACGGAATATCCTTAATCTTCCGTGAACCAACCAAGAATAGTCCGCCTTAGTTGCAGTGCTAAAGGTGGCGTAGAGATGGAGCCGAAATGGCACTAAAAGCAACAATTTTCAAAGCCAAGGTGCAAATAGCCGATATGGACCGCGATTACTACGCGGAACACCAGCTGACCTTGGCGCGTCACCCTTCGGAAACGGATGAGCGCATGATGGTGCGCTTATTGGCGTTTGCGCACAATGCGTCCGATGCATTGGAGTTTACCCGAGGTCTCTCCTCTGATGAGGAAGCGGACTTGTGGCAGAAGAACCTCAGTGGAGAGATCGATCTTTGGATAGAGGTGGGCCTTCCCGCCGAGGAGCGCTTGCGTAAAGCCAGCAACCGCGCCGGACAGGTTTTGGTATACAGTTACGGGCGGCGTGCCGCGCCGATCTGGTGGCAAAAGCTGGAAAGTCAGCTCGAGCGCTTTGAAAACCTCAGGGTTTACCATCTCGCCGCTGATACCACCGAGCAACTAGCGCAGATGGCTGAGCGCAATATGGATTTCAGTATCACCATTCAAGATGGCCATATTTGGCTGGCCGATAACAATCACAATACGGAGATTACTCCGCAAATCTGGAAATAGGAGCAGAGAAATTAATGCCTTCTTTTGACATTGTATCTGAAGTGGATAAGCACCAGCTGACCAACGCTGTAGATCAGGTAAACCGCACTGTCATCAATCGCTTTGACTTTAAAGGCGTGGATGCGGAGGTGGAGATGAGCGATTTTTCCCTGGTGGTGCGCGCCGAAGCCGATATGCAGGTAGACCAAATGGTAGACATGTTGCGCGGTGCTTTGATCAAGTGTGATATCGATCCATTGGCGATGGACGTGGGTGAAAAAGAACAGTCTGGCAAGCAGGTCAAAGTGGGTATCACCCTGAAAAATGGCCTCGACAAAGAATTGTCAAAAAAAATCGTTAAGCTAATCAAAGATGAAAAACTCAAGGTGCAAGCGGCTATTCAGGGTGAGCAGGTGCGGGTTACCGGCAAAAAGCGCGATGATCTGCAGCAGGTGATTGCCCTTTTACGTGGTAAAGAGCTTGAGCAGCCGCTGCAATTTAACAACTTCCGCGATTAATTGGTTCTTCAGTGATTCAACGTTTTCTCTTCAGTATTACTCTTGTGTTGCTCTCGCCTGTGGCGGCAGCAGTGGAAATTACCCCCGCAAAGCTGCAGGCCAGCTATTGGGTGGATAACAGCGAAGGGCTGGACATTTCGGGCTTAAGCTTTTGTGCCGGCAAGTTGCTGGCGGTTTCCGACAAGAACTCTGGGGAGATTTACGCTCTGGCACTGGATGGCGATCGCGCCGAGCTGCGCTCCCATCTACTTCTCGCCGATCTGGGTATCCCCAGTAAGGATCAGACGGGGAGTTTATGGGTCGCCCTTACTGAGTTCTTCCGGCCTGCTGATGAGCTGGACTTCGAGGGTATCAGCTGTGCCGATGACACCATTCACCTGGTGAGCGAGCATTACAACCGTATCGCCAATGTGGATGCTCGGGGTAGGGCGAATTGGCAGGAGCATATCTGGTCACCGAAAGCCAGGGAGCAGGGCTATCTGCAAAAGCCCAACGCTTCCAGCGAGGGGTTGGTCAAGGCCGGTGATACCTTTTGGGTGGCAATGGAGCGCGATCCCCGTGGTTTACTGCGGCTCAACGCTAATGGTGAGGTCAGAACATTTACTCTGCCGCCGGTTTCTGGTCTGGATTTTTATGGGCGTTCAGAAGATCTGACCGGTCTCGATTATTATGACGGGGCTTTGTTCACCCTGGAGCGCAATGCCCACGCAGTATGTCGCAGGGAGCTCTCAAGCTTAAAAGCCCAGTGGTGTGTAGATTATCGCGCGTTAGAGGAGTCTCCCGAACGGATTTACGAAGAAACCCGTTACGGCAAGGGAGAAGGCTTAGCGGTCAATTCCCAGGGCATTTTCGTTGTATTGGATAATAATAATGTCGGCCGTGCTCAGGCGCCGGAGGACAAGCGCGCCTTATTGCTGCATCTAGCCCTTCCTGAGAGTAATCATTAGAGCCTACAAGCACTATCTTTATGACTTCAAAGAGAAGTGCAATTTTTGGCACTGGTGCTGTCGCGTTTGGGGCTTGTCAGTTTTGGGCTGAGGGAGCACAAAGACTGTAGTTAGTGCTCGCGCCTGTGAAAACCGCCGCAAAATGCAATCATTGCCTCTTACCTTAGTCTTTTAATAGGAGTGACTGTGATTAAGCGCCTCCTCCTTTGTGTGTTTTTTGTATTGGTGTCATCCCTGGGGATGGCTACAGAAATTATTCCCGCCAACAAACTCAATCATTACTGGGTAAGCGCCAGTGCCGGGCTGAGTATCTCTGGTTTAACTTTTTGTGATGGCAAACTTTTTACGATTTCCGATAAAAAATCAGAAGAGATTTATGAAATTGTCGTGGAGGGCAGGCGCGCTGAGTTGGAGCCTTATTTGACCCTCTATGGGCTTGGTGCCCCGAAAAAAGATAGGCCCACAAACTTTTGGCACTTTTTACTGGATCTTACCCGACCAGCTGCGGCAATGGACTTTGAGGCAATCAGCTGTGTAGATAATAAATTTTATTTGCTGAGCGAGCGCTATAACCGCATTGCAGAAATAAATATGCAAGGTGAGGGCCATTGGCTGGAAAATATGTGGTCGTCCACAGCAAAAGCTCAAGGTTATTTAAAGGGGTATAACCTTTCAGGCGTGGGTTTGCAGAAGATCGGCGATGACTTTTGGATTGCGTTAGAGAGCGATCCCCGCGGTCTGGTAAAGATCGGTCCCAAAGAGAGCGTGCAAATTTTCAAGTTGCCGCCAGTTGCAGGGTTGAATTTTCGAGGGCAATCAGAAAATTTAGCGGCTCTCTATTACTATGATGGTGCGCTGTTTACCCTGGAGCCAAATGCTTATGCGGTGTGCCGAAGGGAGTTGCCAAGCTTGAAAGCACAGTGGTGTCTGGATTATTGGGAACAGGAAAACTCCTCTGAACTCAGGTATGAAGTTTCCCGTACTGGCGGCAAAGGGGATGGGTTGGCGGTGAATGAACAGGGTATTTTTATTGTGTTTGACAACGATAATATTAGCCGCATCCATGATCCTCAGGATCGGAGAGGGCTTTTGTTGCAGCTGGCTTTTCCCGAGGCGCAGTAGGTGGTGGTTGAGAAGTTGCCTGTTCTGTTAGACGAAATTCGCGCTTGTCGCCTCTGTGAGGATCACCTGCCTTTAGGACCCAATCCTGTGCTGCGTGCAGCGGCATCTGCGCGCCTGTTGATCGTAGGGCAAGCGCCGGGGACCAAGGTCCACGCCACCAGTATCCCCTGGAATGACCCCTCCGGTGATCGCCTGCGCGAGTGGTTGTCGATTGATAGAGATACCTTCTACGACGAATCTCAGATTGCCATTATCCCCATGGGCTTCTGCTATCCGGGGCGCGGTAAGGGGGGCGATCTGCCACCGCGCCCTGAGTGCGCCGCAACCTGGCACAAGCGCCTGCTGCAACAGTTGCCTCACTTGCAACTCACACTATTGGTGGGACAATACGCCCAGCGCCACTACCTGCCGCACTGGTATGGCAGCATTACTGAGAATGTTCGCCACTACCGCGATGCTCTGCCAGCGGGGTATTTCCCTTTGCCGCACCCCAGCCCACGCAATACGTTATGGTTGAGGCGCAGGCCCTGGTTTGAGGAAGAGGTAGTGCCCGAGTTGCAAAAATACGTAAAAAAGATTTTGAAGGTTAGATAATGCCGGTTCCGGACAAAATTAAGATCCACCCCTCCTGGTATGATGTATTGGGTGAAGAGTTCAAGAAGCCCTATATGGCCGAGTTGCGCCAGTTTTTGCGGGGAGAAAAAGAGGCTGGCAAGCGTATCTATCCACCAGGTGGGCAGATCTTTAACGCCTTTAACTCGACTCCATTTGATCAGGTGAAAGTGGTGATTCTGGGGCAGGACCCGTATCACGGTGTGGGTCAGGCACACGGCTTGTGTTTTTCTGTTATGCCCGGCGTGCGTATCCCACCATCACTACAGAATATTTACAAAGAATTGCACTCAGATATGGGGATACCCCCAGCGCACCACGGTTGTCTACAACCCTGGGCAGAGCAGGGAGTACTGTTGCTCAATGCCACCCTCACGGTAGAGGACAGCAAGGCTGGCGCCCACCAGGGCCGCGGTTGGGAGCAGTTTACTGATACCGCTATCCATAAGCTGGCGGAAGAACGCGAAGGTCTGGTGTTTGTACTCTGGGGTAGTTACGCGCAGAAGAAAGGCGGTTTTATCGATCGCAATAAGCATCTGGTACTACGCGCCCCTCATCCGTCCCCCCTCTCAGCCCACCGTGGTTTTTTTGGCACCAAACCTTTCTCTCAAGCGAACCATTGGCTACAAGAGTGCGGTGAGATGCCCATTGAATGGGCCCTGCCTGAGGCACATCAGTTAAAAAGAGTTGCTGTAGAAGTTTAATCGCTAAGATCCCTTCGATAAATACCACCTCTCAAAATACCAACCCAGCTTACGATCGTTAAGGGTAAGCTGGGTATATTTAGTCAATTAACCTGAGCGATATTTATAAGTGTTTGAGGCTGCTTCTAGTAATACCTTTGCACTGGTGTATTTAAGTGCCTGAGAGAATTCACCCCATTGATGGCTGATTTTTACTTTTTATAAGCTGTCTATAATGTTTTCAGTCTAAGGTTATGCGGTTTTCTGATGTGAGCTTTTGAGGAGTTCAACTCTTTTTACATAGGTTGGTGCTTTGTGAAATTTTCTGCGATACCTGACAGCTTAATTGGGGGCGTTAATGTTACTGGCGCTAAATGATTTGGTCGATTATCTTTTGGGAATTCTCTCGGCTCCATTTATGGAGGCCCTTCTCACGGCAACTTTTATAGGTTCTGGAGCAGTCCTGAAAAAAAGGATCGATGTAAAAGCTTTTAGAGATTTATGGGGTAATTTTTTTGGCGAGTCTGACTCTGAAATTCATGTGGTGCTTCCTCTGATAAAGCAAAAAACACTTTTCTCTGAGATCGCGAATACGGAAAGTCAAATACCTGAGAATGTGTTGTTTCTGCCTTATAGTGAATCTCTTGGGATACAGCTTCTAAAAGATGCTATTGAAAAAGCATACCCGAAGAAAAATGTAATTTTTCATGATTCCAGGAATTTTGTTGGCGATCAAAAGAGCTTTATCTGTATTGGTGGCCCGGCGGTAAATGTTGTTAGTCGTGATTTGATGCTTACTAGAAAGATAGATTCCAAATTTAAAATGGATTTCTTGGGTCGTTTTGCTGTTGATGGTGTTGATGAGAGCATTTATAGGACCAATACATTAAAAGGGTCGATTACTGAAGATTATGGGTTCATATTTTTTACAGAGAATCCCTACCATAAAAATAGCTGTATATGCTTGATTTTTGGCATATGGTCCCATGGGACTCATTCGGCAGTGCAGGCTTTGTGCCAGAAGGGGGAGCCTCTGAAAGAGTTGGTCAGATACCTTAAAGACAATAAATCTCTATTTGCTGTCACCAAATCTACGGTGAGGGGGATGGTGACAGGCTTTCCATCCGTCGAGAAAATGAGAAAAATAGAGAATTGTTGCCAGGTGTCAGCCGATTCTGCTTAAATTTCTTGCGCTAGGGTGATTAAGGAGGGGGAGTTCGCTCTAGTTTAATGGTTTTCTGACCCTTTGCCTATCTTACATTAGTGGTGCTTGTCAGATTGTGCACTTCCTTTGGGAACGTGTTTTTACTCCCATTATTCTGAAATGATAAATGCGCTAGTTATGTAGGTTTATTGGATCTTAATATGTTTTCATTGAAAAAACATTATCTAACCCTTTCTTGATATTGTTGATTGATAGGTGCGCGGTCTTTACCTCGTTTGCTGCTGGGTCATAGAGAATAATGGCGGGGTAACTGTGGGAATAATTTCCTATTTAGCGGCGCCTTCTTGATCGAATATGATGTAACTGACTGTCCTCCTTTTTTTCAACAGACTTCCAGAGCGGTCGCATCAATAGTCTGGCAAATGCGAACCCTACAAAAAACAGGTTGCAAATATAAGCCATAAAGTAGGGGCCAAATTCTCTCTCAAAGAATATTCCGGCGGCATTTAGGGTGCTTATTATGACCACGGAGCAGGCTATGCCAAAGAGCCCATAGTAGGTGAGTCGCATTATGGTAGAGACAAATTTAAAATGCCTTTTCTTCCAGAGATATACGATAAATCCTGTGGTTGCTACTCCCATCAAGGCACTGCTGATGGACCATACATACCCCGGCTTGATATGAAAATTTAGTAGAGCAAGCGAGAATGCCGAGAGTAGAGCGCTAAATAGGCTGATATAGACGATCATAGCAAGGGACACGACATGCCCCCGGGTGATGGTTTCTACCTTACGGGACTGAAATGTCGCCACCATCGCTGCAAATCCCGCCAAAATGATAGCGACTTCTATTATGTGAAGCAGCTGATCAATTTGTCCCGACAGTTTATCCATCTTTAGCTGTCGTCCTGAGCAGTGGTGATAAGTTGGAGGTAATTACCCGTGAATAAAGGATAGTTTATGCTTTTTTCGACTTGCTGTTTCTGTTGAAGGTTTATATGGGGGTGGGGTTTCTTGACGCCTCAACCTGCTTATCTATTTTCTTTAGCGAAAATTCCAATTTATCTCTTGCCTGTGTATTTCCTAAGTGGGCCTCTCAGTTCATTTTCTCTCACCACCTCCCACATTGGGCGCATAAGCAGTCTGGAAAAGGCATATCCAACAATAAATAAATTTAAAACGAAAGATAAAAAGTAGGGGCCGTATTCCTTATTGAAGCCAATTCCGAGGGCATTTAGCAGATTGACAAGAACCATGGTTCCTGCAAGGCCAAAAAGTAGGAAGTAGGTGATTTTGGCCGCTTTAGATACCGTCTTTAGTCGTTTTTTTATCCAGAGATAAATGATAGAAAAGGTTGTGGCTGCGCTCATTGCAAAGCTGCTTAGGGACCATAGATTCTGATCGCTAATGCCAAAGTTGGATAATATGAGGGTGAAAGCGGCGAGGAGCGCATTGACCAAGCTGATATAAATAATCATTGCAAGGGAGACAATTCTTCCCTTGGTGATCTTTCGCGTCTTCTTGGGCTGGAGTGTGCCTACGATTGCGGCAAAACCGGCCAATACGATGCAGGATTCCAGGGCGATAATAAGCTGATCAATCTCTTTCAATAGCGCCTTCCCCTGCTGCCACGAAAGTGGAAAATAGCATAAACCAGTGTAGTGGCCCTAGTTGCTGCTGTAGTAGATCAGCTAATAAAATTACCGATGTTTCTTTCCTATACCAGTAGAGGATTGTTTGTATGGTTTTAAATATAAAAAGGCGACTCGGAAAGTCGCCTTTTTAATTTGTGCGGATTGGGCGTTAATTTTTAAGCTAAAGGGTCGGCGTCGGCATCGTAAGGCAGTTCCTGAATCTCCAGGGTGCGGCCGTCTTTTAGTTTTAGGGATTCGCCGGCGGCAACTTTGGCGATGGTCAGTACCGCGAGTAACTCTATACCCTCTTCGCTATGACAAGCTTCAACCAGGTTGCCGATGCTTTGTTGTCCCTCAGCAAAAATCTCCAGTCCACTGGCGGGAAGATCACCACCCTCACACTTTGCTCGGTACAGGCGGCGCTTGGCGGCACCGCGAAACTGCATACGGGCGACCACTTCCTGGCCGGTATAACAACCTTTTTTAAAACTTACGCCGCCGAGCAGGTGCAGGTTAGTCATCTGCGGGATAAACATCTCAGAAGTGGCAGCATCAATTTGGGGGATGCCGGCCTCTATTTGTCCCTTTTGCCACTGGTCGTAGCCGGTCGCCTCGCTGTGTGGGGAAAGCATCTGCCAGAGTTGTTGTGTCTTACTGGCAGGGCAGAGTAATGCCAATTGGAGCTCATTGGTCGATTGGGCGATACAGCGTTCACCGTCAAAATTAAAAGTGACACTTTGACCGGGGGAGGGGGCTTCGAAGCCGAGCAGTTGTGCTGTCTGTTCCGCGACATCCTGCCCTTGCAGGCCGAGCCAGTGGAATTCCTCGCTGATATCGCGAAGCTCCGCCTTAAAAAATACGGCGTACTTCGCCAGTGCCTGCTGGGCTATCGGGGCCAGGTTGCGGGGCAGGCGGAGTATAAATTCGCTTTGGGAGAGTTTTAGGGCGCTAAAGGCGCTGATCATGCGCCCTTTAGGGTTGCAGTGGGCGCCCAAAGTGCTGTGTCCATCGGGTAGATTCACAAGGTCGCAGGTGAGTTGGCCTTGTAGGAACTTCTGGCTATCGGGGCCGATTACTGAAACGGCGCCTACTGGGCCGAGATCGATCAGATGTAACCCCTGGCGATTATCATTGCTGGTAAGAGGGAAGTGGGCCCTGCCGCCTTCCCAAATGGCGCCTTCGCTGCTGAGAAAATCCTGCCACTGTTGCTGGTCCATAGTGTTGCCACCTCCGGTTGTCTTGGTGGCATTAATTGGGGATTGCCGCGCCCCTTTTCAAGTTTGCTCAGCTAGCAGGTATACTGCGCGCTTTAACCTGGTTGGAAATGAAGTATGGATCGCAACCGCCTGTTTTGGGCCAGCCGCCGCGGCATGTTGGAGCTGGATCTGGTGCTGCTGCCGTTTCTGGATAATATCTACGAGACTCTGGAGCCTGAGGATCAGCAGCGCTATGTGCGACTGATGGATGAGCAGGACCAGGACCTGTTTGCCTGGTTCATGCGCCGTGAAGATCCGGCCGACCCGGATTTGCTGCGTATAGTGCAGATCATTCGTGACAACACCGGTTTGCAGCAGTAACTCTCGGCCTCAATATTACGAGCGCAGCGCGCGCTTAAGCTGCGTTGTTGCGCGATCGCCTCTCCTTCATCTTTTTTTGCTGCTTGCTACAGGGCAGGCGGTATTGCTGCTGTGGTTGTGTGACCTCCCTCTCTGGCTTTTTTGGCCCTCTCTGTTGCTTGTCTGCGTCTATGCCTTTTTAGAGAAGCGCCGTCTGGGGCGAATGGTTGGGGTTATATCGACCCGGGAGCGCCGCTGGTTTTGGCGGGGTGAGAGTGATGAGGAGCGTGAATTTGAGTTTTGCGGTGAGTTGGTACTGTGGCAGTGGCTGCTGGTAATTCGCGGACGCGATCAGGCCGGCGCATCCCTGCGCCTGGTGCTGGCGCGGGATGCGCTTAATGGGGACGACTGGCGCCGATTGCAGGTGGCACTGCGGTATTCACGTTAGGGCAGATTCCAGCCCGCCCTAACCGCGCTACTTAAATAAACTGCCGCTGATTGGCGTAGTTTTCCGGCACCAATACCGTATCCATCGCCAGTTCCCTCAGGCCTGGATAATCGAGTGAGTAGTGCAGTCCGCGACTCTCGCGGCGGTCCAGGGCCGAGCGAATAATCAATTCGGAAACCAAGGCCAGGTTGCGCAGTTCCACCAGGTCGTTGGTGATGCGGTAGTTGGCGTAAAACTCCAGTATCTCCCTCTGCAGCAGCTTCACCCTGTGCTGGGCGCGCAACAGGCGCTTGCGGGTGCGCACAATTCCCACGTAGTCCCACATAAAGCGGCGCAGCTCATCCCAGTTGTGGGAGATCACAACGTCTTCATCGGAATCCGTCACCCGCGAGGCATCCCACTCCGGCGCCTTGCGCGGTGCTTGCACAGAGTCCAGGTGTTCATCGATATGCAGAGCGGCCGAGCGGGCGTATACCAAACATTCCAGCAATGAGTTGCTGGCCAGGCGATTGGCACCGTGCAGACCGGTAAAAGTGGTTTCGCCGATAGCGTAAAGCTGATCGAGGTCGGTGCGCCCATGCTGGTCCACCATGATGCCGCCGCAGGTGTAGTGAGCGGCGGGCACCACCGGAATGGGCTCTTTGGTCATATCTATGCCGTACTTCAGGCAGTTGCTGTATACGGTGGGGAAGTGCTCGCGCACAAAGGCGGGATCTTTGTGGGAGATATCCAGGTAGAGGCAGTCGGCACCGAGGCGTTTCATCTCGTGGTCAATGGCGCGGGCGACGATATCCCTGGGGGCTAGCTCGCCGCGCTTGTCGAAACGCTCCATAAAGCGGCTGCCATCGGGTAGTTTCAGTTGCGCGCCTTCACCGCGCAGAGCCTCGGTAATCAGGAAGGCCTTGGCCTTGGGATGGTAGAGGCAGGTGGGGTGGAATTGGTTGAACTCCATATTGGCCACCCGGCAACCGGCGCGCCAAGCCATGGCAATGCCGTCGCCGCTGGCGCCATCTGGGTTGCTGGTATATAGGTATGCCTTACTTGCGCCGCCGGTGGCGAGAATTACCGCTTTGGCCTGCAGTAGCTCCACATCTTCTGTGATTTTATTCAGCACATAGGCTCCGGCACAGCGAAAGCGGCCTTTTTGTGGGTCAGGCTGGCGGATCAGGTCTATAGCTACATGATGCTCAAAGCAATCGATGTTCGGGCTGTTGAGAACTTTTACCAGTAGAGAGCTGTGTACTGCTCGACCGGTGGCATCGGCGCTGTGAATAATGCGGCGATGGCTGTGGCCTCCCTCTTTGGTCAGGTGGTAGTCCTCGCCTTCGCGGGTGAAGTCCACGCCCTGGTCGATCAACCAGCGAATGGCTGCGGTGCTCTCTTCCACGGTGAAGCGCACAGACGATGGGTGGCAGAGTCCAGCACCCGCGTCTAATGTGTCTGCAATATGTGACTCCACCGAATCCATCTCGTCCAACACTGCGGCGATGCCCCCCTGGGCGAACCAGGTGGAGCCGTCCTGCAGGCGCTGCTTGGAGAGCAGGGCTACTCGGTACTTGGCCGAGAGATGCAGGGCCAGGGTGAGGCCGGCGGCGCCGCTGCCGATGACAAGAACGTCGTAGTTTACCTGGGCATTCATAGATTTCATTTATCTTTTAGGGTCGCGTAGTATAGCGCCTCTTAATTTTTCGTCGATTTGACGTGGAACTTATGTCCTATTGTCAGTGTCTTCAACACAGTAAAAGAAACGCCTGCGCAGGCAGCCCTTTAATAAATAGTCGTGGCACCCGCAGTGTGGCTGGATATGGGAGTTGGGGATGACAGCGCATCAGGCGTCAACGAGTGACCGTGAGCTGGTAGAGCGAGTTCAAAAGGGAGATAAACGCGCTTTTGACCTTTTAGTACTCAAGTATCAACACAAAATAGTTGCTGTAGTCAGCAGGTTCATCAAGGACCACAGTGAGGTACAGGATGTGACTCAGGAGGCCTTTATTAAGGCCTACCGGGCGCTCGCCAATTTCCGTGGCGACAGCGCCTTTTACACATGGATGTACCGGATCGCGATTAATACCGCCAAAAACCACCTGGTTTCCCGCAGCCGCAGGCCCCCGTCTTCCGATGTGGATCTAGAGGATGCCGAGTTCTACTCTGGCGCCGACCTGTTGCGGGATAACGAAACGCCTGAGAACCAGTTGTTTCGCGACCAGCTGGAATCTGCGGTGCATCGCGCCATACGCGCACTGCCAGAGGACCTGCGCTCAGCGGTTACGCTGAGGGAGCTTGAGGGACTGAGCTATGAGGAGATCGCCGAGGTGATGGGATGCCCGGTGGGTACGGTGCGTTCGAGAATATTTCGTGCACGGGAAGCTATTGACCGGACAGTCCAGGCCGTGATGGCCGGTGAGCCGGAAACACTGGGTGACCGAGGTTAAATTTGCGGAAAATTTTCCCAATTGGGGAAACAAACCGCCGAGAGCCCGGTCATATCTCATACCAACTATGGTGCGTGTGGGCACCGAATAAACGATTGCACAAGAGGGTTAACCCCTATGTCCCACGGGAATCATCAGGAACGTCTCAACGAGTCGCTCTCGGCGCTTATGGATGGCGAAGTCAGCGAGTTGGAGCTGCAACGGCTGTTAAAAGCCTCTGCGGCTTCTGAAGAGTTGGGTGAGCGCTGGTCACGCTACCAACTGGCGGCGAGTGTTATGCGCCGCGAACAGGTCGCCTCCGTCGAAGGCGGCCTCGCTGCGAGTATCTCTGCGGCGATCGATCTCGAAGAGCCTCTGTCGCAAGCGGGGAATGGTGGTGCCGTTGCGGCCAATGGGTTGATCAACAACCGTTGGTGGCGTCCGCTCTCACGCGGTGCGGTAGCGGCCACAGTGGCATTTGCCGCAATCCTGGGGGTTCAACAGATTACCGATACCCAGCAGAATCCAGTGCAGGGTAATGAGCTGGTGGCGGAAATCGAACGACCGGCACAGCCGGTGGTGCAATCTGCCCCACAGCCGTCCGGTTTCTATGTGCCGGCACCATCCACCCGCTCGGTGAGCACTGCAACTCCGAGTTTCGTGCCCGAGCAACGGGGTGTGGTCGGTCAGCAGGTGATTCAGCAGGTGCCTACGCCGGAGCTGATGCGCCACTTGAACCGCGTAATGATTCAGCACTCTGAGCAGGCCGCGCATGTCGGCAGCCAGGGTATGGTGCCTTTCGCTCGCGCGACTTACGGCGAACAAGTTGGAATGTAGTGTGACGAAAGTCGTTTTCAGGGGGAGCCTTATCCGTATTGGAATTCTCAGGGCCAGCAAATTACTGCTGGCCTCCTCTCTGCTGGCGCCGTTGGCGTTTGCGCAGGAGTCCGTCAACACTGTTAACACTATCCCCTCCAGTGCGCCAAGTACTGTGAACCTCGATATGGCCAGCTCCCAGGCAGCGACTGGCGCAGTGGCAGCCTCTGTTGAGGTGGCCGATCCGGCTGCTGAACAGGGTAACCAGGCCCCTACCAATGTCGGCAATGCCGAGCCTGAGATTGTCGATCCTACCGTGCTCTCTTCTGAAGCCCTGGCCAGTCCAGGTGCGGTGTCTGTCGCGGTGGCCGGCAATGAAGTGGAGCAGTGGCTGGCCAAGCTTGCCAAGGCGGTCGCCGAGTTGGAGTACAGCGGGCTGGTCACCTTTGAGCACGCCGGCATGCTCGAAACCCTACAGGTTGTGCATGCGGTGCGCGACGGCGAACAGGTGGAGCGTGTGCGCTACCTGAGCGGCGAGCCGCGTGAATTAATCAGTCATGGCAGCGGCAGCAACTGCGAGTACGGTGTGTCGCCAAGTGCGCGGGCCACACTGTGGAACGCAGTGGGGCAGCAGCAGGTGCAGCGCGCGTATCAATTTATTTTGCGTGGCGAGGAGCGTATTGCCGATCGCGACGCGGTGGTGATCGAGGCCCGGCCGCGGGATCGCTATCGCCTTGGTCTGGTGGTCAGCTTGGACCGGGAAACCGGCTTGCCCCTTAAAACCATGTTGGTGAGCACTCAGGGCCGTGTCCTCGAGCGTTACCAATTTGTACAGCTGGACCTGACACCTGTTGAAGATAGTGCCCTAGAGGCTGTCTCCAGTAATGCGCGACGGGTTGATAATCGCACTACTTGTGAATCTTCCCAGAGCCGCTGGCAAGTGCGCTGGCTGCCGGAAGGGTTCAAGGTGGTATCGGTAAAACCCCTCTCCGATGGGGATATGATGGTCTTCAGTGACGGTCTGGGCGTATTTACCGTGTTTGTGCAGCGCCTGGGTCCTGAGCTCAAGGAGTTTAAAGGTCGGGCCATACGCGGTGCTACCGTGGCCTATATGGACCGAATGGAAGTCAATGGCGTGGCTTACACCATCACTGTAGTTGGGGAGATCCCCGATGCTACGGCGCGCAGAGTAGCCAGCTCTATCGCTGAAAAAGGTTGAGAGCCGTGCTGGAAGAGCGCGGCCGTATTGTGGCCATAGAGTCCGATGCTGTCTGGGTTGAAACTATCCAGCGCAGTGCCTGTAATGGCTGTGAGGCCAAATCCGGCTGCGGCACAGGACTCCTTGGCGACTTCTTTTCTTCCTCCACAAGGGTGAGAGCCGTTCTCAACGGCTACCCAGCCAATAAAATTTCCCTGAATGATACTGCGGTGATTGGCATCGCCGAAAATGCCCTTACCAGCAGTACCCTGCTGGTTTATCTATTGCCCCTGGTTTCCCTGGTGCTTGTTGCTCTGCTGGGGGATTACCTTTTTGCTGAAGCTGGTGCGGTAATTGGCGCCGTGTTGGGCCTGCTGGGAGGTGCTCTCGGAGTGCGCTGGTACAGTCGCCGCCAAGCTTCCAACCCCACCTACACGCCAGTGCTGTTGCGTATTGAGCACAACAGCGGGCAAGGATAACTAAATCTAAACTGATAACTCCAAAGCTTAATTGGAGTCTTTCCATGTTGGCCCGCTGCTATATCGAGCGCTGGCCTCTGCGCACGGCCTTTGTCATTTCCCGTGGGGTCCGCACTGAGGCAGAAGTCGTCGTGGTGGAGGTAAAACTGGAAGGTCGTGTGGGTATTGGGGAGTGCACCCCCTATGCCCGCTATGGTGAGAGTCCAGATTCGGTCGTGCGGCAGCTCGAGCCCCTGCTTTCCGAGCTGGCTGCAGGTTTAAAGAGAAATACTTTAGCGTCGCGGCTGCCCGCTGGGGCAGCGCGTAATGCCCTGGATTGCGCTCTCGCAGACTGGGAGACGAAGTACAAAGATGAACCTTTTGCCGGCCCCGACTCCCTCCCCACCGTACAGACTTTGGTAATCGATAGCCCGGAAGCTATGGCCCTGGCTGCGGGTGAGGTTGCTTCCCAAGGAGTGGAGGTGCTAAAGCTCAAACTGGACGATCACCTGGTCTGTGAGCGGGTGGCGGCTGTGCGTGCCGCCGCACCCAAAGCCCAGCTGGTGATTGATGCCAACGAGGCTTGGCATAGCGCTGACCTGGTCGAGCGTTGCCAACAGCTTGCGGATTTGGGGGTTGCTATGCTGGAGCAGCCTCTGCCTGCCGGTGACGATGAATTTCTTGCCACATTTACACACCCCCTGCCTATCTGTGCCGATGAAAGCTGCCACACCCGCGCCGACTTGCCACGCCTAAGGGGGCGCTACGAAATGGTCAATATCAAACTCGATAAAACGGGGGGGATTCGCGAGGCCGAAGCTCTGGCGGAGGAGGCGTCCGCGCAGGGTTTTGAGCTGATGCTCGGTTGCATGCTGTGTACCTCAAGGGCAATCCGCGCAGCCTGGCCTTTGGGGCCAAAGGCGCGCTACCTGGATCTGGATGGCCCCACTTGGCTGGCGAGGGATACCGAGCCTCCGCTGCGCTTTACTGCTGGCAGGGTTTATTGGTTGTAAGTGAGTAGATCTATCAGAATACTCAGGTACTCTTCGCTGGCAGCATCGGCAGAGATGGGGGGAAACTCCACTGTAATACAGGGCAGGGCGCGTTCAGCGCACCAGGTACCGAAAGAGCCTGGCGTTTGGTAGCCTATCTGCTCGATTAGTGGCAGCTGCATGCCCTCGGCCAGCCAAGCTCCCAGTTCAGTTTTATCCGGATCCTCCACACAGCCCAGGGGCTCGTGGATAGAGACTGTCCAGGGGGGCGCTAGTGTGGCAATCAGTTGGCACAGTGCGGAGGTCTCGCTCTCTGAAGCGGGGCTATCGCCGGTGCTCAGTTGGACGTCGCGGGCATCCGCCGCGCTGTTCCAGCGGTACACATTGCCATCGCCATCCCAGTTCTTTGTGGCAAAGTTGCGGTTCAGGTCCACCCCATGTGCGTTACAGCGGGTGCCCAGCTGGCAACCGTCGGGGTTTACCGCCAGTATCACATGGTGCTTGAGGTGGCCCTCTGCCAGTGAGCGCAATGCGCAAGAGAGCGCCACTACAGCGGCGACCTCATCGCCGTGTGTGCCGGCCATTACCAGGCCTGCTTTGTGGCCGGATTGGGCGGGAAAATAAAAAAGTGGCGCGCCCAGGGCACTGTAACCGTACAGCTCTCTGGGAAGGTGGAATTGGCCTCGCTGTGGGCGTGGGCGCAGTTTGGACATCGCTGGCCTTTACACAGATTTACATAAGGCAGGAGAACTTTTGTGGCTGTATAGCCACTAAATCGTTACTGAATGTCCCCAAAGGGGCCGGAGCTATTTTGCCATGGCAAGCCCTGGAAGGGATTCAAATTCCAATGGTTTCATATTAGAAGGGAACACTAGGGGTAACAAACCTATGGTTAAACGCTGTACACAATATATCTTGGTACTCTGTCTTTTGGTTTCCGGCGCTGCCAGTGCGCGCGGGCTGCCAGAACTTACCGAACTGATCGAGGAAAACTCCCCTGCGGTGGTCAAGATCAACACCGTGGATCGCAGCCGTATGGCTCGCGGTAATAACAATGCGCCGCAATACCAGCAGGAGATCCCCGACATTTTCCGCCATCTGCTCGAGCCGCGCCGGAACCAGCGCCCGGTGGCCAGCATGGGTTCCGGTTTTATCATCTCCAAAGATGGTTATATCGTGACCAATAACCATGTGGTCGATGGGGCTGACGAGGTGAGGGTCACCCTAACCGATCGCCGTGAATACGAGGCCAAGGTCATTGGTACCGATGAGCGCTCGGATCTGGCTCTGCTCAAGATCGAAGCTGAAGACCTTTCGGCAGTACGCTGGGGGGACTCAGAGGATTTACAAGTGGGTGAGTGGGTGGTCGCAATCGGCTCACCGTTTGGTCTCGACTACTCCGCCAGTGCCGGTATCGTCAGTGCCATGGGGCGCAGTATCCCCAATGAGAGCCGTGAGAACTACGTGCCGTTTATTCAGACCGATGTGGCAATCAACCCCGGTAACTCCGGTGGTCCGCTGTTTAACCTCGATGGTGAAGTGGTGGGCATCAACTCCCAGATCTATACCCGCAGTGGTGGCTCTATCGGCCTGTCGTTCGCCATCCCAGCGAGCCTGGCTCAGGATGTGGTGGCGCAGCTGAAGGAGAAAGGGCGTGTGGATCGCGGCTGGCTCGGCGTTGGCATTCGCAATGTGGACCGCGATATGGCCGAAGCCATGGGGCTCGGCAAGCCCTCCGGTGCGCTGGTGGAGCAGGTAAGCCCCGGCACCCCTGCGGCAGAGGCTGGCATCAAGGCCGGAGACATTATCACCCGTTTCGATGGCCGCAAGATTGGTGTGCACGGAGATCTGCCCCATGTGGTTGGCCAGGTCCGCCCAGGTACCCAGGTACCCGTAGAGCTGATGCGCAAAGGCAAGACCGAAAAGCTGCAGGTGATCGTCGGTTCTCTGCCGGGCTCTGATGAGGAGCGCAGCCAGGCTTCTGCACTGCCGGCTTCAAGAATGGGTGGTCCCCTGGGCGTTGTCGTGGAGGAAATCCCTGAGGGTATGAAGCAGCGCTGGAATGTCGATACCGGTGTGCTGGTGCGCCAGGTCATTCCCGGCAAGCCAGGCGCCAAGGCGGGGCTGCGCAGTGGCGATATCATTGCCCAGCTGGGTTTTGAGGAAGTGACCGATATAAGCGACTACGAAACCGTGGTCGACGACCTCCCCAAAGATGAGCTGTTGCCGATCCGCTTCTTCCGCGCCGGCCAGTCAACTTTCCGCACAATTAAGATCGAAAGTTAAGTACAAGAGGCGAATGGTGGCCCAATGGGTCACCTGCCTCTCACCTCTGCCCAGGAGTTCTGTTAGACTTGCGCCACACAGCTGGCAGCTCCGCCAGCTAATCATTTGATTTTTCAAGGGTTTTTATTCCGCAGTGGCCACAGATCTCTCACATATCCGCAATTTCTCCATTATTGCCCATATCGACCACGGGAAATCTACCCTGGCGGACCGCTTCATTCAGGACTGCGGCGGGCTTTCAGACCGCGAAATGGCTGCGCAGGTGCTCGACAGCATGGAGCTGGAACGCGAGCGGGGCATCACCATCAAGGCGCAGAGTGTAACGCTCGATTACAAAGCGCGAGACGGCAAGACCTACCAGCTGAACTTTATTGATACCCCCGGGCACGTGGACTTCTCCTACGAAGTATCCCGCTCCCTGGCGGCTTGTGAAGGGGCGCTGCTGGTCGTGGATGCTGCCCAGGGTGTTGAAGCCCAGTCGGTGGCCAACTGCTACACGGCGATTGAGCAGGGTCTGGAAGTTATCCCGGTACTGAACAAGATGGATCTGCCCCAGGCGGACCCGGACAAGGTCGCTGAGGAGATTGAGGAAATTATCGGCATCGATGCTGCCGATGCGACCCGCTGCAGCGCCAAATCCGGCCTGGGGGTGGAGGATGTGTTGGAGGATCTGGTTCGCTTAGTACCCCCACCGCAAGGTGATGTCGACGCGCCGCTGCAGGCCCTGATCATCGATTCCTGGTTTGATAGTTACCTGGGCGTTGTGTCCCTGGTACGCGTGGTGCAGGGTACCCTGAAAGCCAAAGACAAGATTGTCACCAAGTCGATTGGCCGCCCTCACGTGGTGGATAGCGTTGGTATTTTCACTCCCAAGCGCACAGAAACTGGCGTACTGCGCGCCGGCGAGGTGGGCTTCGTGGTGGCCGGCATCAAGGACATTCACGGTGCGCCGGTGGGCGACACCCTGACTCACGCCAAAGGCGCCGATGAAATCGAAATGCTGCCGGGCTTCCAAAAGGTCAAGCCGCAGGTATATGCGGGTCTGTTCCCGGTTAGCTCTGACGATTACGAAGCCTTCCGCGATGCACTGGAGAAGCTGTCGCTGAACGACGCCTCCCTGTTTTACGAGCCTGAGACCTCCGATGCGCTCGGCTTTGGTTTCCGCTGCGGCTTCCTCGGCATGCTGCATATGGAGATTATCCAGGAGCGTTTGGAGCGCGAATACGATCTCGACCTGATCACCACCGCACCCACCGTGGTGTACGAGGTTGAGCAGACCGATGGCGAAGTGGTGATGGTGGATAACCCATCGCGCCTGCCGGATGTGGGCAATATCGGGGAAATGCGCGAGCCCATCGCCGAGGTGAATATCCTGGTGCCGCAGGAGTATCTGGGTAACGTGATCACTCTCTGCGTGGAGAAGCGTGGTATCCAGAAGGATATGCAGTATGTGGGTTCACAGGTATCCCTGCGCTACGAGCTGCCGATGAGTGAAGTGGTGATGGATTTCTTTGATCGCCTCAAATCGGTAAGCCGCGGCTTCGCCTCCCTGGATTACAGCTTTGTGCGCTTTGAAGCGGCAAAACTGGTGCGCCTGGATATCCTCATTAACGGGGATCGCGTCGATGCCCTGGCGCTGATCGTGCATCGCGAAAATGCCCAGCAAAAGGGACGTGCCATGGCGGAAAAAATGAAAGAATTGATTCCCCGGCAGATGTTCGATGTGGCGATTCAGGCCGCTATCGGTGGACAGGTGGTGGCCCGTACCACCGTGAAGGCTCTGCGCAAGAATGTGACCGCAAAATGTTATGGTGGCGATGTCACCCGTAAGAAAAAACTGCTGGAAAAGCAGAAAGCGGGTAAACGCCGTATGAAACAGCTCGGCCGAGTGGAGGTGCCACAAGAGGCCTTCCTGGCAGTGCTGAAGGTGGATCAATAGCGGGCTGGCCCCGCTATTGGCATCAAGGAAAATAGAGATACGTAATGGATATTAATTTACCTCTGATTCTGCTCTGGTTGGTCGTTATCAGTGGCGGTATCTGGCTGGTGGACAGTTTGTTTTTTGCCCGCCGCCGTAAAAAAGAAGGCGGGGACAAGCAGGAAGACCCGGTTATCGTGGAATACGCGAAGTCGTTCTTCCCCATCCTGGCCATCGTTTTTGTGCTGCGCTCCTTTATTGTTGAGCCCTTCCAGATTCCCTCGGGCTCTATGATCCCGACCCTTCAGGTCGGTGATTTTATCCTGGTCAATAAGTACGAGTACGGCCTGCGTCTGCCGGTATCCCGCAAGAAAGTGGTGGATATCGGCGAGCCTCAGCGCGGTGATGTGATGGTCTTTTTCCCACCGCACATGAACGATACCTACTTTATCAAGCGGGTAATCGGCCTGCCTGGCGATAAAATCGAATTGAAAAACAACGTGCTCTATGTCAACGGAGAGTTGGCTCCGCAGGAGCTGATCCAGGCGATACCACCAGTGAATCCGCAACAGGAAATACTGTGGGAAAACCTCTATGGCAAGCGCCACTTGATGCAAAAAAATGTCCGTGCCAGTCAGTACGGTAACTTCAGCGGCATAGTCCCTGAAGGTCATTTCTTTATGATGGGCGACAACCGGGATAACAGCCTCGATAGCCGTGCTTGGGGCTTTGTGCCCGAGCGCGATGTGGTGGGCAAAGCCTTTGCCATTTGGATGCACTGGGATCATTTGCTCAGTTTGCCCAGCTTTAAACGTGTAGGCTCTATCCAATAACGAAAACGGCCGGCGTTCTGCCGACGATATGGATTGAGGGCAAAAGTCATGAGTAGTGTTATCCAAGCTTCACTAAAGCGTCAGCGCGGTATGAGTTATTGGGGCTGGTTAGTGGTTATTGCGGTGCTGGGCTTTGCCCTCACCTGTGTTTCCAAGATGGCTCCCGCCTACGTGGATGCGCGCTATGTGAGTGAAGCTCTGAAAACCCTGGGGGAAAACCCGGAGCTGGAAAATATGTCGACGGGCCAGATCAAGAAAGAACTGGGCCGTTTCTTTCTGATCAATAATGTGCGCGGCGAGCCCACTAAGGCACTGCAGGTAGTGCGTGGCGCAAAGAGCACAGTGGTCAGTATCAATTACGAGTTGCGCCAGCCACTGATTTATAACGTGGATGTCGTAATGAAATTTAACAAACAGCTCGATACGGCCAAGCCCGAGCTTTGTTGTGATCCTTTGATAGATCTGGAGCAATTCCGCAAACGTGACTGACCTTTTACTGGAGCGCCTCTGTCAGCGCCTTGGCTATAAGTTTGAACAAAGCGCACTGCTGGAGTTGGCGCTCACGCACCGCTCTCACGGCAGCCGCAACAATGAACGTCTGGAATTTCTCGGTGATTCCATTCTCGGCTTTACCATTGGTGCCGCACTCTACGAGCAATTTCCCCAGGGGCGCGAGGGCCAGCTGAGCCGCTTGCGCGCGCAACTGGTGAGTGGTGAAACCTTGGCCAAACTGGCACGCGAGCTGGATATTGGTGACTGCTTGCGCCTGGGTGAGGGCGAGATGAAAAGCGGCGGTTTTCGCCGTGCCTCGATTCTGGCTGACGCGGTAGAGGCCCTGATTGGTGCAATCTACCTCGACGCTGGCCTGGAGGCCGCACGTTCCAGGGTACTGGAGTGGTTTGCTCCACGACTGCAGGAGCTGTCACTGGAAACGGTGAAAGACCCCAAGACCCGGTTGCAGGAATGGTTGCAGGCCCGCAAGAAACCGCTGCCGGAGTATTCGGTTGTGGATGTTTCCGGTGCTGAGCATGCCCAGCACTTTATCGTAGAATGCCGCGTTAGCGGTCTGGCGCAGCCGGTGCGTGGTGAGGCCAACAGTCGCCGCGCCGCGGAAAAAACTGCTGCGGTAGAGGCATACAAACGCCTCACTGGCCAGGACTAACCTTACAATAAGAGCGCGGGCGGCTCACCGCCCGGCTCGGACAGACAGCCCTTGTACATGGGCGCTTCCAACCCTTTTCGGAGAAACTTCTTGAGCGAACAACCCTCTCGCTGCGGCTATGTCGCGATTGTCGGCCGTCCCAATGTGGGAAAGTCTACGCTGCTTAACCATTTGCTGGGCCAGAAGCTGGCGATTACCTCGCGCAAGCCTCAGACAACCCGCCACAATATGCTCGGTATTAAAACCGAGGGGCCCAATCAGATTATTTTTGTGGATACCCCCGGACTGCACTCGGATCAGGAGAAGGCCATTAACCGCTATATGAACCGTGCTGCCTCCAGTGCGGCGCGGGATGTAGACGTGGTCGTATTTGTAGTGGAGCGTACCCGCTGGAGTGAGGGGGATCAGTTGGTGGCCGATAAGCTGCGCGGCCTCAAGTGTCCGCTGATTATCGCCGTCAATAAGGTGGATCAGCTGGAGGATAAGAATGACCTGCTACCCCAGCTGCAGACCCTGGCTGAGCAGAATCCGAATGCCGAGATTGTGCCGATATCGGCGCTACGCAATGTCAATCTCGATGCCCTGGAGCAGGTGATTCTCAAGCATCTGCCAGAAGGGGAACACTTCTTCCCGGAGGACCAGGTTACCGATCGCAGTTCGCGTTTCCTCGCCGCAGAGATTGTGCGTGAAAAAATCATGCGTCAACTGGGTGCTGAAGTGCCCTACCAGGTCACAGTTGAGGTCGAGGAGTTCAAGCAGGAAGGTAAGATCCTGCATATCAGTGCGGCGATCCTGGTAGAGAGATCCGGGCAGAAACGTATCATCATCGGCAACAAGGGTGAGCGTATCAAGCAGATTGGCAGTCAGGCCCGTGAGGATATGGAGCGTCTGTTCGACAGCAAGATAATGTTGAATTTGTGGGTCAAGGTTAAGTCTGGCTGGTCTGATGACGAGCGTGCCCTGCGCAGTCTCGGGTATCGGGACGAGTAAGCTCTTTCAGCCAGCCGCTCGCCATGAAAACTCCACCGCCGGCACAGCCGGCGTATATCCTCCACTCCCGACCCTATCGCGACTCCAGCCTGATCCTAGAGTTGTTCACCCCGGATTACGGCCGGATTGGCTGTGTAGCCCGGGGTGCGCGAAGGGATAAGCAGCGGCGCCAACAGGCGCTGCAGCCATTCACCCCTCTGCTGGTTACTCTGCTTGGTGCAGGATCTCTGAAAACCCTCGGACCGGTGGAGAATGCCGGTGTACCGCTCTGGCTTAAGGGACGGGCAGTGTATGGCGGGCTCTATGCCAATGAGCTAATGGTGCGCCTGCTACCAGAAGGTGAGGCACACTATGGTCTGTTTGCCACCTACCAGCGCTTACTGCAAGAGCTGTCCGGCCTGAGGGGCATGGACAGCGCTGAGTTGGAGGGGCCACTGCGCAGTTTCGAATTACAACTGCTCACCGAGTTGGGCAGTTGCCCGCCTCTGGATTACTGTGCACAGAGCCAGGGCGTTGTGAGTGAGGCTGGCACCTACCGGCTGGAATTGGAGTTGGGCTTTGTGCCGGTACACAGGCAGGCTAGCGCTGCTCTGCGTGAGTGGGAATTTTATGGTTCAGAGCTGCTGGGTATGTTGCGGGCCAAGGAGTCGGGCAGGTGGCCGGCGGAGGTGCTGGGCCCGGCAAAGCGTTTAACCCGTATTTTGTTGCGCACATTACTGGGGGAAAAGCCCTTGCAGAGCCGCGAGTTATTTAAACAGGTTTACGGGAAATGATCGTTAGTATCGGTACCGACATTTGTAGTTACAGCCGTATCGAGTCCGTTTGGCGTCGTCATGGCGATCGTTTCGTAACGCGCATATTGAGCGATGGTGAGCGCTGTGACTTTGCCGACCTGGCCGAAGCCAATCGAGCGGCCTATTTGTGCAAGCGCTTTGCCGCAAAAGAAGCGGTAGGCAAGGCCTTGGGAACGGGTATTGGTGAAGGGGTCTCCTGGCAGGATATTGAAGTGCGCCGGCGCCAGGGGGCAGCTGCGCAAGTGCTACTGCGCGGTGAAGCACAGAGACGCGCTCAGGCGATGGGGGCAGAAGTGATACATCTCTCCCTCTCAGACGAAAAAGACGCGGCCCTGGCATTCGTGATTTTTGAGGCCCGGCGTTAGGCTGGAGCTATACCCCCCGGCCGAACATCGTTGAGGGCTAGGCTACTTCCAGACCAAATAGCGCGTCCAGGTCTTGCTCAGAGGCCCATTCACGCAGGGCGCGAATCTCTCTTAATACCCTGTCCAGTTTGCGTCGGTCGAATTCGGGGTTCTCCTTGCTCTGCTGGGTGCGCAGTTCCTCTTGCAATACACAGGTGGCTTCGCGCAGACGCGACACGCCACAATAGCAGCAACCGCCGTGCATTCGGTGAGTCAATTCAAACATGCCTTTAATGTCGCCGAGGCTTTGCAGGCGTTCCAGTTCCCGCTCATCGGTCATCAGTCCATCTATAAGCATCTGCAGCATATCCCTGGCCAGTTTCGCATCGCCGTTGGCCAGGTTTAGGCTCTCACCGATATCCACCAGGCGCATTTGGTTTGGATTCAGTTTTTCCACTACCTGGGGCGTGATGATTTTGAGCCAGCGTTTGATCATGTGGGATAGCTGGGCTTCACTCACCGGTTTGCTCAGGTAATCGTCCAGTCCGGCAGACAACAAGCGCGCCTTCTCTTCAGCGCCTACATGGGCGGTGAGGGCGATAATGGGGGTGCGGCGGCCAGTTTCCCGCTCGCGGATACAGCGGGTCACTTCAATACCGTCCATGCCCGGCATCTGGATATCCATAAAGACCAGATCGAAGGCGCTTTGCTGCCAGTGCAGTAAGGCTTCTTCACCACTTGCGGCAATCACCACTTCCACACCCTGGGCGCGCAGTAACTCGCCGACCAGGCGCCGATTAGCGGCGTGATCATCTACGGCCAAAACCCGTGGTGGTGCGGGCCAGGGCAGGGCGGGGACGGCGCCATTGCTGGGGCGGGGCTGGCTCTGTTGGGGTACAGCTCTCTTCAGGGCGCGTAGCAGGTTTTCGCGGGTTACCGGTTTGCCGAGGAAGGTCAGGGTGCGGGTGCGCAGTTGCTCGTAGCAGCGGCGCAGCTCCGCCGGGGCACCGAGGACAATCACTCGGCACTGGTAGGCATCGACCAGGGATTGCACCTTAACGCTGAAGTTGTCGAAGTCCCCCTTGGCGATAGCGGTGTCGATAATCACCGCATCTGGCAATGCATCGTGCCGCCACATTTGTTCAATCGCCGGCTGTAAGGTGTCGGTATCGGCGAGCTCCACGGGTTCTACCTGCCACTGCTTGAGCAGTTGTGCGACCTGGGAGCGGGTCAGCTGATTGGGATCGGCAATCAATATACGGCAGTTCGGGAAAAGTACGCGTGGCGGAATGCCGCGATTACGTTCCGGTACTAGGGTCAGTTCCACCCAGCAGGTACTGCCACCATTGGCGGCAACTTCCATACCGGTACAGCCGCGCATACGCTCTACGAGGCTGCGGGCGATAGAGATGCCGAGACCGTTGGCACTGATCTGCTGTGAGTGCTGCGGTGTCTTGGCATTGAGGATTTGTTCCAGCTCGCGGCGGCCCGGCTCATCAATGCGGTTGCCGAGGTCGGTCACACTGATCCGCAATACCAGCTCAGAGTCTTTATTGCTTTGTACCGTAAGGCGCACAGGGATATTGCCATTCTCTGAGCTGCGCACGGCATTGCCGAGCAGGTTGGTAAATATTTGCTTAGTGCGCAACGGGTCGCCAACCAGGGTGGCTGGAAGCTGGGGATCGATCAGCGGCACCAGCTCCAGGCGATGCTCATAGGCATAGGGGGCGAGGATTTGCAGGGTCTCTTCAAGTAGCTGCCCCAGGTCCATGGGGATATGGTCGAGCACCAGATTACCGGATTCGATACGGGAAAAGTCCAGGATATCGTTAATTGTGGTCAGCAGGTTTTCCGAGGAGCGCAGAATGGTTTGCAGATAGTCCTGCTGCAGTTCATCGATTTCGGTTTTTAATAATAGGTTTGTAAATCCGATGATGCCGTTCAGTGGAGTGCGAATTTCGTGGCTGGTGTTGGCCAGGAAGGTCGACTTGATACGGCTTGCCTCCTGGGCTCTTTTACGGGCCAGGTCCAGCTCGATATTCTGCTCTTCCATACTGTCGAGAGACTGGCGCAGGTCGTCCATGCTCTGCAACATATTTGATTTATAGTCCCGCTGATAACTGGAGAGACTCTCGCCCATCTCGTTGATCTGGCTGGCTAGTTGTGCCAGTTCGCGGTTCTCTATTTCATGGGTGCGGCGGTCGAACTCGCCGCGCCCCATGGCCTGTAGGACCTGCCCCATTCGCACCAGGCTGTGGGCAAAACGCTCAGATAAAATCACCGACCAAGCTAAGGCTGCCAGGGTACAGATAATCAGGCCCACCAAACCGACGAGTAATACCTGGTAGGTGCCCACAAGAAAATAGGGCCGGTGCAGTTCAATGCTGATCCAGCAGGTGGTGATGTCCCCTTTTAATGGCTGTAAAACCTGCAGGGTCTCGTCATCCTCAAAAATAAAGGCTTCGCGTTTATTGAGTTGGTTGCTGGTAATAGGGGTGCGCGGTCGCGGGCCCACACTTGCCAAAAGGCCAAGCCCAGTGGTGAGATCCAGCGGACGTTTTTTACTCGCCTCGGTCGAATAGATATGCACCGAACGCACCATATCCTTTTCCAGCATTAGCGCTAGCAGGCTTTTACGTAACCACTCCATGCGCAGCTCGGACGGGTGGCCGCCACTCATCTCGATCAGCTCGGCCAGTTGCTCGGCACTCGCACGTCCGTGACTGAGCAAGAGCTGGCGACGATCGTGCATTTGCTGAAGCGTAAACACCAGGGCCAGAGTCATAGCCAGGATCAGTGCCGGCGCAACCGTGAAGCGAAACATGGTTGAGCGCAATGAGCGCAGCTCGGAAGGCGCCGGTATGGAGGAGTCGGTATTTTTAGGGGCCATGGCAGCTGGGGAGTCTTGTGCGATTATTTTTTCCCCATTTTACCCATATGTAAGAGGGGGCGCACTCTTATACAGGCTCTCAGGTAAATGTTTTTCTATTTTGCTTATCACAGAGGTTGCGTAATAACTCGACTACCTAGTCCACCAAAATAGTCGGTATTTAGCCGGACAGAGCGCTTCGGGTACACTGTGCGGCCGCAATATTTGTCTGGATTCAAGGTACTATGGATTACCCAACGATTGCTGACTGTGTAGGCAATACGCCCCTGATCAAGCTGCAACGCCTGCCCGGTGATACCAGCAATACGATTTTGCTCAAGCTGGAAGGCAATAATCCGGCTGGCTCGGTAAAGGATCGCCCGGCCCTTTCTATGATCAACCGCGCAGAGGTAAGGGGGCAGATCAAGCCAGGGGACACCCTAATAGAGGCCACCAGCGGCAATACGGGTATCGCACTGGCAATGGCGGCAGCTATCAAGGGTTACCGCATGATCCTGATTATGCCGGATAGTGCTACTGCAGAACGCAAGGCCTCTATGACCGCCTACGGGGCCGAGCTCATTTTGGTCAGTGCGGAGGAGGGCATGGAAGGTGCTCGGGATCTGGCTCTTAATATGCAGGCCGAAGGCAAGGGCCTTGTTCTCAATCAGTTTGCCAATACAGATAACCCTCTGGCCCATTACGAGGGCACCGGCCCTGAAATTTGGCAGCAGACCGGGGGAGAGATTACGCACTTTGTCTCTTCAATGGGGACCACAGGCACCATCATGGGGTGCGGTCGCTTTTTGAAAGAGCAAAAGTCTGAAATCCAGATTGTTGGCTTGCAGCCAACCGATGGCTCCAGCATTCCAGGCATTCGTCGATGGCCTAAGGCTTATTTGCCGAAAATTTTTATCCCCGACGAAGTTGATCTCGTTATCGATATGGATCAGCGGGAAGCGGAAGAAATGACCCGCAGATTGGCACGGGAAGAAGGCATTTTCTGTGGCGTTTCCTCTGGAGGTGCGGTTGCCGGCGCTCTGCGTCTCTCAAGTCAAGTGGAGAATGCCACGATAGTGGCAATTATTTGCGATCGCGGTGATCGTTATTTATCTTCCGGACTTTTCAATCAATAAGTTTGATTTTTAACAAAGATTCATTGGGTGCATAGAAATTTTTTCTGCACCCATAATTTACGGGAAAACTTTTAAATATCCATTTTGCTGCCTGCTTAAATTTAATGTTTTCGCTTACCTGCTTTTGAAATTCTTCATTCTTGTTTTCCCTTAACGCTTCTTGTCTTGCAAAGTGCCTTTGTTTTCTAGGTCGATAACTCATCGTTCATACTGTGGGAATACAAACCATTCATTGGCTGATGGCAGGAGAAAAAGGCTAAGAGTTTTATTGGCTAATCAATTAATGTTCTATCTTTCTGTAGAAAAGCCCCAGTAAAGGCTGGTTTTTACTAGATGGGGCGCCAGTTCTCGTGTTGATATGATTATAAAAAAGCCTCCCCGGAAAATCCTTTCAACGTGGCGAGCATTCCTTTGGTCGTATTTTTCATGGTGCGGATTTCTTCACTTAAAAGAGTTTGACTAGTTGGTGTTATGACTTCCAACCCCTTTATTAAACGCTGTCCACTGCTGCGAGTTATCGCTGAATTTCACGCAGCGTATTGAAAACATAAAGAAAATCGTGGACTTTAGTGTGTCCAAACCTATGATAGAAGCGCCCTTAATGAGGGAAAGCCTTCTTTTTGCTTGGTTTTGTTGCAGTACAAGCCGGCAAATGGTGCTTACAAGCTAACTAATTCCTGTTTCGGCCCGGTTAAGACATGGTTCAAGTCAGAAAACATCATTCCTTTGGAGGTGAAAGAGAGCACGACCTGGAAGCCTGGTTGCGCCATGTGCAGAAGCTGGCCGGGTTGGACGGTGCTGCCATAGTGACATTGCGCCGTGCAGCAGAAGTGAGTGCCGAGGCGGAGCAGCGGGCTATCGCCGCGGAAAATATTTGGGCTGAGGGCGCCAGTAGTTTTGCCACCGGCCTCGAAATGGCTGAGATACTGGCGGATTTGCAGATTGATTCTGAGGCACTGGTGGCCGCAGTGCTCTACCGGGCGGTGCGAGAGAAGCGCCTGACGCTAAAAAGTGTTGAGGAAGAGTTTGGCCAGACCGTGGCCAAGCTTATTCGCGGTGTACTGCGTATGGCGGCGATTCGCAGCCGCAGTGCGGATACTGGAGGGGAAAGTAAAAGCGGCGCGGTAGAGGAGCACTCAGAAAATATTCGCCGTATGTTGGTGGCACTTGTCGACGATGTCCGAGTTGCTCTGATTAAGCTTGCCGAGCGAACCTGTGCTATTCGCGCGGCCAAAAATGCTGAGCCTGCAAAGCGCAAGCGGGTGGCCCGCGAAGTAGCCGATGTCTATGCGCCGCTGGCTCACAGACTTGGCATTGGGCATATCAAGTGGGAGCTGGAAGATCTGTCCTTCCGTTACCTGGAACCCGAAGACTACAAACAGATCGCGCGCTTGTTGGATGAAAAGCGGATGGCGCGGCAAAAATATATCGATGAGGTGCTGGAGCTTCTTCGTTCGGAGCTGGCGCGGGCGGACATTGAAGGCGATGTCTATGGCCGGGCAAAGCACATCTACAGTATCTGGCGCAAGATGCGCCGCAAAAATATCGGCTTTTCACAGGTTTACGATATTCGCGCTGTGCGCATACTGGTGCCTACGGTGCGGGATTGCTATGCGGTGCTGGGGATAGTCCACAATCTCTGGCGAAATATTCCCAACGAGTTTGATGACTATATTGCCTCTCCAAAAGAGAATGGCTACCGCTCCCTTCACACAGCAGTGATCGGCCCTGAGCGCAAGGTACTTGAAGTGCAAATCCGTACTTTTGCTATGCATGAGGAGGCTGAGTACGGGGTCTGTGCACACTGGCGCTATAAAGGTACCGACCTGAAAACAGAGAGCCAGGATAGCTATGAGCAAAAGATTTCCTGGTTGCGACAAGTACTCGACTGGCATGAAGAGGTGGGGGGCAATCCCTTACAGGACGACCTGCAGACTGGGGAGGGGGATTCCCGCATCTATGTGTTCACCCCCGATGGGCACGTAGTCGATCTGCCTCGCGGTGCCACTCCACTGGATTTCGCCTACAAAATTCACACCGAGATCGGCCATCGCTGCCGAGGCGCCAAGGTGGATGGGCGCATTGTGCCGCTAAACCACGAGCTGGAAACTGCCAACCAGGTGGAGATTCTTACCGGCAAGCGCGAAGCGCCCAGTCGTGACTGGTTGTCATCCGGTATGGGCTATATCACCACCTCGCGAGCACGGGCCAAAATCATCCACTGGTTCAAGCAGCAAGCCCGCGATCAAAATATTGCCGATGGGCGCAGTATTCTCGATGGTGAATTTAAGCAACTGGCCCTTATTGACTTTAATTTTGAAAAGCTCGCCGCCAAGCTGAATATGCACTCGCTGGACGATCTCTATGCGGCGGTGGGGGCTGGAGACATCGGTGTCGGCCAGGTATTGAATACCGCCCAGCGTATGGTGAAAGTCGACGATGTTGAGCGGGTTCCCTCTCTGACTGCACCGGTGGCGACAGGGGCGGGTAAAGCGGATGTTTATATCGAAGGGGTCGGTAATTTACTGACGCATATTGCGGGCTGTTGTAACCCTGTACCCGGCGATGAAATTATGGGCTACATCACTCTCGGGCGCGGGGTATCCATACATCGTAAAGACTGTACGAATATGTTGCGCATGCAGTCGGAAGAATCTGAGCGGGTCCTAGAGGTCAATTGGGCGGCTAAGCCGAGGGAGCTCTACGCGGTGGAAATCGTTATTGAGGCCTACGATCGCCTGGGGCTGCTACGTGATGTCACCGCCATGCTCGACAGCCAGAAAATCAATATAACGGCGATGCAGACTCACACCAATAAGCATAAGCACACGGTTGAGATGGTGCTCACCGCAGAGATTCACAATTTTGAAGAGCTGAGTTACGTATTGCACCGTATTAATCGCCTGCCTAATGTGGCATCGGCAAAGCGGCGCATGCTGCGCTGAGGGGGATACTTGCAAGATCAATATTCGGTGGAGGACTTGCTCCACCTAATGGCCCAATTACGCAATCCAAATGGTGGTTGCCCCTGGGATCTGAAGCAGACATTTTCCAGTATCGTCCCTTCTACGATTGAAGAGGCCTACGAAGTTGCCGAGGCCATTGAGATCGAGGATTACGAGCATCTGCATGAAGAGCTTGGTGACTTGTTGTTCCAGGTGATCTTTTATTCTCAACTCGGTCTTGAGCAGGGTCACTTCGATTTTTCCCGCATTGTCGACACCTTGGTGCGTAAGCTAGTGCGCCGCCATCCCCATGTATTTCCCAGTGGCGAACTCTATGGAGAGAATGGCCCCTCTGCGGTGGACGAGGCAGAGGTAAAGCGTAGCTGGGAGGCCATCAAAGCCGCAGAGCGTAACGCTAAGGGGGAGAGTGGGGCCCTGGCTGGTGTTACCGCCGGGTTGCCGGCTTTGACGCGTGCGGCCAAACTGCAAAAGCGCGCCTCTCAGGTGGGCTTCGACTGGCCTGAGATCAGTGGTGTGCTGGATAAAATTGAAGAAGAGGTGGCGGAATTACGCGAGGCTGTCGCGGCCGGAAATCGCGAGCATGCCGGGGAAGAACTCGGCGATTTGTTATTTTCCTGTGTCAATGCCGCCCGCCACCTGAAAGTTGACTCAGAAGCAGCGCTGCGTCAGTGCAATCGCAAGTTCGAGCGCCGCTTTGGTTTGGTTGAGGCCGCACTTCGGACCGGTGGACGCGGACCGGAAGAGGCTAGCTTGCAGGAGCTGGACCAGCTTTGGGAGCAGGCGAAAGCCGACGAGAAACAGAAACCAGGTACATAAACGGCCGGAAAAGTCGGCGTTAATCCTGGAGTAACGGGTGTACAACAGTCGCAATCTTGCCCAATTTGGGGTGTACGTGTAAGGTAGCGCTCTTTTGGCGCGGCGGCTATTGGTGCGTCGATAGTTTTGGAGGCTTACTGAACATGCGAATTATTCTCTTGGGGGCGCCGGGGGCCGGCAAAGGCACTCAGGCACAATTCATAACAGAGAAGTTCGGCATTCCGCAGATCTCCACCGGCGATATGCTTCGCGCAGCGGTGAAAGCGGGCACACCTCTCGGCTTGCAGGCGAAAGACATTATGGAGGCCGGCAAGCTGGTTTCCGACGACCTGATTATTGCCTTGGTGAAAGAGCGCATCGCTCAGGCGGATTGCGCAAACGGGTTCCTCTTCGATGGTTTCCCTCGCACTATTCCTCAGGCGCAAGCGCTGTTGGACGCCGATGTTCATATCGACCATGTGCTGGAAATTGCCGTGGAAGATGAGGAAATCGTCAAGCGCCTGTCGGGCCGTCGCGTCCATGAAGGTTCCGGCCGTGTCTATCACGTTGTGTACAACCCGCCCAAAAGCGAAGGTGTAGACGATGTGACTGGTGAGGCATTGGTACAGCGCAGCGACGATACCGAAGAGACTGTGCGCAAGCGTTTGGCGGTTTATCACGAGCAGACCGCGCCGTTGGTTGGCTTTTACCGAGAGCTGGAGGCGCGCTCCCCAGAAGCGGCCCCCAAATACAGCAAAGTGATGGGTGTAGGCAGTATGGATGAGATCCGCGATAAGGTCATCGAGGCACTGAGCTGATTGCTGCAATAACACTTTTAAAAAAGCCCCCATTTGGGGGCTTTTTTGTATCTTCTCAATGGGGCTCTTTGGAGCTTTCAGGGAGAGTTTCCCTTATAGCTGACTGATCAATCCTTAAGATAATCGGCAGTTTTTTCCTGGCAAAATTGTATTACAAACGGGGCCTTTTATGTCCACAGCGATCGTTTTGATGAATTTGGGTACCCCTGCGCAACCTACTGCGCCTGCAGTAAGAGATTTCCTAAGGGATTTTCTTTCCGATCCCAGAGTGGTGGAAATCCCCCGCCCGTTGTGGTTAACAATCTTAAATGGCCTGATATTACCTTTTCGCCCAAAGCGAATTGCACCGGCTTATGCGGAAATCTGGAATTGCAGTGCAGACGATGCACAAGTTGAAGGTTCGCCACTTCTCTACTATACCCGTCGCCAAGCGGAGCTATTAGAAACGCACTTGACGGATAAAGGGTGGGATGTTGCTGTGGAGTTTGCCATGACCTATGGCGAACCGCGACTCGATAAGGTTATTGAGGCGTTGCGAGCAAAAGGCTTTGAATCCTTTATTGTATTTCCCTTATACCCACAGTATTCAGCTACGACCACCGCTGCAATTTATGACCAAGTGGCGCAAATTTTCCGTAAGAGTCGCGATATTCCGGATATTTCTCTGATTCGTGACTATTACCATAACCCTCTTTATATCAAATCACTTGCTAATTCTGTCCGCGAGCATTGGCAGAAACATGGTCAGGCTGAAAAATTAATGCTGTCTTTTCATGGTATCCCCAAAGCGAATGTCGATAAAGGGGACCCCTATTTGCGCCATTGCCAGGAGACTGCGCGACTTCTCGCGGAGGAATTACAAATTTCGCAGGATCGTTGGCAAGTTACTTTCCAGTCTCGATTTGGTAAGGCAGAGTGGTTGCAACCTTATACTGATAAAACATTGATTGAGTGGGGTAAAAGCGGCATTAAGAGTGTCGATGTAATTTGCCCGGCGTTTTCAGCAGATTGCCTGGAGACATTGGAAGAAATTTCGGTAGAGAATCGCGCTAATTTTATCGATGCGGGCGGAAGTGAATATCATTATATTCCCGCGTTAAATTTGCGAGCGGATCATATTGAAGCACTCGCAGCGATTGTCGAAAACAAGTTACCAGGGCCAAAATAAATTTCGGTTTTAAGCCATTTGGGTACCGCAAAAGGCAATTTGATAAGAAAAAGATACTTTTTTGCTGAAAAGTTTCTCATTTTTCGCTTTTTTACTTGCAATGCCGCATATTTTTATTAACTTTGATAAAGTTGTATCGAAATAGGCGGTGCACCGCTCTGTATAAGCAATAAAACAACCCATCGTGGTTTTATTCGATAGCTAACAGGCAGCGCCGCCAGCACACTTTTGGAAGTACTTCTTCTTTTTAGTGAGGAGACAAGGGATGGCAAGAGTAGTAAAAAAGAGTACACGTGCTAAAAAGGCAACTGGATCGACCAAGGCGTCGCCAGTAGTCGTAAAAGCACAAAAAGCCGTGGATGCAGCGAGTAAGTCGCTGGATGCACAAATGGATCGTGTGGCAAAAGCTAAAGCGCGGGCACAAAAGAGTAGTACGGCAGCGGCAAAGACTTCCTTGACTAATGCCAATAGCAAAGCAAAGGATTTACGCGCCAAGCTGGCGATGGCAAAAATGGAACTCGCCAAGGCCAAGACCATGGATGCCGTTCGTCTCGCCGAAGAAGCGGCTAAAGAAAAGGTTAGCGCTCTTTCTAATAGCCTCTCTGCCAAAGCCGATAAAGACCTGGCCGCAGCGCTCAAGGCTTTTGAATCGCGCTGGGTGAAGGCCCGAGAGAAGGCTCACGCCAAGAAAATCAAAGCCGCGGAGAAAAAAGCTGAAGCCAAGGTAAAGGCCGCAGCGAAGAAAGCCGCTGCAAAAGCGAAGGAGTTAGAGAAGAAGGCCGCTGCCAAGCTTAAAGCTGAAGGGCAAAAAGCAAAAAAAGCCGCGACTAAAAAGTCTACTCCCGCCAAAAAAGCAGGTCGTCCGAAAAAGGCTGCCTCTGAAACTAAAGCCGCTAAGCGCGTAGGGCGCCCTAAAAAGGCTACTTCAGCAGCTAAGCCAGCCAAGAGAGTGGGTCGCCCGAAGAAGTCCACCGCCAAAGCGGAAGTGACCAAGAAAACACCGACCCGTCGCGGTCGTCCGCCCAAGGCTGGTACCGGCCGCCGCGGCCGTCCACCGAAGAATGCAGCTTAGTTCAGTATTCTTTTAGTTCGCTGTATGCCCTAGGGCATGGCTGACTCTTCGTCAACCCCGGTTTGTGCCGGGGTTTTCTCTTTGTGCATAACACTAATCTACATGACTAGACATTGTGACCATGCCACAATTCACCCCCCTCGATTACCCGGTTTGAAATAGTTGTGAAGATTCTTGCCCTGGATACCACCTCTGGTGCCTGCTCTGTGGCACTCTATAGTAACGGTCAGATCAATGAGCGCTTCGTACAGGCGGAACGGGATCATACTCGCCGCCTGTTGCCGATGGTGGATGAAGTATTGGCAGAAGCAGAATTAAGCTTATCTAATTTAGATGCCTTTGCTGTGAGCAGGGGGCCCGGCTCATTCACAGGACTGCGTATCGCTATTAGCTGTGTGCAAGGCTTGGCCTTTTCCGCTGATAAACCCGTAGTGCCGGTTTCCAGTCTGGCCGCTTTGGCTTTGGGTGCCAGGCGTGCGCACCCGCATTGGAAGCAATCCCCAATTATTGCGATGCTGGATGCTCGAATGCAGCAAGTATATTGGGGTATCTATGGCACCGAGACGCCCAATGACAGTCTGCTACCTGAAGCGGTGCAGAGCCCGGAGCAGGTTCTACTGTCATTGAACGAGGCTGAACTGACAAATTCTTATTACGGTGCTGGACCTGGTTGGCACTATGAGGCTTTCGAAAAGGCTCAGGCGGAAGAGTTGGACTTGGATGCCTTGATCCATGCGCGGGATATTGCCGAATTGGCTGTACCCCTTTTTCAAGAGGGAAAGGTAGTGCCTGCCGAGGCATTGGAGCCCGTTTATCTTCGCAATGAAGTCACCTGGCAAAAACGTCAAAAAATTCGATCCCGGTAATACATGGAAATATTTCAGATTGTCGTACTGGCCTTGATTCAGGGCCTCACTGAATTTCTTCCCATTTCAAGCTCGGCGCACCTGATATTGCCCGCAGAAGTTCTAGGCTGGCAGGATCAAGGGCTCGCTTTCGATGTGGCTGTACATTTTGGTTCACTGATTGCGGTAATCACTTACTTTCGAAAAGATATTTGGCTACTGCTGCGCGATGGCCTGGGAGGGCTTAAGTCGATGCAGTTCAGTGATGAAGGGCGCCTGGCCTGGCTGATCGTACTCGCAACGATTCCTGTAGGCTTGGTGGGTTTAATTTTTAAAGGCTATATAGAAACTCATCTGCGATCGGCGGGGGTTATAGCGGCTACTACAATCGGATTTGGTTTATTGCTTTGGTGGGCAGATGTGCGCGGCAGACGGGTGCAGACCCTGGCCCAACTCAACTGGAAAAAGGCGCTGCTCATCGGTGGCGCGCAAGTGCTGGCGCTTATTCCCGGTACATCTCGCTCCGGCATCACTATGACGGCAGGGCTGATGCTTGGCATGAAACGCGAAGCCGCCGCACGCTTTTCTTTTCTGTTGTCGATACCGGCGATAGCCTTGCCCGCCATGTTGCTGACATACGATTTGCTTGCTCTGGAATCGGTACCTTGGGGTGATATTTTATTGGGCACACTACTTTCTTTTATCAGTGCCTATTTGTGTATTCATTTTTTCCTGCAATTTATTAGTCGCATCGGCATGGCGCCATTTGCGATTTACCGCCTGATTTTGGGGGCGGCTCTTATTTGGATGATATGGGGGTAATCAATATGGCAACGGTAGCGTTTATTGGTTTGGGCGTAATGGGTTATCCCATGGCGGGTTACCTGGCAAAAGCCGGCCACTCAGTACGGGTATATAACCGTACCGCAAGTCGCGCAGAAAAATGGCTGGGTGAATATCAGGGTGAACGCTTTGCAACACCCGCTGAAGCCGCAAAAGGCGCAGAAGTGGTATTTGCCTGTGTGGGTAATGATAACGACCTTCGCCAAGTAGCCATTGGGGAGCAGGGTGCCTTCGCCACTATGAAAGAGGGCTCACTGTTTGTGGATCACACCACCGCCTCGGCGGATGTTGCCCGTGAACTGGCTGAAATTGGTAAAGAGAAAGGGATAGGCTTTCTCGATGCTCCGGTGTCCGGTGGCCAGGCGGGAGCAGAAAATGGCGTTCTCACCGTAATGGTTGGTGGCGAGGCGGCAGACTTTGAGCGTGTTCAGCCCCTCATTGATACGTTTGCCCGTGCCGTAACCCTGCTGGGCCCGGTGGGCAGTGGCCAGTTGTGTAAAATGGTCAACCAGGTCTGTATTGCCGGCGTTGTACAGGGGTTGGCCGAAGGTTTGCACTTCGCCAAAGCGGCGGGCCTGGATGCCGAACAGGTTGTGGATGTCATTTCCAAAGGCGCAGCGCAGAGCTGGCAGATGGAAAACCGCTCTAAAACCATGCTGGCAGGTGAATATGAGCACGGCTTTGCTGTGGACTGGATGCGTAAGGATTTGGCCATAGTCCTGCAGGAAGCCCAGCGCAACGGTGCCCTGTTACCGGTAACTGCACTGGTGGATCAATTCTATAGCGAAGTACAGGCAATTGGCGGCTCCCGCTGGGACACTTCCAGCCTGTTTGCACGCCTGATGAATGTGCGCTCTTTCGACTGATTTTGATTCTTGAAACTTGTGTAGGGCTGGATGTATCTATTTCCAGCTCTGCATTTCCTACCTCTGTTGTTTTAGATTTCCATGAAAGTATTACTGCTCTCGGCCTATGATGCTGACAGTCACAAGCGTTGGCGTAAAGGCCTGGTTGCTGCCTTTCCCGAGTGGCAATGGACAGTCCTGACACTGCCACCGCGATATTTCAGTTGGCGTATTCGGGGCAACAGTCTTACCTGGGCCAGGGGCGTGGCGGCGCAAACGCTGAGGCAGCAATGGGATCTAATTATTGTCACTTCCATGACGGATCTCAGTGCATTGCGTGGCTTGGTGCCTGAGATAGTGGGCGTGCCCACCGTGGTGTACTTTCACGAGAATCAGTTCGCCTACCCAACCAGTTCGGATGCGTTTCAGTCTATAGAACCGCAATTGCTGAATATCTACACCGCGCTAGCCGGTGATCTGTTGCTGTTTAATTCGGAATACAACCGCCGCACCCTGATTGAGGGAGCGGCCAAGCTTCTGAAGCGTTTCCCCGACTGTGTGCCTGTGGGAGTTTGTGAGGAAATAGAAAGTAAGTCTAAAGTATTGCCGGTGCCACTAGAGGATTCACTTTTTACTCAAGAATACACTCAAACTGATTTTTGCTGGGATCACCGCTGGGAGCAGGGCTTTCAGGGGGAGGTAGCCGATGAAACCTTAATTATTAGCTGGGCCGCTCGCTGGGAATATGACAAAGGTGCGGATCGACTGCTGCAAATCCTTCAGGGCTTAAAAAAGAAAAAAGTCAATTTCCTACTCAATATGATGGGGCAATCGTTTCGCAATACTCCAAAGGAGTTTGAGCTGATTCAACAGGAGTTTAACCAGAATCTCCTGGTGGTAGGTTATGTGGAAAGCGAATCTTTATATCGACAAACCTTAAGTAACAGTCATGTATTTCTATCTACCGCTTATCATGAATTTCAGGGGTTGGCGGTAATGGAGGCTGCCGTAGCCGGCTGTACGCCATTGGTTCCGAACGAGCAGTGTTATCCAGAGTTTTATCCTGAGGATCTGCGTTATTCTGGAGTTGAAGATGCGATAGGCAAGTTAGCAGACTGGGCAAAGAATTCTGAGGAAAAGGTAAGAGGGAGTATGGATTTTAATAAATTCTGTTGGGGACGAATCAAGAAAAGATATGGAAAATTGTTGTCAGGTTTGGTCTGAACTAGTACTACTCATTAGTGAATTCGGGCTGTATTAAATGTTGTAACTTCATCATCGTATGTAGTTGAGATCTTGGTCGCAGTCTGCGGCGAAATATAGCCTTTACGAATATGAGCGAAGGGCAGTGGTATTTATGGAGTTCGGATTAAAAATAAGTTAAACAAAAAATTGAGAATGTGGTTTTTATATTCCGATTAAAGAGCAGCGGCTAAAATTGGATACGATGCAGAAGCGGATTAAAGGGCTGGTGGTAAAGGTATTGCAGGGGGCGGAAACGGCTTTTGGGTAGTGTCATTGAAGCCCTAATTATGCAGGGGGTATAAGTCGAAATTTCAATTCTGGGTGATTTTAGCAGGGGGTAGGGCGGGAAGATATTTATTCAATAAGATCAAATGATAAACAAAATTGACTGGACCAAAGAATTAAAGTTTGTCCAGAGGGTCATAGCTTGCAGAGAAGCTTTAAACTCTGTAAGCTGCCGCGAAAATCGCCATAGTTTATGGTTGCTTAGAAAATAAATAGAAATCCTGCTTTCGGGTTTGCTTTTCCTTTGGGGTCTCCTCTGTATGCGCTCTTTATTCGCCTGCCTGTGTTCGCTTGTACTCGGGGTATCTTCTGCTGTAGCCAGTGTCACAAAGGGTATATGGGATAATGGGTATGAAATTTATCGTGGTGATATCAATGGCGATGGGTTGGATGATCTCTACTTTGAATATCACCGCCCCATAATTCTTTTGCATGGCGAGATAGTAACCCCCATCGTATTGGCTGAGCTACCTAATTTTGTGGTGTACGGAAGCAACGTAGTAGGTGGTCAGAGTTATTCCCCTCCCGTTGCCACCACTTTGAGCGGGGCTGTTATTAAAGGTCTCGAGCGGCTCCCCAGCAATCTGTCGTCAACCGGTGATTTTAATGGTGACGGCGCTCAGGATCTGCTGCTGTTGGGCGCTATTCCTTTAACACTGCATGCCAATGGCAATGGCCTTCCAAGCCAAGCGCAGATATTCGTAGCCGATAGTGCAATTGCGTCAATTCTATCCGCTGCAAACCCAGATGATGTAAAGATTAAAGACGTTAACGGTGATGGCCGTGACGATATTCTGATTGGTGGTAGTGTAGGAAAGACTTTACTTGCAAATCTTTCTGGTTTTTTTGGGGGCAATACTCCAGGCGCAATAAGGATCTACGATTATCAGTATGACGAACTCGGTCGCTTGGTTCGTGTAGCGAAGCTTGGCACCAATGCCAATGCCAGTGAGACGACTTATGTTTACGACGCCGGCGGCAATAGGGTTAGTGAAGCGACAGTTATAGTCGAACCACCTAAAGTGCCTACATCCATCAGCATACCGTCCAGCAGTACGACGGGTAGCTATACAATTAATTGGGGCTCGGCCAGTGGCACAGTCACTACTTACAAGCTTTACGAAGCCACCAATGCAAGTTTTTCCGGTCAAACACTGGTCTACGGTGGTGCGGCTAAAAGTAAGACGTTGTCAGGCAGAGGCAGTGGAACCTATTACTACAGAGTGCGTGCCTGTAACGACATTACCTGCGGTGAATATCGGGCTGGCGGCAACCCCATAACGGTGACATTACCACCTGCTGTCCCCGCTTCCATAAGCGTGCCTTCTGGCAGTAATAATGGCAATTATACGGTCAGCTGGGGGAGTTCGAGTGGTAGCGTTACAACCTACGAACTCTACGAGGCAACAGGCTCGAGTTTTTCTGGGCAGATACGAGTGTATAGCGGTACAGGTAGAAGTATGGCTATCTCGGGCAAGGGTAATGGGGCCTACTATTATCGTGTTCGGGCATGCAACGGCAGTGTTTGCAGTGGCTATCGCACGGGTAGTAATTCGACATCGGTTGTGCACCCACCAGCACCACCAACCATGCGTAGTGGTTCTTTCAAGGCTGATATTGGTGACTACTCTATCCTCTGGAGCTCTTCATCCGGTGCTACTCGCTATGAACTGTGGGAGAGCAGAATGGGGACTGGATTTACGAAAGTTTATGATGGGTCAGACAGATCAAAGCATTTCACTTCAAAACTGGCTGGCGAATATAGTTACAAAGCGAAAGCATGTAATTCAGGTGGCTGTAGTGGTTTCTCTGGCACAAGTAGTGTGAGGGTGTGTATCGGGATGTGTTTGGATTGAGAATAGGGGGCGATTGTTATGATGAACTCAACACTTGAATATCCAAACTCCGAGCCTGCAAAACCCTGCAGTTTGCCGCTTTATGATTTTAGAGATATCGATAGGTATAACATGCGTTTGCTAGTTCAGTGGATGAAATATGTCAGCAGTGTGCTGCTTTGCGTAGCTGGGATCGCTGTCGCAGAAGACGGAGCTCCTGAAATATCTCGGGCCCCCCTGCCCGCTGAAAATTACGCGGTAAGTCCCGGCGGGGTTGATATGCGCACGGGGCAGTTTGTGTACCAGCGCGAGGATCTAACCATAGGGGGCGAGAATGGGCTCTCTTTGGTACGCCAAAATGGGGTCGAGTTCGAGGTGACGGGTCAGCCGTTTGGGAACCTCTCTCATAATTGGATGATTTTCCTGGTGCGCCGGGTACAAAAAGAGCAAGGCACGGCAGATTTTTCGGTTTCTATGGAGGGAAGGTCGACCGGGTTTCGTGGTGGAGCCACTAGTATGAGGCCCTCTCAATCGTCGCCGGGAGGAAAAGAATTACTCGAAGGGATAGGAGAGGGTAGCAATCGATACTGGCTATATACTGCCAAAGACGGTACTGAGGTAACCTTCCGCTCTGAGGGGCAAAAGGACTGCAAGCAAAAGCCTACGGCCTTTAACGGTGGCAGTGAGCATCAGTGTATGTATGCGGCCAAGCTAGTAAAGCCCAGCGGTGAGACCTACACCTTTTACTATGATAATCCCACCTCAAGTTCCTACGATACCAGGTTGCGCAGCGTAACGAGCAACTATGGTTATGCGCTGATCTTCGAATATCTGGGAACGAGTGAAAAGATTCGTGAGGCGTGTGTATTAAATCTGGCAACTCACTCGCTGCCGAGTAACTATGTCTGTCCTAACGGTGTGCCCACGGCAAGCTACAGCTATCACTCTAATGGATTTATTGGTGGTGCCATCAATGCCCTCGGCCATATGTATAGGTATAGCAGCACTTACTCTGGTGATTTAGGAGCTTATAAAGTTCAACATTATTTGCCGGGCCAATCACAGCCATACCTTACCAACGAATATGGTGCGCTATTAAAAGTTCCCGCCACCGCTGGCCAAGCAGTGGATCGACAAATATTCTCCGATGGTCGTGTGTACAATTATTCTTGGAATATCATTTATCACTTTGATGATATTACCCGAGAGCGCGCCGGGGGGACTTATAGCCTAAATGGCGGGCCTGCTGTAGAAGTGAGCTTTGCATTACTCGATCGACCTGGCCGGACCTCAGACACTGGCCAAACAATTTCTCCGGGGCCGTCTGTCATTGTTGACGAGTTGGGGTTAAGGACTTCTGCCAATTACTGTATTCCCAATAATGGCGCTGGCGGAGGCTGCTTTATTGTGCCTGCAAGGTATTGGAGCTATTCCGATGGCAGGACACTTAGCCTCACGTACGATTCTGCGCACCGAAATATTATTGAGCGCCGGTGGAGCACTTGGGGGCCTAGAGGGGCGAGTGCCGATATAGTGACGAGCGCGACCTACGGTAGCTGCCTCACGCCTCTGTTATGTAGTAAACCAACCCAAACGATTGATGCTCGCGGCAACGCAACAGACTTTACCTACGACTCTACCCATGGATCCCTGACCTCTACTCTTGGCCCGGCCGATAAGAATGGAGTTCGGCCTTTAACCTGGCGTCGCTATGCGCAAAAACACGCATGGATTAAGAGTACTTCAGGAGGTTACCGGCAAGTGGCGGAACCGGTATGGGTAGTAACCTCAGAGCACCGTTGCATCAAAACCCAGGGCACCTTCAATCCAGGCAGCGGATTAGGTAGCTGTGCGGGAGGAAGCGCGGATGAGGTGGTAACTACCTATGAATACGGCGGTTCGAATCAACCGAATAATCTCAATGTAACAGGAATGGTTGTCTCTTCAGGGGGTAAAAACTTGAGAACCTGTTATGAGTACGATGACGATGGTCGACAAATTGGCGAGACGAGTCCGCGGGCCGGGTTGGGAGTATGTCCATGAAAACTATCGCACGCACTCTAGGGATATTGGCTCTGCAAGCTGTGCTCCTGACTGGTCCGGTGCTGGCGGCGCAAGTGGCGGCTCCATTCAAATCGGCGCAGCGATTCGATGCCATGGGGCAGCTGACAGGAGAAATTCTGCCGGACCCAGATGGACAGGGGCCGCTCAGGTATCCCGCTACCCGTAACACCTACGATAGTGCCGGGCGCCTTATAAAGGTTGAACAGGGCGAGTTGACAGCCTGGATGAACGAAACCGTAGCACCTTCGAATTGGGGGGCGGTGTTTCTAATCCGTGTGACACGCCACTATTCACATGACGATTTTGGGCGAGTGCTGAACGATAGCGCTATCGCCGATGGTGGGATTCAGTCACAGGTTCACTCCAGCTATAACGCCAATGGTCGGCTCGAGTGTCGGGCAACCCGTATGAATCCGGCCACCCTCTCGGTATTTCCTGCAAATGCGTGTTCAATGGGGACGGCTGGTAACTATGGGGCGGATCGAATAGAGAGATTCACCTACAACCCCCGCGGCCAGATACTCCAGCATCAGAAGGCTTATGGGACCTCTCTACAGCAAGCCTACGCCACATACACTTATTCCATCTCTGGTAAAGTCAAATCGGTAACCGATGCCAACGGCAACCGTACGGAGTATGAATACGATAGCCATGATCGGCGTTCGCGGTGGTATTTCCCTTCCAAGACGGTCAAAGGGCAGGTGAATATCGCTGACTACGAAGCCTATACCTACGACGGCAACGGCAACCGCACCTCGATACGCAAGCGTAGTGGGCATGTGATTGGCTACACCTACGACAAACTCAACCGGGTGATACTGAAGGACCTGCCCGGCAGCGCCAATGATGTCTATTACGGTTATGATCTGAGGGGATTGCAGCAGTACGCCCGCTTCGGCTCGACTTCCGGCCAGGGCGTGAGCACCATCTATGATGGCCTGGGGAGAACCCAGAGCGCAACGACCACTATGGGCGGCGTTTCCCGCACGCTCACCTATCAACACGACCTTAACGGCAACCGTACCCGGGTAACACACCCGGATGGCAACTACTTCACCTATATCTACGACGGCCTGGATCGCAATACAGCCATTCAGCAGTCAGACAGTACCGCGCTGGTTACATTGGATTATGACGCCTGGGGTCGTCGCTCAGAGCTGCTGCGGCCAAACGGTGCTTACACCTTTTATGATTACGACGGCATTTCCCGTTTGAGCGGCTTTAACCACAATGTTGCCGGCAGTGATAACGACGTCGATTATATTTTTGACTACAACCCGGCCAGCCAGATCGTCAGCCGCACAATCAGCAATAGCAATTACGATTATTCAGCCACTCCTATCGGAACCAAGCATTTTACAGCGAACGGACTGAACCAATACAGCGCTGTCGACGGTGTGAACTACAGCTACGATGCCAACGGCAATCTGACTTCCGATGGCACAACTAACTATACCTACGATATAGAAAACCGGCTCACAAGCGCATCCGGCGGCTCCAGTGCCACGCTTGAGTACGATCCCTTAGGACGCCTCTATGAAGTAAGTGGCGGTGGAAGCACCACGCACTTTCTCTACGACGGCGATGCGCTGGTGGCTGAATATGATAAGGCTGGCGTAGTAACCCATCGCTACGTGCACGGGGAAAGGGTTGATGAACCGCTGGTTTGGTACCAGGGCCCGGGAGTCACAGCCAGCGAGCGCCGTTTTCTCTATGCTGATCATCAGGGGTCTGTCTTAGGCATTACAGATACTGCGGGCGATACAGTTGCGCTGAATGCCTACGACAGTTATGGCGTGGGAAATTCAGCCAATGTAGGGCGTTTCCGCTACACCGGACAAGCTTTGCTGCCTGAACTTGGGCTGTATCACTACAAGGCCAGGATTTATTCGCCAGGGCTGGGGCGGTTTTTGCAGACGGATCCGGTTGGATATGAAGATCAGATGAATCTTTATGCCTATGTTGGGAATGACCCGCTGAATATGATAGACCCTAAGGGAAAGGTCAAAGTAAAAGTCGGTGCTGAGGCCTCCCTTGTGGTGATTGCGGGAGCTAAAATTGGTGTTTCAGTTTCCTTTGATACCAAAACGCTTGATGTGACGGGTGAAATTTCTGGTGGTCCTAGGCTAGGGCTTGAAGTAGGAGTAGCAGTTCCAATTGAAGTGGAGGCGAGTGGAAATGGTATTACTTCAATCAGTGAAACTAACAGTTCTGCAACCTTTGATGCGAGTGCCGGAATTGGTCCTGCTGGAGTTGGAAAAGATATTATAGGGGATGATGGGTCCATTAACTCTGATGCCAAAGGTGAAAAAGCTGGAGCGGATTCATCTAAAGGAGATTTTGAACCAAATGTTGGACTCCAGTTGAAAGGCGGTGCAAGTGTTGGTGTAACTTTTAAAGGTGAAGCAACCTATAGTATAAAAAATGGATCAAAAGAAATTGCAAATCAACATTTGGGGTATTAACCATTGATATTTAAGTTTATAGAGAAATATACAGAGTGCTTTATTAAGGTCGCAGGTGGAGATTATTTTTGGAAGCACTACAAGAGGGGGGCTGTTCAGAGTATTTTAGCTCTTATCTTGTTTTTTGGTGTGTTAGGTGCTGTGGTTGGTGTTTTTAATTTGGTAGAGTTGAAAGAGATAATTTTTTACACTATGTTTCTTTTGATTTTTTTCTTTGGTTTTTTGGGGGTGTTAAGCGCAAAGTTTAGAAGTGTAATTATGCTAAAGGGGTATAATTTTTCGGAAGCTAAATATGTTTTATATTTTTTTATTTATGTTGGGATTTTTGGGCTTGTAATTATATTTTTGTAGTAAGACTCTCATTGTTAGAGTCTTTGGTTTGATGTCATGTTGTTTTAAATGGATTTCGGATTTTCTGATCTAAGGCTGCAAAGTAAGCGAGCTGGGATGCTAGATTATTTGAGGGTTCGTATTCATAGTGCGAATTTACGCCTCCCATATAGATATCGGCGTAATTTGTTCAAGTTAGATAAAAGTTTAATATTTAATTTTTAGCTAATGGGAAAATCTAGGACACCCAAATGAATAATTGGGGTCAGAGTAAAATATTGGCGCCCAATAAATAGATTTGCAGTCTAGCCTAGCTTGCCGGTAGACCTTAATTCAAAAAGAAGTTTATGGTATTGCTGATCAGGGGAAAGCGGTGGCTTAGAAGCCGATGTGGTAAAAAGTTGAATTGGTTTTTGGCTTGATTTAGCTGTTGTTAGTTTTCAGGGGATACTTTACCAGATCGAGTCTGAGTCATCATAAATAATTGATAATCACGAACTAGATTTCCAGTATAAAGTCAAGTTGCTCAAAATATGAGACGATTATCGCTTGTTCAACGCTGAGTAACTCTTTCAGTACGCATGCACTCTCTCTTGCCCTGGCTGCCCAGGCATCTAACCGAACAATCGATTTTCAGATCAGTGAAACCTCATGCATTGGTAGTGCGGCTGAGTTCACCAGACTACGTATGCGCTAATTAATTTTACTGGTCGCTAAATATAATATGAACGTAGCGAAATTTAATCGTTGGTTAAATTATATATTAGCGTCTAGTTGAATTTATTGTAAAAATCTTATCTTGAGTCAGTGATTGCTGACCAATTGGGGGAATGTATTCAGGATTTCTTTGCTTTTGAAGTGAGCAGGTTTGAACGCAAAGAACTGGTTGGTGCTTAGGATAATAGCTAGAGTTTCTATTGGAAATTTTTCTAAAGGTGTGGTTTGGTATTTTTCAAGGATGACGATTTTATATCAATCCTTATAGTATGCCTAGCTTATTAGTTAGGCAGCAAGCCAATTTTAAATTGGATGACTGCCTCTTTGCTTTATCGGTATTGCATAAGTTGATGTGGAAATCTAGAGCTTATTTGGGAAGCGATATATTGTAGCCTTTACATCTATTATTGCCATCCACACCGTCCCAGTCATACCAGACCATAACTTTCTTGTCAGCCATAAAGGCGGCTAATAGGGCTGTATGCTGTTCATCTTTATTCGGCTGGCTTGAGGGAATTATAAAACCTTTCGCTTTACCAACATTATGGTTACATGTGCATGAGGTTGAACTCGATGGCTCTATCTCATAGTACAGGTAATCATTGGTTTCAACCCATACTTTAGAAGCAGTGCCTGTGCAACCAGCTGCAGTTGAGGCAGCTGCCCCAGTGATACTTGAACTAAAAAGCAATTAAATTGCGAATCCAGCTTTAACAATATTTCTCATCTTGTTTTCTATAAAAGGTTTTATGTAAATCTTACAATGTAAAAATATAATAATTGTACAACTGAAAGAGGGGGGGTATCAATTTTTATTTATGGTTAGGACTTGCTTTGACCTATAGGCATTTATGTGAAGGGGCGGGGGCCAATAAGATTTTAGGCCTATTAATGCGGAAATTCTTCAGTCAACAAGCCCCTACACTATCGTCAAATATACCGAGTACTGTGGGGCCAGAAGATAAAAGATTAGTCCAATGTTTCTGTGTTATTCAGTGTAATTCTAGCGAGGTAAAGCTGGTGAATCCTCCAAAACAGGTTTCACCGGCAGATCCAAATTCAACAGCTTGTCCCGTGGTTTTGGCTGTAAGTAAAATTGATAAAGCTGCTTGGACATTCTGTGTGGTGTTTCCTGAACCATCCCATCTTAGGGAGGAATTATTCCCGCAATTTGCTTTATCTTCAATTGTTTCATTCAAATAGACAAAGCAGTGATTGTGGTCAATGTGACAGCCTACTTTCCGAATTGTGCTAGTGATGCTGCCAGCAAAGGCATCATAGGTAAACAAAAAGGAAGCTAAAGCAAATATGGCGGATTTTAATTTCATATCCTAATTCTCTATAGAAACTATTTTTCGTATGATTCACGGCGGATTGCCCAGGACATCTTCTTTTGACGTCACTATTAGTTTTCTATTATTACGTATTTGAATCCCTATGAAAACCTTTAAGCGTCAATAAATACTAGTGCTTTTCTGCAAAAAAGAAGATTGCTTCTAGCGCTTGTTGATAAAAAGTTATTGAGCTTTTAAATGTGCTTTTAATTAGCATCTGCTGTAGGTGAGTATGGTAGGAAATACAAGCAATTTAAAGTAAAAAATTTTTGTTCTCATTCCCCCGTTTAATGCTAAGTTCTAGGGCACTAAATATTAGTGTTGTTATAGGCACTTTGTAATTGTTTAGAGTTGTCATAGAGTCGTGAAAGTAAAACGAGAGTAATAGTTTAAGGTTTACCCCTTGGTTGTTAACCTTGATCAAAAAATAAACAGATTGATATCGGTTTAGGTTGGCGTAGGTGTGGTAATGATCATCTTAACGAGAGTTATTAAATCTGATGTTTACAACAATTGGGGTCAGAGTAAAATATTGGCGCCCAATAAATCGATTTGCTGTTTAGCCTTGCTTGCCGGTAGTCCTTAATTCAAGGAGGAGATTATGGTGTTGCTGATCAGGGGAAGAGCGGTGGCTTAGAAGCCGGTGCGGTAAAAGTTTGAATTGGTTTTGGCTTGATTTGGCTATTGTTGTTTTTTGGAGAATGCTTTACCAGTTCGAACCTGAATTATCATAAATAATTGATAAGCGCGAACTAGGTTTTCAGTATGAAGCATCATTTTTCCACCGGTTAGCAATTAACAATATTCTTCCTTAAAGACCTTGAGAGTATTAGTTTTGATGCTGTTCACAATTTTCTGATCGGGTGGTGCTAGTTTTTTGAAGTACTTTGGTGGTCGTAGTTGTTTTTAATTGCAGCTGATTAATTGAGTGCAGGTCTCGAAATTGCTCGTCTAGATACTGTTTGCTCTTGATGTGTGCTATTAGTCTTGTTGCTAATGCCTACTGCATAAGTAAAAAATAGATAAGTGGTAGGACTTAAGATATCTTTAATTTATAGATTACCTGTTGGCTCGCTGAATACTTTTCAGTATTTTTTATGTGGTATAGAGTAATATTTCAGAGGTGTGGTTGAGGGTGTTGATGGGAAAATCTATCAGGATACTGCAGCTAGAAATATAGAAGTTTGAATATGTCACTTTTATCTTTCTTGGTTTGATTGGTGAGGCGAATTTCATCTGTGTAAACTTTGGGTTTTGACAAGAAATAGTAGGTTCGTAACTAGAAGCGTTTATGGATGGGATACCAATGCTGGCTGGGATTGTGTTTCAGTAGAGCTCTAATTCTGAAGTTGTGAATATTAATAAGCAGAAAATTGTTTGGTATAGTTGACAGGCTTTGAGTTGTGGTGATAAATTCCCCGCCTTACGATGTCCCTGTTTACTAAAAGCCCGGCTTCCCAGTCGAGTTTTTTATGTGCTGATTATGTCTCGCCTTGTAATGGTAGTCAGTCTATTCAAATTCCGCTTGCTTGTGGTGGCTAGCATTGACGGGGATGCTAGAAACAGTATTTCAATAACTATTGATAAGATTTGAAATGAAAAAAGTAGTACTCGCTGTCTTTATGTTTTTATTCTCTCTTAAAGTTTCTGCTACGAGTAGTAGTGGGTATGTAGATATATCTGATAATGCTGTCCTGCTCGTTGGAGGTGAGAACAGTAGGCTTTTTGTATACGGTGTAACAATGAACGATTCGGAGTGCGACAATAAAGATGTTCCGGTGTTGTTATTCTCTGAAAATGATATAGCTAAAGAGATGTATTCTATGATCATGATGGCTAAAACAGCGGGAGAGAGGGTGAAAATAATCTCTGGAGAATGCGTAGATCTTGGTGGGGTTACTTATAACTCAATCACCTCAGCCTATATGGAATAATTGGAGCAGAGTAAAATATTGCACCGCTAGCACCTGGTTGTTGGGCCACAAAAGCAATATTGGTTGATGATCCTCGTGGAGAAGCAGAGGAAATGTTATCTCATTGTGTTGGTAACCAAAACATTGAGTTGTTATGGCTGGTTCCTCTCACTGCTTTAGAGTACGAACTAATAAAGATTAAAGGAATTGAAGAATTTGATCGGTTGGAGGCTATAAGTAATGTTTCTTTATTAGATGTGAACAGGGATGGAATCGTTTAGCTATAATTGCTAACTTAATTTCTTTTTCAACAGGGTGTGTCAGACTTGGTCTGACTATCCCAGCTAATGTCAAGTATTTACAAAAATAGAAAAAAATGCCTTTTAGAATTTTGCTTAATAAAATAATCTGCCTATCTCTGCTCTCTCTCACTTCTACCGCTGCTCTTGCGCTGGATGATGAGGATAAGGAAATTCGTTTGGTGGAAGCCCTTAGTGGCGACATGATTTACATACACTTAAAAGAACCTACTAGTAAAAAGTCAAGTTGCTCAAAATATGAGACGATTATCGCTTGTTCAACCGTGAACAACTCTTTCTGTTCGCATGCACTCTCTATTGCCCTGGCTGCCCAGGCATCTAACCGAACAATTGATTTTCAGATCAGCGAAGCCTCATGTATTGGTGGTGCGGCTGAATTCACCAGGCTACGTATGCGCTAATTTAACTGTAATAAGTTCATCAGGATAAGGTGTGTGGGCTACACTTTAATGCTTAGGGTTAAGTTATATAATTGAATTCTCAGAAAAATTTTTACAACTAGCTCGCCCTTATTAACTAGCATGGTAAGAAAGTTTTCTTACCATGCTTTGTCCTTTCTTTCGTACAAGAAAGCTTGGATGAGGGTGAGGATACTAGAGCGTAAATAGTTAATTGAGTGATATTGATTATTTTCCAGTACGATGCGTGGTCTGTTGTTTTTTAAGGGAAACCAGTTGGAATAAATTCTAACGCTTTAACTACTTGGTTTGTTAATTTAGATCAGCTAGTCAATCTTAGGCTGGCTAGCTGATCTGCTGTTCTATCGACACTTCGTCGGTTATGACGGAAACCTAGGGTTTATTTAGAAAGTACTATATTGTAGCTGATACACCTATTGCTACCATCGGTACTGCGCCAGTCATACCAAGTTTGAACTTTCCTATCAGGCATAAATGCTGCCAAAAGAGCGGCATATTGTTCATTCTTATTTGGCAGATCGGCGAGAGCTTTAAATCCCTTCGAATTACCAACACTGTGGTTACAGCTACAAGTAGTTGATGGCTCTTTGTCAAAGTACAGGCTATTATCAGCCTCCACCCAAAGTTTAGAAACACTGCCTGTGCAACCGGCCGCAGTCGAGGTGTTGGCTCCTACGATGCTCGAGCAAAAAAGCAATGAAAGCACAGTTCCAACCTTTGCGATATTCTTCATTTTATTTTCCTAAATAAGTAATCCTATAAATTTTGGTGTAAAAGGAAAAAAGAAAAAGTTTGAAACCTGAATTAATTATCCGAAACCAAGGAGGAGAAATATATAAACAATTGGGGGCAGAGTAAAACGTTGTTAAATAGATTCATTCCAAGACATACTGACCTATGGGGTGAAGATATTAAAAAGTGAATCTATCGTATCGCCATCGCAGAAGTTCACTTATAACGCTCAGCGAGTTGCCAGTTTTCGACACGCTTAGGTAAAGACCTCGGGCATTCTTCATCATCACCGTAATATGGATATGTATCAAAACTGTCATTGACCTTGCGCCAAACATTCGCTGCCCAGCTTGTCGGTACCCCCTCCCGGTTCGAGACAGATATAATTGGGTGGCGGCTTGTTGATCGCCTGACCCAGTCAGTGATTTATCGCCGGGTGCCTCCTTAATAAACCCCGTGAATGCCTGAGATTAACCCTAAGCGTTGAGACAATTGACTGGCACAGGGATACTTAGCATCTGGCCATTACTTGAGTTCTCTCGCTCGCACCCAGGCCAAACCGAGCCCGGCTGCAACCGTAATCCCCATACCTATCACGCCACGGATGCCGAATTCAGTGCTGAATATAAAGTGATCGGCAAACAGACCGACGAGGATAGCACTGTAAAAGAGCGCCCCTACGAGATAGGCAGGTGCGATACGATTAGCAACCGTGTAAGCAAGATTCTGCGGGACGAATAGCAGCGCGGGGATCGCGAGAATCCATAGCGACGATGCTTCCAATTGCGCGCCCTCCCAGGCCGCAATAGACACGCTAAAGATCAGCATCCCAACAGCGTAGTAGAACATGATGCGTTCGGGCGGCTCGGTCCGGCCTGCAACCCCCGTTGCGACACTACCTGCCGCACGCGCTACTCCCGCCAGCAGCGCGAGGAGTGAGTAAGGGTTCAAAATGCCCTGGGCACTGTGTTGGAGTAAAATGAGGCATACGCCAAGGAACGCCAATATCGCTAGGCAGATAGTTGCGGCACTAACCCGATGACCGAGAAATACCTTTGCTATCAACATGGCGAAAAATGGATTCGTACTTTCCAGGACCAGCGCATCCGCGACCGGTATGCCCTTCAGTGCCCCGTAGAAGGCAGAAAAATAGATAATCCCCGATACTGTCCGAATGGTGAGGATCCACGGGCTCACAGGCTTTATGCCCGCCCATCCTTGCCGTATCAAGAGAAGCATCCCGGATAATGGGGCAAGTAGTACGACTTGTGCTGCTAAAAGTACAAAGGGGCTTAAGCCCACGCCAGCACCTAACTTACCGGCAATGCCGATACAGCCCATCAACACTCCACCGGCGAGGGCTAGTCCAACACCTAGGGAGTGGTTCTGATATGTAGATGGCAAGGTTTCACTACCTTCAGCAAATGTGGGTTAAACCCGGGCAAGGCGTGATAATAATGTCTTCATTCGCGCTTCGAACAAGTCAGTATAGAAAGGGGCCTATGTACGATAAAACCCCTCGATTGATCGGTTTCCCTTCAGGTTGGCCCAGCGATATTGTTGCGACAATTACATGGCAACTGGAGTCAGCGTCCCAACCCCGCATAAAAACAGGGCAGTCCCTATACGAAAACGGAAACTGGCTTTCCCTAGCACCCAGGCTACGTCTGGTCCGAACTATCAGATTACAGGATATCGTTAGCTTTTTCCTACAGAAAGGTGCGGGTATCGTGATTCAATAATTGGGGTCAGAGTAAAATATTGACATCTATTAAAACCTTTTAAGAACTTACCCTTTTAGCCTATGGCCATAAATTCAAGGAGTGATTTATGGCTCGTTTAACACGTCTCGCTCCTATAGGTATCACTCAACATATTATCCAGCGTGGCAACAATCGCCAAGTATGCTTTGGTTCAGAGGATGATTTGGCTGCTTATATGGGTTGGCTCCGGGATTATGCGGAACGGTACTCAGTACAAGTACATGCATGGGTATTTATGACCAATCATGCCTATTTGAGGTATTACCCTGCAGGAGCAGGCCATTTCAAAATTAATGCAGACTCTTGGTCGTATGTATGTTAGATATTTTATAATTGGAAACCTAGTTAAATTTTGTCCTGAGTTTATCCTAAGGAGCTGCGTTATTGTGGAGTTGAAGATGCGATAGATAAGCTAGCAGATTGGACGAAGAACTCTGAGAAAAGACAAGAAAAAATTTCGATTCTAATAGGCCCCGTTGGGGGCAATTTAAGAAAAGATATGGAAGATTTTTCTCAGATTTGGTCTAAACACATCTACTTATGGGTGAGTCTATTTACTCATCTCCTTCGCTCTTTGGGTGGTGATTAAGTCATATTTTATTTCGATGACAAAGTCAATTTTTGTTGCAATTGACCAACCTTTGTTTACCAAACTTCTAGCCTCTATAAAATTACAAATCGGCAGTATAGTCCTAAAAATTACTATGCACTTTTCTGTAAGTCCCTGGCTTATATTGGTAAATATAATACGCGTACGCATCACGAAATCTATGCTATAACCTAGCTCCTTCAAATGATTAATTTATATTTAAGATAGGCCTTTTTTGACTATAGATATTGTTTATATTCAATGTTTACTTCCCGGTCCAATCAAGCTGTACCATAGATAGCAGTCCAACTGCTATTCTTTTTCCTAAGGAAGCCCAGTAACACTCTCAAGTGGCTAACCCGAAATTTGTCTCATTAATATTCCTTTTATTGAATTTAATCAGGAAAATTTCGGTAATTTCATTAGGAATAGAGGTTGTTTCTGTCAGTAAATAGGGGGGACTTATTACACTGTTGCTTGATTGCAAGTATATTCACGACAGATTAACTGGGTTTCATCCGGAGTTAGGGTTTCACCAGTCAAACCACATAAAAACTTCTCGCCATTTGGTTGGTTATAGTCGCAGTGGCGGCATTGGCCAAAGGCTTTAAGGTGGTTTTGTTGCTGAATGGTTTGCAGTAGCTTCCGCAGCGATTCCTCAGTGGCCTCTTGCTGGGCTTCAGGCATGCTTGCCAGAGCGGCTTTTAGCCAGGGCGAAGGAAATAGTGTTGATACTATCGCTTGCCCCTGAGTCGTTAAAGTCATGTGAGACACACGTTTATCTTTCTGGTCGGCTGTCTTTACGATCAGTTGCTTCTTTTCCAGCACCTTCAATGTTTGAGATACCGTTCCCTTGGTCTGGCGCAAATACTCGGCGACAGCTATTGGCGTATTCGAATAGCGGTTGCACTGCGACAAATAATGCAAAGCCTCTAGTTGCACCGGTTGTAGGCCGTATTCGCTCAGTAGGCCGCGCCCCTCACTGCGAAGCAAGCTGCTCAAGCGCTCTAGTAAGCGGGATGTTATTTCAATGTTCATGAGAAAAATGGTATCGACTAAAAACATTGTTGACAACCATTAATGTGACATGTCAGTCTATATTAGTATCGACTCGAAACGAAAAGGAAGACACCAATGAAAATCCTCCCTTATTTTGCCCTCTCTGCACTAACAATCACTTCTCTGGCGCACGCTGATGGGAGCCATCGAGGTGGTGTGCACGCCGGTATTTCCGAGGGGGTACTGGCACCATTTGATATTGTGCATGCTCGAGTGAGTTACCAGGGTAATGTGGCAACATTTCACATGGGCGTGTCCGGTCAGGCGGGCAGCAATAAGCCTACTGCCAACGGTAAACTAGCTGGCAGCGATGTGTTTTCTTATGTATGGCCGACGACGCTCAATAGCTCTACTGTTGGGTTTGCAGAAAATGCAGGCATCCTAGCCCTGGCGGTTACAGCACATCCAGACTTTGACGATACACCGCTATACGATGAAAATGCCGATAATGATCCCGGTAACGATGGCAATGTATGGCACAGTCATTGGGTTGTACTAAAGCCCAATGAGCGTTGTGGAGCAGATGCCTTAGCTGTGGTAGATATTCCTGAGGGTAGCAAGCCCACCTTGCCCAATACTTGGCCTGGCCTACCATTATTGCTTGATAGTCCGGGATGGGACCCGATAATCAATGAGGACATTGTAGAAGTGAAAGTGGCCTTCGATCACCGGGTAGATTTGAGCGCTGTGCAATACGATGGGGTAACTGCTGGACTCAGAGTGAACCAGAGTGCGCATGCTCCGCTGCTTTGTGTTGTCAATGTAATGGATATCGCCTCTGGTGACTTAAGCCTGCCGGGGAAAATAGAGCAGTAAATTGTGCATTGCTGACAGATTGAGCGTTTTCGCTTGAATCTTGTCGGTAAAGTCCAAGGATGGACTTGGTGGGATATAAGGGAATATTTGAACTATTTGACAGGCTCCCTAGTATTTTATACCTCTTTGCAGATCAACAAATGGATAGTATGGAAAAGATTTGCCTGGTATTTTAAGTTGTATTTTTGATACTAGATAATCATTTCGCTCACTTCACTCCCCTTTGCAATCAGTTTTGCTTCCTCTCATCGCTATATGGTGTAAGAGGTGAGCTTTCTATCTGAAATATAATATTCAAGTGTTTTTTACTTCTATCGTTATTTGGGTGATGTTAATTATTTGTCATGAAAATCCTTGCTGAAAGGAATTAATAGACTTTAACTGTATTAATTTCTATCTTTATTGGTTGATATGTTAAGCGTTAATTAGGAAAAGTAGATTCTTGGGTGTAATTTAATGACCTTGATCGTTTGTCCTCCATCTTAAAATCATCTTTCAGTAAGCTAAATTGAAAGCGGATTTTCCTCTTAAGGGAATAAAAGGAAATGATGAATATTGAAGTTAAGCGAATACTTTGTTTGGTTGCGGTCTTTTTCTTGAGCGCCGGTAACCTATTAGCCAAAGAGATGAACGGTTCTACGGATATTGATAAGGGAGCCTTCAGTCAATCACAGAGTTTTGGCTGTATCCAGCAGTATCCTGTCACTGACCCGAGATGGCAGGGCTTTGAGGTTTCACAATTTAAACAACATCTTTCTGCTACTCCTTTCGAAACAGCTGGGGTTGCAGTTTCTACTTTAGCTCTTGGCTTAATGGATTGGGATTGGGGCTCCAGTAGTTTTGGTACAAGCAGCGAGGGATTCTTTGGGGACGATACCGCCAACGGTGGTATGGATAAACTCGGCCATGTCTATGGAGCCTACCTTCTCAGTGAACTCTTTACAGATGCTATTCACTGCAGGGCAGCTAATTCTGTGGGCGCAGAGGCTAGTGCGGTCACTTTAGCTTGGCTGAGTATGCTTTTTGTGGAACTGGGAGATGGTTACTCTGAGAAACATGGTTTTGCCTGGGAAGATATTGTAGCCAATACCGCAGGGGTAGGTCTCTCTTACTTGAGAAGGAACATACCCGGACTTAGGGGGAAACTGGACTTTCGTCTTGAATATCTTCCTTCCGGTAATCGCTCAGGCTTTAAGCCACATTCAGATTACTCAGGACAGAAATACCTACTAGCGCTAAAGTTAAGTGGATTCGATCTATCGCCTAGAAATCCTCTTAACTATCTCGAGTTACATGGAGGTTACTTTGCCCGTGGATTTACCCTGAAAGAGCAAGAGAAAAACGAGCCTCTGCGTAGGGAGCTCTATTTTGGAGTTGGATTGAATATCGGGGAGCTGTTTTTTGGTAGAGCTGGCATCAGGGAAACTACAGGAGGGCGATTAGGGCGAAAGTTCTTCGAATATGTACAGATTCCCCACACCTATGTTGCTAATGAGGGTGATTAATAGAGTAAGTTCAAACAATGTATAGTGTAGGTGATCAAACCTAATGTGGCTCCAGGAGAAGTCTCTCTTCTCCTGGGAGTTGTTAATAGTTAATCTATCCACACCCTTGTATAAACTCGTTTTTGGTCGGGAGTGTCGACAAACTCATCACGGTCGTGCAGAACCCTGGTGTTATCAATAAAAATCATATCGCCAGAATTCATATAAAAGCTAACGATATTTTCTTCATTGTTGAGCTCTCCATCTAGCATATCCAGGGCCTGAATTACTTCTGGCGTTAGGGGCTTATCCACGCGTTGATGGCCTTTTTCTATCCAGTAGCGCATATAGCGAATGGAAAGTTTTCCATTGGCGTAACTGAAAATTGGGAAGTGATTGTTTAGGATATTTTGGAGATCTTTGTCGCTTCCTGGTGTGACAAGGTCTCGAATGTAATTGTTGTAGAGTAGCTCCAGTTGCTGAGGAGCACTTTCCTCGAGATTTTTATGCACCTGAGCAGCAGAAACTACTTTGGACTTGCCACCCTCAATGGCTGGAGTAATACAGCAGAGCCCGAGGATATTTGGCTGTATTGCTCGTTGCGAGCTATCCGTGTGCACACCAGTTGCCGCGTTAGTCTGAGAGACAGGAATGGCTTCCTCTTTATAGCTTCTACCGGTATCTAGAATACCGTAGAGTCTGCCATAGGTGTCGATAGTTTGTCCCATTGCCAGGCTTAGATTCAGGAACAGAAGGTTTAGGGTTTTCTGGTCAAAACCTTCAACACCCTGAATCCAGGTTATACCACTTCCCTCTTGCACTTCATGTTTGATCTTGTCAGCAAGTTGATCGAACTGAGGCGTGGAAACGGAATCGGCTCGCAAAGCTTGTATGGGGTCCTCTTGTCCTTTGGACCACTCTTGGAGAGCTTTGATTTCTGCTTGCCAATTGACAGGCCAGCTAAATTTCCAGTTGGATTTTGCCGTCATCTCCGAAGCTGCCCACGCTTGTGCGCGGATAGCTTCGGCTGGTGCCATTTCAATCATTTGCTTTTACCTTAAACAATACATGCAGAGGGTAGCCCTTCAGTGGGCTGAAAAATTCAGGGTCAAAAGCTAGGTGCTCATCGGTTACGGCTAACTCTTTTACTTCGGGCATACTGTTAAAGCCGGCTTGTGTCAGGGCTTTGAAATAGTGCGCAAAGGTTTTATGAACACATCGAACAGATACAGGAATGCCATCTCTGCGCCAGATTTTTCCCTCGAAGGTTTGATTAATGCCATCGAGATAGGATTTATCGCCATGCTCAAAGTAAAATGGAGGGGTTTCTTCCCTCATAAACGGAAGACAAGGATGAGGGACAGTGAAGACGAAAGTGCCACCAGGAATTAATAGTGAGCGTACTTTACTCATTACCTGAGTCATTTCTTCGATGGTTAGGTAATTGAAGAGGAAAACCGCAATCGCTTTATCGAAGCTGGTTTTTGGGAATTGGTTAAATGTAACCGCATTACCCTTTGTATAGCTTGCATTAAACAGCTTTAGTTCCTTGGCCATCGTTTGTGCCTGGGAAACCATTTCAGCTGAAGAGTCAATACCAAAAATAGACTTGGCACCGGCTTCCAGTAGCATGCGTGATACGTAGCCTTCGCCGCAGCCAAAGTCCAGTATATCCTGGTCAGTGATCTCGCCCAGAGCCTCTAAGACGCGAGGTCTTGCAGTGAAATCACTTAACAGTACTTTTTCAGACCTGAGCCAATTGGTAGCTTGAGCGTTGTAAATTGTCTCAGTTGAGATAGGTTGGTTCATCCTGAGCCACTCCTGATGTCTGGCTGATTGATAATTAATCTTTGCTTGATTTTATTGTTTGAGTGTTATATGGCTGTTCGAGCATCTAAATCTAAAGTTCTACCTTCGATCCGAAGTTTTTAATACGCTTTTCCTGGGGTAATGACACTAACCAATCATGATTTTTTCTGCTTATTGAGTTTTCAAATTCTCTTTTTAATTGAAAAGTTAAAGTGATTGGTTGGGCTCTTGGCAAACTGCTAGTGCACATCCTGTGGTTCAGCTCTTATTTTTATGCTTGAAATTTTATGGGTGATTTCAGTATACGAAGTTGGATTTTTATTGGCAATTGTTAAATTCTTGTTGATTTTCTTTGTGTATTCTTTTCTTGGTAAAGTTTTAAATAATGTTTTCTCTTGGTGGTTAGATGTTTATACCTATTTTGGGTTAGTTGGTTTTATGGCACCCTAGTATGTTGGGTCTGAATATTTGTTTAAGTGACGTTTGTGAGAAGGCATCCTTCCTGATGTTCAAAAATATTTTATGAAATATACTTATTTTTTGGTATTACCTTATCAATATTGATGTCTCCTATTGTGATCTGGCTGGAAGAGTCACCCGCAATTACAGTGGGAATTCTTTGATTTCGTGTTGATCTTGATTGATTTGAATCAAGGGGTTGAAGTATTTGATAGGTTAGGTGGGTAATAGTTTTTGGCGGAGGGACATAGTTTTAAAACAAATGTGGTGAACACAAACTAGTTGACTCTTTGGTCTCTCAGATAGGGGCATAATCTAAATTCACTTCTTTCAAGTGAGGGAGTGGACGGTATATCGGCAAAAGTACACATTTGGCTGGTGGGTTGGTCAGAGTTTATGGGGAGTGATCTGACTTTGATGGCGGCCCACTTTCGGGAATACACTATTGGTGGCAGATCAATAAGCATAGTCCATACAGGTTATCTTCCGGCTATATCTTGAGTTGGACTACAATCGCCTTTGCGACTAGTTTAGTTTCTGAAAAGATCAGGTGTATGGAAAGGTGGTAACTCAAACCCTTGGACGGGCATAGGGATAGTGCCCAAACTGCTAGGAGGGATGACCCGACAGAGTTATTGTTGGAGCCATGCAATTTCATGTTTCTCGTGCCAAAATTATAGTTCTTTGAGCCGTAAGTGGATCAATGATGGAATTGGAAAAAGATGTAATTGATGCAATTGAAAATGGCGAAATGATTCAAGCTATGAAATTGTTGCGTGAATCCAAGAAGGTTGACCTAAAAGAAGCAAAAATCATCGTTAATACTTATGTGCGTGAGAAAAATATACAATCCCCTCCCTCGGAAATACCTGGTCGCGCAGGATTAATCGGACTTTTGCTTATATTGGCGATCACGGGGTACCTGGCTTTTGGTCTTGGTGCTGGCTAGCGCCCAAGATTCAATACTACTTTGATCTTGTTATTTCTCTACTTGACCGAAATAAGGTTGTCAGCTAGCCGTAGCATTCTTTCCTGAATGCTATTGTTTATCCTATCTAGAAAATAGGATATCTAGACTTTGGTTTGCTCCTGAATCTTTAGATTACCTTTATACCTATTAAAGATTGTTTTAAAGCATTGCTACTGTTACCTGCTGTTTGGAATATTAACAATGGCTGCAACCCTTATTGACTCCCAAGTCTTTTCTGGTCTCTTTAGCTCTCCAGCAATGAGTGAGATATTTTCGGATCGGCAAAGAGTCCAATACTATCTGGATGTGGAAGCCGCCTTAGCCAGGGTTCAGGCACGACTTGGCATTATTCCTGAAGAGGCGGCTGATGAGATTTGCAGACATTGCCATACCGAAGAAATTGACCTCAAGCGATTAAAGTCTCAAACAGAATTGATCGGCTATCCGGTCTTGGGGGTTGTACAGCAGTTAGTTGAGCGCTGTAGTGATGGTCTTGGTCAGTGGTGTCACTGGGGCACTACAACCCAGGATATTACCGATACCGCTACCGTATTGCAGATTCGGGCAGCAATGGAGTTGGTGGAAACCGAAGTAGATGCGATCGCCGATGCACTGGCAACCCTGGCCAAGGATTACAGGGACACGCCAATGGTGGCTCGGAGTAACCTTCAGCAAGCTGTGCCAATTACCTTTGGCTATAAGGCAGCTGTATGGCTGGCTGGTTTCCACAGGCACCAGCAGCGCCTTGAGGAGATTAAGAAGCGTGCCTTTGTAGGAGAGTTTGGTGGTGCAGCGGGCAATTTGGCTTCTTTAGGAGAGCAGGGCCTTTTAGTGCAGGCTGGCCTTATGGAGGAACTCAACCTGGGTAAACCTTTGATTGCCTGGCACACCATGCGCGACAGGATTGCTGAAGTTGCTTGCCTGTTGGGTCTGATTACCGGCACATTGGGAAAAATAGCCCTAGATATCAAGCTGATGGCACAGACAGAAATTGGAGAGGTTACGGAACCCTTTACTTCAGGGCGAGGAGCTTCCAGTACTATGCCGCAAAAACACAACCCCGTCTCTTCGGTGTATATCAGCGGAATAGTACCCATTGTGCGGCAGCAGGTGGCGGCTTTACTGAATGCAATGGAAGAGGATTACGAGCGAGCGACAGGTACCTGGGAGATTGAATGGGTGGTTCTTCCTGAAATCTTCTGTTTATCTGCTGCTGCTTTGGCACAAGCTAGGTTTGCTTTAAGTGGTCTCAATGTGCACCCAGAAAATATGTTGCGAAATTTAGAAATAACGGGAGGACTGGTCTCTTCTGAAGCAGTGATGATGGGGCTAGGCCCCAAGCTTGGCCGTGAAAAAGCCCACGATCTGGTTTACAAAATTTGTTGCAAAGCAATAAAGACTGGTCGCCCCTTTGCCGACCTCTTAAAAGAAAATGCTGAGATAACTGGGGTTTTAAGTGGTAGTGAAGTGGATCACTTGCTCAATCCCAATAATTATCTGGGACTCTGCGGTGAGATGGTGGACCAGACACTGGCCAGGCAAGATAAGTGATGAGTAAAACGATATGTATTGGGGAAGCTGAGAAGCTCTGTTACCAATATATAGCTGCTGTAGAGCAGGGTAACTTGGAAGCATTACTGGCGCTTTTTACTCCAAATGCATCCGTATACTCTCCAATTTTTGGGGAGTGCTCTGTGAAGAGTTTTTACTCTTATATTTTTCGCTCAATCAGCAACCGTACAATGGTTTTGAGAAATATACTTTATGGTGGGGTGAAGACCAATCAGGTTGCCATTTATCTTAGCTATACCCGATCGGTAGAGGGGAGAGATCCAGCCACAATTGATGTAGTGGATCTCTTTGATTTCACTGATGACTTTAGTGCTTTTTCATCTGTGAAAATTATCTATGATACTGCTCCAATACATGGAGACTTTGTACATCCAAAAAATATGCCGCAGTAATCCAAAGCTATTCCTTGAATTTCAATTGTTGGGACCATTAACGGTAATGTTTATTGTGCTGAAACAGCAGCAAATGCCCGAAGCAACCCTGTGTTTGGAATCTTACCAGGAATTGGGCAGTGGAAGCTTTCGGAGTGTCCATAGTTGTAGCCATATAGCAGGTTACAGGCCATGACCTTGTGTCCAGCGGTGGTGGGGTGTACTGAGTCACCGGTAGGTACAATATTACCTTGGTCGGCAAGGAAGACTTTTGTTGAGGGAGCAATGCTAGCAACAGTACTTTTGATTTTTGTATTGTAATAGTCTGTACAGTGGTTGGATGGGTCCTGGCCATCCAGGTTCGTCCGGCGGGGGATTGTCGAAATCACAAAAGCAATTTTGTCGTTTGGTATCCCGAGCGCATTGAGGTGGTCGTATATTTTGCCTACCAAAGTTGTGTTATCCCGAATATTTTCCGTTGAAACAATACTGGCGACCACTTGATCGAGTTTCTTGGCAGTCGTACTTCCAGCTTGCGGGGTAGAGCTGCACTGAGTTGCGCCGCTCCTGTTGAGATGAGTGATATCGTTTGTGCCCAATTGAATGGGCACAATAATGGCATCCGTGGTTTCCAGATTTTGGTTTAACTGGCAGGCCTGGTTGTCTAGCCATCCCGCGCTATTGCCGCTCTCACGGCACATTTCAGTAACTACAGAGTTAAAGTAAGCGATGGAGTCAGCGCAGCTGGTAGAGCTGTAGCCTGCAGGGATCTGGTGACCTGTGGGGTTGAGAAAGCACAGCATATCGCTGGTGCTGGCTCCCGGAATACCTGTGTGCCAATAATTGCCAGTCTTCTTTTCTATGCCATCTGGCCCAGTAGGACCGCTCACGGTGCCGATAGTCTCTAGGGGTTGACCATTGTAGCTAATGGTCAGCGCACCATTATTGTCGCTGCTACTCAGGGGGAAATTGGATTTCCCATCGGCGGCTTCGACAATGTGTTGCCAGATTTGAGAGCGGAAGCCCATAGAGTTGTAGGGCAGTGTGGTCATACCGTAGGTGATGGAGTCACCAATAAACCAGAGTTTGATTTTTCCCGTTTCACCTTGGGCAGAGTTGCCAATACCGCTGGGTTGGGTAGCGGTATTAGGGGAGGTCGATGTATCGGAGGTACTAGCTTGGTCTGAGCTACTAGCCTGGCAAGTGGCGCTAAGGGTTGGCTTACTGTTGGTTCCGCTATATTCACCATTAAAGCCAAAAGCTCGAGCTTCCCCTGGCGGAATGGTTTCTTGGCCACTGGCTGTAACAGAGCCTGAGTGGTCAACTACTTTTGCATTCCAAAAATTTGTGACTTTCTGGTTGCCAGGCCATTGCCATTGTATTTGCCAAGCGTCCAAAGGTTGGCTGCCAGTATTGCGAATGACAATGTTAGCCATAAATCCATTGCCCCAGTCATCTTGAATGGAGTATTCCACTGTGCATTGACCTGAGGCCTGGGGTTGCGTATCCGGAGTTGTGGGTGTTGGATCTGTGCCTGTGCCTGTGCCTGTGGTCGGAGTTGTTGGTGGCGTAGTCGTATTGTTGTCCGGAGTGGTGGTAGCAGAAGATTCAAACCATTTTAGGGCGAAAGCGCGGAACTCTGATTCGGATGGTAACTTGCCCTGCTTGGCCTGATAGTTATTGAGATAGCTCTTGGCATCTTTGTAAAATTTTTCGTGGGTATGGTAAATCTCTTTTTTATTGCCGTTGTTATCGATCAGCCAATAGCCGACAAACTCATTGATCCAGCTATCGTATTCATTTCCGTACATCTGCCAGTAGAGAATAAACGGAGAACCCCATTCAAGAGCGGTTTTAATCACATTGCGGGAAAGCATATCCTGAGCTTCTCCGGAGCGGGTTCCCCAATCTTTAAACCAGGATTCCCCGTAGCCGTATTCACCGATAAACACGCGCTTTTCGAAGGGCAGTCCGGCCTTGTGCGGCAGCTTTGAATCAATAAAGTCCAATGCTTTGGTGAGCTCGGCATGTAGGGTGGCGAAGTCAGAGTGCTTTTCTTTGGTGGTAAGATCGTAGGCAGAATAGGAAACCAAGTCGACATTGGTATGTGGCAGGACCGCGTTGGTAATACGCTCTTTGCCCTGCATAGCGGATTCCACCCGGTTCACTTCAACATAGTGATACAGGTTGACGTTGGAGTGGCGTACATTGGCCTTGGCATCTTCAATGGCTTTTTGGCGGATATTCAGCCAGTCGATTAACCCCTGAATACGCAGCGGATCGATTTTCTGCTGGCTATCATCTCTTGTTCCATCGGCTTTCTGCACGAGATTCCAGTCGCCTTCCCAGTGACCGATCATAAAAGTCTTACCAGAGCCACTGTACTGCGTAAGCAGATATTCGGCCATCGCATAGATTTTATCGTACTGCCAGGTGAGCTCTTCCTGGGACATTCCTTTATTGTCCATCCAAGATCCGGAGTCCTCCACCCAGAACATATAGTGGGAGAAGTCCATATCCAGTACCTCTCGGTAAGCGGGTACTTCTTCCAGCATACGTTTGAATTGGTAGTCCAGACCTTTGCCCCTAAGCTCATCGTATAAGCCGGTGGAAAGGGCGATTTTAAGCAGGTTAGAGCCCATTGCACGGATAGCCTTGGCGGATTCCACCAAGGAGCCTTCGCCAGTGAAACTGTATTTCGGGCTGATCGTCTGGGTGCCGAGAATATAGTTGTAGCTTTCCAGGTCTGAGAGGGGTGTATTCCCTTTGGATGGCTCTGCCGGTGTCGTCGGCGTAGGTATTTGCTGGCTATCACAACTGGCATTGATTTTGGCTGGAACCTGCGCACCACCGGAGTAGGCGATGTTGAAGCCAAAAGAGCGAGCCTCACCTACAGGGATATTGGCAAAGTCGCCGGTCTCTTCAGCGGAGGCTGCATTGCCACTCTGGGATACCTTGGCATTCCAGGAACCGTCGATCACTTGGTCTCCAGGCCATTGCCAAGAGACGTTCCAGCCGTTAATAGGTTCTGTACCGGTATTGCGCACCACCACGGAAGCCATGTAGCCCTTGTCCCATTGGCTCTGAACAACCATATTCACTTCGCAGTTGGTTGCCGCCATTGAGAAAGGTGTGGTACCTAGTAGAAGAAGGGAGGTTAAGCCTGTTTTAAAAAATCTTACACGCATTTGATAACCACTAAATTATTCATTTTATGTAACCCTTCTAAGGCCCTTGGGGGACAAGAAAGTTTCTTTTGAGGAGGTCGACTCGGTTGTGACTTAAAGGTCAAAGCATAATTTTCTGACTAAACCGTTATCTATAGGGTTATCTTTTCTTTAAGGGCTTGATCAAGCCTGGTACTCCCTCTCGGCATTCTCTAAAGCTCTCATAGACTGGGAACTTTTGTTGGTTTTTAGCCATTTTCACCCTTGTGATGAAGTGACCTGAGACAAGTATGCCGATGTTCAAACCTTTATGAGAACGCATGAGTCATCTTCGTATTACTCAATTTGTTGAAATAAATAATGCTGTCATAACTGACAGACAGAAATAATTAATTGTTATTTATGTGCGCCGCTGGATTGGTACCACTTCGAGACTGAAAAATTCTGGATAATTTTGGCGGCCGCTGAATTCTGATAGGCATACTGAGCGGTGAAATTAGAGTATGCTGGCACCTACGTACCTATACAAATAATAAGCGATTGGTGCGATCAAGGACATTGACCCTGCCCATCACTCTCCGTGGTTTATCGGGATGTTGAGGCAGAGGTATCAGGAAGAGATAAAGGCCGGCGATAGTAGTTTCTTATAGTAGCTTCTTACTGTACTCCGGCATCCACTGGCCTGGCCAGTTTTCACCCCACAATATCAAGCTGACTTTTTGCGAAAGGGACTCACTTTTTTGGCGCTTCAAGGACATTGAGAGAAGGCCAATGCGGCAACTTTTCGTTTAAAAGAGTATGGAGAAAAAATGAAGACAATAATAATTCGGTGGTATGCCGCATTTTTTATGCTGCTTGGGTACACCCCCTTTGCCCTTAGCGCGGAATGGCTTTTGGGTGCAGGTAAATATGACATCACTGGTCCAGCCGCCGATGTGGGTATGGTTGGTTACGGTGAAACCAGCCAGACCACCAAGGGAATCCATAGCCGCCTATGGTCCCGTGCATTTGTGATTGCCAATGCACAGGATAGTGAGCGCCTGGTGTTTGTCTCTGCCGATTTACAGGGTATTCCCCAGGGGGTTAAACAGGGAGTAATTGCCAAACTTAAGAGCAAATATGGCAACAGCCGCTATACCGATGAAAACGTTATGCTCACGGCTACCCATACACATGTTGGGCCCGGTGGTTACGACCATTATGTGATGTTAAACATGAGCGCGCTTGGCTATGCGGAGGATAACTACAACGCGATCGTTGAAGGTATCTACCAATCAATAGTTTCTGCGAATAATGGTTTGGCAGAGGGTGACATTTATCTGGAGCAGGGCACACTGCTTAACACCAGTATCAATCGAAACCCGGAGCCATATGCGCAAAATCCAGATGCCGAGGACTATCAATACGATACCAATAAGACCATGACCCAGCTCAAGCTGGTGAATGCCAATAATGAAGCTCTAGGTATTATTAACTGGTTTGCGGTGCACAATGTTTCACTCGGTACCAGCCAGCGTCAGCTGAGTAGTGATCACAAGGGCGCTGCCAGTTATTTATTTGAACAGTGGGCAGCAAGCCAGGCAGATACCACAGGGAGTTTTGTCGCAGCCTTTGCCAATAGTAATTTGGGTGATGCTTCCCCCAATATTTGTGGACCGGGGGATGGTTGTGGCTCTAGCGAGTATGAGAGCCTTATGTTGGCTGCAGAAAAACAAGTAACTAAGGCTAAGTCTCTCTACAGTGCTTCCGGCAGTAAATTATTAAACGATCTCGATTACCGTCACCAGTATATTTATTTTCCCGGTTATACCGTAGCTGGAGAATATACCGGCGAAGGGCAACAGAATATATGTGAGGGCGCCGTGGGCTGGTCATTTACTGCCGGTTCCTCCTGGGATGGCCCTAGTGGGATCGATGGTATCTTCGAGGGTATGTCTGTTGAAAATGAGGGCACCGAGTGGGATCGCAGTGAGAGCCTGTTCGAATCCGTGATCAGTGGTTTCCCGCTTTTTGGGCTGATGAATGCTTTCTCCGCTGCTGCGGTTTACGAGGATACACAGGACGATCCCTGCCAATATCCCAAGCCCACTTTTGTCGAGCGCAAAGTGATTGGACAGGAGTTGTATACCCCCTATCTGCCATTCCAGATGTTCCGTATCGGCTCTCTGGTCCTGGTCGCCGCACCGGGTGAAATGACTACTATGGCCGGTCGCCGTTTACAGGAACAAGTATTGTCTGCGATGCAAGGTCACGGTATTTCTACTGTGGTTATTGCCGGTCTGGCCAATGCTTATACCGGTTATGTCACCACTCATGAAGAGTTTGACCGCCAGCACTACGAAGGTGGGCATACGATCTATGGCCCCAACACCCTAGCGGCTTACCAACAGATTTACACGGAAATGGCCGATGCCATGAACAATGATTTGGCGGTCGATGCTGGACCGACACCGGCGGATTTATCCGATGACCAGATCATACATGTCATTGGTGTGGTCTACGATGACAAGCGCCTATGGGAATCCTTTGGGCAGGTTTGGGATGATGTGCGTAACAGCTATTCCGTTGGCGATACCGTCTCCGCAAGCTTCCGCTCAGGCCACCCACGCAATAATCTCAGAACCGGGGGCACTTTTATCGAAGTGCAGCGCAAGGTAAATGGCAGCTGGGAAACTTATCTTACGGATAATGACCTGGATACCCGTTTTATCTGGACACGGGATACTGCGGTAGACTGTTTAGCTTGCTCTTTTGCCGAGGGGCAGTGGGTAATCGGTGAGGATACCCCTGCGGGTACTTATCGCATCAAGCACAAAGGTAACTGGAAGAGTGGTTGGAGCGGTAAAATCACGAGTTACAGCGGAAAGTCCAGCAGTTTTACTGTGAATAAATAAGCCACTAGGGCTCACTCAAATCCCCAGAAAGCAGGCCGTGGGAACGGCCTGCTCTGGAGAGAACTATTTGCAATTCTTCCCTTTCATCGTTGTTTATTGGGCCGGTACCTTTTGTAGTTGAAAGTGGGCTAGGGCCTTTTCAGCAATTTCCTTGCCATACTCCTGTACGAAATGACCGGCCTCTTCAACTTTGAGAGGTTGCGGGCAGTTTTTGATGGTGCTCCTCAGCATTGCCATTACTTTTTCACCGAGCACAGCATCTCGCATTCCAATCGCCATAAAGCTATCGCCTTCCCAGTTGCTGGACCAGAACTCCCTGGCTCTAAGCCCCAGTTCCGCACCCTCCATACCGGGATCAACCGGCACAATCGAAGGGAAACGGCGGACCCCAGCCTTATAGCGGTTGTCTGGGAAGGGCGCATCATAAGCGACTATATCCAAGAGATTAACTTCAGATCTGGCATCATTGGCGATCAGTCCACCCACCGGGATTTCTGGAACACTGACAGAGAAGTTTCTCCAGTGGTAAAAACCTTCAGAGGCACCATCCCCGGCTGCAATCGCGGTATTCATTACCAATAAACGAGTAAATCTACCAGGCATATCCATAGGGAGGGTGAGTCCCAGTAGGCCGCCCCAATCCTGGCAAACCAAAGTGATATTTTTAAGGTTCAGGTGCTCAATCAGTTGTATCAGACTGTTTCGATGGAAGTTAAAGGTATAGACCTTGTCATCCACAGGCTTGTCTGAACGACCAAAACCAAAGAGATCCGGGGCAACGACCCGATGCCCGGCTTCAACAAATACTGGAATCATTTTGCGGTATAAATAGCTCCAGCTTGGCTCTCCGTGCAGGCACAGGAATGTCGTTTCCGCACTGGAGTTTCCTTCATCAATATAGGCCATGCGCATGGAATCGTAGCCATCCAGGCTATCGATATAATGAGGTTGGTAGGGAAAACCAGGCAGAATGGAGAAGCGTTCTTCGGGAGTTCTTAATCGCTCAATAGACATAGATAACCCTCTTTTATTAAAAAGTTGGTAAGTGGTCTTATGCTGTGAATCCTCGACGTTCAACCATAGCCTAATAAATAGGCTGAATAAAGTTGACAAGGTGTATAAATGGTTCCTTAGAGTTTTAAATACACTGGTTTCGAAAATTTAATCTCCTGCTGGAAAGGACCATTCCCATGATTTTGATCTTTATAATTTGAATAGAGATTAAGGACTGGCGATTTTCATTATTAACTGCCAGCTTACTTGCCATATTAAAAATATGGCTCTCTCATCTAAAATTCATGCATGGCGAGCTCCAGGAAGGGATCTGCTGTAGCTATCTATCTACAAGTTACCACTCACTGCCCTGGGTCTTCCGGCATTCCGGCATACTTGCGGGTCAATTGACCTGATAGATCTGATTACCTGAACGAGCAAAGAGGTGTTGTATAGTGCACCCAATATCAGCCCCCATAACCGGGGGCTAATCAGTTCATAATTTAGGTAGTGAGACAAGATGGAGTATCAGTCCTCGAAGAGTGCAGTTTTGCAGCTTTGGAAGAAGTTTGGTGGTTCGGCGTTTGGACGCTGGGCAGTTTCTAAGATTGTCGCTTTCAAGGCACCTTACTTCAGGTCTATCAAGCCCTGCTTTACCCAAATATCACCTGGGCGCGTAGAGGTATCTTTGAAGAAACGCTGGACTGTGACGAACCATATCGGCACCGTGCATGCCATTGCCATGTGCAATGCTGCTGAACTTGCCGGTGGGGTTTGTCTGGATGTTTCTCTGGATCGCCGCTTCCGCTGGATTCCTGTGGGTATGGAAGTCAAGTACCTGAAAATGGCGAAAACCAACCTGAGAGCGGTTTGTGAGTATCCAGATTTTGCCTCCATTGAGGCTGGGGATGTAGTGATGCCGGTGGGAGTCTTCGATACCAATGGTGAGGAGGTATTCCACGCGGATATCACTATGCGGGTATCCCAACGTCCTGTAACCAAGTAATGGTTTCTCGATGGGCTGTGGCTTGTCAGCACGCATACAGCCTGTCGTAAATTGCCAAAATTTATCTTTCATAGAAGGCTTGGATGGCCTCCATGGCCTTTTCCCGACAACTTTGGCGTATCAGACCTGGTCTCTTAAGCAGTTCTAGGTGGGTGTCGGTGATAGTTGTAAGGGGGGAGTGGGTGTAGAGAGGTCCAGAAAGTCGTAAAATAGATCAGCTGGTAATAGTTATCGATCGACTACCTGGAGGAATTATGGGTTTAATTTGGAAACTGGATCATTCGACATCTCCCTTTGAAGAGGTCGAGGGAGGTGTTGCTGAGTATGAAGTACATAGTACTGAAAGCCCGGCACTATGCAGCGATGATATTTATCAGGATCTTGCTGAGAACTTGGAGCTGGCCATTTCCAAATTTAACCAAAACGTTAACGATGCTTCCCGCTTTTTCCTGATCCACTGGGAGCCACTAGCTTCGACTTTAACATTGTCTGTCACGGATGACCAAAGAGAGAATGATTCTCGAGTGGTTGTTCGCTGTCATTTCATAGCGCTAGAAAAGCAATTACAAGAATCCGAATATGAATCTGACAGTGAAAAGCAAGCTGCACTGGGGATGTTTTCTGAGGACTTGCATTTTTGGTGCAAGGAGTTTCTCTCTACTGATCAAGGGTTTAGTCAGTTCTCTTTGATTGCACTCTTTACCGATAGCACTAGGGACCGGGCAGTTATTCTATAGGTAACCCAGTATTAGAATATGTTTTATGGGTGGTTGTTTCTTCTTGCGAGTGAGTAAGAAATAGCCTACCTTTCCCTTAATTTTGTTTTCAATAATCTTTTACTCCGGCGAGTTTACTTTACAGATACTCTGAAGTTTTTCACGATTTATAGATTTGAGGAATACTCTGTATACCAGTTGTTAGTTTCCCAAACTTTTATCTTTTCGAATTTGATATCTGGGCCAGAGTTATGGGTTATAATTTTTTGGCGAATGGCTTCATACCAAGCTTTGGCAAGATTTTCAGAGCTTGGTTTAAAGGGGGTTATGCATAGTTTCCCAACCTTTGAACTCTTTAGAATAAAATGTGGCTTGTTTTGTTGTTGGTTGATGATGCTTGTAAATTCATCGGAGCTGATGATTTCCTTTAGAAAGGGATCTTGAGAGTCAATAATCGTAGCGTGATCACATAAGTCTTTAATCTCGGCTCTAAATATACTTTTTAAGAAAGACATATCTGTGGGTGGATCTTGGTATTTTACCCTGCATGTACATTCCACCCGATACCTATACCCAACAAAGCCCTCTTCCAGGTAGTTGTCCTCGATATAGGCGTAATTTACTTTCTTGGTAATATTGAGATCAATACAGTAGGTGATATTGAAATGCTGAGCCATTGGGGTGATCTCTTGATTTGCTTAGATTGTCGCTACTAGCTGATGAGTATAATAGATTTTTTGAGGTTTTCTGGATGAGGTTTTCAATGTGAGGTTAATAATATTTTTAACTGCACAAACCAAATTCTAAATGGCAGATTATATTGGTAGGGGTTAAGCAGTTAAGCAATTGTTCATTATTTTATAAGGAAATACTGGGAGAATTTATGGCGAGAAGTAGGATGAGATATGCTTTTAGAGGGAGTGCTTAGGCTCGATTCCCACTCTGCCCAGTTATTACCGCGGCACCAATCATATGTGCTAACCGGAGGGCTTCAGGTACGTTACCGTTATCGGTAGCTTGCTCTAGCACCTGGACAGCAATATTCGGGGGACAGCCCTGTACCTGGAAGTGAAACCCTCTGTCAGAGTAAATTTCACCCGCTTTTAGTAGAGTTTGCCTGCGCAGTGGGTAATCAGAGAAATTCATTAGCGCTTTATCAATGGCCAACATGTCGGGAGGCCTGCGCATTACGGCGATGCAAGGGCATCTTAGTGATTCGGTCAGCTTGGGTAAGTCGATGATGTTGAAGCCTCCAACGGCGAGGCCATCAATTAGCACTACGTTAATTTGTGGGTAAAATTTGCTGTTTTGCAGTAACTGCGTAATAACTTCGGTGGCATCCATACCATCCTTTTGTACTTTACCCCAGAGCATGCCCTCAAAGCGGGTGTTGGTACAAATTATCCCACTGATGTTAACCGGTGAGCCCCGTTCCTTTTGGAAAGGAGCATCGTCAAAGCCAATAATGCGAAGTCTTTTCTTCAGGCGAAGAAGTTCTGCGAGGGGCTTCATCGGCTATGTTTTCATTTGCTGGAATAGATAGGGAAAGAGCCGCAGCTTCTCCTCCTGAGTAAGAGATTCGACCCGTTGGATATTATTTTCCGGAATGCTCTCCGGATCTGGATAGAGGTCGATCATTTTGGCCAGGTTTTCTTCCCTCAGTAGGTGCAGAATCGGGTAGGGAGCACGATTGGTGAGGTTCTCTGCGTCCTCTGGGGCAGTACCTGCGAATTGATAGTCTGGGTGGAAGCTGGCCAGCTGGTAGGTGCCCTCGTAGCGGTTGCGCTCCAGAAGCCATTCAGCCAGATCGAGAAACTGGTTGTAGTCAGAAAAGTCCTGAAGATGTTTGGGAATAATCAGCAGGGTAGTTAGTAGCTCATCTTCCGGCGTGCTGTCGAGTAATTGAAGCTCTTTGAGGAGGTCCGCTAGTAGAGCATTATCCTCATCTGCCTCGCTGACTTTGTAGCGAATCTGGCCAGCGCGCTGGGGTTTGCGCGCAAAAGGGCAAAGGTTTAGGCCCACCACAACATTGGTGAGCCATTGTTCCACTACCTGAGTAACATCTTGCTCCATGAACTCGCTTACCACATCAGGTCGTCAGGAATTTGGAAGTCAGCGTAGGGGTCATCTTCATCCATTGGAGTGGAAGTCTCTGCGGGCTTCACGATGATCTCGGCATTGCGCTCGGCAATTTTGTCGGCGATTACTCTGGGTACCAGTTCAAAGCGTTCACCCTGGGCGACAATTACCAGGCGGCCAGCTATTAAGTGGTCACGCAGTGTCTCACTGACATAAATAGTTTTGATTTTTTTATCAAAGGTGAAATTGTAAGCAGTTTCGCCAGAGTAGGGCTGTCGGTTGTTTTCCACCAGTTGCTTGATTTGTGCGGCGATGGCCTTTTGTTGAGCCGCCGCATCGCGTTCGGCATTCAGTGCACGATCCCGTGCGGCCTTCTCGGCGCGGGCCTGTTGCGCGGCCAGTTTGGTTTCATCAACCTGTGGCTGTGATGATTTCTTTGCAACCTTTTGCTGCTTGCGCTTTTCCTTACCGATCTGCTTGGCTTTTTTCTTGTCGACGAGTCCCGCTTGTAATAGCTGGTCTTGCAGTGAGGCCATAGTCTGTATCCTGCAATTGTGAATTGGATTATGAGCCGCCATTTGCTTGGTGGCCACTTGGTCAAGTTGTAATCAGAGAGTTTCCCTGACATGGGTGTAGGGCATTTTACCCGAAGATGGCCTTAGTGCTGGCAGGGAATTTGAATTAGGGAGTCCATGGCTTACCGGAAGTGGCGGTAGCAATAATTTCATCGGGTTCTTTACCCTCGCTCAACATCTGTGCGCCCCCTGGAATCATTAGTGCTGAGCCGGTGGCGATAGCCACGCGCTTGCCGCTGGGGGTGTCGATGTTACAGGAGGAAACCCTTAGCTGGCGACCGCGGTGCAAAACCTGAGCTTCGAGGATCAGATCCCCACTATTTAGCTTGGCCGGTCTGGCAAAGCGAATGTGCATATCGAGGGTGGCAAAAATACTGCCCGCTGGTAATGTGGAATATACGGCTCCCCCCATGGTGAAGTCCGCCGCCCAGGCCAGCAGCCCTCCGTAGATAGACAGGGTGCCGTTAGAGAACCAGGGAGATGAGGGCATAGTAGAGATACAGCGGCCGTTCTCGATTTCGATCGCGCGGTAGCCGGTAAGCATCCATATAGGGTGAGTGCGGCCCTCGTTAATGGTGGTGCGCTGCAGTTCAATGGGCGTCTGCTCAGGTAAGTGCGCCATATCGCAAAAATAGGGCTTGGGTGGAGGTCTCAGGTATGGATCTGGTGGATCAGTGGGCCCCAAGTCTGGCAGTGGCAATTCCTGATTTGGGTTGACCGGAAAGTCAGCAATCAGGCAGCGGGTGCTACCATAAGCAAGGGTTCTACCTTCCTGGTCATTAATCTGGATACTGGAGAGGCCGACCTGGCTACCAGAGTGCACCGTGGTGGCTCTGCCGACAATATTTTGTGTGGTGCTGGTAATAGGCCGGATAAAACACATGTTCAGCTCAGACGTGCTGAGTACTTTACCGGCTGGCAGGGTGGTCCAGATTGCGGAGGCGAGGGGTGCGTCAGCGAACATCGCATAGATACCACCCCAGTAAACGCCGGTACCGTCTGCCAGCCAGGGCGTAATAGGCATTGAGTAAGTGGCTTTACCAAGCCCCGCTTCCGTTGGCTGCATGCCCGTGAGCCGCCAAAAGGGCGGTCCCGGTAGACTTCCTCGAATATATCGCTTGAAAGTCTGTAGACCGGGTTGTTGCAACGCTCGCAGGTCACAGATGGCACCGCGATGAACTTCGTCGGTGATATTGGTCATCCCCCGCCTCCAAATTCATCTATTGCAAGATTAATGTGCAAAGGCTTGGTCAACGAGGGAATGTGGGGGTGGTTTTGCGGCAGGTATTTTGGACCTGCCGCTGATTGGCAGAGGGGAGTAGTTATTTCGGAGAAAAATCTGGCAAATTCAGGGTTAGGGTGGTTTTTTCAATTGGGCGCCCCTCCAAAAACAAGTTGATGGTTTCCTGTATCTCGGGGGATGCCATAAATAAATTGTGTCCGGCATTTTCTACTGTCACTAAAGTGGCATTGTCCAACCCCGACATTGCCTCGCGTTGGCTCTCTATATAGGTTCTCCCATCCAATGTGCCACTTAAAAGTAAAACAGGAATATCACTGCGGGGGTTACTGCGGAAATTCTCACCCAGGTCAAGCTCCCTGGCCAATCCATCATAGTGATAGGAAAAGTTGAGGTAGTCACCAAGCAAAGCGTTTTCGGCTTGCTCCCTCACTTGTAGCTTGCGTTGCTTACTCATACCTGAGGCAATATCCATTGCCGTTGGCATGGCGTGCAGGGAGATTGGCGTTCCCGGGCTGTGGAATCCATCGGGGAAGTAACGTTTGGGCACCTGATCAAAAGCTGGTACCTGCCCCAAATCGATCGAGCGGTAGAAACCCAATAAATAGGCGGCACTTTTGGGGTCAGCGATAAAAGAGGAAGCTATCCGCTGCATATCCCGGCGTTGAAGTAGGTAATCCAGATTTCCGCCATCTCGCTGAGGGATCTGAATTTTAATTGGTTCCCGCTCCAGCTTTGTGTGCACTCTTTTGATCAGTGCCTTGATATCCGGGTAGGCAGCTTTAGCGGAGGGCTGTTGATCCACGGCTATTTGCAGACGGTCCAGGTAAGACTCAGTTCGTGCAGGTAGTTTAACAGTCTGGTCAAGGCCCTCAGCGCTGGAAAGAATAACTCTATCGACCGAGCCTTCGATTTCCCTCAATGCCGCTAAGGCCAGATGGCTGCCATAAGATGTGCCCCACAGGACAATTTTCTCTGCGCCCAGATGTTGGCGTAGGGCTTCCAGGTCGCGGGCATTTTCCAGGGTATTATAGCCCGAGAGATCGATGCCTTTTTCGCGCCAGAATGTTAAGCATTCTCGCAATGCTTCGCGATGATATTCGATGTATTTGGCGTCGGAGATTTTTTCCAGTGCGGGAACCACTTGTCGGGATTCACAGTTAGGAAGATCGTTTGAGCGGCCGGTGCCCCGCTGGTCCAAGGCGATGACATCGCCGTACTCCCGCAGGGCCATAAACATATCAAAACGGTAGTTAACGGCCATAATACCCGACCCGCCTGGGCCACCAGCTAGATAGATGATGGGTGGGCCCGGTTGCTTTCCGGTTGCAGGAAAGCGTACATAGTGAATTTTTAGCGAGCGGCTTTTAGGAATACCGCGATTTTCTGGTACTTCAAAGAAGCCCTTAAGACCATCCGCGGTCTGTTTGTTCCAGGTTGTAAAAGTGAATAATTCCTCGTTTTTAGCGGGCTCTGCATGGGTGATTGCTGTGCTAGTGAGGAGGCCTAAAAATAGAATCCCCTTAATCAAGGGGTGGTTGAAGATAAAACGCATTGACTAGTGTCCTTCCTTAGATCGAATTTTTCGTATTTTATACTTGAAAAATATTGATTGAGCCAATTGACAACAGGATGAGAAATCTTCTCGGGCTTTCCTTGCTAGGCGAACTTATTTCAATCCTTTATAGGGAAAGCTTGATATTTATCGATGTAGCGTTTTAGGCCATCATTCTTCTTTGGTCAGTCTTGATTTCGCTAAATAGACAGGTTGTCACAAAAAGCATAAAAGTCTTAATAGTCACACTGACTTTATATGCTGCTCTTTATTTCATAAACTTTTCACAATCGTACTAGTAGGGTATTGGGACTATTGGTGTCGCTAAGGGCAGGGCGGTGTTGATTAAGAAGATCGATTGCCAGGTAACGTTCAGCTTGGTTAAGAATAAACGATTAACTCCGGCTTGGGATGTATTAGGTGAGTGAGGTGTATGAGCTTGCTTAGTGATTGTATGGGTTGATGTTGCTTGTCGTGAAAAAGGCGTTCTATTCTGCTTGAAGACTTCTGAGAGAAGTTTATCTAAATTTCCTGTGCGGTTATTCTCCGTTAATGTAATTGTAGTTTTTTGAGGTCGATGATTTTTCTTGATGGTAGCTGCCGCCAAGCGTTTGCTGTGTTTTGCTTGTTTTTAGTGTTGTGGGGGTGTTGTCTTAAGTTAATTATAAAAATAAATTTTTCCATTCTCATGTATGTTGTTCTGTTTGTTTGTCTAATCTTTTCTGTGTTGAAGGATGCTAAATAATTAGTTGAATCACGTGTGTGTTTCACTATGGATAAATTTTATCAAAAAGATATTTCTCCTTGGGTGGATGAGTACCTTCCAAGGTTGAGGCGATATTTCTCATCTAGAGTAAACTCTGCTGATGTTGATGATCTGGTGCAGGAGGTTTTTGCTCAGTTACATTGGCACCTTAATCAATCCGATATAGAGATTGAAAACCCAAGAAGCTATATTTTTGCAGTTGCTAAAAATCTTTTGGTTAGTCATAGCCGATACCAAAAGTCCCGATGCCGAACGCTCCATGAATCACTCTCGCAAGATTTGGATATTCCCGATGTGATCACGCCTGAACGTACAGTAATCGGTATACAGGATTGTCGATGCGTATTGAAGGCGATTTTAGGGTTGCCACCCCGAGCAGGGGCTGCATTCAAATTTCACCGCTTTGAAGGTATGACCTATCAGGATATTGCCGAACGTATGGGTATTTCCAAAGAGTCGGTAAAGGAGCTTATTCAGCGCGCACTGATAAAACTGAGGAGGGCTTTGGAAGAGGTTCCGTAGCTCTTTCTCTCAAATATTTTAATATAATTATCCTTCAGGTTAAGGCTGATGAGGTAGGAATATTGCCCAATCGTTAGATGCTTCAAAATGCTTCCAGTGTGCTCCAGTAGTGTTAATCGAAGAATAGTTGTTCTGACTCTTTGTCAACAAGCAATCTAAATACTTCGAGATTTGTTAAGTTTAAGATGGGTTTACCCTGCTTCGTAAGTGCGCTCCTCTATCCGCTTGCATTTCCAAATTTTAAATCCACTTTTGCTAGCTTGAACTACACTCCTGAAGGTTTTTCAGGAGTGAAAGATAGAGAAAACCTGCATTCCCTTGCTGGAAACTAATCCTTATATAAATGTTGACTGAACGGTTGGTCACTGGAATGTTTGGTCATTGCTTTTGTTTTTTTATGTTAATTTGATTGGGTTAATTTTTTGGTTGTAGGGGGTGTGTATATAGAAAAAAGCTTTGATAGGTAGGGGTATCCCCCCGATTGAAATTGAAATGCGTCTTTAACCTGGTTAGGCCTGAGATAAGGTGGTGTTTGGCTGACAGAAAAATAGAGAAAATATAATAGAGAGAATCAGAATGATGATGAGCCTGCGTAAGCAAAAGAATTTGATTGCACAAGCGATTCGTGCCACCAATCCGCTTAATCGAACAACCCCTTGGTACAGTGCTGCAATAACATGCCTAGCAATGTCTATTACTCCTTCTGGAGTGCTTGCCCAAGATGGGCAGGATACTGAAAGAAGTAGCCGCTCCAAACAGCCTATTGAGGAAGTGACGGTAACGGCCCAAAAGATTGAAGAGAGTATCCAGGATGTCCCTATTGCAGTTTCTGCACTCTCGGGGGACAACATGGATGCCTTGAAGATCGAACGTGGTGAGGAGCTACTGCGGGCAGTGCCGAATGTAAATTTCTCCAAATCTAATTTTAGTACCTATAACTTTTCCATTCGGGGAGTGGGTACCAAAGCGGTCTCTGCGGCTACGGATCCAGCAGTGGCAGTGAGTTTTAACAATGCGCCATTGATTCGGAATCGGCTATTCGAGCAAGAATTTTTTGATGTCCAGAGGGTAGAAGTGCTACGGGGCCCTCAGGGCACACTCTATGGCCGCAACGCTACCGCCGGTGTGGTTAACATGCTGCCGGTAATGCCGGGTGATGCATTGGATTCTGAAATTAAGGTGGAAATAGGCAATTATAACTCCAAACGCACTAGTGGTATGTTTAATCTGCCCATGGGCGATACTTTAGCCCTTCGTCTTTCCGGTGCTATGACCAAGCGAGATGGTTTTGATACCAATACTTATACCGGAAATGATGTGAATGATCGCGACCTCTATTCCACTCGTGCAATCTTTGAGTGGAAGCCTGCCGATAATTTTAGCGCCAACTTAATCTGGCAGCACTTTGAAGAAGACGATAAGCGCTCACGTACTGGGAAGCAGCTCTGTACTACAGATCCAGGCATTTCAAAGATAGGGGATACTGAAGTACCTGAGAATTATAGGGGTTTCTTTAGTCAAGGTTGTTTACCTGGCTCAATCTATAGTGATGAAGCGTATGGTACGACAAATGCTAAGGGACTTGCATTTGTTGTTGCTCCGCAAGCACTTCTTTTTGGTTATTACCCGGTAATGAAGGAGTTTCTTCCCAATCCTTATGCCAATGCCGAGCAATCCAGAGATTTGCGTGAGATCGCTACTAGTTTTGATCCTGTGTTTCGTGCTGAAAATGACCTGGTGCAATTAAATTTTTCATGGGAATTGAGTGATACTCTGACGTTTTTTTCTCAGTCAACCTACGCCAAGGATGACTATTACTCTTCCCAAGACTACAACCGGTATGTTTCCGATGCGATTTTTAGTGACTCTACTGAATTTGGAATGGACCCAGGCCCTACGCCGGATGGAGTTTATACCGATCCACAGCTAGGTCCTTCAGAGGGGATATTAGCAGTGGATATCAGCCGATCTGATAACAAGCAGTGGAGTCAGGAATTCAGACTTCAAACATCTTTTGATGGGCCTTGGAATTTTTCAGTAGGTGCAAACTACCTGGATTTTAAAACTCAGGATGATTACTTTGTATTTAACAATATGTTCACCCTGATTGCTGAGCATGTATACAATGGAGTCTATGATCCTGAGTCTGGATTGGGCTCAGTGAATTGTACGGATCCTCAGAGTAAAGAGGGTTTTCAAGATTGCATGTATGTGGATTATAACTCGTTAGCAAACATAGATGAGGAAGGTCACAACTATTTCCTTAGTCGCAACTTGGTTGAGACGCGCTCTTGGGCCCTATTCGGAGAGGCCTACTGGCAAATTACTGATGATGTGAAGTTAACTACTGGTTTGCGTTATACCGATGATCGCAAGCGCTCCACGCCGGTACCCAGTCAATTATTATTGGGGACTGAAACTAATAATGATACGGGTGAGGTTGTTCCTGGCTCGGCCTCTGGGGGACTGGTTTATAAAGGATACCCTGAGGATGACGAGGTTACTCAAAGCTGGAAGGAGTATACGGGGCGCGCCGTGCTAGACTGGCGTACAGATACGCCTTTTACCGATGAAACTATGTTTTACCTCTCCTTTGCTCACGGTTATAAAGGGGGCGGTACCAACCCTCCTCGTGCAGATATTGATCCCAATGTTGTGCAATATCAACCTTTAGATGAAACCTTTGAACCTGAATTTGTTAATGCAATTGAAATTGGGACAAAGAATGTTTTGCTTGATGGGAGTTTAACGCTTAATGCTAACGCTTTTTACTATGACTATAGCGATTATCAAGTTTCCCAAATCGTTGACCGTATTTCATTAAATGAAAACTTTGATGCGGAGAGTATGGGGCTTGAGCTGGAATTAGCATGGCAGCTTACAGACAGCACTCGGCTGGATATGAATATGGGTTATCTGAAGACCCGTATCGCGGATGGTGAAGAGTCTATCGATGTAATGAATCGTACTCAGGGGCATGAAGACTGGCTCGTAGTGAGGCCAAGCCTTCAAGTACCTTCTAATTGTATTGCTCCAAAGGACGTGGTTGAGGCAACCTTTGCAATAGATTATCCATTAATGCTCTGGGCTTTGTGTGATACTACGGGTAGATGGGGATCATTTACACCGGAAATTGAATCCGACCAATATTTTGATTGGTTACTATCAGAACCCTATAACCCAATTACTGATGCACCAAATGGAGCACGAGGTTTTGCGGCTGACTTGAGTGGTAATGAGCTTCCTAATGCCCCACGCTTTACCCTAAATTTAGGGATGGAGCACACTATACCTATCGAAGACTGGGATCTTACCCTGCGCGCCGATTACTATCGGCAATCAGAGAGTTATGCACGTGTATATAATACCGATTATGATCGCCTAAAAGCATGGAGCAATTTGAATGCCTCTGTCAGCCTGAGTAATCCTAATTCGGAGCTGTATATGCAGCTCTATGTGAAGAACATCTTCGATGATGCACCAATCACTGACTTATTTACCAATAGTGATGACTCAGGTCTCACTACAAATGTCTTTACTTTAGAGCCGCGTATAGTTGGCTTTAGTATCAGTAAAGGCTTCTAATGTTTTTTTTGGAGGTGCCGCGATGAGCTGACAGATGAAATTTTTGTTGGTTTGTTGTGGCGCTCCAAATAACTCGGCATTGCCAGTCAAAAACTACTGTCAGTAATTTTAGTGATATATATTAAAGATTTTAGAGGCTCTTTCGAATATCTTGATCTTATAATGTGTGCACTAATTTTGATGTGTGCGCTAAATGGGGCGAGCAATAACGCTTAAGTTTTTATTAGGTCTCATTAAAGAAATACCGCTAGTAAAAACTAGCGGTATTTCTATGTTTTTTTTACTTCGTTCTTGCTAGGGGACGGTAAATGATGATTGCGGATTGGTTGAGATTACGCCGTTAATAAAGCAATCACTGCCGCTCCCTGAGCTTGGGATTTGTGCGTTATTAAAGGTTATTCTTCCATTTCCCTGATTAAATGTACCCACAAGGTCTCCCACGCAATTTCCTGTTACAGCGGCAACAGATACATTCTTTAAGGTGACATTATTGTTGGAGTGTCCAACCAATTCATAGGGTAAGTTGTTAAAAGTAACCCTGTTGCACATATTCAAAAAGCCTCCCGATAACGCTAAGCTGCCTACTGAAGCATCTGTACCGGTTGAGTTGACACTGCCGGAGAGGGAGCAGGTGAGTTGAATACCTTTCTTAACTGTTAAGTTTCCAACATTCGCCAGGGCGATAGCGCCAGAAGGCGACCAAGTTGCGGCACTAGCCAAGCCAGTCAGTCCTGCGGTAGCGATACAAAGCGTGGCTGCAGTAAGGGTCTTTTTCATAATAATAATTTCCTCAAACCTAAGTTATATGTTTTTAACGTCGCATCATCGATGGAAAGGAAGTCCTTTCATAATTGAAGACGACACGGTAGGTAGAGCGGGGGGAGTCTTGCAGAGAAAATCGACGTGAAATTATTGTTTGTGTTAGTTATTGGTTTTTTGTTGTGTAAGATATGTGAATACGAAATTTAGCTTGTTTTCTTACTTCTAAAGACTATTAGCGCGTAGTTTTTTGGTGTGCTTTAGCCGGTTTTTAATGTTTTTTTTATTTGGGTGTTAGGTTGATTTTTTATTTGCTTGTATGAAAAATGGGTCGCTATTTTGTTGTTCTAATGATAAGTGGAAGGCGCAATATATTTTTATTTGAGGGGTTTGTAATAAGTATAGAAAGAGCTAGCTGTTTGCAGTTAACTCTGTTTCATATGTGCTCAAATGGATCCACTGTCTTTCTTATTGGTTGTTTAAGTAGTGCTGGGGTGGTTGAGCGCTTGTCGGGGTGATAATTTGTGCTGATGTTCTAGATTGATGGTTTGTTCGGAACTCTTCCTATTAAGTAAGGTGAATTGACCCAAATAAGCGGTCAAAATCTTTTGATTGGCTTTCGATTTTATGTAAAATTCACGGGCGTTTTTAATCCACTTTCAGTAATTGGTTGTAGTAGATAATAATTTTATATCTTATGTGATAAGAGTTTTATATTTAAGGGATTTGTATGTTGAAGAGGGGTTTTGTATTTGTATCGGTTTTAATTGCCTTGCTAAGCTATACAGTTTGTTTTGCTGCTGGAGAGAGCTCTAACATTAAAGCAGAGGCTTTATTCGATGCAGCACTTGACAAGGCTATCTCCGAATATGAGATACCAGCTATTTCTTGGGTCTTTGTATCTCCAGATGAAGTAATTTACCAGGGTGTTAAGGGTACTAAAGTAATTGGTGGAGAAACTCCAGTTTCCATTAATAATCCAATGCATATTGGCTCTAACACCAAGGCTTTTACCGCTTATCTGGCAGCTATTCTTGTCATAAAGGGAAAAATTGATTGGGATACTCATATTTCAGAAATCTTTCCTGAAATACCGAAAGAGAAAGCGAACAACTATGGCCAGGCAACACTTTCTAACCTTCTTTCACATCGGGCCTGGATCAAACCAATGGCTGAGGAGGAAGAGTTCTCTGAAATTCCAGAAAAATTTATGGATACTGAACTTTCCCCCAAAAAGGCAATGGAGCTTCGGAAAGATTTTGTCTACAAAATGTTGGAGCTTCCTCCCTCACCAGCGGAAGATGGCAAAGAATTCAGGTATTCAAATGCTGGATATGTGCTTGCTGCCTCTATGCTAGAAAAGGTTAGCGGTAAGCCCTGGGAGGAGTTGATAACAGAATTTGTTTTCAAGCCTCTGGAAATTGATGCGATTTTCGGCTGGCCCGGTAAACATGATAGTAAAGGTGTGTATGGGCATATCCCTGGTAAAGGCGGTCAACTTATTCCTGACGATCCTAATGGAGAGAATACCATACCCACTATTTTCGGTCCGGCTGGTGATCTTAGTTTGTCTGTACTGGATTATGGAAAATGGCTTATGGAGAACTTGAAGTGCTTGCAGGGGGAATCTAAAGTTTTGACTCAAGAGTATTGTCAATTGTTGCATTTTGGTGCGGCTAAAGATAACCGCTTTCCTATGGGGTGGGGTAGTAAGTTCAAAGAAGGGTTGGGACGAGTCAGTACCCATTCAGGTTCCGGTGGTACTTTCCTAAGCTATGCCATTATCTTTGCTGATAAAGGGCGTGCAATTGGTGTTACTTTTAATAGTGCAAATACTGATGCAATATTAGCCTTCAAGGATATATACCCCGCTTTTAAGGAGGCGGTGGTTCCAGGCGAGAAATAGTAACAATTTTCAGCTGATCTTATCAGAGCCTGTTTCTAGGAATACCGTGAAATTGAGTAGATTTCCTAAACAGGCTCTTCATAACCAACAGAAATTTTCATCTATTTGTAAATTTATTTCTGACGGCTGTTCTAAAAGGTAGCCGAGCGATGCTGTTTCAAAGTAATTCCGTGATTGATCGATACTTATTAATTCCCTTGAAAGGGGTTAATAAGTGATGTTTGTTAAACCTAGAGGCTTGGTAAAGGGTATCACTGTTTCCAACAAGTTTAATAAGTTAAATCTCTTCATTGAGGTCTATTAGGCCTTCTTATAATCCCTGCCTATTGGCAGTTCTCTGGTAATTTGTATCAGTCTTACCTCTTAATGTTGTTGATTTAGCTCTTTTACTCGTAAATCTTCACCGTTGGCTTTTGGTGGCATTATATTTGGTGGGTTGGTCAGTTTTACCGCCTGAAGCTAGTGATCGGCTAAACCCTATTGGTAGTTGATGTACCTTTGGAGGGATAAGGCTACTTTGATGAATTTTTACCCTCCCGACCATTGATTCATGTTGCTATACTCCGCGCCCTTGAAAGCCCCCCTATCTTATGACGGAGAATTTGATGTCTGATTCACAGTGCGATATTGGCTTTATCGGCGCCGGTGTGATGGGTAAGAACCTGATCCTGAACTTGGCCGATAATGGCTACCGGGTCTGTGCCTTCGACCTGGATCACAACCGGCTCAATGCACTGCTGGAGCAGGATAAAAAAGAACGTGGTGATCAGCCTGCACGTGTAGAAATCTGTAATTCATACACCGAGTTGTTGGCTAAGGTCAAAGCACCGCACCTGATCATTCTCTCTGTGCCTGCAGGGGCGCCAGTAGATGATGTCTGTAGCAAACTGTTGGATGCTGGCCTCAAGGCCGATGACATTGTTGTGGATACAGGCAACAGCCTTTGGACTGATTCGGTAGAGCGTGCCAAGCGCTATGAAGGTAAGCTGATTTTCTTCACTACGGCGGTATCCGGTGGTGAAGTGGGTGCGCGTTTTGGACCGTCTCTGATGCCCAGTGGCGATCCCTACGCCTGGAGTCGTATCGAACCCGTTTGGCACGCAATTTCGGCCAAAGTAGACAAGGCCAGCGGTCAGCCCATCGAGCGCTTTGAGCCAGGTAACCCGGTGAAAGGTGGGGAGCCCTGTGCGGCTTATATCGGCCCTATTGGCTCTGGGCACTATGTGAAAATGGTGCATAACGGCATTGAGTACGCGGATATGCAAATGATCTGCGAAGCTTACCACGTGATGCGCAGTGCCCTGGCGATGTCACCGGCGGAGATTGCCGAAGTGTTCCGTGAGTGGAATCGCGGCCCATTGAACAGCTATTTAATTAATATCAGTGCGGAAGTACTGTCTACCCTGGATTCCGTTACCGAACAGCCGTTGGTGGATGTGATTCTGGATCGTGCGGGCCAGAAGGGGACCGGTCTTTGGACTGCTATTAGTAGTCTGGAAGTGGGATGTCCGGCGCCGAGCATTGCCGAAGCGGTTTACGCTCGCTCCCTGTCTACCCGCAAAACTCTGCGCACTCGTGCCGCAATGAAACTCAAGGGTCCGGAGCTCACCCCGGTGGCGGCAGAGCAACGCGAGGAGGTTATTCAGCAGCTACACGATGCTCTCTACTGTGCCAAGATCTGCGTATACGCTCAGGGCTTTGACCTGATGAAACTGGCTGCGCGGGAGCAGGGCTGGCAGCTGAACTTCTCGGAAATCGCACGAATCTGGCGCGCCGGCTGTATTATCCGCGCGGTATTCCTGCAGTCCATTAGTGATGCCTACAACCGAGACCCCAAACTCTCTAACTTGTTATTAGATGACTTCTTTACCCGGCAGATTGCCGACCACCAGGCTAACTGGCGTCAGGCGGTTGCCAGTGCAACGCTGAACGGTATTCCGGTGCCTGCGCTGTCTTCGGCCCTAAGTTATTACGACGCCTTCCGCTCGGAATCCCTGCCTGCCAACTTGTTGCAAGGGCAGCGGGACTTCTTCGGCGCGCATACTTTTTCACGTGTAGATCAGCCCGAGCAGCGCAAGTACCACGTACAGTGGAATGAGCCGGGCCGCCCGGTTGTAGAGATTTAGTAAAGATAAAAAAATCAGCTACTGGCACTATGGGCCTGAGTGGGGCTTTTGCCCCACTCGGACTCGGTGAATTGGTAGCTGGTTACCACTTCAAAGCACTAAGTGTACTCCTAAGCGCAATATTTTTGCTGTGAGGCGAGGATATTAAAAGACTACTTCCTCTACTTCTCGCGATAGGTCTTCAGCTTCAGAGCGGGAGGCTTTGGCGACAATCTCCTCTACACTGGTAGATTCGGTATTCATGCCACCGAAGGCATTGAGCAGATCCCGAATCAAGGCTGAGATTTCCAGTGTCATTACCGCGAAATCTGCATCGAAGCGCTGTGCTGCACTTTCGGCATCGGCGCCATCTGCTTTTTCCAGCAATTCATCGCTAAACTTTACCCGCTTTAGAGAGAGTTGATCGTCTACCAGGAAGTCGACCCCACCGCGCCAAACCAGTCCCAACTTGTGCACCTGCAGTCCGGCAACCAAGTGGTTATGAATTTCCTCGGCACATAGGTCTTGGTTTTTGCAGCGGATCACGCTACCGCTGTCCTTTGGATCGCGCAGTTCACATTCGTGGCCGAAATCAAACTGAGCGGGGGCCTCGGGGGCGGTAAGCCAGTGGGTCATCGTCTGCTGCGGTAAGTTTTTGGCTGATAGTGGCACTACCGCGAGGCTGCTAATGGCTTCGCGTAGATTTTCCAATAACTCTTCAGCGGCGGAGGCAGAGGAAGCATCAACCACTACCCAGCCCTCCTGCGGGGCGATATAGGCGAAGTGCAAGCGGGACCGTGCAAAAGCCTTGGGGCGCATTTCCAGCAGTACCTCATCTTTGAGGTTTTGACGTTCCTTGCGGCCCACCTGTCGGGCCTCTTTTTCTGAAATGGCCTGTGCCAGTTCTTCTACTTTCTCATTGATAACGGCTGCTGGTAGAACTTTTTCTTGCTTCTTGGCGCAGACCATCAGGTAGCCATTGGTGGCATGTACCAATTGATTGCCGTGTCTGCCCAGGGGAGAGACCCAGCCGTAGCGGACACTATCCTGGCTGCCGCAGGGCACGAATGCCTGGGCTTCCAGAAGCTCGTTTAATTTTTCGGCATCCAGGGAGAATTCTTTGGTTAAGCGGTAAATACGAAGGTTCTTAAACCACATACATCAGGCCATTGGTGTTCAGTTGTGAGTGCGGCCGTTAATTATGCGGAAACTGGGGCGTGGCAGCTAGTGAGCTGTTTCCAAAAGACGAATTGCCTGTTTTTTGTACGTCTTTTGGATGGAGTTGGGGGGTGAAGGGGCTAGGGGGAGTATGGGCGCTCCCCCAGTGGCTGAGGGTTATTTTTCCTTTAAAAGACTGGCCATAACCGGGCCCGCTTCTCTGTGAAAGTCCATGGGGTTGAGTTCCAGTAGCTGGAGCGCGGTTGCGGCCACTTGGTTTTGGTAAAGGGCAGGGCCGCCGGATAGTTCCCCAAATCTTTTAAAATCCGGGCCCAGGGTTGCCAGCCAGATTTCATTGGACCCGGGTATGCCATCTTTATGTGGATGATCCGCCTTACCGAAATACTGGGTTAGGGCTGGGCCACTGGCGTGGTGCGGCCATGCCTCAGCCGCATTGCCGCGTCCATGATCTACTGTGATCATCAAATTGGTATTGTCCCGATAACCTTCAATGGATTGCAGCGTCTCCCACAGGTCGGCCAGGATGGCATCGCTGCGGTGGGCTGAATCCAGGTATTGGTGATACTGCTCATCGTGGGCAAAATCATCGGTTTCTCCCAGGGCGATATACAGTACTCTGGGTTTATTCTGAATTAAGTATTCCTTGGCCAGTCCCCAGGTAAAGGCGTCAGGTCTTACATCGGGCCAGAATACTGGTAATTGTTCCTGAAGCTCATTAAGAAAACGAGCGCGTTGTGAAAGGCGCGGCCAGTCTGCTGTTTCTAGTCCCGCATTGATAAAAACACCGCTGCGTTCTCGGTTGATAATGGCTGAGAAAGCTCCCCAGCTACCAAAAACGGCCACGTGATCTTTAAAATGAGATTTTCTATTGAGCCACTCAAGAAAGGTAATATTTGAATTGGGTACTGGTTCATTGGAATTTATTGTTGGATCCGCACGACCGGTTAAAATTTCATTATATCCAGGGTAGGAAAACCACCAGCCGTTGGTGATGTTAGCCAGGGAATTTTTGTGGCGATTTCCAGCGAGTGTTCCTTTTTTTTCTACAGTGCTCCACAAAAAAGGCAATAACTGTTTGCGTTTTTCTTCCACAGATTTGCCGCCAAAGCGCTCAATCAACTGCTGTTTATTTTCGGTATATTTTTCGTGATTGATAAGCTCAGGGTCGTATCCATTGAATACCTCTTGCCAGCGAAGGCCATCAATGGTTACAAGGACCAGGTTGTCTGCGGCATAAGAGGCAGTCGAAATTGCCATTGCCAATAGCGTGATAAGAAATGCTTTCATTAAGGAGTCCTCTGCGGGCATAGTCCTAATATATTATTCTTTGTTTGGTAATGTGCCATTGAACCGCTGGGCGTTTATAGATATTAACCCGGCTGATAAAGAAGTGAGTGGATTAACTTGGCGATTATTGAAGGTTTGCGCGGATAGACTCCAGGCAGCCAACGAAGAGATGCCTGGAGTCTGGTGCAGATTTAGAAATCTAGGGTGGCAGATAGGGAGACAGTACGCGGTGCGCCTATCCAGGCTCCCCCGGACACCACTGTGCCCAGGTAATCCTCATCAAATAGGTTGTTGACTACAAGATTGAGGTTCAACCCACTGAGGGCCGGGTTGAGATCTACTAGATCCAGGCCGAGATAGGCATCGGTCACCATATAGGCGTCGGCTACCCAGGTGTTGTCCAGGTCAACATGGCGATCACCGGTATATTTACTGGAAATACCGCCGTAAAAGATTTCTGAGTTCCAATCCAGGCCGATTACGAGCAGGTGATCAGCAATACCTACAACATCATTACCAGGGGTGAGGCCCAATGTTTCGTCCACGGCGGCATCATCTGTACCGATATAGGTGGCGTCGATCTGGGTATAGGAGGTATAAAGGTTTAGCGAATCACTGATGTCGTAATCCAGTGATAACTCCAAGCCACTGGATTCGATTCCCCCGGCGTTAAAGTAAGTACCATTGGTGCCGATTAGGTAGTTTTGGCCGCTGGCACTGTTGTTATCCAGGAAAATGATACGATTCTCAAACTCATTCTCGAAATAGGTGCTGGTTAAGGTCAGATTATCACCGGCATAGCGCAGGCCGATTTCGATAGTTTCGGAAGTTTCTGGTTCAATGTTATCCAAATCGGATTCTGGTCGTTCCAGGATACTATCGCCAATAGCCTTAAAGTTTTCGGCATAACCGGCAAATAACTCGATACCCTCTAAAGGGGTTTCCCAGGTGAGGCCGGTGGATATCAGGATATCGGAGTCGGAATTGATAGTTGCATTAGGGGATTCATTAAATAAATCCTTGCGCTCTACATCCACAAAGAACTGCTTGGCCCCCAGGGTCAAGGTGACAGTATCAATGGTGAGAGCATCTTGCAGGTACCACTTTTGGGTTTCCTGAGGGTAGCTGCGATCGTACTGAATCCAATAGGGGGAGGCATTGAAGCCGGCACCTCGGCTGGCATCGCTGATCTTATGCCAGTCACGGTATTCATCACGGGTGGCATCTTCATACCAGATTCCGCCGCGCAGGCTATTTTCATAACCGGCAATAAGGCTGTTGTGGGTAAAGTCCAGCGTCAGGCCTGCGCGTTCTTTTTCATAATGCGTATGACGATAAGACATTACGGGGATGGCGTCAGCGGAATAGCAGCGCGGATCGTACTCCTTCCCAGAGGGGCCATAAATATTATTCACTGAGAAGGAACAATTTTCCTTAGGCGTGAGAGCATTGCCTCTGGCATCTACAAAATAAATCTTTTCTAGTTGAGTACCTCCAGTTGCTGTGGTCCCCCCTAGGAACTCGGATTGGCCGTTATTGCCATCATCAGTGATATTGACCAGATAAGGGGGTACCCAGTCTCCGCGTCCTTCATTGCGGTGATAGTAGATTCCGCCTTCTATATTGAGTTGGTCAAATAGGTCAAAATCTAATTGGGTGTAGGCCAGCAGGTTCTCGCGGATGGTGGACCAGCCGCGGCGATAAAGTTGGTCGTTATACGGAATTCCGGTCCATTCGCCACTGAGGAAATCATTTTCCGGGTGCTCTTCAAATTGTGCATTTGAGTAAACCCGCTGGTAATTGTCCTCGTGAATATCATCGTAGGAAATATAGGCTTTGATAGAGCCTCTCTCCAATCCGGTTACCAGTTTAGCGGCGATATGGTCACGTTCATTCTCGGCCGTTTCAGTGATCCAGTCGGTGGCTTCCTGAGTGGAATAGGAAATCCAGGCTTTAGTATTGCCGGCAAAGGTGCCGGTATCGAAACGGTAGTAGAGGCGTCTCGCATCGAATTCCCCGGCGGCAAGTTCCATACGGCTGCGGCGATGATCGACTGGGTCGTCAGTGCGGTAATCAATGGTGCCACCTAGGGCTTCATGGGAGCGAGAGGCAATGTCTCCGGTACCTTGGGATACTTCCACCGAGCCGATATTGGCGGGATCCACGAAGCGATTTGCCTTGGAGCCCCCGCCATAATTGGACCCGCCATTGGGAATGCCATCTATTGTAGTACCGATTTGCTGCTCATCCAGACTGTTGCTAAATCCCCGCACGCTGATATTGGTAGACCAGTCATCAAAACCGTAAGTATCGCCTTCGTTGACAGAGACCCCGGGCAGATTGTCGATCAATGCATTCACACTGGTTATAGAGGACTGCTGTTTGCGCATAGCTTCGGAGACTTCACTGCTGTTAAAAGTAGCGCTTGCCCCCAAAACAACCACTTCCTCTATTTGGCCACTACTAGACTGCTGCGCTATTAAAGAGTTTGCGTTGGTCAGAGTGATAATAGCAATAGCCGAAGCGAGGCAGTTTCTTCTGGTATTCATCGGGTAACTCTTTATTTGTTATCAAATTATTTCCGTCGCGGGGTATTTATATGCCCGGCGCGTTTTGCGCGTACATTGACGGCTTCTGATGAAAAATTCCTTACAGACCTGTGAAACTCTTTTGACCAAATTGTGAAGAGATAGGGATAGCGTTGGAGTCAGGAGGTGCTAATGCAGGCGATTGAATAAAGTAAGAAAAAGGGGGAAGGACTTGACAAGTGTGTAAGAAAGCTCAGTTAAAAGGAAAGTGAGCCGTATTGGCCGCTTCCCACAGATGATTCACCTCAGCTATGGGAAGGATGGGGAAAGGGTGACTATGAGCCGTCAGGAGGCGATCTTCAGAGAAATCCCTGTGCAAGCTTCCAGTGCATTCCAAATTACTCGCACAACTGCATTCCAGACTTTCTCTATGGTTATGGCGAGGAGGCCGCGCAGGGTTTTGGCAAAATTCAAGGCCATATCCTCAATAGAGTCCAGAAAGTAATCTCTCAGGTCATCATCGATTTCCCCTTCGGCAATGGCTTTGGCAATCATTTTTGCCTGTAAAGCCAACGCCGATAACTGACGATCTGAAAAACCGCGAATTTCAGTGACGTCATGCTCAATAACAGTAGAGGCTGCATCTTTTATATCGGATATTAATTGGGTTACGTCCAGTGTCATGGCAAAGTCCTCAACGGTTTAGAAATGATTCGTAGGTTAGAGCCTGGTCCATAGAAATGACTATTTCATTTTTGAAAAGAGCTACAACTGTAGCGCGAAGCCCTTTGTCCTCATCTTCCTTACGCATACGATTTAGGCTCAAGGAAATTTTTTCCAGAGAATCGACACTGGGTGGCTGTTCGTTAAAGGCGATATCTGCTCCCGTGGAATTGAGATAATTGTTGATTTTCTTGAGTGTATCCTTATTCGGGATTGGCCGAGTGTTGGATTGCATTGCCAGGGCATCGATCTTGCCAATTAAGGCATGGTAATTTTGATTTCTCTCCGCATAAGAGTCTTTACTGGTGCCGTGGGAAACCGAGGAAAAGAACTGCAGGATTTCAGCGTTCACCTCGGTTAAGTCTGAATAGAGCTCCGCATCATATCTGGGAGCCAGCTGGGAACATCCACTGATGACTAGAGTTAGCACTAGGTAAAATAGAGCTGACGCTACCTGGGACGGGGTGGACAACATCTGCACTCTCCTTGCTGTTGGCGTGTTGTAAGTATTGTGGTTTCTGTTATGCGTTAGCGGCAGCTGTTTGGGTAGCTGCCATTCCTCAGAGTATTTTAAGATGGCTCCATGGCTGGTTCACTTTCAGTGGAGCCAACCTTACTGGATTCCTGCCGCTCAAAATATGACAACAGAAGCCTGACCGCTTCCTGGTTGTCGAAATAGCGAGAATGTACTTTTGCCGCAATTTTATCTGGGAAAGTACCATAGGAGCCGATAACCTTCTCATAACAATTATGCACCTCTGGTACGGCTGAGCCACTGGCAAACCAGTCTGAGTGGGATTTGATATCAATCCATTCGATCAAGTCATCGCGCTGGGATAGCTCCAGAACCTCATTTTGCAGCCAGGGAGCCTGCTTACCTAGAACTTCGATTAAAGAGCCCATAGTTAGAATACGCACAGGAGTACCGAAGGAAGGGAGATCTGCAAGCAGGTCCACGGTGACGACACTACCAAAGCTATGGCCAACAATGGTCACCGATTCATAGTCCCCCAGGGCAAGGCTACTCTGCAGTTGCTCGCGTACGCGCCGAATAATCTCAAAGCGTACTGCGGGTTTGCCGCGGGCTGCGGGTTCATTCGTTAAGTAACGCTTACAGAAATCTGAGATATCTACCAGCAGGGAAACAGGCATTAGGGCTACAACTGCTGTTGCCACTGCCCAGATCCGCCAACCGCCTATATATTCAACAGATTTTTTAAGTTCCTCTACTAAAGGGAAGAACGGACTATCCGCCGCGGGCTCTATGGCTTCTACGAATAAGATAATGGTACCTAGGTACCAAACAATGAAAGCTAGCGCAGACAGGGTGAGTCCAAAAGTTAGGTACTTACGCCGCAATACCCCTTTCCAAATATGCAGGTTTGCGAGCCAGAACCAAATGAGCGAAAAGCCCCTAGCGAGGCGTGTCTTCAGTGTCTGCTGAGTGATGCTAGGTACCAGGTCGTTCCAGTAGGCTTCAACGAGGTCCAGTTCTATCTCTTGGCCGGCTGCGGTGGTTCGCAGGCGCTGAACCCCAGGGGGAATAGAGGGAGCGGCTATATGGGCGAGGGGCATGCGTTCACTTGCAGCGATCAAACCCTCGGTAAATTCTGAAAGTTGTGCGGTGCTGGTGACCCTGGTAAGCCCAGGGACCAGCATAATCAGGTTTCTTTTCATAATACTTCCAAATGATTGTATTGAGCCTCGGGCTTCTTCTTTCTTGGAGTTGGCGCCCGGGGCTCAATGGCCTGTATAGGCCGTATATTTTTCCAATTGATATTCTGTTAAGAAACAACCTTCCTTCTATTCTATAACGCACTAGCGTTGGGCTGATCATGGCACAGCCAGTGCTGAAATTTTGATCTGCACTAAGCGATAATCAGATCAAGAGGCGTGAAAATTATGGGAATTGGTACTCATAGCGCGAGTCTTGTTCGATTTATATGTGATAGGGAAAGGGATGTAAACAGGAAGTTTTTTAATAATAGGGTTTGTACCCTGATGATGGAGTTAAACGCTGATATTGGGCGCAGAGATGTACTAATAGTGATTCCTACTACCTCAGATAAGTGATAGTAATGGCAAGTTTGAAAGTAAAAACGGGTTAATCAACAACCTCTGCTTTCAGATGTACGAGTACAAACTCATTACCATAAAGATCTTCAAAGTGCGCAAATTCAGCACTGGAATCAGAGAGTCTAGGTTTTGTAAACTTCACCCCATTCCCTCTCAGGCGTTGATATTCGTTTTCGAAGTCCTCTGTGTAAATAACCGCGCAGGGTTGGCCTGCGGTCTGTCTGCCCACCTGTTCCAATTGTGCATTGGAGGAGGCCTGTAGAAGCCATATTCCCATATCTTTTTGTTGGGGGAGGCGCAGGTGAACAAATCTTAGTGGGGGTGTCTCAGAGTCAACAAATACCTCGAAGCCAAGTTTATCCCGGTAAAATACAATAGCTTCTTCGTAGTCTTTAACAAGAATAACCAGTCTTCCTATAGCCTTCATTAAGCGCCTCCTTCTCGATTAGCTGCTGATCACAGTGAGCCATATTGATCAACGTTATGGCATTGAATATTACAACAGTCTGAACGGGGTAAAGCCACAAAGAAGAATGACCTGCCAAGCTGCTTGTAATTACACAGATATCTAAAGATTTGTTATGAGTGAAATAATACGCTGATATTTATCTTATTTTAAGGGGCGAGCCTTGCTGAAGAGTTAGGCCGCCAAGGCGAATGGCTGCAATCTGATTGAAAATGAGTGTTTAAGCGCCTTTATTGGGGTGTTAGGTAGATTAGGGGGGGGTGGCTGAATCAGTTTCGCCCCCTTCTTCTTAGAGCCATTTATTATTACCTGCTAAAGCTAGAATTGGCCTTTGAAGATCCTTTGATTTGCCGCCAATCTCCAATAGGGACTGTGAATAGGCGCTGTGAATTGGTTCGTCAAAATATGGGGAATGTATTCAAGAGGAATTTTAGATATGGATATCAATAAAAAAGGTGTTGCCAAAAAATTTGTTCGCAACCTGTTGGGTGGTGCTTTGGCTCTAACTGTTGGTTTGAGTCTTGGAGATGCTAGTGCATGTACCAGAATTTTTTATGAGTCTGGTGATGGAGGTTATATTACTGGGCGAAGCATGGACTGGAATGATACCAAGGCGGCAATGGATTTTTGGCTGTTTCCTAAAGGGATGCAAAGAAACGGTGGTGTAGGGGAGGGATCAATAACTTGGACTTCAAAATATGGTTCGGTAGTGATTAGTATTTATGAGGCGGCAACTTCCGATGGGCTTAATGAGGCTGGGTTGGTTGGAAACCTTCTCTATTTGGCTGAAGCTGATTATGGAAACCCCAAAAAACGTGGTAAACCAACAATCTCGGTTGGTGCATGGCTCCAATATATTCTGGATAATTACGCAACCGTTGATGAAGTAGTTAAGGCCATGGAAGCCGACCCGTTTACAGTGGTTGGGGCTAATCTACCTGATGGTTCTCCAGCCTCGGCGCATATTGCAATTTCTGATCCCAGTGGAGATTCAGCCATATTTGAGTATATCAATGGGAAGTTACAAGTACACCATGGTAAACAGTACAAGGTGATGACGAACTCCCCGGTATATGATCAACAACTTGCGATTAATACCTACTGGAGTCAAATAGGCGGTGATAATTTTTTACCGGGAACCATAAGTGCTGCTGATCGATTTGTTCGTGCCAGTTTTGCTCTTAAGTCTTCTCCAAAGTTTAGGGATCGTCGCGATGCAATTGCTTCTGTATTTTCTCAGGTGCGCGCTATCAGTGTACCTTTGGGGATGAGTAGTCCAGGAAAACCTAATATTGCCTCGACACTTTGGCGTTCAGTCATAGATCAAAAGAAGATGCGTTATTACTTTGATTCTGTGATTAACCCCTCGGTAGTATGGTTAGACTTCAGTAATTTAGATTTCAAAAGTGGGGCGAAGGTTTTGTCCTTGAAGATGGATACTCCCAGCGATATTGGGGGGGAGATCTCCTCGCAATTAAAACCGGCAACACCGTTTAAATTTCTTGCACCAAAAAGTTAAGATTTCTTGACAGGAAGCTACTGTTAGAGGGCTTTAGAGTAGGCTTTAAAGTGCACTTTCGAGAGTGCGCTAGGTTGCGTTTTTATATATAGGGGTGGATATGAAAGATACAATGATCATGCGTAATATGCAGCGCCCTGAAGTCGATGTCTTGGTGAACTGGGCAGCTCAAGAGGGGTGGAACCCGGGAGTACATGACGCTGAAGCTTTTTGGCAGGCGGATTCAGAAGCATTTATCGCAGCACTGGTTCAGGAAAATATGATTGGTGGGGGCTCCGTAACCTCTTATGAGGGAAAATATGGTTTTATGGGTTTTTTCATCGTAAAGCCAGAATATCGCGGATTGGGCTTTGGTCGTAAGCTCTGGTACCACCGTCGTCAACGAATGCTTGAGCGATTATCTCCGGGAGCCTCCGTGGGTCTGGATGCCGCATTTCAAATGCAGGATTTCTATGGGGAAGGAGGTTTTGAATTCTCCCATTGCAACCTGCGCTTCAGTATGGATAAACCTCTAAGCAAATCTATAAAAGCAATAAATGGTGCGAGCGATTATGAGATTTGTCCTCTCGCTGATATTCCTTTTGATCAGCTACTTCAATATGACCTGACTTGCTTCCCTGCGCGGAGGGAGAAATTCCTGCGTACTTGGTTGAATCAGGAGGACGTTCAGGCTTTAGGTCTGATGCTATCGGGAGAACTCTGTGGTTATGGGGTTATTCGTCGCTGCGCAGATGGTTATAAGGTTGGGCCCTTATTTGCCAATAGCGGTGAATTGGCCGAAGCTCTATTGAGAGAGTTATCCAGTTCTGTGGAAGGTGGCCCAATATTTTTGGATGTGCCAGAAAATAATCCAGAAGCTATGGCTTTGGTGAAAAAATATAATATGAAAGAGGTTTTCGGTTGCGCACGTATGTATCTTGGCCCTAAGCCTGATATTGCCAATGAGCGGGTTTTTGGCGTGACCACCTTTGAGTTGGGTTGATGATCGAGCGCGATCTGCAAGGCTATGTTGGGCATCCCCCTGATCCCAGGTGGCCAAATGGAGCCAGGATAGCGGTTCAATTTGTGCTGAATATTGAAGAGGGCGCTGAATCTTGTGTATTAAATGGCGATGATCAATCTGAAGCCTATCTACATGAACTTTTCGGTAGGGAGTCACGCTTAGGGGAAAGAGACCTCAGTGTTGAAAGCATGTATGAGTATGGCAGTCGGGCAGGTGTATGGCGTATTCTCAATATTTTTAACTCTCATAATCTTCCGCTAACGGTATTTGCTTGTGGATTGGCTCTGGAATTAAACCCAATCCTAGCAAAAACCTTGGTAGCTGCAGGTCATGAGCTCGCTGGACATGGGTATCGCTGGTTAGATTATCGGCACATTGGCGAAGAGATTGAGCGTGAGCATATACAAAAAACGGGTAAAAGTATTGAAAGACTGACTGGAGAGAAAGAAATTGGCTGGTATATCGGCCGCACTAGTGTAAACAGTCGTAGACTCCTCGGGGAAATGCCGGACTTACTCTATAGTTCGGACTCCTACAGTGATGACTTACCTTATTGGAGCAATACGCCAAATCCTTGGTTAATTATTCCCTATACCCTTGTAAGTAATGATGTTCGATATCTTCTTCCAAACGGCTGCGCCTCTTCAAATGAGTTTTTCCATCTTTTAAAGGATAGTTTTGATCTTCTCTGGCAGGAGGGGGAGAGTCAGGCAAAAATGTTGACGGTTGGATTGCATAGTCGTATCAGTGGTCACCCGGCTCGAGCCATGGCTTTGATCCGTTTTCTGGATTATATCCTTAATCACGAAAAAGTATGGATTTGTCGAAGGGCAGACATTGCCAGACATTGGATTTCTCAATATCCGCCTTAGAACGGGTGAATGATGAATCTCATAATATTCCTGGTAGTGCAATATCTATTGGGGTTTTGGAGATGGGAGTTTCTTTTGGCAGGAGGCTGGCAGCTATCGAGGGATTATAGATCTGCCAGCTGACTAAAATTTTTTCTTACTGGCTAAGTTGTTCTCGCTAATACTGCCCGTTGGCGACTGAAATGTTGCCATTCTTGTGTTGATTGTAGATAGTGAACGGGAGCACGGCTGTATCCGTTGCGGTAGATAGTACGCTATCTAAGAGGTATACACCGAGAAGCAGGTCGACATTAATCGATTCACTATCTGAATGCATTTTACACATATTGTAAGAAAGCCCACTGTAGACTCTCGGGATGGATTCACAGTTGGACTTCTGCCTTTTCAAATTCGCAGAAATTTCACGATCTGTGCTGGAAAGGGTGGTGAAGGTGCCGCATCCCGTTAGTAGGAGAGAGCAAAGAGATAGGGTTAGAGTTCTCACAGATATTATTCCCTTAAAATACTCAAAAATGATAGCCAAACTGTAGTTTTAATTCTACAGCACCTTTGAGTGAGCTGTCTTTGCTTGTCTTAAGCGGGTTTTTCCCTGGTATATGCCGTGTAAGAGACTGGATTAATCATGCTCATTAAGCAATAAGTGTGGAATCCTGTGATACTTTTTATGACCTCCTTGTTTTTTAAACCCTGCTTGTTACTTGTTCTTGGTTTCGGACAATTAGTACAGTTGATAAGGTTGATTGAATCTTTTGGGTCGAGCTGGACTGGTAGGTATTGCCTGCTCTCAGAAATAGTTTCTGAAGGGCAGGCAATGAATAAGGAGAGTGCTACTAGAGATTAGTCAATAGACTAAGCATCTAATTATTGATGAGCCGGAATGGCCTGGACAACTTTAATAAAGTAATCCCAGAAGTTGGCCACACTCTGGATATGCACTCTCTCTTCTGGAGAATGGGCGCGGCGGATGGTTGGGCCGAAGGAGACCATATCCCAGTTGGGGTATGGTTTGGCCAAAAGTCCACATTCCAGGCCGGCGTGGATGACTTTTACTTCTGCAGTTTCACCAGTCATTTCCTTGTACACTTCCCTCATCATGGCAAGAAGTGGTGATGCTGGGTTCGGTGTCCAACCGGGGTAGGCGTTATCCAGCTTGGCTTGTGCGCCGGCCAGTTCGAAAGTGGCGGCGACATCAAGACCGTGTTGATCTCGGGCACTATCGGACAGGCTGCGGACCAGGCATTGGATGTGTATCTGGTGCTGGCCGTCTTTTTCCAGGGTGACCACACGGGCCAAGTTGTTAGATGTGTCGGCAATACCCTCCAGAGCGGTACTCATACGCTCTACACCATTGGGGCAGGCGCGAACAGCACGAATTAACTTCAGTTGACTCGCTTCGTCCATGACATTCGCCGGTGCTTCGGTTACTTCTAAGCAGATTTCCAAAGCTGCTTCGTTATCGAGTTCGCGAGCAATTTGAGCGCTCTCATTCTCAACAATTTCCTGAAGCTGTTTCTGCGCGTTGCCAGGTACGACTAGGGTGCTGAAGGACTCACGTGGAATGGCATTGCGCAGGCTGCCACCGTCGAGGTTGGCAATACGTAATTGGGGGGTGGCTCGAAGGGCGATATCAATAATGCGGTTGGCGATTTTATTGGCATTACCGCGGCCCTTGTCGATATCCAGGCCGGAGTGTCCACCGCGCAGACCCCGCACTGCCAGTTTGAAAGCCACAGCATCAGCCATCAACGGTTCGGCGCTGTAGGGCAGGGTGACATTAACATCGACACCACCGGCACAGCCGATGTAGAGCTCCCCTTCATCTTCCGTGTCGAGATTCAACAGCAAGTCTGCTTCAAAATAACCGGGCTTCAGGTTTTTGGCTCCGGTCATGCCCGCTTCTTCATCAATGGTCAGTAGTGCTTCCAGGGCTGGATGGGGTATCTCTGTGGATTCCATCAGGGCGAGAATAGCAGCCACACCGATACCATTGTCGGCGCCCAGGGTGGTACCTTCCGCGGTAACCCACTCGCCATCGACATAGGGTTTGATCGGGTCTGTCAGAAAGTCATGGTCCGTATCGGCATTTTTCTGCGGCACCATATCTACGTGGCTTTGCAGGGCCAGTGTCTTGCGGTTTTCCATGCCGGGTGTGGCCGGCTTCTTGAGGATGACATTACCGATCTCGTCGAGCTGAACCTCTAAACCACGATGCTTGGCAAAATCCACAATGTATTCGACAACGCGATCTTCATGTTTGGATGGGCGGGGAATTTCGCAGAGCTTGGCGAAGTGCTTCCATAGTGGTGTGGGGTTCAGCTCAGCAATATTGCTCATTGGTGGCCTCGAGTGATTGTTATGGGGTGGCTTTATGCAGTGCCCTAAAATTTGGGCGGTTTGGGCATAACAGTAAAGAGCCCAGCGGGTGCTGGGCTCTTTGGGTTTTTTTGAACTTATTTATCTGCAGCTGTGTCGCCTGGCGAACTCTCCTGTAAAAGCTCGAGAGAGATGCGACGCTTGTCGATATCTACAGAGGAAACTTTGACCTTGATAGCCTGTTCTAGCTGGAAGCTTTGCTCGTTGTAAGTGAGGGTCAGGTGCTTGCCGTCAAAATTCGGTAGGTTCTTTTTATCCCCGTTTAGGCGAATAAACCCATCGATACCAAATTCATCCAGGCGCACACCGAGTCCGGCACCATTGACCAGGGTGATCTTGCCAGTGAACTCTTGTCCAACTTTGTCCTGCATAAATTGGGTGTAAAGCCACTGCTCGAGAGCGCGATTGGCTTGGCGGCCGCGGATCAGGCTCTCCTGCAGGGATTCGATTTGCTCATCGCTCATCGCCACGGCAGTGTCATCCTGTAGGGCGGCACGCAATACCCGGTGGTTGTGCAGGTCATTGTACTTGCGGATAGGAGAGGTCACGGTAGCGTAGGATTCGAGACCCAGGCCCAGGTGTGCCCCAGCTTTATTGTCTAGCTGGCCGGGACGCAGCATACGCTTCAGTACCGCCAGCAGGTTTTGCATCTGAGCATCTTCATGGCTTTCAAGGTGCTTAACCAGGGCCAGGTAATGCGGCAGCTCGCTGAGGTCTTTCTCTGCATGCTCGGGCAGTAACTCCTTAAGCAAGCTGCGCACCTCACCCATGCGCTCCTCACGGAAGCCCAGGTGTACCGAGAAACAGCCCTGTTGCAGCTCTGCCAGTTTGCCGCCGATGCTGATATTGGTAGCGAGCATGGCTTCTTCCACCATGCGCTGAGCAACATTGCGCTCCTGCTTTTCGATGCGTGCGATCTTGCGTTTGTCGTCGAGGTGAATTTCGTAGTCAGGGCGGTCTCCCATCGCCAGGGAGTGACTTGCGCGATAAGCAGAGCGGGCTTCATAAACGGCAGCCAGGTTGCGCAGGCTCTGTTTCTGCTCTTCCGGTACAGCGGATTCGTCGCCCTCGATAAACTGGCTCACCTGGATGTAGCTCAGCTTGTGCTGGGAGCTGATAGCGGCATACTCGTAGCGGCTTTCGCCCAGGCTGCCATCGCTGTTGATATCGATATGAACCACCAGGGCTGGGCGCAGTTCTCCAGGTACCAGGGAGAACAGGTTTTCACACAGGTTGCGCGGCAGCATTGGCAGGGTTTCACCGGGCAGGTATTGGCTGTGAGCGCGTGCGAAGGCCTCTTTGTCCAGGGCGCTGCCGGCCTCAATCACACTGGAGGGGTCGGCGATGGCGATATGCAGGGTCCAGCCACCGTCGCGGGTGCTGACGGCGAGAGCGTCATCCATATCGCGGGTGCTTTCCGCATCGATAGTGGCAAAACCCAGCTCGGACAGATCCTGGCGCTCAGCGATCACTGAAGTGAGTTGTGCGCTGATTTCCTGTGCCTGGGCTTCTGCAGCCTGGCCAAACTGCTCGGGTAATTTGAATTGCGCGACCACATAGGCATGCTCGATACCAGGGATATCGGGTTTGCCAATGACTGTTTCCACTTTTGCCTGGGCGCGGCCATCTTTAAAAGGGTGTCGATTGATTTTGCAGGCGATAAACTCACCGGGCTGGGCCTTGCCACGGGCCTTGGGCGGCAGGAAGATCCAGCGAGACAGACCATTTTGGCTGGGCTGGATAAAATGCCCTTGGCCCCGCTGTACATATTGCCCCACCAGGTAATCCAGCTGGCTGTCGATCAGGGCATCCAGCTCAGCGTTGAGCTTGCCCTTCTTCTCTTCGGAGAGGCTGACACGAACACGATCACCGGGGAAAACCCGTTCCATCTCATTGGGAGGCAGAAAAGCCTCGCGTCCATCCTCCAGCTCCACAAAGCCAAATTTGCCGTTGCTGCCGCGAACCCGGCCCTCGGCAAACTCCTTACTGGAGCGAATATCTGTTTTCAGTTGTGAAAGTTGTTTCAGAGCGTCGGCATTCAGCATCGAGTTTATCTCTCGGGTCGATTTAGGCGCGGATTCTACCAGACCAGGGTGAAGCGGGTAACAGGGTGCTGGGATAGGAGAAAATATCCCAGTTTGATTCAGCGCAAAGGTACTAGGTTGAAGTAGCAGTCAAGATTGATGACTATACGGCCCCCTATATTTCCGTAAGGTTAATTGTCCTAAAAGATAATGATTTGTGTGAGAATTTAGCTATTACAGCGCTGTTCTGTGCAAAATATGCAAACTTTGTCTGCCGAAGCTAGATATAATCTTACCCCTAAATAAAAACAGATAAGGGCTGTGGTTGTTCCCCAGCTGTAGAACCGGCCTTCCGGAGAGGAACAGTTAATGAGTATTTTTTCCCATTCCGCCTACGATAAACACGAACAAGTGGCGTTTTACCAAGATGCTAAGAGTGGTCTCAAGGCAATTATCGCGGTACACAATACGAATTTAGGTCCCTCCCTGGGTGGCTGCCGCATGTGGCCATACGCCGATGACGGCGAGGCTTTGAATGATGTTCTGCGCCTGTCCCGTGGGATGACCTACAAGTCCGCTATGGCAGGTTTGAAGCTGGGCGGCGGTAAATCAGTCATTATCGGCGATCCTCGCAAGGAAAAGACTCCCGAGCTATTGCGCGCTATGGGCGAGTTCATCAACACCCTGGGCGGCCGCTATATCACCGCCGAGGACTCCGGTACCAGTGTTGCCGATATGAGCATTATCGGTGAGACCACCGAGTACGTATCCGGCCTGTTTGCGGGCTCTGAATACGGCGGTGACCCTTCTCCCTCCACGGCATACGGTGTGTTTGTCGGCCTCAAGGCTGCTGTCGAGCACCGCTGGGGCAAAACAGACCTCACAGGCTTGAAAGTTTCTATCCAGGGCGTTGGTAACGTGGGCTTCCGCCTGGGCAAACTACTGAAAGATGCCGGTGCTGAGCTGTTTGTAACCGATATATTCCAAGACAATATCGACCGTGCAGTAACCGAGTTGGGTGCAATTGCCGTTACCGCCGATGAAATTTTCGATCTGGATGTGGATCTGTTTGCCCCATGCGCGATGGGTGCCATCCTCAATGACGACACCATTTCCCGCCTGAAAGTGGGCGCTGTGGCTGGTGCAGCCAATAACCAGCTGGCTGAGGAGCGCCATGCAGCTGCTCTGCGCGAGAAAGGTATTTTGTATGCGCCGGATTACGTGATCAACGCCGGTGGCATTATCGACGTTTACTACCAGCAAATGGGTGACTACGACGCCGCAGAGGTGCGTGCCCATATCGAAGAGATCGGCAGCACCATGAAAGAAGTGTTTGAACGCGCGGATGAGACCGGTGAGACCACAGCGCATGTGGCCGACCGTATCGCTGAAGAACGCTTTGGACACCACTCCGTGACCGGTGATACGGAAAACAAGTCCGGCACTGTGGCAGCATAATCTAATTCGGCACGGGAGATGTGCCGATGACCTGATCCCTGGCGATTGGCATCATCGCTTCTCTCTGTGATGTATTTATTTGGGCACTTTAGTGCCCATTTTTTTGTCTGAAGATTGATGTAGTGACCTGGTACCTCATTCTGGTACCAGGTTTGTGGTTTATTACTGCGGAAGGCTAGCCAGTAAATGGATTGGATACTGGCCTAAACTTGCCATCCTGAATCCGCGGTTATTACTAGGGAGTGACAATATGGACTTGCGTCCAGTGTTCTTCAGTATCGTTATCGCTACCGCCGGTCTCGCCGGCTGTGACCAGTCTACGGACAATACGCCCCACGCTCTTTCTGTGGACAAGGAAGCCGCTGCAAGTAGTAAAAATGCGGCTATTGATAAGAAAGCTTTCGTGCCGCCCCCTCAACTGGATATCCCTTTTCACAAGGAAGTTCTCCCCAACGGACTGACTGTGATTGTGCACGAGGATCGCAAGGCTCCGGTTGTCTCTACCAATATCTGGTACAAAGTGGGTTCCAAAGACGAGCCGAAAGGTAAAACCGGCTTTGCGCACCTGTTTGAACACTTGATGTTCAACGGTAGTGAGAACTACCCCGGTGAGTACTTCGAACCCTTCCAGCGCTCCGGTGCCACCGATATGAACGGCACCACGAGTAACGACCGTACCAATTACTTTGCCACCGTCCCCAAGGGTGCTCTGGATATGGCCCTATGGATGGAATCTGACCGGATGGGGCATTTCCAGGGCGCTATTACCCAGGAAGTACTCGATGAGCAGCGCGGGGTGGTAAAAAACGAGAAGCGTCAGGGTGAAAATGCGCCCTACGGTAAGGCTTTCGACATTATTGCCAAAAGTACCTTCCCCGCGGATCACCCCTATTCATGGACGCCGATCGGCTCTATGGAAGACCTGGACAATGCCAGTCTCGAAGACGTTAAAAAGTGGTTTGCGGATCACTATCAACCGGCCAACGCCACCTTGGTGATCGCCGGTGATATCAGCGTCGATGAAGCGATGGCCAAAGCGCGCAAATATTTCGCGGATATCCCCAGTACCAAGGTGCAACCCCGCATCAAAAACTGGGAGTTGCCCTCCCAGGTGAAAAAGCGGGAGGTGGTATACGATCAGGTGCCGCAAACCCGTATTTATAAGGTCTGGAATGTGCCGGCAGTTGGCAGCGAGGAAGAGCATGCGCTGGAGTTGATGACTTCCCTGCTGGCAAACCGCAAAAACTCTCTGCTGTATCGCCGCTTGGTTCGAGATGAAAAAGTGGCCACCAGTGTGAGTGCTTTTTACTACGGCCGCCAGTTGGCTGGGCAGTTGATTATTGTGGTGGATGTAAAACCGGGTCAGTCTGTCGATAGAGTTGAAAAACTTTTAAATAAGGAATTGCAGCAATTTGCCAAAAACGGCGTCAGTGCAGAAGAGCTGCGCCGGGTAAAGCAGGGCGAGTTTGCCGACTTGGTTAAAGGCCTGGAAAAAACCGGTGGTTTTGGGGGGAAGAGCGATATTCTGGCCCGCTCGGAATTTTATTACGATGATCCTGGCGCACTCCTGAAAGGCGTCGAAGACTATGCCAAGGTTTCAGCCCGCGAGGTGCAGGACGTCGCCGAGCAGTGGCTTAAGGATGACTCTTATACCTTGATTATCGAGCCCCAGCAGCAGTACACCGCGGCAACAGTGGGTGCGGATCGCAGTAAGCTGCCGGAGGTCGATAAAAATGTAGAGCTGGAATTGCCCAAACAGCAGAATTTCACTCTAAAAAATGGACTTCGGGTGGTTTTGGCTGAGCGCCACGATACACCGGTTGTACTGATGAATTTGCAGTTTCGCAGTGGCGCCTCCGCAGATAAAAACAAACCCGGACTCGCTTCAGTGGCCGCACAGATGCTGAATGAAGGCGCCGGAAATCTGGACAGCCTCGAGTTCAGTGCCAGGGCCGAGGAACTGGGAGTTAGTATCGGAGGAGGTAGCGGTCTGGATTACAACTCCATCAGCATGAGTGCTCTCAAGTCGCAACTGAAACCCTCCCTGGAGCTGTTTGCCAAGGTGGTGACAGAGCCCCGCTTCCCTGAATCCGATCTCGAGCGGGTAAAGTCCAATCGCTTGGATGCCATTGCTCAGGAAAAGGCGCAGCCGCAAGGGCTCGCTCTGCGCGAGTTGCCGCCATTGCTCTTTGGTAGCGAGCATCCTTACGGTGCCCCTTTGACCGGCTCAGGCACACCTGAGGGCATCAAGTCCATCACCCGCGAAGACCTGGTGAATTTCCAAAAGACCTGGGTGCGCCCGGATAACGCCACGCTCACCATCGTTGGTGATGTAACGGAAAAAGAGATTGAGCCGCTGCTGAATGAAACTCTGGGTGGCTGGAAGGCGCCTAAGCAGGAGCTGCCAAAGATTGAAGTGGCCAAGGTGACGCGCCCGGAAAAGGCCAGGGTTTATCTCCTGGACCGCCCCGGCGCTCAGCAGAGTTATATTATGGCCGGGCTGGTCATGCCGCCCTGGCAGCCAAAGGGGGCGGAAGCCTTTGAGGCAATGGCAAATACGATTGCCGGCAAGTTTACCTCCCGGGTAAATATGAATCTGCGCGAGGATAAGCATTGGTCTTATGGTGCCCGTGCGGTTTCCATGGATACCGAAGGCCAGCGACCTTACATTCTATTTGCCCCGGTTCAGACCGATAAAACGGCCCCTGCAATCCAAGAGTTGATCAAAGAATATCGAGAATATTTGGCTGATCGGCCGATCACAGAAAAGGAGCTGGAGGACTACCGAAACGATGAAGTGCTTAAACAGAGCGCTCGTTTCCAAACCAAGGGCCAGCTGCTCTCCAGTATAAACTGGCAGGTGGAAAAAGGATTGCCAGAAGATTACATCGCCGAATATCCCCAGCGGGTTGCGGCGCTGAAGAAAGAGCAGGTTGAGGCTTCGGCACAGGAGTTTCTCGCTCCGGATCAATTTACCTGGGTCATTGTTGGTGATCTGGACAAGATTAAAGGAGAGGTTGAAGCCCTGGATATCGGCCCGGTGGAGGTTTTACCCACTAAAGATTAATAAAAAATTATTGTTACATAAAAAATGCCCCGCTCTCTTATGAATCGGGGCATTTTTTTGTGTGGTGTCTGCTGACTCTTTATGCGGCCATAGAGCTAGATCATTTCAGTTCTTGCGGCTAGGACCTGTCAAACTCACTTTAGGCTTTAAAGCTCGGGCGTTGCTTGAGTTGTTCACGCCAGCGTATCAGGTGGGGGTGCTTTTCGGCATCCGGGCGTAGGTTTTGCACTTTACCAAAATCCAGGCTGCAAACCATGCTGATATCCGCTACAGAAAAATAGTCTCCTGCCAGATATTCATGATCCGAGAAGTGATCATTGAGGACGCCCATAAACTTTATTGCGCGCTTACCGGAATCCTCGCCAAACTCGGGGTAGACATTCATGCGGTCTTTGAAAAAGCCCGATACATGTTGGAAGCACATGCCTACTGGGAACATTAAGTTGAAGTCGGCACGGCGATTCCACATTTCTACCAGCGCTTTTTCTTTTGCATCGCGGCCAAACAGTGCCGGTTCTGGGTGTAGTTCTTCAAAGTAGCGCTGGATGGCTACAGATTCTGAGATATAAGTGCCATCATCCAGTTCTAATAAAGGGACTTTTTTGTTGATATCTTTGCTGCGATATTCGGGGCTGAGGTTTTCGCCCTTGGCGATATCTACATGGGAAAATTCAACTTCGATGCCTTTTTCCGCAAGATACATGCGAACTCGACGACAATTGGGAGCGCTTGCAAACTCATAGATTTTCATAGGGCTTTCTCTCGCCTTGGTGATTGCGTTAAATTGAGCAACTTTCCATAAAAACACAACAAATCTAAAAGAGACTTACTGGTGAGGACAATGACAACAAGTTCCAAGAGAGACTGCTTCTTTCGCCGCACTGTCACGGCCTTGGCTGTTTTTGTAGGCCTGTTTTGTCAGCAAATTTCTGCTGAGGAAATGGCCATCTATGCGGGCAAACTCTTCAATAGCAGCAATGGTAAATTGTTGGAGAACCGTACCATTCATATCGTGGATGGTCGTATCGAGTCGGTGCAAAAAGGATTTGCCAAGCGGGAGAGTGAAATTCTCATTGATTTGCGCAATTTCACTGTGCTTCCTGGGCTGATGGATATGCATAGCCACCTGACCTATGAGTTTGGTCCTCGCGCTTACATGGAATCCTATACCTGGAACGCGGCAGACTTCACCCTTCGCGGTGTCGATGCGGCCAACCGTACTCTGCAGTCGGGTTTTACTACCATTCGTAATTTGGGTGATCACGATAATGTCACGGTCAGTCTGCGCCATGCGATTGAGGCCGGCACTATTGAAGGCCCGAGGATTTACACTGCGGGAAAATCCATTGCAACCACGGGTGGTCACGCCGACCCCACTAATGGCCGTCGCCATGATCTGGTGGGAAATCCCGGCCCGGTTGATGGCGTTGTGGATGGGCCTATTTCTGCGCGCAAGGCGATTCGCCAGCGCTATAAGGACGGTGCCGATCTGATCAAAATCACCGCGACCGGCGGAGTATTGAGCGTTGCGAAAAATGGGCAAAATCCACAATTTATGCAAGATGAGTTGGAGGCAATTGTCTCCACCGCCAAGGATTATGGTTTTACCGTAGCGGTGCACGCCCATGGTAAGGAAGGCATGATTCGGGCTATTCGTGCCGGCGTGGATTCCATTGAGCATGGTACTTACATGGATGAAGAGGTGATGGACTTGATGCGCCGCAACAACACCTGGTTTGTCCCGACCTTGATGGCTGGGGAGTGGGTAACCGAGAAATCTGCGATCGATGGCTTTTTGCCGGAAATAGTGCGCCCCAAAGCTGCCACCATGGGGCCCTTGATGCAGGAGACTTTTTCCAAGGCCTATAAACGCGGAGTTAAAATTGCTTTTGGGACCGATACCGGCGTGACCCGGCACGGGGAGAATGCGAGGGAATTTGTTTTGATGGTGCAGGGCGGTATGTCTCCTGCTGACGCTATCCGCTCAGCAACCTGGAATGCCGCACAATTGCTACAGATCCAAGATGAACTTGGCAGTCTCAGTGAGGGCAAGCTCGCAGATATTATTGCAGTCGCGGGCAATCCTCTGGAGGATATCTCCGAATTGCAGCGAGTGCAGTTTGTGATGAAGGAAGGCAAGATTTTCAAATACCCCAGTGAGCCGGCCGTGGAGGTATTTCTGGAGCATGAGGAGAATGGCTGACGGTGGGTGTCTAGGGTGCCGGCGCCGCAAAACATTGCGGAGCCGGTAAAAAGCTACTGATTATTCCAATTCGAAGACCAGGTCCAGGTTCACCGACACGGTGGTTTCACCGGGTGCAATTGGCGTTGAGGCGCTGTCTTTCATTGACTCCATCTGGCCGCGCATCATCATCGGACGGGGCATACCGCCACTGCCCTGTTCAGAGATGCTGACGATCCGGCGAACTTTCATCCCCAGCGCTTTGGCATAAATGGTTGCTCGCTCCTGGGCATCGATCAGGGCTTTCTCACGGGCTTCGGCTTTTACCGGTCCCGGCTCACCAATCTCAAAGCTGGGTCCGTTAATCTGGTTGGCACCGGCGGCGGTGAGGTCGTCCAACACGGTTCCCAGTTTATCCAGCTCACGCACTTTGATGTTGACGGTATTACGTGCGGTGTAACCGACGATTTTGGGTTTCTGATCTCTTTGGTAGTGGTAACGGGGAGAGAGGCTGACGCCGCTGGTTTGAATATCCTTCTTGGCAATGCCGGCTTTTTTAATCGCCTTCATCAGAGAATCCATTTGCTCTGCGTTATCTTGCATCGCTTTTTTGCTATCGTCCGCCTCTGTCACCACGCCTACAGACAAGTTGGCAACATCGGGGGCCTGGCTGGTCTCGCCCTGGGCTGCGATAGATACCAGGGTGCCACGCAGCGAGGGTGCCTGCCCGCTATCACAGGCGCTAAGTATCAGGGCGAGTAGTGTAATGGTCGAAAATTTTACTAACTTCATGGTTTTTCCTTATCTATCGCTATGGGTTGGCGATATAGCAATGCACTTGGCGTCAAAAATATTATCTAAGCTTGTCTGAACCTCAGCTGAGGATACCGGATCCAGCGGGTTGGCTATAACGGTGCAAATCCTTTCCTCCTTTCTTATTCGTAAGAACCAAAAACCTGTTGGTATGTTTCTTCGCGGTCGTGGTAGATGGCAAACCCCAATCGCAGCCACTGCTGTCTCCGGTCGCAAAGGACGGCGCGGGCTTTTAATTCACTTTGTAATTTCTCTGCATTCTCTGCGCTGTGACAATCAAAAGTGAAGAAATGTCCATGACCATGCTCCAGGTCGTGATGGATTAAATGCTCACGATTGAGAAAAGGGTGGCCGGCGCTATCCATGGTGCGCAGGAATCGCTGTTGTGCAGCGAGGACATAGTTGTGGATTTTTTCCACGGTAATGCCCTCGCGGCGAAACAGCTCAAAAATAGCCAAGCCTTTGTACAGGCAGGAATAATCCATGGTGGCTCCGGCAAACCTCAGCCAGTTGTCCCCATAGCCGACACTGCCGCTGCGATTTTCCAGCTCTGCTATTTCTGCAAACCAGCCGGTGTTTAGAGGCCGCAGAGTGCAGTGGCGGGGGATGCTCATAAAGCACATTCCCTCGCCAGCGCCCAGGTATTTATAGGAGCCGGCAGTGAAAAAGGCTTTATCGGCGATGGTGCTTAGGTCGATTGGACGAGCGAAAAATCCATGGTATCCGTCGATAACAAACTGGGTTTGGATTGGCTTTCGTTCGGCGATGCGAATCAATTCGGGGAAAACCACGCCAGAGTCGAAAAATACTAGGCTGGCATAAGCCAGCTGGTAGTTACCGGTATGCAGCTCTCTCTCGAAGCGCTCTGCCAGGGTGGAGAAGGGGTGTTTGGGGATACGGGTTACCTGTATGTTGGGTAATTCCTCCAGCCGCTGTAACTGGCGGGTGAAACTGTAAAATTCTCCATCTGTGGTGAGGATATGCAGGGGTTCAGTGAAAGGGAAGGTGCTAAGTAGCCGGTAGACAAGCTCGTGGGTATTGGGGGCAATAGCTATTTGAGAAGCGTCGGGAAGGTTTAGTGCGCGCGCGACAGCACTTTGCCAGGCGGGTATTTTTTCCTGGAAAATAGGTCCCCACTTGTCATCGGCGAGTAGCGCTGCATCCTGCCAGTATTGCTGGACCGCCTCCAGTGTCACGTCGGGCCAGTAATGATGCGAGTGGCAGGCCATGTGCAGCATGGAGGATGGGCTGCCGCTGGGTGCTTGAGAAAACGCACGATAGAATTTTTTATACATTTGCTTTTCGCCGGGCGAAGCTGAATTATTTATTATTCCCCGATTGTAAAGCTTGGCAATAGGAAGGAGTAGAGGGTGAGATACCTGCACACAATGGTCCGCGTGGCCAACCTGGAAGAATCCTTAAAATTTTACTGTGAGAAATTGGGCTTGCAGGTGGTGAATCGCAACGACTATGACAAGGGGCGTTTCACTTTGGTGTACCTTGCGGCACCAGAGGATGTTGATAGTGCCCGCGAGAAGAAAGCCCCCACGCTGGAGCTCACATACAATTGGGACCCTGAGTCCTACAGTGGTGGGCGTAATTTTGGCCATCTGGCCTATGGAGTCAATGATATCTATGCGGTTTGTCAGCGAATGATGGACGCAGGAATCACCATCAATCGCCCCCCTCGCGATGGTCATATGGCCTTTTTCCGCTCGCCGGATGGCATATCGATTGAACTGCTGCAAAATGGTGAGCCTCTGGAGCCCAAGGAGCCCTGGAAGTCGATGGAGAATACCGGCGAATGGTAATTTTCCCTAAGGAAGCTCCCAATAAACCTTGGCTATAGGCTGATTTGTAAGGACATTATGTGAAGAACCGCAGTTGTATTTTACTGGCCGGCGCTGTTGCGGCGCGCAGGGTTCGCGAAGAGGGATTGCACCAGGGGCAGTTCTCCACCCTGGTCGGCGCCTCTGGAGGTCCCAAGTGGCTGGTTATCAGCCAGCTGGATCGGGTTCTCATGGGCGACTTTTTTAAGGATCGCTGCGAGCCTATTGCGACACTGGGCTCTTCCATCGGCAGTTTCCGCAATATGTGTTACGCCATGGAGGAACCTCTAGCGGCACTGGAGCGCTTGGAATACGGTTATATCCACCAGAGCTACGGCACCGCCAGGCCTACCCCAGCGGAGATTACCGCGGCGGGGGAGGCGATTCTGCTGGAAGTTTTGGGGGAAAATGGCGCGAGTGAAGTGGTAGAGAACCCCTTGTGGCACAGTCACTTCGTTACAGCGCGCGGGCGCGGGCCCCTGGCCAGTGAAAAGCGGGCTCTGCTGGCTCCGGCACTTTTCACTTCTGCGTTGGCTAATGCCTTCTCCAGACACAGCTTGAAGGCCTTTTGGGAGCGGGTAGTGTTCCACTCTCAGGCACAGCCCGCGGTGGCGTTTGGGAATTTGAGTACGGTGAACTCTCCCCTCAATCGCGCAAACGTCTGCGCGGCGGTGCTTGCCAGTGGTTCTATCCCTCTGGTGATGGCGGGCGTGCGCAACCCCGTTGGCGCGCCTTTGGGCAATTATCGCGATGGGGGGATCACCGATTACCATTTTGATCTTCGATTCAACCACCCGCCCGGCTTAGTGCTCTATCCGCATTTTTTCCCGTTTATGGTGCCGGGTTGGTTCGATAAGGGCTTGTCTTGGCGACGTGTGCGCGGCGATGCCATGGCATCGACACTACTGATTGCGCCATCGCCTAAATTTGTCGAGAAGCTGCCATTTGGCAAAATCCCTGACCGTAATGACTTTTATAAATTGAGCACAGATGAGCGCGTGAATTACTGGAAAAAAGTGGTTGAGATGAGTCGACAGGTGGCAGATGATTTTTATGAAATCTGGCAGACGGGTCAGGTGGCGGATCACCTTATTGAGGTGGGGTCCGATGACTTGCCGCATAAATTGCAGCAGGTTGGGGCCGCATGAATATGGCACCTGAGTTTAACCCTCCTCAGGAGGCGTTTCGCACCACCCAGGAGCGGGTCTACTTTCAGGTCCGTGATGCCATTTTGCGCGGCAAGTTTTTGCCGGGTCATCCGATCACTATCCGGGGATTGGCGGCGGAGTTGAACTGCAGTCCCATGCCCGTTCGCGAGGCCTTGCGGCGCCTCACCTCAGAGCGGGCATTGGAGTTGTCCGACACCCGCCGTGTCACAGTGCCCACAATGACCCCGGAGAAGCTTGCGGAGATCTGTGCGGCGCGGGTTGCGCTGGAGTGTCAGGCCGCAGAGCAGGCACTACCTTTTGTGGGGCAGGGGGCTCTTGAGCAGCTGCGTCAGCTGGATGCCCGTGTCACTAGCGCGCTTATAGAGAAGAATATCGAGGAATATGTGACGGCCAATCTCGACTTTCACTTTACCCTCTACCGCTTGGGACACCCTCATATCATTCTCTCGTTGATTGAGAGCCTTTGGCTGCAAACTGCTCCCCTTCAGCACCTGGTATTCCAGCGCTTCGGTGTACAAGAGTTGCCGGATCGTCACGAGGACCTGCTGGATGCGATTGCCGATGGCAATGTGGCGCGATTGCGCTTGGCAATCCGCCAGGATATTGAGGAAGGACTTGGTTCCATTTCCGCAGAAGAACTACTTTAACCGTTCTAATAACCTTTTAAGCCTCTAAAAAAGCCTTCTCACTATTCAAGTTGCGAGGGCTCATGTCGTTGTGATTTGACCTCGGGGTTTTCTTCTCACCAAGGGTAATTGGCGCTTTGGACTCTATTGTTACTCAGAGGCATAGATAGATCTTGCGCTTCCGTTAGTCTCGCCACTAGAATGTGATCACAAATGTTGGAAGCAATATGCCGCCCGGCCGTGCCCTTAAACGGGCTCAGGAGGGCAGGTGATCAATTTGCGGGAGGACTCGTTCAACACCCATGCGGACTCAGTCCGGTGCTGTAGAGAGCCCCCGAGCAAAAGCCAGGAGCGAAATATGAACAAAAGTGAGCTGCAACAACACGATCGCGAGCACCTGCTGCACCCCTTTACCGACTTCAACGATCTGGGGCAACAGGGCACCCGTGTGATCACCAGTGCCGAGGGCGCTTATATCACCGATATCGATGGCAACCGTATGCTGGATGGCATGTCCGGTCTGTGGTGCTGCAACCTGGGTTACAGCCGCAAGGAAATCAGTGACGCTATTTATGAGCAGCTGAATACTCTGCCGTTCTACAACAGCTTCTTTCAGTGCACTACCGTGCCGTCCATTGAGTTGGCAGACGCTCTGGCGGAAGTAACCCCCACCAATATGAGCAATGTATTCTTCACCGGCTCTGGTTCCGAGGCGAATGACACCAACCTGCGTCTGATCCGCCGTTTCTGGGACTTACAGGACAAGCCCGAGAAGCGCATTGTGATTTCCCGCAAGAATGGTTACCACGGCTCCACCATCGCCGGTGCCAGCCTGGGTGGCATGAGCGGCATGCACAAACAGTTCCAGCCGCTGGATTACATTGAACACGTGCAGCAGCCTTACTGGTTTGCCGAGGGCGGTGAACTGTCTCCAGAGGAGTTCGGTATCCAGGCCGCGCGCAGCCTCGATGAAAAAATCCAGGAGCTGGGCCCTGAGAAAGTGGCCGCCTTTATTGCCGAACCTATCCAGGGCGCCGGTGGTGTGGTCATTCCGCCAGAGACCTACTGGCCTGAAGTGAAGAAAGTACTGGATCAGTACGACATCCTGTTAGTAATGGACGAGGTGATCTTTGGTTTCGGTCGCACCGGCGAATGGTTCGGCGCCGATTACTACGGCCTCAAGCCCGACCTGATGACTTTCGCCAAAGCGGTGACCAACGGTTACTTCCCTCTGGGCGGTACCATGGTGGGTGATCGCGTTGCGGATGTGATCAAGAGCAAGGGCGGTGAGTTCACTCACGGCTATACCTACTCCGCACACCCAGCGGCCTGTATGGCAGGCCTGGCCACTATCAACATCCTGCGCAACGAAAGAATCATCGAGAATGTGCGCGATGTAACTGGCCCCTATCTGGCCAAGCGCTGGGCTGAGCTGGCCGAACACCCGATTGTTGGTGAGGCGCGCAGCCTGGGTATGGTCGGCGCTCTGGAGCTGGTGAAGGACAAGGCCAGTCGCGCCCGCTTCGATGACGACTGTACCGCCGGCGCGGTATGCCGCGACCTGAGTATCAAACACGGTTTGGTGATGCGTGCTGTTGGTGATGCGATGGTGATTGCGCCGCCGCTGATTATCACCACCGAGCAGGTGGATGAGTTGGTGGAGAAAGCGCATCGCGCACTAGACGACACCGCTAAAGCTCTAGCGTAAACTCGGGGTTTCGCCCCCTTATTGGAAGCGGCGCAAGGCTGTCACTCATAATTCGCCAAAGGCGGACATGGGGGCAGCCCTGGGCCGCTTCTGCGGTTTGACAGGACTACCTCAGGCAACTTATGTCACAAGAAAAAGAATTTACTGCCCAGCCAGAGCTGCTGGAGCAGTCGCGCAAATTCCTGGCAGAGCACCCGGACCTAAAGTGGATCGAAGGCTTTATGTTCGACATCAATGGCGTCCCCCGCGGTAAATGGCTGCCTGCTGAAGCAGCGGAGAAGCTGCTCAAGGGGAGTCTGCAAATGCCGCGCAGCGCCGTTAGCCTGGATATCTGGGGACGGGATATTGAAGACAGTCCCCTGGTGTTCGCCAGTGGTGACAGTGATGGTGTCTGCCTGCCGGTATCGCCGATCAGCCTGGCGCCCTGGCACCGGGAGGAGACGGCGCAACTGCATATGCAGTTGCACGAAGCGGATGGTTCCCCACTTTATGCCGATCCGCGCGCCCAGCTGCAGCGGGTGGTGGATCGCCTGCAGAAGCTCGGCTATACCGCGGTTTGTGCCACCGAATTGGAGTTTTACCTGCTGCGCGATGATGTTGACCATTTAGCGCGCCCGCGTCCGGTTAGTGACAATGATGCCGAGCTGGTGCCTTCCACGGATGTATACGATCTGTCTGAACTGAATGCGCAGCGTCACTTTTTTGCCGATGTACGCGCCGCCTGCGAGGCTCAGGGCATTCCCGCTGACTCGGTACTTTCAGAGTGTGCACCCGGTCAATTTGAAATCAATCTGCTGCACAGTGCCGATCCGGTCAAAGTAGCCGACCAGACATTGCTGTTTAAGCGCTTATTGAAAGGCGTAGCGCGCAGTCATGGCTTCCGTGTGAGCACTATGGCCAAACCCTTTGGGGATCAGGCTGGCAATGGCATGCATGTGCACTTAAGTCTGATTGATAGCAGTGGCAAAAATGTTTTCGATGATGGCAGTGAGGAGGGCTCCGAGCTGTTGCGTCAGGCAGCCGCGGGTATGCTGGCAACAGCCAATGATGCGATGGCCTTTTTCGCGCCGCACAGCAACTCTTACCGCCGTTTCCAGGAAAGCTCTCACGCACCGCTGAACCTGTGTTGGGGCTACGATAACCGCACCACAACACTGCGTGTCCCAGCCAGCAACCCAGAAGCCCGTCGTATCGAGCACCGTATCGCCGGTGCGGATGTGAACCCCTATTTGGTTTTGGCGGGTATTTTGGCTGGTGTCTGCCATGGTCTAGAGAACCAGTTGCAAGCGCCTGAACCGGTGGAAGGTGATGCCTACCAGGTGCAAAGCGAACAGCTGATCAACACCTGGAGTGGGGCACTCAAGCGCTTTGGTAGAAGTGTCTTGTGGCGCGAGTATCTCGATCCTCGGTTTGTCGAGCTTTTCTTGATGCTGAAGCGCCAGGAGATGGCAGAAATTGGCGCCCGAGTTACCGATGTGGAATATCAAAGTTACTTGCATCGGGTTTAATTTTTGGCCTGTTGACTACCGGCGTATAAATACTGAACGGCTTTTGCGACAGGGGCTCTGGAGAGTGGCAATACTCTGCTATACCTAAATTTAAGTGCGTAACGTGCTTGAAACTCTCCTCCTGAAAGTGTGTTCGAGAAACCTGGCCCGCCATTGGCGGGCATTTTTTTGCCAAAAAAATAATCAGGTTCGCTTTTGGTTAGCTCTTCCGCTGAAAAAACTAATGCCACCTTTCTCTTTGCGCCTAACCTGTTTCAAGTGACGAAATTTAGACGTTACTGTCAGGTAAATAATCCGTTACAGTTTTTTGAGGTGCGGTATTTTGGGTGGGTTATGCGCAGAATAGGGGCTTGCAGTGACCATAGGGCTATAAGCTTTGTGTGAATTTTTAGGCGCTCGCCAAAATCTCACCGGCGAAAATACCATTGAGGGGGAATTCACTCGCTTCATTTATTTGGCTTCAGAAGCCACGCGGAAGGGCGGACTGGCCAACAGCGTGGACTGCTTCTGCCTAGCAGTCATTTCTCCGCCAGTGTATTCTTCCGCTTTACCAGCGTAGGGCCCCGGATTGGTCGACTGCTATAGCCAGGCTTCACAGCCCGGCGCTGCATTTTTGATTAATGTATGTGGGTCTCAGAACAAGCAGATGGGGAATCTATGACCGCCTTGGGAAATTGTGCAGACGGTCCAATGGCTGGCGAGACACGGCCACTAAAAATATGTCTACTGGGTTATCGCAGCCACCCGCACAGTGGTGGCCAGGGTATTTATCTCCGTTATTTGAGTAAGGCACTGGTTGATGCCGGTCATTCCGTGGATGTTATATCCGGCCAGCCCTATCCGGAATTGGATGAAAGGGTCAAGCTGATTAAGATGCCCGGCCTCAATCTCTATGAAGTAGAAAAGCCCAGCCTTGCCCTTAGACCAAAACACCTGCTCTCCTGGGCGGATTTCTTTGAGTGGTGGAGTAAACTGACCGGCGGTTTTGCCGAGCCTTATACCTTTGGCCGCCGAGTGCGCAAATACCTGCGCCAGCATGGCCACAAGTACGACATAGTTCACGATAATCAATCCCTTTGCTACGGCCTGTTGGATATCGAGCGCAGCGGCCTTCCGGTTGTTGCCACTATTCACCATCCCATTACCCGCGATCGTCAGTTAGCCCTGGATGCGGCGCCGGACTGGCGTTTTCGTTTATTGGTGCGGCGCTGGCATAACTTCCTCAATATGCAGATTAAGGTCTCGAGGAAATTACGCCATATTGTCACGGTATCGCGACAGTCAGAGCGGGATATCATCGAGCAGTTTGGGGTAGCACCAGAACAGATCCACCTGATTTACAACGGTATCGACACAGAGATATTCAGTCCCGACGACAAAGTACATCGCCAGCCCTTGCGCATCATGACGACCTCATCGGCGGATCAGCCGCTCAAAGGCCTTGGGGTCTTGTTACAGGCCATGGCTGGATTGCGAGAGCGCTTTCCCGATTTGGAACTATTGGTGGTCGGGCGCTTACGCGAGGGCGGCGCCACCGAAAAGCTGCTGAAAAAGCTGAAATTACAGGATGCAGTGCAGTTTGTTTCCGGTATTTCCAATGAAGAACTGGTGAATCATTATCGCAGTGCAACAGTTGTTGCCTGTCCGTCACTTTATGAAGGGTTTGGTCTGCCAGCAGGCGAGGCGATGGCTTGCGGGGCCCCGGTGGTTTCCAGTGATGGTGGCGCTCTGCCAGAAGTAGTTGGCAATGCGGGTATCGTCGTCCCGGCCGGTGACAGCAATGCGCTGGCAGAGGCTTTGGGGCGCGTTCTGGAGGATAAGTCTTTACAAGCCAATATGGGTGCTCAAGGCAGGGCGCGTATAGAAAATAAGTTCTGCTGGAGTCTGGCGGCAGAAAACCTAGTCGCTTACTACCGCGAAATACTCGGCGAGCCGGCTGTACAACAGCAGAAAGAAAACGATTTAGTTGACGCAGATGTCAGCGGTGCGGAGGCAGCTTAATGATTACTGTAGATCCGCAACACTTGAATCTTCGCCCAGGGCAAAAAGTTTTGGACCTGGGCTGTGGCGAGGGGCGCCATTCCATCCATTTGATGATCACGGATGAGGTGGATGTCTACGGCATAGACCTGTGCCTCAATGATGTGCGCACCGCCAGTGAGCGTGCCGAACCTTTTAACCATCCAGAGCATGCCAAAGGGCGCCTATTACTCGGGGTGGCGAATGGCTTACAGCTGCCTTTTGCCGATGCCACATTTGATGTGGTGATCTGCTCCGAAGTATTGGAGCACATTCACGAGTACAAAGAAGTCCTCGCAGAAATAGATCGTGTGCTAAAACCTTCGGGCATCTTTGCCGCCACCGTACCGGCGTATTTCCCCGAGTGGATCTGCTGGCAACTCAGCGATGAGTACCATCAGGTAGAGGGGGGGCATATCCGCATTTTCCGTGAGCGCGAACTGCGCCAGAGCATTGAAGCCCTGGGACACCGGCATTTCGCCCGCCACAAGGCCCATGCTTTGCACTCTCCCTATTGGTGGTTAAAGTGTCTGTTTTGGAACAAACCGGATAATCGCCTGGTGGCTGCCTATCATCGCCTGCTTGTTTGGGACTTGATGAAGCGGCCCGCGCTCACCCGTGTGACGGAGAAATTGTTGAACCCGCTTTTGGGAAAAAGTATCGCGCTCTATTTTGTGAAGGCGGAGCAGCGGGTTCCTGAGCGCCTACCTCTGGCCGAGGAGGTGAACTCGTGACTGAAACGGTAACATCCCAAAAGAAGGCGAGCCTGTTTCCTACCGGCTTTGTGCGCGATAGTGCCGCCTACATCCTTTCTCAACAGTTGCCCGATGGCTCAATTCCCTGGTTTAAAGGGCATTACGCCGACCCCTGGGATCACGTAGAGGCGGCCATGGGATTGGCCATCGCCGGGGAGTTTGTCGCTGCGGAAAAGGCCTATCGTTGGTTGGCGGATATTCAGCTGCAGGATGGCAGCTGGTGGGCGGCTTATAAAGACGGGGCGATTGATAATAGCGAGCGCCGGGAGAGTAATTTTGTCGCTTATGTGGCCACTGGGGTCTGGCAGTATTACCTGATTAGCGGTGATAGTCGTTTTCTACAGCGGTACTGGCCGATGGTGGAGCGCGCCATCGATTTTGTCTTGGGCCTGCAGACCGAACACGGTGAGATTCACTGGGCTGTAGACGCCGAGGGAAAACACAAAGAGGATGCCCTGATTACCGGGTGTGCCTCGGTTTATAAAAGCCTGGAATGCGCGATCAATATTGCCAGTGCACTGGGGCTGGAGCGCACGGAGTGGATGCGGGGCCGCGCTGCACTCGGCGAGGCGTTACAGAACAAGCCCGAACGTTTTGACCGGACCTGGGAGAGCAAAGCGCGCTTTTCCATGGACTGGTTTTACCCCGTGCTCACTGGCGCTATTGCTGGAGAAGCCGCCCGAGCGCGTCTTCAACAGCGTTGGGATGAATTTGTGGTGGCCGGTTTAGGCTGCCGCTGTGTGAATGATGAACCCTGGGTAACGGTGGCGGAATCCTGCGAGTTGACCATGGCGTTGCTGGCCTCAGGTCAGCGGGCTCGCGCCGAGATTATTTACCGGGGCCTGCATCGCTGGCAGGACAGTGATGGCGGTTATTGGACGGGATATGTTTATCGGGATCAGGCGGTCTGGCCCGAGGAAAAAACCACCTGGACTGTGGGCGCTATGTTGCTTGCTGCAGATGCGCTTGCCGACCTGACGCCGGCAAGCGGGCTGTTTACCTCGGTACGCCTGCCATCAGATGCGGCGCAGGATACCCAGAGTGTCGACAGTTTCGACCAGCTCGAATTGAGCGGAAGCCAGGGCTAGCTTGTAAATGTCGTAGGGAGCCTGGCCGCCATCGGCTGGATCGGGAAATATGTCGTGAATGGCCAGGTAACCGCCTGGCACTATATGACGAGACCAGCTGCGATAGTCCGTCATTGCTGCTTCCAGAGAGTGTCCGCCGTCGATAAATACGAGCCCGAGCGGGGTGTTCCAGTGACGTGCGGCCACCGCTGAGGGGGCCACTACCGGCACTACCCAATCTTCCAGCTCGGCCGTTCGCATATTTGTGCGAAAGGTGCGAAAGCTGTCCATTAGGTTGGCTTTTTGGTCAAACAAATCGGGATCGTGGTACTCCTCGCCAGGCTGGTGCTCCTCGGAACCGCGATGGTGATCCACGGCAAACACGACGCTGTCGGTCAGCTTGCAGGCTGAGGCCAAATAGATCGTGGACTTTCCGCAATAGCTGCCTACTTCTAGGCAGGGGCCCAGGCTACTGGCCTCAGCGGCAAGATGGTAGAGCGCTTCCCCCTCGTGGGCTGCGAGAAATCCCTTGATGGCTCGGATATCGATGGGCAAATGAATGGACATAGTTTACTGCTTGCTATTTTACTTGGCCCAAACACTAAACTGGCGCTTGCACAAAAGCAATTGTGATTTTTTGTGGGCAGCAGGCCCCACCAAATAGAAATTTAATTATGCGCAAGGATCATAGGCCTTACTGGCTGAAGCGCCTGCAGTTGCGTTGGCGCAACTGGCGCACGCACTATTTTTTACTTCCTCAGTTTGATGCGGTAGGTGTTGACCCGGAAGTGATGGACCCCTCTTCAGTGCATGTATTTGGAAATAATGTTCGCCTGGGTAATTATCCGCATTTGATTTCCAATGCGGAAAAATGCATTCGCTTCACTACCTTTGGACACAAGGGGGGCGAGGCTTTTATTACTATTGGGGATTATGTGCTGATTTCCCCAGGGGTTCGTATTTCGGCGGCTCAATCCATAGAAATTGGCGATGCCTGTATGATTGCGGCAAATGTTTATATTTCCGATTCCGACTGGCATGGCCTCTATAACCGCACCAGGCCCTTTCGCTGCACCGCACCGATACGCCTCGGTAATAATGTCTGGATTGGCGATAGCGCGACTATTTGTAAAGGCGTTAGTATCGGCGATAATTCCGTGGTTGGTGCGGCCAGTGTGGTCACCAAGGATGTGCCTGCGAATACGGTGGTGGCCGGCAATCCGGCCAAGCCGATAAAAACCATTAATCCCAAGCGCAGAATGATTACTCGCGAAGCGCTCTTTGCCGATGCTTTTCGGCAGGCTCATAATATGGATGAGCTGGATAAATATATGCTGCAAGGCAATAGTTTTTTCGGCTGGTTGCGTTCTGTATTTTTCCCCCGCCGCGGTGATTAAAGGTGTTTTAAGTTCCGCTTATGATTTTGCGTACAGATAAACTGATGAAAAAAAGAAAAAGTGTTGTTTTGATTGGCATGCCTGGCGCCGGCAAAAGTACTCTGGGTGTTTTGTTGGCCAAAGAGTTGGCCCTGGATTTTGTCGACACCGATGTTTTGATTCAGGCACAAGAGGGCAAGACCCTTCAGGAAATTATGGCGGAAAGCGACTACCTCAATCTGCGTGCTATTGAGGGGGAGGTTATTGCCGCAGCACAGCTGCCCAAGCATGTGGTTTCCACCGGGGGCAGTGCGGTATATAGCGCAAAGGGTATGGCAAATTTACGCGAGCAAGGCACGGTTGTATTTCTGGAGTGCTCTGCAGACGAGTTGAGTCGGCGAATCCATAATTATGAAAGCCGTGGGATAGCTAAGGCGCCGGGACAAAGTTTTGAAGAGTTGTTTGAGGAGCGGCAGGCTCTGTATCGCAAATATGCGGATATTACGCTGAGCTGCGATGGTTTGGATCTGCAGCAGGCACTGGATCAGTTATTACAAAAGTTACGAAGGTTGGACTGATGTCGTGAGCCCTGAGGTTACAGGGCTCAGATCTCGCCTCTCTTTTTTCGACTGCAAGATTGACGGAGGCTAGAGCGGCAACTGAGTGGTGTATTTCACTTGCTTGAGCGCGAAGGTGGAATTTACCGAGGCCACATTGGGCAGATGCACCAGCGAACGTTTTAGCAGTTGTTCGTAGTGTTCAACGCTGTCCACGACTACGCGCAGTACATAGTCCTTATCGCCGCTGGTTGAATAGCATTCAACCACTTCCTGTACATCCTGTACTGCGGTTTCAAAATTATTCAGGGACTCTTCGTCGTGGTTGTGGATGGTCACGTAACAGTATACCGTGACTCCCAGGTCCAGTTTGCGGGGGTCCAACAGAGTGACGCGGCCGCGAATAATGCCTTCTGCTTCCAGCCTCTTGATACGGCGCCAGCAGGGGGTGTGAGAAAGACCGACTTTGTCTCCGAGCTCCGCCATGGAATAATCGGCGTTCTCCTGCAGCGCTCGCAGAATCTTGCGGTCGAAATCATCCAGGTCTGTCGAACGCTTCATAAAGACTCCTATCCTATAAAAAATTGCTCGATCGAGATTTTCATCACAAATTTACGCACATTTACGTAAATAAAGCAATGCTCTGTTGCGCTTAACGCACTAGTATGACCTGACCAATCCGTTTCAACTTGAGTGCTTTTTGTGATTACCCGCCAGAGGGGTGACCTGAGAGGCGAAAAAATGAACTCTCTACGGCTGAAGCGGAGCAATTCGGAAGAATAATGACTTATAACTCGAACCGGGTTTCGAGAAGAATAAATGACCGGAAACTAGGTGTATGACTGATAAAGTAGCCAGTCCCCAGCGCGCGGTGGACTCCCAGGTAAAAAAACCAATATCACTGGATGATCGTTTTACCACTCTGAAAGGCCGTGTGCTTCTCTCTGGGATTCAGGCACTGGTGCGCCTGCCCATCGACCAGATGCGGATGGATCAATCCCGCGGCCTGAATACTGCGACTTTTATCTCCGGTTATCGCGGCTCCCCACTGGGTGGCTACGATCTACAGCTCTCAAGGGCCAAAAAATTACTGGACCAGCACAATATCCGATTTCAACCGGGCGTGAATGAGGAGCTGGCAGCGACTGCAGTGTGGGGCTCCCAGCAGGTTGGTCTGTTCGATGGCGCCCGGGTGGATGGTGTCTGTGGTATCTGGTATGGCAAGACGCCGGGTGTGGACCGCTCTTGCGATGCTTTCCGCCACGCCAATGCCGCGGGTTCCTCGCCAAAGGGCGGGGCGCTTATCATCGCTGGAGATGACCACGGCTGTAAGTCTTCCTCCTATCCAGGACAGTCGGAATTTGCTTTTGTGGATATGCATATTCCGGTTTTGAATCCCGCAACTGTGCAGGAGGTTCTGGATTACGGTCATTATGGCCTGGAGTTGTCTCGCTTTAGTGGCTGTTGGGTGGCGATGATCACTCTGGCAGAAAATATGGATAGCTCCGCTACGGTGGAAGTCGATCCACAGCGAGTACAGTTCAGCTACCCCGAGATTGAGCGCCCTGAAGGTGGGCTCAATATTCGCAAACAAGACAATCCCCTCGAACAGGAGGAGCGTTTGTGGCGCTACAAGCGCCCGGCAGCTCTGGCATTTGCCCGGGCCAATAAACTGAACAAGGTTGTGCTGGAAAATCCAGAGGCTACTCTAGGTATCGTTACTACCGGTAAGGCCCACCTGGACTTGATGCAGGCCTTCGAGGATATGGGTATCAATGAGGAGAAAGCCCGACAGCTGGGCATTCGTATCCTCAAGGTGGGGATGACCTATCCCCTGGATGTGCCCGGCATCCAAGAATTTGCCCGGGGCCTGGATACCCTGCTGGTGCTGGAGGAGAAGCGCAGCCTGATGGAAGTGCAGCTGAAAGAAGAGCTGTACAACGTCCACCTCAAGGACGCCAACTTTCCGCGTATCCTCGGTAAAGTGGATGAGCACGACCAGCCTTTAATGCCCGCCTATGGAGAATTGTCTCCGGCCATCATCTGCCAGGTGCTGGGTCTGATTTTGGATCAAGACCAGTTGGGCGAGCGCGGGCAACACCGCTTAATGCGCCTCAACGCCCTGGCGCAACGCATTGCGCAACAGGCGGGCTCCAGTGTGTCACGCCTACCCATGTTTTGTGCCGGCTGTCCCCACAACCGTTCCACCAAAGTGCCGGAGGGCAGTCGCGCCCTTGCCGGTATCGGCTGCCACTATATGGCCCAGTGGTTGGATCGCGAGACATTCACCTTTACGCAAATGGGTGCCGAAGGGGTGAACTGGGTTGGGCAAGCGCCCTTCACCGATGAAAAGCATGTGTTTGTAAATCTGGGTGATGGCACCTATTTCCACTCTGGAATTCTCGCCATTCGCGCCTCTGTGGCCGCCAGAGTCAATATCACTTACAAAATACTGTTCAACGACGCCGTCGCCATGACGGGTGGTCAGCCCCACGATGGCGAGTTGGCACCGGATATGATCTGCCGCCAGGTGCTGGCGGAAGGGGTGCAAAAAGTCGTTCTGGTGATGGACAATCCGGATAAATACCAGGGGGCTCTGAGCTTCCCTTCCGAGGTAGAGATTCGCCACCGGGACTATATGCCGGCGGTAATGGAAGAGTTGCGTGATGTGGAAGGGTGTACGGTTATTATTTACGATCAGACCTGTGCCACTGAATTGCGACGCAAGCGCAAACGTGGCCTGCTGCCCCAGGCGGAGGGGCGCCCCTTTATCAATGAATTGGTGTGTGAAGGCTGTGGCGACTGTGTGCAACAGTCCAGCTGTATTGCCGTGGAAAAGGTTTCCACCGCTCTGGGGGACAAGCGCCGCGTCAACCAAACCGGCTGCAACCAGGATCTGTCCTGTATCAATGGTTTTTGCCCTTCGTTTGTTACCGTAAAAGGTGGGCGACTGGCCAAAGGTGCAGGCGTTGGCGATGTATTGCGAACAGAAGCAGAAAAGTTGCCTGCGCCACAGCTACCAGGCCTAGTTGAACCCTTTAACTTCCTGGTGACAGGGGTGGGCGGCACCGGTGTGGTGACCATCGGAGCACTGTTGGCGATGGCAGCGCATATTGAGGGCAAAGCCTGCAGCACCCTGGATCAGACCGGCCTCGCGCAAAAAGGCGGTGCCGTTTATTCCCATATTCGTTTTGCCGCTCAGCCCGAAGCGCTGCAAGCGGTACGTATCTCAGATGGTCGCGCCGATGCACTGATGGCCTGCGACTTGATTGCTGCTGGGAATCTCGCCGCTTGCCTGGCCAAGCTGGATGAAACCCATAGCCGTGCGGTAGTTAATACGCATCTGAGCCCCACAGCTGCCACCGTTTTGGGCCGTGAGGATGCCCACTCTCCACAGGCGGTTCTCGATACTCTGAGCAGTGCGGTTAGCGAGTTGGATTCCATCGATGCCCACCGTCTGACCAAATCTGCACTGGGAGATACCCTGGCGGCCAATATATTTATGTTGGGTTTTGCCTGGCAAAAAGGCCTTCTGCCACTCTCCCAGGCGTCGCTGTTACAGGCTATTGAGCTGAATGGCGTGGCGGTTGAGGGCAACCTGCAGGGATTTGCTGCCGGGCGCCTGGCAGCAGCGGATCGAAAGATTTTAAACCGGCTTCTCGCCCATGACCGCGCGCCTGTTGTGTTGCCCAAAGGGCTGGATGAGATTGTTGCCCATCGGGTTGAACACCTGACCGGCTATCAAAATGAGGAATTAGCCAAGCGCTATCAGAGCCTGGTCGATAAGGTCAAAGCGGCCGAAATTCTTAAAACGCCAGCGAGTCAGGCACTTGCGGAGGTGGTTGCGCGCAATTATGCCAAGCTACTCGCTTACAAGGACGAGTATGAGGTCGCGCGCCTCTACACGGATGGGCGCTTTACCCAGTCTCTGCAGGAAAATTTCAGCGGCGATTTTGTACTTGAGTTCAATCTTGCCCCGCCTCTATTGGCCCGTTTCGACAAGGTGTTGGGGCGCCCGCGTAAGATGAAATTTGGCGGTTGGATGTATAAAGCGTTTGGTGTCCTGGCCAAACTGAAGTTCTTGCGTGGTACGGCCCTGGATATTTTTGGCTATACCGCTGAGCGCCGTATGGAGCGGGCCTTGATTACTGAGTATGAGCAGCTGGTTGAGAAAGTGGTGGGTGAGTTGAATGCGCAAAACCACCAGGCGGCTATTGAACTGCTTAGCTACCCAGAGGTTATTAAAGGCTATGGGCACATCAAAGAGGCCAACTGGTTGGAAGCCCAGCGACAAAGAGAGCTGGCGCTGAGCCGCTTCGAAAATCCTTCTCGAAACGCTGGTCAGGCCAGCGAGGTTGAGATTTTCGATCCCACTAAAGCTCAGCAGGTGGGTTAACTCTCCAGCCATAACAGCCCCGGCAGATTTCCTCCGGGGTTGTTTTTCCTACCAGTAAGCCTGCATTCGAACAGCGAACTGTTTGGTTTGATCGCCGGTAAAATCATCATCCCCGAGTGTGATATTCATCATTAAACGCACCTTGGGGTTGAAATAATAATTAAACCCAAAAACAAAGTTGCTAACCCTCATGCGGGGAATATCCTTATTCTCGATGGTGTCGTAACGTGCGGTTACTTCGAAAGCGCCTTCCGGTGGGGTGGGTTTGATGGATTTAAAAACGCCTATTTTATCGTCGTAGGGTTTGTGCTGACCGGTGATCGCCCAGCTACCGGTGATATACCAGGTGCGCACATCCTGATCGCCAATGAAGCAGCCGGTAAATGGATCGCATAAGAAACTGGGCGGTGCGCCAAAAAAATCCTCGAAAGTAAGCTCTGATAGATAGATATCTCCAGAGAAATTGCCAAAAGCGTATTCTGATTGGGCGTAAAAAGGACCGTAGGTGCCGGCTAACTCCAGTCCAAAAATCCACACATCACCACCTGGGTTACCTTGATAAAATTCATCATCACCAAAATCACCAAAGAAAAATTCGCCACCACCAGGGCTTAAAGCAACCAGCTGCTCCGGGCCACGACGCCCGGCATATTCAACCAGGGCCTCACGGGCTAAGGTGTCCTCATTGGCATCTTCATAACTTAAATAGGCGCCGAGGTGCAGGGTGCTGATGGGCTCGTTAATCGGGGCCCAAGTAAACCGGGCTGCGCTCCCTATGCCCTCATTGCGCGGATCACCGGGATTGCGCAGGTTAAAGAGATCGACGCCAAATGTATGGCAGCACCAGTGGGTATTCCAACCAATTCCCTGTTGTCGACCGCGGTCGGCGAAAACCCCTGTGGCAGTGGCGAAGGATCTCTCCATCATGGTGATTTCATTGGAGCTGGTTAGCTCATTAATAGAGCGGCTGGGTTTGAAGTTGCCAATGCGAAGTTTGCCGTCGAAGATTTTAGTGGCCAGAAATACATCTCTAAGCCCTCCAGTTCCTGCGGAGGCAAAATCCCTCTCCAGCTTGTATTCCCACTTCCAGAGTTTCCCCTTCATTGCCAGGCGCACTCGGCGAAAGTCCGTAGTGTTTACCGGCTCCTCAAATTCATCATCTATGAAAAAACTGTCAAAGTAGTTGTCGTCCTTGTCAAAAAAGTAGGTGTCAAAATGGATTCGACCGCCGAGCTCAGCGGAAAAATTACCATCGTCAGAGGTAATTTTGAGCCCGCCTTCTGTTTTGGCCTTATCGGCTGTGGCGGGGGAAGAAACAAGGGCACAGGCTAGGGCACAAGATAGGCCGTAGCGTTTCATGGGATACTCCCTAGAAAACTGCAGTGACAACTGCGGCGTGTTGTTGCAGTTTAGCAAGTGAGTATGACGATTAATCAATTTTTCGCCGATTCAGCTTTTTTGCGGGTAAAAGGGCGCTGGTTTTGAGCGTGCGAAGTGCGGGTGGTATTGGGTAAGCCCGTGAAACAGTGACAACTATTTATGTCTGCGCCAATATTTCGCGGGCAAAAGTAAGAAGGTATTCAGCTTAGTGATTACACTGCCTGGAAAAAATTAGATGCGCTCCAGTTTATAGCCTTTTTCTTTCATCAGTTCTGCAATACTGCCTTGCCCTACCAGATGACCGGCGCCGACAACCACAAACAGTGAACGATACTTTGGCGCCTTGGATGCAATCTTATTGGCCATATTTTTGTTGCGCTGGAAAAAGAGCTTGTCGTAAAGGGGCTTGTATTCGGGATTTTCCTCAAGACCATCGAGCAATATCAGACGGTTGAGGGCATCGTGATCCCCGGCTTTCCAAGCATTGGTGAGTTGAGGTAGGTAGGTGGAAATATCTTCCAGTTGTTCTAGCGTCTGCTGAAGTAAAAGGGCGGGATTGTCTAAGCCGTTCAAAAGCTGGAATTGTTGCACGACTCCTTCAAGCTCTAATACCGGTTTGCCATCTTTTTTGGCTTTGGTTAGGAAGTGACGATCGATACCCAACTCAGGGTTGAGGCCCAGAGCCTGCATTTCGATCATGCTCATGGAGATCATAGCGATAGCGGGACGCTGACGAATAAACATGGCTTCCGGCATGTTGCGTTTATGCATCCAGGCTTGCAGTCTCTTATATAAGTCTGCTGGCAGGTCGTCACGCAGGCTGCGCTCTCCTTGATAGACCGATTCCATCATAATTTTCTGTTGCACCATTATGTCGCTTTCGGCTGCGAGTACATCGGCTTCAACGGCAATAGCGTCGCTAGTGGCATAGGCGCGCTCTATTTGGGCACGCATCGGATAAAAGTCTTCCGTTGCCAAGTGGATAGAGCCCAGCAGATAGACAGTTTTATCCTCCTTGGTGGCTTTCCAGAAAATACCGCGGTCTGTTTCGGCTGCGGTGGCAGTGCCAACAAGCAATATAAGAACAAGAGCGATCGACTGTGTGAAATAGCGTTGGAACATTGCTTTTCCCTGAATGTGTTGAAGCGAGTCATGTTAGCACTCGTGAAGCTCATCTCATACCGGGGGAACTTGCTGGTAAATTGGCCTGGCCAGAGGGGTTTGTTGCAAACTTGTGTGGAATCTACTGGGAAATTATTTCTGTGAGGGCCAAAATACTGCCTTTGTTCCATTTTTGCGGTAGGTATTTTGAAAATCGTACAAGTCTGGCCTGAGTTGGAGCCTGGAGAAGTAGGCAAGGTCGCGCTGGAATTTATTCAGGAACTGGCCCGGCAGGGCGTTAAACCCGTTGTGATCTCTGCTGGGGGAGCATTGGTAAACCGTTTAGAGTTGCATGATATTCAGCATATTCAATTATCTTTGAATAAAAAGCCTTTTCTGTCTGTGGCCTTTGCGCGTCGGTTGCGCAATGTCTTACAAAGCTTAAATGCCGATGTAATTCATGTTCACGGGCGCCTGACTGCCCAGCTGGTTTGGCGGGCTTGGCGAGGCATGGATGTCGGCGCCCGTCCCAGTTTAATTACTCATGTCGATCAGTATTTTTCACCTGGCAGACGGGATGCGGGATTGATTTCTGGGCAATCTGTCATCGCATCGTCCAAAGGGATCGCAAATCATTTGCAGCAGCATTTGGGAGAAAAGTTAGCTCACCCGGCCCATGTTGTGCATTGGGGCATTAATTCCCGGGAGTTCGATCGCAGTAAACCTGTATCGAGCCAATGGCACTTACGCTTTTTGAATAGCTATCCGCAGTTGGAGGGAAAAAATTGGTGGTTGTATTCGGGTTCCCTGTCAGAAAAGGGGGAGTTGAGAACCTTTTTGCAGGCTTTGGCACAGGCTAAAGAGAGCCATGACGATTTATTGGGGCTGGTGGTAGGAGTGCCTCAGGGCGGCGATTTACGCTATGTACGTAAGCTGGAGCAGCTAGCTCAAGAGTTGGGGCTTGAGGGATGTGTACTGTTTCTGGGAGAGAGAAAGGATTTACGGGAACTCTATGCTTCCTCGCAGTTAGCTTTTTGTCTCTCCGACTCCGGAGAGCCTAATGGCAAAAATGCGATGCAGGCTTTGGCGATGGGGTGTGCGGTGATTGCCTATAAAGATACCTGTGCTGGAGAAGTACTGGCGCACTGTTTCGCTCAAGGCGTGGTTGATCGGGGGAGCCCACAAGCCCTGTGCGATGCTGGCCTGACTTTGATGGCACAGCGGGATAAAGCGGAATTACACAGCTTTTTTCATGAAGATATCGTTAAAAAGACCGTGAATATCTACCGTAACCTCAGTGTCACTTCTTAACCAGCAATTGCAAGCGCCCCAGTGTTGAATCAGAAATTAAAATGCCCATTGATTGAGGCGAAGTCGAAACCGGGGTTGGGGATGTTGGTGTAGGCATTGGAGAAGTGGCTATAGCGCACCGATAATGTATGGCCACTGCTAAAGCGATAGCCCAGGGCAAAATGCAGAGCAAAGTTAACCTTGGTGCTGAGCTGAATATCGCCAAATTCCCGCTGGCTTAAGTAAGAAGCGCCAACTCCCGCTTCTCCAAATCCACCTAGGGGTTCACTGCGCGGATACCAGCGCAGTACCGGTTTGATTTCTATGATGTTTTGCTGCTGGGTTTCATTGAGATGTCCCAGGCGTATATAGGAGTAGCTGCCCTGGCCCCACCATTGCCATGAATGATTGGCGTTATTGGAGGAGGTGAGTAGGTATGAGTAGTTCACGCCGGCTACCTTGGCGGCGGAAATAGAGTCCCGTTGCATTAAGGCATTTCCCAGCCCCTTTCCGCCGCTGATAATAATTTCCTGTTCAGCGTGTGCTACGTGTGAAATGAGGAAATTTAAGGCGAAGAAAAGGATACAGCCTAGCGCTGTGTTATCGCCCGCAGCCTGTGTGAAAGATTTACGCATGGGATATAGGGGGATAGTTGCAAGAGCTGTAATTAAGACTAGTGGGAAAGTGATTGATGGCAAGCACGGTACTCGTTGACCGCCACCGACTTCCTCCTGTTTGATAGGAGGTGATTGGTTGGGGGCTGAAAATCAGCCCCCTGCTCTGAGAGTATTGGTCTTTTGATCGATTGCTGGATCAATTGCTGGGCAGTTATCGCCACTGTCGCTTCAGTTGGCGAATGGCATCGGAGTGCAGCTGGCGCGCGCGCTCCTGGCTGAGTCCAAGTTGCTCACCGATAACCCGGAAAGAACAATCTCTATCTGAAATTAGTCCATAGCGCAGGTTCAGCACGGTCCGCTGTCGTGGTGGTAGTCGATTGACCGCTTCGCGCAGGCGCTCCGCCAGCTCTTGATTGGTAACCAGCTCATCGGTGTTATAAAGCTCGTCGGCGGGAGCGTAATCCAAGCGGGTGCTGCTCTGGTCGTCTGCGACAGGGTCGTCCAGTGAGCCTGTAGGGCCCGGTAGCTTGAGTAGACTCTGGATGCGTTCCAGATCGAGCCCTGTATGTTTCACCAGGTTCTCATCAGAGGCGGGCTGCCCCAGAGCGCGCACCTCGCCAATGGCACGGTAAATTGTACGCAAATCATCCTGCACATTGGCTGGCTGGCGCACCAAATCCTCATTGCGGCGCATAGCCAGCTGTATTTCCTGCTGAATCCACCAGTAGGCATAGGTGGAAAAGCGGTAGCCCATTTGTGGTTTGAAGCGTTCAATCGCCTTCATTAAGCCGACATTGCCCTCCTGGATCAGGTCAATGAATGGCACCGAGGGATTGCGGAAACGTTTGGCAATGGCGATGACCAGGCGCAGGTTACACTGGATGAGTTTCTTGCGCTGTTCCTGGAAGCGCCGCAGAAGGCCGCCGAGCTTGCTTCTTTCCCTTCGGATAAGTTCGTCGCCGGCCATTAATTTTTCGGTGTGCGCAATGATCAGGCCGTGATCATAGGCGCCGGTACTGCCGCGCTGCTCCACGCCCTCGCTGCGCAGCTGCACAAGCTCGGTGCCGCATTGCTGCAGCTTCTCGATCAGGGTGTCCTCGAGATCTCGCAACAGGCAGGTGGTACTGTGTTCCTCTTCGGGTGTGAGCAATTCAAGCCTATATAAGTGCTTGAGATAGCTCTGCATTGGGGTGCTGCCGCTTTCGCTCAGAGGCTCCCCAACTGAATGAATCTCTTCGATATCGGGCCCGGCTTCTTCCGTCTGGCCGCGATTTTCCGCATTGGAGCAGGAATCGGAGAGGGCGTTGTCTGTATCCTTCAGCCAGTCTTCATCCCTTGAGTAAAAATTTTCTCGGGACAAGTGCTTAAACCTTCTGTTGACTGCGTGAACGATATGTTTTGTTCAGTCTCTCCGGGCACCCTTTGGCGCCCATTTCACCTTAACGATAGATGAAAGTTGAATTTTGCGCCCTATTAAGGCTGACTGATAAGTCTTTGCGTGAGAGGGAGGGGCTGGGCGCAGAGAGCGCCCGGATTACTAATGGTAAGTTATTTCAGGCGCTTGACCCGCATTTTCTTTCCACCATCGGCAGGTTTCATAAAGAAGGAGCCAAACATCGCGCGCTCCACGACAACGAGGTCACCGGATTTCCAGAATATGCGACCCGTATCATTCTGCTTCTAGATCTGGCCGTTTTCCAGGGTGACAATTTTCTTGTTGTGGGCGCCCTCCTGAATTTCTGCGATTTTTGCCTCGATAGACTCAGGTGCTTCTTCAGTTTGCTTGTATTCTTGACCGAAATCTTGCTCGGCTCGCTTTGCGAGGGAGTTGCTGAGCTTGTCGTAGCAAGCCAGTCGATCCGTGTTGGGTGTAATTTCAGAGCAGCCTTTAAGCTGTTTTCCCAGCGTGTCCGCGTAAATACTGGGAGCAAGGATGGTTAGGAGGGAGATAAGAAAAATTCGTTTCATGACTATTTATTACGTTATTTTGCCGGAGCTGCGGCTAATGGACAATTGGATTTGTGCGTCTCCGCACGCTTTTAGTGGAACCCACATGGAAAAATAGCCTCGATAAAGATGAGCTAATCTGTCACCTTATTAAAGCGATTTGGTTGGCTCATTTTCAATAGCGGTGCTTGTTTTAGGGGTTTGTTGAGTGCTTGGCTATTGATTGGATTTGAATCATAGGCAAAAACTATCCAGGGGCGGAACAATGAAAAGTCTTATTACTCCCGCAGTTATATTGGCTACGGCAGGTTATCTCAGTATCGAGGGTTTGCGACTTACACTCGGAGGAGAGGTTTTTGCCTCAACGAGCGTGGTTACCCTACCTCAGAATCAACAGGGTAAGGGTATAGAGCAGGACTTTTCCGGGAGCAATATCAAAAAAGGCGAAATGCTCGGTGGCAGTGAGATGATGGAATTTGAGGGGGACGTCTTTGCCGATGTGCCTGAGCATATGGGGGCGGATAAAGGTGTGGGGCAGAGAAGCCCATCGGGAGAGGAATCCCCCAAGAAGTGATAGGGGCGAACACCTTTGTCCCTGTCTCAGCAAAAAACCGGGAGCTACCCGGTTTTTTGCTATTTACAGGGTCTAGCGCTTTTGCGCGCTGAAGTGTTTGCCGCTCTGGCTGCGGCTATCATTGCCCATTAAGTAGAGGTAAGTCGGCATAATTTCTTCTGGTGCCGCTACTGATTTGGGGTTTTCTGCCGGGTAGGCCGTCGCGCGCATAGCTGTGCGGGTAGCGCCCGGGTTGAGGCTGTTCACCCGAACATTGGATACACCTTCCAATTCATCGGCGAGTACCTGCATCAGCCCCTCTGTTGCGAACTTTGATACAGAATAGGCCCCCCAATATGCCCGTCCCTTTAAGCCAACGCTAGAGCTGGTGAAAACTACCGAACCGGCTTCGGATTTTTCCAGCAGAGGCAGTAGTGTTTTGGTGAGCCCAAATGCTGCATTGACATTGACCTGCATGACCTGTTGCCAGGTAGCGAAATGGTAATTTGCCAGGGGCGTGCGCTGTCCGAGTAGACTTGCGTTGTGAAGCAGGCCATCTAGGCGGCCAAATTCCTGTTCGATGGCCTCGGCAAGATTTTCAAAGTTTTCTATGCGTGCTTCACTGAGATCCATAGGGAAAATTGCCGGCTGTGGTCCTCCGGCGGCTTCAATCTCGTCATAGACCATTTCGAGCTTTGGGGTGGTGCGACCCAAAAGTATTAAAGTGGCTCCGTGTGCGGCAAAAGTTTTTGCTGCAACTTTGCCAATACCGTCACCAGCGCCGGTAACGAGTATGATTTTATCTTTTAGTAAGTTTGATGGAGCGACATAGTCGCCGGCATATTCAGACATGAAACATCCTGATGCTGGCGCCCAGCATCGGGCCGGGCATGATTACGAAGATTAAATGTAATGTTGCTGAAGCAAGGGCCAGATTTCATCCACAGAGCTGACCAGGTGATCGGCACCCCAATTGGTGGGGTCATCAGATGCATCGATATAGCCGTATGCGCAAGCAATCGTCGGCATGCCTGCACGCTGGCCGGCAATTATATCCCGCTGGTGATCTCCGATATAAACGGCGTCTGCTGGAGCGCATCCAATTTTGCTGCACGCGAGTAATATCGCTTCTGGGTCTGGCTTTGACTTGCTGACATGATCGGGGCAAATCACCGCAGAGGCCGGTGGCAGATATTCAAATGCCTGCATCAACGGCACCGTAAATGCTTCGGGTTTATTGGTGACGATACCCCAGGGGATTTCATTCTGCGCGAGGGTATCCAGCAATGGTTCTATGCCGGGAAAGGGGACGGTTTGCTCTGCGAGGTGCGCGAGGTAGAGATCCAGCAGGCGCTGCAGGAGGCTGGCAAATTCGGGATCACCTTCCTGTTTGCCAAACCCCAGGGTGACCAATGCCCTTGAGCCGCTTGAGACGGTGCCGCGGATTACCTGGTCGGGCAGTGGAGGTAATTGCTCCTGATGCCGTAACTGATTGAGCACGACAATAAAGTCCGGTGCGGTGTCGAGGAGTGTGCCATCCAGGTCAAATAAAACTGCTTTCATCGTAGGGGTCGCTTATTCGGGTTTGCTGGCATACATCAGGTAATTGACGTCGACGTCGCGGGGATTGAGTTTATAGTTGCGAGTAACCGGGTTGTAGGTCATGCCGGTGATATCGCACAGTTCCAGGTCCGCCTCGCGCAGCCAGGCACCCATTTCCGAGGGGCGGATAAACTTGCTGTATTCATGGGTGCCTTTGGGTAGTAAGCGTAGGATATATTCCGCTCCCACCACGCCAAAGAGCCAGCCTTTGGGAGTGCGGTTGATCGTCGAGAAAAATAAGTGTCCGCCGGGCTTGACCAGTTTGGCGCAGGCGCGGATCACTGAGGCAGGATCGGGTACATGTTCGAGCATTTCCAGGCAGGTGACTACGTCGTAACTTTCCGGTGCTTCTTCGGCAAGCTCTTCCACGGCAATTCGTCGATAATCTACCGATACGCCGCTTTCCAGAGCATGTAATTTGGCAACGTTGAGAGGGGCTTCGCCCATATCAATCCCGGTCACCTTTGCACCTCGCTGGGCCATAGCCTCAGCCAGAATCCCTCCGCCGCAGCCGACATCCAGCAGTTTTTTGTCGGCTACTGAGGCGTATCTGTCAATGTAGTTAGCGCGCAATGGGTTAATTTCGTGCAGCGGTTTAAATTCGCCTTCTTTATCCCACCAGCGGCTGGCGAGTTGCTCGAATTTGGCGATTTCCGTGGGATCTACATTACTCATGAATTTCTCTGCAAACTCCGTCGCTGTTAACCCGTAAATACATGCGGCTACGGGTTATCTCGGCACGGGGGTGTGCCGTAACCAGTTGTCAGCTGGCCGGTAAAAGTCCGAGAAAGCAGGGAGGCTTGAATAGCCACTCCAGTATTTCGCGGACGGCAACAAAAGGGATGAAGTACACCCATTAAATTGCCTGGTTAATGATTAATTAGCGGCTGATTCCTATATTGAATCGCAGTGTCCGGCTCGCGCCTAGCGCGAATGGCCGGCGATTCTATCACGCCATAGTTGCGCTCGCTGGATTACCTCAGTCTCGTTCAGGGTGAGTAATTGGCGCTCTTCCAATAACTGCTTGCCCGCAACCCAGACGTCGCTGACATTGTGTCCGCCGCTGGCATAAATTAGTTGAGACATGGGGTCGTGTACTGGTTGCTGCTCCAGGCCGGATAGATTGATCGCGGCAATATCGGCGCTCTTGCCAATTTCCAGGCTGCCGGTTTCCTCCTCAATACCCAAAGCACGTGCGCCATTGATAGTAGCCATTGCCAGCGCCTGGTGAGCGGGGAGTGCGGTGGCCCTGCCACTGACAGCCTTGGCCAGCAGTGCGGCGGTACTGGCCTCGGCAAACAAGTCCTGACTATTGTTGCTAGCGGCTCCGTCAGTGCCCAGGGATACATTAATACCGGCATCAAGCATCTCGACGGTAGGGCAGAAGCCGGAGGCCAGTTTGAGGTTGGACGATGGGCAGTGGGCTACGTGCGCACCACTGGTTTTCAACAATTCTATGTCCCGTTCATTGGTTGCCACCATATGGACGCAGAGAGTCTGTGGGCTCATCAGGCCAAGGCGCTGTAGCCGCTCGGTGGGGCGTTCGCCATTTTGCTTCAGCGCAGTTTCCACTTCCTGGTAAGTCTCGTGCAGATGTATCTGCACGGGAATTTGCGCCTCAGCAGAGCACACAGCGATTTTCTCCAGGGTTTGATCGCCGACGGTGTAGGGGGCGTGTGGTGCAAAAACCACTTCAATGCGCTCATGGGCGCGGTAGTCGTCGCGCAGTGCCAAGCCTTTATGCAGGGCCTCTTCGGCGTGGCGGCTCCAGGGGGTGGGCACATCCAATACCGGAAAGGCGATATGTGCGCGGATGCCGGTTTCCCGGACAGCGGTTGCGACAGCTTCTGGGTAGAAATACTGATCAGAGAAAGTGGTAGTTCCCGAGCGCAGCATTTCCGCAATGGCATGGCGGCTGCCATCCGCGACAAACTCCGGCCCTACCCAGCGCTGTTCCGTCGGCCAAATATGTTTTTCCAGCCATTCCTTGAGGGGGCGGTCATCGGCATAGCCCCGCAATAGCGTCATGGGCGCGTGATTGTGGGTGTTGATCAGCCCGGGGATCAGGGCGTGATGCTTGAGCTCCACTTCCCGTTTTGCCTTGAACCGTATTTTGGCTTCTGCCGATGGCAGCAGGGCGGTGATTCGCCCGTTCTCAATGGCTAAAGAGCAATTTTCGTACACTTTTTGCTCGGGGATTACTGGGATAATCCAGCGCGCGTGAATCAGGGTGTCTATTGCTTGGGGCATGGAAGTTAGGCAGCGGCGGTTAAGATGGGGATTTACTTTAGCGGTAGAGACTGCTTGCGGCAACAGGGGAGAGTAGTGGTCCAGAAGAGCGTAGGGCAGCCGGTCCAAAGGCGTCAAACTGTGCTAGAATCGCCCGCTTATCCGGGCTCAGTACACATGCCCGCGCTATAAAAAGGAACGCCGTAAGCCATGGGCGAATTAGCCAAAGAAATCTCTCCGATTAATATCGAAGAAGAACTCAAGCAGTCTTATCTCGACTACGCCATGAGCGTGATTGTCGGGCGCGCACTGCCGGATGTACGCGATGGCCTCAAGCCGGTACACCGCCGTGTGCTCTTCGCTATGAGCGAACTTAAAAACGACTGGAATAAACCCTACAAAAAGTCAGCGCGTGTCGTTGGCGATGTGATCGGTAAATACCACCCGCACGGGGATACCGCGGTCTACGACACGATTGTGCGTATGGCCCAGCCTTTCTCTATGCGCTACACCCTGGTAGATGGCCAGGGCAACTTCGGTTCTATCGATGGTGATAGTCCGGCTGCCATGCGTTATACCGAAATTCGCATGGATAAGCTGGCCCACGAACTGCTATCTGACCTAGATAAAGAAACCGTCAATTTTGTCGATAACTACGACGGCTCCGAGCAAATGCCGGAGGTGCTGCCCTCCCGCGTGCCGAACCTATTGGTGAACGGCTCTTCGGGTATTGCCGTGGGCATGGCCACCAATATCCCCCCCCACAACTTAAAAGAGGTTGTCAACGCCTGCCTGGCATTGATCAACAATCCCGAGCTGTCTGTTGACGACTTGATGGAGTATATCCCTGGGCCGGACTTCCCCACTGGGGCAACCATCAATGGCCGCGCCGGGATACTCTTGGCCTATCGCACGGGCCGCGGGCGTATCTACGTGCGCGCAAAGGCGGATGTGATTCGCGATGACAAGACCAATCGCGAAACAATTGTTATTACTGAGATCCCCTATCAGCTGAACAAGGCTCGATTGATCGAGCGCATTGCCGAGCTGGTGAAAGAGAAGAAGATCGAGGGTATCTCTGAGCTGCGCGACGAATCCGATAAAGACGGCCTGCGCGTAGTGATTGAATTGAAGCGCGGTGAGTTGGGTGATGTGGTTTTAAACAACCTCTACTCCCAAACCCAGCTGGAAAGCGTGTTCGGCATCAATATGGTGGCTCTGGTCGATGGCCAGCCCAAGGTGCTGAACCTGAAAGAGCTGCTCGAGCACTTCGTGCGTCACCGCCAGGAAGTGGTGACTCGCCGTACCGTCTACCTGCTGCGCAAAGCGCGCGAGCGCGGTCATATTCTTGAAGGTCTGGCGATCGCCATCGCCAATATCGACCCGGTGATCGAGTTGATCAAGTCCTCCGCTACCCCAGCGGATGCCCGTGAGGCGCTGCTGGCCAAAGGCTGGCCAGTGGGCAATGTGCAGCAATTCCTTGAGCGTGCTGGCGCCGATGCCTGCCGACCGGATGATCTGCCAAAAGAGTTTGGTCTGCGCGACAACGCTTACTACCTGTCACCAGCTCAGGCTCAGGCCATTCTTGAGCTGCGCCTGCACCGCCTCACCGGTATGGAACACGACAAGTTGCTGGCGGAATACCAGGATCGCCTTGAGCAGATCGCTGAATACCTGCATATCCTCGGCAGCTTCGAGCGTCTGATGGAAGTGATCCGCGAAGAGTTGGAGCAGCTGTCTAAGGACTTTGGTGATGAGCGCCGCACCGATATCGTTGCTTCCCGTCAAGACCTGACCGTAGAAGACCTGATCACCCCGGAAGATAAGGTGGTGACTATCTCTCACGGTGGCTACGCCAAGAGTCAGCCCTTGACCGATTACCAGGCTCAGCGTCGTGGCGGCATGGGTAAGTCGGCCACCCAGGTGAAGGATGAAGACTTCGTCGAGCACCTTTTGATTGCCAACTCCCACGACACTATTTTGTGCTTCTCTAATAGAGGCAAGGTGTACTGGCTCAAAGTTTACGAAGTACCCACTGCCGGTCGCGCCTCGCGCGGACGGCCGGTAGTCAATATGCTGCCGCTGGAAGAGGGTGAGCGTATCAGCAGCCTGATGCCTGTGTCCGAGTACGATGAAAATCACTTTATCTTCTTCGCTACTGCTAACGGCACCGTAAAGAAGACTCCGCTTACCGCCTTTGCCCGTCCGCGCAGCGTGGGTTTGCGCGCTATCGAACTGGAAGAAGGAGATCGTCTCGTTGCCACAGCGGTGACCGATGGTGAGCGCGATGTACTGCTGCTAACCAGCGCCGGTAAAGCGGCGCGATTCTCCGAGGCCAATGTCCGTTCCATGGGTCGCGTGTCCCGCGGCGTACGCGGTATCCGCATGCAGGAGGGCAAGGAGGTGATCGCCATGGTAATCCCGGAAGAGGGCGGCTCGGTGATGATGGCTACTGAAAACGGCTACGGTAAGCGTACCGCCATCAGCGAATTCCCCACCAAGGGTCGCGGCACCCAGGGTGTTATCGCGATCGCCGAAAGTGAGCGCAACGGTGCCTTAGTGGGCGCCTGCCAGGTGCATCCAGGCGAGGAAATGATGTTGATTTCCGATCAGGGCACTCTGGTGCGCACCCGTGTCGACGAGGTTTCTGTCCTGGGGCGCAATACCCAAGGGGTACGTGTCATCCGGCTTAAGAGCGGTGAAAAGCTCGTGGGCCTCGGGCGCATTGAAGAAACTGAGGAAGAAGTCGAAGACAACGGTGGGGCAGAGTGACCCACCCTCAGGTACCAAAAGAAAGGCTGCGATTATCGCGGCCTTTCTTGCCTCTGACGCCCTAAGAAATGCCTGAAAGCGTGATACCTATCTCCCTGAATGGCGGTTTGTGCGTCGGCACATCTAGTTGAATTTGAAACCATTTTTAGTTTGTGGAAGTCAGGTCATGAGGAAATACAATTTCTGCGCTGGTCCCGCCGCTCTACCTGAGCCGGTTTTACAGCAGGCGCAGCAGGAGCTGCTGGATTGGCGCGGTCTGGGGTGTTCAGTGATGGAGGTTAGTCACCGCTCGCCAGAATTTGTCGAGGTGGCTGAACGCGCGGAACAGGATCTGCGCGACCTGCTCAAGGTGCCAGATAACTATAAGGTGCTGTTTTTACAGGGTGGGGCTACCGGACAGTTCAGTGCGGTGCCTTGGAACCTGCTCGGCGCAGGCTCAAAACAGGCTGACTTTATCCACACCGGGCAGTGGGCGGCCAAGGCGATTAAAGAAGCTCGACGTTATGGCGAAGTCAATGTGGTTGCGTCCAGTGAGGATCGTAATTTCCGCTATGTGCCATCACAGGACAGCTGGCAGCAGAGTAAGGGAGCGGCCTATTTTCATTACACGCCCAACGAGACCATCGGCGGTATCGAGTTCGACTATGTTCCTGAAGTGGAATGTCCCCTGATTGCGGATATGTCCTCTAATATTCTTTCCTGTCCAATCGACGTGGAAAAATTTGGTGTGATATATGCCGGTGCGCAAAAAAATATTGGCCCCTCCGGTATAGCGGTCGCTTTGGTTCGCGATGATCTCCTCGATCGAGCGCTAAAAGATATTCCGCGTAGCTTGAGTTGGAAAGTCGCGGCAGATGCCGGCTCTATGGATAACACGCCACCCACATTCGCCTGGTACCTTTCAGGTCTGGTTTTCCAGTGGCTCAAGAATCAGGGTGGCGTTGAAGCTATGGCTCAACAGGCTGCTAAAAAGTCCTCTCTGCTCTATGACTTTCTCGATAGCAGTGATTTCTTTTCCAGCCCGGTGGAGAAGTCCAGCCGCTCGCGGATGAATGTTCCATTTGTGTTGGCCGACGAGCGACTCGATAAGCCGTTTTTGGCCGAGGCCGAGGAAGCCGGGTTGCTCAGTTTGAAGGGGCACCGCTCTGTGGGGGGGATGCGGGCATCCCTTTATAACGCCGTACCCTTTGAGGCGGTGAAGGCGCTAGTGGCCTTTATGGCGGACTTCGAGGCCCGCAGAGGCTAAAGAACAGGCAATTAATAAACCCAGGAAAGTAGAAAGCGGATGACAGAGGAAACCGTGGGAGGCGACCAGCGCCTGCTGGAGCTGCGCAATCGTATCGATGACATTGACTCGGAGATCGCCCGGCTAATCAGCGAGCGGGCCAGTTGCGCACTGGAGGTGGCGGAGGTAAAAAAAGCAACCGGAGAGGATGCGCTTTATTATCGCCCTGAACGTGAGGCGCAGGTTCTGCGTCGCGCTATGGAGCGCAATGCTGGCCCTTTGACCGATGAGGAAATGGCGAGGCTTTTTCGAGAGATTATGTCCGCCTGCCTCGCTCTGGAGGAGCCGGTCAAGGTAGCTTATCTTGGGCCTGAAGGTACCTTTACCCAGCAGGCAGCCTTGAAGCATTTTGGCAATTCCGCGCAGAGTCGTCCGCTGGCGGCCATCGATGAAGTCTTCCGTGAGGTGGAGGCCGGCGCTGTGAATTACGGCGTAGTGCCGGTAGAGAACTCCACTGAAGGTGTGATCAATCACACCCTGGACAACTTTATGAACTCCAATCTCAGTATTTGCGGAGAGGTGGAGTTGCGTATTCACCATCACCTGATGATTTCCGATGTGACTCGGCCGGAGTCGATCACGCGTATTTATTCCCATGCCCAGAGTTTGGCCCAATGCCGCAAATGGCTGGATGCACATTACCCCAACGTGGAGCGGGTGGCGGTCTCCAGTAATGCGGATGCGGCCAAGCGTGTTAAAGGGGAGTGGAATGCCGCGGCAATCGCCGGGGATATGGCGGCCGATCTCTATGGCCTGAAAGTGCTGTCAGAGAAAATTGAAGACCGCCCGGATAATTCCACGCGTTTCCTGATCGTTGGCACTCAGCAGGTGCCTGCCAGTGGCGATGATAAGACCTCTCTGATGGTCTCCATGCGCAATGAGCCAGGTGCGCTGCACGATATGCTTGAGCCCTTCCGCCGCTACAGCATCGACCTTACCAGGGTGGAAACGCGGCCTTCTCAGTCTGGCAACTGGACTTACGTGTTTTTTGTCGACTTTAAAGGTCACCGCGATACGAAGGATATTGCTGAGGCGCTAAAAGAGGTCGGTGCCTGTGCTTCGGATCTGAAAGTGCTCGGCTCCTACCCGCGCGGTGTCCTGTGATGGGACAAGTGCGTGTTGGCCGCTTGTTGGTTGTGGGTATCGGCCTTATTGGTGGCAGCTTTGCGCTCGCCCTCAAGGCGGCGGGAGCCTGCCGTGAAGTGATCGGTGTGGCGCTTCAGGAGGAGGTCTGCGAGCAGGCAAAGAGATTGGGTGTAGTCGATCGCGCCTACACAAGCCTGCCGCCAGCGCTTGAGCAGCTGGAAGCTGGGGATCTGGTTTTTATTGCGGTGCCAACTCTCGCAGTGGAGTCGGTATTTGCGCAGCTGAAGGATCATTTGCCTGAAGGTGTGACTGTCACCGATAGTGCCAGTGTTAAGGGGAGTGTGCAGAGTGCGGCGGAAAAAACCTGGGGCAGGGTACCGAATTATCTGGTGTTAGGGCACCCAATTGCCGGCTCCGAGAAAAGTGGGGTAAGCGCTGCGCGCGATGACCTCTTTCGCGATCACCGCGTAATCCTCACCCCAGCTCCTGACACCGATGTCGATCACCTGCACAGAGTGGCTCAGGCGTGGCAGGCCGCCGGAGCTGAAGTATTGAAAATGTCGGTGGAAGAGCATGATGAAGTACTGGCCGCGACCAGCCACCTTCCCCATGTGATCGCCTTTAGCCTAGTGGATACCCTGGCCCATGATGCTGAGAATGAAAATATTTTCCGCTATGCGGCCGGTGGTTTTCGCGACTTCACTCGCATTGCCTCCAGTGACCCGGTGATGTGGCGGGATATTATGCTGGCTAACCGAGATGCCATCTTAAAAGCGATCGATCTCTACAGTCTCAATCTTTCCTCCCTGCGCAGTGCGATCGCCTCTGGTGATAGCTCGGCACTGATGGGGGTCTTTACCCGCGCTAAAGCGGCGCGGGATCACTTTACAAAAATGTTAGCGAAACAAGCGTATTCAGAACCTATGCAAGCAAAGGAAGTTACTTTTATCGCGCAACCGGGTGGTACCGTGAGTGGCAAACTCCGTGTTCCGGGAGATAAATCCATGTCACACCGCTCAATTATGCTGGGCTCTCTGGCTGAAGGGGTGACAGAAGTGGAGGGCTTCCTTGAGGGGGAGGACGCTCTGGCCACTCTGCAGGCATTTCGCGATATGGGGGTGGTCATTGAGGGGCCGGATAAGGGCCGAGTGACGATACATGGAGTGGGGTTGCATGGTTTACAGGCGCCGCCTGGCCCGCTTTATCTGGGTAACTCCGGGACCTCTATGCGCCTGCTTGCTGGTTTGCTCGCGGGTCAGAATTTTGATGTCACTCTGACCGGTGATGAATCCCTCTCTAAGCGCCCCATGAACCGGGTTGCCAACCCATTGCGAGACATGGGCGCAGCAATTGAAACCGGGCCCGAGGGGCGTCCACCACTATTGATCAAAGGTGGTAAACGACTCGCCGGTATCGATTATCACCTGCCAATGGCAAGTGCCCAGGTGAAATCTGCGGTCCTGCTCGCCGGCCTCTATGCAGAAGGTGAAACCAGCACTGTGGAGCCGGCTCCTACCCGTGATCATACCGAGCGCATGTTGCAGGGTTTTGGTTATTCCGTGGGACGTGATGGTGCCCGCGCGACCTTGCAAGGAAATGGAGAGTTGAAGGCTTGTCGTATTGATGTGCCGGCGGATATCTCCTCAGCGGCTTTCTTTATGGTGGCTGCGGCTATTTCTCCAGGGGCGGATGTGACCCTGGAGCATGTGGGAATCAACCCGACGCGCGATGGAGTCATTAATATCCTTCGGGCTATGGGTGGTGATATTGAGCTTTCAAATAAACGCACTGTGGGGGGGGAGCCGGTCGCGGATATCCGGGTTCGCTATGCGCCTTTAAAGGGAATTGCTATTCCCGAAGATCAGGTGCCTCTGGCTATCGATGAATTCCCCGCACTATTTATTGCCGCGGCTTGCGCGCAGGGGCAGACGGTTTTGACCGGTGCTGAAGAATTGCGTGTAAAAGAGAGTGATCGTATTCAGGCGATGGCCAATGGTCTTGCTGCCTTGGGGGTAAGTGCGGCGCCTACCGAAGATGGAATCGTGATCAATGGCTCCCCAGAAAAAGCGGTATTTTCCGGTGGCACCGTGGATAGTTTAGGAGATCACCGTATCGCTATGGCTTTTGCGGTGGCATCGCTGCGTGCAAAGGATACAATCCGCATCCTCCACTGCGCCAATGTGGCGACCTCCTTTCCGAACTTTGCTGAACTGGCAGTTGGTTCAGGCTTTAGGCTGCAGTTAGCTTGACCTAGGGTATCTTTATGGGGGGAGCCGGTTTGCGCGGCTAACGATGAAGTAGAGTTGTACGAATAACTATGAATGATTCAAGCAAGCTGCCACCGGTTGTCACAATTGACGGTCCCAGTGGCTCAGGTAAGGGAACTATCGCAAAGCTGCTGGCCGACAGGCTGGGCTTTGCTCTTTTGGACTCTGGCGCTCTTTATCGGGCTGCCGCCTTGGCCGCCCTGGAAAAAGAGGTGGATCTCGCCGATGAAGAAGCGCTGACTCAGGTTGCCAAAGATTTGGATGTTCGCTTTCCGATAAGTGATGGTCGCTTGCAGGTCTTGTTGGAGGGTCGGGAGGTCAGCCATGAAATCCGCATGGAGCGGGTGAGTATGGCGGCTTCTACGGTGGCTGCAATCCCCGGCGTGCGCGCCGCATTACTGCAGCGTCAACGGGACTTCAGGCTTCAGCCAGGTTTAGTGGCCGATGGCCGGGATATGGGCACCACCGTGTTCCCCGATGCCCCCGTTAAGGTGTATCTAACCGCCAGTGCAGAGGAGCGCGCCAGGAGGCGCGAAGCGCAGTTGCGGGAGAAGGGGGTTTCTGTTAGCCTCCGCGACCTGCTGGAGGACATCCGTGCCCGTGATGCACAGGATATGAATCGAAAAGCGTCCCCCCTGGCTCCCGCTGAAGATGCGGTAGAGCTCGATAGTACTGGGGTTGGGATTGAGGATGTTCTCAATAAAGTAATGGCACTGGTACAGGAGCGGATCGCGCCCTGAACCACAGAAGTCAGTAGCAGAAAGTTTTTAACGATAGCGGCCGGGTTTTGCCAGAATTGCCCGGCCGTTGTTGTAATCCGACCCGCGTTCTGGCATCGCGGTTGGGGTCCTGGCTGGCGGTTGACTAAACTCAACAGTTACTAACGGCTGGACCCAGCACTATAGGTAATGTAATGAGCGAGAGCTTTGCTGATCTATTTGAAGAGAGCCTGAAAAGCGTTGAAATGGCACCGGGCGCTATCGTCACTGGTGTTGTAATTGACGTAGACAAAGACTGGGTAACCGTTCACGCGGGCCTGAAGTCTGAAGGCGTTATCCCTGCTGCACAGTTCGCCAACGATAAAGGCGAAGTTGAGCTGCAGGTGGGCGACGAAGTACAGGTTGCCCTGGAAGCTGTAGAAGACGGTTTCGGTGAAACCCGTCTGTCCCGTGAAAAAGCCAAGCGCGCCGAAGCCTGGAAAATCCTCGACGCAGCGCACGCAGCTGACGAAGTGGTTAAAGGTGTTATCAGCGGTAAGGTTAAGGGTGGCTTTACTGTCGACGTTGCCAATATCCGCGCATTCCTGCCCGGCTCTCTGGTCGATGTTCGCCCGGTTCGCGACACCGCGCACCTGGAAGGTAAAGAGCTCGAGTTCAAGGTTATCAAGCTGGATGCCAAGCGTAACAACGTAGTGGTTTCCCGTCGCGCCGTGATGGAAGCTGCAACCTCTGAAGAGCGTGAAGCGCTGCTGGAAAGCCTGCAAGAAGGCATGAGCATTAAGGGTATCGTTAAGAACCTGACCGACTACGGTGCTTTCGTAGATCTGGGTGGTATCGACGGCCTGCTGCACATCACCGATATGGCTTGGAAGCGTATCAAGCATCCGAGCGAGATCGTGAACGTTGGCGACGAGATCGAAGTAAAAGTACTGAAGTTCGACCGCGAGCGTAGCCGTGTATCCCTGGGCCTGAAGCAACTGGGCGAAGATCCTTGGGTATCCATCAAGCAGCGCTACCCAGAGAACAGCCGCGTGAAGGCGGTTGTAACCAACCTGACCGACTACGGCTGCTTCGCAGAGCTGGAAGAAGGTGTGGAAGGCCTGGTACACGTTTCCGAAATGGATTGGACCAACAAGAACATTCACCCGTCCAAAGTTGTCCAGGTTGGCGACGAGGTAGAGGTGATGATTCTGGATATCGACGAAGAGCGTCGTCGTATCTCCCTGGGTATCAAGCAGTGCCAGGAAAATCCGTGGGATGCCTTCGCGCGTAAATTCGCTAAGGGCGACAAGATCTCCGGCAAGATCAAGTCTATCACTGACTTCGGTATCTTCATCGGTCTCGACGGCAGCATCGACGGTCTGGTTCACCTGTCCGATATCTCCTGGAACGAAGCTGGCGAAGAAGCTGTTCGCAAGTTCAAGAAAGGCGACGAAATCGAGACTGTTATCCTGGGCATCGATTCCGAGCGCGAGCGTATCTCCCTGGGTATCAAGCAGCTGGAGTCCGATCCGTTCTCCGACTACGTATCCACTAGCGATCGCGGCAGCATCGTCAATGGTATCGTGAAGGAAGTGGACGCTAAGCAAGCGGTAATCACCCTGGCAGATGAAGTTGAAGGCGTTCTGCGCGCTTCAGAAATTAGCCGCGACAAGGTTGAAGACGCTCGCAACGTTCTGAAAGAAGGCGAAGAAGTAGAAGCTAAGATCACCAGCGTGGATCGCAAGAACCGCGTGATCAGCCTGTCTATCAAAGCCAAAGATCAGGACGACGAGAAGCAAGCCATCAAGGATCACAGCAAGAAGCAGTCTGAGCAAGTTCAGCCTGCTACTATCGGTGACCTGATCAAGGCACAGATGAACAACAAAGACTAATCATCTTTGAGTGTTCACCACTTCAGATTTCTTGTCTGAAGTGACCCGAAAGCCGGACTGGGGTTGCCCAGTCCGGCTTTCTATTAGATGATTGGCGCTCTACTCCAGAAAATCAATGACTTACAAAGGTTGCGGAGCGCATGACCAAGTCCGAACTGATCGAAAGGATTGCGTTGAGGTTGGATCAGCTGCCAGTTAAGGATGTAGAGCTGGCGGTCAAGGTGATGTTGGATACCATGTCTGATTCCCTCTCTCAGGGGGAGCGCATTGAGATACGAGGTTTTGGCAGTTTTTCACTGCATTACCGTGCACCACGCACTGGGCGGAATCCTAAAACGGGGGATGCTGTGGCGCTGGCGGGTAAATATGTTCCCCATTTCAAGCCTGGCAAAGAATTGCGCGACAGAGTAAATCGCAGCATGCACGATGTGGCTGGGATCGAAGTATGATTGCACCTCGGATATTGCCGGATGAGAGGGGTGGTGCTTCCAAAATGGCAGTATCATTCGCCTGAAAATCCTTGTGGCCGCTAGTTTGAGCCAATCTTTCGTGGAACGTGGAGGTTCCCTTGTCATTTCTGCGCTGGCTGATGCACTTTTTTTTCGGCCTTTTGGCCCTGATTTGCGTTGCTCTCGGTATCTATTTTGCGGTGGAAAACTCCCAGGTGATCTCCCCGGTTATTGCGGGTTACTCCCTGCAGTCCGGAAGCGTTGGGGTTTGGCTGATCTGTATGCTGCTTCTGGGCGTTTTGCTCGGCTTCCTTGCCAGTCTTTTACCGATTTTTTCCCAGCACCGCCGCGCTAGAGGTTTGAACAAGCAGCTCAAAAAGATGGAGCGCGAACTGCAAGCCGTTCACCGTAAGGCTTCCGGAGACTGACTTGCTGGATCTTGCCTACTTCTTCTTTCTGCTGACTGCTGTTGCTATCGGTTGGGTATTGGGTCGCGGTAGCTCCAGGAGAAAGCCCGACTTTAGTGAGCGGGAGCAGTCCCTGGCTCGCTCTTATGCGCAGGGTCTTAATTATCTTCTGAGCGAGCACCACGATGACACCATTGAGAAGTTTATCGATTCTCTTGAGGTCAGCCCGGTCACTTTCGATACGCACCTGGCTCTGGGCAATCTCTTGCGTAGAAGGGGGGAGTACGACCAGGCTATCAGGGTCCACCAGAACCTGCTCGCGCGTCCCAGCTTATCAAGGCAGAGCCAGCATAAAGCCCAGTTTGAGTTGGCCTGCGACTATATCGCCGCTGGCTGGTTAGATAGGGCCGAGCGGCTTCTACAGGAGCTGGTTGAAACCTCCCAGGAGCTGCGGGCAACCAGTCTCGAACATTTGATTGAGGTCTATAGGGATGAGAGAGAGTGGGCTAAAGCCATCCATGCGGTAAATCTTTTGCATGGTCGCCGATTCAAGCGATTGTCCGCTGACTGGGCTCCTATACAGGCGCACTTTTGCTGTGAGTTGGCTGAGGAGGCTATTGCAGGCAAAGACTATTTGAGTGCGCGTAAACATCTAGATGCGGCTTTGGGGTATGATCGCAGCTCAGTCAGAGCCTGCTTACTGTGGGCGCGTCTTGAATACTTGCTCGGTAAGCAGCGTGACGCTATCAAGGTGTTGCAGCGGATTCCCAAGCAAAGCCCCGACTATATTCCGGAAATTCTGGAGTTATTAATCACCTGCTATGTCGAGCTGGATGATGGAAAGGGGTTGGATCGCTATCTTGAGTCGCTCCTCAAGGAGCACCCATCGAATAGCGTATTGATCGCTCTTACTAGCAGGATTCAAGAGCAGGATAGTGAAGCCGCTGCGGCAGCCTTTATGGGCAAGCAGCTTGCTCTGCGCCCATCATTGCGAGGACTTGGCCGTTTTCTGGATTTGTATATTGGCACGGCGCAAGGTAGGTCGAGGGAAAATCTCTCCCTGCTGAAAACATTGGTTGATCAACTGATCGCCAATCGTCCGCACTATCGTTGCAGTAATTGTGGATTCTCTGGAAACCAATTGCACTGGTTATGCCCCAGCTGCAAGCATTGGGACTCTGTCCGCTCAGTCAAGGGGATCGAGGGGGAGTGATGGATTTCCTCGATCGCTATCTAGTCTAATTTTTTTAGAGGTATTTCTTTGCATTCTCAAGTCTCCTCCCCGGTTATTGTCGCCCTCGATTATGACAACGCCGATGCCGCGCTCTCTATGGCGGATCAGCTAGACCCATCTCTTTGTCGAGTAAAAGTTGGCAAGGAATTATTCACTATTGCGGGGCCAGATCTGGTTCGCGCCCTTGTCGATCGAGGGTTTGAGGTTTTTCTGGACCTGAAATTTCATGATATCCCCAATACCGTTGCAGCAGCGGTAAAGGCGGCAGCGCGCCTGGGTGTTTGGATGGTAAATGTGCACGCTAGTGGCGGAGAGCGCATGATGAGAGCGGCTGCCGATGCGTTGAGTGAGCTTGGCGAAGGTAGGCCGTTGCTGATCGGAGTCACTGTGCTGACTAGCACCACCCAGGAAGAGCTTGCAGCAACTGGGGTTGGTAAGCCCTTGGAGGAGCAGGTGCTCAACCTGGCCGCTCAGGCTCAGTCCTGTGGTCTCGATGGTGTAGTCTGCTCTGCGCGCGAGGCTGAAGCGCTAAAAGAAGCCTGTGGTCCAGATTTTGCTTTGGTGACCCCAGGGATTCGCCCTGCCGGTAGTGACGCCGGCGATCAGCGACGTACTCTTACCCCTTCTGAGGCATTGAATCAGGGATCTGACTACTTGGTAATTGGTCGACCAATCACCGCGGCAGAGTACCCCCTGACAGCCCTGCAAGATATATTGGCTGAAATTGCAGGAAAATAAGGTTTGTTTGCTTTGACTGGGTGTCATGTAGTGTAATAAGCCTATGCAAGAGGCTCATATGACCTGTTGGTATCATGCTCCGGCTTGGGGAGGTATAGCAGTCCCAATGTGAAACCAAAACACTTTCACTGGGAGTCGATCATGATAAAAGCTCATTCGTTAATTTCTGTATTTTTGGCTATTGCCCTTTCATTTTTTTCTTTATCGGCATTATCCGCCGAGGAGATTGAGGTTGCACAGCAAGACTCTATTGCGGTCAATGTAAACAGTGCATCCGCGGCAGAGCTTGCTGACAGGCTTGTCGGCATTGGTGAGGCCAAAGCGCAGCTGATTATTGAGTATCGGGAGCAGCATGGTCCCTTTACATCGTTAGATCAGCTGCTCAATGTCAAAGGGATTGGTGCAGCGACGCTCGACAAGAATCGTGAGCGGATTCGATTGTAGTTGACTTGGAATTAGGGGCGAAGAGGATTCCCCTTTGTTGATAGGATGGGGTGCCTCTCTGCCTCAGCTCTCCTCTGCTGCGAAATTGATGTCAGCGCTTGTTCTGAGGTTTAGTTTTAGCGCTATGTGTTGCGTCAATAGTAGGTGTTGAAGGAGAAAGTTTTGACAGGTTCATTTTTAGCTTGGTTGCTCCCCTTGTTAGTTGGGGGGGCATTGAGTTACGGCATGACATCTGTCTTGCTGTCGCGCATGCAAAATTTGGCCCTGGATGTGCCCAATCATCGCTCCATGCATAGCGACCCGGTTCCTCGCACTGGTGGTTGGGCGCTATTGGCGGGTTGCGGGCTGGGCTTAGCTGTGGGGCCGGCATCTTTTCCTCTGCCGGTTTATATATCTTTTTTCTTGCTGCTTGCTGTATCGGCCATAGATGATGTGCGGCATGTGGCTGCTAGGGTACGTTTTGCCACCCAGTTAATCGCCGCGATATTGATTGTTCTTTCGCTACCCAGAGAGGTGGATTGGTGGTGGCTTCTTCCCCTCGTTCTGGCGGGGAGTTGGATGATCAATCTGTACAATTTTATGGACGGCATGGATGGCTTTGCCGGCAGCATGACTGTGATCGGTTTTTTATCTCTTGGTCTTGTGTGTTTTTTTGCTGGTGATTGGGAGTTGGCTGGTGTGTGCGCCTTGTTTGTGGTGTGCACAGTGATTTTCCTGCGCTTTAATTGGCCCCCTGCTCGAATATTTATGGGGGATGCAGGGTCCACAGGCATTGGTTTGGCAGTGTTCGCTTTAAGCGTGTTTGGGTGGCAGAGAGGGGCCTTTCAGTTATGGTTCCCGATCATTGTATTTAGCCCATTTTGGGTGGATGCCAGTTTTACATTATTGCGCAGAGTGGCCACTGGGCAGCGCTGGTGGGAGGCCCATCGAGAGCACGTGTACCAGCGCTTGGCACTCCGAATTGGAGTGAGAAAAACACTACATTTGCAGTTGGCTTTAATGGTTGCTGCATCTAGTGTCGCATTCGCTTTTGTTGCCTTGACGGCAGCTTGACTTTGATGGTCGCTCGAATGGGGCCAGGGATTGGTTGATTCTATGTTTGGAGTAATCCTGTGATTGGTATTTGGCGAAAATTTGACAGGGCCAAGAAGCCGACATTGATGTTGCTGTTTGACCTCGCGATGCTGAGTGTTGCCTTTTTTATTGCTATGGCAATTCGGCTCAATGGCTTTGCTGAGGCTGTGACGTTGCCAATGCTGGCCTGCCTGGTTATTACCATCTGCTCCAGTAGCTTTATATTTCTTAAGCTCGGCTTGTACCGCACGGTTATTCGCTACATGGGGCAGAAAGCGGTTATCGCCGTACTCCAAGGGGTTACAGCATCCTCAATTCTACTTGCAGTAGCCTCTTATTTGACCACTGCGGGCGTCCCTCGCTCGGTACCAGTTATCTATTGGTGTTTTGCACTGATTGCTGTGGGTGGGTCTCGCTGGCTGGTTAGGATTTACTATCAGATGGCCTTGGAGATCCATAAAACTCGCGTGGCAATTTATGGCGCCGGTACGGCTGGTTTGCAGGTTTATAAGGCGTTGCTTCATGGTGAAGTCTATAAGCCCGTCGCCTTTTTTGACGATAACACCTCTAAGCAAAAGACTTTGATTGATGGTGTTATGGTTTATTCCCCGGCAAACATCCTTAGCGTTGTTGCCGATCAGGATATTGCTGAGGTTTTATTGGCAATGCCTGGCGTGCCTAAGCGCCGGCGCCGGGAAATAGCAAGGGGGCTTCGTGAGCAGGGGTTGGTGGTCAAGGCCATTCCCGGTGTGGAGGAGCTGGTTGATGCGGCGGGCCGCACCGAAGATATGTCCCAAACCTATGAAAATATTTTAGGTAGGGCTCCAGTAGAGCCTGAAAAAACTTTGATAGCTGGCTCTATTAGCGGCAAGGTGGTGCTGGTTACTGGTGCTGGTGGGTCTATTGGATCGGAACTGTGCCGGCAGATTGCCCAGTGGGGGCCGACTCACTTAGTGCTGGTTGAATCCTCTGAGTATGTCCTCTACCAAATTGAGCGTGAGCTTCGCCAGCAGCAGCTGGACGAAGGGTATCAGCTCAAGGTGACTGCACTACTTGGTGATGTCCGAGATAAAGTGCGAATGGCCGATATCATTAAAGGCTTTTCGGTAAATACTATTTATCATGCCGCTGCCTATAAGCATGTTCCATTGGTTGAGCAGAATGTCGTTCTGGGTGCAGACAATAATGTGCTGGGTACCCTGTCAGTTTTGGAGGCCACCGAAGGCTCCAAGGTGGAGCAGTTTGTTCTGATTTCTACCGATAAGGCCGTACGCCCAACGAATGTCATGGGTGCCACCAAGCGCCTTGCCGAACTGGTGTGTCAGGATTATGGTCGCCACTCCAGCAAAATGCGGGTCTGTATGGTCCGCTTTGGTAATGTGCTGGGCTCTTCTGGCTCGGTTATCCCTCTGTTTACAGATCAGATCAATGCGGGCGGCCCCGTTACTGTGACCCACCCTAAGGTGACCCGCTACTTTATGACCATTCCCGAAGCCGCTCAGCTTGTCTTGCAGGCCGGGAATATGGGCCGCAACGGCGATGTATTTGTATTGGATATGGGAGAGCCGGTACAAATCTATGATCTTGCCGAGCGGCTTATCAGGATTATGGGGCACTCCGTAAAGGATGATAAAAACCCTGACGGAGATATTGAGATTCAAGTGACTGGCTTGCGTCCCGGGGAGAAACTCTACGAGGAGCTGCTACTTGGTGACAATGTATCGGGTACCGACCACCCGATGATTATGCGCGCGGAAGAGGAGTTCCTGGAGAGGGGGGCCCTGCGATCGCTTATTGCGGCACTGAGGCAGGCCTGTGCTGAGCATCACTGCGAGAAGGTCCATCAGATCTTATCTGAATCGGTAAGTGGTTATGTCTCAAGGCACGGCTTGGCCGATGCCGTTTGGTCTTGCTCTGCCAGAGTGCCCCGCCCGGTAAAAATGGCCACCGTTGAGCGACTTCCCGTCTCTAATGAGGGCGTCTCCGGTAGCTTTTTATAGGGCCGCTACCACTGGCGACCCTCAGTACTTTATAAGCTGGTAGCTGAGGGGCTTTTCGGGGGTGAGAAATAAAGGTCGAGGTGAAAAAGATAGGGTGGTTATACAAGAAAAAACCCCACATAGCATGCTATGTGGGGTTTTAATTTGGCTCCGCCTGCTGGGCTCGAACCAGCGACCCAATGATTAACAGTCATTTGCTCTACCAACTGAGCTAAGGCGGAATTTAATCTAACTTATAGAGCGCAAATTAAGCTGCGCTTTGAAATTTGGCTCCGCCTGCTGGGCTCGAACCAGCGACCCAATGATTAACAGTCATTTGCTCTACCAACTGAGCTAAGGCGGAATATCTTTTCGGCTGTGCCGTTGAGATGGCGCGTATATTATAGAGCACTCCTGACTAGGTCAACCCCTTTTTTGATCTTTAACTAATTGATTTGTCAGGAAAATATTTATTTGGCCTGCGAGCAAAACGCCTCAGGTCTGAGGAGGGCAGGGTAGGACGCTATTCTCTTGTATTTGAGGGTGGTATGACGACAGCCTACAATCCGGTGTTGCATGAACGATTGAGTGGTTGAGGGAAGTGTATGGAGTCGCGGCCTTTTAAGGTGGAATCTAAGTATCAGCCAGCCGGGGATCAGCCGCTGGCGATCGAGCAGTTATCTGAGGGTATAGACGATGGTTTGAGTCATCAAACGCTGCTGGGGGTTACGGGTTCGGGTAAAACCTTCACTATGGCGAACATCATCGAGCGCTTACAGCGCCCGGCAATAGTGATGGCGCACAACAAAACGTTGGCTGCCCAGCTCTATGGGGAGTTCAAAGAGTTTTTCCCTAAGAATGCCGTCGAGTATTTCGTCTCCTATTACGACTACTACCAGCCTGAAGCTTATGTGCCCTCCTCAGATACTTTTATTGAGAAGGATGCATCGGTAAATGAGCACATTGAGCAGATGCGCCTTTCTGCCACAAAGGCACTGATAGAGCGGCGTGATGTTGTGGTCGTCGCCACGGTATCGGCTATTTATGGCCTGGGTGATCCCGATAAATATCTAAAAATGGTGTTGCATCTGGATCGCGGCGACCTGGTGGATCAGCGCACAATTTTACGCAGGTTGGCGGAGTTGCAATACACGCGCAATGATGCCGATTTCCGCCGCGCAACTTATCGTGTGCGCGGTGATATTATTGATATCTACCCGGCCGACTCCGATTTGGAGGCGGTTCGCCTGTCTCTGTTTGATGAAGAGATTGAAGAGATCACCCTGTTTGACCCTCTTACTGGCGAGCAGCTCAAGAAAGTTCCCCGGGTTACCATCTTCCCCAAGAGTCACTACGTTACCCCGCGCGAGACCATTGTCAGCGCTATCGATGAAATCAAGGATGAACTGCGGGTGCGTCTGGATCAGTTGCGCGGTAATAACAAGCTGCTGGAGGCGCAGAGGCTGGATCAGCGTACCCGATATGATTTGGAAATGATGCAGGAGTTAGGGTATTGCAATGGCGTGGAGAATTATTCTCGTTACCTGTCTGGTCGTGATGCCGGCCAGCCACCGCCCACACTTTTTGACTACTTGCCAAACGATGCGCTGCTGTTTATCGATGAAAGCCACGTAACCGTGCCGCAAATTGGCGGTATGTACCGTGGGGATAGATCGCGCAAAGAGACCCTGGTGGAGTACGGTTTCCGTCTCCCTTCCGCCCTGGACAACCGCCCGCTCAAATTTGAAGAGTGGGAGCACCTGGCCCCGCAAACGGTATTTGTTTCGGCGACACCGGGGCCCTATGAGGCTGATCACGCGGGGCAGGTGGTTGAGCAGGTAGTGCGGCCCACGGGGCTAGTTGATCCGGAAGTGGAAATACGCCCGGCTCAAACCCAGGTTGACGATGCGCTCTCTGAAATTCACCGCTGCGCGGAAGCGGATCAGCGAGTGCTGATTACCGTGCTGACAAAGCGGATGGCAGAGGACCTGACCGAGTATCTGGCGGAGAATGGGGTGCGGGTACGCTACCTCCACTCCGATATCGATACTGTCGAACGGGTGGAGATTATTCGCGATCTTCGCATCGGCGAGTTTGACGTGCTAGTTGGTATTAACTTGCTGCGTGAAGGTCTGGATATGCCAGAGGTTGCCCTGGTGGCCATCTTCGATGCCGATAAGGAGGGCTTCCTCCGCTCTGACCGCTCACTGATCCAGACTATTGGCCGGGCGGCGCGCAACCTTGAGGGGCGGGCTATTTTGTATGCAGACAAAGTAACCGGCTCTATGGAGCGCGCGCTCGAGGAGACCCGCCGTCGCCGGGAAAAACAGCTTGCCTTCAATAAGGAGCATGGCATCACACCGAAAGGTATTCGCAAAAGTGTCGCCGATATTCTTGAGGGGGCTGTGGCTCCCGGTGTGCCCAAAAGTAGGCGTAAAGTGGCCGAAGGGAAGGGCGCCTACAAGGTTGACGCCAAACCATTATCTGACAAGCAGCGTTGGGCGCGAATTGCTGAGTTGGAGAACCAGATGTATGAGCACGCCAAAAACCTGGAGTTTGAATCTGCAGCAAAGTTGCGAGATGAGATTTCACGCCTGAAGGAAGTGGAATAATTGGGTTGGGGGCAGCTTTATCGGCTGCCCACATAGCCGCAATCACTTAAAAAAATTACTGCAAAAGCTCAGTAAGTTGTTGAAAACACTGAAAAGCGGTGCTAAAGTTCGCGCTCTTCGCAGCACTGGGTTCCCCCGCTGCAGAGTTCTAGACCCGTAGCTCAGTTGGTTAGAGCGCTGCCTTGACATGGCAGAGGTCAGCGGTTCAAATCCGCTCGGGTCTACCATCTTCAAAGGGTGGTTACTCCATCCGAATCAATAGTTCCATGAAAGGTTTCATGGATAGTTTCATGCGGTCTTTGGTAGGGATCGCCACTGAGAGAAAGGACAAACAATGCTCGTTGTTACTCTCCCCGATGGTTCTCGTCGAGAATTTTCCGCTCCGGTTTCCGTGCATGACGTGGCCGCAGATATCGGTCCCGGTTTGGCCAAGGCTGCACTTGCTGGCGTAGTCGACGGCAAAGAGGTTGATATCAGCTATATCATCGATCGCGATGTCAATCTGGCCATTATCACCGACCGCCAGCCCGAAGGCCTGGAAGTCATTCGCCACTCTGCCGCACACTTGCTGGCGCAAGCTGTTAAGCAGCTGTACCCGACGGCCCAGGTCACTATTGGCCCGGTTATCGAAGATGGCTTCTATTACGATTTTGCCTACGAGCGCCAATTTACGCCGGAAGACCTGGAAAAGATCGAAGAGCGTATGGAAGTGCTGGCCAAGGAAGATATTACGGTCAGTCGCCGGCTAATGCCTCGTAAAGAAGCGGTGCAATACTTCCGAGATATGGGCGAAGAGTACAAAGCCGAGATTATCGACAGTATCCCCAGTGATGAAGATATTTCCCTGTACCGCCAGGGCGACTTTGAAGACCTGTGTCGCGGCCCCCACGTGCCTTCCACTGGCAGATTGAAGGCCTTTAAGCTGACTAAGGTGGCTGGTGCCTACTGGCGCGGTGACTCCAGCAATGAGATGTTGACCCGTGTTTACGGTACTGCCTGGGCCAACAAGAAAGAATTAAAAGCTTACCTGCGCCGTATTGAAGAAGCAGAGAAGCGTGACCACCGCAAGCTGGCTAAGAAATACGATCTCTTCCATATCCAGGAAGAGGCGCCAGGCATGGTGTTCTGGCACCCGAATGGTTGGACGATATACAGCACTGTCGAGCAGTACATGCGTCGCCGTCAGCGCGAGTTTGGTTACAAAGAAATCAAAACCCCACAGCTGGTGGATTTCAGCCTGTGGCGCAAGTCCGGTCATGCGGACAAGTTTGCCGATGACATGTTTACGCTCACCAGTGAAGAGCGTCAGTTTGCCATCAAACCGATGAATTGCCCCTGTCATGTGCAGGTGTTCAATCAAGGATTGCGCAGTTACCGCGACCTGCCGCTGCGCTTGGCGGAGTTTGGTTCCTGTCACCGTAGTGAACCCTCCGGTTCCCTGCATGGTCTGATGCGTGTGCGCGGCTTCGTGCAGGATGATGGCCATATCTTTTGTAGCGAAGACCAGATCCAGTCAGAGGTTTCTGACTTTATGGATCTGCTGCATTCCGTGTACAAAGACTTTGGCTTTAATGATGTTATTTACCGCCTCTCCACTCGCCCGGAGAAGCGTGTAGGTTCCGATGAAAGCTGGGACAAGGCGGAAAAAGCGCTGGCGGATGCGTTGGATGCCGCAGGTCTGCCCTGGGAGGAGCTGCCAGGTGAAGGTGCCTTCTACGGACCCAAGATCGAATTCTCCCTGAAAGACTGCCTCGGCCGTGTATGGCAGTGCGGTACTATTCAGGTAGATTTCTCTATGCCGGGCCGCCTGGATGCGCAATATGTTGCCGAAGATGGCTCGCGTCAGTCACCGGTCATGTTGCACCGCGCAGCCCTGGGGTCCTTCGAACGCTTTATCGGAATCCTGATCGAGCACTATGAAGGCGCGTTCCCCACCTGGCTGGCGCCACAGCAGGTGGCAATCATGAATATCACCGATCGTCAGGCTGATTATTGCCGCGATCTTGAGGCTCGCCTCGGCGCCCTTGAATACCGCGCCAGTGCTGACTTGAGAAACGAGAAGATCGGCTTTAAAATCCGCGAGCACACGCTTCAGCGTGTCCCTTATCTGCTGGTCATTGGCGATAAGGAAGTAGAGAGCCAGACGGTTGCCGTGCGCACCCGCAGCGGTGAGGACCTGGGAAGCATGACTTATGAGTCTTTCCTTGAGATTCTCGAGCAGGACGTCAGTCGCCGCGGCCGTTTGTCCGAAGATAATGCATAACAACTTGGCAACTGGGAGACCACAGCTATTAAACGAGACACTAAGGGACGGTCCAAAAAGGCCCGCATAAACGATCAGATTGAAGCGTCAGAAATCCGCCTGATTGGCGCTGATGGCGAACAGGTAGGCATTGTCTCCCTGAGTGAGGCGCTGGAGGCTGCGCAACAGGCCAGCTTGGATCTCGTTGAAATTGCCCCGGACTCCACGCCGATAGTCTGTAAGATCATGGACTACGGCAAGCACGTATTCGAGGCCAAGAAAGCCAAGAATGCGGCCAAGAAGAAGCAGAAGCAGCAGCAGATCAAGGAAATGAAATTCCGCCCTGGCACCGATATCGGTGACTACCAGATCAAGCTGCGCAACCTCATCCGCTTCCTTGAAGCGGGTGACAAAGCCAAAGTATCCCTGCGCTTCCGTGGTCGTGAAATGGCTCACCAGGAGCTCGGCATGGAAATGATGCAGCGCATCGAAAAAGACCTGGAAGAGCTGGCTGTTGTAGAGCAAAGACCAAAGATGGAAGGTCGCCAGATGCTGATGGTTCTCGCTCCCAGCAAAAAGAAAAAGTGAGGTTTGGGGAAGCGATTCCCGGAACCTCCTTTGAGAAGTGATTGGGCGACGGCTGCCTCCTCACTCTCACAGTGTCGATAACCCCTGGTTGTCGGCAGTTACTAAAGGTGCCTGTTTTATACAGGCGAATATTCACTTTGGAGTACAAAATGCCGAAAGCAAAGACTCATAGTGGCGCTGCCAAGCGCTTCAAGAAGACGGCTGCGGGCTACAAGCACAAGCACGCTAACAAGAGCCACATCCTCACCAAGATGACCACCAAGCGTAAGCGTCAGCTGCGTGGCACCCAGACTATGAACAAGTCTGATGCCGGTCTGGTCGATCGTATGCTGCGCGCCAAGTAATTGGCCCAAATCGCAAAGGTTTAAGAGGATAAGTTATGGCCCGTGTAAAACGTGGTGTAGAGGCGCGTCGTCGTCACAAGAAGATTCTGAAGCAGGCTAAAGGCTACTACGGTGCGCGTTCTCGCGTATTCCGCGTTGCCAAGCAGGCAGTTATTAAAGCTGGTCAGTACGCATACCGTGACCGTCGCGTTAAGAAGCGTAACTTCCGCGCTCTGTGGATTACCCGTATTAACGCCCAGTCCCGTGCCGAAGGCCTGAGCTACAGCCGCCTGATTGCAGGTCTGAAGAAAGCGGACATCGCACTGGATCGCCGTGTACTGGCTGATCTGGCTGTTTACGATAAAGCCGCTTTTGCTGCCGTAGTTGAAAAAGCTAAGGCAGCCCTGGCAGCGTAAGCTGTCACTTCAGTTGTAAAACTGAATACTTAAAATAGGGAAGGGCTGTAGCGGCCCTTCCCTATTTTTTTATGGGGTTTCCGCTATTTTTACCGGTGGCGGTGCCAGGGGAGCCCCCGCGGTGCAAGCGCACCGGCCGAAACAAGCACAAAAAACTAGGGCCGTGAGGCCCCAATCGAAGTTGGATTCAAACGGGAACAGTTCGATGCAAGATTTGCAGTCCCTCACCGAGCAGGCAATGGAGCTGGTGGAGAAGGCCGACGGCCTCGCCGCACTGGATCAGGTGCGTGTTGATTACCTGGGCAAAAAGGGCCAGCTGACGGCACTGCTGAAAGGCCTGGGCAAGCTGTCTGCTGAGGAGCGCCCGGCTGCGGGTGCCAAGATCAACGAAGCCAAGCAGCAGGTGCAGGAAAAAATTAACGCGCGCCGTACAATGCTGGAGCAGGCCGCCATCAATGCCAAGCTGGCTGAAGAGACCATTGATGTCACTCTGCCGGGGCGCGGTGAAGAGCAGGGCAATGCTCACCCCATCACCCGCACCTTAAAGCGTGTAGAAGAATTCTTTGCGGGCATCGGATTTACTGTTGAGAACGGCCCGGAAGTCGAACAGGACTATTACAACTTCGAAGCCCTGAATATTCCTGCGCACCACCCGGCGCGCGCGATGCATGACACTTTCTACGTGGACCCCACCACCGTACTGAGAACCCACACTTCTTCCGTGCAGATCCGCACCATGGAGAAAAAATCTCCGCCGTTGCGCATTATCTGCCCGGGCCGCGTATACCGTTGCGACTCCGATGTGACCCACTCGCCCATGTTCCACCAGGTAGAAGGCCTGGTAATCGGGGAGAACATCAGCTTTGCGCATCTGAAAGGCACCATCGACCAATTCCTGCGTGCTTTCTTCGAAGCGGAAGTGCCGGTACGTTTCCGTCCGTCTTATTTCCCATTCACTGAGCCTTCCGCAGAAGCGGATATCCAGTGCACCGCCTGTGGTGGTGAAGGTTGCCGCGTATGTTCCGGCACCGGCTGGCTGGAAATTCTCGGCTGCGGCATGGTGCACCCGAATGTGTTTGCCGCCTGCGATATCGACAGCGAAAAATACTCCGGCTTTGCCTTCGGTATTGGTATCGAGCGCCTCGCCATGCTGCGTTACGGCGTTAACGATCTGCGCTTGTTCTTCGATAACGATCTGCGCTTCTTGAAACAGTTCTAGCCCAGTGAGAGTGCGAATAGCCGAGGCTGTTCGCAGTAGCAATCGAATTGTGGAGGCCCGGGTGGCGAAATAAATACTCCGGGCGAAATGCGCACAGAGCTGCGCTGACGGAATACAGAAAGAGATCAACTATGAAAATCAGCAACTCCTGGTTGCGGGAATGGGTAAACCCGAAACTCACCACACAGGAACTGGCCGATCAAATTACCATGGCCGGCCTGGAAGTGGATGGCATAGAGAAAGTAGCGGGTGATTTTTCCGGGGTGGTTGTGGGTGAGATTGTCGCCTGTGAACAGCATCCGGATGCCGACAAACTGCGCGTGTGTAAAGTGGCCGGTCACCCCGACGGTGAAATGCAAGTAGTGTGTGGTGCCCCCAACGCGCGCGTTGGAATCAAAATTCCTTTTGCTCTGGTAGGCGCCAAGCTGCCGGGCGATTTTAAAATCAAAAAAGCCAAGCTGCGTGGTGTAGAGAGCTTCGGCATGCTCTGCGCACAGACCGAACTGGAATTGGGCGAAGACAACGACGGTATCTGGGAGCTGCCGGAAGACGCACCCACCGGTACCGATCTGCGCGAATACTTGCAGCTCGATGACGAGACTATCGAAGTGGATCTCACCCCGAACCGCTCCGACTGCCTCGGTGTTGCCGGCATTGCCCGCGAAGTGGGCGTACTGAATCGCTGTGCCGTGCAGGGCCCGGAAGTTGCCCCGGTACCCCAGCAAATCGACGAGAGCCTGCCGGTATCCCTGCTGGCCGAAGCCGCCTGCCCGCGCTACGTAGGTCGTGTCATTCGCAATATTGATATCAAAGCCGTAACACCCCTGTGGATGCAAGAGCGTCTGCGTCGCAGCGGCCTGCGCAGTATCGATCCGGTAGTAGACGTGACCAACTACGTCTTATTGGAGCTGGGCCAGCCCATGCACGCCTTCGACCTGGAGAAACTCTCTGGCGGTATCAAGGTACGTATGGCAGAAGCCGGCGAAGAGCTGACCCTGCTGGACGGCCAGGAAGTGAAATTGCAGGAAGGTACCCTGGTAATTGCCGACGAAGAGAAGCCTCTGGCCATGGCTGGTATTATGGGCGGCTTGGATTCTTCCGTTACCGAAGGCACCCAACATATCTTCCTGGAGAGCGCCTTCTTCAGTCCGCTGGCGATAGCCGGTAAGGCCCGCTCCTATGGCCTTCACACCGATTCCTCTCACCGTTTTGAGCGCGGAGTGGACTATCACCTGCAAGAGAAAGCGGTTGAGCGCGCTACTCAGCTGCTGCTGGACATTGTCGGCGGCGAGCCTGGCCCGGTTCATCTGCGCGAGCTGACCGAAACCATGCCCGCCGAGCGCCATATTACCCTGCGCCGTGCGCGGGTAGAGCAGGGCCTGGGTATCCAGCTGGCTGATGACGAAATTGTCGATATCCTTACCCGCCTGGGTCTGGAAAAGATTGATCAGAATGAAGAAGGCTGGACCTTCCTTGCCCCCAGCTTCCGTTTCGATATCGCCATCGAAGCCGATCTGCTGGAAGAGCTGGCCCGTGTTTACGGTTACAACCGTATTCCCAGCGAGAGCTTTACCGCCGAGCTGGAAATTGCCCCGCGCCCGGAGAGCACCATTGCCCAGGACAACCTGGAGCAGACCCTACTGAGCCGCGGCTACTACGAAGCGATCACTTTCAGCTTTATCGATAGCGACAGCGCCGCGCTGTTTGACCCGGAAGCCGATCCGGTGGCCCTGCAGAACCCAATCAGCGCTGAGCTGGCGGTGATGCGTACCACCTTATTGCCGGGCCTGTGTAAAGCCTTGCAGTACAACCTCAATCGCCAGCAAAACCGCGTGCGCCTGTTCGAAACTGGCCTGCGCTTCGTACCTGGCGCCGAGCTGCACCAGGAGCAGATGATCGCCGGTCTCGCCTACGGTAACCGCTTTGCGGAAAACTGGACTGGTAGCAAAGACAGCGTGGATTTCTTCGATGTGAAAGCCGACGTGGAAGCCCTGTTGGCCCGCACCGGTGTCGCCGAGGAATTCCGCTTTGTCGCCGGCCAACACTCCGCGCTGCACCCCGGTCAAACCGCCAAGATTATGCGCGGTGACCGCGAAGTAGGGGTTATCGGTGCCCTGCACCCGCAGCTGCAGAAGAAGCTGGACTTGGCCAAGCCGGCCTTCGTATTCGAGCTCAGCCTGGAAGCAATCGGAGACGGTAAAGCCCCCGCATTCCGCCCGCTGTCCAAGTTCCCGGAAGTGCGCCGCGACCTGGCCCTGTTGATTGATGCGGACGTTCCCGCCGCCAACCTGGTAGAGACCGCCACAGAGGCCGCCGGTGAAACCTTGACGGACCTCAAGATATTTGACGTCTACCAGGGCAAAGGTATTGATTTAAATAGAAAAAGTGTCGCTTTGGGCTTGACGTTTCAGCATTCGTCGCGCACCCTTAATGACGAAGAAATCAATGCCGCCTTGGATGCGGTGGTCGGTAAATTAGAACAAAAATATAACGCTAGTCTGCGCTAACAGAGCATGATGCTCTCGGTGTGCAGACTGAATTGCACCCCGAGAGCGTCTGCTTCCGGGTTGAAAGCCGCCGCGGTTTGGGCCGCTTCCGATCTGGAGTCGACGCCTCTGAATCAATTGGTAGGATCCAATGACAGAGGCACTGACCAAGGCCGGGCTCGCCGAGAAGTTGTACGAGGAGCTGGGCTTTAATAAGCGCGAAGCAAAAGAGATCGTCGAGTATTTCTTCGAGGAAATCCGCAATGCGCTGGAAAGCAACGAGCAGGTCAAGCTCTCGGGCTTTGGCAATTTCGACTTGCGCGATAAAAGCCAGCGCCCCGGTCGCAACCCCAAGACCGGCGAGGAAATCCCCATCTCAGCCCGCAGGGTAGTCACCTTCAAACCAGGGCAAAAACTCAAGACACGAGTAGAGGAACATGCTGGAACCGAGCAATAATGCTCAGCTACCTGCAATCCCCGGTAAGCGCTATTTCACCATTGGTGAAGTGAGCGAGCTGTGTGCCGTGAAGCCCCATGTACTGCGCTACTGGGAGCAGGAATTCCCACAGCTGAAGCCTGTTAAACGCCGCGGCAACCGCCGTTACTACCAACACCAGGACGTTATTATGGTGCGCCAGATTCGTGCGCTACTCTATGAAGAGGGCTATACCATTGGAGGAGCCCGCCAGCAGATAGAGACCGGTAGTGAAAGGGCAGAAGTGGTGCAGTTACAGCAGGTGCTACCGGAAGTGATAGCGGAACTCAAAGATGTAGTGGCCTTGCTGGATGGGAGAAAGAATTTCTAAAAAACTGTAAACCTGGGCTTGCAATCCAGCCGCACTCAGGTATGATTCACGCCACATCGAGACACGATGTCTTTAAAAATCAATCACTTAGCGAAGTGAGCGATTTTTCAAAATCGGAGCGTAGCGCAGCCTGGTAGCGCACCACACTGGGGGTGTGGTGGTCGTCGGTTCAAATCCGGCCGCTCCGACCATACATATCGTTGCATATAGCAACGGCCAAGAAACCCGCTTTTTAGCGGGTTTTTTTGTGTCCGCAATTTGAGTCCACAATAAGTTCATTCTTGGAGAAGCTCTAAGTAGTTCAGCCAAGTAGGGCCTGAAGGATACCGCTCATAAGAACCTCTAACCTGCTCGCTCCAGGGTAGTCAATTCTAATAGCATTAATTGACACCGTTTTGTATGCACACTTTAGAGGTTTCAGTCGCTGCTAAGGAGGGGTACTTAAAACCATTAATCGGCTTCATCACCGATGAGACTCCAAAGAATCCTGCTTAGGGGCGGGCCGTTGTGCGAGGCAAGTAGCTTGGATAGCAGAGATTAAATAATGATCTTCATATCCATTTTTGAATTGACGGGGGCGTCGAGGCCAGTGGAATCATCGTGTAATATGTGATTACGTTAACAACAAAAAAAATCTATCTGCCTCAGGGAGATGAGGTTCAAATGCACATATCCAAGCTTTGTTTAGTAAATTACCGAAACTTCTCCAATGCCCAGTTCCATTTCAAGAAAGGTATAAATACCGTAATTGGGGAAAATGGGTCCGGTAAAACAAATTTGTTCCGGGCTCTCCGTCTTTTGCTAGACGACAACATGATGAGATTCGCTTACCGTTTAAATGAATCTGACTTTAATAGGTCGTTGTCGTCCTGGAAGGGGCACTGGATCATTTTGAGTTTAGAGTTCGAGGATATTTCACCAGATGAAGAGGTGCAGGCCTTATTTGTTCATGGGACGGGGGTTCTTGAAGAAGGTACTGTAGATCGAGCGACATACAATTTGATCTTTCGTCCTAAAAAAGATGTAAGGCAGGCCTTGTCTGAACTCGACGACGGCGATCACGATGGATTGGCCTCTATTCTCAATCAAATAACAATCGACGATTACGAAACTATTTTTACTGGGCGTAGTAATACAGATTTCAACGATCCGGCGATCTACCGTCAAATTGTAGGAGACTTTGATGCCGTCCGATTTAGTGCAGAAATAGAACACCCAGCTATTGGTATAAAGATTCCGGCAGTCTTGTCTATTTCGAGAGAAATATCGTTTACATTTGTTCAAGCTCTGAGAGACGTTGTTTCAGAGTTTCATAACAATAGAACAAATCCTCTATTGTCACTGCTTAAAAGTAAAAGTGGTGATATAGATCCCGCTATGTTTGGGCCAATTACCAATCAAGTAAAAGAATTAAATAATTCCATTGAGGGGTTGCCGGATGTTCAGGGGGTTCGCGGCGATATTAGGGATACGATTAAAGGTACAGCAGGCGAAGCCTATTCACCGGCATCCCTAGCAATCAAATCCGATCTATCTGATGAGGCCGAAAAATTATTTCAGTCTTTGAAGCTTTTCGTTGGCGAATCGGAGGATGGCCATGAGGGTCCGATTCATGAAATGAGCTTGGGGGGTGCTAACTTAATATTCCTGACTTTAAAGTTATTGGAATTTAAGTATCAGAAAGATAAGCAGTCATTTGCTAATTTTCTGTTGATCGAAGAGCCTGAAGCGCACATACATACCCATATCCAGAGAACCCTATTTGATAAGCTTAATTATCAGGACACTCAAATAATCTATTCAACTCATTCTGCACATATTTCAGAGGTGAGTAACATTGAGAACGTTAACATCCTTGGCCGTACTTTAAATAAATGTGAGGCCTACCAGCCATCTTTTGGTTTGAGTCAAGATGTTATAGGTAATATACAGCGTTACCTTGATGCAGTAAGAAGTAGCTTGTTGTTTGCGAGAAGCGTGATATTAGTGGAAGGGGATGCCGAGGAAATTCTTATACCGGTATTGATCAAAGAGGTTCTAGGTGTAAGTCTTGACGAGCTTGGGATAAGTTTAGTTAACATCAGAAGTACCGGATTTAAGAATGTTGCGTCACTGTTTCATGATTCTAGAGTTCGTAAACGATGCGCGATCGTGACGGACCTAGATAAGTCGGTGATTGATACGGTACCAAGTGAGGGTGACTCGGAATATACCACAAGGTTAAAAAGGAAATGTAAAAAATCACAGGAGTTAGGGGAATCTCGACGGATAGATCTTGAAAATTTTTGTGATACCAATAATTGGTTAAGTCCATTTTTTTCGGAGCACACGTTCGAAGTTGATTTTGCTAGAGAGAAAAATCTAGAGAAGTTTATTGAATTGGTTCCTGAAGTTTATTCTCAGCAGGCAACCATTAATAGGTCAGTGGAAGAGTTGCAGTCTTCTGATGTTTCCGAATATGGGATTAGAGTCTTAAAGATGGCTGCCAATGAAGGCAAGGGCTGGTTTGCTATTAGGCTTGGCAAGTGCATTGACTTCAAAACAAACATTCCGAACTACTTATTGAAAGCCATTGCATTTGCACATCCAGTGATATCTAAGGATGTTTGGATTCGGATACTTAATTATCGCTTAATGAGACTCAAAGAAGATACCTCTATTCCAGCCTCTGAAATAGAAGCCTACGAGGAAATTATTGAAGCCTTTCGGTTGGGGAATAAGGATCTAGAAGAGCTTAAACTTGATACCTTCCAACCTTTTGTAGACAAGCAGATAAATGCTATTTTAGAGGCTTTCTAGTATGTCATTTTGGGGAGAAGATGAGCTTAATCCTGAACAAGAGCAAGCCATACTGGATCCTGAAAGTGTATTTCTTGTGGCGTGCCCTGGGAGCGGAAAAACTCGAACTCTAACTTATAAAATTGCTTATGAATTGACAAACTTAAGTGATTCTAAGGAGTACGTGGTTGCAATTACATATACAAATCGAGCAGCAGATGAGATTCATGAGAGGGTTGAAGCTCTAGGAGTCAACACTGATAAGTTGTGGATTGGCACGATACATTCTTTTTGTTTGGAGTGGATCCTTAAACCATATGGCGTTTACCATGAGTTTTTGCGTTTTGGTTTTAAGGTAATAGATTCTCATGATAAGGAGAAAATTCTGGCCGGGTTGTGTGGTAAACATTCAACTCGACAGACTCGCGTAAAAATTTGGGATTGTGATTTTCATTTTGAACCGGACGGACATGTTCTTTCCTGCAAAAACTCTAGGAAGATTGAACTCATCAATAGAGTTTTGGGTGAGTATTTCGATATTTTACGAAGCCGGCGTCAAATTGATTTTGAGCTGATCCTTTATTTTTCATATAAACTTCTAGAAGAAAATGTAGAAATTAGTTCAATTCTTTCTTGTATATTTTCTCATATTTTGGTAGATGAGTACCAAGATACTATGAAAATTCAATACTCTATAATTTTGTCGATATTAAGAGCGGGTGCTGGTTCGACTAAGTCTTTTATCGTTGGCGATCCGAACCAAGCAATTTACGAATCCCTCGGGGGGTCCGCCATAGATGCTCAAGAATTTAGGCAGCAATCTCAGTTAATAATGAACGAGAGGGAGCTTTCTAAAAATTATCGATCTTCTAGTCGAATAATAGAATTTTTCTCAAATTTTAAAGTTTATAATTCAACTATTATATCTGCATCGAGTGTTGATACCTGTAAGAGTTTGATTACTTTCAATAGCTCTGTTGATAGAGAGGATTTGGAGGATGAATTAGTTAGATTGATTTTGTTGAATGTCGAAGAATTAGGTGTGCTTCAAAAAGAAGTTTGTGTCATTGCGCCTTGGTGGATCCACCTCGCCAGTTTGACTCGTAGACTTATTTTTCGTCTCCCAAGCTATCAATTTAACGGTCCTGGAACGGTCCCTTTTGCTCGAGATATAGAGAATTTTTGGTATAAACTGGCAAAAATTGCATTGACTCGCGCTTCACCAGATGTTTATGTTCGGCGACTAAGATGGGCGTCAGATATAGTCAAAGATCTTGAGTTCGCTGGAGTTGACGTAAGTAAAATTACGGCGAAATCGTTACTAAGATGTTGCAATACACTAGTGGTAACTGAAGAAAATGGTTTGCTTTATTTATCTGTTTTTTTTGAAAGACTTTTTGAGTTGCTCAAAATAAATGCTATGGCTTATTCCATGCTAAAGGAGCACTATGATGCATTCTTTGAGAGCTCAAGAGATCGTATAGCTCGATTAAAGAGCGAAGGTGTAGAATCCATAGATCATATTGATTCATTTAGGAGAGTCTTTCAGTCTAAGAAAGGGATTACAATTTCTACCATTCACGGCGTGAAAGGTGCTGAGTTTGATACTGTAATTGCTTTCGCTCTTCTTGAGGGGATGGTTCCTCATTTTAGTGATTCGGGTGGTCAGGAAAGTGCGAAGAAGCTCCTTTATGTAATTGGATCTCGTGCAAGAAAAAATCTACACCTTATCTCGGAGCGAGGCCGTACTCGATATGGGAATAGCGAATATTTCCCGACGGTAGCTCTAAGAGCTTACGATTTTGATTATGATGATTTGTGATAGTTAGTAACGATAGGTGTACAGTTATTGACAGAGCTCCAGGGGAGGGGTATTGGCCCCTCCTATTGCTTCTGCTCCACAATTTTCGAATTCGGTAACCGGTCGAACTGACCACTTGTTGAAACGAGTGATAACCTGCGATTTTGTTTGAAATAACAGGTCGCTCAATTTTTGATCTTCTAGGCCGTATTTGTTCTCATCTTAGATTAGCCCTTTCAGCGGCTCACTGCTTATCGAAGCCAGCACTGATCAAATTTATAACGACTTCGCGCTCTTTCTTAGTTTAACAATGGGGCTTGGCAACGTGTATAAAACTGATGAAATATTTAAGTTTTCATCTATTTCAGAAAACCCATAGGCAGCTTCAGCATTGAGTATTTTATTCCCCCATGCTTTTGAAAAAGTATATAAAAATTCCAATGAAAACCGTAATTTTTAATGGTTAGCTGAATTACCTCTAGCCAAAATACAAAAAAATATAGGCGCGGAAATTATCCTATTGGAATTTATTCAGTTTGTTTCGCTCTCAAAGCAGCGTAAAATCGATAGATATTTTTGGTATTTTGGCCGTAATTGAGCGAGCCGATTAAAAAGGCTTCAGAAGTTTAAATAGTATTGAAAGCTTCGAGAGAGTCGAGAATTTTCTAAAAGACCCATCCCCTCAAAGGAGAACGGTAGCGTGACGTAAGAGTAAGTAAAAGGCGCTGACCCAAGGTGCTAGGAACACCCGGGGCCAGCTAACCAAATTGATAACCTAAGTATCAAAATGGCTATATGGATAATACGCTAGAAACCCGCTCGTCTTCAATAAAGTGGAGTACATTCAGCGGCTTGGGGCCTGTTCCCAAGCTCTGGAAGCCTAGCGCCCGCCTTTTCCTCTTCTCTGCCTACCGCCCCCGTGCACCGCCCCATATTTCCTCCAAACGCTAAGCCCAAGCTTCCCCATCACGGAAGCGCCCAAACTTCGACCATTGAAGGAAATAAGTATGTTGATCTTAAAGCGACGGACAGGTGAGCTTTTAAGGATTGGAGCAAATGTCTCGGTCACAGTGCTGGAGGTTAAAGGTAATCAAGTGAAGATAGGCATAAGTGCACCCAGGTCACTGCCCATCCATCGTGAAGAAATCTATGTGCGGATCAAGAGAGAACGGAAGGTGAGCGCCTAAATATGCCGAAAGGATGGGACCGTTCTGGGTATCCATCTTTAAAAACTGGATTCCCAGCAAACTATTATTCCTTTGTCTAGCAGGCGGTATAGGCACACAGAAACGAATACCTTTTTGTTGTATAAAGGATCTTTTGAAAATAAAAGGTGGTTAGTTGGCTGGGTGAGGGGTTAAGAAAGCTTTGGCAGTCCTGTAGGGTGTTTCTTAGGACTGTTTTGTCAAGATATCTAGCTTTTCGATGGTTGGTGGTATATTCATAATCTATGATACCTGGCTTTTGTCTGGCGGAGTTAGCGACCATACCAGTCTACATGTTGGATATAGTGCCCTCGCTAAAGGGTAGGCTCTTGGGCACAGTATGGCGCTTATTACCAAGCACCGGCATTAGGTCTGGAGGCAGACTACGAGTAGTTGCTGAAAGCTCCCGCTGTTGGATCGAGGTAAATTGGACTCTTCCGGGCTTTTGACAATATTAGTTTGGATTGGATTAAAATGCTTACAGACTGCCAGAGACCGTTAATCTAGTAAATCTAAGAGTTTGAAACGTTCCCAAAAGTAGACACTGTACTTATTTTGGGGAGGAATAACCCCAGTTAAATAGCGTATTAATTAGCAGGTATCCACTAAACGTGTTTGCTAAAGAGCAACTAACTCCATGAGATTTTTCATCTTGTTGTGATCAAGGGCACTGCTCAGAATAGAGCCGTTGGGCCAGCGTGAAAGCTTTAAAAGACCTTTAGCAGCAATTAACTACTGCTGTATTAGAGTAAGTTATGGCTGCCTTCAAGTCTAAATAGTGCACAATATGATTGGATATTCCTCACTATAATCTAGGTCGCGACATAAAGAACAAAAATAGGGACCTTTTTTGCATTCGGGCCTGAATCCATTGGCAGCTGTGCACACAATCTTTAATGTATTAAATATCTTCCTCAAAAACCTGCCCTGCAGCCAAGAATGGAAGCATATTGAAAGTATAATTGTGACCTTGAGAGGGGGTGCATCTATTTACTCTGTTAAAACATAAGGTTTTAGTGGGTTTTTTTGTTTGGACCTATGGGAAAAATTAATATTTGCCTGCTAGCTAGTTTTTTTGTCTAATTGCATCAAGCGTGATTTGTTCAAGTAATTGGAAAGGAGATCCAGTGAAAAATACAGTTTTTATAATTTTATTGATTATATCCCTCCCTTTATCGGTTTACGGCGATTGTAGGGGAATGTGGAACATCAGTGGCAATGTATATGTTGAAGGGGTTGATTTCCAAGAGAAAGAGCATGCTGGTGAGATGTTCTGTTATGTGGAGTTTTATTATGATAGTGGAGATTATCTGCCAGATAACTTTATTCTCGAAGAATGCCATATTGGTGAAACGGTATTAGATTGGAGGGGAAAGGCAATGGCCCTAATTACATTGACAATGATAAGTAAGGAGCCCGATACTAATGGAGATTATGGAATAAATAGAAAGCAAGCGCACGCATTTCAGCGTTGCGTTATTTAGAAAAGTGATTTAGGACACTCAAAAATACCAGTTACGCGGTAAAAATCATTACTGGTGGCTCTTCATCTATGATTTAGCAGTAAGGGACGTGAAATTCTGGGAGTTTGTATTCAGGCTTCGGAAATTTTTTTGAAGGAAAATCGGCACACATGGCATCAAGTGCTTGGATTAGGGCTAGATTTACAGGGAGTCCCTGAGAGTAAGCCCCGGCAGCCGCCTATGCTGTGTATCCAACGTTTATTGAGCCGACCACTCCATTCCACAAGCTCTAAATGATTATCCAGCTGAAGGGGGTAGTCCTTTGGGTATATCTTGCCGCTCGGTGCCCATAAGAGGCAAAAGATTTTTAGGCTTCTTCCAGAAATGGCTGTGCGAATGCGATACTGAGTGGATGTGTAATTGAGCGCTTCTGAAGTTTCCGATATTTTGGCTCGAAAAGGGTTGAATTAACGTCGACTGTTATCTGGACAAGTTGCAGGATAAGGCCCAAAAGCTGGCTGACTACCCTGACCTTGAGGAGACTGATCAGAATCTCTATTACACCATTACTGAAACCAAGCTGACCTTGGAGAGAATACTGCCTAGCAACCGGGACAGTACCGCTATCCTCTGAGGCCGTAGGTATCCATTCGTGTGATATCGTCATGCACAAACCTTTCATTCCCTGTCTCCAATCCTATTTGTTTTTGGATACCAATTTCTGTTATTCGGGTTTAGCTTTTCTAGATTTTATTGGCAACACGCTGTTCTTTTTTGGGGTTCTAAATTGGGGTGGTATCCATGATTCGTTTAACTGCCTAGAGCTGACTTCGTGCGAGGGAATATTTCAGATCTTCTCTTAAATTGGCCTTGAGTGTGATTACACTGTATTACCTGTAGTTGATATCTCTACTTCGAGGGGAATAATGATGATCGTTTGGTTTTTAGTGAATTTGATATTTATTTTTTAGGGGAACGTATGTCAGTGCTAAGGTCAGGAGAGACTGTTATAGCTTCAGAAACGGATGTTCGATCTGGAACTATAGGGTACGGTGGTGTCAATGATGCATTCGATTTATATCTTGTAAAGTTGGCTAGTGGAAATTATTTGCTTATAGTTTTTATGAAGATCCAGTTCTTCTTTGACGATGGAGAAGGCGGTGAGTGGAGTTCATCAGAAAAGTCACTTTTTGTTAGTCGGTGGAAGCTTGCTATACAGAGCAAGTGGGGCGGAAGAGTGCTTAAATATCTGGCATCTGGAAAAGCTATTGGTATAGATTTTAGGTTTGAGACGCAAATAGGTGGCTGGATGTTGGATCACTGGGAAATAAGCGTAGAAAAGGTTAGCAATTTTGCTGTAAGTAGTGTTAATCCAGTAAAGGGAACCGTTGCATTGGATAGTCAAGACCTGAAGCTTGTATGGAAGTCGGGTGGTCAACGGCAGCGAGGTGCAGTCCATGAGTTTGGTCATATGCTTGGCCTTGAAGATGAATATCATAAATCAAGTAAGCACAATGGGGACTATAGATCTGTTATGAATAGTGGTGAGACAGTACTTAAAAGGCATGATAGTACTCATATGAAATGGTTAGAAAGTAAGTTGGCGGATCATGGTATTTCATAGTGCTTAAAAATCTATGCTTGATATTGTTGTTTTTTTGCCTGGCGTCCTGCGGTAAGGAAGATAGTATGGGTGATATTAAAGTCCTAGCATCAAAGGTTGTTTCGAGCTCTACGGCCCAAGAGGAAGAGCAAGCCTTAGAAAGTGTGTGGGAATATGTTTATAAAAATAGAATTTATGTTGAGGTATTATCAGTGGATTCTGAAGGGGGTAAATCTGATATTAATAATCTTGAAGATTTGAGTGGCGTGGTTAAGGTCCAAGCCCTATTTTCTAAGGGTGATCAGTCTTTTACTTTAGAATGGGAGCCACATGAGTTAGATAATGTGTTTATCCTATATAGGGAAAAATAGGTGGATTGTTCTGATCCCGCAGAAAGGAAACTTTTTCTTCGATAATTTTATGTATCAATTGTTGGTCGAGGCTGAGGCGCAAGAGAAGAGCATTTTTTGCAGCTTTTGAGTTGGTGGATGTCAAGGGTTGGTAAACGCCAATCTGGGTGAAGCTATAATCCGTGTAGCATTTGGATATCTTGCTGATTGGTCAGGCTATTTTTTAGCTAGCCTAGCTAGTGAGCTAAATTCTGGCTGGTCAACTACACCCCAAAATGAAAAAGCTCAAAGATTTGACAAGCTTAATAGTTCAGTTATTGATATAGAGATTACTAATTGGGATGGATTAGAACGAGTAACAGTACCAATTACTTTAGGGGCTTCAAGCGAGGCTACTCAAAACCCTGTGTGGCCTCATTTTTCTGTAAGTGGCAAGTCAGGAACTAAATTGATAGAGCCTCGGCCCTGCTTGCCTCGACATACCACAGTTATTTATCCCTCAAAATCTCCATCGCCGCATTATGCCCAGGCAGCCCAGTAACCCCACCTCCCGGGTGACTGCCGGAGCCGCAGAGATACAGACCTTGGATTGGTGTGCGGTAATCCGCAAAGCCCATAAAGGGGCGGTTGCTCCACAGTTGGTCCAGGCCTAAGGCACCATGGAAGATATCACCTCCCATCAAGCCAAACTTGCGCTCTAAATCCAGCGGTGAGTGGATTTGTTGAGCAATGATGGAATCACGGAAATTGGGTGCATAGTTGGTGACGGTATCGATAATGGTCTGAGTTGCCTGCTCGCGATAGCCGTCCCAGCTCTTACCCTCCGGCAGTTCTGGAGCAAATTGCTGGCAGAATAGGCTGGCAACATGTTTGCCCTCGGGGGCCAGAGAAGGATCGATGGTGGAGGGGATCAATATCTCGACAATGGGTTGCTTTGACCAGCCATATTGGGTCGCATCTATATAGGCTTGTTCCAGGTAGTCCATGGTGGGGCCAATGACGATTCCAGACTTGTGGTGCGGTTGTGCGTTATTACCAGGCTTGCAGGTAAAGTCTGGCAGCTCAGATAGTGCGACATTCATACGGAAGGTGCCCGAGCCCACTCTAAAACCACGTACACGGCGGCGGAACTCCGGTTCCAGATGTTGTTCGTCTATCATCTGGGAATAGAGCAGTTTAGGGCCGACATTGGCGACTACTTTACCGGCAGTAACGGTTTCCCCACTGCTTAGCTGTACTCCGGTAGCGCGACCACCATCGATCAATACCTCTTTAACTTCAGCATCCGTTCGAATGGTGACTCCGAGGTGCTCCGCTTCTTTGCGCATCGCCTGGGTGATCGCACCCATACCACCTATTGCATGTCCCCAAGCGCCTTTCTCGCCGTTTACCTCGCCAAACACATGATGTAGTAGCACATAGGCGGAACCGGGAGTGCTGGGAGCGGCATAGTTGCCGACGATAGAGTCGAAGGCAAACGCAGCTTTTACATGGTCATTTTCGAACCAGGCATCCAGCACGCTGGTGGCACTCTTGGTGAACAGGTCCAATGCATCACGACGGGATGCCATACTCAGTTTTTTCGCCCTCAGGCCAAAGCCGCCGGCGCGAATCAAATCCACAAGGCCGCCACCTACATTGGGGGGAGCACGCAGCAGTTCCTCGCGCAAAATGTCTGCCACCGTTTCCAGCATGGCATAAAAGTCAGGTAGGGTGGCTGCGTCTCTTCCAGAGAAACGCGCAATTTCTGCCTGTGTATCCGCGAGATTCTTATGGAAGGAAAGGCTTTCCTCCTCTGAAAGTGGGAAAAAGTTTGATTGCGGCCGTAACTTGATCTCCAGGCCATGCTCACGCAAATGGAGGTCTTCTATGATTTTGGGATTAAGCAGGCTAACGGTGTAGCTAGCCACAGAGTTTCGGAAACCTGGGTGGAACTCTTCAGTAACCGCTGCACCGCCAACAATCGACCGGCGCTCAAGAATCGTTACATTTTTTCCAGCTTTAGCCAAATAGCAAGCACAAACCAAGCCATTATGGCCGCCACCAATAATCAAAAAATCCTTCATTATTATGCTCTGAGTAGGAAGATTCGGTATATAAAATATGCCAAAAAAAGTCGGGCGGCTCAATCATTGAATTCTTGGGGTAGGTATTGATAAGTCGTCAATTAGAAAGAACACTCTACTTAATCCTGGGAACCTAAAATCAAAATATTAGCAGCTGGTTTTGATAGATCGCTTTAGTCTGTTGAGAAAGTTACGGGAGACAGGGATTTTTGTATCTGTACCAGCCATTCTTACAAAATGACGTCGTGAATGTGACTTTAACTCCAGCATTCTTTCGCTATTAATAATATAGCTACGATGCAGTCGATAAAATAAGTTCCCCGGTAACAGTTCACAAAAAGTATCCAATGTCATATCGGATATTATGGTGTCTCCACTGTGTAAACGAGCCCCTTTTTCGGTGAGATGAACACGGCGATAACGGCCTATACTTTCAATATAATTAATGTGGTCATGCAAAATTATTCTTTGTTGGTTGCCATCGTTCAATAATAAACGATGAATGTTTGTAGTATTCCCCCTTTGCTCTAAAGCATACATCTCCTGTTGCAAAATTTTACGAATGCTCTTGGCAATTAATTCTGGCCTGGCAGGTTTTACCAAGTAATCAATAGCATCAGTGTCAAAAGCACGCAACGCATAATTTTCATAGGCGGTTAAAAAAATTAATTGATAATTCATCTGAGAGGTTGCTTTTGCCACATCAAATCCTGTTACTTCAGGCATTTCAATATCGAGAAAAACAATATCGGGTCGCTTGACCAAAATCTGTTCTATTGCAGACTTACCATCCGACACCTCTACTATGACTTCCAATTCGTTAAAAGTATCAATCACCTCCTTTAAGCTGTATCTTGCAGCAGGTTCGTCATCAACTATGGCAACGGTTTTCGATTTCATCTGCGCTTCCTTGCAGGTGCTGTGAGTTAGTGTATGAGGTGACTTCTGGAATACGAATTACCATACTGGTGCCTCCAATACTTGAACTCAAATTCATTGAGTAATCATCAGCAAAATGTAATTTCAGGGATTCTGACAATATGCGTAGACCTTGACCCTCTTGTATATTGCTGTCATCAAAAGGAGGGCCGGTATCATGTACTTCTATTTTTAAGTAGCCAGTTTGTAATTCTATGTTGATGCTCACATGGCCGCCCCTTACAAAGGGTGCAATGCCATACTTAATGGAGTTCTCAACAACCGGTAAAAGCAATAAGGAAGGAACAAGCTTTCCCTTTAATACGGCTGGGCAATCTATATCAAAGGTAAGTCGACTATCGAATCGTTTACGCTGTAATAAAAGGTAGAGTTCCACCAGCTGTAATTCTTCTTCTAAGCTTGCCCAGTTATTATTGGAAAGCCTGACAGTGCCGCGCAATAAATCAGAAAGGTTATAAATAAGTTCTTTTGCAGCTGGCGGATCTCGGCTTATCTCAGTCGCTATCAAGTTTAAAGTGTTGAATAAAAAGTGAGGGTTGGATTGCATCTTAAGCATCTGCAATTCTGTCTTCTGGGCATTCATGCAGGTATGGTAGTGTAATTCCTGCTGCTGGAATATATACATTACAGCCATGTAAATTAGCGATTCAAGTAGCAGTACCACGACTGGTAAAAATTTTATATTTGATACATTGTTTTCGAGTGGGATTTCGACAATTGGCACAACCCAGATAAAAATAAAAAAAATAACGATGGGTCTATATAGCCAAATATACTGCTCAATCAAAGATGTTAGTAATCTCTTGAATAGGGTCTCAAAAATATTGAACAGTAAGTATCCAGCAAAAAATACACTCCATATCTTGATTGTTACCTGCAGTAAAAGATAAATATTGAGATGGTTGAGCAAATAAAGTGCGCTAGAAATAAGGCCAATATTAAAAGATGGCCAAATAATCAAGAATATCCATGCTTGATTAGGTTTTCTCTTGCGAATTTCCACAGAATTTTGGTTGGTTGTGGTTTCTATCAATATCTTTCAATTCCAATAAATTTTCAGGTCGTAAAAACCATAAGTAACTATGGACGTTGACCCTTGTTTCGTCTACCGCAGGGTTTGAAATATAAACCATAAGTAAAAAATTTTTGGTCTTTTTGAAAATTGTTCAGCGAATATTTTTGATTTGTGTGGAGGTAAGGCAATTTAAATCCACTGGTTATTTTTAAGTTCGAGTTAAGTGTAAGAAATCTAGATGACTATTTAAACTCTTTGTGTTGAATAATATGGCTTAAAGCACCATTGATACGAATATTTACACCATCTGAACAATCCTGCCTTCTTTACGGTGTTGTAGTAGTGATATCTGTATTCCTCACTCCTGGCATTTACTGTTCACTGACTGCAAAAGGAATACATCCATGGCAAATCACTCTTTATCACCAGATATTAAAGAGATTTACTCTAAGCGCAGATGGCCAAATATCATTGGCGCCTTTATGCTTGGAGTTTTAATCACTGCTTGTAACTCAGATAACTCTGAAGAAACAACAGAAGAAATACCAGACTCCTCTGGGCCGAATAGCGAGGCCTGTAAATCAGCAGAAAACACAACGCAAGTTACCGATGCTGGTGTGGAGTATATGGTCACTCCAGAGGCCTGTTTTGATTCATTGCCCGGTTATGAGTTTGCTGCTAATTACGCAGAAATTGATGGCCTAAGTATGCATTATGTGGATGTAGGGCCAGTTGATGGGGATGTTGTATTACTCTTGCATGGCCAGCCAAGTTGGTCCTATCTTTATCGGAAAATGATTCCTATCCTCGCAGAAGCTGGTTACCGGGTAATAGCACCTGATAACATCGGCATGGGTAAGTCAGATAAGCCAGTTGATGTCACGATTCACCAATTCGAGCAGCATGTTGCTTGGACAAAAGCCTTTATTGATAAACTACAATTAACTAATATCAATCTTTTCGTACATGATTGGGGTAGTCTTTTTGGTCTTCGAATTGCCGGTGAAATGTCACACCATATTGCGAGATTAGTTGTCGCCAATGGTAACCTGCCAATAATCCCTCCTGGTAAAAATCCATATATTTACCCTAGTTTTGAGTTAGACGAGTCATTAGGTGATGCAGCAACATTTTTTGCCTCTCGGTCAAGCGACCAAGTTGAGGGATTCCAGCAGTGGATTGACTATGCATCTAGTGTACCTGAGCTATTGGCCGGAGATGTGGTTCAAGTCTTGACAGTCTACCAGTTGACTGATGAAGAAATTTCCGCTTACAACGCACCTTATCCCAGTATTGATTATAAAGCGGCAATACGTGCTTTTCCTGCCATGTTTGTTGATATCGAGATGCAAAATATAATTGCTTGGCAAACACTCGGGGCATTTCATAATCCTTTTATGTTTAATGCCGGTGAGTTCGATCGAGGCTTAGGCAGCGAGGAAAATCAGCAAAAGTGGATCGAGCATGTACCAGGATCGGATGGTAATGATCACAGGCGTTTTTTGGCTGGGCACTTTATTCAAGATGATGTGGGTGAAGAATTAGCTATTCACTTATTAAACTTTCTACGAAGCACCACTCCAGAAGAACCATTGCGTGCAGGTGGTCCATCCTTCAATTTCCGTTATTGCGAAATTTTGCTTTCATATCAAGATGGCTCAAGTATAACAGCAGAAATCTGGGGTACACCGGGAGTTAACTATTGCCCACAGGCCCAGTGGGAGACTCTAGATTTTAACGATATAGCTGCGGAATATGATGCACTATCAGCCATACCCAATGGACCTCGTTTTTTTGTTGTGGATGAAAATCTAGGTGGCGACATCATTTTACCCAGTCCAGATGATGAATACCGATTGTTTGGCGAGTTAGAAATGCGTTTATTAACTAGCGTTGATCTGACTGATAGTCAAGGGGAGGATGTTGCCTATGTTCCTGGTAAAGTACTAAGGGATAACACCTGGTTATTTTATGAAGGTAGACGTGTCTATGAGTTAACAGATATCAATGGGCAGGTATATATCATGCAGTCTTTTAGTCGACTTGAAGATACCAACTTACAGATGGACGATTTGAAACATCTAGGCGCTCGTCTTAACCTACCCGAAGGGTGGACATTCAGGAGTCGAATTCTAAATGAGCCTTTGCAGGTTTCAGCTATTGATGGCACAGCCATGGTGCTTAAGGATGACCTGGGTAACAGCTACCAACTCGTACCGTAATATTAGCTAGATATTTAACGTAATCTTTTCAATAAATAGGTTGAATTTATTGAGGCCCACTTGTTGTCAAGTGGGCTTCAATTTTTTGGATCTACAGATCCTGGATCAAATATATTTTTGAAGATCCTGTTGTCAATCATCTATATGTTCGACTATCCCTGAATCGTTATTGCTGGAGTACAAGTTAAACAAAGGAATCTCTGATTGTCTTGAGCACATATTTTTGAAGTGTAGCCTTGTTTTCATTGGATAGAGTATATTCAATTTGCACTTACTCTCTATGCTTGAAAAGCTTATTCTATCCCAAGTAAAACAATGTCTGATTAATCCTTTAGCCAAAAAGGTGAGCTGTATTTGCAAGGCGCTGAATTACTCAATAAGGGTTTCACACAAAATCTAAGTAAAAAACACGATTTAATATTCTGTAGCCTTTGATGTGCTAGTGCAAACTTAATCAGACGCTGCAGTGACGGCATAGGATGTATAAGTCTGTCAATCTTTCTTGTTCATAAGTAAAGTTCATCTATCTGCCGATAAATACCATGTATATTGGGGTGCTGCAAATAGAAAATTCTTAAAATTTAGGTGTGCAATGATGAAAATGGCGCCAAAATATCATCATTGACGGTTAAGCGCCTTTCTTGATCCAGGGAGCTTAAAAAGCATATTAAGCGCTTTTTTCATTATGAAGTGACGCCAGCGACCTTCGGAGGATCTAAAGTGGAGGATTAAGTCTTGTATACAAGGCAAGTTGCATAGGTTGGGGTAAGCTTTGGACAAAGCTTCTTACCGAAGAGGTACGATTATCAAGATCTCGATAATCTTCGTTTAATAAAGATAACAATCTGTTCTTGTTTTTATTGTTTAAACATATATTCAATATGCAACAATCCAAGCGCGGCAAGAAAAAAGTTACACTGCTTAGTGCAACACTGCTCAGCGCAACCTGCATGATCGGGTCAGGCTGGCTTTTCAGTGCTCAATTGACAGCAAGATATGCCGGCAACTGGGCATTCGCAGCTTGGATCCTAACAGCAGCTCTGGTTTTGATGGTGGGCCTTTGTCTTGCTCGTGTCGTGGCAATTCATCCAGTAAGGGGAGCATTAGCTCAAGCCAGTGCTTTATCGTATAACAATATCTTTGGTATGCCTTTTGCCTTTGCTAATTGGTTTGGCATTCTGATGGTGGTTGCTACAGAAGCTCAAGCTACAACACAGTACCTTTCATCAGCAATTGGATCCTCTTTACTGATAGAAAACTATAGGCTCACGACCTGGGGGAAAGTGCTAGCTCTCAGTATTTTGGGTCTTTATCTGATGGTTAATTTTTATGGAATTCGCTGGTTAACTAAAATCAATAACGTGGTCACAGTACTGAAGATATTTACCCCGCTATTTGCACTTACGGTATTGCTCATTGTAGTTTTCACGCGGAATCAAACTGGATCCAATTTTTCTCTCTCTTCTAGTCAGGAATTTGAGTTCCATAGTGCATTCTCTGCCATTATTGGTGCTGGACTTATTTATTCATACAATGGTTTTCAGGTGAGTGTTGCGTTTGCTAGTGAAATTAAAAAACCCAGACGCAATATTCCGTTGGCTATTATTCTGTCGATAGTCATTATCACTTTAGTCTACCTGTCGCTACAATTTGCCTTTATGGAAGCAGTGCCACATGAGCTATTGATTGAGAATGGTGGCTGGCAGGGGTTGAATTTTGCATCGCCACTCTTAGATTTAGCTACTCTTCTTGGTCTGCATTTTCTGGCGCTTGTATTACTAGTAGATAGTGTTACCAGCCCTTCTGCCTCTGGATATACGTATCTTGGAGCTTCATCAAGAATTTTATTTGGGATGGCACAACTAGGACAAATGCCTCGGTGGCTAGCCGTATTGGATCCGGTACACAATATTTCCAGGCGATCGATTCTGGTTAACTGGGTTTTAGCAGCGATTGTTCTAGCTAATGCGGATAGCTGGGCAGCACTTATGGTAATTGTGACCGGATATCATGTCGTCAGTTATATGGCTGCGCCTATCAGTATGGGGGCTCTTGAGCCTAATACTCGCTGGTTTGGACTTATTGTTTTTGTGCTATTGAGCTTACTGATGCTGACATTGGAGTCTTCGTCGCTACTTTTGCTATGTGTTTCCTTGAGCATTCTAGTGTCTATATATGCATCATTACATATTTCTGGAGCAGGAATTCATAAGTTAATTGTCTTCACCTTGCCATTCTTGACATACTTGTGGATTCTATATTTTGTCTCGAGTATTTGGCTGGTTATGATCGTATCTGGAGTTTTTTATTTAGTAATATCATCTCGTCCCTATGTGGAGTTTTGCAAGAGTCACAATATGGAGAGAGGAGGGTAGAGTAGAGGGTTTAAACTAAAGTCGTAGAGAGGCATTTTATAGGCTTAGTATTTTTTACTGAAGAGTCAAGTTAGACCTGGAGACGAAAAGCTAATATCTACCAGGTCAAAATCTATTGGTCAAACCATAGAGTTAATCATCTTATTGGCTTTTGAATTACCAGAGCCATGATTGAGATCATCCCAGGTAACTCGGCCAGAGGCAAGATCTAACTTAACACCTTGGTGGCCAACGTAGTTGCCGCCCCGACGTAAATTCATCTCGGAGAATACTCCCTGGCTATTGAAGTTGAATTTCTCCAAATTGCTAATGTTAAAATTAACATCAAACATTCGATTAAACTCCAGCACACCACGTACTGTATCAATTAAGGCTCGAGTATGTATCAGGCTGGACCCATTCCCACTCATGGTTTGATGTGAAGAGTTACCATTAAGGGATACACCACCAAAAACCCATCCCCGCCATTTTCTTCCCGGCGCAATAGGGCAGACCGCTGCCATGATCTCGAATGCATCATCCCTTACCTGTTGAACTTGCATAGAGCCAGAAAAGTGCGCGACCACCCCAATTTTTCTGGGTGCGCCACTATAGAGTACTAGCCCCACACAAGAACCATATCCATCAGAGCGTAACGTTCCTGCATTGGTGCCAGTCACTCAAGTACATTCAGGTCTGAAACGATAAGCAGCATAACCGCCTCCCAATCGAACTGCCATGACCGAACCTCCTTATTGGAAATTTGTAAGTTATGTGACCGGTTGGTCTAAAGCAGTATAACGATAAATTGTATGGTGAGCCTTTTCAATATCATCAAATTACACTATTGACGACTGATATTGATTGGTTAGTTATCGACGCGGTAGTTCATTTATTTATGAAGATGAGGGTTGATGTCAAACAGGTTCGGCAAAATTGATATTGGTTTTGTCTATGGGTGGGATTTTGCTTTTTGAGTGATTTTTATATTTACGCCTGGCAATATGATGAAAATTTAGTAAGCCATAGATATAGAGTTATTTAAGAATCTAACATGACGTTATTCTATGCTTGGGAGTAAACGGGATCTACAGTTAGCCTTTGTTGCGGGTCAGGCTTGGCTAGATAATGGGAGGCAAGCTTGGTTACTTTAAGCTAAAAAGGCTTTCTTTGGTGTGCTTGTGGGGAAAATTCAATGTGCTTACACACAAGAATAAATAAGGGTACATTTCAATTGTGTAAGAAATATGGATTTCATGTGATTTATTTCAGGCTGAGGTCCAGCGATTATCTTCAGTTTTTTAAATGCTAGTTTTAATCATTTCTTGATTTCTAATCTTAAGCTATAGCTTGATGTCAAAGCCTTCATATGTAGTTTAAATTTACAAGAAGAGTGGTTTTTGAGTTTATTTATTCCTCGCTTCATTGGTTTAAATGAAATAAATTACTGATCTCCCATTTTTATAATTTTCGTCTTTTTTTGGCCTGGCGATAGGAACCGTACTAATTGAAGGCGGTCCATAGCTTTGTCGTAAACGCTGCTCTTGAGGCATACACATGCTTCAACTGGCTAAGGAACTAGCTCAACAGGGGAAGGATATTGGACAAAATTGAATAACAGGCAGAAATATGATTTACCAGAAAACCAAATTAGCATCTGTATTAAAACAACCTATTTTTAATCATGCATTAATGGCTGTAGTACTGGCCGGACTCAGCTCCAATGCACTTAGCCATGGTTATGTAGAAGCAGCTGATGGTGGTGTTGCCTCTGCACGTGGAACTCTGTGCAAATACCCTCTTGATACTGGAGAAATGAATACTGGCTGTGGCGCTGTCCAGTGGGAGCCCCAAAGTGTTGAGGGTGCCGAGGGTTTCCCTGATAGTGGCCCAGCCGATGGCCAAATCGCCAGTGCTGGGAATAGCTCCTGGTCTGAATTGAATGAACAGTCTTCTGATCGTTGGGTTAAAAACTATATTAGTTCTGGTTGGCAAACCTTTAAATGGCACTTTACTGCAAACCATGTAACCCGCGATTGGAAATATTATATTACCAAGGAAAACTGGAACCCGAATTCTGCCTTGACTCGAGACCAGTTTGATCTTGATCCCTTCTGCGAAGTGGATGGGAACTATGAGCAGCCTCCAACAAATATGACGCACGAGTGTCAGGTGCCAAATCGTGAGGGCTACCATGTGATTCTTGCTGTTTGGGATGTTGGGGACACGGTGAATGCCTTCTATAACGTTATCGATGTAGAGTTCGACGGTGATAATGTAACCAATACTGAATGGAGTGTTGGAGGCACAATTAACCCAACTCAGGACTTAAATGTTGGGGATAAGGTGTATACCCGTGTTTTTGATAGTACCGGCGAAAACGATTCTTACTCTACTGTTCTGGAGATAACTTCTGGTGAACAGGGGATTGCCGAAAACTGGTCTCACGATCTAGCTGAGTTAATCAATCAGGAGCAATCCAGCATTCGAGCCGGTGATTATGATGGCAGTAGTAGTTTTGAGCCGTTGTACGGTATCAATAGCATCTACCTGTTGGGCAGTAGCGGCCTGAGAAATGTTGAGATTGGATACGAACTTAGCGCTGACCAGGATGATGCCACTACAGGTGACGATGATTCTGGAGAAACCGGTGATAGTGAGAATACTGGGAGTTCAGGAAGCAGCAGCTGTGCAACCTTCGAGCAGCCGTATGCTGGTGATCCAGGCTACTCGATTGGCGATGTAGTTATTTACGAAGGGGTTGCCTACGAATCTAAGCACGAGCCCAATTGGTGGTCTCCGAGCTCTGCGCCCACATTGTGGAGCGAAACCACATGCCAGACAGAGGGTGATGACTCTGGCAGTGATATTGGCACGGGATCAGACGATAGCAATGACAATAGTGTCGATGACAATGCTAGCGGTGATGAAGGTTCGGCAGCTTCTTGCCCTGAGTTTCAGCAGCCTTACGCGGGTGATGGGGGCTATGAAGTCGGTGATCGAGTAACTTTCGAGGGCCAGGTATATATTTCTACTTTTGGGCCCAACTGGTGGTCCCCCTCGGCTGCACCCCAGTACTGGGAGCAGAGTTCCTGCCAGTAACCTAGGTACTCCTAGCCGTCTCCCTTTGGGGAGGCGGTTCTAGAGAGAAGCCCGTTTTAATACCGAGGGCAGGCAAAAAACCTGGTATCTCGTTAATCGCTAAAGTATGCTGATTTTTGAGTTAATTAGCATAAATTCCTGATGAGATTTATCATTTACCATCTCTCTCTAACGCTATCGATATACCCCAGTACCTAATCTTGTAGAATCAATGGTTATTTGGCCGCCTGATTGACAGCTTTATGAATTCATACAGTCCACCGGCTGAACATTATTTTGTACTTTAGCTTTTCTTTTTCATTCCATATTTATTTATGTTATTCAAGATGAAGTTTTTCGGGGTGTTTGGCTTTCTTTTGATATCTTACAAATTAAAAGTTTATGATTGATACTCCTTCCACCTATCACTATCTTTAGCGGATCGAAACATTAAGCTTATAATTAAGTTTCGAAAGGAATACTTATCCTTTCACTCGAATTAAAACCTGATGCTGGTTAATTGGGTGGAGGACGGTTTACGACTTGGTTAGTTTGCATATTTGGTTGTATTTTTAAACTTACTTCTACTTCTACTTCTACTTCTACTTTTCCTTATTATTTGGATTGAGATGTTTCATTTAATCGCTAATTGCCCGAATATATTTCTCCCGCTGGTTTATTCTCCCAGTTTGGTAGTGTTGATTGCTGTGCCGGCGGGCATTTCAGAAAGCCAATTAATCAATCTATAGAGTCGCGGTTTTACTCAAGCTACTGGATTCACGCCATCTGTTCTCTTCCATCTTTACTAAAGTGACATAAAGTAGTATTTTGCCTTCAACCCCAAGCGTTGACCCGTATCCATGCATAACAACACTGCGGTTGTCACTATCGAATTCGATTGTATAGTTTGCATTGGCGACTCTAATGGATGTAGTTATTTGATTAGAATCGCTATCAGATCTTTCTGAGTTGATGATTACAGAGTTTCCATCAACAGATAAATAGATATCTATAGACTCATTGGTTTCTTCAACTTGAAAATTGGACCTGCCCGCTAGTTGAACCACATCGGATGTGGAAATATCTTGCTTGTCGATAGCTCGCTTAGCTACAGACTTTAAAGAGTTAAAATCAGAGTCGTCTAATACATTATTAAATGTCTCATTTGCCAGGGGTAGATTGGAAAATAATGTGAAAAACAATGACGCAAGAATTGATGTTTTTGTATTCATCTTATCTCTCAGATTGATTTGCTTGGGTGACGTTAAAAGATTTCTTATGGAAGAAGTATCGTTGTTCCCAACAAAGCTTATTCGAAAGGGTGGATGTTTGGGGTGTGAATAAAGCGTCAGTTTGAGGGAGTTGTTATGAATAATCTGATATGGATAGTTGGGGTGCCAAATTGTTTCGAGAAGTTTTAAACCGTAACTGAATAGTACGCCTCTTATTTGGTAGGGTATGATTGAATTCACTTATAATCAGAAGGGATATTTATGCCTTGGCCTGGCCCTAAATGTCGCAATCTCTTTTACTTTATATTCAGTGCATTAAGAGGAGGTGATCGAGTGCAAATCTAAGACGTACGGAATTGAGAGGTCGATGGGCTTATAAGTGGGTGGTGATTTGTCGCGCTGATCAGAATGATTTACCTTTTCTACTTTGAATGCTGGGTTACCCAAGGTAAGCGAGGAGAGGTTATCGAGGATATGGAATATACCATTAATAGTAAATCGTTCTACTGGATGGTTAGCTTTTGGAGTATATACCTAACAAGTTCAGGATTTCATGCTAAATAAGACTATGGTAACATGAAGCATAGCTACAGATGCTCTTCTCAAAGCTTTGCAACCTCGGTCTCGACAAAATATTTTTTATTTTTAGTAATTATGTTTAGATATGGTTTGATACTCATTTCACTTTTTATCTTGGTAGCATGTGATAAACCTTCTCAGCCGCCAAGAGAAAGCTCAAAAATTTCCAATATTGCTGCGGATAAGGCAAGAGGTGATTCGGTAAAACTGGATGATGTCTTGGTGGACCTTGAAGGGCCAGGTGAATCTTTGGAAGAAGAATCTTCGCCTGAAGTTGAGATTGGCAGGAGTAGGGCTGATAAGCATGAAGAACAAAATGTGCCCGTCAAAGAAGTACGTCATAAACCACTAGATATTAGTGCTGCCTTTGAGGAGGGCGTTACATCTGGAAAAGGATATGATTTTTCCAGGAAAAATACACTCCCGGATCTATTTGAGCAAAAGAAAAAGGAGGAGGGAGTCTCTTTTAGTGGCAAGTTAATCAATGATCCTGCTAACCCAGACTACTTTGATTCTTTAGAGGGTGCAGAATTCTCAATTGAGGTTAAAACCCGCTAGTGAAGTTATAATGTGATATCTACTGGGCGATGGATTTGGTGGCCGTTAACTTCATTTGGTACATCCTTCTAGAAAGATATTATTTACTATAAATGCCTTGCTTTTCTTAAAAATAGTTAAGATTATATTTGTCGCTCTCAGAGGTTTTCCCTTGAGAGCTGCTGTGAAGGTTTAAGTGTGTGTATTTAACTCCTTGTCAGTTTTGAATTGATGTTTCATTTTTGGAGTGAGATTAGGATTTTATAACAAGGAAGTCTGCATTATGTCTGGAAGTTACCCCAATAGAATTAAACAGTTGCCACTATATGATGGTCGCTTTGATGCTTATAAACTTGAAGCGAAAGGCAGTGATGTACTTTTTGCTTCTTATCCCGCAGGCACGACTATTCCAGCCCATGTCCATGAAACGGATAATTATGGGGTGATTACAAAAGGGGAGCTGATACTGAGCATGAATGGTGTTGTCCAACGATTTGGCGTTGGTGATTGGTACCATGTGCCCGCCTATACCGAACATGCCGCCTCTTTTGAACAGGATACTGATGAAATCGAGTTTTGGTTTAATTCAGGTGAGAAAGGATAAATTACTTCAGCATATTTTTGTTATCGTGCAGAGCTACATTTGTTAGCTTGGTGAAGTGATTAAAAAGATTGGATAACCCGGATACGGTCATTCATGGCTCTCACGGAGATCGGGATTTCTGGTGCGAATACTTCCCATGCATGAATAACGCCAGGGCGCAGGTGAAACTCCGTGCTCACCCCGTCATTGGTGAGTAGCCGTGCATATTGGATATCTTCATTACGAAAGATATCCAGCTCGCCCACCTCAATATATGCTGGAGGCAATCCCTCAGCGTTTTTCAAGTGTGCCGGGGCAGCTACAGGGCTAACGTTGTTTGTGCCTGCGGCATCCCCGAGATAGGCACGCCAGGCGGTGAGGTTGTCATCATTGGTCCAGAGTACTAAAGGGGCCAGATTTGGATCCTCGATAATATTCCGATCATCAAGCATTGGGTAGATAAGGATTTGCCTTGCCAAAGAGGGGCCTTTCCGCTCTCTTGTCAGGATGGTTAGTGCGGCAGATAACCCCCCGCCAGCACTATCTCCCATAACAGCTAGTCGACAGGGGTCTACATTTAGCTGCTTGGCATTCTTATGTAGCCAGCTCAATGCGGAGAAGCAATCTTCAATAGGGGTAGGGAAGGGGTGCTCCGGCGCTTTACGATAATCTACTGAGAGAAATGGAACCCCACTTTTAGAGACATAGTTTGCGACTGTTCGGTCGTAAATCCCAACATCGTTAAAGATCAGGCCACCACCATGCAGGTAGAGTACTGCTGAGCCCGGTGTCGAACCCTCCTTACAATACCAGCGTAACAGCATACTGGACCCATCCGCTGCCTTTACCAGAAAATCTTCAATTAAAACATCACTTGGCATAGGCTGCGTGCGAAGTACTTCTCTAAGAACCCTCTCTCCAATCTCACGCCTTGTTGCCACATCACCAACGGCGATTGGTTCTATTGGCTCTAGTAGCGCGCTAAATTTATCAAGTGCCTGGGTAAAATCCCTGTCGACTGAAAAGGCCATTGTGTATCCGTACTTTTGATTTGGTGCAGACTTCAACTTCTTAGGAAGAAAAATCCGGGCGCCTATAGCTTTGTCCATTTTTCTACGAGTGTGTTGTAAATGGTGCCTGAATCCTCCTCGTGACGTGGTCAATTAGCCAGTTTTTCAGGAAAGAGAAGTAAAACTGAAACTTAATGGTCATACCGGAATGATATCGTTTACTGGTGGTTCTCTTGTGCCAAATACGAAATCTTATGAAAAAGCAACTTTGTAAGTTGGTTTCGAGTATTTTTTTTACTCGTTATGCGAGTTTTGAAATATAAGAAGTGAATAGCGTAGGGAAATTGAAGCTATCCATTGGTTTTCTCGCCCGGAAATGTGCATGCATTGTGAAATAGTTAAGTAGCGTTAAGCGCGTATTGATGCCGCAGAGTTTTAGGTTAATTTCTTTCCTGGAACGTTAGTGCTTATTTTAATTTTTTAATTCATTGAATAAGTTCGAGGAAACGATCTTAAGTTGGTGTGGCCACTATCAAGTAATCTTTCAGGAATAAATAATGCTAAAAATAAACTCCATTCCTCTTCTGGTACTGGGAATCTCAGTGTCGATGATGGCAGTTGGTGAAATAGATAGCGGTGATGTAAAGGTGCAGCGACTGGATTTACAGGGACAAATCGACACCCGGGCACCTTTATCTAAAACGCTTTGGGCCGGCGCGCACAACGCCTATGCCTCTTACCAGTGGGACCAGGGAGTCTATACCGATGTTAACCAATGGTATGCTCCGGAAAAACTATTCCATCGTGGCATCCGCCTGGTGGAGTACGATACTTATCCTTCATCCACTTTTAGCTCTACTCCACATATGTGCCATATGGGGCTTGAAGAGGCCACCATGTGTATTTATATGGCTGGTACCGCAGCAACTCTGGGGGATGGCTTTGATGAAATCACCGATTTTCTTGAAGATAATCAGGATGAGGTGTTGTTCATAAAGTTTGAAGCCTACGACTCCGACTATCATCAAAATTTCAGAAACAAAATTGGTGAGAAGATAGAGAGTCGCTTAGGGGACTATGTTTTCAAGCCAACGGACTGGGGTTATTCCGAAGGCGATTGCGCCTCATTACCGGTGCAAACGTTGACAAAGCAAGACGTGCTGGATGCAGGTCGGAATATTATTCTCTTTACACAGGTCCCCAGAGATTACCCACATACCGGAGACGATAATCTTTGCGATTATCACGATGAGTCACATAGCAGCAAGTATTTAAGAAATGTCTGGATTGGTGTGGATGAGATGGATGCTTCTGGCAATCTGACTTCCAATGAACCCTTGGCACAAAACTCCAGCCAATTGACAGCGGATTCTGATGGCAATAGCAGTGCGACTACCCACTATAAAAACGGGAATTTCAGTGTCGCACTGGATGCGACCACAGAATACAGCAAAAACGATATTAAAATTTACGGTAATACCGTTCAAGAAAAAGCGCAAGCAGGTTATCAGTTAATTGAGTTGGCTTTAGTTGAAGCCAATGCAACAACTATTGGTGCTTCCAAGGCTCCACAAATAGAAGACTATTTGTGGTCTTGGAGAGATGATTCACCGGGTACCGAACACAACTGTAGTTGGCTGACTAATGATGGCGAGATCCGAGATTACAATTGCTCGTCAGAACGTGTATTTGCCTGTGTGGATGATGATCGCAACTGGCATATCAGTGAGTCCACTGGTGCCTGGTCTGATGGCTACAGTGTTTGTGCTGCTAAAGGTTATCGCTATGGAATGCCCTACAATGCCCTTGAGAATTCTGAACTTTATGCTGAAAGGAATGCTCAGGGGATAACCACTTCGGTTTGGGTGAATTACTACAAAGTATTTGATGGATTCTGGCTTGCGAGCCAGAAAGCTTACTCTGATTTTGGTTATCTGAAAAAAGATGAGATTGGTGGAACTGGTGGGGATTCATTTGATTCTATCGATCTTGTTAAGCGTAAGCTACTCGGAAGTGGCACGATGAATCTTAAGTCAGTGCAGATTCGTTCTGGAAGCCGTATTGATGGTTTAAAGGCCTGTTATGAATTCCGGCAAGCTGTCAGCCATGCAAATGCGAGTGAACATGAACTTTGCATGGAGTATGGCGATGGGGATGGGGGTTCAATGGGCTCTGTTCTGAATTTTGATACCACGAGTGGGGAGTACCTTGATGATGTCAAAATTTGCTGGGACGATGAAAAATACAGTTCCGGCAGTGTTTATTATTTGAAACTGACTTCTAGCACAGGTGAGACAGTTTCTGGTGGCTCTCAACAGGGTTCCTGTACGACCTACTCTTCTACCTCAACCCAGCAGCTATTTGCTTTCCATGGTCGTCATGGGGATGAAATTAATGCTTTAGGGGTGCATAAACTTTCCAACTCATTAGTTAATGCCGGATATTATGCGACCGACTGGCTCAACAATGATGATCCATCCTCGGGAGGCATAGACTATGAAAGTTTTAATGAGCAGAAAGCGGCTGGTAATATTTCCAGCAATTGTGAAGTAGGGGATGTAGTTGGCATCGTCGGACGTTTAGCGGATTCCAAGTTGGACTATAGGCTAACTGGTGAAGATCTACTTGTCGGAGATATTGGTACTAATTATCGTTTCTTCTGCGCTACAGAGGCGTGTAGTGATTACGAGGTGAAATACTTCTTCTCTACATCATCTTGTTTGCCTTAGACCTCGGAATTTTGAGCGGATAGGAGGACCCTGTCCGCTCAAAATACAGTGTTATTTAGTGATTAAGAAGCATGTGGTTGCATCGATTTTCCACTTCTTCTCTTATCCCACTTGATTAGTCCAATCAGCAATCCTGAGATAATCAATAAAGCTGAACCTATTTTAATTGGCCCCAGAGGCTCTTGATAAAATAGCCAACTCGCAAAAAGTCCAAAAACTGGTACCAGTAAGGTGAGGGGAGCAATGGTAGATAGCGGGTAAGTCACAACCAAGCGATTCCAGATCCAATAGCCAAGCAATGTAGTAGGCCAAGCCTGGAATAGAATTGAAAAGATAGTTCGCTTATCTATTTCAATTAGGCTGTAAAAAATCTCTTTACCTTCCAAAGCCAGCGCAAGAGCGATTAAAGGAAAAGGAGCGAATAGTAGGCTCCAAACGATAAAGGCGAAAACCTGCTTAGTATTCGCAGCCTTCATTATTAATCCACTAACCCCCCAGCAGATTGCTGCCATTACCACCAGGCTCACGCCGAAAAAGCTGACACTACCGTCTTCAATAAGCAAGGCTAGCCACAGGCCTAAGAGCGCCAGGCTGGCCCCTAACAACTTTTGAGTGCTTATGGTTTCTTTTAGAATCATCCAACCGATCAATACACTGATTGCTGCATTGAGCTGAAGAAGCAATGAAGCCATCCCTGGAGAAAGCCCTGCTGTAACTGAATAAGTGGTTAGTCCCCAGATACCCGTACCGAATACCAGGCTATAGCTAAGGATATATCGCCAGGCTACGGGAGGTCTGGGTATAAAGAAAATGGCCGGTATTGCCGCAAGAGCAAAGCGCAGGGCGGTGAGAAGCATTGGATTGAGATTGGTGGTGCCCATCTTGATAGCAATAAAGTTCATCCCCCAAATTACCGTCACAAAAATTCCCAATGCCAGGTCTTTATAGCGCATAACTTCAGTCCCATTGATATCGGGATAGTTTCTGTGCATTCTGAGATTAGGTACAGATACAGATTTGAACCAAAAAAAGTATACAGTTTGTTGGTTTGCTTCCCCTTAAGGGCCTGTGCTCAGGGCGAGCTGTGGATGTCGGAGGGGAGTAGTCATGCGGTATAAGAGTCTGGCTGATCGTTTAATAGACGATGTGCGCCTGGGGAGAGTGCAGGCGGGGCAAAAGCTTCCCTCATTACGGCAGCTTGCCCAGCAGAATGAGGTCAGCATGACTACCGCACTAAACTGTTATCGTTATCTTGAGGAGATAGGATGGGTACAAGCCCGGCCTCAGTCTGGTTTTTATGTGAGACAGCCTCTAATCGTGGGGACACTTCCCGAGTTGCCTACTTTTGCTAGTCAGGCAACAGCGCCGAGTACAGGTGGGCCCTCCTATTCTGTGCTGCCTGGACCACTCGGAATAACTCAGTTGGCTGCGGAATTGCAGCCAGTTTATGGTTTGGAGCGAAGCTTACGCCGTGCCACTCGAAGTCAGGGGGAGAGGGTATGCCTTTATCCTGATGTGCAAGGAGAATTACTGCTACGTCGTTCGCTTAGTGAGCACTTTGGGAGCTCAGGATTCCACTTTCAAGCCTCAGAGCTTGTGATCACCAATGGTTGTCTCGATGCAGTACGCACAGCGCTGGAAGTAACTACTAGACCCGGAGATGCGGTGGCCATTAGTTCCCCTTGCTACAGCGGGCTCCTTCAACTCCTGGCAAGAATGCGGAGGAATGTTGTGGAGATTCCTTCTACCGCTGAGGGATTGAATTTGCATCAGTTGGAGTTACAGATGCAAAAAAGGAGTATTAGTGCAGGGCTTTTTACCTGTAGCCACATGAACCCAACCGGCATCAGTCTTAATGTTGCACAGAAACAGCAGTTAGCCGAGTTGGCGAATAAATACCGCATCCCAATTATTGAGGACGATATTTACCATGAGCTTGATCACCGAGGTACCCCTCCACTGCCAGTATGCCATTGGGATAAAGGGGGTTATTTACTATGGTGTGGCTCTATATCAAAAACGCTAAGTGCTGGTTATCGGCTGGGTTGGTGTTTGCCTGGTCGTTATCTAAGTGACTACAGGCATCAGCGTCAATGGGAAAGTTTAGGGGTAAATTCACCTCTCCAATTGGGTTTGGCTGATTTTGTTGCTAGTGGCCAATATACCAAGCATCTGTCAGCATTGAGGCCTAGATTGGTAGAGCAAGTAGCTCAGTATCGTAATTTTTTGACTGACCGACTCCCCTCTGGGGCCCGTATCAGTGCTCCTGCAGGTGGACTGGTTTTATGGCTACAGATTCCTGGGTTAAATGAACAGCTTTTTGCGTGTCTTGCCCAGGAGCAAGGCTTGGATATAAGGACAGGGTCATGCTTTAGTACCCTAAATTATTATAAAGATTGCTTAAGGGTTAACTGTGGCTTTCCTATGAAAGATAAGATAGGGGAGTATTCTCAAGCAGGAAAACAGCTGGAGCAGCTGGTTGGGCTGATCAATCAGAGTGTTTGAAGCAAAAGTATAGCGTTTGAGTAAATTTTTTAATTCAGCCTGTTATGTTGATTAGATTTAAATTTCTATTTAGGCCTCCCGTAGTCTAATAGCGCGCACTCACTTGCAGATGGTTTGACACCTGAAATTACTCCATCGGTGATGTTTGCCATGATTAGCGCTGTCACGACATGACAAAAATATTTCAATTGCCCGCCTCCCTTTGCTAGAATCCGCGCCGATTTTGAGAGAGTTAATTCATGGAGGACTACAAATGAAAACTATTGCAAAATTAACTGCGTCAATTTTGGCTGTTGCTGGCACCATCCCTGCTCAGGCAGATACAACATTTGATTTACCGAATTTTAGTCAGTGTTCAGAGGTTGCGACTCAAAGCAATACTAACGACCGCGAGGTATATCGCATTTTTTCAGATTTTTACTATGAAATCGAAGATAAACGCGAGTATGCCATTACTGCGGTGAAGGACTGGGTAAAAAATTATGCAGCCAGCTGTATCACTTCCACCACCCAAATTACACTGGATGACGTGCAATGTGATGAATTTGTTGGCGGTGCGCCAATTTGCCGTATTGAAAGTGACGAAGGCGATTATGTCGTTGTAAAGGATTACGTTGATTCCACAAACATAGTACTTTCCAAGCATGATCAGCAACGCTGGCCTGGGGTACATTCTTCCAATGACATGGATATGCTGTGGGTAGCTAACCCTGCGCAATGTTACTCCGATCTGCTGGGCTCTGGCTGGGATTCCCAGGCTTATTACCAGGATGCGTATAACTATCGTTACTTCGGTGATTACCGCTTTGTTTTAGCTAGAACTACTCGTGATCTTGTACAAAACCTGGCGGGGCAGTCTGAGCAGTGTGCTTATGAAACGACAGGTATTGAAGCTTACAAAATGGAATGTGCAGAGACTTCAGGCGGCACCAAGGTGTGTGCTTCCAGGTACACGAATGCTGGTTATTTCGTATTTGTTAGTGACGATAATCACGGTATGCACGTTGTATTTAATCGCTGGGATTAATAAATCTCATTGACTATGAAAGCTCCCTTGAGTGGGGGCTTTCAGCAAGTGGGGCTTTCAGCGTATGCATCGCCTCTCTCACTCTCCTCTTCTTAATAAAACTCTACAACAGCGCTGCTTATCCTTATCCATAACTTCTCAAATGGCTGTTCTCAGCGATCAGCATATCAAGACTTTTGTGACTCACGATGAATGCCCGTTATTAATTCTGCTCGGTACTTTTGTTGCCTAGTGTTTTGGGTGAAAACTATTTCTCTATCTTCCCGCATTGAGTGTCTTAGTCAATCTTCGACACGCCTTGCTATGGCACCTGCTGACTGATAGGCTGTAAATGTGATCACATTTTTACCTAAGTAGCTTCGCGAATTCTCCGGGGGTGGCTTATTTTTAGGATTGACAGGATCAGGGAGCAGATTGATGCAGGGTGAAATTCTACCCGCCATGCCTAAGCAGGCTGCAGTAGTAGCGCACTTGATTGCCAAGTTGCTATTCGTTCTGGTAGGGCATAAGCGCAAAATTAACGCTGAACAATTAGCCGAAGCGAGCAGCAAATTGCTAGCCAGTGATAGTGGTTTTAATGCCTTCCTTTATTATGTTGAGGGTAACCCTGTAGCTGTTATTACGGTGTCCAGGTCTGCGGCTATTTATGCCGGAGGCTTTTACGGTGTGATTGAAGAATTTTACGTGGAGCCTGAATACCGTAGCCAATCGATCGGCAAAAGATTACTTGACCGGGTGATTCAATTTGCAGAGGAGCAGGGTTGGTCTCGCTTGGAAGTGAGCACACCAGAAAAGGAAAAGTGGAAAAGAACAGAAGATTTTTATCGTCGAGAAGGTTTTTCAGGTAACTCTAATGGTGAGAGACTCAAGTTGGAGATTTAGAGCTCTCTAAGTTTATAAATCTAAGAGGAGCGATAGATATTGAAATAGATTCGCCTTTCTACTCGTGTAGTTTTCTTTCCTGAGCCTAAGTTCAATCTAGTAGATGTTTTACCGGTATTTTTTTGTTTGACTATTTGGTCCCGATAGGAGTATTCCCTGTCGGGAATACTGGTTAACAGTGTCATAAACTCGTTCTTGATTTTTGCAGTTTAATATAATTAACTGCTCTCCAGTTTTCGGTAGTTACACCTTTGAGCTTTTTAATTTGCTGGGATGATTAACCTTTCATATCGGCCTTCAAAGGTGCAGAAAATTTATATATGGATGAAGTGAGTTAACTATATAAATCTATATTTATAAGCAAAAGGTCAGGTAAAGCAGTCGGCCGTTTTTATTACAAGGAAAATAATGAAACGTCGCGATCTTCTTAAAGCCGCTGGTGCCCTCTCTGCGCTGCCTATTGCTGGTATGACATCTTCTACAGCTCAGGCAAGTAATCGCTTAGAGAATTTTCCGAAATCTATTATGCACGGTAGTCTGCAGGACTCAGCCGGTTTTCTTAAGGTAGTTCAGGGTAACCTGCCAGATGATGTCACCGGTCACCTGCTGATGGCCGAGGGTATCCCTCTCGCCCCTAATCATTTGACCCCCAACGGAAAAGGCGCGCTCACCCGGTTGGATTTTAGTGGTAGGGCTAGTAATAGCAGTGTTGCTTATACACGAAAAATGATCAGAACCGCCTCTGCAATTATGCAGGAGCAGGATTTGAGTGGTTTCGACAAGTTTAATCTGCTGGGTGGGACGATCTATTCCAGTGCAAACCTGGGTTTCATGAATTATTGCAACACGGCCCCCAACTATATGGGGGATAACCGCTTTGCTATGAGCTACGAGGGTGGAATGCCCTATGAATTCGATGCGACCACACTGGAAATGATAACACCTATCGGTGAGGTGGATGAGTGGGAATCCAGCCTGCCGCCACTGCTCGATAACCTAACGCCAAAGAAGTGGCTGTTCCCGCAAATTCGTACCACAGGCCACCCCTTCTTTGATCTGGAGTCGGGTGAATGTATCACCATAAATTATGGTGGCAACATGGGTGACTCCGGGCGCTCGGGCTTTATTCGCCTGATCTCCTGGGATCAGCAGGGGATTTTTAAAAGCTGGAATATTCGCGATCGTCAGGGAAACAACGCCTACATTGCTGCCAGCTCTCACTCCCTGGGGGTTACGCGCAATCATGTCATTATTTTTGAGACAGCGGCCAGGGTGGAGTCTACCCGTATTCTCGGTACTCATATTGTATTGCCGCAGGAGCACAGCACCCGCTGCTGGGTGTTACGCAAATCTGATATGGTGCCTGGGCGTGAAGATATTATTGCCGATTATCTAGAGTTGGGCTTCGATACTTCGGATATTGTTTGTAATTATGATGATAGCGCTGGTGAAATTACCCTCTATGGTCAGTATATGGGGGCCATGGATAAGTCTGAGCAGCTATTCCGCTATGAGATATTCCAGGAGGGCGGGCTGGTACCGAAATGGCTGTCCGGCTATCCAGCAGCACCGGTGGATGTCGGTGGTTTGGTGCGGGCACGGATACAAGTAACTTCCGACTTCGCGCGGGAGATCAAGGAAGACTATCAGGTTATTCGAGATGAAAACCTGTTGTGGGACATGAATGACCCGGCTTATCGTGGCCACTTCCAGTTTCCTGAAACCTTTGAGCATCTCTATTGGGCCGCGGTGGGTTACCGTCCCGATTTGGTTTCAATGCGCGTATCTTGGGCATACCGCAATTACCCTGAACGTTTATATAGCTATTGGGATATGCCCGAGCAAAGCAGGCCATCTGCTTTGGTGCATATGGATTGCTCCCGTATGCAAATTGCCGATGCGTATCAGTTCCCCGATGACTGTGTGATGCGCACTCCGCAGTTTATGGCTCGACCTGGGTCCACCGCTCAGAATGATGGCTACCTGATAGCCGCCGTTGTTCGAAAATATCCGAGTGGCGCTCAATCCAACGGCAAAGAATTTTGGATATTCGATGCCGCTGCACTCAGTAGGGGGCCACTCTGTATTCTCGCCAGCGACTCCCTGGAATTCGCCACTACGAATCATGCCCTATGGGTGCCTTCTATAAGCCGTCGCCCCGCCGCGGCTTATCGTTCTGGATATGGGGACTTCCTGCGCGGTAAGGCGCCGGATCACAGCCGCAATGTTCAGGACATTATCAACCGGGAGCTTCTGCCAAGGTTTGGTTAATTTTTCTGATTAGTTGACATACAACGACTCTGTAATACAACAACAAGGAAACAAAGGCATGTACCATCAATTACTCTCCGGGCGATGTCATTTGTTGCGCCGGGCCACCAGTTTTTTATGTGCGGCAGGTTTGTTTTTTGCTGCGGGGGCTTCGGCGGAGCAGTTACCTCCACCCATTGATGTACCAGAGGTTATAAAAAACTACCAAGAGACTCAGGAATGTTTTCCAGGGGTTATTCATGACCCTTCAACGATTGCCGAGGTGCAGGCAATCGTGCGCGATGCAGCCGCTCAGGGCCGCAAGGTCATGACCGGCACACGGCGTTTCAACAGCCAGATAGATGCTGCCTGTGCCGGTAATGGAGAGGTGCAAATCACCCTGGAAAATATGGATCAGGTGGTTAGCCTGGACAAAGAAAACCGCCTGGTAACCGTACAGGCCGGTATGCGCTTTAATAATTTGGCGGCCTACTTACGTGAGCATGAGCTCAGTGTGCCTATGGTCACGGAGCTGGCGATCTTCTCGATTGGTGGGATGCTCGGTAGCGGCACACATGGTTCTACCTTTACCCAGAAGAGCAATATGATCTCGGATTATGTCACCGAGATAAAACTCGTTGATGGTAAGGGGGATCTACGTGTTATTAATGGTGAGCTACTCAATGCTGCACGGGTTAATCTGGGCGTGTTGGGGGTTGTGGTTGAAGTGACCATCGAAGCCGAGCCGGGCTACAAGGTGCGGGCCAAAGTGAAGGGGCACCGGGATGACAGCGACCTGGAAAATGTTGTCTTGGATCTTGCCCGAGATAACCACTCTGCAAATATTGCCTGGTTCCCTGGGTTGGGGCGCTATACGGTAACCACCTATAACAAGGTTCCCTTGGACACCCGGGGCAATGCTTATAACGCTCAAGCCGATGTCTCTGATTTTTCCGAGTATCTGTTTGGCCTGATTTTCGATAGCCTTCATGAGGCCGACAGTGCAGCTTTACAGTGCTTTGCCGCGTCCCTGCGCTATACAGCCCGCTCCAGCTCCTACTTCCGCGATGTTAATACGGGTCTCAAGAAATTGATTAAACCCACAGGCCATGCGGACCTGATGCAGCATTTTGTTTGTAAAGAGCCGAATAATTGTGTCTGGGACAAGCTGCCGATTGCCTTACAGGAAGTGGCTATACCCTTTGAGGAGTTGCCCAACTGGATTGCCGATGTGCGCCAGATTATCGCCCACAGCGAGCGCACTTGCTTCCCTTTGAATGGTATTTATTTCCGCTTTGGCAAGGCCTCCGACAGCTACCTGGGAATGAGTGCCGGGCGCGATACCGCTTTCGTAGGAATTGAGTACACCCTTCGCCAGCGTGGTGAGGCGGTGCCGAAAAACTACTTTGTGAATCTGGAAATTGAACAGATGTCCCTGCGGAAGTATGGTGCCAGGCCGCACTGGGGTAAGAACTCGGTGGCTATTTTTGAGGATATGCCTTCACGCTTCCCCAAATGGTCTCAATTCCTCGATGCCAAGGCTGAGCTGGACCCGGAGAATGTCTTTACCAATCCGTTCTGGGAGCGTGTCAGTGGCCAAGATCCACTTGAGAATTACCTAACGCCACATTGTAATGCCGATGGTCAGTGCTATTGCAGAACCGATGAGCACTGTGAGCAGGGGGCAAGCTGCCAGGCCGGTAGTTGGTATTCTGAGGCGCGGATTTGTAAGAAAGATTAAGTTTGTATTGATGCAAAAGGGGTGGCAGTTTCGCCACTCCTTCTCATTTTTTTCGATTGATCGTTAATTATTTGACAGATGCTCTTTAATGAGCAGGCAAAACTTTTCTGGGTTTTCTATTGGCAACATGTGATTTTCTGAAGCAACTTGTAATAGTTTCGATGTCGAAATATGACTGGCCGCAGATTTGGATACTATCTGAAAGAGCTTTCTGGTTTTACTGCCGTATCCAATCGTAGTTGGAGTTGGGATTTCAGATAAGTGCTCTTTATCCAGGCAGGGCTTTTCGGTTTGGGAGAGTTGTAAGGGGAGGGTGTGCGCATTTTCCAGTTGCTGGTCACGGAGTTCTGGTGCTTGTGAAGAGAAATATCCAGCTCTGTTCCCGGAGCCATCGATAAGAAACTCGACAGCCGCCTCAAGCTCACCATTAGTAACTGCGTTAAATACCTTACCAAACATGGCTTCGGCATCCTGCATAAATTCTTCCATCTTCTGGGTGTCTAGATGTCCTGGGTACCCAGGTTCATAGACAAATAGGCTTTTGAATAATTTGGGTGCTTTTATCGCTGCGCTTAATGCAACGTCAGCACCATAAGACCAAGCGATCAAATGAAAGGGGCCCTCATTAAGGGTGGCTGCAAAATTAATCAGATCGTTGGCATGCGTATCAATACCAAAACTTCCCGTTTTTCCTTTTTTTTCAGCGCCGAAGTGTCTTTGGGTGAGAGAAACAACCCTGTACTCTTTTGAGAGTATATGGTGATGCGGCTCCCACATTCTTTCATCGGCAAGTGCACCATGAAGAAAGAGGATAGTTTCTTTAGGTTTTTCTGGTGAGTACTTTATCATGGGTATATAAACTTTATTATTTATTTCTAATTTTTACTCTCTGAATCAGAGTGTGCTAATAGCTTGACTGTGCACCTCTATGCCCTAAGGTTTTATTTTTGTAAAGTTTGATAAGGGCCAAGAAGCTGATAGCGGCTAAGTTTACTCCGATTCCCCAAGTTTGTTCATTTAAAAAAGAAAGTGCGTATTCAGCACCGACACTCAGGCGATATGTGCCACTGATGGGTGGACAGGTCAATAAAAAGGATGCGCCTATTCCGGTGGCAATTTTGAAGTTCACTACAGGAGATGTGATCCAGGGAATCTGTGCGATAAAAGCCCGCTCAAGATGCTCTATATTTGAAAGGTCTTTTAAAAACGTTAAGCCCGCATAAAGTGAGTATACAAAAAAAGTGAATACAAAGCTGTTGCCAATTACTTTGTAGAATGTTAATTCTCGTGAGGCCACGGTATCCACTGCAACCATAATGATTCCAACGGAGCTGCCGCCAATTGATGTGGCCAGTAAAATCTGTCTGATGGTTGTTTTCAATGATTTTCCTTTAAAGACCAGTTTCCTCAGGCTCTTTTACTGATCGCTTTTTAAAGGCCAAGTATATTGATAAATTGATCATATATGAGGGACTATTTCTCTATACGCTGTCCTGATCGGTACAAGAAATAAGGGCAGGATTTATTAACGAGCGAATTGCTTTGCTAGAGCGCCTGGGTGTAATACAGGCGCTTTAAACCGAGAGGATTGCTTTGAAAACTTATCAGAGTCGTGGCAGGAAAGACTTCCTGTCTATTTTATTTCTCCAACAACTGATCCAACGGCAACTCAGTACGGTAGCGTACCTGCTTTAAAGAAAAGCTGCTCTTGATATGGTCAATTCCCGGCAGCTCTGTCAGCTTTTTATCGAGAAACTCCTGGTAGGCCTGCAGGTTGGGGACCACAACCCGGAGCAGATAATCGAAGTCGCCGGTCATCAGGTAGCATTCCATAACCTCCGGCCATTGGCCGATAACGGATTCGAAATCCTGCAGCTCTTTTTTCACCTGGTGGTTGAGGGTGACCTGGATAAAGACGCTGACTGGAAGCCCTACTTTTTCCGGCTCCAAGAGGGTCACTGCGCGCTTGATAAAGCCCTGTTCATTGAGGTTTTTGACCCGGCGTGAGCATGGGGAGGGGGAGAGGCAGACTTTTTCTGCCAGCTCAATATTGGGGATAGTGGCATCTTCCTGGAGAATCTCCAGGATTTTTTTATCAATGGCATCCAGTAAATAGGCCATGGTCTTTTTCCGTATCTCTTCTCTCTGAACGAACACCGGATTATCCGGCCGCTTCACTGCCTTGCCGGCATGACAAAACATCCCGGTTGAATCCTGTCTGGGCAATTATCCTGTTTTATTGCAGCGCCGTGAAACCGTTTATTCTTTGCTATCAATATTCATTCGCTCGCCAGCTCAGCGCTGGGTGACCAGCCACTATGCATTCGTTCATTCTGCCTTTCCATTTGTCGTCCAGCGAGTGAGGAAAATGGTCATGCGAAGGGATAGATCAGTTTGTATCCCGCATCGACATCCCCGTGAAGTTCCTAATCGATGAATCCCTAAAAAACCGGCTTTTTGAGTGAATTGTTGCTAGCAGCTTATGATCTTTAGCGAGTTGTGTCCGTATTATGCCCTAGCCAGGCTTATTTTGGTATGACCTGCCTGGCCGGGCGGTGTTAATTTTAGCGGCTAAGCAGATGCCTCGGTTTGGCTTTCGACTGGCTCCCTCAGTGTTGAGATGAAATAAGCACTGTGACACCCGCCATCGAACCGGGCAAAAGAAAAGCAATAATTAATAAATAGGTGGTACCCATGGCAATGGTCGAAGGCGATCAGGAGCTGGGCTTTGATACAGAGTATTCTCTCAAGGCCGCGTTTACCCGCGATTCTGGCCGGGTCTTTTTGACCGGCATCGACGCACTGGTGCGCCTGCCGTTGATGCAGAAACGCATGGATGAGCTGGCGGGCCTGAATACTGCGGGCTTTGTTTCCGGTTACCGGGGGTCTCCCCTCGGTGGTTACGACCAAGCCTTGTGGCGGCACAAGAAGTTATTGGCTGAGCACGATATTCACTTCGAGCCGGGTATCAATGAAGATCTTGGGGCCACCAATATTTGGGGTACCCAGCTGATCGATCACTACCGCAAGCAGGCCACTCGCGATGGGGTCTTTTCCATCTGGTATGGCAAGGGCCACGGGGTGGATCGCACCGCGGATGTGTTCCGCCAAGCCAATATCCAGGGTACCGCCAAGCTCGGCGGCGTGCTGGCGCTGTGTGGCGATGACCACACCGCTGAATCCTCCATGTTCTCCCACAATACCGATCAGATTTTTGAATCGGTCATGATGCCGCTGTTGTTTCCCGCCAGTATCGATGAGTATCTCACCCTCGGGCTCGCCGGTATTGCCCTGTCGCGCTTTTCCGGCCTGTGGGTGGGTTTCAAAGCGATTACCGAAACGGTGGAGGCCGGTGCCTCTCTGGTGGTTCCGAGCCTGCCTCAGTTTAGTATTCCGGCGGATTTCCCCATTCCCGCGCACGGCCTGAATTACGATCCGCACCTTAACTGGCCGGCGGAGCGCCTGGAATACGAGCGCCGCATGCTGGAGGAACGCCTGCCGGCGGCGCGGGCTTTCGCCTATGCCAACCGTCTGGATAGAACAACTCACAAGGCCGAGCGCAAGCGCTTTGGCATTGTGACGGTCGGCAAGGCCCACGGGGATCTACTCGAGGCGTTGCAGCTCCTCAACCTGAGCGAAGAGGACCTGCGCCAGGCGGGGATTGCCATTTACAAGGTGGCAATGTCATGGCCCCTGGAGCCCCGCGGTATCGGTGAGTTTGCCGATGGCATGGAGCGCCTGCTGGTGGTTGAGGAAAAACGCCCACTGGTGGAAGACCAGCTGAAGAATCTTTTATATGGCTGGGAAGATGGCCGCCGCCCGAAAGTGGTCGGTAAGAAAGATCTCAATGGTGGAGACCTACTACCTGCAATCTGGGGGTTTGGCCCGGACCAGGTGGCCAAGGCCATCGCCCGCTGGCTGGCGGACACCGATCTCGCGCAGCGACTGATTCCACTGGCAGAAAAGCTGGGCGGTAATGTGCCGCAGCGTGCCCAGGGTCTATTGGCGCGGGAGCCGATCTTCTGTGCTGGCTGCCCCCATAACACCTCCACCAAACTGCCGGAGGGCAGTCTCGGCAGTGCCGGTATCGGCTGTCATATTATGGCGCTGGGCAAGGGGCTGCGCACCGATACCTATTCCCATATGGGCGGTGAAGGCGCGCACTGGGTGGGGCTGTATCGTTTCTCCAGTGCCGAGCATATTTTCCAGAATATGGGTGACGGTACCTATAACCACTCCGGGCTGCTGGCTATTCGCCAGGCGGTGGCCAGTAAGGTCAATATCACCTACAAGATCTTGCTCAACGATGCGGTAGCCATGACCGGTGGCCAGCCCGCCGATGGCGAAGTAAATGCTCCCAGCCTGGCCGCGCAGCTGCTGGCTGAGGGGGTGGGTGAGGTGGTCCTGCTCAGTGAAAACCCCGATCACTGGCACCAGCACCGCGGCCAGTTGCCGGCGAAGGTGGAAGTACTGGACCGTTCCGAGTTGGATGCCGTCCAGCGTCGCCTGCGTGAAACGCCCGGTGTTACCGCCATTATTTACGAGCAGGTGTGCGCCGCAGAAAAACGCCGCCGCCGCAAGAAAAAGCTGATGGTGGACCCGCCCAAGCGCCTGCTGATCAACCAGCGTGTATGTGAGGGTTGTGGCGACTGCAGTGTGCAGTCGAGCTGTATCGCCGTAGAGCCACTGGAAACTCTTTATGGCCGCAAACGCCAGATTAACCAGTCCAGCTGCAACAAAGATATGCGCTGTGCCGATGGTTTCTGCCCCAGTTTTGTCACTGTCGAGGGGGGGGAATTAAAAAAACCACCGGTGCAGTCCCTGGCCGAGTCCCTGGATGCTGCAATTGTCAGTTTGCCCGCAGCGCCGGTGGCCGCCTTGGAACAGCCACTCAGTATTTTGGTGGCCGGTATCGGCGGCAGCGGTGTTCTTACCGTGGCCGCACTTTTGGGCATGGCCGCGCATCTGGAAGATAAGGGCAGTACCACGCTCTACTTCACCGGCCTGTCACAAAAGAATGGTGCGGTGGTTGCTCACGTAAAGGTGGGTGCGCGCCCAGAGGCCATTACCACCGCGCGTATCCGCGATGGCGCCGCCGAGCTACTACTCGGTTGCGATATGGTCACCGCTGCCGGTCAGCGCCCCAAGTTTGCTACCGGCAAAATGCGCGCGCTGGTCAATACGGCCGAGGTGCCTGTGGCGGCGTTTGTGCGTAACAACGAACTGGCCTTCCCGGCAGATACTACCCAGCAGAGCATTGAGTCCCTCTGTGCTGAATACTTTGCCTTCGATGCGAATAAATACGCTCAGGCACTGTTTGGCGATACCGTTGCCAGTAACCTGATGATCATGGGCTTCGCCTGCCAGAAAGGGCTGCTGCCTATTGGTGAGGCGGCACTGGAGAGGGCGATCGAACTGAATGGTGTGGCGGTGGAAAACAACCTGCGCGCATTCCGCGCTGGGCGTTTGTTGGCGACGGACCCGAGGGCGATTGAAAAACTGGCGGTGCCGGCGCAGCCAGTAAAAATGATTGAGCCTCAGGAATCTGTAGAGCAACTGATCGCACGTTTGAGTAGCGAGCTGAGTGAATACCAAAATGCCGCCTACGCTCGCCAATTCACACAGTCTATAGCGCCGCTGCAGCGAGCGGAGTCGGCCCTGGCCGGCACGGCGGGGGAGTTGACCCGCACGGCGGCTAACAGTCTGTTCAAAGCCATGGCCTACAAGGATGAGTATGAGGTAGCGCGCTTGTACAGTGGCGAGGATTTCCAGCGCCAACTGCGCGAGACGTTTAGCGGCGATTACTCCCTGAAATTCCATATGGCCCCGCCCGTATTGGCTCGCCCTGATGCCAGTGGTCGGGTGCGCAAGATGCAATTTGGTCCCTGGATGGGCCGCTTAATGCCGCTGTTGGCGCGGGGTAAAGTACTGCGCGGTACCGTGCTGGATGTATTTGGTTACACCAAAGAGCGCCGTGCCGAGCGCGATTGGGCCCGCCAGGTGGCTCAGGCGGTGGAATCGGTGGCGGCCCAGCTAAGCACTGATAATATCGCCGCGGCGCGTGAGCTGCTGGAGATACCCATGCAGGTGCGTGGCTACGGCCATGTGCGCGAGCAGAAGTTTGCCCTGGTGCAGGAGCGCTGGCAGAAACTGTTTACTCAGTTTTCCGCTCGCAATGGGGTAGAGGAGCCGGCAGCAGTTTCTTGAATTATTTAGAGAGTGTCAGAAGGCGAAAGTAAAAATTCATACTTGCATAGATCGTAGCCTGGGAATTTGACAGGGAATGCGCTTGAGGCATGGATGCCGATAACCTGGATACAGGTTTTAAATACCTCAAAAGCAGAGTTTTGCCAGGGCTTATCCTGGCCTGAAAGGGATGAGCGGGTTGAGGAACAGCCCGCGGATTCCCGTAAGGGACACCGGGGCCGCGACTGCAGAAAAACACAGGCAGTCCATGTCCTGGGTGGCGATGGGCCTGTGTACCTGCCCCGGCTCGCGTAACACGAAATCCCCCCGCCCATATATACCATTGTGATCGGAAAAACTGCCATGCAGTACCAGGGCGAATTCCTGCCCACGGTGATCGTGTTTTGGCAGACCACTGCCACTGCGCAGGCAGTGGAAAGCCACCTCGTAATCCCTCTGCCCAGACTTGAGCCGACACATTTGCAGGTTCCGAGTCAGGGTTTTCCATCGCCGGTTAGGGTTGCTGGCCAATAGTTTATTCAGAACTTTGGGCAAATGATCCATGGCCGGCTCCCCGCCAACCGGTACTGGAGTGGGGGTATCTTCGCTTTTATGAATGATCTTCTCTGGAATCTGGCCGATACGTTCCATCAGTCGCTCGAAAGCATTGGCTTGCAGGGGTTGTGCGGGACTTCCGTTGAGGAGTGAGCCACCGAGATTATTTAAGGTAGACAACTGGGAGCGACAGTCGGCACACATCTGTACATGGGCAGCAACAACCAGGCTGGGGCCGCGGGCCAGGCTGCCGGAGGCGTATTCCAACAGAAGATTTTCATCCGGGTGGTGGCGAATCATTCGGCGTTCACCTGACGAACCTGGCTTGTAATTTTTTCATGGCCAAGCGCACACGGGATTTGACCGTACCCAGGGGAAGGCGCAGTTCTTCGGAAATTTCGCTGTGGGATTTTCCCTCCATATAGGCCTTTTCCAAAATATGGCTCTGCTCTGCGGGCAGGGCGCTGAGGCCGTCGGCGATATCGCGTTCGTTGCGTTTATGTTGCAAAAATAACAGGGGCTGGTTTTCCAGGTTTTCATCCCAGATATCGGCCACATCAACATCGCTGTCGCGATTCTGGTGGCGTAGACTGCGGCGCAGCATATCGATACGGCAATTGCGCATAATGGTAAATATCCAGGTACTGGCCGAGGCTTTGCCCTGGTCAAAACAGGGGGCCTTATGCCATACCTTGAGCATGACTTCCTGAACCAGCTCATCCGCCGCTTCGGCATTGAGTGCCTGGGTGCTGCGGCTGTGGTGGAAGCCCTTGATCAGCGGGGCAAAATGTCGGAATACACGCTCGAACGCCTGGCGATCGCGCTGGGCGCCAACCTGCGTCAGTAGCCTGCTCCAGTCATCCTTGTAATCCTGGGAAGCTTTCACCGCAATTCCATTGCCGTTGTGTCTTAGTCTATGCGCCATATTAGCGCTCTCTACTGTGATGTCGATCTTTTACTACGCTTGTGCTCGGCAAATGGATTGGGCTTTTTTTACTTTGGCGCTGTGATCTGCCTTCCGCAGGCTAACGTAAATGATAGGGATAGCGCTGGGGAATACGGTGGAAGGGAAGATGAGCAGCCGAACATTGGTTAAGGAAGTGCAATCCTATTATCGGGATTTCTTGGTTAGGGATCCCGCCGAGCTATCGAAAATATACAGCGATAAAATTGTATTCCGTGACCCTTTGCACCGGATTGAGGGGCTGCCCGCTCTGAAAACATATTTCTCTGGTATGAGCCGCGGGCTCACCCAGTGCCGTTTTCGTTTTGAAGAGGCTTCAATTACCCATGATAGTGCTTGCCTGCCCTGGTATATGCACTATGCGCACCAGTCTTTGAAAGGTGGTCGGCCGCTGCGCTTGCGCGGCTGCAGTTTGGTGCGCTTTTCAGACAAAGTGTTTTATCACGAAGATTTTTACGATATGGGGGCGATGGTCTACGAACAGGTGCCGCTACTAGGTTCTCTTGTGCGCAAAATTAAACTGCGCCTGGGGCAGGGCTGACTGGTGGCGGAAATTCGCGATAAGACACTATGGATTACGGGGGCCAGTTCCGGTATCGGCCGAGCCCTGGTCCTACGTCTTGCCGATCACAATAATTTTGTGATTGCCAGCGGACGCCGGCGTGAAGCCCTGGCAGAGTTGCAGCAGTTTGCTCCCACGCGCATTCGCATACTCGATTGCGATGTGGCCGATGACAGTGCCATGGCCTCTACTTTTGAGCGTCTCAAGGATTTAACCGATCACCTGGATGGGGTGATCGCCTGTGCCGGCACTTGTGAATATGACAATGATTTACAGCTAGAAACCGCTATGTATCGGCGGGTATTTGACGCCAATTTCTTTGGCGTCGTGAATACTCTGCGTTGTGCTTTGCCTCTGTTGGCTGCCAGCAAGTCTCCACTTTTTGCCGCATTAGGCAGCTTATCTTCGGTTGTACCTTTTCCCAGAGCGGAGGCCTATGGCAGCTCCAAAGCCGCGCTCGATTACTTTTTGGCATCGGTACGTGCGGATACCTGCCATACAAACCTCAAGGTCGTGCTGGTCCGCCCGGGATTTGTCGACACCCCCCTTACCGCGCAGAACGACTTTGACATGCCTTTTTTGATTAGCGCGGAGCAAGCAGCGGAGTATATTGAGGTGGGGTTGTCTCGCAAAAAATCCATAATCGATTTTCCTCTGCGCTTGAGCCTGCCACTGCGTTTTCTCGGATTTTTCCGTTCTCTTTGGTTTCGTTTTTGCACACCAAAAATAAGTAGGATTCGTACCTTAAGGAAGAGTTGATGCGTATTGCCATCGTCGGGAGTGGAATTGCCGGCATGACGGCGGCTTATCTTTTGAGCCGCAAGCACGAGATCACCGTATTTGAAGCGCAGGACCGACTGGGTGGGCACACTGCGACGGTCGATGTGCAGGAAGGTGATCGCACCCTGGCCATCGATACCGGTTTTATTGTGTATAACGACTGGACCTACCCGAACTTTATTCGCCTGCTCGATGAGCTGGGCATCGAGTCCCAGCCGACCTCCATGGGTTTCAGCGTGTGCTGCGATCAGGAGGGCTATGAGTATGCCGGCAATAACCTCAATACATTATTTTCTCAACGCTCCAACCTTCTCAGCGCCGGTCACTGGCGCATGCTGTGGGACATAGTGCGATTTAATCATACGGCCACGCGGGACTGGCGCGAAGGGCGCTTGCATGAAGGCCTGACCCTCGGAGAGTACTTGCCGGCGAATGGTTACTCGGCAGAATTTGCCAATCGCTACCTGGTTCCCATGGGGTCGGCGATTTGGTCAGCCAGTGTGGCGCAGATGCTCGAATTTTCGGTAAGTTTTTTTGTGCGTTTCTTTTTCAATCACGGCCTACTCAACCTGGTGCGACGGCCCCAGTGGCGAGTGATTAAAGGGGGCTCCCGCTCCTATATTCCCACACTGATTGCACCTTATGCCGACAGGGTTAGGCTCTCTACTGAAGTGCAATCTGTCAGACGTAGGGAGCAAAATGTGGAGCTGCTGACTTGTACGGGTGAGCAACTCAACTTTGATCAGGTAGTGTTCGCCTGCCACTCGGATCAGGCGTTGGAGTGTCTTGAAGATGCCTCTGGGTTGGAGCGGCAATTGCTCAGAGCCATTCCCTACGCACGCAATAGCGTGGTATTGCATACAGATACCAGTTTATTACCACAACAAAGGCGCAGCTGGTCCAGTTGGAATTACCGGCTAGGAACTGAGCGCGATGAGTTACCGGTGCTGACCTATAACATGAACATTTTGCAGGGGCTGACAACAGATAAAACTTACTGTGTCACCCTGAATGCCGAGGATCGTATCGCCCCAGAAAAGGTGCTTGCGCGCTTTGAATATGCCCATCCCCAGTTTTCTGTAGCGGGCACTCGTGCCCAGCAGCAATGGACGTGCATTAATGGGGTAAACCGCACTTGGTTTTGCGGTGCTTATTGGGCCAATGGTTTTCATGAGGATGGGGTGAGCAGCGCTTTGCGAGTCGCCGAGGGATTGGGAGTAACCTGGTGAAGGGGAAACCTTAATGGAGGCCGCAACAATGGAGAGCGCCATTTACACCGGTTGGGTCCAACATCGCCGCTTTTCCCCCCGCCAAAATGCCTTCCGCTACAAGGTTTTTATGGTGTATCTAGACTTGGCGGAGCTAGAGCAATTTTGTGCACTCTCTCCCTGGTGGTCGAAAAAGCCATGGGCTCCAGCCCGTTTTCGCCGCGAGGATTTTTTTGGCGACCCGGAATTCAGCATTGATGAGGCCGTGCGCCGCAGGGTTGAGGCGGTTGCCGGGGAACGCCCGCAAGGGCCCGTGCGTATGCTCGCCAATTGGCGTTACTTTGGCTACAACATGAATCCTATCAGTATCTATTACTGCTTTGATGGCGAGGGCAGGGAAGTGCGTTGGTTATTACTGGATGTTCACAATACCCCCTGGAAAGAGCGCCACAGCTATGTGCTGGATTGCCGCTCCGGGGCGCGGGTGCAGAAAGTGGCTTTTGCCAAGACTTTTCATGTCTCCCCCTTTATGCCCATCTCCCAGGGCTATCATTGGAGAAGTATTACGCCGGGTGATCGCCTCACTGCTTATTTACAGAATTTTGATCGATGTGGCCAAGGGGAGGAAGAGCGTCCTCTATTCGATGCCATACTGAGCCTGCGCCGTTGCGAGCTGAGCGCAGGCCTTCTCAATCGTATTCTGGTCCAGTATCCATTTATGACTGCAAAAGTGATTGCCACCATTTATTGGCAGGCGCTGAAGTTATGGTTCAAGCGCACTCCTGTCTATGCGCATCCCGGTGACAGGGGCAAAGTTCAGGGAGGGGAGAAGCATTTATGAATCCAGAGCAAACTTCGCGGGCAACCGTTGGAGAGGAGAGTCAGTCTTGGTTAGTGCGACTCGCGCGCAAGCTGGTCTTGGCTAAGATGCAAGTGGTAGAGCGGGGCCACCTGCTGATTGAAGATGGGGAAGCCAGTTACCATTTTGGCCAGCCAGTGGAGCAGGCAGCGGTGCGGGCGCATATTCGCGTTCGGGATGCCAGTGCCTATGTACAGGTACTGTTAAACGGCACCATTGGTTCGGGCGAAGCCTATATGCAGAACGCCTGGGACTCTCCAAACCTGTTGGATGTGATCCGCCTGATGGTCGATAACATGTCCCTGATTGAGAGTATGGATAGCCGTGGGAGTCAGCTGCCCCGCATGGTGTTACGCGCCTTGCATAACCTCAACAATAATAATCGCAGGGGTTCCCGCAAAAATATCGCCGCGCATTATGATCTGGGAAATGACTTTTTCCGCTTATTTCTCGATAAAACCATGCTCTATTCCTCGGCCATGTTCCCCTCTGAGCAGGCTACCTTGTACCAGGCTTCTGTTCACAAAATGGAGCATATTTGCCAAAAGTTGCAATTAAAACCCGACGATCACCTGCTGGAAATCGGCACAGGTTGGGGTGGCATGGCTATTTACGCGGCAAAACACACAGGTTGCCAGGTAACCACCACGACAATCTCTGCAGAGCAATATGAGTATACCCGCCAGTGGGTGGAGCGTGAGGGACTGCAAGATAAGGTGCGTGTGCTGTTACAGGATTATCGGGACTTAGACGGCAGCTTCGATAAATTGGTTTCTATTGAAATGGTGGAGGCGGTGGGGCATGAATATCACCGTAAGTTCTTTTCCATTTGTAGTCGTTTACTAAAAGAAGATGGCCTGATGTTTATGCAGGCCATTACTATTTCGGATCAGCGCTACCATCAATACCGCAAAGACATCGATTTTATTCAGCACTATATTTTTCCCGGTGGTTGCCTGCCATCCAATCAGGTTATTGCTCAGCAGATTGCCACCGCTACTGATATGCAGATTGTGGGTTTGGAGGATATTACTGCGGACTATGCGCGCACACTGAGGCACTGGCGCAACGCATTTTTGAGCAGGCTGCCACAGGTGCGCAACCTGGGTTTTGATGACCGTTTTATTCGGATGTGGGAATTTTATTTGTGCTACTGCGAAGGTGGCTTTATGCAGAGGGTGATCAGTACCGCTCAGTTTGTCTTTGCCAAGCCGCGCGCTCTTATCGACTGATATGTGGCGCTTTATCGCCAATGCTTTGCTGTTTGATATTGCCTGGCCCCTTTGTGTGATCGTTGCGCGTCCCTGGATTGTTGTGCCGTTTACGCTGGTCAATTTATTTATTCACTTGTTTTTTGTCGCTAACCTGCGCAGAGAGCCTTTGTGGTTGGGGGGCGTGTTTCTTTTTGGCGTGGGGGTGGACTCGGTACTTTTTCATCTGGGAGTATTGCAAAACCTCAGTGGTATTTCCTGGCCTCCCATCTGGCTGGTATGTCTGTGGTTAAATTTTGCCATGACACTGCGCTACAGCCTGGTATTCCTACAGCGTAATTTATGGCTGGCTGCGTTGTTAGGCGGCTTTTTTGGTCCTTTTAGCTATTACACCGGTGCCTTCTTGAATGGCACCGTAGAGTTGGGCCAGCCCTTGTGGCGATCATTGATGTTACTGTCGCTGCTGTGGGCGCTGATGCTTCTGGGATTTAGCTACTTGGCGCGCACTATAAACCCCACCTATCGGTGAATGGCCGTGCAGCCGTGCAGCCGTGCAGCCGTGCAAGCTGGCGCAAAGCTTGTATTCGGCGGCCTCGCCACCTATACATACCCTACTCAATTAAAAATGTAATTTCTGGTTCAGTCACCTTATTTTACCAACGCCACCAAGGAGCCAGCCATGAAAGCTTACCTCGTGCGGGCCCTGATCTTGGTCGGGGTTCTGGGGGCACTCGATTCCAGGTGCCTATCGGAGGAAGTGGTCGTCGACGAGCGGGGTGAATTTAGCGAGATCGACCCGGGAGACGAGAATGGTGAGGGTGATGAGAACGGTGAGGGAGACGAGAATGGCGAAGATGACGGGTTTGGTACTGTCGCCGGTAGTCTGGTAATTGCTTCGGATTATATGTTCCGCAGTATCTCGAACTCGAATAATGGTCCTACCGTCCAGGGCGACCTCAACTGGACCCACGATATTGGTTTCTATATTGGCGTCTGGACAACCAATACGGACTTCGGTGGCCCCGGCAATAGTATGGAGTTTGATCCCTATGTAGGGTGGTCGGGAGATCTGCCTGAGACCGAAATTAACTTGAATATTGGCTATTGGTCTTACAACTATCCAAAGTCGGAATTTGATTTCGACTATGCCGAAACCTATCTGATCCTTAGTTTTACGGTGGATAAATTAACGATCAGCCCGAGCCTCTGGTATTCAAATAACTACTTTGGCAGAGACTTTCTCAATAATGTCGATTCTCTGGCCTATGAAGCGACCTTTAGCTTGGAGTTGGCCAGCTACATGGATATTTCTGTGCATCTTGGCGAGCAAACTTTTGAATCTTCCTACAACCATCTCAATTATGGTTATTACGACGCCGGTATAGACTGGACAATCAGTGATTACACCCTGGGTTTACGTTGGTACGATACCGATGGTGTCGATCCATTCCTGGCTGCCAAGAATCTAACCGATGGGCGCTTTGTTTTTAAAGTCACTCGCAGCTTTTAGAGTAAATCATATACGCTTTTTGCCTGATCTACGTCGGCGAAAATTTCACTTCGAATCTTCTTTTTTGACCCCAGTGAAGCCTCCGCTCATCGACCATCTACTCAATCATCTACGTAAAAAGCTATGGTTGGAAGCCATGTAAGCTGGCATAGGGTTGGAAATTAAATTTAAAAAAACCCTATGCCTTCCCAGCTCAGTTAAGTTTGCGGGTTCATCCACTAATCCTGCGCTTACCTGGTATTGAGTAGGGCTTAGCGCAGAGAGCGCTCCGGTTTTTTCTCGCGCTGGCTGCTTTCCCAGCCACTCGCCACATAGCTCTCTGCCGTGGATGGCTTTAGTAATGACTTACCCAGAATATGATCGGCGGCTTTCTCGCCAATCATGATGGTGGGGGCGTTGAGATTGCCATTGGTGAGGGTTGGCATGATGGAGGAATCTACCACGCGCAGGTTTTCTATGCCGTGTACCCGGCATTCGGGATCCACTACGGCCATTTCATCCGTGCCCATACGACAACTGCCGGCAGGGTGATAGGCGGTCTCGGCGGTTTCGGCGAGCCAATGGTCGATCTCATCGTCACTTTGCACGTCCGGTCCCGGAGAAATCTCCCGCCCTCGGTAAGGGTCCATGCCTGCCTGGGCAAAAATCTCACGGGTGAAGTGCAGGCCAGAGCGAAAGGCTTGCTTGTCCTCTTCATGGTCTAAGTAGTTGAAGACCATTTCCGGTGCGGCTGCTGGATCTGCCGATTTGAGTTTGACCCAGCCGCGGCTGAGCGGTTTGTTTGCGCCCAGGTGTACCTGAAATCCATGCCCTTTCACCGCACTGGAGCCATCGTAAGCGATGGCGCCGGCGAGGAAGTGGTACTGGATATCCGGATATTTAAGGCCGGCGCGGCTGCGAATGTAGCCATTGGATTCGAAATGATTGGAAGCGCCCAGGCCCCGTTTGAAGAGTAGCCAGTTGATGCCAATCCAGGCCTTGCCCAGTGGCCCGAGCCAGCCGTTGAGGGTGATTTTCTGTTTGCATTCCTGCTGCACCCAGACCTCGAGGTGGTCCTGCAGGTTTTGCCCGACACCAGGCAGATCGTGTACGACTTCGATACCGTGTTCCTGCAGGTGGGCCGCTGGGCCTATACCGGACAACATCAGCAACTTGGGTGAGTTGAATGAACTGGCGGAAACGATCACTTCTTTATTAGCGCGCGCGCGAAAGATTTTTCCGCCCTGCCGGTATTCCACACCTATGGCTTTCTTGCCCTGCATAATCACGTGAGTTGTGAGGGCATGCATTTTGAGTTCGAGGTTACTGCGGCTCAGAACCGGCTTCAGGTAGGCGAGGGCGGTCGAGCAGCGCACACCGTCGCGCACAGACATGTCCATGCGCCCGAAGCCCTCCTGCCGATAGCCATTGTAATCCTGGGTAAAGCCGTAGCCCGCCTGAGTACCGGCCTCAATAAAGGCGCGGTAAAGCGGGTTTTTCATATTGTTGCCGTTGCACGCGGTGATAGGGCCCTGGTCGCCGCGATAGGCGTCACTGCCATAGACACAGGTTTCGGCTCGGCGGAAGTAGGGCAGGACATCCGCGTAGCCCCAGCCGGATGCGCCGTGCTCCACCCACTCCTCGTAGTCTCCAGCGCAGCCCCGAACAAATGCCATACCGTTGATCGAAGAGGAGCCGCCAATGACCTTGCCGCGGGCCTGATGGATTCGCCGGCCATGCAGCCCCGGCTCCGGTTCGGTATAAAACTCCCAATCGTATTTAGGCATATTCAGCGGAATGGAAAACGCTGAGGGCATACGGATATAAATGGAATTATCCTTGCCGCCAAATTCCAACAGTAAAAGGCTGTTTTTGCTGTCCGCCGTCAACCGGTTGGCCAGCACGGCGCCGGCTGAACCCGCCCCCACCACGATATAGTCAACAGCCTGATCAAAGTCCTGATTACTCATCTGTTTACCCTAGGCTGACCCTGGTTCACCCTCTTCACCGGTACTGCGTGCCGCGCGCTCACGGCGCATGTGCAGGTACTGTAGATGTGCTTCGAAGTGGTCGACGATGTCACTGATGACCTGTTCGCGGGTGTACCCCATAAGATCGTAGGTCAGCCCGCCTTCCCGCAGATGTGGTTCCAGACGGTAGTAGTTGGAGCGGGGTTGCTCTGCCCGCAGGGTAAACGCTGGCATCGAGCACTGCCGCGGCCACACCTGATAGGTGAAGTCCACTTCACCGCCGAGGTCCACGTTGAGCTCCAGATGCAGATTGTCGCCCTCGTCGCCAGCGATACTGACCGGATACCCTTCCTCTTCGAGCTTCTGTTTCATCGCCTCAAACGCGGGCTGGATGGTGCGTTGTATAAATGTTTCCACCTGCTTAAACGTTGGAAAGCTGATCGCGCGCGACAGCCGCTGGGCCCAATTGGTATGCCCTTCCCGCGATATAGTTCTGCCTGAAAGATGCCCGGATAAAGACTCTTGCATGCTCGCGGATTTCAGCTTCTCAAGCTGCAACGCCTTGTACAGCCCCAACATGATCAGCAGCAGGACAATGGCAAAGGGCAGCCCCATGATCACCACCGCACCCTGCAGGGCGGAAAGGCCACCTGTCATCAGTAGAGCAATGGTCACAATACCGATGATTGCAGCCCACAAAATCCGCATCCAGGGTTCCGCATCCTGATTGGGATCTTCGAGCCGGATAGTGAGATTGGAAAGCACCAGCGAGCCCGAGTCTCCAGAGGTGACAAAGAACACGATCGACAGGATGGTTACCGCAATTGTGGTTAGCATGCTCCAGGGCAGCTGTTCGAGAAACAGGTAGATGGCCGACCCGGGTTTCTCTACCGCCTGCGTGCCGAATTCTGTGGCGCCGCCCATTACCATATCGATGGCCGAGTTGCCCATGATGGCCATCCAGGCGGCCATAAATGTGAAGGGCAGAATCAAGGTGCCGATAACAAATGCACGAATGGTGCGGCCGCGGGAAATTCGTGCCAGGAACAGGCCGACGAAGGGCCCCCAGGCAATCCACCATGCCCAGAAAAACAGTGTCCAGGCATTGAGCCAATCCGTGGGTGGGGCGAAAGCATAGGTATTGAAGGACAAGCCGATAAAGTTCTGTAAGTAATCACCAATGTTGGTGACGAAGGCGTCGAGCAAAAATCGTGTCTTGCCGGTAATCAACACATACAGCATCAGCACTATTGCCAGTAACATGTTGAATTCTGACAGTCGCCGAATTCCCCGCTCTACACCGGTGGCTGCAGAGAATGCGGCGAACACCACAATCATAACTGCCAGCAGTGATTGCGTGAAGATGCCCTCCGGTATACCAAACATGTACTGTAAGCCGTAGTTCAGCTGGATGATCCCGATTCCCAGGCTGGTGGCAACGCCGAACACCGTGCCCAATACCGCGGCAATATCCACGGTATTGCCGAGAGAGCCGTAGATACGTTTACCGAACAACGGATAAAGTGCTGAGCGAATGGTAAGGGGCAGTCCATGCCGGTAGCTGAAGAAAGCCAGGGACATACCTACCAGGGTATAAACTCCCCAGCCGGACAGACCCCAGTGCAAAAAAGTTAGCGCCATGGCATGGCGTGCCGCTTCGATACTGCCGCCCTCACCAGCAGGGGGCTCCATAAATTGGGTCACGGGCTCTACGATGCAGTAGAAAATCAGGTCGATGCCGATTCCGGCGCTGAAAAGCATGGCAGCCCAGGTCACGATATTGAAATCGGGTTCTGAGTGATCGGGTCCGAGTTTGATGTCACCGAATTTGGAAATGGCCACCAGGATCACGAAGATGAGGTAGGCAACGATAGCGAGAAAGTAAAACCAGCCGAAACTGCCAGATATCCAACTAAGGACCTCGTTAATAACGCCGATTGCCTGCTCGGTAAAGATCATCGCCCAGAGGGAGAACAGCACAATACCCACGACAGAGCCATAAAATACCAGTGGCTTTATTCGCGCTTCTGCGCTGCTCGCTTTAGATGTGCTTTCCGATGATTTGGTGCTGTGCATGTCTCCCCTGCGAAAAAAGACCGACTATCCCATCAGAGTAGGCTATGCCTGACAGTCGCCGGGTGTGCTCATGGAGGTTGGGGACTACTTCAGGGCAGGTGTTGAAAATTTAACTCATAGAAATCAGCATCTCTCACAGGCTTGTTGTAATAGCCGTTATTACTCTTCATTTAATCAATAATCTGCGCATAGAGGGGGTTCTTATTCACTGACCCTTGTCCGATGGGATCTCTTTAATGACTTTTTAGTCGGTCATTTTCTTGCTTTTCCCTTCTCTCGACTGGCGCCATCTTCAACCAGCAGCTAAACCTAAAGATGAAAAGCGTGACATACACGCAATCTCTAGGCTCAGGCTGTAAGAGGTGTCCGATGAAAACTGGTATTAACGCCACCGCAGGATTTTGCCTCGCCCTATTAATTGGGTGTGCTGCCCAACCGGAACAGGTACCTGGTGCCGGCGGCATCGTGATTGATACCTGGGGCGTCAATATGAACCAGTATCAAGTCGACCTCTCTGAGTGCAAGGGGATTGCCTATTCCACCTATAGCGACCAAGGTCGCCGGGGCTTAACGGGTGCTGCCGGGGGTGCAGTGGTGGGCGGTGCGCTGGGCGCTATCGTCGGTGATAGTAGCCGGGCTGCGGCGGCAGGTGCTGGTGCGGGAGCCCTGGTAGGTGGTCTCTCCGGCGCTGGTAGTGCCGGTGCCGAAGCACAGCAAATTATCAAAAACTGTCTGCGCGGGCGCGGATATCGCGTGCTGAATTAATTCCCCTCACAGGAGTTAGCCAAGTTTTCTCGTGGGTCCTCTGATATTCGGCAACCTCACAGGACTTGGCTTGGGCCGGGAAATCCCCGGCTCTTTTTTTATGCTCTTTTTACAGGGTTTAGTTGGGAACAACCATTTTAAAGCCGAAAGCAACGCGTTGATCTTTCAGTGAATACTATGGGAGTAAGTTATGGCCAGTGGCACTACCATCAATGCCTATGGGGTTATGCAAGCTGGAGGCCCCTTTAAACCGTATCAGGTAAAAGTGGGGGACTTGGGAGCAACTGAGGTGGAGTTGGAAGTTCTCTACTGTGGTATTTGCCACAGTGACCTCAGCATGATTGAGGATGAGTGGGGAGTATCCAAATACCCCATGGTTGCCGGCCATGAAGTGATTGGGCGGGTTCTTGCTTCGGGAGAGCAAGCTGGTCACTTCAAGCCTGGCACCGTTGTCGGCCTGGGTTGGAACTCCGGTTATTGTGAGACCTGTCACTACTGCCGGCGGGGCGATCAAAACTTGTGTGCCGAAGCCCAATTTACCACTCTTACGGGTGGGGGTTTCGCCGATAAAGCCCGCGCTGATATGGGCAGCTTGGTGGTGATTCCCGAGGGGGTGGACCTGGTCTCGGCAGGACCTCTCCTGTGCGGTGGCATTACCGTATTTAACCCGTTGGTGCAGTTTGGTATTGAACCCACCGCTAAAGTAGCGGTGATTGGTATCGGGGGCTTGGGGCATTTGGCCCTGATGTTCCTAAATGCCTGGGGTTGTGAGGTTACCGCTTTTACTTCCAGTGAGCACAAGCGCACCGAGGCCCTGTCTCTCGGTGCTCATAAGACATTGAACTCACGGGACCCGGAAGAAATTAAATCGGCCTCTATGAGTTTCGATTTCATTATTTCTACAGTGAATGTCAACTTGGATTGGGATCTATATATCCAGGCATTAAAGCCGAAAGGGCGCCTGCATTTTGTCGGTGCTGTTGTGGACCCCATCCAGTTTACCCTTTTCCCTATGATCTTCGGTCAGCGCTCCATCTCGGCTTCCCCGGTGGGCAGCCCAGCAACCATTGAAACCATGCTCGATTTTGTTGCTCATCACCAAATCCGGCCGCAGGTGGAGATTTACCCTATGAGCCAGATTGAGGAAGCGTTCAGGCACTTGAAGTCAGGTAACCCCAAGTATCGAATCGTATTGTCTAGGGAGTAGAGCGCTGGAAAGCCGCTGTAATAGAGAGTGTGAAGCTCTTCTGGTTATTAGATTACAAACTATTCGGTGTATTGGCTTTAAGAGCTAGCCAAGTAATCTCGGTAACCGTGCATGGCTGTTCATTCTGACATGCCTCGTGTATACCGAGATTCTTACGAACACTGGTGTGCAGGATTTATAAGTCCTTTTTTAAGGTACTTATGATAAATGCAGGCTGTTATGGGGAAAGATAACGATTGGTCCAGAATACCCGGAAGAGTATTTCTCTATGAAATCTTTTTAGGATTAAATTGATTGCTTAGTCCTTTCTATCAGTTTCCGCTTTCTGTTTGGTCTCTAAATTTCGATCACAATTTCCTTGTCTGCACTGTGTACTAATGTTGGTGCCATTCTTAATAGGCGTTAATCCCATCGATTCTTCCATCGATTTCGTCTGTATTGCCGTTTCAGGTAGTCGCTTTCACGATAGTAGAGTTTGTCGTCATAACAAATAAAATCACAGAACCTTTTATCGCTCACGCAATCAGCTGGTATCTCCCGATTGTTTCCAAGACACCGGTGATAAACATGCTTACAGGTTCTCATGCATCGTTTGCGGGCTTCTTGTTCATTGAGACTGCTTGCCAGGCTGGAGGAAGATGTGCCCAATAGTATTAAGAGTGTAGCTATTGCCAGCGTAAATTTTCCGGTTGCCATGCTAATTGCCGCACCTGTGAAAGTTTCACCGCTTAAGAGTAATGTTTACCGTTTTGAAAAACAAATTTTACTCGCTGAGCAATATTATATGAATCAATCATCAGCCTCTTTGCTTAAGTTTCTGTACTACTCGATCTAGTTCAGCTTGATTATCGTTGATAAGTCTATCTGCTAAAATTTTTAGCTTGTCGATGGATTTGTAATCAAATGGATCAACAAAGGGATCGGTTATTTCTACATTGAAGTAGTTATAACTTATTTGACCTTTATGGCTAAGTGATTTGGCAATCTCCAGGGTGTATAATTGTTGATCGTCCATAGATCTTTGTACATTCGATATAAGATCTTTAGTCCAGCCTATTTCTCCCCAGTTTTTTAAGCTTCTGTAGTTGGTTTCCATAGTGTTCAAGGGCGATGTACCAGCACCAAGGATCAGTACATAGTAGTTTTTCCCTGGGAACTCTCTGATGGTTTCTAAAAGAATGATGCTGGTAGGATTGTTTGCATCTATGCCAGCATCAGCAAAGTAGCGGTGGCGAATATCTTTCCCGGTAGTCATAAACTCTACCGGGGGGAATAGGCTCTCAGCACTAGTAGCTGCAGTGACAAGCTGATAAAGCGTATTGGTGGGCAGTTCGGTAACTTCCTGACCTCGATTTTTAAATAGTTTCACCTGGCCTGTATGGATGTTCAGGGAGGGTATGATGATGTAATTATTTAGGTCGGTGAGTTTCATACCATTTGTGTAGTGTTTATCCATGGTATTACTCAGCCGCTCTCCAATGAAACGAGGCGAAAAAAGACCATTGGCGGTTAACAGTTTATGATACCAAGGGGTAGAGAATATATAGCCGCTCTCATTTTTGTAGATTTGAATTATCCTGTCAGTTTTAGAGTCAACACTTTGATCTTTAGACCCTTGCCGGTCTGTTGGTAGATAGGGGGCATTGAGCCCTGTGGCAATAATGGCACCCGTTGAGACGCCGCTGAAAATATCAAATAGTTCCTCAATGGGTTTGCCAGTTTGGTTTTCTATGTATTGAATTACGTAAAGTGGAATCAATCCGCGGATGCCACCGCCATCTACAATCAGAATGTTAATGGTTTCTTTGTCTTTGAGAGCATCATTATTTTTAATAAACTCACCTGTGACCGGGCGAGCATCAAACTTAGTGCTCTGTGTGAGGCGGCTATTGTATAAATACACTAGGCTCACAAAAACAATAATAAGAAAAGCAATAATGGCTGATAGATGCCGAGCTTTCATAAGTTGTTTGTACTCTTTAAGTCCATAGCATTCTTTAAATCTAGATCCTAAAGAGTACAGGATAGGGCGATAGTTTTATCTTTGGCTATTCCATTAAGGAATTTCAGGTGTAGCTTTTTATCTGTTTACAGATTGTTTTTTTGTATCCTGCTTTCTGCTTCCCTGGGGAGGATATTATTCTATGGGCAGAAAGATATCGGTGATCATTTCACTTTCCGACACCTCTGGAAAAAACTTTACCCTCTCAAAAAACATTGGGAATTCACGCAGAGTAAAATCTGAAGAATCCAGCCACTGAAAGTACAGGTATCGAACGGTTGTGCCGATTGAGTCATCGCTCCCACTGTGTCTAATGACTGCGCATTTTCCAGCCGGAATCACTTTGTTGACTATATTCTCGGCATTGGTGTCGGTAGAGGTTTTTACCATGCAGCAGACGTCAAATCTGTACTGATCGGGAGGTGTGGTTGCTGGATCATCGTAAACTAGGTTGAAGGTTCTGCTGTTGTTCGGTGAAAGCCCCTGAGCTTTCCGCCATTGAATAAACTGTCTGATGGTCGTGCCCAATAGGTGGGCTGCGCCCCGGTGTTCCATAACGGCAAGCTGGGTCTCGGGGAATTCAATAATATCGACCTGGTAACTAGCGGAACTTTCCATTAACTGGCTCCTTAACATCATTATTGGCTCATAGTGTTTGTGCCAAACTTCCCAGTCTGGGGCTCGGCGAAACTCTGAGGGACTCTTGCCAAAGAGTTTCTTAAAAGCTCGCGTGAAGGCTTCATGGCTGTCGTAGCCGTTCTCCAGAGCTATATCCAACACCTTTTTGTCCCGGTAGGTGAGCTGATAGGCCGCCCGTTTGAGCCTCAGCAATCTGACAAGGGTTATCACGGACATGCCGAAAAATGCGGAGCACTGTCGGTGGAAGTGGTACTTAGACAAGTTGGCGTACTGGCAGAGCTTGTCGATATCCAGTTCGGAGTTCAGGTTGGCCTCGATATAGCGCAGTACCTGCGCAAACCTTTCCCTATACCTCATCATAGATACCGCCTCGTTTTATCTAAAAGTATTCTAAATTTTGTGTCTCTCTGACACTTGATCAAAGTTGCGGAATATTACCCATGGAGAGCGCGAGTTGGTGGGGGCGAGGAAAAGAGGGGAGAGGGAGTGGAAACAGAGGAGGTAGAGGGGTGGAATGGAGGGGGCGCATAGGCCCCCGAATAGACTGCAGGGGACTAACAGGGTGTGGTAGACCTCTTGAAGGTGTTTACCATGACCTTTGCCTCCTTGAGACGCTGTAAGTAGTCCTTCAGGGAGTTGAGCCCAGCCTTCACCCCAAAGGAAATCACTTTTATCACCAGGGAGAATGCCAGTTCTGATTTGAGGTGGGGGGTAAATGCCAGAAAGGCTTTGAAAATAGAGCAGTGGATTCTTTTGAGTAGATCTTGAATATCTTTATTGCCGGTAGATATCTTCTCGGCTTTTTTCTCAAAAGCTTTGAGTTCATCCAAGTACTCGGTAAATAAACGGTAATTAAAGACAACGGTTTTGTGCTCTTTGTACCCGGCTATGATGCGACTCAGGGCATCGTTGATTTTTCTGAGGGCAATGTAATCTGTTCTGGATAGGTGCTCATAGGAATTGGAGAGATACGCGATGGTATCTCTCCGTAATTGACAAAATTCGAACAGGTGTTGGTCATGCTTTCTTATCTCAAAAAGCCTGTATATCTGAATTGCAATGAAGACAAGAGCAATCGCGAGCAACATGGAGAACACTACTCAAACTCCTTTTCATTAACTGGCTTTTTGGGGGCCACTTTTCTAGTGGGCGGAGAATAGGAAAAGGCATTATCCATCAGTTTGAGGAACCTGTCCCGATACTCTTTATTATCTGCCGCTAGTCGATCAATTTCAACTTGGCGATCTTTCAACCGCCCACTGTACATCCAGAACAATAAATAATGCGCAAAGATGAAAAACACGACAAACAGGCCATTTTTTAGGCCCATTTCCTGTATGAAGTGGAGTATATCTTTCAGGGTATCGGTCATGCAGTCCCTTAAAGCCAATTTCATTGAATCTTGCGCATTTTTAACCATTGAGACGGTTGAAGCAAATCGCTTCACTGAAGATGGGAAGTGGTGAGAGCTTTTCCGTGCCTTTAATAGAGTTCTATGGGTTTGCTGCTTGTTATTTTCAAGGCAGTTGAGGACGAGGAAGGGCTTATTGGGGTTAAAGCAGGCCAGGTTGATGTGGAAATCCGGGGGGAAAGAATTGTCCGTCAAGAACTCCCTGCCCAGAAATGAGGGCAGGGAGGGGGGGGAATCTACTGTGCTTCGGCCTGGCTGGTTTCCGGCAGTTTTTCTGGAGCTTCCGTTAGCTGCTTGCCGGGGTTTTTAATCACGCCTTTTTGCAGGATTAAAGTGTTGGGGTATGTAATTAATTCCTCGCCCCGTCTGATCAGGACATGAAACAGTGTGATCTCCTCAATCGTGCCAGAGATGTCATCGTCTTTGTCCATCACCCGAATCTTGTCGCCAACCCGGTAGGGAAAGCCGAAGAAAATAATCAGGCTGGCGGTGATGTTACTCAATATTGACCACTGGGCAAAAAGTGCCACGCCAATTACTGCAAATACGGAAGAGAGGAAGATGGAAACCTGGGTGTATTCAAATCCCAGGGCGCTGATCAGCAGGACCAGGTGAAATACCAAAAGAGCAATACTGACGGTCTTGGAAATGTATTTGAGGCGATAGGGCTTGACTGCCCTGGTTTGCCCAAATCGGCTGATAGCGGAGGAGCTAAGCCTCATGCAGATAAAATAAGAGGCTACGATCAGTGCCGCTATGATTAAATTCATATGTGTGTCTCGTCTCCGTACCGTGCCCATTAGGGAGAGGGCTGCGGGGCACGTCTTGTCGTTAATCACTCTCCGCCCGCTGCGCGGATCATAATCTCACACCGCCACACTGCCAAGCTGTCATGCAAGCGGGAGCCTGAAGGCCTGCCAGTGGGCTTGGTATGGGCACGGCTGGCGGCTCGCTGGTCAGCCATCGTTCTTGCCGGGATCGGCGAACTGCCCCTAAACTGTATACATATACAGTATTGGGCAAATCCTATGAAACTAGCGACTCTCTACAGCCACGGTGTTGCTGCTGGCTTTCCATCCCCTGCGGATGATCACAAAGAGAAAAGTCTCAGTCTTGATCAACATTTGATCACTCATCCAGCGGCCACGTTTATGGCCCGCGCCAATGGCGACTCCATGCAGGGCTTGGGGATCTTCGACCGCGATCTCCTGGTTGTCGACCGCTCACTGACGCCGGTACACGGTGATGTCGTGGTGGTGGCCCTGGATGGCCAGCTCACCTGTAAGGTACTGGATCGCCACCATGGGCGGCTGCTATCGGCCAATGACCGCTATCCGCCGATACCGGTTTGGGAGGGGCAGGAGCTTATCGTTGAAGGGGTGGTTAAAGCCTCTATTCGCTATCACCGCCCCCGCTGAATGCTGGCACTGGTGGATTGCAACAGCTGCTACGCCAGCTGTGAACAGATATTCCGGCCCGACTTAAGGGGTAGGCCGGTGGTGGTACTCTCCAATAATGATGGTTTTGTGGTGGCGCGCTCGAAGGAGGCCAAAGCGCTGGGGATTGGGGATTTGCAGCCCTTCTTCAAGATTGAACACCTGTTGCGACGGCACAAGGTGGCCATCTTCTCCAGTAACTATCCGCTGTACGGTGATATTTCCCACCGGGTGATGGAAACCCTGAAAGGCTTCAGCCCGGAAGTGGAGGTGTACAGTATCGATGAGATGTTTCTCAATCTGTACGGCTTGCAGGAGCAGTGGTTGGATTACGGCCAGCGGATTCGCACAACCCTGTGGCGTGATGTGCGTATGCCGGTGGGGGTGGGGATTGCCCCGAGTAAGACTCTGGCTAAGCTCGCCAACCGGGCGGCGAAGAAAATCGCTAGCTGCAATGGAGTCTGTGCTCTGGATACCCCGCAGAAGTGGCAGTGGCTACAAAAGCGTATGCCGGTCGATAAAGTCTGGGGCGTTGGCAGGCGCCTGGCAAAGCGGCTGGGGCACTTGGGTATAGAGACCGCTTATGATCTGGCGCAGGCCAATCCCAAGATCCTGCGTCGGCACACCAATATCAATATTGAGCGAACTATTGAGGAGTTAAATGGAGTTCCGTGCCTGAGCTTGGAGGAACAACCGCCGGCAAAGAAGCAGATTTATTGCACGCGCTCTTTTGGGGAGAAGCTGACTGAGCTGCAGCCCATTCAGCAGGCAATCAGCCTCTATGCCAGCCGAGCGGCAGAAAAGCTGCGCGCCCAGGAGTGCCTGGTGGCTTCAATACATGTTTTTCTGCACACCTCACCTCACGAGCCCCACTATTACAGCCGCAGTACGCTGGTACAGTGTCCCTATGCCACCGATGACAGCCGCCTGATCGCCGGTCTGGCCAAGGGGGCGATAGCCGAGCTTTACCGCCCGGGCCACCGCTTTATGAAAGCCGGTGTGGGCCTGGTAGAGCTGGTGCCCAGGCCTCTGGGGCAGGGGGATCTGTTCACTGTCGGCCAGCCGGCCCGCGCCGGGGAGATGATGCAGGCCCTCGATAGGGTCAATCAGCGTTTTGGCCGCGGCACCCTTTTTTTGGGTGCTGAGGGGGTACATAAACACTGGAAAATGCGCCAGGCCTATCGCTCACCCGCCTACACCACACGCTGGGAAGCGCTGCCACTGGTAGATGTTTAAGAGGGTATTTTTTAAGGAGGCGGCTGGTCCTGTTTCTTTGGGGTATCAAGATTCAACGCCCCGCAGCTGCCGCAGTTTTTGATGAGGACTGGAATATTGTCCAGGCATGCATTGCAGACGAAGCAGCGACCGCTCTTTAAGGTCTTGTGACATGCGAAGCGCTTTACCTCCATCATAGGGAGGCCAATAGCGGGTTTTAAGGCTTTAATCAGCGTTGCGCTGATCCTGTGATCGGGAAAGGCGCGGAGGATTTCCCGTATCGGAATAAGTGCGGAATCCTTGATATCCCAGATTTGGCCACAGTGATCACAGTAAAGAAGCATCGGATGGCTGGCAGTATTTATCGATCGATAAATACCAGTCTAGCCGCAAGCAGTCAGTGTGAGGAGTCAGCAGGGGAAAGGAAGCTAGAGTCTCGGCGGGGTACAGGCTGAACTGAGATCGTTAGTTTTAAGCGGGCTCTTAATATTTCAAATCCAGATCCAGCAGGGAGACAGGCTTGCCCTCTTTGTTTATCAGGTCCACCTTAACAGCTTCTCCGGTTTTTTTATCAACCACTCGAGACCAGCGTACATTGGTTTTCTCAGACCAGTGTGTACTCCAATCAATCAGAGAGACCAAAACGGGGACTAGCGCAAGGCACTTTGGGGTAGCGCTATAAAGCATACGCCGCGCACCGGGCTTAATGGGCGCTTTAACCAGGATGCCGGTTTCCTCCAGGTTAGTTAATCTCTGCGTGAGGATATTTCGAGATATCTGCAAGCTATCTTGCAATGAGTCAAATCGATTAACGCCTCTCAGCACATCGCGGACAATCAGCAGGCTCCAGCGGTCGCCGATCACAGAAAGTGCCTCTTCGATCCCACATTGAACAGCGGGTTTACTGTCGCTCATAGCCGTTCCGGAGTTGTTCAAGGCGCCATGGTCTCACAAGTTAGTTCCAAAACAAAACTTCCCTGGAGGCCGCATCAGGTCGTTATATAGCCATAAGTTATTGAAGGTTCTAGCTACAACCCGTGCAATTAAGTTGCATTTTGGAACTTATTTATATTAGATTAGTTCCAAAATGCAACTTATGGTATGGGTCATGCACTTCAAACCTATCGTTTTATGTTCTCTGGTCGAAGGCTCACGAGCGAGCCTCAACAAGCAAGCCCTGGAGCAAGTCATAGGCCGGGCTTACCGGGAACACCTAAGCCAGCCGGTAACGCCCAGGGTGATATGGATGGAGGTTCCCTCAAACCAAGCCTTTTTGGAGGGAAAGACATCGTCGGTGGCCACCTTGATGGCCCCAGTGCCTGATGGAACATCAAATAAGTTGCGACACCCGTTTTTATACCAACTGCTGGAGCAGTGGTGCCTCACAACAGGGATAAACAAAAACGAAGTCGTTATTACGGCGCCTGACCAATCGCTCAGCAGGGCATTCCTAAGCGCAAATCGCAAGCGTATGTCACCGCTGCGGCAAATTGCCTACATAGCCAAAACACTGGTGCGTTTAGTGAGATCCAAAAGCGCCACGGGTCATTTCAACACCCATATCAATTTATGAGAGGTTAAAAATGCCGCTTTATACGATTTCCACTTGGCGCCCATTATCTGCTCCTGAGCAACAGGCTCTGGTCTCTGGGATTACTGAAGTTCACTGCACAATAACTGGCGCACCCGCACAATTTGTACAGGTTGTATTTAGTCGAGGCGTTCATTTACGCTCAAAGAACAGTCTCCATATCCTGGGTTCCATTCGCGCAGGTCGCAGCGATAGAATCAAGTTAGCTCTAGCCAATCGCTTTATCGAAGTGGCCTCCCAGGTTTTAGGGTGTTCTTCCGCTCGCTGCACGGTGGATCTTATAGATGTTCCCGCCAGTTGGGTGATAGAGGGGGGCGCGGTTATGCCAGAACCTGGAGAGGAGCAAGAGTGGCTTGCCCAGCATTCAAGCTAGGCTTGCGGTTGCTTTCTAAGTATCAGTGTAAGCTAAGTATCAAAGTAAAAAATAATTCAATACAACCATCTGCTGATTGGCAGTCAGGGAGTAATATTATGTCCACTTCAACCTTGAAAGGTATTGAGGCTCTGGAAGCCTACCTGCTAACAGGTAAGCAGCCAGAGGGGCAAGATTTTTCCAGCTTTAAAGCTTTTTCGGAAAAATTCAGCGGAAATACTTTTGAAGCATTAATGGCTGCGTGCAAGCGCTATTCCCAGCAAACGGCGATCTCTTTTTTTCTCTCAGGCAAAGACTATAGAAAGCCAGTAAAGATTAGCTATCAAACACTGGCTGAGCGTATTATCCAAACTGCCAATTTATTCAGTGGTGTCGGTATTCAAGAGCATGACACTGTCGCATTTGTACTGCCAAATTTACCAGAAACCCACTATGTACTATGGGGGGCGGAGGCGGCCGCTAAAGTATTGGCGATCAATCCGCTACTGGAGGCCAAACAGATAGAAGAGCTGATTCGGCATAGCCAGGCAAAAGCCATCGTTACCTTGAGTCCTTTCCCGGGCACTGATATCTGTGAAAAAGTTGAGAGTATTTTGCCGAATTTACCCGAGGTAAAAAGCATCTTTCATGTGGACCCGGCATATCACGCCGGAGGCTTGAAAGGCATTGCGGCTAGTGCAATTCAGTATCAATACCGTCGGCGGCTGAAATCACTGGAAGGCAAAAAACGAATACCCTTCCAGTCGGCGATTAAGCAGCAACCGTCTAGTCATTTGAACTTTAAACGCAGTATCCACGGTGATGACATCGCCTCCCTATTTTGTACCGGGGGTACAACAGGGTTACCAAAGATCGCCACCCATACACACGGGAATGAATTGGCGAATGCAAAAAGTATTGGTTTGGTCGCCGGCGATATTATGGGGCCCGGAAAAGTTATTCTCTGTGGCTTGCCACTATTTCATGTGAATGCGGCAATCGTGACGGGGCTTGCAGCGTTTATTAACGGCTGTGAGGTGGTATTAATGACCCCACAGGGCTACCGGGGTGAGGGTGTTTTCAGTAACTTCTGGAACATCATTGAATTCTATCGCGTGAACAGTTTTAGCGCTGTGCCCACAGTTTATTCTACTTTGTTGCAGCAGCCAGTAAAACAGTGTGATATCTCCTCCCTGCAAATGGCTTTGTGTGGCGCGGCGCCTATGCCGGTTGAGGTTTTTAATGCTTTTGAGCGTATAACCGGTGTGCAAATCGTAGAGGGATATGGTTTAACGGAAGGCACTTGCGCTAGTAGTCTCACGCCACCACATGGCGCGAAGAAAGTGGGCTCAATCGGGCTGCGTTTACCGCTGCAAGAGATGAGAAGTGTCCAGCTAGGTGAGCAGGGAAATTTTATTCGGTACAGCCAGACCAATGAAATCGGCAATTTGCTTATTCGAGGAGACAATGTCTTCAATGGGTATCTCAACCCTGAGCACAATAAGGGAATCTGGGTGCAGGATGATCAAGGGCAGCGCTGGTTTAACACCGGGGATTTAGGCAGGCAGGATGAAGATGGCTATTTTTGGCTCACAGGCCGAAAAAAAGAGTTGATCGTGCGTGGAGGCCATAATATTGAGCCCAAATTGATAGAAGAAGTCCTCTGTCGACACCCTTCCGTTGCTATGGCTGCAGCAGTAGGCACACCAGATGCACACGCGGGAGAGGTTCCCGTCGCCTATGTCATGCTGTCGGGTGAAGCGGTCAGCACGCTGACAGTCAGAGGGCAGGAGGTTGTAATGGATGATTTTGCCAAAGCCCTGCTTGAAGAAATTACTGCCTATGCCAAAGAAAATATTACCGAGCGGGCGGCCATCCCCAGAAAAATTGTACTTCGAGTGGGACTCCCTACTACGGCGGTTGGCAAGATCTTCAAGCCCGCGTTGGAGATGGAGGAAATCCGACTGTGTGTTCAGGACATTATTGATCGATTGGTGCAGGGAACAGATTCAGCCATTACCGAGAGCCAGGTAAAAGTGGAGCAAGACAAGGTGCTTGGCACTATTGCCAGGGTTACCACCGGAGGGGATTCCAGTCTCGAGGGCGCTCTTGCGGAACAGCTTGCGCCGTACACCTTTAAATATGAGATCGTCTAATTTTATTTTTGGGGTGCTCTCTTACTGAGCACCCCGACCAAGCGATTCAATCTTTGGTGGAGCTTGCACAGCTTGCCTTGAGGTTTTTACCAGCCCCAATAACTTACCATATAGAGTGTTACATATAAGTCCAGCCATAATCAGCGCAAAGCCGATGACCTCTATGGTTTCTAATTTTTCGTCCAAAATAATACTGGAGGTGATAATGCCCACTACCGGGATCAATAGGGCGAAAGGGGTCACCGTTGCCGCAGAATGGGTTCTAAGAAGTCTGCCCCAGATCGCGAAGGCAATCAGCGTAGAGATATAGCTGACAAAGGCTAGGGAAAGCCAGGTTTTCGCATTGGTACCAATAATCAGGGTTAAAGGATCTTGAGTCTCCAGAAAATAGGAGAGGGTAAAAAGAGGTATGGGAGGCACCAGGCATACCCAGACCATAAAGTGCAACAGATTGACGCCCTGAGTGCGTTTCATGATCAAGTTCGACAGGGCCCAGAAGAAAGCTGCAAGTAATAACAGCACCAAGCCGAATGAGGTTACGCTCCCCTCACTGCTGAAGAGAAACAGTGAAAATCCGGCCATTGCAATGAAAATACCCAACAGTTGATATCGACCTATTGCCTCCTTAAAGAAAATTGCACTCAGTAAGATGGTAAAGAAGACCTGAGCCTGAAGGATCAGTGAAGAAATTCCTGCAGAGGCGTCCGCTTTCATGGCGAAGAAGAGTAGCCCAAACTTGAACACCCCAAGAAAGACACCGACACCCAGTAGGTTCCACGGAGAGGTTTTGGGAAAGGGGATAAAAAGTACGGCCGGAATTGCAACTACAAGGAATCGAAGTGCGGAGAATAGGATGGGAGGAAGTTCTTCCAGTCCAATTTTAATAACCGAAAAATTAACTCCCCAAATGATAACAACAGTGCAAGCTCGAGCCAGATCCTTTAACGGCATAAATAATCCCCATCCCTACAGAGGGTAACTACTTTAGAACACTCTGGGAGGTTTGCACTCCTCAGCTTTTTAATGGGAGATACCTGTCTAATGTAGATGCTAGTAGATATTGCTTGGAAAACTGCTCCTGCATAATAAAGAGACTATGGAAATAGTCAATCGAATAGCATGAATCTTGTGGAGCTGGGCGAGTTGGATTGGTAGAGGTGTTTTGCCTAGAAAGTTAACAGTACGATTCTGGCTTATCTGTATCTCTCCAATAAGTCTGTCGGTACATTATTTCAAGGAGCTATGGTGTTAACAGCCAAAGAGGTCAACAAAAGAGTGGGTAACATCATCATCGATCTAATGGTTTTCAGTGCAGTTTTTCTGAGTAACTAAGCGATCTTCAGGGCATAAAGCCTGCAGATGACCTATCGATGGTTAGGGCTGGGTAAGAGATTTGTAGTCTGCGCAAATATGGATGATCAAATATCGAACTTGTGATGAACTACTACTGAGAAGCTTTTTTATCTGGCTGGTTGAGTCGCTCGATAATTCTTTTTAATTCTTGCTGGTTTTCTTCGATCAAGCGATCGGCGTAAGTTTTTAAATGGTGCAGGGAGTCATAGTCAAAGATATCGACGAATGGATCAGTGACTTCGATATTTAGGTAATCGTATTCCAGGCGATTGCCATCAGAGAGCTGTTGAGCGAGCTCCAGTGCGTATAATTGTTGAATATCCATATATCTCTGAATATTGGAAAAGGCATCCCGTATCCAGTTGATACGCCCCCAATTTTTCAGTTCACTGTAATCTGCTTCACTGCTAGCCAGTGGTGGTGAGCCTGCTCCTAAAATTAGTACGTAATAGTTTTTATTTGGAAATTCTCTAAGAATATCCAGTAGTACCAGGCTGGTGGGGTTATTCATGGCCAGGCCGGCATCGGCAAAGTAGCTGTGCTCTCTGGATTGCTCTGGTGTCCTGAAAGCTACCGGAGGAAAGGCGGTCTCGGCGCTGACTGCTGCAGTGATAAGCTGGTATAAGCTGTCGGTAGGTAGTTGTTTGATTTCATCCCCTCGATTTTTGAAAAGGTGTATTTTACCACTGTGAATGTCAAGTGCTGGGATAAGAACAAAGTTATTGAGATCTGTGAAAGAAAGTGACTTTGTATAGTGGTTTTCCAGTACACGGTGGAGTCGCTCACCCATGAAGGAAGGGGAAAACAGCCCCCAGCCTGTCAATAGATCGTGATACCAAGGTGAGGAAAACAGATAGTCACTTTCTTCTTTATAGAGTTGTATTAAGTACTCTGTGGCAGAATCATGTCCAGTGTAATTTTTAGGGATAAATTTTTCAGGGATGTTGATGCCGCTGGCTACAATGGCACCGCTGGATACTCCGCTGTAGACATCGAATACCTCGCTAATCGGCTTGTGTAGTTTGTTCTCGAGATAGTTGAGTACATATAGGGGGATGAGCCCCCGAACACCGCCGCCATCTATGATCAAGATTTTGATAGTGTCTTTTTCTTTGAGGTAATCCAGGCTTTCTGACCGCTCGGGCTCGTAAGGGGAGCTTTTGAAAGTGACAGACTGGGTAAAATGCTTGTTGTAGACATAAGCGGCAACAATATAAATTGCAAGAATGCAGAGTAGGGCTATAACCACACGTTTAAGCATAAGACTGCAGACCACTCTCACTTAAAGAGTTAGTGAATGCTGCCGGGCCGAAGCCAAGATTAACTTAGTTAGATTGGTGTGAAGTGTATGGTCGTATGCCTGCAATCGCTACCTGCGGAGCTATCTACAGAAGAAATAAAAAAAGGGCTTGTATCCGGAGATACAAACCCTTTTGAAATGGCGCGCTCGGGAGGATTCGAACCTCCGACCGCCTGGTTCGTAGCCAGGTACTCTATCCAGCTGAGCTACGAGCGCGTCGTTGAGGGTGCGCACAATATAGATTTACCAATGAGTCGTCAAGCACTTTTATGAAAAAGAGTAATTGAGGTCAAATATTGATCATTAAGCGAAGGAGAACAGTGGCCACCTCCTATTCTGGTTGGTTAAGAGGTGGGAGTGGGGTAATGAAGCTAAGCCTTTAGCTACGGCATTACCCAACACCAGTACACCTGAAACCCTGAGGCATTTGAGGAATAACTAGCCGCTTAGTGGCGTGTCCGTTGTTGATGGATTGGGTCACATTGGTAGCTGTATTCTTGGCATGCGCGTTTAGTGTTCAATCTTGGAGAGAAGCTTGGGGTTCTGGATCAAATTCCTTACACCATGAGCATGGTCTTCATTAAAGATATTGTCCTTGCACCAGTTGCCCACAGAAGTAATGTTGACCTTGGCAACATTGGGGCGGACACTCCAGGTGACTTGATAAGGTGAGCCCTGTTCATTGTAATCTGGACCGGTGGTGGAACCTGAATACTGAATTGGCTTTCCAGTATTGCTGGGAATGCCCAAGGCTTGTTGAAAACCACCTTTTTCATCATGGGCAGTTAATTTTACAAAGTCTAAAGCAGTGGAATCATTCACCAAGACATAAACTTGCGTTTCTACCCGCAACTGTGGATTCTTGATGTCTTCGTTAAAGCAGGAACCCAAGGTTGGACCGGGTTTAATTTTGGCGGATGAGTGGACATAGTGGACTTCAATGGTATCTCCAGGATGAAGGCTGCCATGTTCGCTTGGGCACACTTCTTGATTAGGTGGGGCTAACTCGGTGTCGGTAAGAGTGCCGGAATACTTAAAACCCGACAGGAAGCCATGCCCATCACCGTTGCCCGCATACTGGGTAAATTCTCCACCTTTATGCTCAGCATTTTTATGAAAATGGATATTGCACAAGTTCATAACCGTATGAGCTGGTGCGGCAGCAAAGAAAATCGCATGGTTTCCGGAAGTTGATTCAATATCACGTGGGGATTGCGGGCCAAAATTTCTCCCTGTGGTATTCTTCTCTAAATTAGCACGTTGATTTGCGATGGTCTCATCTGATACTGCGCCATTACTTTCTTGCGCAGAAGCGTTGACGGCTATAGTTGTCGTTGCAGCTAAAACAAAAAGAGATTTTATTTTCACGGTGATAATCCCCCTGCGGTTTGTTGTGGTTGAGAGGTTGTTTGTATTTATGTGGGTATGTTGCTCTGGTAATTAATTCCGGTACGCTGCAGGAGTAACTTTAGATTACATCCAATAGGGCATCTGTTACTCTATCCGGCTTATATACACAGCTGCTAAATGGCTGTTGCCATCCGCAATGATAAAGTCACTTTTGCCATCTTTGTTTAAATCTAAAAGTGCGACTCCCCACGGATTGGGAGTATTCGTATTCTTAAATTTGATCGACTTGATTGTCGAGCCTCCAATTAAAACGAGAATTTCACCCGACCAACTGCTGATTAAAGCGACGTCAATATCATCACCATTGATATCTCCTGTCGCAATCTGTTTGGCGCCATTAGATGCCTGGATTTCTACTTGTTTCTTTTTTGGAAAGCTGCCGCTACCATCTCCCGGGATTATAGTAATGACATCGCGGTTGTTGGCTACAAGTAAATCCATGTTTCCGTCTCCGTTCATGTCTGCCGCCTCAACAGTAAATGGAGCTTCAGATTGTGCCAGGTTATTTAAGCTGAAAGAATTATTGCCAGATTTGTTATTTATTAATATGCCTATATCATTCTGATTGGGCGTCACCAAATCGGAGTGTCCGTCTTTGTTTAAGTCTTTGATGGCAAATCCCCGGTAGGGGTCTCCTCCCACTTTAATAGTCTTCCCTGGCAGTTTAAAATCACCATTCCCGTGTCCTTTGAGAATAAGTAAACCTTCGTGATCACGGTTGTCTACAATCAGGTCAACTTTACTATCACCATCAAGGTCACTTAATCGGACGACATGTGGGTGGGGCGTTACTTGCACGCTTAAAGGTGAATTCGGTGCAGGGTAAAAACCTCCTTTACCATTTCCAAAAAGCATGGTGACGTATGAGGTTTCGTGGTTGGCTATAACAACATCAATGTTCCCATCACCATTGATGTCAGAGGTCGATAAACCTGAAGGGCTGTCACCGGCGGGGAAGTCTCCAGCTGATGTCAAAGTCCCATTGCCATTGGAAAGAAAGGTTACTATGTTGTTATCCGAATTGTTTGCAATAATTGCATCTTGATTTCTGTCTGAATTGAGGTCTATCACTGCAACTGCAGGTTGGCCGGCACCAACTTTAAGTATGGAAGCGGAGTAAGATATATTTTCTACTTTGATTGTGTCTGCGGAGCATAAAGCGCTAGTCATAAAACAGAGTGTTAGAGGAATATATTTAACTAAATTCATTTTCTTATGGTTCTCTAAGGTTTGCGTGATTACATAACAAATTTTAAGGGGATGCTCTGGTCTAGAGTTGGCAAAAGTTAATTATATCCGGCTTAGAATTTTATCTGGCACCAGGCTAATAATCGAGATTAATCTGTTAGCTTCTGGTGAATTTGGCGATATATGAATTTTGTGTGGGGCTAAATGGATGTTGCCATAACTTAATAACTTATCAATATTATGTGCAGTGCGAAACACCCGTGATCGATCTTAAGCCTTATTCTGCTTTTTCAGGAAAAATTATTTTTTTGATGCCTGCGCCCTAAGATGGAGGGTTTTTCAAGCTGTTCTTGATTGAGCTAGTAAAAATTATAGCCTTGGGTTTGCCTGTATTATGGCTGCTTAAAAGAGTCAGGCTGCTCTTTGTTGGCGCTTGAAAATATCTTTTGGTCCCTAGTGGTCACTATTAGCCATGTATTGTCAAAATCTATTTAAATGCAGACTCAGTGTATCAGGGTGGCTGCTGGTAAAGACCCCATGCAGGTTGCGCGGCTCTACTGTAAGAGAGCGATAAAAATTTATATCGTATTCATGCCTCCATTAGGCTCACAATTTTATGCCTGGATTTTATAACAAGTGATTTCCTTGACAATAGTAAAGGGGCCCGTTGGTTGCAGCCCAGTTATTTTCAACACGGGTAAGCTAGGAACCTTATGGGAGCCGATGCCAACCAGTCGCCCTGAAAGAACGACATTAGATGGATGGGCATAACTAAAACGCTAATTGTCTACCGAGGTACTTCCTCTTGAGAGAATTGCAAGCTGGCAAGGTCCTTAATAGTCGAGGGCGTTTATGAGTTTTTGCTGGTAGGGGATCATCCCCTACCTATATATTTGTAATCGACATTAACCCGTTTTCCGCGACAGTCACTCCGGCCTTTTCAATAAATCAAACATCAGCCGGGAAAACTGCTTGATCTTTTCTGGATCTGATAGAAGCTGCATCATCTGATTCTGGTGGGCATCATTGCTTTCCAGGATCGCGCGTCGTCCACCGCTTTGTTAAAGCCCCCTAACAGGGCCTTCTAGACAGTGTTATTCGCTAGCTGTTCCATCACCCGCACGTTTGCTGCACTCAAACATTTCCTTGGCTGTTTATAGGCGGCTAGGGCGGACTTGTAGCGGACCTGCCAACGCTCAAGCACCGGCATGCGGGTATTGGCAATCGCCGCGTTGCTCTTGCGCTTGATGAAAAAGGCCGCGCAGAACTGCTCTACTTCTAACAAAGTAAAGCTGCCCGCAGCTTGTCGAACAGATCAAAAATCAGGTCCGGGTCGGTGCAGCTAGTATTTCAATTACTCGGAGTAGGGCGCTTGGGTGGCCGCGCTGTCTACGATCAAAGCCAGTTTTTTAGCGGTTGTCGGTGAGTGACTAGAGCGCAGACATCAACCCAACCACGACTACCATCCCAGGCACAGCCACTATCCCAGTCGGCTAGCTAAACAGCATCACCAGCCCAGGCCCCAAGGCACAAATCTGCGTATTAGCAGAAATCAAACAGCTTTAGCGACATGCCCAATAAAGGCAAACCCTTCGCACAAGAGGACACCCTAGCGCCCGCCGTCAAGCCCTGGATACCATCGACGCACAACTGCAGCTAGAAGAGCAGGCCGCACAAAACAATCTGCCGGGCACTGCCAGTAATGGCGAGCGCTACCTAGTGGCTTCAGGCAGCGGCGCCTGGGCCGGTAAAGTCGGCCAGCTTGCCCGCTATGTGGCAATGTTAGGCTGCAGACAACTTTGCTTGACAAAAGTGGCCCTGAATAAAGCGGACAATCTGTTGTATGTGAAAGGCAACACAGCTGGAATATCGCTAACCGCCAGGGGGCTCTGCCGAAGATCACTGGGAGTGCAAACAGCGATTCGGCTGGGTGCTGGGGCAGATGTTATCCGTGTTAAATAATATTTACTGAGATAACCAGGTTAGTTAATCGCTCTGCTTTTAACTGTTGGCTTAGTTGGTACGTATATAAGGGTAAAATTTTTTGGGGTATGGGGAAGGAATGAAATAAAATACTTCGGACAGTTTTGGCCTGGTTGTTTTAGGGTTGTGGCATTGTAAAGGTATTTTACGCAATTTGGAGACTTTCAAGGCTGTGATAAATACCGATTATCAAGCTGCAGGCCTTGTTAGGGTTGGGAATTAAAAAACTGTCCGAAGTATTTATGTGTTTCATAGTATATGTAATAGGTTGTAATTTTGAAAAAACTAGCTACAAAATTCGCTCTGCACAGGGCTGTGTTGAAAAATTCTATCGGTGGAATCACTTTAACCTGCGCATCGGCTTTGGTGCAGGCAGATACGATCAGTACCAAAATAGACTTGGGTGCACCCTTCCCCTTCAGGATGGAAGATGGAATTAAACACGAGTTAATTTTAGATGTTGGTTATCAATTCGATACCATTAAGAAAATTTGTATCAATACGAAAGTTAAAAATGGAACTGCGGGCGGAGTATCTTATGAAACAAAAAGTGAACCTGCAGGACCTTTCACTCTTCCTTATTTTGAATCGCAAGCGTTGATGTTGCTTAAGAGCGTAGAGCTTCCAACACCGGAAAATCCTAATCCTGTACCACAGATGCAAGAAAGCATCAATATCTGTGGGGGAGAAAACAGCCTCTTAGCAAAAAACTTTCTCGATGGAGAAGGTAAATTTACGTTCAATGTGTCCGGTGGTTATATAGATTTCTGGGACTTTGAGCTGGTTGTAGAGGGGGATGTTTCTGATACTCAGTTGGCGATTGTGCTTGACGAACCTGTCGAATTTTCAGTGCCTTCCTATGGAGGAAGAGTCAATTATGATGCAAGTATTCGTAATTTAGATTCTTCACAATCATTGGTTACTCTTGAGCAATGGAGCGTGCTCACCCTTCCCAATGGGGATAATTACCCCATTCATAAATCACGTGATGTTGTGTTGAATTATTCTGAGGCAAAGGACTACACTCGAAATTATCTAACGATACCAGAATGGTTTGAGGCTGGAGATTACGAGTTAACCTGGTATGTCACTGACCCAAGCACCGGGGTTCGGGTGAAAGACAGTCTGCATTTTACTAAAAGTGCTGACTAAGTTTTAAGTTCTCGACTGAGCTGGGGGCTCTTGTGTCCCAGTTCTTCCTTTATCAAATCAAGAGCTTTGCTTTTTAAGGGCCGGATTATGAAAAACTGTCCGAAGTATTGTTGTGCCTCATAATATATGTAATGGAATATCGTTTTGAAAAAAATCACAAACAAATACCCTCAGTATAGGGCTGTGTTGAAAAGTTCTATCGCTGGTTTCACTTTAATCTGCGCGTCGACATTGGTTCAGGCAGATACGATCAGTACAAAAATAGATTTAGGTGAGCCGTTCCCCTTTAGGATGGAAGATAGAACTACACACGAGGTGGATTTAGATGTTGGCTATCAGTTCGAATCTATTGATAAAATTTGTATCAATGCTGAAGTTAAAGATGGAGATGCTTTCTCGGTAGCTTATGGGGTTATAGAAGAGTCTACAGGTGCAGGGCCTGACGATATTATTAATGCTGTATATAAATTGGAGCTCATCAGTTATTCTGGTGATGTCTCAACTCCAGAAAACTTCAATCCTGTCCCACAGATAGCAAACATCAGCTTTTGTGAAGATGAAACCAGTATCTTGGCAAAAAATTTTCTCGATGGAGAAGGTAAATTTACGTTCAATGTGTCCGGTGGTTATTTGGATTTCTGGGACTTTGAGCTGGTTGTAGAGGGTGATGTCTCTGATATTCAGATGGCGATTGAGCTTGATGAGCCTGTCGAATTTTTAGTGCCTTCCTATGGGGGTAGAGTCAATTATGATGCGAGTATTCGCAATTTAGATTCTTCACTATCGTTGGTTACTCTTGAGCAATGGAGTGTGCTCACTCTTCCTAATGGTGATAATTACCCCATTCATAAATCACGGGATGTCGTGTTGAATTATTCTGAGGCAAAGGACTACACTCGAAATTATCTAACGATACCAGGGTGGTTTGAGGCTGGAGATTACGAGTTAACCTGGTATGTCACTGACCCAAGTATCGGGATTCGGGTGAAAGACAGTCTGCATTTTACTAAAAGTGCTGACTAAGTTTTAAGTTTTCGACTGAGCTGGGGGGGTTCTTGTGTCCCAGCTCTTCCTTTATCAAATCAAGAACTTTGCTTTTTAAGGGCCGGATTATTAAAAACTGTCCGAAGTATTGTTGTGCCTCATAATATATGTAATGGAATATCGTTTTGAAAAAATTCACAAATAAAAACCCTCAGTATAGGGCTGTATTGAAGAGCTCTATCGCTGGTTTCACTTTAATCTGCGCGTCGACATTGGTTCAGGCAGATACGATCAGTACAAAAATAGATTTAGGTGAGCCGTTCCCCTTCAGGATGGGAGATGGAGTGGAGTACGAGGTGGACCTAGATATTGGCTATCAATTCGACAGTATTGAAAAAATTTGTATCAAAACTGAAGTTAAAGGTGGAGATGCAGGTGCAGCATTTTATAGGGTAGAAAGTGAATCAGTAAAACCTTTCACGATGCCTATTTCTCAAACGTATGCGCAAAGACTCCTTTATTCTATGGATGCTCCAACTCCGGAAAATCCCAATCCTGTTTGGCAGATGGCAGACATCAGCTTCTGCGAAGGTGAAACTAGTATCTTGGCGAAAAATTTCCTTGATGGAGAAGGTAAATTTACATTCTATGTGTCCGGTGGTTATGTGGAATTCTGGGACTTTGAGCTGGTTGTAGAGGGTGATGTCTCTGATACTCAGTTGGCGATTGTGCTTGACGAACCTGTCAAATTTTCAGTTCCTTCCTATGGGGGTAGAGTAAATTATGATGCGAGTATTCGTAATTTAGATTCCTCAAAATCGTTGGTTACTCTTGAACAATGGAGTGTGCTCACTCTTCCTAATGGTGATAATTACCCCATTCATAAATCACGGGATGTTGTGTTGAACTATTCTGAGGCGAAGGATTACACTCGAAATTATTTAACGATACCAGAGTGGTTTAAGGCTGGAGATTACGAGCTAACTTGGTATGTCGCTGACCCAAGCACCGGGATTCGGGTGAAAGACAGTCTGCATTTCACAAAAAGTGCTGACTAAGTTTTAAGCTTTCGACTGAGTTGGGATACTCTTGTGTCCCAGCTGTCCCGTTCTAATCATATATGGCTCAGTCATCAAAATAAGTTTTGGATGTTTGACTACCTTTGATATTAAAGCACTGTCGTTTCGGTCTTATGGATGGCCCTCTATACCGGCCAGTTTTTCCAACAGGCTTCGGACTTGAATGTTGAGCATATAGGCCTACTCACCTTGGCTCACAAGTTCGGCGGTGCCAATTGAGATCGCGAACATCATCATGACTTCGCGGAAGACCCGGCCAACCTGTGGCTGGTGGATGATGGGTACAATCAAACCAAGAGCGATAAAGGTCCCGACGAATGGTTGCCCCCTACCAACCCGCTCGCGCAATCTATGCGAGGCAGTTTGGGGATGTTGCCCGAAAGTATGGATTGATTAAATTGGAGACAGCTAAGTTGGAGTGGCTTTTGGTGGGATAGCTTTAGAGTGGTTATCGGTTGGAATATTACTCTTTAGCTGCTCTTCTCGAAGGATACCCTGATTAAAAGGAAGCTACGTGTTAAATTGAGGCAACATATAAGTTGGTGAGGATTTCAGCCTCTGTCTCACCATCATTGGAACCAGTCAAGAATAGATGTATTCTTTTGTCAGTTGTAATATTTTTAGCTCCTCCGGACTTTAGCGCGTCTTTGAGATTATCTTTGGGGGGTTTGTGATTTTTAGCAGCGCTGAAAACGTGGAAATTAATGCTCTCTGTTATGCCAAAAAACCTCGCTGCTTTTTTAATTGCTTCTGTAGATTTCTCATAGAGTTGCATATTCGCTTTGATCAAAGCATCCACTTTCGTGTTATTTTCTTTTTCGGCATTCAAGTTTTTAACATAGACATTGCGGATTATTTCGTCCGGCCGAATTTTGTAAAACTTGCACCTATCTTAACTGCATCTATTAAATGTAGTTCATTGGTGGCATCAACAGCAAAAATCCATATTTCATTATCGATAATTGCCGCATCTTTAATGTTGATTGGTTTTTAATTTTGGATAAAATGGGGAGATGTTCTTTCCATATTTTGCCTTCCAGACTGACAATGAATCATAAGTGGTACGTAGAGCGTATTTATTCTCAACAGACCCTCCGGTAACAAGCGATACATCAACCTTACAGTTGGGGCCTGCTTCAGCGACTGTTAATGCACAGGTTTTCATTACAAATCCTTGTATTTGAAATCATAGACATCCGAAGAAATAAACGTGGCGGTACAGACTCTATTTCCCTGTTTTGCCCTTTCGAATGCTCTGTCAAGGTTGTAGATGTCGTTAGACCAATCACTCTCTTCGTAGGTGGCAATATTGGTAATGTCTTTAATAGATATCCCGTCCTCGTTGAAATTAGAGGTAAGATGATCGATTGCCTCTTCTTTTGAGGTTGCTGGTACAACAGCGCGGTTGTAATAGAAATCGCTTCCATCTTGCTCGACTGAGCTAGTTGGTAAGACCGTACAAATGGTATCGATAACCCAAAACTTATCCATTGAGTACTTCACCCCCTAAAAGTGGTCCTAATTTACGATAGTGGGTGTGTTTTGTAAGCCCGCTTAGCGTAGAATCTTTTTCTGCAAGAAAAGCTGTATGATCTTCATTCAGCGTAAGACTGACTGCTTGTGTAATTTAAAAAAGCTACCCTTCTCAGTTTGTGTGCTTGATAAGATACTGCGACTTATATTGAGGCAGCGGTACCACTTTTTGGGGAGATGGCATTACAGAAGTACCAATTTGATTTTATGCAGTAACAATTGCTTTGAATTTGGTGTGTCGGTCTATGGGCTGATTTAACAGGATGCGGTACGTTATGCATTCGTAACAGGGTAACAATACTAGGCTAGGAGGCCGCTATGGGATTTGGTGGAATTAGTATCTGGCAGTTGATCATAATATTGCTTCTTATAATACCAATAGTGCATGTACTCATCTCCAGTCGCTCCCATGGTGGGGCAAAAGTGGGATGGTTCTTCGGTGTTCTTTTCTTTTCCTGGTTGGTCTACGCCGTCTTTCTGATTGTTACCCAGCCAGTGAAGGATGCTAAGGTGGTTCGTGGCAGTTAGATTATCTGTGCACCTTCCTCCACAGTTGGTAAGTGCTCTCAATCACCTGGTGAATATGCCGGCGAAACTCCTGCGGCAATTTTGCGTACATTCGGGCTCTTAACGGCGGAAAGGGAACCTGCGCAAAGTGGTGCAGGTTCTCGGTGCCGTACACCTCCGCCATAGTAATCTCCACCGCCTCACACCAAGCCGGCAGCAGCTCCGCGGGTATCTTCTGCTTGCCTGTTTCCATCTTCGAAACTTGAGATGGCGCCAGTCCCAGCTGCCTGGCCTACTGTGCGATCGTTTCCCCCTCCTGTTTCCTTGCGTTGCGCAGGCGTTCGCCCAGTGTTCCGGCCTCATAGTCATCCATTGCCCTTTACAGCCCTCTAGCAGTAAACTGTATAGATATACAGTATTTAGGGTTTCCAGTATGAAGCTTTCCCCACTCTACGGCCACAGCGTAGCCTGTGGCTTTCCCTCTCCCGCCGATGACCACAAGGAGGCGGCCCTTAGCCTGGATGAGCACTTAATCAGCAAGCCGGCGGCGACCTTTATGGCGCGGGCGAATGGGGATTCCATGATGGGGCTTGGCATCTTCGACAAGGATCTGTTGATTGTCGATCGCTCGCTAAAGCCTACTCATGGCGATGTGGTGGTGGTGGCCCTGGATGGACAGCTCACCTGTAAGGTGCTGGACCAGCAGCAGGGGCGGCTACTTTCTGCCAACGATGACTATGCCCCGATCCCCATTTGGGAAGGGCAGGAACTGATAGTGGAGGGGGTGGTAAAAGCTTCGGTGCGTTACCACCGGCCGCGCTGAATGCTGGTACTGGTGGATTGCAATAGCTGCTACGCCAGCTGTGAGCAGATATTCCGGACGGACCTGCGCGGGCGCCCGGTGGTGGTGCTCTCCAATAACGATGGCTTTGTGGTGGCGCGCTCCAAGGAAGCAAAGCTATTAGGCATCGGCGACCTGGAGCCCTTTTTTAAGGTTCAGCACCTGCTGCGCGCTCACCGGGTGGCCATCTTCTCCAGCAATTACCCCCTGTATGGTGATATCTCTCACCGGGTGATGACCACCCTGCGCGAGTTTGGCCCCAACGTGGAGGTCTACAGCATCGATGAGATGTTTTTGGACCTGCATGGGCTGCAGGAGGATTGGCAGGACTACGGCCGCAAGATCCGCAACACCGTCTGGCGCAATATCCGTATGCCCGTCGGAGTGGGTATCGCCCCCAGTAAAACCCTGACCAAGCTCGCCAACCGCGCAGCCAAGAAAATCCCCAAGTGCGATGGTGTTTGTGCGTTGGATACGCCCGAGAAACGGCAGTGGATGCAGCGCCGCACCGCTGTGAATGATGTGTGGGGTATAGGTCGTCGCCTCACCAAGCACCTGGCGGATTTCGGCATAGAGACCGCCTACGACCTGGCACAGGCCAACCCGAAAATCCTGCGCCGCCGTATTAATGTGAATATTGAGCGAACTATTGAGGAATTGAACGGGATTCCCTGCCTGGGCTTGGAGGAAGAGCCTCCGGCGAAGAAGCAGATCTATTGCACCCGCTCCTTTAGTGAAAAGCTCACAGACTTACCCCCGATACTGCAGGCCGCCACCCTCTACGCCAGCAGAGCCGCAGAGAAACTGCGCGCACAGAAATCGCTGGTAAAGTCGATCCATCTATTCCTGCACACTTCACCCCATGAACCCAACTACTACAGCCGCAGCACCGTAGTGCAGACCCCATACCCGACCGATGACACGCGGGTAATCGTGCGGCTGGTGAGGGAGGCCATTGCCGATTTATACCACCCCGGCTGCCGCTTTATGAAAGCAGGCGTCGGGCTAATCGAGATAATCCCTCGCGCACTGGGCCAGGGTGATTTGTTCACCCCAGGACAATCGCTCAGGGCAGGGGAGACCATGCAAGCGATGGACAGGATCAATAAAAAGTTCGGTCGCGGGACACTGTTTCTAGGGGTTGAAGGTATCCAGAAGAAATGGAAGATGCGGCAGGCTTTTACATCGCCTGCCTATACCACTCGGTGGGGGGATTTGCCTCGGGTGGTAACTTAGTTTTTTGGAGAACCTTGTCGAAACTTGAAATACAAGATTTTAGTCGGGCAAGATTACATCAACGCCAATCGCAAAGTGATCAGATGGATATGTTTTATATGCGTTCTTCAGAGAAAATATCCGATCGTTCGTCGGAATTAGAAAGCTACTCTCATAGCCACTTTGTGAATCACCTGCGATATAAGGTGAAGATCTAATAATAGTGTTGTCTCCAAGTAGCCAGTCAATTTTTAATTCAGAGCTTTTGATGTGAGTAGAAGATAAACTGACATGTGATGAGCTGCAGGAGTTAGTGGTTTCGCATTGTAAGTTGGTGAATCTTGTTTCGTCTGTTATTTCTTTTATTGGGTGGCTGTTCGGTTTTGAGTTTAGGTCGCCAACTATGATTGTAGGATTTGTTCTGTTTTCATGTTTTTCCATGACTTTTTTGGCTGAGGCAAGGCGAATGTCTGGGTCAACATGGCAAAAATGAGTATTTACAAAAGTAAATTTATTTTTGTTTTCGTCATCGTTGTCGATTAATGTTACCCACATTTGATTTTTTATGGCTGCGCCATTTCTGTTTGATTTTGGGAAAAGCGCACTGCCAGAGTTGGCTTCATTCTTTGTGAATCTTCTCTTTTTGTACAGAATTAAATTGTAGAAATCTTTATCTGCTTCAGCTTCTACAATTTCATATTCAGGTTTAAAGTGAGAAAAAATATCGTTGTATTGTGATCCCTTGACCTCTTGTAAGCCAATTATGTCAGGGTCTTTTTCTTCGATTATAGAGTATATTAGATTTCGCCGAATATGCCAGTGTGCTACTTTTTTTTTCATATAGTGGGCAATTCTCACAAAGTATATTGTAAGACATTATTTTTATTTTCTTTTGGTCTCCAAGTGCGACTTCGGCGCCAAATGTAAAAAAGATAAGTGCTAAGAAGAATAATTTATTTCTCAGTGAGATTTTTTTCATACCCTGGTCAACTTGAATTGAAATGCGAAAGTTACATAGTAAGGGGGTTTTAGCGTTGGCATTTTTATTTAGGAGTTGGGTTTTATGCTTACATATAATATTTTCGGTGAGCCTGTCTCGCAAAACTCATTGCTTACATGCATTTTAACTTGATCGCCATTATTATATGCAGTAATGAGTAATCCATATAGTGGATTAAAGCCGGGGTGTTCCATCGATAAAGCATAGCGATAGTTAATTTCGCATCCAATTGGATTATGTTCAGATCCGTCTGTATAGATGTAAATCTTTCCTGAGGCGCCTCCCATCATAGAGTTAATCTTGGTCCAATCACCCTCTGACCAATCTTCGGCGGCATAAGATATACTGCAGGCTGAGAAAATTGAAATGGCAAATAAAATTTTGATGATGTTGATTTTAAACATTAATTCTTCCTTTTAATTTCAACTATGAAAGTTCTATTCCTTTACTCTTTTCTTTAGGGTCAAGGATTTGTAAATTCAGTGAGCTTTGCTCACCACTTTGTATAGGCTTTCGTTTGCTCCTTCAAGTAGTCATAGTGGTCATAGACTTGCCATTGGCCCGGCAGTTTGTGTCCTAGCATTATTTCAGCAATATGGGGCTATGTCAGTTCGGAGAAGTTTGTCCTTGTCGCCTTGCGCAAGTCGTGAACCGATCAGTGTTTCATCTCATAGTCTTTGTGCCGGCGTAGCCACTGAATGGCATTGTAAAGCAGTGCCAGCGGTAGAAAATAGTACCACCCCAGAAGAAGTTGAGGCAGGCTCCATACCCCCGCAGGTGGCACGCGGGTAATAGTCTGACTATTGGGGGGCGTGAAGGTGGTGGACCGAATCAACCGTAAGTTCGGTTGGGAGGCTTTTTTTCTAGGTGCTGAAGGCATCAAGAAAAAGTAGAAATGTGTCAGGCGTTTACATTGCTTGCCTATACTACTAGTTGGGGGGGGCTAGGGTGGTGACCTGTGGCTATAGCCCCCTATCCCCTATATTGGGAGGCTGTGAATTGACTATGGGGGCTGTTAAGGCGCTAGTTATATGTCAACACGGAGGGTAGGTGCGGGGCTGTCTAAATATACAGATTTTGAGCGATTGCCCTATTTAATTTGCACCACAACAAAAAAAGGCTTACGCCGTGAGACGTAAGCCTTTGCTTTGTATGGCGCGCTCGGGAGGATTCGAACCTCCGACCGCCTGGTTCGTAGCCAGGTACTCTATCCAGCTGAGCTACGAGCGCGTTACGGGTGCGGATATTATAGAGACGCTTTACCCAAGTCAACTGTTTTCTTAAAAAAATCGTTACAAATCATTGTCTTACCCCATACATACTGGCCTTGCCAAGAGCTATACCAAATAGCGGGCCAGGGTGTCCCAGTCGAAGCGCCGCGTTTTGCCATCGCTGAACTGTACCTCCACACGCTGATCCTCCCATTTTAAAACCCGCCCCTGGCCGAGTTTGTTGTGGCGTAGGACCTCGCCTTGGCTGGGCTTGCGTATGGGGGCGGCGGGTGCGCTGAGTGTTGGGTTGTAGTCGCAGGTCTCTAGGTAGCGCAGGGCCTGGCGGGAGACCGGGATATCGGTATGGACATGTTCGGGGCGTTCGCGCAGGCATTGCGCCATCAGCTGGCTAAGAGGCAATTGCATTTCGTCGATAAATAACGAGGGCTGTGCGGCATCGGGGTCTTTGCGCTTCGCTTCCTCGGTGGGGGCCAGCAGAAATAGTTTGGACTTTGCCCGCGTCATAGCCACATACATCAGGCGGCGCTCACTCTCCAGGGAGGCGGGGGTGCTGAAATCCCGCTGGGACTGGTAGGGCATATTGTGCTGGGTAAGGGTGGGAATAATGACCTGATCCCACTCCAGCCCTTTGGCCTGGTGCATGGTGGTGATCTGGATGGCCTCTGCGGCAGTCTGCTCGCCCTCGCGGTGTTGCCGCTGCAATTCCTGCAGGTGCGCCAAGGCTTCTGCCGGAGGTTGCTTGAGGGTATCCAGATATTGGCAGAAGGCCAGAATGGTCTGCTGCCTCTCCTCACCCTGCTGGCGGGTGAAGGCGTCTTCGGCGATACCGCTGAGGAGTTCCAGCTCACCGATATGCCGGCGCAACAGCTCGCCGGCGTGGCCGCGCCAGCTCTCTATTTGTATCAAAAGCTCTGCCCGTTGGCGCAGGCGTTTGGCTTGGGGTTTGCTCAGACTCTCGGGCAGTTGCGCAAGCAGCTGTTTGCCCCAGCCTTTCTCCCGAGTGGCGAGGGCGGCGCAGAGGGGTTCGAGTACTTTGCGCGGGATGCGCACATGCGGGGCGGTGAGCCATTCGTACAATCCTTGCTGGCGCCGCTTGGGCGGGAGTTCGCTAAAACGTCCCGAGGCGATATTCAGGCTCCAGAACAGTGGTCGCAGTTCGCGGCGCGACAGCACCGTGTTGCGGCTGGCGGAGCGGTAGGGAATACTGTTGGCCAGCAGCGCCAGCTCCAGCGGTGCGGCAATAGACCAGAGGCGCACCAGCACGGCGATACCCGCCAAAGATTGGCCCTGCTTTTGGCAACGGCGCAGGTGCTCTACCAGCCAGCGCCCCTCTTTATCGGTGTTCACCAGTTCGATGGGGGTTTGCCGTTCGCCATCGGCGGAGACACAAAAAATCTCGGCGCGGTCGCGATTGTTTTCAATAAAGTGGTTGGCGGCCAGGGACAGCTGGTGCCCGTAGCGGAAGGTACGGCTCAGGTGATAAATGTGAGACGGCGGAAAATCCTGGTCGAAGAGTTTGAGCAGGAATTCCGGCTTGGAGCCGCGCCACTCATAAATGGTCTGGTCGGGGTCGCCAATGGCGATCACATTGCCATTGCCGCCGTGCAGCACTCGCAATAGAAAGTGCTGTATCTCGTTAATGTCCTGGTACTCATCCACCAGGATATCTTCATAATTTCCGCCGTATTGTTGTGCCAGCTCCGGTTTTTCATGGAGCAGTTTTGCCGGGTCGTAGATCAGGTCGGCATAGGTTACGGCTGCCTGGCTGCGGCGCCAGTCTTCGAAGGTGCGAAATACCTGTAAAAAATATCCGTATTCGTCGCCGAGTTTCAGTTCCTTGAGCGCACTGTGCTCACCGCAGAGAAGGGTTTTGCTGTAGTCGATAAAAAATTCTGCGGCCTCGACTTCCGACTGCTTGCGCTCGCGAATTTCCTCCAGCTCGTGGGTGGGAGCGCACTCCTCAATGGCCTTCCAGATTTGCAGCTGTACGCTGGATTGTGGCAGGGGGCTGAGGTTGGCTGCGGTGATATGGCCGTTGGCCATCATGCGCTGGTACAGGCGGTAGCCGACGCTGTGAAAGGTGTGCACCGCCGGGATGTGATTACTGGCCAGCTGGCCCATACGGCGCTCGAAATCCTCCCGCGCGCTGCGGTTGTACATCAATACCAGCAGCTGGGCGGCGGGGGTGCCGGCATCCAGGCGATTTTTTACATAGTGCAGTAGGGCAGTGGTTTTGCCGGAACCGGCCACGGCAATAATCTTGGCGTGGCCCCCGGAGTGATCCGCAATGGCCCGCTGTTCCTGTGTCAGTGTATCGCCAGCCATGGTGTCCTTCGCCCAAATACTGGATATTTTGCCAGTAATTGGCGCTGGCAGACAAGTTAACTAAGTGATGGGTCAAGTGGGATCGGCGGGGGAGGGGGGAGCGCTGGGTTGGCCATCGTCATTGATATTGTGATGGCGCAGGGCCAGTTCGGCGATGTAGGCAGAGAGAAATACCCGGCCGGTTAATTCTTGCAGCAGCTTGGAGCGTCCCAGCCGGTCCAGTACCGGGCCCTTAACTTCCGCCAGGTGCAGGCGGATATTGCGCTCCAGCAGGTCTTGGTTGACCTGCTGCAGGCGCTCGGTGGCGGTGCTGTCGATGCGGTTGACCGAAGAGAGAATCAGCACCAGGTCGTGCAGGCTTTTTTGCCGTTTCACCTCTGCAAACAGGCGGTCTTCTACCGCGCTGATATTGCTGAAAAACAAATTTTCATCGATGCGTAGGAAAAGAATGTCCGGTTGGGTTTTTACCGTATAGCGCAGCACATTGCGGAAGTGCTCGGTGCCGGGAACACGCCCCACCACGGCGATATGAGGCCGGCTAGCGCGCCAAATCAGGGTGGCGAAAGAGAGCCCTACGCCCAGGCCGATACCCGCTTCCACACCAAACAGTATGACGCCTAATAAAGTGCCGCCCATGGCCAGGCCATCGGTGCGGTCATAGTGCCAGTGTTGTGCCAGTGCGCGTAGGTCAATCAGATTGGCTGCCGCCACAATAATGGTTGCGGCCAGTACGCACACCGGCAGTTCGGTAAACACCTTGGTGGCATAGAGCAGCACCAGAGCTATCAACACAGCGGCGATAATACCGCTCAGCGGTGATTTTGCCCCCGCTTCATCGTTCACCGCGGTGCGCGCAAAGCTGCCGGTTACCGCAAACCCACCGGAAAAGGCACTGAGAAGATTGGCGGTACCGAGGCCGCGTAGTTCCGCATTGGCATCAAGCTTTTCTCCCCGTCGCAGGGCGATGGTGTGGGCCACCGAGAGGCTCTCGACAAAGCCGAGCAGGGCGATAATCAGTGCCGGCAGCAATAGCTCGTAAATCATGGAGAAATTAAAAACCGGCAGGGTGAAATCTGGCAGGCCCGCAGGGATTTCGCCCACCACGGGCAAATCCTGCTCCCAGTGGAAAATGGTGGTGAGGGCGATGGAGAGCAGCACAACCAGCATTGGAGCCAGGCGCGATAGCAGCTTTGCCCGTGTGGCCTCAACGCCCAGGGTGCGCAGTAAAAAAGGAAGCCCGAGGCGCGCGATAATTAAGCTAGACAGGGCAATCAGCCCCATCAGGGCTGCATCCGGGTCGCTCAACGGGCCGTTATCTATGGTGCTCAGCAAAATTTCCAGGGCCGTGTGCCCCTCACTTTTAATGCCGAGCAGTGGGGCTATCTGCCCCGCGATGATCAGCACCGCTGCGCCGGACACAAAGCCATTGACCACCGGTAGGCTCAGCAGATTGGAGAGGCTGCCAAGGCCCAGGAAACCCATCAATAGCAGCATTATTCCACTGAGTAGGGCCAGTAGTATGGCCCCGTTGATATATTCGGCACTGCCGGGAGTGGCGATTGGGGTGAGGGCGGAGGCGGTCATCAGGGCCAGTATTGCCACGGGCCCCACAGAGAGTACTGAGCTGGAGCCGAACAGGGCATAGCCCACCAGAGGCAGCAGACCCGCATAAAGTCCCAAGTAGGGCGGCAGGCCGGCCAGTGCCGCATAGGCCAGTGCCTGGGGAATCAACATCATGCTGGCAAGGATTGCAGCCACGGCATCCCCTATCAGCCACTTGGGCTGGTAGCGTTTTAGCCAGAGGGGGATCAGTTGCTGCACACGCATGTTTTACTTTTGTTGATTGGCGGATCTCCACTTGGTGGTGGCGATACCTTGATTCAACAAGATAGACCGCAGCGACGGCGCTGCTTACTAGTGCCGCCTCTACCAGGTGACCGCCTTATCCGCGCGCCGGGATCATCTTATGAGCGCCGAGCCTGAAGATGCCCATGCCGGCCAGCATGGCCAGGGTAAATATCAGTGCTTTTTCCAGCCCGGCACCGCTTGCCACAATGGCGGGGCCGGGGCAGAAGCCCGCCAAGCCCCAGCCGATCCCAAACATTAGGCCGCCTATCACCAGGCGGCGGTCAATATGGGTATTGGTTGGCAGCTGCAAGGTTTCTTTTAATAGGGATTCTTTGTGCCCTTTAAATAATTGTAAGGCGGGCAGACTGACGGCGATGGCGCCCGCCATAACCAGTGCCAGGGAAGGGTCCCAAGCGCCGGCAATATCTAAAAAGCCCAATACCTTTTCCGGGTTAGCCATACCGGATAACAACAAGCCCAGTCCGAAGATCAAGCCCGCCAGTAACGCCGTCACAGTGGTTTTCATCATTTGATCCTCTCTTAAGCGGCCAGCAGGTGGCGGACAACATAAACAGTGGCAAAGCCAGCGGCCATAAACATTAGCGTGGCGACCAGAGAGCGGGGTGAGAGACGGGATAGGCCGCAGACACCATGACCGCTGGTGCAGCCGGAGCCCAAGCGGGTGCCGAAGCCCACCAGCAGGCCGGCGGTGATCAGGGTGGGGTAGCCCGCCTCAATTTTGATGGGGGGGAGGGCGGCAAAGAGCTGCCAGGCCAGCGGTGCAGCCAGTAAGCCGATAATAAAAGCCAGGCGCCAGCCGATACCGGAGCTGCTTTCCAGCAGGCCGCCCAAAACACCAGAGATGCCGGCAATGCGGCCATTAAAAATCAGCAATAGGACGCTGGCGAGCCCGATAAGTGCGCCGCCGGCGAGTGCCGTGGTAGGGGTGAAGGCAGTCCAATCGATGGTCATGGCGTTACTCCGCGCAGTAGAGTTGATAAAGAGTTTGTAGAAGTGCCAGAACCCGTGGGTCAGCTACTCGGTAGTAAACGTGTTTGCCCTCCCGGCGGGTGTCCACCAACCCCTCGCGGCGTAGGACACCCAGCTGTTGGGAGAGGCTGGGCTGGCGAAGACCCAGGCGTTCCTCAAGTTCGCCTACATTAAGTTCTTCCTGGCTGAGTTGGCACAGCAGTAACAAGCGGTCTTGGTTGGCCAGGGAGCGCAGCATGGCCGCGGCTTGGCCGGCGGAGTCGCGCATCTTGTTTAAATCGAGGCTGGAGGTATCGGGCATTAACTTGGCCTGGTAACAATCTACAAAATAATAATATATTGTTTTACATATTATCAAAATGTATATTGATCGGGTAGTGAATTTGGAGGGCAAAAAATGCCGCAGGTAAAGCAAAGCACTCAGGTGCGGCCGTTCCTCGACAGAGAGACCGAAACCTGGAGCTATGTGGTATACGACAGGGCCGGTGGCTCGGCCGCCGTGGTGGATGCCGTGCTCAACTTTGACACGGCATCCGGGCATACCAGCAACAAGGGTGCGCAAGAAATAGTGGCGTTTATCCGGGAAAAGAATCTCACCCTGGAGTGGATACTGGAAACCCACGCCCATGCCGACCACCTCTCTGCGGCGCCTTTCCTGCGGGAGCAGTTGGGTGGACGCATCGCTATCGGCGAGCACATTTGCCAGGTGCAGAAGATTTTTCGAGAGGTTTTTAACCTGGAACGGGAGTTCCTTGCCGATGGCAGCCAGTTTGATCACCTGTTCAAAGACGGTGAACATTTTCAGGTGGGGGATTTGGAGGCGCGAGTAATTTATAGCCCCGGTCATACTCCCGCAGATATGGCCTGGTTGATCGGCGATGCCCTGTTTGTGGGAGATACCCTGTTTATGCCGGATGTGGGCAGTGCCCGATGTGATTTCCCCGGAGGCGATGCCGCACAACTGTATTTGTCGGTGAAAAAAATATTATCCCTGCCGGACGAAACCCGCATGTTCATGTGTCACGACTACCCGCCGCAGGGTCAGCGGGAGCACCAGTGTGAAACCAGTGTGGGGGCCCAGCGACGGGAAAATATCCACCTGCGCGACGGTATTAGCGAAAGCGAGTTTGTGGCAATCCGTAAAAAACGCGATGCCAGCCTGCCCATGCCGCGGCTGATTATCCCCTCAGTGCAGGTCAATATTCGTGCCGGCCAGTTTCCTCCGGCAGAATCCAATGGCACAGTCTATCTAAAAGTGCCGCTGAATCAGCTGTAAAAAATCCAAGTAAATCTAGCGCTGCAGCCAAGATTAGCTGGGGCCGCAGTCACAACGAGGCGACGATGAATATTAAAAAATTAGATGGGCAAGTGAGCGTTTCTGAACATATTGCCTGTGAAGAGATGGCACCTCTGGCACAGAGTGGTGTACAGGTGGTGGTTTGCAACTGCCCGGAAGGGGAGAGTGAGGCACACCCCAGCTACGAAGCCATGGAACGGGCCGCTCAGGATGCCGGCCTACGCTTTATTGCGATTCCTTTTACCCGTGGGCGAATGACCCGGGAGCACTGCGAGGCCTTTCGCAATGTATTGCAGAGCGGTGAAAAAATTCATGCGTTCTGCCGCACCGGAAATCGTTCCAGTCAGGTTTGGGCTGGGGCCAAAATTTTAATGGGTGCCGATAAAAAACAGTTGCATAGCCAGGCACAGGCAGCAGGCTTTGATGTCAGCGCCGCGCTGGTTGCTATCGATTCCTAACTTATCGAGCCCTAATTAATTTGAGCACCTAATTAAGGCGCTTTAATTGCCGGCTAGACCATACCAAAAATTGCGGCACCGCTATGCATTGTAAGAGAGTACCGCAATTAAATGTCTGTCATATGCCGTGACAAAACGGGTGGAACTGACGGCGTGAAGAGAAAAAGTGGAAGGTAAACCATGGTTATGCAGAAACTCTCCCGATGGTTTCCCATCTTCACTACCTTTCAATCCTATAACCGCCGCACTTTAAACCGGGATCTACTCGCCGCCGTAATAGTCACGGTGCTGCTGATTCCCCAATCCCTTGCTTACGCCCTGTTAGCGGGGTTGCCGGCGGAAGTCGGCCTCTATGCCAGTATGGTACCGCTGGTGGTTTACGGTATTTTCGGCTCTAGTAGTACTTTATCTGTGGGGCCGGTCGCGGTGATCTCACTGATGAGTGCCGCCGCCCTGGGAGAGGTCACTGCTACTGGTGAGGTGGATTACCTGAGCGCGGCCGCCGCCCTGGCGCTGCTCTCCGGGGGAATACTTTTTCTGCTGGGCACTTTACGTCTCGGCATGCTGGCGAACTTTCTTTCTCACCCGGTGATCTCTGGTTTTATTACTGCTTCCGCATTATTGATTGCACTCAGCCAGCTGCGGCATTTATTGGGGGTGCCCGCCCATGGTGATACTGCACAGGAGTTACTGCTATCGCTATGGCAGAACCTGCAAAGCATCAATAGCCTCGCCTTGATCACTGGAGTGGGGGTGGTGATTTTTCTCTATTGGGCCAGAGCTTTTGCTGCAAAGTTTCTGGAAAGCATGGGGTTGTCTCGCAGTAATGCCGGACTGTTTGCCAGGGCGGCTCCGGTGGTGGGCGTGCTGGCAACCATTGCCTTATCCGCTGTCCTGAATTTTGAAACTCACCAGGTGGCACTGGTAGGCGTTATTCCCGCCGGTTTACCGCCGCTATCATTGCCGAAGCTAACACTGCCGCTACTGCAATCTTTACTTGTTCCTGCACTAATGATCGCCATTATTGGCTATGTAGAATCCATATCAGTGGCCAAAACCCTTGCAGCCAAGCGACGACAAAGAATTGATGGTAATCAAGAGTTGATCGCCCTGGGTATGGCCAATATCAGCTCCGGCCTTTCTGGTGGTTTCCCAGTGAGTGGTGGCTTTTCTCGCTCGGTAGTGAATGATGCCGCAGGTGCGCAGACACAATTTGCCAGCCTGTTTACTGCCATAGGCATCGCCTTAGCCGCGCTCTTTTTGACCCCTTTTCTTTATTACCTACCAAAAACCACCCTCGCCGCTACTATTATTGTTGCGGTTCTCTCCCTGGTGGACTTCTCCATCCTGCGTAAAACCTGGCACTTTGCCAAGGCAGATTTTATTGCCGTTACCTTGACAATTGCCGTTACCCTGTTAATGGGCGTCGAGCCCGGTGTAGCCTGTGGTGTTGCCGCATCCCTATTATTATTTATCTATCGTGCTTCTAAGCCCCATATCGCCGAAGTGGGCTTGGTGGAGGGCACCGAGCATTTCCGCAATATTCACCGACACCAGGTAAAAACTGTTCCCGAGATTCTCACCTTCCGCGTAGATGGCCGCCTGATTTTCTCTAATATCGGCGTACTGGAAGACCGTATCTATAGCGGCCTTGCCAATAATCCTCAGGTGAGACACGTCATTCTGATGTGTAGCGCAGTGAATGAGATTGACTGGAGTGCATTAGAAGTTTTGGAGTCTATGAATGCGAATCTGGCGGAAAGAGGGGTTTGCTTCCATCTCTCCGAAGTGAAAGGGCCAGTGATGGATTGCTTGGAGAAAAGTAGTTTTTTGAAGAAGTTGTCTGGGCGGGTATTTTTGAGTCAGTATCAGGCGTTTGTGCAGCTAGGTTAGGGCAAAACCACATTACATTGAAGGAATGCAAGGCTTGCGGACTACAAGCGGTATAAGTCATTGGGTGACTCACTAAGGTCGCAGTTCGAATACACCGTTGAATAGAAGTGTGGCCAGAACCTTTCACCAAATAGGCTGAGAAGATCAAAGCAGGCCATACAGGGGCTAGGACACTTCTTCCATCTAGCTGTGCTTGAGGCTTAAAGCGGCCATCCTAGAAGTGACCGGATCTAGCGGAAATATTCCAGCTAGCTTATGCATTCAAGGCTAAATCCACTTGCAAAAGCCTCATAAGTGTTGGTTTCTTTTGCATATTTTTATGTGCAGAAATTACTATGTTCAACTGTTGTCGATATCTAAGATCACAAGCAGATGCACATATCCACAGTAAGATCAGCGTTAACCTATTGATTTTTAATGATTTACATCAGTGATCAAAAGCAACAAAATAACAAGATATAATGCAGCCGCAATATATCCACTTGAGTGTTTCTATGTCAGAGATTGCTAATTCCTTGATTTGTAAGCCTTTTTCTGGATTTACTGGTTTTTTTGAACTTGGGATATGTTGCAGGGTGATATAGTGCAGCTGCTTTTGAATACACTGTTAGGCAAAAGTACAAATGACAGAGAAAGTACCATGTACAAAATGCGGTGCGCTTGTTCTTCCTAGTACAGCAGAGAGAACGGGTGGTGTTTGTATGGCCTGTAAAAACGGCATACGAGAAAGCATGGAGAAATCAAAGGAGTATTATAAAAAGGAAATAGAGCTTGATAAAACATGCCCGTTCAGGCTCTTTTGGAGCGAGTTAGTGTCTCGTGTATATAATGAAAGTAAAGGTTTTAAATCTCTGTCTGAAGCAGAAAAAATATACTTTTCGGTTAATTGCCTGAGTGGTGAAGTCTATAACGGTGGCTTTGATCAGTACTTTTCCAATTCAGCCGGTGAAAACTACATGCATGCTGAATTAGGGCTAATTCAACTTAAAGCAACAAATTCACTTGGGTTATTACGCAAAGCTAAACAGATAGTATTTGGCAAATCGGATGTCCCAAAAGAGCAATATTTACGTCAGGTGGCAACTAATTCTGATGATGTTTCGAAAGATCTAGATGAACTAGACACCGAATTCTATAAAGATCCAGATCAGCTAGCAGAGAAGCTTGAAACTTACGCAATAAATAATGACCTAGTCAAAAATGCCTAACAATACGTGCCAGCCGACATTTTTTCCGTCGCTCCTTTTGTGCTTAAATAGCACAAAAGGGCTCCTCCAAAAATGCGGCTGCACTCAGCGTTAGGTGAAATTCAGTATGAGACTAATTGGCATCATTTTTGTCTTTTTATTTAGCTCATCCGTTTATTCAGATGAGATTCCATGCTGGATGAATCCTGACATGGTTCCAGAAACAACCCAGCTCGCGGTATTAAAGACATACCTATTGCCAATCAATCTAGATGCACCCAGAAAAGATTTAGAAGCGAGAATAAAGCATCAAGATTATCGCTTCATCTCAATTGGCGGTTTTGGGGTCGGCTATCCAGGTCTTTCTGACAAAGAGATGCTCTGCAAATACGGCTCTAGATATATCATGGGTACTTCAGACGCATTGGAGGGGAGGGAGCATAGTAAGCTGTCTCATGCATTTAGCCGTTATGCTAAAGAATATAATATGGCCTTGGAGAAGAAACTCAGTGCCAAGTAATTCACCTAACAATCACAGGCAGTATGCGCCGGCCCTTCGGGCCTCTGCGGGACCTCCTACGCTACGCTTCGGCCGCCCCTGCTGTGGGCATTAGAAGTGCATAGGTATGAAGACTGTAATCTCTATTCTGGCTTTGTTTCTTTTAGTTGCCTGCACAGGGAATATGATCAAAGGTGAATGGCACCATGCAAATGATCAAAGCAGCACTCTGATAAGATTTGAAAATGGAGATGACTGTTTCATCTTTGTGGGTGGGCCCGTCGATGGAATGGCTTCCGAGTGTAAGTATCAAAAGATAGGGGTGAATTCTTACGAATTGTGGTTCCTGGATGAAGCCGGAAATACAGAGGAAGGTGGCTATCTACCACTTACTTACGATCAAGAAAAAGGCACCATAACCGTTGTAGCCGAGGAGCGTACTATTGAGCTTCGTAGAAAATAGCTCCACTTCTAACAAGGTGGTGTTGTTCGCCGCGCAAAAGACGCGTGACTGGGACAGCCTACACGCCGCTTCGCTCTGTTTCGGCTGCCCCAAACAACGGCGTTATGTGTAAATAGATATGGAAGATCATGTATATAGCCCGACAACTTTTTGGCAGCTATTTGGTGGCATTAACGACTTTACCGCTTGGTTTATGCCCTTCTTTCTATTTGCTGCATCATTAGTGTGGTTCCATAGAGAACGCTCCATTTTATCTGGGCTTTCACTTTTCGCAGGAGTATTAGTTGCCGCCTCAAGGGTTGCGCACATATTAATACCTAACGTACATTCAATCGCCCTTGGGAACTCCGAACCAACTATTGAGCAAAACCCAGTCATCTGGTTTTTATACGTACAAGCCTTAAATATTGGCAGTTTTATTTTCGTTGTATGCGTTGGTTATCACTTCGCATTCAGCCAAACACATAACAAGCAAAGGCAGCAACGCCCTTCGGGCAGGACGCGCTAACGCGCGCCGCTGCTTTGGGCGTTCTGAATACCGACAAACTTGAGAGATAATAAAGAGGCATAATGCTAACTGATACATTTGCAGACCGTTACCTTGGAATCCAGATGTGGGAAGACTTCACAGATGTGGAGGAACGCTTTTTAGTTCAGGGGTTTCGCATAGTCAGTGAGCAGCTATTTCCATACTACAGGGATGGAAAAGAAATTCCCACCTCGAAAGCGACTTGGATATCGATACATGACAAGCTAAGTATGGAGCTTGGCTTGGATGAGCTGTCTCGAAAACGCTATCACTTCAACACAACCTATAATGGTAAGCCTGTCACTCAAAGTGGGGCTTGGTCTATGGATAAGGTCTGCAAAGAGTTTGTTAACTCAAAATATGATGGGACTGTATCTGCCGATAGGTTCATTAAAGAAAGGCTGAGTTTTATTGAGCTGGCGTTTCGTGAGAGAGAAAATCAGCTTAATGAAATAAATAGAAATTTGCCGCAGAAATTGCTGCATGCCCAAATCCAAGATAAGCGAGTTAAGTCAGGAGGCGTTAGAATTCCGGGTAATCGAGCGGATAGCTTAAAAGCATTTAACGAATCAATTAATGCATCATTTAAAGCTTCCGTTGCAGAATTAAATGAACGTCTGCGTCGAGCAAACTTCAACCTTAATTATCATAACGGATTTATACAGATTTCTGATGACAAGCTTCTAGAAGAACAGATTGAAAGAGCATTCTGGGACATGACAAATGACCCGCTCTGGAAAAATGTCGACATAGATATGAAGGAGGCTGTAGATCTCAGAGATAGTAATGGTAGAGATCCTGCCTTCTATGCTGCTCGAGCTTTGGAAAGTACGATTAAAATTATTTCCGACCAGAAGGGATGGACGCACGGTGGGGAAAAAGGCGCACAAAACTATATTGAGAATTTGGCTAGTAAAAAGAATGGCGCATTTATCAACGACTGGGAACGAGATGCTTTGAAAGCGTTTTTTGCAGCAGTGAGAAACCCTTTTGGTCATGGCCCAGGAAGTGAAGAAATGCCAAAGCTTTCACGGCAGCAAACTGACTGGGCAATTGAGTCATGCATGTCATGGGTAAAAACTCTAGTAATGCGTATGTAGCGAGAATGTGCCAAGAAAACACTAGCAAGTTGCTCAATTGCGTTCCGGCCGCAAAAAGCGCGGCCTCCACGGGACAGCCTACGCTTTGCTTCGGCTGCCCATTAGCAAAGCGTTAGCGCCAATCTTATCCGAGGTAGATGTAACCTAAATGAGCACAGAAAAAGACAAAATATCCCGTGTTAAGAAGGCAATTTTAACTGCTGACCAAAATTCTTCTCTTAAGGATATTATAGATATAGATGAGCCTGCATTTAGCGGCGTAAGAATTTTGTACGCTACAAATTTTAGTGGTGCACAATTGCAGGTAGATGACTCACTAGAGCATATCATTTCAGGTATATTCTCGAAAGATCGATTGCTAGCGTACTCAGATTCAATCAGAAATGAGATGGAGTTAGGAACATCTGTTATTGGTTTCAAACAAAGAGCATTGCTTGATACAAACTTGTTGTCGGACCTTCCAAAGTACTTCAAGGGCATCGACATTACCACAACGGATAAAGTTGAAGATGTCTTGACTGTAATCGAAAGTGTATATGGTGGTGGGTTTGACTATTCTTTTGCCATGCTAGAGAACTTGAGGCAATTTACTTGTGACAACAACCCTCACCCAGTTAATAAAGTTTCAGCAGCAATTTACTTCGACCACAAATTAAGAGGTACCATAAAAAAATCGAACACGGAAGGCGATATATTCGAGCCATATATTGAACAAGCTGAGTCCGTTTGGATGAGCTTTAGGTCAAGTGAAGTCATGTGGGGCCAGATAGATCGAAGAGACCTAATTTATGCAGTTATGCTTAAAACCTTTCACATGTGCTGGACAAGTACGAATATCACTATAGAAAGGGCGCTCCATAATCTTGTTGACTACTGCTTGGATGAGCTGGGTGTATTACCCCTCAAGGAAATCTACTTTGCATGGAAAGTTGTAATTGGATTCAGTGTTGGTTTCTTTACGCCTGTTTTTGATGAGGGCTCTCTTAAGTCGCCAAAAAGTGACTCGGTAAAACGTATCGGTGCTCTTGCATGGGATCTATTTATATTTAGATTCACAGAAACTTCACTTACAGAAGAAGCAGGTAACAATTTTTACATTCCAAGCGTAACTACTTTGGATAAGGGATTGCTCGATACGATTTCAAGCTGCCCAGTAAAGGCTATGATTTCTTTTCCAGAGCTTAAATATGTTGAAACAATATTCGAGAATGAGCTTCAGTTTCAACAGTGTTTAGATTCCTCAATGTCAGCGAAACAGAAAGAGAGAATATTAGATGTTGGTAGAGGCATTAAAGGAGCCAAAAGGTCCAGGCAGTATATGTCTATATCGATATCCAAGTTAGAGAAATCAATAAAGAAGCTAAACTAAAATCGCTAACAAGGCGCTGCACACGGATAAATTACTCGCTGCGCTCCTAATTTACCGGTGAGCGGGGCGTTATATTTCACGATAACGGAGAGTATCGGTGATTGATCTAGATAGGTTCATTGTAGAATTGGATAGGCTCATTACAGCGGTTCACCTTTACGATGAGCTTTATTGCGATGACGAAGCAATAAAAGTCGTGAATTCAGTATCCAGCCAGGCTTTTAATATTATCCGGTACTCAATGCACAACGACATAGTCATGTCGGTGTCGAAGCTTATCTTTGATGGCAAAGGCTATAAAACCAAAAAACAAGAATACGAATACTTGAGTCAGTATAATCTAGCCACAAAGTACGAACATTTTATTGATGGCGAGCTTCAAACAAATAGAGACGGAATTCGAACCCTAAAAGAATCTCTGAATGTGAAAAACTATCGCGATCTTGTCCTAGCCCACAATGACAAACCCACACTAACGGGAGAGTCTGAATTACCGAAGCATAATCTAGAAACAGCCACTCTATTAGAGTTACTTCAAGAATCCAGACTGTTATTCTTCGGCATTCGTTTAAAATTAGCTAAGGAACAAGGCGAAACTAGCTTAGCAGTATCGGGTTGCAATGTAGTCCGTAGCGGCGTGGGTTATAATCTTGTAAGGAAGCTAAAAAATATAACAAACAAAGGCAGCCGACGTATAAATGCGCAGCTGCTTTGAGCGTTATCTGGCGTGAAGTTGAACCAGTGGGGCATTAATCGACCGAGGCTCAAATGAAACTCGACAGCGGGATCCGGTTAGTAAGCGACGGCGAGCAAGCTGACTTGTATACACTCGACGAAATCAACACAGCGCTGGCGCCGATCGGCGCCCGGATTTGGGCGCAGGATTGGTCGGGCCTCTCCAACGACCTTAAGGCCTTTTTGGCCGATCCCGAACCTCCGACGGAGCGTGTCGCGGAAGTGATGCCACACTTTCTGCTATCCCGCGAACGTCTACTGGAAATCATCGCCCAGGCGGGACGCGAGCCCCATATTCCCGGAGGCGGAGAGCTGACCACACTGGACGAGACCCATGGCGTTTCCTATCCGCAACTGTATGTCGCACAGGAAGGTGAGGACTTTTCGCGTTTTGACCGAATGCATGTGAACATTAGCGCCGATGGGACGCCTGTCGATGACGTGGTACAACTTCTCTGCGGCAGGGGTTTCGTTGTGCACCTCCGTATTCCTTCGGGCGAGACGTTCAAAGTATATCTTGCCTGCCCCACGTCTGATGCTGGCTGGCTTTTAACTGTTGATTGCGCCATCCCATTTATCGGCAGCTTTAGCGGCGCTTCGGCTGGGGCCAAAGCCGTCACCCAAGTTATCGGCCCGGCACGCTGGAGGATGGAGTATCTTGAATAGAGATGTCTGTGCAGCTAACGGACGCGTTCAATCAATGGAAAATGGCAACAGCCAGATAACAACGCGTTGCACCGGAGTAAGGGCGTCGTCCTTCCTCCAGCTACCCAACCAAACGAACGCCCTTGCCCGGTGAACGCCACCGTTAAGCCTCTATGAATATCGAGCATTTTAACAAGTATCTTGAGTTTCAAGATAAAGGCCTGAAAAAACAGGCGACAAAAGAGGTTAGGTTATTTATCGATTCATTCTTAGATGAAAGCGAGAAATATGAGTGGGTGTGGGCTTGTTTGCCAAAACTCGATAAAAACAGACATTCAAGAATAAGGCATGAACTTTTCCATGAGGTCGTGTTTCCTACACTGAAAAAGGGGTATATTGAAAATGACTTCAAATCTACATTATGGCTGGCCAAACTAATACAGAATATCTATCAGAATAATAGAGTTCATGAAGAACTAGATTGGATTACCGATACCTTACTTCTAGAGAGGTGTTGTAAGTTAAGTCCGAAGAATGATGAAGCAAGAAGTTTATATCTGGAATCAATTGTTTCATGGTTAGGCTATTGCATCCACGAATGGCCATCTGGGATATTGAGTGGTAACGATGGTGCAAGTCTTGAGGAATGCAAACTAATGAGAAGAGAAATTGAGGTGGTATCTTCATTAGATAAAGAAATGATACACAAAGACTTCATAAGTGATTTTTTGGAGAAATTGTGTGAATACGAGGCAAGGCTTAACAAGTGACTATGGCCCTTTGTCAAATATTTAAACCATTTTCTCATTCCAATAGGTGTTGTTTTTTACCATCGTATTGAGGATGGTAAGTTGCTTCCTCATACATGCGATAAGGGCTACTTGCTTTGGTTTACCAGCAGCGACCAAGCGCTCATATATTGGCTTTGATTTAGGGTGGCATTGTATTGCCGACATCATAGAAACAAACAAAACCGTGCGTACACGATGTCGCCCACCTCGAATATAGCGCTTACCCTGGAAGCTGCCGCTATCACGATTCATCGGGGCGATACCCACAAGGGCCGCTATCTCTTTGCGGTTCAACTTGCCCAGCTCAGGAAGTTCGCTCATTAGCGTGTAAGCCAGTACATTACCGACTCCTTTAGCACTTAATAAGAGATCGCGTTTTTGTCGCCACTCGGCAACACTGTTAACAAGTTTATCAAGTTGCTTATCGATCCCTTCTAGCTCTTTCTTGATGGCTTTTAAGATAGCCTGAATGGGCTTGTGAACAGACTTAGGCATTCTCTTGAGACGATTCTTTTGCATTGTGCTCATTTCTAAGCACTGGTTCCTGACCGTCAGCAAGTCACTGATATTTCTGAGCTTTTCTGGTTTGATTGATGACAATTTTGGCTTCATTGCTTCACCAAAATGTGCGATATCAATAGCATCTAGCTTATCTGCTTTGGCGAGCCGCCCCGCTGACTTTGCAAAGTTTCTTACTTGCGTAGGATTGCAAACAACTATCGGCAATCCAGCTTTATGAGCAGAACAGACGAATTCTAATTCTAGTCTTCCTGTGGACTCGATTAATACCCTTTGAGGTTTAAGCGGTTGTAGTCGTTTAATGGCGTCTTTAATACCTTCTTTGTTATTGGTAACACTAAAGAGCTGGCCAGTAGGTCTCACATAAATATCGAGTTGTTTACCGCTGGTATCGATACCGACATTGATCTCTTGAGGTTCCATAAGATAAGCTATCTCCGCCTTGCTATTCGGACTCGAGGCCCACATGACTATTCGAGTTATGCCTAGTGGGTGTCTGTCACGTTCATACTTGTTATCGGCCTTTATGAACCGGCGCAGCAACGAACTGTGACAAACAAGGCCTTCGGTGGCCGCCGAAGGTGGGTCTCAATTTACCCGTTAGCGAAAAGGATTTTCAATATCAGAATCGGACAAGAACAACCATACAAATCAATACAACCGACCACTACCGCGCCGGCTGATTGAGACGTTATAAGGCTGTTCCACTAATCAAAAATGTTCAGGGTATAGAAAATGAACGTAAATTATAAGCAAGGAACTAAAGTAGATTGTCAACGCATAGCTGAACTTGATTACTTGGCATCTGACGGTGCAGTTGAATATCTTTTTCATGATTTGATACCGGGTTGTTCTGCTTTGCAGCTACTTTGTGATGGATTAGAACAAGATATTTATCCTCATACTTTTCGCAGTGCTATTGTGGCTGAAATTGATCAAAAAGTTATCGGAATGGCCCTCTCATATCCGGCGCACTATCACGGTATAACTGACGAATTAACAAACTTTTTGCCAGCTAGTCGAATTGAAAGATTCAGAGAGTTTTATACCAGTAGAGCTGAAGGAAGCTATTTTCTCGATGCTATGTGTGTTGAAGAATCGTATCGAAGATTGGGTGTTGGTAAAGCATTGATAAATCATACAAAAGAAAAAGCGAGTAATGACGGTTACAATGAACTTAGTCTCATAGTGTTCGCTGACAACATTCGAGCTATTGGCCTTTATAAAAAGCAAGGATTTAGAGTGGTAAAAAATATCAAGTTGGAGCCACATGAGCTTATTCCTCATGAAGGTGGCTGTTTGCTCATGAAGGCTGAAATATAAAACCATATAAAAAGTTGATGATGTTCACTGTTGACCTCCACCGGAAATCCTTTCCCATTATGTAAATGCCTACCTTTTGACTGGGGTATGAGGGAAGGTGATTAAAACCCCGCTTCTTGGTCCAGTGATTTGTCCAACGAGAATTCTGTACTTACTTGACAGAATATGCTGAGGGAAGAGGGTGTTTGATGATTTTTAATTATTCTGTTGAGGTTCCCATGGATACATTTTTATCAAAATTAGTGTTAACAGCCTCAAGCATGGATCAGTGAAAAGATGGGCAATAAGCAGGGCTCCAAACTCTTATCCAGAGAATGAGTCGCCCTGCAGCTTAATGTGAGTATTAGCGAGATTTAAAAATTAAGATTCGATGGTTCCCGGAGTCAGTAATAAATAAGTTATTTTTATAACCAAAAATTCCTGTGGGTTCATTCAGAGTAGATGCTGTCGGCGATTCAGCTTCATCCGGATACCCAGTACCGTTTTGATTTGCATCATTTGCGGTAAAATTAGTAAATCCATTCTGACCTAGAACTCTGTCTGCAGGTTCAAAATTTGTGGTTGGCCACGTGTCCCAAATCAGAATTCTATTATTTTTGCTGTCAGCAACAAAGAGTTGAATTCCATTTGACCAAATGCCAGTTGACGGTTCGTTAAAAGTGTACTCGTTGACGGGCCATTCTATGCCTTCTTTGTTTGTTAACTCCTTATTTCTACTTGTGAAGTCCGGTTGTCCTAGAACTACATCTGCAGGCGCAAAATTTTTGCTGGGGAAATTGTTCCATAGTAGAATACGGTTGTTTCCGCTGTCTATAATTGCTAGTTTTTTTCCGTCACTCCATACATCAGTAGGTGAATTGAAAGTATTTGCAGAAGGTCCATCCAGGACGCAATCTACTAACGATGTCTGACCGAGCACTAGATCTGGAGGCGTGTTGTTATTATCTGGTTGCGTGTTCCAAATCAAAACCCTATCGTTTCCTGCATCGGTGACTAGAATTTTTTTATCCGCAATAGAGGCTCCCCAACTAATCCAGAGTGCCAGGCTCACACAAGGGGAAATATCATCTTCACCAATTGTTAATGTTCGAGAAGGTATCGCTCCCATCCCAATCGTTATTTTGTCATAAATAGAGATAAGTCTTTCTTTATATTGTGAAATCAGAAGGTTATTACCATCAAAACTTATATCTGATGGGCCAAATAATTCCTGTCGTTTGTCAGATAGGGTGAGAGTATCCAGTCCATCCTTACCTACCGCCATATCTGCAGGAGCGCCATTAATGGTGGGGATAGAGTTAAAGACTAACACTCTATTAGAGGAAGTATCTGAAATATATAGTTTTCCTTCATTGTCAACACTTACATCTCCGCTGGGCTGAAATGAAAAGTTTTTCGCGCTTATTCCTACATCGTTGCTAGAAAAGTTATCTTGACCAATAACAACTTTTGCGGAGTCAAAATTCTCAAAATATAAAGGGATAGTAAAAGTACTGCTATATTGCGGTATTTTGTTACCTGCTTGGTCATTAACATCAATGCTAATGTCGCGGTTTTGACCAGACTCCCAGTTGGTATCGGGTTTAATGGATAAGGTATCATTCCTAACATTGGTTTCAGACCAAGCAATTGTATAGCCATCTTCAGTAAGGCTACCAGTCAATTGAAGACTTTCGACATCCATAGACTCTGAGAAGAGAACCTTGATTATGTCGTTATTCTCTAAGCGAACCGTCCCTGGAGTAAAATTGACAACAGAGGGAGGCTGCGTATCTATCTGATAGGAGGCAACAACCTCTTCCATGATGTTATCGGCATCAATTTCTGCATTAATGACTAAGGTATATTCTGATAAATTTACCCACCCCGCTTTTGGGTTTACTATCAGTGTATCTTCATCAAGCTGAGTAATCACTCCGTCTTCACCCATAGTTCCAGATAACGTAACATTATCTAGTTGAATGGAAGTACTGAAGTTCAGCTGAATATCCTCATTTGGCCCAATGATGCTGCCGCTAGCTGGCTTGAGGCTTACTAAAAGTGGTGGTGTATCACTGCCAGGCCCATCCGTTGTTGGAGGTGTAGTATCATCGCCCTCAGAACCATTACCGGAATTAGTTGCGGAGCCATTCCCAGAGTTATCTCCAGAACTATTTCCATGGCTACTTTCGGAATCGCTGTTTGTTGAGTCACTACCCCCTGAGCCGCCACTACAGCCATAAAGTGATGAGGCGATTGCGACACAAAGTATTAACTTTAGAATACGATCTTTCATACTTACTTCCCTATTACTAAACTCCTGGAATCAACGAGAAAATTTCCAATTGAAACTGTCGTGCTAAATTTGGATGATTCCTAAGTCAAGATTACCGTTTTACCATTTGAAAGTCACTTTTTACTGGAGGCTAAAAGTTAAGTTCTCATGCTGTAAGTTTAGGAGTAAAAGCCCTAAGTTGACTTCTTACCATGCCTCTTAATCTATATTTATGGTCGATTACATGAGGGTAGGGATTTTATAGAGTGATGGTATTAAAAATAAATCTCTGCAATTTATAGGTTGGATTTGCCGGCTTAAGTGGTTTAATTAATGATTTTTATTGTTATGATAAAGGTTCTGAAGAAAGCATGAATTTGCTTAGCAGGTTGTGAATTGTTTGGTTTATTTGGATGTAGATAAATTTACGTATTAATTAATACATAGGTAAACCACCACCCCTGACGGTGAGACTTGACAGGGCTCTGCCGTTCCGGCATGTAGAATGAAAAATATGGCCTCCATGAACGGGCAAGTTCTAGAAGGAGGCCATATGCGAGATTGGCAGTGCCAAGCTCACGTGAAATATTATTGCAGGTACCACGTGGTATTTGTGCCCAATTATCGAAAGAAAGCGTTATTTGGGATATTTAGGCGGGAGATTGGAGCAGTATTCCGGGACTTATGTCGTCAAAAGGGCATTGTGTTGGTCGAAGAGTACGCAATGAGGGATCACATTCATATGCTGTTAATGATTCCTCTGAAGTTTAGTGTTTCCAATACGGTTGCGTTTCTGAAAGGAAAATCTGCGATCCAGATATTTCGGAAGTACAAGCATGTACAGAGAAATTTCACTGGAAGACACTTTTGGGCTCGCGGTTACTGCGTGAGTATAGCGGGGCTTGATGAGCAGATGATTCGAGAGTACATCAAGATTCAAGAGGTCGAAGAACGCCGGCAAGAGCAGATGCAACTGGCGGGGTTGTAACTAGCCCCCTTTGGGGGCTTTCACCATACCACCCGATATACGGGTGGTTGCTGATTCGTGGGCGTTCGTGGTTCTTCCGAAGGATGAAAGCGCAAGACTTCCGCGGCGGGGTCGAACTACAGTATAGGGAACCATTAACGGTCAAGATTTTAGGCTTTGCTTGAGCCGGATGGTCAGAGAAGCCACTGGCAGCGCATCAATAAAGAGCTACTATAAGCTTCGGGTACAGTTGTTGGTGGAATCTGCCAGTTTGAGATCGCGCCTGTGCAGAAGGAACCTGAACCGGAAATCCCAGCTGACGGCTTAGCAGCATTGGTGGCTTCTCTTGACGCTCGGACTACTTAGTATGACACAACCACTGTTACGCGTGTCGACTGGATTCATTGGATAGTCTCAGCCAAACAGGCAAAGACACGAACAAAGCGGATTAACAATGCATGTGAAATGCTTGCCTCAGGAAAGCGGAGAGTCTGGTGTTTTGATCCGTCAGGTTACTACAGCAAAGCCTTCAGCGCTCCCAAAGCGGCAGACTCCAATAACTAAGGTAGTGCTAAGTGCGCCCATACAAGCACAGGTAACTGGACAGTCAAAATTGTCAGGCCTTTTGCCCCAAAAGCAGCGCAAATTTTGCCTGCCGTTGCTGCAGGCGTTAACTGTGCTGGTGGATTATGAGTAAGGGGAAAGGAATATTACTAAGAATCGCACTAGTGGTGGTACTTGCAGCTGCTATTTCACATTTCTTTGGTAGCAGCTTTTATATGAACGTTGTGATTATTACGACTCTGGGAGTGTTAGGCGAAGTGGTACACATGCCTGAAAATATGCCGGGAGCTGCCGACAACCCCGAAGGAAAGGAAATTCATCCATTTAAGGCAATGGCCATTGGAGTAGTTATTGTGTTGGTTTAGCTTGTAGTGGGGTTTCTGTTTCCAGAGGTATATCGATTTGGTTTCGATTCGTACAGTTAACAAGTCGCATCGCCAGCAAAGGATGCGGGTTGAATTCGCTACACGTACATTACGTTCCGCTCGCCTATGCACTAGGTTTTGTATCTCTTGAATATGAGTAAAGTCGATCTGAAAGAAATTGTAGAGAGGTTGAAGGTTGGAGTCTTATGTAGAGATTTTTCTGGACGTCTTTGCTATGAAATAAATGATTTGCCTCTCGATAAATATAAAGAGACTAAAAGAGCGCTTGTTAAGAAATTTGAGTTATGTCCATTCGGTATCACAATTTACGGACTGGATGAAGTTTTTCAAAGCTATATGCGTGGGTTTAAGCGGGTAGGTATTGAGTGGGATGTATGGTCTGGATTCACTATTGTTGCGAAGAGTAAGCGCGCTGAAAATCTGGTAATCAACATGGCTCGATACCTTGAGAGCACCATTAAAATGTGACAAACACAGGCAGCAAGGCTCCGGCCTTCCGCGAGACGCCCAGTGTTATGCACATTTTGTACTTGGCACTGCACTCCCAATGCCGCGCAAAACGCGCATAGGGTAAGCCGCCAATGCTGTGGGTGATATACAATAGGAAAAGCATGAATAAATTTTCAAATCTGGTGTTGCTACTGGTTCACTTTGGTTTAGGCGTGCTGTTCGTTGTGATATTGATTTCATCAAACGGCTTGTTTGAGCATGTACAAAAAGCATCGATGTTTCTTGCGCGTATATTTGGTGACGCATCTCAACACTTCATGGGGCCGTACCATATATTTCTCTTTTGTCTTGGCGGATTAACCGGTTATATCTGGTCTAAAAATGCGTATATCCTTGCATTTTTCCAAGTCTTTCCATCATTTCTTGTGTTTGGCGTATTTAATTTTTCGGACAGTCCATTTTACTTAAAATTACTGTTCGGTCTTGGTTTAGTTATGGCGTCCATTTTCGGTGCATATGTTGGCAGGGTGCTTCGTAGAAAAAAAACGGGAAGAAATGCATAACTATCACAAGCAGGATGCTCCGGGCCTTTGCCCCTCAGCGGGACGCTGGACTCCCAACTCCGCACAAAATGTGCATAGCGTTGGGCGCTTCTTTTTAGGGCGTTATACCCCTTAGAAATCCCCAACGCGTACCTGATAAAATCTAGATTTAGACTCCAGTGGCTTATATTTTTCTGCTTACTTCAGAAAGATATACCGCTTCTTGAATCAGAAAACTCCATTATCATTCTTTATACTTCCTCCGCTTATGAGTGAATAAAATCGCATAAAACCATCTAGTGCTTGTATTGAATCCCAGTGTTCTACAATTCTGCCATTCTCAAGGCGCCAGGTGTCGATAATATTCATACCCTTGCTATCGTGACCTCTGTCACTTTTTTTCAGAGTGGCATGTGAGTGGAAGATAACGTAATCGCCATCAGCATAGATATGCTTAACGTCATAAGTGTAGTCGGGATAGTCCTCAACAAACTCTTGTAAAAAACCCACTAAACCAGTGATTTTATCGGGCAAATTACGGTTGTGTTGAACATACGAGCTATCGTTATAACGCTCAAGTATGTAATCAAAATTATGGTTATTCATCAGATTCTGAACAAAGTCAGTGACCAAGGTAACATTAGCCAATTCTTGCTCAGTCCAGCTATTTTTTTGTAATGCTTTCAAATTTATAGTCAGCTGATCCGCATTCTGTGCAGAGACAGTAGTGCTTGCTATTAGCAGCAGTGTTGTTGCAATAATCTTCCACATAATGTTATCCACTTAGTTTGATTGGTTGATATTAGTATCACTTGAGTCTTATGGTATATAATAGTAACTAGCACAACAAGAAGGCACTTTGGTGTCATCTAGGCACATTTTGGTAACCTATAAAACGATGCTGGCAAAAGAGGTGTGGCATGACTGTGAGAAGAAAAGACAAAGAGAAAACCGAAAAGCGGGTATTTCATAATACCGAAGACTGTCCCATTCGTAATGTGGTGGCACAGATAGGTGACAAATGGTCAGTGCTGATATTGTTTGCACTTGTCGAGGGTGCCGACCGATTTAACTCACTGAAATCAAGAGTGGTGGGTATCTCACAGCGCATGCTTACACAAACCCTCCGTGACCTTGAGCGGGAAGGATATGTATCAAGAACGGTCTATGCCGAAGTGCCGGTAAAAGTAGAATATAACCTTACAGAAATGGGTAGAGATTTGGTTAAACCTTTATACCAGTTGGTTTCCTGGGCAGAATCACACCATACAGAAATCAAACGTTCGCGAAGAATTTACGATGAAAAAGTCAATCAAGAGTGACTCACCTAATTTCACGTAAGGTATGAAGCATCAATGAATAATGAATCAAAACGCACACTATAAGTGAATATGGTCCTTTGACAAATATTTAAGTGTAGTGCTTTAGGCTTGATCTGATAGTTACTGGTTTTTCAGAAGGTGCTCTATCTGGTCTAAACTAATCTCCTCAGTATTTAAGTAGAGTGATTTTTCGCTTAAGGTATAGCTAATTTTCAATGTGAGCAGCTTCCGCAATCTTACCCCTAAGCCATTTATTTGCTTGATCATCCTTATTTTTTAAATTCCAGTAGACTTTCATAGAGTAGTCAGGGAGGCTAATAGGTGGGGTGAAAAGTTTAATATTGAATTTGCTAGTGATAGATTGAATGAATTTTCTTGGTGCGGTTAGAATCGCATCACTACGCTCTACTATGAAAGGTGCGCTAGAAAAATTGGCCACCTTAAATTGAACATTTCGAGACAAGCCAATTTTCTCTAACGCTTCATCAACCATTCCCCGGTTATCACGCCCCGTGCCAGCCAGGATATGTGGATAATTGCAGAAATTATGAATATCCTTTTTGCTTTTCAGAAATGGGTGATCAGCCCTTACTACTGAAGCAAAATCATCTCTATATAACGTTTTCACCATAAGGCTCGGGTGATTGGATTCCACAGTGCTGATTGAAAGATCAGACTCACCACTTTCAATCTGATTGGCTATGCCAAGTTTATCTATTTTTATAAAAATAACTTGAATTCTGGGAGCCTCCCTTTGAAGTAATGCTATCAATGGGGGGGCAATACTCTGCTCCACTAAATCACTCGTTGCGATATAGAAATTACGCTGTGTATTTTCTGGGTCGAACGCTTCCTGATTTAAAATATTCCGTTCAAAATCATGCAGCCATCGATTCAAAGCCACTTGTAGTGTTTCTGCTCTTGGCGTCAGTACCAATTGATTGCCCTGCCTTATGACTAGTGAGTCATTTAAGCTGTGGCGGAGTTTCTTGAGCGTGTGACTCACCGCAGACTGAGTGAGTCCGGCGCGTTCACCAGCACGGGTGAGATTTCGGGTTTCAAAGATAATCTGCAGCAGCCTTAATTGGTTCAGCTCTATGTCTGAAATATTGCTCATCTGGACCTGACTCGGCTATTAGTTGTGTTCATGATTATATTAGACTAATTAATTTCAGTAATGAAGGCTTGGGGCCTATTCTGCGCACAGTCCAATTCGATCAACCCCAGTCCCGAGGAACTGATTATGAGTTTGAAGAAACTACTTGCAATGGCGTCACTGTTGGTTAGTCCACTGGCAATGGCCGACAACGTGTTGGTTGTGATGTCTGATGTGTCTGAAATGAAATTGAAAGGTGGCTATGACTACAAAACTGGCTTCTATTTGAATGAACTTATGGAGCCGGTAAAACTTCTGATGGATGCAGGGCATACATTAACATTTGCCACTCCGACTGGGCTGGCACCGACCTTGGACCCGATATCGGATACACCTGACCACTTCTTAGATGTTAGTCAGGAGAACTACAGTACCCATAAAGCGCTCTTCGAAAATCTAATGCTGACCGACAAAGCGCATAGCCCCGTAGTCAGCTTTGCCCGTATTGAACAAATTGGCATCGAGAATTTTGATGCGATGTTTGTACCTGGCGGCCACGCACCTTTGGGAGACCTGGTATCGAATGATCGACTGGGAGGTTTCTTAAGGCATTTTAATGCTGAATCTAAGCCCACGGGTTTAGTTTGCCACGGCCCAGTTGCTCTGTTGTCCGCTTTGCCTAATAGCTCTGATTTTGAGTCCCAAATGAAAGCAGGCAAGAAGGCAAAGCCTGCTCAGGGTTGGGTCTATGATGGCTACAAAATGACCTCTTTTAGTAATTCAGAAGAAGCCGTTGCTACACAATACTACTTAGGTGGCGATGAGCTGTTTTACTGGCCACAAAATGCACTTACTAATGCTGGTGGCAATTACTCTAAAGGTAAAGAGGATTGGCAGACACATGTAGTTGTTGATCGTGAGCTGGTGACAGGTCAAAACAACAAATCCTCTGTCGCTGTTGCCCAAGAACTCTTAAAGTTAATGAAGTAGTAGCTTGCTCTGTACCTCTTCAGGCATAGCTCTTAGGAAGGCTGTGTCTGAGGAGGTGTGACTTATACTGTATTTCAACAATTTTTACAGTATTTTTCCTCTGAATATCTTTGTCATCAACTTAGGGGTCCCTATGAGCATGTCTTCCATTTTAAAGAAGAATAACATTGCAGTTATTACCGGTGGCGCCAGTGGAATAGGTCTTGCTACGGCAAGGATCTTATCGGAAAGAGGGATGAAGGTTTGCATTGCCGATATCAACAAAGATAAGTTGAAAGAGGCCAAGCACAATCTATCAACTGATACGCTCATTGTAGAGACCGATGTAGCTGATTTTGGTTCGGTGATGGCTCTCAAGGAGAGAGTAAAAGAAAAATTTGGTCGTATTGATTTTCTTTTCAACAATGCGGGTACTGCGGTTAAAAGTGGTAGCTGGGAAAATCTAGAGGGCTGGAATAAGACGATCAACACGAACCTTTGGGGGGCGATCCATTGTATTCACGTATTTGCTCCGGAAATGCTTAATCAAAGTAGCCCATCAATCATTGTTACCACTGGGTCCAAGCAGGGAATCACCACGCCTCCAGGAAATCCAGCTTACAACGTGAGTAAGGCTGCAGTAAAAGTCGTTACGGAAGCATTACAGCACGCTATTCGTAATTCAGTTGGAAGCCGAGTCACATCACACCTATTGATTCCAGGGTTTACTTATACGGGTATGATTGACAGTCCCACTAAACCTGAGAGTGCATGGACTGCAGAGCAAGTAGTTGAATTCATGATGAGAGGTATTGAAAGGGGGGATTTCTACATTCTGTGCCCAGATAATGACGTAGATCGTGAAACTGATAATAAACGTATTCGCTGGGCTTTTGGAGATATTATCCATAATCGTCCACCGCTTTCTCGCTGGCATCCTGACTACCAATACGCTTTTGATGCAACAATAAATGAGTAGTGACTGATAAGTTTGACAGAAAAGTTATGGCGAAGCTCTCGTGACGATTTTCTACACCTTTCAAATTTTATGCGGCAATAGATGAGAGTAGATTGTTGTATGAATTTTTGGTTTTTTAGGTGGGTATTTCCGTTAGTGCGTTGAGCTTCAATTTATTTTTCATATTTCCCTTTTGATGGGCAAAATTACTGTCTTGTTAATGCTGAAAAACCCACTTTAGTGGTGGCATAAGTTAGGCGATGGCCAGGTGTCGCTATGCTCTACAAACCATTTCTGGATAAATGCGTAAAACTTTGAGTTAACGCGCATGCTTATAACTAATTACCTCACTCTTTTATCTGTTTGGTGCGTCACAGCCCCGAATTTACCTTTGCCCGAATTTACCTTTGAGAGTAAATTGAGTGGCTAATGGCATCATAACACCAAATTTTACCTCCAAAGAAATATACTTCTAATGAGTGAGATTTCTGATGCTGTCTTTGCTGTGCGGTAGTGTCAAAGCTTATTTCGATCATATTTCTTGAGATTTATTGGTTGGCGGTTAGTGGCGCAGGGTTGAGTGTTGTTGAGGTTTTATGTTGGCAATTTATTCTGGTGTCGCGCCAGTATTGGGGTTTATCGAGATTAGCTGGTTTCTTTTACCTCTTAATGACTTTCTGGGTCATGAATTATATTCATTATTAAATTCAATGAATTGATTTCACTCATTTCTGTTTGGACATTAATCTATACAGGAATCAAGCGATGTAGCTCACAATTTAAGGAGACAATCATGACTCAAACTGCTTTAGTTACTGGTTCAAACAGTGGTTTCGGTTACCTGATCGCCAATACACTTGCAAGTAATGGTTTCAAAGTCATTGGCACAATGAGAGATTCAAAAGGACGCAATGCCTCAATAGCCAATGAGTTACAGGCAAAAGGTATCACCATAGTGGATATTGATGTAACTGACGATGAGAGTGTTGCTAAAGGTATTGCTCAAGTGATCCAGGAAGTGGGCGAAATTGACGTACTGATTAATAATGCTGGAGTCGGCACTCTCGGTTGGCAGGAAAGTTTTACTATTGAGGATTTTAAAAAGGTTTTTGATATTAATGTCTTTGGGGTTCAGCGGTTAATACGCGCGGTATTACCTCAAATGAAAAAGCGTGGAAGTGGAACCCTTATTCAAATATCCAGCATTCTGGGTCAATTCGTGCTGCCTTTCCTAGGCTCTTATAATGCTACGAAACACGCAGTGGAAGGCATTGCGGAGAATTATCGCGTAGAATTAGCACAATTTGGAATTCAATCATTGATTGTACAGCCAGGTGGATTTGGTACAGATTTTGGTTCCAACTTGTTAAAAGCAAGTGATAGAGCGGTGGCTGCAAGCTATGGTGAGTATGCAGATGCTCCAGAGCAAATGTGGGCAGGCACTGAAGAAGGGCATGAGTCAGAGGATGCTCCCAGCCCGCAACTAGTCGCAGACGCAGTACTCAACCTACTGAATACCGATCCTGAGAATCGACCATTTCGGACGACCGTTGATGGTACGGGATTAAATCCCACGATAGAGAAAATCAATAGTGTGACCGAACAAGCTATGCAAGAAATATATTCTGCTTATGGAATGTCAAACTTATTTCAGCTTAAGAAATATTAAAGAGATGCGTTGAAAATGGGCACCTTGAATACTCTGGCGGGTATAAAAGGTGCCTGCGCTTAATAATATCTCTTTATGATATCGCTAGATCTGCCCATAACTTTTATCTTTGGCAGGAAGTATAAGGCGGCTTAAATAGAATGTTGGTATAGGACAACTAAATAGATATTCTCTATACAGCCGATTGTTTCATCTTAAAGAAACTGAATATCATTATTTTATAGCCCCCATTTGTTTCAGGAAGCCGTATTTATCCCAGGTAACCCAGGTTTCGGTGATCTTTCCCTCTTCAATCCTGACAAACTCAACGCCATCATAAGTGACGGTCTTCTTTGTTGGGGGTTCACCCATAAAAGAGCCGACATGATTTGCCCTGATAACCACATGGGTGGCCACTAAATTGCCTTCAGCGACCTGCATTTTATTAAGAATTTTTACGTCTTTGAAGGCGGCATGAAATTTATCTACCTCAGCCTTTACTTCTTGTAAATTTCGTTTTTGAGGGCCAGCGGTATAGTTGGTTGCAGAATCCAGATGATTCACATAGTTTGGAGCAAAAATAGTGGCTGGATCAATATCAGTCCCACTGAGCCACCAATCAATAGCTTGCATAGCGAGTTTTTTATTTGCCTCTAGATCATTGGAATAAGCAAAAACGCTAGTTAAACTCGCACACAAGAAGATACATGTCGTTATTACCAAAGAAAGATATCGTTTAGTCATGTAGTTGTCCTATTTGCAAAGGTACCTGAGGTAACCGTTAGTTTTGATGAAAAAGGAGTTCATTAGAGAGCTATAAGGAATGCAAAGTATGAACGCTATTCGAAGGAATAGTCATGTCTGCAGGTGGATTTTGGCAACTGCTTCCTCCTTACCTGCCCAGTTGCTGGGTTAAATAGCCCTTCACGATTCATCAGGTTATCAAGTTCCGGATTGGAAGCTTGTAGGAGGAAACGATGGCCTTAGTCCCCTCCTTATTGGCAGCTTTTACATTAACCTATATCGACTGACTATTGGATTATCTAAGTGGGCTAGAGACTCAGCATCTCTCGTAGGCGGGTGGCTGGCCGTCTGGCAACCTCTATCTCTTTCCCGTCAGTCATGGTTATTAGTAAACCACTGTTAATCCACGATTCTATATCCTTAATAAAATTTAAATTGATAATCTGCTGTCGATTAACGCGAAAGAAAATTTCAGGGTTCAATCTTTGTTCAATTTTGGCTAAAGATTTATAAATAAATGGTTTGCTATCATCGAAAAAGACTTGCGCATGATTGCCGCAGTTCTCAAAGTGGCGAATTTTTCCGATTTCGATTAGCCAGCAACGCTCTCCATCTTTAATGAATATTTTATTGTTGCTGTCTAAGTAATTTATTGAGTCGCTGGAGGGGGTAGGGGGTGTCTCACGTAATGTCTTGTCTAGGGCCCGCTTTAGTTTTTGAGGGTTGATTGGCTTAAGTAAATAATCCAGAGCATTCACTTCGAAAGCTTGGATGGCATACTCATCGTAAGCTGTTGTGAAGATAATTTGAGGTGTAAGGTCCAGTTTCTCTAGTATGTCAAATCCATTGCCATCAGGAAGGTTGATATCTAAGAAAACTAAGTCCGGCTGTTCTTCTGATATAAGAGAGATCGCTTCTTCACAGTTTTTTGCCTCCGCAATCAAGTTTATATGCTTATGAGGTTTGAGCAGTTCTCTCAATTCATTACGTGCGAGTCGTGAGTCTTCAACGATAATGGCTTTCACTTCTTATACCACTAATTGTAAGGAGGAGGGAATATGGCACTGGGCAACTACATGGGAGCCCTGCTGTTTAATATTAAAACGTGTCCTATTGCCATATTGAATGGTTAATCTTTTTTGGATATTGCTTAATCCTACGCCAGTATTGTTGCTCTCTGTAGCTGATGCTGTGTTGAGGGTGCCTGGATTTTTTACAGTGATTACTATATGGTTTTCTTCTTTTGTTACTTTAATCATTAGTTCACCTCCTTGTTTGCACTTCTCTATGCCATGACGTACAGCATTTTCAGCAAGTAGCTGGATTAACAGTGGTGGTATTCTCTCTCCCATTAAGTGATCGTCAGCCTCGATTTTGAAAGCTAGTCGATCTTCATATTGAATTTTTAGAAGTTCGATATACTGGCAAACGATCTCTAGTTCATCTCTTAAGGGTACAGTCTTATGCTTGTGGGCAATTAAGGTATAACGTAGCAGATCAGAGAGATTGGTTAACATTTCTCTAGACCTATTGGTATCTTCAAGTATCAAGGCGCGAATGTTATTTAATCCATTAAAAAGAAAGTGAGGGTTTAGTTGCCCCATTAGCGCACTCATTTTAGCTTCATTGAGTTGCAGCTTGAGTTGTGTTGCATCTTGCTCAGCCTTTCGCAAGCGATCTTGGTTTACTGCAGTAAGGTAAATTAGAGACCAAGTTAGCATGAGTAGGATAAGGATAAGCCAGCTATCGAACACCGCTTCCCAAAAAGTGTGAACAACCGTATATCCCTCAGAGTTGTAGTATGCATAGATGATACTCACTGCGATACAGGCGCAGATAAATCCTAGTAAGATCGAGGCGGAGAGAAAATAAGCCCATTGTTGATACCAACTTTTATCAAAAAGATTAAAGCGGTATATGATTTCTCGGATAATAAGAGTGGAGAGACCAACGGTTAATACTACGGTTGCAACGTGTATTGCGATCTTGTCGATGTGATCCTGGGTCAGTAGTCCCAGTGAGAAGGTGTTTACTAGTGAGAATATTGCCCAGCCACCAAAGTGGTAGGATAGAAACTTTACAGATGGAGTAGGTGATTTTAGAAAATTCATTGAGTGTATATATTAATAAAAATGGCTCCAAGATAGGAGCCATAGATTGATATTTCTTATTATGACTAGAAGCGTTCATTTAGCCATAATGACATTATGTTAAGGGCTCTTGGAGAGAAGCTTTCTTCAATTTCAGCATATTCAGAAAATGAGCCGTTGCCTGCAGTTTGAAAAAGGTGGTTCATTTTTTCAAGTTCAATAGTTTTAAAGTCCTTGTGCCCAGCATTGCTCAATATTGACTGTATATTGTTCAGGTTCATTTTTGCATCAACTTGAAAGTCCAGCGATCCAATAAGAGCTAATAATGGTGATTTTGTTTTTTCTAAATAAGGCTCAGGGTTGAACTTAAGAAAATAACGGAACCAAGGTGTAGAGTATTGGTTCTTTAGTTGTTCAACTTGAACATCCAGTTCTTCTGCCTTAACGCCTTCGAGCTTGACACTTTCGTAAAGCAGTTCCTCAATCTCACCATTGATACTTTCTTTTAGCCCAAGCATGCCAAGTTTATCAAAAATTTCCTTATCTAAATTGCTGAGTTTTTGCAGCTTTTCTTCTGGAACGCCTTTAAATCTACGATCCCGGTTCCATTGATCAATAATCAATTCTGGTATTTTAACCCCTGGGCCTGCAAGCAGGATTGAAAAAGCGATATCATCTCGGCTGCTAGCAACCATGGGTGCTATCATACCACCTTCGCTGTGTCCAATTAATCCAACTTTACCTTTGGGTAAGTCTTTGCGACTGTTTAAAAAATCTACAGCGGCACTGGTATCGTTGGCAAAGTCTTCGCTGGTTGCTGCACTGAAGTCACCACTGGAGCCACCAATGCCGCGGTCGTCATAGCGAAATACTGCATATCCTTGTCGTGTCAGGTGATCGGCGATTATTGCGAATGGCTTATGGCCAAACAGGGTTTCATCACGGTCCTGAGGCCCTGAGCCACTGATAAGAACAGCGGTTGCCTTGATATTTGACTTTGGTTTAGTCAGTGTTCCTGAAATGATATTGTTCGTCGCAGCATTCTTAAAGCTCACTTCCTCAATCGTATACGGAAATGGACCTTGTGGTGTCTGGGGGCGATTGTTCGGCCTGTTTCTTGCACTCTCAGAGGTCCTGCTAAAATTCATCGGTGATGCAACTTCCTGATGAATAGCGCCGAACATCAGGTCAGTTGCTTCACTATAAGCGCCTTTGTAGCTAATCTGTAAGTCTTCCACTTCGAAAGTGATACTATTGTCTTGGATTTCCAGCATGGAGACTTCTAGCCCCTCCTTCCGCAGAGTGGGGCTGTCCAAAGTGCCGGTCCACTCGCCATTAACTTCGTCAAGATGAATGACTATTGGCACATTTCTCTCACCATTTATTTGTGCAACTGACCTCCAGCTTCCTTCGATGCCACCAGCCATTGCATTGGCTGAGATCAAGCCTGTTGCGAGGATCAAGGTTTTTAATTGCCACTTGGCTTTTGCAAAGGTAGTTTTGCTCGCTTGCATGTGTGATATCCCTGTGTGTATTCGATGAATGCTTGGCATTCTAATGAGCTTTTGGCTTTATGTAGGAAGTTTAGTGGGAATGGTTTTTATGATTGATGAGCGGTAAAGAAAGATGATGAGTGGCTAGAGCCTGTGCATGCACAAGATGGTTCTATAGTGCCATTAGTTTTGAGGCATATCTGTCACCTCTTTGTAGGCTAGGCAAGGGCTTGGTGGAGTGGCCCTTGTTTCTGGTTTATTGTTCGATAGGCTGGAGGGGCTTCGGTGTAGATAGCCGTTAAGCACACAGCAAATGCGGCCTGCAGGGTTCGCACTACAGAGTTTTAGAGCGATTTGTATCCTGCGTTGCGACTGATGGAAAGGTCTAGGTATTCCTACATAGCTTTGTTTTGATGGTGAGCCACTCTAAAAGTAATAGAAGTTACGGCGTTATTCAGAGGCCCCCTAAATGCCGTAAGATGGTGAGTGGCCTTTCTTGTACACCAATACTGTTCTCAGAAAGCTCAAAAATAGTTCACCATCTTGATTGAAGCCACGAGTTTCAACCGTCACTATTCCCTGAGTAGGGCGGGAATGTGATTCCCGTTTAGATAGGATTTCACTCTCAGCGTAGATGGTGTCCCCCTCAAAAACAGGTTTTAGAAGCTTTACCTTATCCCACTCTAAATTAGCTACTACCTTCTTACTGATAGTGTTTACGGTCATTCCAGTTACAATTGCCAGGGTTAGAGTGCTATCTACTAGCGGTAACTTCCATTCAGTGTTTTGTGCATAGTGTGCGTCAAAATGCAATTGTGCCGTATTCATTGTAAGTAACGTCATCCAAGTATTGTCTGTTCGAGTCAATGTTCTACCTGGACGATGCTCAATGATCATACCCTCTGTGAAGTCTTCGAAGTAAAATCCAAAGTCTTCCCGATAGCGGTTATCGTTGATTTTTTGATAGGGTTGGAATTGCATGACTACCATTTCCCTTGCGGCTTCAGTTTAGTTTGTTGAAGATAGTGATGATTTGCTTTGCTTTGGAATAGACAGGTACATCAATCATCTCCCCCTGGTATTGACAAGCCTTGCCCTTTGAGTTGTTATAAATCTCTACGATTTTTTCTGCTTTTTCATACTCCTCCTGAGTAGGCTTGAAAGAAGACTTGATTGCTGAGATTTGTTTCGGGTGGATAGCGGCTTTGCCATTGAATCCCATTGTCTTAACGATATTCAGCTCTTTCAGTAGCCCATCTTCATTATTGAAGTCAAAGTATGGTGAGTCATAACAGGCCAGATTCTTTGTCGCTGATGCTTCTACGATTTTGCTGCGAGCAGAGCTTAGGGCGTTAATGGAGTTGTCACAGTTCAGGTCGTTGGCGTAGTCTGCAGCACCAAACATCAAGGCCTGCAGTTTATATGGGCTGTTTTTAACAATATTGTGGATGTTAATTGTTCCATTGGCTGTTTCGATTAAGGCAATTATTGCTAAGTCCTCATAAGTTTGAGAGAGAAGTTCATCAAGCTGCTGGATATCATTAGGGGACTCTGTCTTGGGGTAAAGTACAGCTTCGATCTGTAATTTGGTGGTAGTAATAGCCAGTATGTCTTTTAGTCCTTCATTGCTTGTTAGGTGGTTGATTCGAATAATATTGGCTGTGGTGTGGCTGATTTTCTTGGAAAGATAGTGAACCGCATTATCTCGGGCTAATTGCTTATCACTTTTGGGTACACTATCTTCGAGATCAATAATAACGGCACTGGCTTCTACTTCTGCGGCTTTCTGATAAAGAGTGGGTTTATTACCTGGCGTGAAAAGCAGTGCAGGATGAATGTGTAGGTTGATCATAAGATTGGTTAGATGAAATTGTGCTCTTTAGCTTCTTTTATCAGGCTTTCCCTAAATTCTGGGTGTGCAATATTAATTAGGGCATGGGTACGCTCTGTGGTTGATTTTCCCATCAGCTGGCAGCAGCCGTATTCAGTAACTACGTAATCAACATCTAGCCTGGAATCTGTTGTGATGGTATTTAATCGCGGTACCACCCGAGAAATTTTTCCGCCCTGTGCTGTAGAACTGCTTGCCAATATGGTCTTACCGTTTTTCGAGTAATAGACACCTCTAATGAAATCCAGTTGTCCTCCCACTCCTGAGAATTGATGGTCAGTAAATTCTGCATTCACCTGACCATTGAAATCGATCTCTATAAAGGAGTTAACTGATATCATGTTGTCAATCTGGGCAATAGTCTGTGGTTCATTGACGTAAGAGACCGGGAGGCAGGCCATTGAAGGATTTCCATCAATAAAGTCATACAGTGCCCTGTCACCTATTGCAAAGGTGAAAACATTGAGGTGGGTATTAAGCGTTTTTCGTGAATTATTAACAGCTCCAGATTTGATCAGGTTTATCATGCCCGAGGTGATCACCTCGGTATGTATCCCAAGATCTTTCTTACCAACCAAATGCTCACATACAGCATTGGGAACACCACCAATCCCCATTTGAATGGTGGAGCCATCAGGTATTAGTGGTGCTATATAATCGCTGATCTTTTTATCCAGTTCAGAGGTTTCTCTTTGTGGCTCTTCGATTAATGGAGTGTCGTTTTCTATGATTGCATCCACTTCGTTAATATGAAGAAGTGTTTGCCCAGAAGTTCTCGGCATATTTTTATTGACTTCAACAATCAATCGCTCCGCGTGTCTGGATAGCTCAATGGCATAATCCCCGCTAGTGCCAAAGTTGAAGTATCCATATTTATCCATTGGGGATACGGTAACGAGAAAGGCATCCAAATTAACTTGCCTTTTAATGATTTCAGGGTAGCGACTGAAGGATATAGGCACATAGTTAATGTATTTTTTACCCTTGGCGAAACCTTTCTTGGCGAGCTTGACCTCGTCTTTGGTGAGCATGGAGGAAAAAGGTCTAACGCGGTCTAGTAAATCTTCCTGGAAAATGGTCTTCATTGCGATGCCACCGCAGCGCATGTAGTACACTTTGAGCTTCTTTATGTCGTCTGCCCGTACTCGCTTTTCTAAAGCTTTTAGTAAGGCCGGTGGCGTGGCTACACGCATGCCCATAGAGATGATGCTTTCGCTGGGTATTGCGGATATGGCGTTGTCGGCTGTGGTCAATTTTCTATGGTATTGGGCTTCGTAGTTCATAATACGCTAAATTCACCGTTATCTTATTTGTCTTCTCGCTGGGCCCTTAGGCGCTTAATGGCCTACTAGCACTGAACTTAAAATAGATTATTTTTCCGGTCTAGATAGTGAAGTATGGGCTTCGATAGCATTCTCGGTTAATGCTAGGGCTTATTTATAGTGGCTGTTTTATTCTGTCGTGATTTTTTGCTATTTATAAAGATTGAAAGGTTATTTACGGTGATATTATTTAGGGCTATCAGGTTCAATGTGAACAGTAAGTGTCGGTGGGATAAAGGAGAGGTTATGAGGCAGGAAGAGAGCTAGAGAATCCCATTGACCTTGATTGCAAATGCTAAAGAGGGACTGGGAGGGCGGCATATTTCGTGCAGTACACAAGTAAAAAAGGCCGGTCTTAGACCGGCCTTGAGAAGTATCGATATTTATTCCACTGAGGAGCGGATCAGGTAATCAAACGCGCCCAATGCTGCCGTGGCTCCGGCGCCCATGGAAATCACAATTTGCTTGTAAGGCACAGTGGTGGCATCGCCGGCAGCGTAGACGCCGGGTACAGAAGTTGCGCCACGCTCGTTGATAACAATCTCTCCCATGCGATTCATTTCTACATCGGTTTCCTTGAGGAACTCTGTATTGGGTACCAACCCAATTTGCACAAAGATTCCTGCCAGATCGAGTTTTTTGCTCTCTCCAGATTCACGATCGGTGTAGGCGAGCCCATTTACCTTGTTACCATCGCCTAGGACTTCAGTGGTTTGGGCGTTGACGATAATGTCAATGTTATCCATCTGCTGAGCCTTGCGTACTAAAACGTCATCCGCGCGCAGCTTGTCGGCAAATTCCAATACGGTGACATGCTCGACAATACCAGCCAGGTCGATGGCCGCCTCAATACCGGAGTTGCCTCCACCGATAACCGCAACGCGCTTACCTTTAAAGAAGGGGCCGTCGCAATGGGGGCAGTAGGCTACGCCTTTAGTGCGGTATTCCGCTTCACCTGGCACGCCGAGTTCTCTCCAGCGGGCTCCGGTGGCCAGTACGACTGAGCGACTGGATAGGGTAGCGCCGCTTTGCAGTTCTATATCCACCAGCTCGTTGCGCTGTAAATTGGCTGCACGTTGGTCGGTAATTATATCTACGCCGTACTCTTTAACGTGTTGCTCCAGACTGGCAGAAAGCTTCGGGCCTTCGGTGTAAGGGACTGAGATAAAGTTTTCGATACCCACGGTATCCATTACCTGTCCGCCAAAGCGCTCAGCTACCAAGCCTGTGCGAATACCCTTGCGTGCGGCATAAATGGCTGCGGCAGCACCGGCGGGTCCACCACCCACTACCAGTAAGTCGTAAGGGTCTTTTTCATTGAGTTCTTCAGTTTTGCGTTCTGCGGCGCCGCTATCCAGTTTACTGACGATTTCTTCCAGAGACATTCTCCCCTGGCCGAAGTGTTCGCCGTTCAGGTACACCGCTGGTACCGCCATCACATTGCGCTGCTCAACCTCATCCTGGAACAGGCCGCCATCGATCATCTCGTGGGTGATGTTCGGGTTTAGGGTAGCCATCAGGTTCAGTGCTTGAACCACATCCGGGCAGTTCTGGCAGGAAAGCGATATGTAAGTTTCAAAGTGAAATTCACCTTTTAGATTGCGCACCTGCTCCAGTAGTTCTGGGTTCGCCTTAGAGGGATGGCCGCCCGCTTGCAGTAACGCCAACACCAGAGAGGTGAATTCATGGCCCAGCGGGATTCCGGCAAAGCTTACACGGGGTTCTTCACCCGCTGGAGCGATGGCCATACTCGGTGTGCGCTTGGCCTGACCTTGCCGTGCGCTGATTTTTCCAGAGAGCGCGGAAATTTCATCGACCAGCGATTCCAGTTCTTTGGATTTCTGGCTTTCATCAGTGGACACACGAATCTCGATCGGCTTGACGATATTCTGCAGGTAAGTGTCCAGTTGCTTCTTCAGGTTTGCATCCAACATCGGTGTGTCCTTTCCTAACAATTTAAAAATTTGGGTGTGGCCCACCTCTTTGGTGGGCCGGGTCAGAGCTGTTCGGGTTTAAATTTTGCCGACAAGATCGAGGGAGGGCGCTAGGGTTTCTTCCCCTTCCTTCCACTTGGCCGGGCAGACTTCACCGGGGTGTGCGGCGACGTACTGAGCGGCTTTGATCTTGCGCAGTAGCTCGCTGGCATCGCGGCCGATACCACCGGCGGTGATCTCAACGATCTGGATGCGACCTTCCGGGTCGATCACAAAGGTGCCGCGGTCGGCAATGCCTTCTTCCTCGATCATCACGCCGAAGTTGCGGGTGATGGTGCCTGTGGGATCGCCGATCATCGGGTACTGGATCTTGCCGATGGTGTCTGAAGAGTCGTGCCAGGCTTTGTGGGTGAAGTGGGTGTCCGTGGATACGGAGTAAATCTCCACGCCCAGTTTTTTGAACTCTTCGTAGTTGTCCGCGAGGTCGCCCAGCTCGGTGGGGCACACAAAGGTGAAGTCGGCCGGGTAGAAGAAGAACACCGCCCACTTGCCCTTTACGTCGGCGTCGCTGATATCGAAGAAGTCACCGTTCTGGTAAGCCTTGGCATTAAAGGGTTTCAGTTGGGATTCGATGTAACGTGACATGGATAGCTCCTTATTCATGGCTGTCTTGCCGGTCGTTGTTTGGGTACGGGGGTAATACTATCGATTACGATAAATTAATAAAAATTATTAATTTAAATGCTTTCGATAGTTAATAGCTATCTATGACTGCATCTTGATTGCCGTGGGTGGGGGATACCACTGCAGGGTGTTGATAGGTATTCAACACCGCTAGAAGCAGCGGTATTGAGTGCTGCTCAGCATTCCTTAATCAGGAAGTTACCAGCTAAGAGGTCGGCCTCTGGGTTGAGTGATGAAGAGCTGAAAAAGAGTTGAGGACTAGATACGAGGACATTAGCAATGGGGTATGAGAGTGGATTGGTGCTCGAGGTTTTAGCTTAGCTTTGTGCTGGTGTGAGGTTGAAAGTTGCCGATATGAATGAAAACGTTGTGCATGTCACAGTAATTGGTGTCGGCCTGCCTGGGGAGTCAATTGGGTGGCTGCATTTGTCTCAGTTAATGAGTATGCCAAATGTCGTCGTGGATGCGGTTATTGAGGAATATTGGCTTTCTGAGGCTGTGGCTTCGAGCGAGAAAGGGCTGGCATATCAAAGAGAGATGGCAAGACTTGAGGAGCAGTTCGGAGGCTTCAAAATCTATACCTCTGTAACTCAGTTGCCCAGGCCAGATATGTTCTCCAAGCATTTGGTCATCATCTCGGTTAGAACTCCATCAGCCCCGGATGTGTTTAAGTCGGTAGTTGCCAAAGGCTATAGGAATATTTACTTGGAAAAGCCAGGGGCAGATTCCCTGGAAAAATTACAAGCCATGGAGAGGATTGCCGAAGAAAAAAATGTAAAGGTTGTCGTAGGTTATCAAAAACATATTGCAAATTATGTAAAAGAAGCTGAGAAAATCGACCATGAGTGTGCGTTGCACTCGAGAAGCGTTGGTTTTATACATCACAACCCCCACCCTGAAGATTCTCTAGAAAGTGTGTTTAGGCAAAATTCTGAAGGAATGCTGCTGAATCAGTGCTGTCATGAGCTTGAACTTTGTGTCGCAAAGTGGAAATTAGCTCCTAATAACATTGTTGATGTAGTAGTTAACCCTGAGAAAACTGTACAAAAACGTTTTGGTAATATTGAGGATTTTAAGAAACTATCCTTCAAGGTAGAGACTAATTTGGGAGTTACTTTTTCCTTTTTTGCCACCCGTTGTGAGGGGGTAGAAAACAGTATAGTGATGAGGAGAGGCCTCACAGGTAAGCCTATTTTGGTTAGGCAGGCCAACCAAGATGTGTCAGAGCGCGCTTTGGCGCTTACCAAGAAAGAAAAAGGTGCAATGTGGTATTGCTACTTATTCGAGCAGGATTACCGTGTTCTGAAGAGTTTATTTATTGAGTCAATTTTATACCACGATGACGAGAAGTATTTAAGCCTCCCCAGGCTGCCACACGCCTGTGGAGTTCTTCAGCTAGCCGCGGCGATTGAGCCTAGTATTCAGGCTCAGGTTAAGAGTAACAAAGATCATCATCCTGTTGCTCAGGTTGTAGATACGGTATGTCAACAGCCAACTACTCAAAGAATCTGGTACCACCAAAAACTATTTGCCCCTGGTAATAACTTTCTTATTGATATCCTAAGGCCGCCAAAGAAAAGAATTATCTGTTGCGTTGATGACAGAGTCTGGGATCTTTATGCAAAAGATATCCTTGAGTGGGAGAATTCCGTTGGAGTTAGTCTTACTCCAATAGTGATGAAAGGCGGTGAACAGTCAAAGAATATTGATAGTTTCCTCAAGGTGATTGATGAGGTCTGGAAGGCAAACCCTCTCCGCTATAGAGAGCCAATCGTAGCCATGGGGGGGGGGGCGGTAACAGATACCATAGGATTCGTTAGCGCCGTCTGGCGACGTAATACCCCATGGATACGTATTCCCACTACACTTATGGGGATGATTGATTCCTCTATCGGAATCAAAGTGAGTGTGAACCATATTATTAAGAATGGTTTAGGTGCTTTCCACTGTCCTCGGCATACCATTATCGATCCGACCTTTTTACGCACTAACTCACAACGGGTATTGAAGAGTGCGATTGGCGAAATGATTAAAGTGGGCGTGGTATTTAATAAAGAGGTTCTCAATCTGCTATCTAAAAGGGGTGAGGGCTTGTTGGATAGCAGGTTTCTCGACTCTAATGGCTTGCCTGGAGAGGATTCTTACAATCTTATTATGATTTGTATTGATGCCATGCTGGATAGCATCGCGGGGGACCTAAACGAGGAAAATTTATCCCGGCCAATGGATTTTGGGCACACACTTTCAAGATGGCTGGAACGTGATGAATCATTCCGGCTGATGCATGGTGAGGCAGTAGGTATTGATTGCCTGTTCACATCCCTAGTGGCTGAACAAATGGAGTTGATTACCAAAGAGGAGGTTGAGTTTCTCTTTGATATTTACGTCAAGTTGGGACTTGCAGCTAGCGTAAAAGGGCTTAACTTGGATGTATACAAAACAGCTCTAAAACAAGTTTCTATTCATCGATCGGGTAGATTACGGGCTCCACTGCCTGCGCCTCTAGGGCGTTGCACTTGGGTAGATGAAATAAAAAATAAAGATCTGGAGAATTCCTGGATTAGCTTGCAAAAGAGACTCGCTATACATCCTGAGCTGGTTTTGGACCCAGATACTATTGAAAATGAAGATTATCGGTCTGCTGGTGTGAAAACGTCAAATGTTAGAAGCCAGGAAAAATATATTCAAAAATCACTTCGCTGGGGAATTATTGGTTGCGGAAGAATTGCAAATGACTTTGCGATAATTATCAATTATCTGGAGTCTGCTGAAATTCAAGCTGTGGCTTCAAGAGATTTGGATAGAGCGAAAGATTTTGCGAGTAACCACGGAGTCAGTCGGGCGTATGGGAGTTATCTAGAGCTTGTTTCTGATCCAGACGTTGATGTTGTTTATATTGCAACCACCCCAGAGCTGCATCGGCAGCATGCTGAACTGGCGTTGAGGGCAGGAAAGCCGGTGCTTGTTGAGAAACCTTTAGCGCTCACAGTCGAGGATGCCTTAAAGATTAAAGCGCTTGCCCATAAAAAGCAGCTGTTCTGTATGGAAGGGATGTGGATGAGATTCTTCCCTGCTATTGAATATTGTAGAAGCATCGTAAGTAGCGGCGAGATCGGTAAGGTTTGCCAGATTCGGGCAGACTTAAGTTTCGACTTGCGTAAGGATGAAGGGCTTCAATCGCCTAAATGGCGGGTAGGGGCGGGCATGGATGCTGGTGTTTACCCCATTCATGCCGCGCTTATGTTGCTTGGAAGGAATGCATCAGACCTAGAGTTTTCTGGCGTACTTGATGACTATGGATTTCAGGAGGATGGTGCGGGATTAATCTATGCGCATTATGATTCCGGGACTACAGCTGTTGTTTCCTGGAGTCATCTGGTTGAGGGAGCGGAAGAATTGGAGGTCTATGGCACTAAGGGTAGGGTGAAAGTACACTCACCGGCTCACTGCCCGACAAGGATTTCCGTAACCAGGGTCGAGGGTGATCGAAGAGCCGATAATAATACCAGGTTGTATGAATTTCCGCTGCCGCGAATTAGGGGGGAGTTTAATTATCCTAACTCCGAGGGGCTATACTACGAGGCTCGGGCGGTGCAGCGATGCTTGGAGAGAGGATTGATCGAGTGCCCGGAGCTTCCTTTAGCAGACTCCGTGCAGGCAATCAAGATGATCGTAGAGTGCGACCACCACATTAAAAGAAAAGCTGCGTGAAACGAAATATCTATTGGTTTGGGTTGCTGTCCTGCTACGGAGCGCTGTTTCTTCTGGGGTTTATAGAAGTTTATAAGGCACCAATTTATCCAAAAATACTAGATTTCTTTTCTGTATCCCCTACTAAGGGCTCCACCTTTTTCTTTTTATCCACCTTTTCAGCTTTATTGATGACGCTCTCCGGATCTTTGTGGGTAAAGAGGGTGAGAGTCATATCTGGCTTGGGGTTGTTTGTCATTTTCATGGGGAGCGGCTCCATCCTATCAGGTATCTCTGGTTATTTTCACTCCTTTCCTGTATTGATTTTGGGCAGTTTTGTTTTTGGGGTCGGTGCAGGGGGTTGTATGGTGCTAATTAATGTAGCAATTCCTCTTTTTGTACCTCAAGACCTGACTCGCCAAGGGTATTGTGGATTGCATAGCACCTACGGAGTTGCATCAATACTATCTCCATTATTGCCTGTACTCTTCTATAAATATCACTTTGGTTGGGAGGGTGGGTTCTACCTGTTTGGTGGGCTTGCAACCGCAATTTTACTATTTATTTTCTTTGGATTACGCAATAGCAGGGCAAGGCGTCAAGCGGGTGAGGGAGGTATTGATCCCAGTGCTTATCGAGAAAAGAGTAAGCGTGATAAAGAACCAAAAGAGTGGTGGATTGCAATAGGTGGTGGGCTGATTGTTTCTGCCTACAACGGATCGGAGCATATTCTTGCAAGTCGACTGGTGCTGTTTCTTGAGGCAAGAGGCGGCCCATGGGCGGTTGAAGCTGATATCCTGCTATCAATCTTTTTTGGACTATTGTGCATTGGCAGAATACTTTTTACCTTTATTCTTCTGAAGGGCAATACCTTCTTTTGGCTGATTATCTCTTTTCTATCGACTGCAGTGGTTTTTCTTCTGGGTTATTGGGTGAATCCTATATGGTTTCCGGTATGCGGATTAACATTATCTTACCTATTCCCCTATACGATGGAGTGGTTAACCCGTTGTTCCAAGAATCCACCATTTACTGTTTCATTTTCTCTTGGCACAGGAGGTGTATTTTTGATATTTGCCCATGCTTTGGTGGGTTGGTTGGATGGAAATTATGGAATTCAAACAGCTATTTATGTAGTCCCAGTATTTCTTCTGTCAGGGATTATAATTTGCACATTGATAGCCTTTTTTGAGAGGTTGAAAAATTCTCGATAAACGTCTAATAATCCATATTATTCTCATGAATAAAAAAGAATGTTAATCAGTTGAAGTTCTCAATGTGCAGGGTTAAAAAACCTGGGTAATTCACTCACAGATGAGTCAGCCTTATCATAGGAAGGTGGTTAGAGTGAAAATACTAACGGGTTGATAAGGTGCTTCTTCCTGCAGGTTGATACTTAATAGGTTAGGAGACGGTCGGATTGGTGATAAGGCGTTCAGTATCAAAGCTTGATGGGCAGGTATATTAAATTCTATAATCGCTACAATAGTAGGTGTCGTCTGAGCTCATTTATTGGCAAATAGTGCTACTAGTCATGTAGATCAAATAGTGCTTGAAATGTACTAATATATTAATTACGCTGAGCGCCTGTAATAGATGTTCCCACCTTGGAAAATAAAATTCTGTCATCCTACCTGGAGTTTTTTACGCCGATGAATTAAGTCCTGCGCATAATTGGAGCTAAGTTCGCACTCTATCGCTGCGGACCTATTTAATCCTTTGCAGGTGGCGTATCTTCCTTGAGAACCAGTCTTGTTCGATAGCAGAAATACGCCGCACGATCTTATGATCGGAGGGCATATGACAGCTATTTGTACTCTTGAAAACGTCTCCCTGATATTTGGGGGGACCTCGATTTTCCATGAAGTAAGTTTGGAATTACCTATAGGGATCACTGGATTAGTTGCACCTAATGGCAGTGGGAAATCCACGTTACTTGGCATTCTTCACGGTCAAGTTTCCATTGCTAGCGGCAAGGTATCTTGGAAAAGACGCCATCACCTGGTGAAACAGATGAATCACCGGCCTGATTTGCGGATCGTCGATTGCCTCGCAGATGGACACTTGTATGAAGTTTTTTCACGGATTGACCAAGGGCATGCATCAGAGGAGGACTTGATATCCGTTGCGGACTGTTGGCATCTGCCTCTTAATTGGCAACGCCAGCTAGAGGAAGCAAAAATCCATGCGCCATTGGAGACTCCTATTGAAAGACTGAGTGGTGGTCAAAGAGCCAGATTACACCTTGCCTATGCATTCTCTCTCTCAAATGATTACTTACTTCTCGATGAGCCTAGCAATCATCTTGACCAGAGTGGTCGAGAATGGCTGAAAGAGAAAATAATAAGTCATTCAGGCGGGGCGTTGGTAGCCAGTCATGACGTGGAGTTACTAGAAAATACTGGGCAAATAGTAGAGATATATCAGCGAGGACTGAGAACCTATGGCGGCGCATACAGTACGTATACACAACAAAAAGAAACAGAGTATGCAGCCCTGCTTCAAAGGGCAGAAGATAATCGAAAAGAATTAAATAGATTAAATAACGTTAGACAGGAAAGTTTGCATAAGTTTGCTACTAGAAAACGACAGGGTAAAGGCCAGCGGAACTCTCAAAGCAAGAGTCTTATGGATTCACAAAAAGATCGTGCAGGAAAAGGTCTCGGAAAGTTAAAGCGAAAGTGTGTGCAGCGCAAGTTACAGTTAGAGAGAAAAGGTGATGAGATAAGTAAAAAAACTACAATTGAGTCCCAGAGGCTAAGACCACAAAAGCTATCCATAACTAAGTGTGACTCTCGAAAATCAATAAAACTGCATCTCGAAAATTTGCAGCTTCCATATGGTTCTCATAATAAGCCTATATCTTTAACAATCCGAACGGGGGATCGTTGGAGGATAAAGGGTAGCAATGGCAGTGGAAAGTCCACCCTGCTGAAGATTATTGCTGGCCAACTAGAAGCTTTAAGTGGTGTTTGCCAACTGCGTGGAAGTGTTTGTTATTTAGATCAGGATTTCAGTTTTCTCAATAAAGAGATATCAGCTCTAGAGAACCTTTCCTTTCTTCACCCTGGCAGAAAAGAATCTGAATGGCGTATCATGCTAGGTAATTTGCGGCTAAGGGGTGATATGGCGCTGCTTCCTCTCAGGTTACTTAGCGGGGGGGAGCAATTAAAAGTAGCTCTACTAGCCATTACACAAGGCACTATTACCACAGACCTTATACTACTAGACGAGCCAGATAATCACTTGGATCTGGATTCCCGTCAGCTATTAGTGGATGCCATTATGGATTTTTCTGGTGCTGTTTTATTGGTCTCACATAATCTGAGTTTTGTTAAGGCTTTAGGTGTTGACGGTCAGCTAAACTTGGATTGAAAAATCTTTACCGATTAGTAAGAAAAGGGGATTAGTAGGTAGTATGTAACTGACGGCAGGCTATTTAGTTGATTATGGTATTAACCTTGCCACTTTATATCCTATTGAAACATAGGTCTTTCGTCTGCCTAGTTTTTCCTGAAAATTTATCTTCCCATGCTCGAAAGGGCTTATCTATGAGGCTGCCGCTGTACAACGGTGCCTTGCTGCAGGGCGCACTGAATGCCCTCAAGCTCCTATGGATGATTCATTGTTGGCTATTCAGTTATTGTCAGATTGCGATCACATTATCAAAAGCAGAGAGAGTTAGAGCCTTACGACGTTTAGATTTTTGTTAGTCAGGCATACTTTTTCTGAAAACGAAATTTATGGTAGCGTTTGATAATTCTATTGAATTTGTATGAATCTGCTGTTCAAAAATTATAAATGGCAATGCCCACCAAAAGGTGGGCATTGCCGGTTCCAATCCTGTGAGGGCTTGGGAAAACTTAAATCTTGCCTACCAGGTCGAGAGATGGGGCCAGGGTCTCTTCACCTTCTTTCCATTTAGCCGGGCAGACTTCACCGGGGTGTGCGGCGACATACTGGGCAGCTTTGATCTTGCGCAGCAATTCGCTGGCGTCGCGACCGATACCACCAGCGGTGATCTCAACGATCTGTATACGGCCTTCCGGGTCGATCACAAAGGTGCCGCGGTCGGCGATGCCTTCTTCCTCAATCATCACACCGAAGTTACGTGTAATGGTGCCGGTGGGGTCGCCGATCATCGGGTATTGGATTTTACCGATGGTGTCAGAGGAGTCGTGCCAGGCTTTGTGGGTGAAGTGGGTATCGGTGGAGACGGAGTAGATCTCTACACCCAACTTTTTGAACTCTTCGTAGTTGTCCGCCAGATCACCGAGCTCTGTGGGGCATACAAAGGTGAAGTCGGCGGGGTAGAAGAAGAATACGGCCCACTTGCCTTTTACATCGGTGTCGCTGACGTCGTGAAATTCGCCGTTCTGATAGGCCTTGGCTTTGAAGGGCTTGAGTTCGGATTCGATATAACGGGACATGAATTGCTCCTTAGTTGGATTAAAAGTATTCCGCGTTGTGTCTGTAACTTCTGTGACCTAAATACTATTGTTCTTGTGTTTTTAATAAAAATTAACAATTTAAATGTGTCAGATAGCCTGTGACTATGCGCTTATCTGGGGCAGGCTAGATTGTGGATGGAAGCGACTTTAGAGATACTCCAAGGAGTTGGGGTGCGCGTAATGCTGCTCACCGGTAATGGATACTAAGCCGCAGGAAAGTGGTATGCGATTGATAAGGTTGTTGAAGTATGACCTGGCGCGGGAAGCCGGGGACTGGGTGGATGATGGGGTGATCAGCGAGGCGCAGGCTGAGTTAATCTGCGCCCGCTATGAGGTGGACTACCATCGTGCCCGGCAGCGCTCAATGGGTTACAACGTGTTGGTGGGGCTCGGTTACCTGTTTATCGCCTTGGCGCTGATTACCCTGATTGGTGCCAACTGGGAGGAAATTCCACGCGCTTTGCGTATGGGAGGGCTGGTAGCGCTCACTCTAGCCACCCAATGCGTTGCCCTGCGGATCTATTTCACAGGAGATCCCCGCCGGGGCGAGGGGCTTTTCCTTCTGGGGAACTTCTTCTTTGGTGCCTCAATTATCCTGATCGCGCAGATATACCATTTGGGCGAAAATATGCCCGATGGCGTCTTCTGGTGGGCATTGGGTTGCTTGCCGTTTGCCCTGATTACTCGCAGCCCCTGGCTGGCAATCCAGACACAAGTTTTAGCGCTGCTGTGGTTCTTTTTGCAGGTCAGCATGGGCTACTACCCTGCGCTCTTCCCGCTCTTTATAGCGGCATCTCTCTATGTGCTTCTGCGCGGGCGTGCGAGTACGGTTCTTATGCTGTTGCTCTTGGTGAGTATCGGCTTCTGGGTTGAATACACTCTGTCGGAATTTTGGCGGAGCCAGCAGCCGTGGGTTGGGTTGAAGCTCTATCCCGAGAATCTGGCGGTAGCGGTTGCCCTGTTTATTCTGCTGTATGTTTTCAGCCACTGGCTGGCCTTGAGGGGGGCATCGGTGGCCAAGGATTACGCAACGGTGATTTCCGTGTGGTGCCTGCGTTTTGCTCTGGTCAGCCTGCTGGTATTCAGCTTTGCATTTCCCTGGGAGGAGCTGATTGAGGCCCAGTGGGAGCACCGGCTGAGTATGTGGCTGGTGGTAGCCGCGATGGCTGCCGCTACGCTGGTATTAGCACTGCCGACCAGGCGCCTGTTATCGAGCGGCCTCCTCTTGGTATTTTTTGTTGGTGCACTGATTACCGTCAGTACCAGAGGCGCCCCGGATTTGGCAGTGTATCTGCAGGTGGCGACTAATTTCGTCCTTATCAGCTGCGGTATTTGGTTGATCTACCGGGGTATTCACGATGGTATTTCCCATTATTTCTTTCTTGGGGTGATGTCGATATTAATCACCGCACTGCTGCGCTATATCGACTTGATCGGCGATTATCTGGGGGCGGCGTTAATCTTTATTCTATTTGCGGGCCTGCTGCTGGGCGCCGCCAAGTACTGGAAGCACCACCAGGGCGGGGAGGAAATGTCATGAAGAAGGGATTGACCTACGCCTTAGGGGTGGCGATTGCTACGCAATTTTTCATTCTTGTGGGGATGTATGTAAAAGCGCAGATGCCGCTTTGGACGGGAGAGCTGGTTCGGGTCAAAGCGATTCCGGTAGATCCCCGCTCTCTATTTCGAGGTAACTATGCGCGGCTGAATTACGATTTTTCTCGCATTGCCAAGTCGGCCCTGGCCGGAGACCGGCGAGTGCGAGAAGGAGAGGTGGTATATGTGTCCCTGAAAAAAGATCCTTCAGGGCTCTATGCGTTTTCTGGAGCGAGCCTGGAGAAACCTTCCGAAGGGGTATTCCTAAAAGGGCGGGTTGCGGGTCGTAACGCTTGGCGTGCAAAGCATTTTTATCGTGTTAAGTACGGCATTGAGGCTTACTTTGCGCCCAAGGCAAAGGCTCTGCAGCTGGAGCGGGAACTGCGTGATGGTGGAATAGCCGAGCTTATGGTGGCGCCCAGCGGGCAAGTGACCCTTAAGAATGTAATTGGGGACGATTGATTCGGTAAATTGACTCGTGCGGTGTTTGGTGTGGGAGTATGCCGGACTCCTAATCGAGCAGAAAAAACAATGCCAACGGATGGGAGGCATGCGCTATGTCACAGGGGAAAGGACATCGGATCGATATTTTCTCTACCATGATGTGGGTGCAGGGGGGTTGCCTGCTGCTGGCAGCAATCGGTTTTGGGTTTTCCGAGGTAGCGCTTCCCGCATTCGAGAGTGCCATTTTGAGTTCAGTGGCCTGGGGAATTCTGGGGGCGTTACTCAGCTTTGTAGCAGTAGTGGCGTTGACTCGTTCCCATAATCGGGTGGGCCGCGCCCTGCGCTGGCACTGTGGCCGGCTGGCGCCAATTTTCAGCAAAATGCCTCTAGTTCAATTAGTGATACTGTCTATTGCTGCGGGCGTGTGTGAGGAGCTGTTATTTCGTGGCTTTCTGCAAACCTGGTTATCACAGCTGAGTTCACCGCTCTTGGGATTATTCGTTGCCTCCCTCATTTTTGCACTTCTACATTGGGCTTCGCTGATCTATGTACTGTTGATTTTTGTCTTTGGTCTGATCCTCGGCTATGCCTATCAGGTTAGTGGGAGCCTGTTGGGGGTGATAGTCTGGCACGCCGTTTACGATTTTTTTGCCTTGGCCGCTCTCGCCTATTACCCCAAGGTGCTGGGCGCCGATCGATGGTTGAGCGAATAATCCGTTTATTCAGGGGCTCGGCAGTTCAGTCCTTCAGCCCTTTATCCCTTCAACCCTATAGCAGGGTGTGGGCGAGTAGTAGGGTGAGTAGAGCGGTTATGGTAAAGGCAATCAGTGCCAGCAGGCCGTCGTGGGCCACCAAGGCCAGTCCAAAAATGGTGAGGGCAAATCCCGCGGTAGTAGCGGAAAAGGGCACCAGTTCCATCAGCGGCATCGTTAAAGCGATCAGCGAACAGGTGGTGGCGATGGCATAGGTGCCACCGCGCCTCACCAGAAAGTCCAGGCGCGGCTGCATCCAGCGGTCAGCAAACTCTGCCGGCCGTCGCAACCAATGCAATGCTCTTATGAGCTTCTTTTTAGATATGGAACGCTTGAGTAGCCACTTGGGCAGCCATACATGTCTCCGCCCTAATAGGAGTTGAATGGCTACTAGTAGCAGCAGCGCTGCCATGGCGGTAGAAATGCCGGGCACGCCACTCAATGGGGAGAACAAAATCAGACCCACCACCAGCAGGAAGGGCGCATAAGACCTGAGCCCGATGGTATCTATCACAAGTTCCAGGGAGACCCGCTCAGCGTGTTGGCAGCTGGTTTCGATTTGCTCGAGCAGTTGGCACAGACCGGTAAACTCCTGGGGCATAACAGCGAGGCTCAGTGCCTGGCGGTGTTTGGTTGCGCAGGGCCCGATGGCCAGGGTTTTACATGCTGGCATCCTCGCCGACTGTGAGCTACGGCCGGGAGCGTCGGCAAGGCGACCTGGGGCAAGGCGACCTGGGGCAAGGCGACCTGGGGCAAGGCGGGCAAGAGCAGCTCAAACAAATAGGACACAAACAATAGCATGGCGTTCACCAGAAAGGGAAACCTCTAGAGATAGTCTGTGCCGCCAAGGCCCCAAGCGCCAGTCCAACAGGGGATCTAGTTGGAAAACAATTCATCCAAAGTGAAGGTTTCCAGGCCCTTACCCTGCCTTTGGCTCTCGCTCACCATCTTTGCCGCCACTTGGGCGCCTTTTATTGGACGGTAGCGACGTAATCCGGGCAGCAGGCAGATCCAGGGTAGTAGTATGGCGCCAATTTTCTCAGCTGGGCGCGAATCGCTACGCTCTCCCACTAGTAGAGAAGGGCGGAAGATACTGATTTGGGCAAAGGGCAGCAGCAAAACCTTCTGTTCCAGTTCTCCTTTCATTCGCAAATAGGCATTGCCGCTCTCGGCATTAGCGCCACTGGAGGATACCAACAGATAATGAGATACCCCGTTATCCGCTGCCAGTTGTGCCGCGTGGAGCTGATAATCCACATCCACCTTATGTTGTTGCTCCAGGCTGCCGGCCTGTTTCTTGGTAGTACCTAGGCAGGAAAAGAGCAAGTCGCCCCGAAATAATTCTGCATATTCCTCAAGGCGATCAAAATCCACTACTTCATTGCGTACCTTGGGGTGGGGGGAGAGAGCATTTCGGCGGGTCAGGGTTACTATTTCATCAATGAAAGCTTCTTTTGCTAATTGCTCAACCAGGTGATTCCCGATCAGTCCTGTTGCTCCGATAATAATGGCTTTCATTGCTATATTTCCTGGCTAATCACTTTTCTATAAGGTGAATGATCCACTATTAAGGGGTGGTATTGTCAAGTTTGTTGGGCACCTAAAAAGCTAGAATTTTCAGTCAGTTTGTTTAAATAAATGAGCACTCCGTTAAAAAATTAGAAAAGATATTTGGAATTTTTTTGCCATTAGATATTGAGCCTTGAAAGATAAACTCCAGGTAGTGATGCAATAAATTATGGAGTTAAGTAGGATATAGCGGGCTTATATAGGCTTGGGTTTTCAACGGCGTTGTCCATGAAGACTGAGAGGCATTCAGGTTGATTCGGATTGGTTTGGTTAGTTCTTTTGCTATCCAATCTCCCCACAAAATCAATTCTCACCGAGTTTGACGCAGCGCCAACGGAGCTAGCAATCTACTACCTGTGACTGACGGAGCGCTCTCATACCCTAACGTTGGCTTGCCTAGCGGTTGGTGCCACAATCCAACCCAAATCGGTCCTGGTGTTGCTTGAGTGGCGTAAATGTGGATGGTGCCAACAACCTTATCCAAACGGATCAGTCAGCACTTTGCCAGGTAACGATTTACGGACAAAAGGACGAATCGGCTATCGTTTTTCAGGAATAGCCGAAGCGGTGGAGAAGTTCGAAATAATACAAGTGTTACTGTAAAACCTCAGGTTTCATCCCTGCACAATATTTGGCCGGTATTTCATCTAAATGGAATGCCTTCATAAGATCTCTGCTTGCCCCAACATAAGACCCTACCGTTGCGCCTGACCAGTAGCCCGTATCACAAGTCAGAGAAACACAGTCTCCCCCAAAAGTTACAAAGGGCTTATCACGTACAATCTTGCATGTGCATATGGCTTTGAGCGGATTCATTGGATCGACAATGCAAGGTTGATCCAGGCAATCTGTCCACGGCCCACCCTGTGGGCAGGAAAGTACAGGCTTTGTAGGCGCCTGTGCGAAAGAAAATGTCGATAAGGCTTTTTTTACACCATTTGAGTCAGTCACAGGCACCCGGGCTTTGCATTCTGATAACCCGAAGTTCAATCCCTCGTTAACATCACAATTACAAATTGCATTTGAATCCGGTTTTTCAGGATCTGGAACGCAAGGGGCGGATGTGCATAAGACATATTCATTGCTACAAATGGTGCCCTTGCCATTTTTGATGGCGTTGTGATTGCCCTCCTGAGCGGCTGCTTCAAACCCTATCAAGGCAAGGGCAATCAAAATGATAGTGACCAGGGATGAACCTTTCTTCATGAACGTAGCCTTTATGATTAAAAGGTTGGATAAAATTTAAGCTGATATGGCTCATGTTAGGATCATTAAAGTGTCTGTTTTTGATGGATAGGGTCAGTTTGTCAAATTGCAGCCAATGTCGTTCAAGATGGTGGGGGGGAGAATCAGGAATCGGATCTAACAGGCGTCATTTAATCTATGGATCTATTGGATATAAAGGTTAGCTAGGTATGTATGTTGGTCAGGACTTAATGCGTAGATGGGATGGATGAACTCTAAAGTAATAAGTCTTGTACATAACCTGTGTGCGTAAAGATTGGATGATGGTCAGATGCGAAGGGGGTCGGCATATCTAGGCATCAAGGATGCCTAGGCATGCTCCTATTTAGGTTGCTCAATGCAAAACTTCTCGGCAATTCTAGAAAAAAAATTTAGTGTTCCAGCAGTTTCAATACAGTTATTAAGCCGATCTTGATTGGGTAAATAGGTACCTTGCATCTCCTGCTGCCGCATGGGCATCCGATCTATACGATGAAATATTTCCACGGGTGAGAAGGTTACAGTGCGATATTTCACTCCACCATCCTTGCCAATTAAAACAACCTGTTCCGTATTGCCCCTGAAATATTGATCGCGGACATTAACACCGAAATCTCTGGCAATTTCACCGGGGTAATTAGTCTCGATCTTCTCATTGGAAAACAAAAACCACAGTAGTTGCCTTTCGGCGAATTGTGGTTCCAGCTTGAGTAGAGACTGCATAGTCTCCGGCACGTCTTTAGGGTTGGCCAGGAGTAACACACGATATTTCCATTGGAAATTTTTAAGATTGTTTATAGCTACTTCTTCTGCGGAAAGCTGTAAAGAATGAAGAATTAATAGCAAAAAAAACAGTATGCGCATTAGTACAACTCTGCTATTTGGATTGCTAAATACACTTAAGTTTAGCTGAGTTAAATCAACTAGACTTTTACGGTGCCTCTCTTGATTGCCCCTGTTAATAAAATAGGGGGTGGCCCCCTGGTTTTTAGTGGACCTTATTAAAGAGGCTCTTAAGCACTAGGCTACTGAGAGAAGTCCCAAACCCAAGTATTGCAGGGACCTGACAACTTCCTGACTTGATTTTCAATTGGAGTCTCTGAAGCTGGTACCATTCATGGCGTACGTGCAGGAGTCCTCCCAGCAGTCAAACCGATTAGGCCTATTAGCCATATTCGTTGCTCTGTTTATTATCGCTATCGATATTAGCGCCTTCTCCCCGGCGGTTCCGGCCATCGAAAGGGAGATGAATATGGATATTACCACTTCACAATGGGTTATTAATGGCTATGGACTGGTGTTTGGGGTACTGGTTGTTACCGGGGGGCGTATAGCAGACATTATCGGTCGACGTCGTACTTTTATAGCTGGAGCCAGTATTTTTTTGCTCTTTTCCCTTGTCGGTGGGCTTTCAATCAATGTGCCAATGCTACTGGCAAGTCGGGCGGCGATGGGTGTGGGGGCTGCCCTTATGTGGCCTGCAATTTTGGGTATGGCTTATAACCTGATGCCTGAAGAGCGCGCAGGGGAAACTGGGGGATTGATTATGGCGGTTTGTGGCTTGGCCAATACCCTTGGCCCGGTTGTGGGCGGCTTGTTGGCAGATCTACTGAGTTGGCGCTGGATATTCTTCTTCAATTTGCCTATTGCTACTGTCGCAGTATATATGTGTTGGAAATTTACCCCTCTAGATGCCCCCTATAATCCGGATGAAAAAATTGATTATCTCGGTGTTGTTGCCCTTACAGGTTCGTTGTTAAGTTTTCTCCTAGCCTTAAGCTTTGCTTCTGAGAGAGGTTTTCTGAATCCTTTAGTGGTGGGGCTGTTATCTTTGTTCTTATTATTCAGCGTTGCTTTTTTCATTATAGAAATAAAAGCCGGTGATATTGCACTGATTCCACCAGACATCATTGAAAACAAGCGTTTCTTGGCTGCAGGTGCAGTTACGCTCTTTACCTCTGTAACTTTCTTCTCAGTTATTTTGTACTTGCCACAATTCTTAACTAATGTGAGAGGCTTTTCTACTATACAGTCAGGGTTGGTCTTGGTCCCAATGATGCTTGCTTTTGGACTGATGTCATTTGTTGCAGGAAAATTATATTTGAGGACAGGTGGAAAACTACTGGTCTGTGTTGGGATTCTTGGTATGAGTCTGGGAATGTTCTTTTTGTCTAGGCTGAGTCTAGGCTACGAGTATATCTTTGGGTTAATCATTTTAGGGGCAGGCCTTGGGCTATTTAACCCCTCAACTACAACGATGGTTATTGCCATCGTTAATCCCAATCGTGCCAGCCTGGCGAGTGCCATTATTTATATGCTTAAAATTACCGGGGGGGCTGTCGGTTTAGGTGTTAATGCAGCGATATTGGGTTTTTCACAGAATATAACATCAGGTATTGGCCGGGCATTTGAGGTGAATGCCTGTTTCGCATTTGTGGGCTTTGTCATTGCGTTTTTATTTATGAGTGCACCCAGAATCCCAGAGCGGGAAGAAGGGTAATGGCTGGAATGAGGGAGTATGTGGAGAAGGCTGAAACAAATATCCTATTTTTGGGTTCTCATCCAAAACTGCTGAAGGAAGTAGGTTAGTGGAGCAACCGAAGATTTCAAGGGGACAGGTCTATGGGCTATCTTCAGCTGCCCTGGCCCTCTTTCTGATCGCTATTGATATGAGTGCATTTGCCCCCGCGCTACCTGCCATAGAGAATGAATTTGGTTTTGATATTACTACCTCACAATGGGTAATCAATGGCTATGCGCTTGTATTCGGTATCTTGGTGGTTACTGGCGGGCGCTTGGCTGATATTTATGGAAGAAAACGCGCATTTATTACGGGGGCTGGCATTTTTGCCCTTTGCTCACTATTAGGTGGGCTTTCTGTCGATATGGCGATGCTATTGGTGGTCCGCTGTTTAATGGGCATAGGGGCAGCATTAATGTGGCCATCAATTATAGGAATGACATATAGCTTGGTATCTAAAGAGTATGCAGGCCAGGTTGGTGGAGGTTTAATGGCAGTCTTGGGGCTGGCGAATATAGTCGGGCCCATTGCTGGTGGAGTTTTAGCAGAATATTTGAGCTGGCGCTGGATATTTTATATAAATATTCCCCTTGCTCTTACAGCAATTCTATTATGTTGGAAGCCAGTGCCTGATGATGTTCCAACGGGTACACGTGAGAAAGTCGATTACCTGGGAGTCATCACATTAAGTGTCTCGCTATTTAGTCTTCTAATTTCTTTGAATCTGGCCTCTGAGATTGGATTTAGGCACCCGCTGGTAGTCTACTTGTTAATGGCATTCCTAATATTTATATGTCTCTTTATCGTTTTAGAGAGACGTAATCAAGAGATGGCTTTGATTCCGGCAGATATCATCACAAATAAAACATTTTGTGTTGTGAGTATTGTAACGCTGTTATCCGCAATGATGTTTTTTGCGGTTCTATTGTTTATGCCACAATTCTTCATTGAATATCGAGGATTTACTGCCGTCCAGTCTGGATTTGCAATGGTTCCTCTTATGGCTACTTTTGCCTTGACCTCCTACCTCTCTGGGGCTCTTCATAAACAGCTGGGGGCTAAGATATTGATCTGTGTAGGGCTTGTCTGCAAGGGGGCAGGTATTTTTTCCCTATCATACCTTAATCATGAGGCTGAATATCTGGAGCTTATTCCCGGGTTAATTATTCTAGGTATTGGTATAGGTCTATTTAACCCAGCGGTAACTACTGTAGCTGTTTCGGTTGTTGATTCAAGTCGTTCAAGCTTGGCTAGTGCGATTCTATATATGTTCAAGATTGCTGGAGGGGCATTGGGGTTGGGAATCAATGCGACTATCGTAGCATTCGCCCCAGATGTGGTTGAAGGTATTGGTCGAGCCTATACGGTGAATGCCTACTTTGCTCTCAGTGCATTTATCATCGCTGTTTTCTTTGTTCCAGGGCCGTTACCCAAAGTGCTTTCAGGGCGCAAGTAGCAAAGAAGCATGTTGCTCATTTTAGAGTAATTTGATATGAAATAAGTATTTTGGAAATGAAAGAGTAAGTAAATTTTGACATACGAGGGTGATTGAAAAATGACTAAAAAATGCTGATCAAGATTGAAATCTAAAGTGGTGCAGAAGGAGTCAATTTATGTCGGCGTCAAATTCCTCTCTAGGTAGGGAGCAATATCTAGGGCTTACGGCCCTATCTATGGCAGTGTTCCTTGTTGCTAATGACTTTACCGCTTTTGCCCCCGCACTGCCTGCTATAGAAAATGAGTTTAACGTGGACATAACCACCTCGCAGTGGATTATTAATGGTTATGCATTGGTCTTTGGTGTTTTAATTATCACCGGTGGTCGCCTTGCTGATCTCTATGGTAGAAGAAATATATTCTTTTGTGGCACCCTGGTTTTTATGTTTTTTTCACTTCTGGGTGGCTTGGCTGTTAATGTTTACATGCTCTTGATTTCAAGAGCTTTGATGGGGATCGGAGCGGCAATGATGTGGCCATCCGTCCTGGGGATGACCTATAACCTGATGCCCGAGGACCGCTCAGGCCAGGCCGGCGGGTTAATTATGGCAGTTTGTGCCTTCGCTAATGCCATAGGCCCGGTATTGGGGGGGACACTGGCTGACCTTTTAAGTTGGCGTTGGATTTTTTTAATCAACATCCCCATTGCTTCACTCGCCATGTTTGTATGCTGGAAGGTGGTTCCGTTCGAGCCTCCTGAGCCAACAGATGAGAAAATTGACTATCCAGGGGTCGCGACTCTCTCAGTTTCTTTATTTGGTTTGCTGTTTGCTCTGGATATGTCTGGGCAGATCGGTTTCAAGCACCCGCTAATTATTGCGCTCTTGACAGTGTTTTGTGTGTTTATTTGTGTGTTTGCTATTACTGAATATCGAACAGGGCGCAATGCGCTGGTTCCTGGTGATGTTATCGGTAATAGGAAATTTCTTGCGGCAAGTGTTGTCACCCTATTAGTCGCTGTCTTATATTTCTCAGCGCTATTATATGTTCCACAGTTTCTGACAAAAACACAGGGATACAGTGCGATGCAGTCCGGTATGTCACTGATTCCGTTAATGGTTATTTCCGGGGTGTTCGCCTATTTGTCTGGACGTTTCTATGAAGTCATTGGGCCAAGGTGGCTGGCGGGGGCGGGGATACTGTGCATGTGTGTGGGAATGTTTATGCTGTCTCATCTAAACGACCACACAGGATTTGTGTCTCTGTTGCCGGGTATGGCAATGCTGGGTACTGGCATTGGCCTATTCAACCCTGCAATTACTACCGCTGCAATCACTGCCGTATCACCAAGCCGGGCAAGCCTTGCTGGGGCTGTTTTATATATGTTTAAAATTGCTGGCGGCGCTATTGGGCTTGGTATGAATGCGACTATCGTGGCTTTTGCCCCTGATATTGCTTCAGGTATTGACCGAGCATTTACGGTTAATGCCTATCTCGCTCTTGCAGGGTTGATTGGATGCCTGTTTTTTGTTGGAGCTAGCCAGAAGAAGGAGGTATCTGGTTAGCATACCTAATGAGTACATCTATAAGTAAATAGCTCTTCAAAAGGGCGGTCAGTTTTGGGTTGACGAAAGGGCTTGTATAGTAATCATTGTGTTTTTTTATCTTTCTATTCGCCCTTGAGTACTAAAATAGCAAAGTCTCGCCAAAGGATATTCTGTCTAAGCCTCTATTTTTCGAAAATAAATATGATCGGCATAAGTCTTTCCGCCAATCATGTGGGCTTCTGGGATGATCATATCAAGATGAAAGCCGCACTTCCCGAGCACCCGCTCTGAAGCAATGTTACCTTCTGTTGCTACTGCCTTATAGTGCGCAATACCATGCTCTAAATAGGCCCATTCCATTAAGCCGGCAAGCGATTCGGTACCATAACTTTTTCCATGAAACTCTGGTAACAATAAATAGCCAACTTCGGCTATGCCGTTCTCTAATTGAAACCCAGTAACCCCCATTTTCTGGCCGGAGAGTTTATCTATAATAGTCATGCACAACCAAGTATTAGAGTTCGCTTCCCAGGGCGTAAGTCTTGATTCAAACTTAGACTTTAATTCTGTTTCATCTGGCGCATCGAAACATAACTGGATTACTTGAGGATTAGTATGCAAACTCTCAAATAGTGACCAATCACCTTTGGTGATAGGTGACATGGTTAAGCGCTGGGTACTTACTTTCATTTCTGTTCAACACTCCATTGGTACATTAATTTTGATGATATTTCAGGTTATTTTAAAAGTTGGTCAAAATTTTTAAATAGGAGTGAGTCTGCGAAGTAAGATTGAAAAAGTTCCAACTTTGCAGATACCTAAAGATTAAGAGGTCGTTAAAATTTTTGCTCATCAACGGTAGAATTCATTACTGCCACACAGGGGCTTCCCGGTCCTGCACAAGGCCCTTCTAAAATGTATGTGGCGCGTCTATTGCAACCGGAAGCACCGTATGTGCGTCGGTCTAGTTGGTGAATGGTCATGGATTTAGCATCACAATTTAAATCAAAAGGTGCTCTTTTTGAGACGGTTTCTTCCATGAGGGAGGTACAGCCACTTAATAAAGTAACCAAAATGCTTGACCAGATTAATTTGCGTCCCACGGGTAATCCTTTTCTATAAAATTGATGAAGTAGATAGGGTAAACATACACAGGCCTAAGCTTGTTGAATGTTAATAGATTTATTAATATCGACTTGCCTGTGTTTCCTATTGTTGAATAGTAAGATTTATTTCCCTTTAAGATCTAGGTAACAATTATATTGTTAAAGTTATCCTTTGGGGAGTGGACATTCAGGCTTTTGTCGTATGTTAACGATCTCTTAGCTAAGAGATATCGTCTGATATTGATCGTTAGTACCAATTATCCTTTCATGATTACTTGCCTGAAGGTTGTTTACCGGGCTTCCAAGCGGATTGCACCTTAAATCGCTTAATAAGATCTTGAATCTTGGGGCTCGTGCAGCTTGCCTCTTCTATTTCCCTATATACCATGTCGGTTGCTCGCTTGCCTGCATCAAGGAGTATCTGTGAGGCTTGCTCGTCTGTTAGGCTTGGCTTTTTCCTTTTAATGTACTGGGATGACATTCGGGTAACCAGCTCATAATTGGCTAGAAACAGAGCTAGTTCCTGCTCTGTCGGCTTGTAACATTTACCCGCTGCGGCGCTAGACAGGGTAAAGTGCTCATACATCTTAAGGATTTCAGGCGTGCTCTGAGCAGCGGCGGCTGCGTTGGATAGGAGTGCGATAGTTAGAGTTATAATAGCTTGCATATCATTCCTATATGATGAATAGCTAAAGTTGATTTAATTCAGTAAATCTCTTTGTTGTACTATTTAAAACTGATTAGGTTTTGCTCATTTATTGTAGTGTGCGTTGCTTGTAGATTGTTGTTCTTTTGCTGGATATATTCCTGATTTCCATTTTTGCTTGCACCAATTCAAAAAAAAGGTTCTAACATGTGACCTGTTTTTTTCCCCAAAATTTACACCATCGACCGGCAGATACTACAACATGTAGATTGTAAGAAGTGCTTGTCTCTTCGGGTGCCTGACCTGGGATCTTAATTTTATGTGATTCAGAATATCTACTTGCTAATTTAATTAGATCCTCACCATACCTAACCAGCTCTGAAGGCTGTTGGTATTCAAATGATTTAGCCAGTAGGTCTTCACCAATTATTTCCTTGCAGTCTTTCAAAAGCTGGGCTCTGAAAGAGTAAGCATCCACGTAACCCAATAGACTATTGCTGTAATAGGGGATGCCATCACACGGAGGAGAGAGCTCTAGTACATAGTATCCAGTTAATCTGGAGAGAAATTCTTCTTCACTTATTTCTTGATTTGAGCCTTTGTACTTCTCTTTAGCCCACAGGGTAGCTGCTTCGTCGATGCCTACTTGGGGCGTATTGAGGGTTTCAAAAGCAGAGATTGATATCTCTTCAAACCTTTGTTCTAGTCTTTTCCTCCCAAACCAAACTTTTCCTAAAAGCTTTTTGGTGATTTTCTTAAATTCTTCTTCATGTCCAGGTTTTGCCTTGTTGGCTGGGTTCCAATCAAGCCCCATGGATCCTTCCTTGCGATGTAAATTTTTTAAGAGCCAAGAATATAATAGTTTGATCGACGTTACGAATTGCTCTGCTTAGATTGGAGTTACACACATAGCTCGATAAAATAATTGGCCAAGAGGCTTGGATATAGAAGTGACACTGACTACCTTTCGACGATCAGAGTGTCATATATTGTAATGGGGTTGGCACTAGATGGTTGATTTTTACATTTGACTTTACAGTGTGGTATTTTTCACCTTTTTCTTAATTTTGCTGCAAATGCTTACAAATAAAATCCACACATAATTTAATTTTGGGTATTTGATATTTACTGCGCTCGTAAAGTAGAAAAATGCCAATATCGCCCCCGGGGCTGACGGAAACCTGCCCTTGGGTGGGTACCTGCACCAATTCCCCGGATTCCAGGTATTCACAAATACTCCATGAAGGTACACAGAACATGCCGCGGTGATTCAGCGCTGCAGCCAGCAGGGCCTTACCGTTATTGCTTATCATGTGGGTGGATAGTTTCAGTGGCTCCCAATGGTCACCATCCAAATAGTGCCAGTCTATAGGGCCTCTGGGGCCGCGGTATTGCAGGGCCTGGGCAGACTCGATAGCTTGTTTGTTCAGCGGAAACTCCTGCCCCAGGGCGTTTAGGTACTCTGGCGTGGCGGTGAGTGAGAATTCGTTCTTGGATAGGCGCTTGGCGATGACATGCTCATCGGGGGCATAGCCTCCACGTATGGCGATATCCACTGGGTCTTTGCCCAGCTGGGCAAGGTCGTCGCTGTAGTGCAGATCAAAAACAATTTTGGGGTAACGCTGGGCGAATTCTTCCAGCAAGGGTGTCAGGTGTTGTTCCCCATAAGAGGGCAGGCAGCTGATACGGATCAACCCGCTCGGTGCCTCGAAGGTTTGGCTCACCAGTTCGTCAGCTTGCTCCAGTTGGCGAATGGCTTCACTGGTCATGGAATAGTAAAGTTTGCCCAGCTCGGTAACCTCCACCTTGCGAGTGCTGCGCTGCAATAACTCTACCCCTAGGGACTGTTCCAGATCCCGAACCCGCCGGGAGATGGAGGAGGCGGGCACATCAAATTCCTCGGCTACGGCAGTAAAACTGCATAGTTCTGCCACTCGTTTGAAGTAGCGTAATGCCCTGATTTTGTCCATAAATCCTCTATTTTTGGCGATTCTTGCGGGTATCCCGCCTTTATTATTGTCAGAAAGACAAAAGACTTCCACCGGAAGCTCACTGTTTCATAGGCGGGCTAGGGGGCACTATCGTCATCATTCCTGAACAGATGACTAGAGGGATTAATGAAAGCACTCAAAATTACTCAGTATGGTGATATCGACAGCAGCCTGGCTTTTCAAGAGGCCAATGTACCTGAGCCGGGTGCTGGCGAGGTACTGATTAAAATAAATGCAGCGAGTATCAACCCCATAGATCTGATGGTGATGCGCGGTGAAATGAAAGCTGTAAAGAAGCTCAATCTACCAGTGGGTATCGGCCGTGACCTAAGTGGTGAGGTGGTCTCTGTGGGTAATGGGGTCTCCCAATATCAGCCCGGTGAAGAGGTCTTCGCCAGGGTGGGGGAGGATCATGTAGGAACTCTTGCCCAGTATCTGGTAGTGGATGCTTCTCACTTGGCGAAAAAGCCCAACAATCTCACCCATGAAGAGGCTGCAAGCGTCCCCCTGGTGGGGCTGACTTCCTACCAGGCCCTGATTCAAGTTGCGGGTTTGAAAAAGGGAGAGAAAGTATTGATTCATGCGGGTTCCGGTGGCATTGGCTCTATGGCTATTCAGCTCGCTAAGGCTTACGGCGCTTATGTGATAACAACAACCAGTAGCGCCAATGTGGAATGGGTGCGCAAGCTTGGTGCGGATCAGGTGATCGACTACAAAAAAGAAAACTATCTGGAACTGCTGTCTGATATCGATGTGGTTTATGACACCCTCGGTAAGCAATACACATTAGACGCTTTCAAAGTCTTGAAGAAAGGTGGCAGGGTAGTATCTATCGCAGGGGTGGTGGACCCGCAGACGGCGAGGGAATTGGGTATCAACTGGTTGTTGCGCAAGTTGATCCGCCTAAAGTCGCGTCCGATATTGAAGCTGGCGAAAGAGAAAAACGCATTTTATCGCATGGTCATCATGCAGGCGAATGGGGCCCAGCTCAATGAGTTGGGGGCGCTGTATCAGGACAAGATAATTCACCCGGTCGTCGATAGGGTTTATCCCTTCGAGCAGAGCCTGGCTGCCTTCACTTACTTGAATACCAAGCGGGCAAAAGGCAAAGTGGTTATTTCACTGGCGAATGGCGGTTGATGTGCTGGATTTTTTAGGGTTGCTTTTTCGCTAAGATGTCAGCCATACCTTGAGATTTGGGTATGGCTGCCACTGACTTTTAACTTCTCACTATTTATCTTCTTATCCTCAGACGCAGTTGATCAATGCCTATCGATTGCACTCCTGTTTTTTTAAATTTTATAGAGCCCTGTTATTGAAGGGAGATAGTTTCTCCCGATGTATCTGTAAAATAATTGCCATCAATTTCCGGCTTTAATTGAGGGGTTATGAGACTTGCCTCACATAATCACCTCAGATTGCAACTTCTCTGCGTTGAAAATTAACAACGGCCGGTTTCCCTAGATTTGACTTCCCTCACATCTGCCCATTTCTGTATTCACTACAATGCCGCTGGCTGAAAGGTCCCTGTTTTCAGGCATTTCAATGTGGCCCATAAGGGGCTTGCACATCGCTGGTTTTCATTGATAAGGATTGGGTCAGAGGTAGGCCACATGTTCAGAATTTTGCAGGTAACTCTCCTTCTTTTATTGGCAGTCGCAGTGAATGCGCAGGATGTCAGCCGAGATGATATTCGTGGTTTGGATGAACAGATCCAAGATGTCAAAAAAGATGTGATCGACCTCACGGCGACTTTGGCACAGCTGGAAGAGAAACTGTTGTTTCCCTCAAATACCCAGGTGGCCCTGTTTGTTTCTGTTGCCGATGAAAAGCCATTTGAGCTGGAATCTGTAGAGATTACGCTCAATGGGGAGATCGTTGCGCACCACCTCTACACCTATCGCGAAATTGAATCTCTGCAGAAGGGTGGGGTGCAAAAAATTTATACCGGTAATGTGCAGGCGGGTGCGCACCCGTTGCAGGTGCGCTTTATCGGTAAGACCCCTTCAGGTAAAGATTATCAGGCCAATGCCTCTTACCAGATCGATAAGGCAGTGGGGCCCAAGTTTGTTGAGATCAGGATTTCCGGAACCGAGTCTGAGATTAACTTCAAGGACTGGTAATCATGCGCATCCCACTGCTTTCCGCCTTCTCTGGCGTCGCCGGGGCTCGCCTGCGTGCCCTCAGCTTCACCCTCTGTAGCTTCTCTCTGCTCTCCAGTGCTGCTCAGGCCGATGATGAGAAAGAGGAGCTGCGCGATTTGTTTTTTGGTGCGGCCATGTATTACGCCCATCAGGAAAATTACTTCGATGCGATTGTGGCCCTGGACAATGAGTTGGCCCAGTACCACCGCCTGGATGAGCCGGAGCTGGACCCATTCAGTGCGCATTTGGGGCAGGCGGAATTTTCTGTGGGCGACCTGGAGCTTTCCTATCGGATGCACCGGGAAGCGGGCCGCGCGATCGAGGCGGTGCTGAAAGGCAACGTTTCTCAGGAAGTGCGTAATGAGGCCGCCTATCGCCTGGCTAAGATTCACTATCACAAACAGCAGCCCCTCAATGCTCTGCACGCACTGGAAATGATTGAGGGCAGGGTGCCCTTGCGGGTGCGCGCCGATGAGCAGTTCCTGCGTGCGCGGGTATTTATGGAATTGGGGCGCCTCGAAGAAGCCGTTGAGCTGCTTAAAGATTTAAAAGGTGAGGAATCCCTGGACGGCTTTGTGGAATTCAACCTGGGCATCGCCCAGTTGAAGTCCGGGGAGGAAGCTCGCGGTGTGCTTGAGCTGACGGCTCTGGGCAAGCGCCGCGGTAGCAATCCCGTCGACCAGGCGCTGTATGACAAGACCAACCTCTTGCTGGGCTCTCACTTGATGGAGGCCGGCGAGCTGGAGTTGGCGCGCCCCTATTTTGATCGGGTCAATCTCGAGGGGCCTTTCTCTAATCGAGCACTACTCGGTGCCGGCTGGGTGGAGGCCCGTGCGGGCCGATATGATCGCGCCCTGGTGCCCTGGAGAATCTTGCAGAACCGCAAGGGCACTAATGAGGCGGTTCAGGAAGTGATGTTGGCGGTGCCTTATGCCTACGGCAAGCTGGATGTACACAGTACGGCAGCCATTAATTACGGCCGCGCCCTGGATGCTTTTGGCCGTGAAATCGATACGCTGACCGCTTCTATCAATAGTATTCGCCAGGGAAAGTTTCTCGAAGCGCTGCGCCGTAAAGAGGCTACCCAGGTGCAAAACTGGGTGGTGGCTTTGCGCAATCTGCCGGAGGCGCCGGAGACCCATTATCTCCTTGATCTGATGGCCTCCAATGATTATCAGGAATTCCTGCGTAATTATCGTGATCTCAATGATCTCTTCGAGCGCAATAAAGAGTGGCTTAAAAGCCTGACCGCTTATGAAGATATTATCAGTGCGCGTCGAGCTTACTACGAGCCCCTGTTGCCACAGTTAGACGAACAATTCCGTGCGCTGGATGCGCGTATCAAGCTGCGTATGGAGCAGCGCGATCAGTTTTCCAATCGTATCGAACAGATGCTGGTTTCCCGTCGCCCCGAATATCTCGCGACCGCCGATGAGCAGGAAGCACGCCTGCAGCTGTTGCAGCTGCGCAAGGAGATCGCGCGCAATCCCAACGGTTTTACCGAGGAAACCCGCAGCCGCCTGGCGCGCTTGCAGGGTATTTTGGATTTACGTCTCTCCACTGAGTATCACCAGCGCCTCACAGAAGCTTATAGGCATTTGCAGGAACTCAATATTGAGATTGAAAAACTGCAAACAATTTATCGCTCCTATGTGCGCAGTCGTCAGGCGGCCACCCATAGTTACACCGGTTACAACAAGAATATCCAGCGCCTGCGTGCGCAAATTCACGCTGCACAGCAGCGTCTGGAGATGCTGATGGCCCGCCAGGGCAGCATGCTGGAAGCGCTCGCCGTTGAAGAGTTAGAGCGCCGTCGCAGCCAGTTGGAAAGCTACCAGATTAAAGCGCGCTTCGCCCTGGCCGATAGTTATGACCGTGCCAACGAACTGCAAGAGCAACGCGAGGATGAGCGCAAGATTGAGCAGCACCGCGAGGCTCAGCCGGAAACGCTTCCGGAGCACAACCCGCCCGAAATGGAAGCATCAGAAACTGAAAATAATCTGCAGGAGCCGGATGAGGTTGAGCAGCACCGTGAAGCTCAGCCGGAAACTCTTCCGGAACACAATCCTCCCGAAATGGAAGCATCTGAAACTGATAATAAGTTGCAGGAGCCGGACGAAGTTGAGTCACACAGCGAGACCCAGACGGAAGCTCTTCCAAGGAGCAGTCCTGCCGAATCGGAAGCTCCAGAGATTGAGGGGGATAAAGCGTGAAATCCTTAACCAAGCGCGTAAAACACCCCGTTAGGGCTGCTATTAAGCCCGTCGCGACAGGATACAAGCCCCCGATCTTACTGCGCCGCTGTGCATTAGCTGCGGCTGTATTGTTGCTCAACGCCTGTGCGGTTAATAGCGGCAAGACCATTGGCAGTCTGCAGAATGTCGATATTGAGATCAAAGAAGAATATATCGACGGAAGCCTGGAAAAGGCCCTGGCCAGTTATCAACGCTACTTGCAGGAAACTCCAGAGTCTAAACTCACTCCCGAGGCGATGCGTCGTATTGCCGACCTGAAAATCAAGCAGGCGCACCGGGCCGAAGATGCCGCTATCGACGGTGTCGCGGCTGCTGCCAGCGGTGCTGTGATCGCCATTGATGCTCCAGAAGTACCTGAAGAGAACACTTTGGAGGCTCCCGCAGGAGTTGCTGCGCCTGTGTCCAAAGTACAAGATCAACAGCTACAGGAAGTTGCAGCAGAGCAAACTGGCGCGGCGGAATCCGATGCAGATTTCGAAGCCCGTGCTAGCAGCAGTGTCGATATTGCAGCAGATACTACCCCGCTACAGGTGCCCGAGGAGGACCCGGAAGCGCTGATGTCAGCCAATGCCCGTGAGGCGATCGCGCTGTATCTTAAGCTGCTGAAAAAATATCCCTTCTACGACCGCAATGACCAGGTGATGTACCAGCTCTCCCGTGCCTACGAAGAGGCGGGACAAATTGATGCCGCAGTGGATGTGTTGCGTCAATTGGTGGCCAAGTATCCAGATTCACGCCATATCGATGAGGCCTGGTTTCGCCTGGGTGAATACCACTTTACCCGTAAAAAATACCTGGATGCAGAAGAGGCCTATGGTCGGGTAATTACGATTGGCGAGATTTCCAGTTTTTACGAATTGGCCTTATATAAGCGCGGTTGGTCCCTGTTTAAACAGGATATGTACGAGATGGCGCTGGATGATTACGTGGCCATGCTCGATTACAAAGTTTCTCAAGGTTACGATTTCGATCAGCAGACCAATACGGTTGAACGCAAACATGTGGATGATACTTTCCGCGTGGTGAGTCTGAGTTTCTCTTATATGGAGGGGCCAGATTCCATTGTCGATTATTTCTCCCGCAAGGGCGCGCGTCAGTATGAATACCTGGTGTATAGCCACTTGGGTGAATACTATCTGGACAAGCGCCGCTACCAGGATTCGGCGAAATCCTACATCGCTTTTGTGGAGCGGAATCCTCTCCACAAAGTTTCCGCGGACTTTTCTATTCGCGTCATCGATATTTACAGCAAAGGTGGATTTCCCAAGCTGGTACTTGAGGCGAAGAAAACCTTCGTCAATACCTACGCTCTTAATGCCGAATACTGGACCGTATTCGATATCAATGAATTCGGTGAGGTGGTTGAGTTTTTACAGGCCAACCTGATCGACTTGGCAGGCCACTATCACGCTGCCTACCAGAATAAGAAGTTGAAGGATAAGAAAGGCGAGCACTATCGCGAGGCCATTCACTGGTATCGCCGCTATCTACAGTCCTTCCGTGAAACCGAGCGCGCGCCGGAAATGAACTACCAGCTAGCCGGTTTGATGCTGGAAAATCGCGATTTCCACAATGCCGCACTGGAATATGAGCGCACCGCCTACGAATATCCCGCCCACAAGGACTCCAGCGAAGCGGGCTACGCTGCGGTTTATGCTTATCGTGAACACTTGGCGAACAACTTGAAAGAGGCGAGCGCAGATCAGCGTGCGCCGCTGTTGCGGGAAATTATTCGTTCCTCCTTAACGTTTGCCGATACTTTTGCGCAACACGCCAAGGCGCCACAAGTGATGTTGGGTGCGGTGGAGGAGTTGTATGGTCTTAAAGACTATACGCCAGTGATCGAAAATGGCCGCCAGCTGCTGGAGAAATTCCCGGCGGCAGAGCAGGAAATTCGTCGCTCCGCCTGGATGTTGGTGGCCCACGGTTCCTTTGATACCCAGGCCTATGTCGATGCGGAAGTGGCCTATGGGGAAACGCTAAATCTCACTGCGGCTGATGCCAAAGATCGTTCGGGGCTGGTCGATAACCTGGCCGCGTCCATTTACCAGCAGGGCGATATGGCGCGCAAGCAAGAGGACCATGCCACCGCTGCCGGCCACTTCCTGCGAATTCGCGCTGCGGCTCCGGGGGCGACTTTATTGGCTACGGCTGAGTACGATGCCGCCGCCTCCCTGATTGTGCTCAAGGATTGGACCCAGGCTGCCTCGGTGCTGAACAGCTTCCGCAGGAATTTCCCCGAACACGAACTGGCCAAAGATGTCACCAAGAAATTGGCGGTGGTCTATCAGGAGAGCGGAGAGCTCTTGTTGGCGGCTGCAGAATTTGAGCGTATTGAGCGAGAATCTGAGGATGAAGAGATTCGTCGCGAAGCCCTGACCCAGGCGGCGGATCTTTACAGTGCCGCCAAAGATAGTGACAGAGCCCTGGCGGTATTGCGCCGTTACGTCAAGCTGTTCCCCAATCCCATGGAACCGGCTCTGGAAACGCGGCAGAAGATTGCCGATATCTATAAATCCTCCGGCCAGCAAAAACGCTACACGCAGGAACTGCGCGAGATGGTGCGCATTGAGTTGCGCGGCGGCTCCCAGCGCAGTGATCGCACCCGCTACCTCGCCGGTAACGCCGCACTGCAACTGGCGCAGCCCAGTTATGAAGCCTTTACCCAGGTGGCGCTGGTGAAGCCCATCGAGCAAAACCTGAATCTGAAGCGCAAGCGCATGAAAAAGGCGATCAGCGATTTCTCAGCCCTGATCGACTACAAGGTAGCCGATGTGACCGCTGCAGCTACCTATTACCTTGCGGAAATTTATCTGCACTTCAGTGTGTCCCTGAAAGACTCTGAGCGCCCAAGTAATTTAAGTGCGCTTGAGCTGGAGGAGTATGAGCTGGCTCTGGAGGATCAAATTTATCCCTTCGAAGAAAAAGCGATTTCCGTACATGAGAAAAATGTTGAGCTGCTCGGGGTGGGTATTTACAACCCCTGGGTCGACAAAAGTATCGGAAAGCTGGCAGGTCTGATGCCGGCCCGTTATGCACGCGCCGAGGAAGCTGGTGAGTATCTGCAGAACATTGTGCCTCTGCCGCCAGAACCTGAGGTGTTGGAATCGGGTGAAGCGGTTTCCGGCCAGTAACAGTGAAAATGGAGATTAGGGCTATGCAAACAAGATTGCGAATGGTTGTCCTGATGGTTGTGGCTTTGTTTCTGGCTGCCTGTGCGGGTGTCCAGACCAAGTCGGGAAAAGTTTCTGATTATTCCTCTGTGCGGGTATCCGGCAGTGTGAGCCGGGACTTTGCGCGTTCCCTGGAACTCCTCGCCAATAAGGAATTTGTGCAGGCCATTGAATTATTGGAGTCGGTTGTTGAGCGGGAGCAGCGCTTGCCTGCACCCTATATCAATCTCGGTATTGCCCAATCTCAGGTTGGCGAGGAAAAAAAAGCGGAAGAGGCTTTTCTTAAGGCGTTAGAGATTGATGCCGAACACCCGGTAGCCACCAATGAGTTGGCTGTGCTTTATCGCAAGCAGGGTCGCTTTGCCGATGCGCGCAAAATTTATGTGAATGCCTTGGCAGAAAACCCCGAATACCTGCCTTTGATTAAAAATCTAGGCATATTGTGTGATCTCTATCTGCAAGATCTCCAGTGCGCTCTGGCACAATTCCAGCAATATGTGCAGCTGGAGCCAGAAGATCAGGATGTATCCATCTGGCTGGCGGATCTTAAGAGGAGGGCAGACAAGTGACAGTGCAGTGTAAATGGATTTTGCCGTTCCTTATGGGGTTAGTCATTTCGTCATTCGCCAATGCGCAATCACAGGATGAAGAAAAAACACAATCCACAGAAAAGAAAGTGGATTCCAAGGTAAAGGAGCTATCGGGTATATCCATTATTGGTAACAAGGAAGCGCCCAAGTCCCTATATATCGTTCCCTGGAAAAGTTCCGAGGTGGGCGTTGAAAGTGATCTTGTCTCCAGCTTGATGGACGACAAGCTCAAACCGCTCGACAAGGAAGTTTTCATGCGTGAGCTGGAGTTCTACCAGCTCAGCCTGTCCGGCGATTAACGCCGTCCTTTCTCTGGCAAGTGCCAGAGCAGCAACCAATTACTGCAGTATTTCTCAAGAGGGTTTGTAATGGACTTTTTCAATAGCGTCATCGAGTTTTTCCAGACGGGCGGTACTTTTATGTACCCCATTCTTGTGGTGGCCGCCCTGGGTAGCGCCGTAGCGATTGAGCGATTTATCCGCCTGCACTACGAGCGCCATACCAACCGCACCATGTGGGATAAATTACAGCCGATTCTCTCCAGCGGAGATTTCGATCGCGCTCGCAATCTGGTCAAGCAGGATAATTCCAGTGTAGCTAAGCTGCTTTCCATGGGCTTGGCCCGCCAGGGTGCGGTGCGCCGTCGCGAAGACATCGAAATCGCGATGGAAGAGAGCATGATGGAAATCACTCCGCAACTGGAAAAGCGCACTCCCTACGTAGCGCTGTTCTCCAATATTGCCACGCTGCTAGGGCTGCTCGGTACCATTATGGGCCTGATCGAAGCCTTTACTGCGGTTGCTAATGCCAACCCTGCAGAAAAGGCTGACCTGCTCTCCGCCAGTATTTCCGTGGCGATGAACACTACCGCCTTCGGCCTGATGACCGGTATTCCCCTGTTGATCGTGCATGCGCTGCTCAACTCTCTCACCGGTGAAATTATCGACAGCCTGGAAATGGTTTCCGTAAAAGCCTCCAACCTGATCGACAGCTCAACTCGCCGCCGCTTCGAAATCGATGCGCCCACTTCAGAGAAGAAAGCTGAAAATAAGCCAGTCAAGAAATCTGATAAGCACTCCAAAGCGCAACCCGAGGCCCAGGCCAAAACCGAAGAACAGCAAACGGAAACTGCGTAATGAGAAGGCGGCGCCACGGGAGAGATAAAGAAGCCCCGGAGCTGGACATTACCGCCTTCCTGAACCTGATGGTGGTGCTGGTACCCTTCCTGTTGGTATCGGCAGTGTTCTCACGGGTAACAATTTTAGAGCTGAATATGCCGAGCGGAGCCGGCGGCGGAGCGCCGGATGATCCCGCAGTTACGGTGGAAGTCGTCGTGCGTAAGGAGGCACTGGAAATCAGTGATGGTGAGAAGGTTATCGCGCGTTTTCCTAATCTGAATCAGCCCGAAGAGGGTGAGTCCGCACCGATGGAAGCAGCTGTGGAGGCCGGCACTGAAGAGGGCGAAAAGCTTGCCCTGTTGCCAACTGCCGAGGTCTACGACCTGAAAAAACTCACTGAGTTTTTATTGCAGGTAAAAGCCAGCTATCCGGAAAAAACGGATTCCATTTTGTTGATGGAAGCGGATATCGCCTATGAGCATCTCGTGGGTGTGATGGATACCGTACGCGGAGCCGAAGTGCGTGTGGAAGGCAGTGATCCCAGCGATCCCGAAGCGGTGGAGAGGGTGGTGCTGTTTCCCGATATTTCCATAGGAGATGCGCCGTGAGACATGAAAGCCGACGTATGAAGCGCATGGCGCGCAGCCATAAGCGCAAAAAAACCTCGGGGATGAACCTTACCTCACTGATGGACGTGTTCACCATTCTGGTGTTTTTCCTGCTCACCAACACCTCCAGCAATGAGGCGTTGGAGCCACCCAAGGTCATCACTTTACCGGATTCAGTGGTGGAGACTAAGCCCAGGGAAACCGTGACTTTGATGGTGACTGACGAGGAAATCCTGGTGGAATCCAATTCGGTGGTGGCTACCAGCGAGGTGCTTGAGAGTGAGGAAATCATTATCGAGGCCATCAAGCAGGCGATGATTGCCGAAATGGGTAAGGCCATTGGTGTGGTCCAGGCTTCTGCCGAAGCAGAGGCTGAGGAGGAAGGCACTGAAGGTGAAGTGCAGCCGGAGCCACCGGAAGTCAATATTCTCGCGGACAGGGGCATTCCGTTCAGTTTGCTTAAAAAGGTGATGTCCAGCTGTACGGAAGCTGGCTACACCAAGGTATCGCTGGCGGTTATTCAGAAAGCATCTCAGGGTTAATGGAAGTTTGTGAGTAATTTTCTACAACAACAGCAGGCGCTTAGCGAATCGCTCAATGCGGTTCGCCAGCGTATGCTCCTGCTCGAGGATGAGCGGCAGCAGATAGAGGAGCAGCTGGCCGAGTTGCAGGCCAGTGGCACCAAGTTCCAGCTGCTTGATGAAATATCTGAGCGTCTGAGCAAGCTCGAAGAAGCTGGCGCAGGGGAAATGTTTTGGGCCGAGCACTACCGGGCCGATGCTTCCGCTCAGGTGATTGCGCGAATTGGCGAATCCACCCGCGATTACAATGAGCGGCTGGACCAGCTGCATCAGTCTCGACGACAAGTCCTCGACAATATTGAATATTGTAATGAGGAAATCTTTGCTCTGGATGAGCAGGCGGATGAGCTGCGCCGTGAAGAGGAAGAGTCTAAGTACGAATTCGAAATCACACGCGAATTTGAACAGCCGGATTTTCGTCCGATGGTTATGCCTTGGCATACCCAAGGTGAGGATGAAAAGCGTTTCCGCCTCTGTGTATTTGCGTCTCTATTTATCGCCACTTTATTGGGTTATCTAGTGCCGCTCTACACGCTGCCGGAACCGGAATCCGAGGTGGTTGAAATTCCCGAGCGCCTGGCCAAGCTGGTCATCGAAAAGAAAACCAAGCCCAAGCCACCGCCTGAGCCGGAGAAAACCAAGCCCAAGAAAGAGGAGAAAAAACCCGAGCCTAAGCCTGAACAAAAGGTGGCTAAGCAGGAGCCGAAGCCTACCAAGACCGAGAAAAAGCAGGCTCGTAAGAAAGCCGAGCGCGCCGGTGTTCTGGCCTTCAAAGATAATTTCCAGGATCTCATTCAGGATGATCTGGATAATCGTCTCGGCCAGCAGACACAGCTGAGCACGGCTGGTAAGAAGGAAAATCGCAGCCAGCGTTCTCTGATTACTTCTGCTGCGGCCAAGGGTAGTGGCGGCCTGAGTGCTGCCGATGTGAGCCGCAACGTGGCTGGAACTGGGTCCTCTCTGGGTGGTGTCGAGTTTGCGCGAGTGGAGAGTGCTATCGGTACCGAAGGTGACTTTGCCGGTGAGGATCGTCCGCTTAGCGATGGTGTGGGGCCGTCCCGAACCGACGAAGAAATTCAGATTGTCTTCGATCGTTATAAGTCGTCGCTGTATCGTATCTACAACCGCGAGTTGCGTAACAACCCGGCTCTGCAGGGTAAGATGGTGTTGAAAATTACTATCGAACCGGATGGCTCTGTATCCATGGCACAAGTGGAATCCAGTGATATGGATTCACCGGCACTCAATGCCAAGATTGTGGCAAGGGTCAAGCGGTTTAACTTTGGTGAAAAGGCTGGTGTTCCAACGATCACCATTCTCTACCCGATCGACTTCCTGCCTCAAAACTAATCAAAAGTGTCTCCTTCTCACTTGGGTGAGGAGGAGACACTTTTTGTACATGCTGGTTGTGTAAAAGTTTTTAATTGCTTTCTCGATGACTCCCTTCCTGGGTATCCCTGAGAACCACTTGGCAATCTCCAAAAAAGTTCCCTTGCCCCGCAGTATTTATGACCTGTTTCACGGCCACTTTTTTCCTCTGCAATTAAAGTTCGCGCACCGGGCAGACCCTGTGCGGTGGCAGTGCTTGTGGGCTCTGTCGAGGATTTTGTAAACAGAAAAGCGGCGGCTAATAAGTGACGATGATGTCAGAAGTAATTGGACGGAAATCCTGGAATAATGCGCTTGTTGGTTTAGTGCTGCTCTGTATTTGGATTGCTTTATTTGCCCCGCAGGCTAGGGCGGATCACAACTGTCCCTCATCTCCGGATAACCCCGCATTTTTTAATATCATTGAACATAGTTCCTCTAACAGCTGGTGCGAGCTTTGTGGTGATGGTCAAGTGGCTATCAAGATCGAGGTCCCTAGTATCCGCAGTGATTTTATGGGAACTCAGCATATCGAGAACATTGTGGTCACAGAAGATCTTGGTTCTTCTCAGCTGGAATATGTTCCCGGTTCTACTTGGGTAAGTTCAGGTTCTATAATAAGTGAGCCTACAATTAGTGGCTCCACGATACGTTGGGATCAAAATGATTTAACTGCACTTGCTGCCCGTAATGAAAGTACCACTTTATGGATTACCTTTGAGGTACGCAGCAGAGCTGATAGAGAAGAGGACCTGGTCAATAACAACCGCAGAATTTATGCTTCTGCTTCATTTGACTATTGTGGCGATTCCGAAACTGATTACCATGATCTGGTGTTAAGTATTAAAGAGCCGCTGCCCTCCGTAGATAAACGCGGTCGTAATATCGATGCGGGTCAAACTAACTACACCAATGATGTTTACGGCAATATTAATGATGATGTGATCTGGCGTATCGCCATCTCCAATGCTGGGGATGCTGATATGCAGGATGTGCGCTTCGATGATTTGATGTCCAATCCGAATATGGATATCAATTATGCCTGCTCTAGTAATGCAGCCGCTGAGGTTATCGCCGATAACAATGGCTCAAACCCAGGCGTTTCTGGGTGTGTTTCAGCCAGCAACAATATCAATGATTTTGAGCTGGATGGCAGTTTCTCTGGTGGTTCTGGCCGTACGGATGTCCCGGCAAATTCAACTCTAAATATTTATCTGGTCGGTAAGGTAAACACTTCTTGTAGCGACGGCACTAATAAGGTTTCGGATATAGAGTGGGGTTGTGAAATTGATGACGATACTGGGGTGGGCGGAATTTCCTCTCCGGCTGTCGGGTCCGGGCCTGGTTCAGATTCAGAGGCGATGTATGCACGGGTTGCCGACGCGCTCGATATTACCCAGGTTATTACCGGAACCAACCTGAATCAGCCTTTGGGCTCCGCCGGGTTTGTAACTATTACTATCAATAACCAGACCCGCGGCTCGGTTAAGGATATCCAGTTCGTCAGCGATCTTCCCGATGAGTATGTGGTGGATACCACCTATACGCCGCAAATCATCCGTGAGCGCCGCGGCATTGATGGGCATGGGGCCAATTACAGCTCCACTTACCCCGGTAAGGCCGATACCTTGCAATGGCGTGTGGGTAGCAACTGGAATCAATGGCACACTGACCCCCTGCAAAATAACAAGCCGGAATTCCGTCTGCTGAGTAGTACTACGCACCGGGATTATTCGGACCAGCGCAATATGATGCGTCAGGGCGATGAGATACAAATCCGTTTCCGTATCGTTACCACGGAGCCGAGCTTCTACGACAAAATGGCCGACCTGGATGTTGAGGAAGAATCTGCAGGTAATGGCAAGGATCCCAACAGTAATATCCGCCTTGCGAATAATGTCCTAACGATTGATTACGAAGACTTTTGCCCCAGTACCAATCCACCGACTCAAGTTGAAAACCAGTCGGTTACACCGGACCCGGAAGACCTGGATATCAGCACTGTACACCCTCTGTATATTGTGCGGGATAGCGGTACTTCCGAGCTGACGGTTGATGTAACCAACAACGGTGGTCACGATGCGGACAATTACGATGTGTATGTCACCTTTGGTGAAGCAATGCGCGTGCTGTCCAATGACCGTGCCTGCACACCCATCGGCAAGCCAAACCCTGGTACAGTGCCGGCACATCCCCTTTGGAATCAGCCGGATTATTTACCAGCATCGTCAGCGGTTTATCGTTGTTCCAATTTAGGTGGCGTTATTGAGCCCGGTAAGACCGAGCGCATTGTTTTTCAGGTTGAGAAAAACCATTCAGCAACTGATGATGATCTTACTTTCCGCGCCGATGTAGTGGGGGAGATAACCCTCTCTGATGGTACACCACTGTATTTCCCCAACCCCGTTAAGCTGAGTCAAACAACACCTGAGGAACAACTTGCCAATAACTATACCCTCGACGGCATGCGTGCGCGGGTGATGGGTTTTAACCTGATCAAGGAACGCTCTGATCAGTGTAACGAACTGACTTCCGAAGCTGCCTTTTCCAATGACAGTGTGTTGATCGGTGAAGAGTGTCGCTTTGAAATCCAGGCCGGTGGCTGGTTCGGTTTCGATACGCCCGGATTTACTCTGATCGAAGTACGCGATATTGATGTGCTCGATGACCTGCCTGATGGTCAGGGCTATATTAACGATGCTCCGCTTAATTGTGCCGATGTTACACTGCCGCACCCAACTTCCCAGGCCAACTGTGTGGTAATTCCCAGCGGTGATATCGTAGAAAGTGGGGGTTTGAATATCCCCCTCAGTGAAACAGATTTTCTCTGGGAGGTAACTTCCAAGATCACCTTGCGAGACCGCTGGTTCCTTGCAGATATGACCACGCGCTTGTTGAATGATCCGGTAGACACCGAAAATACCGATCCGAATCAGCATGCCAATCCCAGCACCGACTTTGCGCGCGCGCAATTTACCGCAGTGTTCGATACCGAAACAATTGTGGTGGATAATTTTAATACCAGCGGGATCTTGACCAATATCGACGGTATTCCGACTACAGTCCCGGGCTTCCCGGATATTACTGAATGGTCGGAAACCGTAACCGTCTCTGAGCCCCATATCGAAATCGATAAGAAAGTCTGTAACGAAAACCTCTATGGTATCGGCACCAGCTGTACAAATTTCGTGGACTTTACGAATGAAGGTCACCGGGACCAGACTTATATTTTCCGTTTGACCCTGACTAACCGCGCCGCAGATGCTGGAGTAAACCGTGCTCCGGCCTACGATTTGGTTGTTACCGATACCCTCGACCCCACCGGTCAGATGTGTGTGCAGGCCCTGGGCAGCGATGGCTTGGACAACGATGGCGATGGTTCAGCGGAAACGAACAGTGGTGACGATGGATGGGTCGGCACCACTATCGGGGCGAATAATTATTCTGAAGCTAGCCATTGTAGCGATGGTGGAACTCCGGCCATTGTTACCTTCTCTTATGAGCACTCCTCGGCATTGGAGCGAATTAATCCCGGTGATTCGATCACCCTTTATTACCGAGTAAAGCCGCATCGCTCCGTAGCACCATTGCAGCTATTCAATAACACCTTCTATACCCGCTATGACAGCCTGGAAGGTGACTTTGGCCACCAGACTGCCACACAGATCGATAGTGATGCGGACAACGATGGTGTCGGGGATGGGTCTCCTGCAGCGGGGCGTGCACGCCACTATAAATCGGCCGATGCTGAAGCGCGCATGCAGATTATTGAGGTAAAAGCGGAACCTAAACAGGCCCTGGAGCTTTCTAATAGCACTGCCAGTGGCACCAATAGTGATACTGCCGTTGTTGGTGAGGAAATTCGCTACCGATTAACCGCGAAAATCCCCGCGGCCAAGTTGCGTAACTTTGTTATTCGCGATGAATTGCCAGCGGGTATGCGTTGTATTGAAGGGCAAACGGTTAACCTCAATGCTTCTCCCTACGATGCCGCCGGTTTTATTCCAGGGGGGACGTTTAGCGCAACCTGTACCAGTACTGGCACTGCCGATTATGTGGAGTGGGATTTTGGTGACCAGGAACTCACAACGGTAACCGGCAGCCTGTTTGATTTCCCAGTTGAATTTATCGCACGTATCGAAAATAGCAGTAATACTGATGATGGCGATTTGCTGGGCAACGGGGGTAGCTACACCACCGCGCAGGTGAGTTATGTGGATGAGGCCGGTGGCAATATCGTAGTGCCTTTCGACTCCCACGAAATTACCGTGTTGGAACCGAAGATAAAACTCAATAAATCCTTCGCTGTAACCAATAGCGATGCGGACGATATTCTCACAGTAACTGTAACCGCGGAAAATACCGGTAGCGCCGCTGCCTATAATCTGCAGGTGCTTGATGACCTGACCGGTACCAAGTTGGTTTACGTTGGCAATATCGGTGGTAATGATCCCCCCCAAAATGTTGATGTCACTACTGTAGGTGCCAATGCACCGATCTTTAGCTGGAATCGCAACAATGCGGATTACAGTATTGCCGTTGGCGCCACTAAATCCTTTACGTTTGATGTGCGCGTAGAGCAGGGCGTAGAGCCCCATGAGATTCTGGATAACACTATTCAGGCTCGCTGGCAGTCCCTGCCGGGCAAAGATATTTCATTGAATAGCAGCAAGACCATCGGCAACGATGGGGCCGCTGATGGTATGCGTATCGGCGTACTGCCCAATGGTGGTGACGCTATCAATGATTACGAAACCAATGCCAGTGCCCAGACAGAAGTCTTGCCACTGCAAATGAGTAAAACTGATTTGCAGCCGGCGGTAGTTCCCACTATCGGTGCCCATAAAAAATTCCAGCTGGAGATTCGTTTACCTGAAGGTATCAGCCAAAGCGTAGCGATTACGGATCAACTGGGCAGCCCGGAAGGTTATGTGCTTAGTCATAATAGCGATTACGACATCAGCTACGACTTTATCGGTATCGAGACCATCAATGGCGCTGCGCCCTCTGAAGCCGCATTTAATAGCTTCCCCGCAGACAACACTGCTGGCAATGCCACCTGGGATATCGGTACCGTCGATACGAATAGTGAAAATGACACTGCTGGCGGAACCATTGAACCACTGATCCGTATTACCTATTTCGCCCGTATCGCCAATGATTTGGCCACTAACGACGGTGACTCACGCCGCAACGGTGCCACCCTGTCTTATAGCAATGGCGAAACCGGGGCCGGGGAAAATCTCAATGACAGAACTGCCGCGGTTACCGTGGTAGAGCCCCTGTTAACAGTGAGTAAAACCGTGAGCAATGCAACCAACCCCGGCAATTTACCCGTGGGTGGCGATGTATTGGAGTACGAGATTACCGTGGCCCACGCTGGTGGCTCCACCGCTGCCGCTTACGATTTAAATCTGGTGGACACACTGCCGTCGGAACTGCAGTTGGATAATAGCTTTACTCCGACCGCATTGATTAACGGCGGCGTCGTGGCTGGTTTTGTCGCTACACCGGCGGCGGCACCGAATGGACCGTTGATTTGGGGTCGCGATAACGGCGATAACAGCCTGGACCTGCAGTTGGGTGAAACCCTGGTGATCACCTATCGCACCCAGGTGAATGGGGTTTTTGGTTCGCCGATTAGTAATAGTGTGATGCTGGACTGGACCTCACTGGATAACAGCAGCAGCAACGATCAGGCCTATGAGCGCGATGGCGCCGGCTGCCCAAGTATTTCTGCACCGGATGACTACTGTGTAGGCCCGGCCAACGCCAGTATCGATACGGTGGATAACACCAGTCTCTCCAAGACTGTGATTGCGGATTCCGATAGCGCTACTCCAGTGGGTACACTGCGTGTTGGTGACACGGTGACCTATCAGCTGGTCCTGAACCTGCAAGCGGGCACTACTCCGGCGGTAACCGTTACCGATACGCTGCCCAGCGGCTTGGAATTTGATTCCATTGTCAGTGTAAATGGCGATACCACCGCCCCCTACAATGACAATCTGAACGATTACTCCTATGCGGCGATTGCCGTGCCCACTGCCGGCGATACCGGTACGGTAACTTGGAACCTGGGGGATATTCGCAGTAATTTCGGCAATACCAATCACTTTGTGATTGAGTACACCGCCAAGGTGCAAACCGGTGCAGGCATTGCCGTACCCACCGCCACCCTGACCAATACTGCGCAATTGAATTACACCGGTGCCGCCAGCGCATTGCAGGACAGCGCCAGCATTACGGTGCTGCAGCCGCGCCTCGCGAATCTGACCAAGACCGATGCCAACTGGCCCAGTTCCCATATGAATGTGAACCCGGCCAATGATGTGATGCAGTTTACCCTGCAAGCCTGCAACACCGGTTTGGCTCCAGCCTATGATCTGTCATTGACCGATGATCTGGCTACGCAGATGGACCAGAATTCCATCGCCAACTTGCGGGTGTCTCTGGATGGCACAGTACTGACGCAGGGCGCTGACTACAACTACACCGCACCGGCCAATCGCGGCGACGATATGCACTTTACTCTGCAGGTGCCTATCGAAGCCGGCGCCTGTTTGGATATTTATTATGAAATTGGTTTTTATACCGATATCGGCGGCGGTGAAAATTGGGTAAACACCTTTACGGCCAATGAATTCTGGTCACTGCCCAGCAAGAACGGCGAGCAGTATGCCCCAGTTCCCCTGGCAACCCCTTATCCGATGGGTACAGTTGCCACCACGGTAACGCCGCCACAGAAAACCCTGCTTACTGCCCCTGCGGCGGCAGTGGGCGAGGAAGTGGTGTATCGCATTCAAGTACCGGGCAGCGCCACCACCGCGGCGATTCATGACTTAGTGATTACCGATGTGCTCGACCCCAGCCTGTCACTGGTGCAGTTGCAGGAAATAAATGGCCGCGCATTTACAGATAACACCAGCAATAACAATATTGCCCTGGCCGTGGATATGATTCCGGCTGGCGATGTGGCGATTTTTGAGGTGCGTGCGCGTGTTGCCAATAACGCAACCGCGCAGGCGGGGCACAGTTTTGCCAATGAGGCCAGCTATACCTTTGCCGCCACCAAAGGTGGTGCGGCTCAGGCTGGTGGTGTTGGCACTGCGCCGACGCTCACGATTGTTGAGCCGGATTTATCCGCAACCAATGCCGTAGCCAACCAGACCAGCCCCGGCAATGACCCGGATGCGGGCGATATTCTGCGCTTCACTCTGGATCTCAGCGCTGCGGGCAATACAGAAAATTCTGCCGCATTTGATTTGGCAATCAGTCAGCAGCTTTCACTCGGCCTGCAATTTGTACCGGGCAGTGTCACCTTTGCCGGTGCCGCCCAGGCTGATCCCACTGTCACTGGCGATGGTGTGAATAACGCACAAGCGCTCGAATGGAACCGTACTAACAGTGATCTGGACATCGCCGCAGGCAATAACAGCCTGCTGGTATTCGATGCATTGGTATTAGATGAAGTATTGGCGGCCGCCTCGCTTTCTGCTGCTGCACGTATCGAGTGGACCAGTCTGGATGAAGACAACAGCAGTTCCCACGAGCGTAATGGTGCCGATGGTGTCGGCGGTTTAAATGATTATGTGCTGGAAAGTATCGCTGCACAGCTGACCGCCGCCAATGACAGTACCCTGAGCAAAACCCGTGTCGACGACAGTTACGGTAGCGGCAATGCCCAGTTGCGTGTCGGTGATCTGGTGGAGTACGAGCTGCGCCTGGCATTGCCCGAAGGCTCAGCACCGAACACTCAGATTGTCGATACCCTGCCGCAGGGCATGGTATTTGCCGGTACTGTGTCAGTGAATGGAGATAGCAACGCACCCTTCGCGGCTGTGGCACCTTTCGCTCACAGTGATATTGCCGAGCCGGTGCAGGCTGGTGACCCCGCGATGGGCCCAACGACATTAAGTTGGAATATTGCCGATCTGCGCAATCTCGGCGATAACAATGCAGCCAATGACGAATTTGTGCTGCGCTATCGTGCTCGGGTATTAAACCGCGATGTACATCCATGGCCTGCCAATAATACGGCGCTCACCAATAATGCGGTGTTTAGCTTTGATGCGGCCACCGGTACAGAGGCCCGCAATGACAGCGAAACCCTGGATCTACTGCAGCCGGATTTGGCGGTAGCGATCAGCGCGACGCCCGCAGGTGGTACCACTCTGTCCGCCGGTGACACGGTCGATTACACCATTACCATTACCAATAATGGCTCAGCACCGGCGTACGATCCGGTCTTTAAAGATTTGATTCCCCACGGCCTGCGCCAGGGTGGCATCAGTGTGCAGTCGATCAATGTGAATGGTGCTGCGGCCGGCGCAATTGCCCCGGCGTTCGATAACAGTACCGGTGAGGCGGTTTGGGATTTCTCTGCGGGAACAGGTTATGCCATTAATCCGAGTCAGACTTTGCAGATGGTGTATCGCGTACAGGCCGATGCCAACTTAGGCGCGGGCCTCAATCTGCAAAATGCAGCCTATGTAGAAACCTATTACTCACTGGATGGCGATAATCTGCCTTCCCTGGGAGCCACTGCGGTTGCTTTGGATATGCGCGAAGACTACGGCCCCACAGCCCCAGTGGGTGTGCAGTTTAATACCCCCAATGCCGCGCCGCTGTTAATTGAAAATACTCAGCCCACGGCCTCTATAGGCGAGCCATTCAATTACCGTATTACCATTCCGCAAACGCCACAGCCGGCAGCCCTGCACGATGTGAGTGTGCTGATCGACTTGAGTGCTTCTGCTGCGGATCTGGAATTTATTGGTGCGGCCAAGGTTTCCGGTAAAAACGCATTTACCCCGCAAAATACCGGCTCCGCCTCTGCATTGGTGATTGCCGATAGCACCAGTGGCATCGACATACCGGCTGGTGAGCAGGTGGTGATTGATATCACTCTGCGCCTGCGCGACAGCAATCCGCCCAATGTGGATGGCTTCCTGTTTAGCAACAGCGCCAGTTACAGCTACAACTACGGCAACGACAATCCGGCGTTGGGGCAGGGCGCCGGTGCCGGTAATACCACTTTGGATATGCAGGTGGTAGAACCCACGGCGATTACCCTGACAAAAACCGGCCCCGCCAGTGTGCAGTCTGGTTTGCCCGGTACTTTTACTTTGGACTTACACAATATCGGTACCGGCCCTGCTTGGGATATCAACGTGACCGATATTCTGCCGGACAATAATCCCGGTGGTATGTGTGAAACCGCACCAAATAATTTTGCTGCGCAAATTACAGACGCTGCCGGTACAGCAATTGCCACTCTGAGCGAAGGCACCGATTTTAATACGGCCTTTGATGCAGCCAGCTGTACGCTCACCCTTACCTCGATTGGCGCTGGGGCAATGTTGGTTGCGGATCACCATCTGTTGCTAAGTTACGACGCCACCCTGGATGCGGATACCCGCGATGGCGATACGCTCACCAATATTGCCGGCGTAACACTGTGGCACAGTTGGGATAGCAGTGCGCCCGAAGCGCGTCAGTACACCCGTCCGGCGCCAACCGACGGCACTCCTGGGGTTCTTGATCACGAGGACGCGTTCAGCGTGAGCGCCTCGGTGCCCAAGGTGACTTTCTACAAGACTGTTGAGAATGTTACTCGTGGGGAAAGTCCAGCAACTGAGGCCAGCCCTACTGAGGTATTGCGTTACACCCTCACACTGACAAACCTGAGCGGTGTGGATGTAAGCAGTATTGAAATTACCGATGACCTGGGCCGCCTCAACAGCCTGCCGCTGTTCCAGTCCGGTTCACTCCAGCTGGTAACAGCTCCGGCAAATAGCGATAGCAGCGGAACAGATCCTTCTGCTGGTACCCACGGCAGTGGTTTGCTGAAGGTGACAAATCTTGACCTGGCAGCAAGTGGCAATGCTGGCGATTCAATTCAGTTGGTCTATGAAGTCACTCTCGCCCCTGTTATTGATAGCGCTACAGCTGTATTGAATCAGGCTCAGGTACAGTTGCCAGGCCAGTTACTCAAAAACAGTGACGATCCCAATATTAACGGCACCGATGATCCTGACGCGGAGGGTGATGAAGATCCTACTCAGGTGTTAATCGATTCCGAGCCACTGCTGGTGGTACACAAAACCTCAGCGGATATAACAGGCGATCCTGATCTGCTGATGGTGACGGATACTCTGCGTTATACCATTCGCGTGGAAAATACCGGTAGCGAAAATGTCGTTAATGCAATGCTGCGCGACCAGATTCCAGCCAATACCACTTACGTAGCGGGTTCCACCACCTTGAATGGTTCAGCGCTTTCGGATGTAAGTGGCACTTCTCCTCTTGCAGCTGGAATGAGTATTAATACCAATGGCGAGGCCGATGGCTTTATTGGTGCGGCTGCAACCGGTGTTGCAGCTGCGGTGGTCACCTTTGATGTCACCATTAATGATGTCAACGATGGCACCATGATTTCTAACCAAGGCTTTGTTAATGGCGAGGGTGCAGGAAGCGGTCCCTTTGCTGAAGTGCCTTCGGATGATCCTGCTACCGATGCGCCCAACGATCCTACAATCGATATTGTGGGCGATGTCCCCTTGCTGATTGCTCATAAAACCGTGGCAATTACTGTGGACAATATTTCTGCGGGCATTGTTGATCCCGGTGATGTACTGCGTTACACCATTGCAATTTCCAATATGGGGGGTGTCGATGCACTACAGGCGGTTCTCACCGACCAGGTGCCTGCAAATACCACTTATGTTGCTGGCAGTACGACCCTAAATGGCGTGGCTGTTGCCGACAACGCTGGCGGTATGTCACTGCTGAATACGGCCTTGCCCGTGTCTTCCAATGACCTAACACCACCACTGCCGGGTGCCGATGAGGGGGTGATCACTTCTGCACAAACGGCCACTGTAACTTTTGATGTGATGGTGAATGCGGACGTTGCCAGGGGAACTGTAATTAGTAACCAGGGCAGCGTCACTGCAGAAGAACTGCCACTGGTTCTCACTGATGCGGATGGCAATCCGGCCAATGGTGCCCAGCCGACTCTAGTGGTTGTGGGTGATGCACAGCTACTTTCAATTGTGAAAGAAGTCGCCGTTATCGGTGGCGGTGCAGCTGAAGCCGGTACAGTGCTGGAGTACCTGGTGGCCATTGAAAATATCAGTGGTGTACCGGCAACCATGGTGACTATTACTGATGACCTAATGGTTGCTGGTGATGGTGTCCTTACCTACGTTGCAGACTCTGCCACCCTCAATGGCCAGGTCGATGGTGTCAGTATCGCTGGTCAGGTAATTACCGCAGATTACTCAACTATTTATGGGGACTTGTTGCCGGGTGAAAGTGCAACACTGCGCTTCCAGGCAAAGCTTTCCGACAACCTGGAAATTGGTTATACGGTGCTGAACACCGCTGAAGTACAGTGGAATAATCCTCCTTCAACTAATCAAGCCAGTGTTGCCATAGATGTGGGCGGTACGCCGGGTATTGCCAACTTGGCCGGTTACCTATGGCACGATGTGAACTTCAATAACCAGGCGGATGCAGACGAACGATTATTGTTGAATTGGGCTGTAGATCTCTATTTCAATGATACTTTGCTGGAAACTATCCAGACCGACGAAAACGGTTACTTCCAATTCCAAGGGCTAGTTCCAAATGGCTACGGTGGTCTCAGTTATGAGATGCGCTACACCGCACCGGATGCCACTGAAAATACTGCATCTTTAGGTAACTCGGTTTCCGATTTCACCGATGGTCCGCAACGTATTAGTGAGATTTTTGTAGACTCAGGGGCCAATCCGCAGGACTTGAATTTACCGCTGACACCAAATGGTGTGGTGTACAACTCGATCCTGCGTGAGCCCATTACCGGTGCTGCTCTGACCATGCTGCGCGCTAGCTCTGGGCAGGAATTGCCGGATCGCTGTTTCGATGATGAAAAGCAGCAGGGCCAAGTAACCCATACCGGTGGTTACTACAAATTCGACATTAATTTCGATGATGCCGCTTGTCCTGCCAATGCGGACTACCTGATTAAGGTAGAGCTTGCCGATAAGAAATATGTCGGTGGTGAATCCCTGGTAATCCCTGCGCAAACCAATGAGGAAACTGCCGGGTTCGATGTGGGTGCCTGCCTCGGCAGCAATGCCGATATGGTGCCGGGAACCGCGCAGCACTGTGAAGTGCAGCTGTCCCCAGCGCATCCACCGCTGGATATCGAAGCGCGCGATGCGTTAACCGATTACTACCTGCGCCTCTCTCTGGATGACCAGCAGATTCCAGGGGACAGCCAGTTGTTCAACAACCATATTCCTATGGACCCGAACCTGGAGGGTGCGCTTTCCATTACCAAAACTGCGGCCATGCTGAATGTGACTCGCAGCCAGCTGGTGCCTTACACCATTACCTTTGGCAACAGCTTGCCGGTGCCGCTCACAGATTTGCAGCTGGTGGACTTCTTCCCCGCTGGCTTCAAATACGTGGCCGGCTCGGCCCGCCTCGACGGCGAACCGGTAGAGCCGGAGACAAAAGGCTTGCAATTGATCTGGTCCGACTTGCGTGTGGAAGCCGATCAGACCCGCGAGCTGAAACTGCTGCTGGTCGTGGGCTCCGGCGTGGGCGAGGGCAAGTATGTTAACCGCGCGGCTATGTTCAACCAGCTCTCCGGGCAGGCAGCTTCTGGTGAGGCCTCGGCAACCGTGCGTGTGGTGCCAGACCCCACCTTCGACTGTACCGATGTGATCGGTAAGGTTTTCGACGATAAAAATATGAATGGCTATCAGGATGCCGGTGAAGGTGGTTTGCCTGGTGCGCGAGTGGTGAGTGCTACTGGCCTCAATGCTACCGCTGACGCCCACGGTCGATTCCATATCACTTGTGCTGTGGTACCGAATCCTGATCGCGGTTCCAATTTTGTGCTCAAGCTCGACGATCGCAGTCTGCCTAGCGGCTATCGTCTCACCACGGAAAACCCGCGTGTAGTGCGCGCGACCCGAGGCAAGATGGTGAAGTTTAACTTCGGTGCCAGCTTGCACCGGGTGGTGCGACTGGATATGGCTGAGGCGGTCTTTGAACCGACAACTACCGAGATGCGTCCCCAGTGGCAGTCCCGTATTGAACTGTTGCTGGAAAAACTCAGTGAAGCGCCTTCGGTATTGCGTCTGTCTTACCTCGCGGAAAATGAAGACCCGGATTTGGTGGAAGAGCGTTTGCAAGCGATCAAGACTGAAATTGCCGAGCAGTGGGCAGCTAGTTATGGCGACTACGAATTGACTATTGAAACGGAAGTATTCTGGCGGCGTGGTGCGCCGCCTAGCAAAGGAGGGTGGCAGTAATGTCCTTTGCAGATAGCGATAAAAATCGCAGTAGCATGGAACCATCGAGTGCTCTGGTTGCTGTAAAAAAAACTGTTCGCACATTTCGCCGACGTGAGCGCTGTTTGGCCACAGCCATCGCCCTGGCCTTGGCGCTACCGGCGCAAGCGCAACAACCAGTTGTCGCTGAGGCCGCCGAGCCTCAGGAGGCGAGCTGGTGGCAAGTGTGGCAAAAAATTCCCGGACTGACTCCAGAAATAGAGGAACCTCAGGCAGAATTTGAGGAAAAGTCCATCGGCAGCAATACGGAAACCATGCTATTGCGTGCCCCAGCCAATCAATGGCTGCAGGATGCAGGGAGTTTTATTGCTCCGCCTGAGCCAATTGTGCTGGAAGACTTTATCGAACCCATACCGTTTTATACTGTAGAGGATGAAGTCTCCCCAGAGGCTATAGAGTTATTGCGAGAAAAACTCACCGAGTTAGGTGAAAAGCCAAACTTTAAGCTGCACTTTATTGGCCACACCGATTCTGATCCCATGCAAAAAGAATTGGTGGCTGATTATGAGAATAAGGATGACTTTACCCAGGCCAGGGCTCAGTTCGTAGCAGATTTCTTCCAGCAGGCCCTGGACTTGCCAGAGGAAATGATCACCGTGGAAGGCCGCGGTGATGTCGAGCCAATCGCCGACAATATCACCACCGCAGGGCGCGAACTGAATCGCCGCGTCCAGGTGCAGGTGACTTACGATGCCCTGAATGAAGAAGCCATGGCGGCACGCGCCCGCGCTGAAGCCCTGGCGCTCAATCGAGTGAAAGTATGCCGGCAGGAAACGGTTTGTAGGCTCAACTATACCGCTGGTACTGAGCAGCGCGCGCGTTTAAAGAACCTGGTCAATCCTCTGCGCTGGCAGGCAGGGCAAGCGAATTTGCCCGAGGCGTTTTTACGCCGTATCCGCGAAGTGCGCTCGAATTTAGCGAATAAAAATAATCTGGTCATCCATTTTGTCGGCCACACCGATGCACTGCCTCTGCAGATTGGTGAAAGTTCTGAACAGCAGCAGAGTGCTTATCGGGAAAAATCCCATAGCGAAGCTCGCCGTGTCGCTCTGGCGGTGCGCGATGCCCTGGGCCTGCCGGGCACCATGATTACCAGTAGCGGCAAGGGGGCCAGTCAGCCTATTGCCGCCAATGACACACCTAAAGGCCGCGCTCTCAACCGTCGCGTGGAAGTGGAATTCTGGTACGACGATCCCCTCGAAGTAGCGGTGGACGGGGTACAGGCCTGCCCGGAAGCGGCGGCTGCAGAAACCATTACCATTGCACACCAATCCCTACGTGGAGATATACCGCCCATTCGCTTCGATAATGGCGATCCGATTATTACCCAGGCACAGCTGACCCAAATGCGTGCGGCCATGGGGGAAATCGCCAGCAAGGCCAATGTGCGCTTGAGCTTTATTGGCTACAGCGAAAACAAACGTATGGATCGCCGTGAAGCCATGGTTTATGGCGATGATGTGGGGCTTTCCGGTGCACGCGCTCGCCGCGCTATGGAGCAGGTAAAAGAGCTTCTCAGCCTTGAAGACACCCAAGTGCAATCGGAAGGTCGCGGTTATGTGCAGTCCGACGATGTAGTGGCCAACGGCTTCACTCTGAATGAAGGTGCCAGGGTTGAAGTACAGGTACTTTACGATGAGCTGGCGATTCTGGCGGAGAGTGACCGCCTGGAAATTGAGCGCATTAATCGCGAGGCTATCGCCAATAATCCCTATTCTCTGAATTTAATGCGTATTACCGTGGATGGCAGCCCGGAGTATGACCCTTATAAAAACTCAGCCGATTTACAGCGTTGTACCGATGTGGCTCTCGATAATGCCAATATCCAGTTCCGCTTCGATAACAAAAAGATGCAGCCGCGCCTGAATGTTTCAGCCTGGCCTAATACCATCCGCTATGCGGATAACCCGGATACCGAACACAGCGAGAACCGCGTAGTTTTCCGCAGCTATACCAACTATCCCACCTTTATTGAGCAGGCCGAGGTGCGGCTGTTTGAAGAGGGCCAGTCCCTGCGCGACACTCCCCTTGACGTGGTTCCGCTGATCGCTGGGGAAGGAGAGTGGTTTGCGGAATTTTCCCAGTTCCAGGCGCCGTTAAAAAAACTGCACTATGTGCTGCGGGTGTACGATAGAAAAGGCCGCTTCGATGAAACCACCGAACAGACTCTGTGGTTGGTGGACAAGGTCGAAGAGTCCACGAAAGATGTGGATGTCTCCCAGGAATTACTGGTTGGCTACGGCGAGAACCGCTTAGCGCGACGAAGTATCCCTCTGGATGGCAATAGTGTGCTGGTGAATGGTGCTGAGGTGCCGCCAGGGCACACTGTTTGGCTGGCGGGTAATCCAGTACCGGTTAACGAGCAGGGCCAGTTTGTGGCCGAGCAGATTTTTGATCCCGGTATGCATACCGTAGAGGTGGCGGTTCTGGATGAAGAGGGCAATGGCGAATTGTTCCTGCGCGATCTGGAATTTGCTAAAAACGACTGGTTTACCGTGGGTATTGCCGATCTCACGATCGGCTACGATAAAACCAACGGCCCTGCAGCGCTGGTGACCGGCGATGAAACCCACTATGACAATTCTGTCAGCTACGATGGCCGACTGGCGTTTTATACTAGCGGTGGCTTCGGTGAAGGCTGGCGTTTGTCCGCCAGTGCGGATACGGAAGAAGGTCCTGTCGACGATCTGTTTTCCAACTTTATGGAAAAAACGCCGGATGCCCTGTTTCGTCGTTTAGATAGCGATCTTTATTATCCCACCTTTGGTGACGACTCCACCGTAGTGGAAGATGCGCCCACCTCTGGCAAGTTTTATGTGAAGTTGTCCAAGTACGACGATTACGGCTTGTGGGGTAATTTCAAAGCGACCTATGCCGATAATGAACTGGCGCAAATAGATCGTGCTCTTTACGGTGCCAACGGTCACTTCGAAAGCGATTCCATGACCAGCTTCGGGGAAAAGCGCTTCCAGGTGGATGCCTTCGGCGCGGAGCCAGGTACTATTGCCGCACGCGATGAGCATCGAGGAACCGGCGGTTCCCTGTATTTCCTTCATCACCAGGATATTCTGAACGGTTCCGAGCGCCTGCGAGTGGAAGTGCGGGATAAAGACTCAGGCCTGGTGCTAGCTGTAAAAAATCTCTCGCCGGTCATTGATTACGATATCGATTATATTCAAGGCCGCGTACTGCTGAACAAACCGCTATCCGCCCTGGCTAACGATAATTTATTAATTCAGGATGGCTCCTACAACGGCAATCCCCAATATCTGGTCGCCCGTTACGAATATACTCCCGGCTTTGAAGAGATGGACACCCTGGCCTTTGGTGGCCGCGCCCATTACTGGTTTGGAGATCACGTAAAGCTGGGGCTTAGTGCTACCCAGCAAGATGAGGACGACAACGAAACCGCGTTGCAGGGCTTCGATTTAACCCTGCGCAAAACCGCCGGTAGCTGGCTAAAAGTGGAAGTGGCCAACAGTGAAGGCGGTAACTTGGATACCACCAACTCTTTGGATGGCGGTTTCACTTTTGATAATGGTCAGACCTTAGACCCCGAGGCCTCTGCGGGCGCGACCAAAGTAGAGGGTAGCCTACAGCTGGGAGATTTCTTCGAAAGTCTGCGCGGCTCCAGTAATTTTTACCACCAGCAGCGCGAAGCCGGCTTCTCCGGCCCCGGCCAATTTGCCCGGGGCGAAACCACACAGTTTGGAGCCGGGGTCAACCTACCTCTTGGTGAAAGTTTCGATGTGGGCTTGAAAGCGGACAATAAAGAAGAGGAATTCGGTCTGCACACAAGTGCTACAGATCTGATGCTCGGCTATCGCCTCAACGACCACTGGCGCCTTAGCTCGGGCGTGCGCAATGATAGCCGCGAGGATTTCTCGGAGGTCGTTGCAGCTACCCAAACCGAAGGCGATCGCACCGATATGGCGGTGGAAGCCAGTTATGATTCCGGTGAAAACTGGAGTGCTTTCGGCTTTGTACAGGGCACTGTGGAAGTAAACGGCACCCGTGAAGAAAACAACCGGGTTGGTATGGGTGGCGCCTACCGGGTGAGTGACAGACTCACCATGGATAGTGAAGTCTCCAGCGGCGATACCGGTTTGGCCGCGCGCCTGGGTACCGATTTCCTGGTGAGCGATAGAACCAGCGTCTACCTGAATTACACCCTCGATAACGAGCGCAGCGATACCGGCGTGCGTGCCCGCAAAGGCAATATGAGTACCGGCTTCCGCAGCCGTTATTCCGACACTTTGAGTATGTATGGTGAGGAGCGCTACAGCCACGGCGATGTCTCCACCGGCCTGACCCACGCCCTGGGTATGGACCTGGCACCCAACGACCGCTGGACATATGGCACCACAGTAGAGGCGGGCACCCTGGAAGACCCACGCACCGGCGCCAAAACTGAGCGCAACGCCCTGGGACTTAATATGGGCTATAGCCTGGATGAAATCCGTTTGGCTTCGGCAGTGGAATACCGCACCGATACCATGGAAACCACACTGGATGAAAATACCGTGCTGGAATCCGAGCGCGATACCTGGCTGCTAAAAAACACCCTGAGCTATCAACTCAACCCAGACTGGCGCTTGGTCGGCAAATTCAATTACTCCGATAGCAAAAGCTCCCAGGGCGAGTTTTATGATGGAAAATTTACTGAAGCGGTAATGGGCTACGCCTACCGCCCGGTGAATCACGATCGCCTCAATACGCTATTGAAATACACCTATTTCTATAACGTGCCCACCAAAGATCAGGTAACGGTAGAAAACACCTCGGCTGAATTTATTCAGAAGAGTCATATTTTCTCCGTGGATGCCAGCTACGATCTCACCCAACGCTGGACCCTGGGAGGCAAATACGCCTACCGCCTGGGCCAGTTAAGCCTGGATAGAGAAGACCCGGAATTCTTCGACAGCCGCGCCAGCCTCTATGTACTGCGCGCAGACTGGCATTTTGTAAAACGCTGGGATCTGTTAATCGAAGGCCGCCTACTCGACTTGCCCGAAGCACAGGATAGCAAGAGTGGTGCCTTGGTCGGCCTGTACCGTCATATCGGTGATCATTTGAAGTTGGGGGTGGGTTACAACTTTACCGACTTCTCCGATGATCTCACCCAGCTGGATTACGACAGCCAGGGGATGTTTGTGAATATTGTTGGTAAGTTGTAAGAGTGGAGTAGGAATTAGAACCTTATTTTGTTTGAGGCGCACTTCTTCAGTGAAGTTATGTCGTTCGTAAGAAGTTAATAAGGCCTGCCGTTGCGGGCCTTCTTCTCTTTTTACTTAATTTTTAATGACTCCATCCACTTATTAGGTACACCTAAAAAGTGATCTCGAAGTCTATCTTCTATATGCTCTGGGTCCCATACGGCAGCTCTCTCTAACCCTTCACAATCCCCTGCTGAAACAGGTCCGTCTTGAATTTCGGAGTTCCTATATAGGAATAAATTACCATTCATGGGGCTCTGCTTAAAAAAAGTCACTGGTGCCCTTAGATCTTCTGTTAAAGGGCTTTGGCCAATAATTGGCCATCGACCGGATGTAACTGCATATTTCATAACCCAAACTTTAAATAAAATAGGGGAGTTAATCACAACATTAATCGGCGGAATCTCCTTAACTTTTAAATCGTAAAAAGCTATAAGAGGGTCCTTGAGTACATGTGCAAAGCAAAACTCACCACTTTCTAATTCAATTTTAACTACACTTCCAGCTTTATGTTTAATAGCCATACAAAAGCCCAAGATTTACTTTATTACTTCAATTATATACAATCCATTTCTTATTTTTAGCTCCGACCCATTAATAACATTGTCAGGAGTGCCTCCGGTAGATTTTGCTCCCCCATTAGTGTCAATAAGTAATTAACACATAGGTAAACCACCGCCTCTGCGGTGAGACTTGACAAGGCTCAGCTGTTCCGGTGTACAGAGTAAAAATATGGCCTCCATGAACGGGCAAGCTCCAGAAGGAAGCCATATGAGAGATTGGCAATGCCAAGCTCACGTGAAACATTATTGCAGGTACCACGTGGTATTTGTGCCCAAGTATCGAAAGAAAGCCTTATTTGGGACATTGAGATGGGAGATTGGAGCAATATTCCGAGACTTATGTCGTCAATAGAGCATTGAATTGGTAAAGGGTACGCAATGAGGGATCACATTCATATGCTGTTAATGACTCCTCCGAAGTTTAGTGTTTCCAATACGGTCGGGTTTCTGAAAGGGAAATCTGCAATCCAGATATTTCTGAAGTACAAGCAAGTACAGAGAAATTTCGCAGAAAGACACTTTTGGGCTCAGGGTTACTGTGTGAGTATAGTGGGGCTAGATGAGCAGGTGATTTGAGTGTATATCAAGAATCAAGAGGTAGAAGAATACCAGCATGAGCAGATGCAACTGGCGGGGTTGTAACTGGCCCCCTCTGGGGGCTTTCACCATACCACCTGCTATGCGGGTGGTTGCTGATTAAACGGATGCTCCAAGTGGGTGATGGCTTAGTAGCTAACTCGAGATTTCTATTAGCTGGCTGTGCTTATGAATCATAAGCCTATCTAAATTTAAAATGAGGCAGTCGTGAGATATTTTCCGCTATTAAGGTGCTAGGGTTACGGAGTTTCTTGTGTTGTTCTTTAAAAGCTGAAATGACAGTAGTTTAAAGTAGCCTGTCTTTGATCGATATTGATTAAGATCTATCACAGACAGGCGCTCCATATTGGTAATCAACTCAAGGTCGCAAGAAATCTATTTAAGATTACTCCTCGGCTAATTTTGATATGTCAACTTCAAGCCCAGCCAAATGGGTAGTAAGCTCCTCAGGAATATCAGAGCTTACTTCACCACCTAAGTGCTCAGAGAGAAATTCTTCCATTTTTATCAAATAAGCCAGTTTATTAATGCGCTTGGTAAATCCGTGCCCCTCATCGTTAGCCAAAATATACTCGACAGCTAAGTCTTTTTGATACATGTCTATAGCAATTTGATCAGACTCAAGTTGAGTAACGCGAGGATCATTTGCACCCTGAACCAATAGTAAAGGTGCTTTAATTTGATCCGTAAAGTTTAAAGGTGATCGGGCCTGCATATCCTCTCGGTCTGCTTGAATCAAAGGATCACCGACTGCTTTGAACCAGTTGGAAATAAATGGTCGATAATACTCCGGGAATGACTCAACCAAGGTGACTAGGCTTGATGGGCCCACAAAAGATATCGCGGCTGCATATACATCTGGGGTGAAAGTCAACCCGGAAAGTGCTGCATAGCCACCGTAAGACCCACCCATGATTGCTACTTTATCTTTGTCCGCAATGCCTTGCTCCACTAGAAACTCAACACCATCAGTCAAGTCATGTTGCATTGCACCGGTTCCCCACTGGCGATTACCCAAAGCGATGAAGGTTTCACCAAAGCCTGTAGATGCACGAAAGTTGGGTTGTAATACCGCATAACCACGATTCGATAGCAACTGAGACACGCGATTGAAGAAGCTATCACTAAGTTTCCAGTGATCTCTTCCCCATGGACCACCGTGAGGCAATACCACTAGCGGCAATTGACTGCTCTTGCCTTTGGGCAGAGTCAGATAGGCTTGAATAGTAATGCCGTCACGGGCTTTATAAGTAATAGAGCGTCTTTCTGCCAGAGATTCAGAATCTAACCTTGTATCTTTATCTATCAAGCGCCTCAGGGATTGGTCTGCTTGATTGTAGGTATAGAAAGCCCCTAGATCGACATCACTGGCAATATCTAGCAGCCATATGCCAGTCTCCTCATTGAGAGAGATAACATCAATCTCTACCCTGCCTGAAAATTGATTGGTGATATATTGCCAATGCTTTTTGAACTCCTTACTAATTGGATAATCTTCTCGATATCCATAGTAGTAAGAAACCAACTGAAGTTCTCCATCTTTACTGAATAAGGTCTTATAAACGTCGGATCGCTTATGGGGATCTGTATGCACATCCGTGATTTCTCCTGAAGCCAAGCTCAATTGCTTTAACCCCGAAGTGTCTGCCTCACCGAAGCTGGACTCGAAGTACACTCTTCCAAGATCTGCGTTATAACTGGATAGGTGTAAAATTTCACCCGCTTCAGTTTTCAGGGCTTCTTGCCAGGATTTATTCTTATAAATAAATAACTGCATTGATGTATCTGGGTTCGATCTCACACCAGCAATGGGAAATCCTTTAGGATCAATCAGTACATCATTAAAACGCTCGGTATTGGTCATCAGTGATGTAAGCTTACCGGCTTCAGTATCCAGCCGATAAAATTTTAATGTCATCGGATCGTCGTGATTCGCAATGAGTGTAAGGGTGTCAGGTGTTTTTGAAGCCTGTCCCAAAAGTATGTAATTGACACCTTTTTTCGATGTTAAATTTTGGGTGTTCAGCAAATTTAGAGTTTTATCCTTTACCTCCAGATCCAATCGGAAAATCTGGTGCTGTTCGTTCCCATCGGAATCTTTAGAAACAAACATACCGAGCTGATGTTTATCCCAATAAAAGCTATCTGCTCCATCGGCAAAAGCAGTTAAAGGGAAGGCATCCTCAACACTCCCATCACTCGGCATTACATAGATATTTGGTGCTCCGTTGTGTTGCTGGAGCCAGGCCAGCCATTGACCATCAGAAGATAATTTGACTCCATTGATTTCAGAGTCATTAAAGAAACTCTCAATAGGGAGTAACTCCTGTTGAGCTTCTGTTGATACTGAATCCTCTAAAACGACATTCATGCTACAGCCGCTAAATACAGTGGCAAAGCTCAGCCAGCAGATGGCCTTACGTATTGACCAACGGTGATTCTTGAATTCCATGGACTTAACTCCTTATCAGTGATGACCATGGATATACTGTAGAGCAGCTATAAATTATTGTAAAGCAATAAATTATAGCTGGATTGCAGAAATTAGATGCTGTTGTATAATGTTTGCTTATCCCAAAGGAGCTAACCTGTGAAGCAAAATATTCAGGTATTAAGTACGCGTCTGCGCTGGACTGTCGTCGCTGTCAGTTTGATTGCCATAAGCATTTTGCTAATCAACTACTTTGTTTACGATGAGAATGCCTTCAATAGCAGCAACCCACTTTTCCAGGAACTTTGGGCGTTAGGTGACGAGTACAGGTCGATGCTATTACTCGGCCAACTACCGACCTTTGTGCTTTCCGGCTTGTTTATCTATTGGCTTTGGCGGCTTTTTGGTCAGTACGCGAAGGGTGACTATTTTGGCAAAGAGAGTGATCGTTGCTATGTGTGGTTGGTTTGGCTCTATGGTTCTTCGATCCTGGTGCGCTTACTGGAGTCTTTGTGGCTCAGTTATCTATCGTATTTGCATGAAAATGAACTGACCCTGGTGCTGTCATTTGATGTCGGTAGGCTTTTCACATTGTTCGTACTTGTGAGCGTCCTCTATATTTTGCGCGCAGCAAAACAAATTGAGCAAGAAAACAAAGAGTTTGTATAGCATGGCTATCATTGTCAATTTGGACGTTATGCTGGCCAAACGTAAAGTCAGCTCTAAATCATTGGCAGCTGAGATAGGTATTACCGAGGCTAACTTGTCATTATTGAAGCGTGGCAAAGTGAAAGGAGTCAGGTTTGATACGTTATCGGCAATATGTGAAGCGCTTGAATGTCAGCCCGGTGATATTTTAGAGTTCAAAAAAGATGAGTGATCTACTTTTTCTACCCAGTTTTACCCTCAGGAAGGGAGTGTCAGGGGTGCTACCGGGAAATCTTTAGTTCAATAGTTGAGGGCTGAAGTGAAAACTGCTGGTCTTCTTCAGTCTCCTATGCTTTCCATTCAAATATACTAAAGGGGAGGGTACCTAGAAATAAGTTCGCTATTGAAGCTTCTGGGCGGTAGGTGCTTTCCGGTTGTAGAGGTATCGATTCCTTTTAATCTTCCTCTCGTTATATCTGTTCTTGCCAATAGAATTATTATCCTCTTAAGACCTGACTACCTATTCAGTAGTGTTTACCGCAACAAGCAAAATCCCACCCTATAATCGGTTTTTATAGATGCGGTAGTGGGTAGTCACAAAAAATTTCAGTGGTGCCCCATCCAGTAGTGCTCAACTCTTGGGTGAAAGCTTTGTCTGTAAGCCTGCGTTTTATTGCATATTTCTACTTTCTGTTTTTATCTTTTACAGCCTGTGCCAGTGGTTTCTCTAGCAAATCGTATTCAGACTCTTCCCTACTAGTAGTTAAAGCGGCTGTCTCTGAAACGAGCAGCCGTATAGAAGACATTCCATTTTCTTGGCTTTCACTACCAAGCGTTGTCAATGACTATGCTCTGGTAAAGCCAAAAGAGGGTGGTGTTTGGTCTGAGCTTAGTAAGTTTACTGGGTATTCATATCAATCTAAAGGGCTATCTCAAGGGCCTTCGGAGTTCAAGACGCAGCCCAGAAGTAGTACAGGCTGTGATGGTTTTTCACGTGAGAAACATCAAGATGGTGCTAATCCTCTTCCCACGCCAAGAAATATAACTGTTCAAAGTGGAGAGTTGGAGAAAGTCCAGCTCGTAAACCCTCCGATACAAGCTCCCCGAGTGGTGGATGCTGTTTCTGAAAATCCAGGATCTCAAGGAACTGTTGAAGTCAAATGGGAAACCCCTGGGTCAAGGAAAAAAATTACCGGCTATGAAATTGAGCAGTGTAAAGATAGTTGTTCCACATGGTCTTGTGTTTATTCTGGAGTGAGTACAGGCCCAATTGCCCTACCAAGGGAAAAGGGTAAGCGATTAACAAGTGGTTCCTATAAATTTCGAATTCGATCTTATACCAGGACTGATGGTTCTACCTCCTATAGCGCCTGGGTAAACTCTCCAAGAGTCGCTGTAATCCGAAAGGGATTGATAAATCCTAAAGCTGTCAGGTTCACTCAGGATAGCATTAAGGCAACTTTTTCAAACGGACGAAAAGTGGAAGACTTAATCCAGGATCTAAAGAGTGGAAAATTGAATGCGGGTGATGTGCCACCTATACGGGTATTTAGTAGAGATGGTAAAATCTATTCGTTAGACAATCGCAGGCTTAAGGCCTTTCAGGAGGCAGCAAAGCCGATCCGCATAACACCCGCGACCACAAGTGAGATTGTTGAGGGGTCATTTAAATTCACGAGTAAAAATGATGGCACCTCGATTCGTATTCGCAGAGGAGATAAATGAAAAAATTAAACTTACTTGAAAATCTTAACCAGATTAAGACAAGAGATGATTTCTCTAAATTTGTTCTGGATATTCTTAATGATTATAAAAACAATTCTTCGAGTTGGGAGAATGCTGATCTAGCCAGTTTTCTGGAGGCAATGGCTGCTTGGGCAGATGATATGGATGGCTTTTACGCTAATCAGGGAGAAGAAATTCCCGAAAATATTCATTGGAAGATTTTTGCTGAAATCCTTTATGCTGCCAGAATGTATGAATAACTTCATTAACCCGTTCATTTATTGATCCGCCATTCTGGGGATTGGTTTACTCAGCACTCCATATGAGTTTTTATGACAGCTTATAAATTTAAACTTAATGACTAAGTGACTGAATAAATATTCTCGCTTTCAAAAAAATCTATCTCGCCTCTTCATTACCCCTTTGTTACAAGTTGACCAGGGCTGACTGTACTATTCCTAATATTAATTGACCGAATACGGGGTGAATCCAACCGTCTGGATGCTGGCCAATGATTCGATGAGATACCGTCATGAGCGAGTCATTACTTGAGGTTAAGGGAGAACCCGAGATCATCTTCATTGGTGCGGGTATCAATTCTCTCTGCGCTGCATTCATCCTGGCCAAAGAGGGTTGGCGAGTACTGGTCCTCGATCAAAATGCTACTCCAGGTGGTGCGATACGAACGCTGGAACTCACTTTACCAGGATTCTTACATGACATTGGGGCGATGAACCTGAGTATGTTCGTAGGCTCAGAATTTTATACTGAGCACAGAGAGGTCTTGGCAGAAAAGGGCTTGGAATTTATTGTCGCGGAGCATTCCTTTGGGTCATTTGCTTCGGATGACCGATTTTTGGGCGTTAGTAGGGATCTGGATGCCAATTTGCGATCCATTGCGTGCTTCTCGAAGGCAGACGCTGAGGCATGGAAGGATTGGCGTGAAGACTATAATCGGTGCAGTCCCACCTTGTTCCAACTATTGGCCTCACCAGCCGTTCAAACCGGGCCGCTGGAACTGGTCTTTGGCAGAACCGGGGATATACCCCCTAGTGTCTCTACTCCCTTACGCGGGATACTGCTTGACTCCCTTCGTGCGAATTTAGGGCGATGTTTTCAGAGTGATATTGTACAGGCTCTGATAGCCGCTTGGGCAATGCACTTAGATTATGCACCTGATATCTCGGGTGGATGCTGGATGCCTTTTCTGGAGACCAATGGTGATGAGCGAAATGGCATTCCGATTGCTCGCGGTGGATCCGGCAACATGATCCGGGCCATTGTAGAACTTGTTCAGGAGCATGGGGCAAATGTTGCGGCCAAGCAGATGGTACAAGAGATCCTCTTTGATAAGGGGAGGGCGTCCGGTGTACGTCTTGCGAGTGGACAGGAGCTGCGATGTTCTCGTGGAGTTGTCGCCAGTGTCACACCGCAGGCATTGGTGAGACTGACGAGAGGTAATTTGTCGGATGCGATAGTTAAAGAAGCGGAAAACTACCGTTACGGGCCAGGCACAATGGTGATTCATCTTGCTCTATCGAGGTTGCCCGATTGGAAAGATGAAGCGGCGCGACGGAGCTTCTATGTGCATATAGGCCCATCGCTGGACTATATAGCGGCCGCTTATCAGGAAGGTGTGGCGGGTATGCTTCCAAGTCACCCTTTTATCGTAGTGGGCCAACCGACGATATTTGATTTAACCCGCGCCCCTGATGGCCAGCATGTTCTTTGGATAATGGTACGTGCAATACCTGCTGAGATTCGTGGAGATGCTGCAGGTGAAATAAAAGAACAGGTCTGGAGCTCTGAAGCTGCCAAAAAAGTTGCAGATCGCGTCATTCGGAAGATATCGAGATATGCGCCGGGTCTTCCCGATAGGATCCTCGGGATGACTATACATACGCCATTGGAATTGCAGCAATTGAACCCAAATCTTGTGAATGGAGATTTAAACGCTGGTAGCCTCCATTTATCACAATTTTATGGCAATCGGCCCTTTACTGGGTATGCGAACCATGAAATGCCAATTCCAGGTCTCTACATGTGTGGTACATCCACCTGGCCAGGTGGAGGTGCCGCGCCAGGGTCGGGAATGTTATTGGCTAGAAAGCTCTTATGTGGGAATTCGTGAAAGTGCATTGTCGATGCTAAATGGGTGTATTCATGGAAGGGATGCGATCAATTGGCATTGATTGGCCCATTTTACATTTTCAGATATCTTAAATGCTTAGTTAAGTCTTCAGAAGGGTATCTTTAAAGGGGCGGTATAATCTTTTTCTCAATGAAAGACTCAAAAAGGGCTTTCTATCTAGGGGATTAAATTCTTAGGAAGAACATTCTAAGGAAATACATGTAAGGTGCTTCACTTCTTGGATGCGACTGGTTGGAGTCAGTAACCGAGCGATATACAATTTTTATAGGTTCTGAACTACTGGGGCCATTATTAGACTTCGCATTTGATACTATCACACCTATTTAAGGCCGACTAAACTATAGGAAAACTTAGCTAACGGAGTCGCTCAATGCTCTGTTACTTGAAATTCCTACTCGCTATTTTCATTGCTTGCTGCCTCTTGACGCCATTAAGCTCCGCTGTTGAGAGAGATAAATTAATCAGTCAGGCAAAATTTTCTAGTAATGGAAGCTGCTATACCCTTGATCGACTTACCCTGACAAATAGCCTTAATTTTGAATATCTAAAATATTATCTCACCCACAATGCTTTTATTGCAGCTAGTTTCATTGTTGGAAGCAGTCGGCAGCCTAAGGCCAGGCAAACCAAAAGACAGAGATTCACTTTTTTTAGTGAAACCTGCTATCCGGAAAAGAAATATACTGGCCGTATCAAAGAGAAATTTTGTAAAAGGAAAAAATCTCATTCGCAGTATTTTTTCAAAAGTTTGCAACAGCTGGCGCAAGAAAACAGACTAAAATTTGATCGCTGTATTGAAAGTTATCAAAATGTAATTTTTCAAACATATGATTTTCAGTCTAGGTCTAATGATAAATCCGACAATGCAAATGAAATCGAAGGATTTAATGAGGTATATGCAATGGCACCTGCGGCGAAAATAGAGATTGATGCCTTAGCAGATGTGATTGCTACTTTGACTGGAGGTCAGGTCGCTAAAGTGCCGATAAAATCGAAAGATAGGGCTCAAATAAAAATAATAAATGATTATGGCGGCGATCCAACCAGAATAACGGACCTTGCCAGAAACACTATTATTGTTCCTCAAGATAAAATCAAAGAAGTGATAGAAATGCTTCGTGCAAAAGCCACAACCGTTAAAATATCAGATGGAGCCTTAGATCTACTAGGTTACAGTGGAGTAAACTCTAAAATAAAAACGAAGTCTGGCTTAATTGCGGAAATACAGGTGAATTCACCAGAAATGATATTTGCAAAAGAGCCTCCAGAATTAGCTAAGGCCCTGTTGGGGGAGGATGTTTATAACTCGATTGCAAGTAAATCTCCAATTGCAGGCGGGAAAGGGCATAGGTTGTATGAAAAATGGCGCTCTTTAGATGAAGATGATCCGAATAGAAGGAAACTCGAGGCTGAAAGTAAAGAGTATTATGAATCAATAAGGTCTAAGACAATGTCAATTAAAACTGGCAAGTATTTAAACTTAAAGAATATTTATATTGATTATTCTTTTGAGTCGGTTATGTTTAGGCGGGATAAAAAAACAAAAAACATATATAGAAAATTTTATGGGAAAAAAGAACACCCCGCTCCTATCCCGCATACAAATCGATTGTTTAATGATGCTCTTTTGTATGGTCAAGAAATCACTAAAGAAGAATATCTTAAAGGTGAAGGGGGAGGTAACTAATGACTGATCTAAATGCTGCAATTGAAGTAGTAGTAAAACTATATTTCAGGAATAAGGATAGGCCTGGAATCTCATATCTTGATTTTTTCATGTTGGATCTTCCCTAATGGCAAGATGGGAGTTACGCCACTGCCTCCCAGAGTTGTGCACTGACCCGAAAAATTAAAACTAGTCCAGATATAAACATAATTGATAGGGCGTAACTATCGAATCTCTGGATGCTTATTATTTTTAAAAAATGTTTTGCTACGAGCATTCCCACCATAACGCCTAAACCAATAGTGATGCCATATGTGAGCAGTTCTGAATTGAGGGCGCCAAAATGGAAATAGGCAACAAGCTTAGTGGAGTGCATCATTAAAGAACTTACTCCTCTCGTGGCTACCAGCTCTTCTTTGTTGAGTCCATAATTTAAGAAAAAGGGGTTTTGTACAGGGCCAACCGCGCCAATGATTGAGGAGAAGAGTGTGGTGACAAACCCCAGCATGGGGAAATATGGAAGATGCATAATGAAAGATTTTTTCTTTCGTCCGAATCCAAACTGAAATACGGTCGATACCAAGAATAAACCGACAGTGAACTCTATCAATAATGGGTGCATTTGCGTGTAAACATAGGCACCAATGATTGCTCCGGGAATAATTCCTGGTAGTAGCCATAGCGCTACTTTCCAATTAATGTACTTCCAGAATAAAAAAATGCCAAATGGCGATGCAATAGCATTGCCAGTGGTTAATATAGGTGCAACGAGATGAGGTCCTACCAGAAATCCTACCAAAGGTACTAGCAGCAGTGCTCCTCCACCTGCAGCCATGATAGATATGTAGCCGGTTACTAGCCCAAATATAAGGAGTAGGAAAATAATCATAAGTTAGCAGATTTTCATGCCTAGCATCAATATTGTTATTCCTTATAGGTAAGCACAAAAACAATGAAAGACTAGTGGCTGTGATATAGGGAGAGTGTTTTAAGTATAAAAATTGGAGTTTGTGCAGAGAAGCCTGACGCCAAGTTGGGTATGGCGTAGCTTAGCACTTATAATTTTTTATATTATCGATAATTGCGCCAGAAAGTTGGCTGATAGCTGTATGTTATCAGTATTAGATTCATCACGAATATAAAGGCGATACCGTGGCGATGCATTTTTTTGTTCTTCGAAGTTAAAGGAGAATATATATCATTGTGGAGATTTAGGCGGAGTGTAGCAGCCTAAAAAACGTTTTGTAAAAAGATGTTAGCTGCAAACTAGAGGTATGGGTTGCTGCATATAATCCCTTCCCTTCTACCGATAAAATTTAAATTTCTTCAGGTGGGCTAAATACCGTCATCCCTCGCTTAGGAGTGAATGGCTCATCGTTTTCTCCAATAAATTGGAATGGTATAGATACAGTTGACATTCCAATATTCTTTCGGATTACAAAGTGAAGATGAGGCCCGGTGGAAAAGCCAGAGGAGCCAGATCTGGCTAAACGATCTCCAGATTTCACCTTGTCTCCAGGTTTTACTAAGGCGGTTCCTTGTAATACATGCGCATATGTAGCATAGGTGCCATCCTCATGCAAAACTGATACATAGTTGGCTTTATCTAGGAAGTACTCCTTTGCTCCACCCATATGGTAGTCGTCTTTTACCCAGATGACAGTTCCCTCTCTGGCCGCACCTATGTAGGTGCCTATAGGCATGGCAATATCTACTGCGTATTTATTCGGTCGTTGGTGATGGGAAAATCTACCATTAAAGGATTGGGTAATTCGGTGGTCTTGAAGAGAAGAAATGGGTAGGCGATAAGTATAGGGCTTTGCAAGTGTTTCCGGTGAACCCATCACCCATGTGTAATAATATTTATCAATTTCTTCGTTACTTTCATAAAGTTTAAATTTTGAATTGCCAGGTACAACTGTTGTAAAAACTCTATCTATATTTTCCGAAAACTTAATTTTAAGTTGCACTTCAATAGGTGCGTAATAAGGGTTTTGAGCAAATATATAATTAACCTTATCATCGGTTAGGGTATATATCTTTGGTTTGCTCTTGGTTAGCTTAGAGGAGGTCTTCTTTATTGTTTCTACTTCAATATCTTTGGTAGGTTTTCTATCGGTAAAAATCCAATTCCCCTTCTGATCTTTGTATTTATAGATCTGATCGGCACTGGCTGGTATGGAAAGCAGGAAATATAGTGAGAGTAAAGTTAAGAATCTTTCCATTGAAATTTGCTTTGTTTATGCTCAATTTAGCAGTTCATTTTATCTATGAATAGTTATTGGATCAAGTTTGATTATCTAATGTTTGTTATAAACTTTAAGTGACGACTTTATTGGCTCAGAAGGCGGGCCAATACAAAGTTTATAACAATCCTTACTGTTGAGTCGTGTGCACACCTACAGCTTAATTGGGTGATTTGATTTATATAAGAAGTTTTAAGGTTTGCTTGTGGTTGATATCGCACAATTTTTATATGTGGGGCTACAATATGATCTACTTATAGCATTAGGGGTTGCAGTTATTACTTGAGATCAATAAGCCCAATATTTCATGATAAAATTCATTGTCTGACATTTTGCCAGAGAGGTTAATGTTTCTAATCTCAAGGCCTTAGATGCATAATGAATGTATTATTAAATATAGTGGCTTTAATCCGGTCGGTACATTAATTATCTATATGGATGAGACTTAATTTTTTAGAGTGCAGGCTTATCTTGTTTATTATGAAAGATGGGGCTGATATCGGTTCGTTAACCTCAGTCTAACAACTAAGATAATAGATTAAGCACATTTTCCAACGAAATGAGTGACGGTAATGTATCTAAAGGGATTAACCGCTTCTGAAGCCCGAAGTCTGGGTTTGACGGCGTTAATTTTCTCAATTTTTCTTGTTGGATATGATTATACCGCTTTCTCTGTCGCTCTCCCTTCAATTCAGAAGACGTTCCAGGTCGATATTACGACAACAATGTGGCTGGTTAATGCTTACGCCTTGGCTTTTGGTGTTTCTGTAATATCTTGTGGCCGCTTAGCTGATATGTTGGGGAGGCGACGAACCTTTTTTATAGGCGCAACGCTCTTTTCGGTATTCTCTCTTTTAGGTGGTTTTTCGCTAAATATATGGATGTTGATGGGGTGTCGCGTAATGTTAAGTATTGGTGGCGCCATGATGTGGCCTTCCGTGATAGGGATGACTTATCACTTGTTAGATAGCAAGCGCGCCGGTGTTGCAGGTGGACTGTTGATGCTTGGTTGTGGCGTGGCAAATTCCCTTGGCCCTATTATTGGTGGGGTTTTAACCGATACCCTGGGGTGGCGTTGGATACTTTTCCTAAATCTCCCCTTAACCCTGGTGGCGATGCTTATTTGCTGGAAATTGGTCATTAGCGATTTACCATCGGCCCCGGGCGAACATGTGGATTTAACTGGGCTGTTTTTTCTTTCATTGGCTTTACTTGCGCTGTTGTTAGGGTTGGATTTATCTGTAGATGTGGGGTTTGTTAACTACCGGACATTACTCCTATTTTTAGGCTTTGTTCTTTTCTTATCTGTATTTGCCTGGTTGGATTATCGTTCCTCAGGAGAGCCTCTGATACCTGTGGATGTGGTCAAGAATAAGAAGTTCTTCGCGGAGGGAGTCGCTACTTTATTGGTCTCTGTGGCATTTATATCTGCACTGATGTTTGTTCCACAGTTTCTCAGTAAGGTATGGAAGTTCACTGCGATACAGTCTGGTATAGCGCTACTTCCCATGATGATACTGTTTGGTGCCACCTCTTTCCTATCTGGACATCTTTATGAGAGGTTTGGGGCCAAGTTACTTTCCTGTTTTGGGGCTCTATTTATGTGGGCCGGTATGTTGGTTCTCTCTAAACTTTCTGTGCAAGTTGAGCCTTTCATTTTTACGCCTGGCATGGGGTTGATGGGTATTGGAATGGGTTTGTTTTACCCCACTATCACCACGGCAGCTATTCTAATTCTCAGGTATGACCGTGCCAGCCTTGCTGCAGCCATCATCTATATGTTTCAAATTATTGGTGGTGCAATCGGTTTGGGATTGAATACGACAATCGTTGCGCTGGCCCCAGATTTGGCGACTGGTATTAGTCGGGCGTTTTTGATGAATGCCCACTTGGCCCTATTGGGAATGGTGGTGAGTGTGTTTTTTATCAATGGAAGAGGGAAGGGTTCAATTTAATTGAGGGCGGTATAAGATTCCCCTAAATACTAACTTATTCTCAGGTTTATAACGTCATTATTATGATATATGTCTATTGGCAATATGTAGTGGTTTTTTGTGAAGATCTCTCCAAGGGGCTAATTAATGGCGTGGAATTTTCTTGAATAGACCGGGCCAAATTCCCCGAGAAATCTTTTATAAATTTCTGTGTCATGTCTGCAAATGTGTTCAATTTTTTTAATTATTTCTGGGGTGGATCTTAGTTGTTGGGCGAGTTCACTATTGGGGCTTTCATTTAATCTAAGTAAATTTAATTTAACCTGAAAGTCTTTTTCTGTCTGTTCTGTCAGTTGGTCTAGGTGTTCGGTTGTGCCAACGATAGAAAATCTCTGCAAGTTGCGAATGGCTTGCTCAATATAATCCGCTGGGTTTGATCGAGGTGCCTGGCTAAAGTCTGAAAAGTAATGAATGAAGCTTAGGCCGGCAGAAATGCCTTTGTGAGACCGGATGTATTCGTTCAGTGGAAGTGTATTCTTAGCCCATTTGCTCAGCTTGAAAGTATTGTAAGTATAAAGTGATATCCATCTCTCAACAGGATCTCTTAGGACTGTAAAAAAATTCCACTCAGGGGAGAAATTTGTTACAAGGTTGGGGCGGCAGAAGCAATGGCCACTGCCAAAAAAATTCGCCTTAATAGATAGGTTGTAGGCGAGCACTGTTTCTCGAACTGACATCATTGATCTATCTAAGATGCTGGCCGCAAATCTACTCTCTTCTAGCTTGATATCGAATTGGCCTAATTTATTAGGTGTATAGAGTTGATTTCTGAATGCGGAATCTAATGAGGATCCTGCACATTTAGGGACATGGCAAAAATATATCTTTGGAGGGAGAGTTAGTCCGGATGGATGTCTTAAGGTAGTGAGGGGCTGATCTTCCAAGTTGGTATCTGGAGTTGTTTGGTTGGCCAATTTTCTTAGTAGCTTTTTCATTTGAAGATTATTTGCGGCGAGAGTGAAAAGCTACTTATTAGAATGGGTCCGGTCAAGGTCTTAATTAGAATCTTGAATTTTGGCGCGATTAATATCTGTTATTTTTTTGATATTTCTGTTTTAGCTGCAGAGTAGAAGTAAAGTAAATAAAAAATTATCGGATTTCTTCCTCAGTCCTATTTTCGTATTTAGTTAACAAGGAAAGCATTGTTTAGGTTTAAGCTCTTTACCTTGTTTTGCTTGGTAAGAGTTTTGGAGGTGCCATAAAAAAGCCCCGCCAAATGGCGGGGCTTTCTCTTGAGGCAGGGCTGTTACTTAAACAGTAACTTCCTGGATCTCGGTGGCGGCAATGCGCTTACCTTCTTCGGCAGATTTCTGGAAATCTTCAATCTGGTCGAAGTTCAGGTAGCGGTAGATCTCGCTGGACATGGAATCCAGGTTCTTCGCGTATTCCTGGTACTCGGCCGGGGTCGGCAGTTTACCCAGGATAGCGCCCACAGAAGCCAGTTCAGCGGAGGTCAGGTACACATTGGCACCGTCGCCCAGGCGGTTGGGGAAGTTACGGGTAGAGGTGGACAGTACGGTGCTGTTCGGAGCCACACGCGCCTGGTTACCCATGCAGAGGGAGCATCCGGGCATTTCGGTGCGGGCACCGGCTGCGCCGTAGATGTTGTAGTAACCCTCTTCCATCAGCTGGTGCTCGTCCATCTTAGTGGGCGGAGCGATCCACATGCGGGTGGAGATACCACCTTTGTGTCCCTGCAACAGCTTACCGGCAGCGCGGAAGTGGCCGATGTTGGTCATACAGGAGCCGATGAATACTTCGTCTACTTTATCGCCAGCAACGTCGGACAGCAGGCGCGCGTCGTCCGGGTCGTTCGGTGCACAAACGATAGGCTCTTTGATATCGGCCAGATCAATCTCGATAACTTCCAGGTACTCTGCGTCGGCATCCGCTTCCATCAGTTTCGGGTTGGCCAGCCACTCTTCCATAGCACGCGCGCGGCGTTCCAGGGTGCGCTTGGAGCCATAACCTTCGGCGATCATCCAGCGCAACAGGGTGATGTTGGAGCGCAGGTACTCGGCCATGGTCTCTTCGGACAGTTTAATGGTACAGCCAGCAGCGGAGCGCTCGGCGGAGGCGTCGGACAGTTCGAAAGCCTGCTCTACGGTCAGGTTTTCCAGGCCTTCGATCTCGAGGATACGGCCGGAGAAGATGTTCTTCTTGCCTTTCTTCTCTACGGTCAGCAAGCCTTGCTTGATGGCGTAAAGCGGAATGGCGTGTACCAGGTCGCGCAGGGTGATACCGGGCTGCATTTCGCCTTTGAAGCGCACCAGTACAGACTCAGGCATATCCAGCGGCATAACGCCAGTTGCTGCGGCGAAGGCTACCAGGCCGGAACCTGCCGGGAAGGAGATACCCATGGGGAAACGGGTGTGGGAGTCACCACCGGTACCTACGGTGTCTGGCAGCAGCATACGGTTCAGCCAGCTGTGGATGATACCGTCAGCCGGGCGCAGGGAAACACCGCCGCGGTTCATGATGAAGTCCGGCAGGGTGTGCTGGGTGCTGATATCAACGGGCTTGGGGTAGGCCGCAGTGTGACAGAAAGACTGCATGACCAGGTCGGCGGAGAAGCCGAGGCAGGCCAGGTCTTTCAGTTCGTCACGGGTCATGGGGCCAGTGGTGTCTTGGGAGCCCACAGTGGTCATTTTCGGTTCGCAATAGGTGCCCGGACGGATACCTTCAACGCCACAGGCTTTACCAACCATTTTCTGCGCCAGGGTGTAACCCTTGCCGGTATCGACGGGCTGCTCAGGCTTGCGGAACAGCTCGGAAGGCGCCAGGCCCAGGGATTCACGGGCTTTGCCGGTGAGGCCGCGACCGATAATCAGGTTGATACGACCGCCAGCCTGAACTTCGTCCAACAGTACTTCGGACTTCAGTTCGAATTCGGACAGTACTTTGCCATCTTCGGCCAGGATCTTGCCGTCGTAGGGGCGGATCTCGATGATGTCGCCCATGTTCAGTTCGTCAACCGGCGCTTCGAATACCAGTGCGCCGGCATCTTCCATGGTGTTGTAGAAGATCGGGGCGACTTTACCGCCGATACAAATACCACCGCCTTTCTTGTTCGGCACGCCGGGCATTTCTTCACCGAAATACCACAGTACGGAGTTGGTGGCGGATTTACGGGAGGAACCGGTACCCACTACGTCGCCAACGAAAGCAACGGGCAGGCCTTTGGCTTTCACTTCTTCAATCTGCTTCAGCGGGCCGGTAACGCCGGCTTCTTCAGGCTCCAGGCCGTCGCGCTTCATTTTGTACATGGCCAGCGCGTGCAGGGGGATATCCGGGCGGGACCAGGCATCGGGAGCAGGAGACAGGTCATCGGTGTTGGTTTCGCCGGTCACCTTGAATACGGCAACCTTGATGCTCTCGGGCACTTTGTTGCGCTTGGTGAACCACTCGGCATCGGCCCAGGATTGCAGTACGGCTTTGGCGTGTTCGTTGCCGGCTTTGGCTTTCTCTTCCACATCGTGGAAGGCGTCGAACATCAGTAGGGTGCCTTTTAGCTGCTCTGCGGCCAGCTCGGCCAGATCTTTGTCGTCCAGCAGTTCTACCAGGGTAGCGATGTTATAGCCGCCAAGCATTTGGCCCAGTAGTTCTACAGCGTGTTTGCGGTCGATCAGCGGGGACTCCGCTTCACCCTTGATAATGGCGGACAGGAAGCCGGCTTTTACGTAAGCGGCTTCGTCAACACCGGGCGGTACACGGTGGGTGAGCAGGTCAACTAATTCCTGCTCTTCGCCTTTTGGCGGATTTTTCAGCAGCTCAACCAAGCCAGCTACTTGCTCAGCGTCGAGCGGCTTCGGTGGGATGCCCTGTTCGGCGCGTTCTGCGACGTGATTACGATAGGCTTCAAGCACGGATAAGTCCCTCTTGGTGTGTGGGGTGGCACCAACAGCGGGTGGAATTCCCGATCTTTGTATTGTTGTCGGGATTTTTTTTTCGAGGCCGCTGAAGGCGGGGTGGCGAATACTACAGCAAAGCCCTACAGCTGTTAAGTTTATCGAAAAATCAATAATTTAAGTGAATTTCGACTATTCGTAGGGCGAATTTTACTGCGCTCACAGCAGCTGTCCCGCCTCTTTTCTTAGTGGCCGAAACAAAATAGTCTACGCGCAATTTTAATCCAGGCCTCCGGTGCCTGATCGGCTAAATCTGGTTAATTGATGTACAAAAAAGTCCGTACACCTTGTATCGGTGTCTGCTCAACGGGAATTGGCGATGATGTTTGCCGTGGCTGCAAGCGTTTTGCCCACGAGGTGATCGATTGGAATGCCTACTCCGAGGAGCAGCGCCGCATTATTGCCTCCCGGCGTGAAGGCTATTTAACCAATGCCGTGCGCAGTCAGCTGGAAATCATCGATGAATCCCTATTGCTTTCGCAGCTGCGCCATCAGCAGATTCGCTTTGATGATAGTCAGGGTGCCTATTGTTGGGTATTTGAATTACTGCGGGCGGGTGCCAGCCAGATTGGCGACTTGAGCACATTCGGGCTGCGGCCGACCGCACAGGCCAAGGGGGTGAGCCTGGTGGAAGTTCGCCGGCGCATTGATGAGGATTTCTACGCTCTATCTGTAGCTTATTACCAGCGCTATATTGCCCCAGGTCTGCAAAAAGACTGACGGCTTCTCTTTATTTACCATTGCGTGCCTCTTATTTTTAGCATTGCGTACCTCGGTCGGTATTTTCTTGGGGCAGCTTATCCCTTTAGAATTCATACTCCTTTTCCGGTAATGGAGAACCGGCTATCAGCTCAACTCAAAAAAAATCTCGCCGAGCATTGCTCGTGGTCAATCCGAAAAGTCGAAATGGCGCCGAGGCAGATATCGACAGCGGCATAGAACGTTTGCGCGCTGACGGAGTAGAAGTGGAAGTCCTGCACTCCGAGGGTCCACAGGAAACTGAGGATGCGATCCGGCAGCGCCACAAGGCTCTGGACTTTGTGATCATCGGCGGCGGCGATGGCACTATCAGCTCCACTGCCAGGGTATTGAAAGAGTGTCAATTGCCTCTAGCTATTTTGCCGTTGGGGACTGCGAATGATCTGGCCCGCTCACTGGGCATCGAGGATCTGGAGCAGGCCTTTGATGTCATTATCGAGAACTACCGCCAGCCGATTGACCTCGGTGTTGTCAATGGCCACTACTTTTTCAATGTGGCCAATATGGGGCTTGGGGTAAAAGTGACAGAGGCACAAGACTCCGAAATAAAAAAACGTTGGGGGGTGCTGAGTTACTTGAGGGCTTTCTTTGTTGCCCTGAGGCGGGCGCAAAAGTTCCGGGTCAAGTTGGCGCTGGATGATGAGCGCTATCGAATGGGGTCCATCCAATTGGCGGTGGGTAATGGCCGTTACTATGGCGGTGGGAACCTGGTGGCCGAAGAGGCGCGCATCAATGATGCCAGGCTCGATCTGTACTGTCTGCGTCCACGCGGCCTGATGGAGCTACTGGGTATGGCGCTGTTGGTGCGCGGTGGCAAACACCACTTGGCCAAGAGAATCTTTAACGCCAGTGCCCAGCATATAGAAGTGGAAACCAAGCCGCGCCTGGAGATCCACGCAGATGGAGAGCCGGTTACCAATACTCCGGCCACTTTCTCGGTTATTCCCAAGGCGCTAGAGGTGCTGGTGCCACGTAATTCTGAAGAACTCCTCAGTGAAAAAGAGAGAGGGCAATGACACTCATTCGCACAGAAACCCAAGCCGCATTGAATGACCTGTTTATGGCGCTTACCCGCAGCGAGGATGACTACCGAGCTGCGGCCGAACAACTCGAAGATCAGGCTGCAGCCGATTTTCTGTGCGCTATCGCTTCCAAGCGGCAGTCGCTTGCACAATGTGTGGAGCGAGCGATTCGCGCAGAGGGCGGCTTGCCCTCGGAACCGGATCCTGACCTGAAAGCGGGTGAGCAGCTTCTGCAGATGCTTGGGCCATTGATGGCCGACGACAAGACCAAGGAAGTCTTTCAGCAGCGTCTCGATGCTGACCGCGAGCTGCTGGACTATATGGAGTGCGAGGATTTGAGCGCCCTAGAGGGGGCTCACGGCGAGCTCAAGGGTGAGTGCCGCCATCACCTCGAGGAATCTCTGACCTGGCTCGAAAAGCGCCTAGAGTGATCCTCGCCGGCTGATCACCCTCAGCGCTGCTGCCGCAGAAATACCCGCAGGGCTGGCAGGAAAGGCTCATTGGCGATGGTCAGATCCCGCCTCTGCCGGCGCCGGCTCACACTGGGTTGATGGTCGATCCGAGTAAATTCCGGTAGCTGCTCGGCCTCGTTGGCGGCCACCAGTACCGGCATGGAGGAATAGCCCACCTGACGGTATTGGTCTTCCTCGCCCGTTCCCTGCGCAAAAAATATTTCCGCGACCTGCAGATTGGGGCGGCTCTGTACCTGTACCTGGCGCAAGTCATCCTGCTGGCTTTTGTGCAAGCCGGCGAGCAGTTGCCGTTGGTACTGAATACCGGGGTCCGCGCCGGTCGGGTCCATCTGGACCAGCTTTTTCTCACACCATTGCGTCGTTACTTTACGAATAGACTTGCGCGCTTTTATCCAGGAGAGGGTGATGGCGTCGGGATACTCATCACAGAGTAAAACCAGGCGGTAGCACTGACGCAGGTGCGCGCGTGGATAGCCTGCCTGAGCCAATACCTCGCGCACGTTGCGGTCTCGCTCGGCCATTGGCCGCTCAGCCAGGGCTGCACGGTATTCGGCGATGGCATTGGCAAAGGCCTCCTTGGCGCTGTTGAGCTGTTTGGCCAGGGACAGAGTCTTTTGCGGGACTGCCAGTAAACCGGGAATTTGTAGGGTTACGCGGGCATCGCCACCGGTACCTAGAGGTTCGGCGTAATCCAGTTGGGAATAGAGAGCACCAGCGAGCGAGAAGGGGCGCTCAAAGCTTTCTTGCAAGGATTGGGCAGCTTCCAAGGCAAAAGGTGGCTGCAGCAGATAGTGTTGCCAGGGCTTACCGGCAGTCTGCAGCTGTTCGAGAGCGTCGCGCAACTCTGCGGCGCGGCTGTGGACCTGTTCCAGCAGGGGGGGGATGCCGAGTGCCAATGCCCGATGGTCTCTCATTGCCGAGTTCCACTATCTAAAAGGCTGTTATTTTAATGCACTTAATAAACCGTTACCAAATTTCTATTCAAATGGTTTAATCCTGAGGGCCCTGCTTGGCAGGGCCGCGTTGGCCAGTGGTGGCATGGTGCAGGATGATAGTGCTCGGTGGGTCACTTTTAGGATTGCTCTTGGAGTGTAATAGTTGATTTAGCTTGGGACCTGCCTTTCTGCCGCTGTGTCGCTATAATCCCGCGCCAAATGATTGATGCCAAGTGAATACCGACCCCATGAGTGCCCAAGTTCCCGATTTGTCCGCAATCCATGAATTCCTGTTGTGCGCCACCCCGGATGCCTGGATTGAGGCGGCACTAGCCGAGCCAGAGATGATGCTGGTAGATCACGCCAACTGTGAGAAAAAAGCGGCGGGTACGGCACTCAACCTGATGTTCCGCTATTTGGGGGATTTTGAGCTGCTGCACAAGATGTCGCGTCTGGCCCGCGAGGAGCTACGCCACTTTGAGCAGGTGTTGGCAATTATGGAAAAGCGCGGCATTGCCTATCCCCACGTCAGTGCCTCCCGCTACGCCGCTGGGCTGCGTGCAGAGGTGCGCTCCGCGGAGCCTGGGCGCCTCGTGGATACTCTGATTTGTGGGGCCATCATTGAGGCGCGCTCCTGTGAGCGTTTTGCTCGTATTGCGCCACACCTGGACGAAGAGCTGCAGAAATTTTATCTCTCACTTCTGAAGTCAGAAGCCCGCCACTTCCGCGATTATCTGCACCTTGCACAAAAAGCTGCCAATGAGGATATAGAGCCTCGGGTGCAGGCTTTATTACAGCTCGAGAAGGAGCTTGTGCTGAGTGGCGATGGCGAGTTTCGTTTTCACAGCGGCGTACCTGGCAAAGTTTAAGGTGCGCTTTATATAGCCCAGCTTCAGCTCTGGTCCAGACTGGCCAGTAAGCGGTTAAAGTCCTGCAGATCCCTGTCGCTCCCGTAGTCCACAGAAAACTTATTGTGAAAAAATACGGTGAGCTTCACTTTGTCTGAGTTGATGAAGACGGTATAGCCATCAAAGTCGGTGCTTACTGTCAGCCCTTGGTAATGCCAGCCATCGGCTTCCTTTTGTCCCTCTCGGGTGGCCCGATCAAATACCCGCAAGGCCTGTTTGACGTCAATTTTGCTCTCCTCTTCCATACTGACCTCCCCGCGCCGCTAGACTTGTTGTTTCAATGTCGGAAATTCCTTTCCCTTACTGTATGGAATATTACACAGCATGGATAGTAGCGGCTATCAGCAGCCGGTGGTGGATACCCGTCTGTTTGACATCCTGGCTTATTTGGGACTTTGTCCTTTTGTTATCGGGTTGTTGCTACAGATAACCGAGGTCTCCTTGTTGGGCATTGATGCCCGCTTATTTTTTACCGCTTACAGCGCGGTGATACTCAGTTTTTTATGTGGTGTCTGGTGGGGTGGGGCACTTAATCGCCCCGGTCATCCGCATCGGATGGCGTTGGTGTTTCTCAGTAACCTAATCGCACTGGCCGGTTGGGTTGGATTGCTTTTGTATCAAAGCCCTTGGGGCTTGCCCATCCTCGCAATTGGTTTTGCATTTGTGGCCTGGATGGAGGCCCGTTTGAATCCAAATTTGCCTGGCCGGGAGCAATACTTTCGCACGCGCAGTATCGTTACCTATCTTGTGATCGCTTGTCACCTCGGCATGATGCTGCTGTCTTAACGCCTTCGTTGGCAGTTCCTCAGACTTATTGAAAGCTAGACTTTTACCTGAAAACCGACAAGGAAATGCCAGAAATGGAGCCGATTACCCCCTCAGCACAAGACCAATTATTTTTTGACGCCAGGACACATAGTTACTGGCAGGATAAACCAGTACCGCAGCCGCTGCTGAAAGAGTTGCATGACCTGGTCAGGATGGCACCCACCAGCGCTAACTGTTGCCCGATGCGGGTTGTGTTTATTGTGAGCAAGGAGGGCAAGGCAAGACTTAAACCGGCCTTGAATGAGGGCAATGTCGAGAAAACCCTGTCGGCTCCGGTTACGGCAATTATTGCGCACGATATGCGTTTTTATGAACACCTCCCCAAACTGTTTCCCCACGCACCGGCCCGGGAGTGGTTTGCCGATAATCCAGAGCTGGCAGAAACTACAGCGTTTCGCAATGGTTCAATCCAGGGAGGCTATTTCATCTTGGCGGCGAGGGCTCTGGGGTTAGACTGCGGTCCTATGTCGGGGTTTGATAACGCACTCGTGGATCACGAATTCTTTAGCGATAAATCCTCGGCTCCGGCTTTTGTACAGGAGCATTGTCCAGAGAGCCACATTAAATCCAATTTCCTCTGTAACCTCGGATATGGCGTGGATGCCAAACTGCACCCGCGCAATCCTCGCTTTGAATTCGATGAAGTATGTCGGGTCGTTTAATCATGCGGAGAAAATGCCGCTTGGTGTTTATTGGTATTGCTAAAAGTGGGCAGGATTAATGGCTCATAGACCGTTGCAGAATTTATCTCGCCCTGAGGAATATTTTTTACCCAGGGATGAAGAGGTTCTGTATGAATTATTTGGGCGTGACATTAGTCGGCCGGTCGTCGAGCGTTTTCTCGCCTTACAGGATATCGAGTATTTACGCTGTGTCTCTTCTGAATATAAAGGTATTTACCAGGCAGACCAGATGTTGTTGGACTGCTATGCCAGAAAGATCAATGAAGAGGCGGTTTTAGATGAGAAACTATTGTTCACTAAAGCGGAGTTTGAGCCGATCATTGCGGCTTATAGAAGCGAAGCACAGTACATGAACCTGGGGGAGGATAGGGCGACCTTGCCTCATGATGTGATTTCGACTGAGGAGTTTGTGCTGCATTTGCAGGCCACAATTGCTAGAGCTTTAGAAAAAAAGAAAGAGGCTGATGACTTTGTCGTTGTGATTCCAACCACTAGCTATAAAGGGGAGCTTATCCCCAAGGCGATTTGCAGTAAAGCCAAGCTGGATGATGAGACTTTCAAAAGGCAGTGCCAGTTGGGCTTAGTGCGCAATCAGCACCTGCAGTATGTGTTGAGTAAGTCCTATCTTTGGACCCTTGCCCATGCTTGGCCCTTTATTACTGGCAGTGAGGTGGGTGAGGGGCGCTTTCGCGGTGTGGTATTTAGACAGTTCGATCTCAATTGGGGCACCATTGCCTGTGATCTCGATAGTGATACCAATGTCTTTGTAATTACTGATGCTAGCTGTTCCGGGGGCGAGGCTGAGCATATTCGCAGCCGCTTGCTAAGGTGTGATAAGCGCGAGAAATCCGCCATTATCATTCCGCTCTGCAAAAGGGCAGCCTTGAATCGGTTGAGTAAAAACTCCGAAGGATATGCCGAGATTGTTGCGGGTGTTGTGCTGGATGATTTTAAACGGCAGTGGAAAGATATTGGGCAGAGAGCGAGTTATAAGACCCTGAGAGGCGGAAATTAAAGTTGGAAGCCTAACTTAAGGTGAGTCAGTCAGGTTACCCAAATTGCTAAAAAGAGGGTTTGGAGACCATCAGGTAAACGATCGCAACTGTTAGAGGAAAGGCCAGCGCACCCAGTAGGCACCATGTCCGCATAATTTTGCGTATTTTACCGTGGTTATTCTCCTGGTTGGCATGAGAGCGCAACTGATATTGCAGGTAGACCACCGGTAGCCACAGTAGGAAGACAGCGAGGGTCAATCCGGCGGCTAGTTGCAGCCACGTTTGCTGAATCCAGGCCGGATTTATCATCAGCATGCCCATGGCACTGCCCATCAGCCCAAGCACGGCGCTGCCGGTGAAAATCCAGTCCGCCCGCACTGTTTCCTTACTTACCCACTGGATTACTTGTGAATCGCCGGACAGCCAACCGCGCAAGGTATACCAGGCAATTCCGGTGCCGGTACCGAGTACGATAATGGCGCAGAGGATGTGTAGTGTCTTGAGTACGAGGTAGTAATTCATAAACGCGCTGACCAAATTAAGCGGGAGTAAGGTAGGGCTTTGAGCGGGAATTTTCAATTCTATTGGTTTTCATAGGTTTTCTTTGAGCATGATCTTCAAACCGGAAAAAATCATCAGTGGCGGACAAACTGGAGCGGACACCGGCGGATTGATCGCTGGGCAACGTCTGGGTATTGCTACCGGTGGCGCCGCACCAAAAGGCTATTTGACCGAGGAGGGGGCGCGAGCGGAATTTCTGAAAGGCTTTGGGTTAATTGAGCTGCCGACCAAAGATTTGGCAGAGCGAACGCGGGAAAATATACGCAACTCCGATGCGACCTTAATTTTTACCGACAATCCCAACAGCGACGGTACTGCTTATACCATCCGGTTCTGCCGGGAAATGGACAAGCCGTACTTGATAGTTGATCCCAGGGAAGACTGCTGCAGAAAAATACGAGCATTTATCGATAAAAATAGACCGTTTGTGTTGAATGTGGCTGGTAATAGGGAATCAAATTCCCGTGGTATTACCCAGCGGGCGATTAAAATAATCCAGCAGGTATTTAGTGGTTAATTGCCTGCCCAAGTGGCAGAGGATCGCGCAAGCGAATCTCTAAATCGGTGTATTGGCCAACTGAATACCAGAAAAATACGCAAAGTGCGGTGATTGTCGCCCCAAGGGTGAAATAGTGTACCCATCTGGGTTCGGGACCACCGGGTAGCAAGTGTCTCTCTTCGACGCTGCGCCGGCGATTTAATATCAACGCATAGAAAATAACGGTGCTGATGACAAAAATCAGTGACCATCGCGTTTGCTGGCCATCTGAGCCTACCAGTGCCACCAGGCAATAGATGGCGGCAATCAGCAGTATCACGGTAAACAGTATGTATTGATGATGTGGCATTTTGCCGTAGGCGAGCACTCGCAGAGCGATTGCCGAGTAGATATAGGGTAGCAATGTCATGATGACTGCTACCGAGGCTATCTTGCCGAACTGCTGGCTGGCGCTAGGAGAAATAGTGGCGAGCACCAGCAAGGACATCAGAATGGCTACCAGTGCCAGGCCGAATGAGGGCACACCTTTCGCGTTGGTTTTGGCAAAGGCCTTGGAAAAGAGTCCGTCATCGGCGGCGGCCTTGGCAGATTGACCCACCAAAAGAATCCAGCCTCCGAGTGATCCGATACATCCTATAGCCGCACAGATGGCCACAATATTCGCCGCAGTATTGCCCAGCGCCAGGCGCGCCGCATCGGCAAAGGGTGCGGAAGAGGCGATCAACGCTTTGTTGGGTAGCATGCCCATAATGACCGAAGAACTCAGCACATAAGCTACCGATGCCAGCAGCACCCCACCTACGGTGGCGATAGGTACATTGCGACTGGGGTTCCTTACCACCGCAGTGGATACGGAGGCAGTCTCTACCCCAATAAACGCCCACAGGGTAAAAGTTAAAGTGGTCATGATTGCGCTGGTATCGCTCTTGCCGGAGACATTCCATCCGGCGCTGAACGTCTGGCTGTCGAACCAGAACCACCCAAAAAGGGCAGTGCCGAGGATCGGAATCAGTACCAGGCTGGTGGTGAGAGACTGTATTCGCCCGACGATATGCGGCCCCAGGATATTCGCGTAAGTGAGCAGCCAGATCAGTGCCACCTGGGCCAGGGCAAAGGTAAATGGGTCCTTGAGGGGTGGGAAGAAATGGGTGATGTAGCCCAGCCCGGCGGTAATCAGTGCGACGTTACCGATGACATTGGCCAGCCAATACACCAGGTTGGTTTGATAGCCGATATAGTCGCCGAAGGCCTGGCGCGCGTAGGCATAGGGCCCCCCGGCGGCTGGGTCTAGGGCGGCGAGGCGGGCAAAAACCAGTGCAAGTGATACGGCGCCAACGATGGTAATGAGCCAGCCGACTAGGGAAATACTGCCGACAACCGCCAGATTGGCCGGAAGCATAAATACCCCAGAGCCCATCATATTGCCAGCCACCATCAGTGTGGCGGGCACCAGTCCGATTTTATTTTTCTCCGCGGGATGAGGAGCTATGGCGCGGCCCCCCGGCTCAGGGCGTAGATATAGTAGCGCCCCTCGCGTACTTCCACTCCATGGTTATCGTGGCCGAAACCGGGAAACTCCCGGTCGAAGGATTCCAATACCCGCAAGTATTCCAGCGAGGGGCTGCCCTCACTGCCAAAATTCTCCCCGGGCATCAACAGAGGGATACCGGGTGGGTAGGGAATAACCCCTGTTGCCGCAGTGCGCCCGGCCAACTGATCGAGAGGGAGTAGTTCCACCTCGCCGCGTACCAGGGCTTCATAGGCCTGCACGGGGCTGTAATCGGCCTGGGGCAGGGCGGAAAAACCGGCGGACATTTTTGCCGTGCTGCGCAACTCCTTCATTCGGTCAAACATTTTTTGCGCTAAGTCCCGCAGGCCCATCTCCGTATAGCCCGGGTACTTTGCCAGTAGGTTGGGCAGGCACTGACTGAGGGGCTGGTTAGCGTCGTAGTCCCGCTTGAAGGCGAGCAGCGCATTGATCAGGGTGCCCCATTTGCCTTTCGTAATGCCGATGGAGAAAAGGAACAGGATGGTGAAGTCGGTCGTTTTCTCGACAATGATGCCGAGGTTATCCAGATACTTGCTGATAATACCGGCTGGAATACCCCATTGTGCGAGTTGGCCGTTGCGCTGCATGCCTGGGGTGGTGATTGAGACCTTGATGGGGTCGAGCATGCAGTAATTTTTTTCCAGCTCGCCGAAGCCGTGCCAGGAGTCGCCGGGGTTCAGCAGCCAGCAGCTGGCTTCGTTACAGAGCAGCTCTATGGGGGCGCTGTGAAAGGCGTATTTCTGGCCACTCGCCGGGTCTGTCACCTGATCCGGCTGCCAACCGTCAAAAAACCACTCCCCTTTGTCTTCATATTCCCGTTTGAGCCGTGCCAACACCTGGCGAAAAGCCACCGCCTCGGCAATGGACTCGCCGGTGAGCGCCGTGCCACCGGGGCCGTCCATCATCGCGGTGCTGACATCATTTGAAGCCATGATGGAGTAGAGCGGCGAGGTGGAGGCGTGCAACATAAACGCTTCGTTAAAGCGGCCGTGCTCGATGGGGCTGCGCCCGTCGCGGATATGGATCATGGAAGCCTGTGATAGAGCCGCCAGTAGTTTGTGAGTGGACTGGGTGGCGAATTTGGTTGGGCCATTATGGGGCTCGGCATCATCGCTGTCGTACATAGCGAAGCGATCCCGGTAGATGGGATTGAAGCGGGCATAGGCATACCAAGCTTCATCAAAGTGCAGCCGGTCGACGGACTCACCCAGCAATTCCTCCACCCGGCGCACGTTATAACAGAGCCCGTCATAGGTGGAGTTGGTAATAACCGCATGCACCGCGCGCTGGCTGTCGGTGGTGCGTGCCAGGGGATTGTTCTGGATCGCTTGGGATACCGCCGCTTTCGTCAACTGATCCGGGGGAATCGGTCCGATCAATCCGTAGTGATTGCGCAGAGGCACCAGGTAAGCGGGGATGGCGCCAGACATTGTGATGGCGTGCTCCACCGACTTGTGACAGTTGCGGTCGCACAGGGCCAGTTGGCCGCGGGTCACAGAGGCCATCACAATCACGCGGTTGGAGGTGGAGGAGCCGTTGGTGACATAGTAAGTACGGTCAGCACCGAACACCTTGGCCGCGTAGCGCTCTCCGGCGGCAATTGGCCCGGTGTGATCGAGTAGGGAACCCAGCTCTGTCACAGAAATGGACAGGTCCGAGCGCAGCATGTTCTCACCAAAGAAATCGTAGAAGGCGCGGCCCGCGGGGGATTTTAGGAATGCAGTGCCGCCGGTATGGCCGGGTGTGTGCCAGGAGTATTCATGTACACGGGCGAAATGGGTCAGGGCGGCAAACATCGGCGGCAGTACCGCATGGCTATAGCGCTCTATTGCCCCTTGAATGCGCCCACCGATAAAAGTGGGGGTGTCCTCCAATATCCAGATAAAGTCATTGGCCAGCTCCAGGGCGCGTCGTGGCATATTGCTGACGGTTTCGCGATCGGCCAGTAGGAATACCGGCAGCTGTAAATTGCGCGCTCTCAGCTGTTCCAGCACATTTAACGCGGGCAAATGGCCGCTGCCCGGTAGCTCCCAATTTAGCAGCAGGCATTGTATCGCTGGGTTGGCGCGCAGCATGGCACTGGCGTCGTCACTGGAGACCGTGGTGATCAGGTCGATGCGGCGCTGCGCCAGCTCCTCTTGCAGGCGCGCGGCGGCGCGACCGGGAGCGCTGTTGCTGGCGATCTCCCCGCTGGCGAGTAGGGCCAGCATCCCGGTGGGCACTTGTTTTCCGAGCTGGTGCATGGCTCTCCCGCCTGGGTTGCGCTGGGTTGCGCTGGGTTGCGTCTGGGGTCGAGCTGGGTGGCCCGTGTCAGCGCAGAAAGTTGTCTTTCAGCAGGTCGACCACTTCATCGGCACGCCCGCTGAGTATGGCCTTGAGGCCAAACAGCGCGGTGGAGGAGACCTGTTGCGCCGTGACCTCCGGAGGCATGACCAGTTCCAACCGATTTACAGTAACATCTAGCAGGGCCGGTCCTTTCGCCGCCAACCAGCGCTTCATTGCGTCCTCTAGATCATCGGCTTGCTCGACTTTCTCTCCGTGAATGCCAATGACTTCCGCCATGCGACTGAAGTCGGGATTCTGCAAATCGGTAAAGCTATCTAATAGCCCTTCGATACGCTGCTCCATTTCCACAAAGCCGAGGGAGTGATTGTTAAAGACCAATAGTTTGAGTGGGATTTTTTCTTGTACCAAAGTCAACAGATCCCCCATCAGCATGGTCATTCCCCCATCGCCGCACATCGCAATTACCTGGCGGCTGGGGTCGGCTTTGGCCATGCCCAGGCCCTGAGGGTAGGCATTAGCCATGGTGCCGTGGGAGAGGCTGGTGAGAAAGGAGCGTTTGCCATTGGCGCGTAGATGGCGCAGCAGCCAAACCATGGGAGAGCCGCCATCGGCAGTAAATACGGCCCCATCGCTGGCCAGTTTGTCCAGGGTTTGAGCAACAAACTGGGGGTGAATCAGTTTGGGGTCGGGCTCGTGTCCTCGATCTTCCAATTGCTCCAGGTCTTTTTGATAGCGACCGAGCAGGTCTTGGAGAAATTTTTTGTCGCTGCGGGCTTTTAGTTTTGGCAAAAGGGCTTCAATGGTTGCACCGACATCGCCTACCAAGCCCATATGAATGGGGGTGCGGCGACCAAGGTGGGAGGCCTCTATGTCCACTTGGATGATGGTGGCTTTTTCCGGGTAAAACTGGGTGTAGGCGAAGTCGTTGCCCAGACACAACAACAGGTCACAGGTCTGGATTGCACGATAGCCGGCGGGGTTGCCGAGAATGCCATTCATGCCGATGTTGCAGGGGTTGTCGTACTCTAAAAACTCTTTGGAGCGGGTGGTATGTACGATTGGGGCGGACAGGTGTTGCCCCAGTTTGACTACCGCATCGTGAGCAAAGCGGCAGCCAATGCCGCCATAGATAACAATCTTTTCGGCCTGGTTCAGTTTTTCCGCCAGTGCATCCAGTTCCTCATCAGTGGGGCGTGCTAACCACTGGGGGCGATGGACTGCCCAGGGGATCGAGTCTTTCACCTTGGTTTTGAAGGTATCACCACTGATCTCAACCACGGCCACGCCTCGGTGGTTGAGTGCGGCTTGGGCGGCCTGGCAGATAATACGGCGCGCCTGCTTCGGGTCGGAGAGGGTTTCACAGAATACCGAGCACTGCTCGTAAAGCTTGATCTGATCGACATCCTGTGGGAATCCCAGCCCCTGCTCGGCACGGTCGATACGGGAGGCAATCAGCAATACCGGTGCGCCGTTGCGGTGGCTCTCGAAGATACCGTTGAGAAAATGCAGGCTACCGGGGCCGGCAGTGCCGGCACAAACACTCAGCTCACCACTCAGATAGGACTCACCGCCGGCAGCAAGGGCGCCCACCTCCTCGTGGCGAACATGCACCCATTCCAGCTTGGACTGGCGCACGGCGGAGGTAAAGTGATTGATGGTATCGCCGACGATGCCGTAGCAGCGTTTTGCCCCGGCTTTTACCAGGGCATCGACAACAATCTCCGAAACGGTCTCCATGGAAATCTCCAGTAAAAGGGGCTGGGGCTATAGGCGTCGCAGGGCGGAGTGATCATCGTGATGAGCCAGATTAACCGCAGGCTGAAATGAGTCGGCCCTCGCGGCCTGCCACCAGTGTCGGTAAGGGGTTTCATCGGGTGCGTCTATCAAGGACTTCTCATTGAGGAAATGCCAGATTCGATCGATAGGGTATGACTCGGTGCCATTGATTCGGTGGTAGAGGTGATAGGGCTGTAGATCCCGCGGTTCGGTTAAACCTGCGGCGGCGATAATATCCCCAAGGGCCTCCAGAGTTTTCTCCTGAAATGCCGCAGCGCGCTTACTCTGCACATCCACCACCAGACCGCGCTGGCGTTGAGGGTCCTGGGTGGTGACACCCGTGGGGCAGGTATCGGTGTGGCAGCGCCGCGACTGGATACAGCCAATGGAAAACATAAAAGGTCGCGCGGCATTGCACCAATCAGCGCCAATCGCCAGGCAGGCAGCCAGTTCTGAAGCAGAGTAAATTTTGCCGCTGGCGGCCAGCCGCACTTTATCCCGTAAGCCGGTACCCACCAGAGCATTGCGCACCACGATCAACCCCGACAGTAGCGGCATGCCCACATGGTTGGATAATTCCAGCGGTGCGGCGCCTGTGCCCCCTTCGGCGCCATCTACCACGATAAAGTCGAGATATTTTTTCGTTTCGAGCATGGCTTTCATAATGGCCAGCACTTCAAATACCTGCCCTACACACAGTTTGATACCCACCGGTTTGCCCCCAGATAGGTTGCGCATCTGGTCGGCAAATTCGAGCATTTCAACGGGGGTCGAAAACATTGAGTGTGCTCGTGGGGAGACGCAATCCACTCCTGGTTTCACTTTGCGAGTGGAGGCGATTTCCTGGGTGACTTTTGCACCGGGCAATACGCCCCCATGGCCGGGTTTAGCACCCTGGCTCAGTTTAATTTCGGTCATCTTTACCTGATCATCACAGGCTTCTCGAAAAAGGTCGGGATCGAAACTGCCGTCATCGTGGCGGGCTCCAAAGTAGCCACTTCCTAATTCCCACACCAGGTCACCGCCGTGTTTACGGTGGTAGGGGCTGATACCGCCCTCTCCGGTATCGTGATAGAAACCGCCGATAGCGGCGCCCTTGTTTAGAGCCTCAATCGCTGGGGCGGATAGGGCGCCGAAACTCATGGCGGAGATATTTAATAGCGTTGCCGAATAGGGCTTTGCGCAACGACCGGAACCCACCTCAATGCGGGACTTCACATCCGCTTCTTTGGCCGGGTTAATAGAATGTGTGAGCCACATATATTCATCGCTCTGCACATCCAACTGGGTGCCAAAGGGATGCATATCCGAGAAGCCGTCGGCGCGAGCGTAAACCAGCCGCCGCGCCTCATAGCTAAATGGCTTGCCTTCCTCGTCACCTTCCACCATATAGGCGCGGAAGTAAGGACGCAGATTCAGGAACATCCAGCGGATGCGGCCGGCAACAGGAAAATTACGTGTCACATTCCAGTAGGGCTGCAGCATGTCGTAGATACCCAGAAGAACCAAAGATAGGCTCAGCAGCAGGGCGATTACCCACCAAGCATCGACTGCGATGGTGAGAATTAGAAATATCGGGGTCAGAACCAGGGCGGTCACCGGAATGATCGCGCGCTTGATTCCATTTCTACTGGCGTAAGCACGCCAGGCTGAGGAGATGATCATAGTGGGTGGGTTCAATCTCATTACAGGGAGTTCCGATAATGAACCTAGATCATCGCGCGGGGCTTTGCTGCTATATACCCTCGATCTGCCGCAAAACAGGCCGCTCAAGGTGTGAATCTTACCAAGTAGCTTTTTTTAGGCGTATAAACAATCTTTATGCGTGTAATTAATATTGTCGAGTAATTAGTGCAGGGCGAGTGGCACAGTGAGTCGCTCGTTTATTCTCATCTTGAACATACAATACTCATTAAGGGAGCCTCTGAATAATTTCGAAATGCTTCTGCAGGGTTAAAAGGTTTTAGATATTAGGTGCACCACGTCGTGAGGGCTGCCTGGCAGAAATTTGGCAGAAAGATTATTGAGCGTTCATGGGAGAGAAGCATGTCGGGATGGGAACAGTCTGCAGATGTGCCTCTGTCAATCACAGAGCGGAGTATCTACAACTTACATTACCGAAAAGCCCTGGCGGATATGATCGCCCGCGCCATAAATATCAAAGGGCCTCTTCAAGTTGACCTGTTCAGGGAGGCGGTTCATAGAACCGTTAACACTTACCCCATTTTTCGCTGCCGCTACACCAGGGAGCCCGTTAGACGCATTTTTGTTGATGTCGAACTGGATATCATTGATGTCTGTGACATGAGTGATGCCCATATAATGAGCTTTTTAACTCAATACAGTAATGCGCCAATAGCGTTGCAGTCGGATCAACTCTTGGGGTTAAGTCTGATTCGCACGGGAGAGGCTGAATACATTCTCTTGACAAAATGTCATCATATTATTGCCGATGGCATTAGCTTGGCCCTGCTTTTAGAGTTGGCTCTAACTGCTTACCTGGATCTCGAGCATGGCGCAAGCTTCCGGTCCCAGCCCGAAACGATTGACTTTGCCGATTATGTAAATTTCGAAAATAACTATATCCACTCCCAGCGAGGACAAAAAGCTCTGCAATATTGGCGGGACAAGCTCAACCTTCAAAGAAACGCTGTTGAGGTGGCGTCAGTTGGAAAAATGGTCTCGCTCTATTGCGAAGATTTGGCTTATACCCTGGAACCGAGAGAATTTTTACATATAAAAGAGCGTGCTAGGGCTGCTGGGGTCAGTCACTTTGCTTATCTGTGTGCCGCATTTCAACAAGCTTTGTACGAACTCTTACAAAAAGAGTTTTGGATGAATGTGAGTTTGTCACTTCGGATAAAAAAAGAACATAGGCAGATTTTTGGACCCATGTTTCGCTTGGCAAATCTGGCTGTGGTGGTTGAAGAAGACTGGGCGGAAAAATTACAGCGTTTGTCCAGGGAAATACAATATGCCGTGCGTACAGTTTATGTGGCGGACTCAATAGGCCCCCATGGAATCATCGGTAATAACCTACCAGCTCCCTGTACCTATTTGGTCAACTACTTGCAAACGGAAGTGCATCAAGAAGGATTGCAAGCTGCATATAATGCCGCGGGCTCTGATTGGATTGCTATTAATGAGAAAATTAAAATACGTTCGTTAGATCTCCCCGCCCGTATCAGTCCCTATGGCATTTATCTCTCCTTGGCGGCTTACGATGGATATCTCCACAGTAATTTTGTTTATAACGCCAACTGCTTTAGTCGAGACACCCTACAAAAACTTAGTGAACGTTGGCGCTGTATCTTAATGCACGGGTATTAGGGCTTATACAGATAAGCCGAAGTTAAACCAAACTTGAAAATTACCGGGAAATACTGGTGGTCTTAAGCTGCATATGACTTCGTTTGTGTCCATCATCAGCTCGTTAGCTTGCCTGCAGAGTCTCATAAAGACAGAGGTCCAAGGCTTTTCAGTAAGCAAGTGCGGGCATACGCTCACGGGAGTGGCTTTCTATTGAGGTCACAACGGAGTGATCATTTAATTCAAGTAGAATCTCATCCAGGCTGAGAAGTTGCCAGCATGCCTTTGCCCCAGTCTCTACCATTTCTCCACGTAAAAATTTGCGAGCTAGGGCCGCCGCAGGAGCCGCTGGAATCCAGGGACCATCGCCATTCAGGCCGAGCACCTGCCAGCAGCGTGAGGCAGTTTCACCATGGGTATTTTCCCCTATGGCACGCACAATCATGCCGCCGTGTGGGGTGCCTCCCGGCCAGCGTTCGCTGAGTTTGTGGCCGAGTTGGGCGATGCGTGCGGTAGTTGCGGGTAGCTGTAGGCGAGATAATTGGGCACAAGCGGACAGGCCGATTTGCAGGGTGAGTGGCTCCAACCCGGTAGCGAAGCGGGCGCTGTGCATCTCGGGGAAATACTTCGGGAAGAGTTCCAGATCGGGCACATCAAAATCGCACAGCCAGCGTTTACCTACCGGGTGGGCGAGCTTGATGGGGCGTAGATTTTTTCCTGCATGGGATTCACGCCAGTAGCCGCCCTGTAGTTGTGGAAAGCTATGGCCGAGGGATTCAACACCGGCGCGTACGGTTGCCAGGCCGCGGTCTATACGGTGTGCGGGTGCTATAGCGATGTCGACGGAATGAATAACCGGCAACTCCAGCTGGATTTCGGCGATTGCGGCGGAGCTCAGGCCGGGCAGGCTGCTGGCACCAGACACCATGGCTATTCCCGCAGCTTCTGCTGCAGGTGATAGGCGATGGAAGTCACACACGAAGCGGCGGCCATCGGAGATATCGATGTAAGGTGTGCGGGATTCGATACAGGCTTTGGCGACTCGGTAATCCGCCTCTTTTTGAAAAGGTCCTGCGCAGTGAATCAAAAGATCCAAATGTAGGGCTTTCAGTTGCGCGGACAGGTTAATGGCGTCTCTTTCCAGGCGCAAGCCTTCGGCGAGCCCACCGAGTTCTTCAGCGCATTGATCCGCCTGAGCCTTGTTGCGGCCGGCAATAATCAGCTGGATATCGGGCTCAGAACGCAACATATGCGCGATGCGCGCGCCAAAATTGCCGTAGCCGCCAAGTATTAATACCCGTTTGTTCAGGTTGTTGATCACCTGGATCGCACTCCTCTCCCCTGAGGTCAGAGAGGATCATGCAATGGGGTGGTGGCGTAAATCAAGAGAATCTTGGTGTCTGTGATCAATCGATTGGGTAGTGGTTTGGTTCAATTTGGCCTAGCAAAGAGGATTTTGACGAAAAATAGCAGTTTCTAGGGGGCAGCCCTTGCGCTTGAATGGCATAACCTTCTTTACCGAACTATATTCCCTATCCGCGCCAAGCTGGTGCCTGTTGGCAATCCGATTGGCGCCATTAAACCCCAGGTTTCTGCACAAGGCTCCGGGTTTCTCTAGGATTCTAAGGGGGAGCGCTTTTTTCTCACAGTACTCCCTTTGGCCGAATGGATGGGTGGATTGTAGGCGCTAATCAGTGACACCACCCACTAGCTGGTCAATAGCCAGCAGTCGCCTGGTTAGTGGTCTTGTATATTATTTATTCATTTATAGCTTTCGGTATTTGGCGCGAATTTTCTCTGGGGAGGCAAATATGCGGCAAAACGGTAATGCCCGCATTTTGGTATTGGGTGGTGACGGATTCTGTGGCTGGCCTACGGCACTGTATTTATCGAGGCAGGGTTACGCTGTCACTATCGTGGATAATTTTTCACGACGCCTTATCGATGAGGAATTGGGGGTGGAATCCCTGACGCCTATCGAGAGTATTGGGCAGCGTATTCAATGCTGGTGGGAAATGACCGGGCTCAACATTGGCCTGCATAGGCTGGATCTTGCCTGTGATTACGATCCCCTTGTGGAGTTGATTGCAGAGACCAGGCCTGCTGCGATTGTGCATTTTGCCGAGCAGCGCGCTGCGCCATACTCCATGAAATCCTCGCGTCACAAGCGTTACACGGTTTCCAACAATATCAATGCCACCAATAATCTTCTCGCTGCCGTGGTGGATGCGGGTGTCGATACGCATGTCGTCCATCTCGGTACTATGGGGGTTTACGGTTACGGCTCTGCGGGAATGAAGATTCCAGAGGGCTACCTGGATGTGGAAATACCCCTGGAAAATGGACAGAGGGTTTCCCAGCAGATTCTCTATCCGACCAACCCAGGCAGTATTTATCACCTGACCAAGTCTCAGGATCAGCTGCTCTTTGCCTACTACAACAAAAACGATGGTGTGCGAGTTACGGATTTACACCAGGGGATCGTTTGGGGAACTCAAACTGCAGAAACCGCCCTGGATGAGCGCTTAATCAATCGTTTTGACTACGACGGGGATTACGGCACTGTACTGAACCGTTTTCTTATGCAGGCTGCTACTGGTCATGAGTTGACGGTTCATGGCACTGGTGGGCAGACACGCGCATTTATTCATATCTCCGATACGGTGCGCTGTATCCAGCTGGCGATCGACTCCCCTCCCGCAGTGGGCGAGCGTGTGCGCATTATGAACCAGATGACCGAAACCCACCGGGTGCGCGATCTCGCCAAGATAATTGCTGATGCCAGTGGAGCCAAGGTGGCATTTGTCGATAACCCCCGCAACGAGGCCGCAGAGAACGAGTTATTTGTGGAGAATGACAGCCTGTGTAACCTGGGCTTGAAGCCAACTTTCCTGGCTCAGGGGCTGATGGAGGAAATCTCTGAAGTTGCCGGAAAATATGCGCACCGCTCTAATCCCGACCTGATCCCATGTCGCTCCTACTGGCGAACACGAAAAAACCAGGAAAGTTCTCTTTGTGAAGGTATTGGTACAGATACTGAGGATAGTGCTGAGGCGCCACACCTGCGCCAGGTATTGGGTGGGGCACAGAATTTGATTGGGCCCACTAGCTCGTAGCCGGCAATAGGCGTTCCCCATGCCAGGCTGGGATTGCTCCACCCGTGTGCCTCTGTCAATTACTGAACAGAGCATTTACAACCTCAATCACCGCAAGGTGTTGGCTGACCTGATTACCCGTGCCATGCGCATCAAGGGCGATGTGGATGTCGAGTTGTTTGAGCGGGCCATTCCGTTGGTTGTAAATTCCTATCCTATTTTTCGTTGCCGCTATCATGATGAGCCGGCGGTTCGAAGCTTTGACGATATCGAGCTGGACTATATGGATATTCGTCATATGAGTGAGGCGCATATCACCAGTTTCCTGCGCCAGTTCAGCAGTTCGCCCATGGATTTAAATTCGGATCAACTACTTGGTCTCAGTCTTTTTCGGACCGGCGAAGATGAATATATTTTCTTGACCAAGTGTCACCACATTATTACTGATGGCATTAGTCTTTCACTGTTGTGGGCAGAATCCCTGACTGCTTACCTGACCATGGAAGCTGGGAAGCCTTATAGGCCTCGGGGAGAAGCTACGGATTTTGCTGACTATATCAATTTTGAAGACACCTATCTCGAATCGGAGCGTGGGCAAAAAGCCAGATATTACTGGCGTAACAAGTTGGAGCTACAGCATGAGGCTGTTTGGCAGGCCTCGCATCAAGAAATTGTTTCAATTATTTGTAAGGAGGCGACCCTCAATATTGAGGGCAGAGAGTTCGAAGAAATCCAGGCCAATGCCGGCGATGCAAAGGTCAGCCTGTTTGCCTACTTGTGTGCCGCTTACCAACAAACTCTATGTGAATTTCTTCACCATGACTTTTGGCTGAATACCAGCCTGTCACTGCGTTTAAAGCGAGAACACCGGTATATTCTGGGGCCCATGTTTCGTTATGGAAACCTTTCCGTTTGTAGGAACGAATCCTGGCCGGAAAAGCTCACCCGGCTGTCGCAAGAGATCAAACGTGCAGTGCGCACGGCCTATGCTGCAGACTCTATCGGCCCTCATGGCAGCATCGGCCATAAACTTAATGCCTCCAATTGTTTCCTGGTTAGTTTTCTTCAGACCGAAGAGCATCATGAAGGCTTTAGTGCTGTATATACCGGTGAAACTTCAGACTGGGTGGAAGTTGGCGAGAAATTGAAAATACATACGACCCCACTGCCCACACGTTTAACCCCCTACGGAATTTATCTTTCAATAGCGGCTTATGGAGGCCAGCTTCGGGCGAGCTTTATCTATAATGTGAACTGTTTCAGTCTAAAACAGGTGGAGTGTATTATGGATCGATGGCGTCTTCGCGCGATCCATGGCTCGCAAGAGAAAATGCCCCCTCTATGATCCATCCCATAGGTTTTTTCTGAGCATTTGGCAGTGCGTCCCCCTAATGAGTATCAAGTAGTGTGCAGTTGTCGCCATGTCTCATTGTGCCTTTGTTACCCTCATCAATAGCCCAGAGTATGTGATTGGTGCAGTCGCTCTAAAGCGCTCATTGGAGAGGGTGGGAAGTATCTATCCTCTAGTTACAATGGTGGTCGCCGATTGCGTTAATACAGCGCCGCTGGAATCTTCTGGATGCTTGGTGCAGGAGGTCAACCTGCCGGATTTTTCCGAAGCATTTATTCGGCGTCATGAGCGCGAGAGGTTACATCGGCGTGCGCCTTTCGATAAAGGGAATAAGCCTAGATTTCATGTTCCATTGAACAATTTCTGCAAACTGGCTCTTTGGCGTTTGGAGGAATATGACAAACTTGTGTTTCTCGATGCAGATGTTCTAGTGCTTCGTAATATTGATCACCTGATGGATTACCCCGAGTTTTGTGCTGCACCTAACCTCTATGAAGACTTGGATGGCTTTGGACGGATGAATTCCGGCTTGTTTACTGCCGTACCCTGTGAGGGCACTTATCAAAAAATGCTGAAATTGCTGGATCGACCCGGCGTATTTTGGCGTCGCACCGACCAAACTTTTTTACAGGCGTTTTTTCCCCGCTGGCACGGTATACCTTATATCTACAATGCTTTGCAGTATCTGTATCTGAACTTACCTCAATTATGGCTGTGGAGCAGTATTCATGTGATTCACTATCAATACGAAAAGCCTTGGCAAAAGGACCATGGGAAGGCGGAGCAGCTCAGACCGCTGATCGATTTGTGGTGGGCTGTCAATCAGGGGCGCGATATCAGTTTAAGAGTCGAGCAGCTTGCGCGTGAGCAGCGCCAATCGTCGGGTGGTGCCTTGTGAATATCGGTATCACTGGCGCTAGTGGTTATGTCGGGCAATTTATTGTTCGCTACTTTCTCGATCATGGTTACAAGGTGCGGGCAATGTCCCGTTCGGGGCGCAAGTCGGGCTTATTTCCCTTTGCTGCGGGCAGTAACTTTGAGTGGGTTGCTGGCGATATGGCAGATCGCAGTGTTTTATCCAAATTTGTGAGGGGGCTTAATGCGATAGTGCACTGCGCCTATGACCATTTGCCCGGTCGCTATCGAGGTGGGGAGGGGGAAAACCTCTCCAGGTATCTCGATTCCAATTTGAACAGCACGCTGCTGTTGATGCAGGTGGCTCACTCTGCTGCCGTGGATAAATTTGTTTTTATTTCCAGTAGGGCGGTGTACGCGACGGGGTGTTTGCGCGGCAGTTTGTACGAGCATCAGGCGGTGCGGCCCGATACATTTTATGGGGCTTATAAATCGGCGGTGGAGGCGATGGTCTGTGCCTGGGCTCAGCAACGGCAATGGCATGCGGTTTCCCTGCGCCTCACCGGAGTCTATGGTGTGGTAAATCCTCTGGAGCGCAGCAAGTGGTATGACATTGCCCGTGCGGTGGTCAGTGGGGAGCCCTATACCCAGGCCAGAGTTGCCACCGAGGTACATGGAGAAGATGTAGCTCGAGCGGTAGAGTTGGTGCTGACTGAGGAGGATGCCAGGGGTCGGGCAGTAAATTGCAGTGATCGCCTGGTGAGTTACCGGGAAGTGGCTGAGATTTTGCAGTCCATGTTGGGAACGCGTAGCCCTCTGCCCCCAGAGCCTCGGGAAGAGCCGCCAGCGGTAATGGACTGTGCCTATTTGCAGGGCAAGGGCTTCAAGTTTGGCGGGGTAGAGCGCTTGCGACACAGCCTGCGCCTACTGGCGGAAGCTGTGAAGCTCGAGCAAAGACTCTACCATTAGCGGGCGTAGTGATGGGGTGGTCAGCCGATTGGCCAGTGCACGAGCTCCAATGTTTCGCCGTTCGCTTTCAGGCACCATGCATTGTGATCCCAGTCTCCCAGTACAATGCGCTCCGCAGGGGCATCATTAATGGAGAAGGGGTGGCGGCCCGGCCTGTGGGTGTGGCCGTGGATCAAAATGTTCGCGTTGTATTCACGCATCACTTTTTCCACTTCCTCAGGGGTGACATCCATGATGTCTTCCGCTTTGCGGCTGTTCATGGCTTTGGACGCGGCACGAATCTGTGCTGCGATAGCGCGGCGCTCTTCCAAAGGCTTGGCTAGCAACCCCTGCTGCCAGTTGGGGTCCCGCGCCTGGCGACGGAAAGCCATGTATTCCTCATCGCGGGTACATAGGCTGTCGCCATGCATCAAAAGTACTTGCCGACCTGCCAGAGTGAGGGTGGTTGGGTCCTGCAGCAATACTGCCCCTGTGCGCTGGGCAAAATCCGCACCGAGTAGGAAATCGCGGTTGCCGTGCATCAGATACAGTTCCACCCCGGTGCCACTGTAGTGGCTCAACTCCCGCACTACTTCATCGATCAGGGGGGCATCGTCGTCATCGCCAATCCAGGCCTCGAAGAAGTCGCCGAGAATATATAGTGCCTCGGCACCGGCGGCAGGGCCGCGCAGGAAATCAAAGAAAGCCTGAGTGATCTCTGGACGGCTCTCATCGAGGTGCAGATCGGAAATAAAATAAATAGACAATGTCCCCGCCTTAAAGCCTAAATGGGCTCGAAAAATTACTTATCTGCGTAGTCGTCAGAAATGCTGATGCCGGTGATTTCGATGGTTTCCAGAGGTACGTCCTGGTGGAAACCCTTGCTGCCGGTTTTTACGCTCTTGATCTTGTTGACCACGTCCATACCGTTGGCCACTTTACCAAACACGCAGTAACCCCAGCCCTGGGTGTCCTTGCTGCGGAAGTTCAGGAAGTCGTTGTCCTTTACATTGATAAAGAACTGGGAGCTGGCGGAGTGTGGGTCCATGGTGCGGGCCATGGCCAGGGTGCCGGTGTCATTCTTCAGGCCGTTGTCCGCTTCGTTTTCAATGGACTCACGGGTTTCTTTCTGCTCCATATCGGGGGTCATACCGCCGCCCTGAATCATGAAGTTGTCGATCACCCGGTGGAAAATGGTCCCAGTGTAAAAATCATCACGGCAGTACTGCAGGAAGTTGGCTGCAGTCTTTGGGGCCTTGTCGAAATCCAGTTCGATAGCAATATCTCCGTGGGTAGTGTGCAAGGTGATCATAAAATGTCCTATGAGGGTTGATTTCGGCCGGCATGATACCTTTTCGTCAGGAGCTGTAAAACGCCGAGTCACGATATCATAATGGATTGCCTAAAAAGTGTGCGCCAACAGTAAAAATCATCGCCTGACACTCAGCTAAATAGGATATTCTGTGGCTCAACTAGGGTATAATTCGCCGTTTATGTTCGCACAGCTGTAAATAAGAGAATCCTATGACATCCGAGAGCAAGCCCGCTCACTTTTTACAGAACCTAATTCGCGAAGACCTGGCAGAGGGCCGGGTATCCCAGGTGGCAACCCGCTTTCCACCGGAGCCGAATGGATATCTACATATTGGACACGCCAAATCCATCTGCCTGAACTTTGGTTTGGCTCAGGAGTTTGGCGGCACCTGTAATTTACGTTTTGATGACACCAACCCGGCTAAGGAAGAGGAAGAGTTTGTCGAGGCGATTAAGCGCGACGTCTCCTGGCTCGGTTTTGAGTGGAATGGCGAGGCCAAATATTCCTCGGATAATTTTGATCAATTGTACGAATGGGCACTGCACCTGATTAAAGATGGCAAGGCCTACGTGTGCGATCTGTCCGCAGAAGAAGCTCGTCACTACCGCGGCACGCTGAAAGAGCCGGGTAAGAACAGCCCTTACCGGGATCGCTCCGTCGAGGAAAACCTGGCGCTGTTCGAGAAGATGCGCAACGGTGAAATGGAAGAGGGCCAGTGCAGCCTGCGCGCCAAGATCGATATGGCTGCGCCCAATATCAATCTGCGCGACCCGATTATTTACCGCATCAAAAAAATGGCTCACCACCAGACCGGTGATAAGTGGTGCATTTATCCCAGCTACGATTTTGCCCACGGCCAGTGTGATGCAATTGAGGGTATCAGCCACTCTATCTGTACCCTGGAATTCGAAGATCACAAGCCACTGTACGACTGGTTGATCGAGAATCTGCCGGTGCCCTCGCGCCCGCGTCAGTACGAATTTGCCCGCCTGCACCTCAACTACACCGTGGTGTCCAAGCGCAAGCTCAAGCAGTTGGTTGACGAAGGCCATGTAGACGGCTGGGATGATCCCCGCATGCCGACCCTGTCCGGTATGCGCCGTCGCGGCTTTACTCCGGCCTCCATTCGCAACTTCTGCGAGATGATCGGTGTCACCCGTTCCGACTCCGTCGTCGATGTGGGCATGCTGGAATACAGCATTCGAGACGACCTGGATAAAAATGCACCGCGCGCTATGTGCGTGATGGAGCCTTTGAAGATCACCCTGAAAAATTACCCGGAAGGTCAGGAAGAACTGTTGTCAGCACCGGGCCACCCGGTGCGCGATGACCTGCCGGCCCGTGAACTTCCGTTTGGCCGCACTCTCTATATTGAGAAAGAGGATTTCCGCGAAGAGGCCAACAAGAAGTACAAACGCCTGGTGCTGGGTAAAAAAGTTCGCTTGCGCAATGCCTATGTCATTTTTGCCGAAGAAGTGGTGAAGAACGATGCCGGCGAAATTGTAGAAGTGATCTGCTCGGTTGATCTGGATACCCTGGGCAAAGACCCAGCCGACGGCGTTAAGCCGAAGGGTGTTATTCACTGGGTTTCTGCGGATAAGAATGTCGATTGCGAAGTGCGTCTCTACGATCGCCTCTTCAACGATGCGGCGCCGGATGCCGGCGGTAAGAACTTCCTTGACTGTGTAAACCCGGACAACCTGCAAATCCTAAAAGGCTGTAAGGCGGAAATCGGCCTGGCCAAAGCGGAGCCGGAGCAGGGTTACCAGTTCGAGCGCAACGGCTACTTCTGTCGCGACAGCAAATACGGCAGCGCAGAAGCGCCGGTGTTTAACCGCACCATTGGCCTGCGCGATAGCTGGGCGAAAGAGCAAAGCAAATAACAAAACAGGTCACTGTCTGAGGGCAGTGTTTGGAGGCTGGGCCAATGATAGGCCCAGCCCAGTCAGCAAAAGAGTTTGAGAGAAGAGATGTCTCTACAGGTCTACAACACGTTTTCCGGCAAGAAAGAACCTTTCGTACCACTGGTGGAAGATCAGGTGCGCATGTACGTGTGTGGCCCCACTGTGTACAACCGCGTGCATATCGGCAATGCCCGCCCTGTAGTGGTGTTCGATACCCTGTACCGGGTACTAAAAAGAAATTTCAGCGATGTGATTTACGCGCGCAATATCACCGATATTGACGACAAAATCATGAAGACCGCGCGGGATAACGGCGAGGAAATCGGCGTGCTGTCGGCGCGCTATGCCCAGGCTTACTATGAGGATATGGCCGCGCTCAATAACCTGGAGCCGGATATCGTCCCCTACGCTACCCAGCACTTGCCGGAAATGATCGCGATGATCGAAAGCCTGCTGGAGAAGGGTCACGCCTACGCCGCCGAGGGCCATGTGCTATTCGCGGTGGAGTCCATGCAGGAATACGGTCAGCTGTCCAAACGCTCCCTCGACGATATGCTCGCCGGTGCGCGGGTGGAAGTTGCACCTTACAAAAAATATGCCGGTGACTTCGTATTGTGGAAGCCCTCCTCAGAAGAAGAGCCAGGTTGGGACAGTCCCTGGGGCCGTGGCCGTCCTGGTTGGCACCTGGAGTGCTCGGCCATGATCAAGAAGCACCTGGGTGACACCATCGATATTCACGGTGGCGGTCGCGACCTGACTTTCCCCCACCACGAAAATGAGCGAGCCCAAAGCTGCTGCGCCAATGGCGTGGATTTTGTGCGCTACTGGATGCACAACGGCTACGTGAATATCGACGGCGAGAAGATGTCCAAATCCCTGGGTAACTTCCGCATGGTCAAAGACCTGTTGGCACTTTACCCTGGCGAAGTACTGCGCTTCGCATTGCTATCTGCCCACTACCGTTCAGAACTGAATTTCAGTGCTGACCTGCTGGACCAGGCTTGGCGCACCCTGGATACCCTCTACGGTGCCCTGCGTGAAACCGAAGTGGTTGAGGCGCAAGCGGCAGATTTGGCCGGCACCGCTTTTCTTAAAGCGCTGGAAGATGATCTAAATACTCCCATCGCCATTAGCGAACTGCACCAGATCGCCCGCGATTTGAACAAGGCCGAAGACGCCGATAAAGCGCGCCTGAAAGGTTTGTTGCTGGCGGCCGGTGAAATGCTTGGCATTTTGCAGCAAGACCCGGAAACTTGGTTCAAGCAGGCCCGCGGTGGCGAAGAAACGATTTCCGCAGAGGAAATTGAAGCGCTGATTGAAGAGCGTGTGCAGAGCAAGAAAAACCGTGACTTTGCCCGCGCCGATGAGATTCGCGAAGAGTTAAAATCCAAAGGTGTGGTACTTGAGGATAGCCGCGAGGGCACTAAGTGGCGCCGCGAGTAGGGCGCCTCTAACCCCTAAACGACATCCTTAAACTACGCTCACTGATTTCTCCCTGGCTGGTCGCAGCTGGGGAGAAAAAGCCATTCGAATTTCATTTGTAGAAGCGAACCATGAGAAAAGTACTCGTTTTAATCAGTTCCGCTGTAGCCCTTGTCGCACTGACCGCCTGTGAGCCCAAACGTGGTTCCGACGCCTGGTGTGAAAAAATGGATAAAGTACCCAAGGGCCAATGGACTTTGGATGATGGGCGTGACTACACCAAGTACTGCGTCTTCAATCAAAAGCCGGAAGAGGAATAAGCGGGCCTATAGTCGTTGTTCTTCGTCGATTCCTACCAGCACTTCTTCCGCCCGCTGACCGGTAAATACCGCGAGCAGGTGGTCGAGTGCTTGCGTCTTTTGTATGAGCGTCTGTACACCGCTAAGGCTGACTACGGTGAGTCTTTGCTGCGCGAGCAGATCCTGGAAATTTTTGCCGAGGCTCTGACCCGCGCGCCCCAACTTGATAGTGAAGATGGAGTGCAGGACCCTGAGGGCCGTTTCCGCAACCTGCGCGATCAGGCCGTTTGGGTACTGAACAGCCTGGTGGAATTCGGTTGGCTGGAGAAGCAGGTGGACAGCGCTACGCTCACCGCCACTTACCCGTTTAGCCGACGGGGCCGACTTTTCACTCAGCCGTTAGTGGAAGTGAATGGCACCCGCGTGCGCACCCGCCACCGCAACACCCGCAACACCTTAAATGCCCTCGAAGCCTTTGCCAGCCGAGGTGAAATCCACGATTTAATCGATGCCTGGGAATATTCCGAGCGTATCGTGGCGGATTTCACCGATATGATTGCCGAACTGGAAGAGCGCAAACGGGAAATGGTGCGCGAGGTGGAAGCCCAGTTACTGGTGCAGCAGGCCACCGATGAGTTTTTCTCCTTTATGGAGAGCCGCTTCCAGCCGGATCTGGCTATCCGCTTGTCTGCGGACAGCGTGGAAAAGCACCGCGATGCCATCAATCGGGTGATTGAGCGTATTCGCCGCAAAGAGGATGTGCAGAAGGCGGAGTGGGAAAAGCGCCTGCGCCAATTTTTGCCGGAATTGGTGGAGCAGGGGCAGTCTTTATTGTGGCTGATGCTCGATACCATCGAGGACCGCATGCGCCGCGCCTGCGAGGTGAAACTGCCTGCACTGCGCCGGGCCCTACAGGGCTTTACCAAGCGCGCCGATATTATTATTCGCCAGCTGAGTTACCTGCACAGCCAGGCCGAAGGCGAGTTTGCCGACCTGTGCCAGCGACTCGGCGAAAGCCAGCAAAAAACACAAATTCTCGAGCAGCTGGGTGAAGAGCTGGGCGGATTTCAGCTGCGGCTGTTCGACCCCAAGCAAACCCAGTTGTGGCAGCGCAATCGCCGCCAGCCGGTGAATACCCGGGTCGAAGATGAAACCCCCATCGGTGAAGAGAACCGCCGCGAGATTGAGCTACAGCAACTGCTCGACCAGGCGTTTAATTTCAACAACAGTCACCTGCGCGATTATCTGAGTGATGCCCTCGGCACCGGCCGCCAGATCAACAGCCGCAACCTGCCATTGCGCGATGCGCGTGATTTGCTCGCCATGAGCCATGTGATCGAAGCGGCCGCGGTGAACCAGAGTGGCGCCGCCGATCTGCAGGTGAAATTTACCGGTGAAATCGCCAGCAATGATTATTTCACTGAGTTTGATGAATATATCCTGGAGCTGAAAAACAGTGATTGAACAGGCTTTGGAAGAGGCTCTGGCGCAATGTCGCCTGAATCGCAGTGAATTCTCCGAGCTACTGGTACGCCTGTTGGATTACGGTGTGATCTGCCGGGATGAAAGCGTGATTGAGACCACCCTTTACGATCGTTTCCAGCGCTGTGAGCAGCTGGTGCGCGAGTGGTTGGCTCCGCTGGGATTGCGTTTGCAGCACGACAGCCGTTTCCAGTTTATCCGCGTATACCCGCCCGGCGCTGAGGTGCCCGGTCTCCCGGATCAGGAAGAGCCGCACCACGGTGGCTTCCGCGCGCGCCTTAGCCAGCAGGAAGTGGCCGCGATTCTCGCCCTGCGGGTGGAGTACGACAAAGCGCTGCGGGAAGGGCAGGTGGATGAGAGCGGTTGTGCCGCGCTATCGATGGAAGCCCTGGAACTGGGCATGCGCAACTTGCTGAAAATGTCCCTGCCGGATAAGCACGCCGAGCGTAAAAACCTGTTGAAGAAATTACGCCAACTGCGTCTGGTGCAGTTCAGCAGTGAAGAAGTGGAGACCAGTGCGGAAGTCTGGTTACGCGTGCGCCCGACCATCGCCCACTTTGTCAGCGAGTCGGTACTGCGCCAGTTGATCGACAATGACATTCCACCGGCTTCCCACGAAGAGAAGGATGATGATGCTGAGGAAGAAAAACCCTCCGAACGTATAACCCCAGAAGTTGAAGACCACAGCCTGTTTGAGAGCGAAGCGGCCTCTTAGGGTGTAATAAAAATGGCCGGGACTACCGGCCAAAAAAATCGAGAAATATTCGACCGCCTGGGGCTGTGTGAACCGCGCCCAGGAGCCTTGCAAAAGGTTGTCGGGTTCCCGCCTGCGAAAAGACTGTGTTTTTGAAAAGACTATGTTCCTAAAAAAACTGATCCTGATTAACTGGGGCAATATCCCGCAGTTGGAATATGATTTCGGCCCGATCAACTTGTTTTCCGGTGGCAACGGTTCCGGTAAAACCACGGCGGCCGATGCTATCCAGACATTGATGACCGCCGCCCACGACACCCTGTTTACCTTTAACCCGGGACAGGATGAAACCACCCAGCGCGGGCGCGGTGGCAAGCAGGTGCGGACGCTAGCTTCCTATGTACTGGGTTGTGACGACGGCAGTTACGCCCGTGTAGAGCCCACCGACTGTTACATCGCCGGTATTTTTCACCCCACCAGCGGTGAAGACGATGCTGAGCCCTTTACCGCAGTGATGGGGATTCGCGCGCACCTGGATAACAGCAGCAAACCCGCCCAGGCTCGCCAGAGTGATTTGCGCTTTTTCGTATTCCCCGGCGAGCAGTTGGTGATGGGGGATTTTGTCCGGGATTACACTGATGGCAAACACCTGCTGCCGCTGGATAAGTTCAACCAGGTCCTGAGCAAGCAGTTCGAAAAAGTAGAGCAGTACGACAAGAAAAAGGCCTACCTGCGCCGCCTTTACGGCGCCCTGCGCGGACGCCGCGATGCGGTCTCCGATCGCGAGGCCATGCATGCCGCGCGCACCTTTGCCAATTTTATGGCCTACAAGCCAGTAAAAAGCATCAACGATTTTGTCGCCCAGGAAGTGTTGGAAAAACGCGATCTGGGTGATGCCATCCGCTCCGTCTCCGAGCTGATGAAAACCATTCACAGCATGGAGCAGGAAGCCCGCCAGATTGTGGAGCGGGTCAGCTCGCTGGAGGCCATTGCCCAGTCGGTAGAGCTCTACCGGGAGCAGTGGTTGCAGTTGCGGGTGCAGGAATATTTATGCGCGCGCCACCGCCAGCAGCGGGTACAAAAAAGTTACCTGAGCGGCAAGAACGACCAGAAAAAACTGCGTACCGATCTGGAAAACAATGAGCGGGAAGTGCGCATCGCTTCCGAGCGCGTCGAGCAACTCAACGGCCAGCTGGTAGAGCTTCAAGCCCAACGTCTGGGTATCGATGCGCTGCGCAATAAGGACGAACTGGAACAGCGTATTAACAATGCCCTGAGCCTTCTGTCCCAGCAGCACACCCCCATGTCTGCTGAAGAGGCCCGCTGGCGCGAGAACCGCGAGGCCGCCGAAGAATTATTAAACCTGCTCAACTCCACCTCTGCCGAGCTGGAAATTCCCGCCTTCTCCGATAAAGCACTGGTGCAGGCGATCAAGCAGGTAGCCCGCGAGGAAGACCTGCCGGATTTGCACAAGCTGTTGGGCAAGGACTGGATTGACCTGGCCGCATTGGAGCCACTGCGCGAGCGCGCTGCCAGCAGCGAAGCTCTACAGAACCGCCTCTTCGACTTGCTGGATAGCAGTGGCAAAGCTGGCACCAGTGATGAGGTTTCTCCCAAAGAGCAGATTACCCAACAGGCCTCCCGCTGGGAACAAAAAGTGCAGCAACTGCAAAAGCAGCTGCGCACCCAGGAAAGCCGTATCCAGCATTTGCAGGCCAACCGCGTGCGCTACCCCCAGTCGGTGGAAGCGGCCCTGGCCGCTATTCGTGAGCAGTGCCCGCAGGCGGAACCCCGCGTCCTGTGTGATTACGTGGAAGTGTTGGATGAGCGCTGGCAGATGGCGATTGAAGGCTATCTGGGCGGCGCGCGCTTCTCGATTATTGTGGAGCCGGAGCACGAGGCCCGCGCGATTCGCATCGTGCGCAGCCTGCCTGGTCGCAACAACCGCGCCCGGGTGATTCAGGGGGATAAAGCCCGTCGCGATGCTGAGCGCCTGGAGACACCGTCCAGCTCCATTCTCGAATTGATGGAATTCACCCATAAAACTGCCGAGCACTATTTGCGCGCCTCCTATGGTGCCGTGGTACAGGTAGAGGATGAACACGAGCTGCGCGGCACCCGCCGGGGCCTGACCGCTGATGGTATGGCCAGTGGTAACTACAGCATGTGGCGCTGCGATATGGACGATGCGGAGCTGGTATTCGGCCAGGGCGCTCGCGCTCGCGCATTGGCCGCACAGCAGCGCGCTATGGAGCAGTTGCTGGAAGAAGCCGCTCACGTCAACGAGCGCCACCAGCTCTACCGCCGTGTCACCAACGCGGTGCGTGGGTTGGCGAATATCAAGCTGTTGTCTATCGTGGATTCCGCACTGGCGGCCCAACGCGAATGGCGCAGTGCCGAGCGTGCTTTGGAAAACCTGGATCTAAAGGATTTCGAGCAGTTCGAGCAGCAAGTCGACGAACTAAAAGCCCAGCTTAAAAACCAGCAGAAGCAGTTGTCTGATCTCCAGCGTCAAACCGGTTCCCTGGAAACAAAGTTAAAGAGCAACGAAAAACTTTTGTATGCCCTGTCTGGTGAGCTGGAGTCCCTGGACGATGCCGCCAGTGACAGCGAGGAGATGGTAAGGCGTATTACCGCCATCGATCCGGCTTTCGATGCCGAGCAGGTGCTGGTTACTGCCGACGAGCAGGTGGAGCGCGCCGCCGATAACTTCGATTTCTCAGCGGATATTGAAAGCTGGCAAGGGCAGTTGGAAAAATATAGTCGCCAGCTGGATCGCGCGGTGATGGAGTACAACGCCACTTGTGCCAGCGTTGATACCCTGGTGTTTGAGCCAGACCTGAGCGGTGGCCATAAAGACAACCTGTTCAGGTTGATCAGTGGCCTCGGCAATCAGGTGGAAACCCTGCGTAACCGCCTGAAGAATAATCTGCTGGTGGAGCGTCACGATCAACTGCTGGGATTGAAAAAATCCTTCAACACTACTTTTGTCACTCACTTGTGCCACGCTATTTACCAGTCCATCAACGACGGTAAGCGCGTGTTGGATGATCTGAACAAAGAGCTGGAGCACCACCGTTTCGGCGCCGATCGCGAGCGCTTCCGTTTCGACTACCAATGGGTTGCGGAATTTAAGGAGTACTGGAGCTTCTTTAAGGCGGTGATCGAGCTGCCGAGTCTGGGTGAAGAGCAGAGCCTGTTCGATACGGATTTGGCACCCAAGCACCGCAAAGTGCGCGATCGCTTGTTGAATATGCTGCTGAGTGAGAACGAACAGGTGGCGCGACGCGAGCTGGATCGTATCAGCGATTACCGCAATTACCGCAGCTACGAAATTTATAAAGAACCGGAGGGCAAGGAGCCAATTGCGCTCAGCCAGTACGGCACCGGCTCTGGCGGCCAGCTTGAAACACCGGCTTATATTATCCGCTCCGCAGCGGTCACTTCGGCCTTCCGCTTTGGTGAAAGCGGCAGCCATTTGCAGATGGTGCTGGTGGATGAGGCCTTCTCCAAAATGGATGAGTCCCGCTCTAAAGAAGTGATCCGTTACTTGACTGAAACCCTGGGCTTACAGCTGCTGTTTATTATGCCCAGCAGTAAATCCGGGCCTTTTATGGATCTGATCTCCAACCAGTTTGTGTTCAGTAAGTGCCCCAGTGCCAAGCCCATCGGCCAGCTGAATACTCGGGTGTATGTGGATCGCAAGGTGTGCAACCAAGAGCGTATCGCTGAACTCTGGGCCAATCACCGCCGCACGATTCGGCAACAGGCATCACTGGATTTTATGGATCTGGTAGAAGTAGATTGAACTGAGCAGGCATTTTTCGGGGGAAACCCCTCCATTGGCAGGGAGGCAACCGATGGAAAAGGCATTGCCCTATTGGGTAGAGGAAAACCCGCTGTTAATCGGTATCCTGAATTTTATTTTGGATCGGCGGGATAGCCAGCTGCAGCGTGGCAAAAAAGCTCGCATCAGTTTCAGGTTGGATTTGCGCGCTGGCAGTAAACGCTGGCAAGAAGTACTTGAGCCACTCAGGGACCCCACCCAGGATGAGCAGGAACTGTGGAGTGAGCTCCAGCACTTTGCCAATGAGTATCAATGCTTTGCGGTAAAGCCGAATCCTAAACGGCGACCGGGTGTTGCAGAGTGGCAGGGTGCTCAGCTGATCTTTAGGGATGCCAGTGAAGAGCAGCTGCGCCTATGGCTCAATCGTCCATCGCCCAATTTGCGCCAGTCTGCCTGGACCAGTTTACTGGAACCCTATGCCGACCGTTTTGAGAACCCCACTGCTTTTCCCATAAAAGGGTTGGAACTCCAGCCGGGATTCGACTCCGTTGAAGAGTTGGTCTCTTGTTGGGCTGCTATAAGTCGGGAATTGATTTTTGCCGAGCAAATCACCTGGCGGCAATTGGCCGCGCGCTGCTTTAAAGGCGATTCCAAATATCTTGATTTACATAGTCGCCAGTCCCTGGTGCGTAACCTGTTTCCGGAACTGAGCCGAAAAATTCGCGAGCGCCAGTTGTTACTTCACGCTTACCTGCCGGAACAGTTTACGCAGGTGATTTTTATAGAGAATCAGGATACTTTTATCAGCCTCGCTGAATTGCAGCCCAACCGCACGGCCCTGGTGTATAGCGAGGGTTATCAGGGCGGCGCGGAGCGGATTCGCAATCCTGGCATTGCTCGCTTTAGTACATTTAATGTGGTCGATAAAGCGTCTCGACAGCAATTTCTCCAATGGTGGTATGGCGATGACTCGAGTCCATTGCCAGTTTTTTTCTGGGGGGACCTGGACTATGAAGGCTTGCGGATCGCTGCCGCATTGAGAAGAAGCTTTCCTGAGTTACAGTGTTGGCGCCCCGGTTATGACCTACTGCTCGACTCTCTTCGCACTGGCAAAGCCCACTGCCCCGATTTGGCAGAAAAACTAGGGCAAAAACCTATCGAAATGATTGGCTGCCAATACGCGGATCAATATTTGATCCCGGCTCTTTCGGCAACCACTTCTTTTGTGGACCAGGAGGCTGCCAACTTAGGTGCTTTGTTGGAAACCCTTCCATAGTCTTTAGGAAAGATTGCCTTTGTCGCTAATCGATAAATTTCTCTATAGTTTTATCGCCCAGTGGCCCATGCAATAGCTTCAGTCAGCTTTAAAGCTTGTTTTTTATGCGCAACATCTCGGAAGATGCAGGAAATTTACGGTAAAAATGCCCTTTAAAAATAACAAGGGAAGTTCCTGGAGATCTCTATGCGTCAGTTTTCCATTTTGGTCATTTTTGCTTTGGCCTTTGGCGGCGCCGCTGTTTTATATGAGAAGGAAAGCCGCAAAGTTAAAGGTGTGCTGACCCAGATTACCGAGCTGCAGGCGCAGATGGGAGATTTGCAGGCGGAGGTCAATCGGCTTAACAGCGAGCTTGAAGCCGTGAAGCTTGCAGAGCGTCGCCGGCCGAATTTGTCCACTATGGCCAATCGCATCCGCCGGGAGTCCAACCCGTCCATGCCGCCCAAGCCGGTAGTGGAAAAGCGATTCGAGCAAAAACGCTCCGCTCTGATGGCCTCCGATGTTACTACGGCCCCGCCTGCAATCCGTTCGGGAGAAGGGCAGGGTGAGAGTGATGAGTGGTCACGCCCCACTATAGATGCGGACCAGTATCAAAAGGAGTCTACGGAAAAGGAAGTGTTGGACCCCTACCAGTAATTTACCTTCACCGGTTGATTCCTGCTGTAAAGCCCGCAAAATACCTGCCTCTTGGTGCACACCGTGCCAGGTATTTCGCGGGTTTGCTGTATCTGGCAAATGCGTTTTACAGCCACTGATTGTGAGGGGGCGCCCCGGCCAATGTCGTTAAATAAATTCTACACATCGCTCAATAGTCAACTCGAAGGCCTGCTATCAGCGGAGAATGATTGGCTGGCCAATACTGCCAATGCCAGCGCCTTACTGTTTATGGAGCTGAAAGATATCAACTGGGCGGGCTTCTACTTTTTGCATGGTGATGAGCTGCGCCTGGGGCCCTTCCAGGGTAAGCCCGCCTGTACTCGGATTCCGGTAGGTGCCGGGGTTTGTGGCACAGCGGTATCCACTGGTGAATCCCAGCTAGTGGAAGATGTGCATCAGTTCCCCGGCCATATCGCTTGCGATGCGGTTTCTGCTTCTGAAGTGGTTATTCCGCTCTACGATAATAACGGCCGATGCCTCGGAGTGCTGGATATCGATAGCCCCACCGTTGCCCGCTTCACTCAGGAAGACCTTGCCGGCTTACAGGGCTTTGCCCAGGTTCTGCTGAAATCCTCTGACCTGCCGAAAAGCTAATGGCGCTATTGTGGCAGAAGCAGGTGGGAGACACCCGCTACGAGGTGCGCAACCACGGCGCCAGTGTGCGCTTGTACAGTAACGGGGTATTTCATTCCCAGTGGAATCCCCGCGATCCCCTTAAGGGCTCCCTGTGGGAGCTGCTTATGTTGCCTGCCTTCTTTCTCCCAGAGAAGCGTCTGAATTCGGTATTGCTGTTGGGGGTGGGGGGCGGTGCCCTGATTCGCCTGCTGCAGGCCTATACCTCAGCAGAGCGCATCGTTGGTGTGGACTTGGACCCGGTTCACCTGCAGGTGGCTCGCCGCTACTTCGGTGTTAAGGATGTTGAGCTGGTGCATGCCGATGCCAAAGAGTATGTAGCAGATTATCTGGAAAACCCCTCCAATGAGCCGTTTGATCTGGTGATCGATGATTTGTTTGGTCACTTCCAGGGGGTGGCACAGCGTGCCGTACCCGCAAATCAAGCATGGTGTGCCAGCTTAATGCACCTCCTACATAAGGAGGGTGTTTTGGTCAGCAATTTTGGCGATCTCCAGGAGCTTCGAGGCAGTGCCTGGTGTCAAAAAACTTTACGCAATCGTCTACGTGGCGCCTGGATGGCCTATATGCCCCAATATGAAAACCATATCCTGGCAGTGAGTAGAAAGACACTTTCCCTGTCGGAACTGAATGCCCGCGCTCCAGGCAAAATCAATCCCAGTAGCCCCAGCTGTCGTCTCTATACCCATCACCGAATTTTGCGTTGAGTTTCCTGACTGGCTTGCCCAAACCGCAAACTAGATAGAGAGAAAAATGCCATTGTCGTTTTTTTGTGGGGTCTTGTTGGCGCCCTTTCTCACAGTCTGTCTATACTGACATTAGCGACTTATTACTCCAGGGCTCGTTAATGCGGTACAAAACAGTTGAGGAAGTTATTCAGGAAGGAAGGGATTTTCATGCCAAATTGGCGCTGCAATACCAAGAGTATGAGCAGCTTGCCACCAACAAGCGGGTTGAGCTGCTCCTAGATCAGCTTCGACGACGGGAGGACTCCATGAAGCACTCGCTGGAGAACTTCCACGCCGACCTGCCTCCTGGTGCCCTGCATACCTGGGTGCAATTTGCCCCAGAAGGGCGCGAGAAGGAGTTCCTGCAGCGTCTGCGTAGTATCGATATCGACAATCTAGACGACATTGCCAAACTGGCAATGGATATTGAGATCTACCTGGCCGATCAATACCGGGATCTGGCTCAGGGTGCGGAGACACCTTCCGCGCGTGAGGCTTTCGAACGCTTGCGGCAACTGGAGGAGTTGGAGGAGCACACCCTCTCTATGAATCTGTTTAATTTGCGCGACTATTGATTCTACCGGTCTCGCTGGTTCGCAAGCTTGATTTTTGCCCCCTGGCGACTGCTCGCCTTATTTAGACGTCGGCAAACTGCGCCCTAAGGGCGCAGCCGATATACACAGAAGCCCTTCTCTTTGGTGATCAACTGCACTTCAGAGAAGTAGCGCGGCCCCTTTTTACCCAGCGGAATAAACTCATTCACCACAAAGAGTGCCGTACCGGTTATTTTCAATAACCGTGCGCTTTGTTGCAGAAAGCGATCGGTGAGATCGCCCTCCACCTGGAACCCCTGGTGGAAGGGCGGGTTGCACAGCACCAGATCGGCAGCGCCGCTTTCCAACTCATCTCCGGCATCCGAGGGCAGTACTACCCCTTTTATCCCTAGAGCCTGAAAGTTTTTCTTACAAGCGAGCAGGGCGGCGGCATTATTATCGGTAGCGGTAAAGTGGAAGCTCCCCAGTGATGCCAGCCGTGTGCTGAGGTAGCCGTAGCCACAGCCGAGGTCCACTACCTGGGCGTTTTCCTTGGGCAGCTCGGTGGTGAGTTGCTGGGCCAGCAGGGCGCTGCCCTTGTCAATCTTGTTCCAGCCGAACAGACCGGGCTTGCTGTAGAGGTCGCCTAACTCTGGCAGACTGCGCAGCTGCGGGTAATCCTCCTCAGCGATGAGCTTTCCACCCTGAGGATGCTCCACCCGGTTAACGCTGCAATAATCGTTACCGAATTTTTGCAGATGCTTACTGCTATCCAAGCGCTCCGCAACTTTCAGTGCATAGCTTTTAATGCCGCTCTGCTTTTCACCCAGTAACACCAGTTCGCCACCCTCTCCGAGGAGTCGGGGGGCCTGGTTGATGATATGGTGAACGACGGCCTTCTCTTTAGAAACTGAATAAACAATGCGGCGATAGCGGCGATTCAGCTCTTCAAAGTGAAAGTCGTTATAGAAGCTGCGCCCAACCTTACCCTGGGCCAGCTCGGCAATATCCCAGCGGTTGGTAAGGAGATCGCCTTCGAAGTGGAAACCCGGCTGTAGCAAGGGCTTGCTGTTTTCATCGGCGATCCACAGGGTTTCACTCGGCACCTGTGAGATTTCCTGGAGGAGAAGCGAGGACATAGTCTTTATTGTACCGAAGCAATTTCTTCAGAAGTTAACAGCCGGTATTCGCCTTCCTGGAGTTCTTCATCCAGGAAAATATCGCCGATTCTCTCCCGATGCAGTTCGATTACCCGGTTGCCCAGGGCGGCAAACATACGCTTGACCTGGTGGTAGCGGCCCTCACCGATGGTGATGCGCACCTCGTTGGCATAGAGAATCTCAAGCTTGGCCGGCTTGGTTCTTTTCTTTTCATTATTGAGCCAGATGCCTTTGGCAAACTTTGCCACCGCATCTTCCTCAATTTTCTCAGCCAGCAGAGCGTAATAGGTTTTCTCACAGTGGTGGTTCGGCGAGGTCACTTTATGTGACCACTGGCCATCATCGGTGAGTAGTACCAGCCCGGTGGTATCGATATCCAGGCGCCCGGCAATATGCAGCTTGGCCTTGTTGGGCTCGTCAATCAGGTCCAGCACCGTAGGGTGCTCGCCATCTTTGGTCGCGCTTACATAGCCCAGGGGTTTGTTCAACATAATGTAGCGTGGCCCCGGCTCGTGCAGGGGCTCGCCGTCCAGGTACAGTGCATCGCTGGCCTGCACCTTGGCGGCCGGATCGGTGACTATCTCGCCGTTTACACTGATACGCTCCGCCTTGGCAGCGCGCTTCACATCGGAGCGGGAGAGGTCAGTCACCTGACTGACCGCCTTATCCAACCGTATAGAACTAGCCAATCTTGCGTTCACCGGAATCGACAGATTGGTAGATCAGGGTATTGATGGTCATGGGGCCAACACCGCCGGGCACCGGGGTGTAGGCGGCAACGCGCTCAGTTAGCGGGCCTAGTTCGATATCGCCCACGCCGCCTGGATGGTAGCCGGCATCCACAACTACTGCGCCATCTTTAATCCACTCAGCCTTAATAAACTCCGGTTTACCCACGGCGCCCACTACGATATCGGCGCGGCGGATATGTTCTGCCAGGTCTTGAGTACGGGAGTGGCAGATAGTTACGGTGGCGTTGGCGTTCAACAGCATGGCAGCCATCGGCTTACCCAGGATAGGACTGCGGCCCACAACTACGGCATGCTTGCCTTCCATTTCGATATTGTAGGCTTCCAGTAGGCGCATAATGCCTTTGGGGGTTGCGCAGCCATAGGCTTCTTCACCCATGGCCATGCGGCCAAAGCCCAGGCAGGTCACGCCATCTACATCTTTCTCCAGGCTAATCGCGTCGAAACAGGCACGCTCATCGATCTGTGCCGGCACCGGGTGCTGAAGTAGGATACCGTGGACGTTGGGGTTGGCGTTGAGCGCCTCAATCTTGGCGAGTAACTCCTCAGTGGTGGTGGAGGAGGGCAGTTCCACCTGCATGGAATCCATGCCGATGCGGCGGCAAGCATTGCCCTTCATCTTTACATAGGTAGCTGAAGCGGGGTCATCACCCACCAGGATGGTCGCCAGGATTGGCGTTTGCCCACCGCTCTTCTCTTTTAGTACGGCTACTCGAGCCGAGAGTTCTTCTTCAGTTTTCTGTGCCAGGGCCTTGCCGTCCAGAACCAGTGCAGACATAGATGCTATCTCTAACAATAAAAAATCGATGGCTAATAGACCGGAGTCTGCTCCAGCACCTACTGTATATAGAAGGGCGGAAGCAGGCGATTTTTAAAAACGCTTACTTTTTATCCGGTCGGATTCGCGAAGTGCGCCATTTTCGCACAGGTTGGAAATAATTTCGCCACTTCTGGGCCCAGATAGGCAAAAGGATAAACTTCTTTAAAAATAATAGCTTAGAAGCGTTGACATGGGCCGGGGGTATCATTACTATGCACGCACTTCGCAGCTACAGCGACTTACACAACCACCTACGGGGCGGTTAACAGGGTCAAAGAGATGCGAATGATTGGAAAAACGGGGCATAGCGCAGTCTGGTAGCGCGCCTGCTTTGGGAGCAGGATGTCGGGGGTTCGAATCCCTCTGCCCCGACCAATTTTCCGGGTTCACCTTGCGCCCGTAGCTCAGCTGGATAGAGCATCCGCCTTCTAAGCGGATGGTCGCAGGTTCGAGTCCTGCCGGGCGTGCCATCTACACAAGATGGTGCTGGTTTGGCAAAAAGGACTTAGTCTGAAGCCAGATTGGTTGCAAGAGATATCCGGAAATCAGTACTGCCACAAGGTGCTGAAGTATATCACTGTTATGGTGGCCGTAGCTCAGTTGGTAGAGCACAGGATTGTGGCTCCTGAGGTCGCGGGTTCGATCCCCGTCGGCCACCCCAGATTCTTCCTTGTTTATCAAGGACTTAAAACCCCGCCTAGTGCGGGGTTTTTTAGTTTTGGGCTCTTGAGGGGTAATTCGAGGGGGTAATTTTTACCACAATCGATTCTTTCAGTTCCCCCGATTGGATATTTATCCAGTGCCCTTTGGCGTATCCTTCTTTTCTTTAATCCTCGCCTTGTTGAGAGAAACAACCTTATCGGCGGTGTGGTTGTAGCGCTCCATCATGCTGCGAGTCTTATGCCCGCTGAACTCCTGCTTGTCGCCTTCAAAGTCTGAGATGCCTTTTATCTTTAAGTCATGAAATCGAAAGCGAGCGGGTAGGGCGCCGGCCTCATTGGCTGCTTTCTGTTCACGGCTCCAGGTGCTATTAAACCCGTCTCGAGTAAAGCGCTGCCCAGTTCGGCCACGAATCAGATACATACTTTGTGACCTGGAGCTGGTGTTGCTTTTAAGTGCCAGTTCAACCGCGTCGTGCAATCGCTCCGTCCAGAGTTTCAGCTGCTTCTTGCCGGTTTTTTGCTGGCAAATCATTAAACCCTCGTCGGTAATGTCCTGTCGCTTTAATGCGAGAACATCTTGCTGCCGTGCGCCGCAGAGGTATGAAATTTCCATGGCAGCAGCGTGTGTAGTGTGTCCCCTGGATTCAAGCCAGGTGTAAAAGGCTAAATATTCTGAATCTTCGACATAGCGACCACCCTGTTTTTCCTTGAGAGGTTTCACAGCCTTGGTTGGGTCATCGACCGACACGAATCCACGAGCCTTTCCCCAGCGATAAATAATGCTGAGGAATGTTCTCTCTCTATTGGCGGCTGTTGGATACTGCTGCCCGCGGGCATCCATATACATTTGGATTACTGGTGAAGAGATGGTGTCTGGATTTGCAGGCCCGAATACCGCCTCTATTTTCTTAGCGTACCGCGCATAGTCTTTTTGGGTCTGAGGTTTTAGCTCTTTGGTGTACTGTGGGGAGGCTAAATACAACTCTAACAGGTCGGCAATGGTAAAGGTCTTGCCGTGCTGGCCGCTTTCCCATAGCTCATAAGCGGTCCATACCTCGGCTCGAGTTGCATCAGGGCCGCAGAGGTGCCAAGCTCCTTGCCCGCGTATTTTCACCCGGTAGCCGCGCGGGTAATTCTCAACCCAACGTGGCATCCAGGCGTTCTTGGGGTTTCTTGGTCTAGCCATTGATGGCGCTCATGTTCACACCTGATGGTATTTGAGGTCCTTGCCCGTTGTGGCTGGTGGTGGTCACTTGCATGAGTTTAGCTTGGTTGACCATTTCCCAGGTCAGGGCGGGAGAGCGGTCTTTCTTAATGACGTAGGGAATGCGATTCCTGTCCAATACTCGCTTTTGCTCCTCAATATTTTCTGCGCCAACGCCGGTTAAGCGACCAATTTCGTACTTAGTGAGTAGTTTGCTCATGCTGCCACCTCTGCCTGTTCAACCCTGCGAAACTCGATAACCCATACCCATGGGTTTTGGTCCCAGCTGTCGTTGCCGTATATGGATTCCCAAACCCTGCGGAATGCTGGGCGCGGTTTTTCATACCATCCACAGAATTGAGCGGCTGCAGACTCAGGCCCATCAACGCCTTCGGCTTTTGCGTCTTCCTCGCTGATATCTTGAATACGCTCAACGCGAACATTAGTTATTTCTAAGTTGATACGACTGGCCCAGCGGGGCATGTGGATTGAGGGGGTATTGTTTCCTTCTTGGGCTGACTTGGGCATGGTCCAGCTTTCAGCGATATCGTCATCCCTGAAGAATTCGAAACTACCATCGGCTAAATACTCGACCTTCACATCCTCGCAGTCACAGGTGTCCATTGCGCACGTATGAGAAATAGAAGGTTTCCAGGTTTCGCGCACCCATAGGCGGTCGCCAGGTTCACCGCAGGGGCAAGTTATCGGGGTAGTTGGGAGTCCAGTGCAGGTGAATGGCTTCCCGTGACGGACAGTATCTGGTTGCGGTTTTATTGGCCTGCGGATCTGAGTTTTACGGCCATCCAGAATTGCCCACACCGTATCCTCATTAAATAAAATAGGTCTTTCCTTCATTATGCTGCTCTCCCTTTTTCCTGCTTGCGGTTCGGCAGAATCTCCGCTTGCCATCCGTGGTCTTTGTAGTGGTTGGGGTTGCCTTGGTTTTGGATAGTGTCCAGCTCTGGGCGCACCAGCTCGGCCAAGTCGTTTAGGCGGACTCCGCGTGATTTGAACTCGGTGGAGTCTTTATAGAAATCGCCCTCTGGGGTTTTGCACTCGACAAAAACCGTTACCAGCCAGTGGTGTTGCCAGTTGAGGATTTCGTGCTGCAGCTTGGCGCGGGCTATATCGCCAACGGCGCCGCCTTGGCGTCGATGGCTGATATCGAGAATGGGGTCGCCATCATTATCTAGGCCGGTGCTGCTGCGAGCGGTGAGGACCAAGCCGGGCAGCCAGCGGTTTACCAGACGGGCGTGTTGGGCCTGCTTGCTCATGGGTTTACGGGGTTTACGCTTGGCCATTCTCTATTTCTCAATATCCTCTACCCACTTAGCCCGCATTGGGCGGGCTGAGTGAGCTATTTTTTAGGGTTAAGCGTATTGAGGCTCGGCTGCGGCTATTAATTTTTTTGATGGGCGTTCGCACTCGTCGGGTTTTTGTTCCTTTAACTCGCCTCTATAGAATTTGAAGTTTCTCGCTGTATCGGTTTCCTTGTCGAATATCTGTATCCAGTCAATAAAAGCCTCTGGTTTGGCGATTTCTTTAACCCTTTCCAGTGCCTGTTCTTCGGTGTGTACGGACTCTTTAAAATCTTTTGCTCCGCCCATCATTAGGCTGTTGTAGCTGCCGCAAAAAATTGCAAATCGTTTCATTGGTTTCTCCCATTTTTAAAATGGGCTCCGTACCGGCAGCCCTAACGGTTACAGCTGACTAATGCGCCTGGGCGCGGTTAAATTTTTAGCTGGCTTTGGGTATGGGTTTGTCTTCAACAAGGTCGCGAATCCAGACCATGCCTTTGGCTGTTACCTTGGTGGTGATGTACTGCACTTTTACCGGGCCTCGGTAATATTCATCGGCTATGGCAATTAGCAGCTGTTGTGAAACAGCCTGTTTTGTTGGCGTATTGCGCATGGGTTCGCGGCTATGTAGCAAGTCGTTTTCCCGCATTAATTTCAGCAGGGTATTTCTACCCAGTTTCACGGTTCTGGCGGCCTGGGTGATGGTGAAGGTTTTTTCCTTTTTCACGCTGCCTCCTGTTTTTTCGGTTTTATATTTGGGTTTTGAGCTTGTTTAGCTGCGAGTATGCGCAGTTGATTTATTTGGATTTGTTGCAGCTGTACTGTGCGTGCTAGCTCTTCGTAAAGCTCCAAAATCCGGCTAAATTCATTCATGGCTTAACCCCGTTATTTTTTTGAACTTCCTTTCTCTGCCGATGGCGGGCTCCCAGTGTCGGCAGGGTTGGCAGCTCCAGCCGCGTAGTTGCAATTGCCCGTTAAATGCCGGTTCTGCGGGTTTTCCGCAGTGGCGGCAGGGCATTTGCGGGAGCGGCTGGGTTTCGCTCACGCTGCTTCCTTCCTCTGTATTTCCAAGTGGTTCCATTCGCGGTAGAGGGCACTCAGTTTTTTATCGCCGTCTGCAATTACGCTTTGCGGTTCTCTGCCGTGGTAGCGCAGATTCATCACATTGAGGGCGTGTTCATAGTTGTCGCCATCCAGCAGGGAGAGGTTGGCAACGGGGACTGCGAAATCACTGCTATTCCAGGCTGAAAGCAAAACCTGTGCGGCTATTTCACTCGCGCCGGAGTATCCGTTGGCAACGCGGAGCAGGGTTTCCACGCTCTGGGTTGGGCTGTAAGTATTCATGCGGCATCACCTCCAAATGGGGGCCAATTATTGTTTTGTGTTGGCCGTGCAAAAGTGGGTTTTGGCTGCACTAAACGGATGTGCGCTTTGTGGTCGGCGTTGACGATATCGATGCGGCGTTTCAGCTGGTCGATATGGTTTTTGCTCATGGCCGTTGGATGTACAAACACGGTGGCGGTCATGCGATTCCCTCCCGGTTGTTGCGGATGCGAATGGTTCGAACTGTGGGGCGGCGCTGGAAGCGGGTGCGTAATTGGTCTTGAGCATCAGCACCGATGCCGCTGAGTACGCAGGAGAGCAGGACGAATTGAATCAGTCCGTGCTTTACCGCTTTGGCCACTGCGTCTGTGCTGTTGCGGGCGTGGAGTTTGTAAAAGCACTCGGCCAGCAGGTTGGTTACGTTCGTGACTGAGCACTGCATAGCCTGGGCTGTCTCGCGATTGGAGAGTCCACGAGCGCGATGGGTCAGCGCTTCGGCCTGTCGTGGTGCCAGTGGTCTGAGGTGTTTGGCGGTGTCCATTTGAGTGCCCTGTCCTTGGTTAGCAATTAAAGTAGCCGAAAGTTAACATGCTGGTCAATAGCCATAAGTTAATTTTCCACAGTTAATACCCTTGGTATGCTCGAAGCGCACTTATCACGGAGGATAAGAATGAAAAAGCTAAGTTATGTGGTGGTAGGAGTTCTGTTGGTATTTGGCCTTGAGGGCTGTGCTGTAAAGAATGATGCGCCAGTGATAATTAGCGAATATTTCGCTATAGAGCATTTCTCTAGCAAGCAGGAAGTATTGAGTAAGGCAAGGCAGGCCTTGTTGAGAGATGGATTTAAGATTTTATCTACTGACTTAGAGGCGGGTTATATCTCGACCTCCCTTAAAGATTGGAGGCTTTCGCCAGAGCAGGCCCATTGTGGTACGGCTAAAGGGATGGATTACTTGAATGACAATCACACCAAGACGGAGGTGGCTTTTAATGTGGTCGTTGATGATAAAGCCGTGATTGTTCGTTCAAACATCCAGGGAGAGTATATACCGGGAGAATTGGCTCAAAATCTGACTTTGAACTGTGTATCCCGCGGTGTTATAGAAGTTGAGATGGCTAAAAAAATACTGTTGTGATTCTTAGTATTAAAAAGCCCGTATTTGCGGGCTTTTTTTTATTCAGGGGTGTAAGAGCCAATAATAACCCCGCAAAAGGTTACGTCTTTGCCGGTCACATCCATCGGTGAGTAAGTTGGGTTGATCGGGCGCAAGTAAATGTGGCCCATGTCTTCAGCATAAGTTTTGAAAGTCGCCTCTCCATTTATCTTGGCGATAACCCGGCATCCATTAGTAAGAGGTTTGTCGGGATCGACAAAAATGATTGTTCCCTCAGGGTAAGAACGCTGGCCTGGGTAGGGGCTAGTCATACTGTCGCCATTCACACGTAGTGCGTAGGCGCGGTCTGAGTGTGCAGCTGGGCAGGGCAGCCATGCTTCGGCTTCGCCGGGTTCTAGCAGATCTACCGCTTCACAAAAAGCACCTGCTTGTACCCAGCTGATCAGGGGGATTCTCCCTTGAATTCTTGGTCCTTGTGTAACATTGCTTCCCTCCGTGTTACCTAGCAGTCCTGGACCTTTACCGGCCCCAGTGAGCAACCAATCCACTGACACCCCGAGAGTTTCTGCAATTCGTGTGGCGGTACTCATGCGCGGTAATTTTTCACCGTTCCGGTAGCTCCAAATAGTCACGGTGCTGACATCAAACAGGCGAGCTAGGGCCTCCTGCGTGTCTTCTACACCGGCATGTGTGACGGCCTGTTTAAACCGCTTTGCAAAGTCAGGATGTTTCATATCGACATGTTAGCTACAAGTTAATTAATTAGCGGCTATTGATTTCAAGTAGCCGAAAGTTAATACTTTGGCTACTGACAGCAGGGAGAAGCCGAGATGACCCAGGACGTGATCAATTCAGCAATCGATGATGCGGTGAGGGTGGTTGGCTCTCAGGCCAAGCTAGCGCGGGCAATTGGGGTTACGCCGGTCTTTGTGTCTCAGATGCGTCGAGGGCTGAGAGCAGTTCCTCCAAAGCTATGCACAAAAATTGAGTTGGCTACTCAGCGGAAGGTATCTCGCGCCTGTTTGCGCCCTGATGTGTTTGGTTCGTTGGAGGGGCAAATAGATCAGCAAGGCATTCCAGAGGTTCGGGAGGCAAGTTAAGCCCGTGTGGGTTAGTCGGTGAAGCCAGAATAACGATCATTTTCAAATCCCCATTTTATTGTCCTGTCATTCTGCGGTGAGTGAAGGTCAGGATTAATTCATTGCGGTATATGGGGATTTATACAGGGTTCTACCAGATGCCATAGAAAGGGCCGGTGAGGGACGCCAACCCGGCCCGCTTTGACGACGGCGGGAAAGACCGCTGGCAGCCGGGAAAGACCGGCGCTCATTTCCATGCGCCTTTGGTGCTTCTGTTGGGTGTAGTTCGCTATGCACGAATAGTGAAATCAAGGATAGGTAAAAACAAAATGACCCATTCATTTTTCTTCGGGGGGGCTGCTGCATGATTCGTCGAAGTGCTCGGCCGTCTTCAAATTATTTGGTGATTGCTAATTCCGTTGTCTGCGATCGCCGTATTTCTTTTGCTGCTGGCGGTTTGCTGCTGCATCTGTTGTCAAAACCTGATCATTGGGAGGTTTCCCCTTCGGCACTAGCCAAAGAGGCTCAGGAGGGCAGGGACAAGATCTACAAGCTATTAGGTGAGTTGATCGATGCTGGTTATTGCAAGCGCATTACTCGGCGTGGTGAGCGGGGAAAAATAGTCGGTATGGACTATGAAATCTCTGATACTCCAAGAGATGCTGATCCACTTCCTGAAAACCCGGATACGGATTTACCGGATACGGATTTACCGTATCCGGGTTTGCCGACACAAGAAAGTAAAGATACTAAGAAAGTAACTAATCTAGAAAATAACCAGAGAGAGCGCGAGCAGGGGGGTGCGGTTGCTGTTTGCCAGGAGCAGGCCCCGCGATCCAAGCGCGGTTCCCGCCTTCCCGATGATTGGCAGCTCACCCAGGAATTCTACGATGAGGCGGTCAAGGTTCGCCCTGAGGTGATGCACCAGATCTACGATATCGCGGCCAGCTTTGGTGATTACTGGAAATCTCAGTCGGGCAAGCAGGGGGTGCGGTGCGATTGGTTGGCCGTGTGGCGCAATTGGGTGAGGCGGGAAAGGTTTATTCCTCCACAGCGCTCAGTGCCCCAGCAGCGAACGCGAGACCGTCCAATCGGTGAAATCTTGTCAGACACCAGCTGGTAAATACGAAACATCAAGGAGCGATAGCTATGACCGTTGTGACTCTCACAGAAGCCAAAGAGCGAATTATGACAACCGTTGCGAGTAGACCCTTAGCGGTATTCCGCACGGATAACCCGCGCCAGGTGGATTTGGTGTTTGCTCATACGGTGGTGACGCAAAATAAAATCCGAGAGGTGCATGAGGATTATTTGGGGACTTTCCACCGGGATAATATGCATGTGGCGAGGAAGGTTTTTAGGGAAAATGCCGAAAGTTTACAGGCGGCAGCGTGATAGGGCCCAGCCGGGCCAGTTGAGGTTGGTGTTTACAGTCTTGGGGGAGGTGGCATGAGATTCGATTCAGCGAGACAGGCTTGGCATGATGCCTTTGATGGCTCTGCGGCGGCGTTTGATTATGAGGCTATGGGTAATAGGAGCACGGTCACCTCAAAGACTCGGCGAGGGCGGAAGATAATTATTCGGGGTGAGGTGCAGGGAGAGGCTAATCAGGTTATTTGCCGCATTGATGCGCCTCGGGTTAGTGGTGTTGAAACGATTGTGGGCAAGGGTAGCGGTAGCCGGGTTATGGATTCCTGTGAGAAGGGAATCATTCAGAGCGTGGTTGCCAAGCTGAGACAAAGTGATCCACTGGCTTACTGCTGGGGCATGGCTGCCTATGCGCCACCGGCAAAAAGATTTAAAGAGCGGGCGGCGCTGTTGCAGTACTTGATGTCTGAATTCGATAAGTGGGAGGAGCCGCACCCGAGGGATAAGGTTAGCCAGTTGGCGTTATTTTGTATTAGCGCGAGTGCGTTGCGGGATGTGAATGGGCGATCAATAGATCTAGGTCATGCACGTAAAATATTAGGGTGTGACAAAAAGCGTTGGGATAGGGAGTGGGTGAAAATTTGGAAGCGCTTACAGCGGCGTCTGGACCCTTTGCCCGGAAGAGCTTTGGGGCCTGTGTCTGAGTTGGTGCAAGAGTACCGCATTAGATTTAAAAAGGCCTGTTGACAGCTTTGTCCTGAGTAGGTATAAATTCCCCAGCATGCGGTTTTTCCGCTTTGCAGAATAAAGCCGGCCTCTGAGCCGGTTTTTTTTGTATATAATTTAATAAGGTTTACTACCGTTTATAAAATTCTGTAGACCTTAACTTATGCTTTATATCTTTTTTGAATGGAATTTCCGAAAAATGTGATCAGGTGCTGGGTTTTGATGTGCGTTATAAGGTTCACTTTCTCTTCGAGCGGTTAATTCAATTTATTTTTCAGTGAATTTTTATGTTTTTAAGAAATACCATTAAAACAGTAGCTGTTTCTGTGGCTTTAATATCCTTCGGTGCGCAAGCTAAAACGTTCAAGTATGAACTTCAAGATCTACATTCATCTAACGGTGAGATACAGTACCCAGGCCTAAATTTGAATGACGCTAGCTCTGTGGTTTTGACTGTTGAGCAAGCGGATAATTCAGTGCCTGCTATGCTTACATCGTTAACAATTAATTTTCCTCATGCGCCCGGTCTGTCAGTAAGTGATTTTAAAGAAAATGATCAAGGTTGGAGATTTTATTCTACCGTCGATGATGTTTGGGTGTATCGTCAGCTCGATATTGCAGTAGACGGTTTTAATGCTGGAAATCCAAATAATGAAACGGTTCACATTGAAGGTTTTGTCTCTGAAGCTGAAAATTTTATTGGGGAAGAGCGTTCACTAAATTTTGAGCAAAGACTATTTTCTGTTCATGGACAATTAGTTGATGTGACTCCAGGCAAAGTTGTTGATGTCAAATCGTTTACAGTTGATGGCAGTCAGGTTGAGCTGTCGCTAAAAGATAATCCAGCTGTTGATCCAAATTCAAGCAATGGTGATATGGCATTTGTTATCGAATTGCTGTGGTTTGGGGAGGGGAAAGAGGTTTACCATTTTCACGCACCTTTTGGTGATGAAACAAAATTTTATGAAGCATACAAGCTAGAAGTCTCAACAATGCCTGGGCCTGATGGTGATGAAACAGCTGTCAGTATTAAAGTTAAAGACGCGCAAGGTATGGAATTTGAAACACATCATATTTATCTTAAAGATATGCTGAGGGAAGCTTACGAGCTTTAATCGCATCCTTATTTTTGATTTAAGCTTTAAGATACGCTGTTTATTTAAATCAGTAAAAAGTCTTAGTAAAGTCGTTCTGTAACGAAACTTATTTCATAAGAATTAACCCGCCCTGTGCGGGTTTTTTCATTTCTGGTACTTCCATGTTTGATAACGACTATTTCACAGAGTTGGAATTGGCTTGTCGTTGCTGTGGCAAAAATTATTTTAAAGATGAAACGCTAAAGCGCCTGATTAGAGTCAGGGAGCGCTTCGGCAAGCCAATGGTTATAAATTCCGGTTATCGTTGCTCAGCTCACAACAAACGATTAAATGCGACCATGACTCATGCTACCGGGCAAGCTGTTGATATTTCTGTGGCTGTAGGCAGAGCACATGAGCTTATGAAAGTTGCCTTAGAAGAAGGTTTCAGCGGTATAGGGGTGAAGCAGAAAGGGCCGATCAAAAAGCGGTTTATCCATTTGGATGATCTTGATTCAATTTCTGGCGAGCGGGCGCGCCCTGCGGTGTGGAGCTACTAATGATTTCAGCTATATCCAGCTTACTCGGCAAGGTCATAGACAAGGCATTCCCGGATAAGACAGAGGCCAACCGCCTAAAGGCGCAGGTAGATTCAAAGTTAATCTCAATGGACCTGGAGGAGCTGAGAGCGGCTACCCAGGTAATCACTGCAGAAGCTGGGGGAGAGTCATGGCTACAAAGAAACTGGCGGCCAGTAACAATGCTCACGTTCGTGGGGCTGATCGTCTTTCATTGGCTGGGGTGGACAGCGCCAAACCTCAGCGAGAACCAGACTCTCGCCCTTCTGGAAATAGTAAAAATCGGCCTCGGTGGTTATGTCGTGGGGCGCAGCGTTGAGAAGGCAACTATTGCCTGGAAGCAGACATGACACTTCAGGATGCCCTCAGAGAGATAGCGGATAAGGCTGGCTATATGACTGCTATTGGTGCTGGAACTTTCGCGGGTTGGCTTGCAAACAACTGGCTTGGTCTTGCTGGTGTGCTGATAGCTGCGGCAGGTTTAATGGTTAATTGGTATTACAACCACAAGCGCTTGAAGCTGCAGGAGCAGCAGGGCGGGGACGATGGACGTTAGTGTAAAGCTGGATACTTCAAAGTTTGATCGAGCATCTGCTGAATTAAAAAAGCAATTACCTTATGCCAGTTCGGTTGCCCTAAATAACGTGGCCTTTCGTATACGGGGAGAAGAGTGCTCAGCGATGGGGCGTGTATTTACAAACCCTGCAAAGTTAATGCTGAACTCTGTATTGGTAAAGAAAGCCACGAAGCGTTCTGGCATTGCCAAAGTCTTTATCCGTGATCAGGTTTCCAATGGAACTGCACCGAGTAAATATCTGGCTCCGTCGATTATGGATGTGAACCGGAACGATAAGCGCTTTGAGCGAGCCCTTCGGCACATGGGTGTCCTACCTGCTGGTATGTATGTGGTGCATGGCGAGGTGGCGAGATTAAACAAGCATGGGAATATCTCGGTCGGTACCTATAAGAAGATTTTGGCAGAACTCCGTGCTGGTACCAGTGTAAAAAAGAGCGGGGCAAATAGTGCTCAAGGGCCTACAGGCAAACACTTTGTAGGAAAGGTAAACGGAGTATTGGGTGTGTGGAAGAGGGCAGGCGGTAAGCGCCGGCCAACGGTTAAGCCCATCCTGATTTTCCTCAAAGGCAAGCCAGATTACCGCAAGCGTTTCCCTTTTATCCGAATAGCTGAAGGCATAGCCCGTAGGCATTTGCCATTAGAACTGGATAAGGCCATGGACCATGCGATTGCGACCGCAAAAAGACGTTGAACGGGTCCTCCTGAGGGGCCAACACACGGGTGATTCGGACCCCGCTTTTTTAACAGATATCCAAAATTTCATAGGGGGTTATACCTTGGCTGGTGATATCTCTCTTGATGATCAGGCCACACAATTGGGCTTTGCTCGCTTGGTTGGCGCTACTCAACCGGCTATTGCCAAACACTACAAGGCAGACGTTTTTACTGTAGGTGCCAGTTTCAGAGTTTGGCTTCATGAGTACTGCGAGCGGCTGCGAACCGAGGCTGCAGGACGCCAAGCGAATGAGGCCCGCAACCGTCGCGATATGGCGCAGGCAGTTGAGTCAGAGGCAAATGCACAATTAAAAATGCGTGAGCTGTATCGGCAAGACCAATTAATTCTGGATATTGAGTCCGTACGCAAGGCGATGGTGGAGTGGTCCACCATTGGCAAGAATGAATTTTTAGGAGCGGTGGAAAGCATCGTTATTGCTATCGAGAGCCAGCATGCCATTACCATCGATCGCGAACCCCTACAGCCAAACATTGACGCTGCCCTCAAAGCTATTGGCAGTTACGAAATTGAATCTGAAGAGGCTGGTGGAGGAGGTGCGCCAGGCCTGGATACCGCAGCCTAAAATCCCGCTGATCGAGTGGCTACCGGACAATATCAAACTGCCCTCGGAGGATAGCGACAACGCTGGTTATTACCGCAACGACTATGTGCCCTATTTCTGGGGCGTAATGCACGCATTGGATAATCCGGTGTCGTGGATGGTGGTAATGCAGAAGGCCGCGCAGATCGGCTGGACGGTTCTGCTGGCCACCGATATCTGCAAGGTCGCCGTCACCGACCCGGCCCGCATCCTGATGCTGTTCCCCAAGGATGAAAAAGGCCGGCTGTTTATGGATGAAAAGCTGGTGCCGATTATCGAAGGCTCGCCAGCAGTGAATCGGGTGATTGATGTCACCACTAGTCGCAAAGGCGGCAGCCGCTCGACGCGCAAGAAATTCCCCGGTGGTGAGGTGCGCACCATTGGCTCCAACTCCATCTCCAATGTGAAATCCACCACAGCCCGCCGGGGCTATGTGGAGGAGCCAGACGATACCAACAAAGATGTCGGCGATCAGGGCGACTCCATTCGCCACCTGCGCGAACGCCTCAAGCGCATGCGCAACAAGAAATTAATTATTGGTGGCACGCCGGCGGTAGCGGATCTTTCCCAGGTAGAGCACTACACCAAGCTCGGTACCATGCGCGTACTGCCGGTGACCTGCCATGACTGCGGTGACTCCCATGTACTGGATTGGGAAAACGTCCGCTGGCTGAAGAAGGAAGAGGGTATACCGCACCCGGTATTTGGCCTGCATCAGCCTGATACGGCTATCTATGGCTGCCCGGAATGTGGCAGCGAATGGGATGACTACCGCCGCCAGGCCAATATTCTGCAGACCTGTAAAACGGCGCGAGAAAATGGAGATGACTTTGCCGGCTGGGTGAAAACCCAATGCGGTGAAGATTTTGAGCCCGATGAAATCGAACCGATAGAAACCTTTATGGAGCTTTCCGAGCTCTATGTGTGCATACCCGGCACCGGCCTTGCCGATGTGGTGCGGGATTTTCTCGAAGCCGAACACGAAGCCAAAAGTGGGGATGAATCCGCGCGCATCGTATTCCAGAACAACAAATTGGGCAGGCCCTACCAGTATGCCGCCAGCCGATTGTTGGACCACGAAAAACTACAAGAGGCCGCCGAGGACTACCCGGAATTATCCTGCCCCGCCGGCGGCCTGCTGGTAACGGTGGGCGTTGATGTGCAGCACGACCGCCTCGCGATATCAATACGCGCTTTCGGTCGCAATGAAGAAAGCTGGCAGTTGTTCTGGGGCGAGATCGACGGCGATACCGCAGACAAGCGCGACGACTGCTGGGCTGCCCTGGATAAGCTAGTCTTCCAGCCTTTCGAGCACGAGCGCTTTGGCGAAATACGCGCAGCCGCAGTCAGTATCGACTCCTCCGATGGGGGCACCAGCAACGCGGTCTATCACTGGGTGCGAACCCGCGATAAAAAACATCGCGGCGTGCTGGTGATGGCCATCAAAGGCGACAGTAACGACTTCGGCACCAAGGAAATCTTTTCCCAACCCAGACAGGTGGATTACAACAATCCCAAGCGTCGTACCAAGGCTGACCGCCACGGGGTTCGGGTTTATATGGTGGGTACCCATAAAGCCAAGGATCTGATTGCCAAACGTTTGCTCGGCACCAGTGCTTATATGCACAGCTGCAAACATGTGCGGCAGGACTACTGGGAACAGGTGACTGCCGAAGTGAAAGCCCCCAGTAAAAAGCATAAAGGCCGAGAAACTTGGCAGCAGCGCCCCGGCAGACCCAACGAGGGCACCGATACCGAGGTCTATGCCCTACACGCAGCCCACGCCAAGGGCATGCATAAATACAACGAGAAAAAATGGTCCAGCATTGAATCACAGCTGGGCCAGCGCACCCTGTTTAGCGAACCGGAAATATCACCGGATCAATCTCAGCCAGCCCCGAAAAAACTACACCGGCCAGCACAGCCGGTGGGCTCCCTACTGGATAGTTAAATGTCGAAAACCGCACAAGCCATGGTCGACCTCTATATCGAGGCCGAGCTAGATGTGCTCGCCGGTAAAACCACGGTGATTAACGGCCGCCAATTTACTGCAGAGAACCTGCAGGAAATCCGCGCTGGTCGTCAGGAGTGGGAGCGCCGCGCACAGCAAGAAAAACTCAAGGTTGCCGGCAAACGCCGCGGACCCGCCTACGCGAACTTTTACTAATGAACAAACTGGATTCTGTTATCGGGTTCTTTGCGCCCGAAGCTGCCCTGCGCCGCGTGCAAGCCCGCCGCGCCTTGGAGATCGCCGCCGCCTATGAAGCCGCACGGCCAAGCCGGCTGAGGAAAAATCCCGGTGATAACCGCAGTGGGGATTTAGTAATTGAAGGCAGTGTGGAAACACTGCGCGGCCAGGCCCGGCACCTGGAGCAAAATCACGATTTTGCCTTTGGCATTCTCACCACTATGACCAACAACATCGTCGGCCCGCGCGGCATCGATGTGGAGTTCCAACCTAAAACTTGGGATGGCGATATTCACGAAGGCCTCGCCAGCCAAATGAATGAGGCTCACAAGGAATGGGCACGGCGCCCGGAATGCACCCGGCAATTTAGCTGGGGCAAATCCCAGCGGCTTTTATGTAATACCTGGCTACGGGATGGCGAAACCCTACTGCGGCACCTGCAGGGCTCGGTGCCGGGATTAAAGCATAGGACCCCAGTGCCTTACACCATCGAATGCCTGGAACCGGATTTTCTGCCGGTGGATTACAACGATCCCAGCCAGCGCATAGTGCAGGGTATTGAGAAATCTGCCTGGGGCGAAGCCAAGGCCTTTTGGCTCTACGACGAGCACCCAGGAGCCTCACTGAACTGGCGCATGAAGTGCAGGCGCCACACTGCGGAAAATATCGAGCACCTGAAATTTGTACGCCGGCTGCACCAAACCCGTGGAGTTTCCATCTTTGCCGCGGTGATGAATCGCCTCAACGATATCAAAGACTATGAAGAAAACGAGCGCGTTGCCGCCAAGATTGCCTCGGCCATGGTGGGTTTTATCCAGAAGGGCAGCCCTGATACTTATGAGCATGATGATGCTTGGGATAGTGAAGGAAAGCGTATTCTCGACATCCGTGCCGGCGCCATCTATGACGATCTCCGCCCAGGGGAATCTGTCGGCACCATCCAAAGTAATCGCCCCAGTGGTCTGCTAACGCCATTTTTAGAAACCATGCACCGCATGGCCGCCGCCGGCACCATGGCCAGCTTTAGCAGCATCAGCAAAAACTACAACGGTACTTATAGTGCGCAGCGCCAGGAGCTGGTGGAGCAGTGGACCAATTACGAAACTCTCAGCCTGGAATTCTGCGAGGAGATTGTAGAGCCGGTCACCCGGCGCTGGGTGCAAATGGGTTTACTGGCCGATGCCTTCCAAGTGCCGGCTGATGTCGACCCGGCAACCCTGATGCACGTCGATTTTATTACCCCGGTCATGCCCTGGATTAACCCAGCCCACGAAGCCAGCGCCGATGAAACCCTGCTGGAAAACGTGCTGGTCAGCCCACAGCAGACCATTCGCCGCCGGGGCAAGAAATCGGACGATGTAATCAAGCAAACCGCTGCCTGGCAGAGAAAGCTGAAAGAAAACGATATCACCACTCCAAGCAAACGCGCTGCGGTCCCCGCAGAAAATACTGAGTCCGACTCTAAATAGGAGACCGCAATGCCTAAAAAATCCTGGTACAGCATTACTGCCGCTGCCAATACCAGTGAAGCCGATATCTATTTGTACGACACCATCGGTTATTGGGGTGTAACCGCAAAAGACTTTGCCCGGGATCTCAAAGCGCTCGGCAATGTCAGCAAGATCAATCTGCACATTAACTGCCCCGGCGGCGACGTGTTCGATGGCACTGCCATTTACAACCTGCTGAAAGATCACAAAGCCGAGGTGGAAACCTGGATTGAAGGCATCGCAGCCAGTATGGGCAGCGTGATCGCCCTCGCCGGGGATACCGTCCATATCGCTGAAAATGCCTATTACATGGTGCACAACCCCAGTGCCGGTGTGCGAGGCGATGAGCGCGCCCTGGAAAAAACCAAAGGCCTGCTCGCCAAAGTGAAAGCCACCATGATCGGCCTCTATGCCTCCCGCACAGGAATGTCCGATGAGGAAGTCAGCCAAGTGATGGATGACGAGACCTGGTACACCGGTGCCGAGGCGGTAACGGCCGGCTTCGCCACCGATACCACAGCAGCAATCGAGATGGCTGCCAGTTTTAACGGCGATCTCTTCAACCAGTTCAAAAATACCCCTCAAGCCATTAGTGCATTGGTTGTGCAGGGTTCCACTGAATTCAGATTCCCGTCTGCGGTTGCAGGCAATCCAAACCAAACCCATAGCCAGGAGGCGAAAGCCATGACTACAACCACCTCCACCACGCCAGCTGCAACCGCTGCGACCGAGGTTACCCCAGAAATGAAAGCGCAGATCGAAGCCAGTGCCAGAGCGCAATTTGCAGCGGATGAGCAAAAACGCAAAGACGGTATCAAAGCCGCTTTTAAGGGCTTCGAAGCGCACAGCACGGTAATGCAATCCTGCCTCGATGATATGAATTGCACAGTAACCGCAGCCAAAGACAAACTGCTTGAAGCCCTGGGCCATCAAACCCCAACCCCGGTGCAAAGCTACAGCCTGGTAGTGCAGGAAGGCGAGGGCATCAAACGTATGAAAGCGGATGCCGAGAATGCCATCGCTATGCGCGCCCTTGGTGAACAGCGCACCGAAGGCAATGGCCTGGCCGGCTATACCATGTTGGAAATTGCCCGCATGTTGATGCACGCCCACGGCCAGAACCTAACGGGCCTGGATAAAATGGCTGTGGTCGCCGCCGCCTTTACCCATAGCTCCGGGGACTTTGCCACTGTCCTCGGCAATATTGCCAATAAAGCCATGCTCAAGGGCTACTCGGAAGCGGCGGAGGTATTTCCGCAGTTTACCGCCACCGGCAACCTCAGCGACTTCAAGATAGCCACCCGCACCGACCTGGGTTCCTTCCCAACCTTGCGCCAGGTGGCAACGGGGGCAGAATTTAAATATGTCAGCATGGGCGAGCGCGCCGAAACCGCCGTGCTGGCCACCTACGGCGAGATGTTCTCTATTACCCGTCAGGCCATTATCAATGACGACCTGGGAGCCTTTACCCGTATCCCACAAAAAATGGGCCTCGCCGCCGTGCGTACCGTGGGGGACCTGGTGTTCAGTATCCTGATCAACAATCCAAAAATGGCCGATGGCAAGGCACTGTTCCATGAGGACCATGGAAACCTGGCCTCCGCAGCAGGGATTAACACCAGCAGCATTGATGCCGCAAGGGTAAAAATGGGCAAGCAGAAGGACGGCGATGCCTTCCTGAATATCCGCCCCAAATTCCTGATCTGTGATATTGCCGACGAGGGTACTGCACGGGTCGCACTGGAATCCGAGTTCGAAGTGGGTGCAACCAGCAAAAACAACACCGTACCCAATAGCGTGCGCAATATCGCCAGCGTGGTATCCGATGCGCGTTTGCACGGTCATAACGGCTGGTATCTGGGTGCCGATCCCAATATGCACGACACCATCGAAGTACTCTACCTGGACGGCCAGCAGGCGCCGGTACTCGAGCAACAAAACGGCTGGAATGTGGACGGGGTGGAATTCAAAGTCCGCCTCGATGCCGCCGCCAAAGCCTGGGACGCTAAAGGCATGGTGAAGACACCCAAGACTTAATGCCAAACCCAAACCGAACCAAACCTAAAAAAAACCGAATAGGGCTGCACATCGCGGCCTTTTTTATTGCAACAGCTCAAAACCCAAGCGGGGAAAGTGAAATGGCTACCAATTTTGTTCAAGACGGCCGCATGCTCGATTACGCCAATGCCACCGGCTCAGAGATCACCTCTGGCCAGGTGGTCGCCATCGGCGCAGTGCTGGGCGTGGCCCTGGATGATATCGCCAACGGCGCATCCGGTGTGATTGCTATTGAAGGTGTGTTTAGCGTGCCCAAGGTATCCGGTGCAGTGATTGGCCAGGGGGAAACCCTGACCTGGGTCGTTTCCTCAAAAGCCTTTGACGATAGTGCCGCAACAGCCGCAACCGGCGATATTACCGGCCCCACAGCCTTTGCCGCAGAGGCTGCCGGCGATGGCGTTACCAGCCTAGCGGTGAAGTTTACCGGCGTACCTGGCACAGTGAAGGCTTAGGTGATCGATGGATCTGGACCAACGAGCCGCAGAGCGCGCGTTCCGCAAATGGGGCAAGCCCGCTACCTATACAGATGGTAGCGGTGCTGAGCCTATTGCTTGCCGGGTGATTAAGGATCAGGAGATCGACGAGTTCGATGATGAGGAGCGTGTGCGGGTGCCGCGTATCGAGTTGAGTCTGCTGGTGAGTGAAGTTGGGCTTTATAGCTCTGGGGCGGTGGTTACGCTTGATGGTGTAGTATATAGAGTGCGCAAGCGACTGGTGGATGATGGAGTTATTTGGCGGGTACAGGTTGACGGTTGAAGCAAGCCAATAGGTTATCATTTGGACTGTATAAGGGTGATAAGAGCCTTTATTCGAAAACCAATGAAGGTTGAGATTGGGTTTATAAAGACAGGTATATAAAAAGCCACTCTTGAATTAACTATTAAGCATCAGGAGGAATTGGTGCAACTTTCCAAAATAGTTTGGGTATTAATTGTATTGTGTATATCAGTTGCAGTGCGTGCTGAGGATGAGTTTGTAAACAAGTATCGAAACTATACGCCACAGCAGATAGCTGATTTACCAGAAAAGGAGCGCAGTAGTAAAGTTCCTATGATGTATTCGTTTGCGGCGAGAAGCGGTTTGGCGAAAGGGGCTGAATTGCAGTTTGCAATGCAGTTGAATACTTTGATGTACCCAGGAATTGATGATTATGAAAGTGCTGTAAAGTCATTTCAGAGAGACTTGGGTGATAAGGCTACTGGGGTTCTAACTGTATGGCAGATTCATAACCTAGAGAAGCGTTCAGGTTTTCAAAAACTTTCAAGGGTTTCATTTCCCTCCGATTATTTCAGTAGAAAATCTGATAGTTATGCAACGGTTAAGGGAACCATGATGATTCATGGTGAGCGAATTGCTTGGCCAGTTAATTACTTTCAGCTCAAGTGCTACAAGTCAGGCATGTATTGTGAACTTGATGAACTATATCTTATATTTCCTGACGATGATTCATGGACTCAAACATTTGATGTGATGCAAAAGAGGACTCAGTACTACGATGTAACGAATTGGTCTAATGATATTGTTGATGCAGTCCCGAACGACCCGGGCGATGGTTGCAGAGTTACGGCTCTAAATCTGAACTTCAAGGCTAAAGAGTTCTACCAGATTACAAGGAATGGAGCTGAGAAATGTGAGTTCATGGGGGTTGCTTTACCAAAGTTGGAAAGACCTCAAGTTGCTCAAGTAGTTGATGGAGAAGACATCATAAATAGAGAGTTCGGTGAGCTTCGTGAAAAGGCATTTTCCTTTTTATCTAGCGAATTCAGGAGCAAAGTTGAAAAACTTAAAGCCGAGACTAAGTAATGTTTGTCTAGGTGCTGTCAGGAACAAGTCTGAGTTACGATGTTAGATTTAAACGCCTGAAGATATTTTTCAAAGCTCTTGTAGGTTTAGATAGCCATTACCAGAAAAATAGTTATCTCGAAAGATATTGCAGCATGCAAGATTTCCGAACCCGCACCAGCGGGTTTTTTCATGCCCAAAATTTCTGGAGTACTTCCCAATGACCCAACGCATCACCATCCGCGATGCAGTACTAAACAACTTGCAAACCCTATCCGGATACACATTCCCCTCTGCTGGCCAATCGTGTTGTGGAGGAAACAATAGGTATCAGCCCAATGCAGTTGATGGGTATAACTCACCTGGAGGCTGAGAATAACGAACCTCTCTACACCCCTTCGGAATTGGGTAAAGCGTACGAAATGAGTGCCCGAGAGTTCAACGCCATCCTACAGCGTATGGGGCTGCAGAAGCATGTGGAATACAAGCCGCACAAGAAACGCTGGGAGCTAACGCCAAAGGGTGAAGAGTTTGGCCGTTATTGCGATACCGGCAAGAATCACTCTGGCGGCGCTCCAGTACAGCAGATCAAATGGCGCAAGGCGGTATTGGAAGAGGTTGCCCGCTATGCGGAACAGCTCCGCGATAAGTTGCCTGGGGGCCCCTTCCTTAAAGTGGTATAAGTTTTACGGCGGCCATGAGCGTGAATACAACACCGCAAGGAAATAGCGCTCGCCCATTTATCATTCTCCTTTGGGTGTTCAGTGGCTGCCGCCTTATTAAAGGGTTCCCAAAATGATATGAAACAGTGAAAATACTGAGATGGAAAAACGCGGCTTTATATCTATTTTTGCACATCTACGCTAGGCGTAAGTAAGTAACTAATTGATTTCCTTAGTCTTTTCCTTCTTTGAAGGAGGTGGGGCTTAGAAATATAAAGCAAGGTGGTATAAAGAATTTTTTTTGAATGAACTGTTATAACTCTGAATAAGGATGTCCTGTTATGCAGGAAGTAATTGAGCAGCCCGAATATATCTACCACTACACAAGCATACATTCCTTAGCCTGTATACTTGAAAGCACTAAGATTCGCTTCACTAAGCTAAGCAACTTAAATGACCCTCTAGAGGGAAAATCCTCAGATTTAAGAGGGTCTGAGCATTTAGTCTTTTGTTCTTCTTGGACTGCTCAAGGGCGCGACACTATACCGTTATGGAAAATGTATACAGACCTACAGGGGGTAAGAATAAAAGCTCCTATCAATATGTTTGCTATAGACGGAGAATTGAAAAGAGGGACTTGGGGACGTCTAGAAGTAAATCATTCAACTCTAAAAAATGTAATTGAGACCACTGCGACAGGTGGTATAAACGGAAATCGTATAGTAAATAGACTAAATAAACTCTTAGGGCCAGATCCTGTCCGATATCTTAATGAAAGAGATACTGCGTATACCAAAGCACTTTCCAGTTATGTTTCACCTAGTGGTCCAGGAGAAGTCATAAATTTGTCAGAGGTTGGGATCTATAAGAATGATGACTGGGGGTACGAAAAGGAATGGCGATTTCGATTGCCATTTGGAGTTAGTTTTACATCCCCGCAGGGCATAAGTGCTAGTGATTTCTGTAAGCTTGTAGGGTTTGAAAAAAACTATATTGATGTGCCGTTAAAAAATGAGGTCATTGATAATATTGAAATCATGATGGGGCCTCGATGCCAAGCATCACATGAAATAATTGTGCGCTCCTTGCTGGAGAAGTATTCTTCTAATTTCAATTTGAATAAGAGTGATATAAAAATAAAATAGCCATAGCAAACTAATGCAATGGGACTGCTTCGCAGCCGTTGTTTGGAGCGTTGAGAGCCTAAACCTGAAAAAATCTCTTTGAACCTCTGATGGCAATTAAAATGTGCTCAGAGCGAGTAAACGCTATCGAAGCGTAAATCCTCAAACCCGCACTAGCGGGTTTTTTTGTGTCTAAAATTCTTGGAGTACTACCCAATGACCCAACGCATCACCATCCGCGATGGCGTTTTTAATAATCTGCAAACCCTATCCGATTACAACTTCCCCTCAGTGGGAACCACTGAAGGCATTGAACGGGAAAAACTACCGGCAATCTTTGTGGGCTTTGCTACGGAAAACACAGAGCAGGAGCTCTCGGGCACTACCCGCCAGCTGGATCTTGTCGTTTCTGTGGTGGTGCACAGCCGGGGGGATATCTATGAACTGCTGGATCAGGCCTCTGAGGATGTTGAGGACGTATTGCAGGATCGAACCCTGGGCGGCGTCTGTGAAATTTTTGCGCTGTCGCAAACGGATTTCGCCCTGGATCAGGATCACCCGCTGGGTGAAGTACGCCTGACCTATACCGCCCAATATTCCACTGAATGACGCACCCCGCGTCGGACTTTCATTTCCACTAAAGCAACGGGAGAACCCCTATGTCTCAATTGGCTCAGGGCACCAATATCTATTTTATCGACCCGGCAGATGATTCTGTGAAGAAAGTGACCGGGCTGAATTCTTTTAACCCCGGCGGCAACCCGGCGGATCAGCTCGACGATACCTCTCTGGAGGACTTGGATAAAAAATTCAAACGGGGCCTGCGTACACCTGGGCAGGCGTCGGTGGGACTCAAAATTGATCCGAGAAATGCGGTCCACAAGCGCCTGCATGAGCTTTCCCAGGATGACACCGTGGACAATATGAAATGGGCGGTGGGCTGGAGTGATGGCACAGAGCCGCCCACGGTGACCGACAGTGATTTTGTGCTGCCGGATAGCCGCACTTGGTTCACCTTCGAGGGCTATGTGGCCGACTTCCCCTTTGATTTCCAGCAGAACAGTTTGGTCACTGGAGAAATGTCGATCCAGCGCAGCGGCGGTTCGGCCTGGACGGTTAAGTCTTCAACCTAAGAGAGTAATTATGGAATTATCCATCGAATCCCTGCAGCAGCAGGGGGCTTTTTCCGGGGCACCGGTTAAGCGTTCCATTACCTGGAAACAGGGCGAGCAGGAGTTATCGGCAACCGTTTACGTGCGCCGTCTCTCCTATCACAGCGCCGTCAATGATGTGGCGGCGATGCGTGGTGAGGGGGATATGATTGCCGGGCGTATCGCGGCCTGTATTGTCGATGCCGAGGGCAAGCCGGTGTTTACCCCGGCGGACATAACCGGAGAGGCAGACCCGGAGCGCGGCCCGCTCAATGCGAATCTGACCCAGGCCCTGCTACTGGAAATCGGTGCGGTCAATAACCTGGGAAAGACGCCCAGCTCAGCGAACTAGACGAACTCTGGCATGAGCTGGTGCTGAATGGCATCGGCGGCTGCACCATCGCCGAGGCCCAGCAGCGGCTCAGCTATGAAGAGGTCCAGCGCTGGGCGCTCTACCGTAAAAAGCGCGGCTCCCTACATCCGGGGATGCGTACCGAAAGATCAACGGCGCTACTCGCCACCCTCTACGCCAATGCTCACCGTGGCAAAGGCAATCCCGTAAAAATCACCGACTTTATGCCCCATGAGGAAGAGCCAGAGCTATCGCTGCAAGAGGCGATGAAGAGCTGGCACTAGGGGCCAGTGGATAGCTATGTCTATAAAAAATCTGGGCACATTAACGGTAGATCTAATCGCCAAAGTTGGCGGTTTTAAAAAAGGTCTGGATGACGCTGAGCGCGGTACCGATAAGTGGAAGCAGCAGGTTAAGAAAAATGTCGCGGCCGTTGGCAAGGCGTTCGGAGCAGTCACGGTTGCCGCTGCTGGCGCCCTAGCGGTAATGACCGCGCGCGTGGTGGAGCAGTCCGGCGAAATTGAAAACCTCTCTGCAGTGGCCAATACCAGCACCGAGGAATTCCAGCGCATGACCTACGCCGCGCAGCGCTACGGCGTTGAGCAGGACAAGGTTGCGGATATTCTCAAGGATACCTCGGATAAGGTCGGGGACTTTCTGCAAAACGGCGGCGGTCCTCTCAAAGACTTCTTTGACAATATCGCCCCACAGGTGGGGGTAACTGCCGAAGAGTTTCGCCACCTCTCTGGCCGCGATGCGCTCGGGCTCTATGTAAAGAGCCTGGAAAAGGCCAATCTCAGCCAGAATGAGATGACCTTTTATATGGAGGCCATCGCCAGTGATGCCACTTTGTTGCTGCCGCTGCTGCGCAATAATGCCAGCGAATTAAACCGGCTCGGCGATGAGGCCCAGGATGTGGGCGCGGTGCTGTCGGATCTGGATCTTCAGCAGCTCGGGGAAGTGCGCGAAAACCTGGATCAATTAAAAGGCGCGCTCGACGGCTTTGAAAAAGAGGTGGTCACCGGCGCACTGCCAGCCATCAAAGACCTGACCGAGCTGATTCAGGACGAAAAAACGCAAGCCGCTTTTTCAGCGCTCACCACGGCACTGATCAATGTGGGTTCGGCTGCGGCATCCGCCGTGGTTGAGCTGGTGGAATTTACCCAAGAGGTAGGTAAATCCGTCGCCCGCATGGTCCACGGCGAGCCGGAAATCTTAAAGCTAGATCACTCGCTGGAGCAGTTGAGCGCAACCATTAATAGCGGCGTGATCGGTGATGGCAAGCTGCTCACCGGTATTCGCCTGGCCACCGGGGAATATATTCATCAGGGTACTTCAGTCGATGACCTGCGTGTAAAACTGGCAGCGTTGCAGAAGCAGCGGGATGCATTCTTTGGTACATCGACAAAGACTGATTTTGGCGATCTGCTCGGTGATGATTTCAGGGCGGTGATTGCCGACCTGGAAAAAGAATTCACAACCGCTGCAAAGGTTGTGGACGGTGAACTGTTGCCGCCTGTAGACCACTGGCTGATTTTTAACGAGGTTATCGAAGAACTCGGCACCGAATTTAAGACCGCCAAGGAGGAAGCCGAGGCCCTGCAGCGGAATCAGGAAGCCTATGCCGGCCTGTTGCGGGATTTGCGCACCGACGAAGAAGTACTGACCGATCAGATGCGCGAGCGCTTGGCTATCGTCGATGCCATGGCCGGCCTGACCGAAGAGCAGCGGGCCAGCACTCTCGGCCGTATTGCCGGCGCCGCCACCGAAGACGGCCCAACCCTGGGCGGCCTCGATAGCGGTGAGGATATCGAAGCCGCGCGCACCGAGCTGGAAGACTGGTATTCCACCCAGCTGCAAATGCTGGAGCAATTCCGCAGCGAGCGCGCCGACCTCAATGCCACTTGGGATGAAGAGGAATTATCCCTGCGGCAGCAGTATGAAGAGCGCCTCACCGAAATCTCCCAGGCCAATGAAGACCTGCGCCGCCAGCAGCAGCTGGATGGCTACAGCTTATTGATGCAAGTTGCTGCGGAGTATTACTCGGGCATGGAAGGCGAAGAGGCGGCCTATATGCGCGCGGCTCTTTCTATCGGCGGGGCCCTGCTGGATGAGAAAAAACGCAATGCGCTGCAAAGCGTAATCGCTAATACCCAGGATGCCGCTATGGGGGCCTATAACGCGATGGCCTCTATCCCCTATATCGGCCCGGTGCTGGGCGCTGCTGCGGCGGGTGCGGTCTATGTCACCGGCGGCCTGGCTGCGGCAAAGATTACCGGTATGGCCCACGATGGTATCGACGCGGTACCGGAGGACGGCACTTGGTTACTGCAAAAAGGCGAGCGGGTAACCACCTCGGAAACCAGCGCAAAACTGGACCGCACCCTGGCCATGATTCAGGCGGATATGCACCGCGGTGGCGGTGCAGGGGATTACAGCCGCCCGGTTTCCATGACACAGAATATTCGCGTCGATGGCACGGTGAATAACCGCACTGCCACGCAGCTCGCCCGCGAGAGCGAGCGTAAACAACGGATTAACCGCAGGAGGCTCGGCTCTTAATGTTTAACGAAAGTCGCCTGCTGGAAAAAGTGGCTTACGGCTCCGAATACGGCCACCGCTATAAAACCGATATTAAAGAACTGCGCAGCGGGGTAGAGCGCCGCAATGCGGAATGGGAGCGCCCGCTGGGTCGTTACTCGGTGCTGTTTAAAAACCTGGATTATGCAGACCATCAAATCGTGGTCGCCGCCCATCACGCCTGCATGGGTGCCCTGATTGGTTTTCGTTTTAAAGACGCCAGCGATTTTGAAGCGGAGCGGGAAGTGATTGGCTTCGGTACAGGCAATAGCGAGAGCTACCAGCTGGTAAAAAAATATGTGTTCGGGGCCTTTTCCTATCAGCGCAAAATTATAAAACCGGTGATTGGCCGGGTAATGATTTTTGCCGATAGCAATCCGGTGGCCGCCAGTATCGACTACACCACAGGACAAGTGCAGCTCAGTGCTGCTAACGGTGCGGAGATTACCTGGAGCGGGGAATTCGATGTGCCGGTGCGCTTTGAAGACGATGAGATCGGCTTCAGTATCGACAATCGCCACCAGCAAATGCCGGTACTCAATGGCAATGTGGAACTGCTGGAGATTCGCCTGTGAGAACCATTCCCCCAGCGCTGCAAGCCCATCTGGACAGCGGCGTCACCACGCTGTGCCGCTTATTAAAAATTACTCTGGCCGATGGCCGCCAGTTTGGTACTACTACCCTGGACCGCGATATCGAATTCGAAGGGCTCACCTATTACGCCCAGAACGGTTTCGATTCCAGCATTATTGCCAGTGATACCAGTTTTGATGTGGACAATGCCGAGGGCTATTCGCTGTATAGCACCGACGTGCCTGGCATCACCGTGGAAATGGCTGAGCGCGGTGAGTTGGACGGGGCGGAGTGGGCCATGGTTCTGGTGAATTACCGCGATCTGTCCATGGGTGCACTGTTGCTCGATGGCGGTGATGTGGGCGAGGTGCGCACCGCGCGCAATACGGTCTTTATGCCGGAACTACTCAGCTATGCCATGCGCCTGCGGCAGAGTATCGGCCATGTGGATTCCATCACCTGCCGCGCGATTTTCGGCACTCCGGCCAATTCCCAGACCGGTTGCGGTGTCAATGCAGATCCTTTGTGGCAGTCCGCCACCGTGACCGCCGTCTCTGGGGATGAGCCCAAAGTTACCTACAAGGTCAGCAATATTGCCAGCCTGCCCACCGGCGCCAAGCGCTGGCGGGTGCGTTGGGTTAGCGGCAATAACGTCTCCTCGCGCCTGTATCAGGTGGAGGCCGTGGATATCGCAACAGGGCAAATCACCCAAATCGAGCCGCTGCCCTTTGCCGTAGAAAATGGGGATCAATTGGAGATCCGCCCAGACTGCGACAAGACCTTTTCAGTGTGCCGCGATGTGTACAGTAATCACCTCGATTTTAAAGGTGAAAATTTAATCCCCATCGGCCAGGCCAGCGATACCCCCGGCGCCGGTGTGCCCGGCAGTGCCGGTGGTGGCTCCTCGTTTAATTCCAACGGCACCAGCCAGCAGCAACACTAATGCAACAACAAAGAATCGACACACTGGCCTTTGCCCGCGGCCTGGTGGCTAAGCGCGTGCGCTGGCGGCACCGGGGCCGCACCCCTTGGGCGGTGGATTGCGTGGGCATGATCGTGCTCAGCCTGCGCGCCGCTGGTCTGGAAATTGAAGATGAAAAACACTATGGCCGCGAACCCTGGAAGGATGGGGTGCGCCGCAAAATGCGCGCGCGTTTCGGTGAACCGATTGCCGAGCAATTATGGAAGCCGGGGGATATTGCCGTTTTTAAATCTCCGCAGCGCAGCGATCCCAGCCATGTGGGTTTTTTAGGGGATTACTCTCTCGGCGCCCCGGGTGATTTTAGTTTGATCCATGCCCACGCCGATCAGGATTGCAGAGAACACCTATTGGATGCGCGCTGGCGCCGCTTGCTGGTGGAGGTTTACTCGCCATGGGCAACCTGATTTTCGGCAAGACCACCATTCAGGGGCGCAAGTTTGACAAGATCCAACTGCAGACCAGCAAGGCGGGGGTGCCGCGCCAGATTATTTTCGGCCGGGTAAAGCCGGTGATCGGCAATATTATCGCTACCACGCCGCCAAAAATTGTTAAGAAAAAACAGAAGCAAAAAAGCGGTAAGGGTAGCGGCAAGACCGAAGTCGTTAACGAAGAAGTCTATCGCACTTATGCGATACGCATCTGCGAGGGGCCGATTACCGGTATCTGTAAGGTCTGGCGCAACAACGAATTAGTCTACGACCGCGACAGCACAGACCCCATACAGATCGACAATAACCAAGCGTTTTTGCAGCTGGCCGAGTTTTTCCTCGGCAGCTTCCAGCAGATGCCCAGTGCGATACTGCAGGCCGCTTTTGGTATCAACAGTGTGCCCGCCTATCGCGGCACCTGTTATCTGGTCATCGACAACGAAAATCTCACCAGCACCGGCGGCGCCATTCCGCAGTATGCCTTCGAGGTGGAGCGGTCCGAGGGCTTTGTCCTCACCAGTAAACCCTATGCCATTGAGGCCACCGATGGCGTGACCACCAGCCCCGGTGTGCAGGGTGGGCGCACCAAGCCCGATTACACCCGTGAATTCACCGAGGCTACCCAGGCCGGCTTTACCGCTATTAGCGGCAGCCTGCGTTCGGTATATCAGTCCCATGCCTACAGCGAAGCCACCACTGCCGGTTTTTCTGGCCTCAGCGGTTACATACGGGAGAAACACAACATTGAAATCGCCACTGAAAGCATTAACGCCGCCCTGGCGTCGCTCAGCGGCCGTATGCCGGACTGTATTAAACACACGGTCGAGACCGAGGCCGTCAACGCCCTGTTTGTCAAAATCGAAGGATCACTGGAATGAAACTAAAAAGCGGCCTAGCCGGAAGGTTTAAAATCGAAGCCTATAAACGCGATGCCAGCGGTGCGGAAATCCCCGGCAGTCGCCGTGTGGCCGCGCCCTGGTTTAGCAACCTGATTTTGAATCAGGGCCTGGATGGTTGGGCCGTCAATAAGGATATCAACCGGGTTTGTCATGTGGGTGCCGGTTCCAGCACACCGGCGGTCACCGATACCGGCCTAAACAGCCCGCTGGGCTACACCGAGGACCGCTCCTCGCTCACCAACGGGTTGGATAACAGCGGTGCGCCCTTTGTGTGGAAACGCACGGTGTTTGCCTTTGGGGAAGGCGAGGCCGCCGGTAATCTAGCCGAGATCGGTGTGGGCTGGGGCACGAATCACACCGATTTATTTTCTCGCACCTTGATTACCGATGCCCAGGGCAACCCCACTTCGCTAACTGTGCTGCCAGATGAATACTTAGACGTTACCTATGAGTTGCGCCTTTATATTCCCACGATAGACGCGGTGGGCACTGTGGCATTGGGGGGCATTATTTACGATTGGCGCGCCCGCCCCAGCAATGCCGATTTCAATTCTACCGGCCAAACATCCCCCGGGTGGGCGATGACTTCCCCACGTAGCCTACCTGGCGTAACGCAAAACAGCTTGGCTTACGACGGTGGCATTGGCGATATGTACAACCGCCCCAGCGGTAATAGTGATTCTATCCATTACAACACCATTGAGATTGCGCCCTATGTGGACGGCAGTTTTGAAGCGGTGTGGACGGCAACCTATCCCCCGGACAAAGCCAACTTTACTAACGGTATTCGCTCGGTAGAGCCGCGCATGGGTTTTGGTGCCTGGCAGATCGAGTTTGCCGCCCAAGGTACTGGCGATGCCATCCCCAAAAACTCGGATAAAGCCCTGGTGTTGACCTTTACGCAAAGTTTCCACCGGGTGGCCGTCTGATGGCACTGCCCGATAACGCGCTCAGTGCTCAGCCGATCTTTGCCCCGTTTCTTGGTGGCCGCGCGTTACCGGTGCGCGCCATTACCGATTATGAAACCGGTGGTGTCGCCATTCAGGACACCAGTCGCGGCCTGGACTATCAGCACTGGCGCGCGCGGGTGTTGCAGGATGGCAGCGAGATAGTGCTGGATGCCGAAGCGGTGGCCCCGTTTACGGTGATTACCGGAAGCAATATCACCGAAGTTTCTTTGGCCTTCGACCAGAATATGCGCCCGGTGATTGCCTATGTGGAGGGCGGCATCGCCAAGCTGTACTGGTACGACAGCAGCCAGGGCGCCCAGATCACCACAGACTGGCCGGGCCTGATCACACCCAGGGTTACCCTGGATGATAAGCGGCCCACGCAGCTGCATATCAGTGATGTGATTTTTGCCTATTTAAAAAGCGGCGATCTTTGCTACCGTCAGCAGCGTGACCGCTACCAAACCGAATATGTTTTACAGCAAAACGTACCCAGTCCCGGCCTGATTAAAATCGGCATGCACCGGCAATTTCGCCTGCAATTCCTGTTAAAAAATCCCGAATAGAAAACCCTGAATAGATCCTCTATGTCTGTGCAATATCCCCTCTATGCCGTGGTCGCAGAGATCTGCGAGCGTGCCGGCCTGCCGTTCGGCAAATTCGATACCTCCCTGCTGGAGGGGTATGTCTCGGGTATGCAGATCAGCAACGACGCCCCCGCGTTCGAACATATTCAGGAGCTGGCCAAGGCGTTCTTTTTTGATCCGGTCAACCGGGGCGATTCCCTGGTGTTTACCCCGCGCGGCGCCGAGCCGCTGTTGACCATCGATGAAAACGATTTGATCGGCGATAGCGATGACGAGAAAACCCGCCGCTCCCCCGAAGAGATTGTGCGGGTGCTCAATCTCAACTATTACGACGCGGACGGTGGTATCGATACCTGTAAGCAGACCAGCGACCGCAGTATTGATACACGCAGCGAGGGTGAGAAAAATATCGAAACCCCGCTGGTTTTAGAAACCGACCAAGCCGCGCAGATCGCCGTGATTATGCACAAGGTGATGATCGAAGAGCAGCGCGGCGAGTTTGAAATTACCCTGCCGGATAGTTACCTCAAGCTCACTCCTGGCGACGTGGTGCTGTTCCGTGGGGATCGTTGCCGTATTGATGAAGTTTCCCTGGATAACGGCGAACAGAAATACAAGCTGATCCACGACCGCAAAAGCGCCTATCAATCCCAGGCCTTCGGCGTAGCTCCTATGGCCCCACCGGCCCCGGTGCCGTTAGTGCCGGGCTCTACGTATATCGAATTTATCGACGCGCCCATACTGGCCAGCGGTGATGATTTACAGCTGGGCTACTACATCGCGATTGCTGGCAGCAACAGCGCCTGGGGTGGTACCACAGTGGCCCTGTCCCTCGATGGGGGGCAGAATTTTATCGAATCCGATAACACCGATATCGAAGCGGTGATGGGCGAGCTGATTACCAGCCTCGCCGGCCACAAGCGGGAAATCCCCGACACTCACAGCCGCGTACAGCTACGTCTGTATGACAGCAACGACGCACTGGAAAATCGCACGTTGGCGGACCTGCTCAACCGCCAGAATAGGGCGTTGATCGGCAATGAAATCGTGAGCTTTGGCGAGGCGGAAGAAATTAGCCCCGGCGTGTGGGAGTTGGATTATTTCCTGCGCGGGCGCCTCGGCACCACGCCAGCCAATCACCCGGCGGGCACGCGCTTTGTATTGCTGGAACGCAACACCCTCAACTTTATTGCCACCGAGCGCTACAACCTCGGACAGACCTTAACCTTCCGCGCCACCAGTATTGGCAGTGGTAAAGAGACAGTTAACAGCGGCACGTTCATTGGGGCCAGCCATACCGAACCCGCCCCGGCCAATCTGCGCGCGCACCGCGCAAATGGCCAGCTGGTAATTCAATGGCTCGGAGTAGGGCGCCTTGGCGGCCGTGCTGCCTATGATCAAAGTCAGTTTTTTGCGGGCTACCGGGTAACGATCAACGGCCAGAGCACAGACACCACAGCAACCACACTCACCCTCGCAGACCCAGGCCCGGCCACTATCACCGTCAGCCAGCTAAACAGCATCACCGGCCCAGGCCCGGCCGCACAGATCAGCGTATAAGCAGGAAGCAAACCATGAGTAACACACCGAATAACGGTATTCCCTACGCACAAGAAGGCACCCTAGACCCCGCCGCCAGCCTCAATCAGGCCCTGGACACAGCAGACGCACTGCTACAGCTGGAAGTGCAGGCCATACAGAATGACCCACCAGCAAGTGCCAGCGACGGCGACCGCTACCTGGTTGCCGCAGGCACCGGCGCCTGGGCCGGCAAAGACGGCCAGCTTGCCCGCTATGTGGCAACGCCAGGCTACTGGCAGTTTTTCCCCGCAAAAGTGGCCCTGAATAAAGCGGATGGCCTGCTGTATGTGAAAGGCAATAGCGGCTGGCAGGTGGCCAACCGCCCGACGTCGTTGCCGGTGATTAGTGGAGATACAAGCAGCGATTTGGCTGGGGTGGTGGAGCAGATGTTGGGTGCATTGGATGGGGTGTTTTGGGATAATCAGGTGAGTTAGATTGCTTTTTATATCAAGGTTAAAAGAAGCCTGAGGCATAGAGGGGTGTGATATATTGCAGCTGCTTTTGAATACACTGTTAGGCGTCTTATGATTGATCGAATTATTAATCTAATATCAATCTTGTGCATATTTGTAATATGCTTTATCACTGGCTCAACTGTATATAATTCTTGGAAAGCTACTGAGGACTGGGAAAAAGTTTGGGTGGTAAATGAAGATCGAAAGTCAAATCCTTTTGATAAGTTCGATAATCCAGAGCAGGTGCAAGAGCGAAAAGATCCAAGCAAGATTCTTTCTGCCATGAAAAATGCACAAAAGGCATACGATTTTGTTGCTGTAGAGAAGTTAAGAACACATTTAGAATTTCATTTTAGGCCCACTGATGAGATAAAAGTACGAATATCAGAAGATGAATTTTCTAATATTTTTTTGGCTTTGTTTGCATCATTACTATCTTTGCTAATACCCGTTTCAATCAATTATGTTAGACACGCAAAATTTAGACTCTGGAATAGTAATAGCACCTAACAAATTGCTGGAACCGACCATCTGCATTTCGCTCTCTTTTTGCCGCTAGCTGCGCTAGCACAAAGCGGCGCTATTCCGGCGTTAATTAAGTAAGACGTTATGCATAAGTAAGGCTAAATTAGAGTAGGCACCTATGAGTAAAAAAGATTTTGAAGATTTGCTTAGAAAGCATGAAGTTAAATTTGAAGAAAAAGAAATTGATTGGCAACGAGAAAAAGAAGAATGGTTAGATTTTATAAATCAATTCTACAAAACTTTAGAGCAATGGTTATCTCCTTATAAAGAAAAAGGTTCAGTCTCTTATTTCTATAAAGATCTTCAATTAACAGAAGATTACATCGGGACTTACACGGTAAAGGTTATGACCGTTGATTTTGCTGGCCAAAAGTTGACCTTTGAGCCCATAGGTACTTTGCTCATCGGAACCAAAGGTCGAATTGATATGGAGGGTGTGAAGGGGCGAGTGCAATTTATTCTAGCGGATAAAAACAGTAAGGGGATGAAAGTTAGTGTGTCCATCTCAATTGATGGAGAAAAACCAAAAGAGAAAGAGCCACAAAAAATTCCAGAGTGGACTTGGAAAATCGTCTTAAGAGAGTCTCGTAAGGTTTCATTTGTAGAGTTTAATGAAGATAATTTCTTTGACTCACTAATGGAAATTGTAAATGGCTAAACGAAAGAAAATCTCATTTACAAATTCAAACTCGACTATCGAAGATATTGAGAGTTACTATGTAGATAGTGAGGGCTCCTTGAAATCATATTATGACGTTGATTTCGAATCAGGCGAAATATCTGCTAAGTTCATCGGTTATTCCAAGGAAGAAGTTTTCGGAGAATTAAGAGAAAGGAAAGAAACATTAGATCGAATGTGCTCTCTCGAATTACTTGCCGCAATTGAGGCTAGAGTGAAGGTTGATTACATCATTCGAGGTCAGAATAAATTAAGAGATGACTTTTCAAAGAAAATCAGACTTGTCTACAGTAGAAAAAATAATAAAGCGTCATTAAAAGAAGATATTATTTCTGTATGGCGCAAAGAGAAACCGGAACACAAAACAAGGCTAGATAATTTGTGTTTGGCTCTTGACTATAGAAATTGGCTAGCACACGGCAGGTATTGGCAGCCTAAAGGAGCGCCTCATATTCATAAGTATGACTATTTGTCAGTGTACTCTTTGGCAGAAGATATATTGGGCAATATGGATCTTTTAGAAAGTACATAACATAGTACTGCTTCAGACTATTTCTGCATACGCTTGACAATAGTCGCAAAGCGGAGTGTTATCGCCTACTTTTCCAAAGCTGGTAACTACTCTCAATCACCCGGTGAATATGCCGGCGAAACTCCTGCGGCAATTTTGCATAGAGCCGCCAATCAACGGCGGAAAGGGAATCTGCGCAAAATGATGTAGGTTCTCAACCCCGTACACCTCCGCTAGCGTAATCCCCACCGCCTCACACCAGGCCGGCAGCAGTTCCGCCGCTATCTTCTGCTTGCCTGTTTCCATTTTCGAAACTTGAGATGGCGCCAGTCCCAGCTGCCTGGCCAACTGTGCGATCGTCATCCCCCCTCAGTTTCCTTGCGTTGCGCAGGCGTGCGCCCAGTGTTCCGGCCTCGTAGTCATCCGTTGCCCTTGCCGGTTGCTGCCCTCTGGTAATAAACTGTATGCATATACAGTATTCAGGGTTTCCAGAATGAAGCTTTCCCCACTCTACGGTCACGGCATTGCCTGTGGCTTTCCTTCTCCCGCCGATGACCACAAGGAGGCGGCACTCAGCCTGGATGAGCACTTAATCAGCAAGCCTGCGGCGACCTTTATGGCGCGGGCGAATGGGGATTCCATGATGGGGCTCGGCATCTTTGATAAGGATCTGTTGATTGTCGATCGCTCGCTAAAGCCTACCCATGGCGATGTGGTGGTGGTGGCCCTGGATGGACAGCTGACCTGCAAGGTGCTGGACCAGCAGCAGGGGCGGCTGCTCTCTGCCAATGATGACTACGCCCCGATCCCTATTTGGGAAGGGCAGGAATTGATTGTGGAGGGGGTGGTTAAAGCTTCGGTGCGCTACCACCGGCCGCGCTGAATGTTGGTATTGGTGGATTGCAATAGCTGTTACGCCAGCTGTGAGCAGATATTCCGGCCGGATCTGCGTGGGCGCCCGGTGGTGGTGCTCTCCAATAACGACGGCTTTGTGGTGGCGCGCTCCAAGGAGGCGAAGCTATTGGGCATCGGCGACCTGGAGCCCTTCTTCAAGGTTCAGCACCTGCTGCGCGCCCACCGAGTGGCCATCTTCTCCAGCAACTACCCATTGTATGGTGATATTTCTCACCGGGTGATGACCACCCTGCGCGAGTTCGGCCCTAACGTGGAGGTCTACAGCATTGATGAGATGTTTTTGGATCTGCACGGGCTGCAGGAAGATTGGAGTGATTACGGCCGCAAGATCCGCAACACCCTCTGGCGCAACATTCGTATGCCTGTCGGTGTGGGCATTGCTCCCAGTAAAACCTTGGCCAAGCTCGCCAACCGTGCGGCCAAGAAAATCCCCAAGTGCGATGGCGTCTGTGCATTGGATACGCCAGAGAAGTGGCAATGGATGCAGCGCCGCACCGCCGTCAATGATGTGTGGGGCATAGGCCGACGCCTCACCAAGCGCCTGGCGGATTTCGGCATAGAGACCGCCTACGACCTGGCGCAGGCCAACCCGAAAATCTTGCGCCGTCGCATCAATGTGAATATTGAGCGCACTATTGAGGAGCTAAACGGAATCCCCTGCCTGGGCTTGGAGGAAGAGCCCCCAGCAAAAAAGCAGATCTATTGCACCCGCTCCTTCGGTGAAAAGCTCACCGACCTAGCGCCGATACTGCAGGCTGCCACCCTCTACGCCAGCAGGGCCGCAGAGAAACTGCGTGCACAGAAATCGCTGGTAAAGTCGATTCACCTATTCCTGCATACCTCACCCCATGAACCCAACTACTACAGCCGCAGCGCCGTAGTACAGACCCCATACCCCACCGACGACACGCGGGTAATCGTGCGGCTGGTGAGAGAAGCCATTGCGGACTTGTACCGCCCCGGCTGCCGTTTTATGAAAGCAGGCGTCGGGCTTATCGAGATAATTCCTCGCGCACTGGGGCAGGGGGATCTGTTCACTCCAGGGCAATCACTCAGGGCAGGGCAGACCATGCAAACGATGGACCGGATCAACAAAAAATTCGGTCGTGGGACTTTGTTCCTAGGGGCCGAGGGTATCCAGAAAAAGTGGAAGATGCGGCAAGCGTTTACATCGCCTGCCTATACCACTCGGTGGGGGGATTTGCCTCGGGTGGTGACTTGAGGTGTTGCTGGAAGTTTTGTCTTTAAGAGTTAATGCTTCTCTCAATCTATTGTATTGAGCAGTGAAGATGAAAAGCGACAGGCACTTGTTACATGCAGCTACCATTTACCAGACCAGTCACACTTGTATTGTTGATTGTTAATATCTAGGGTAAAAGGATACCATTTATCGAATCCCCAAACTTCGCGGCTTACAACGCCATTAGAAAATGATTTTAAATTTATCTCGTCGCTTGCAATACGCTTGATAGAGAATATAAAGCCATTTACGTTGTAGATATGGATTTCAGTATCCGTTGTTGCGATCACAGTATCAGGATCAGCTTTAATGATTGTTTTAAGATAATCACACTTCTTTTTACCAAGTAGCTTGCGTTCATTTATATCAATGAAGTAGCCTTGGCCGGTAGATAGAACGAAAGCTAAACTGCTACGACACTGAATAGCATCGTCACCACCACCCCATCCCGTTCCAAACACGCCAACCTAGTCAAGATAATCAGAGTCTTAGAATTTGAACCATGTGCAATCGCCAATTGCATCTAACCGAACTTCATCAATGCTTCCTGATTCAGGGATGTAGTTTAGTAGAACAGGCTTCATAGTTTAAGTATGAAACTCCCCGTTAAGCGGCAGACACAAGCTATGCTTTTGAGTACAGCTATTGCCTGACCGACTTCAACGGCTTGTTATATGTTTTACGCCAGATGACCACTAATGCCAACTCCTAAAAAAAATGCCATTAATGAAGACGCAGCAGCGATAGATAATACCCAGTTTGGCCAGATAGAATAAATGTATCGACCAGATCTTGGATAAAATTTAGTGTACCAATTCGTTTTATAACCTCCGCTTCTACTATCACTTACAGTGCTAAAAAACAACAATATGAAAAGCAGCTGAACGAACCACCAATAAACTGATTTAATATCAAAATTAAAAAACTCTAATCCTGATAAAAACCCTAAGCAAATCAAAATAAATGGGGCCGCAAAACTGTAAAATAAAAGATGCAAAATTAACCTACTTTAAGTGGCCACATATATTTAGCATTAACATTGCTGGCTATTAATAAAAACACATAACGCCTGGAGTACAGATAAAGCGTGCAGTATTTTGTCCAGCCACACGAAGTGTGGCGATCGTACTTCCACTTGTAATCTGTGTTACTCATGGATGAAGTAGGCATCTGTTTCTTTTCCTTCATCTATCATTGGAGCCTCGATTGAAATCAGTTTTCCAAGTATGGGTATGAGCTCATTCTCCGATACAATGCGCCCCTGCTTATTGCTATATAGAGTTCTTAGTTCTTTCCTGGAAATACTAATTTGATCAATGCTCAAAAGGTTCTTCTCATTCAAAAGCTCAACTAGCTTTCTAATATTTTCAGGCTACGCTTCTGACTCTTGTGCGTGCCAGATGAATTCTTGAACCTCTTCTGGATCATCAGTTTCGTAAATAACTGCTCCAGAGATACTTGTATCCGTCTCATTCTGCCATTGAGTCTCTTTAGCATTGAGGGCACCTAGGAATTGCATGGGAAATAGCTTTCTTTACATGATTCTCTCGTACAACTAACGCAATATTTTGCGATTGGTTTGGATCGCAGCGGAAAACCAATCCGACAACAGGGCCTTGTGATGAGCTCACAATCACAAATACACTCAGGTCATTTTTCGCCACATATGAATAGATGGTGCTTTACTTTCCCTATTGACTAATTCACGTAAATTTTCACCATCATTTTGAAGATCAATGTGGTCTATTTTTTGTTGAGTGGAATAGTTCACCAGATAATAAGAATCTATGCCCTTGGCCCCTAGTTTTCCAGCATAGTCATAAATATAGTCAAATGGGCTAAGTGTTCCAAAAGTCACCGATAAAACTCTGAGGTTCTTAGGTATGTCTATTAGCTTGCCATTATCTGAACTTAAGTACTCATTTCCATTGAATACACAGAGTCTTTGTTCTCTTTCATAGCTCCAATCAGATTGCTTGGTTAACAGTAGTCCTTCAAATACAAGCTGTGGTTTGAAAAGTGCATCAATGAGAGAAAAGCATGGCCGCTCATCCTGATATAAAATTTTTTCTATGAAAGTAAATTTGGAGTTCCAAATGGAGTGATTATTTTCAAATTCAATAGATACACCAGAATAGTTTTTCCCATAGTGTGACCACATGACATTGTTGTTTTCTAAAGGGATGAAGCATTTTATTAAAGTGCCGCCTATCCTCTTAATGATTTTCTCCATGACATTGTATTGTGTTCCTGACGTTTCATTCTTGAGTGCACTGATCATGAATCTGTGTATGGGAGCATCCAATAAAAAATTATGCTTAACTTCATCGAAAGGCCTATCATAAATAGATAGTATTGCTTCGATCAATCGTCCTCGTGGAATATTAGACTCGTCAAACGATTCAATCTGACAGCTACATTCTGAGACGTCGTTGAAATTTTCTGGTTTTGATAAGAAAAGTTTATTATCCAGTATTGAATCTAACCTACAAGACTCTGCAGGCTCATAAGTAAACAACTTATCAGACTTAAACATTTACAACACCTCCTTAGTCGTATTTGACAGAGCTGGATGATTCATAGCTAGTACCTTATGCATATGGCTGGATAAATCCAACAAGAAATATACAGTGATCATCGTGACCACTATATAGTTTTTACCTTATAGTTATAATCTTTCGGTTATAAAGGCGGTTGTGGAAATTTTAAGGGTCACCCAGAAATAACAGTCACGGTAAGTGGAAATTCCCGAGAAATTCGGCCACAAATGAACGCGTAGAAGGTCAATCCAATACTTATGGAGTGCCATCATTGTGCGTTGGTTGAATGTCCATCAGCTCTAAAAAGTGCTCAAATGTGTCCTATATTCGCGACTAACCATTAATTAATATAGGGCAGGAATGAGTAAAAGCAGAGTGTTTCCCTTGGCAGTGATTCATCAGAAAGCTAGTGGCCACAAGGGCTGGAAAGTGGTTTAAGTGACTACTGTTGCAGTATATGAGTCCCTCTGTATCTCAATAGAGGTGCGGCTTTATCTTCTAGCCACTAACAAGGAGAAAGATAGCTTTTTGCCCTGCTGTACATTTACCGACTAGATCCCGGTTCGATGGGAGATAAAACTGTTAGTAGAAGATGAATTTTGGGATCATTCTGACTCAAACGATCAGGCTTAGTGCAATACTGATTGCACATTCAGTTTGCACTAGGGGTAACTCTAAGGTTTAATAGCCCCCATGCGAGGTAAAATACTGGCTGTATATGCAGGCCTTACCCCCAAAGATGGAGATAAGTGATTGATTTTGTGGGGTTGAGCCAAGCCTTGTGGCTCCTGAGGTCGCGGGTTCGATCCCCGTCGGCCACCCCAGATTCTTCCTTGTTTATCAAGGACTTAAAACCTCGCCTAGTGCGGGGTTTTTTCGTTTTGGGCCTCAGTGTACGAATTCAGTGTACGAATTTCTGCCTCAATCTATGTTGAGGTTTCAATTTGATGGGTATTTGGGCGCCCTGGTTTTCTCAGCAATCTCCCATCTTTAAGAGCTTGTGATTCTAGCCTGATGACTGGGTTGTCTGATGTATGCATTCCTGCCTGAATCGATTTTTAGCCCTCAGCTTTGATGTTTTTCCAGTGGCTGTACATTTTGATACGGAAAAGTAGCGATGCTCATCGGCCCAATTTGATTTATTTGAATATGAACCTGCGGAAAAAGTCTAAACTCCCTTTCTTTATATTTTCGTAGTTTTTTGTTGCTTTATGTGGGTGTCAAACTCAGAGCGCGAGGAGAAGGAGGAACTCGGGCGTGAAATTAGTAGCATTGCCCCCGAGATGGTATCTGGACTGTATGCCTATGATCCAGCAAGTGATAGTTGGATAGATCTTGGCCGGCGCAAAGAGCTATTGATGACAGTGTTTTCTGTTGCAAGCACGGATTTTCGGCCTGACAGTCGTAAATACCCTTCTGAAAATCCAGTAGATATCGTTAAGGTCGTAGCTAGTAGTTGGTGTTATGACATGTGGTTTTGGGATGAGTGGCGTCCAGATTTTAAAATGTTCTTTAGTGTTAGGAAAAATAAATGTGCACCACTAAAGAGTGGGCCACTTTCCAATTACATGGGGTTCAAATTTAACTCAGCGCAGCTAAAAGCATTTCGAGAGTTCGTACGATGGGCTAGGGATGTTGACAATCCCAGCTAGATTCTAGTCTTAAAATTATCCAATTTTTCTTTTTTCAAGTAGTAGCTAGGAGCTGTAATGAAGTATCTGCTGTCTGTAGTCTTGTTAAGTTGTTCTGCTTTCGCCTCTGCGGCAGGCGACTCAAATTTTTCAATAGGTTTGGGTGGGGATCATGCTGGGCTCGGAGCAAAGTACACTATTAACCGAGGTAAAGATAAGTACTTCGGCTCTTTTGGTTGGTTAGGATATACGGAGCAGGCCGGCTGGATTGAGGGGTATGGTATAGGTTGGGAGCTGCTAGTCTCTTCTGATAGTCATTCTGTGGGGGCTTTTTTAGGTACCGTCAGCCATGATACTGTGGGTGATAAAATTGCCCGCTATCATGGAATTTCCTTACTCTACAACTACTATTTTTCAGGTTTTTCTGAGGCTTCATTTGTGATTGGTGCTGATGTCTATGCAGGCGCCAGCTCCAAGGATGAGCGGTATTTTGATGGCAATAGAGCTGGTGCGAGCTTGAAGGTTGCTTATCAGTGGTAGTGTAGGTCTGAGGAGAGCATCGAGCCTCCCTTGTCTGCTAAGTAGTAAAGCCCCGTCTAGTGCGGGGTTTTTTCGTTTTGGGGTGGGTTGCCACACAATTTATTTAATCTGTGCGAAGGTTCTAGCTTATTGAATAGTAAAATAATATTTTTCGAAAGTGAAGGTTGAGCTCTCTTGATTGGTGAAGTGAAATTTAAGTTTGTTGTTCTGTGTTGGGAGTGGGTCTAAAAATATTTATTTTTTCCATTGTTACTTTATAAGACTCTTGTATTTCCCTTAGGGCTTCAGTTGAGTTATCTTCATCGCTACTTGTAACTTCGATCACTTCCTTTTTTGTCGAATATAGTTCATTGAGCGCAGGTGAGCTTAGCTTATTCTCATCCTCTATGTAGAGTAAGGCGGTATATGTTGATGTTCCATACAGCATGGTGCCTTCGAACTCATCGCATAAATATTTTAGTTTAGTTAAGAAGTCACCATAGTCCTTAATTCTTGAGAAAGCGGATTTTAGTAAGTTGCCACAAATTGGGACTTCTATTTCTGGGGCATCTTTAAAGAGAAGTTTAATCGTTCTACATTCATTGGAGTGAAAAAGGTCATCTTGGTTAGGGTTTAAGATGAATAGGTCACGCCTAATTGATGTCTCTTGTGAGATGAAATGCCAATAAAGTCTTACTGCTAATCTTACGTCGTTTGTTTTAGTTATTTCTATTAGGATGCATGTTAACTCAATAATTGCCTCATCGAAGGTCTCCATCCATTCTAGCCTGGGTTTAATGTTTAGCTTAGTGGTGCCGTTGGATGGGTAGGATGATTTATAGAAGGGTCTGATAGCTTTTTCTGAGCATTGGCTTGCTATGTGTTCCGGCAGATCATTTTTTAGCTCTTTAAAATGATCTGTGTATTCTTGTCTATGTTTATAGAAGTTTGAAAAAATATTTTGTTCGCTGGTTTGTTCTATTTGGTGTGCTATTTGAGAGGATCTATGAATGACAGCGATTATTCCTAGTGAAGAAAAACATGTGGCCAAAATGGCTAGGGGTGCTCTAAGGACAGTAAAGAGAAGAAAATTAGCGCCAGAAAATGATGGTTCAAAGTTTAGGTCTGAATATATTAAAATTACAATGGTGCTGATTGTTGCTAAGGAGAGAAGTATCCATAAGGTTGTCTTAAATAATGGGGCTGAATAAAGTTTTACCTTTGGGTTTATTTCAAAAAAATGGAGAATTGATTTCAACTCTTTGATGCCTTGTTTTGGTTTTTTTGCTCTGTCCATAAATCTATAGGGTGAGAGTTTTATTTGAATAAATCTTTTGATGTGAGATTTCAAATCAAAAGCAAGTGAAATTTATATATTTAAAATTTAGAGTAATTTAAATATCTATCCTATTCAAAACAAGGGTTGGGGTGATTTAAGTCATTTTGGGGTGTTGTCTTTCTTGATTTTGTTGTGTTCCAGGCTGACCACCCGATCCGCAGTACGATTGTACCGCTCAGCCATAGACCAGGTCTTATGCCCAGTGAACTTTTGAACATCTCCCTCAAAGTCACTGGCCGCTTTGATTTTCAAATCATGAAAGCGAAAGCGCAGCTTGATAGCGCCAGCAGCTAGGGCTGCTCGCTGTTCTCTTTGCCATATAGCATTGAAGCCGGTGCGGGTGTAGGCGCGGCCAACACGGCTGCGGATGATATGGGTGGTTTGGATTTGTGCTTCGGTATTGGTGCCTACTGCACGATCAACAGCCTCTTTGAGCGCTGAACTCCATAATTTAAGTTGGGCTTTGCCTGTCTTGGCTTGCACGATCAAAAGGCCATCTTCTTGGATATCAGAGCGGGTTAGAGCAAGTACGTCCTGTTGCCTGGCTGCACATAGATAGCTAATTTCCATAGCGCATTGGTGCATTACGTGGCCGTGTTCACCCAGCCACTGCCAGAAGGCCTGGTATTCCCAGTCTTCCACATAGCGCCCGCCGGGCTTTACTTTAATTGTTTTCACTACCGCTGTGGGGTCTTCGATCTTCACAAAGCCTCTGGCTTTGCCCCATTTCATCACAATGCCTAGAAAGGTTCGCTCTCTATTGGCTGAAGTGGGGTACTCAGCGCCGCGTGCATCCATAAACATCTGTACTAGTGGGGAGGTGATATTATCTGGTTCCATTTCCCCAAATACCGTGAGAACTCGTTGGCTGTAGCGGTAGTAGTCTTTTTGAGTCTGCGGTTTTATATGTTTGGTGTACTGAGGGGAGGCGAAGTAGAGCTCTACTAAATCTGCGAAGGTAAAGGTCTTTTGCACTAGACCGGCTAGGTATTTCTCATAGGCAACCCAGACTTCAGCCCTGGAGGCGTCGGGGCCGGCAATATGTTTGGTTGGCTCGCCATGCTTGCGAAATCGGTAACCGTTTTTATACCTGGCTACATGTGGTGGCATCCATGCATTTTCGGGGTTGCGCCTTCTGCCCATTAGTTTGCTGCTCCAAGGTTAAAGCCTGGGGGCAGGTTAACACCGGCTAAGTCGGGTTTTGAAACCCCTCGGGCCAGAATGGCTTGATTTACCATTTCCCAGGTGAGTGCAGGGGATCGGTCCTTTTTCAGCACATAGGGAATCCGATTGGCATCGAGAATACGCTTTTGCGCTTCCATATTCCCTATCGGTGTTCCGGTCATGCGATTTCCTCCCAGTTGTTGCGAAAGCGAATAGTGCGAATTGTGGGGCGGCATTGAAAGCGGGTGCGTAGTTTGTAAAACCGCTCTGCCAGCAAGTTATTGGTGTTGGTCACAGAGAGCTGCATAGATTGGGTGGTCTCACAATTGAAGAAGTCGCGAGAGCAGTGTGTCCGTGCTTCGGCGTGACGTTAGGTAAATGGTCTGAACGGCTTAGCAGTGTTCACTTGAGTGCCCTATCCTTGGTTAACAATTACTGTTTCCGAAAATTTATATTTGAGTTGATAGTCATATGTTCATTTCCGAGGTCAGCACTCTTGATATGCTGAAGTGCACTTATCACGGAGGATAAAAATGAAAAAGCTAAGAGGTTTGGTGGTAGGAGTTCTACTGTTATCTTGCCTGGAGGGTTGTGCCGTAAAGAATGATACGCCAGTGGTAATTAGCGAGTATTTCGCAATAGAGCACTTCTCTAATAAGCAGGAGGTCTTGAGTAAGGCGAGACAGGCCTTGTTGAGAGACGGATTTCAAATTTTATCTGCTGATTTAGAGGCAGGTTATATCTCTACTTCTCTGAGAAATTGGAAGCTTTCGCCGAGTCAGGCCCATTGTGGTACGGCTAAAGGGGTAGATTATTTGGATGACAATCACACCAAGACAGAGGTGGCTTTTAATGTGGTGGTCGATGATAGAGCAGTGATTGTTCGCTCAAACATTCAGGGAGAGTATCTACCGGGAGAGCTGGCTAAAAATCTTACTTTAAATTGTGTTTCTCGCGGTGTTATAGAAGTTGAGATGGCAAAGAAAATATTGTTCTGATTTTTGGTATACAAAGCCCATATTAATGGGCTTTTTTGTCTGACTCAGGAGTGTAGAAGTCAAAGATAACCTCGCAAAAACTTACTTTTTTGCCAGTAACCCGCCCCGTATCCAGGCGTGGAACTCGCCTCCCGATGATAGGCAGCTGATCAGAGGATTTTATAATCAGGCTGTCAGGGTATGCCCAGCTGGCTGTGTGGTGCAATTGGGTGAGGCGGGAGAGGTTTGCTCCCATAATGCCCCTCCAGCGAGCGAGAGACCGTCCAATCGGTGAGATATTGAGAGATACCAGCTGATAAGCCCCGAGCACCAAGCCAAAAGTTTTCAGTTGGTCGCGTGATAGGGCCCAGTCGGGCCAGTTGAGGTAAGTGTTTACAGTCTTGCGGTCATGAGATTCGATTCAACGAGACAGGCTTGGCATGATGTCTTTTATGGCTCTGCTTCAGCGTTTGATTATGAGGCAATGGGCAATAGGAGTACCGTCACCTCAAACACCCGGCGGGGCCGTAAAGTTTTAATTCGTGATGAGGTATAGGGAAAGGCAAATCAAGTGTTCGGCCGAATTGATGCGCCTCGGGTGAGTGGTGTTGAAACGATTGTGAGTAAGGTGAGCGGTAACCGAGTTATGGATTCCTGTGAGCAGGGAATCATTCGACGTGATTGCAAAACTGAGACAAATCGATCTGCTGGGGCATTGTTGGGGCATGGCTGCGTATGTGTCACCGGCATAAAGATTTAAAGAGCGGGCGGCGCTGTTGCGGTATCTGATGTCTGAATTCGACAAGTGGGAGGAGCCGCACCCGAGGGATAAGGTTAGCCAGCTGGCGTTATTCTGTATTAGTGCGAGTACGTTGCGGGATGTGAATGGGCGGTCAATAGATCTGGGCCATGCACGTAAAATATTAGGGTGTGACAAAAAGCATTGGGATGAGGAGTGAGTGAAAATTTGGAAGCGCCTACAGCGGCGTTTGGATCCATTGCCAGGAAGAGCTTTGGGGTCGGTGTCTGAGTTGGTGCAAGAGTACCGCAGTCGATTTAAAAAGGCCTGTTGACAGCTTTGTCCTGAGTAGGTATAGATTTCCCAGCATGCGGTTTTTCCGCTTTGCAGAATAAAACCGGCCACTGAGCCGGTTTTTTTGTGCCTGAGTGAGCGAGGGCGTCGCCCGATAGATTGGCAAGCAATCACAGGGAAAATCAACAGCCGGTTCGACTGCTGAAAAATCTCTTTAAAAATTGTAGGTCAGGGCAAGGGAAGAAAGGCTGGGTTTCTTTTTGTCCATGTTAAAAATAGTGTGCTCTAAGCTAAGGCTCCAATTGTTATAGTTCCATCCTGCGGAAATTCCATAGTAAAAATCACTATCTTTTGTGCTATCTTTGCCGGAGCCTTTAAAGTTAGTATTCTTAATGTCTAATACATTTCCATTGTAATCAGCCCAGGTTTGTTGCATGTTGAAAGTATTTTTATGTTTCAAATCTGCATCCCACGAGTGGAACCCTGTGCGTACTCCAGCATAAAAATCTTTGGTTACATCTGTGGTAAATAATATACCCAGCATTTTTGATTTGATGCTGAGGGTTATATCCTTGCTTGTTTCACGGTGGGAGGTGTAAGGACCAGAATCTAAGTCATATGACTCGTCTGCAATGAAATTGTCGCTGCCATCAGCATCTCCCAGATCTGCATACCCAGCTTCAAAAGCGAAGAAGCGGTTAAGACGGTAACCTAAAGCTACGGTCCAGCCTTTAGGGGTGGAAAGGTCTACACCTATATTTGCTGAAGCTTCATATGAAGAAATATTCGTGTCTACCTTTCCATAAGAAGATCTAAGGTAAAAGTTATTTTCCGTCGCCATTGTGTTGGATGCAGAAAAGAGGATGACAGAGGCAAGAATTAATTTGTTCAAAAGATATCCTTAAATAAATGCAAAAGAGCTGTCTAATCCAAAAGTAGACGCTGGTATAACTTATACGGTAGTACAGCTAAAACCGTGCTCTTCATTGTGTGGAGAGTGTCAAGAAGTAATTGCTCTGTTAACAGCAGAAAAAAAGTGTCAGAATTCAAGTTAGGCGCATAATGCAATAGTCAAGTACCCCTAGTCAAAATAAATCTTACCCCACGCTTGGCTTTCTTATCTCTTAAACATTTAAACACCGAAACACCATGTTCCAGAATGATTATTTCAAAGAGTTGGAATTGGCCTGTCGTTGTTGTGGCAAAAATCATTTCAAAGATAAAACGCTCAGGCGCCTGATCCAAGTTAGAGAGCGCTATGGCAAGCCGATGATTATTAACTCCGGTTACCGCTGCCCAGTTCATAACGCTCGATTAAATGCCACCATGACTCACGCCACCGGGCAAGCTGTAGATGTTTCTGTGGCTGTAGGTAGAGCACATGAGCTTATGAAAGTTGCCTTAGAAGAAGGTTTCAGCGGTATAGGGGGGAAGCAGAAGGGGCCGATCAAAAAGCGGTTTATCCATTTGGATGACCCTGATTCAATTCCTGGCGAGCATACGCGCCCTGCGGTGTGGAGCTACTAATGATTTCAGCTATATCCAGCTTACTCGGCAAGGTCATAGGCAAGGCATTCCCGAATAAGACAGGTTAACCGCCTAAAGGCGCAGGTAGATTCAAAGTTAATCTCAATGGACCTGGAGGAGCTGAGAGCGGCTGCCCAGGTAACCACTGTAGAAGCTGGGGGATAGTCATGGCTACAAAGAAACTGGCGGCCAGTAACAATGCTCACGTTCGTGGGGCTGATCGTCTTTCATTGGCTGGGGTGGACGGCAACGAACCTAAGGGAGGGCCAGATCCTCAATCTAATGAAAATAGTAAAAAATGGCCTCGGTGATTATGTCGCGGGGCGTAATGTTGAAAGAGTGGCTAGTGATCCTACCCACTAACGACGGATACTCTATTAAGAGATAAACTACATAGCAGAGGTGCCCTATGACAAGATCAAGTAAGTCAACCAAAACCGTACGTAAACAATACTCTGAAGAATATTGATCCTACCCATCAACAGCGGACACACCGCCACTTAGAGCAGTTTTCTTGTAACTGTAGAAAGTGTCTTTCGATAATCCAGGTCGCTTGCAAGCTTTGGATATGTTGCCGAGTTCTGCTGCCAGATTGAGTAATTGGGTCTTGTGTTTGATGATACGATCATTAGTATGGAACAAGGGGTTTGCCCTTGGTTTTTTTAAGTATCTTTATTAAAACTGGTAAAGTCCTATTTTCAATAAGTTATGACGGATTCGGCTCGAATTGGCCCAGTTTTGGCTTTGTCGGGTTGGCATGATTTATTATGGCGTTTGTGTGTTTCATTCAAGAATGAAAATGAAATATATTTGAATGTTTTCGAGAAGTGCTGGGCTGCAGTAATAGGTGCACTTTTAATATTCAAAAGAGGCTGTGTGGAAGTCGGTCAGGGGTATATTGATATCTAAAAATTACTGGGGATTATTTAAATGAAAGAATCTAGAAGGATAATTATTTGTCTTGCTCTCGGTTTCGGTTTTTGCAGTCAGACATTTGCTGTTGAGATCCTCGCGCACAGGGGTGCATCTGGCGAATACCCTCAAAGTACAGCGCTGGCTTTCGATAAGGCATTAGAGCAAGGGGCGGATATTCTGGAACTGGATGTACATTTGTCGAAAGACCATTACATCATCATAAATCATGATGCAGATCTCAAAGACAATGTTGGAGTGCCCGATAAAATTAATGATTTGACTCTGGGTGAAATTAAGACCCTGGATGCTGGGCATGAGTTTACCCTGGATAAAGGCAGTAGCTATCCTTTCAGAAATCAGGGGCTTACTTTATTAACGCTGAATGAACTGTTTGAGCGATATCCTGATGGGGTCTTTAATGTGGAAATAAAACCTAACGACAGAAAGCTCTCAGAAGTGCTTTGGCAGGTTATTTTAGACTACAGGATGGAGCAGAGAGTGACTGTTGCGAGTCAACATAGCAAAGCAATGAAACACTTTAGAGAAATTAGCGGGGGTGAGGTCAGGACCAGTGCAACCATAGGTGAGCTTGTGGAGGCAAGCCTTGCCTGGAGTTCGGGTTTTGGCTGGGCTTTCAAACCGCAATTTGATGTCGCGCAACTGCCATATAGTATAACAACCAAGCCTTACGTGCGTTTTTTTCAGAAAAAAGGTGTGGATGTTGACCTTTGGACGGTGAACGATGCGGACCATATCGAGCGCAGTATATCATTGGGTGTAGATGGAATAATTGGCGATTATCCTGATCGTATTTATCAGGCGCTTGTAGATGCCGGGGAGCGCTAGTATCTACTAACCATCCACAAAATATGGGGCAATCTAATACCTGTACCTGAGAAATCACTTACCTGTGGCGAGAACTGTGAAATACTTCTCTAAGGTGAGCATAAACTTAGAGTATGAGTGTTAGTAAAAATTGTCATTTGTTTTAGCTATAGGTTGGGTGCAGGGTAGGGACTGTATGCGTAGTAATCTATCTGGCGGATAAAGTTGTTAGTCCGTTTGTTGGTCAATTTTATTAATTATTAATTATTAATTGTCATTATCATGGAGAGAGTAGATGTATAAAACAATTCTTTGCGCTATAGAGGCTTCCCAGGAGGGCCGCTTTGTGCTTTCAAAGGCAGTAGATCTCTCTAAGCAGCATGAAAGTAACTTAATAGTATTGAATGTGCTCCCTTATAGCTTTCTTCCTAAGGATTATCAACGGGAGCTTAAAGAGGATGCTATTCCTAAGTTTGAGGAGATTACTTCATCTTTTGGTGTCGCTAAAAAGAATCGTGCCCTAAAGGTGGGTAAACCTTATGAAGTTATTTGTAAGGAAGCTGTAAAGAGAAATGTCGATTTAATTGTGCTGGGGACGCATTCTAAGAAAGGTCTAAGTTCTCTTATCGGCTCTACAGCGAACAGTATTGTAAATTACGCTCATTGTGATGTCACTCTGGTGAGAATTTGATTGGGATGGGCTTTACGTAGACAAATTATAGAAAACAGTCTTGGAGGCTATAGTGTGAACTACTGCTAGGCGGGCAGCATCTAGTTTAATTTGGGAGGAAAGGTTGACTTCGTCTACTCATTGAACACCTCTATCTTTGATGGCAACTTTACCACTTAACTTGGTGTCCGGGTTTAGTAGACTCACTACAAAGTGAGTCTACATAAGGAATTATTGCAGGTATTTATTAGCAGTCGATTAACTATCGAATATAATTATTCGACTGCTATTACGAAATTTAGATCGGTAATGGACTGTTTCCCATTAATCTACTTATGCTAGCGGGCAGAGTGAGGAGGTAGAAAGTTATCTGAACTTTCCCTTCCAGCTACATCCTGGAACTCATCTTCACTGTCAACCGATGCTGGGGCGTTGCGCAGAATCAAGAAACCAGCGACCCCTGAGATCACAGAAGCCAACAAAATTCCGGCTTTCGCCTGAATCAGAATCTCGTTTTGGCTGCTAAATGCCAACTCGGCAATAAAGATCGACATTGTAAATCCAATACCGGCGAGAAGAGCTACACCAATGATGTGCTGAAAGTTTGCGGCCTTTGGGAGTTTGCCCCAGCCAAGTTTCCAGCCAATCCAGGTGGCGCCGACAATGCCAATTAGCTTGCCAACAACCAAGCCGCCAATAACTCCAAGGGTTACTGGATTGAACACCGCTGTTGAACTGCTAAAGCTGTCGAAAGGGATGCCTGCATTTGCGAGTGCGAAGATAGGGATTACTATAAAGCCCACAGGGATATGTAAGCGAGTCTCCATACGTTGCAGGGGGGACTGAGCCAGATTTACACCGTTACCCAGGGCCATTACTCTTGCGTGGAGGGCATCGTTAGCAATGATTTTGTCCCCGGGGCGAAAATAGCGGTCGAAGCTGCGGATAATATCTTTTACAAAGGTGCTGAATGCTACTGGGTCATACTTTGGTTTAGCTGGCAATGCCATGGCGGTAATGACACCGGCTAGCGTTGCGTGGACGCCTGCCTTGTAAAGTCCATACCAGAGTAAAATACCTATAAAAACATAGGCTGAAGAGCGACGAATTCCGGCAGCATTGAGTAAACCCATGGTTACAACTAGAAAGCCGGATGCGATTAGAGCAGTAGTGTTCACTTGCTCGGTATACCAGATTGCAATCACAAGGATTGCACCCAGGTCATCAACAATGGCCAGGGCTACCAGGAAGGTTACAACTGCTCTGGGTACTCGGTTTCCTAGAAGTGCTATACAGCCTACTGCGAAGGCGATATCGGTAGCCATGGGAATGCCCCACCCAGATGCCGCTGCGCTGCCGCTATTGAGAGAATTGTAAATAAGAGCTGGAACCACCATGCCACCAATAGCTGCCATTAATGGTAAGACCGCTTGGCGTAGATCGGAAAGCTCTCCAACTAGAAATTCACGCTTAAGTTCAAGCCCTACTAAGAAAAAGAAAATGGCCATTAGGCCATCATTAATCCAGTGGTGTAATGAAAGAGAAAGCTCCCAGCCACCGGAGCCGATGCTAATTGGTACGTGCAGCAGGTGCTTGTAAGCATCCTGTAGGGGGGAGTTGGCAACAATCAGTGCTACCAATGCAGAGAGCATTAATAAGATACCACTGCTACTTTGGCGATGAATAAATTCTTCAAAAGGTGTAACCAAGCGACCAAAGGCCCCCTCTAGTGGCGCCTCAAAAACCTTCCCTTTGCGAATTTTGAACCTATCCAGAACACTTTTTGCCATCGGCTATCTGCCTCCTTCTTCTAGCTAAGCCTTACAAAAAGTAGGGCTACTATATGCCTTTTAGAGGTCAGAGGTTAGCATGGCGAATGTATCGTTATCTATATTGAAATGTATTTTAGCTAGAGTTGACTTTGCGAACTTTAAGTAGCTCAGAATAAGAACCCCTTTCCTGATGTGAAGTTGTAGTAAGGCTGCAGTAAATTAGCTATGAGTGGAGTTGGGGGCCTAGGGGCTCTAGAAGGCTACTTTATAGCCTTAAGCCAGGGAGGCCTTAAGGGGTGACTTGTTCATTTTATAGTCACTCGTATAGCTCCGCTATTGGATTTCGATCAATAAGTAGTGAACCGTCTTTTGAGTGGTCAAGATTCGCCATAATTAGAGTTGCCGTAGAGAATTATAATGTTAAAGAGGCGGCTATTTGCCAAGAAGAAGCTTTGTGCTTAACTATCTGGAAGCCGATGCCAAACACGGTAAATATCGCAATTAAGTGCGTCGTGCCTAGATAGAAAGTTAGGAGTAGGGTATTTGAGCGTGGCGACTCTTTCCCTGTGAAAAAATCATGCAGCTTGCAAAGCTGTGAGATGAATAGATGTATCCTCAGCAGGTTTTCCTCTTGGCTTGCTTGCGCGACAACCCCTCATATTTCTTTTAGTGCAACCCACGAGAGTGTTTCAGATACTCGATCATTGGGTGGGTTGATCTCTTTTTGCTGTGGAGATGTGTCTTCTATTAATGGACAGGATCAAATTATAGCTACCCTGGTTCGTAGAACATTTGCTTGCAAGTATGCAATGCAGATCTCACAAGCTAAATCAAGAAGAGGTACACTTCGCCCGCTGAAGCGCTATAATTCATACTGAATATTAATACTAATCAAAGCCCTAATACTCCAAGTGTGGATCCCATTTTTTCAGCTATAACTGAGCTGCTCAATTGATTGAGGGTGCTGCTTTTAATACCTAGCTGAAAGTGACTAACTAATGCGGCAATTACTAAAAATAAAGTAAAAAGAGATCAGTAAAAGTGAAAAGTCATGGAGAAGTTTTCTTGGTATTGTGGGGCGTAATTTTTAGTTGGCTGGTCTCTGAAAAATCAGAAAGAGACTGAAAGTCTGCGTATTTCTTTGTTTTGCAGCTTGCGAGATATTGCTTAAAAACTCTACTAATTTGATATACCTGAGGGGTTAAGGTGATTTCTAATAAGAGATAAGGTTGTACGTAATTTTGTATCCCCTCTATAGGAATTTTTATGGGGTTATGTTGCCTGGAGATGAAAAGTATTTAGGAAGCATGTTTGTATGTCGCTTAATTTAGCGTGTTGTTTTTTATGGAAAAATATCACTGATATCTGCTTTAGCTCATTCTTTCAAATACATTTTATTGTACGGTGGGTGAAACTGTGGAAGTAATGACACGTTCCATTATTCTTTTTTCGCAAAAATTGATGCTCTAACAAAGCTTTTCATACCTGGCGAGCGTTTTTGGAATCGTAGGTGAGTACCTTTGGTGAAGGTGCGTTTGTTAATACTCAAATCGCAGCAAGGTCGTCTTTAGAGCTAGTAATATCATATACCGGTTACCTCACTCCTTGAGTGACTGTGGAAATACTCGTTGACCACAGTTTGTAAAGGGCGGTGGCGGGCTTGCCGTATCTAGCGGGAGAAAAGTTTTACCTTTTGATTGGGTTTCGTGATTTTTACCCCCTATTCATTTAATGGGGCGGAGGTTTTTCTAATCTTTCTTATGTTTCTTTATGGCCATGCCTGCTAAATATGCTATAAGCAGGACCTTTACGCATATGGCTCAAATGCTTGATAATTGGCGCCCAGGCTTCCAGGGGTGGGTGGTGCTTATGTGCTTCTTCCCAAGCGGGGGTGTATAGGAATTGAATCTGAAATCTTGGAGTGATCGGTGACGACAACAGTTGAACGCAAGGCAACCAATGTACATTGGCATGATGGCGATGTAACTCGAGACAACAGGGCTAGCATTCTTGGCCATAAAGGGGTGACTCTCTGGTTCACTGGTTTGTCTGGTTCCGGCAAGAGCACTGTGGCGGTAGCTGTTGAGAAAGCCCTGGCTGCACGTGGAGTTCTGAGCTACCGCTTGGATGGCGATAATATACGCTTAGGGATCAACTCCAATCTGGGCTTCTCCGCTGAAGATCGCCAAGAAAATATCCGTCGTGTCGGCGAGATCTCCAAGCTGTTTGCGGATACCGGGGTTGTGGTGCTGAGTAGCTTTATCAGTCCATATCGCGAGGATCGCGATTTGGTCAGAAAGATGCACGAGGATGGAAGCCTGCCCTATTTGGAGGTGTTTGTAGACTGCCCCTTAGAAGAGGCGGAATCCCGCGACCCCAAAGGCCTCTATAAAAAGGCCCGAGCTGGTGAGATTAAAGGCTTTACCGGTATTGATGACCCCTATGAAGCGCCAGTTTCCCCAGAGTTGCGCCTGAATACGGCAGAAATGACCCTGGAGCAGGAGGTGGCGGTGGTTATTTCCACTCTGCAGGAAAAGGGTATTATCGCCAAGGACTAAGGCTCTTCTCAGCTTGTCTATACCAGAAAGGGAAGCTTAAACAGCCTCCCTTTTTTCTATCGGATTTGTCAGATCATTCGATCCGTCTCTTCTGATACTTACTTCCTATAAGTCCTTCCCTGCGCCAAGAATCGGTTGATCTCCTTATCCCTTCATATACTCATCCTGTACCAGTTATAGAAGTTGGCAGCTGCGGAGGCGTTTATGTCGACAAGGGGAGCTTGGTTTCTCTCTGTATTTTTCTTGGTGTTGGTCGGAGTGCTAGGAGTAGCTGCTTGGATCGCATATGCAAAACTACCAAAGGTGCATGGCAAGGTGGATGCTCCGGTGCTGGGAGTGCCAGCTGGAGCCCTCGAATATTCTCCCGCGCCTGCCTATGCAGGTCCTCATCCAAGAATGATGTCGCGCCCACCAGAGTATTTCCCTTTCCCTATCTCAATCGGTGAGGTCGGACCTGTGGAAACCCTATTTACGGGCCCTTCAAAATACCCGTTCTTCTGTGGTCGCAATGCCATTACGGATAGGCAGCCATTAGTGGATAACCAGGTTAAGGAAGGAGTGGCGGTTTTTGCTTTAGATGCTGATGGAAAGAAAACCAAAGAGGTGATTGGTTATAGTCGGGACTGTAGTCATGCCACGGAGGTCACTTACTTCTATCGCAGTACAACCGATGGAAGTTTTTACTATCTACATGAGGCGCGCAACGATATTGATAAGGTGACAGTGAATGGTCGCCAGGTAGATTTTATCGTTCGAGTGGAAACGGGCACGATCAACCGGCACTTTTACGCCATTGCTGCTTTGCGTGGAGAGGGAGAAACAGCCGAAAAACCGAATGCCAGTAACTGGAACCGCCGCCTGATCTATCAATTTCGCGGTGGAGTTGGTATTGGCTGGCGCCAAGGCAATCTGAGCAAAGGGGATGTGACTACACGGCGCATGGATCAATTGGCCCGTGGCTATGCCATCGTTTACTCGACAGCGAATCAAACTAGAAATCACTACAATTTATGGTTGGCTGAAGATACGGCACGGCGCCTCAAGAAACAGTTCCAGGCACTTTATGGCGAGCCAATGTATACGGTGGGCATCGGTGGTTCTGGAGGAGCCATACAGCAATATCTATTCGCGCAAAATGCACCAGGGTTACTGGATGCAGCAATTCCACTCTATTCCTATCCAGATATGGTGACCCAGACAATTTATGCCTTTGACTGTGAGCCGCTTGAGTATTTCTTTGATGTTTTGGATGCCGACAACCCCAGCTGGAAGGATGTTGAGGAACGTCAGCGCATTCAGGGGCTAGCAGCCAACCCTGAGGCAGATAGTCGCTTCAAGCTGATAACAATGGCAGCAGGTTTGTTTGACAGTCGTTACAGGGGGCGGCCAAGTGGCGCAACTGAGTGTGTTGATGGGTGGCGTGGTTTGGTGCCATTAGTAAACAATCCAAATTTTGTGCATTTCTTCAAAAGCTTTGCTGGGGATTTACCGGAGAGGGTGCATTGGACTCATTGGGAAAACCTCCGCCAGTTTTACGGAGCTGGTGAAAATGGCTATGCAAATTCCACCTGGGATAATGAGGGGGTTCAATATGGGCTGAAAGCGTTGGTGGATAGTGAAATCAGCATCGACACCTTCTTGAAAATTAATGCCGCCATAGGTGGTTGGAAGGCCCAGCAGAATCAGTCACAAGAAAAGCTATGGTTTTTAAATGGTGGGTTGTTCCCTGTAAAGCTTTCCGTTTGGAGCGAGCAAAATCTCAATATGGGAACTTTGGAGAAACCTGCCAAGCGTAGTCGAGCAAGTATGGAGGCGATCAATGGTATCTATAGGTCGGGTCACGTTTTCCTTGGGGATGTGGAAATCCCAATTGTAGATATGCGCCACTATCTGGATGAAGAGCCGGATATGCATCATAGCTCCGCTTCTTTCACTGCTCGTGAGCGTATTCGAAGAGCTCGGGGCCATGCGGATAATCAGTTGATCTGGATGAGTCACAAAGACTACAACCCTCTGGATGACGCTTTAGATCTTGTTGACCGCTGGATGCAAAACATCATCAATGATCCTGCCAGCGGTGTTGTAGATAATCGACCAGAGGATGCTATCGACCGCTGCTTTGACAGCGAAGGTAATGTATTGGCTTCGGGGTCGGATGTTTGGAATGGCGACTGGAATGGTCAACCAAAGGGTAAATGTATGAGGGAGTACCCGGCACACAGTACTTCAAGGCAAGTAGCCGGGGCACCTGTGACGGATGACATTTTTAAGTGCGCGCTTCAGCCAGTTGAGCGGGCCTTGGCAAAGGGCGTATACGGCTCCCATACGGAAGAGATTTCGGGTCGCCTCGACGATTTACGTCGCATCTTTCCAACCGGGGTTTGTAATTACAACGAGCAGGACTTGGCGCGCCCGAAAGAGCAGTTGATTCCTAAAGAGGTTCCTGTACGGATAGCAGGTCATCTAATAGACCCAGACTATCGACAGGGCAAGCTATTGCAGGAGGCAAGTGTCGGGGATGGGGAGATGCAGCCGGTGTCTGTACCTTCGGAAAGCATGCCCGATGAATAACGGTGGGTCTTGGCGCGAAAATTCTTGACAGGAAATTTTATTCCAGTAATATGCGCCTCGCTCAAGGGGCAAGGCCCTTAAAAAAGATGAGCAGCGGGTGGTTAGCTCAGTTGGGAGAGCGACGGCCTTACAAGCCGTAGGTCACAGGTTCGACCCCTGTACCACCCACCAACTTCCTTAAGTGGAAGTTGACTACCGAGGACCGGTAGTTCAGTTGGTTAGAATGCCGGCCTGTCACGCCGGAGGTCGCGGGTTCGAGTCCCGTCCGGTCCGCCAGATACGAAAAAGGCCCCTTCGAAAGATGGGGCCTTTTTCATATCTGTAAGATTGGTATGCGAGAGCTAGAGTTGGTCCTATATTGACGCATATGGGAGGAAACCCGGTCTTGGTCTGATCGGCAGGCTGAGAAAATAGCAGATGGTGGAAGGCCTACTGGATCTGAGTACTTCCTGGTGCCTCCAGAAATAAACAAGCTTATTGTTTTGGCTCTTAATAAAGGGTGCAAATCATCACTGGGGATAGAGGCTAGCTAGAGCTGACTCAACCGATGCATTATCACTTGTAACAAAATTTGGATCGCCGGCTTGGTGAAGCTTTTGTCTTCAGCATAAAGACTCCCTCAATCTAGGCAATGCAGGTTGGCAGGATGCAAGTTTCAGGGGGGGGGAGCCTAGAAGTGATCGATGTACCTCTCGATCAATGTAGCCCTCTTTGGACCCCTGGCTTCACCCAAGTGACGATCAGTTCTGGAGGCTATTGTTACGGCAAAAACCAGAAAGATGAGCTCTATTCCTCACTATTTAACTAATCTCGATCTGAATTACTTCACCGAAGCCGCTCGCGACATTCCCTACCAGAAAGTCCACAGTGATCTTTTCCCTGGAGTTGAGGTTTGGATCCGTCGCGATGACCTGCTAGACCCGCTTATTTCAGGTAATAAAGCCTACAAACTCCTTTACAACCTAATCGAGGCGGGAGAGCATGGGGTCGAAACCCTAATTACCTGTGGCGGGGCCTGGTCAAATCACTTACATGCCTCTGCTGCTGCAGGGGCCCGCTTTGGCTTCCGTACCATTGGCATTATTCGCGGTGAACGCTCGCCAGAGCTGAGTGCCATGCTGCAAGATGCAGAGCGCCTGGGCATGGAATTTAAGTTTGTGACCCGAGAATTATATAGGCAACGCAATCAGCAGGAGTTTCTCAATCATTTAGGGGTTGAGCTACATAATTGCCTCTATTTGCCAGAAGGTGGGGCAAACTTTGCTGGTGCAAGAGGAGTTTTCTTATTGGGGAAAGTTATCGAAGCCACCAAGCCAATTAGGTTTGATCAGCTTTGGCTGGCTTGCGGTACAGGCCTGACTCTCGGAGGGCTGAGGGCATCTGTAAGTAGCTTTCCTGTGTGCGGCGTTGAGGTTTTGCGAGCAGGTCAGTCTATCCGCCGAGATGCACAGCGCTGGCTCTCGGCACTATCAACAAGCACAACTTGCATTCGTGACCAATTAGTCGCGACGAATGCCGAGCTAATGAATGAGTACCATTGCGGCGGCTATGGTAAATACCCCAGCCAATTGCAGGCATTTCAGCAGGCTTTCGAGCGTCAATCCGGTATCCCTCTAGATCCTATTTATACCGCCAAACTGTTGTATGCGATTCACCTAAGAGCTAATGCTGGCCATTTCGAAGGCGGTACTAAGATCCTGGCACTTCATTCTGGAGGGCTGCAGGGGCGACGTGGATTACAGCTTGGTAGCTAGGTTAAAAAACAACCTTTTTGGGCCGGTGGCTTCCCTTGACCGGGCGTCCTTGTTCGACTCCAATACCCAGCTAAGGCATAATACCCTGTCACATTTTTAGGAAGCTTTCCCCGTCGACGTTTTAAAACGAGATTAGGCGTCTGATAGGCAAAGCATCAATCACAAGGCCCTGGTTCGGGCACTTGAGAGGGAGCGGTGTCGGAATTTCAAAATATCGGTCTGATCGGCCGCACTGAAAGTGATAGTGCTGTGCTCTCGCTCAAGCGCCTTATGGTATTTCTTGAGCAGCAAGGCTACGCCGTTGTTTTGGAGAAGGAGACTGCTACGGCTGTGTCCGCCCCCAACGCACGGGTCTCTTCAAAAGAAAAGCTAGGTGAGCTCTGTGATTTAGTCATTGTCGTCGGTGGTGATGGTAGCCTACTCGCCGCCGCCCGCGCCTTGGCAAAATTCAGTGTGCCCCTACTTGGTATTAATCGTGGACGCCTGGGCTTTCTAACCGATATCACTCCTGATGAAATCGAGCAAAAAGTTGGCGAGGTGTTAGCTGGTAAATATATGGCCGAGAGTCGCTTCCTGCTGGACATGTCTGTGACTCGTGATGACAAACCTATAGGAAAAGGCTCGGGGCTTAACGATATCGTAATCCATCCCGGTGAATTCATTCGGATGATTGAGTTCGATCTTTATATCGATGGGCAGTTTGTTTATACCCAACGCTCTGATGGCTTAATCGTTTCTACACCTACGGGTTCCACCGCCTACGCACTATCTGGTGGAGGGCCGATTATGCATCCAAAGCTGGATGCCATTGTCCTGGTGCCGCTAAACCCACATACCTTGAGCAGCCGCCCAATTGTTGTGGAAGGTAGTAGTGAGTTTAAAATCATTATCGGTAAGTACAATACTGCTAATCCACATGTAACTTGCGACGGGCAAGATCATATTATTACCGAACCTAATGATGTTATACGAATTCATAAAAAGCCACATCGGCTGACCCTGATCCACCCTATAGATCATAATTTTTATGAAACCTGTAGATCTAAACTTGGTTGGGCCGAACAACTTAACAAATATTAAATTAGAAAATATATACGAATGAGAGGTGTTAGTGAGAGTTATTACATTCGGGACTTTTGATATTTTTCATGTTGGTCATGTAAATATATTAGAGAGAGCAAAGGAATTGGGCGATCAACTTATTGTTGGCGTTTCTTCAGACGCCTTAAATATAAAGAAGAAAGGTCGCCCTCCAATTTACAGTGAAGCTGACAGGATTGCGATTGTAAGCTCTATACATTGCGTAGATGAAGTATTTTTAGAAGAATCTCTTGAAAGAAAAGGGGATTACATAAAGCAACATGGTGCTGATGTCTTAGTAATGGGGGATGACTGGAAAGGGAAGTTCGATTGTTATTCCAATCTATGTGAAGTCATTTATTTCCCTAGAACTGAGGGAATATCTACCACTCAGATAATAGATATTGTAAGAAAAGAGCCAGCTGTCTAAGAAAAAATTCAAATGAAAATCTGTATTTTTACTGTTTCTCTTAACACCAAAATTACCGGAATAGACGTTGTTGCAGTTGGTTTGGCCAACGAGCTTGTCAGCAAGGGGCATGAAGTTGTATTTCTCACTCATCCTGGGCAGGGTGTACCTGACAGGTTGATCCTAAATTCGTCTATCAAGAAGTACGAGATACATAGAAACTACTCAGATAAAAATATAAAACTAGCACGTTCAATATTTTTACGTGAGTGTCCAGATGTTGTGCTCCCGATGATTACAAATTCAATTGTATCTGTTTTGGTTGCAGCACTTCATGGGCTTGAGATACCACTGTTGATATCGGAACATAATAATCCGGAAAAGTATCTGAATATGTGGTGGAAGCTCGGACAAAACTATAACGAAAAGCTAGAGATTAGAAATGCTATATTTGGCGCTGCTGATAGGATTCACTTATTAAATGAGTCCTTCAAGGACGGTCTCCCGGAGTTCTTGCGTGACCGCTCATTCGTGCTTAAAAATGCTTGTCCAGTTACGGTGTCGTCACGAAGTAATATAGAGGCCAATAATATTGTCTGTGTAGGACGGCTTGAGCAAAATCAAAAGAATATCAAACTTTTAATAGAATCATTTGCTCAAGTAGCTACAAAATACCCAGACTGGACTCTCACGATCGTCGGAGACGGTCCAAATAAGAGTTATTATACAAACTTAGTTAATTCATTAGGTATAAAGAATAAAGTTGAGTTTACAGGTCACGTTGATAACGCAGAAGAGTATTACCTGAAAGCCTCTATATTTTCCATTCCCTCATATTTTGAGGGCTGTCCAATGACCTTGATTGAGGCTCAATCATTTGGCCTTCCCGCAATAGGCCTGGACAGTTGTTCTGGCGTTAATGAAATGATATGCGATGGTGTCGATGGTCTCCTCGTTGCAAAAGATGAATACGCAGATGGTCTAGAATCCTTGGTTAAGTCAACAGATTTGCGAATAAGGATGTCCAAAAATGCAATGATAAGTGCGAAACGCTACGAGCCATCCTCCATCTATAATGCGTGGGAAACTGAAATTTTTGCTACTATTAATGAATATAAAGAGCGTGGCCAAGTAAGACTTTCCGAGATTAATACAATAAGCGAATCAGATATTTCTAAAGTTTTACTATTGAGATTTATTAAGGAAAATATATTTTGGCGAACGTATCCTCGTATCAATTGCTCTTCGGAGAGGCGCCGTTATCAGAAGGTGTTGGAATCTACCTCTTGGCGAATTACTGCACCGATACGCTTAACTCGTCGTTCTATAGATTATTTGAAAACTAATGGAATTTTAGCATCCATTTCAAAAGCTGCAAGTGTATTAAGATCTAGATTTATTTTTAATCCAAAAGTAATAAAATTCCTTGGGCGCTGCCTGCCTCGTATTGATGTTGTCGGTGTCGATATCAATAACATGAATGATGTTGAGGAGTTGGTAAAGCATTTAGTTAATAAAAAAAATGTAATAAAAAATACAACAACTTCTTTCTGCGATTATCTAAAGTTGGCTAGAGCAAGGGTTATTGTCTCTGCTGCTGGTGCATTTAAGAATGAGTATACCAATCAGGCTACTTGGGTAGAGGTTTGGCATGCAGCTGGAGCTGTTAAGTTTTTTTCAAATAGAACTTACAAGAATATTTCAAATAGACATTATATTTTCGCACCATCAGAGTACATGAGAAGAGAGTACGCCAAATCCTTCACAACAAGCCTTGATAACGTTTATGCATGGGGAGCAATAAAAACGGATAGGTGTTTCAATGCTTTAGAAATTGAGGCTGCAAAGAAGGAATTTTATAGATCATACCCCGAATTAAAGGGAAAAAAAATCTATCTCTATGCTCCCACTTATCGCGGGAAGTGGCCTGACAATGTTCATCTTAATCTTGAGCTGAACTTTGAAGAATTAGCCAGGCAGTTAACCCCTGATGAAGTGCTTGTTACTAAGCTCCACCCTGCAATTAAGGTTGACTCAAGTCTAGAAGCTGTTCATAAATCAAATATTTATGAAATTCCCGGAAAAATTTTTGATTTTTCCGATGATGATATTTTCAATTTAATTTCTGCTTCCGATGTTGTAATCACAGATTATTCTTCAGTCGTTTACGAGGCTGCGTTAATGAAAAAACCATTAGTTTTTTATGCGGAGGATGTTGAATTGTATGATCTCGAAAGAGGGTTGGCGTTTGACTATAGGGTAGAAATTCCCGGGCAAATAATAGATCAACCAGATGAGAGCTTACTTTTATCCTCAATTCGAGAGGCAAAGGTGGACAAAGAGAAGAATGCAATTTTCATAGAAAAATTCTTGGGTGCTTGTGATGGAAAGTCAATCATTAGGCTTAACCAGCTTGTTCAACAGATCCTTTCCAAGGGTATTAAAGAGCCCGTATCCACAGATCACTTACCTTCTGTAAACACATAACTAAGATAGTTTATGAAAGTCAGGCCAGTTGTTATGAAATCAAAGTTTCTGAATATGAGCTCACAGGAGGTAAAACTTTCCTGTATATACTCAATTCAGGTGAATAACGACTTTGATGAGTTGTTCACTAGGCTCCGGTTTATAGCAACCGATAAACTGCGCCCGGACTGTGTAGAAATCTTAGTTGTAGATGCAACTAAAAATCTAGAATATAGATCAAAAATTAAAAATTTTTGCTATCAGAATCAGTATAAGTACCTAGAAGCTAAATGTGAATCAAACAGGTTTTCGTTAAGTAGAGTAAGAAATCTTGCTGCAAGCCAAGCTAAAGGTGAGTTCATACTTTTTCATGATATTGATCTTCTACTATATGATAATTATTTTAATGATATATTGAAGTTGATAGCGAGCAACAAGTTAGAAAGCTATAATTCACGCTTGCTTTCAATTCCCTGCTTATACCTTACCAATCACGAGTCAAAAAGACAGCTATGTAGTACAAGAAAAGAAGATGTTCTTTTCTTGGCTGATCAGTGCAGATTGGATCCAAAAGCTCATTTGGAAAGCTTTGCGGATGTATGTTCCGCGGTGATTATAAATCGTCAATATTATCTATCACTAGGCGGGCAAGACCCCAGTTTTCGAGGTTGGGGCTACGAAGACTCTGAGTTTGTTTTCCGAGTTTTAGAGCGCTCTTCTGGTTTTTTGAAGCCTCGATTTTTTAGATGGAACCTAGAAAAGGAATATCGACATCAAGCTGCTTTTGTAGGCTGGAGAAGTAGCTTTCGTCTACACGGTCTTTCTGCAACTTTAAATGGTATTTACCTTCGACATATCTGGCACGCTCGAAGAGATGATGGGGCATGGGCTAGCAATGAGAGTAATTCTAATAAACAGTTATTTTTGAGCCGAATAAAAGAGAGGACGCACGCTAGGCGGGCGATTATAGATTGTTCATCGAAAGTTGAAGTGGTCGTTTACCCTTCTATTCCTGATTCAATGTCGTATATTGGCTCTTTCCTTGGAAAAGTATCTGAGATTGCTGACTTAGAAGAGCTTAAGTCAAAAAATAAAGTGGAAGTAGTCACGTTTTGCGAGGGTTTGGAAGAGGAAGGAATTGATTACACATGTATTATGGAGTCGCAATTAAAGCCGTTCTTCTACTCTGAAAGCTCATCAGGTAAAGAGTGCCATGCCAACCTCTTTGAGGAGTGCCCGACTGTGTTGAACTATATTGTACATTTAGAAAGGTCGCTTAAACTTAGAGCTTGGATTTATTTGAGCTGGCTTAAGAAAAGCTACTCTAATGATCTTTGCTTGGTCTTAATGGCAGCAATCTTTGGAATTCGATACAAAACAGACTGGGTTATGAAAGGTGAGGGTTTTGAGAGAGGGGGTAAGAAAAATAACAACTACTTGACTATTTCGAAGGAGGAATGCCGAGAATATTTAGCAAGGTTATTATCCTTCCCTCAAAAGCAATTTTTTGGAGGGAGAATTCGACTAAAAAATAACACACGTGCATTTATTGATCGTGGAGGAGAAATTATGGCAAGTAGTCCTTATTATGATTGTGTTCGTTGGTCATTGCCAATGCTTGGTATAGACTACAACTCCTTGGTCGCTTTTTTAAAGGCGCTTTTCTCTCATATTCGCTCTGTGTTTTCTTTGGTTTACTTCCGCAAATGAATGAGCTGATTGGCTGCCCATCTTAGTGAGTGGGCGGCGGACAATACCATCTAAATTTATGAATTAAAAGGCTGGAGTGAGTCAGGCCATTCCATAAAGTTTGAGATGGAGTCCACCACTAAATTATGAGCAGAGGGCTAGGCAATGCATTCAGTCTTTGTGGTTTTTAAGGTATAAAACTCATTTTTATTTCCAGTTGGAGTGAGCTTCTCACAAATACACTAACCGATTTTTATGTCTAATATCTGTTGGTTTGAATTTTTGGTGATTCCCTTGTGATCGATTAGGTTGCTAACTAATCTTATACATACATTAGTGTGTGACAAATCTATGGACTTCAAGTTGCTCAGGGCTGGCCTGGTTAACTGTGTAGTCAATTTATTTTTCCCCACGAATAGATAAAATAAATGTTTTGAGGTCGTTCGTCAGATGCTGACGAGGTATGATTGGCATTGAAAATTTGGGCAAACTTTTCCATAGTTAGGAAATAATTATTACTTGGATATTGGGTTGCTATTTGCATTATTGTTGATTTTTCCTTGTGTCCCTCAATATTGATTCGATTTAAGAGGTTTTAGAGTGTTTGAGCAATTAATTCAAGTGTCATAGTTATCTATTGGGGGCAGTCTCAAGAGATTAATTTACTGGATCTATGAAACGGTTTGAGCCATATAGAGGGATTTGATCTGATATCATTCTTTCTAGAGACACTATTCGGTTCGGTTCGGTTCGGTTCGGTTCGGTATGTGGTTGTTAGTGTGGAAGCTACTTAACCTTTGGAAAGAAGGCCTCCCTTGCTAACACTTTTTTGAGAATCTATGCTGAAAGGGCCTCTACCCCTCCCTAATCATTGGTAAGATACATAAACCTTGCTCAGACAAGATTATCATATCGTTGCCCCTCTATCCTAGATATTTATCATTGTAAGTTTAGTGAATATGCTCGAATATATCTAAAGAATGTCAATTTATCAGAGGGATTTTTCAGGCTTAAAACCCCTTATTTTTTAAGCGGATTAATTAATACATAGGGAAAGCAATGCCCTTGATAGTGAAACTTGACAGGACTTGTCGTTCTGGCGTGCAGATTAAAAATATGGCCTTCATGAACCGGCAAGTTCTAAAAGGATGTCATACACGAGCTTGGCCGTTCCAAGCTCGCATGAAGCTTTATAGCAGGTACCACCTGGTATTTGTGCTAAGTACCGAAAAAAGCATTATTTGGGATGTTTAGATGGGAGAGCAGAGGGTTACTTTGAGTCTTATGCCGCCAAAAGGGGATTGAGTTGGTCGAGGAGTACGTAATGAGGGATCATATTCATATGTTTTAATGTTTCCTTGAAGTTCAGTATATCCAATACGGTTGAGTTTTTGAAAGGGAAATCTACTATTCAAATACTCCGGAAATGCAACCCTATGCAGAGAAACCTTACAGGAAAATACTTTTTGGCTCGGTGCTATTGTGTGATCAGCGAGGCTTGATGAGCATATTAAGAATAGAGGTTGAAGGGCGCCGCCAAGAGTAGGTGCGGCTAGCGGTATTTTAACTAGTTCACTATGAGGGCTTTCACCATGCCACTTGCTTGCGGTTAGTCGTTGATTAGAGAAAATTCTTTGGTTACAGCATGATATTTGAGATAATTGGATTTTAATTTGAATTTAACGAAAATGTTAAAATTAGACTAAAATCTCAGATCCTTAACTTTTATTTGAGTTTGAAGCATAAGGAGGGAGAGTGAATAAGTGGTAGGTTACTATAAAGCTTGAGTCGAGAGAGGAAGAAAGTCATTAAAAGTTAACCATTAACAATAGGTCTAAGTAAATAAAAAAACTATAGAGAGTTGATGTATTTATAGCCTGCGTAATTGGTGTATTATATCTCGTTGTTTATTTGTGGTCGCTGTTTAAAGGTAATTTTATGTTAAAGCTAAATATATTTAATAACTATAAGAAAAAAGTTACATTTTCCCCATCTAAAGAAATTTTAAAGCTGACGGACTCAATAATTGAGAGATCTATAGATGTGAATTTTTCTGGATTGTCAACTATCAAGATTGATCGATCAGAAGTAGGGCATAAATCTGAAAGGCTTCACAATATATATGGGTTCGCACGGCGCAACCAAAATGTTAAGGAGCTCGTTACCAATCTAACAAACAATGGTTTTTATTTGACTCATTGCCAAAATGGAATTTCTACATTCAATAAATTCATTAATGCAGCCTCATTTTCTAAATTTATTAAAAAAGAAAATCTTAGGTATCACCGATCTATATTTTACACATTGGAGAAGCCTTTAGTTAAAAGTGATCGCTCTAGGTTGATGGTGATATTCTCTTCTGTTGCTGGCAAGGCTTATAATTCAGATGTTGCCACAAGAAATTTCTATTTAAACTTTAATTCTATACAGAAATACATACCTAGCAATACTTATATTCTGAGAATTGCAGATGTTGGTGGGGTCGTAGGAAGTTTCTATTTGAATAACAATTTTAATGAACAAGTAGAAGATGATATCCAATCATTGATTTCAAAGATTTCAGGAGAGTTTAGCATCTGCCATGATGATATTGTCTTATATGGTACATCTAAAGGTGGAACAGGAAGTCTTTACCATGCAATTTTAGGTCAGTATAAATGTGTGTCTGTAGATCCAATTATCACGGGGGAGTACCATCTAAATCAGCTTCGAGACTGTCATTTTGTATCAGGGACCTTTCCAAAAGAAAAATCCGATTTGTTTTACTCTCTGTTGAAAAATAATCTATTAAGTAAAAAGGTCAATATAATTTATTCTAGGCAATCTCCAATTTTTAAGGAGGTTGAAGGTATGTTTAACAAACATAAGGAATCAATGAATCTTTTCAACTTCTCTCATCCAAAAATAAAGTGCCATGCTGATGTTGGTAGGTATAGTTTAAATTTATTAATGCTCCTGATAAATAACCTGTATTATGACGTTGGTATTGTTTCATCTAAGAAAGTTGTTAATTAATATCTAAGTAAACTACAGCTATTGACGGTGAGAAATGATGGGGCTCTGCTGTTCAGGCGCGTAAATTAAAAATATGGTCTTCAAGAGCTGGCAAGTTCTATAAGGGAGGCCATATATGAGATCGGCAGTACTGAGCTCATGTGAAGCATTATTGTAGGTATCACGCAGTATTTATGCCTAAGTATCGAAAGAAAGAATGATTTGAAAAATTAAGACGATAAATTGGAACGATATTTCGAGACTTATGCCGTCGGACATTGAGTTGGTAGAAGGGTACACAATGAGTGATTACCTTCATATGTTGCTAATGATTCCTCCGAAATTTAGTGTATTCCAATGTGGTTGCGCTTTTGAAAGGGGAATCTACGATCCAGATATTTCAGAAGTATAAGATGTACAGAGAAATTTTTCAGGAAGACACTTTTGAGTTCGGGGCTACTGCGTGAGTATAGTGGGGTTCGATGAGCAGATAACTAGAGAGTATATCAAAAGCCAAGAAATTGAAGAGGTCGGTCAAGTACAGATTCAGCTGGCAGGATTATATCTAGTTCTCTCTGGGGGTCTTCACCATACTGATCCTACCCACCAACAACGGGCACACCACCAAGACACCGATCATCGTAGCAGAATTTTTGAATGATCTAGGGGTGCTATGTATCCTGACTGACCGTGGTACGGAATATTGTGGCAAACTGGAGTAACATAGTTGTAAATTAAATCTTAGTGTGAACGAAATAGAATACATCAAGACAAAAGCGAGATATCCACAAACCAACGGTATTTGTGACCGATTCCATAAAACTATTTTACAGGAGTTCTACCAACCATCGTCACCTTGAATATCTATTAATCGATAGAAGGACTGAAAAGGATCTGGACGAATGGCTTCTCTATTAGATTAATGATCGTACCCTCAAGGCAAGAAGTGTTGTGGCCACACACCAATGACAACACTTGAAGATGAAAAAGTCATCTGGATGGAAAAATTGTATACTGAATTTGACCTGATATAACACTTTCTGAAAAACCGGTAGCGGTCAGATCAAGTTCGAACTACTACACCTTATGAAGTGGGGTCCTGCACTATATTAGTCATTCCCTCTGTTACTTTTTCTTTGTAGATTTATATGTCCTTAGATACCAATTTCTTTGTGCCTAGTAGGCGGTAAAATCCTGAAATAAGCTCTACACCATTTTCTGAGCCTATGGTTTTCCAGATTAAGAACTTTATTGCCCTCTTGATTCGAAGTATAAAGTGGGAGGATGTGCGAGGCGTTGGGCTTTTTGTATTTTTAGGGATGTTAACTTGTGAGAATTTTACTCCAAGCAGGTAGGACTTTTCGGGGAATAGAGGGAGCGTCCTAGAGTTAAAATTTTCCTGGATTTCCTGTCCGAGTATACGAATTGTTTTGAATTTAACTTTTGTAGTAATAGTAATTACATCTCCATCCCTGCGCACTGATCTTGTTGAAAATTGGCCAAATGAGTAGAATTCATTAATAAGGTAGTTGAGAAACTTATAAATACGATTTATATCTGGTTCCCACTCCCTCGAAATAAATGTCGAGGCTTCTTCTGGGGTTTCAGCCTTATTGCATATTCCTTTATGATAATAGAACGCATCACCAACAGAAACAACGTTCTTAAATCTTAGAATAGATAACAATCCAACTCCCGAGTTTAGAAGGAATACCGAGTCAGCGGCATCGATTAAATCATGTATATTTTCTAGGTCGCAGTTAATAACATTGTGGTTGTCTTCAAATGGGTATGTAGGTTTTTTTTTAAGCGGGTGTGTTTTAATAAGAAATACCCACTCCCTAAGTGACTTGGATACAGTGTCCACCCATGTATAGAAGTCAGAATATCTCCTTAGCGGCCCCTTGAAAAATTCGCAAACAGTATCACCTGGTCTTTGAAGGGGTACAAGGCATATCTTTTTCCCATTTATTCGGTACTTATTTTTAATATACTCCGGCCCCATTTTTTTTGACTGCTTTTCAAGGTAATTTCCCTGTTGCATTTCGTTTTTACAATACTCAGAAACTGATAAAATTTCGGCATCAGATAGCTCTCTGTCCCAGTTTTTTTCGTGATATGAATTGCTGTCAGCATTGAATCCATTCATATCAAAGAAAACTGCTCCAGGAAGTGCTCCTCTCTCGTACGCAATGTACGGAATTTCTTCATTTCTACAATATCTATAGATATTTAATCTTTGTTTATTTGCGTATGGATTGTGAAAAAATACTTGATCTATTTTTTTCTTTGATATGTATTCTTTAAGCTCTGTTTCTGTTTCAAAGAATGATTCACGTTGGTAATCAACATGCCCAAGAGAGGGTATGACCTCTCTTACACTCTCAGTAAACTCACTGCCTTCAACTCCCAGAAATAGGGTTCTTTTATTATTGTAGGGTATCGGTGGTAGCCAGCAACTACATTGGTTGTCATATTCTGACATGCACTGCTTTAACAGGTTCTTGTTTTCCTTTGACTTCTTTATATAGTCATTAGATCCTTTTTCTCGTTCATGCCATAGATGGGCAATAAATATGCCGTCTAATGCAGTCTCATCTCCATACTTTCTATACAAGGATCTGAATCCAGAATAGCTTTGCGTACTCCAGTGTCCGTCGTTGTTGTATATATTTGATGGCCTTGGAAATCTTGGGTTATTGCTATACGCTCGATAAAATAGTTCGAAATCTTCACAGCCATGTCCCTGGAATCTTGGATCATGTCCTCCTAGGGTACAGTAATAGTAGCGATCAAAAACAGCAACTGATGAGCTTGCAGCGTAAAACTCTATTCTTTCATCTCCAATTTTCATGCTTTCTTGGAGATAAACTTTTCTGTTTTCAGGTGAGTTGCTTATATACTCTTTAGATGCGCTGTAGGATAAATATATACATGGGATATTGATAACTTCATCTATCCCATCGCTGAACCTCCCATTAATAAGTATCTTGAGATCTTCATAAAAAGTTGCATATGGGAGTAAATCTACATCCTGAAAAAGGATATATTTAGCTGTTGATATCTCTGCGCCGTGATCACGTGCCTTTCCTATAGAAAAGGTTTCATTTTTGGTATTTATGTAAGAGTATAAGGCACCGTACTTATTGCAAATATCTTTTGCTTTAATTGAGGCTCCCGCATCACTACCAGAATCAACAAGGATAAAACGAGCATCCTGGCGGGAGAATTCACTTAGAACTGCTTCCAAATTAATTAGACAGTTGTCTCGCAGTGGGCTATATCTGAACGGAATTATTACATCGAGGAAAGTCGTTTGGCTCATGGTAGCTCCGAGTGTTTGTTACTGGGACATTACCATTGATTTGTTTCTGTTGGATTTCGATTTTTTTTAAAAAATTATAACGTTTTGTTTCAGTAAAAGTCAGGTTTTCGATATTGTTTTAGTTAATTTGCTTTTTATCAATATCTTAAAAGCTGAAAAAATAATACTGGGTAGGGGGTAGCATGAATATCTCTGATTTTTGATGGCCGATATTACCCTGCTTAAAAGTGAGCTTTTTGGTGTGATAAGCATTTTTTGCTTTTGTAAAAGCAAGTGCAGGAGCTCTTCCTGACTTTTAATTGAGAATGTGTGATGGGTGGGTAAGGCTTCATCCAACTTTACTTTGATGATGGCGTCAGTCCCAGAAAAAACTCCTCTCCCTACTGCGTAAACAGGTTTGTCGTATATCAATGATTCAAGTAAGACAGTACTATTTATCCCCAGAACACAGCTAGACTTTGATATCAATTGATGTAGTGGGGTTTCGTAGTCGAGCTTTATTCGGCTATTGTTGGGGAGGAGGTTAATTAGTGGGGTACGGTCAAGAGGGTGCTGGCGTGCAATAATATCTATATTTGGTGCCACATGTGATTCGGCCCACTTTAGAAAGCTTATCATAGTGGAAAATGGAGAAAACTTTGTAATGTTTGTGTCTGTTTCTAACTGGAGGGGAATAAATAGATATCCATTATCAGAGATATCATTATCCCCAAAATTTTTCCTATATGAAACTTTCCATTGTTTTACGTTTTGCCGCTCTTCCGAACTAATAGTTCTTGGTTTTGTAATGGAGATCGAGCTTTGTCCATTTACTCCGAGGGGGTCTTCATAGTAAGTACCTGACTGTGGAAACCAGCCAGCTTCCAAGAAGGAGAATTTCTGATTTGGATTTATATCAAGAGCAAGATTTATAAAATCCTGTTGATAGTGGGGTAGACCATTCCAAATTATTATCTTTTCCGGTTTAAAGCTCTCTATCACTTTATGGAAGCAGTTCGCCCGATAATGTTTTATTTCTTTTAAGGCTTTATTCGGGTTCGCTTCGAATTGCTTCGCTAGTGCTTTATTTCTAGATAAGGAGATAAAGTTAAATCCGCTTGTTGCAATCTTAGCTTTGATTATATTTGTGCAATTGACGCTGTGTGGTTGATTGATATGGTTTCTGCTAAGAAGTTGTACTTCTTCTTCAACCAATAGTAGAATATTATTTCCGAGTTCGGACTCTTTATGTGCGATTGCTAAGATTATATCTGCGCGCTGAATGTCTGGCATTGGCTCATATATAAGGATACGCATTACTTCTGTGATTCCTCATAGCATGCTACTACATCTTTGCTATCCCCGTATTGGGCTACAACGCCATTTTCAATCCATAAAGCTTTGTTACAAAGCCGCTTCACAGTTTCTGCAGAATGAGAAACCAGGACTACAGTATCGCCTGAGGTGATTTTTTCTCGCATTACTGCTTCTGATTTCCTTCTAAACCTAGAATCGCCGACTGCTAAAATCTCATCAATCAGTAAGACATCAGATTTCAAATGAATTGCGACAGCCATTCCAAGGCGCTGCTTCATACCGGTAGAGTAGTTTTTAACTGGCTGGTCAAAAAACTCCCTAAGTTCAGCAAATTCATTGATTTCATTAAGTTTGCTAACGATATAAGCCTTTTCCAGACCCATCATCATGCCGCTAATAACCGCATTTTGGCGACCAGAAAGATTTTGATCATAGCCGACGGTTAAAGAAAGTAGTGCCGTTCTATGACCGTGGTTGATCACTTTCCCGTTATCAGGCTTGATGATACCGTTCAAGAGACGAAGTAGAGTGCTTTTCCCTGCACCATTGCGACCAAGAACTCCAAGCGAATCACCCACATAAAGCTCAAAACTAATATCTTTCAGTGGGCTATAAACACTGGTTGCTCGGGTAAAAGGAATGCCTGAGCGATAGGTCACCCGTACATTTTTCAGGCTAATGGCTGATTTCTTGCTTTCACTCATCTTTGCATCAGTGCCCTTGCGAATACGGGATTTAGCTTTTTCATTATTAATCTAGCTAAGGCATAAAGCGATATAACTGCACAGGTGTAAATTGCCAGACTAGATACGTTAGGTATTTGGTTATACATCAATATGTCGCGGTAGCTCTCAATGATCCAGATCATTGGATTGTAAGCGAGAATATCTTGAGCGTTTTGTGGTAACGAGCTGACGGTATAGAGGATGCCTGAGCCATACATGCCGAGTCGTAGCAAATGGGGAATCAGGTTAGAGAGGTCTGGTACAAATGGAATTAGCGCACTAGCGATCAGGCCACAGGCATAGTTCAGGAGGAACTGTATTACAAGGATTAATGGAAGGTAGATGTAGCTCCATGTGGGTGGATACCCCATTATCCATAACCCAATTAGCAGTAGCATAAACACAATACTGAACTTGAAGGTGTCCATGACGATATTAATAGATGGAAGTACTACTTTGGGGAAATTGACTTGGCTGATTAGTGCATGATTTTGGGTAATAGCAGCTGAGCAGTGGCTGACGCATTGGGCAAACCACTGCCAAACTACCAATCCCACAAGAAGGAAGGGGACAAAGTCATCTGTTCCTCTTTGAAATACAACGGCAAATATAAAGTAATAGATCGCCATCGAAAAAATGGGTTCTATGATCCACCAGAGGAAGCTTAAATAGGTTTTCGAGGCTTCAGATCGTAAATTACATAACGCCTTGTAGAAGACGATGTCTCTATGATGTTTTTGTAGAAAAATCACGGGGTTAAAACACTTTTTGGTATTCGGATAAAATTTTGTCTGAAACTGCTTTGGAGGATAACCCCAAGGTGGGGCAACCTATTTTCGATATGTCTTTTCTTGCTATATATAGCAACTCTTTCAATTTGTTCGCATCATTAACAGGGAAAACGGAGGTTGGGGAAAGTAGCTCGGCACAACCTGGAGTATTAGAGGCTAGAACAGGCTTTTTCCTTGCGGCAGCTTCAAGCAGCACTTGGGGTTGATTTTCTGGTGAGTTGCTGGGTATTACTAGCAAGTCTAAAGAGTCTAGAAATTCTTTGCTCTGTGATTCGCTAAGCTCACCGGTATATTCAGTAATTTTATAGGAGCTTAGGCACTGTTTGGCATATCTGTGATCGGATATTCTTCCTGCGACTTTGAGTTTGACTTTTGAATCACCAAGGTCATTTAATGCATGGGTAAGGGTATGAAGGCCTTTGTGTGGTGCAATAGCGCCAAGAAACCCAACTACGAAGGGGGTAGTGTTCGTCTGTCGGTGAGGTACTGTTTCAAACCAAGTATCTGAAAGGCCTGCAGGAATATAGTGGCAATTACTGAGTGAGTAGTACTCTTTTATCCGTCTCAGGCTTGTTTTTGAGAGGCAAATTACCTTTCTTGCTTTATTTAGAGCTGAGGCCAGGATTTGCTTACGGTTCTTGCTTTCTGGCGCTGTTGCAAATTTGGTGTTTTTTAAGTGTAAAATTTTAGCAATATAATCTCTAGTAACTGGAAACTGAGAGACGGTTTTTACTAACTTGTTAGGGTGTGTTTCTGCAATGCAGCGGAAGCAGGTTTCATAGTCAGCAAATCCTGAGCAAAAATCGCCGGATCTAAGAGTCAGTGTATGCTTGGGGCAGAGCCACCAGAAGTCAGTGATTGAGATGAAGTAAGGAATGTTTAGGTTCTGGGCTGCTTCCAGTATATTAATGCCTATATGGGCTGGATTAACCATATGGACGACATCGGGTTTCAGCTCAGAAAGTAAAGCCTGATGATTTTCAATCGAATCACCCTCGGTGGTTCCCCAGCCAAAAGTTGGGAGCTTAATTAGGCGAATTCGGTCTTCGTCAATAAGTGTGGGATCGGTTAGTATCCCTTCAGGATCACCGCCCGCAACTATGACATCACAACCGCGCTTACTTAGATCTTGAGCGAGATTGCGAATGTATTTTTCGGTTCCCTGGTTATACCCGGGCCCGAATTGCATGGTACAGAATAATATTCTCACATTGACACCGGGGTTACTGGGGCGGTTATTATACCTTAATGTGTTATAAAACAATAGGTTATCGGCAGGCCCGTACCCCTTCTGTTAAGTGAGTCTCCTTTGAATCCTGAGCTTGAAGTTCTCCACTGTTATCGAACCTTTTATCCTGAGTCACAAGGAGGAGTTGAGCAGGTAATTTTAGAAATCGCACAAAAAACAGAAAAGTGTGGTGTTCTCACTCTGGCTGATTCCCCCCGCAGTCTGAAGTTGAATGATCATTTGCCCGTAATTGCCAAGAAGCGTTGGTTCTCGATCGCTTCATGTTGCATAGGTCCAGGTTTATTGGGGGCTTTGTATCAAACTAAAGCAAAGCTATTGCATTTTCATTTTCCGTGGCCATTCGGTGACTTGTCATATTTTCTGGCCGGTCGGTCACGCCCATTGATCGTGACTTATCATTCAGATATCGTTAGGCAGAGGTTGTTAGGTGCCCTCTATCGACCTCTCATGCATAGGTTCCTGGCCCGTGCGGATCGCATTATAGCGACTTCACATAACTATCTGAAAAGTAGCCCGATTCTTGCCGCTTACAGGGATAAAGTGAAAGTGATTCCCCTTGGTGTGTCCGAGCAGGGATACCCTGAACCCTCGGATAAGACAATGGAAAGCCTCGAGATGCGATTTGGCCGGGGCTTTATGCTGTTTGTGGGTGTCCTCAGGTATTATAAAGGGCTCGAGTACTTGGTTCGAGCCGCTGCAAATCAACCTTATCGTGTTGTTATAGCTGGCAATGGGCCTGAGGCTAGTCGCTTGAAATCTTTGGCTGACCATCTGGGGGCAACCAACGTACATTTTGCGGGTTTTGTCAGCGATGAAGAAAAGGCCGCGTTGATGAGATTGTGTAGAGCAGTAGTTTTTCCCTCTCATTTACGTTCGGAGGCTTTCGGCGTTACCCTGATTGAGGGGTTGATGAATAGTAAACCCCTCATTTCCTGCGAAATTGGCACCGGAACTAGTTTTGTCAACCAAGATGGAGAAACGGGCTATGTTGTGCGCCCAGCCGACCCTATTGAACTTCGAGAGGCAATGGAAAATTTATGGTCCGATTCTGTGAAAGCAGAGGAAATGGGGCGCGCTGGTCGTTGTCGTTACGAGAGGTTATTTACTGCTGACAAAATGGCTGAAGCTCATCATCAGCTCTACCGAGAGGTTCTCATGGAGAGGGGGCTGGTAGATTAATGGCCAAAATAGCAGTGGATGCTCGACCACTTTCGATTCCCACTACAGGCATCGGTCGTTATACCCGTGCAGTTTTGGAGCGAATGCTGAGTAGCGGGCATCATTGGTACCTTTACAGCCACCAACCTCTGCTGATTGATTTTGAGTCGCTTCCTAATGTGACTGTGCGATCGGCAAATATTCAAAAGGGAAGTCTCAGTACTTTCTTTGCGCAGATGGTTTTTCCCCTGTGGGCCTGGAAAGATGATGTAGATTTATTTTGGTCTCCCCGCCACCATCTACCCCTTTGCCTTGGGCGATCGATATCGAAGGTGTTAACAATACACGATTTGGTATGGCAGCGTTTCCCTAAGACTATGTCGCGTTTGGGTCTACAGCTTGAAAGACTGCTGATGCCTCAGGGCGTTAAGTCGGCTGACTCAATTATTGCTGTTTCAGAGGCAACGGCAAATGAATTGAGGCAGTCATTTCCCAGCTGCGCTGAAAAGCTTGTGACTATTTATGAGGCCCCTTTTTTAGATGTTTCTGAAGTGCCTAGCCCTCCAGGCAAGTATTTTCTTTTTGTGGGTACAATTGAACCTCGCAAGAATCTCAAACGCTTGCTCGAAGCATACTCCTTATATCGAGAAAGAGTTACTAATCCACTCCCTCTGAAAATTTGTGGTGGTAAGGGCTGGGGTATGCCGGAATTGAAGGGAAAAGTCCAGGAGTTAAATCTAGAGGGGAGTGCTGAGATTCTAGGTTATATAACTGATGACCAATTGCCTAAGCTCTACCGGGAGGCGAGAGCATTACTGATTCCTTCGCTATACGAGGGGTTTGGTCTGCCAATTGTCGAAGCTTATAGCCAGGGAACACCGGTATTGACAGCAAACCGAGGAGCTATGGCTGAAGTTGCCGGAGATGCGGCAGTTACGGTCAACCCTGATTCGACAGCAGAAATTGCCCATGCACTTGCAGTGTTGACCCAAGACCTTGAAAAAGTATCAGAATTGCAATTCTATGCTCTGAGAAGGGCTGGGGAATTCTCTTGGAATAAAGCGGCAGCCGAGACTCTTTCAGTGATTGAGTCAGCTTTAAATCGGGCCGGATAACGGCGGTGGGCTGAGGCTATTAATTGAGATTGTCTTAACGCAACAATCACTAAATTGGCCATATATGCATATAGGAAAGCAGAGTGGACTTTTGGGGTCTGCTTTTCTATGGGGGGTTTGGCCATGCCAGTTTGTTAGGGGGTAAAAGTTTGGTAGCTTAGGCCTGACCGAATAGGGTAGCTGCAAAAAAATGAGTAACTGCCTCGTCAAGCCTGAGCTGGTGCACATCAAGTAAGTATCAGGTAAATAGCTTCGGTAATTCCCCCACCTCCGAAGCTTCTTCCATGCCTCTGTCTCGGCTCATCAACTTATCCATCAGAACCTTCACCTTCACAATATTTAGCGGCTTTACAGGTTCTTGATAGATGGCTGCACTGAGCAGCGACTGAATTTCTTTCAGCTCCTCAAAACCCAGTTGGTGTGAAATCTCAGTTAAGTTATTTCCGCTTACATGGGGCCAGCGTTGCTGTAGCCAGTCGAGTAAGGCTTGTTGAATGTGTCTGGGGTCTTCACTATCAATCGCTTTCTTTAATCTCGCCTCTTGGTGCATCTTCTTTGCTGACGTTGCCTGGGCTGCAGGTTGCTTTGGGCGCTGTTGGCGATACCGGTAGAAATAGAAAACCCACAGTAGATGGGAGGCAAGGGCGGCGATAGCCAGGTTGCGCCAGAAATGATCCTGTTCCTCCAGGGTTTTAGTGCCGGGAACAAGGGTGGGGAGGTTTCCGGGTTCTTGCGCTTGAGGGGCGGCTGCAGCAGTACCGCTGACCTTAAAGCGGAAAGCGGGAAGTTGGGTGGCGCGCTGTTTTTGGCTCTTGGTATCCCACCAAGTGAGTGTGACTGCGGGCAGCTGGTAATCACCAGGCTGGGTGGCGACGATTGCGGTGGTTTCTATGCGGCTACCAGTAACGCCATTAGGGCCTACCTGATCTTCCTGTTGTGGTTGGTCGGGGTAGGTTTTAAGGCCTTCAATGTCTAACTTGGGGAGAGGTGGTAGTTGGGCTGCGCGCAGGCCTTCAGCCCGTATGGTAAGAATCCGGGTAATAGGCTCGCCCACGGTAAAGGTATCCGGGTCTTGGCTCCAGCTTTGCACGATTCCCAGGCTTGCTGCAGGCAGCCAGTGGGCACCGCTGTAGCTGTCAGGCTTGGGAAGAACCTCGATGGTTTTTGCCTGGGAGCGCAGGCGCAGCCTTTGGCTGTTGCGATTGAACAGCGAGAAGGGGTCTCTTCGCCCGGCAACGGCGACATAAGTCAATGCGGGAATAGAGAGCTGGCCAGAGCTATCGGGAAAGATGGCATAAGTCAGTTCGTATACGGCATGACTGACGCCATCGAGTTTGCGCTCATAGCGTTGCTCATCAACCTTTTCTACATGGGCACCGGCCACTTGTAATGGCTCAGTGGCGATATCGTGCAGCCCGATAGTTGTGTACAACCGCACTTTAACTAGTAGCTGCTCTTGTACGTAGACCTTGTCTTTGTCTAATTCGATCTCCAGAAAAGCCTTGCGATCAGCGCCATTGGGGGTACTGCCGGCCTCACTGACCTTTATGGGGATTGCATCTGAAACTTGCCCTTTATAGTGCAATGAAGGAATAAATAACTCTCCTTCCCGCTTTGGGGCCAGCGTGAGCATCCATTCGACAAAGCTCTCCGCGCGACCATTGATGACCCGGTACTGGTTGGACTGTTGACGAGAGAGAATGTCAAAATCCTGCTCCAGTAATTCGAAGTCGGGCTGGCCGCCATTCTCATCACCGGAGTAGCGCACGCGCAAATTCAGGGTTTCATCGATACCAATTTTATTGCGATCCACACTGGCATTGAGATCACTGGCCCAGCCACTGGCGGGCAGGCAAAAGAGAGCCAGTAAAAATAGCAGGCAGTGAAGTCCTGAAAAATCTAGTGGACGAGATAATTTATGGTCCTTAAAAAAGCTATCCATAAGCCTTCCTGAAGTTTGGTCACATCTAAAAACAGAGATCATGTTTTGCATTGTGGGTATCTATCTACCACCTTTGGGTAGCGCCGTTTTCAGGGGGTTCCCACTCGCCACTGCGATAGGCACGCCGCCTCTGCAAGCTTTCGTATTTGAATTTTTCCCGCATTAAGCCGGCTGGATCGTCGGGAATTTGACGTAGCCATTGGTCCAGGGCCTGCTGGGTTTCTGGGTCCAATTGGCGCTCCTCGGCTCCGGCTGGTTGGGGCTCTCCTTGCTGTTCTTTTTGCTCTTTTTCGCCCTGTTGGGCTTGTTGAGACCGCCGCTCCTGTTCATTTTGTTGCTGCTCAGCTTCTTCAGGCTGCTGTTCGGCTGATTGATCCTGTTCCTGGCCAGATTGTTGCTCGGAGGGCTGGGGTTCGCCGGAGGAGGGTTGTTGCTTGTTCTCCTGCTGTTGATCCTGTTGATTTTGCTGTTGGTTGCCGGCCTGCTGATCCTGTTGCTGATCTTGCTTGTCTTGTTGTTCTTGTTGATCACCGGATTGCTGTTGATTTTGTTGTTGCTGGCGCTCTTGAAGGTCCTTGAGTTTCTCGGCAATTTCCCGGTTGTGTTGCGCATCGGCGAATTGGGGTGCTTGAGCCAGAGCCTGGTCATAGGCTTCAATGGCGCGCTCATAGTCGCCTTGCTGCACTAGGCTGTTACCCAGGTTGTATAGGCCCTGGGCATCATTTGACTGGGCAAAGTCCTGCTGGGCAGCAGCATAATCACCGGCGCGATAATTTGCCGTGCCGCGCCATTCTGGATTGCGAAAAGTCTCTGCGGCTTCGGCGGACTCCCCTTTATTGAGTAATTCCTGACCCTGCTGATCTTTGCGTTGCCAAAGATCCTTCCATTCTAAAGCCAGGCTTTCACTCGGCAGTCCCAAGGTTAGGGCGAGGGGCAGGGTGCAGGCGAGAGCGCCACGACGAAACAGCAAGGCTGCAAACGGTAAGAGAAGAAGGATCAATAGGGGGCCTTCGTCGCGCCATTGGTCAAATTCTCGCTCGGTCAGCTCGGCTTGGTCGAGGGTTTCGTTTTGTGGAAGCAGGTGCTCTATGTCGGCGTCGTTGACGGTAATCTTGGCGTAACGGCCGCCGCTGTCTCTAGCCAGTTTGCGCAGTTCCCGTGGGTCAAAATTGGAAATCACAATTGCGCCATTGCTATCTGTGACGAAGCCGCCACTATTGCCGCGGGGGATTGGGCTCCCCTCGCCACTGCCGACTGCGAGAATGTTGAGCTCAACTCCAGCCTCCGCCAGGGATTTGGCGACGATATCTGCGGCCGCAGGCTCAATGCCGTCAGTGACTGCGAGCAGTTGCCCGCGCCCAGCAGAGCCATCCTTGAGCAGGCGAATACCGGTCTGTACAGCCATTTCAATGTTGCTGCCGGGTACCGGCATAATCGCAGGCGATAATGCCGGAACCAAGTTGGCGATGGTGGCGGTATCTTCTGTTAGTGGTGTGACCACATGGGCTTCGCCGGCATAGGCGACCAGGGCGGTCAGTCCGTCTTTGCGCTCACGAAGAATATCCAGAATTTTTAACCTGGCGCGGGTGAGGCGATTGGGAGAGAGATCTGTCGCCATCATGGAGGGAGACAGGTCCATTAAAATCACCAAGGCGTCCTGGTTGCTGTAGACCGGAGTGGGCAGCTTTCTCCAAGAGGGCCCCGCCATAGCGATAATCATGGTGGCGAGTAATGCAAAGATTAGCCCGAATAACCAGGGGCGCTTGGCGCTGCCGCGCATTAACAAATGCGGTAACAAATCCGCATCAATCACCTTTTGCAGTTGGGCATTGTTCAGAACGATCTTGCCGAGGCCCCAGCAAATGAGTGCTGCGGGGATTAATAGCCATAGCCAGTAGGGGCGGAGAAAGTGAAACGATTGGAGTAGCTCAGGTGTGCTCACTGTGCCTGGCCTCCGTTGGTAGTAGCTTGTTTATTGCCGTTGCCGGAATATCTGAAATTAGTGGTGAGAGGGGCCACTGCCCAGATGGCAGACAGAAGTAGGGCTGCTCCAAGTGGCCATATGAATAGGGACTTCAGTGGGCGGTAGCTTTCTGCTTCCTGTTCCACAGGTTCCAGCTCATCCAATTCCGAATATATCTCTGCTAGCTCCTGGGGATTATGGGCGCGGAAATAGCGGCCGCCAGTTGTATCGGCAATTGTCTGCAGAGTTTTGCTGTCGAGATCCCTGGAGGGGTTAATTCTTCGGCTGCCATAGCGGCTGCCCAATAAACCCGGTTGAACCATCTCTTCAGCACCCACACCGATGGTGTAAACGGTGATGCCTGCTTGTTGTGCCAGCTCGGCGGCCTTTAGTGGAGACACTTCGCCAGCGGTATTGGCGCCGTCGGTGAGCAGGATTAGCACGCGCTGCTCGGCTGGGCGCTGGGTTAGGCGCTTAACAGATAGGCCGATAGCATCCCCTATAGCGGTACCCTGGCCGGCGAATCCGATTTGGGCTTCCCGCAATAGGGTCCCTACAGTTTCCCGGTCATAGGTCAGTGGCGCCTGAAGATAGGCGCGGGTGCCGAAGAGCACCAGGCCCAGGCGATCGCCCTGGCGCCGCTCTACAAAGTCCCCCACCACCTGTTTGACTGCATTAATACGCATCGCTGGGCGCCCGCCCAGAAGCATGTCGGGAGTTTCCATGCTGCCAGATATATCTACCGCAACCAATAGATCCCTTGCGCTACTGGCTTGGGAAATCGGTTCTCCATACCAGCGAGGCCTCGCGGCGGCACAGATCAGCAGTAACCAAATCAGGGCGAGCAACATTAAATTGAGGTAGTTGCTTTGCTCTCCACCGCCGCGCTGAGAGAGTTCAGAATAGAAGGGTACTTTTAAGGCACTGCTTAATGGCTTTGAGCGGGGCAGTAGCCACCGCGCGAGCAGCGGTAAAGGGACTAGTAGGAAAACCCATGGCCAGGCAAACTCAAACACCGGCATGCTCCTTACTCACTTGTGGCTCGGAGTCTTGCGCCGTTAATTGGTGCTGCAGAACCCACTGAATAGCGTATTGGCGAAAAGCCTCGCTGCTCTCCGGTTTAGAAAAGCCGCGATAAAGTTGTTCGAGCAAGGCCTCCCGTGCCTCGTCAGGACATTTTAGAGAGGCGCTGTTCTCTAAAAAGCTCAACCATGCGCTACCGGTGAGATTGCCACAGTGCGCTCTGCTAAAAGTGGTTACAGCAACGCGTTTCAGAATTTCGTTGATCTCTCCAGTCGCTTCAGGCCGGCTTACATCCACCGCATTTAATAAAGCAACGGCTTCAATTTTGTAGCGGTTGCGCTCGGCCTGCTTGCGCCGATGTCTAATCCACAGGGTAATTCCAAGCAAAGAGAGAAGTATCAATAAAGCGAGTAGCCACCAGCCAGGCGCGGGTGGCCACCAGCTTACAGGAGCCGGTTCCTGAATGTCGTGTAGTTGGGCCAGTAATTCTTGGGCCTCGGGTGAGGGGGGTTGCAGTTGCTGCTGTTTTCTCAGCATGGTTGCCCCTCCACTGAAGTTATTGGGTTGGTGGTGCCAATCGCTCCAGTTAAATAAAACCTACCAGGTGAAAATTCAGTGTGTTCCCTATCAATCACGGCTACTGCCTTTTATTTTTATGCCAACCGTTTTGCTGGCGTGAACCGTAAAAAGACATTAATTCCCCGACAAGGGGTTTTGTATTGTCAAAATCCAACAGCGGAAGTCGATGTCGCCGGCATAATTGTTCAACATCGGCGCGGGCCTGGGCCTGCTTTTCTGCAAAATGCTCACGCAGGGGGCGGTTGCCTGCGTTTAAAAATGTGCGTTGTCGGCCATCCGAAATTGTCAGGGACTGATCGGGCAAATGTTGTTCCAGTGGATCAGTTATGCGCAGTACCTGTAAATCCGCGTGCCTCGACAGCAAATACAAAGACTGGGAGCATTGCTGATTCAGGTCATGACAATCACTTATAAGAAAAAGTGCACTGCCGGGGCGGGCGATACGGCGGGCCTCCTCCAGCAGAGTCTGCATGGATTGGCTGCCATTCTCAGCGATTGGGCTCTGTAATTTAGATGCCCTGTCCACTGCGCTGTGAATCATCGCTAATACGGCGTGATGGCTGCGCTTAGGGCGCACAGTGTCTATGTCTTTATCAGAAAAGAGCAGGGCACCGATGCGGTCGCTGTGTTGCAGCCCAGCCCAGCCCAGTGCGGCGGCGATGCCGCTCGCTGCGACAGACTTGAAAGCGCGGTGGCTACCGAAAAACATCGGTGAGCGCAAATCGAGCAGGATAACAATGGGCCTCTCCCGCTCCTCCTGATACAACTTGGTATGGGTTGTGCCAGTGCGCGCAGTTACACGCCAGTCGATTGAGCGTACGTCATCGCCGGCTTGGTAATCCCGTACTTCTTCGAAATTCATCCCACGCCCACGGTAGCGGGTAAGGAGGTTCCCAGCCTGGTCGCTGCGCACCAGGCGAGGTTTAAAGAGCTGTAACTGGCGCGCAACATAGCGCATTTGCACCAGTGAGTTGACTTCCGGATAGGCGCCGCGCAGGTCCAGTTCTGATGGCGGGGTTGCGGTGTGCATCAGATAGCTGGCACCTGTTGAAGCAGGCGTTGAATAACCTGGTCTGTAGTAATGCCAGCGGCTTCGGCTTCAAAACTGAGTAGCAGGCGATGGCGTAAAATATCTGGGGCAACATCCATGACATCATCTGGGGTCACAAAATCGCGCCCTGCTAGCCAAGCGCGTGCGCGGGCACAGCGGTCGAGTGCAATTGTTGCCCTTGGACTTGCACCAAAATCTAGCCATGATGCCAGCTCGCTGTCATACTTCGCCGGCTCGCGCGTAGCAATGACAAGTTGGACAGTATAGGTTTCCACGGCCTCGACCATCTGCATTTCCAGAATCTGGTTGCGGGCCTGAAAAATGGTTTCCTGGCTGATAATTTCGGTAGGGCGATTTTCGCCAAGGGTGGCCTCGGATCTGGCCAGGCGCAGGATTTTTGCTTCCGCCTCGGCATCGGGATAGGCAAGATTCACCTGCATGAGGAACCTATCCAACTGAGCCTCAGGCAGAGGATAAGTCCCCTCTTGCTCAATGGGGTTTTGGGTGGCCATCACTAAAAATAATTGCGGCAGCGGATAGGTTTTTCGACCCACACTAATTTGCCGCTCGGCCATAGCCTCCAACAGTGCCGATTGCACTTTGGCGGGCGCGCGGTTTATCTCATCCGCCAGGATCAGGTTGTGAAAGACTGGTCCCGGTTGAAAATGGAACTCTCCGGTTTCCGGCCGGTAAATGTCGGTACCGGTAATATCAGCCGGCAGCAAGTCTGGCGTGAATTGAACTCGATGGAAGTCACCCTCAATAGCTTCGCCCAGTGTTTTGATCGCCTTGGTTTTGGCCAGGCCTGGAGCCCCCTCAACGAGCAGGTGTCCATCGGCAAGCAGAGCGATCAGAATACGATTAACCAGCGTCTCCTGGCCGATGATCTGCTCTTCCAGCCAGTCGCCCAATGCGATGATGTGATCTCTGATATTCCGGTTTGCTTCCATAGCGTCTCTTCTTCTGTAAATGTGCCCGCCCAATTAGTCCGGGTGGCTATCTACCATCTTTTATATATAGTCGCCGCCAAAGCGATGGGGCCTGTTGATTTTAGCGGCACCAGTAGAAGAGGCAACCACCGAACACCCGCCCACTTTTTAGGCGACATTCTTGAGGTGGCGTTGGTGCCACTCACAAGGTTAATTGAAAGTTTAATTTTTTGGACTCGCCCCTGCAGCACTTCAGGGATGAGATGACGATCTTTTCGGATCTACAGTCATAGGATTCGATGTGACAAAAATGAGATTGGGAGGTTCCCCGTGAATATGGCGACGGTGATTACCGACAGCCGTGAAGAGTTAGTGGCACAAATTTGTGAGCTGATTCGCGATAAGTTGTCATCTGATGCAGAGCCGGTAGTGGCTTTTGCGCAGCAGTTTCTGCACCAGTATCCACTGGAAGACCTGCAGGGCCGACGTCTGGTAGATATCTACGGTTGTATCTACACCTGGTGGAACTTTATTCAGCAACGTTCTGATGGCCTGCCCAAGGTGCGAATCTTCAATCCGCGCCTGGAAGACGATGGCTGGGAATGCTCGCATACGGTAATAGGGCTACTGGTACGGGATATGCCCTTCCTGGTGGACTCGGTGCGTATGGAGGTTAACCAGAAAAATACGGTTATCCACTCCATTAAGAGTACCGTGCTGCAACTCGAGCGCAGTGCTGGCGGAAAATTAAAACGCCTGCTGCCACCCAGGGATGAAATTCCCAATCTGACTTTTGAGCATATTACGGCTAAAGATCACAAGCCTGCCAAGGGGGCGAAGTTAGTCAGTGAGGCCCTCATTTATATTGAGGTCAACCATGACACTTCGGCGAAGTTTGCCTCAGAGCTCACTGCGGCCCTGAAAGATGTTCTCGGCGATGTGGAATTGGTGGTTGATGATTACGCGCCCATGCTCGAGACCTGTGGCGGTATGGAAGGGCAGCTGAAAGCCGGAGTATCTGAGGACGATACCAATCTCCTTGAGGCCTGTGCGTTTTTACAGTGGATGCGCGATGGCAACTTTACTTTTCTCGGCTACCGGGAGTATGAGTTCAGTCAGGTAGGCGACAAGAAAATTCTCAGTGAGGTGGAAGATCGCCGCCTCGGCATCTTCAAGAAGCTAGAAGAAGCCGCAGCGCCTATGCCCGAAACGGCTTTTAGCGAAGGCAAGCAGCGCTTTTACCAGGGGCCCAACTATCTGACTTTTGCCAAGTCCTCGGTGAAATCCCGCGTACATCGCAGCGCCTACTCAGATTATGTCATGATCAAGCGCTATAACGCCGAGGGCGAGGTGATTGGTGAATCCGCTTTTATGGGGCTCTATACCTCACCAGTTTACACAGAGAGTCCAGCCAAGATCCCTATTATCCGACGCAAGATGGCCTCAATTATTGAGTACAGCGGTCTCTCTGGTTATGGGCATGATGGTAAGGCGCTGCGCCGTATTCTGGATACCTTTCCCCGCGATGAACTGTTTCAGAGCAGCACCCGGGAGCTCTTCGATGTTGTGATGGGGGTACTCAGCCTGAATGAGCGCGCCCATGTTCGCCTGTTTATGCGCAGAGACCTTTTTGGAAAATTTGTTACAGCCACTGTGTATGTTCCAAGGGACCAGTTCAGCAGTAGCGTACGCGAATTGATTTGTGCTCATATCTCCAAGGCGATCAAGGCCAAAGAGTCTGATTTCACCACCTATTTTTCTGAATCCATCCTCGCGCGCGTGCACTTTGTTTTCCGCATCTCGCCTGATGAGCCTGTCGATATAGACGTAGCGCTGCTGGAGGCGCAAATTGTGGATATTACCCGCTCCTGGGAAGATGTTTTTCAAAGATCCTTAGTTGAAAGTAGCGGAGAGGAAGAGGGTAACCGACTTTTCCGGATTTTTGGCCGCGCCTTCCCGGCAGGTTATCGAGAGGATTTCGAGCCGCGCATCGCCGTACAGGATGTGGCGGCGATCCAGGATCTTAACGAAAACAACCGGGTGGCGATGAGCTTTTACCAGCCATCTGGAGCCGCTCAGGGCAGCTTGCGCTTCAAGGTATTTAACTGGGGCAGTGGTCTGACCCTCTCCGATGTAATTCCCGTATTGGAAAACCTCGGTCTGCGGGTAATCGGAGAATTCCCTTATACCATTCGCCCTTCCGGCAGCACCGATGTATGGATGCATGAATTCCACCTGGAATTTGGCTTGCCAACGAAAATCGATGCGCAGGCATCCCGTGGCCTTTTCCAGGATGCGTTTGCTGCAATCTGGAGTCATACCGCTGAGAGCGATGCCTTTAACCGCCTGGTATTGGCTGCGCGCTTGAACTGGCGCGAAGTCTCTATGCTGCGCGCCTATGCGCGCTATCTCAAGCAGACAAAGTCCAGTGCAAGCCAGAGCTATATTGCCGCAACCTTGGCTAGCCAAGTGGAAATCACGCGCAATTTAGTGGCCCTGTTCCGCGCATTGTTTGATCCGCGTTTGAGTAGTGGTAAGCAAGAGCAAACCCGTGTGGAACGGTTGATTGCCAAAATTCACGATGGTCTCGATGCCGTTGAGAACCTCAACGAAGATCTGGTATTGCGCCGCTATCTCGAGTTGATCCTCGCCACCTTGAGAACCAACTTTTTCCAAGTCGGAGCTGACGGCCAGCCCAAGGACTATATCTCCATCAAGTTCAGTCCGCGGGATATTCCCGGTATTCCCGAGCCGCGTCCGGAATTTGAAATCTTTGTCTACTCCCCAAGGGTGGAAGGCGTACACCTGCGTGGTAGCAAGGTAGCCCGCGGTGGCCTGCGCTGGTCGGATCGCCGGGAGGACTTCCGCACAGAAGTCTTGGGTTTGGTAAAAGCCCAGGCGGTAAAAAATGCGGTGATTGTCCCCAGTGGTGCCAAGGGCGGTTTTGTTGTGCGCCGCCCCCCTGCAGATGGCAGCCGCGAAGCCATGCTGGAAGAGGGTATCGCTTGCTACAAAACCTTTATCCGCGGCTTGCTGGATATTACCGATAACCTGAAGAACGGTGAGATTGTCGCGCCCGAGCAGGTAGTGCGTCGGGATGAGGACGATCCCTACCTGGTGGTTGCTGCGGATAAGGGAACGGCGACGTTTTCCGATATCGCTAATGGTATTGCCGCGGATTACGGCTTTTGGCTGGGGGATGCCTTTGCCTCAGGTGGTAGTCAGGGTTACGACCACAAGAAGATGGGCATTACCGCTCGCGGAGCCTGGGTTTCGGTGCAGAGACATTTCCGTGAGATGGGAGTGGATGTTCAGAAAGAGGACTTCTCAGTAATTGGTATCGGCGATATGGGCGGTGATGTGTTTGGCAACGGTATGCTGTTGTCTGAGCATATCCAGCTGAAAGCTGCATTCAACCATATGCATATTTTTATCGATCCGAGTCCCGATGCGGCAAGCAGTTTCGAAGAGCGCAAGCGTTTGTTTGAGCTGCCTCGTTCCAGCTGGAGGGATTACGATCACACACTGATATCCAAGGGTGGCGGTGTCTTTGAACGCAGAGTGAAAGCGATCAGTATCACTCCTGAGATGAAAAAAGCCTTCGACATCAAGGAAGACCGACTGACGCCCAATGAGTTGATCAGTGCCCTGTTGCGTGCGCCGGTGGATTTGATTTGGAATGGTGGTATCGGTACTTATGTTAAGGCCGGGACGGAAACCGATAGTGAAGTGGGCGACAAATCCAACGACCACCTGCGCGTTAACGGCGCGGAGTTGCGCGCTAAAGTTTTTGGTGAGGGTGGCAACCTGGGTATGACTCAGCGTGGGCGAATTGAGTATGCCCTTAACGGTGGCCGCTGTAACACAGACTTTATCGATAACGCAGCGGGTGTGGACTGTTCCGACCATGAGGTGAATATCAAGATTCTCCTCGATAAAGTGGTGGCGAATGGCGATCTCACCGAGAAGCAGCGCAACCAGCTGCTGCACGGTATGACCGATTCGGTGAGCGAGCTGGTGCTGCATAATAACTACGACCAGACCCGTGCATTGAGCGTGGCGGAGTACCAAGTCTCCAAGCGTCTGGATGAGTACCGCCGTACGATTAATACCCTGGAAGAAGATGGCCGATTAAAGAGGGCTCTAGAGTTTATTCCCGATAATGAGCAGATTTCTGATCGGGTACACAAGGGACAGACCCTGACTCGGCCGGAGCTTTCCGTTTTGATTTCCTACGTGAAAGTGAAGTTGAAAGAGGAGCTACAGGAGGCGGAAATTACCGATAACCCTCGTGTGCGCGAAGCGGCCGAATCCGCCTTCCCGGCAGCATTGGTAGAGCGCTACAAAGACCAGGTGTACGAGCATCCTCTGTTGCGCCAGATCGTTTCCACTCAGGTGGCCAACGAAATGGTCAACAGTATGGGGATTACCTTTTACAACCGCATCAGCACGGCAACCGGTGCGGATGTTAACGATGTCGCTGCAGCCTATATTAGTGCCCGCGATGTGTACAAGATGGTGGAGTTCCAGCAACAACTGGCCGAGCTGGATTACAAGGTGCCCGCAGAGCTGCAGACCGAACTGCTCAACTCTATGATCGGCCGGGTTCGCCGCGCAGCTCGCTGGTTCCTGCGCAATCGCCGCAGTGATTTGGAGCCCGCTCAGAATTGTGCCTTGTTCCAATCGCAGGTGCAGAGAGTGATCAAGGCTCTGCCCAAAGTCCTCAGTGGCGACCCATTGGGGGAGTGGGAGCAGCGCTACCAGAAACTGCTAGAGGCTGGTTTGCCGGAAGAGATCGCCCTGCTGTCTGCGTCGCCGACCTATCTCTACTCAGCTCTGGGTATTTCTGAGTCAGCCTATGCCAGTGACCGGCCGGTGGAGGAAGTGGCTAAAGTCTACTTCAGCCTCTCCGATGAGCTGAATTTGCACTGGTTTGGCAACCTGATTGTGGATCTGCCAGTGGATAGTTTCTGGCAGGCCCAGGCTCGCGAGACCAGTATGGATGACCTTGACAGTCAGCTCGCTACCCTGGCCGTCCATATCCTGCGTCTCGCCAGTGCTGAGAATTTGGATGTAGATAGTGCAATGTCTCGCTGGGGCGCTATTATGGCGCCAGCTATTCAGCGTTGGCACAATATGATTGCCGAGCTGAAGGCTGCTGCCGTCGGTGATTTTGCGATGTTTACAGTAGCGTTGCGCGAGTTGATGTACCTCGCCCACGCAACGGCCGATCGCGAGACCTTGGCGGAATAGGCCGGTGCAAGCCCGTGAAATCGCTGGAGGTTCTCCAACTTTCAGAGATCACGGGCGGTAATGAAACTCTACTCCCGTTCGTTTGCTCCGGGCGAACGGGTCCAGTCCCCACGTAAGGAAAGGTATGTATTCAACTCTGCGTAAAGCTCTGTTTGCGCTCGATCCCGAGCGGGCCCACCACCTCTCTCTGGATGCAATAGGTGCCGCTGAGCGCCTCGGTTTGATGTCTTTTTTCAAGCAATCAGTGGCGCATGACCCGGTAGAGCTGATGGGGCTGACCCTACCGAATCCGGTTGGTCTGGCCGCGGGGCTGGATAAGAATGCCCAGGCATTTAATGGCCTGGGTGCACTTGGCTTTGGATTTGTCGAGGTGGGTACTGTGACTCCTCGCCCGCAGCCAGGTAACCCACTTCCTCGACTGTTTCGTGTAGAGGAAGCGGGTGCCATTATCAACCGTATGGGGTTCAATAACCTTGGGGTTGATTACTTGATCGATAGAGTGAAACACCGCCGTTACAAGGGTGTTTTGGGTATCAATGTCGGCAAGAATTTCGATACCCCGGTGGAAAAGGCGGCTGATGATTACCGTCTCTGCATGGAAAAAGTGTATCCCTACGCCGATTACATCACCGCGAATGTTTCATCGCCGAATACCAAGGGGCTGCGGGACCTGCAATTTGGTGAGAGTCTCAACAGGCTGCTGGGTAGCATCAAGGACAAGCAAGCGGAGCTGGCTCAAAAGAGTGATCGCTATGTGCCAGTTGCGGTGAAAATTGCTCCTGATATGGAAGGGGATGCCATAGCGCAGATTGCGGAGGCGCTGTGCGAATACAGCATCGATGGGGTTATCGCCACGAACACCACGATCGATAAATCATCTGTGGCCAATCTACCCCACGGCAGTGAAGAGGGTGGGCTCAGTGGAAAGCCCTTACAACAACGCTCTACGGAGGTGATTGAGCAGCTGTCAAAAGCGTTGGATAAGCAGCTCCCGATTATCGGCGTGGGCGGTATCTTCGATGGCGACAGTGCCGCAGAAAAAATTCGTGCTGGGGCAACGGCTGTTCAGATCTATACCGGTTTTATCTACCGCGGGCCCCAATTAGTGCGTGAGGCAGTGGAAGCCATTGCGATGGAGCGACGCCGTTCAACTGGTGAGTAAGCTGGATATTGACCATCCCGCCTAATGGCTGTGAAGTGTGCTCGCCGATCAGGATGGTTTGCCAATGGCTTGGCGCTTATTGTTTCTGATGAGCTGACGAAAGGTGCAGGCTTGCCTGCACCTTCCCGCTGACTAAATGGTGCTCCAGCCGTCTGGGTATTGGATATCGGTAGAAACGGCGCCATAAATTTCCAGTTTTTGCGCCTTGGTAGTCCTGTCAAAGCCATTCCAGTAGTCTTCCCGCCCTTCACGCCAGCCGTTAACCCATTCCTGGTGTGGGTCATTTTCGACAAAGGGACAGCTATCAATAGACTTATTGTTCAGGGCTGCCAAATACCCTTTATAGAAAGCCCTGTCGGCGTGATTGCGTTTTTGGCGTTTCATCTATACGGCACCTCTGCTTGTAGATTTACGGACTGCGGCGCGGCCCGTTGGATGCTTATTGCGGTTTTGTTGCATCGACAATTAAAGCTTAGCGAATCTTTTCCGCGGGCAGTTGAGCGCCGCCATTCGCTTCCCACACTGCAAGAATATGGTGGAGGGGCCACAATCGGAAAAAGCTGGATGTGGCGCCTTGGGTATTTGCAAAATGCCAGTGAGAAGTGGGGGTGACCCGGTAGACACCATAACGATCCCCATGTGCCATAGGCTCAGCCGTTACAAAGTGGGATAATCGCGCCAGAAAGTCTGGCCTGCCGAGGAAGTTGCTGCCTTTCAGGTATCCCTCTCAGGCCGTTTGAAAATCTAATTCACGCCAACAGGCGTTGTATATACCCACTTATTGTGGGGTTATCGAGAAAAAGTTTTGACCGACTCACATATAGAAGAATTTAAGTTCACCGCGACCTGCCCGAAAGGATTGGAGAATCTACTTGTCGGAGAGCTGGAGTCCCTGGGTGCCAGGGTCCTTCGAGAACAGCCCGCGGCAGTGCATTTTGCCGGTTCTTTGAAGCTGGCCTATCGCTGTTGCCTCTGGAGCCGTCTGGCCAACCGAATCCTACTGCAGCTTGATCAAGTGCGTATTAGCGGAGCTGAAGATCTCTATCGGGCTGTGGCGGCACAACCTTGGGAGCAGCATATTGGCCCCTCGGGGAAACTTTGGTTGCAGTTTTCGGGGACCAATCGAGAGATCCGAAACAGCCAGTTTGGCGCACAAAAGACAAAAGATGCCATCGTTGATCGCTTGCGGGAAAAAACCGGGGCGAGGCCCAGCATCGATAAGCACAATCCAGACTTAACCGTTGCCCTGCGACTGCAGCGGGATAAGCTGGATATTGCCATAGATCTGAGTGGGGAAAGCCTTCACAAGCGGGGTTATAGAACACATATCGGTGCTGCCCCGCTGAAGGAAAACCTGGCGGCGGCCCTATTGATGCGTACCCGCTGGTCGCAGATTGCGGAGGAGGACGGGGCCCTTTTGGATCCCATGTGTGGCTCAGGCACTATTTTGATTGAGGCGGCCATGATGGCTGCAGATATCGCCCCGGGTCTATTCCGCGAAAGCTTTGGTTTCGAGCGCTGGCTCAACCACCAGAGCGATATTTGGAATGAGCTGCGAGAGGAAGCTTTGCAGCGCCGCGCCGCGGGTTTGGAAAAGCCTCTACCAGAAATTCGCGGTTACGATGCTGATGCCAGGGTGCTATTTGCCGCCGAAGGTAATATCGCCAGGGCGGGATTGGAGCGGCAGGTGAGGGTGAGTTGTCGGCCGGTTGCGACATTCAAGGTTCCGAGTCACAGAGAGGTCAATGTTGGCCTGGTATTGACCAACCCACCCTATGGTGAGCGCCTTGGAGAGCAAGAGGCTCTGCGGGAAACTTACGCGGAATTGGGGCGGCAGCTGAAGGCGGAATTCCCCGGTTGGCTGGTGGGAATTTTTACCGGTAATCCTGAGTTGGGTTATTCCACTGGCCTGCGCTCTCACAAGCACTACCAGCTGTATAACGGCACAATTCCAAGCCAATTACTGCTGTTTCAAGTGCGCGAACAAAATGAGCAAAACGAAACTGCGCAAAAGGAGCGTAAGCTTTCCCCGGAAGCCGAAATGGTGGCCAACCGCCTGCGCAAGAATTTACGCACCACGGGTAAGTGGGCCTCCAGGAATGGTATTGATTGTTTTAGGCTCTACGATGCTGACCTGCCGGAATATGCCGCTGCGGTGGACTTATATCGAACCCTGGAAGGGGACCTGTATGCACATCTGCAAGAGTACCGGCCACCGGCCAGTATTGATGAAAACAAGGCGCGAAACCGGTTAAGAGATTTGATGCGGGCTGTGCAATTCGTTCTGGAGTTGCCCAGGGGGAAAATGAGTATCAAGGAGCGTCGTCGCCACAGCCATAAAAGCGGCCAGAAGGGCGCCAGCCAGTATCAAAAGCAGGCTGATGCAGGGTCCAGCTTACAAGTGCAGGAGTACGGCGCTGAGTTGGAAGTGGATTTGTGGAGTTACCTGGATACCGGGCTGTTCCTGGACCACCGCCCGGTGAGAAAGTACCTGCGCGAAATGTCCTCGGGGAAAAAGTTTCTCAACCTATTTTGCTATACCGCGACTGCCACTGTACAAGCGGCTCTGGGTGGCTGTGTGCAGAGTACCAGTGTGGATATGTCCAGAACCTATCAATCCTGGGCCGCGCGAAACTTTCGTGCAAACGGTATGGACCCCTATAAGCATCAATTGATAGAGGCGGATTGCCTGCAGTGGTTGGCATCGGCCCAGCAAAATCGTAAAGGGCATTACGACCTGATCTTCCTCGATCCCCCGAGCTTTTCCAACTCGGCCAAAATGCGAGGTGTGTTGGATATCCAACGCGATCACGCCAATCTGATTAGCCAATGTATGGCGCTATTGGCTCCGCAGGGCACTTTGATTTTTTCCAATAATTTGCGCAGCTTTAAAATGGACGCGGCAGTTACTGAAGCCTTTGCTGTGCAGCCATTGCAGTTACTGGATAAGGATTTTCAGCGCAATCCCAAGATCCACAATGTTTGGGAAATACAGCGAAAGTAAAAGTAACTAGAAGCAGTTGCTAGCCTAGGGAATTATTGGAGCAGTGGAATAATGTGGCACAAGGATGTGTCGTGGCTACTGATCTCTATTGCCCCAGATTGAAATATCTATTGCAGTTTGCCACCACTTGAATGCTTTGACTCTGGTCGTGAAAAGTTGATGGCAGTGGCCTGGCGAGATTCTCAGTTTTTTAACTAGATCAATAATTAATCAAGTTCCATCACAACGCGTATCCCCACATCCTTTGTGCGGCTATTTTCATCGAGACCCTTGCGATATTCCGCTCCGATTCTGTTGGAGGGGTCCCGCATTGAGCCGCCGCGAACACTGCGTAACTGACAGTTTTTGATGTTCACGGGGGAGGGGGTGTTGCGGTTTTTATCGTAACCGGGTTGGTAGCAGTCCTGTACCCACTCAGCGACATTGCCCGCGGTATCGTACAAGCCAAATGGGTTGGCTTGGTAGTTTGCAACCGGCCCGGTTTTAATAGAGAAAAGGCTGTTAAATTGGCTATCGCATCCGCGCCTGCAATTGGCTTTTCCTCTTGCGTCGCTACTTTTCCACCAAAAAGAGTGGTTTGTGCCTGCGCGAGCTGCATATTCCCACTCAGCTTCACTGGGTAGGCGATACTTTCTACCCGTCTCCTTTGAAAGCCACTGAACATAGTCTTGAGCATCCTGCCAAGAGATATTGATGGCCGGCCTTTCTCCACGGCCCCAACCGGCATCGCTGGGTTGCTTGGCATCTGTGGCCAGGGCAAAGCGATCATATTCTTCAAAAGTAATTTCGCGGGTTGAAATGGCAAAAGGTTTGGGAATATTAACTGGATGTGCCGGGCGGCTGCTGCTGTGCTTATCACTGCCCATGGTAAATTCTCCCGAATCCACCACGACCATTTGTGGCCCCCGGCCGCCAGAGGAGAGCGTTGAGCGTATTTTCTTCCCGGCAAAGTAGGCCTTTTGCAGTTTTACTGAAAGCTGGAGATCCTGGTCACCAATGTTAATCCAGCGCCGATAATGGTTATAACCAGGCTTGCTGACTTCCACATCGTATTGCCCTGGCTCCAGTTGAATGCCGGGCTGATAGCGGGGGGCAATATTCATTATGCGTATGCGCGCATCCTCAGGCTCGGGCGCTACTGTAAAGGCAAATGTTGGTGTGGTATTTGCTGCTTCTGGCGGTTTCTCGGAAGTGTCAGCAGAGCTTTGAGTCGTTAAACCGGCTGATACCGGTAATTGAACAGACTGACTCGGTTGAGGCAGTTTGAGTGGACCCCCTTGAGAGATAGTCTGAGGACTGGCCAGTTTTTGTGCATGTTCTGGCAGTTTTTCTGAGACTGCACCTGCCATGCTGGTTTGCTGCTTACCTAGGTTATCGGTGCTGATAATAGAATCGGGGATAAGGATGTTAGCGTCATCTGCTAATGTGATGTTGCCCTGCTGGGGTGCCTTGTTGCCCAATACACTAAAAACACTCCAGCCTAAAAGTAGAGTAATGGCGGTGATAGCACTTAAAGCCCATGGGCGTTTGTGTTTTACCGGCTCACTGACCAATTGCCTTAGGCGTACAAGGGTATCCTGATCTTTGCGCGCAGGCCCAAGTTGCTGGGGGTTGCCCTGTCTAAGTTGCCAGGTCTTGATAAAGCGTTCGCGGAGGCTGCTGAAAAGAGTAAGGAAAAGTGCTCGTGCCAGGCTGGATACACCGATAGAGGTGTTGTTTAACTGGCTGATCTGCTGGCTTGGTTTTCCCGCCAAGGTGGCAACCAGCTGATCGGCCGCATCGGCAACCTCCAGGCCCCGTTGAAATCGTTTTGATGGATCTTTGGCTAGGGCGCGGTCAATAATCGACTGGTACAGCGCGTGTCGGGCAGGCAGCTTTGGTATGGGGTCGGTCAAGTGCTTGATGGCAATAGCCACTGCTTCCTCGGCCTGGTAGGGCACGACACCGGTCAGCATTTCATAAAAAACCACGCCAAGGCTGTAGAGGTCTGCACGACCATCAATGGCGTTACCCCTGGCCTGTTCGGGGCTCATATAGTGGGGTGTCCCTACGACCATACCGCTATTGGTCATTCTCGTGGTATGTGCCACTGCGCGAGCCACACCAAAATCACTCAATACGGCGGAACCGTCTTCCCGAAAAAGTATATTTTCCGGTTTCAAATCCCTGTGTACATACCCCTTGCTGTGGGAGTGATCCAGGGCCATGGCAATTTGTCGCACCACGTTCAGAGCTTCCAGTGGCTCCAGGGGTCCTTTGGCGAGTCTCTCCGCAACCGATCCGCCAGACATGTAGTCCATGGCGATATAGTTCAGGCTGCGGTAGCGCCCAATATCGTGGATGCCGACAATATTGGGGTGTGAGAGTTGCCCGACAATATTGGCTTCTCGCTGGAATCGCTCGCTAAAGATTGGATCGGCATTGAGAACCGGCGACATAACCTTGAGAGCCACTTGACGACCCACGCTGCGCTGAATGGCTAGGTATACCGTGGACATGCCGCCCTGGTTTATTTTTCGGAGAATACGATAGCCGGGGATTTGCAGCGAGGAGTTGCCACTCTTGACGAGTTCCATGATGTGTTATCGCCCTGTTAAAGCAGCTGGGACAGTCCGCCTGCCAGTGCGGCAACAGCCCCGCAAGCGGCAAGCAAAATCAGTAGCGGGCGCCACCTTCTGTTGTTGCGGCTTGTGTCGACATTTTCGTTTTGCGTGATGCTATCGGGAGATTGCTTCGAAATGCTTAGGGGAGAGGCAATGGCTGGAGCTTCGATAATTTGAATGGTGATGTTGTCTTTGCCGCCGGCGTCGAGGGCTGCGTTGATGAGAAGTTCGACTGCTTGGTGAATATTGGTATTTTCTGAAATGATCCGGTTTATTTTCTCACTGGGGACTTCAGAACTGAGGCCATCGCTGCAAAGTAAAATTTTCTGTCCGGCGCTCCAACGATAGGAAACTCGATCAACTTCGAGCTTTGGGTTGGTGCTACCGCCAATACATCGGGTAATAACGTGGCGATTGGGGTGACTTGCGGCTTCTTCGGAGTTGATGGCGCCAGAATCCATCAGCATTTGAACATAGGAGTGGTCACTGGTTAGTTGACTGAACTCTCCGTTTTTATCGCCAGGTGTCCACAGGTAAGCCCGACTATCTCCAACCCAATAGATGTGATAGTAATCCCCTTCCTCGGCAAGCACCACCGCGGTGGATCCCATATTGGCAGTGCTGTGTTCATCGCCGAGCAGTAGGGCGTGGGCTTTTTGCAATGCCCGTTCATAATGGCGGTCGGTCGCTGCGCACTTTTGGATTTCCTCAACAACAGTCTGGCTGGCAATCTCTCCGGCGTGGTGGCCGCCCAAACCATCGGCGACAACCCAAATGCCCTCTGCTTCATCGGCCCAATAGGCATCTTCGTTCTGCTCACGCCGGTAACCGGGATGAGTGGCGCCAGCGCTACGTGTAGCACTTGGGGTGCGTTGAACTGCTTCGCTGTGCCGCGATACTTCGCGTACTTTGGCTTCACTCACTGGCGTGCAACTACCTGTTATGGTTTCTTATCGTAACTGACGGTGATAGCCGCTTCGGCAAAAGCCCGTCTTCTCCCTGTCGTGCTGCAAGTGTACTTTACCCAACGACACCTGCGGCAGCTGAATAGGTCATCCTTGCCTGAGCTGGATATTAGACCTTTGCCCCATTGTAAGCTGCAAACCCAATCACACGCTAATGATATTGCCCGTGTTAAACTCGGCTCGATCCTTCAATCTGCAAATTTTTTCAGGTTATACAGTTAATTGGGACTCCCACCTTATTTAGGATGCCCCATATTCAATCTCCTTAGGGCGAGGAGCGCGACCGATGCTCAAACTTTGTGATGTAAACGATTCGGGCCAAAGTGTTTGGCTGGTGGCCCCTGGTGTGACGGTGGGGCGCGATCAAGGATGCGACCTATGTTTACCAGATGATTCTATAGCGAAGTTGCATTTGAAGATTGCGATCAAAGGGGATCAGTTGACTCTGGGAAATGTTTCCGGTGGTTCTCAAGTACTAGTTAACGGTAAGTCGGTCGCCTCAGCCTGCCATTTAAAATTGAATGATCGGATAACAATTGGGTCCCGAACACTGCAAATTGTTGACCCCAAGGTGACGAAGCTCAGTTCAAGCAAGGCTAAAAATGTAGCCTGGGCATTGCGGGCAAATCACAAGGCCATAGCTGGAAAAGTATTTCCTGTTAAAGGCGGGGCAGTGGTGGGGCGCTCTGAGGAGTGTGATATCACTTTTTCACTTTCGCATCTCTCGCGCCGTCATGCGCGGATGGAAGTGCGAGAGGGATTGCTGTTCGTGATTGACCTCGGCTCGGCCAATGGTACTTTCGTCAATGGTCGACGAATTACGGAGAGTCGTGTGCGGCGGGGGGATGAGTTGCGGTTTGATTCGTTGAGCTTTTCCGTTGTGGGCCCTGCCGATGACCTCGATCGCACTGCAGTGCGTCCGGCAATCTCTTCACATTTAATGAAATCCTCACGGCTTGCTTCAGGCGAAATCGCTGCTGAAGATGTCACTCAACGTTCCTTTGCGGTGCCCATTGGTGAGCAGCGGGAGGAGGTGCCAAATATGGTGGAGTCTTTGGAAGGGGAGCCCAAGCCCAGCATTTCCATGAAAGCGATGGGGCTAGCTGTTTTGTTAATCGCGGGTGCTGCTGGTTACTTTTGGTTAAATACTTTGGGGGTATTTTAATGAGCGCCCCCCGTGAATTGCTGTTGTATACCACCCTCGGATGTAGCTTGTGCGAGAAAGCCAAGCTGGAAATATGGCCCTTGTTAGAACAGTTTGGGTTGCGCTTGCGGGAGGTGGATATTGCCGATGATGATAGCTTGTTCGAGCGCTTTAGCTTACTGATTCCGGTAGTAGGCTTGGGTGATCCTGAAGACACTTGTGCCTGGCCCTTCGAGCAATCACAACTGCGAGTATGGCTGGCAAAACGGATCAGCTGAATAAGCACCCCTGAATAGGCACCTCTGAATTATTAAGAAATCTCTTTTCTGTCTGAAGCCCTCCCCTGAAAAGGGCTTCAGAATGAATTTCATTTTCCGCAAAAACGAGCCACATAAAGGCTGCACAAGGAACCTTCAAGCTTCACAAAAGATTCCTAAAGCTTATTGCTTGCTTCATTTGCCCTAAGTAACTGTAGCTTGGTGCCACTTCGATAGGCATAAATTACCGTATACGCGAGTACATTTTGCACATAATTTCTGGTTTCACTATAGGGAATGGTCTCTATCCAGACGTCGTGTGGAAGCTGTTGACGGGTCTCTTTTAACCACTTTGCGACCCGTGTTGGCCCCGCGTTGTAAGCCGCTGCGGCGAGGAAGCGGTTGTTATCGAAGCGATTTAACAGAGTGCTCAGATAAAAACTGCCCAGGGCAATATTGGTTTTGGGGCTGAGAAGATCCCAGCTGCGTCGATAGCGAACTCCGGCGCGTTTCGCTGTTGCACGGGCGGTGGAGGGGAGCAGTTGCATCAGGCCCAATGCGCCAGACCTTGATTTGGCATCGTGGCTAAAGTGGCTTTCCTGGCGGGCGACGGCAAAAATCATATAGGGCTCTAAGGGGGCGCTCTGCCGTCCGACCTGCTCACTTACACTTGTTACTATGTCGGCAAAGGCCAGGGGAAAGCGGAGCTCCAGGTCATCCAGGTAGTCCGCCGCAAGAACCGACTGTATGGATTTGTGATACCACCCCCAAGCACTGGCTACTTTTCCCGCAGCTAAAAGTTCCCCGTGATCCATCTCCCGAGTGGCGTATCTCCATTCCCGACGGGCGTGGAATAACTCACCAATAGCCTGAAGCTCACGAGCTCTTTGCAAATCGGCACGCTGGGCCATCTGCTGCACTTGCACTGGTGTGATTGGAGCGGGACGGTCAACAAAACTGTAATTTTGCCCGAGGGCATCGGCGGCGAGAAAACCGTAATAACTGCGCTCGCGCGCAGCTTTCCGATACAGTAGGGAGGCTGCTCCAGATTGAGCTTTACCGTAGACTTCTTCCAGTGAGCGGGCTTTCCAATAGAGCCAGCGGTCACGCTGTTGTCGTTCAGTAGGTAGGCGGTCTATCCAGAAGGCAACCCGCTCCCAATCGAGTTCGCGCAAAGACTGTCGTGCCAGCCACTCAATGGAATAGCCATCATCAATGGTGTGATTCTTAGTTAGCTGCAATAGTCCCTGGATATTGTCTTGCCGAGCAAATTGACGTGCCAAGTGACGAAGCATCTCCACCTGTTCATCATCGCTAAAGAGGAGGCTTGCACTATAGCGCTGCCATGCTTCCTCAGCGATTGCGGCGTCTTTTCGAGCCAGGCGATGCAGTCCATGCAGGATAATTTCCCTATTTTGATTGGGCGCCTGTAAAAAGCGAGAGTAGTTAAGAAGGCTTTTGGGGGATCTATGCACTTCCCTCAGTACAGTAGCTCTCTGCACATAGGGCTCGTCCATTTTCCTGGCGATATAAGAAGCTAGCTCCAGATTGCCCTCCTTCAGGGCGAGCAGGTGGCGGGCCCAGGTTTTCTCCTGAGTGAGACCGCCATTTCGCATCCAGTGTGCAAATACTGGATCGCACTCTTCAGCCTGGGAGTGGCCGACGAGCCAGAGTTCGGTGGTAACTTGATCGGCTTTTTCCTTGCTTCCATGGCGAAACAGAGCGTCGGCGTAATAACAGCGAAGTGCCGCGCGGCGGTGTTTTTCAGGTTGGTAGTATTTCAGGTAGGTTTTGAATTGGCGCTGTTGCCCAAGCTCTCTAAGTAACCTAATGCGCATCCAGTCGCCGATAGCAGTTCCCTGATTCTCTGCAAGAAAAAGGTCGATCTCTTTAACCGGTAATTGGCGCAATTTTCTGCTAATTGCCCAGTAGTCCAGGTAAGGGGCCAAGGGGTAATTGGTTAATTTGGCTTTCAACCGCTCTAGCTGCTTCTTGTTGCCGTGTTTGATGGCGAGCCTGGCTTGTTGTAACAGCTGACGCTGGCTGGATGACTCAGAAGACGACTCTTCTTGTTGAGTCAATTCTTTTGCGGATTCCAGTGGTGCTGCCTGGGCGCTGAGACAGGCCCAGATCAACAGGGGGGCGAATAACTGGGGGAGTCCCCTTGTGCTAACTGACATGACAGTAACCCCAAAATTGAGTCTGGTCGCGCAAGTTTATGAGACGGCTTGGCAAAAAAGCGTAAAATAGCGAATTTTTCACAGGACCCGAAGCGGCAATTTTCGTTTCATTCATCTTTCTAGCGAGAATGTTAACCGGGTCTGTTAATTGTAGTGCCTAATTATGTTGCTTCTATTGGATGGGGTCAGTCTGCGTTACGGGGCCCAAATTCTTGCTGATAATGCCAGTGCAAAAATTGAGCGGGGTGATCGTATTTGTCTTGTGGGGCGCAATGGGGAGGGTAAGTCCAGCCTGTTGCGTTTGATTGCCGGGCAGGTGGACCCTGATGCAGGGGAGATCGTTCGCGCTAGCGGGATGGTGATGGCAACTCTTGAGCAGGAGCTGCCTGCGGACTGTCTCGACACTGTCTATTGCTATGTGGCCGAGGGTTTGGGGCCTATAGGAAGGGTGTTGGCCGGCTATCGGCAAACCCCTACGGCTGAGCTGCAGAGCAAAATTGAAGCAGAGCACGGCTGGGAACTCTTGCCCAGAGTCGACAGTGTACTCGATCGTCTCGGATTGAATCCGGATGAATTGGTGGCCGATCTCTCTGGTGGCTGGCAGCGCCGCGCAGCTCTTGCCCGGGCATTGGTTACAGAGCCAGACCTACTTATTCTCGATGAGCCCACCAACCACTTGGATATTGCCGCAGTGGAGTGGCTGGAAGGTTTTCTCGATACTTTTAGAGGGGCCTTACTATTCGTCAGTCACGACCGTGCTTTGGCACAGCGCTTGTCCCGCACAGTGTGGGATCTGGATCGGGGGTACCTGCGTGTTTTTCGCTGCGAATTTGAGCGATACCAGGAGGAAAAGGAAAAACTTTTAGAAGAAGAGGCCAGAAATGAGGCGCTATTCGATAAAAAGTTAGCCCAGGAGGAGGCCTGGATTCGCCAGGGGATTAAGGCAAGACGCACCCGTAACGAGGGGCGTGTGCGTGCTTTACAGGGACTTAGGCGCCAGCGGGAGGCGCGCCGTACGCAGCAGGGTATTGCCCGGATGTCCCTCGATAGTGGCGAAGTGTCCGGTAAGCTGGTGGCCGAGCTGAGCAATGTTACCTTTGCCTACCCCAATGAGGCTCCCCTAATCCGCAACCTCTCATTTACCTTGATGCGCGGCGATAAGGTGGGGTTGATTGGCCCCAATGGTGTCGGCAAAAGCACACTGATCCGAGTGCTGCTTGGAGATCTCCAGCCGCAGTCCGGAAATGTCCGTTTGGGCACCAAACAGCAGGTCGCCTACTTTGACCAGCGTAGAGACCAGCTTAATCCTGAGCTCACCGTGCTGGACAATGTTGCCGAGGGGCGCGATTCGGTCACCATTGGCGGTAAGAGTCGCCATATCATGTCTTATTTGTCGGACTTTCTCTTTAGCGGTTTGAAAGCGCGTACCAAGGTCGGTGCCTTGAGTGGAGGTGAGCGCAACAGAGCTCTCCTGGCAAAATTGTTCAGTCAACCAGCCAATATTTTGGTGCTCGATGAACCGACTAATGACTTGGATGTTGAAACCCTGGAGCTGCTTGAGCAATTGCTGTTGGAGTTCAGTGGCACTGTGATATTAGTCAGCCACGATCGCGCTTTTCTCGACAATGTTGTGGATTCGTGTCTGGCTTTTGAGGGGGATGGTCGCATCCGTGAGTATGTCGGTGGTTATGCCGACTTCATTCGCCAAGGAGGTCGTTTCGAGCAGGAGGTGAAGGAGAAAGAGGTTCCTGAGGCTAAGGTAAAACCCAAGCCGGCTGAAGCGGATAAGTCGCAGATTAAGAAAAAGAAGCTCAGCTATAAATTGCAGCGTGAACTGGACAGCCTGCCGGCTTTGATTGAGCAGCTTGAAGAGGAAATTGGCGCTATTGAGGCCGAGGTGGCCGATCCTGCTTTTTATCAGCAGGAGCAAGCCGAAGTGCAGAGCCGATTGAATGCACTTGCAGAGAAACAAGCCCAATTAGAGACCGCTTTCGATCGTTGGTCGGAGTTGGAAGGAGGCGATGAATAAGGTTTGTGTGTTTGGAAGAGGTGGTGCTTAGCACCACCTCTTGTGCTGTAAAGGAGAGGTGCTCACTCTTCCTCTACATAAACTCTAACGGCTAAAACATCGCACTTGGCTCCGTGAAGAACGCCATTAGATGTTGAGCCGAGAAGCAACGCCAGCCCGTGGCGCCCGTGGCTGCCGATTACGATAAGGTCTATGTCGAGATCTTTGGCTAAGCGGTGTATCTCGGTGGATGGCTGCCCCAAAATAACATGCTGACGCTCAGCAGGGATATTCAGCGGTAGGGCCGCTTTGTGCAGTTGTTCCTTGGCTTGTCTTTGCAGTTGGTCTTGCACCTCCGACAAATCCATGGGGATATCTCCACCGTAGGCAAATGTCAGGGGTTCAATCGCATGCATTAAGCAGATTTCAGCGTTGAAAGCTTCAGCGAGAGTCGCTGCTTTCTCTATAACCTGTGACGACTCTTCCGAGAGGTCCAACCCCACCAAAATTCGTTGATATTTCGCCATATTCCATTAACTCCTGTCTTTTATTTTTGCCCTGAGGGGCCTCCTGCGACAGCCATTTTCAGTCTACCGTAAAAAAAACTGTTTGACATGGATCATATAGGGCGTCGCAGAATAGGCCGCTTTTTCATCATCGTAAGGAACCGACATGTCCGAGTGGCTACCGGTAATTATTATTGGCTTTGCTATTGCCCTGGTACTAGGGCCTGTGATGTGGCTGAAGCCCAATCAGCGCGATAGCCGCTTGGCGGATTTGCGAGGGCGTGCAGCTAAGGCGGGTATTACCGTGCAAATCCAGACCTTACCTGCGGCACTGGGAGAGGGGACCGCAGCGGTATATTGCTACCGATGGAATGATCGAAAGCGCCTGCAGGTTGGCTGGGCGCTGCAGCGCCAGCGCATCAATCATGAGATGAACTTTGCCGGCAATTGGGATTGGAGTAATAGCGTTAAGGCGCCCCAGACGGCATGGCAGTACTTACATCAGTTAGTGGATAGTTTGCCGTCAGATTGCTGTGCGATTATCGCTACCGATGTCGGATTGGGGGTGCAATGGCAAGAGAACGGTGGGGTAAAGGCTTTTTCACAGCTGTCTGACAGTTTGGCGGAGTACGCACCATTAATAGAGGAAGCAGTGCGCAGGACCAATCCGATCAAGCTCCCTGAGGACTAGGGTGGCAGGCGTTTTAGAAGGCTGCCCAAATAGGGAAAAATGTCACAATTTTGCTCCTTTTGGGTGGTGAAATTTGGCGAATCGACAGCAAAAATTGTCAGCTTCCCTTGACCCCGCCCCTAGTGGAGCTTATATATTCGCGCAGCGCGGGCCCGAACTACGGGTCTGAAATGCTTCGGATAGCAGTAAATTTTTCATTTGAAATCAAAGGCTTATGGGTAAATCACTGGTCATCGTCGAATCGCCGGCCAAAGCGAAAACTATCAATAAATATCTCGGCAAGGACTTTGTGGTTAAGTCCAGCGTCGGTCATATTCGCGATTTGCCAACTGGTGGCGGCAACAAACAGCCCGTTGATGCAAAAGAGCGGGCAAGACGTGCGGCTGAGACCCGTAAACTTTCGCCTGAGGCGAAAGAGGTCTACAAGCGTAAGAAAAATCGTGAGCAACTGATCAAGCGCATGGGTATCGACCCAGATAATGGCTGGCAGGCTCACTATGAAATCCTACCGGGTAAAGAGAAGGTGGTCAGCGAGTTGCAGAAACTTGCCGAGAATGCCGACCACATTTACCTGGCAACGGACTTGGACCGCGAGGGAGAGGCCATCGCCTGGCACTTGCGCGAAGCCATTGGTGGCAATGATGATCGTTATCGCCGGGTAGTTTTCAATGAGATTACCAAATCGGCAATTCAGGAGGCTTTCAAAGACCCCGGCCGCCTGAATATCAATCGGGTTCATGCTCAGCAGGCCCGTCGTTTTCTCGATCGCATCGTGGGCTATATGGTGTCCCCGCTGTTGTGGGAAAAGGTTGCCCGCGGCCTTTCCGCCGGTCGGGTGCAATCGGTAGCCGTGCGATTGGTGGTTGAGCGCGAGCGTGAAATTCGCGCCTTTATCCCGGAAGAGTACTGGACGCTCTTTGCCGATACCGCCACAAACAAAGCGAACAAGCTCCGCCTTGAAGTTAAAAAGCAGGCTGGAGAAGCTTTCCGCCCCACCAATGAAGTCGACGCGAAAAGCGCGGTTAAATTGTTGCAGGGCAGTGAGTTTGTTGTCAGTGCTCGTGATGACAAGCCCACGAGCTCCAAGCCAGGGGCTCCTTTTATTACTTCTACGCTACAGCAGGCGGCAAGCAATCGCCTTGGCTTTAGTGTTAAGAAAACTATGACCCTAGCGCAGCGCCTCTACGAAGCTGGTCATATCACCTACATGCGTACCGATTCGACTAATTTGAGTAAAGAAGCGGTTGAGTCGGCCCGGCAATATATCGGTGAGAATTTCGGCGATAAGTATTTACCGGAAAATCCCAATAGCTATAGCAGCAAAGAGGGGGCGCAAGAAGCGCACGAGGCAATACGCCCCTCCGATGTCCGTGTCGCCCCTAATATGCTTTCCGGTATGGAGCGCGATGCAGAGCGGCTCTACAACCTGATTTGGCAACAGTTTGTTGCCTGTCAAATGACCCCGGCGAAATACACTTCAACCTCTATTGTGGTGAGCGCTGGTGAATTTGAGTTGCGTGCTCGCGGCCGGGTGATTCGCTTTGATGGCTTTCTCAAGGTCGCGCCTCCGGCAGGTAAAAAAGATGAGGATCTAGTACTGCCTGATGTGAAGGTGGGTGAAAAGCTCTCACTAGAGCAGCTAGACCCGAAACAGCACTTTACGAAACCGCCAGCTCGCTTCAGTGAGGCAGCCCTGGTAAAAGAGCTGGAGAAGCGGGGTATTGGCCGACCCTCCACCTATGCCTCAATCATTTCCACTATCCAGGATCGTGGCTATGTGCGGCTAGAGAACCGCCGTTTTTATGCGGAAAAAATGGGTGATATTGTCACCGACCGTCTCAGTGAAAGTTTTAAAAACCTGATGGACTACGGTTTTACTGCAAACCTGGAGGAATCTCTGGATGCGGTCGCCGACGGCGATAAGGGTTGGAAGCAGCTGCTTGATGAGTTTTATCAGGACTTCTCTTCGCGACTGGAAAAGGCTCAGTCCAGCGATGCGGGTATGCGTCGCAACACGCCGACGGATACCGATATTGAATGCGGTAAGTGCGGCCGCCATATGCAGATTCGCACGGGTTCTACCGGTGTTTTCCTGGGGTGCTCTGGTTATGCGCTGCCTCCCAAGGAGCGCTGCACCAATACAATGAATCTGGTTTCCGGTGATGAGGCGATAGACGCAGATAAGGATGAGGATGCAGAAACCCGTCAGCTGCGGGAGAAGCGCCGTTGTCCCAAGTGCGGCACGGCGATGGATAGCTATCTGCTCGATGAACATCGCAAACTGCATATCTGTGGTAACAATCCGGACTGTAATGGATACGAGGTGGAGCAGGGCACGTTCAAAATCAAAGGTTATGATGGCCCGATTATTGAGTGTGATAAATGCGGAAGCGATATGCAGCTGAAGTCTGGCCGCTTTGGTAAATATTTTGGCTGCACTAATGAAGCTTGTAAGAACACCCGTAAGCTGTTGAAGAATGGCCAGCCGGCACCACCGAAGATGGATCCGGTGCCCATGCCTGAGTTGGCATGCCAGAAGGTTGAAGACCATTACATCCTCCGTGATGGCGCCTCCGGGTTATTCCTGGCTGCCAGTCAGTTCCCGAAAAACCGTGAAACCCGTGCACCGCTGGTCAAAGAGTTGCTACCTCACCAAAGTGAGATCGATCCCAAGTACAGTTTCTTGTTCTCTGCACCTGCACAGGATGATCAGGGGCGGGATACCGTGGTTCGCTTCAGTCGCAAGACCCAAGAGCAATATGTCCAGTCCGAGGAGGATGGAAAGGCGACGGGTTGGAAAGCTTTCTATCGGGATGGCGCCTGGAAGGTTGAGGCGGCAAGTAAGTCCACAGCGGCTAAGAAAAAGCCTGCAGCGAAGAAAGTGGCGGCAAAAAAGTAAATGAGCAATCCCTACACTGGTCTGGTTACATCCGCGCTACGCAAGAGCCAACTGCTTGCCACCAGTAGTTTTGACTCTGCTATTCAGCGAATGGCTCTTGAGGAAGGTGCCCTGTTGCAATTGTGGAAAGCTTACCGGGCTTTCCTGGCTGAGCTTTCCCATCAATTGCAACTGGGGTTTGAGCCTGAGTCCCTACAGGTTATTGTGGATAGTCTGCATAACCAGGGGAAAGCCAGTGTTGAAGTAAGGGAATTGCAGTTGTTGGTCTCAGAGCCGGGGAGTTGGCTGAGCGAGTTTTTACGCGCATGGCATCAACTCTTGCGGCTACCTCCGCTTGCGGAAGATAAGGGGCAGGGTGGCAATCTGATACCAGCGCACAATGTCGCGGGCCCTGTAGCTGTTGATCTTTCCTTCGAAGTGCTGCTCAAATGGCACGCTGCATTAAGTGAGTTGGTACGCAGGCAGCGTGCCAATCTTGAGGAGTGCTGAGGGCTCCTCGCTCCCTTTCTGTCTATCTGTTTGCACCCACTGAAACTTCTAAATTGCCTGTGGTACACTGGGCGCAAACTGATGTGCAGTGAAGGGAAAGCTAATGTCCTCCGAAACTTTTGAGATTATCGAGTTGGCCAATGGCGATGTGGCTCTGCGCCGCGCCGGTCACGAGGAGGCCCCTCTGGTGAGTATTCGTTTCTCAGCCGAGAGTCTCCAATTTTTACGTAAGCACAAAGTAGCGGTGGCTAGGGCAATGCTGGAAGCGGGCATAGAAGCTGTGCAGAATCTTGACGACCTGGAGCCTGGTTACTTCGAAGAGGAAGAATCAATGCCGGTTAACCATACGATTCATTGATCTAATCTATGGTAAGGTGAGCAGGTAAAAGTGTTTCAACAGCGGCTTAGAGCCGCTGTTGTTGTATATGGACATTGGTAAACTGTTTATTCTTAAGGGGTTTGGCGAATCACGCCCACCGCGAGCCCTTCAATTACAAAGTTCTTATCCCGCATATCCACCTGGATAGTCTCAAAGTCTTCGTTTTCGGGTAGTAGTTGCACAGTTGCCTGATTGCCTTTGCGGCGGAAGCGTTTAACAGTTACTTCATCATCAATCCGGGCAACCACAATCTGCCCATTTCTGACTTGCTCGGTTTTCTGTACGGCCAGCAGGTCCCCATCGAGAATACCTGCGTTGCGCATACTCATGCCGTGCACCCTGAGTAAATAATCTGCTGGCGGGTGAAAGAAGCTGGCGGGCAGGTCGCAATAATCCTCAATATGCTCTGTGGCCAGGATAGGGTGGCCTGCAGCGACACGTCCTACGATGGGAAGACCGGATTGGTGATCTGGAATTCGAATGCCCCTGGAGGCGCCGGCGACCATCTCAATGGCCCCTTTTCTCGCCAATGCTTTGAGGTGTTCCTCTGCGGCATTGGGTGAGCGAAAGCCCAGTTCCTGGGCAATTTCTGCGCGGGTGGGGGGGTAGCCTGTGTCATCCAGGTAGGTTTTGATCAGCTCTAATACTTGAGTCTGACGTGCGGTGAGATTGGTCATAGATTTACCTAGAGTTTCTGTATTTTTATACAGTTGCTGGGATTATATACAGATTTTAGGTTTGCGCAAACCCGCCCCTTGCCTCGATTCAAGCTGCTACATTGATTAAGAAAAGAATGAGTGAAAAAAAGAGTAGTTGAAAGAGCTGACAGCACGAGAGAACAAGGGAGAACAATAATGCTTGATGCAAAGATGCCCGAGGCTTGGAGGGTTCTGCGTATACAGTCGGAATTAGTTGACGGGATTGAGCGTCTAATTGCACTAAAAGGGGCTGTAACGGTTTTTGGTGGCGCGCGTTTCACAGAGGATAGTTTGGAATACCAGCAGGGAGTAAAGCTTGGAGGGCTTTTGGCTGCCGAGGGGATACCGGTAATCACCGGTGGTGGCCCAGGTCTTATGGAGGCGTGTAATCGAGGGGCTTTTGGGCAGTCTGGCCCCTCAATTGGATTAAATATTGAACTCCCTTTTGAGCAGGCAGCCAATCCGTATCAGGATATAAGTTTGAACTTTCGTTATTTCTTTGTGCGGAAATTTATGTTTGTTAAGCATGCCGCCGGTTTTGTTGGCCTAGCTGGGGGCTACGGTACTCTGGATGAATTGTTTGAAGCCTTAACACTTGTGCAAACACAAAAAGTAAGGCGATTTCCTATAGTGCTGGTTGGGGAGCGCTATTGGGGTGGGTTGTACAATTGGTTAGTGGATACAGTGCTGGAAAAGGGTTGTATTGATTCAGGTGATCTTGATTTATTCCATATCGTGGATACTGTCGAGGAGGCTGTACACTTGATTTTGAAGTATTTGCGGGCAAAAGCCAGTCAAAAATAATTTAAAAATTGTAAATTTTTGTTGGGGCAAAGAGGTTTGGCTATTGCTCTAGTAAGTTTTCAGAGCTAGTCAAACACTCTGCGGGTTCTCTATTTTGGGGCTTTGATTATTCTGAGCTATTGCCCATCGTATACTCCCCTTTGATCACCAGATGCTAGTTTCAGCGGTTTGTAATGCGTGTCAGGCTGATTAATGAGCCTGCTATTATTCTTATATTTGATCGCTTGTAATTAGGGGTATTTTTACTTATTAGCTAGCCTGTATTCTAAATAGGACGCCAAACTGTGCCGATTTATGGAGACCCCCTACCAAAGCCCGCGAACTTGAAGAATCTCTTACAGGTCGCTCTAGACAGTAAGCCAGATGAGATAGCGCTACTTTGCGGCAGTCGAGCGTGGACCTGGCGAGAATTGCAAAGTGATATTGATACTTTGGCTGAGAGGCTGGCAGCGAAGGGTTTTCGTCGAGGTGAAAGGTTTGCGTCTTTGATGCCGAACCGAGGCGAAATGCTTATTTTTTTTCTCTCATGCATCAAGCTAGGGCTAGTTGCAATTCCATTAAACTATCGCTACACCTCAGCCGAAATTGATCGTGCTCTTGAAGTGAGTGGCGCAGTAGCCTTGTGCGTAGGTGAGGAGCGTAGAGAGGATATTCGATCTAATAAATCTGTTGGCGGATTGAGTAAAGGTATTCTTATTTTTGAGAGTGCTCTTGAAAATACCTGGAATTTTGAAAGTTTGGTTGATTCTGGATTGCCTGCGGTTGGGCCTCCTTCATCAGATTTAGAGGATTGTGCATTCCTTTTCTTTACATCCGGCAGTACCGGAGAGCCGAAGGGTGTCACACACAGTCAGTTTTCTTTTGGGTCTGTTGTGGCAAGTTTCGCTGCTGCTTTAAATCTATCACACAATGATGTTGTTTTACCTGGAGCCTCTATTGCACATGTGGGGTCACTTTCAACAGCCATGGCTGCATTTTCTGTAGGTGCAATGGTTGTCATTCCTCAAAGTTTTGAGGGGCCAGAAATTCTTTCCTTATTGCGATCTCACCGGCCAACTGTGCTGGTGATGATTCCCGCAGCTTTTATCTCGATGGAGCGCAACCATGATGCAAGGCGTGAAGACTTCGCGTCACTTCGATTGTGTGTTACTGGTGGTGATAAATTTCCGCTCAATCTTGCAGTTGAATTTGTCCGCAAGACTGGTCTGATGATCCAGGAGACTTACGGGCTCACAGAGGCTCCAGATTGCCTTTTCAATCCTTCCAGCTCAATAGAGAAGGCTGGGTCCGTTGGTAAAGTTTCTCCAGGTTATATTGCTTGCTTACGTGATGGCGAGGGGAGGGAGGTTGCCTCTGATATAGATGGTAACCTCTGGCTCAGTGGAGCGCCGGTGATGACTGGTTATTGGGCTAATTCTGGAGTAACTCGAGCGGTGCTTGAGAATGGCTGGTTTGATACCGGTGATATTATGCGTGTCGATTCTCATGGTTATTTTTGGTTTCGTGGTCGAAAAAAGCAGATTATTGTCCGAGATGGCTCAAGCCTCTCACCCCAGGAAATTGAAGAAGCTGTTATGGCGCATCCAGCGGTTGATCTCGCTGGAGTAGTTGGCGTTCACAATGATGTTCATGGAGAGGATGTGTGGGCTTTTATCACGCTGAAGAGCGGTGTACCTGCGCCAAGTGTTGAGGATGTTATTGATTGTGCGAGAGAGCGTGTCGGTTACAAGGCCCCTGAAGTGATCATAATCCTGGATAGTATGCCTCTCAATCCCACTGGCAAAATTGATAGGGCAGCACTAAAAAAGCTTGCAGGAGAACAATTATCGATTAGTCAAAAAAAGTGAATGCTGCGAAGTGGTTTGTCGCTACAGATTAAATTTTTTCAATTTATGGCTGTTTCGTAGGGTATTTCAGCTCTGCCTTAAAGGTTGTATTTTTAATTGATAGCTGCAATTCAGATGGACTTGGGCCGCAAAGATGAGGTGCCCCGGCCGTTTCTTTTGTTCATGTGTTCATGTGTTCATGAATTCATGTCTCTGAGTTGATTTAACCTTTCTTGGACCCTCTATCTATCGGGTAGCTTCTCAAAGCGCTTATCTTAAAGTTGCAGTATTCAGACGGAGGCATTAGCAGTTGTTCTGCACCAGTGGGTATTACCTCTTGAACGATGTAGCAATACGTCAGTTTCAACTATGAGGAATTTTCTGTCCGCAGGCGCTTGCATGATGGTGATAAGCGATCCGAACCCCTAAAGGTGTTTTGTACAGTTGGACTGGCAGAGGAATATGCTAATCTGGCCAGAGTTAAACAACTGTTTTAAATGATGGTTTGATATATGAGCCAGACGGACACCGTCAGCCGGATACTGGACGCAGCTGAAGTGCTATTTGCCGAGCGCGGTTTTACGGAAACTTCTCTCAGAACGATTACGAGCACAGCAGGTGTTAACCTGGCGGCAGTCAATTACCACTTTGGCTCAAAAAAAGAGCTGATCCAGGCGGTCTTTGAACGCTTTTTGACCCCATTTACCGAGGCTTTAGAGTCAGAGCTCGACCGACGTATTGCTTCTGGCCAGCCGCTTAGAGTAGAGGGGCTATTAGAAAGCCTTTACAGGGTGGGGCTGGGCAGTTTGAGTGAGCGAGGGCTCGATCCGCAGCGCTTTATGCGTCTGTTGGGATTGGCCTACACACAGTTTCAGGGGCACTTACGTCGCTTTATAGTGTCTCGTTACGGTGAAAGTTACCGGCGCTTTGCCGGCCTGCTGGCTGAGGCCTTACCAGGGGTTGACCCCGTTACGTTCTACTGGCGCCTGTATTTCATGCTGGGAGCCACTATCTTCACCTTGTCGAGCTACGATGCCATAGAGGCTATTCTGAGAGAGGATTTTGGTGCTCAGAGCAGTTTGCCGGAAACCCTGGAGCGTCTTGTGCCGGCCGCTTCTGCGATGCTGAAGGTGGAGGCCAGTTAAGCCATAGAGCTGGTGAATATAAGAGGAATTGGATATGTCCGCATCACTTGGACCAGTGATGATTGATATTGAGGGGCAGGAGCTCACCAATGAGGATTGTGAGCTCTTACGTCACCCGCTTGTGGGCGGCTTGATTTTCTTTGCGCACAATTACCGGGACCGCAATCAGCTGCAGGCGTTGATTACGGATATTCGATCTATACGTCCGGAGATTCTCCTGGCTGTTGACCAGGAGGGGGGACGGGTCCAGCGGTTTCGTGAGGGCTTTACTCGCCTGCCTTCCATGCAGAAATTATCTGCAGAAGCATCTGCAACGCAGTTGCAGGATGTGGGCTGGCTGCTGGCTGCGGAGCTACTGGCTGTAGGGGTGGACTTCAGTTTTACCCCCGTTTTGGATGCGGATGATAGCCATAGCCGGGTTATTGGAGATCGCAGTTTTTGTCCAGACCCCGGCCGCTTGGCAGCTATTGCGAGGCCATTCATTCAAGGAATGCATGAGGCCGGTATGGCCTCAACTGGCAAGCATTTTCCCGGGCATGGCCATGTATTGGAAGACAGTCATGTGGAGCTTCCAGAGGATGAGCGGACTCTGGAGCGGGTTATGGATTCCGATGCCTTGCCCTTCATTGAGCTTATTGGTATTGGTGAACTGGATGCTGTGATGCCTGCCCACATTCGCTTCGTCAACATTGATAGTCAGCCCGTGGGTTTTTCCCGATACTGGCTGAGGGATATTTTGCGGGGGCGGCTCGGGTTTAATGGAATCATCTTTAGTGACGATCTGTCGATGGAGGGGGCGGGTGTAGCCGGAGGTTATGGAGAGAGGATCCGAGCTGCACTGGAGGCGGGTTGTGATATGGGGGTGGTCTGTAACAATCGTGCCGGGGCTCTAGAGTCCCTCGCCGGGCTACAGAACTTTAAGCCCGCAGCGGAGTCCAGTGAACGTCTGAAAGCGATGCGCGGCAAGCCTTCAATCACCTCCTGGGCGGAACTTGAAAATAGTGAGCGCTGGCGTAGAACGCACAGTTGGTTAGCTTCAATAATGCAGTAATTGAGATGTGCTGGCTTTTAACCCGACTGAAGCCTATTTGGGTGGAGTGGAGTCAGCTTTATGAGTGGAGGGGGAATCGTGGAGTCCGTAGAGAGTGTGCTGTTGTCCTGGCTGGGTGATAACCGGGTCTGGATAGTCTCTGTTTTTTTGATTGTATTGACTTCCGCGTTAGCGGCATGGATTTTTGGGCGCTTTGTGCAAAAGCTGGCTGCCAGGGCTGAGAAGACCGTCAATCCTTGGGATGATGCGCTGGTAGGGGCTCTTTCCCCACCTGGGCAGGTATTAATCTGGCTACTGGGCCTGACGGTTGCTGCCCAGCGTGCGGGCCTAGCAACGGGGTCTGAGATTTTTTCCCTTGCGGAGCCCGCCCGCGAGATAGGTCTTATCCTAGTGCTCTCCTGGTTCGCCTGGCGCTTCTCCCATAGTGCGGAACGCAACCTGTGTAACCCCCGCTACATTGGTAAACCGATGGATGCCACCACGGTTAGGGCCATTGGCAAGCTGGTGAGGGCTTCGATCGCCATCACCGCCGGTATAGTGATTATGCAGTTCCTGGGCTATAGCGTCAGCGGTGTTTTGGCCTTTGGTGGCATTGGCGGGCTGGCAGTTGGCTTTGCCGCTAAGGATTTGTTGGCGAACTTCTTTGGCGGACTGATGATTTATCTGGACCGGCCCTTTGCGGTCGGCGATTGGATTCGCTCGCCGGACAAAGAGATAGAGGGCACCGTCGAGGACATTGGCTGGCGCTTAACCCGTATTCGCACCTTTGATATGCGACCGGTTTATGTGCCCAACAGCGTGTTCACCCAAATATCTGTCGAGAATCCTTCAAGGATGCTCAATCGCAGGATTTTTGAAACTATTGGTATCCGTTACAAAGATGCCCATTTGATGGCGCAGATCGTTGCTGATGTTAAGAAAATGTTACAGCATCACCCGGAAATAGATGCCAACCGGACTCTTATTGTTAATTTTAATAGTTTTGCTGCCTCATCCCTGGATTTCTTTATATACACCTTTACCAGAACTACCGAGTGGGTGAGGTACCATGAAATCAAACAGGATGTTTTGTTGAATGTGCTCAATATTATTGAGCGCCATGGCGCCTCCTGTGCATTCCCCACCTCAACAGTTCATATTGCCGATATTCCTTCATTAGCGCGTGAAGCCGCGTTAGACAGTTGAGTATTGGGAGTGCGATAAGGTACAAATGTTTAGTTTTTATATGGAGCTTAATCGGGATTTTGACGGTTAATTATGCCTAGTGGTAAAAACGTAGTATTTATTTCACATAGAAACCTAGACACTGGCGCTGTTTTATCTAAGAATCAGGTTACGCCCTTTGGGTATCTCTCAAAAGGGTGAAGCAAGATAGCATTCTGCATGGAGCAGTTTGTTAACAATGGGGTGGCGTTTGCCCCTCTTGCCGAAATAAGCAGTGAGGTAATAGAGGTAGGCGCAATAACAATAATGAGGTTTTCTCAATGAGTGATCGCGTTACAGGTACAGTGAAGTGGTTCAATAACGCACGGGGTTATGGCTTCATCACCTGTGGAGAAGGAACTGAAGATATTTTCGTTCACTATCGCAGCATTCGCGGAGAGGGTTATAAAACCCTTAACGAGGGGCAAGCGGTTGAGTTCGAAATGCAACAAGGTGACAAAGGACTGCTGGCGGAAGATGTTGTTCCCTGTGAGTGATTTTCGGATCGCTCGTTGAAAGAACTGTTATCGTGTAGAGTTTGCGGTTGCCAGCTGCTAACTCTGCCAGCGCCTCTAAAGCGGGCTGCTTGGCTCGCTTTTCTATCTCCCCCCCCCTTCGCCCAGTTATCCTATTTACTGAGGTGATATGCCTTTCGCGTGTGACCAATTACATCGATTCCGTTTCGCGTTGTGTTTTCTCTAATAATTAGCCCCTTGAGATATTCAGAAAAATTAAATTTTTTCACGGCTTTAATAAATATGAAATCGATTTAATGGTATGTGCGCTTTAATGGCTGGGATTGGATGCAGTGTATTTGTTGGGTGATATTTGAAAGCTTATGGTTTTACTTTTAAATTTTTTCACTTGCTTATATGGCAAATAGCTTCGAGTAAATTGCGTTAGGGTGAGTCAATATGAAGGTGGGCCAATGTTGAGGTGAAGATAATTTCCTCATTTGCTCCTAATAGTTGTATGTCTATTCGCTATTGAGATCCCTCTGAATCACTCTTATAGAAAAATTTTATTGCCTTAGGAACAATCAAATTCGTTTGATTGTCTCGTTGGGTTTGGTGGATATTCTTTGGCTGTTACAGGATTAATTTATTTTAACTTTTGAGTGGGTGCTCTATTAGGAGTGCCCCCCCTTTAGAAAAATAAAAGAGGGGGGCTTTTTTGTAGAGCTTCGCAGGCTTTTTATTTACTGGTTTTCTACTGGTTTTCTAAAGGGTGTCAGAGTTTATTTCTTCGGTGGGCTCTTCTTTGATGCCGGCAACCGTGCGAATTTCAATTAGAATGCCAAATGCTGGATGGTCAATATAGTGCAGCTGGCCACTTCGCATACGGCGCTCATGTTGTAAATGAGCAGCTCGCATAACATGCATTGGCTGTTCGACAACTGGAAGCGAAGCATCAAGGGTCATTGGTTCTTGTCCCGCAGCTGGACTAAGAGCATCTTGCGGCTCTTGATTGGAGAAAGAATTATTTCCTTCATGGGCAAGGCGTGTGGAGGTCTCTTCAATAGAGGTTGTCGGTGTGACTCTGGGATGAAGAGGCAGGCGGATACCTTTTGCGGATGCCGGAGCTGAAAAGTCGCTTAGCCAGAGGTTTGTACTTAGGTGCAAATAGCGAGAGACGCTCAAGGTGATCGAGCCCTCCAGCTGATGGTGCCCAGCATAGGCGTCACCACCGTCAATCAGGATCGCTGGAGACTTGTGCTTTTGTTCCAGCACCTGGTGCCAGGCTTTGTGAAACAAAATACGGTCCCCGCCTCTCACCAGTGCGGCAACCTTGTTGTCCAGCTTGGTGGCTACCGGGGAAAGCATCAAGCGGGAGAGTGGCGTCTCGTCAGTAGTGTTGCCATTGAGTCCCATCGTTTCAAAGCCGATAGGCTCTTCGTCCAGGTCTGTAGCTCTGCGAGGGCTGTGGGTGGACCCGTTAGGTTCTGAAAGTGTGGGGGCCGCCGGGCTTTTAGAGGTTTCCTTTCGATGTGTGCGGGTATTGAAATCCACCCAGCGACTTGGGTATGAGAGCTTGGGCTCTGCTGGCCAGGTTTCACTGGTTTGCGCCATGCCTTGGGGGCGCTCGAATACGATCATCTCGATCTCAAAGGTATTGCCGGCATAGTTCGCCGCCTGAGTGGCCGCGGCGGAGAGCGCCAGGGCCAAGGTAGAGCAGAGGTGCGCTATCTTTTTTATGGTCATGGGTTTACCACTTTTCTCCATCTGTCTGTTGTCAGGGCCTGGAGGCATTCTACAACTGGGTATCTGTGCGGGGGATTGTGGCAGGGGGTTGCCCCCCTGTCGATCGACCCCATCACCGGTTGCAGGGTGCTATCACTGGGCCAGTCGCTCCAACACTTCGTTGATTTCCTGTAGTTTGCGCTCGGGACCCTCTTCATCGAGGCTGAAGTTCAACTGGTTGGCACCTGCAAGTTGATAGCGTCCCGGCTGGGTCTGCACCATTTTCACTAAGGTCAGGGGGTCTACCTGGGTGTTCTCGGCAAACTCAATGCGGCCGCGGACAGCGGAGGCCTCCAGCTTGCGAATCCCCATTTTATCCGCCTTCAGTTTAATTTCTGTGGTGCGGAACAGGTGTTTTACCGGTTCGGGCAGCAGGCCAAAGCGGTCGATCATTTCCACCTGAAGCTCTTTGAGCTGTTGGCGATCGACGGCATTGGCGATGCGTTTATACATCATCAGGCGGCCGTGCACATCCGGCAGGTAATCCTCGGGGATTAGTGCCGGTACTCGCAGATTGACATCTACCGCCGGGGATTCCAGGGGTTCGTCGATATTGGGAGTGCGCCCCTCGCGGATGGCCTTCACTGCGCGATCGAGCATCTCCATATACAGGTTGAAGCCCACGCTCTGAATCTGTCCGCTCTGCTCCTCGCCAAGTAACTCGCCGGCACCGCGGATTTCCAGGTCGTGGGTGGCCAGGGTGAAACCGGCTCCCAGATCCTGGGCTTCGCTGATAGCTTCCAAGCGCTTAATGGCGTCGCCTGTCATCGAGCGTTTGTTGGGGGTGAGTAAATAGGCATAGGCCTGGTGGTGGGAGCGCCCCACACGGCCGCGCAGCTGATGTAGCTGGGCCAGTCCAAATTTATCCGCACGTTCGATCAGGATAGTGTTGGCCGTTGGGACGTCGATGCCTGTCTCGATAATGGTGGTGCAGACCAATACATTGAAGCGCTTGTGGTAAAAGTCACTCATGACCTGTTCCAGCTCGCGCTCGCGCATCTGGCCGTGACCGATACCGATACGGGCCTCGGGAATCATTTCCTGCAGTTCCCTGGCTATACGCTCAATGCTCTTAACCTCGTTATGCAGGAAGTACACCTGCCCACCACGGAGGATCTCCCGCAGTATGGCTTCCTTCACCAGGGCATCGTCGCGCTCGCGTACAAAAGTCTTTACCGATAGGCGTCGCGCCGGTGGGGTAGCGATGACCGAGAGATCTCGAATACCGGCCATGGCCATATTCAAGGTGCGCGGAATCGGTGTGGCTGTTAGGTTGAGGATATCCACCTCCGCGCGCAGGCTCTTGAGTCGCTCCTTCTGACGTACACCGAAACGGTGCTCCTCGTCGATAATCAGCAATCCCAGGTTTTTGAAATCCAGATCGCTCTGCAGCAATTTGTGGGTGCCGACCAGGATGTCCACCTTGCCGCTCGCTACTTTCTCTTTCACGCTGTCCACTTCTTTGCCGGAGCGGAAGCGGGAGATGACCTCGATATTGATGGGCCAGTCGGCAAAGCGATCCTGGAAGGATTGGAAATGCTGCTGTGCCAGCAGGGTGGTGGGAACCAGCATGGCCACCTGTTTGCCGGCGTGGGCGGCGACAAAGGCTGCACGCATGGCGACTTCGGTTTTACCAAAGCCCACATCGCCACACACTAGTCGATCCATGGGTTTTTTCGACAGCATATCGCCGACCACGGCTTCGATAGCTTGCTGTTGGTCCGGGGTCTCTTCGAAGGGGAAACCGGCGGCGAATTCGCGATAAGCCAGTTTGGGATCGGCAAAGGCATGGCCGACACGGGCTTCCCGGCGGGCGTAGATATCTAAAAGCTCGGCGGCGGCATCACGTACTTTTTCGGCCGCTTTGCGTTTGGCCTTTTGCCACTGCTCACTGCCCATTTTATGCAAGGGGGCCAGGGCTTCGTCAGCCCCGGAGTATCGGCTGATCAGGTGCAGGCTGGCTACGGGCACATAGAGTTTGGCCTCATCGGCATATTCCAGGGTCAGAAACTCTGCCGGCTGCCCATCGATTTCAAGATGTTGCAGGCCGCGATAGCGCCCCACGCCGTGGTCGATATGTACCACCGGGGTTCCGATTCGCAGTTCCGCCAAATTTTTGACTGCATTGTCAGCATCATCTTTGGCTTTTTTACGGCGGCGCTGTTGAAGCACTCGTTCGCCAAACAGCTGTGGCTCCGCGATCAGGTTGATGGCGGGGTCGCTGAGCAGTAACCCCTGATCCAGAGGGGCTACAGTGATGCCGATGGATTTATCGCTTTGAAGGAACTCTTGCCAGCTTTGAAAGGTGGGTGGAGATAAGCGTATGCCTTTGAGTAGCTCAAGTAGTGCCTCGCGGCGCCCACCGCTCTCGGCACAAAAGAGTACCCGCCCGGAATACTCCATCAAATAACTCTCCAGGGCTGCCATGGGCTGCTCGGCTTTTCCGTCCACTGGTAATGTCGGTGGCACCTGGGTGTCAAAGTTGTGATTGCCCTGAGTCTCGGGCAGTGTCTCGTTGGAGAAAATGGCTCTCGGCATCGACTTGAGTGCACCGTTGAACTCGTCGATATCCAGCAGAATTTGGCGGGGCTGCAGGATCGGACGGGTCAGATCGCCGCGGCGGCTTTCATAGCGGTTGCTGACCTCGCGCCAGAAGCTGTCTACTGGTGCTTGAATATTCCCCTGAATAAATGCCTGGCTGTTTTCTGGTAGGTAGTCGAACAGGCTCGCGCAGTTATTATCGAAAAATAATGGCAAATAATATTCGATGCCTGCTGGCGCAATGCCTGCACTGATATCCTGGTAAATGGGCGCCAGACTGGGGTCAACTTGAAACTGTTCATGCCAGTTTTGCAGGAAGCCGGAAAGGCCGGCTTTATGCATAGGGAATTCCCTAGCGGGCAGTAGGTGAATAGTTTCCACCTTGTCCACGGTGCGCTGGGTTTCTGGATCAAAAGTGCGCAGGGACTCAATCTCATCATCGAACAGGTCGATGCGGTAGGGCAGCGGGCTGCCCATGGGGAAAATATCCATGAGTGAGCCGCGCACGGCAAACTCACCGTGTTCGTAGACGGTATCTACACAGTGATAGCCAGCCTGTTCAAGCAGGCGGCGCTGTATATCGATATCAAACTGTTGCCCCTCATTGAGGATCAGGGCATTGCCGGCTACGTAATCGCTGGGAGGCAGGCGATGCATCAAGGTGCTTACAGGCACGATGACGATACCACTCCCCATTTGCGGCAGGCGGTAGAGAGTGGCCAGGCGGTCCGAAATAATGTCCTGGTGGGGAGAGAAGGTGTCGTAGGGGAGGATCTCCCAATCGGGGAAATGGAAGATCTGAAAATCGCTCTGTGAGGTCTCATCTCTCCGCGCTTTGTTAAAAAATTTCAGTTGCACCTCTAAACGGTGCGCTTCAAGGCTGTCCCGAGTGACCAGCAGAGTAGGGGATTGGCTGTTACGGGCAGCATTGAGAATGGCGAGCGCGGCCGCTGCGCCGTGTAGTTGCCCCCAGAATTGCCGGTCGCTATCGCCGTGAAATTTGGGGGGAGTTAGAGGCTGTATATCGGTCATCTTTCCTTAAATATCCGCGCTTTCATTTGCTGTAGTGCCAGGGGCGGCTATTGTAGCCGCGATCGGATTAGGCTGCAGTCTATGATATCTGCGCCGGTGAATTTGGTCTCAAACGGCTAGGCTTTTTGGGAGATTGCGCATTGGGACAGCTTGTGACAACAAAAAGGTAGTTTTACTACATTTTTTTGGTTTTTTTTTGCGCAGTTGCGCAGCCTTGGGTGAATCCTGATAATGCGCAGCCATACGGCCCCCGAGTGGTTTGTGGGCCGAGATTTCCTGCCTATTAAACACATTGCAGAGGTGTCCGATAGTGACTCAGAAGCGACCGAAGCCCGCGGACTTTTTCAAGGACTGGAAGCAGCGTGAAGCGCTGGCCGAATCCATGATCCCGATGATTGGAAAGCTCAACCGCGAGCAAAACGTCGGCATTTATATGTACGGCCGCAACCTGGTTAACCGCTCTGTACTGAGCATCATGAAAGCGCATCGCTTCGTGCGTCAGGTTGAGGAAAACGAACTCTCCGAGTTTGAAACCTTCCCGGTGTTGGAAGCTATCTGCAAACTGGAGCTGGGCCCTGTCCACATCGACCTGGGAACCCTGACCAACAAATTTATGCGCGATGACCGCGGCCTGTCCGTGGACGAATTTGTACGTGAAGAGCTGTCCGACGCAGCGGGTGCCGGCAAGCCTCTGCCCGAATCCAAAGATGTTGTGATCTACGGTTTTGGTCGTATCGGCCGTCTGGTTGCCCGCCTGCTGATCGACAAGGCCGGCAGTGGTGATGTTCTGCGTCTGCGCGCTATCGTGCTGCGCAAGGGTAAGGCCCCCAACGATCTGGTGAAGCGCGCTTCTCTGCTGCGCCGCGACTCCGTACACGGCGCTTTCCAGGGCACTATCCGTGTAGACGAGGAGACCAACTCCCTGATCTGTAACGGTAACGAAATCAAGATTATCTACGCCAACTCCCCGCAGGAAGTGGATTACACCCAGCACGGTATCAACGATGCAATTATCGTTGATAGCACCGGTGTATGGCGCGATGAAGAAGGTCTGAGTCAGCACCTGCAGAGCCCTGGCGCTTCCAAGGTGCTTCTGACTGCACCGGGCAAGGGCGACATCAAGAATATCGTTTACGGTATCAACAGCAACGATATCAAGCCGGAAGACAAGGTGCTGTCCGCCGCTTCCTGTACCACTAACGCCATCGTGCCTGTTCTGAAGGCGATGATGGACGGCTACGGTGTTGAGCACGGCCACGTAGAAACCGTACACGCCTACACCAACGACCAGAACCTGATCGACAACTATCACAAAGGTGAGCGTCGCGGTCGCGCTGCAGCGCTGAACATGGTTCTGACTGAAACTGGTGCTGCCAAGGCGGTTGCCAAAGCGCTACCCGAGCTGAAAGGTAAGCTCACCGGCAACGCAATTCGTGTTCCGACCCCCAATGTTTCCATGGCGATCCTGAACCTGAATCTGGGTAAAGAGACCACCAAGGAAGAGTTGAACGAATACATGCGCGATGTGGCACTGCACTCGCCACTGCGTCAGCAGATCGATTTCACCAACTCCCCGGAAGTGGTGTCCAGCGACTTTGTTGGTTCCCGCGTTGCCTGCGTATTCGATTCCACTGCGACTATCGTGGATGGCAAGAATGCGGTGCTCTACTGCTGGTACGACAATGAGTTCGGCTACAGCTGTCAGGTGGTTCGCTGCCTGGAAGATATGGCTGGCGTTCGTTATGAGTTGTTCCCTAAGAAAGACTAAGGCGTCAGCTAAAGGTCTGCAGGTCGGCCCGCAGGGCTGACCGTGAGGGTGGGGCGGCAGTCACAGCCGCCCGCCTACTTCTCGCCAAATCCCTGTTTTTTCAGTAGAAATTTCCTATCTCAGAGCCACTTTGGACGCTTCCAGGCTGGTAAAGCTTTTGCCCCATCTTTATAATGCGCGCGATTTTGCGGGGCGGCCGTGCGCCGAGAAGTTAGCGCGCACAACCATTAGTTAGCTTCCTTCCGCCCGGTCTACGGGTGAAACGGCATAAGCCCTCGCAGCACAGAATTCCACAGTATGGCTCGCCAGTCCGGGATTGACTGTTTTTCAGTTTGAACCTGGGCGGGTGAGCTTTATTGCAATTTTATAAACTAGAAACTTAGGCATAGGCGTATGAGAAAGATCCGTCGGGGATTGGACTTACCCATATCCGGCGCGCCCGAGCAGGTCATCCACAAAGGACCTGCGATCAAGACCGTTGCTGTTCTCGGCCCCGATTATCACGGGATGAAACCGACAATGGCAGTGGCTGTAGGGGATCGCGTCAATCTTGGTCAGCTACTGTTCAGTGATAAAAAAACCGAAGGTGTGCGCTACACAGCGCCGGCCGCCGGTCGTGTTGTTGCTATCAATCGTGGTGCCCGCCGTGTTCTGCAATCCGTTGTGATTGGCATAGACGGTGATGCAGCGGAACAGTTCCAGAGCTACAGCGCAGATAAGCTGTCTGGCCTGACACGTGAGCAGGTTGTTGAGAACCTGGTTGAGTCTGGCATGTGGACCGCACTGCGCACCCGCCCGTTCAGCCGCGTCCCCGCTTTGGATGCCAAGCCGGAAGCGGTGTTTATCAATGCGATGGACACCAATCCTCTGGCTGCCAATCCAGAAGTGGTGATTGCCGAGAATCCTAAAGCCTTCTCTCAGGGCGTTGAGATTCTTTCCAAGCTGGCGGAAACCACTTACGTCTGTACCGCCCCTGATGCAGACATCCCCGTACCGAGCGCTGCGAATATTCGCCGCGAAGCTTTTGCCGGCCCCCATCCGGCTGGCCTGTCCGGTACCCATATTCACTACTTGAACCCGGTTTCCGGTTCTCGCAGTGTATTTACCATTAACTACCAGGATGTGATCGCCGTAGGCAAACTGTTTACCACCGGTAAACTGTTCACCGACCGCGTTGTTTCCCTGGCCGGCCCTCAAGTCAAGCAGCCGCGCCTTTTGCGCACTCGTCTCGGCGCCAGCCTGGAAGCTTTGACTTCCGGTGAGCTGAAAGGTGATAACGACCGCGTCATTTCCGGCTCCGTATTTGGCGGCCGCACCGCTGAAGGTCCTTTGGGTTACTTGGGTCGCTACCATAATCAGGTATCTGTCCTGGAAGAGGGCGATGAGCGTCCTTTCCTGCACTACCTGCGTGCCGGTAACAAGCGCTACTCTGTTTTCCCGATTTACCTCTCGCGCCTGTTCAAGAACAAGCTGTTCAACTTCACTACCAGCACTAACGGTTCCGAGCGTGCCATGGTGCCGGTCGGCACTTATGAGAAGGTCATGCCGCTGGATGTACTGCCGACCCAGCTACTGCGCTCCCTCATCGTAGGTGATACCGCTATGGCCCAGAAACTGGGTGCTCTGGAGTTGGATGAGGAAGATCTGGCACTGTGTACCTTTGTGTGTCCGGGCAAGTACGAATACGGCCCCATTTTGCGGGACAACCTGACCCGTATTGAGAAGGAGGGGTAAGTATGTTGCGTAAATTCCTCGATTCCATCGAACCGAAATTCCACAAAGGCGGCAAGTTCGAAAAGTTCTATGCCCTCTTTGAGGCCATTGATACTGGCTTGTTCCAGCCGGCTGATAAAACCAAGACCACGGCTCATGTGCGCGATGGTATCGACCTGAAGCGTATTATGATCACCGTGTGGGCTTGTGCGATGATCCCTGCCTTCTACGGTATGTGGAATATCGGTTTCCAGGCCAACACTATTCTGGAAGGCATGACCAATCCGGATCTGTCCGGTTGGCGTCACGCCATTATTGGTGCTCTGACCTCCTATAACCCAGCGAGCCTGTGGGACAACTTTGTCTACGGAGCCATGTACTTCCTGCCGATTTATGCGGTCACCTTTATTGTGGGTGGTATCTGGGAAGTGCTGTTCGCCGCTGTGCGCGGTCACGAAGTGAACGAAGGTTTCTTCGTAACCTCCATTCTGTTTGCCTTAACCTGTCCGCCGGATCTGCCTCTGTGGATGGTGGCTATGGGCATCAGCTTCGGTGTGGTGATCGGTAAGGAAGTGTTCGGTGGTACCGGCAAAAACTTCCTCAACCCGGCACTGACCGGTCGTGCGTTCGTATTCTTCGCCTACCCGGCGGCCATGTCTGGCGATGCTGTCTGGACTGCGGTTGACGGTTACACCGGTGCAACTGCGCTGTCTGTTATGGCCAGCGAAGGCATCCAGAACGGTATCGTGAACGCTGCGGTTGGTCAGGTAACCTGGTTCGACGCTTTCTTCGGCAAGATACATGGTTCCATCGGTGAAACTTCTACCCTGGCTATCCTGATTGCCGGTGTAATCCTGATGGGCATGAAGATCGCCAGCTGGCGCATCGTAGCCGGCACCCTGCTGGGTATGATGGCCACCGCGTTTATGTTCAACATGATCGGTTCCGAAACCAACCCGATGTTCCAGGTACCCTGGTACTGGCACCTGGTAGTGGGCGGTTTTGCTTTCGGCCTGATCTTTATGACCACTGACCCGGTTTCCGCTGCCATGACCAACACTGGTCGCTGGTGGTACGGCATTTTGATCGGGGTGATGGTTGTCCTGATTCGTGTAGTGAACCCGGCCTTCCCGGAAGGCATGATGCTGGCGATCCTGTTCGCTAACCTGTTCGCTCCGCTGTTTGACCACTTTGTGGTGCAGTCCAATATCAAACGGAGGTTGGCACGTGGCTAATAAAGATTCCGTAACCGGTACTTTGATTGTCGCGCTGGTAATGTGCCTGGTGTGCTCTGTAGTGGTTTCCACTGCGGCGGTAATGCTGAAGCCTGCCCAGCAGGCGAATGCCGAGCTGGACATGAAGCGCAACGTACTGATGGCTGGTGGCCTGCTGAAGGACTCTCACGCTAACAAAGCGCAAGTCGAGAAGGCCTTCGCCGATGTGAAGATCAAATACGTTGACCTGAACACCGGTAAGTTCACCGATGAAGCGCCGGCTGGCGGCAGCGGTCGCGCTGCTTCCAAGATCCCCTCTGCCAGTGAGAGACTGCCGGCAGACGAGGACACCGCTAAGATCATCCGCCGGGAAAATACCAAAGAGGTATACCTGGTGGAGAAAGATGGCAAGCTGGACAAGATCATTCTGCCTGTCCGCGGCTACGGCCTTTGGGGTACCTTGTACGGCTTCCTCGCGCTGGAGAGCAACCTCGACACCGTAGCGGGCCTCGGCTTCTACGAGCACAAGGAAACTCCCGGACTGGGTGGCGAAGTGGACAACCCCAACTGGAAATCCCAGTGGGTTGGTAAGCAAGTCTTCGACAGCCAGGGCAACGTCGATATCAGCGTGATCAAAGGGCAGGTTAATCCGAAAAGCCCGAATGCGATTCACGAAGTAGACGGCCTGTCCGGTGCGACTCTGACCAGTAAGGGCGTTAGCAACCTGGTGAACTTCTGGTTGGGTAACCAGGGTTATGGTCCCTTCCTGAAAAACCTGAAAGCAGGGGAGGCATAAGCATGAAAATTAAAGAGACTCTGCTAGAGCCGATTTTTAACAACAACCCGATCGCGCTGCAGATCCTGGGTATCTGTTCTGCACTGGCTGTAACCAGCTCGCTGCAGGTGACCCTGGTAATGTGTATCGCCCTGACCTCGGTTGTGGCCTGTTCCAACGTTGCGGTATCTCTGATCCGCAAGCAGATCCCGAACAGTATCCGCATCATCGTTCAGATGACCGTGATTGCCTCATTGGTAATCCTGGTGGATCAGCTGATCAAGGCATTGGCTTACGACATCTCCAAGCAGCTGTCCGTATTCGTTGGCCTGATCATTACCAACTGTATCGTAATGGGCCGTGCGGAAGCCTTCGCTATGAAGAACCCGCCGCTGCCCAGCTTCTTCGATGGTCTCGGTAACGGTCTGGGCTATAGCGTTATCCTGATTGGTCTCGCGGTAATCCGTGAACTGTTCGGCGCTGGTAAGCTGTTCGGTGTGGACATCCTGACCACCGTGAGCAACGGCGGTTGGTATATCCCCAACGGCCTGCTGTTGTTGCCGCCCAGTGCATTCTTCCTGATCGGCCTGTTCATCTGGGCAATCCGCGCCTGGAAGCCTGCCCAGGTTGAGCAAGACGAGTTCAAGATTGCGCCTAATTCCCAAGCGCAGGAGGCCTAATCCATGGAACATTATATTTCTTTGATTATCCGCGCCGTTTTCGTTGAAAACATGGCGTTGGCCTTCTTCCTCGGTATGTGTACCTTCCTGGCCGTATCGAAGAAGATCGAAGCTGCGATTGGCCTGGGTGTTGCGGTTATCGTGGTACTGACTCTGACAGTACCGGTCAATAACCTGATCTACACCTACCTGCTGAAAGACGGTGCACTGGCCTGGGCCGGTTACCCCGACGTGGACCTGAGCTTCCTCGGCCTGCTGTCCTACATCGGCGTAATTGCGGCACTGGTACAGATCCTGGAGATGTTCCTGGATAAATATGTACCGGCGCTCTACAACGCCCTGGGTGTATTCCTGCCGCTGATCACCGTGAACTGCGCCATTATGGGTGCCTCTCTGTTCATGGTTGAGCGCGAATACGCGTTCGGTGAGAGTGTTGCCTACGGCTTCGGTGCCGGCCTAGGCTGGGCACTGGCGATTACCGCTCTGGCCGGTATTCGTGAAAAGCTGAAGTACAGCGACGTACCGGATGGCTTGAAAGGCCTGGGCATCACCTTCGTAACCGTTGGTCTGATGTCCCTGGGCTTCATGTCCTTCGGCGGCATCGATATCTAAGCGGGGAAAACAATAGAATGAGTATTGAAATTATCCTCGGCGTAGCGATGTTTACCGTCATCGTACTGGCGCTGGTGGCGGTGATCCTTGCGGCCCGCTCGCGCCTGGTAAACACCGGCAACGTCAACATTTTGGTTAACGGTGAGAAGACTCTCACCGTACCGGCCGGCGGCAAGCTGCTGCAAACCCTGGCTGCCAATAACCTGTTCCTGGCCTCCGCCTGTGGTGGCGGTGGTAGCTGTGCGCAGTGTGTATGTAAAGTGACTGCGGGCGGTGGCGATATGCTGCCGACCGAAGCAGCGCACTTCACCCCGCGCGATGCGAAAGAAGGCAAGCGCCTTTCCTGTCAGGTTGCAGTTAAGCAGGACATGGAAATCGAAGTGCCGGAAGAGGTGTTTGGCGTGAAGCAGTGGGAGTGCACTGTGGAATCCAACCCCAACGTTGCCACCTTCATTAAAGAGCTGACCTTGCGTTTGCCCGAAGGCGAAAACGTTGACTTCCGTGCTGGCGGTTACGTACAGCTGGAAGCCCCAGCTCACCACGTTAAATTTGCCGACTTCGAAGTAGAAGAGCAGTACCGCGGTGACTGGGAGCACTTTGGCTTCTTCAAGCTGGAGTCCAAGGTGACCGAGCCAGTAGTTCGCGCCTACTCTATGGCGAACTACCCGGAAGAGAAAGGTGTTGTTAAGTTCAACATCCGTATCGCGACTCCGCCGCCCCGTACCGAGGGTATCCCGCCGGGTCAGATGTCTTCCTACGTGTTCAGCCTGAAGCCGGGTGACAAGATCAAGGTGTACGGCCCCTTCGGTGAGTTCTTCGCCAAGGAAACCGACAACGAGATGGTATTCATCGGTGGTGGTGCCGGTATGGCGCCGATGCGTTCACACATTTTCGACCAGCTCAAGCGTCTGCACTCCAAGCGCAAGATCAGCTTCTGGTACGGCGCGCGCTCCCTGCGCGAGATGTTCTACGAAGATGACTACAACGGCCTGGCTGCTGAATTTGATAACTTCAAGTGGCATGTGGCTTTGTCTGATCCGCAGCCGGAAGATAACTGGACGGGTTACACGGGCTTCATTCACAACGTGGTGTATGAAAACTACCTGAAGGACCACCCGGCTCCGGAAGACTGTGAGTACTACATGTGTGGGCCGCCCATGATGAACGCCGCGGTAATCAATATGCTCAAAGACTTGGGCGTAGAGGATGAAAATATTCTCCTCGATGACTTCGGTGGTTAAACGGAGAGCTTAGTTTGCTAAACGCAATCAAAGCCCCGCAAAAAACAAAAACAGGGCCCGTTTTTCCGGCCCTGTTTTTGCTTTGTGTGGCTGTAATTTTTTCAGCCTGTACTCCAGGGGTGGAAAACTGGCAGCTCAGTGGCCGTACCATGGGCACCAGTTATCACATCACCCTAGTGGACGTTCCCGATGGTATAGACCGCAATGCGTTGCAGAAGCTGATTGATAGCGAGCTGCAGCAGGTCAACCAGGAGATGTCCACTTACATCAACGACTCCGAGTTGATGCTGCTAAATCGCGGCCCTATCGGCGAACCTATTCCGGTCAGCCAGCCACTCGCCGATATTGTAGAGATGTCCCTGGATATCTATCGTCGTAGTGATGGCGCCTTTGAGGTGACCGTTGGTCCTCTGGTCAACTTGTGGGGGTTTGGCCCCAAGCCTGAGCCGGAGCAGATTCCCGTTGATGCGGATATCGACCGCCTGTTAAAAGTTGTGGGATCTGATGCGCTCTCGGTGACTCGCCAGCCGAATACCATCACCCGCCAGCGACCGGTGGAAATAGATTTGTCGGCTATTGCCAAGGGGCATGGCGTCGACCGGGTCGCCTTGTTATTAGAGCGTCAAGGGGTTCGTAACTACCTGGTCGAGATAGGTGGTGAACTGCGAACCCTTGGGGTGAATCCAAAAGGTAAGGCTTGGCGAATTGGTATTGAAGCTCCAGACTCCTTCGGACAAATGGTTCAGCAGCCCATAGAAGTTAGTGGTAAAGCGGTGGCCACCAGTGGCGATTACCGCAATTACTATGAGCGCGATGGCATCCGCTATTCGCACAGTATCGACCCGCGTACCGGGCGGCCATTAACTCACAATCTCGCTTCGGTCACTGTGGTGGCTGAGAGCTGCGCAGAAGCTGATGGTTTGGCCACTGCCCTCAATGTACTTGGTGCTAAAGAAGGGTTGGATTTGGCCGAAAGGGATAACCTGGCCGTTTTTATGCTGGTTAAAACTGATAAAGGATTTGAAGAGCGGTTTAGCTCCGCTTTTGCTCCTTACCTAGAGAGGTCTGAGTAATGACAATTTTTATCTTTGCTTTTATTGCCATGTTGTTAGTTGTCGCTGGCATGGCACTCGGCGCCATGGTGCAAAACAAGCCATTAAAAGGTTCCTGTGGTGGTTTGAATAATATTGGTATGAAGCAGGATTGCTCCATTTGTGGTGGCAATGACGACAAATGCGAGAAAGAGCAGGAGCGACAGCTTCAAGAAAAAGCAGCCGCTGAAGATCTTGCTTACGATGCTACTAAACGCAAGTAAGCAGCCCCCAAGCCCGTGAGCAACGGGCTTGTAGTTTTATATCATTGGCACCAATCGTGCCGATTTTAATATTGAATGTGAGTCGCTAGTACGGCTTACATTCCGTTTTGAAAAAAGAATTAGAGCAATAGATGGCAGAGCAAAAGTTTGACTTGGTTGTAATTGGTTCTGGTCCCGCAGGTGAGGCCGCCGCAATGAGCGCCGCGAAAAAGGGCATGCGCGTCGCAGTGATTGAAAAACGCCAGGTAGTGGGTGGCAACTGTACCCATAAAGGCACTATTCCCTCCAAGGCACTGCGCCACTCTGTCAAACAATTAATGCGGTATAACACTCAGAGTGTTTTTCGTGCTCTGGGTGAACCGCGCCGCCTAACGTTTCCCCAGGTGATGCAGACGGTCAATAAAGTGATTTCCTATCAAGTGGAAATGCACACTTCTTTTTATGCGCGTAACCGAGTTGAATTGATCGTTGGGGCGGCAAATTTCCGCGATGCTAATAGCGTGGAAGTACAACTGCCCGATGGTGCTATGGAAATTGTCACCGCGAAAAAATTTATTATCGCCACCGGCTCCCGCCCATATCGTCCCGCCGATGTAGACTTCGATCACGAGCGTGTCTACGACAGCGATATGATTCTGGATATGCAGCACACACCGCATTCCATCATGATCTACGGCGCCGGTGTGATAGGCTGTGAATACGCTTCTATTTTTGCTGGTCTCGGCATCAAGGTAGATTTGATCAATACCCGCAGTAGCCTATTGGAATTCCTCGATGATGAGATCTCTGATGCCCTGAGTTATCACCTACGGGATATGGGAGTCACTGTTCGTCACCAAGAAGAGTATGCGCGTGTACTCCCGAATGAACAGGGCGTAATTATGGAAATGCAATCTGGTAAGCGTATCCATGCCGATGCTCTACTCTGGTGTAACGGCCGTACAGGTAATACCAGCTCCCTGGGACTGGAAAATGTCGGCCTCGAAGCCAACCATCGCGGCCAGTTAAGCGTGGATGATCACTACTGTACCGAGGTGGAAAATATCTTTGCCGTCGGCGATGTTATTGGTTGGCCCAGTCTTGCCAGTGCCTCCTATGACCAGGGTAGGGCGGTAGCGGCGGCCATAGCCGGCCGCGGGCACCGTGTAATCGAGGATGCGCCCACTGGTATTTATACCCTACCGGAAATTTCCTCAGTGGGTAAAACCGAATCCGAACTGACAGCCGCCAAGGTACCCTATGAGGTGGGGCGCGCGCTCTTTAAGCACACAGCGCGGGCTCAGATATCCGGCGAGCGCGTGGGCATGCTCAAGATCCTGTTCCATATCGAGACCCGTGAGATCCTAGGCATCCACTGTTTTGGTGCTGAAGCGGCAGAGATCGTGCATATTGGCCAGGCCATCATGAAGCAGCCCTCTCCAAATAACACTATCGATTATTTCGTGAATACCACATTCAACTACCCCACCATGGCGGAGGCCTATCGCAGTGCCGCACTGGATGGCCTCAACCGGGTTGCACGGCTATGACAGAACCCTCACCCAGTGAGTTTCAGGAATTGGTAAAGGGGTTTTTTGAACAAATCCCTTTTAATCAACAAATTGGACTTGAGATGCGCTCCCTTGATTTAGAGGCGCTCACCCTTTCCGCTGGATTCGAGTTGAGACCGCAGCTGATAGGTAATATCTGGAAGAATATTCTGCATGGTGGCGTTATCGCTACGGCCCTGGATACCGTCGGTGGCCTCACGGCAATGGTTGCGGCTTACCAGAGAATGGGAAACATGCACTGGAAAGAAAAGGCCGAGCGCCTCTCCAAGCTTGGCACCGTAGATATGCGTGTTGATTACTTAAAGCCGGGCAGGGGGGAGCACTTTATCTGTGAGGGCTCTATCCTGCGTACGGGTAACAAGCTTGTTGTTGCGCGGATGGAGCTGAGTAATGATGAAGCTGAGCTGATTGCTACGGGCACTGCAACCTATCTTTACTGATTTTGTGGAAAGAGCCGCGAGATGAGTTAAAACGCCGGATTTTTACCTTGATCGACTGGGCTGATAATACCCCGTTCATGCACCTTGCGGCGTTATGAATTCTAACCATTAAGTCATTAGGAGTGACAATGAAAAAGCTAATGTTTATTTTTTAATCTTTAGTGAGCTTATCTACGCAAGCCTTTGATCGGGTGAATGCTAGTATAGATAGGATTTATGCTGAAGATTTTGGCTTTACTTTTTTGGTTAGTAACTTGGATGGGAGTCAACAATGTGGCCGATCGCATTTGGCTGTATATAGGGAAGGTAAGCCGCATTTTTCTGGGCTTTATTCTATGGTGTTGACGGCTTTTGCTTCTGGGCAGAAAGTAGAAATAGTCATAAAGAAATGTGAAGGTAATAGAGCTAGTGTTGACCATATGTCTATCTACAACGGCTAATATTTTTATAACAAGTCAAGGCTGTCGGACGCTTCGCGTCGCAGCTTGTGGCGTTAGTTCTGATACCCAAAATAAATTAACCTAAGCTTAGATGTTATATATGCTTAAAAAAATTCTATATTTGATCTCTAGCTTCTTTTGTGGGTCTTCTGCTCGCATGCAGCGGCGGCGGTGGCAATGGTGGCGGCGGTGGCAATGGTGGCAGTGGCGGGAACAGTTCTGATCCAGCAGAGATACCCGCTGAAATAGAAAGCTTTACCTCCTCCGAAATACTTTCAATTGATCCTCCTTCTTTTGAAGTTGTTGTACGATTTTCACAGAACGTATCGCGAGAAGACGCTCTCGATATCGGAGTAAAAGTTGTTGTGGCTACCGATGGAGCTGGTGATGTTATGGGGCAGGACTTTGCCCTGTTTTTCAATATGGATTGTCCAAGCGACTCTGAAAATTGCGATCAGACAGATTACTTCTTTACTTGGAGCTATGGAGATATCATAGGCTGGTGCTGCACTCTTAGAGGGCGTGACCTTTCGTATGAACTCACGAATGTAGAAGGGTATTTACAGTTAACTATGAGCTATCATGGAAAATTCACTAAGAGCACATATGATAATCTAGTTAGCGGTAACGTCTTAACAAATGTAGAGACAATTCTTTTTTCTGGGTCAAATAAAGAAACTGTTTTATCAAGGGATTACTACCCGTTGGTGAATGAGTTTACTGATCAACTTGGAGAGCTGAATGATAATCTCCGTGATTATGATGGTTCCTCAGGTTTAATTGATATTCAAAGTATTACTATCACTAATTATTTGGGCCCCTAAACCTGTCAAAGGTACTAACAAATCAAGGAAGCGGGACGCTGAGCCGGCCCCCCTTCTTGAGGCGTTATGTTTAAGGAGTACTAATGAAGTTATTGATTATTGTCCCTATTATTTTTGCTCTTACAGGTTGTGTAATGGGGGCTCCCAATCTGACTCCAGATCAAGCAGCAAGAGTGGATCAAATAGAGATTCTTGAGGAAGGCCAATTTCCTGATAAGGAATATAGCACCATAGATGATATTAGCGCTGCTGACTGTTCAGGTGCACCTTATGGAGGTCGAGTTTGGGGTGACGCAGAAAAAGCAATTGAAACTCTAAAGGCAAAAGCTGCATCGTTAGATGCTGATGCGATCATAAACACAAGTTGTTCTGCGGCCCCATTTGTTAATAACTGCTGGGCTGCAAAACTTTGTTCGGGTCAAGCGGTAAAGTGGTCACAAACATAACAAACCGCAGCACAATCGCCACTTCGTGGCTGGGCAGTCAAAGAAACCTTCCCCCATGGAGTAGACGCCTACCTTTTGAATAGGGTAGGAGAAAATGCCGAAAATATTGAGCGAAGAACGTGTTGTTGAATACTCAACAGAGTTTAAAGTTAGAGTGGTCGCACTCACTAATCAACTGAAAGTAGATACGACTACTATCGCCAACATCATTGGCCTACATCCAGTAATGGTGTATAGATGGCGACAAGAAAGTAGAGAAGGCAAGTTGGTTGAGAAGCCTAGCCGTAGAATAAGTATGACGAAGACAGAGAAACCTCAGTCTCAAACTGATGATAAAGAAATAAAACGCCTAAGAAAACAGGTTGAGAAATTACAAAAGGAGAATAATCTCCTAAAAAAGTGGGAAGCGTACCTGAAAGATCAAAAGCTGAAAGATTCGCGTTCATAGCCCACAATCGGTTGGACTTTGGTGTCAGGTACTTGTGTAGATATTTGGATGTTTCGCCTCAGGGGTTTTATAAATGGCTTAATCGTATTGAGAGTGCTCGAGACATAGAAAATAAGCGAATTCTAGGGTGTATAGAGACTATCTACACACAGCATAATGGTAATTATGGAAGCCCAAGAATTAGCGCAGAACTGAAAGCTAATGGTGAGCGAATAAATCACAAACGTGTTGAACGCCTTATGCGAGAGGCTGGAATCGTGGGGAAAGCAGGAAGGATCTATCGTCGACGCCCATTACCTGGAAATCCTTGTATTAAGGTTGAAAATTTACAACGAGAGCATGGTATGCCGACTAAACCAGACTCTCATTGGGCAGGTGATGTGACCTATCTGAAGATCAATGGTCAGTGGCAATATTTAGCTGTAATTATTGATCTTTACTCTCGAAAAGTGGTGGGTTGGGAATTGTCAAATACTCGAACGTTGAATTAACACTATCAGCGCTAAATAAAGCTGTCCGTCGCAGAAGGATAGAATCAGGTCTAATATTTCACAGTGACCGTGGGTCTGAGTACGGTGCTTATGCATACCAAAACCGACTCAAAGAGCTAGGTATTGAGCCGAGCATGAATCGACCAGGATTTATGAATGACAATGTGTATGTAGAGTCATTTTTCCAGACACTGAAAACTGAGAATATCAAAGGATTTTACTTTGAGTCGGTTGAGGATCTTAGGGCTAACTTATCTTGGTACCTTGATAGATACTATAACTTGAAGAGAAGACACAGTTCACTTGGGTTCAAAAGCCCAGATGAATATGAAAGAATGGCCGCATAAGATGAATATAAGGTAGCATCTACTTTAAGGGGGGAGGCTTCAAACCTACGGTTTATCTGCCTGTGTGCTAAGCGTTATGGCTCCTGAGAATTCATGAGAAATTTAATATTTATACTGGCTGTATTTCCAATTTTTGCAGCTGCTTATGACACAACTAGATTACATTCCCATCATGTCTATGCTGAAGGCGTCCTCCCTGAGCCATATAAAAGTGTATCTTTGAAAATTGATTTAGATCCAGAAAATGATAATTTAAAGAGCATTACTCTTAATGTAGATGGAAAGTTAATCAGCTTCCCCGAGTCAGAGAGGGCAAAGCTTACTGATCTTGATTTACATTCATTGCAAATTGAGCACGGCATATTTAGTGCTCATGATAGTGAAATGGGGGATGTTCTTTATATAAAAATCGCAAAAAAAGAAAGAAAGTCAATGAAGTGCAATTTTGATCAAGAAGGCCTAAACCACGGTGTCTATGATGTTGCATTAATCCAGTATAACTTCGAAGCCCCACCCGTTGTCATGTTGGATAATCCGTACAAATATTATGTTGGAAGTTACCGGTGGTGCTTCGAGGGGTATAAACCATGACAATCGCAGGCAGTTTGCTCCGGCCCTTCGGGCCTCCGCGGGACGCCCAATGCTATGCACTTTTTTGTTCGGGTTGCTGCGCTCCCAATTTCGCACAAAAAAGTGCATAGCATTGGTCGGCCCTGCTGCGGGCGTTATGTTTAAGACTTACCCACGTTTAGTAGACACCCTGTATAGTTAGGTTTAGGCCTAACACGGAGGTGTATCATGGGTAAGAAAAGAACTCAGGCGTATACGGAGGAGTTCCGTAGAGAAGCAGTTAAGAGGGCTGAAAAGCCTGGAGCAACAACGGCTTCTGTGGCACGAGAGCTAGGCGTCAGCGCACAGCAGATCTACAACTGGCGTCGTCAGTTTAATCGACTATCTGATAAGCAGTTCAATAGTTTAGATGGCGTCGACTATTCAAAACAGGAAAGCGCTGAAGTTCGCAAGCTCAGGAAGGAGCTGCATGAAGCTCGCCAGGAGGTTGAGTTTCTAAAAAAGGCAGCTGCGTACTTTGCGAACCACCAAGAGTAAAGTACGCACTGATACAAGAGCATGTAGGGTCATTCCCGGTTAGCTTGATGTGTCGGTGTTTAGAAGTCTCAAGATCGGGTTATTATCGATGGCGAGGGCGGTTGCCACCTCCTCGCATGATTAGAAAGATACGAACAATCGAGAAAATCCGAGAGACGTTTGCTGAGTTTAGAGGTCGTTATGGAGCGCCTAGAATCACTTGCGAGCTTCAAGAGTTGGGTGAACCATGCTCACGGAACTACGTCGCTAAGCTTATGCAACAGGAGCATCTTAAAGCGAGAAACGGCAAAGGCTTTCGATATAGTCAGCCCGTAGAGGGGAATATCAATGTCGCCGCCAACCTACTTAAGCGTTGCTTCGATGTGGATCGACCAAATTGCCGCTGGACCAGTGATATTACGTATATCTGGGTTCTGGAGCGGTGGTTGTACCTCGCGGTAGTTATGGATCTGTACTCTCGACGTATTGTAGGTTGGGCATTCGACTCCCAGATGACCGATGAATTGACACGTCGAGCGTTGAAAATGGCTCTAGAGCGACGACAAATAAAGCCTGGACTGATAGCTCACTCTGACAGGGGTGTGCAATATCGATCGCAGAAATACCAGGATCTCTTGTCCGAAAGCAAGTGCAAGCCGAGCATGAGTCGCCAGGCTAACTGTTGGGATAATGCGGCAATGGAATCATTCTTCAGTAGGCTAAAAGTCGAGCTGGTTTATGCCGGAACATTCGAAAGCGAAGAGCAAGCAAAATCTGAGGTGTTTGAATACATTGAGATTTTCTACAATAGGGTTCGTAAGCACTCTGCATTGGGCTATGTAAGTCCAGCAGAGTATGAGCGTAAATATGCATAGTTAGAGTGTCTACTTTTTGTGGGCAAGACCAGTTTAGTTTTCAGAGTAAGCAAAGGATGAAGGAAGAAAAGCTCTACGAATTTGGCCCAAGCTGGGAAGCTACACGCGTTGCTATTGAACGTAAAGGCTACGAAAGGATACTTTCGTTCTCAGTGAAATTCGAAAAAGAAGGTGAGGTTGTCGAGCTAGAGTTTTTGGGGCCAAAGGATATTGATGGCTTGCCAGAATTAATAGATGTTGAGCATGTTATTGTGTCGAAGGAAATTAATAGCCAAAGAGAGTTTGGTACTATTAAGGTGGAGTTCCTAGGCGAGTGTTGGCAGGCGGTTTGGTGTGATTCAGTTTCGCAAGTTGGCCAAACATAACAAAACCAAACACGGCCGCCAGCAAAGCTGGCTGGACCTACATTCCGCTGCTTCGCAGCTCCATTTCGGTCCGTGTTGGCGGATTAATTCGAGCAAGTTGAGGAATTTAGACTAGTGAGTATAAATTATACCTTTCATCCAATAAGCTCAGAAAACATCGAGAAGATTAGGGGGAATGAATTTCTTTATTGGTTGCTATTAGAGGATAGTGAGTTTTACGAAGAGGAAACCTGTGAAGTGCCTCCTGCGGACTTTGAAGTTAGTAGCAGAGAAGGGTCAGTTTTGATTGATGACTGGAATATTAAAACTGTTGGTTGGATTAAGGAAGTTTTAGATTCAAGATATCCCAGAATAATCAAATCTCTAGAGCAACTTAGCTACCAATTTGGAGAAGATTGTGGAGATGGTGTGGATTTTGGTTTTGGTCCTATAGCAATAATAACCTACGAGCAAGTGGCAGCAGCTTTAGATAACCTATCTGAGATTACGGAAGATTCTTCGCTAGAAGGAAAAGTAGAAGATATTAAATTCATTGGGAACTGGTTAATTGAATTGAAGTCTGCACTTCAAGAGATTTTTAATTCAAAATTTGGATTGATTCGGAAGCTTGGTTAGTAACGAGACCAAGCACGATCGCAAATGCAAGCATTTGCTGGACCTCCGGTGCTATCGCGCCTCCGGCCCGTGTTGGCAGGCGTTACAAGCCCTAGTAAGGAATATACAATTGATTTGGATGGCTCTATTTGCAGGAACCATTATGTGGCTAATTCAGAACTACAAAGATAGTAGTGAGCCAGTAATGGCTTTTTGGATTTACCTTGGTGGTACATTGGTTTTGGGATCAATCATGCTCTTCATCGCTGTAAAAACTAATCATTCTCCTTACGTGGTATTCTCAACTTATTTAGACGGAGGGGGCGGCAAGCTATTCTTTTGCTTCTGGGTACTTCTAGCTGCAGCCACATCTCAATTTATATCAAACTTGCGTAGATCACTGTAGTGCCTTGTAACAAAGCTATCATACACGCCGAACGTTGTTGGGCTGGACAAACTTTCCGACGCTCGAATTTGTGCTGGACGCTTACGCTAGCACAAATCAATCACCAAAAAATTTGCCGTATATAGCGGCGTTATATTTAAGACTTACCCACGTTTAGTAGACACCCTGTATAGTTAGGTTTAGGCCTAACACGGAGTCAGAGTATATGAATTTATAAATATTAAATTTTCTCAGAAGATAGGCCAATAGATATTAGCCTTTGACATACCTCTCGAGCTTCAATGCCCTGAGTTGAGTATGAATATAAAGAATGAAGAGTATTACGATGCTCTGTGAGCGGAGAGCGGAAATTCCTACCCAAGTTGCTCAGGTATGGTTAATGGTGTAGAGTCTCCCTTGAAACACATGGCCTCTAAATTTACGGCGAAAACTACTGGCTCAAGTCTCTCGAGAGTACTATAAGTGCTCTTTGAACAGTCAAGCACAATCACTACTGCAAGTGATGCGCTGGTTGATTCTCGCGGCCTGTAAAAGCTTTCCGCTATGACCTAGCACTAACTACATTTTTCTAGCCCCTAGATCTAAAAATTCTTCAGTAGATCTTTATTCAACTCTATTAGATTTACTGGCCATATTATCCATGCATGTAGCTTTCAGGTAAGTATTCCAATACTATCTACTTGAGTTGGAAAGCAGTGAATAAAGCGACACTGGGATATCTGCTAAATTTTCGAATTAGTCTGGAGGAAGTTAAGTGTGGACTTTTTGTATGGGTATCTTCTATCTAACCAATAGATTAGCCGAGCTTATATTTTGATGTTTATATTCATAGTAATCTATAGCGTTGTAATGGCAATATTTACCCTGCTACCTACTTTAAGGTATGAGGCTTGGTATATACGCGGATTTGATTTCCCGAGATTGCAGTTCTCAATATTGTTAATTTTTCTTTTGATACTTCAATGTATTTTTCTTGATTTCAGTAGTCCCATGTCTTACGGCTTGGTTCTGGTTAGTATTTTTTGCTTAGGATGTCAGTTGTGGCGGATAGTTCCTCACTTGTTTCTTTTCCCAGTTCAAGTGGAGCGTGTAAGTTCACGGGAAGGAAATCTTGAGGAATACGATAACATTAGTATTTTGACTGCTAATGTACAAGGTTCAAATAGAAGAGCAGCAGACTTTTTAGATATCGTTAAGCGGCATAATCCGGACATTATACTCACACTTGAGTCGAATAAGTGGTGGCAATCTCAGCTGGATACGTTAGAACCAAGCTATCCATATACGATAAAGTGTCCTCTCGAAAATTTATATGGGATGCACGTTTATTCCAGGCTCCCTTTGTCGGATAGTCAAATACAATTTTTGGTTGAAGATAATGTGCCTTCTATGCACACACTGGTTCAGACTCCTCAAGGCCATACGATTAATGCTCATTTTTTGCATCCTGCCCCTCCAAGTCCAACTGAAAATGACACTTCTGAAGAGAGGGATGCAGAGCTCCTGGTTGTTGCAGAAAAAGTGAAAAACAAGACTTCGCCTATTATCGTTGCAGGCGACTTTAATGATGTGACTTGGTCTCGTACTACACGACTATTCAGAAAAGTTAGTGGGCTGCTAGATCCACGTATTGGGCGAGGCCTGTTTAATACTTTTCATGCTAAATATTGGTTTATACGTTGGCCATTGGATCATTTGTTCCACAGTAAACACTTTAAACTACTAAGTATTCAACGTTTACAGGGGTTTGGTTCTGACCATTTCCCCTTATTAACCCATTTACAGATTCAGGCTCAAGTTGTAGCTGATGAAAGTACAGAATCATTGGCACCAAGAGAGGAGGGCGTAGCTCAAGAAAAGACTGCTCAGCAAAATGTTGATGCTAGTGATGTGGCTTCTTTGGGAAGCTCAAAGTAGTTGGTAGAGTTGCTCTAAGGCATATAGTGTTATGCCTTAAGTTTTCAGGTGTTAGTGATTAATTTATACTTTGACTAATGGCTAAGTAATAGTTCGGCAATGACTTCTTTTTATATTGTGGGGTTGATTCGGGGGTAGAAATGCTCACTGAACCTTATAAGGTCGTCATGAAAGGATAGAATGGGGGTTGCGGGTTGGCAAAAATGGTAGAGCTAAATTTATGTAAATTCGATGGCGGTTAGATTGGGCAAGCGATTAAGGATCATTCACTTGCACATACATGCTGTCCGTTCTTACTGCTGATTTTTATTAAAATCCGTTTCTTGTAGAAAATTGTTGGATAAATATTTATAGAGTGGAGGGGCTGCTTTGCAGCCCCTCAAGACTTATTATCCGGTTACTTTTAGCTTATTAACCACCTTTTGCACATCGTCGGTATTCTCTGCGATGGTCTGCGCTAGGTCTTTCTGAGCGCTAGACTTGACGGAGCCTTTAAGGGTAATCGTGCCTTCTTGTGCAGACACATCAATCTTAGTTCCGGAGACTTCTCGGTCAAGCAATAATCGTGTTTTTACAACGGTGGCAATCTTGGTGTCTGTATATTCCTTTGAGATGCTTTCTCCAAGGCTTTCTTTGTTGACGACAGTAAGTTTGTTATTAACTTTCTTGACGCCATCAATGCCAGTAATTAGCTCCTCTGCGAGACGTTTATCGATATTACTTTCCACCTCGCCAGTTAGTATGACTACGCCACTGTTGACATCAGTATCAATGGCAAAATTGTTTAGGTTCTCATTGAGCAGTAGGATGGCTTCTGCCTTTCCGTCGAGCCAAGCATCACTCATGGTTGAGCTTTTCTGATCTGATTTTTCCCCTGCCATAGCGCCAGCTGAAAAAGATACTGCGATGATGGCGGCGCTAAGAGTGCTTTTCATAAGGTTCATAAATTACTCCGTTCTTTGCTTGTGACACAATAACTCAAGCAGCTTTCATGCCAAGTTTTTCTGATGATGTGTTTTTGTTTTTTTCTTGGTTAAGGGTCACAAGGTGTTTTTCTAGTTGCTCGATAGCTGTTTGTTGCTTTGCTGTTAGTGCGGAGAGCGCCATTCTTAGGTGGCTATCGCCTGTGGATTGGATAACTTTCAGCTGATGAAAACTCTGTAATTTTTCACATTCAATGAGTCTGTTGATTAGTCTTTTGGGAGGATGTTTTATGATTATGGCAATTGGACGCCGTTCTATTATCCACTTTTTTGTCGAAAGTGAAGCGTTGAAGGAGGCTCCGTCAAGTAAATTTTTTACATTCTCATGTAGATCTTTCAAATTCTTGAAAGTCTCCCTAATGCCTAGATTTCCTATATTGCCTAGACCGGTTTTATAAAATAGCCTGGCATTTAAGCTTAGGTAGTAGATGGTGTTTATTTCATGCTCTATTGATTGTTGTGATAAGTTTGATGACGCCGATGGTTTCACTGGTAGATGTGACATTTTTTTATCCCTATTGAATTCTGTGAGTTGAGGTAGGTTTCAGTGCCTACTATTTGGAATTTGTAAGTTGTTCGTTGAGTTTCTTTTAAAGAAGTTCAAGCTTTTATTCTGTGGTTGAGCGATGGGTAGTGATTTATAACTGTAGGATGGTTTTATATCGGGGCAGTGTCGGCCAGAATCGGAGGTGCTGATTTCTTGAGTTCTGGGTGATTGCGGGCATGAAAAATATAGTTATGAGTGTTTTGTTCTAATGTCTTAAATTTGAGTTCCGTATTCTATTGCTGTAGTTGGCTCCCGGATTCTTATTGAATGGAGCCTGCTTGAATTAAAATCTAATAATTAATTGATCTCTAGGGAAACGATCTGGGGCGTTTCCCTAGGGTAGATTTTTAGCAATATAAGGATTGGAAGGGTGTTTCATATCCCCTTGCAAAACAACTAGCAGTCGGTATCTTTTGCATTGGCCCCTTCTTTAACTTCTTCACATGCATCTTCAATCTGATTGCCGGCTTGCTCAGCTTTGTTGTCGATTCGCTCTCCGAGGGTTTCAGCAGATTGCTCCTCACAGGCTGCGAGAGAGAAACTGAATACTGCTGCGAGTAGAACTAAACTGAGTTTCTTCATTGAATTGTTCATGAGGCTCTCCTTTGGTCGAGTTTTGGATCACTAAACTCTTTGCTAAAACTTGCTAAACAAAAAAGTGTTTATTTCAATACACCAGATAACTGTATCTGTAATAAAGCAAGAGCTATGCCAATTTGTTATTTTCAGTTTTTACAGGGTGAAAGGCTATTTTTACTGTTGGTAGGGCTGGAGACGTGAAAATATTTCAAGGGTCTATGTAATATCTTCACTTACTGCTCCTAGCAGTAAGGAAAGCTATCAAGCATTTTATTGTGAGATGGGAGAGATAATAGAGGTGAATCGAAGTAGACTTGGGGGGCGACACAGTGATGCCCCCAAGTATTAGCCCAACAGGGTTTTATTTACGAACCAGCATTAGGCCGGTTTCTGTGTGGTCTGTGTAGGGGAATTGATCAAATAGGGCAAAGCGCTCTATACGATGGGTTTTGCTTAAAAGCTTGAGGTTTTCCAGTTGGGTTTCCGGGTTGCAGGAGATATACAAAATACGAGGAAAGCGCGCAACCATCGCACAGGTATCCTCATCCAGTCCTGCACGGGGTGGATCTACCAATACCGTGTCAAAATTGTAGTCATCTAGATCTATGTGAGAGAGGCGGCGAAATGGCCGAACCTTGTCTATAGCTTGGGTAAATTCCTCACTGGATAGACGCACGATATCCAGGTTGGTGACGCCATTGGCTTGAATATTTTCCTGGGCAGAATTGACCGAAACCTTGGAGATTTCGGTGGCCAGTACCTTCTCAAAATTTTCACTGAGAGGAATGGTGAAGTTGCCGTTTCCGCAGTAGAGTTCAAGCAGGTCGCTGGAGTTTTGCCCGCAGGCATTCTTGGCCCAGTGGATCATGGCGCGACAAATGTGCCCATTGGGTTGGGTAAAGCTGCCTTCTACTTGTTTGTACTGATACTTCTTGCCATCGATATCCAGTTGCTCGGTGACGAAGTCTCGCTCTAATACGACTTTCTGCTTGCGTGAGCGGCCCAGTATGGGAAAGCCCAGTTTTTCCTGCAGGGCTGTGGCTTCTTGCTCCCAAATTTCATCCAGCTTTTTGTGATAGATGAGTGTAATGAGCGCGTCACCACTCAATGTGGTGAGGAATTCGGCGGAGAACAGGCGTTTGCGCAGCACCTCGTTGCTGTTAACAGCCTCCAGTGCCTTGGGCATCAGCTGATTCATCAGCTCTGAACCCACGGTGAATGTATCGATGATAAAAGGCTTCTTGTATTCGCCTTGGCGATACATAGCGTAATGGGCTACGCCGCCTTCATGCCAAACCTTGAACTCGGCGCGAAGCCGGTAGTGGATGGGGGGCGATGGAAACAGCTCGGGCTCCAGGTCGGTGAATTCCCGGTAGGCCTCGGCCAAGCGCTCGGCCTTTTGATGGAGCTGTTGTTGATAGTCGTCGGTGTTAACGCGGTGCAGTGCCATATTAGAATACGGTAGTCTCATTGGTAGAGCGGGCGCGAATTATATAGGAATCCGTATGGCAATAGGTGAGATTGCAATAAGAGTGTCGGGACAGGGGCTTCAGGAGTTTACTGGTCAGGTGGCTGATTGGGTTTCCAGGCAGAATGTGGGGGAGGGGCTTTGTACGCTATTTATTCAACATACCTCGGCGAGTCTGTTGATTCAGGAGAACGCAGATCCCAGCGCACGCAGGGATCTGGAGCACTGGCTCAATCGGTTGGTCCCTGAGGATGACCCCCTATACACCCATACTCTCGAGGGACCGGATGATATGCCGGCCCATATCAAGGCGGCTCTAACAGCCACTAGTCTCTCCATCCCCGTGCTGAATGGGCGACTTATGTTGGGCACTTGGCAGGGGGTCTACTTGTGGGAGCATCGTCACCATCATGGCGAGCGCAGAGTCATTCTTCATATCTAAGCGCCCATCCTAGAGACAGTTGGTGGGTTTGGGCAGCCCGGCGATTTTACTGGCAACCTTGGCGGGGCTGGGGGGGAATAGTTGCATCAGATAGATGCTGCGCCCTTTCTCCGGGCCCAGACGTTGACCGATAAACTTTACTAATGGGCGCATGGCGGGAGAGAGCTCGAATTGGCGGTAGAACTCCTGCAGTAGCTCAATCACTTCCCAATGTGCACTCGAGAGCTCTATCTCCTCGGCTCGAGCCAGCTCTTCGGCGACATCGCGGTTCCAGTCATTTAAGTTGCGCAGGTAGCCCTCTTTGTCCAACGGAATTTCCTGGCCATTTACATTCAGGTTGCTCATTGTTTGTATCACCGGAACCAACTGACGATGGGATTATGCTCGGTGCACAGCTGCACCCAGCGGGTGTCGTCGATCATCTCTACCGAGTCAGATGCCGAGCTAGTTTGCAATCCGCGGGCTTGGCTATCGGCTGATAGGCAGTAGATCTTTGTTTTGTGCAGACCCTGAAGGGTTTGGTGCTGTAGGGCGTAGACCCCATCTTCGATCAAGAGCAGGGCATCGCCTTCGGCAAGGCTCTGCAGGCAATCGTGCAGGGCTTGGCAGCTAAAGGGAGATTTACTGACAACATGTAAGGTCATATTAAAAGCTCAACACACACTGATAAGTAGCGATCAACTCTCCGGGGTTGTCCACCAGGGTCACCTCTGCGCCGGGTATTTGAATTAGATCAGGGCCAATACCTCTCTCCTCCAGGCTGTGTTGACAGACATAGAGTTGCTCGACACCAAACATGGGGAGCGCCATGAGATTACGGCGCAGGCTTTTTTGTTCTATGGCCTCTGGGGCTTGGTTGTCCAGCAGTTGAAATACGCCATCGCCCAGGAAGAGCAAGTCAATTTCCTGCTCCATAGCTGCGGAGGCGAGGACGGCTTCAATGCCCTCTCTGGCTAGGGCGCTACCGTAAGGAGCAGCTCGGCATAGGGCCAGGGTTTGATTGCTCATTGTTAGCCTCCAAAAGTGATCAGGCGCTCAGAGTTGGCCGCAGCATCGGTAAGCTGACCGAGGCCGGCCAGCTCGAAGCCCTCTGCGAGATTGGCTGCGGGCTTTTCCAGGCGCTGAGCCTCCCGCTGGCTTAACACGCCGCGCCTCTGTGCGGCGGCAATGCAGACGACTAAATCCAGGTTGTGCTTTTGCTGTAGCGTCTGCCATTCACGGATCAAGTCGGCCTCGTCTTGGGGAGGGGCGGCAATCGTGTTGCCGTTTTGTACGCCATCGCAGTAGAAAAATATCCGGTAGATTTCATGTCCTTCAGCCAGTAGCACTTTGGCAAAACGCAATGCACTGGCGGCGGATTGGGAGGCGTGAGGAGCGGAGTATATTGCCAGGGAAAACTTCATAGGGGGCCAAATAGTAAAATGCCCCGCAGAGCGGGGCATTGGGACTTGCTCAGCAGTGCTGGTGCTTAGTCATCAGAGGATGCGAATCCAAGGATGTGCAGCAGGCTGGTGAACAGGTTAAAGATATTCAGGTACAGGGAAGCGGTGGCCATCAGGTAGTTAGTCTCACCGCCATTGATGATGCGACTGGTGTCATACAGGATGAAACCTGACATCAACAGGGCAACAACACCACTCAGGGCAACGCTGACCAGAGGCATATGAATGCCGAAGAAGCCCGCGATGATGACTGCCAGGAAACACACCAGGACAGCGATCAGGCCGACGGCCAGGAAACCACCCATAAAGCTGAAGTCTTTGCGAGTAGTCAGTACGTAAGCAGACAGAGCAAAGAAAATCAGGGCAGTGGTACCCAGAGCTTGCATGACGATCTGGCCGCCGCCAGCGAGGCCAAGGTAGTGGTTGAGCAATGGACCGATGGATGCGCCCAGAAGACCGGTGAATGCGAACACAACACCTACACCGGCGCTAGAGTTGGCGGTGCGCGGCAGTACGAACCAGATCAGGGCCAGGGCTCCCAGGGAGCAGATCAGGCTCATGCCTCGGCCCATACCGACGGCCATGGAGATACCAGCTGTGACAGCACTAAAGAGTACGGTCATGGCCAGTAGGGCATAGGTATTGCGCAACACTTTCGCCGATTCCGAGCGGTCCAGTGCGCGGGTATTTGTATAAGCTTGCGGTTGCATTTAGCGACTCCTGCTATTTAATCGATACCGGAATCATATAGCTCGCGGTGGGGACCATCAAGTCGGTAAATCCCTTTTAAGCGCTGGCTATAAATCGAGATGAATTCGAAAAACCGTAGTTTTATTAGGGGTTTAGTCGAATCTTCTCCTGCTAATAATGAGGGCCTCGGGGAATTTTTCAAGTAGGTTTAGTTGCTCCCGGGCGAAAAGGCACCTCGATATCAACAATTAATGGCAGGTGGTCCGAGGCCTGCCGGGTGAGTGTAGTACGGGGCACTCGCACTTTTTTTACCGCGATGCCGGCACTCAGGAAAACATGGTCGATGCGCACCTTCAGAAAAGTGCCTTTGGGAGTGTGTTTGGGGGCCTGTTCCTGGGCGTCGCGCAGGTAACCAGTTAGTCGCTTGCACTCGGCAGAGTTGGGCAGTGCGTTGAAGTCGCCGAGTAAAATTCGCTCGCCCTTACAGCGTGGGTTCCCCAGCCATTCTGGCCCCAGCAACGCATCCACCTGGCGCAGGCGTTCTATACGGGAGAGGCCCAGGTGGGTGTTGATCACCTGGATCTTGCTGCCATTGTGTTCAATTTCTACCCAGATGGCACCGCGAGGTTCATCGGCAGCCGGATTGAAGAGGCGCCCCTTGCCCTCGGGTGGTCCCGGCAAAATCCCTTTTTTGATCAGCTTGGCTGGTAAATGAGTAAGAATGGCATCGCCGTAGAGTTCTTCATTGAGGTGAATGGCGGGCTGGAAGTGCACATCCATCGCGAGCAGCCGCGCCAGCCGCTCTGCTTGATCGAGCCCCCCGCTGCGTTTACGTCTCACATCTAACTCCTGCAGGGCGACTATATCGGGGCGGTAGCGGGCGATTACCCGGGCGATACGCTGGGGTGACAAGGTGCCATCGGTTCCCTGGCAGCTGTGCACGTTATAGGTCATCACCCTGAGGGTTTTTTGCGGCGGTTGATGTTCATCCAGTTTCATGGGGCGGGCGCCGCGCAGGTAGGCCCTCGCAGCAGTGCGCAGATCCTGTGGGCGCCAATAACCCAGGCGAGGGTCCGGAGGCTGGATATCTTGCGGCATCAGGGCAAAGGCGTGGGTTTCCCTGGGGCCGGCGGCGCCGTGGCTGCCGTTTTCCATCGCGAAGGTCAGCGGTTGCTCTTCAGTGGAGCACCAGCCGTACATCATAAAGTCGCCGGCGTCTGGGTGGCTGCACAGGCTCACCATGTCGGCTATAGATTGTTCGGGATAGGGGTGCTCGTCTCCCATCAACTTGCGGCCATCCTCCGGCAATCGCACCGGGCCGTGTTTCCACCAGCCGTGTACTGGGGAATCTGCTGAAGTGGGGTCCACCCGATAGAGCACCAGAGGTATTTTGGCCTCTTCAACGATCTTGCGGGCGACCTCCTCGCGGCTAATATCCCCCAGCTCCAGGTTATAAAGCATGGCCAGTGGACCGAGGGCAGTGAGCGCCAATGGCCTTTTCTGAGCAGTCTGCTCGGTTGGTTGCTCCTGCTTTTCAATATCCTCTTTATCCATCCACTCGCTGCCAAACAGGCGCGCGCGCTCCAACTGAACGCCGTGCCTGGTCTGGCCAGGTTCAATTTCTGGTGGCTTGGCGAGCCCAGAGAGTGTTTCTGACAGGGCATCGCCAAGGCTGCGGCCATAAATCTCTTCGTAGGGTTTGGTTTGTTCCTGGCCGTGATCGGAAAAAATCCACACATCGTAATGACGCCGGTCAGAGACATGCGCAGCACGCCAAATTCGGGCCACGGCATCGTCAATGCCCTTCAAAACCCAGTGGGCAAACGCCGAGCGTGGACCGCGGCGGTGGGATTGCTCGTCATAGCCGAGCAAATTGACATAGATAATGGGCAGGCCACGGCTGATATCGACCTTGGCGCCCATAGTGCAAAACTCCCGCGAGAGGATGGTGACGCCGACCCGGGTGGGGATAAACATCAGTTCCTTTATAAAGCTTTGCCCCTGCAGGACCCCGCGCACGCAGTCTATGAGCGAGAGTAATAATTCCACCAAAATTAGCGCGCCCGTACGTATCAGGCTCCATAAGTTGCTGAGGATAAGGACTGCGATGGTCCATGGGCTGGCGCTGCGCAGGGCCGGCCCCCAGCCTTGATCGGCCGGGCAAAAGTGGGCTTCGCCGGTTTTGGTGCCGGCGCGAAATAGGCTCAGGTAACAACTTCCGCCGCGCAGCAGCGGATCGCGCTGCTGGAACATGTCTCGGCTTTCCACCAGCGCGGCTACTTCAGGATCGTACATGCGGCCTAGCTTTTGGGTTTCGTGTACCAGAAAGCCAAAGGCCGGTACCGCCTGGCGCACGCCATAGAAAAGTTCTGCCTGAACGGCGGGGGTGGTGGAGGGGACCCCCGAAAACATGTGCTCCAAGCGGTAGTGCTCTTTGCGAATCAAACGCTTCAAAAAAGGCATCCTGCCTCTGGCCAAGGCCTTTAATAATTCCGGGTGGGCCAGGCCGTCGATTTGGATCAGGATTAAGCCCGGAGCATGGGGTTGACGGCCACTGGTAGAAAGTCCCAGCAACTTGGCGATCCACTCGCTGCGGCTGAAGCGGCGGCGCCAGCGCCTGATGGATAGTCCGACTCGGCTTATCATAATCTGTGATTACGGCTCTGGTGCCTGGCCAAATGCGGCGCCTGCGGCGCCGGTCAGCCCCTCGATAATCTCCCACTGGGCGCCGATAAGGTTGCGCATACGCATCCACTGGGCAAAAAGAGAGTCATCCATAGCCCAACCGTATTTCAGAAGCGGTTGATAGAGATCCAGGGCCCGCTGCGCGCAGCTGTGCATGGAAAAATCCCGTGCGGTGTTCAGGGCCTCGCGATTGAGGGCTTGACGCTTTTCTGTGGGGAGCTGGTAAAGCCAGCGAATGGCGTCGATAAAGCCATCCAAATTGACATCCGTCACCAGGAGTCCATTTTTGCCGTTGCGCACCATCTCACGTGAGCCGTTGGCATCCAGGGCGATAACCGGCACACCTCCGGCCATCGCTTCGGAGAGTACCAGTCCCTGGGTTTCACTGGTGGAGGCGAACACAAAAGTATCCATCGCGTTGTACATGTCCCGCCGTGCTTCGCCGAGCACCGCGCCGGGCATGTGCAGCCGTTGGGCCAGGCCGCGGCTGGCAAAGATTGCCTGCAGTTCCTCCTCAAGAGGTCCGCTGCCGGCAAACAGGAAGTGGCTGTTTTCCTCATCACGCATAAACCGGGCTACCGCGTTGCAGAGAAAGCGCAGGTTTTTCTCCTGCCCGAAGCGACCCAGATGGCCCACCACAAAAGCGGACTCGGGAATGCCCAGGCGGCGGCGTACCTTGCTGCCGTCGCCGTTGTTGTAATCCTCTAATTGAACGCCGGTAGGAACCTCGGCGATAGGGGTCTGCACGCCGCGCTCGCGCAGCAATTTGACAATACTGTGGCTGGGCGCCAGTACTAGGCTCGCGAGGTTGGCATAGCGGGTGGCGAGCTCAACTACAAAGCGCTTGAGCACCTGTGAGTCTGCCGGCACGTAATGGGTGTAGTGTTCGTAGAGTGTGTGGTGGGTAAAGACCAGAGGCAGTTCCCGCTGTCGCGCCACCCTGAGGGCGGTCATTCCCAGAAGGAAAGGGTGGTGCGCATGCACAATATCTGGCTTAAATTGATCCAGCCGATCGCTCAAGTCCGGTGAGAAAGGCAGTGCTACCGAGAAGTCACTGCCGTTGAAGTTCTGGATTGCGTGGATGCGGACTACATTCTTTTCCCCGGCGATTTTCTCTGGGAATTCCGGAGCCACTATCAACACATTGTGACCCCGCCTGCGATATTCCTCACTAAATGCGGCGACCGAGTGCGCCACGCCACCGACGTGGGGCAGATAGGTATTGGTCAGCATGACGATATTCACAGGGGTTTTAACTCCACAGACTCTAGCCCCTCGCCAACCAGTGTGGGTGGAAAGCCGATGGGGTTGACGGCTATGGCAGGCGGCTTTCCATACCAGTCTGCCGTCCAGGATACCTTCGGCTGAATTCCGGGCGTGATTTCCAAGGAAATCACGCCAAAGCGGGTCGGTGCCGGGCCGAAGCAAATGGGTTCCTTGGCGGAGGTATCCTTGAGCCACTCCGGTGGTAATCCTGAGACCAGAATCAAGGCGTCCTGTTCCTCCCGCACAAAGCAATTGCGCTGCATGGCGACCCACTCCGCAGCCGCCCAGGCATGCTGTCCATCCCCCATACAGCCACCCAGAGAGTGGGGATGAATGGCTTCCGGCCACTGGCCTGTGGGAGAGGCCAACTTGGCGACATTGCGCATCAATTCCAGGCAGCGCCGGTCCCCGGCGCGCAGTAAGACCTGGGCGATATGCAAAGTGAGATAGGCATTGATACCTGAGTGGATCATGTCCTGAAAAAAGCCGCCGCTGACAAAGCAGTTGTCGATCAAAAAGTCGGCCAGATCGGTCAGCCGGGGATTATCCGGTGAGTAGAGCTGCAGCGGGTAGCCGGCCACCACCGATCCAATAGCTCCAGCATCCAGGCGCCGGTTGGGAGAGGCGGGCATGGCGGCGCGTCCGAGACGCTCTTGAGCGCCGTTAAGGCTCTCATCGATGGTGCGCTGGAAATCGTTGGCTGCGGTGTTGAACCGATGGGCACTGTCGTCGATGCCCTCTCTGGTGCAAATCTCGGCCGCGGCGTGTAACCCGGCCACTCCCCAGAAGTCATCCCAGTAGTAACAGTCGTTGGGGCCCAGGTGTTCAGCGCTAAAGCCCGCAGGAAGCAGTCCGGCACAAAGGCTGCCATCCTGGGGTAGGCGTTTGTTGATGATCCATCTGGCACCTCTGAGGATGGGGTCACACCAGAACTGCTTGAGGGGCCTGTTGGCCAGCTGGCAATACAAGTTGAATATCCAAAGCGCCTCGCCGTTGGAGTCCCACTCACCGTCCTGGGAGTGAAAGAATCCGTCCCGCTTCTGCCGTTGAGGAAACTGATCTAAAGCGCGTTCTGCACGATCTATTAACCCCGCATAAAGCAGTGACTGGATCATAAATGCGGCATCACGGAACCAGAATCGCTTGTAGGTATAGGGGCCTGGGTAGACATCTTTGGGGGAGTGCAGGATCAATGTGCGAATGGCAGAGTCGTAGAGGAACTGGAAATCTCTGTCTGGTACCTTGAGCGCACAGTGACCGGCTAAACTTTCTTCCCAGCTTTTCGCTTTTGTGTCTTTTGGGGTTTCGGAGTCCAGGGGGATTGAGACCTCAAGCTTTAGGGGCTTGTGGCGCTCTAAACGAAACATCGCTGCCGCGGTGGCCATTCCCACATCGCACTCGCCTTGCATTCGGCCGGTCAAGTCCTTCAGGTGCAGGTAAATATCTCCACCGCGATAGTTCGATGCTAAGTGTTTGTCGATGGGCTGGCTGAATGAAACCGCCTGTTTGTCCTCAATCAGCCAACCCTTGCCCTCGTCATTCAGCCGGGCTTTATGCACAAAGCTGACCCCTTCAGGGTTGCAAGGGCGCAGGGCTACCAGCAGCCAGCCGCCATCCCGGCAACTGGCTTTGAGCTTTATTTTGCAGTGGGGCACGCCGCTCTGTGCTGTCACCGCAACATGATTTCGCAGTTTTAGGCCTCTGCGGGCAGACTCTGTGACTACAGCGAGGTTGTCAGCCAGTTCCTGATGCTGCTCACAGTAGGTGAGAGAGGCTGGGGTGAGTTCTTCGCCACCGTCGCCAATCACCCAGGCATCTATGGACCAGCCGTCGTAGTACGGCGTTACCATTCCGCGGGGGTCGACTACGGGCAATGCCTCGCAGTCGGGTAGCCCCACAGCGGTCCAATTGCGGTGACTGAGGTTGCAGTGGGTTATTGAAAAGGCTCTGGGGATAAACGAATTGTCACGTGGGTCAAACTGGCGCTGTATCCAGTAGGGCCAAATCCAATCCAAATTGTGTTGGATCACCTTGCTATTGATCAACGCACGGGCGTGGAACACCGCCCCCGCACGCAGGAGTTCGATGGGCTCACTCACTTCAGAGGGTTCTGCAAAGCGCTGCAGATGCGCCATCAGGGTCAGTGGGTCGAGGAAACCGTGGGCGGTGGCGAATCGGCGAACAAAGAAACGCCAGGGTAGCCATTTCATCCAAGGCATTAGAGGTCCTCTTCTTTCACGATCTTCTTCAGGGCGCGTCGCGCCATACGGGTCAGGCCGATCAAGGCCAGCACGGCGAGTACAAAGCCCATGATATATAGCGCCCATTGCACCGTAGTGCGTTCTTCCACCTCGCCCAGGGAGGTGAGATCTGCGGCGATGGAGCCCACATACACATTGTTTAGTGTGATGGGAATAACCCCCAGGGCATTGCCTAATACAAAGTCCCTCAGCCGCACCGGTGTCAGTCCAAAGAAGTAATTGGAAAGTTTGAAAGGGAACAGCGGCACCAAGCGGGTCAGCATAATCATCTGCCAGCCCTCACGCCTTATTACTTCGCCCACGGTGGCGGGTTTGATATGGGACATAATCCAGCGTGATGGTTTTTCTCCGAGTAGATAGCGGGCGATTAGAAAGGCCAGGGTAGCGCCGAGAACCGTCCCTGCCAGCACGAGTAATGTCCCTTTTACAACACCGAAAACAAACCCTGCTCCCATAGTAAAAATAATGCCCGGCAGCAACAGCACGATTGCCAGAGCAACGATCAGAACGAACAGCAGGCTGGTTTGCCAGCCCCGGTCATTGAGCCACTGGAAGAGTTCGATCAGTTGTTCATCCAGGTTGAAATAGTGCAGCAGGCTGAGCGCCCCGGCCACGGCGATCAGGCAAATCAGAATCACAATTACCGGGAGGAACTTCGCCGCCATAAAACTGCTCAGGAGCTAACAACAAACGGTTTTGATTGCCGCCAGTTATTAGCCTAGCCAATGGAAAAGGGCAGGTGAAACTTCATAGTGGCGTCCCTGGGTTTTTAATGGGGTAGGGGAGTTCATAAAGCGATGGTCCATCCGGGGAAGGTATAAAGCCGATATGAAAAATAGAAATATTAAGAGTGATGTATCGGATGGCGTGGGGATAGGCGTATGCACTTAGACGTGTTCACTAAGCACATATACTTACTTGAATAATTGCATATTGAGCGGGTGTGTGCTGCTGCCAGGAAGGGGTGATCGTTGTTCAAGGGCGGGTTCGCAATATGGGTCTTTATCGGCGCTGCCTGGAGCTCTGTCCCCGAGCCCGTGCTTCCACTCAATGAAGCTGTGCAGACGGCGATTCGAGCAAACCTGCGGGTGCAAGGTGCCGCACTGGAAGTCGATGAGGCAGGCGATTCAGTTGAGGCTTTGAAGACCCGCCGCTATCCCCGGCTTGAACTGGATGCCGCCATCAATCGCAATCTCACTACCCAGAGCTACACCTTCCCTGAGGGTAGCCTCGTTCCCGATTCTGAAATCGGTCCAATACCGCCAGAAAATGTGGAGATCACCACGGAGGAGGGAACGACTAAGATTGTTTCCTTTAGTGCGCGCCAACCATTAACCAGGCTTTACACCATTGCTCTGGAAATTTGTGAAGGTTATGTCACCACCGAGATGGCGGTGCAAAAAGTGCGTTGGACCCAGCAGGATGTTGCCTACCTGGTGAAGCTACAGTATTTCGAGGTGGGCAGGATCCTTGGCGATTTACAGGCCATTGATGAATCCATTCTCTTTTTGAGCTCACTGAGCGATCTGGTGCGCAATTATGTCGATCAGCAGGTAGCTCTGGAATACGAGTTGCTGGATGTACGCGCCCGACTAGCCCAGCGTCAGCTGGAGCGCCAGCGCCTGGTTGATGAAATGATCACTGCCAAAGAGCGACTGAATGCTTTAATGGGGCGCGATGTGGAAACGCCATTTAACGTTGAGCATCTTCCACTTCCCCATCAAGTCGTCTATGACACCGATGAATCCCTGCTGCTGGCCTTTGATCAGCGCGCCGACTTCATTGAGTCGCAACTGGCCATAGAAAAAGCGGAGTACAGTTACGACGTCAAAAAATCAGAATACATACCCGATGTGGATATCCACTTCAGCTATATCAAACTCTATAACGTCAATCTGATTCCCGATGCAGAGGCATTCGTTGCATTGGATTTCCGTTGGGAGTTTTTTGACTGGGGGCGTAAACGCGATGAGCTGGCGAGTCGCGCGAGTAAGATCGCCGGGGCAGAAGTGAAAATGGGCGAAGTGCGCAATCAAATCGAAATTGAGGTGCGCGATAGTTTGCGCAAACTGCGTACCTCACAAGAGTCGGTGGGCGTTGCCCGAGAACTACAGGCGGCCTATCGGGAAAAGCTGCGGGTGATGATTAACCGCTATCGCGAACAGACAACGCTTCTGACCAATGTCCTGGAAACAGAAACCCAGCTTGAGCGCGCCAACAGCGATTACAACAAAGCGGTGCTATCTGTTTGGGGGGCGCTGGCCGAATATGAAAAAGCGGTTGGGGAGGTGTAGCGGTGCTACGTTCCACCCCATGGCTGCTGCTTCTACTCTTACTTGCTGCTTGTCACGGCGAGCCGCCGGCAAAGCAACCGGTGCCTGTTCAGACCACTGTCGTGCGCACTGAAACGGGCATTGAGGGTTTTCCCTACTCTGCAGTGGTTAATCCCTATACCCAGGTCAATGTGGCTTTTCGCACAGAGGGTTATATCGATGAAATCCCAACCCGCAGGGTCCTGGGGGAAACCCGCATACTGCAGGGCGGGGACCGGGTGATACAGGGAGAGCCTCTGGCAATAGTCAATGACGAGCAATACCGAGATAAAGTAGTGGAAGCCGCGGCGAATGTGAGTAAAGCAGAGGCCGCAAGGCGCAAAGCGGATTTGGATTACAAGCGTGCCTCAGCCCTGTTCGCCACCGCAAGTATTACCGCACCAGATTACGATGCAGCCAGGGAAGAGTACGAGGTTTCACAGGCTGCAGTGGTGGGTTCGAAAGCACGGCTCGATAACGCCAAAGAGGACCTCAATGACACGGTGCTTCGCTCCCCCCTCACCGGGGTCATACTCCAGCGCAATATAGAGGTTGGGACCCTGGTACATCGGGATACTGTGGGTTTTGTCGTTGCCGACACCACCCGCGTAAAGGTGGTCTTTAATGTACCCGATGTGGTCTTGCGCTATGCCAAGTTGGGCAGTGTTTTATCCATGCATACAGAATCTTTAACGGGAAAGATTTTTACGGGGCAGGTTACAGAGGTTTCACCTAAAGCTGAGGAGCGCACCAGGGTTTTTGCTATAACGGTGACGGTGCCCAATCCCGATGCCCTGCTGAAAACGGGCATGATAATGAGCCTTGTGCTGGATAAAACACAAGAGCCTCCTAATCGTGTAGTTATCCCTTTGTCTTGCCTTGTGACCCCCACCAATGAAGAGGGTGGCTTTGCGGTTTTTGTTTTGGAAGTGGATAAAGATGTTTTGCGGGCAAAACTGCGAAGAGTGGTTCCGGGAGCGGTGCTTGGGAACAGTATCGTTATCCTGCGTGGGCTGGAGGTTGGAGAGCGGGTGGTCTCTAACGGCACGGCACAGTTACAGGATGGTCAAATGGTGAGGGTGGTGCCCTAGTGCTTTAAGGGAATAACAATGGCGGTTAAGGACGAAAAAACCAGAGAGGAAATCCTGGAAGCGGAGAGCGAGCACCGCTTTAATACCGCGCGTTTTTTTGTTGATAATGCCTCTATATCCTGGGCGTTGTTGGTTGGCGTTATGTTTTGGGGCTTGATTGCCTACCTGGTAATGCCAAAAAGTAAGGACCCAGATATTCCCGTTCGTATAGCAACGGCAACGACCAAATGGCCCGGGCAGAGTGCCATTAAGGTAGAGGAGTTGGTAACGCGCCGTATAGAGAATGCCATTGCCCAGAGTGAATACTTATACCAGCCTGATGCCCGCTCTTTCGCCATAAAATCACTCACTCTTAATGGGGTCTCAATAGTACAAACCCAGTTGGCGCCTCATACCGATGTCACTAAAGCTTTTAATGACATTAATTTAAAGCTGATAGATGCGCAAAGTACGTTGCCATCTGGGGCAGAAGCCACGCTATTTAATAGCGAGTTTGGGGATACCGCAGCGGTGCTTTTGGCGGTGGCGAGCCCTCGGGCCGATGCGACGGAGATTAGTCTCAGGGCCGAGAATATTCGCGAGGCCATATCGGAAGTTCGCGCAGAGTATAAGCGCCAAGGATTGGAACAGCGCGTGAGTATTATGGTAGCCCTGCCACTTTCAGTGTATGGGGCCAATGCCATGGCAGCGTTTCGGGTATTTTCCCGTTGGCTGAAAGATGAGGGCTACGGCATCGCTTTTAAAATCCTTTCTGGACCGGGTTATATCGGTGTGGACTTTACAACGGATAAGAGCGATGAAGAGTTAATGCTCGCGGAAAAGCGATTCCTGAATGAACGGCTCAGCGCACAGAAGTTTTTCCCAGATGCCTGGAATCCGTTTATCGTACGGGATTTAGCACAAACACGTGAGAGACTGGATGCGGTGGCCGGGGCAAAATATAGCTATCGACAGCTGGATGATTTCTCCGATCTCATTGCTGCCAATATCCGTACTCTGCCCCAGGTCAAGCGGGTGCTGCGCTCAGGGGTACTGCACCAGCAAGTCGACTTGATTTACTCTCAGGAGCGGCTTGCCTCATACGGTCTGCGCCCGGATATGATCGCGCCGATACTCAACGCGCGCAATACGACTATCCCTGGCGGTACTCTAACCGTGGAGGATATGGACGTTGCAATATTTCCCAGCGGAGATTTCACCAACTACGAGGAAATAGGGGATGTGCCCATAGCCCTGAGCCAGGAGGGTACTCCGGTTTACCTACGGGGTGTATTGGATGTTTCAATGGGTTATGAGTCACCGCCGCAATTATTGAATTATTACATCAGCAGGTCAAAGCATGATGGAACCTGGCATCGTCATCGCAGTGTTAATTTGTCGGTGCAAATGCGTACCGGAGAACAGATTGGTGAACTGGGCAAGGTACTCACTCAATTACTGGATAAGGTCAGAGCTGACTTACCGCCGGATCTAATCATTGAGCGTGTCTCTGATCAACCTCGACAGGTAAAAGAAAGTGTCGGGCTTTTTATTGAGGCCTTGGTTGAAGCCATTATTCTCGTCGTGATTGTCGCCTTCATCGGTTTTTCAGATTGGCGCTCTGCTGTGCTGTTAATGATTTCCATACCGATTACTCTGGCGATGACGTTTGGTTTTATCCAGTTTATGGGGGTGGAAATCCAGCAGGTTTCTATTGCAGCACTGATCATTGCTTTGGGACTACTGGTGGATGACCCTGTCGTTGCCGGGGATGCCATTAAACGACAAATGGCCGCGGGTAAACCATCCTTTATCGCTGCTTGGCTCGGGCCAACGTTACTGGCCAAGGCGATATTCTTTGCAACCCTCACTAACGTAGTGGCTTACCTGCCTTTCTTACTATTAACCGGTAATCAAGGGGATTTTTTGCATAGCCTACCGGTTGTTATGGCAAGCGCCCTGATCGCTTCACGTATCGTATCCATGACCTTTCTCCCCTTTATTGGCAATCTCATTTTGCGTCCGCCAAAGCATGCCGAGCCCAGTTTGGCAGAAAGAAGAAAACATGGACTTACCGGCTTCTATTATCGCACCGCCAATTGGGCAATAGATAATCGGAAGCTTGTTTTGTTAGGGTTCTTAATCGTTTTGATAGCCGGGTTTGCATTAAAAACCCAGCTGAAAAATGCTTTTTTCCCCGATGATGTTCAATATCTCTCCTATGTGGATATCTGGCTGCAAAATGATGCGAGTATTGATGCTACAGATAATATAGCCCGGCAAGCGGAGCAGGTAATACGGGAGACCATTGCAGAATATCAAGGGGCGAGCAGTAAAGATCTTGATGAATCTATCTTGCAAGCTCTCAGTACTACTGTTGGAGGAGGGGCTCCTCGCTTTTGGTACACTGTAAATCCGCGACCTCAGCAGGCCAATTACGGGCAGATAATAATTCGGCTTAGCAATAAAGATTTAACCCCAGAATTAGTGCCGATACTCCAGAAGGCGCTTAGTGAAAAGATTCCGGGTGCCTATCTGGATGTACGTCAACTGCAAACAACGCCGGTGGATTATCCATTTGAGATTCGGGTGTCCGGACGGGTAACAACTGGGTCCGAAGAGGAAAAGAGGGATATTGTTATTCTGCGGGAGATTGCAGAAAAGGTAAGGGATATTGTACAGCAGTCTCCCTATGCGCGCACTGTGCGCCAGGACTGGGGGGATGAGAGTTTGACTCTGAATATGAATGTTTTGGAAGATCGTGCAGCGATGTCTGGGGTTACCAATTCAGATATCGCTCTTTCTTCATCAACAGCAATTAATGGTAATGAGGTTGCTACGTTACGCCAGGGGGATAAGGAAATACCCATTGTTGCTCGTCTGCGAATAGATCAGCGAGGGCGCTTGCAGGATATCAATAACCTCTATGTATTTGCCTCTGATAGTGAGGTTAGAGTGCCGCTGGAACAGGTTGCAACAACCGGGGTCGACTTTAGAACTGAAAGGATTCGGCGGCTAGAAAAATTTCGAACCATTTCAGTATTCGCCTATCCCTATAGTGGATTTATATCCTCGGATATTATGGGAGATGTTAAACAAGAGCTGGAAGCATTACAGAAAACATTGCCGAGTGGGTATCAGCTACAGGCTTCTGGAGATGCGGCAAATTCCAAACATGGCTTTTCACAGCTGCTCATGATCCTTGGTGTTTCTTCCGGTGCAATTTTTCTGGCCCTGGTATTCCAATTCAGTAATCTTTTAAAGCCACTAGTGGTATTTGCTACGGTACCGCTTGGGATGGTCGGTGCCTTGGCTGCGTTATATATCACCCGCCAACCGTTTGGTTTTATGGCCTTTCTGGGTATTGTCAGCTTGGTAGGGGTAATTGTTAGCCATATTATTGTCCTGTTTGACTTTATCGAAGTACGCCATGCCGCTGGCGATCCATTTAGAGAGGCGCTATTAGATGCGGGAATTTTACGACTAAGGCCAATACTAATTACTATTGCGGCTACTACCTGTGCCCTGATACCTCTCGCCTTCCATGGAGGCCCGCTTTGGCAACCCCTGTGCTTTGCCCAGATAGGAGGGTTGATCTTGGCGACTTGTGGCACCTTACTACTGGTGCCGGTGCTTTATACCGTCATGGTGGTGGATCTCAAATGGATCCGCTGGGTAGAAAAACCCTCAGATCAGGATGACAAAAGTCAAAGCACTGTAAAGGCATAGGTAATCTACTTATCAGTCATGTATCTAAGAGTGGGAATAGTCATCTCATGCTCCTTAAATAGCTGGGCATTGGCTATGGTTGGGGCTCATAACCCCAATCAGAGTTGAAAGGATGTCAGATGCGTCTTTTAATGAAAATACTGATTCCCGTTAAGAGTGGAAACAATGCTGTTGCCGACAAGTCTATGTCGAGAGTATTTAATGACTTTATTGCCTCTGCAGAGCCGAAATCCTCTTATTTCTTTCTTGAAGATGGTAAACGTGGAGCCATTTTTATCCTGGAGGAAAAGCGACAGGATCATCTGATGGCTTACAATGAAAAATTTTTCTCTGTTTTAGGTGCCGAAATCTGGATTACACCCGTTTTAAACCAAAAAGAGCTGCAAAAGCACCTTTAAGCGATGTCTGGATACTGATCGAGAACTGTTGGGACCTTAGAGTTAGGACATTATACTAATTTTCGGTTTATTTGTGGTTTTCTCGATAACCGCTTAAGTTTCCAAGCCTTTTAAAGGCTTGTAAATATGAATCCAGGAATTGCAATTTATCTGGGGTTCTATATGCCTGTTAGTGATAACAAAGGGAGCAGGGGGGTATTAATTAGTTTAAAAAATTTATTGTTTTTTTTAACTTTAGGGTTCTCTTGCAGTTCTTTAGGTGTCCAGCTTGAGAATTCTTCTAGTGGTTATTATTGGCAATCGGGTAATGGAAACATAAAGCAGCTTCATTTAACTGAGAGTTGTTCGCCATTTAAAATGATTGCAGCTACACCTCATAGCCACTACGCATCGAGTGAGCTTCTTGGGATTGTGATTTTTAGGACCATTGCCAAAGATGTTTCAACCTCCCAAAGAGTAAAAACGCCACCTATACGTCATTTCGACGCCGTCACCGAAATCGATTTCAAACCGAACTTGGCCCGTAAAAGGTACCACCGTATTTGTGATCGCAAGGCACCACAGAATTTAAACTCCTGTGCCGAGGCGCAATGGCAGTACCGTCAAGCTAAGGCTTGCTTGGAAGCTCGAGAAGACTGGGAAGTTAAGTGGGGCACTTCGGAAACCGCAGAGCCCCATGAACGAGCACTGGAGAATGTTAGAGCAAGAGTAAAGAATGCTGAGAGGGATCGGCGCCGGTATTGCGAACTCGGGAAAAATTATAAGGATTGAGCCTCTCTGAAGGGATCGAATATAGCTCCAACTTTTTGGGTAGTTCAACCAGTTGTGAACTCGGCCGTGCATGTTGGTTTTAACCTGGGATGGCTTATCAAGGGCTCCCGTTCTTGTTCTTGCTGGCAATCAACTTCTCTAGCAGTGACTCACTGCTTTGCTATCTGTAGACTGTTTCACCAGTAGGACTTGAAATGAGCGAAATTTGTGGAAGAACGTGTATTGTTGACTGGTGCCAGTGGCTTTGTAGGTAGAGCGCTCCTGCCGGCCCTACGAGATAAAGGCTTTAATGTACTGCCCGTGTATCGTCAAGCGATTGAGGGAGGGCTTCAGATACCGCAAATAGATGCGGAGACTGATTGGAGTTCTGCTCTGCACAATATTGACGTAGTCATTCATGCAGCTGCGCGAGTTCACGTAATGCATGAAAGTGCTGCTGATCCCCTGGCAGAATTTCGTAAGGTTAACTTGGAAGGCACCCTCCAGCTGGCTCGTCAGGCTGCCTTATCTGGAGTGAAAAGATTTATCTTCCTGAGCTCTATTAAGGTGAATGGGGAGTCTACCACCGGTAGGGCGCCATTTACTGCTGAGGAAGCCCCACATCCGGCCGATCCCTATGCCATTTCTAAAAAAGAAGCTGAGGATGCGCTGTTGGCTTTGGCTGAGGAAACAGGTTTGGAAGTAGTCATTATCCGCCCACCATTGGTGTATGGACCGGGGGTGAAGGCCAACTTTCAATCCATGATAAGATGGCTTCAGAAAGGTGTCCCGCTACCCTTGGGCTCGATAAAGAATCGTCGCAGCTTGGTCTCTGTCTATAACCTGATCGATTTGATTGCAATTTGTATTACTCATCCAAAGGCCAGAAACCAAATCTTCCTTGTGTCCGATGACTTAGATATGTCCATCACAGATTTACTGGTGCGGATCGCCAGCGCTCTGGGTTGTCATGCCCGACTAGTACCTGTGCCGGAATCTGTTTTGACAATCACTCTCACCCTATTGGGAAAAAGGGCCATAGCTGATCGTTTGTGTGGCTCCTTGCAAGTGGATATCGAGAAAACCAAGCTATTGCTGGGCTGGGAACCACCGGTAACTGTAGAAGAAGGGTTGGCTAAAACTGTTGGAGGTCTATAAAAATCTGGTAAGAGCTAATTTTTCTAGTCTTAAAACAGAGGCCGCGAATGCGCTACTGCGGCCTCCCGTTCCCTAGCCTTGTCTATTGACAACAGCAGAGTAAAAACCCATTAGATATGAGCTGGGAACATCAATAACTGAGCGATGCCCTGATTTTGCGTACAGTTTTACTCTCAGTTTATCTCGGCGCTTGAGGGCGTCGGTAATTTGATCCTCGCTCAATGCTACCTCTAACGTCTCTTCAAGCATGCAACTATTCGTTGAAGCGCAGTTGAGTGTTTTTCTATTCAGTTGGGAGAATTCAAGTTGGCTCCCACTACCTAAGATCGCCTTTTCATAGTTGCGCCAGTTTTCCCGGTAAGTGATATCAATCTGTAAAAGGTACTGAGGGGAGGTACCATCACTGGGGGCAAGGGCACGCAATTTATAGTAGTACAAATTGTAAGCGGAACCGTCTGTGGTCCCCTGCATTGGGGGGCCGCTATATTCAGTTGCACTATCATCGGCGGTATTCTGTATTGCCACTGCCTGGCGAACTTCGCTAGCGCTTTTTTGTGTAATGCTCGTCGTAGCGCTACACCCGGCTAATAAGATAGCCGCCAGACCGATCGCAAATCTGCTCATATACCCTTCCTGCTACGATAGAGGCTTTGATTTTATAGGCGCGAAGTATCTCATATTTGAAGCCTGTTGTAGGGATTGAAGCGCACTTTTTTACATAATTGACCATATCAATAGTCATATTTGATTTGAGTCGTCAATACATCCTATTATAAATTCACCTTTACTCATATCACATTTGCATATTGGTATTGCTGGCTTTAGGAATGCCATAAGCCAGAATCAAGCAATCTGCAAAGTTCATTGATAGAGCACCTATTATTACCGAAAAGCCTGAGTCATAGAGTTTCAGTGCGATTGCTAGCTCAAATTATCATAAACGGTAAAGAGCAGGTGGTTTGTGGTTGTGGATTGCCGGTCAAATTTACATGTCGATAAAAGTAAACAATAAGCATGATCAATGTTCTTATAATATATGGAAAGGTTTGAGGTGCTGTAATGAAGGTCAGGTATATTACGGCCATTGTTTTAATATCTTTGGGCCTGCTGGTGTATTTCTATAACCATCAGTTTATCCAAGGTATAAAATTTGAATCGCAGCCAATTGCGAGCGAGCTAATAAAGAGTAATGCGGACCTTAAAAAGAAAGAAACAATTAATATCTTGATTATCGAAGGTGGCGGTGTTCGCGGCCTTATTCCTCTCTATCTGATGCGTTATATTGAAGAGCAGCTTGGCAGGCCCATCGAGGAATTTTTCGATGTGTTTAGTGGGGTGTCGACGGGTGCAATTATTGCAACTAGTTTAAATATACCGGATGCGGAGTTTAACCGCTTAGACTCGGGGAAAACTCTCTCAAAAAATGAAAAACTAATCAGTATTTATGAAAACGAAAGTGAGTACATTTTCTCTGCACCTTGGTATCACAATATTTTAACGGTCAATGGTTATCTTTCCCCTAAATTTAAGGGAAGTCACCTGTGTAAAGTGTTAAAGAAAAATTACTCCACTCAGATGAACTTCACTAGTTTGAACAATTATGTAATCATTCCTTCTCTGGATATACATAATGGCCATTTGCACCTATTTAAGAACCGTGGAGATGAGGCAGGTAAGCTACCAACAAATACCCTGTATCAATTGGTTCTAGCAGCGTCCAGCGCAGAAGCTTATTTCACCCCGGTAGATTTTGTAACTGCGGATGGTGCTTTAAGCCATCGGTATTTTGCAGATGCGGCAATCACAGCTAACGATCCAGCTAGCATTATATTGCATGATGTTATCAATGAGTTTCCTGATAAAAACTATTATGTGTTGATCCTTGGGTCTGGTATTCATCCGGTGCAGACTATGGATTTTAATTATAGGAGTTTGAAAAGTTGGGGGAAATTGCGCTGGTTTCAAGATGCCATATTTAGTATGACAAGATCTATGGATTATCAACAAATATTTTCTCTAGAGATAGCAAAATCTTTAGCATCATCACGGGTGAGCTATGACTACCTGAACATTCAACTGATAGACCCATTCGTTGGCCCTTTTGATTATAAATCAATCGACAAGCTTAAGGTTCTTTCAGATAGACTTATTGAAGAAAACAAGACGGAGATCGATCGGGTGATTAATTATCTTAAAGGAGAATAGCAAAACAGCTAGGGCTAATTCTGTTGGTGTTGTTAATCTCTTGTATTTCCTACTAATTCAGGCAGCTCGTCCATTGTAGTGAAGCTCACAACACCTTCAATGTTGCACTGCTCTTCAAATCTATTAAAGAAGAAGGTTTTCATTCCTGCATCTATACCAGCTTTAACGCCCACGGGACCATCATCAATAACGATGCAGTTTTCTACCGAATAACCCATCCCTTTGGCTGCATGCAGATATATACCTGGATCTGGCTTCCAAATACCTACCTCGTAAGAGCTATATAAATTGTCTCCAAAGTATTTGGATAAACCACATAGGCCTAAAGTATGCTTTATTTTTTCTATTGGTCCGCTAGATACCACTGCTTTTGGGGCATCTAGTGCTTCTAGAGCCTCAATTACCCCTTCAACAGGTCTAAGTTCTTTGTTAAATAGGCCTGATACTATAGTTCGATACTCTTGTACAAAATCTCCTGGCAGATCGAGTCCATTTTCCTTTTCTAAAATAGATAGTAGGCTTGAGAGTTTCCATCCTCTGAAACGGATCACTAATTCATCAGCATCCAACGCTATCCCATAGCGCCTGAACATTAGCACGAGGCCTATGTTACAAAGATACTCGCTATCAACTAATGTTCCATCATTGTCAAAGAGTAAACAATTATCCATGGCTCAATATATAAGAAAAAGGGTATTGGGGAGGGGCATCTTAGCATTTTTAAAGTGATATCTAGAGTTAGTTAATCGTTCCATGTAAATGATTTTCTGCTAAGCGCTATATGGCATGGTTAATGGGTGCTTCCTGGAAGCTAAAATTTCAGGAGGGAGGCAGGTATAAGTGCAGTAAGCATTGTCTAGCTGGCCCAATCAAGCCAGTTCCAGAGTTAATAATTGCTATTTTCATAATGCGTTTTCCTTAAAGCAATGGAAGCCAAGCCATTGTATGAAGGTGTTGATCAACAAGGCGGGGATCGTTGTACAGTAAATGTTTTTTCTGTTGATTAATATTTGTCACAGCTCAATGTGGCATTGGGAAAAGCAGTCGTGAGACAGATGGTATGACTAGTATCCATTTATGATTTATCTTTGTCAGGTTCTTTGGCGCGGCATTATACGAGCTAATGCATATGGCAATATATTGGACGCAATGACTATTACAATCGGGGTTAGGTTATATTTCTTCTTCCTTCAGATAACAGATATCCCATGTGGTGGCCAGCTAGCCCAATTGAGCCCCTTGAGCATGGCTTCGCCACGATGAATGGAGAGCTCTTATGTGTTACTCCTTTACGGTCCCTAATGATAAATCCATGTCATTACTTCCCATTGAATACAAGAGAGATGCTCTTGCTTGGCAGCAGTTCCGCTTGGACCAGAAGTGGGAGGTTTCTGCTGGCAGGGCAGAGGCTCAGCAGGTTCTTGGTTTGAAGGGACAGCCCCGGGTGAGCCAATTTCGCTTGGCAGGGGTGGGTGAGAGAGTATATCCACGGTATTTTGCGCCGGGTATCACTGGTGATGGGGCGCAAAACTGGTTGCGTCCTTTGCGCTACTCCTTGCAGTCTGCAAATTCTACAGTGGATCTATCGACCCGCTATAGCCTCTATAACGCCCGGTTGGATAGATTGCTGGATGCAAAGACTTGGCGGCCTTTAATAGGGCGCCAGCATGGTATTTTGCCTTTTAGCAGCTTCTTTGAGTGGGTGGATCATAAAGGGCGGAAGACTCAGGTTCAATTTACTCCATTGGGTAGAGAAATCATGTGGGCACCCATCCTCTGGGATTACTGGGAATCTGTTGGTGGGGAGGTTGGCTACTACTCATGCACTTTAATTACTGATGAGCCGGCACCTGAGGTTGCAGCGGCTGGCCACGATAGAAGCCCAATCTTTTTGGGTGCTGAATATGTACAAGTTTGGTTAGATGTGGAATCTTATACTGCCCCTGAATGGCAGAAATTTTTGAAAGGGCATCGTGAGCAGGTAGCGTATGGGGCCTTCGCGATTGCGTGAAAATTTAAGTGGCTGCTTGTGGCTTCCCACTCCTCCAAATAGCCTTGTTAAGCATCTGGATTAGTTATCTTAGGCGTAGCTCAGACGGTGTAGGTAACACCGCTGGTGCGTCGACGGATAGCCCGTAAACTTCAAGGCCACTAAGCACCCCTTGACTAGAGAAGATAAATACTCCAGCTAACGCGGCTTCACCCCCGAATAGATAATCACTCAAGATATGCACCTCTGGTCCGGCGATGGGCATGCCTTTTACTTTAAAATTGAAACTCGCACAGCCACATTCACACTTCCAGTCAGTAGCTTCAGCCTGCTCCAGTTGGGCAATATAGCCAGAAGCATCTTCATTGCCATTCTCAAGCAGCCACTTTGCAAGCGAATATTCTTCTTTCGTAAGTTCTCTAGTCATTTGGTTATGTTTCTTGGCTTCAGAATACTGGTGGACTATAGAGGTGGTGAATGGCCGGGGCACCTTCAAGGCTAGAATTGACGTGTTTCGGTTTAGCCTGTGTATCTACCAGGCTGCTACCTTGAACCTTTTGTTCTCTTTGATTCAGCTAGTGTTTTGGAGATTGCTTTCTTCGCCTTTGTGTACAAACTCTTGGGGTCTGCTTCATTAGGTAGAACAGTGAACTGTTTTTCTTTGTCGCTTAGCGGCTTATCGCTCATCATTATGATCCTCATCAAGGTCGATGATCATGATTCCATCTTTGTCACTTTTGCCAGACGCCAAGCCTTCAGGTTCTTTGATCTTGTCTTTCTCTGCTCTCATTTGTTGAGCCAGTCTCTTTAGCCTAGCTCTTGCTTGCTCTTCTTTGGAAAGCCCTTTGAGCTTCTCACCATGAGCGATATTGAAGTCTTTGATTTTGTCATTCATCAAATGATTCTCGGGATGCAGCTGCCGCTTCTGGGGTTGCACTGTACTCCTTTCTGCTCATAGCAATCTCGGGCATCACTATTTATGGAGTGCATAATTTTTAGATAGGTAGCACCAAGAAGGGCGACATAGGCGTATAAGGCTGTGTAGGTTGACTCTAGGTGAGCTCCACCTGGACTCGGTAAAAATCCACCCTCAGCCCTGCTTCATGATGTGTCAGGCGGCATATAACAAACACTGCCTTTAATGGCTTTCTGTTTCTTCTTGTTGTGTACATATACAGCTAACTTTTTTCACCAACAAATCGGTTGGGAAGTGGGGTGCTGTATGCATGTGTGCTTCCACCATCTTGGCAGTAAGAGATTTTTTTGCGCTGAGACTTCGTTGAGGCCCAAACGAAAAAGGGCGGTACCAAAAATTTTGGTACCGCCCTTCGGTGCTTGCAAGTCTATAATTTACAAGGCTTTATATGGCGGTGGGGCAGGGATTCGAACCCTGGGACCTGTTACAGTCAACGGTTTTCAAGACCGCCGCTTTCGACCACTCAGCCACCCCACCAAATTGTGCTGCGCATTATACATAGCTTCGTGCTACATACAACTGTCTTTGTGAAATTTTTTAATAAGTTCAATAAGTTAGGTGATTTATTGATCAATCTAGGTGAATTCTTTAGGCATTAAAAAGCCCCCGGCAGCTAAGCTGCCGGGGGCTTTGATTGGCGCTGTTTAGCCAGCTTCTGCTGAGTTGTGGTCAGTATCAGCTTGTGCTTGCGATACCCGGCGGGCCATGCGCGGGTCGTTGGCTGGGCGTGCCAGGGCGCGTGGGCTGTGCTCAATGGCCGCTGGTTGAGCGGTATCCAGCGGTTGCTGGGAGCCCATCTCGCGGTGCTCGGTAACGATAGCCAGCTCAAGTAATGGTTTGGGGTTGATGCGCGGGTCATTGCCTGCGCGCCCCTGGGTTGCCGGAGCATTGATTTCCTCGGAAGCTATAGCTTCTTCGGCCATGATCTCTTCTCTGGCAATAGCATCACTTTGCTTTTCAGCTGCTTTTGCGGCCTCGCTGGCTTCCTGCAGGGCAGTCTCCTCAGTGTCCTGCTGCTCCACAATGGCTTCCGCGGTTTTAGAGCTTGCCGTTGTTTTGGTGCTAGCAGCTTCCTGAGTGGCCTTTGCGGTTGCCTGGGGGGCTTCCCTGGTTGCAGCAGGTGTTACCGCTTGCTGGGTCTCTGCTGGGGCAGTGGCCGGCTCCGCTTTTACCCTGGTCGCTTCAGTTGCTTCTGACGCTACGGGCGCTTGCGCAGGCGCTTTCTCTGCGGGCTTGGGTTTGGAAGCCTGAGCGGGCTCGGGTGCCTTCTGTTCACTGTGCTCGGTTTTGGTTCTTGGCGCCTCGCTTGCAGATGTGTTGCTGGAGCTAGAAGTGTCGCTGGAGCTTTTGGCCGTGGTATCCCGGGATTTTCTGGCTTCGCTTTCAGCTTCGTCAATGGCTTCATTGACTTCGCGATTCAGCTCTTCCTGACTTTGGGCTACGGCTGTGGCGGCAGTATTTTCTGCACGACGGCCACGGCGACGAGCTTGCGGGCGGCCGCGAACATTGCTGGGGCGGCGCGACGGGCGCTGCTGATCAGTGCTCTCTTCTACTTGAGTAGCATTTTCATTGGTGCTGTTGTCGGAGATGTTACCGCGGTTTTCGTCCTTGCGGCGATTGTCCCCGCTGCGACGACGACGGCGACGACGCTGCCCCTCGCCTCGATCTGCTCCACTGTCGCGCTCATCATACGGCTTTGCGGTCTGTTTGGGCTCGCGCTGGTCTTCGCTCTTGGCGTCTTCGCGGCGATCGTCTCTGCGGCGGGTCTGGCGCTCACCGCGGTTTCCTCGGTTGCCACCGCGCTGGTTGCGATTACGGTTGCGATTGCGTTGGTAATCTTTGCCGCGGTTTTGCGACTTTTGATGCTTTTTGGGCTCTTCTTCCTTGCTGGTGAAAAGCTCCGCAATAGCACTAATCAGACGGCTAAACAGGCCTGGCTCCGGTTTCTTTTCGGGAGTGGGGGCCGGTGCAGTGTGTGCGAGCGGTTGAACAGTCGGTTGGGCCAGTGGGCGCTTGGGCTGCTCTTCTTTCTTGGTGACGGTTTCCTCAACGCTTCCAGAAATTTTATAGGAGGTTTCGAGGGTAGAGGTATCGTCATCGCGCAGGCGCTGTACTTCAAAGTGGGGGGTTTCAATCTCCGCGTTGGGTACAACCACTACACGGGTATTGTTGCGCGCTTCAATCTGGGAAATAGCCTTGCGCTTCTCGTTGAGAAGGTAGGTGGCGACATTCACCGGGGTAATTGCGCGAATCTCTGCGCTGCGCTCTTTCTTGGCTTCTTCTTCCACCAGGCGCAGGATTGAGAGGGCCAGGGATTTGGTGCCGCGAATGGTACCTTGGCCGCTACAGCGTGGGCAGACGCGGAAAGTGGTTTCGCCGAGAGATGGACGCAGGCGCTGGCGGGACATTTCCAGCAGGCCGAAACGGGAGATACGGCCAACCTGTACACGTGCACGGTCCATGCTGAGGGCTTTTTCCATGCGCTTCTCAACTTCGCGCTGGTTGGATTTGCTCTGCATGTCGATAAAGTCGATCACTACCAGGCCGCCCATATCGCGCAGGCGCAGCTGGCGAGCGATCTCGTCGGCGGCTTCCAGGTTGATACTGCGCGCGGTCTCCTCAATGTCGCCGCCTTTGGTGGCGCGGGAGGAGTTGATGTCGATAGAGACTAGCGCTTCGGTAACATCGATAACGATGGAGCCACCGGAGGGAAGTTTAACTTCGCGTTCAAACGCGGTCTCGATCTGGCTTTCAATTTGGTAGCGGTTGAAGAGCGGAATGCTGTCTTCGTAGAACTTTACCTTGTGGGCGTAGTGGGGCATGACCTGCTCGGCAAAGCCCTTTACTAGCTTGAAGGCATCCGCATCATCAACAATGACTTCGCCAATATCATCGCGCATGTAATCGCGAATTGCTCGAATGATTACATTGCTTTCCTGGAAGAGGAATTCGGGTGCGCTATTCTTGTCTGCTGATTCTTTAATTAGGCTCCACAGTTGCAGGAGATAGTTGAGATCCCATTGCAGCTCTTCGCCGCTGCGACCAACACCGGCGGTGCGCACGATAATGCCCATGCCAGAGGGGACTTCTACGCTTGCCAGGGCATCGCGTAGCTCGGATCGCTCGTCACCTTCAATACGGCGAGAGATGCCTCCGGCGCGGGGGTTGTTTGGCATCAGTACCAAGTAGCGCCCGGCGAGGCTGATAAAGGTAGTCAGGGCCGCGCCTTTGTTGCCGCGCTCTTCCTTATCGACCTGAACGACAACCTCCATTCCCTCTTTAACGACATCTTTAATCTTGATGCGGCCTTCGATGTCCTTGGGCTGCTTGAGGAAGTATTCGCGGGAGATTTCTTTCAGGGGAAGGAAGCCGTGGCGCTCTTCGCCATAGTCGACAAATGCGGCTTCGAGCGAGGGTTCTACGCGGGTAATTTTACCTTTGTAGATGTTGGCTTTTTTCTGCTGGCGGGTGCGATTTTCAATATCCAAGTCATAGAGCCACTGGCCATCTACCAGGGCTACACGCAACTCCTCAGGCTGGGTTGCGTTGATCAGCATTCTCTTCATGCGTGTCGATTTCCTTGCGTTGCGCAAAGGTTTGACACCGCTAGTTGCAGGCTTGCTTGTTGGCCGCCAAGAGGAGAGGACCTAGTGGCGGGGCAGAGAAACGAGAGAGGCTGTCTGTTCCGCAAATTCAGTCTACGCGGCTTTTCGAGACGAGCGTTCGCCCAATATTTTCACTGCAAAAACTCCGGATACACGCTGCTGTGGTGCTATCCGTTGGTACTTATTAGTACCTTTCTTCCTTTAGTACCTTATGTTTAGTACTGCCCTGTACCGGGGCCGTGGGTTTCCATGGCCGGATTGGGCGCCACCCTTCGGTCTATTTCAAGCTGGGCGGCAAGGTTTGCGTCATTATTACTGGCTCTGCAGCTCGGCTTTTGGCCGGTACCTTTCTTCTATATTTTGTTGACCAGGTCATTGGAAGCAGTTTTAGCCTGGTTGCCAGTTCGGTCGCTGGCATTATCTGCAGAGCGGGACGCAAATTTTGAGTCGTCCTTTCAAGCGCTGCGGGTCGCGGCCCGTCTTACCTTCGCGATTGTTACCCACTTAACTGTGGGCTGTTGTGCCGGTGAGGCCCCCTTGAGATTCTCGTTTTGGGAAGCGCTCATCAGCTCAGTTTTTATCAATAACGCGGGTATGCCCGCGCACTGGCCGAACAGCGGTATTTTCTCTGAAGCCATGGCTATTTCTTCATGTGGGAAGCCGCCAATGGCCGAAAACCAGCCGAATTCAGACCGGCCGAATATAGCACGGGCAGGGAGGTGCTTCAATTGTCCCCTAAGCGGCGCTATGATGCGCGTCATGCGAAGTACACCTCCCCTTAAAACGGCTGCGGCCGACACCCCCTCTGATACCTGGAACCCCTCTGGTGGCGTGCAGCTTTTAACTGTGCCCGAAGAGCTGGCTGGTCAGAGGATTGATAATTTTCTGCAGGCACGCCTAAAAGGTGTGCCCCGTTCACGCGTCTACCGAATTCTGCGTAAGGGCGAGGTAAGAGTAAATAAAGGACGGGTCAAGGCGGAATACAAGCTGGCAGCGGGCGATGTGGTGCGTGTGCCGCCAATTCGTGCCGCGGAGCAGGCTCCTGCCCCCCTTGCGGGAGAGCAGCTGCGCCAGTTGGTGCGAGATTCCATTCTTTATGATGACAATGGCCTACTTGTGATCAATAAGCCTGCGGGACTTGCCGTTCACGGTGGCAGTGGAGTCCGTCTTGGCTTGATTGAAGTGCTCAGGCAGATGTATCCGCAGAGCCCATTTATTGAACTGGTGCATCGCCTCGATCGGGATACGAGCGGTGCAATTATGGTGGCCCGCAAGCGCAACGTTTTGCAGCATGTGCAGTCGGAGCTGAGAGGTGGTCGAATAGGGAAGTCTTATTTGGCGCTGGCAGTGGGTAAGTGGCCCCGGGGCAGAAAGGTTGTTGAGGCTCCTCTGCGCAAGAACACCCTCAAGAGTGGCGAGCGGATGGTTTCGGTGCACCAGGATGGCAAAGCATCCGAGACGCGCTTCCAGGTGCTGGAGCGTTTCAAGGCGGCAACACTGCTGGCCGCAGAGCCGGTAACCGGTCGCACCCACCAGATTCGCGTGCATGCTCAGTTTGTCGGCTGCCCCTTGGCGGGCGATAGCAAATACACCAGTGACGAGGATAACCGCGCTTTTCGCGAGCGTGGGCTAAAGCGTCTTTTCCTGCATTCTGCTTCTGTGCGCTGTACCCTGCCAGACGGTACCGCTGTGAGTGTCGAAGCGCCCCTGCCCACTGAAATGCAGGCGTTATTGAATAAGTTGCGGGAAGAGTAGGGCGGTAAGCAATGCTGGTGATCCTCGATTGGGATGGCACTGTTTGTAATTCTGAGGCGCGGATTGTGGCCTGTATGCTGCGTGCAGCTGAGCGGGTTGGCTTGCCTGCGCTTACCCCTGATGCGGTGAGCAATATTATTGGGTTGGGTTTGCCGGAGGCGGCGGCCACCCTTTTTCCAGAGGCTCCCGATGGGGATCGACAAGCGCTGAGGCAATTCTATTCGGAGGAGTGGATGGCTGCGCGGGTGGAGCCTGTGCCCTTATTTGAAGGAGTGTTGGATACCCTAGATAAATTGCTCTCTCGGGGGCACAAGCTGGCGGTTGCTACAGGGAAAAGTCGTCGCGGTCTCAACCGGGAGTTTGAGGAGCATGGTCTGGGGCATTTGTTTGTGGCGAGCCGCTGCGCGGATGAAACTGCTTCCAAGCCCGATCCGCGCATGCTCAGTGAGCTACTGGTCGAAACCAGATGCGAGGTTCGTGAGGCGGTGATGGTCGGCGATACTACTTATGATTTAGCGATGGCGGCGGCAATGGGTATGCCTTCAATCGGCGTTAGTTACGGGGCTCATTGCCCGACTCGCCTGCAGGAGTATCGTCCCCAGGCGATTATCGACGAATTTGCCGGCTTACTGGGTTGGGCCCCTCTCACTCCTTAGGCGTTGATTCGGGAGCTGGTTGTAGGGGGTCTATGCCAAATTCACCGAGTAGGTCTACCAAGCGGATAAGGGGGAGGCCCACAAGGGTGTTGATGTCTGTGCCGTCGAGTTTTTCAAATAAGGCGATGCCGAGGCCCTCGACTTTAAAAGATCCGGCACAATCGTAGGGCTCTTCTAGCTCCACATATCTTTCAATCTGCGCCAGGCTGAGCGGGCGGAAATACACCGTGAAAGTTTCCACAGTGCTTGCTTGGCGGCCGCTTTCGCTGTCTAAGAGTGACAGGCCGGTGTGAAATATGACTTTGTTGCCAGAGCAGGCTTGTAGCTGGGCAATAGCTTTGGTGCGGTTGCCGGGCTTGCCTAGAATCCCGCCTTCATATTCTGCCACCTGGTCTGAGCCGATGATTAGGGCTTTGGGGTGATCTTTTACCAAGGCCTGGGCTTTTTCCTGTGCGAGTCGCAAGGCTAGCGCGCCTGCACCTTCCCCTGGTCTGGCTTCTTCATTTATATGAGGTGCCGCGTGGCGAAAGGGCAGGTTGAGCTGTTGTAGTAACGCTCTTCGATAGGGGGAGCTGGAGGCTAGTATCAGTGGAGAGGCCATTATTTGGGCAGTTCCATGGTTGTTTGGTCAATGTTTGTGACCGAGCGATACTGCAGTGACTGAATTGTTTTGACAAGGGTAGGGTGAGTCCATAGAATTGCGCGCTTATGTCGATAGCCCCCTCTAAATCAGTATTGCCAAAGAGCGTTGACGCTCGAAAATTGGTGCAGCGCGAACAGTATCTGGAAGGTATTTTGCCTCTGGAATCACTGGGGCGCCTCCGTGAGGCTGTAGAGTCTGTGGAAGGGGAGGTTGTGGCTGATATTCAGTTTGGTCGCGACCTGCAAAATCACCTCACTGTTAGTGGCAAGGTGTCGTGCACGGTGGATTTACTATGCCAACGTTGCCTACACCCCGTGCGCGAGCAGCTCGAAGCGCAATTTTGCTGGGGTATCGTTTGGTCTGAAGAGCAGGGCAAGGCCCTCCCCAAAGACCTGGATCCGGTTATTCAGGATGGCGATGAGCTAAACCTACACCAGATCCTGGAAGATGAAATTTTGCTTAATCTGCCGATGGTGGCTTATCACGATGCGGAATGTGTCTCTAAGGACAGTTTCCATGTCGGTGAGAAGGAGTCTGAAGCGGGTGAGCAACGGGAAAACCCCTTTAAAGTGCTGGAGCAGTTGAAGGGTTCTTCGGGGAAATCCTAGATTTTTCCGGGGAGTTTGGGCTCGCCGGTAGGCGCCCCGGTTCCAGCGAAATTTGTTTATTTTAGGAGCTAGCAATGGCTGTTCAACAAAACAAGAAGACTCGTTCCCGTCGCGGTATGCGTCGTTCACACGACGCTCTGGGCGCCGGTGCAACTCTCTCCGTAGACCCCACTACCGGTGAAAAACACCGTCGTCACCACGTGACCAAAGACGGTTTTTACCGTGGTCGCAAGGTGATCGAAATCGGCGGCGGCTCCGAAGAAGAGTAAGCTTTGTCCAGCCAATTGCGATTGGCCGTGGATGCAATGGGCGGGGACTTAGGTCCCCGCTCTGTCGTTCCGGCCTGTATTAGATTTCTTCATAACTTCCCCGAAGCGCAGCTGAAACTCTTTGGCCCGCGCGCGCAATTAGAGGCTCTGTTCCTCGAGCAGCGCTACTCCCAAATCCCCGATCGTCTTGAAATTGTCCCCTGTGAGCAGGTTGTTACCCAGGAGTGCAACCCTTTACAGGCCGTTCGTCATAAGCGCGACTCTACTATGGCTAAGGCTTTGAAGGCGGTGGCAGAGGGGAGTGCTCAGGCGATGGTAACTTCAGGAAATACCGGCGCTCTATTGGCTCTGAGTCGCAGCGTTCTAGGTAATATTGAGGGCGTTCGCAAACCAGCGCTGGGCAAGTCCGTACCCTCAGGGCACGGTTCCTGCTACCTTTTGGATCTCGGCGCCAATGTGGGGTGTAGTGCTGAAGACTTGCTGCAATTTGCGCGTATGGGGATAGAGGCTCAGCATCTGCATACCGGTATCCCTCGCGAGGATATCGAAGTGGCCCTGCTGAATATCGGTGCAGAAGCGCACAAGGGAACTGCTGAGATACGCAGGGCTGCCGAGCTTTTCGAGGCAGACCCTGGAGTCAACTATGTCGGCTTTGTGGAAGGGCATGACATCTTTACCGGTGCTGTCGATGTGGTTGTGTGTGATGGCCTGATGGGAAATGTGGCTATGAAATCCGCTGAGGGCGTAATAAGACTTATGGGTCAAAAAGCGTTCACCATCGAGAAAAAGGGGTGTTTCAAGCGTTTTTTTGGCCAATTAGCCATAAAGCTGTTGCGAAAATGGCGCACACAGGTAGAGCCTGCCCGCTATAATGGCGCCAGCTTTGTAGGGGTGAAGGGCAACGTGATTAAAAGCCACGGAGGTGCCAGCAGCGAAGCTTTTTACCGGGCTATGGTGACGGCAAAAGAATGTGCCGATGCCAATCTAGCCGCCAGAGTTGGCGCTGCCCTGGTACAAGCTGGTGAGCGAAACTCAAAGGAAATGGGGTAGATGGTTCGCCCCGCTCCTACTGAAATTTGCCAAATAGGTTTAAGGATATCTTATGACCAATGCCGCGCTTGCATTCGTCTTTCCTGGGCAGGGATCTCAAAAGATCGGTATGCTCTCCGAGATTGCTCAGGAAGCCCCAGAAATCCAGTCCACCTTTGCTGAGGCTTCGGAGGTTCTTGGATACGACCTTTGGGATCTCTGTCAAAATGGTGAGCAGGAAGCGATCAATCTAACCCAGCGCACTCAACCCCTTCTTCTGACCTCCAGTGTTGCTCTCTATCGTCTCTGGCGTGCCCGTGGTGGTGCTGTGCCTGCGCGCATGGCGGGGCACAGCCTGGGAGAGTGGTCTGCATTAGTATGCTCTGGTGTTTTGGCTTTTAAGGATGCTGTCCACTTAGTTCGTGAGCGCGGCCGCCTGATGCAGGAAGCTGTACCCGTAGGCACTGGAGCTATGGCCGCAGTGATTGGCCTCGACGATGCGGTAGTGGAAGAGGTCTGTGCTAAAGCCGCTCAAGGGGAGGTAGTTGCCGCGGTGAACTACAACTCACCGGGGCAGATTGTTATTGCTGGCAGTAGTGCTGCGGTTGAAAGGGCCATAGATGCCTGTAAATCAGCCGGCGCCAAGCGTGCAATGCCTTTGCCGGTGAGTGCACCCTTTCATACTGAGCTAATGCGTCCAGCAGCTGAAAAGCTCGCTCCTCAAATTGAGGCAGCGGAGTTTAGCGCACCGCAAATCCCTGTTGTGCACAATGTGCATGCCGAAGCCGAATCTGATCCGGCGAAGATCAAAGCTTTAATGATTGAGCAAATCTATAGCCCTGTGCGCTGGACGGCCTGTGCCCAAAAGCTTGTGAGCGATGGCGCTACACAATGGGTTGAATGTGGTCCGGGCAAGGTGCTGGCTGGTTTGGTCAAGCGCATCAATCGCAGTGCTACTTGTCACGGTATAGATACTCCTGCCAGCTTTAATGAGGCGCTGAGAGCTACAGCTGCCTGATATTGCTCAGGCACGATTGGCAATGGTCGAATAAGGATAATGCAAGTATGAGCCTAAAGATTTCCCTTGAAGGTAAGGTGGCCCTGGTCACTGGCGCCAGTCGCGGTATTGGTGCGGCAATTGCGGATATGCTGGGTAGCCAGGGCGCAACGGTGATAGGTACTGCTACCAGTGATAGCGGTGCAGAGAAAATCAGTGCGCGTTTTGCCGAGAAAGGCTTTAGTGGGGCTGGTATGGTGCTTGATGTGACGAGTGCCGAAAGCATTGCCGGGCTGCATGAGGCTGTGAAAAATGATTTTGCGGCGCCTGCCATCCTGGTCAATAACGCGGGCATCACTAAAGACAACTTGCTTATGCGCATGAAGGATGATGAGTGGGACTCTGTGATTGAGACAAACTTGTCCGCAGTTTACCGCATGACGAAAGCGTGTCTTCGGGATATGACCCGAGCTCGCTGGGGGCGCATCATTAATATCAGTTCTGTCGTGGGTAGCATGGGCAATGCCGGTCAGAGCAATTACGCAGCCACCAAGGCTGGAGTAGCCGGTTTTGCGCGCTCTCTGGCTGCAGAGATCGGCTCCCGCGGTATCACTGTCAATACCGTTGCCCCGGGTTTTATAGATACCGATATGACCAAAGTGCTGCCCGAAGCCCAGCGCGAGGCACTGCTTGAAAAGATTCCCCTGGGGCGTCTGGGGCAGCCCGAAGAGATCGCTTCTGTTGTGGCATTTCTGGCAAGTGATGCCGGAGCCTATGTCACAGGGGAGACGATACATGTCAATGGCGGCATGTATATGACCTGAGATACGCTAAAAATATCAAAATAACTTGTTGATTTTTATAAGATTTTTGTATTTGCTAATGGTGCCGCAGAGCCGTGCATTACAACCCTAAAAACTTGGGGTACAATGGCCTCTGAATTATCCAAAAGCTGTGTGAGCCGGTCGTTATCGCCGTTAATTGGATTGGCGAAATAACAATAGCGACTAAAACAGATTTTTACCCACTAGGAGTTAAATTGAATCATGAGCAGCATTGAAGAGCGCGTTAAAAAGATCGTTGCTGAACAACTGGGCGTGAAGGAAGAAGACGTTAAGCCTGAAGCCTCTTTTGTTGAAGATCTGGGCGCGGACTCACTCGACACAGTTGAGTTGGTAATGGCTTTGGAAGAGGAATTCGAAACCGAAATCCCCGATGAAGAAGCTGAGAAAATCACAACTGTTCAGCTGGCAATTGATTACATCAAGGACAACCTTGGTTAATTCCTGCTGGGTGGTTTAGGCGCGAACAGTTTTATTACTGTGCGTAGCCAAGCGTTTCTGAGAGCCGTTCTATGTTACATAGCGCGGCTCTCTTTTTATTTGCACTATGGAATTGTGACTACTGTTCGAGTGTTGTTTCATTCACAAACTATTGAAGGAAGAACAGTGACAGTAAGAGTTTCGGGGGGACCGCAGTGTCGCACAGAAGAGTTGTTGTAACCGGAATGGGCGCAGTAAGCCCGCTAGGTAACACCGTAGGGGAGACTTGGTCTGGCATTCTGAAAGGTGTCAGTGGGGCAGCTCCAATAGAAACGTTCGATGTTTCGGCGTTCTCGACCCGCTTCGCCGCTACGGTAAAAGATTTCGATCCCACGCCCTATATGCCTGCAAAAGATGCACGCAAGATGGACACCTTCCTGCAGTATGGCTTGGTCGCGGGTATTCAGGCGATGGAAGATAGTGGCCTGGAAGTTAGCGAAGGCAATGCACCGCGTATGGGGACCTGTATCGGTTCCGGTATGGGGGGCATCATGGCTATTGAAGACAATGCCCTGTTAATCGCGGAGAAGGGCCCCCGACGGGTATCACCGTTTTTTGTGCCGGGTGCCATCATCAACATGGTAGCTGGTAACCTATCGATTAAATATGGCCTTCGAGGGCCAAACCTTGCCGTCACAACGGCCTGCACTACTGGGACCCATGCCTTGGGGTTGGGAATGCGGACCATCCAATATGGCGATGCAGATGTTATGGTGTGCGGCGGGGCCGAAATGGTCACCACACCTGTTGGGCTCGGTGGCTTCTGTGCGGCCAGGGCGCTTTCCACACGCAATGATGATCCCAAGACGGCCAGTCGCCCATGGGATAAAGACCGGGATGGTTTCGTATTGGGAGAGGGCGCTGCGGTGCTCGTCCTGGAAGAGTATGAGCATGCAAAAGCCCGCGGCGCGACTATTTACGCCGAGCTTGCGGGCTTTGGTATGAGTGGCGACGCCCACCACATGACCTCGCCCCCTGAAGATGGTGCCGGAGCCGCACTTTCAATGCAGAACGCACTGAAAGACGCGGGTATGAGGGCTACCGAAATCCAATATATTAACGCCCATGGCACTTCTACCCCGTTAGGGGATACTGCTGAAATCCAGGCGGTACGCAATGTTTTTGCCGGCTCTGCAGAAAAGCTGGCTGTAAGCTCCACCAAGTCTATGACGGGGCACCTTTTAGGCGCAGCTGGTGCTATTGAGGCGGTTTTCTCCGTTCTTGCGTTGCGTGACCAGATGGCGCCACCAACAATCAATTTAAATAATGCCGATGAGGCTTGCGAAGGTATTAACCTGGTTCCTCAAGAGGCTCAGCCGATGGCTATCGATTCGGTACTTTCTAACTCCTTTGGGTTCGGCGGTACCAATGGTTCACTGATTTTCAAGCGAATCTGACCTATCTGCCCGCCTTTGGGCGGGCAACTCTCATTCCGAGGACTGCATGTCCAAATTACCGCAGCTTTTCCTTCGAGGCCATCCTGTGCAGAGCCTGCCAGAAGATGGGTGCTATAAAGACGGAATCCTCGAAACTATGCGTTGTCACAACGGGAAGATTCCTCTGTGGCCATTGCATAGAGAGCGCCTTGCACGAGCCTTGGGTTTGGGCGAGTCGTCACTTGCTGATATTGATCAATGCGTCCCTTTGCTGGCAGCACAGGGGGGTCACAAAATGGCGATCGCTCGGTTACGGGTGGGCCTTATTGATGGCCAGTGGTGCTGGGACCTTTCCTTTTTGCCACTGCAGCCGGCAGCGGAGGCAGAACTTGGGGTTCACCTTTTCCCCTGTAAGACTCATTTGCCGGTTTCACAAAGATGGAACTCTGGCTGCAAATTTTTGAGTCGCAGTCGATATAATAGGGCGAAGTCTGAGCTCCCTGAGGGCGACTACCTCGATGGCCTGATGCTTGACACTGAAGGCAGGGTTATCGAGAGCTTGCGCTGTAATTTACTGGCGCGCTTTGGCGATGGCTGGATAACACCTAACCTACAGCGGTGTGGTGTCCGGGGTGTCATGCTTGACTGGCTGTCAAGCAGGATTCAATGGCAGGAGCGAGATATGGATATTCAGGACCTGTGCGGTGCTGAGGAAATAGCTTTGTGCAACAGCGTGCGCGGGGTACTACCTGTTGTTGAGATTGTCGGCCACAAGCGTTGGCAAATTGGGCCTGGTGTTCGTGGGTTGCAGCAATTGATTATGGAAACATTGTGGTAAAAAAGAAGAAGCAGACAAGCTCCCCTGTGAAATTCTGGAAGGTCCTGTTTGGAGGTTTCCTTTTTTCAGGTCTGTTGGTGCTGGCATCTCTTTGGATGTTACAGGTGTCTCTCGCTACACCGTTGCCGGTGGGAGAAAAGGGCCTTCAGTTTCAGGTGGGCAAAGGCAGCAGTCTATCTGGCACTTTGCGCAAGCTGAAAGGTGATGGGGTAATCAACTGGCCGAGATTGGTGCTTGCCTATGCTTACTGGGAGGGCAAAACAGATATCCACTCTGGTGAGTATTTGATCCCCCATGGAAGTACAGCAATGGATTTGATCGCCCGGCTAAACCGAGGGGATGTCACCGTTTACCGGCTGACTCTGGTTGAGGGTTGGACATTCCAGCAGGCCCTGCACAAGATTCGCTCGGGGCAAAGGGTTGTTAGATCCGAGGCCGGTAGTAGTGTCAGTGCAGCTGCCCGGGCTCTCGGCCTGGAAGAGGGCGCAGAGGAGGGTTGGATTTTCCCAGATACCTATGTTTACCGCTCTGGAACTACGGATATTGAGCTTCTGCGCGAGGCTTACGAACGTATGCAGCGTGTATTGGATGAGGAGTGGCAGGCAAAAGGAGAGGGGCTTCCTTATGCATCCCCCTATGAAGCCTTGATCATGGCTTCGCTGATTGAAAAGGAAACCGGTCAGCCTTCGGAACGCAGTGAAATCGCAGGGGTGTTTGTGCGTCGCTTGAATAAAGGCATGCGTCTGCAAACAGATCCTACTGTCATTTATGGGTTGGGAGAAGATTATGATGGTAATCTCACTCGAGCACACCTTCGGGCGCCAACCCCGTATAATACCTATGTAATCAATGGGCTGCCCCCCACACCAATTGCACTGCCAGGGCGTGCGGCTATCCGTGCTGCACTCAACCCAAAACCTGGTAAAAGCCTTTATTTTGTAGGCAAGGGGGATGGCTCCCATCATTTTTCAGCCACTCTGACAGAGCACAACCGTGCGGTGCGGGAGTATCAGCTGAAGAGGCGAGCGGATTACCGCTCCAGCCCGGTTAAAGGAAATTAGAGATAGTGTCGCGCGGAAAATTCATAACCCTGGAAGGCGGGGAGGGGGTTGGTAAGTCCACCAACCTGCAATTTATTACCCAGTGGTTAGCTGATCGTAATATTCCATTTATTCAAACCCGTGAGCCAGGTGGTACGCCGCTGGCTGAACAGTTGCGGGAATTGCTCCTGGCGAAGCGTGAAGAGGCGGTTGACCCTACGGCGGAATTGCTTATGCTCTTTGCTGCTCGAGCGCAGCATTTGGCGAAAGTGATTGTCCCGGCTCTGGAACGTGGTGATTGGGTAATTTGTGACCGCTTCACCGATGCCACTTATGCTTATCAGGGTGGTGGCCGAGCGCTCGATAGAGCCTTAATAGAGCGGCTCGAACAAGATGTGCAGGGTGATTTGCGCCCCGATAAAGTGCTTCTTTTAGACCTGGACCCGCAAATAGGTTTGGAGCGTGCAGCCAGTACTGGGGCTGCCGATCGATTTGAAAGTGAGCAGCTGGCTTTCTTTCACCGAGTGCGTGCGGCTTATCGTGAACGTGCACAGGCGGCCCCCTCACGTTACGCTATTGTTGATGCCAGCCAGCCTCTAGCGCAGGTTCAGCAGCAGCTGGGGCAGGAGTTACAGCGTCTTCTTTAAAGGGCGCTGTAAAAATATAGCCCCCACGGCGCCTTTATTGTTGGTAGTGAAGTTCCCAGTTACAAATTTGGCAAATGGCAGTGTCTGAAGCACCTGAACATATCCCTATTCCCTCTCTATTACCCTGGCAAACGGAACAGTGGCAACGGCTCGGTACCCAGTGGCGCGCAGGTCGGTGTCCTCATGCCTTGCTGATCAGTGGTCAGCCAGGTCTTGGCAAGCGCGCTTTTGCCGAGGCTTTTTCAGCGCTGGTATTGTGTGAACAACCCAGAGAAGGGCAGGCCTGTGGGAGCTGCAAAGACTGCCACCTTTGGCAGGCGGGATCTCACCCGGATTTTCTTCGGGTGGAGCCAGAGAAAGAGGGAGGGCCGCTCAAGGTTGAGCAGATTCGCCAGCTCGGCGACTTTGTGTCGCGAACCAGTGGGCGCGGGGGCGCGCGCTTGGTGTGGCTGGCGCCGGCAGAGGCGATGAACATCAATGCGGCTAACGCCCTGCTGAAAAACCTGGAGGAACCGGCGGCATCAGTGATTTTCCTGCTAGTTAGTGACTCACCGGCGGGCTTACTGCCAACGATTCGCAGCCGTTGCCAATCTGTTGTATTTCCACCTCCTTCAGAAGAAATGGCACTGCAGTGGCTGCGCGCTAGTGACTTGGAGGAAGACTCGGCAACCAGGGCCCTGGCACTCGCTGGTGGGGCCCCATTGCTGGCTGCGCGATTGGCAGACCCAAAGTGTGAGGAAATTCGAGAGCGGTTTTTGCAAGAGCTTGTTGCTCTGGCCCAAGGGAGTACTAGGGCCGTGACAGCTGCCGGTCGCTGGGAGACCCCTCCCGAACCCGCAGACCTAGGCCAGCTTATTCAATTTTGGCAGCAGTGGGTTGCTCAAATGGCTCGGGTGCGCAGCTGTGATGCCACTGGTGATACTCAGGTTATGGCACTTTTGCAAAGGTTCCCCGGTGCAGGGCGGGCTAGCTTGCGCACACTGTTTGGCTTTTATGATCATCTTCTTCAGGCGCGTATGGGGCTCGCAAGCGGAGCAAATCCCAACCGTCGCCTGTTGCTGGAAGAGTTGATGATTCGCTGGGCCAGGTTATTCGGCTGAGTGAAAAACGATCAATAATGGTTGGCGTACTATTTAGTTTCATCAAAGTGTCGATCCGCTGGGTTCTGGACAGAAACAGTACGCTCAGATAAGTTAGCGCAACATTAAAAACATTGAGGTTGAGCATGAAAGCCATGGGAGGCGGTGCCCGAAACGGCATCCTATCGCTGAAGATTCAGGATAAATCAGTTCTCTACGCGGCTTATATGCCCTTTGTAAAGAATGGTGGCCTGTTTATCAGTACGGATAAATCCTACAGCCTCGGTGATGAAGTATTCCTGCTGTTAAGCCTGATGGATGAACCCGAAAAAATTCCGGTGGCCGGCAAGGTGATCTGGATAACCCCCAGTGGAGCCCAGGGAAACCGTACGCCGGGTATTGGCGTTCAGTTTGGGGACAAGGACAATATTGCGCAAAACAAAATAGAAACTTACCTCGCTGGCACTCTTGAATCCAGCCGACCCACTCACACGTTGTAAATTTCACATGCTCGTAGATTCTCATTGTCACCTGGATAGACTGAAGCTCGATAAGTTTGATGGCGATCTGGACGCTGTTCTGGAGTTGGCTCGCAGTCGGGGGGTCGGAAAATTCTTGTGTGTTGGTATCAGTCTCGATAATGCCGATGCTGTCGTAGAGATCGCTTCAAAGTATGAAGATGTGGTTTGCTCAGTGGGGATACATCCGCTGGATGTCGAATCCGGTCTCGCTGGTGTGGACCAATTGATCGAAATGGCGGGGCGCCCCAAGGTGGTAGCACTGGGGGAGACTGGTCTCGATTATTACTACAGTACCGAGACAAAAGAGACCCAACAGCAAAGTTTTATCGCCCATCTACAGGCGGCGGGCCAAGTGGGGCTGCCGGTGATAGTGCATACCCGCGATGCCCGTGAAGATACGATTCAGTTAATTCGGCAGCATGGAAACCTGCAAACAGCGGGTGTATTGCATTGCTTCACCGAGAGCTGGGAGATGGCTAAGGCCGCACTGGACCTAAACTATTACATTTCCCTCTCTGGCATTGTTACATTTAAAAATGCCGAGGACCTGCGCGATGTTGCGCGTAAACTGCCCCTCGATCGCCTACTGGTGGAAACAGATTCTCCCTACCTTGCACCGATTCCCTATCGTGGCAAGCCTAATATCCCGGCTTATGTGCGGGAAGTAGCCGAATTCATTGCTGAGTTGCGCGGAATTTCTTACGAGCAGCTGGCTGAAATCACTACAGAAAATTTTCTCCGATTATTTCCTCGGGCTGCCTAAGCCCGGCTAGTTAGAAGTTCCCTATATGATGAAGCAGCAATTGCAGGTCATGCTGACCCTGCAGGACGAAATTAATACCGTTGTTAATGATAATTGGCGTGCGCAAAACTTTGCCTGGTATCGCGCTATTTGGGTAGAAAGTGCCGAACTTTTGGATCACTACGGTTGGAAGTGGTGGAAAAAACAACAGCCCGATATAGATCAGGTGAAACTCGAGCTGGTAGATATTTGGCATTTTGGCCTGAGCCTTGAATTGCAACAGGGTGCCCCGATTCAGGTTGCTGAAAAGATGCTGCAGGAATTAGAGGCAGGTCAGCGAGCTACTGGTGATTTTCGTGAAAACCTGGAGGCCTTCACTTTAAATACTTTGGCAAGCAAACAATTCGATCTGCCAGGGTTTGCTCAGCTTCTCGCCGATACAGAGATGCCTTTTACCGAGCTGTATCAACGTTATGTAGGCAAGAACGTGCTCAATCGTTTCCGCCAGGATAACGGTTATAAAGAGGGTACTTATGTGAAGACCTGGGGTGGGCGCGAAGATAACGAGCACTTGGCTGAGATTGCCAGTGAGCTCGACGCCTCCGCTGATGATTACAGCGATCAGGTTTATCGCACCTTGCAGCAACGTTACCGGGAAATCGCTTTGGCGTGATCCTTATTTGACGTTTTATTTGAGAAAAATGCAGTTTTACTAGGCAAATTGAGTTGGTAATTTCCCCGCTTGAGGTGAAATTTGCTCGAGAGGCCCTATAATGCGGCCGCTTACAAACGAGGAGAACTATCGTGAAAGCACCTGTTCGTGTTGCTGTTACCGGCGCTGCCGGTCAGATCAGCTATTCGCTGCTGTTCCGCATCGCCTCCGGCGAGATGCTGGGTAAAGATCAACCAGTTATTCTGCAGTTGCTGGAAATCACTCCAGCATTGGAAGCGCTGAAAGGCGTGGCCATGGAGCTTGAAGACTGCGCTTTCCCGCTGCTGGCGGGTATTGTTCAGAGCGACGACGCTACTGTTGCGTTTAAAGACGCTGATTATGCTCTGCTCGTGGGCGCTCGTCCCCGTGGACCGGGTATGGAGCGTAAAGACCTGCTTGAAGCAAACGCCGCTATCTTCTCTGCACAGGGTAAGGCGCTGAATGACGTCGCCTCCCGCAATGTGAAAGTATTGGTTGTTGGCAACCCTGCGAATACCAATGCCCTGATCGCTCAGCGCAATGCGCCTGATCTGGATCCGCGCAATTTCACCGCAATGACTCGCCTGGACCACAATCGCGCGCTGTCGCAACTGGCCAATAAAACAGAGTCTAGTGTTAACGACATTACCCACATGACCATTTGGGGTAACCACTCCTCCACTCAATACCCAGACCTGCATCAGGTTAAAGTATCGGGTGAAGCTGCCATGGATAAAGTGGAGCAGGACTGGTACGAGAACGACTTCATCCCGACTGTTCAGCAGCGCGGTGCCGCCATTATTAAGGCTCGTGGCGCTTCCTCTGCAGCTTCTGCAGCTAATGCGGCTATCGATCATATGCGCGACTGGGCTCTGGGCACCGCAGAAGGTGACTGGACCAGCATGGCTGTTTACAGCGATGGTTCCTACGGTATTCAGGAAGGCCTGATTTACTCTTTCCCATGCACCTGTAAAGGCGGGGATTGGGAAATTGTCCAGGGCGTGGATATCAACGACTTCTCTCGCGAGAAAATGTCTGCGACCGAGAAGGAGTTGGCGGAAGAACGTGATGCGGTTGCCCACCTGCTGCCGTAACTCTGCCGCTTAACCGGCCTTATTGGCTGGTTCGTTAAAAAAGCCCGCACGGATGTGCGGGCTTTTTTATTTGCGCAGATAAACGTGAGTTGCTTCTATTGGGGCAAATAAGCTTCCACTAGAACAGGTGAAAGAAGTGAGGTGGTATTTACGACCTTGGTGTTATTCCCTCTAATTTCCTGCTTTCAGTCACTTTTTTTAGAGCTGCCGTAATACGGAGCTCTTGCCTTGTTGGAGCTTAAAATGACCCTCCGCAGTGGTAATCAAGCGAACCTTGGCTGATCTGAGTATTGCGATAGCTGTGAAACTGGCGGGTCGCTATACGAGTGTGGGCTGGTGGCGGCGGCACTACACTGATGGAGTAAGTAATGTCTGGAAACGTTTGCCATGGTCACAGAAGTCGGCCGCCAAGCCCCGCGATGCGCCTGCATTCTTCTTCAGCCTAACCAGTCTCTATCGGCAACCGGAAACCTTTGGGTGTTCTTCTCTCTGGTTGGCGTTTCCCTCGGTATTAGTCTGGCTTTTGCCTTTGCCGGGGCGTGGATGATCCTGCCATTTGCTGGTTTGGAAATCCTATTACTTGCGGTTTTATTTACCTATGTCTATTTGGAAGGGACTCGTCGTGAGGTAATCCGTATCAGCGATGAACGGGTTGTCTTCGACTGTTGCAAGGGGTTTCGCCAGCAATCTGTCTACCATCGGGAGTTTTCTCGGAGCAATTTGGCCTTATTGGTGCGAATGGGGAATAGCGCGGCTGAGCCGGCCTCGGTGACCTTCAGTGGCCCTGAGGGCTGCCTCGAAGTAGGTGAATTCTTGACCGATGCCGAGAAGGCGGATTTGGTACAAAAGCTCAAACGGATTGGTATCTTTGCACGCAGGGAGAAGGAGTTTCGCGTGCATCAGTTTTGATTGAGATCCGATGTGGCATTCCAGTTAGTACTTTTCGTTATAATCCCCACAAAATTCACAGCAACTCCTTAGGGGATTTCTTATGGCCTTTCCCAAAATTGGCAACCTAGCACCAGCTTTCACTCTGACAAACCAGAACGGCGAGAAGGTTTCACTCAAGGACTTCCGTGATAGAAACAATGTTGTGCTTTATTTCTACCCAAAGGCGCTGACACCCGGCTGCACTACACAGGCCTGTGGCATCCGGGATAGCGCCGATGCGTTTGAAAAACTTGATACTGTTGTTCTAGGTGTCAGTCCGGATCCAGAAGCCAAATTACAGCGTTTTATCGATAAACATGAACTGAATTTTGACCTCCTTTCCGATGAAGATCACAAGATCGCAGACAAGTACGGTTGCTGGGGGTTGAAGAAATTCATGGGCAAGGAGTACATGGGGCTGATCCGGACAACTTTTATCATCGATAAAAGTGGGCGCTTGCGCCATATTATCGATAAGGTGAAAACCAAGACCCACAGTGAGGACGTGCTTAACTGGGTGGGTGAAAATCTGGGTTAATGCGCTAGGATTGCGGATTGGTAGATTTTTTCTTGGGGGAGTAGATGGCCTCTGCCCCCCGAATTACCTTGGTTTTTAAGAAAAGTGAGTATTCGGGCCACTCAATTCTGCCCCTTACAGCACAATAAGATGAAAAAAACCACTGTCGCCCCTTGCATTCTCAATTCTTGGTCTATACTGGCAGATGTAAAGGAAAGGTGCGCCGGCGAGAGAGTGTTTCTCTTTGGGTATTGCCGGAGCGGTTAGTTTAAAAATTGTACATCTCTGTGAAGGATTCGATGTCTGTTTTTGGTGCGTCCCGCATCGAGTAGTAGTCCGCCGAAGTGGTTGATGTTGTGGGCAGGGGCAGCCGGGATTCGCTGGATGCGGACATAGAAAAATAACTGCGGCTCACGGAACTCAAAAGGAGCAGCTCGATGAACCATACTCAGCCCGACCAGACTTCGCTCTCAGAAGATAAATCCCTTCAGCAGGCCAGAATATCCGGTGACCCGAATATCCTTGACCAGCTGTTGGCGCCACCGGAAGCTACCAGCTTTGGCATTGCTGCCAGAGTTATCGATGTGTTGGAGCAGCGCATCGGTAAGGCTTCTCTCGCTATTCGCCCAGTTGCCTCTGACTTAAGCATGTCCACCCGGACTTTGCAGCGTCGTTTGCAGGAGCATAATCTGAGCTTCGCCTCACTGCGTGACCATGTACGTTTCCGTCACGCGGTGCACTTCCTCAAAGATACCGCCTTAAGTGTCGACGGAATTTCCCGGATCCTGGATTTTTCTGACAGGACCAGTTTCACCAGTGCGTTTAAGCGTTGGACAGGTATGTCACCAACAGGTTATCGCCGTCAGGTGCGTCAGCGCTTTTAAATGAGTGGGAATTGATTAGGTCGGTCTTTCGTCGATCGGCCCAATCCGTTGCCTCAACAGGGGAAACCCGTTAGAGTTGGCGGCAATTTTATAGGCTGACTCTTTGAGGTTTTGCATGAGCTTTTTTATCCCCTCTGCCATGGCACAGCAAGCGGCACCGGCACCACAGGGTAACCCGATGATAACCCTGTTGATGTTTGCGGGTCTGTTCGCATTCATGTGGTTTTTTATCATTCGCCCTCAGCGCAAGCGTCAGAAGGAGCACCAGGAACTGGTTGGCGCTCTGAAAAAGGGTGATGAAGTGGTCATGAGCAGCGGTATGCTGGGTCGTGTAGACAAGGTAGACGAAGACTACATCGTGCTGGAAGTTGCAGACAACATGTCTCTGAAGTTCCAGAAAGTAGCTGTTCATGCGGTGTTGCCGAAAGGCACAATTAAAAAGATCTGACTGCTCTATTGGTTTGATCTTTTATGGATTTTTAGAAAACCCGGCAGTAGCCGGGTTTTTTTTGCTGTTGGTTTCTACACTGACTAAATATTGAGCTTGGCAAGCGGCGTTCGTTGCTTAAACCTTAGTTTCTTAAGGCTTCGTTGCTAATACCTAGGCACTTCGAGTTAGGTAAGAGATTAGGCCAACAGGGTTCTCTACTTTTTTTATCGGCCTAACTGAATAGAATGGAATCTACTTTGTTTGAAAAGATACCCGTTGAGCTACCCAGACGTCTGAATCTGGCCCATCTGCCAACGCCTCTGCAACCCCTCGACCGTATTAGCGAACTTTATTCCTACCCATACGGTGGCCCGAAAATCTGGGTGAAAAGAGATGATCTGACGGAATCGGGAATGTCTGGCAATAAGCTGCGAAAGCTTGAGTTCGTGGTTGCAGAGGCACTAGAGCAGGGCAGTGATACCTTAATCACCTGTGGTGGTATTCAATCCAACCATTGCCGCACTACCGCGCTTGTCGGGGCTCGCCTAGGTCTCAATGTGCACTTGCTGTTGCGAGGGGAGCCGGTCGCTGAGGCTGATGGGAACCTGTTGTTGGACCAGTTGGCAGGTGCAGAAGTTACTTTCTATTCGCCCGCAGAATTTGCCAAGGACATCAAAGGCCTTTTTAATTCCTGTAAAGATGAATACCGCAAACGTGGCCTTAAAGCTTTTTGCATTCCAACCGGTGCTAGTGATGGCCTGGGTTTGTGGGGATATCTCTCCGCTTCGCAGGAATTAATCGCTGACTGCCTAACAAGGGGGTTCGAGCCGGATCATATTGTATGTGCAACAGGGAGTGGGGGTACCCAGGCTGGTTTAACCCTGGGGTGTCATCTGCAGGGATTTAATGTACAAGTGACAGGTTATGCAGTTTGCGATAATGCCGCATATTTCCAGGCTAAAGTGAAAGAGGATATTCGTCACTGGAGTAGGCTGTCGGGGAATCCTATAGATACGCAATCACTGCAAGTGAACGTCAACGCTGACTATATTGGGCCTGGATATGCCAAGGCTGGCCCCCCGATCTACAAAATGATTGAGGAAGTCGCTCGCTTGGAGGGAATATTGCTGGAGCCTATATATACCGGTAAAGCTTTTTATGGACTGATACAGGAGCTACAAAAAGGCCGCTACAAAGGCTGTGATAACCTGGTATTTGTACACACGGGAGGGCAATTCGCGTTATTCCCCTATCGCCACAACTTCTCATTTCGTAGGGTTTAGGCCCCTTTACTGTTCTAGCGCTGCGGAAGCTGCTAACCTGCGCAACAAATTACGGCTGCGGCTGTATATAAAACAAACAGAATTAGTTCAGAGAAGTGGGGGGTTAGTTTGGATTCCTTTAATCAGCTGCTACTGTCGCTAGACGGTTTGCTCGGTTCAGCACCTTGGTTCCCGTGGGTGCTGCTTGGGGTAGGTTTCTTTTTCACTATTTACCTAGGGTTTCCGCAATTCCGTTACTTTGGGCATGCGATTAAGATTGTCCAGGGTAAATACGATAAGCCCAGCGACCCTGGTGATACTTCCCACTTCCAAGCTCTTGCTACCGCTCTTTCCGGTACAGTGGGTACCGGTAACATTGGCGGGGTAGGTCTCGCTATTTTCCTGGGTGGGCCGGCCGCGTTGTTCTGGATGTGGATGACTGCCTTCCTGGGTATGACAACCAAATTTGTCGAAGTCACCCTGTCACACAAGTATCGTATTAAAGCGGCGGATGGTTACTATGCAGGTGGCCCCATGTTTTATATGGAGCGCCGTCTCAATATGAAATGGTTGGCGGTTTTGTTTGCCATTGCCACTGTAATTTGCTCCTTTGGAACCGGAAGCCTGCCCCAGGTGAATAATATCGCCCAGGCGGTGCACGATTCTTTCGGTATTGAGAAAGCCCTGACTGGTGGTGTGCTCGCAATTCTGCTGGGTATGGTGATCATTGGTGGAATTACGCGGATCGCTAAGGTTACCTCCACTATTGTTCCCGCAATGGCACTGATCTACATCATTGGTGCATTGGGAGTAATTTTCTACAATATTGAAAATATCATTCCTTCATTCGTGGCTGTTTTCCGCGATGCCTTTACCGGCAGTGCTGCAGTGGGTGGCTTCCTCGGAGCCAGCTTTGCCTATGCCTTTAACCGTGGTGTAAACCGCGGCCTCTTCTCCAACGAAGCCGGTCAGGGCTCAGCGCCCATTGCTCACGCCGCCGCACGTGCCGATGAGCCTGTATCCGAGGGTATGGTTTCCCTGCTGGAACCGTTTATCGATACCATCATTATCTGTACCTTGACCGGTCTGGTAATCCTGTCTTCCGGTGTCTGGACTGAGAAACATGAAAACCTGTTTGAGGGTGCCGATACTTATGTTGTAGAGGGCCGTTACGAAGAGAGTGATCCCGAGCAAGTTAAGCAATTGTTTAACTACCTCAGTGGTCGGCCTAGCGAAGTGAAGGCCTATAACGGCTCGGTGGTTGTGACAGATGGACATCCGCTCAATGTTCAGGACTTCACCTTGATTCATGCACGTTCAATTGCTGAAGACCTGGATTTCCGTGTCGGTGATGACCAGTTCAGTGGTGTATTGAATGTAGTAGATGGTAAGTTTGCCAATGAGGATGTAGATATCTGGGGTAAATCCCTGGTTCATTCCGTGGCTCTGACCAGTAAGGCTTTCCAGCGCGGTTTCTTCGGAGAGTACGGTGGACTGATCGTTACACTTGGCATTCTCCTGTTTGCTTTCTCAACCGCTATCGCCTGGTCTTACTACGGTGATCGTTCCATGATCTATCTGTTTGGCCCCAAAGCGGTAATGCCCTACAGAATTGTGTATGTCATCGCCTTCTTCTGGGCAGCGATTGAAGATACCACCGTTATTTGGAATTTGTCCGCGGTAGCTATCGTCATCATGACCTTGCCCAACTTGTTTGGTATCACCATATTGGCGAAGGAGATGAAGGATACGGTGAAGGAGTATTGGAAGGATCCCAGTCATAAATAAAGTGACCACCCGTAAACGTCCGAATTAAAAAAAGGCAGCCAAATGGCTGCCTTTTTCGTTACCGGGATAGGCTGGTATGGCAGCTTATCCCGATTTCTAGAGACTCAGCACATGCCCTTATTCAGACTGGGCGCTGAGAGTTATACCGGAGTAGGAAGAGTAGCCACGAATACTGATGTACCATGTCCCCGCTTGAGGGTTGCTGACATTACAGCTCTCCTCATTACCCCACTTGTAGGGGCGGCAATCCCAGTTGTTGCGAGTAGGCTCTGAACCATAGCGTACATAGAGGTCAGCATCACCACTGCCACCTGACATGGTTGCGGTCAGAGAGGACATGCCCTCGGCAACGTCTAATGAGAAATGTTGCCAGCTGCCGTTGGAGCCGGAAAGATCGGTTTCCTCCCAGCCGCCAGGCTCACCGCCGCCGTCACCTTCTGTGAAACTGCCCACCAGGCTGACACCGGAGAAGGAGCTATAGCCACGCACCATTACGTAGTAGGTGCCCTCTTGAACATTCGAAATGTCACAGGTCTCATTGTTGCCACTACTAAAGGGACGACAGTCGTATGTGGAGGTCGTAGGAGCTGCACCAAAACGGACATAAAGATCGGCATCACCACTTCCGCCGGACATAGCAAAGCTCAAGTCAGTTGCGTCCCCTGGTACATCCATGGTGTAGTGAAGTTCATCACCAGAGCCACCGCTGAGGTTATCTACTGAAACGCCATTCTCTAGTTCACCGGGAGGAGGTGGCGGTGTGGTATCACAGGTAACTCCTACGGTACTGAAGGCGGTTGTAACATCCGCTTTACTGTACCCTAGGTCTACAGCAGCTTGCTCAACACCGCAGGCAGCTTCATCGTAGTCAGAGTTTGAGCCCCAGTACATCTGATTGGCGAGGACAAAAATATCAAATGCCTTGCGAGTATCCCAGCCGCTGGTATTGGCGATCAGATAGAAAGCTCGGTTGTAGACACCAGAGCTATAGTGTACGTCCATACCGCTGTAATAATCGTCGGCATGTCCAATGGAGCGTCCATCCTGTGTCGGGTCTTCAAAATAACGCAAGGCGCCATTGGCTTTGAAAATCTGAGCTCCAACCAGCCAGTCGTTACTGCCAGTCATAAAGTATTCAGCGGCTTCACCAGAGATATCGGAGAAGGCTTCATTAATTCCCCCTGGTTGTTGACTGTAAACTAGGCCAGAGTTCTGCTCGGTAAAGCCGTGGCTGACTTCGTGAGCCGTAACATCCAGGCTGACTAGCGGGTGGAAGGTGTTTTGACCATCGCCAAAGGTCATTTGGCTGCCATCCCAGAATGCATTTTCGTAGTTATTACCGTAATGCACGCGAAGGCGCAGCTTTTGAGTCAGCGGTGAAGTGTTGTACCAGTCGCTGAACATATCGAAGACCACGCCACCGAAATAGTGCGCGTCATTTAGCGGTGAATAAGCACCATTGATTTCTTTGTGATCATTGTAGGGGCAGTTGAATTGATGGACGCTACCGCCACTGGTTCCATGATTCAGGTCCACAGTTTCAACATTGGTAGTATCCATACGGCAGTTGGCATCAACCTGCATGGAGGGGAAATCGGTACCATATTCATAGCGGCCTGTTTTTAAATTGCCGCCAGGACCCTGTGCATCTTGGAAGGTGAGGCCATCCCAATGCTTAATCACTTCGCCGGTCATGGCATCAATAAAGTAGAAGGGGCGCTTGGGGTCGTCTCCATACTCGACCCAGTTCACCAGGTAGGCGAGGCGCGCTTCATCCTTATCATTGATGTAAACATAGAGTTCTTTTTTCTGGTTTTTGGCTTCCAGTTTAAGTACTGGCAGTGACAGGGCACCTGACATCACTCCCTGCTGTGCGCGCAGGGAGACCTGGTGGTTCATGGCGCGATCAAGGGCATTGCCCGCGTCAATTGCCGCGCGCACGGTGGGCACTTCGAGCTCAAGCCCGGTGAGAACATTACCGTGCATTTCGGTAATAAGACCTTTACCGGAACTGGTTACGGTCTGTCCCCATACGGGGATACCTTTGTGGGTCTGTTGATAACGGGCGATGGTCTTGCCATTTCCCAGTGTACGCTCGCGAATTTTCACCAATGCCATATCTGATCCGGCAACGGTGTTGAGTGTTTGAGGCGAGAGCATATCCGGAGTTGCTGGGACACGGTCTGCGGCCTGAGCACTGATAGCCATGGCTAAAGTGCAGGTAAGTCCTACGAAATGCTTCATTGCTAGCTTTCCCTTTACGTAACTTTTTTATTAGGGACCGAGCACCTGGAACTGATAGGTAATCCAGCATGGCGTTACCGAACAGTTCAGCAGTTTTGGTGCTAACGGTCTTTATGGTTGGTAAGACAGCAGAAGAAGGCCGGGCATCAGGGGTGGGGCCATAAAATGGCAGTGACGTCCGCTTTCTCAAACCGGTTGCCCAAAATTTCCGGGCAACCTGAGATTACCTTGCATGCGCTTAGTGGCAACAAAAAGGTGATGACAAACTCATATATTTGAATTCTTTTCGATATTTTTGCTTAAGTAGTCACAAATCAGCAAATAATATCCTGCCGAAGAATCCAAAATGATGCGCCTAAATAAACCCGATAAAAGGGTGATACGCCAGTCAATAATTAATTTTCAGATAAGTCTCGAAAATTTTTATTGGGAATATCTACACGTTAAGAAGAAGATATTCCCGCTCCCAAGAGCTGATCACCCGGTTAAATTCTTCATATTCGTCGCGCTTAATTGCGCTCCATGCTTTTACAAATTTTCTGCCAAACATTTCTGTAGCAGCTTCGCATTCCGTTAAAAGATTGAGAGCGTGTTCTTGCGTACGAGGCAAAGTAATGGCTTCTTTAGAGCAATCGCCCTGATACGGTGCGCTGGGTGCCACTTTGTTGATCATGCCAAGATAACCACAGGCGAGTGAGGCAGCAATGGCGAGGTAAGGGTTGCAGTCGGCACCAGGAAATCGATTCTCTAATCTTTTTCCCTGAGGCGAGCTGTCGGGAACCCTTAGCCCTGTAGTGCGATTATCATAGCCCCAGTGCAGGCTTGTAGGTGCAGCCATTTCAGGGGTGAAGCGGCGATAAGAATTTACATTTGGGGCTAGAAAACTAATGAATCCCGGGGTGTACTCCTGCATGCCGCCAATAAAATGCATGAAGGTTTCGTTTTCATTTCCATTGCCGTCTACAAAAATATTTTTTCCTGTTTTTGTGTCGACAATACTCTGGTGGAGGTGTAGTGCACTGCCGGGTTCATCTTCCATGGGTTTGGCCATAAAGGTGGCATAAATTCCATGGCGTAAAGCAGTCTCTCTGACCGTGCGTTTAAAAGTAAAAACCTGATCGGCGAGTTGCAGCGGATCGCCGTGGAGGAAGTTAATTTCCATCTGTGCGGTCCCGGATTCATGAATCAGTGTGTCCACATCCAGGCCCTGTGCCTCACAGAAGTTATACATATCCTCAATAATGGGTTCGTATTCGTTGGCGGCATCGATACTATAGGACTGTCTCGTTTTTTCTGTGCGGCCAGATCTTCCCACCGGCGCTGAAAGTTTTTCATCTGGATCGAGATTGCGTTTCACAAGGTAAAATTCCACTTCGGGAGCAACAACCGGCTTCCAACCTTTTTCTTTATATTTTTCCAAAACAAATTTGAGGATATTGCGGGTACTAATCGGATGGGGTTGACCATCCCGGGTATAGCAATCATGAATAATTTGAGCAGTGGGATCATTGGCCCAGGGGTTAAGTCGAACGGAATCGGGATCGGGTACCAGTAACATATCCGTATCAGCCGGATCGACAAGCTCGTTGTGTTCATCGACATAGTCTCCGGTCACGGTTTGGACCAGGATACTTTCCGGTAAACGGCTGTCCTGGGTGAGAAATTTATCTGTAGGGGTGAATTTACCCCTGGCATTACCTGACATATCCGGTACCAGGCATTCCACTTCTGCAATATCGTGCTCTGCCAGCCAACTTGTAATCTTGTCCATTCTCTTGTTTTTCCGGTGTGTTCCCATCTGAGAGTCGCTCCAGTATATGCCTGACCTACATACTCGCGATAGCCGATGCTGTTTAGCGGAGCAGTTTGTTGCCCTCATAGGCTTGGGGCATAGATTGATAGTGTCTGGTGGAGATCTAGCATGGAGGGTAAAAGCGAATTACCATTCGGCAATTCCCGGAGGCTGGGAAAACCTAAACCTCCGGCCGACACAACGCCTTAAGGGGTTGCATTGATGATAAGCACACCTGGTTATACAGATTCCTACTACTCCGCAAGTGCCAGCCCATTGCCTTCCTATCCTCAGCTGGAAGGTACCAGGGAAGCGGATGTTTGCGTAATCGGTGCAGGCTATACCGGACTCTCTACGGCATTGCATTTGGCTGAACGGGGTTACAAAGTGACTTTGCTGGAAGCCGAGCGTGTGGCCTGGGGGGCTTCGGGGCGCAATGGCGGGCATGTGGGGGTGGGGCAGAGGCGCTGCCAGAGTGACCTGGAAGAAATGTTCGGTGTCGATATTGCCAAACGGCTCTGGCAATTTAGCCTGGAAGCGGTGCACCTAGTCGAGCAGTTAATCAAGAAGCATCAAATTCACTGTGATCTGAAGCGGGGGATTATGCATCTTGCCGCCAAGCCCAGCCATGATAACTATTTGCGCAAAGAGGCCGAACTTCTTCAGGAGCGTTACGGCTACACCGATGTGCGGTATGCCGATGAGCAGGAGGTGGGTGGCCTTGTGGGAACACGGCGTTATTTGGGGGCGCAAATTGACAGTGGCTCACTGCACCTTCATCCGCTCAACTATGGGTTGGGGTTGGCGGCAGCCTGTGTCAAAGCGGGAGTCGAACTCTTTGAGCACAGCCGAGTGACTGGCTATCGAGGGGGGCGTTCCTGTACGGTTGAGACAGCCAAAGGGCAGGTGAAAGCAAATAATATGGTTCTGGCCTGCAATGGCTATCTTGGTAATTTGGAGTCTCGTCTGGCTGGCAAAATAATGCCGATTAATAACTTTATTCTGGCCACTGAACCCCTGTCCGAACCTCTTGCACAGAAACTGATCGCCAATGATTACGCGGTGCAGGACACACTATTCGTTATTAATTACTGGAAGCTTTCAGGGGATAACCGCCTGATTTTTGGCGGAGGGGAAAATTACACGGCCCGTTTTCCCGCAGATATTCGCAAGTTTGTGCGAAAAAATATGCTGAAAGTGTATCCGCAGCTTGAGCAGACCAGAATAGATTATGGCTGGGGTGGCACTCTGGCAATCACTATGAACCGTATGCCGCACATGGGCCGATTAGAGCCCAATGTCTATTACAGCCAAGGCTATTCGGGTCATGGGGTACCTACTGCCACTTTTGCGGGCAAGTTACTCGCAGAAGTCATTGCTGGTACAGAAGAGCGTTTCGACATTATGTCGAAAATTCCAACAGAGACTTTTCCAGGAGGGACTCTTTTGCGTTGGCCCGGCCTGGTACTGGGGATGCTCTACCACAGTCTGCTCGATAGGTTTGGGCATTAATGGGGTTAGCTGTGGCTAGTTACTGGTGAAGTTGTAGGCTGCTTTGGTGTTAATATGCCGTAACTTGCATTTGGGAAGCCGAACTTGTCCAACACCGAGCAGCCAAAACGTAAAAGCCAGTTATCTCCCCGCCGTGAGCCCATTCAGGCCCGCGCGCGGGCACGAGCAAGGCAGATTCTTGATGTCACCGGGCGCCTACTAGAGGAAGTGGGTCTCGACGACCTCACCACAATCCTAATTGCCAGGAAGCTCGATATTTCGGTGGGCTCCCTCTATCACTATTTTCCCAATAAACACGCGATTCTCTATGCTATGGGCGAGCAGTGGCTCGCCAGCATCAGCGGGGCTATGGCCGAATTGGCAGAGTTAGACCTCGAAGACATGGCGCTTGAAAATTTTATTGATGAGTTTATTGGGCGCCTATTGACGGTCTACCGTGAGCAGCGCGGGCTACTGCCACTGGTTCAGGCGATGTGGGGAATCCCCGAGTTACACGAGCTGGACGAGAGCCATGACGAGCTGGTGATCGGGCACCTGGTGGAGATGTTCCAGCGCTTGGGCTTTGCCTGCCCACCCAATGAATTGAATCGCCTGGGCAGGCTTACGTTGGAAAGTTGCCATGCGCTATTGCTGGTGATGGTCAACCAGGCCGAGAGGCGTGCACAGCGTACCCGAGAAGATTTACAGCAAATGCTGTTCACTCTGTTAAATGGTAGGCGTAACGATAACAGTCCTGAGGGACTTGGTGATGTGGAGGCTCCCTGATGGCTATGCGACCAGATAAGCTGGTAATCGCGATTTCCTCGCGGGCATTATTTGACCTGAACGATAGCCATAAAGTCTTCGAAGAGCAGGGCTTACAAGCGTTCTCCCGTTATCAGGTGGAGCGGGAGAATGATGTTCTGCAGAAAGGTGATGCTTTTCATTTAGTAGAGAAATTTCTAAAAATCAATGAGCAGCTAGGGGGGGAGCCGAGGGTCGAGGTCATCCTGCTCTCGCGCAACAGTGCAGATACCGGGCTGCGGGTGTTCAACTCGATTGAGCACTACGGCTTGGATATTACCCGGGCGGCCTTTTGCAATGGTGAAAGCCCCTACCGCTATATCGGGCCATTTGGTTGCAACCTGTTTCTATCGACCGATGGCCTGGATGTGCGCCGCGCGCTGGAGCAGGGGGTTGCTGCGGCCACTCTGGTAGCCGGTGGCAATCGTGAACAGCGAGATGATGTTTTACGCTTTGCTTTTGATGGTGACGCGGTCATCTTTTCCGATGAGGCGGAGCAGATTTTTAAACGGGATGGGCTCGCCGCCTTTGCCCGGGCCGAGCGAGCCTCGGCGCAGATGCCTTTGGGCGGGGGGCCTTTCAAGGGCTTCCTTGAGGCCTTGCAAAAATTGCAGGCGGAGTTTGGTTTGGAAGCCTGCCCAATCCGCACCGCGCTGGTAACTGCCCGATCGGCTCCAGCCCATGAGCGGGTAATTCGTACGCTGCGTGCTTGGGATATCCGGGTGGATGAATCAGTATTCCTGGGTGGGCTGCCGAAGGGGGAATTCCTACGGGCATTCGGTGCTGATGTCTTCTTCGATGATCAGCCAGCGCATTGCGCTTCTGCTGCAGAGCATGTTGCCACAGGTCATGTACCACATGGAATTGCCAACGTCGCTAATAGTGAAGCCTAATCGTATAAGCCTTTTTGGGGGGGCTGTTAATCCCTCGAAGTTGATTGACACTCGCCGCGCTTCACCGGATATTCATTTGTCCGTTGGCCCCGGCTTCGATTGGCTGCTATTCTTTTCTCGCATAACTCAAGATGTTTTTTATAACTAACAATTTATCTGTCAGAGTTGCACTCGTCCAGGGGCGGGATGATTGATACCAAAGGGAGGACTTATGAAGCTGCAGCAGTTGCGATATATCTGGGAAGTGGCACATCACGATCTCAACGTTTCTGCTACTGCGCAGAGCCTCTATACCTCCCAGCCGGGCATCAGTAAGCAGATTCGCCTTTTGGAGGACGAGCTTGGAGTGGAAATTTTTGCCCGTAGCGGCAAGCACCTGACCCGGGTGACTCCAGCGGGTGAGGCGATCCTCAAGACCGCTGGCGAAATTATGCGCAAAGTGGAAAATATTAAGCAGGTTGCCCAAGAGTTCAGTAATGACAAGAAGGGCAGCCTGGCAGTTGCCACTACTCATACCCAGGCGCGTTACGCGCTGCCCCCGGTCATCAAGCTGTTTATTTCCCGTTACCCGGATGTGTCTCTGCATATGCATCAAGGCACGCCCATGCAGATCTCGGAAATGGCGGCCGATGGCACAGCGGATTTCGCCATTGCCACCGAGGCGCTGGAGCTATTCAGTGATCTGGTGATGATGCCGGTGTACCGCTGGAATCGCTGCGTGCTGGTACCCAAAGACCACCCTCTCTGTCATGCCAGTAAGCTGGACCTGGAAGAGGTTGCCAAATACCCGATAGTCACTTATGTGTTTGGCTTTACCGGTCGTTCAAAGCTGGACGAGGCGTTTCTGGAGAAAGGGCTTTCCCCTAAGGTGGTATTCACCGCTGCGGATGCGGACGTTATCAAAACCTATGTGCGGCTGGGACTGGGTATCGGCATAGTGGCGGATATGGCGGTGGATGGCGAGGACGAAGATCTGGTTGCCCTTGATGCGAGTAACCTATTTGAACCCAGCATCACCAAGATTGGCTTCCGTAAGGGAATTTTTCTGCGGGGCTTTATGTATGATTTCATCCAGCAGTTTGCACCGCATCTCACCCGAGAGTTGGTGGACCAAGCAGCGCACGCCACGTCTAGGGCCGAAGTGGATGCGCTATTTGCCGATAAAGAGCTGCCAGTTTATTGAAGGTGGCTGCTTAGCTGCTTAGCTGCTTGGCGGGGGCTAGGAGGCCTCCGCCTGCTGGATCAGCGGCTGCAACACTTCTTTGGCCAACTTAAAGTAGACGGTGTAAATTTCTGCTTCCTGCCCCTCGCGCTCAACCACAAAGAATGGTGCACGATCCACTTTAAATTGCTGGGCAATCTGCATACCGCTACTTTGCGGGTCGCGTACATCGGCTATCAAGGTTTGGTCGATAAATTTCAGCTGCCCATTCACTTCCAGTTTTTCCTGCACATCGCGACACTTGGCGCAGGGGGAGCCATCGGCAAGTATTTTTTTAACCAGTGTGATCTTCACGATAAATTCCTTGATCCAGTTAAGTGCTGAAATTGGCACTACTGGCATTGAATCTATCAGATGGTCTAATAACTTTGAAATATCAATCCTGGATAGATCTATAACCAAAAAGCTGTAATAAGACTACAGGAAAGCCCGCCAGAAGGTGATTCCCGGCGGGCGGGGCAATTACTGGAGGAATTGCTCTGCGGTCTCTAGGAGTAAGTGTACTTTCGCCAGGCACTCATTGTGTTCTGCTATTGGATCAGAGTCTGCAACTATACCTCCGCCGGCAGCGCAGGTAATGCGGCCATTGCTGGCACTGAAGGTGCGGATAGCAATATTGGTATCGGCGCGACCGCAGCTGCTGATATAGCCGATGCTGCCGCAATAGATGCCTCGCGGGCTGCTTTCCAACTCGCGGATCACCTCCATAGAGCGGCGCTTGGGGGCGCCGGTAATAGAGCCACCGGGAAAGCAGGCTGCCAGGAGATCGCTGTAGGCTGAATCCTCGTGCATTTCTCCGGTCACAATGCTGACCAAATGGTGGACATTGGCAAAGCTGGTCAACTGGAATAATTCCGGCACGCGCACACTGCCACTGCGGCACAACTTGCTGAAATCATTGCGCAACAGATCCACAATCATTAGGTTTTCCGCGCGATCTTTAGGGCTTCTCTGTAGGGTAAATGCAGCCCGTTGATCCTCTACTGGGTCGGCGGCTCTGGCTGCGGTGCCCTTGATGGGCTCGGTGCGTAAACTGTTTCCATCGGCGCGGATAAAGCGCTCCGGTGATAAGCTCAGCAGGCTTCCCTGGGGCAGCTCCATAAAGGCGGAAAAGGGGCCGGCTGCTCGCTGGCGCAACGCCATATAGGCACTGAAGAGGTCGCCTTCATAAGGGGCGCTGAAGCGCTGAGTAAAGTTTGCCTGGTAGACATCCCCAGCCGCAATATATTCGAGGATGCGTTCAATGCGCTCCTGGTAGTCCGTGGCACTGAATTCATGGGCGAATGGTGCCAACAGTCGAAAGCCTTTCAGATCTTGATCCTGCTCCCACTGCACCGATTTAAAGCGATCGATCAGCTCGCGTACCTGCCTGGCTGGGCAGGCTGGGTGGAATACCAGGTGGCTGGAACCCAGCTGATGGTCCGCGATAAAAGCCCAGCTATAAAGCCCAAAGAAGCCTGCGGGCAGGTCTGTGGGCCGGATATCCGCCGGCAAATAGTTTCCGCTGGTGCCCAGTTCATAGCCGGCGAAGCCTATCATCCCTCCGCAGAAGGGCAGTTGCGAGTCCCGCTCCTGTGGGCAGAGTTCACGGCTCAGGTCATCCACTTGAGTGAAAGGTTCACTGCTGTCTGCTGCCAGTTCCAGCGTATTGAGGGGGTCGGCGCTGATAATATCGTAGCGGCCACTGCTGCTGAGAGGGCGGCCGCTATCGAGCCACACTGGCACCGGAAGATCTGCAATCGCCCTAAAGGCCGCGGCAGAATTGAGTGAATAGGGCAGGGAGACTATTTGCATATCAAAACACGGCAGTCTGGAAGACGGCGCACACTACACACTTTGACGCGGCGTGAAAAGGGCGGCTGGCCCTTTGGTCAATCCTTATTAGTCAATCCTGCGCTCGATGCCTGCCTGGGACATCAGGCGGGTTGCGAGCTCCTCCACGGAAAGTTGGGTGGCGTTGAGGAAGGGCACCTGTGCCCGCCTCAGCATCTGTTCGACTTGGCGCACCTCAAATTCACACTGTTCCTTAGAAGCGTAGCGGCTATTGGCGCGTCTTTCCTGTCGAATCTGCATCAGCCGCTCGGGGTCTATGGTGAGGCCGAAGAGTTTTCGGTGGTAGGGGCGCAATATCTTCGGCAGGGTGGTGGAGTCCATATCCTCTTCGGTGATGGGGTAATTGGCGGCGCGCAGCCCAAACTGTAGGGCTAAATAGAGGCAGGTGGGGGTTTTGCCGGAGCGGGAGACTCCGAGCAGTATCACATCCGCCTGTTCAAATTCACTGATACGGCGGCCGTCGTCATTGTCCATAGCAAAATGCACCGCATCGATACGCTCACTGTAGCGGCGATTGTTGGCAATGCCATGGGAAACATTAACGGTTTGAGTGGGGTCGCGCCCAAATAAATTGGCCAGAGGTGTCAGGTAGTTCTCGAATACATCCAACATCAGTGCGGGGCTTTGGTGCAGCTGATCGCGAATCTGATTTGACACGATGCTGGTAATAATAATGGGCTGTAACCCAGACTCTTGCGAGGCTCTATCGATACGCTGTAAAGCTTGTTGAACTTTCTCAGCCGAGTCTATGTAGGGCAGGGTCACCTGCTCGACATGCTGATCCTGAAACTGTGCCAACAGGCTGTGGCCAATGGCCTCCACGGTGAGGCCGGTTCCATCGGAAATAAAAAAGGCGGTGCGTTTGTCTTTTGCCATGCTGCTTCTCTGTCTGTTGGCGGGACCTTTTCAGTGGCCGCTAGTATAGGGGCGGTGGGCCAAAAGGTCTTATTTTCTGAGTGTTTCGCCATCTTGTAGAAAATTTACAACATTTTGGCCGTTTTTACTGGGCTATTTTTTACAAGACTCATCCTTATAATCAGCGCCCAACAAACCTGATTTCAGAGGGCCTTCACTTGACGAATTTCACCATCGACTTTGCAAAACTGGGAATGGATGATGTCGACAAGGTCGGCGGTAAAAACGCATCACTCGGCGAGATGATCTCATCTCTGGCCGGTGCTGGTGTGAGTGTACCGGGCGGCTTTGCGACCACTGCGGAGGCCTTCCGGGCTTTCCTGGCCCATGAACAGTTGGAGCAGCGTATCGCCGAGCGTCTGAAAGGGCTCGATGTCGGTGATGTTACTGAACTCGCCAAAGCGGGCGATGAAATTCGCAACTGGATCTTACAGACTCCTTTCCCCGCACAACTGGAAAAAGAGATCCGCGATGGCTACGAAGCTCTGGGTGGCGGTGAGACAGCCGTTGCCGTGCGCTCCTCGGCTACCGCGGAAGACTTACCGGATGCCTCTTTCGCCGGTCAGCAAGAGACCTTCCTGAATATCCGCGGTATCGATGCGGTTTTGACTGCGGTTAAAGAAGTCTTTGCCTCTCTCTACAACGACCGCGCCATTGCCTACCGTGTGCACACGGGTTACGCGGATGTAGGCGTTGCTCTATCCGCGGGTATTCAGCACATGGTGCGCAGTGAAACTGGCGCAGCCGGTGTGATGTTCACCCTGGATACCGAAAGTGGATTCCGCGATGTGATCTTTATCACCGCGGCCTTCGGTTTAGGTGAGACTGTTGTACAGGGGGCTGTGAACCCCGACGAGTTCTACCTCTACAAGCCTGCTTTGGATGCCGGACGCCCGGCGATCCTGCGTCGCAATCGCGGCAGCAAAGCGATCAAGATGGTGTACGACGAAAGCGGTGAGTGTGGGCGCTCTGTAAAAACCGTTGAGGTTGCAGAGGAAGATCGTCAGCGTTTTGCCCTTAACGATGAAGAGTTGACCAGTCTAGCGGTGCAGGCCCGCAAAATTGAAGAGCACTATGGTCGCCCGATGGATATCGAGTGGGCCAAAGACGGCGATACCGGCAAGCTGTTTATCGTACAGGCGCGTCCGGAGACCGTACGCTCTCGCGACCAGGGTACCCACATCGAGCGCTACAGTTTGCAGGAGCGCGGTGAAGTACTGTGTGAAGGGCGCGCTATTGGTCAGCGCATTGGTGCCGGCCGCGTGCGTAAGCTGAAGTCTGTTGAAGACATGGCAGCTATGCAGGACGGCGAGGTGCTGGTGACCGATATGACCGACCCGGATTGGGAGCCGGTTCTGAAGAAAGCCAGCGCAATTGTCACCAACCGCGGCGGCCGTACCTGTCACGCGGCGATTATTGCCCGCGAACTGGGGATTCCCGCGGTGGTTGGCTGTGGAAACGCCACTGAATTATTGGAAAATGGCACTCCGGTGACCGTATCTTGTGCTGAAGGCGACACCGGTTTTGTGATGTCTGGCGAGCTGAATTTCCAGCGTGAGGAAACTGAAGTTTCCGAGATGCCGGACCTGCCTTTCAAGATTATGCTCAACGTGGGCAATCCGGATCGCGCTTTTGCTTTCAGTCACCTGCCCAATCAGGGTGTTGGCCTGGCGCGTTTGGAATTTATCCTGAACCGGATGATTGGTATTCACCCGAAAGCGCTGCTCGAGCTGGATAGTTTGCCGGAAGATCTGCAACAGAATATCCGTGAGCGCATTGGCGGCTACGCTTCTCCGGAAGACTTTATTGTCGAGAAGTTGGTGGAAGGTATCGCTACCCTGGCCGCCGCTTTTGCGCCTAATCGTGTGATTGTGCGTCTGTCTGACTTTAAGTCCAACGAATATGCACACTTGGTGGGTGGTCAGCTGTACGAGCCCAGCGAAGAGAACCCGATGCTCGGTTTCCGTGGTGCGGCCCGTTACCGCTCCGAAGATTTCCGTCAGTGCTTCGCTCTGGAATGTCGCGCACTGAAGAAAGTGCGCGATGAGATGGGCTTGACCAATGTAGAGATCATGGTGCCCTTCGTGCGCACCCCGGAAGAGGCGGAAGAGGTAGTCGGTCTGCTCGCCGAAAATGGCTTGCGTCGCGGTGAGGGTGGCCTGAAGGTCATCATGATGTGCGAACTGCCCTCGAATGCTCTGCTGGCCGAAGAGTTCCTGCAGCACTTTGACGGTTTCTCTATCGGTTCCAACGACCTGACCCAGCTTACCCTGGGCCTGGATCGGGATTCCGGCCTAGTGGCTGACCTGTTCGATGAGCGAAACCCAGCGGTTAAGGCCTTGCTGTCCCGCGCCATTCAGGCCTGTAAAAAAGCCGGTAAATATGTGGGCATTTGCGGTCAGGGACCTTCTGACCACAAAGACTTCGCTCGTTGGTTGATGGATGAGGGGATTGACAGTGTTTCCCTGAACCCGGATACGGCTGTGGATACTTGGCTATTCCTGGCTAACGAAGAAGCCTGATTTCCCAGCAAAGCGGCCCTATTGGGCCGCTTTTTCTAATTAAACACCTCTCGCGCGGCTGTGGTTTTTTTTGCTCGAGCCGTTTCGCATCTGCTCAAAAATTAGACTCCAGTTGCCGCTTACCTCGATAACTTCGGATTTTATCCTGCTATTTCAGTGTGAGATTTGCAGATCACACACTACCGAAAAAATTCAACACTCTATGGCTTACCCGCCAAGAGAAGAATTCATTCTAAGTCTTATCATCAGCCTCAATAGAATCGGAAGAGTCCTGAGGCAGCGCGTTGATAGAAAAAAACCTAGCGCAATTTGCTTTGGTGCTGATTCACCTGCAGGGGTAAATCCCCCGGTGTTGAAGTTTAAGTGGTACCGGTAGGGCTGTTTTCCTGTCCGTCCACTTTGGCAGAACAGAGAAAGTTGTTGAGGTGAGCTATGCATACGAGCAGACAGTTACAAATTCCGATATGGCATATTTTCCTGATGTTGTGTCTCCTGGCGCTACTCGCTGTTCCTCCGGCAATGGCAAAGCCCCGTGGAGGTAACTGGTTTGATGATCGCGCTGCAGCCAGGGGAGGGAGTGCTTCAATCAGAATTGATTTGAGCGAGCAACGCGCTTATCTCTACAAAGGCGGTAAATTGGTTGGGGTTTCTAGAATTTCATCGGGCAAGCGTGGCTACAGTACGCGCCCGGGACATTTCCGCGTTCTGTCCAAACATCCCCATCACCGCTCTTCGATCTACGGTAGCTATGTGGATAGACGCACAGGCCGGGTGGTGAGATCTAATGTGAATACCCGTAAGCACCGCCGTCCTGCCGGTACCGTATATCGCGGTGCGAAAATGAATAATTACATTCGTTTTAATGGCGGCATCGGTCTACATGCCTCAGGTCATGTGCCCGGATATCCTGCCTCCCACGGATGTGTACGCATGCCGCCGCACATGGCAAGTAAGTTTTATCGCCATGTGCGCGTAGGTACCCCGGTACGTGTTACGCACTAAAAATGGCGTAACGCATAGAGCAGTTTTGTAGCAGCGAAGCCTTGGCCGGGTATTATCTATAGAGATGATACCCGGTATTTATTTGTCAGCCTGCCACCAAAGTTACGGTACCGCTATCATCACTTTTTACGGAATGATTGCGAGAGGACTTATGTCAATTTCAACCCCCGATTTGTGTGATGCCCACGGCGATGCAGTACAAGTGGTTGAGCCGATGTTTATTAATTACGGAGGCCGTGAGAGCTTTGGCGGTCAAATCGTAACTATTAAATGTTTCGAGGATAATTCTTTGGTGCGTGAGCTCGTTGCAGAACCTGGGCAGGGCAAGGTTTTGGTGGTTGATGCGGGCGGTTCTATGCGCCGTGCCTGCCTTGGGGATATGCTCGCCGAGAAAGCAGTCGCTAATGGCTGGGAAGGCATTGTCATGTATGGCTGTATCCGCGATGTTGATCAGATTGCGGCGCTGGATCTGGGGGTGCAGGCCCTGGGTACACACCCAATGAAAACTGAGAAAAAAGGGATTGGCGAGCGGGATCTGGAAGTCACTTTTGGCGGGGTGAGTTTCCGCCCAGGTGATTATCTCTATGGGGATAACAACGGCATTATTGTTGCACAAAAACAACTGGTATGAACTGCAGACTCAATAAGTGATTGGGAATAAAAATGCCCGCTGGCAACTTCGCTGCCGCGGGCATTTTTCTCAGGGAGCCGTTTATCGATTGATTAAATCAGAAACCGGGTCCCTCGGCATGCGTAAGGACATCAGAAAATTAAGGATCTTGTTCTTGTCCTCATCTGTCAGATTCTGGAAATTTTCTGCGGCATAGCCGGCATCGCTTCCGGGATTATCGTGTAACAGTATGGCTTCTACCAGAGTGAGAGCGCGGCCATCGTGCATGTAGGGTGCAGTGTCTGCCACTCCCCACAGGCGTGCGGTAATAAACTCCCTGTTTTGTACCTCATCTAGGAAGAAAGCCGTTTCAGATAGTGCGATGCCCATGTCATGGCGCTTGAGATCAGAGAACATTTCGACTTCAACCCCAGCCCCAAAAATAGTTTTAAAAATTGTGGGGGGTTTACTCAGATCTACCTCATAGAAAGTATCTTCAAATGGAGCCTCAGGTGAGCCAGTCAGCTTATAGGGTAACTTTCTGCGCTCAGTGGTCATAACGGGTCGATGGCAGTCGGCACAGCCTATTTGACTGAACAGTTTACGACCGTCGGTATTTTTTGTGGATTCTATCTTAAAGGGGCGGTCCAGCGTGGTGACAAAAATACTAATTGCTGAAAGATCACCGACAGATATTTCATTGGTTACACCGTCATTGTCCTCATCGGCGTCCTCTCCACCAAATTTTTCGGTCGCTTGCATGCCCATGTGAAATGAAAGGGCATCCATTGCGAATTCGCGGGCTGAAGCCACATCTCCCTTCCTGCCAAAAGGCCGCACGACCAAATCCTCATCGACGCCTTCCACATTACTGGTATCCAGGTTACCATCCTCATCGGCAACGATGGTGCCAAAATTAACGGATTTAGTATCCAGGCTGACAACGGTTCCAGGGTTGTCTAGGGCATATTGTTTGAGACCCTGAAGCTCAAAGGTCATTTCTCTAGCCACTAATTCAATGCCCCCGGAACCAAATAAAAAGAGGGGGTTGATCAGGCGGCCGTCATATTCGGCAGTACCATCAAAGCTCTCATCAATGACATCAATATTTACCGGACGCAGCATTGCACTGGTGCTAAAACCGCCGCCGCCGCCAATACCCATCGTAGGCGGCACAGTCCTGTTACTGACGATACTATGGCATTCCAGGCAGTTCTGAGAGTCGAGACCATTGACTCGCAGGAAGGTGCCATTGCCCTGTAATGTCGGCCGATTGCCGGCATCGGCTGAGTGGTTATCGGGTTGGGATTCATCGTGTGGGCCATCCCCATAACCATCGTAGCGATTGAAGGGGGTGCTAAAAATGAGCATTCCTGCCCGGCGAATTTCATCCAGGGTTAGTTCACCCTCTACAATTTGTCCCTGGGTAATTCTGTCTTCAGGGGCTAACCGGGGGCCTTCTCCCACCAGATTGGCAAAGAGCAGTGTGGGGGTTATTAGTAGTCCAACACCGGCAAGTGAGTTCACAAGAGTCTGCTTCATATGAGCATCCTAAGTTCAATGCTTTCTATCAACTGATCCAGAGCTTCATTTGCGGCGTCCATTCCTTCTCTCTAAATATAGGTAGATTTTCCCAGGGATATCGCGACAACTGGCGCCTCATACATCTTTTTGACGTATAAATTACAGGTTCTCTTGGGCGCCTGCTCTTTTCTGCTCATTAACGGGGCTCTGGATAAGGTCTTGAAGAAAAGAAATCCGCGCCAGGTGGGTCTTAAATGGCGTATCTGTAACGTTCTATTGCCGTGGAGGCTCTGCGGGATCATTCAGCGACTCCCCAAGTCGATTCGTTGCCTATCATTGTCTTTTGAAATAACACCATGGCTTCTGGAAAGTGGCAGGGTATTTTGCCGCTACGGATACTACGGAAGGTAAAAATGAGCGAGCTGCGCAAGAAATTCTTTACCAAACCTCTGCTGAACATCATCAAGAGGGTTTTGCCGCCAATATCGCAAACTGAGCGAGAAGCAATGGAGGCCGGGGAGGTTTGGTGGGATGCCCAGCTACTTTCCGGCAAGCCGGATTGGAAACAACTGCTGGATATGGGGCCACCGGAGCTGAGTGAGGAAGAGCAGGCCTTTCTCGACGGGCCTGTCGAAGAGCTCTGCAAAATGGTCAACGATTGGCAAATCAGCTTTGTCGAGCACGATATTCCAGAGCCTGTATGGGAATTTCTGCGAAAGAACCGTTTTTTCGGCATCATTATCCCTAAAAAATATGGCGGCCTCGGCTTTTCCCCCGCCGCACACGCAGAAATAGTGACCAAGATTTCCACGCGCAGTAACACCGTGGGTGTGACAGTCATGGTGCCAAATTCCCTGGGGCCGGGTGAATTACTGCTGGCCCATGGAACCCAGGAACAAAAAGACCACTATTTGCCCCGACTCGCCGATGGCACGGATATTCCCTGTTTTGGCCTGACCAGCCCTCAGGCAGGTTCCGATGCGGCCGCCATGATCGACCGTGGGGAAGTTTGTTACGGAGACTATAAGGGGGAAAAGGTCTTGGGCATGCGTGTCAACTGGCACAAGCGCTACATCACACTGGGACCTATTGCCACGGTTTTGGGGCTCGCCTTTAAGTTGTACGACCCGGAGCATATTCTCGGCGATAAAGAGGAGTTGGGAATTACCGTGGCATTGGTTCCCACTGATACTGAGGGCGTGACTATTGGTCAGCGCCATCTACCCGCGATGCAGGCCTTCCAGAATGGCCCCAACTGGGGAAAAGATGTTTTTATTCCCATGGAATGGATTATCGGTGGCCAGGAGAACGTCGGAAAGGGCTGGGAAATGCTGATGAGTGCCTTGGCTGCGGGCCGGGGTATCTCACTGCCCTCTCTCTCCACTGGCGGCGCCAAGATGGCTGCAAGAACCACCGGCGCCTACGCCCGTATTCGCGAACAGTTCAATATTCCCGTTGGGCGCTTTGAAGGGGTGCAACGGCGCTTAGCGGAGATTGCCGCTATTGCCTTCGTGCTCGATAGCGCACACAAAACGACTACCAGAGCGCTGGATGACGGCATCAAGCCGGCGGTCATTACCGCAATTATGAAAGCCAGTGCAACGGGAGGGCTGCGCCAGGCCATTGATGACGCCATGGATATCCATGCGGGCAAGGCAATAATGGATGGGCCATTGAATTATTTGGGTAATGCTTATCGCGCTGTGCCAGTGGCGATTACGGTAGAAGGCGCAAACCTGTTAACCCGCAGCTTGATGATCTTCGGCCAGGGGGCGATACGCTGCCATCCCTATATACTCGATGAAATGCTCGCAGCCGAAAACCCCAATACGGAAGAGGGGTTGGAGCAATTAGATCGGTTGTTACCCAAACACATGTGGTTCCAGGTCAAAACGCTGCTGCGCGGAGTGTTTCACGGTTGGACCGTGGGGCTCTTTGCCAGCAGTCCGCGCAATGTCGGGGGCGCGGCTAAGTATTTCCGTCAGATCAATCGCTATTCGGCTGTGCTGACTCTGGTTACAGAAGTCTCTCTGATCACTTTGGGCGGAGAGCTGAAAAGGAAAGAATTGATCTCCTCCCGGCTTGGCGATGTACTCAGCCAGCTGTATCTGCTGAGTTGTACCCTCAAGCGTTTCTATGACGACGGTAATCCAAAAGATGATTTGCCGTTATTGGAATACGCTATGCGCGATGGCTTACATAAAATTGAAGTTCAGTTGCTGGAAGTCTTTCAGAATTTCCCGCGTCCTTTCTTTGGCCAGATAATGCATTTCCTGACCATGCCTTGGGGACACAGTATTCACACCGCCTCGGATCGCCAGGCTAGGGCCTGTGCAGAATTGCTGCTGAACCCCTCTAAGACTCGAGACCGTTTAACTCGTGGCGTTTTCCTCGGCAATCCTGGAGACGGGGTCGATATAGTCGAGCAAGCTTTTGAAAAGGTATGTGCTTCCGAGCGTGCGCGGGAGAAGCTAAAAAAAGGTGGTATTCGCACTCTCAGTCGCGAGTCGGTGGAAGAGGGGCTGCAACGCAACTTGATTAGTAGTGAAGAGGCGGATGCCCTTCGGGAAGCCGCTGATGCGGTGGATAAGGCTATCCAGGTCGATCATTTCGACCACTTGGCCAGGGAGGCTGGGCAAATCCAATAGCGCTGCGAGGGAAGTCTGATCTCCATGGAAGTCTTTCCCAATAAAGCACCTCAACGCTTTACCGCTGTTGAGGCTTGTATCGATGCGCTTCTACAAAAAGTCGGTAAAAAAATTGTACTGGGGTTGCCCCTGGGGCTGGGAAAGGCCAATCACTTTGCCAATGCCCTTTACGCACGTGCCGCTGCCGATCCATCTATCTCCCTGACCATCTTTACTGCGCTGACTCTTGAGCGACCCCGGGGGGATAGCGATATCACTCGCCGCTTTGTACAGCCATTGCTGGATCGCCTTTACAGTCACTACCAGGATCTTGGGTATGTGGCTGCACGAAGAAAAGGAGAGCTCCCCAATAATGTTGAGGTGATAGAGTTTTTTATGGAGCCCGGTGCCTTACTGGGTAACCACTATGCGCAACAGCATTATGTCAGTACGAATTATACCCAGGTGCCTGCTGAGCTTCTGCGCAACGGGATCAATGTGATCGCGCAAATGGTGTCGCCCTCACCAATGGGGGATAAATACAGTTTAAGTTGTAATCCGGATCTGACACTACCGCTTTTGTTAATGGCCTCAGAACGCAAAGAAAAGCCATTATTTTTACTTGGAGAAGTGAATCCCCAGCTACCGTATATGCCCGGTAGCAGTGAGCTTGCTGAGACGGAGTTTGATTTTTTACTCGAAGGGCAGAGCTTTGACTCCCCATTATTTCCTGCTCCAGCCATGCCAGTGAGTTTTACCGAGTACGCCATCGCCTTTCATATTGCCAGCCTCATTGCTGATGGTGGCACATTGCAAGTGGGTATTGGTGTCCTGGGTGATGCGGTTTGTCATGTACTACGCCTGCGCCACACAGAAAACACTTTATTCTCCCGTTTGCTGGGGAAACTGATCGGGACCGAGCTGCCCCCTTATCGGAAAAGCCTGCCTCTTCAAATAGCGCCTTTTCAGCGGGGACTCTATGGTGCCAGTGAAATGGTTCCCCATGGCTTTTTACATCTGCGCAGGGCAGGAGTTTTAATCCGCGAAGTGTACGGCGATGAGGCGCTGCAGGAGTTGTTGGATTCCGATGTCATCACCCACACGGTGAATGAGGAGACCTTACTCGCTCTTCAGAAGTGTGGCCGTATCCATTGCCCTTTAACCACTGAAGATACGGAGTTTCTACAACGATTCGGTATTGTAGATCCGAGTTACAGCTGGCGCGGCCACAAGTTGCTGACTCCCGATGGTGAGGAAGAGGAGTGTGATCTGCACAGTGAGCACGGCCGGCGGCGTCTGATAGGCAATTGTCTGAATAACAAATTGAAAGGGGGCATCTGGCTTCACGGTGGCTTCTATCTAGGTCCGGAAGTAATGTATCGAGAGCTACGCGATCTGGCTCCAGTCGAGCGGGCGGGCATTGATATGACCTCCATCGATTTCACTAACGACCTTCAAGACCAGCAGCTGTTAAAGCGAGCCCAGCGCAAACACGCCCGCTTTGTAAATTCAGCCATGATGGTGACCTTGGGCGGGGCGGTTATTTCCGATGCTTTGATGGATAACCAGGTAGTTAGCGGTGTTGGTGGGCAATACAATTTTGTAGCTCAGGCGTTCGCACTGCCGGGTGCCCGCTCTATCATTGCGCTGCCGAGTACACGGGTTCGCGATGGAATTTGTGAAAGCAATATTGTGTGGGAATACCCTCATACCACTATACCCAGACACTTGCGGGATATCGTGGTAACTGAATACGGTGCGGTGGATCTGCGCGGTAAGACGGATCGGGATGTGATGATCTCCATGCTCAGCATTTGCGATGCACGATTCCAGGCTGTGTTGCTGGAGCAGGCCAAATATGCCGGCAAGATTGAAAAGGGTTTTGCTATTCCTGCTGAGTTTAATCGGAATACCCCGGAGCATATTGCCGAGATTTTTTCCGATGAAAAGTCCCTGGCAATGCTACCTTATTATCCATTGGGAACGGACTTTACCGATGAAGAGGGATTATTGGCCGTTGCACTCCAGCAGTTGAGGGCGGCCGACCGCAGTTGGTGGCGAATGCTGATGACGGTGATCAAGGGTCGCGGAGTATGGCGGGATAAATCTGAAGAGTTCGCGTTTATCCATCGTTGCCTGGAGCGGATGGGCTGCGATCATTCGGATACCTATGAGCACCGCTTGGAGGCCTATGTCATTGCCGCTGCACTGCATGATTATATCGACACCCGCCGCCCTCTCAGTGGTTAGGAGCTGAGGATTGTTCAGCGAGTTGCTGCTGACGTTGTTGGGCCTGAATAGCAGTCAGTGCAATGGTGTAGACAATATCGTCTACCAGGGCGCCGCGGGAAAGATCATTTACTGGTTTGCGCAATCCCTGCAGCATGGGGCCAATACTGACCAGGTCCGCACTGCGCTGTACAGCTTTATAAGTCGTGTTGCCGGTGTTTAGGTCGGGAAAAATAAAAACGGTGGCACGGCCGGCAACTGGACTCTGCGGTGCTTTTTGTTTGGCCACATTTTCGATGAGTGCCGCGTCGTATTGCAGTGGTCCATCAATAACCAGGTTGGGCCTCCTTTTCCTGGCGATTTGTGTTGCTTCCCGCACTTTGTCCACGTCTAACCCAGTCCCTGAGGTACCGGTGGAGTAACTGATCATTGCCACACGGGGCTCGATACCAAAAGCTGCTGCTGAGTCTGCTGATTGGATGGCAATAGCGGCCAGCTGACTGGCGTTGGGATCGGGATTAATCGCGCAGTCTCCGTATACCAGCACTTGCTCGGGTAGAAGCATAAAGAAAATTGAGGAAACCAGTTCTTCACCTGGGGCTGCCTTGATTAATTGCAGGGCGGGGCGGATGGTATTGGCGGTGGTGTGGATAGCGCCTGAAACCAGGCCATCTACCTGGTCCAGAGCGAGCATCATAGTGCCCAATACCACATTGTCTTGCAGCTGTTCTTTCGCGACTACTTGGGTGAGCCCTTTGTTTTTACGCAAAGCCACCATGGGCTCAATATAATTTTCCCTGACATCCTCCGGCTTGATGATTTCTATCTGGTTATTGAGTTTAAGGCCCTGTTGCTCGGCAACTCGTTGGATAGTATCAGCTCTCCCCAGAAGTATGGGTTGTGCAATACCGCGTTCTACACAAGCCAGGGCCGCGCGAATTGTGCGAGGCTCTTCTCCCTCCGGCAGTACAATGCGTTTTAATGCCCGTCGGGCCAGCTCTGTCAGGTGGTAGCGAAAAGCTGGGGGTGCCATGCGGCGCGGCCGCTGGGAGACCTGGCTGAGGGACTGCACCCAGTTACTATCCAAATGGCTGGCGAAAAAATCCTGTACCCGGTTTACCCGCTCGCGGTCATCCGCAGGGGTGCGCAGATTAAAAGTTTGCAGCTCCATAACGGTATGCCAGGTGTTGGAGCCAACCAGCATTACCGGAAGGCCGGTCTCCATGGCGGGCGTGCAAAGTTTGTGTACGCCGCGATCTAGTCGATAACCTCCAGTCAGCAATAAACAGCCAATCTTTACACCATTCATTGCCGCCAAACTGGCCCCAACCATGACATCGGGCCTATCGGCGGAGGTGATCAATAGTGCCCCGGGGGAAAAGCGGTGCAGCATATTGGGGAGTGATCGAGAGCAGAAGGTCACACTGCGTAAACGGCGACTCTCTAATTCTCCGCGGTTAATCAACTGTGCATTGAAGTGACGAACGAGATCCAGTGCGCGGGGTGCCAGCAGCTGTGCGTTCCAGGGAATAGCGCCGACAATACGCAAGGGGATCTGACGGTAGAGGGCTTTGCGGTCGATAGTTGCGGAGCTGGGCTCCTGTTGGGCGCCCACCGAGATAAAGTGACCACCGGGTGGGTCGGTTATGCGGGGTGGTGCATCCAGCTTATTGATAATGCAGCCCACCACTGGGTTGGATGGCCCCTCCCCAAACGATTGCATGGCAAACTGCAGGCGTTCTCTGAGCTGACGGATATTGCCCGTGTGCAGGCTGGCAACCAGAACCACTTCAGCATCCAGGGTTTTCGCCACTTGGGAGTTTAACTGGTCTGCATATTGGTTGAGCCCGCCGGGTAAAAGGCCCTCCACAACGATGACATCCGCAGCTGGAAAACTCCTACGGTAGCGGGCCAATATTTTCTCCTGCAACTCCGCGGAATCACCTGCAGCAATCATAGCCTCCGCTTGCTGTGCGCTGATTGAAGGGGGAATATCCAGCTTAGTGGTTTGTCGCAGTATCTCGGTTGTTCTCTCGATGGCGCCGTCGCGAGAAGGGGGTTCACTGACAGGCTTAAAAAACTGGGTTTCCACACGGTTGCGTTCCAGTGCCCGTATCAAACCCAGGCTTACTGAGGTGATCCCCACGCCCACTTCCAGTGGGATCAGCATCAAGGTGCGCGCATTCTGTGCCATCTTCAAGACGCCCTGCTCGCCAAGCGAATGGTATCGCGGGCAATTACCCATTCCTCCCGAGTGGGTATTACAAAGATATCCGGTGTTCCGTCTTTCGAAATTCGTCCCTCGGCACCGAAGCGGATTTTTTCATTGCACGTTTCATCCAGTTGGTAGCCGAACTGACTGAGCCAGCCTGTGGTTTCTCGACGTACCCAGGCAGAGTTTTCGCCGATTCCCCCAGTAAAAACCAAGCTATCGACCCGCTTTAAGGGCACTGTGTAGGCCGCGATATATTTGGCCAGCCGATAGCAAAAGATCTTCAGTGCCAGGCTGGCACCTGCGTGGCCTTTTGCCATGGCCTCTTCTAGCTCCCGACAGTCATTGCTCAGCTCGGATATCCCGAGCAATCCACTGTTGCGATTGAGCAGCAGTTCAAGTTCTGCCAGGGAGTAATCCAAGGCCTCGCCTAAATGAAGTAACAGGCCAGGGTCCAGGTCACCGCAGCGGCTCCCCATCACCAACCCTTCGAGCGGGGTCAATCCCATACTGGTATCAACACTCTGCCCCTCTTTTATGGCGCAGAGAGAGGCCCCATTACCCAGATGAGCGGAGATGACATTGATGTTGTTTGTGGGTTTATTCAATAACTCCGCACAGCGCTCGCCAATATAGCGATGACTGCTGCCATGCATACCGTAGCGGCGCAGGTGATGATCCCGGTAAAAGCGGTAGGGCAGGGCGTAGAGATAAGCGTAATCCGGCAAGCTTTGGTGGAAGGCGGTATCGAATACTGCTACCTGTGGCAGCTCAGGAAAGGCGACCAGAGAGGCTTGTATACCCTGTAGGGCGGCAGGGTTATGGAGAGGGGCCAGTTCACAGCAGGCTCTTATGGCCGATAGCACATGGTTGTCTATAAGGGCGGAATCTGCGAATTGTTCGCCACCGTGAACCACCCGGTGGCCAATGGCCACAAGTTGCTTGCGTAACTCTGACCAAGGGCCGGCGAAGCGTTCTACCAGGGCACCGACAACGCTGTCATAGTCGTCCCCCGGTGAGAGCGGTTGCTTGCCCTCTTTATCGCAATACTGCCACTTAAGTACCGCTGAAGAGGTATTTAGTGCAGCGGCCTGGCCATTTAAGTGATCCTCGCCACTTGTGGGGTCAATTGCGGAGAACTTGAGGGAGGAACTGCCGCAATTGAAGATCAGAACAAGGTTTTGACCAGACATAGGCGTTGCGCACCTTAGCGTGTATACCCTAAGGCTAGCTAATGTGGCGTAAAAATCCTTTGATAAAGGGAATAAGGCGGGGAATAAAAAAAGGGCCGCGATTGCGGCCCGAGTTCTAAATGCAGATATAAAAGCGCAGTTTGCACAACTGTTCTTCTTCGGCGGATTCATTGCTTAGATCAATTGGACCCAGCGGAAAATCCCTGAAGAAAAAGGCGGCTTGCGCCGCCTTGAATCTACCTGAAAGGTATAAGAGCGTCTTAGCTGAACTGGTTCATGGTGTTGTCTTTACCAGAAGCTTTCAGGGCAGCTTCACCAGCGAAGTATTCTTTATGGTCGTCACCGATGTCGGAACCGGCCATGTTCTGGTGCTTAACGCAGGCGATACCCTGACGGATTTCTTTGCGCTGAACGCCTTTTACATAGCCCAGCATGCCTTGCTCACCGAAGTACTCTTTGGCCAGGTTGTCGGTAGACAGGGCCGCAGTGTGGTAAGTCGGCAGGGTGATCAGGTGGTGGAAGATACCGGCTTCACGGGCAGCGTCGGCCTGGAAGGTGCGGATCTTGTCGTCTGCAGCTGCAGAAAGCTCGGAGTCGTCATACTCGGCGCTCATCAGGTTGGCGCGGTCGTAAGCAGATACATCTTTACCTTCTTCGACCCACGCATCGAACACTTGCTGACGGAAGTTCAGGGTCCAGTTGAAGGACGGGCTGTTGTTGTAAACCAGCTTCGCATCGGGAACGACCTTGCGGATTTCGTCCATCATGCCGCCGATCTGGCGAACGTGAGGCTTCTCGGTTTCGATCCAGATCAGGTCAGCGCCGTTCTGCAGAGAAGTGATGCTGTCCAGGATGCAGCGAGCTTCGCCGGTGCCTTTGCGGAACTGGAACAGGTTGGAAGCCAGGCGCTTAGGACGCAGCAACTTGCCTTCGCGGTTGATTACAACGTCGCCGTTAGCCAGGTCAGCAGGTGCGATTTCTTCGCAGTCCAGGAAAGAGTTGTACTGGTCGCCCAGGTCGCCCGGCTCTTTGGTCACAGCGATCTGCTTGGTCAGGCCAGCACCCAGGGAGTCGGTACGGGCAACGATAACACCGTTGTCTACGCCCAGCTCCAGGAACGCGTAGCGAACTGCGCGGATCTTGGCCAGGAAGTCTTCGTGAGGAACGGTTACTTTACCGTCCTGGTGGCCACACTGCTTCTCATCGGAAACCTGGTTCTCGATCTGGATACAGCAAGCACCCGCTTCGATCATTTGCTTGGCCATCAGGTAGGTGGCTTCCGCATTACCGAAACCGGCGTCGATGTCGGCGATGATCGGTACAACGTGGGTCTTGTGGTTGTCGATCTTGTCTTGAGCCGCTTTTTCGGCTTCTTTGTCGCCAGCTTCACGGGCGGCGTCCAGCTCGCGGAACAGGTCGTTCAGTTCGCGGGCATCGGCTTGACGCAGGAAGGTGTACAGCTCGTTGATCAGGTGTGCAACAGAGGTTTTCTCGTGCATGGACTGGTCGGGCAGAGGACCGAATTCACTGCGCAGAGCGGCAACCATCCAGCCGGACAGGTACAAGTAGCGACGGTCGGTGTTGCCTTCGAAGTGCTTCTTAATAGAAATCATCTTCTGTTGGCCGATGAAGCCGTGCCAGCAGCCCAGAGACTGGGTGTACTTGGAGCTGTCCTTGTCGTAGTTCTCCATGTCTGCACGCATGATATTGGCAGTGTATTTGGCAATATCCAGGCCGTTCTTGAATTTGTTCTGGGCGCGCATACGGGCAACAGATTCGGGATTGATAGCGTCCCAAGTGCCGCTTTTGCTGTCACGGAGCTTAGCTACCGCGTCGATGTCTTGAGTGTAAGTGGACATGACAGTGTTTCCTTAAAACGGTGACTGCGATTAGGTGTTGAGTATCTTAGGAGGAGTGGCATAATTTGCCTAATTTATTGATTTTATTTTCACTATCGATCTGGCAAATGTTGTATGCAACTGGAAAGAGCTGACCTGAACCTGCTGGTATACCTGGATGTACTGTTGCGCGAGCGCAATGTGACCCGCGCGGCCAACTATCTAGGGTTGTCCCAACCCGCGATGAGTAATGGCCTCAAGCGCCTGCGCGAACTCTTTGACGACCCCCTGTTGGTGCGAACCCGCGAAGGCATGATGCCCACCGAGCGCGCCCTGGAGCTGCAGCCTATGGTGCGCGAGGCACTGTCCAGTATCGACCGTGTGATTCAGCCCAACCGAGACTTCGATCCTGCCAACACCCGTCGTACCTTCCGCATTATGGCCAGTGACTATGCGGAATCCACATTGATTCCGCCCCTGCTCAAGAAGCTGCGCGATGATGCCCCCGGTATCAGCCTGGACATTATGACGCCCAGTGATGTGAGCTTTGTGGATGTGGAGCAGGGTAAAGTGGATATGGTGATCAACCGCTTCGACAGCATGCCCCAAAGTTTCCACCAGGCTACTGTCTGGCGCGACAGTTTTTCCTGCATGATGCGGGCAGATAACCCAATTCTCGAAGACTACAATCTGCAGAGTTATTTGAAGGCCCAGCATATCTGGGTGAGCAAGACCGGCATGGGCGTAGGTGTGGGGGTCAATCCGGAGGACGTACAGCGTCTGGGCTGGGTAGATGAAGCTATCGGCAAGCTGGGGGAAAAGCGGGATATCTCGGTATTTACCCGCCATTATCAGGTGGCTATGTTACTGGCTGAGCAGAGCGACCTGATTGTCACCGTGCCTACACGCTTGGCGCAGCTCGCCAACGACAATCCCAGGGTAGTGCGCCGGGACCCGCCATTGGATATCCCTCCATTGGAGCTGAAAATGGCCTGGAGTCCCTTGTTACAACAAAGCGCGCCACACCGCTGGTTACGCCGCCTGATCCTGGATATTGGCCGGGCATTGTAAGTGACCAGTAAGTAAGGAAGCATGCGCTTTGCGAGTGAATATCCAGTTCTCTAGGCAAGGTTTCATGCGCCAGCCGCATTCATAAAAATTTGATCTATGAATAGTGGAAATTGTGTCTATAAATTAGCGGTATGCCGAAATGGCTGTTTAGAATGCCGTAATTCCAACAATCAGTGAGAGGCCCAGGGTATGACGGAACGAGTCCAAATCGGTGATCTACAAATCGCACCAGAGCTTTACAACCTGGTTTGCGAGGAGGTGATTCCAGGAACCGGGGTCGATGCCGATAAGTTCTGGGCTGGACTCGATGCGATCGTTCGCGACCTGGCGCCAGTGAATCGGTCTCTGCTTGAAAAGCGCGACGAACTCCAGGAAACCCTGGACCGCTGGTACACCGATAATCCGGAAGGTTTCCGCGATCTGAATGGCTATCAGTCATTTTTGAAAGAAATTGGCTACCTGGTGGATGAGCCCGCTGAATTCAGTGCATCCACTGAGAATGTGGATGAGGAAATCGCCACTCTCGCCGGCCCTCAGTTGGTAGTGCCTGTGATGAACGCCCGCTACGCCCTGAATGCCGCGAATGCTCGCTGGGGCAGCCTTTACGACGCTCTTTATGGCACAGATGTCATTAGTGAAGAGGGTGGTGCGGAAAAGGGCAGTGAGTACAACTCGGTGCGCGGCGCCAAAGTTATTGAGTTTGCGCGCAACTTCCTCGACCAATCCGCCCCATTAACTTGCGGCAGTCACAAAGAAGCCGTGCAATATCGTATCAACGGCTCTCTGCTGGAAGTGGTTCAAGCCAATGGCGATATTGCCACCCTGAAAGACGGCACCCAGTTTGCCGGTTACCGCGGCGACAGCGAAGAGCCCTCCAGTATTCTGCTCAAGCAGCACGGTCTGCACTTTGAAATTCAGGTAGATCGTCAGAGCCCTATCGGTAAAACCGATGATGCGGGTATTAAAGATGTTCTTATGGAGTCCGCGCTGACCACCATTATGGACTGTGAGGACTCCGTAGCAGCAGTGGATGCGGAAGATAAGGTTGTGGTTTATCGCAACTGGCTTGGTCTGATGCGAGGGGACCTGAAGGAAACCATCAGCAAAGGTGGCAAGTCATTTGAGCGCAAGCTTAATGCCGACCGTGAATATATCACTCCGAATGGCAATCAATTGACCTTACCGGGTCGCAGCTTGATGTTTGTGCGCAACGTTGGCCATCTCATGACCAACGATGCTGTTTTATATGGTGATGGCCAGGAAATTCCGGAAGGCATTCTCGATGGCATGGTCACCAGCCTGATTTCTTTACATGATCTGCGTGGCAACAACGAGATCAAGAACTCCCGCGAAGGTAGCATCTATATCGTAAAACCGAAGATGCACGGCCCGGAAGAGGTGGCTTTTGCCAACACGTTGTTTAATCGCATCGAGGATGTCCTTGGCCTACCGCGTTACACCGTGAAAATGGGCATTATGGATGAAGAGCGCCGTACTACGGTGAACCTCAAAGCCTGTATTGCGGAAGCCAAAGAGCGCGTGGTGTTTATTAATACCGGCTTCCTGGATCGCACCGGAGATGAAATTCACACCTCCATGCTTGCTGGTCCCATGATTCGCAAGGGCGACATGAAGCAATCCACCTGGATTAACGCCTACGAAGAGTGGAACGTAGATGTGGGTCTCAATAGCGGCCTCAAGGGAAGAGCGCAAATTGGTAAAGGCATGTGGCCAATACCAGATCAGATGTCAGCCATGATGCACGCAAAACTCGCGCACCCCATGGCCGGTGCGAATACTGCCTGGGTGCCATCGCCTACTGCGGCAACTCTGCACGCGTTGCACTATCACAAGGTAGATGTGAACCGCCGCCAGGAAGAAATTCAGCATCGCCACCACGCCAAGCTGGAAGATATTCTCACCGTACCGGTGGCCGAAGACACCAACTGGAGTGCTAAAGAGATCCAGCTGGAATTGGACAATAATGCCCAAGGTATCCTCGGCTATGTAGTGCGCTGGGTAGAGCAGGGCGTGGGCTGTTCCAAGGTGCCGGACATTAATGATGTCGGCCTGATGGAAGACCGCGCGACCCTGCGGATTTCTTCACAACATATTGCCAACTGGCTCAAGCACGGCATCGTCACAGAGAAACAGGTGCGCGACACCATGGAGCGCATGGCCGCAGTTGTTGACCGCCAGAATGCGGATGATGCCAATTACAATAATATGGCACCAGACTTCGATAAGAGCGTTGCCTTCCAGGCCGCCTGTGAACTCGTTTTTGAAGGCTGTGTTCAGCCAAACGGTTATACAGAGCCGGTTCTGCATCGCCGTAGACGCGAGTTTAAAGCTTTGAATGCTTGATTCTAGAACTCAAAAGTTCCAAAGGGCCCCATAAGGGGCCTTTTTTGTTTGGGGTGAGCTATTTCACTATTTCCTTTTAACCCTGAAAAATTCTCGATATTTATTTTGGCTTCACTTTTATTTACAGACCCTGGCTCAGCTTCACCAATCAAAATTAAACACCTACATATCAATTTTTACGTTTCGGTCTACATGACGTTATATCCGTTATGAATTGAATGTTAGTCGCAGGTATTGTTGTTTAAATGTCCTCGAGGTTGTTTCTCTATAAATAAGCAAGTTATGTTTTGTGTCTCTATGAAAATTCATGACTGATGTCATTTTGACATTTAATTGAACGTTTGAATTATTCTATTTAACTGTATTGAGCTTTTATTTGTCCGCTTACCTATATGCCATACTTCTTCCCGGCAACTAGCGCAATTATCTGATAAATAAACTTTGCGGCGCCAAAGAAAAATTTAGGCGTTGTTAAGAGGTGGAAATATAGTCGGAGAGGGCCTTGCAGTTATCTCGCAATGCAAAGGAGTCGCTCAAACTCGCGACGGCTTTGGTCTTTGTTTATGCCATTGCTATGGGCCTTAATTGGGAGAAACCTTTTTGGGCTGGGTTCGCTGTTATTGTATGTAGTCAGGCCAACCTCGGACAGTCTCTCAATCGGGCAATTTTGTGGATCATGGGGACACTTTTTGCGCTAATGGGCGGATGGTTAATCGTCGCCTTGTTTCCTCAAGATCGTTGGCTTTTTATGATCGCCCTTTCTCTTTGGGTTGCAAGTTGCGTCTATTTCCTACAAAGATCCCGTTATCAGTATTTTTGGATTACATGTGGCTATGTCATTCTACTGTTGTGGGATGCGACTGGTGGTGACCTATCTATTTCCTATGAAGAAGGCATTTTACGTGTACAGGAATCTTTACTGGGAATTGTCGTTTACGGTCTTATTGCGGTTCTTATATGGCCAAACTGTAGTCGAGATGAGTTAGATAAAGTATCTGCTGAACTTCTTGAAAAGCACCGACTTTTTGCTGAAAGTTGTTTTGATCGAATCCAAAAGCAAGAAAAAGTTGAGGTTCGTCCAGATAAACGGGTCGAACTGCTTAAAACTGACACGCGACTTAATACAGCCATTAATGATGCCAGTTCCGACAGCTATGAAATTTGGGAGTGTCGTAAGCAGTGGAATCACTTTGGGCATCGTGCAACAGCAGTCACTCAGTCATTACTCAAACTCGAGGAAAGTTTGGCTTTATCTAGTGAGCTGGGTGTATCCAAATATCTTTCTGGGGTGGATGAGTACATAGAGGATATTCAAGACCGTTTCGCTCAAATAAAACATGCAATGAGTGGAGGTGGTCTCGCTGATAGAGCCGTGGAAAGAAATATCCAGGGAGATGTAGAAAAAATAAAAGAGCTTTCAACCTTTCAGACAGCCGCTTTGGCGATTACGAGACGATCTTTAAATGATCTAGCGGTAGAAACCCGATTTTTTATCGATTCTGCGAATGATATTCAGCAGATGGGCCGGTCATATTTAAAGTTCCCAGATGAAGGGGGCGGCTATTGGCTCGGTCTACTTATGCCTGACCCAGACAGGCTTGGGAATGTGGTTCGTGTACTTGTAGGTATTTGGATTGCTTATCTGTCATACCTATTCGTCCCGGGTATGATAGGAGGTTTATTGGTTGTTCTATTAATTACAGTAATAGCAATTATTGCCGCAGTGAGCCCTCAAATCAGGTTGTTTGAGACATGCATCTACACAATATTGGTTTGTTTAATGTCGGCGCCTTTATACTTCTTTGTGATGCCAAAGTTGCAGGGATTTTACTCGCTGGGGTTAATGATATTCATTTGGACCTTTATTGTCTGCTATCTGGCTAATCGAGCATTCGGCACACAGTCGATGATAAGAACACTGGTACTTATTTTCCCACAGATTATATTCAATTTTAATGACTACCAAACATATAGTTTTGTTGTGTATACAAACTATGTTTTCGTTCTGGCTATTATATTTTGTATTCTGGCGATTTCCAGAAATATACCATTTTCCTCACATCCTGAGAGGAACTTTAAAAAAAATGTGGACAGGCTTCTCAATAGCGCTGCCTGCTTAATATTGCAGGGCGATATCCCTGAAGCTAGAAGGCGATCAATTCTTTATCGGCTATATATACTTTACCACATTAACATTGTTTTTATTGCATATAAAAGCATTCTCTATTGGATGGATGGTATTGATAAGAACCGTATTAAGGGTATGTCTAGATATCAGATGGAGAGGGTAATTAGCCTGCTGATGTTGATTGCAAATCAGGTGAAAATTTTATACGGAATAGATAAAAGTAAAATGAAGTTTGTAGCTCCAAAGAGGATGATGCGTGAAGCCTTTATTTGGAGGTGTCTGGCTGGGAAGATACTTTTTTATTTATCCGGTAAGAAAAGAGAGGTTCATATTGATTCGTTGCGGCGGGGATATCGAAGGATATTTCATCGGGCAAATGTCGATGTAAATGAGCTTATGGAGATGGGCGCATATAGTGCAAAATCCAAGGAGGGTGTGTCCAATTTTTTATATTTCTTAGGGGTTACCCACTGTATCAATAACTATTTGGCTGAATTATTTCATTTGTCAGAGTCATTGGACTGGGAGCGGTTTTGTGAAGAGCGATTCTTGTGATTTAACCAGGTCTGTGAATGGAAAAGATACCGCATGATGTTTCTGTAGGTGGATTTTACCTTTCACCTATATTGGTTTCAGGCTTGCTCGGTGTGCTTGCTGCACTTCTTACTGCCAGACTTCTAGATCGTTATCGACTCTCTAGGTATTTTGCAAATCCTCCTGTTGTCATTATCTCATTGAGTGTTATTTACTCTGTTTTCTTTGGGGTAGTATTTGTGGGGATATAAGTATGAAAAAATATAGTAAATATATTCTCACGGGCAGCTTGGTTTTAATTGCCGTTTTGTTATTGGTTTTGCAGTTTTGGAGGTACCTTAACAATCCATGGACAAGAGATGGAACGGTTCAGGCTGATATTATCCAGATTACCCCCAGGGTTTCTGGCCAAGTAGTTAAGCTACCGATTAGGGATAATCAATTTATCAAAGCAGGAGAGCTCCTATTTCAAATTGATCCGAGAATCTATGAGGCGGCACTTGCTGAAGCAAAAGCGCAATATGAGGAGGCCATAGATACATATAATGCCCAAAGGGAAAATATTCTTGCCTATGAAGCCCGGTTGCGAGAATCCTCAGCGGCCATAGATCAGGCCCAAAGTAATATCAATGCACTTGATGCAGAGATTACAAAGGCCAGGGCGGAATATAAGCGTCAACAGGAATTGCTTCCTCAGCGTGCCACTTCGGTGAGATCCCTTCAGGCTGCTCAGGCAGAGTTTGAGTCGTCTGTGGAATATCGTGCTGGAGCAGAAGCGAGACTTGCCAAGTCTTTGGCTTCTCTAGAGCAGTCACAGGCTGAATTGGCCCAGGCCCGAGCTCAACTAGGCGCACTGGGAATAGATAATCCAGGCGTGCGTGCGGCTCTTGCTTTAGTGCGTCAGGCAGAGCTTAATCTGGAATACACTACGGTTACCGCACCGGTTTCCGGCTATGTAACGAACCTCGATTTCCGTTTTGGTGATCAAGCGGTTGCGAATCAACCGGCCCTGTCCATAGTAGACGTTAGTACTTATCGGGTGGAGGGGTATTTTCGGGAAACATTCATCCGTCGTATTTCTCCAGGTGATCAGGCCATAGTGACTTTGATGGCCTATCCATACAGGCCGCTCCATGGTTATGTGGAAAGTATTGGCTGGGGAATAGCCCAAACAGATGGAACCGCTGGCAATGATTTACTACCAAGGGTAGATCCAACGTTTGAATGGATACGATTAGCACAGCGGATACCCGTGAGAGTTCATCTGACCGAAATCCCCACCTCGGTTGAGCTGCGGGTTGGTTTCACTAGCTCAGTACTGGTTATGAGTGGTACTGCGAGCGCCGAACAAGATGATACGGCGCAAACTCCTTAGTTGGTTAAGCTCAATAAACCTACGCCAGCCTGTAGTTCTAGGTGTACTTACCATGTTTGTTGGTAATGGCTGCATGTTGGGGCCAGACTATTTGCCTCCGCCAGTTACAGTTGAAGACTCTTGGATTTATCAAAATAATAAGAGTTTGGACAGTCTAGAAGCAGTGAATCCCTATTGGTGGCAGTCGGCCTTTGCAGACCCCATTTTGGATGATTTGGTAGCCCAGGCGATAGAAAATAACCTGGAACTAAGGTCTGCCGCCCTGAGGGCTTTACAAGCGCAGCAACTCCTCGCAATTGCAGTCGGTAATCAATACCCACAGATACAGCAAATTGAGGGCTTGGTAGATCGATCTAAATATGTTCGCTCAGGCATAACCGGTAACTTACAGACCGAATATTACCTCAATTTCAATTTGACATGGGAGCTGGATATGTGGGGGCAGCTAAGGAGGTTGGTCAACTCTGCTGCCGCGGACTTTGAGGCTAGTATGGCCGAATATGATGGTTTGCTCGTTTCGATTATTGCACAGGTGGCTCAGACATATATCAATATCCGCACTATCAAGCGGCGTCTTGAAGTGGCCAGAGAGAATATTCGTATTCAGCAAGAGGGTCTAAGAATTGCAGAAGTAAAATTCCATGCAGGAGAGGTGAGCGCCTTGGATGCTGAGCAGGCGCAAACCTTATTGAGTAATACCGAGGCTACTGTGCCAGGGTTGGAAATAGCGCTGCAGCAATTCAAAAATACCCTTTCGATATTGTTGGGCATGCCGCCTCATAGTCTTAATGACATTCTTTCTGTGTCTCCAACAGTACCACATGTCCCCTCAATTATAGCGGTAGGTATGCCGCAGGATCTCCTGCGACAGCGTCCAGACATCCGTCAGGCCGAACGCCTCCTCGCTGCTCAGGGAGAGCTGATTGGTGTTGCACGCGCAGAGCTTTACCCAAACTTTTCAATTGGTGGATTGATTGGCGCAATTGATATTAGGGGAGGGCAGCTAAATGGTAGAAGCGATGCTTGGGATCTATTTGTTGATTTTGAATGGAATGTTTTTAACTATGGACGATTGCGTAACAATGTACGCTTGCAGGATGCGACCTTTCAGCAGCTAGTCTCGGATTATCAGCAGGTGGTTCTGCAGGCGCAAGTGGATGTTGAAAATGCAATTGTTGCTTATCTTAAATCCCAAGAGCAGCAATATTTTTACAATATAGCTGCTATGGCTTCAGAGGAAGCGGTTAACCTATCTTTAACTCAATATATTGATGGGCAAATACAATACAATACAGTTCTTACAACCATGGTCTCCAACCTTGCGCAACAAGATATTTTAGTGGTTGCTCAGGGTGCCGTGGCAGCAAACCTGGTTCAGGTTTACCTCTCTCTTGGAGGCGGATGGCAGATAGTGGACGGGTTAACTCCTTTGGAGCTATTACCAGAAGAAACCATAGAGGATATGCTTCGGCGGACCCACTATTGGGATAAGCTCTTGGATTAGAGCAAGATAGACTTAGAAGATTAATTATCTAGCCATTGTCGAAATTTGGGACTTCTTGTTTTACTGGTAATTAGCGGCTCGTCTACACCTGCAAGATAAATGGCTAATGTATCCTTGCTATAATTTTCGAAACGTTGAATACTGTGGATATTAATTATATCGCTACGATTAATACGAAAAAAATCCTGAGGGTTCAACTGAGTTTCAATGTCCGTAACAGACTGCTGTACTAGAGAATGACAGTTCCCTCTGTTGTCATATGCCATGATAATGCCTTTATTTGCTCTTAGGCAAACGATATCATCTACCTGTAAAACTTCCATGCCGAGCCTTTTTCTTAGAAGGAATCTACGTCTGTAGCTTTGACGGTTAGTTATGTGTAATTGCTCCTCGCTTGCTGGCGAAAAGGCTTCTTTAAGTTGTTCAAAAGCAAACATGGCCTCAATAAATCTCTTATATGAATAAGGTTTGAGTAAATATTCAATCCCCATGTTTTGAAAAGCTTGCATCCAGTAAGTGTTGTAAGCGGTAGTATAAATTACTGGGCAAGGTAAATTTAACTGTTCCAAGGCTATAAATGACGGGCCATCTAGAAGCTCAATATCAGAGAAAATAAGGTCAATAAATTCTTCCCCAGAAAAAAATTCTTGAACTTTTGCAATTGTATCCAGAGGGCCCTGAATGTGAGCTTTTGGATTGTACTTTATTATATAGTTAGATAGCTTCTCAGCAGCAATTGGTTCATCTTCTATGATTAAAATATTCATTGTCTTTATGTGCTAATCGTGAACAACTGGGATACGAAGTTTAAACTCTTCAGTGGTTTGGATTATCTCTATTGGCTTGCCCAGTATAGCGCTTGCTCTTGTCTTTAAATTAGTCAATCCGAGACCTTTTGATAGAGGAGGATGTAATTTTGGCCGAATTTTATTGGTAATATCAAGCCACGATTCGCTAACCTCTATTTGGATTGTTAAAGGGTTCTCCAGGTCGCCTTTGTTATGTTTGATAACATTTTCTAATGCTAGCTGTAGGGAGCATGGCAGAGTCATATGCTGCAATATTTCCTTTTTGCTACAATCAATATTTAATTTATAAGCATTTGCAAAACGTAGATTTAGCAGATAAATATAATTGGTAGCAAAAGAGATTTCCTCTGAAAGGCATATTTTTTCGAGGTCTTGGCAATCTAGGATGTATCGGTAGATATCTGAGAAAGTTTCAATGTGGAGATCGGCAATCTCTGGTTTAGAGCTTATTAACCCTGATAATATGTTTAGATTGTTAAATAGAAAGTGAGGGTCCAGTTGCTGTTTGATTTGTTTGAGTTTACTTTGGGTTAAAGCTTTATCTGCTCTTTCTAGGGCCAGTTTCTGCTGGTTAAGATTCTCAATTAGTTTCAATGAGATTACAGCTCCGCCATTAATGGCGTGCAATAGAAAAAGAGTTGTTATTGATAATAGTACATGAGGTTTATCTATTTTTTGTAGGTCAAAAACTAATTCGATCAGTGTTGTTATAATTGTGAGCAGGGCAACGAATAATATACTGCTAAGCATAAACACCTTGGTGTATAGCTTAGGTGGAATATTGGTACTGTTGTATCTCGTTGTGAGTTTGTTATAGATTTTAACTGTAAGCCACTGAGCGCAAAAGCACTGTGCAGCTATCCAAAAAGGGGCGTCGTAATGAATGACAAAAGGTTCACTTGGTCCTGTTTGGCTTATGGCCGAGAATAAGACAATCAAAAAAGAAAGGCATAATGTCAGAATAACAATGATTGTCTTATTCATTATTTATTTAATGCTACTATATTTGCTCACTAGGGAGTCTCATAATAACATTTCCATTAATGTCTAGAAACTCCAATTTTGCCTCTCCAGATTTTGTAACAATCAATTGAATACGTTTGTTACCTTCCGGGTCATGAAGTTGAAGCTTAGAATCCCCGTTTAGGGTGCCATAAAAAGCTCTACGTGTACCGTTTAATTTTTCTTCTTTGTATTTATTAGATATTCGTGCAACTTTTTCTTGGTCATTATTCTCTTGTGCTGCAATAAGTTCCTTAGTTAGCTCAAAATCCATATCTTCATCAGGTCGATCAATCACCGTCAATCCTGTGACCATTCGGTCATCGCTTTCAATATGCTGTATCATTAATGTTTGGTCTTGATTGTACCTGTCGAAAGATAGATGCAGTCCATGATTTACAGTATCGCCATCCTTTTTTCCTCGAAATATGAAGCCTCCATTTTCTGTTCCTTCATCATTGTAAAAAATCATCCCTGGTCTGGCTGATTTTGGCCGGAATACTTCCTTACCAAATTTTTCCGCACCTGGGGCTTTCTCAGAGTTTGCAAGAACCATGCGGTTTAATCCGTTGTTTTCAACAATGTTTAGTCGCTTAACGGATATCTCTTCAAACATTGTTGTGGGTTCTTTTTGGCTAATGTAGATCCCTAAAAAAATGAGTCCTCCAGTCAAAAGAATGTTTATTGTGTTTTGCCCTAACATGCTTGTTCTCTTGTTCTTCATTGCTATCTCTCTTGTTGTGCAAAGAACTTAGGGTAGAATCACGTGAGATGTTGAGGGAGGGTAAAACTATAAAGAGGGGGGATGATCTATTGAGTAGAGGAAATTTCTCGTCGGAAAGCTCTACAAGAGACTGGAAATTGAGAGGGCCGTATAGAATTGTTCAACTGCCACTCTGAAATCTTGACCTAAACCAAGGTTTAGGTATTAGACTGCTCCTATTGTTGATTGGCCAGGAGGATTAGAGGCAAATGACAGAAAGCACACACAATATAGATTTACAAAAATACTTTGAGCGGATCGGTTACTATAATAAGCCTTCTCTGGATCTGGATACCCTGAAGAGCATCCTTACCCAGCATATTCGTACCCTGCCATTTGAAAATGTAACGTCCTTTCTAGGCAGTCCCGTGAATATTGATCTAGCTGCGATTGAGCAAAAGCTAGTGAATCAAAAGCGTGGAGGCTATTGTTTTGAGCAAAATGCCTTGCTACGTGCTGTGTTGCAGCAGATTGGATTTACGGTAACCGGGCTTGCTGCACGCGTTCTCTGGCAGACACCACCAGGCCATCAGCCTGCACAATCGCATATGATTTTGCTTGTGGAAGTCGGCCAGGTGCATTACCTGTTAGATGCTGGTTTTGGTAGTAATACCCTTACTGCTCCAATACGCTTGGATGTATCTGATCCACAGAGCACGCCACACGGCACCTATCGCTTGACATTGTCTGATGAAGACTGCTTATTGGAAGTAAAGGTCGCTGATTCCTGGCAGCCAATGTATAGCTTTGATTTACGTCCACGTACTGCAGGTGATTATAAGATCGCCAACTGGTTTTGTTGTACACACCCAGAATCTCGTTTCGTTGAGCATTTAATTGCTACACGGGCATTCCCAGAAGGTCGCCATGCTTTATTGGATCGCCAATTAAGTTATCAGCCAATTGCGGGGCCAAAAACTGTCATTATGCTGGCCAATGTCGAAGAGATACGTAAAACGCTTTTAGAGGTGTTTGGGATCGAGGCTCCGAGGGACGCAGGCGCCGACAAAAAGCTGGCAAATCTCTTCAAGGTTGCAACATCGTCTGAGAGTTATGATCACTCTATTGCGAATATCGATCAGGCCGTATCATGATCAAAGTGGGCGTTGTATACCATTCTGTTTGTGGCAGCACAAGGACTTTAGCTGAAGCCATTGTAGATGGGATCAATAGTAATCCAGGTTGTGAAGGGGGAGCATTTGCGATTGAGGGCGCTCACATTATTCAAGGGCGCTATCACAATCCTGAATTGATGCTTCGTTTGGACCAATGTGATGGAATTGTACTTGGTTCGCCAACCTTTATGGGATCGGTTTCAGCTCAGTTTAAGGCTTTCATGGACGCAGCCAGTGAACGCTATAGTGGGCGTGGGTGGGTTGATAAGTTATCTGCGGGCTTTACCATCGGTAGTAACTTTAGTGGGGATCAACTCAATACGATTAGCACTTTACAGATATTTGCCTCTCAGATGGGTATGTTGTGGGTACCTTTAGATATTGTGCCAAGCCAGGATGCCGAGGGGCGAAATAGGAGTGGGTGCCAGTCGGGACTTGTTGCTGTTCTTGAGAGTGAGGGAGCCGTTCACGAGCTTGATTATCATACGGCCTTATACATGGGAGGGCGAATAGGGCGATTACTAGGCCGCTTCCAACAACTATAACGATAACTAAATAGAGGTAAAAACCCTAATTGATTTTTAATGTATTTTGTTAGGATAAATCGCTTATAGATAATGAAATAGCCTCTGGAGCTTATTGTTGAATTTTGCCGGGGCTATTTTTCCTTATGAAAGAATAAGCTGCTAAAAAACCCAATACAGATAACGATACCTACCAACTGAAAAGCAGACTGATAATTTAGGAATTTAGTACTGCCTTTAGGTAAAAAATTAAGGTGCTCGGTTATTCTATCTATTAGTCCAAGCTGTTGATTGGCTTCAAGTGATAGGCCTACAAGCGCCTGTAATAGCCCACCAAAAATAAATCCGGCAGTAACTACCAGCGCAGTTGCCAGGGTGTGAGTAGATTTTGGTAATTGAGCCTGGATTACTGAAAATGCCAGAATAGATCCGCTGAGTCCAACTCCAAGAATAAAGTTGGCTCCTAAACTCCATGAGATGGAGAGATTAATCAATAGTAAGATCAATGTGATTGCCAATGCAATTAGGCTATACGTTCTTGCGGGTACAATATAGTCATTTCTATGTTGCGCCCAGACGCCAACTGTGAGGCTCCCAAAGATTACCCCTATCAGAGTCATTGTGTTGCTAAAAGTCCCTTGCTGTGCGGTTTCGTCAAAAAAATCTACCTGGAACTGCACATTCCACAAGTCGGAGTAAGCGAGCATGCTACCGTAGAGGCAGGCATAAAAAATTAATGCTGCCCAGAATTGTAAAGACGTAAAACAAACCCTAAGTTGAGTAATGAGTGGTAAGGCAGGAGCATTTTTTTCATTGCTGATTTTGGGGTTGCTGCCAACAAATAGATATATCGCCGCTGCCAAAGTAATAAGAAAAGCGCCAGCAAAATAATATAGGTCCCGAAACGAGGTGATACTTGCAGTTAACCCGAACAGTATTGATAAAAAAGCCGCACTAAAGTTTGCTAACCCCTGGCTTAATGCGCTTAAAAGGGAGAAGTGATCCGGTAAATCTCTCTCGATAATATAGATAACTCCTATAAAACTACACGACAGGCCAAATGCAGTTAAGATTTGACCGACTAACGCCCACAAAAAACTGGAGCTACTTGCAAAAATGATACAGCCACATGAGGCTAGTAAAGCCGTTAGGCTCAGAAGTTTTTTTGGGCTGAAAGCGCCTAGTTTTGATCCCAGTAGGAGTTGACCAAGTGAGTAAGCGATAAAAGAGCTGCCGCCTAAAATACCTATTTCACTGTGATCAAGTTCTAGCTGGGTGACAATGTTGGGGGATAGTAATGCAAAGAAAACTGAGAGCACGATACTGCTTGAAAAAAGGAGGACTGCAATACTCCAGGGAAGGTATCTCTGCTTTCCTTCCAATCTAGCCCCAGCTCTGTGCATATCAGCCATCTCTCAGAAGCTTTCTGCTCCAATTATTATGCTCACGAATGACAGGGGCCATATCAATTGAAATAATCTCTCCATTACTAACTATCTGGCGGCCGTGAATAACCACTGTTTTCGCAGACTGTGGAGCGCAAAAGACTACGGCGGCGACAGGGTCTGAAAGGGCTCCCGCGTATTGAATAGTATTGAGCTCCAGTGTAAAAAAATCTGCGCAGCGCCCGACCTCTAGCGCACCGATATCAGTGCGATTAAGAACCCTTGCACCTCCAAGGGTGGCAAGTTCCAAGGCTTCTCGAGCTGTCATCCATTCTGAGGAACGCAGTGGGTGGGATTGAGGGAGTTGGGCGTAACGGTGTGGCCCTTCTGGGGGGCGAAGTCCCATTCTCAACCTTGAAAGCAGCATGGCTTGGCGGGTTTCGAGAAGCATATTGGAGGCGTCATTACTGGCGGAGCCATCAACGCCAAGACCCACTTTTATGCCAGCGGCAATATAATCTTTGACTGGCGCAATTCCCGAAGAAAGACGCATATTAGAGCTTGGGCAGTGTGAAATACCACACCCCATGCGAGCCAAAGCATTCACTTCCAAGGCATCGACATGTACGGCATGAGCAAACCAAACATCGGGGCCTAGCCATTCGGCTTCTTCCATCCATTCCAAAGGTCGCTTGCCAAACCGTTCAAGTGTATGGCGTTCTTCATCAAATGTTTCGCAGATGTGTGTGTGCAGCATGACCCCCTTATCTCGGGCCAGCTGAGCGGTTTCCTTGAGCAAGTTTTCTGAAACATTAAATGGGGAGCAGGGGGCTAAAACGATTCGGGTTAGGGCGCCGTAATTTGCATCGTGATAGCGATCTATGACACGAATGCTGTCCTGGAGAATAAATTCTTCATCCTCGACGCTCTCATCTGGAGGCAAGCCCCCTTTGGATCTCCCTAAGGACATAGAGCCGCGACTAGCATGAAATCTCACTCCCAAATCTTTGGCGGCTTCAATATGAATATCTACTTTGTTGCCACTTTTGAATAGATAAGAGTGGTCAAACACCGTCGTGCAACCAGAGAGCACAAGCTCACCTAAACCAATCAGGGCGCTGGTACGGGAAGCCTCAGGGTTTATACGGGTCCAAATGGGGTAGTGGAGCTGCAACCAAGCAAACAGGTTCATGTTTTGGGTGGCAGGCAGGTTACGGGTCAACGTCTGATTTAAGTGGTGATGAGTGTTCACCATCCCGGGGAGGGCTATCTGCCCGCGGGCATCTATAATCGTATCCGCATTCCTGGGCAGGTCTTTGGACTGCCCTACAGCAGTAATTATTCCGTCCTCAGCATAAATACCCCCGTCGGTAATTTCACGCCTTTCTGAGTCCATGGTTACCAGGATTTCGGCATTTTTAAGGAGCAGTGTCTTGGGCATGGTTGGTTGAGCACCTCCTTATTCGATTTCCAGGCCCTCTGATATTAGTCCGAGCTAACAGGAAGTCAGGAAAAAGGGGCTGTGTCCAAATGATGGGCAGCCTGTTCGGTCTCAGTTATAGCAAGTAAATAAAGGAATAGTATAAAAGAATACACTTACAAAACCGTTATCATATGAATTTATATTCCCGCTAGCCACATCTACAGAAAATGTTAGTTAGGTGATGGGGGAACGGATGGGATCTACCTGAACAGTGAAGAGGGTATTTTGTTTATGGTGGTTTGGATGGAGGATGGCCGGCATGCATTTCCATGCCGGCATTTTTCATTCCAGCTTAGTTTAACTGCCGCACCATCTTGATATGGGGGATACCCGCTTCATAAAAGATCTCTCCCTCGGGACTAAAGCCACCTCTGGTATAAAAACCCTGAGCGTGTTGTTGTGCATGCAGGTAGATATTGAGTAAGCCCCGCTGCTTGGCAAAGTCACAAATGCTGTTTAGTAATTGGGCCCCAATTCCAAGGCCTCGAGCAGATTGCTTGATCGCCATTCTGCCAACTTTGCCATTTTTACAGAGGCGCCCGGTCCCTACAGCGACACCCTCATTGAAAACCAGGAAATGTTGCGAACTTTCCTCCAGGTTATCCCATTCCAAGTCTGCGGGTACTTTCTGTTCTTGCACAAACACGGCTTCGCGGATAGCTCGAATGCTTTCTTGCTCTTTTTGCCAGTCAGCAGGGCGTACCAGTACGGCCATTTCAGAAATCCTCAGGGGGATAAATTAGTGTGCCCTGGGCTACCAGCTGATCGATGAGCCCATCATTGCTTGCGATTTCAGGGAAGGCCTCAATATCGTCCCAGGAGATTTCATGGGACTCGGCAAACTGCTGGGCAAATGTGAGTGGTGCGGAGAGAGCCTCACCATCGACAAATAACGTGGCGGGCTCTCGACAGAAGGCTGCTCGCGATGCGGGGTTTAGTACTAGCTGTGCCCCTTTAGGCATTTGCTCACGCCAGTCTGAAGCTTCATCTGCATCTAATGCGACAGTATCAGGGTATTTTGCTTCAGTCATTACAGCGCCAAACCACTGTGTGATCTTTTCTGGTTGCTTCAGCCACTCGATGAGCTGTTGTTGCAAACAAGCTACTGACTCAGAATCTACTTCTGCTGGGCATTTTGCCGGTTCCATGCCGGCATCGGTATAACGCAGGCTGTCCGGTAGACCCATGGCTACTTCGGCGGCGAGGTCTTCCAGTATGACTGAAGCAGAGGGTGCTCGGAAGCCAATGGAAATCGTGGTGCAGCCGCCCTCGGCGATACCCCAGTGGCTATATTGTGGAGGAAGATAGAGCATATCACCGGGTTCTAGCACCCAGCTGTTTTCTGCATTGAACTCTTTCAAGATATTGAGGGGCGTGCCTTCCAGACGTGGGCTGGTTTCATCTACTTTTACTCCCTGCTGCCAAAGGCGCTTGCCTTCGGCCTGGAGCAGAAAGACATCGTAGTGGTCGTAATGAGGTCCGACACTCCCCTGGTCGGCCGCGTAACTAATCATGACGTCATCTAAGCGCCAGTCTGGGATAAAGCGGAAGGACTCTTTTAGTTCGGCCACTTCCGAGAGCCACTGGTCTACTGCTTGTACAAGTAATGTCCAGTGAGTGCGGGGTAGGGTGAGGAAGTCTTCTTCAGTGAAAGGGCCAGTGCGTAGCTCCCAGGGCCCGCTCTCACCGTTTTCCAGCACCAGGCGCGATTCGACCGCTTCCTCCAGTGCCATGCCTGCAAGCTCTTCCCCTGAAATGGGCGATTCGAAGTTGGGGAAGGCATTGCGGATCAGCAGGGGTTTTTGCTGCCAATAATCGCGCATAAAAACTTCAATTGGCATATCGCCGAGATGGGTAAGGGGGCTTGCCACGGTAACTCTCACTGTTAGTTGGGCTGGGGAAATGTTCTCAGGTCTGCGATTGGATGTAACTTAGCGTGAAGTTACAGCCCTGCAGAGTAGAGTGATCATAAGCGGTTTGAAAAAGCTTCCGGCCACGGAGAGGTGGCCGGAAGCAGTGCTCACTTAAATTTTGCGGGCTTGCTCGATAGCATTACCGATATAGGATGCTGGGGTCATTTCCAATAGTGCGCTTTTGGCTTCTGCAGGAATTTCCAGGTTCTCGATAAACACCTTTAAAGTTTCGCGGGTAATACCCTGGCCGCGAGTAAGGGCCTTCAGCTTCTCGTAAGGCTCTTCGATGTTGTAGCGGCGCATAACAGTCTGGATCGGCTCGGCCAGAACTTCCCAGGAATTATCCAGGTCTTCCGCCAGGCGTTCACGGTTGATCTCCAGTTTGCCCAGTCCCTTCATAGTGGCGGCATAAGCAATGGCGGAGTAACCGGCGCCCACGCCCATATTGCGCAGTACAGTGGAGTCGGTCAGGTCGCGCTGCCAGCGGGAGACCGGCAATTTCGCGGCCAGGTGCTGGAATACGGCATTGGCCAGGCCCAGGTTGCCTTCGGAGTTTTCGAAGTCGATAGGGTTGACCTTGTGCGGCATGGTGGAGGAGCCCACTTCTCCGGCAACGACTTTCTGCTTGAAGTAGCCAAGGGAGATATAGCCCCAGATATCGCGGTCAAAGTCGATCAGGATAGTGTTAAAGCGCGCAATGGCATCGAACAGTTCGGCAATATAGTCGTGGGGTTCGATCTGGGTGGTGTAGGGGTTCCAGGTCAGGCCGAGAGAGGAGATGAACTCTTCCGCGTTCTTTTCCCAGTCGATAGTTGGGTAAGCAGACAGGTGAGCATTGTAGTTGCCCACAGCACCGTTGATTTTACCCAGCAGTGGTACGGCCTCTACCTGGGCTACCTGGCGGCGCAGGCGCGCAACCACGTTGGCGAGCTCCTTACCCACAGTCGTGGGGCTGGCGGTTTGGCCGTGGGTGCGGGATAGCATAGGCACATCGGCGAAGTCCTGGGCGAGTTTAGCGATTTTCTCTACCAGTTCATTCATTGCGGGCAGCATGAAGTTATCTCGGCCAGCGCGCAGCATCAGGGCGTGGGACAGGTTGTTGATGTCCTCGGAGGTGCAGGCGAAGTGAACGAATTCGCTTACTTTTGCCAGCTGTGCATTGCCGCTGATTTTTTCTTTGAGGAAGTATTCAACCGCTTTCACGTCGTGGTTGGTGGTGCGCTCAATTTCCTTGATACGCCCAGCATCTTCCAGGGAAAAGTTGGCCACAATGTTATCAAGCAATTGGTTGGCAGCTTCGTCGAACTGTTCTACCTCAGCAATTTCCGAGTGTGCGGAGAGTTTCTGAAGCCAGCGCACTTCCACTTCAACACGGGCGCGAATCAGGCCGTATTCACTGAAAATTTCACGTAGGGGGGCAGTCTTGCTCTCGTAGCGACCATCAATAGGGGATACCGCTGTGAGTGCGGAAAGCTCAACTGTCATAGTAAATCTCCGGGATTAGTTTTTTATAGATTCGATCTGTGCGATCAGCTCGTCGGTCGCACGCAATAGTTTTTTGCGTTGAAACAGAAGGTGCAGGCGTCTGCCACCCAATTGTCGCCACAGCGTGGCTGAACGAATACCGGCAAACAGCATGGAGCGGATCTGGTTGGCGACACGCTGTTGCTGCAGGAAATTGAAATCCCCCAGAACCTGGATGCGGAAGCGGAAAGTACCGAGAGTATCGCTGTAGATGCTGGCGAGATTGGAAAATACATTCTCGTGAGTGGGGGCGAAGTGCTCCGCCTGAGTCTTGGCTTTTTCGAGGCGGCTGCCAATAATGGAAAGCAACTCTCCTTTCTTGCTTAATTGCCGCTGCAGATAGAGCACCGAGAGTGCGTAGCGCAGGCAGTCTGTGTATTCGGGGTGTTGCCGCGATTGCAGTAACTGCCTTGAAACCTGTAAGCCAGGCAGCAGCTTTTCTGCACCGGCAAACACATCTTCGGTGCGATCTGGGTTGAGCTGGAAGAGGCTATACACCCCGGTTTCCAATTGGGCCTGGGGAGCGGTGCCCGTTTTGGCCAAACGCTCTACCAGTGTTGCGGATTGAAAAATTCCGGCCAGTGCCAGAGCCTGGTCCCGCCAGTTATTCAAAGTCACTCCTTAGTGTTTCTTGTACTTTTCTGGTACGGCGGTGCCTATACCGGTTGCCTGTTCTATCACTGCGCCGCCGAGGCATTTTTCTCTATCGTACAGGACCAGAGATTGCCCTGGAGTAATTGCACGTTGAGGCTCATCAAATTCCACAACTAGGTTTCCATCTTCCTGTACTTGTACGATGCAATCCTGGTCCGGCTGGCGATAGCGAGTTTTCGCCTGACAGCGGAAAGACTTCCCTGGTGCAGCACTATTGATCCAATGGGTTTGGGTTGCCGTCAAGCCAGTGGCGTAGAGCAAGGGGTGGTGCGCCCCCTGGGCGACAATCAATACGTTGCGCTCCAGGTTTTTACCCACGACATACCAAGGTTCTTCGCCTGCACCTTTTACGCCACCGATACCTAGCCCCTGTCTCTGTCCGATGGTGTGGTACATCAGGCCGGCGTGACGCCCCATAACTTCGCCTTCGGGCGTTTCCATGTCGCCCGGCTGGGCGGGCAGGTACTGCTCCAGGAAATCCTTAAAGCGACGTTCGCCAATAAAGCAAATACCGGTGCTGTCTTTCTTGTTGTGGGTGATAAAGCCATTTTCCTCGGCGATACGCCGCACTTCGGGTTTCTCCAGTTCCCCTAATGGGAACAGTGAACGAGCAAACTCTGCCTCCCCAACAGCGTGGAGGAAATAGCTTTGATCTTTGTTGCCATCCAACCCCTTGAATAAGTAGGAGCGACCTTCTAAATCACGGCGGCGGGCATAGTGCCCGGTGGCAATGGCATCCGCGCCCAGAACTTCGGCATATTCCAGGAAAACTTTAAATTTGATTTCCCGGTTACACAGAATGTCTGGGTTCGGTGTGCGGCCGGCTTTGTATTCTGCCAGGAAGTATTCGAATACATGATCCCAATACTCGGCTGCAAAATTGGCGGTGTGCAGTTTAATGCCCAGCTTTTCACAAACAGCCTGGGCATCGGCCAAGTCCGCTTTCGCAGTGCAGTATTCGGTGCCGTCGTCCTCGTCCCAGTTTTTCATAAACAAGCCCTCCACCTGGTAGCCCTGCTGCATAAGCAGGAGTGCGGCTACAGAGGAATCCACACCGCCGGACATACCGACGATGACGCGCTTTGGCAGTTTGTTGTGCGTGGAATCAGGCATAAGAAGGACAGTCACTACTTCACTGAGATGGAAAGGGGGCGAATTTTACCTGTGAATCGTGCTTCTGACCAAGGCCGCTTTTATCTTGCTTTATAGCTTACTGCCCCCGGCGGGGGCGATTGCGCTTCTGAGGTGGCTTCGTTTTGCGATAGGGCCTTGGTTTAGGCGCAGAGAAAACCTCCTCTGAGCGGTACTGTCCCGGCTGCAGAGCATCGAGCTTCCAATTGCCGATCGCCATACGCACCAGTCGCAGGGTGGGGCAGCCGACTGCGGCGGTCATGCGTCGCACCTGGCGGTTTCGGCCCTCATGGATAATGAGCTCTACCCAGCTGGTGGGGATGGACTTGCGCTCTCTAATTGGGGGATTGCGCGGCCACAGATCGACTTCGGAGAGTCTGCGGGCCTTAGCAGGAGCTGTGCGTCCATCCTTCAAATCTAGGCCTTGGCGCAGGAACATCAGGGCATCATCGGTGATGTCCCCCTCAACTTGGGCCCAGTAGGTTTTCGCCATCTTTCTTTTTGGATGGCTGATTTGATGTTGTAGCGCTCCATCATCAGTGAGGAGTAGGAGACCCTCGGAGTCGTAGTCGAGCCGTCCGGCGGCATAGAAGCCTTTGTGCGGGATATAGTCCGCAAGTGTGGCGCGACCCTGGGGATCTGTGAATTGGCTTAACACGCCAAAAGGTTTGTTTAGGAGAATGATCTTGGGCATAAGAAAAATTGAGTATTGTAATCCAACTACAAAAATTAGCCGATGCTGCTATAATCCCGCCGATTTTTATCCCCGCCCAATGGTCCCGGGGGAGCGGTGCAAGCAACGCTGGACCTAAAAAGTCATAGAATTTTGGGAGTTTACGCAATATGGGTCACATCCAAGTGCCGGCAGACGGCGAAAAAGTTACAGTCAATTCCGACGGTTCGCTGAATGTTCCGAATCGCCCGGTAATTCCGTTCATCGAGGGTGACGGCATCGGTGTGGATATCACCCCGGTAATGCGCAAGGTTATCGACGCGGCGGTAGAGAAAGCTTTCGGCGGCGACAAGAAAATCGAGTGGATGGAAATCTACTGCGGCGAGAAAGCCGCAGAGACTTACGCTGGCGACTGGTTCCCAGCTGAAACCCTCGAAGCGATCAAAGACTACGTTGTCAGCATCAAAGGCCCTCTGACCACTCCAGTAGGCGGCGGCTTCCGTTCCCTGAACGTAGCCCTGCGTCAGGAGCTGGATCTGTACGTATGTCAGCGCCCGGTGCGCTGGTTCAGCGGTGTACCTTCTCCGGTGAAAGAGCCGAACAAGGTAGACATGGTGATCTTCCGTGAAAACTCCGAAGACATCTACGCGGGTATCGAGTGGAAAGCTGACACCGACGAAGCCAAGAAAGTTATCAAGTTCCTGCAGGACGAGATGGGTGTTAAGAAAATCCGTTTCCCTGAGAACTGCGGTATCGGTGTTAAGCCGGTTTCTTCTGAAGGTACCAAGCGTCTCGTGCGCAAGGCTATCCAGTACGCTGTGGACCAGGATCGCGATTCCGTAACCTTGGTACACAAAGGCAACATCATGAAGTTCACCGAAGGTGCCTTCGCCGATTGGGGTTATGAGCTGGCTCGCGACGAGTTTGGCGCTCAGCCGCTGGACGGTGGTCCTTGGCACAGCTTCAAGAACCCGAAAACTGGCAAAGAGATCGTTGTTAAGGACGTGATTGCCGATGCGATGCTGCAGCAGATCCTGTTGCGTCCTGCTGAGTACGACGTAATTGCCACCCTGAACCTGAACGGCGACTACCTGTCTGACGCACTGGCTGCGCAGGTTGGCGGTATCGGTATCGCTCCGGGTGCGAACTTGTCCGACGATGTTGCTCTGTTCGAAGCGACTCACGGTACTGCGCCTAAGTACGCTGGCCAAGATAAGGTAAACCCGGGCTCACTGATTCTTTCCGCTGAGATGATGCTGCGTCACCTGGGCTGGAACGAAGCTGCAGACCTGGTCATCAAGGGTATGGAAGGCGCTATCGAAGCCAAGACCGTAACCTACGATTTCGAGCGCCTGATGGATGGTGCCGAGCTGAAATCCTGCTCCGCATTTGGTGACGAAGTCATCAAGCACATGGCCTAATTGGCTGATTTAGGGTTGGATTGTTTAATCCGGCCCTAACTAAAAAAGCCCTTTGCTGTAAAGCGAAGGGCTTTTTTGTTGGTGTGGGTCTGTCAGCGCAGCTTCAACAGCTTAGTCGAGCGCTTCCGCCTCTTTCTCTCTGATTGTCTCAGAGCGGCTGAGATCTGCATTAACGCTGGCGCTTTGGCTGCTAGTCGTGGTTTCTGCCGCCGCGGCGGTAGAAATATTTGCGGCGTGATAGCCTTTGTCACCTCTGACGATATCAAAGGTAACTTGCTGGCCGGCTTTCAGGGTTCGGTAGCCTTCCATCTGAATTGCGGAATAGTGCGCGAACAGATCCTCCCCTCCTTCATCTGCAAGAATAAACCCATATCCCTTAGCGTTGTTGAACCACTTCACGGTACCAGTAGGCATAACGAACTCCCTCTAATTGCCTGAGTGACCTATCGGCCACCTTACAGAGTTTTTATATTTATTTGACCTGCGGATTAATCGACTGCGATCCTATCTGCGACTAATGGCTGTGAATGAGCAGGCACTACCTCTTGTAGTCAACTGCTATAGGAATGTCAAGAAGCTGCGCTTGAGGCTGTGATGTCCCTGTGTCGTTGGTCAAATAAGGTTACAATGGCAGGTCGTTGATGGTTGAGCATGTCGTGCTACTAAAGCTCGTTAGAACACATTGATAATTGTTATGAGTATTTTGCAGGTCATTAAACTAGGCTCCAGTGATTCTGGAGAAGATTATTTAGAGGGTGAGGGTTCCGATGGCGGGCTCGCACTGGAAGAGGCGCCGCCACGGCTCAAACGCCCGCCTATGTATAAGGTCATCATGTTGAATGATGACTACACCCCCATGGACTTTGTTGTGGAGACTCTGGAGTTATTTTTTGGGGTCAACCGTGAGCGCGCCACACAGTTGATGCTGCAAGTACACACACGGGGAAAAGCAGTGTGCGGTGTCTATACTCGGGATATAGCGGAGACAAAGGCCGCGCAAGTTAATCAGTTCGCCCAGGAGAATGAGCATCCGTTGTTGTGTGAGATAGAGGCGGACGAGAGTAAAGACGATTGATTTATATTAAAGCTGCTTTAGCACAAGGGTCCCGTCACCTGAAAGGAATCAGCCAGGAGATAGATGCCGGCAAAGGGTGCGCGCCTACCAGCGGAGTCGGCGGGGAATATTGGCGATTAGGGTTTGAGGTTTAAATGCTCAGCAAGGACTTAGAGGTAACGCTCAATCTGGCGTTCAAGGGTGCACGAGCGAAGCGGCACGAATTCATGACTGTGGAGCACCTGTTGCTGGCGCTCCTGGACAATGAGTCGGCTGCTGACGTGTTGCATGCCTGCGGGGCCGACCTGAGCGCATTGCGCCGCGAACTGTTGGAGTTTGTGGACTCTACCACGCCGTTAATCCCGGAGGCAGATACCGATCGCGAGACCCAGCCTACCCTGGGGTTCCAAAGGGTATTGCAGAGGGCCGTTTTCCACGTTCAGTCATCGGGTAAAAAAGAGGTTACCGGGGCTAATGTGTTGGTCGCCATTTTCTGTGAACAGGAAAGCCAAGCCGTTTACTATCTGAAGCAGCAGAGTGTTGCGCGCATTGATGTAGTCAATTACATCACCCATGGGATTTCCAGGGTCGGTTCCAGCGGCAACAACCACAATCATCACCATGGTTCAGATGCCACCCAGGAGCAGGTGGAAGAGGAGATCAGCACCGGTACCGAACCCGGAGGCTCTGACCCCCTGGAGAGCTATGCAACCAACCTGAATCAGGAGGCAATCCTCGGTCGAATCGACCCGCTGGTCGGGCGTGGTCCCGAAGTTGAACGGGTTACTCAGGTCCTCGCGCGACGCCGAAAGAATAACCCCCTGTTGGTGGGTGAATCCGGCGTCGGTAAAACAGCAATCGCTGAAGGCTTGGCCAGGCGAATTGTGGATGAGGATATTCCAGAGCCATTAAAAGACAGTACCATTTACTCTCTCGATCTGGGCTCTCTACTGGCCGGAACCAAGTATCGGGGTGATTTTGAGAAGCGTTTCAAAGCATTGTTAGCCGAGCTGAAGAAACGCGAGCATGCAGTCCTGTTTATTGATGAGATCCATACCATTATTGGAGCCGGCGCAGCATCCGGCGGCGTTATGGACGCTTCCAACCTGCTGAAACCACTGCTTTCCAGCGGTCAGCTTCGCTGCATTGGCTCCACCACCTTTACCGAATACCGCGGGATCTTCGAGAAAGACCGCGCGCTCTCACGCCGCTTTCAAAAAATCGATGTCAGTGAGCCTTCGGTAGAGGAGACGGTACAGATACTGCAGGGGCTCAGAAGCTGCTTCGAGGATCATCACAAAGTGCGTTTCACCGATGCCGCCCTCGATGCCGCCGCCCAGCTCTCCAGCCGTCATATCACCGAGCGTTTCCTGCCCGATAAAGCGATCGATGTGATTGATGAGGCGGGGGCCTATCAATCCCTGCTGTCCGTCGAGGAGCGCACAGAGGTGATTGGTGTTGGTGAGATCGAAGAAGTGATAGCCAAAATGGCTCGGATCCCGGCGAAGAGTGTCTCCGCTTCGGACAAGGAGCAGTTATCGCGACTAGACGATAATCTCAAGATGGTGGTCTTTGGTCAGGATCGGGCGATTGAAGCGCTCAGTACGGCCATTAAGCTGAGTCGTGCAGGACTCGGTGCGGAGGAGAAACCCATAGGCTCGTTCTTGTTCTCTGGCCCTACAGGGGTCGGTAAGACCGAGCTCTGCCGTCAGCTGGCCAAGGTCATGGGGATCGAGCTTATTCGCTTCGATATGTCCGAGTATATGGAGCGCCATACGGTTTCCCGTCTGATTGGTGCGCCTCCCGGCTATGTGGGCTTCGACCAAGGCGGGTTGTTAACCGATGCGGTGACCAAGCATCCTCACAGTGTGGTGTTGCTCGATGAGATCGAGAAGGCTCACCCCGAAGTATTTAACCTGCTTCTGCAGGTGATGGATCATGGGACCCTGACGGACAATAACGGGCGCAAAGCGGATTTCCGCAATGTGATCCTGATTATGACCACGAATGCTGGTGCTGAACTGATGAGCCGTCGATCTATCGGTTTCTCCAGTCAGGATCACTCCTCCGATGGTATGGAGGAGATCAAAAAGATGTTTACCCCCGAGTTCCGCAACCGCCTCGACAGCATTATCCAATTTGGTGCTCTTCCATTGGATGTGGTTAAAACAGTGGTGGATAAGTTTATTGTCGAGTTGCAGGCGCAGCTGGATGACTCCCGTGTAACCCTGATCGTGGAAGATGAGGCCCGCGAGTGGCTGGCTATTCGCGGTTATGATGAGAAAATGGGTGCTCGCCCAATGTCCCGCTTGATACGAGACAAGTTGCGTAAACCCCTGGCGGAGTCCGTTCTGTTTGGGGAGTTGGCGGAAGAGGGTGGCCGTGTAGTGGTCGTCATAGAAAATGACGAAATATCCATAAAGACGGCGGTTCCGGCCTGATTTTGCTTGCAAGCCCATCAAAAAAGCCACCGTAAGGTGGCTTTTTTGTATCACAGCAAATCGCCTTGGAGGCTTTTGCCTGGCGAGCGAATTAACGGGCGCGGTACGTAATGCGGCCTTTGCTCAGGTCGTAGGGCGTAAGCTCCACCTTGACCTTGTCGCCAGTGAGGATGCGAATGTAGTTTTTACGCATCTTTCCTGAGATGTGCGCAATGACCACGTGTCCGTTTTCCAGCTTTACGCGGAAAGTGGTATTTGGCAGGGTGTCGATCACCTCGCCTTCCATTTCAATATAATCGTCTTTTGCCATGCGGCAGCAACCTTCAAATAAACTTGATCAGACCTTTACCCCGGAGGCAATCTTGCCTAGCCGCGGCTCGACGGGCGAGCATTTTGCACGAAAAGGCAGAATAGAGCAAAGGGCGCGTGTAATGGGGCTATAGAGACTTCAAGCTCCAGCGGTTCTCTGTGAGCATTTCTATCGGCTTGAACTGGCTTTTATAGGCCATTTTGTGGCACTTCTCGATCCAATAGCCCAAATAGAGATTGGAGAGGCCCAGCCTCCTGGCCCATTCGATCTGGTAGAGAATGCAATAGCTGCCGAGGCTGCGTTTGTCCTCATCCGGGTCGAAGAAAGTATAGATGGCCGACAGGCCAGCAGTGAGAAGGTCGGTAACCGCTACAGCCACCAGGCGCCCCCGCGCACGCAGTTCGATATAGCGTGTGGCCCCCCAGGCTGGACTCAAGAAGCTGCGATATTGCTCGCGGCTGGGAGGGTACATTTCTCCGTCGGCGTGGCGCTGCTCGATATAGCGGGCGTACAGCTCGTAATGTTCGTCTGTGTCGATGGATTCGATATGAAAGATATCCAGATCCTTATTGCGCTTCCAGCAGCGCCGCTGGTTGCGATCCGGTACAAAAAGACCCACAGGCACACGGGCGGGTACACAGGCTCTGCAGGTGGCGCACTGCGGTCGGTAGAGATAGGCACCACTACGGCGGAAGCCCAGCTCTGAAAGGCGGTTGTACAGGCGTTGGTCTACTTCTGTCTGCGGGTCCACAAATACCGTTGTGGCCTCCCTGTCCGGCAGGTAGCCACATGGGTGGGGCAGGGTTGCCAGCAGGCGGACCGAGTCGAGCTGAGAATATTTACCCATAAGTCCACGAAAGTTCCCAAGGCTGCGGGAAGGCGGGTTGTGCCAGGCCGCATTCCAGCAAGTGTTCGAAGTCCCTACGACACAATTCAACGGCCCCGAGACTGTTCAAGTGAGGGTTGCTTACCTGGCAGTCGATGAGAGGGCAGCCCCACAATTCTAATTGGCGAACGAGGTGGACAAAAGCGACTTTGGAAGCATCCGTCTCCCGGTGAAACATTGATTCGCCAAAAAATACCCGACCGATGGCTATGCCATAAAGCCCGCCAACCAACTGCCCGTCGCGCCATACTTCGACGGAGTGGGCATGGCCAAGGTGGTGCATATCGACATACGCCTCGGTCATTTCATCGGTGATCCAGGTGCCATCCTCAGCGGTTCTTGGGGCGCGGCAGCCCTCGATGACCGCTTCGAAGGCCTGGTCAAATGTGACCGAGAATGTACCTCGGCGCAGCGTCTTGCGTAGGCTGCGACCAATACGAAAGTCACTGGGTATCACCACGCAGCGTGGCGAGGGTGACCACCATAGGATGGGCTGGTCATCGGAGAACCAAGGAAAGATACCGCGTCCGTAGGCTGCTAACAGCCAGTCTGGTGTGAGGTCTCCACCCGCAGCGAGTAGCCCATTGGGGTCGTCGAGAGCAGTCTGGGTAGGGGGGAAATCGATATGGTTGTGATCCAGCCACATCAGGCGGCTTTGGGTATTCCTTGCCACAAACTGATACCTGTCCTGGGCCTGAAGAGGCCCGGGTAGCCTTGTGGATACCCGGGGCAGAAGCGCTTATTAGGCGTCGAGGAAACGCTCGGCATCCAGAGCTGCCATACAGCCAGTTCCGGCGGAAGTGACCGCCTGGCGGTAGATATGATCAGACACATCGCCTGCAGCGAACACACCGGGCACAGATGTCTGGGTCGCGTTACCCTCCAGGCCACTTTGTACGATGATATAGCCGTTGTTCATTTCCAGCTGATCTTTAAAAATATCAGTATTGGGCTTGTGGCCAATCGCGATAAACACACCGGAGACTTCAAGCTCCTTGGTAGAGTCGTCCTGTGTGCTGCGAACGCGCAGACCAGTGACACCGCTGTCATCCCCAAGAACTTCGTCGAGGGTGTGGTGAAAGCAAAGTTTGATATTGCCGTTTTCCACCTTGTCCATCAGGCGATTTTGCAGAATCTTTTCCGCACGAAGTTCGTCGCGGCGGTGAATCAGTGTGACTTCACTGGCGATGTTAGACAGGTAAAGGGCCTCTTCAACAGCGGTGTTGCCGCCGCCTACTACCGCCACTTTTTGATCGCGATAGAAAAAACCATCACAGGTGGCACAGGCACTGACGCCGCGGCCTTGGAAGGCTTCCTCGGAGGGCAGGCCCAGGTACTGAGCAGAGGCGCCTGTGGCAATAATCAGTGCATCGCAGGTGTAGGTTTCATTGCCCTTCAGGGTGAATGGGCGGTTGTTCAGATCTACAGACTCGATGTGGTCGAAAATAATCTGGGTGTCGAAACGCTCGGCGTGTTGCTGCATTTGCACCATCAGGTCGGGACCTTGCAGGTCGGCGATACCACCGGGCCAGTTTTCAACTTCTGTGGTAGTAGTCAGCTGTCCACCCTGCTGCATGCCGGTGATCACTACGGGGTTCAAATTTGCGCGGGCTGCGTAGATGGCTGCTGTGTAGCCTGCAGGACCAGAACCGAGAATAATCAGTCGATGATGGTTGTTGCTCATGAAACTCTCTTTAAACCTGTCTGAGTGCAAAGTTTACCCAGTGAACTGGGGGTCCACCTAGCTGGCCATATTTTAATCAGCCAAAGCTATTAGATTGGCCGATATAATAGGCGATAGTGACAATGCGGCGAAATAGTTTGCCTCAATTTATGCCATTGGGAAGTGCTATTTGGGTCGCTACGGCGGGTCGGTCCGGTTCTATCTATCCAGAAATGACATCAATAATTGCTAATAATTCCTTGTTTTTATTGAATAAATTGCGATTTATTTAATGTGAAGTCTGCCCGAAAGGTCTTATAAAGTATTTGTATTTGGTCACAAGAGGGCTCGGAGGAGGTGTTTTCATCCTTTTGGTAATTAGCCAAATTTCGGATGCATAACAACGGCCAAAGGGCGAAGCCATGAGGCAGGGCAGAAAAATAGTACCGTTGAATCTGGGCAGTAACTTGATTGGCCACCCCACATTTACCTTCAGTCTCAGTAATGAAGCACAGGTATTTGTGTCGGAAATCCTGGATGACACTTTCTCCTTGAGGCTTTCTGTCGATTTAGGGCCTGACGGTAGTCATATTGCCAGTTTGCATGGCCCTCCAGATCTAGTGGAGTTGTTCGCATCCCTCAAGCTGCAGGTCAGATGCGATATTGTGGCGGATGGGTACAATGTCCTCTCCCATGATGCTTTAGACGCCTTCGTGGCTTCACCCGAATCGAAAGCAAAACTACTCGAAGCGCTGGATCTCAGAGAGGGAAACAAAGTACTGGACTTAATGAGCGGCAGTGGAGCGGTCAGCCAGTTGCTGTTGGAGTATGGTGATAAAAAGTCAATGGAGATTGCTCTCAGTCTGTGCGATACCCACCACTCCCAGCTCAAGCGTATTGACCCAAAAGTGCGTGAAAGGGTTGTCGATGTTACTGTGGGTGATGCCAGGGCGTTGCCTTATGAAAAGGAATCTTTTGATGCAGTAGTGCTCAAAATGGGATTGCACGAAGTGCCCCAATTGGATCAACCGTTGGTAATGAGGAATGTCTTTCGAGTTCTGAAGAGGGGGGGGCGCTTCATTATTTGGCAATTGCTGCCTGCCACCGGTGTGATACAGGATGTATTTACAGATATCGTACGAAAAACCAGCATTTTGGCTGGCTGCGAATCTCAAGCATTCAACCGCTACTTCCCCAGGCAGGACCAGTTATCCTGGCTATTTAAAAGTGCTGGATTCAGTGGATGTGAGGAAATATTTCAGGCTGAATTCACTTACAGCACCCGAGCGAGCCTGGTCGCCGAGCTGGGTGGAGACTCCAGCAAACTAGAAATACTGAATAACTTTGCCCGCGACAGAGTGCCCCATGAGATAAGAGATTCGTTGTGTTGGCGGGATACTGGAGAGGATATTTCCCTTAAGATTCCGGCTTGTATATATCGCACATACAAACCAGCATAAATCAAAGATAATTAGGCCATCGAGGAAATCGCTTAAGTAGCGATTTCCGTTTATTACAAGTGCCAGAAAGTAACAACAAAGATTATTGAGGTAAGCCATTGAAGGCCGAGAGCGCAACCGAAGAAAATTCCGCGAAGAGCGGTGTATTGCCGGATTCACTCGTCGCCCGCTTGGTTCGCGAGGGTGCATTAATCAGTCTGCTAGCGGGTGCACTACTGTTGGCTATCAGCCTGCTGAGTTATGACTCCCAGGATCCAGGTTGGTCCCATACCGGTCAGTTAGGAAAAATTCACAATGCCATTGGACCGGCTGGGGCCTGGCTCGCCGATGTGTGCCTTTCACTATTGGGTTGGATGGCTTACCTGTTCCCTCTGTTGATCGGCTTGCGCGCCTATAAAATCTTGCGCGATCGCAATGCGCGATTTCATGCTCCTCTGCTTGCACTTAGAGTCTTTGGTCTGACCCTTCTGCTAGTCAGTGGCGCTTCTTTGGCGACACTCTGTTTTTCCCCTGCGGAAAATCCACTGCCGTTCACTAATGGTGGGATCATTGGCGATGCATTGTCGAGTTCCCTGGAGGGGAGTCTCGGTTATGTTGGCGCGACCATTCTATTGCTGGCGATTTTCGCTATTGGTACCACCGTGTTTACCGGTCTTTCCTGGCTCAAGCTGGTGGAATCCATCGGCCGCAATGTGTTGGGGCTTATTGCCTGGTTGGCTAGCTACTACAAGCAGTGGCGTCAGAAGCGCACAGAACAACGGGTGGCGCGGGAAGCTATAGTGGTACGCAAAGCTGCCGTGGAAGAAGAAAAGCAGCGCACAGCCAAACGCATTCCACCCAAGATCGAAGCGACGGCACCAAAGCCGAAGCAGAGCCCCCGGGCGGCAAAGGAAAAGCAGGGTGAACTATTCAAGGCTGGGCCTGTGACTGGAACCTTGCCACCTTTGGGACTTCTCGACCCCTCCGACCAGAATAAGAAGCCGGGCTTTTCCCGGGAGTCCCTCGAAGCACTGTCTCGTTTGCTGGAGTTGAAACTCAAAGATTTTGGTGTGGTAGCCGAGGTTGTATCGGTACTGCCAGGCCCCGTGGTGACCCGCTTTGAGATCCAGCCGGCGCCAGGGGTAAAGGTGAGTAAAATCTCCAACCTGGCTAAAGACCTGGCCAGATCCCTGGCGGTAATCAGTGTCCGTGTGGTGGAGGTGATCCCGGGTAAATCGGTAGTGGGTATTGAGATTCCCAATGAGAATCGGCAGATGGTGCGCCTCAGTGAGGTGCTGTCCGCCGATGTTTATGAAAATGCCAAATCGCCTCTGACTCTGGCGCTTGGGCACGATATTTCCGGTCAGCCGGTAGTGGCGGATCTCGCTAAGATGCCCCACCTCCTAGTCGCCGGTACCACCGGTTCTGGTAAATCCGTGGGCATCAATGTGATGCTGCTCAGCCTGTTATATAAGTCCACGCCGGAGGAGGTCCGCCTGATTTTGGTGGACCCGAAGATGTTGGAATTATCGGTATACGAGGGTATTCCCCACCTACTCACCCCGGTGATCACCGATATGAATGACGCGGCCAATGGTTTGCGCTGGTGTGTGGGTGAGATGGAGCGTCGCTATAAATTGATGGCGGCGATGGGGGTGCGCAATCTGGCGGGCTTTAATCGCAAGATAAGAGAGGCAGAAGAAGCCGGTGAGCCGATTCTGGACCCTATTTGGGAGCCAGATCCTGCTTCCAGTGTTCCGGCTGAAGAGCAAACCGCCCCTGCACTTAAGGCTCTGCCCGCAATCGTGGTTGTTATTGATGAATTTGCCGACATGATGATGATTGTTGGCAAAAAGGTGGAACAGCTGATTGCCCGTATTGCACAGAAAGCCCGGGCCGCAGGTATTCATCTGCTGTTAGCTACCCAGCGGCCCTCGGTAGATGTGATTACCGGGTTGATCAAGGCCAATGTGCCAACCCGTATCGGTTTCCAGGTCTCCTCCAAAGTGGATTCTCGCACCATTCTTGACCAAGGCGGCGCCGAGCAACTGCTCGGCCACGGCGATATGCTTTACCTGCCTCCAGGCAGTGGGGTGCCAGTGCGGGTTCACGGTGCTTTTGTTGACGACCATGAGGTACATAAAGTCGTCGCAGACTGGACGCGCCGGGGTGAGCCCGAATATATCGACGGTATCGTTGATGACAGCAACAACAGTATTCCAGTGCCTGGTCTGCAGTCCGAGGGCGGTGATGAAGATGACCCTGAGGCTGATGCTCTTTACGATGAAGCCGTTGCTTTTGTCACCAAATCGCGCAAAGCGTCCATCTCTTCAGTGCAGCGCCAGCTTCGCATCGGCTACAATCGCGCCGCGCGAATTATCGATGCCATGGAGGCTGCTGGCGTTGTGTCGCCCGCTGGACATAATGGCAACCGTGAAGTGTTGGCTCCGCCCCCCGCATAAGAGGGGGCAGCGCCAATCGCAGTTAAGCTACGGTTCACTTCTTGCTGGCTAATCTTTAGGGAAATCAACACACTGGAAATCAATGATGAAGAATATTCTACGCAACTTGCTGGTGGCATTGACGGTTGTGACCAGTGCAGCCTGGGCCGACGCTACCGAAGATCTCGGCAAACTACTGCAACCCCTGTCTTCCCTGTCTGGAAATTTTAAGCAGACCTTGATTGATGAGCGCGGCAAGGTTTCGCAAAAAAGCAACGGCAACTTTTCTGTGCAGCGTCCGGGTAAGTTACGCTGGAAAACAGGTGAGCCTTATGCCCAACTATTGGTGACCAATAATAAAACTCTATGGCTCTATGACCCGGATCTTGAGCAAGTCACCGTTCGTCCGGTGGATGAGCGCATGAAAGAGACTCCAGCGCTGTTACTCGGCGGCAAGGTTGAGGATATTCGCAAATCTTTCGATGTGACCTTAAAAGAGGGTGTTTACCAGCTGGTGCCAAAGAATCCAAAGGCGCCGTTTAAGTCGATGGAAATCCGTTTTGCTAAAGATGGTTTGCCATCCTCTATGAAAGTACGCGATAGCATGGGGCAGACAACCGAGATTGTCTTCAACAGCATGAAAGCAAATCCCAAACTTTCTGAGTCCCTCTTTAATTTCAAGCCACCCGCTGGTACAGACATAATCAAAGATGAGTGATCTGTTTCAAACTCCGCCGACGCACCAACCACTGGCCGCGAGAATGCGGCCCGATTCCCTGGCCCACTATGTGGGCCAATCACATTTATTGGGCAAGGGAAAACCTCTGCGGGAAGCAGTTGAGCGTGGCCAGTTGCACTCGATGATTTTGTGGGGGCCGCCGGGCGTCGGCAAGACCACATTTGCCCGGCTGTTGGCGGCAGAGTGTGATGCGCACTTCGCCACCCTGTCTGCAGTATTGGCGGGAGTGAAGGATATTCGGCAGGCAGTTGCTGAAGCCGAACAACGGCGAATGCAGTCAGGCCGTAACACCATTCTTTTTGTCGACGAAGTACACCGTTTCAACAAAGCGCAGCAGGATGCTTTTCTTCCCTATGTGGAAGAGGGCATCGTGACTTTTGTTGGCGCCACTACTGAAAACCCGGCCTTTGAGTTGAACAATGCGCTCCTGTCCCGCTGCCGGGTTTATCTGCTGCGCAGTATTCCTGAAGAAGACTTGCTTGGGCTACTGCAGTATGCGCTGCAGGCGGATGATCAATTACGCGAGCGAAGTGTCCATGTGCCAGAAAATGTTTTGGGCAAGATTGCCCGCGCGGCCGATGGGGATGCACGCAGCGCCTTGAACTTACTCGAAGTCGCCTGCGACCTGGCCAGGGAAGAGGGCGGTAGGCTGGTGGTCGATAAAGACGTACTCAGCGAAGTACTCAGCGCCGATGTGCGCCGATTCGACAAGGGCGGTGATTATTTTTACGACCAGATTTCTGCCATGCATAAATCTGTGCGGGGCTCAGATCCCGATGCAGCGCTCTACTGGTTTGTGCGCATGCTCGATGGTGGCTGCGATCCCTTATATGTCGCCCGCCGGGTAGTGCGTATGGCCAGTGAAGACATTGGTAATGCCGATCCACGCGCGCTGCAGTTGGCTCTGAATGCCTGGGATGTCCAGGAGCGTCTCGGTAGCCCGGAGGGGGAGCTGGCTATTGCGCAAGCAATTACTTATCTTGCAGTCGCAGCGAAAAGTAACGCGGTTTACAGTGCTTATAAACGCGCAGTGGCCGATGTACGCCGCGAACCCAGTTACGAAGTGCCCGTTCATTTACGCAATGCCCCCACTAAGTTGGCGAAGAGTCTGTCTCACGGTGCAGAGTACCGCTATGCCCACGACGAGCCCGATGCTTTCGCGGCGGGAGAGAACTACTTCCCCGAAGAGATTGCAGACAGGCAGTATTACCAGCCTGTACCCCGTGGGCTGGAGCTAAAGATTTCTGAAAAGTTGCAGGTGCTGCGACGTCTTAACAGTGAAAGTGCTGAGCAGCGCTATAAAAACAAACCTTAGCGCTAGCTATTAGAGAAAGTCGAAAGGATTAGAAGGAAAAATCTATGCAGTGGCTCGCCATCGCCATAGGTGGTGCCTTGGGGGCAATGCTTCGCCACCAGATTACTGTCTGGACCTATCCGGTATTCAACGGGAAATTCCCACTCGGCACATTAATCGTGAATGTGCTCGGATCATTCCTTATCGGTATTGCCTACATATTGATCACTCACAGGGCAATGCTTGGGGAGGAGTGGCGCCTGTTGATCATGACAGGAATGTTCGGTGCACTGACTACCTTTTCCACTTTCTCCCTAGAGAGCCTGATACTGTGGCACAATGGCCAGCCTTTGATGGCTCTTGGCTATATCGTTGGCAGTCTCATTTGCTGCCTGGCGGCCACAGGAGCCGCAGTCGCCCTGGCGACGCGTTATTTTTAACCAATATTTACTTTAATTTTGTTGTAGGAGCCTGATTACAGGCGAACTGGAAACGATGCTCGATCCCAAACTGATTCGCACGGATATGGACCAAGTGGCCGCAGCCTTGAAAAAGCGCGGTGTGGAACTGGATACTGCCAAACTGGAAGCCCTCGAGGAGCGCCGTAAAGAGCTGCAGGTGCGCACCGAGAGTTTGCAAAACGAGCGCAATAGCAAATCGAAAAATATCGGGCGGGCCAAGGCTGCCGGAGAAGATATTGCTCCTTTGCTCAAAGAAGTCGAGTCTCTCGGGGGCGAACTGCAAAATGCCAAGCAGGCGTTGTCTGAGTTACAGGAAGAGTTGGATGCGATTCTCTCCGCGATCCCCAACCTGCCGGATGCCTCTGTCCCTGAAGGCGAGAGTGAAGATGATAACGTAGAGGTGCGTCGCTGGGGGCAGCCGCGTACTTTTGATTTTGAGGTCAAAGACCATGTTGATCTGGGCTCTCAGCTCGGCGGTCTCGATTTCGAAATGGCGGTAAAACTCACTGGCTCGCGCTTTGCAGTGATGTCCGGTGAGGTGGCGCGCCTGCATCGTGCCCTTGCCCAATTTATGCTCGACACGCACGTCGAAGAGCATGGCTACAAAGAGACCAATGTACCGGTGATCGTCAACAGTGACTCCCTGTACGGAACCTCTCAGTTGCCAAAGTTTGAGGAAGATTTGTTCAAGCTCACCGATGAGCGCGGCTTCTATATGATTCCTACCGCGGAAGTACCGCTGACCAATATGTATCGCGATCATATTGTTGAGGACAGCGACTCGCTGCCGCACAAACTGGTAGCGCACACAACCTGCTTCCGCTCCGAGGCCGGTTCACACGGCCGCGACACCCGTGGCATGATTCGCCAACACCAGTTTGAAAAAGTAGAGCTGGTATGGGCAGCGCGCCCGGATCAGTCCGAAGAGGCGTTGGAGACCCTTACCAAAAATGCTGAGGCGATTCTGCAAAAGCTGAACCTGCCTTATCGCACTGTAGTGTTGTGTGGCGGTGATATCGGATTTGCCGCGCGTAAGACTTACGATATCGAAGTCTGGATTCCCTCCCAGGACAAGTACCGTGAAATCTCTTCTTGCTCCCTGGTTGGCGATTTCCAGGCACGCCGTATGAAGGCGCGCTGGCGTAACCCGGAAACCGGCAAGCCCGAGTTGTTGCACACACTAAACGGCTCCGGTTTGGCAGTAGGGCGCACTTTGATCGCGGTGCTGGAAAACTACCAGCGCGAGGATGGCAGTATCGAGGTGCCCGAAGTGCTGCGCCCCTATATGCGCGGCCAAGAGGTTATCTCCGCTGTCTAAATGCGGTGATTTAAAAGGGCGAACAATGTGTTCGCCCTTTTTTCTTTGCTGAGTAGAATACTGCTCACCGGCTTGTTTGATGGATTAATCCGTGCGTTATCTCCCGCTTGCATTCGATATAAAAGATCGCCCCAGCCTGATCGTTGGAGGTGGCTCCATAGCCACACGTAAGGCTCGTCTGTTGCAAAAGGCGGGGGCTCAAATATGGGTGGTATCCCCAGATATCACAGAAGAATTACAACAGATAGTGGTTGATTCCAAAGGACAGTGGTATCGGGAAACCTATTCTGCTGAGTATTTGGATTTGGCCGAGTTGGTGATCGCTGCCACAAACAGTCCTGAGGTCAATGGCTGTGTATCCAGGGATGCGCAGAGACGTCGCTTGCCAGTGAATGCTGTAGATGCTCCGGAACTTTGTACTTTTACCTTTCCGGCGATTGTTGAACGCGGCGATCTGTCTATCGGAATCAATAGTGGCGGGGCAGCTCCGGTTCTGGCCCGCCGTATTCGAGCCCAGCTGGAAGCACTACTTTCGCCGGGGATTGCATCACTGGTGGATTTTGCCTCACGAATGCGTTCTCACGTAAAAGATGCACTACCGGAAGCCCGTCGTAAGAATTTCTGGGAGTGGGTCTTTGCCGGTCCTGTTGCCCGCCGGGTGGAGTCGGGTCAGCTGACGGATGCAGAGAAGGAATTTTTTAGCGCTTTGCAAGATTGGCAGGGGAGTCCCAATCCGCCAGGGGAGGTCTACCTGGTTGGCGGTGGGCCGGGAGATCCAGACTTATTGACCTTTCGTGCGCTGCGCTTAATGCAGCAAGCTGACGTAGTGCTCTACGACCGACTGGTTTCCCCTGAGGTTTTGGATCTGGTGCGCAGAGATGCCGAGCGTATTTATGTCGGTAAAAGAAAGGCGTTTCATGCCGTACCGCAAGACGACATCAATCAGCTATTGGTCGATTTGGCCAAGCAGGGTAAGAAAGTACTGCGCCTGAAAGGTGGTGACCCCTTTATTTTTGGGCGTGGTGGAGAAGAAATCGACAAGCTGGCTGATGCTTCGATTCCCTTTCAGGTGGTACCGGGAATAACCGCTGCGGCTGGATGTGCCAGTTATGCGGGTATTCCATTGACCCATCGAGATCATGCACAATCCGTGCGATTTATTACTGGTCACCTCAAGGAGGGAAGTCTCGACCTGCCATGGAAAGAGCTGGCCTCTGGCAGCCAGACATTGGTTTTCTACATGGGATTAACGGGACTGGAAAAAATTTGTGCAGAGCTTGTTCACCATGGTCTGCCGGTAAGCACTCCTGCGGCGCTGATTGAAAAAGGCACTACCCAGGCACAAAGAGTGATCGTCGGTGACCTCAGTACATTACCCACACTGGCACATGAAAAAGCCGTACGGGCGCCTACGCTCACCATTATCGGTGGTGTCGTCAGCCTGCATGAAAAACTGAGCTGGTATCAGCCAGGCTAGTGCCCGCAGTTTCAAATCGGCCTATGGCTTCTTGCGTTGGCACTGAATCTACCCTGACAGAAACTATACTGAAAAGGTCTTTCCGTCAGGTATAAGTGCCATGCTGCTGGCGATGATTCGCTTTTATTGCACCAATTTTGTGCGATTCTTTCTCCCACAACAGCCAGAGCTTCCGCAGTTTGGCCCGCTGGATTGTGATACCCGCCGCTACAGCTATGAATATCGTCAAAAGAAAGATCTGGTGCGCTGGCTGTGGACCGGGGTTTCCCTGATCATGCTGTGTTTTCCGGTTTTACCATTAGTGCTTGGTCTAACCTTTTTTACCGCTTTTTTATCCTTCGCAATTTTGGATGAGACCACCTGATTTTTTCTATTGTTAATCCAGCAACTCTGCCAATGCACTAATGCGGCACGAGTTTGTGCTGCAGTGTGAGTTGGAAAGGTGCTGGCCGTTAAGGCATCTAAGCCAGAATTTCTAGGCTGGGCATTTTTCGTTATTGCAGTTTCAGCTGGTAACGGCTTTCTCCCTCTTTTAAAGGAGAGGGATTTCCTTCTACCCAGTCGCTATGGCCTTTACCAAAAAATGGGGAAAGCGGGTGGCTGCTTTGCCCTGTTGCCATATGGAAAATACCGTACTCCTCCCGCCCTGGTGAGACAACCATTCGCTCTGAGGCGCCGTGAGTTGGGGATTGAAAACGGGGCATATGGGTATCCCCAGCCAGTTGGTCCTCGGGCATTGCGGTAAACCAATCTATGGCTGATATGGCTCTCGCTAGTGGGTGCCGGATAGAAGCCGTGTTGTGTTCGCCCCAGGTTTGTTGTATCAGGGGTAGTTCGTCTGCCGACATTTTTTCCAGAACTTGATCAAGTGCGGCTAATTTAAGTGCTGTCCAGGATTCAAAATCGGGGTTGAGCAGGTGTTGAGGTTCTTCTTGTGTGAGAGTCCAGATCGGGTATTCGAATTGACGCTTTAATTGACCGAAAGAAAAGTTGGGCTGGGATTTGCGCATAAAAGTAAGAATAGGGGCGGTGCACAACTCCATAAACTTAAGGCGGTAATTGCGAACAATACGGTACCCAACCGAGTCGGGGCTGGCGCGTCCTCCCCAGTTCTGTACTAATTGATAAGTCTCGCTGTAACCTTCCCGGCCTCGCAGGAATTCGGTCAGGTGTTGCTGCCAGCGCTGCAGAAAAATGGCGCGGTCATCCAGCTGAATATCCAACAGAGATTGTTCATCAAACTGCTGGCGGGCGAGTAGGTTATCGCGTATTTGCTGCTGGCGGGCTCCGAGGGCATAGCCGTGATCGCCCATGATTTTCAGCCAATTTCCATCTACGGTTCGGGCATTAGCACTCCACAGGCGATGATTGGCAGGGTTATAAATTCGCGGTTGTTCCTCTGTGGTGAGATAGCCATCCCAGTAGGTTTTACCCTCGGCCCAGCTTACCGAGCGGCTGCCATCAAAGCCAAACCGCTTGGGGATAGGCCCGGCGATTGTCCAGCCAATGTTGCCTTTCTGATCGCCTACAAGAAGGTTCTGGTGAGGTATTCCGATTGCCGGACCAAGGTTTAATGCTTCCCTGGTGGTAGTGATAGATTCCATCTGCAATAAATTCATATTGCCAGCGGGGATATCGTGAGCAACCCAGCGATAGGCGAGAGGGGTTCCACGGTGGTTTTTCCCGATAACAGGCCCCCAAATAGTTTTCTTCACTATGAGTGCTTCATCGGGGGCACTTTTTACTTTGATAATTTCCTCTTCGAGAGTGATATCCCGCCAGCCATCTGGGGTCAGGTATTGGGTGGTGTCTGAGTTCAATTCCAGGGGAATAAGGTCACCCCAATCTGCGCCGGTATTGGTAAAGCCCCAGGCAATTGCGCCATTGCTTCCGGCCACCACGATCGGACCTCCCGGTAGGGTAACTCCGCGAATAGTCCTGTTGGTCCCAGGAATATTCCAGCCTGCGCGAAACCAGATGTTGGGTACATTCAGCCCCAGATGCATGTCGTTAGCGAGGATGGCGCCACCGTGCTCAGTTAAGGCCCCACCAACCACCCAGTTGTTACTGCCGTAAACTTTGTCATCGCTTTCCATGGTCTGGTAGGCAATAGGATCGTTTTTACCCAGCAATGAAGAAATTGGCGTTTCTGGGACAGTACTAATAGGCTCCTCCTCGCCAATTAGCGGAGCATCCCAGATACCTCCGGCAGGAAAGTAGAATGTGTAAAGGTCTTGCGGTAAGAGATCGGCGAGAGCGGTATCGCGCCTTTCGAATTTTCCCTCTTCACTTTGCAGTGTTAAGTACATGCTAAAGGTCGTCAGCAGACTGTCGGCGGCGCTCCAGGGCCTGGGGTCCTGCCCTAAAAGAAAATATTCCCAGGGCTTGCTGCCAAGCTGTAGCAGTCCGAAGTTTACTCCGCGTACATAGTGATCGAGTAGTTGGCGCTGCGTCTCGGGCATTGCCTCAATATTCCTTTCGGCCCGCTTGCGAAACTGATGCCTGCGCACCTTTTTATCTTTTTTCAGTGCTGCCGGGCCTACCAGTTCAGACAGCTCTCCCGCGGAGCTTCGTCGCAACAGGTCCATTTGGAAGAAGCGCTCCTGGGCATGTAAAAAGCCCAAGGCAAAGGCGGAGCTATTGCGGTCACTGGACTGGATCATTACCACACCCTGCTGATCCCGATGTATGAGCGCGGGTTCAGACAGTTGCCCAGAGACGATACTGCCTTCGAGTACAGGTAGGCTCTGTCTCCACCAGGCCCAGGCTGCAAGAAGGAGGACAGTAATGAGTACCATAGTTGCAATGAGTAAATACATTGCGCGGCTCTTTAAATAAGATGAACTTAAATAAGACGGGCGCACCATAAGTTTTTTCCGTGCAGTGGTTGCTTTAATCAATGCCGGTCAAATCGGATCGCTTTTATCACGTTAAATAAACAAGTTACTAGAGAACACACGTTAGTAACTTTTGGTGACGGTAATAACAAGCTATTTACGCCTAATTACCTGTCTTTTCGCGCAATCCTTCACAATACTGACCAGTCAAAAGAAAAAGGTCATATCGGGGTTTTAAATCCAAAAACGCAATCGTAAGATGGCGTGGAATAACAAAAATAATAAACCAGAACATCACGCTGTATAACAATAAATGCGAGGACGCGATGATGCACGATGTTGGTAACACCGTAAAAAACCGTCAATTTAAACTCTCCATCCTCTCTGGGGCTATAGCCTTTCTCACCGCTGTGAGTGCTGGCGTTCAAGCTGCGGAAATCGAGGAGGTCGTGGTGACAGCGCAGAAGCGCGCGGAAAACCTGCAGGATGTACCCATCGCGATTTCTGCATTTACCGGGGACAATATAAAAGAGTCCGGTGTCAAAAATCTGACGGACCTGGGGCGATATACGCCAGGCGTTGAGATGCATAACGATACCGCCTTGCAGCCAACATATAGTATCCGCGGTATTCAAACCAACGATTGGACTGTGGGATCTGACCCGGCTGTTGCTGTCTATGTGGATGGCGTTTACACCGGCCGTGGTGCCGGTGCCGAAATCCCCCTGACAGATATCGAAAGGGTAGAGGTTCTAAAAGGTCCACAAGGTACGCTGTTTGGGCGCAATGCCACTGGCGGGGCCATTCATATTATTACAACCAAGCCCCAGGCAGATAATTCGGTTGAGCTTAACCTCACCGCTGGTAACTACGGACGCCAATCATCCGATCTGCTTCTCAACCGCCAGCTGACCGATACGCTATATGCCCGCTTCTCGGCATCCACTAACCGCCGCGATCCTTTTGCGGATAATTTGGCGGGTGGTTTCTCCGTAGGAGATCAGGACACCCAGACCTACCGGGCATCCGTTTTATGGGAGCCCGCAGAGGATATCGAGGTTCTATGGCGTGCTGATTATGGTGTTATGGACCAAGGCAGTGCTTTACGCACAACCATCGTGCCAAGTCTGAAAGGGGAGACCGATGTATTTGGGGACTACGCCCTCGATACACCCACGATTGAAGACAGGGATTCTTTCAGTACCTCTCTGACGGTGAGTAAGGATTTTGATAATTTCACCTTCACCTCAATTACCGCTTATCGAAAGTTTGATGCGCACTTGCAGCAGGATGAAGATGGCACCGCTAACCCAGACCATATGTTTGGGTCTGCCAATACCGATGACCAGAGTCAGTTCTCGCAGGAATTCCGACTCAATGGTGCTACCGATACGGTTAAATGGACTCTGGGGGCCTCTTATTCTCAAGAAGAGTTGGACCATACGACTTACGCTTATTTCACAACCGGTTCTGTTGAATCCTTTGCGGTTTATGAAGGCGTCAAAGCGCTATACCCAGATCTGACTCAGACCCAGCAGGAGGACCTGGCGGTTATTAATCGGCAGTATTATGAGTCGATGGGGCTAGAGGGCGCCGCTAGTGCGACTTTTGTTTACGACCTGATGTTGCAAAGTGGTCAGGTGGATGAGCTGTTATTTGCCTTGGGTGCGCCAGACTATGTCACAGGCAGCATGCTTAAAGCAGATCAGGTTGTAGGGCAGATGATGGCGGGTTTCCAGCCTTGGATAGCCTCCGATGCGCCCTGGAATGAGAGTGTGCGCAACACCGGTGATTATCGCTCCACTGCGATCTATGGTGATATGACTTGGAGTATCACCGATAAGATGGATCTCACGGTGGGCGCTCGCTACACCTACGATAAGAAAGATTTCACTATCCAAACCGCCTATGGCAACAGCATTCCCCTGTCACTATCTGGCGGAGAAGTTGATCTTCTCGATGAAAAAGGCAATAAGGTTGGCAGTATAGAGCTACCAGCAATTGACTTGGGCTCACAGCTTTTCGGCATTGCCTTCTACAACAATGGTCAGCCTGAGCTTAATTCCAAGTTGAGCGATAGCTGGAGTGATATTTCCGGCCGCATCGTGCTCGACTATCGCTGGACGGACGAGATGATGACCTTTATATCCCTGGCGGATGGTTTTAAAGCCGGTGGATTTAACAGTCTTAACTTTGGTCCGGGCGTTGAGTCGTCTTTCGATCAGGAGGATGTGGTCAATCTGGAAGTGGGCCTGAAGAGCAATCTGTTCGACAACCGCGTACGCCTGAATGCATCCGTCTACACCTACGAGTACAAAAACTTACAGGAGCTGGACCTGGTCGGTTACCCAATTCCCAGCTACAACCTGAGAAATGCCGATGCGGAAGGTACCGGTGCCGAGATAGAGGTGCAGTGGGCGGCTACCGATAGCCTGTTCATTGCTGGTAACTACTCCTATCTAGACACCGAATTCACGGACTACCAGATAATAACGGCTATTGGCGAAACCGAGGAGGATTCCAAGGTCGGCCAGGCCAGGGTTTCCACCCCTGAGAGCAAATTCAACCTGATGGCCGAGTATACGTTTGACTTGGCTTCCGGTGGGGAGCTCGTATTCCGGGGGGATTACAACTGGACCGATGAACGGATTGGCTCTATCACCGATAGAACCCGCATAGTGGATGATTATCAATTATTTAACTTGCGAGCAGCCTGGAACAGTGATTCTGATAACTATTCGGTAGCTCTTTGGGTGCAGAACTTAACCGATGAAGAAATAGCCGGTGGTTACGGCGGTACCGGCGCTGCAATCGGGGCTAGCCCTGCATGGCGCTTTATGCCGAGGATGTACGGTGCAGATTTTACTGCACGATTTTAATTCGTTATTCATGTCAGCATGACGAGAGTGTGGGCCGGTTTACCGGCCCTTTTTTTTGTACAGTTCCATCTTTACGAAATAAAGTGGCGTGAATTAGACCCTATAATTCTGCAAGCTCTTAGGAATACACCTAAAACTGCGTATGATGATTTCAATAGAACTGAATTCTATCGTAGTTGATTATTGATATGACAATATTCGCAGGTGAAGTTTCTCTGGAAGAGTTACAGCAGCAGGTTCTTTCAACTTATCAAAGGGTGCGGGGGGAGACGGAATGTCTTGCTGCGCCTCTATCTGTCGAGGATATGCAGCTGCAATCAATGCCCGATGCCAGTCCAACCAAGTGGCATCTGGCGCATACCAGCTGGTTTTTTGAAACCTTTATACTCGCTCAGCATTTGCCCAAATACCAACTTTTTGATCCTCAGTTTCATCACCTTTTTAATTCCTATTACAACAGCTTGGGTACACCCTATGCCAGGCCACAGCGGGGCTTGATATCCCGCCCTGGAGTTGAGCGTATTTACGCCTATCGGCAGTTTGTAGACTCAGCCATGGAGCAGCTGTTAAATGAACACCCCTTTACCTCGAGCATCAGTGCACTGTTAGATCTCGGCCTCAATCATGAGCAGCAACATCAGGAGTTAATGCTGACGGATATCAAGCATGCACTTTCGATGAATCCAATGGCTCCCGCTTACAGTGATAGCGCCCCCGAAGATGAGGCAGAGAATGTAGCACCGTTACGTTGGCTGGAAATTCCCGGTGGATTTTATGGTATCGGTAGTGATGGAGAGGATTTCTTTTTTGATAATGAGGGGCCTGCTCATAAACAGTTTCTGCCTGATTTTTCCATTGCTTCACGACTGGTGAGTAATGCTGAATATCTGGATTTTATCGAGGATGGCGGCTACCAACAACACAGGCTCTGGTTATCTGATGGTTGGTCGCTGATAGAAAAGCACGCCCAAAAGCATCCTTTATATTGGCGTGATACCGATAGTGGCTGGCAACAATATACTTTACACGGTTTGCAGCCGATAAATGGTTATGAGCCTGTGCATCACCTGTCTTTTTATGAAGCAGATGCATTTGCCACCTGGGCCGGTAAAAGATTGCCCACTGAATTTGAATGGGAGGCGGCTGCCTGTCACCTTCGTCAACTAAACCAGCTTGCCAGTGCCAATTTGCTGGAAAAGCGTTATTTAAAGCCTTTGGCTGCGCAAAATGGTCAGACCCAATTCCTGGGGGACCTGTGGGAGTGGACCTCCAGTGCCTATTTGCCATACCACGGTTTCAAGGCCCGCAGGGACGCGGTTGGTGAATACAACGGTAAGTTTATGTGCAACCAGAAAGTCTTGCGTGGAGGGTCTTTCGCAACCCCATCTGATCATATAAGAATTAGTTATAGGAACTTCTTTTATCCACATCAAGCGTGGCAATTTACCGGTGTCCGATTGGCAGGAGACTAAAGTGAAAGCAGCCTTATCGTCAGTTACGGAAAATCAACTCCAAAATAATGAATTCCTAAGAGATGTTTTAGAGGGGTTGGGGGGTAATAGAAAAACATTGCCCTGCAAGTACTTATATGACGAAGTTGGCTCTCGTCTTTTTGAAGAGATATGCGATTCAAGTGATTACTACCTGACCAGAAATGAGGCAGACATATTCGCGATTCATTTGGATAAAATTGCAGAAAGAATTGGGCCCGAAGCTCTGCTAATAGAACCGGGGGCCGGAAACTGTGAAAAGGTAGAAGCGCTGCTTGCCGCATTGGATTCTCCCAAGGGCTATTATCCTATTGATATATCCCCTGAGATATTGCTGGATGCCGAAAGGCGAATAAAAAATGGATTACCGGGGATGCAGGTATGGAGTGAAGTCGGGGACTTTACTCAGGCAGCTGTGTGGGACAACTTGATTAATATTCCTTCCCGGAAAAGGGTTGTCTTTTTTCCTGGGTCGACAATAGGTAACTTTGAACCACTCGAGGCGGAGCGTTTGTTGGAGTTGTTCGCCTCCAACCTGAGTCCTGGTGATGGCTTGGTGATAGGCACAGATTTGGTTAAGGATTCAGTGACTTTAGAGCGGGCCTACAACGATAGTGATCATATCACTGAGAAATTTAATTTGAATCTCCTGCAGAGAATTAACGTCGAGCTAGGGGCGGATTTTGACCTGTCTCTGTTTGCGCATCGTGCATTTTACCACTCGTTGCGCCAGCGGGTGGAAATGCATCTGGTTTGCCTTAAGAGTCACAGTGTTTCGATTGCGGATACAAAGATAGAATTTATTGAGGGAGAAACGATTCATACTGAAAACAGCCATAAGTATTCTATTGCAGGCTTTAATAGCTTACTGACCCGTAGCGGGTTTGAACCTGTCTGCTTCTGGCAGGATCCCGCTGAGACTTATGTCATTCATTATGCCCAGGCCATATAGGATTAAGATGTTGGAGGGGTGGGTAAAAAGGGCTTTCTTGTCTTTAATGTTCGCCGCTTCACTGGCTGGTATTGCCATCGCTGAAAGTACAAGTAATACCGCCGCTATGGTTGTCTATAAGCACCCATTGTGTTTTTGTTGTAATAAATGGATTACTCATCTAAAGGAAAATGATTTAGAAACCACCTCGGTTTTTAAAGTGGATATGCAGGGAGTTAAACGTAAGTGGGGTATCCCCAGGGGTATGGAGGGGTGCCATACCGCGATTTGGCATGATAGATACGTCTTTGAAGGGCATGTACCGGCCTTACATATTCAGAAGTTCCTGGCCTCACCTCCCGAGGGGAGTGTGGGGCTGATCGTTGCCGGGATGCCGATTGGTAGCCCCGGTATGGAGGATGGAGAAAAATTTGAGCCCTACAATATTTACTTGCTACTAAAGGGCGGTGATTATCGTCTGTATGCCCGCATTGAAAAGCCTGACGAGATCTAATCACTTAAAAGATTTGCTCTTAAATATTTAAGCCCCAGAGCTTAATGCTTGTAAAGCTCTTTACCAGCTTGCATACCAGATAATCCAAAAGTAGCTTACTAATACGCTGATAATGCTGACGGGAAGCATCAGAAAGAAAAACTGCCAAAAGTTAAAGGGCTTGACTCCGAACTTCTCTGCTTGCTGCAATACAATCACATTACTAGCAGCGCTAATAATGAATAAGTTTCCAGCCACTGTTGATATGGCAGAGAGCATCATTAATATCTGGGTATCTTGTTGGTGCAGGAGGTTAAGGTAAATCTCAACTACTGGCACGTTGGAAAATAATTGGCTGGCAAAGAAGCTGACAAAAGCAACGGTTTCTGGTTCAGCCAAGTCAATATTGCTTACTTTAAGGAAATGTTGGAGTGACCCCGATTGAAGCAGGGACCCTGTCACTACAAACATAGAGATAAAAAAGAATAGGGTGGGCCAGTCCACCTCTCTTAATATGCGCCTGCGCTCGTGGCTGGCAATATAGATGGGTAGGCAGGCAGCCAAACCAATTTGCCCAATAGTGGGATGATATATACCGTCTACATTGTGCAATATACTTGCAAGAAAGATGAGTGCTAATAAAAGAGTGGCAGATAAAAGTGCTGGCCACTTTTGAGTAACTTCCTCCTCCTCTTTGTACTCTCTTGAGGCTTCATAATTGATGATATCACTGGTTTTAAAGAAACGTTTTAACCATATCATCGAAAGAAACATAATAATGATGGCGGGAATAAGAATCCACTGGGCAAAAACGACAAACATATTGTCGAAGTTCCCGACATTGGCAATCAGTATATTTTGTGGGTTGCCCACAGGGGAGACCATGCTGCCGATGGTTACAGTTGCGCACAGGGTTATCAGTAGAGGGATCAGTCCCCATTTCATGTTTCGTGCTAGCACTATCGCAATGGGGACGCCAATCACTGCGGCGGCGTCATTGGTAAGAATGGCTGCGCATAATGCCATTACAAGGATATAACTTATCAATACCAAACCAGGATGCTTGATTGAGAGAATTCGGTGGCTGATTTGTGTGGATATCCCGGTATCGTACAGGGCCGAAGCAATAGAGAAAACGGAGAATAAATACAGTATCAGATCCCAATCTATGGCAAAAAAGGCTTCCCTCAAACTAATCTGGCGCATTAATAGTAGAGCGATTGCGCCAAAGGTCATGATGTGCCATATGCGAATAATGGATGGAAGCCACTGCCTCGCGGCAATCAATATAAAAATGACTGCCGACACAATTAGGCTAATGGACATTGGCACAGCCTCGGACTTCGTCTCTGCTAACTGCTACTCTGAAAATCATTAAACAGTTCTTTTGGTTAGTGTTTGGCTGCCCGCCTGGGCAGATAAAGCAAAAAATAAGATTTATTTATGAGTTTAAACAAACCTCTTCTCTTTACGAACTTCTTCGCGGGAGATGTGGTTGCAGGTTTGGGGCCCTATTTAGCGATATATCTTTTGTCAGCCATGCATTGGAAGACTGGAGATATTGGCATTGTTCTGGCAATTGGCGGCATTACAACCGTTTTACTGCAAACACCCGCCGGAGCATTCATTGATAGCACCCGCTTTAAGCGTGCACTGATTGCTTCTTGCGGCGTTATTATTGCTATTGTCTCTGTCGCTATTGTTGCTCTTACCAATCATAAACCTATCATCTATGGCTCCCAGGTTTTAATGGGAGCAGCCATTGCCTTTGTGGCTCCCTCTATCGCGGCGATTACTCTGGGAGTCTGTAGCGATAAAACTTTTACCTTACAAACCAGTGCCAATCAGGCAGCTAATCATGCGGGCAATGTTTTTGCCGCAGCAATTGCCGGAATTGTGGCGCTGACGATTGCGGCCGAAGGGGTTTTTTGGTTGATGGCCATTATGGGTGTGTTAATGGCGATCTCTGTTGGATTTATTCCCGCTAATTCCATCGACCATATACGTGCGCGGGGTGGTGAAAAACGCGATGCCTCAGGGAAAAAGGAGCCTGCTGGATTTTCCGTACTGCTCACCGATAAGCGCCTGATCGCTTTGGCAGTGAGCGTCTTCCTGTTTCATTTTGGCAATGCGGCCATGCTGCCTCTGGTCAGCCAGAAGCTATCGCTGAATTCAAACGTGAATCAAGCGATTGCCTTTACCTCGGCTTGTATTATTGCTGCGCAATTTTGGATGATGTTGATGTCTCTTATGTGTGCGGCCAAGGCGGATGACTGGGGCCGTAAAGCTATCTTCATGATTGGGTTCTGTATCAACCCGATTCGCGCAGTCTTGTTTATGTCGACAGATAACCCTTTCTTTCTGGTGGCAATACAGTCGTTGGATGGTGTCGCCAATGGGATCTTTGGGGTGGTTATTATCTTGATGTGTGCCGACCTCACCAGGGGCACGGGGCGTTTCAACATTACTCAAGGAGTCATGGCCGCTCTGGTGGGGATAGGATCTGCTTGTAGTAACTTCTCGGCGGAATATGTTACCCAATTCTTTGGCTACGGTGCGGCCTTTCTGACTTTGGCAGGGATAGCGACCGTTGCAGCGATATTCTTCCTGATCTTTGTTCCCGAAACCATGCCGAAAAAGCGGGCTCAACCTCAGGAATAGCAGGCGCTATCTGGCGCTTATCCCAACTTATGCCGGAGTTCGTTATATACTGATGATATTCGCGCAATTTTATCGGGGTCCAAGAATCCCAAGTTTTTCGCGAAATCCGCTCTGCCCGGTTGGCTCGGGGCAGCACCAGGCCCGGCATCTACACCAGGCCCGGCACCTACACCAGGCCCGGCACCTACACCAGGCCCGGCACCTAAAGGGAGAGCAGGGCAGGTTATTAGCAATAGCGGGACCCGGGATATGACTGATCAGTTTACCCCCGCCATAGGCCTTGGAAACTGTCATGTTCAAACGGTCTTTGGCCGTGTGCACCGTCCAGTTCCTTGGATAGAAACCCAGTGCCGCTGGTATGAAACCCCGGACGGGGATTGCCTCGCATTACTCACCCCGCGCCCATTGGTGGATGACCCGGATCTCCCACTGGTTCTGATTCTCCATGGTTTAGCGGGCTCAGTAGCCTCTCCCTATGTTCAGGGCATGATGGATTCTCTTCTCTCGCACCGCTACCAGGTTGCGGTCATGCATTTTCGCGGCTGCGGCGGGGTACCCAATAGGTTGCCGAGGGCATATCACAGCGGTGATAGCGAGGACCCTCGCTGGATGGTTGAGCAGTTAAGGGGAGAGCTACCCGCGACACCCGTTATGGTGGTCGGATACTCACTGGGTGGTAATGTCCTGCTTAAAATGCTGGGCGAGGATGGAAGCTGCAGCCCGGTGGCCGCCGCCGTGGCGATTTCATCGCCAATGGACCTCCATGCCTGTAGCCGCAAAATTAATACTGGCTTGTCCAAGCTGTACCAGCGCCATCTGCTGAGTTGCCTGCGTCTTACTTTGAAACAAAAGGCAGAAGACCCCTGTATCGCTGCAGCTCTGCCCAATGTGGACGATGCCACGTTCTTTGCCAACTTCCGTTGTTTCGACGACACTTTTACGGCACCACTACACGGATTTCGGGATGCCGATGACTATTACACCAGGGCTTCGAGCAAGCATCTTCTGCGGGAAATTGGGGTGCCGACGATGATCATTAATTCCGTAGATGACCCTTTTGTTTGCCCATCTGCCATCCCTGAGAAGAAAGAGGTGAGCTCTATGGTGCAGTTGGAGGTTACCCTGCAGGGAGGGCACGTAGGGTTTGTCAGCGGATCTCTGTGGCGGCCGAATTATTGGTTGGAGCACAAAGTCCCGAAATTTCTCGATTCTGCCATTTTGCGGGATAAAGGCTAAAAACTCAGCGCCGCTGTTGCGACGCTGATTTGATACCCCTCAGCAACATTGGCTTCCAGTTGCAGCCTCTTCGCCTATCCCTTCTGAGAAGGGCATTTCACGTCCACAACCGGGAAATAATCCGAAGTGTTGTGAGAAGTCGCCGATAAAGTCAAAATGTGGGGCCATTCGTGTTTCTGACAGCATTTTCCAGGTGTTACCACAGACGGGGAAGACCCGCCCCTTTTCTATTCGATGGTGTCCATCCAAAATAAATGCTGAAGGTTGGTCTGGAATTGTGCCCTTATATATCACGGCTTGGCCGTAGTCCTCACAATCCTTCTCCAGCCCCGACAGTTTGAACAAGCGGTAGGTGGCAGAATAAAAACGGACGGCGCCACAACGAGCGAGTAAGACCTCATTGGTCACTTCCAAAGGGCGGCTTTCCACCAGGCGACTGTCGCGGAAGCCACTGACTTGAGCGAGCTCCAAAAAGTCATTCCAGTAAAGTGCACCGCCCAGGCACTCACCCACCAGCTCAGGGTCTGTGCGCAGGGCATCGGGGACGCGGCGATCGGCATAAACATCGGAGAAGTAAAATTCACCCCCCTCTTTGAGTAATCGATGTAGGCCTCGAAGTACTGCACCTTTGTCTGTAGAAAGATTCACAACACAGTTGGAGACAATCACGTCAAAGCTGCCGGGTTCCAGACCGAGCTCCTCAAGCTTTTCGATATAGCCGTGCAGGAAAGTTACATTGTTATAACCAAATTTTTCCGCGTGGTAACTCTGGTGTTGTCGGGCAACCTGCAATTGCTCATCGGTCATATCCACGCCGACCACTTCACCGCTCGGGCCCACCAGCTGGGAGAGTAGGTAGACATCACGGCCGGAGCCGCAGCCGAGATCAAGTACCCTGCAGCCCTCTAAAAGAGGGGGGCACACAAGCCCGCAACCGTAATAGCGGGATAGGACTTCCGGGTGGATATTGGCCAACAGTGGTTTCAACCAACTGGGCACTGCACTGGCATCACAGCAGGCATCGGTTTTTAGGTCCGATGAGCTTTTCAGTTGGCGGCCGTAGTAGTCCTGAACAATATCGTGCATGGGGATACCTTTCGCAGAGTGATTTTCCTTTCCGGCGCTGGGCGCCTTTGCGGGGCAATTTTTACCTCTCCTTCCCTTTGTAACAAGTATCGCCTTTCTGCGACTAAGGACTTTCGAGGTTTCGATTGTTAGTGTGTAGAGAGGTCTTAAAGTTGCCTTTTGATGTCAGGGTCGGCTGGCTGTTAGATAATCTTCGTTTTTTGGTTAATATCGCCGGTTTCCGCTTCGATTTTATGAGGGACCGTAATTGAGCGATTACCTTGCCCCCGATACGTCATCTGAAACGAAGTCCGAAACGAAAGTTGAGGATTCTTTGCAAAACCCCCAGTTTCTCGTGGACTTGCGCCAGCAGATGCTTCGTTTTGCCAGCCTGCAGCTGCAGGACGCCCAACTGGCCGAAGATGCGGTGCAGGAGGCACTGATGGGAGCCCTAAAGAATTCCCGCAGTTTCACTGGCCGTTCGGCCCTTAAAACCTGGGTGTTTGCCATTCTGAAGAACAAAATTGCCGATATTCTGCGGCAACGGCAGCGATTTGTTGATGCGGACCAACTGGTGCGCGGTGATCGCGAGGAGCACGATCACAATGAACTGTTCGACCAAACGGGCCATTGGCGAAAGGACGAGCGCCCCAAAAAATGGGCTGATCCTGAGTCGGCCATTCACGACAAGCATTTTTGGAGAATCTTCGATGCTTGCCTCAATCACCTGCCATCCCGGCAGGCGCAAATATTTATGATGCGGGAGTTTATTGAGTTGGAGAGTCACGAGATCTGTGCTGCGGCGGAAATCTCGGTGAGCAACTTAAATGTGACATTGCACCGGGCGCGCCTGCGCCTGCGAGAGTGCCTTGAGGACAACTGGTTTGGTGTGGAGGGCTAAGTCAATGAAATCGTGCCGGGAAGCAACGCAGTTGATGTCTGAGTCCCAGGAGCGCAACCTGCCTTTTAGTGAGAAGGCCAGCCTTAAGCTGCATTTGGCAATGTGCGCTCCGTGCCGGAACTTTGGCAAGCAGCTTCGAATCCTTCGCCGTATCAGCAAATCCTATGCCGAGGGCGGGCCGGAAAAATCTGAAGATTAAACCTTTCTGTTAACTTCCAGCGCCATGTACCCAACTGGGTGGATTAATTTGGCGCTGGAATAGGTTCCCAGCTACCGCCGCGGAGCGGCGACATGTCGATAGGCGATGTGCCCGCCGACAAAGTGGGGTTCATACCAATAGGTTCCGCAACGCTCATAGGTCACATTGCCGATCGTCACCCTGACACAGCTAGGTGGCAGGGTGTACAACCAACCACCCACGCCCACTGCGGTCACACCCCAGTAAGCCGGGCCTGGATAGGGCCAGTGACGCGGACGCCAGGGTGGGGGGTAGGGTGGATGATGGTGTCCCGGGCGAACTGGATGAAACGGTGGGTGGCCAGGAAATCTCCGCTCAAAGTCCCCCCTGGCAAACTCTCCGTGAAAGCCACCACCGGGCATGGGGCGAACGGCATTGAAATGCCCTCCCACATTGAAGTGGGCACCGCCCCCGCCAAAGTGACCTCGCGCCTCCACCTGAGGACTAAATAGAGCGGCGAGGAGAACGCCAGAAAGGAGCAATGGCGCAGCCCAAAGTGATAAGGCTCTCGACTTGCGACACTTAACTTGGATCATTGTGGGGCCTCCTGCTTGTTCGGCTCGGCCTTTTTAAACTTGATCTGCTTGAGCTTCTGAGTAGAGGGAGAGAACTCTTTTGCCGCCTCTGGCTTAGCTTGCATCCACTTTAGCGTCGCGATAAAGCGCGGCTTGGCTGGGTCGCGGGTATTGACCGTGGAGATGCGTAGGGGGAGAGGCTTATCTCCAACCTGGATCCAGATCTCCCAGTCCAGGTTCTCAGAGCGAAAGGCCCAGTGTTTGGTGCGCTTGCCGTAGATCATGGGAGAATTAACCAGGAAACCTTCTTTGATCCCTGCCCAGGCATCCGGTTTGCGACCCCACTCGAGCAAATCAGCCAATGGCACTTCAATTCCGTAGTCTTTCGCCGCTTTGGTCAGTACTTGGGCGGTGGGTTGAGAGGCCTGCATTTCGGCAAAGTAGCCATTACGCGGGGCGATCATGGTGAACTTGTCACCGTTATGAATGAAGTTGCGGGTGATCGAATCGGTAGTCAGGTCTACCCGCAGTTTTTTGGGAGGCATAGCCAAATATTTAACTTTGCCGCCTATTAATAACTTCTGCTCATTCTCCAGTACTACATCGGCAAAAATCCTGGCGTTAAACATCAGCGTCTTCATGCTTGCCAGGTATTTCCCCATTGCCTTCAGGGCCTCCATGGCTTTGGGATCAATCGCCTCACCATTCTGTGCAACACCTGCCAGGGGCTGGGTGTTCTGACCCTGACCGCTTTGGCCCTGTCCATCTTGTCCCTGTCCGGTAGTACTGCCCGATGGTGGCTGGGGTTGACCCTGCTCGTTTGTACCGTCTGAGGGCGCGGGGGGCTGCCCCTGTCCATTAGGGTTATCAGTGGGGGCAGGGGGTTGATTCTGTTGAGGATTGCTAGAGCTATCCTGTGGGTCCTGAACAGGCGCGCCACCTGGTTGAGGCGGTGGGGGAGTGGGCTGTGCGATTACGGCCGGAACCAATACCATCGACACCGCGAGAAGCAGCGCCCTGGCGTGGCAGCCAAATGGGTGAGGGGCAAGCATATACGGATACCTCCCGGTACAAGATCAAGTTAGTGGCATCAAAATCAGTGTAGAGGAGATGGGAGTGACCAACTGGACAGGGAGGCCGACTTTGCTGACTGGCGCTTCAGTGTTCAGGGCCTATGCGCTGAGTAGCAAGTTTGCTTGTCGGGTTTCTATTTGAGCTATGCTGACTTGTTTGCTAGAGTCCAAAATAAGATTTTGTGGTCCCGTTGTTCTTATGAACCTAGTCAGACTGTCTTTTTTATTGATCGCGCTGCTGGTCTTCCAGACCGCAGGTGCTTTCTATGACAGTCACGAAGAACTGCAGGATGTCACCAACCACCTTCCCCCCCACCATCTGGACCAGTCTGATAGCTACGGTGAATTTGGATCACCCGATTCAAATGTTGATTTAAATGAAGTCGCCAAAGCATCGCTCACTACTGATGAGCCCGGTACGCAGGCACCGCTTCTGGATTTTTGCAATCACTGTTGCCATTGCCATGGTAGTACCGTTGCTGGCCTGCTTGGGCAGTCATTTCAGCCCCTTCTCCGGGGGGCTATTTACTATCGTGAAGTGTTAAGCGCCGCTGTTCCCAGTGGTTACTTTTCTCCCCTGTTGCGCCCACCTATAACCCAAGTCTGATTGCTCAATTGTTGCGCGAGTAAAGGCAGAGCTAAGAAACCTGCTTGCGCCGGTGAGATGTGATTTTGGGAGATATCCATGGAATTTTTTCGCACGCTCTTTGTGAGCGTGATCTGTCGCCGTGCCCTATGGCCGCTTGTGGCGACAGCTTTATGTATTCCTGTGCAGGGTTTGTCTGCACAGAGGGGGGAAATGCTGACTCTGTCGGAAGCGATCGAGTTAACACTCGCGCAGAACCCACAGCTAGCGGTATTCCCATTACAGCGTATCGGCTTGAATGGTGCGGCACAGACAGCGGCACTGCGTCCGGCCGTCAATCTGGGTTTTGAGTCTGAGTATGAGTACTACGGCCCTGGCGATGGCTTCTCCGCAGAGAAAGAGCTGGAGCTAACCGTTTATCTGTCGTCGGTGATTGAGTTGGGCGGTAAGCGCCAGGCTCGTATAGATGCTGTTAATGCCCAACGTGACCTGTTGATCGCCGATGAACAGGCCAAGGCTCTGGAGCTGTTGGCCGAAGTGCTTCGCCGCTATGCGGAAGTATTGGCCGCTGAAGAGTTGCTGGTCCTTGCCAAAGAAAAGGTCGCTCTAGCGGAGGATACTCTAGAGGCTGTGACCACCAGGGTGAATGCTGCGGCGAGCTCTATTTCCGAGCGAATGCGAGCGGAGTCGGCTCTGGCCAATGCCAAGCTTTCTGAGCAGGGCCAGCAGGCCATGCTCGGGTACTACAAACATGCTCTGTCGGCGTTGTGGGGAGATCCCGAGCTGGACTTTGCGGTGGACTCCAGGGAGCTCTACCGCTTTGGTCCCAGCGCCAGTTTTGAAGAGCTTTATGCCCGAGCTAAAGATAACCCTGCAATTGCTCGATTTGCTTCTGAAGAGCGGGTTCAGGCCTCTAAGTTGCGGATCGCTCAAACCAGATCCAAGCCAGATGTGGAGTGGTATTTGGGCTATCGGAAAAATAATGCCGAGCAAGAAACTGCGGTAATGGGAGGGGTGACCGTACCTCTATTTACAGGCCAGCGCAGCCGGGGTTCACGACTCACTGCAATGAGTGAGTTGGATGAAGTTGTTCTGCGTCGCGATGTGGCGCTCTTGCAGCTATATCCACAACTCTATCTGACAGTAGTTAGCCGCGAGCAGGCGCTCAGAACTTTTTACACCCTGCAGGATTTTATCATTCCAAAACTTCGCGAGGCCTTGAAAGAGGTCGATCGTGCATATCGCCGTGGGCGGAACTCCTACGTGGAATTGATTTCCGCGCGGGAAGAGCTGCTCGCCGCTGAGCGGTCTCGGATCAAAGCGGCGCAAACCGTATTGCTGTATGGCGCAGAGATAGAACAGCTGACCGCTGGGCCCCTGGGGCCTCCCGGCACTGAAAGCAGGAAATGATTTTGGTTGGAATTATGAATAAATTAGTAGAAGCAATTCAGCGGGTTACTTTTTCGCTGTCCCTTCTTTTCCTGGGGCTTTTTATCGCGAGTCAGGCCTATGCAGGGGGGGATCATGGTGCACATTCCGGTGAGGAAGATTCCCATATTGAACAGGGCCCGAACGGTGGCCGTTTACTCGAAAAAGATGCTTTAACAGTAGAGCTGCTTATTTATGAAAACGGCGCGCAATCGGAATTTCGAGCCTGGATTAATCGTGATGGTAAATTACTCAACAACGCCCGACTCTCGGTGACAGTGGAAAGACTCGGTGGGGATGTAGAGCAAGTTCCTTTTACCTGGGAATCCAGTACCGGGTATTACCGCGGCGAAGGCACAGTGATGGAACCCCATTCTTTCGATGTCGTAGTCTCTGTTTTGTATAACGGTAAGCGTAGTGAGTGGGAATATGAGTCCCACGAAGGACGCGTACAAATCTCAGCACAGATGGCGAAAAAAGCCGGAATTGAAACAGCGGTCGCTGGCCCCGGAATTATTAAAGAAAGTGTGACCCTCTATGGCAAAACCGCGATTGATCACCGCAGTATCAGTCATGTGCGGGCACGCTACCCGGGAACTGTAGTCACTATTGAAAAAGCGCTGGGTGACTTAGTAGAAAAAGGGGAGAAGCTCGCAACCATTGAATCCAATGACAGTCTGCAAACCTATCCCTTGGTCGCTCCTATCAATGGGCAGATCATCGATAAGCAGACCAGCCGTGGCGAATTCAGCGGTGAGCGAGTGTTGTTCACCATCGCCAACTACACCCAGTTGTGGGCTGAACTGCAGGTATTCCCAACCCGCCGCGGTCAGATCAGTCGGGGCCAAAAGGTTTCCATTGTCGCTGGGGACCGCACTTTCGATTCAACCATTACCAGTCTCGCTCCTGGGGGTAACGGCCAGCCCTTTGCGATAGCTAGAGCGGCTATCGAAAATCCCAACGATCTCTGGACTACAGATCTTATGGTGCAAGGGCAGGTGGTCACCAGTGAAAACCCTGTGCCTCTTGTGGTGGAAAACCGGGCTCTGCAACCATTTCGCGATTGGACGGTGGTGTTTATCAAGGTGGGGGATACCTATGAGATCCGTCCGCTGAAACTGGGACGTAGCGATGGCAGAGTGACCGAAGTGCTGAGTGGCCTCAAGGTGGGTGATCGTTATGTCACTGAGAATAGCTACCTGATCAAAGCGGATATCGAAAAATCCGGCGCCGCCCATAGCCACTAAGAGGGGCCAGAAGATGATTGAAAGCATCCTGCGCTTCTCTATTGAGCGGCGCTACTTTGTGCTGTCCCTGATCTTTGTATTGGTGGGGCTGGGTGTCTGGAGTTATCAGAAACTCCCGATCGACGCAGTCCCCGATATCACCAATGTACAGGTACAGATTAATACCGAGGCTCCCGGCTATTCCCCTTTAGAGGCTGAACAGCGGATTACCTACCCAGTCGAGGCTGCACTCGCCGGCTTACCCGATCTGGAATATACCCGCTCCCTTTCCCGCTATGGACTTTCCCAGGTAACGGCGGTTTTTAAGGAGGGCACAGACCTCTATTTTGCCCGCAATTTAATCAATAGCCGGCTCGGCGCCATTAAGAGCAATCTACCACCGGAGTTGGAACCGGAAATGGGTCCTATCGCTACCGGGCTCGGTGAGATCTTTATGTATACGGTGGAGGCTCTGCCCGGTGCTATCCAGGCGAACGGGCAGCCTTACGATGCCACAGCCTTGCGGGAAATCCAGGACTGGATCATCAAGCCGCAATTGGCTCTGGTGCCAGGCGTGACGGAAGTGAATACCATCGGTGGCTACAACAAGCAGTATCACGTAACCCCAGACCCGCGGCAGATGCTCAACTTCAGCGTATCCATGGAAGATATTGCCGAAGCCCTACGTCGCAATAACGAGAGTCGCGGTGCCGGCTATCTGGAGAATAACGGTCGCCAACTTTTGGTCCGCTCACCGGGACAGCTGCGAAATATCGCTGAAATCGAAGATGTCGTTATTACCAGTCGCGCCGGTGTGCCAGTAAAAATCTCTGACGTGGCCGAAGTGGCTATCGGCAAAGAGTTACGTACTGGTGCTGCTACTCGCGACGGTGAAGAGACTGTATTGGGTACGGCCATGATGCTGGTGGGGAAAAATTCCCGCGAAGTTGCCCGCGATGTGGCGGAGGCATTGGAGCAGGTGAAATCCACCGTGCCTGAAGGTATCAAGGTAGAGGCGGTTTACGATCGCACCACCCTGGTAGATAAAGCCATAGCTACCGTGCAGAAAAATCTTATCGAAGGTGCTCTGCTGGTGATCGCGGTGTTGTTCCTTTTATTGGGGAATATTCGCGCAGCCTTTATTACCGCAGCGGTAATTCCGCTTTCCATGCTCGCTACCTTTTTCGGTATGGTGCAAACTGGTGTCTCAGCAAACCTAATGAGTCTCGGTGCCCTCGACTTCGGCTTGATTGTCGATGGGGCCGTGATAATCGTGGAGAATGCGATTCGTCGACTTGCCGAAGCACAGCACCGCAAGGGGGGCAAACTACCTCTGCATGAGCGTTTGGAGTTGGTATTCCAGGCGACCAACGAAGTGATTCGCCCAAGCTTGTTTGGTGTGCTGATTATTACTGTGGTGTATATCCCTTTGTTCACGCTTACCGGTGTGGAAGGCAAGATGTTCCACCCCATGGCCGCCACTGTGGTGATGGCCCTGCTGGCCGCGCTGGTGCTTTCATTGACTGTTGTTCCAGCAGCGGTAGCTGTTTTCCTCACTGGCAAAATCAGTGAGAAAGAAAACAAGGTGATCGTCGCCACCAAATCCCTATATAAACCACTGTTGATCGCAGCTATGAAGGTACGTTGGCTGGTGCTTTCCGGGGCGCTAGCACTGGTACTGTTCTGTAGCTGGCTTGCGACTACTTTGGGCTCCGAATTTATTCCGCAGCTTAATGAGGGGGACATAGCACTACACGCCTTGCGAATTCCCGGTACAGGCTTAGAGCAATCGGTGGAAATGCAGCGATTGTTGGAGCAGCGTATTAAGGAGTTTCCCCAGGTCGATAAAGTATTCGCGAAAATTGGTACACCTGAAGTGGCGACAGATCCAATGCCGCCGAATGTGGCCGATAATTTTGTGATTCTGAAACCCAGGGACCAATGGCCCGATTCGAAACTGCCACAGGAACAATTGGTGGCAGAAATCGAGGAGGCCGTACGACAATTGCCAGGTAATAACTACGAGTTTACCCAGCCAATCCAGATGCGCTTTAACGAACTGATTTCTGGGGTACGCGCCGACCTGGGTATCAAGGTGTTCGGCGATGATTTGGATCAGCTGGTCGCTTCTTCCAATGAAATCTTAAGCGTATTAAATGGAATTGAAGGGGTTGCCGATGCGAGAGCAGAGCAGGTGGAGGGCCTTCCTGTGCTTTCCGTTGTGCCCAAGCGCATTGCGCTCGCCCGTTACGGTATCGACCTGCAAACCCTGCAGGATCTGGTCTCCACCGCTATTGGGGGGGAAGAGGCTGGATTGATTTATGAAGGTGATCGCCGCTTCCAGCTGGTGGTACGCCTGCCAGAGGGGTTGCGCAGGGACTACGAAAATCTCGGCGACCTGCCTATTCCTTTACCTGCTGACAGCCAGCTGGGTAGCTACGTCCCCCTATCAGAAGTGGCGAGTCTGGAAATGGCACCGGCCCCGAACCAGATCAGCCGGGAAAATGGCAAGCGCCGCGTGGTGGTAACAGCCAATGTACGCGACCGTGATTTGGGGTCATTCGTTGAAGAGGCGAAGGCACGCATCGAACAACAGGTTTCCCTGCCCGCAGGTTACTGGTTGGCTTATGGCGGTACCTTCGAACAGTTGGAATCCGCCAGTACTCGCCTGTCCATCGTGGTACCGCTAACGCTGTTGGTAATCCTCGGTTTACTGGTCATGGCCTTTGGTTCTTTTAAGGATGCTCTGATTATCTTTACTGGCGTTCCTTTGGCCCTGACTGGGGGTGTTTTGGCCCTGTGGTTGCGGGGTATGCCCTTGTCGATTTCCGCGGGTGTAGGCTTTATCGCGCTTTCCGGTGTGGCGGTGTTAAACGGCCTGGTGATGCTCTCTTTTATCCGCCAACTGCGCCAGCAGGGCGGTGAGCTAATCACTTCAATCATCGACGGCGCCATGATCCGCCTGCGCCCGGTGTTGATGACGGCATTGGTGGCCAGTCTCGGCTTTGTACCTATGGCATTGAACGTTGGTACAGGGGCTGAAGTGCAGAGACCCCTTGCCACAGTAGTGATTGGGGGAATTATTTCTTCGACATTGTTGACGTTATTTGTATTGCCGCTGCTGTATCAGATAGTGCATGGAAGAGAAGAGGCTAATAGGGACACTACAATAGCCGAATAAACTGACCAGCTTACTCATACTATCTCAGGGAGTTAGGGTTAGTATGAGTAGGGCTCTTATTGCAAACCATGCGAAAGTTTACAAATGCGTCTCCACTCTGTCTGGCCTAAGTATACTGGCGCTACGGTGCTTTGAATCGCAGATGATTTTTTAATAGTCATAGTTTTCAGCACAAATTACGCCACATCTGAAATTTTGAGTATCCAACCACACTTAAGAATTTCAAAATGACTCTAAGTAACTGGAAGTTGAAACTGCTTGTAGGGGTGTTCTTGGGAGCTGCTTGGTTCACATCCTTGGTCCCAGACATTAGCGGTTGTCCATAATTGAAAAGGCATCACTTATAGTGATGCCTTTTTTATGTGATAAAACTTACCTATATAGATTAATTTTATCTACTGTGCTTTGTGCATGGTCTCAGTAACTTCAACCCGACTTTCAATGGTCAAGCCAGATTGTTTTATTGCATTGAAAGCTTCTAACAAGTCATTACCTTCTTTAACTTTCAGGATGGCAATGTCAGTGCCAGGAAATACAGATAATACTTCCATGCCAGTTGCTTCAGCTACTTCAGACGCATTAACATTTTTACTTAATAAAATTGTTATATTGCCAGTTAAAGTCGTTAGTTCATTGGTTATTGTGTTTCGTACAATCGTTCCTTTGCCGACTACATCCTCTGCAGAAGCATTATCGATATTTACAATGGCCATTTGGCCTTTTGTTGCAACAATTTGCTCTGGTGAGGCAATTGAAGAAGGAATTTTTTTCAGCGATCGTTCAATTTTAAAGATACCAAACTCAGCGCCCTCTCTTACTGGTGTGACCTTAATGCCTTCGCTCTCTGGGTCAAACTTTTTTTCAATTTCATTTGCTTGTGTCATGCCAGATAAACACATTACAGCAGTTAAGATTATTAATTTATTTAGCTTCATTGTATTACCCTTCTTATTGCGCTGCGCGCCCGAACGCTCTTAGTGATACACCCTCAAGGACGCTCTCCACAGGGTTGTTTATCATGCCTGTCGCTTCCGGTAGTCCTGGTACGTAAGCTGGGCTTTTAAATTCTATGTTTGTTTCTCCGGTATCTAATGCCTTAATAGTCCAGGTCCCCTTAGCATTTTCACCATAAAATGCATTGGAGAGAAATACCGCATCACTCAAGATATAATTCATACGCCATCCATCGGCAAAACTGTAGGCAGCAGTCAGTAATGCCTGCTTAGAGGATAGTAGAACGCTTCTAGTGCCTGAAGGAGAGACTACTTCAATCGCTAAATCGTTACCGGCAGAGCTTAATAGGCTGTCATTTAAAATAGAGCCCATATGATCATTACGAACATCAAACTCGAACTGCATAGCTTCAATGACAATATCTTCTGCCACTTCGATTTGTCGGACCACACCCGTGGCATCGTTGTCTGGAATGACTGCCTGCATGGCTTCTTCACCAGCAGTTGAGCCTAGACCTTGCCATTCGGTGATAATTTGCTCGCCTAGACTTTCTGAGTAATCTAAGGCCATAGCAACAGCGGCGCCTGCATTGACTCGGCCAAAGCCATATAGGTTGTTGAAGCGATAACCAGCGGCGTTTTCAACCCAGCCATCATGAGCAATAAAAGAGCCTTCCCCAATTGTTAGTTCAACTTTTTCGTTATCACTGTCAATTACTGTACTTGTTGAGGCTAAAATGTGTCGAACATCACGCCAAGTCAATTTTGGATTTGCAGATAGGATCAGAGACACAACACCTGATGCATTCGGAGCTGCTGAAGAAGTGCCATTGAAGGTTGATGTATAGTTACAGCTTACATTCTCTGGGTGGCCTGGGTAGTTGAATGGGTATTGGCTAGCTGCAATATCTTCGCCATAGGCGTCGCTCCAAGCACTAATTGATCCACCATTGAAGCCGGAGTAACCATTAATACAGGTCATTTGGTCTGTTGTGACCATAGCGGGAGCCCAACGGCCATACTCACCAGCAGGTGCTGAAACCATTACACCTGCACCAGCAGTTGAGTAGCTTGTATGTTTGCCGTTTGCGTTAACCGCAGCAACAGTCAAGTAGTATGGGTGCCCTTGGCTAGGCTCAAACGCCGAATTATAACACGTTAGGCCTAAATCATGGGCACCATTATCAGCACATAAAGAACTTTCATAGCCGCTGTTTGAGTATTTAAAATCATTGCCGCTAGATTTGATATTTAAGGCGCCTTTGCCGCCTCGAAGATTAAGGTTAGGGTAAGATTCTATAGCTTCATCTAAAGCAGAGTACGCAAAGAAAATAGGATAAGTTCTGCCGTAGCTACGGTTGAATGCTGAAATCTCTTCGTTTGTAGAGATACCACTTCCAGGAAACCCATGCACAAATAGTTCACTTTGCTCTATTCTGTCTGCACCTAAATAGTTCATGCCTATCAGCCCTGTATCCGGGGCTACACCACGGCTACCAATATTATTCCAGCCCTTGGCTGCAATTAAGCCAGCTACACTAGTACCATGATCTCCGCTATTGGACAGGCTGGTTGGGTCCGTCCTGTCAGTTGCCAATTGGTCTAAATTGAGGGAGCGGTTGGCCAAAACATTGTCTATCAAGTCTTCATGGCGAATTTCTAAACCAGAATCCACAACAACAGCTGTCACACCTGCACCAGTCACACCTTGAGTATATGCAGCTGCAACATTCATATCCTCACCAGCAACAAGTTCTCCGCCTTCAGCCTCTATAAGCTTTTTAGCAGCTTCCTCGGCAGTTAATCTACCTGCATCGACTTCCCCTTGCGCCATACCATCGCTGAGTGCGTAAGCTTTTTGGCCTGTATTGCGGAGGTGCCATTGCTGATAAGCTAGTGGGTCATTTGCAACATTTACAATTTTAATTGTCGCAGAGGCGGAAGCACCATTTGCTGTTACTGTATAAGTAATAGAGGCTTCTTGTCCTGAGATAGAGGTATACTCGAATTTGTCGCCTTTTAATGCTAGCTGCCCATGACTAAATGTATAAATACCATCTACGGGATTAATGGTTTCGTTATTTTCTGAAAAACTATACGTTAAAACATCACCATTTTGATCTCTACCTAGTAATGCACCAGATACAGAAATCCACTGCTTTGCTCCATCTATAGTTACATCGGCAGCAGTTGGCGGAATATCAGCAGGGGCAGATGAACTCTTATTGTTATCACAGCCTGATATTGCTAACAAAAACGCTGTTTGAATTACAGTAAGTCGAAACACTTTTTTAGTCATTAAAATTCCCCATTATCCCCATTATATAAGTTGCGGGTTTTGGCATTATAAACCACCTCATCTCTGTTTAGCTAACGAAATCATAACAGCCTAAAGCAGTTACCTGACTTTTGGCGATGTTGTGACGATCTATTTTTTCTTGGTGCAATAATGAACAGCTCTATCAACGATTAAGCTGCTCCGAAATTTGTTTTGAGCCATGATGTTAGTGGTTGATCGATAATATATGTTTCAAAAGGCTTATAAATTTATGGAGGTTAGTGGGTAGACAATTTTGCTGTGGTTTCTAAAGAGAAAAATAGAAGGGTGATAAGGCCTTAGTCGAATCGCTAATCATGAGAGATTAGCTGTACACCAAGAGCCTGACGAAGGCTCTGTAAAACAATGGGGATAAATTTCTAAAAAAAATGATTATTTTGTTATTTTTGTGCTCGCCATAAAATGGAAATTAATAAATAGATTGCAGTAAATAGACTGAGCTATCTGATATTGGAGTACCACAAGATTTTGGAAACCGGAGGATGATGTTCCTGATGGTGAAGTTACCTCCTTCCTATGGCTATAAAATGTACGGAGAATGAAACTGTTGCATTTTCGTGGACAATTTGGCCTTCAAAAGAGATTCGTGATGCTGGCTGGCAAGCTTTTATGGATGCATCTAAGAATGCAGTCAGAGGAAAACTCAATGCCGTTTGATGGCAAGCGACTTAATCTATGGTGGCTTTAGTGTCATCCTTGATCTATAGAGATATAAAAAGAAGAGATATAGATACAATGCTATAAGAGATTCAACGCTATAAGTGGCACAAATGTATATATGTACTGGCTCATACATTTGCATTGCCGATCTTTAATTGTGTTAACTGCTTTTGGCTTAGTAATGAGAATAGTGTCATGGCATAGATAATGAGGTTTTAATTATGTCACGAAAGGATTCTGCTGCAAGAGACCACGCATATCCCCTCGATTTATCCAATATGAATTATCTTCTAGTTATGGTTCTTTCATACATGTTGGTGGATAACAGTGTCAACAGAAAATGGTAGCTATGTAAAGGAAACGCTCCACCTGGAGCTTAAGTCAAAAAAAGAATGTGATTCTTGCGCTGTGCCCTTAGTTCATAAGTATGGTGACAATAAGATCTGCGTCACTGATAAAGTTGGATATTCTGCTGTAGAGAATAGATCCCCATTGGATTTGGTGTTACACAGTGGGGAGGGATACATTCCCCTTTGGAAAGAGGCTGTAACTCTAAGGTGGAAGTTTGATGAAGAATCTTTGCGGTATTTTAAAAACCCAGATGAAGTAAAAGACTATATTCGAGTTCTACTTGGAGAGGCCCTGTTAAAGTGGGGCGATGCTTCTCCGGTGAAATTTAACGAGAACCCAAATGTTTGGGACTTTAAAATCAGAGTGGAGCCTGTAGAAAATTGTAGTGTGGCAGGTTGTACATTAGCGCGCGCCTTTTTTCCTAATCCGGGGCGTAATGAACTGGTGCTCTTTCCCACCATGTTTGAACAAAGCTGGAAAGAGCAGGTTGATACTATGATTCACGAACTGGGCCATATATTTGGGCTAAGGCATTTCTTTGCTGATTTGAAAGAGGAAGCTTGGCCCAGTGTGATCTATGGTGTGCATAAGCCGTTCTCCATCATGAACTATGGTGAAAATAGTGAACTCACTGAGGCTGATAAGAATGACTTGAAAGCTCTTTATGATTTAGCCTGGTCTAAACAACTTACTGAAATTGATGGGACACAAATTAGATTTGTTAAACCTTATCATGAGGCTATCGAACAGATACCTGTTTCTCTTGAAGTTTCAATTGGGTGATTTCTACGGTGCTCGAAAGTTGGTGAGTTAATGAGCCTAACTATTACGACAGAGGGTTTGTCTTTAATATCCCATTCCTGTTGATCCAAGAACGCTTGGTTTTATGTGTGGATTGATTCAGCTCATTATTTTCAATCGTATAGCTGAGATCTATGCTTCGACAATGAGTGTTTAAGGTAATGCATGGTGAGGCTCCTTCACTGTCGAAGGTTAAACGAAAGTATCAAAGATTTTAATCGGCATATTGCCTTTGAGCACGTTCCATGATCCTATTTATTTCTACTAAGAGACATCGCTGTGAAAAGCGATAGCCATTCTGTAAAGCTCTTAGTGATTGGTTGTTAAAGCTAGTACCCAAAATAAATTTCAATAAAAAGGAAGATGTTTTGAATAAAATAGTATTTGTGGTATTGCTGATTGTATTTAGCGTAAAGGTCCTTGCATCAGATCCCAACGTAGATCAGGCCAGGAGTTCATTGCAGGTGATTAAGGAGCTGACTCCATGGCCTTGGGAAGAGCCTGTTACTCCAATTCTGGATGATTATCTGGCTGCTGAGTTTGACCAATATCAGGGACGCGCGAAGTCGCTCTATATGGTCGATGAGCTAAAAATGCATAAGTGGGGGCAGTCAATTACTGAATTTACGGTGCTCGCGGAGCTTTTGTACACCTTTCAGTCAGAGGACTACCAAGAGGAAAATAGGTTGGCTTTTGAATCCGCTCTCGCAGATTTGGATCTGTTTAGACAGGAGCTTAATGACTTACTGTATCCCTATGTGCCCGGTTATAACCTTAAACAACACAATCTAGTTAGGCACTTTGATGGGGAGGGTATTGTTATTGGGGTGTTTGATTTGTTTGATCCTGTCCGTTTGCAGGAGCAACGTGAGCAGAACCCTAATATCGAAGCTGAAGTTCAGTTTGGTGATCCGATCACTTTCCTGCATGGCAATACTGTCATTGATATTATCCTCGATATTGCACCTAAGGCCACCATTGTGCCCATAAGCACCGAGAGCAAGACGTACAATGAAGCCATGGCTTATATGCGCAGTCGCGATGATATCAGTGTGATTAATATGAGCCGGGCCTTTCATATCACCAATGATCAGTTAGATCCAGAGTTTTCAGGCCATCTCTCACATATCTTACAGTCCAAAATTTTTACCAAATCGATTGGGAACACGGGTACGGATTTGAACGGTGAGAATACCGATGTACGTAAACGCCTCGGTCTTCCACCTTTGGGAAGTTTCTTTACTTATGATTTGGAACTGATTAAAGCTTTCTCGCTGCAAAACCAAGGCATGCCGGGGAATCAAAACCTGATGTTTGCGATCAACTTGCAGCCATTTTCCGATGAGGTGTCTCTCACCGCTACAGTTCCTGGCTATAACGAGTTGGCGATTAACCGAAGCTTTGCCATCTCAGGTGATGCAGTCTACTCGGCTTCTAGTCAAAATTTTGAATCTGGTAGCTCTTTTGCAGCTCCACAATTGGCTGCTGTTAGTGCGCTGCTATTGGATGCGGCAGACCACTATGGCTACTCAAGGGGTGAGGCCGTACCAGTGGTTGTGCAGGCTCTTCAGGGCACAGCAAGGCACTCTCACTTGGGTGCTAATAATACTGGGCTGGGTTTTGTCGATGCTCATAAAGCTCTTGTAGAGCTGATACGGTCTAGTAGAGGACCCAAGTATATCCACTAGCGGATTAATATGACGGCATAATCGTGTACTAAACCGTGCGTGCTTTTGAAATGAAGACGGGTGAGAATGCGGCAGGATCGTTTATGATTGCTACCCTGAGCAGAGGGTCTTTTCAATCTACATCTTTGGGAAGTTTAACTTGAAAGTAATCGTGTTCTTCGCTCTTTTTGTGAGCAGTCTTGCCTGGTCTTCAGAAGATATCAAATGTGGCAAATCATGCACATTTGTTCTTAAGAATCACAAAGAGGCCTCCTACTCAGTTGTCAATGAAAGTAGGGCAGATGTCAGGCTTACCCCTTTCTCAACCTTCAAGGTGCCGAATACCCTGATTGCTTTGGATGCCGGAGTGGTTCGCAGTCTTGTTCAAGAATTAACCTATGATCACTTGAAGTATCCAGCGCAAAGATGGTGGCCCAGTATTTGGTATGACAAGCCACTCCCCATCCGGGCGGCATTCCAAAATTCCGCAGTGCCTATTTACCGTCAGTTAGCCATTCAAGTTGGCGAGGAGCGGATGAACCAATATTTGAGCAAGTTCGATTATGGAAATAAAGATATTTCCTCGGGTTTGGATAAATTTTGGCTAAATGGCAGCTTAAAGATATCGGCTAAAGAGCAAGTCGACTTCTTGCAAAAGTTATTTTCCGGTTCATTGCCTGTTTCTAAAGAGACATTGTCTCTATTTAAAGCAGTGATGTTGGTAGAGGAAACAGATTCTTACAAACTCTATGCGAAGACCGGGGGTGGGCAAATTTCCAATAATTTCGCTTTAGGCTGGTATGTTGGGGTAGTAGAAACTGAAAACAATATGTATTTCTTTGCTGCGAATATAGATGGTAAGAGCTTTGCAGAAATACAGACGAAGCGCATTAGATTCGCCCGGCAGCATTTGGCCAGGCTTGGGGCCATTTAGTTTTCTTAAGGGTTTCTTTTAGTTTTCTTAGTTCCAGAGTAGATAATTGGCCAGTCACAACAAGTGCCAGAATTTGAAGGCTGCAACAGAGCAAGGTGAGAAGTGGCGCTGATCGGTGCCACCTTTTAATCGCTGAACCTAAATTCTAATTTTTTCGCCCATGACAATTACCCGGCTTGCAGGAATCCGGTAATACTCCACGGCACTACTAGCATTGCGAAACATGGCAGCAAAGAGTCGCTCTCGCCAGAGGAACATGTGACTGTCTTCTTGTTTGGTAGGAATGATGGTCTGCCGGGTTAAAAAATATGAGGCCTTATTCGGCTCGATATCCAACTCTTTTTTTGAACGTAGTCGTTTAAGAACCTTCCAGATATCCGGTTGCTCTATATAGCCATAACGTAGGAGCAAGTAAAAACTGTTTTCTCCAACTTCGCTGAGAATGTACCGGTTACCGGGCATCACCCGTGGAGTATTTACAAAAGATACGGTAATAAACAGTAACTTTTCGTGCAAAACTTTATTGTGCTTCAGGTTATAGATCAGGGCGTGAGGGGCATATAGTTGTCTGGAGATAAGAAACACTGCGGTTCCAGGCACCCGTATTGGTTTTTTCTTTAATAGAGCCGCCAAATAGGGTTCCAGCTTAAACTCCTGCCGCTGAAGATGTTGCGCCAATACTTCCTTGCCATCCCTCCAGGTGAACATGGAAATACACGCTATTGCGCCCAGGCCCAGTGGGAACCAGCCCCCATGGCTGATTTTAAGCAGGCTGGAAGAGAAGAATGACAGATCGATACAGATAAAAAAGGTTGCAACGGAGATGCACAACAGTAGGTGATATTTCATTTGAATGCGGTAAACAACCGCGGCTAGGCATGTACTTATGAACATGGCGCCACTTACAGAAACGCCGTAGGCGCTGGCCAGGTTGGTCGAGGAGCTGAAACCCACCACTGCGCCAATAACTAACAGCATAAGCAGCCTGTTGACACCCGGCATGAAAATTTGCCCTTCCAGGTGCGCAGAGGTGTGCTTGAGGGCAAGGCGAGGCAGGAAGCCCAGTTGCATGGCCTGTTTGGCCATAGAAAAACTACCGGTAATACAGGCCTGGGAGGCAATGACCGTAGCGGCGGTGGCGAGCACAATCACCGGGTAAAGTCCCCAGCTGGGAAACATGCGGTAGAAGGGGTTGTCCACCGCATTCGGATCGCTCATTAACAGCGCCCCTTGCCCCATATAGTTCAGAAATAGAGCAGGAAATACCAATCCGAGCCAGGCCATCCTAATAGGAGAGCGACCGAAATGTCCCATATCGGTATAAAGCGCTTCGGCTCCGGTAAAAACCAGCAGAACGGCACCGAGTACCACAAAAGAGCTAAATCCGTGGGTAGTTAGGAATTTCAAGGCGTGCGCCGGGTTTATGGCCTGAAGAACCTGGGGGTTGCTGATGATGCTGGAAATTCCAGCCACCAGCAGGGTGAGGAACCACAGGGCGGTAACTGGCCCGAATAGGGCGCCAACAGTTGATGTGCCGTAACGTTGTACAAAAAAGAGACTGATTAATACGCCTATGGCAATTGGTACAACCAGGATTTTGTGTGTCTGGTTGCCCACCTCAAGCCCTTCAATGGCTGAAAGTACTGAGATTGCCGGGGTTAGCACGGCATCACCAAAGAACAGGGCAGCACCGCAGATGCCGGCCGTGACCACAAACCACTGCAGATATTTGCGTCCTTTTGAGGCCTCCATTGCCAGCGTCATCAGAGCCATGATGCCGCCTTCACCGCGATTATCCAAACGCATTACCAAGGTGACATATTTGATCGTCACTATCACGATCAGAGCCCAGAAGATTGCAGATATCCCGCCCAGGATATTGGCTTCGGTCAATGGGATACCGTATCTCGAGTGAAAGATCAGCTTAACCGCGTAAAGAGGACTGGTACCGATATCCCCAAAAACCACCCCAAGCGCGGCGAGCGATAGAAACCACTTTCCCTTGCTGCCCCTCTCTTTGCTCTTCATAAAGGCGCTATTTGCAAAGCCCGGGAAACCTAACTTTTGTGCGGTGGTTGCAGGTCAGCGGCTTGCTGGAGCGGGCTCCCATCAAGGTGAAAAGAGTCGCAGGTGTCAACATGAAGTCATTGAATTGACTCGTGAGATTCATGGAGAGGGCCTTTCTAGATGGTGTTCACCACTCAAAGATATTAGCAAGCAGTGCGAATGGAGGAATTCTGACTTCCAGAGTAACTTCTGTGGTTGGTATGTTGGGAAAAGTGGAGCTTTAGGGCACCAAAGACGTCATCCTGTGCTAAAACTCAGAGGGGTTTTACATCTGTATGTTCAAAATCATGTCACTGCCGGTAAGAGTGGCGAAAGGTGGGGGTAGGTTCGGGCCTCTGGGAGGGTAAAGAGAGGCACAGGACATTCCATATTTGCCTAACTCTTGAGAGCTTACAACGACGAGAGACGCTCCTATGAAAGCATCCGATTTATTTGTGCGCGCCCTGGAAGCCGAGGGGGTTGAATATGTTTTTGGTATTCCCGGCGAGGAAAACCTCGACATGTTGGAATCTCTGCGGGGCTCCAAAATACAATTGATCCTTACTCGCCACGAGCAAGCCGCAGGCTTTATGGCCGCCACTTATGGTCGCCTCACCGGCAAGTCCGGTGTCTGTTTGTCGACCTTGGGTCCAGGCGCCACCAATCTCGTCACCGCAGCGGCTTATGCCCAGCTTGGTGGGATGCCCATGGTATTGATCACCGGCCAAAAGCCCATCAAGAGTTCGAAGCAAGGGCAATTCCAGATTATTGATATCGTGGACATGATGCGCCCCCTCACCAAGTTCACCAAAACCCTCGTCGGTGGGGATTATGTGCCGGCACATGTGCGTGAAGCCTTTCGACGCTCCGAGGAAGAGCGACCCGGTGCCGCACACCTGGAGTTTCCTGAGGATATTGCCCGCGAGCACTCCTCTATGCCGGTGCTCGAAATCAGTTATTCCCGCCGTCCCATTGCCGAAGAGAAAGCCATTCGCAAGGCGGCAGAGGCTATTACCGCCTCACGCAAGCCTTTATTGCTGATAGGCGCCGGCGCAAATAGAAAGCTGACCTCGAAGATGCTGAGGAAGTTCGTCGAGAAACTGGGGATTCCCGCGATCACCACGCAGATGGGCAAAGGGGTGATCGATGAGTCCGGGCCACATTTTATAGGTAACACGGCCTTATCCGATGAGGACTTTATTCACCGCGCAATCGGGCAGGCGGACCTGATTATCAATGTGGGCCACGATGTGGTGGAGAAACCGCCGTTCTTCATGCGCCCTGGCGGGCCCGAAGTCGTACACATCAACTTTAATGCGGCCCAGGTGGACCCGGTTTATTTCCCGCAGATAGAAGTGATTGGGGATATTGCGAACAGCTTATGGCAGCTGCAGGAGAGCCTTGAGCCCCAGGAGCATTGGAGCTTTAGCGATGCCCATCGCATACGTTCGGCGCTGCTGAAGCAAATAGAGGAGGGGGCGAGTGTGGATACCTTCCCCATACGGCCCCAGCGTTTAGTAAAGGATGTTCGTGAGGTGATGCCAGAGAAGGGCGTGATTGCCCTGGATAATGGCATGTTCAAGATCTGGTTTGCTCGCAATTATCCAGCCTATTACCCGAATACTGTGCTTTTAGATAACGCCCTGGCCACCATGGGGGCCGGCCTACCATCGGCTATGGCGGCCAAGCTGGTCTGCCCCGATCGCAGGGTGCTGGCGATCTGTGGAGACGGTGGTTTTATGATGAATTCACAGGAAATAGAAACCGCTGTACGCCTGAAGTTGGACCTGATTGTGTTGATTCTTCGCGATGATGCCTATGGCATGATCAAGTGGAAGCAATCCATGATGGAGCTAAAAAACTTTGGGCTCGATTTTGGCAATCCTGATTTTGTCGCCTATGCGAAATCTTATGGTGCTGAGGGTCATCGCATAGAGGCGACAGATGAATTGAAGCCGATGATTGAGAAGTGCTGTAAGGAGGGAGGGGTGCACTTGATTGATGTCCCCATGGATTACAGCCATAACGATCGGATTCTGAATCATGAAATTAAGGATTTGGCGAGCAAGCTATAGGCTGAGGCCTTAGATTGAGATCTTAGATTGAGGTCTAAAGAAATAGCAATATCGCCGTAGCTTTCGTCACGATTCAAGAGTCGGCTACCTTAAGCTGCAGCGATATTGCAATAACATTTACAATGAGAACCTTTCTTACTTTTCAATAATTTTTTTCATCGCGCGACTACGCCAGCCGAGCCTAATCAGTATCAAAACAAAGACGGCAGCGATGGCAGTTATAAAGAATGGCAGCCGGATATTGATCTCCATGGCACCGCCGCCCAACAGCGAGATAAGAGTCGCTACTACAGTAAATCCGGCCGTGGCGATACCCATTACCCAGCCCTGTTCGCTCTCATCCACACTCTGGGCAAATAGATGTAGTAGTGCTGGATAAGCAAGCCCAAAGCATAAATAGGCGATAAACACACTCACATAGCACAGCCAAACCTGACTACTAAAGGCAAACACCAGAGCACAAGCGCCCATGATTAAAGCCGACACTTTAATGATCAGGGGCTTGCTCCAGCGGGATAACACGGGCTTCACCAGAAAAATACTGGATATACCCACGGCGATCCCCATAAACAGCATGGCCATGCTGGTTCCCAGTAGCCCGAGTTGAAAGCGGCTGTTCAAGTAGTTGGTGATAAAGATATAAAAACTGAGGTGTACCAGCATGAAGCTCAGGTAGGCTGGACATAGTCTGACAACCTGTGGTCGGTCTTTCAGGTGCACAAATTGCCTGAACAAGTCGAGGAAGCGTAATTGAACAGGTGCCGTAGGTTTCCGGCTATCGTGATAAAACGCCAAAATCAGGCCTAGGGTAACGGCAACCAACAACAGCGCGAAATAAAAAGGGAGTTGAATACTCGCGATGCTGCCCAGCAGCGCCTGGTCGGCTAATACGCCGGCGATAATTGGCCCGGCTACTGCCCCAGCACTCATTCCCGCCACCAGTAGCCCCAGATTTTTCGAGGCCTCCAGTTCGCTGCGGCTGGCATCAATCATTGCCGCCTGGGCGATGGGTTGATTGCCTGCGGTAAATCCACTCACTACGCGCCCCAAAATCAGCAACCACAGGCTACTGGTGAATAGCGCTACAACCGTGATGGTGTAGCCTGCCAGCGCACCAACCAGACAGAGCACCATTGCACTCTTACGTCCGATACTGTCGGATAGCTTCGCGACATATACAGACCCCAAAAACCAAGCCAGGAAAAAGCTACTGATAACGATGCCATAGAAAAGATGGCGTGTGGGTTGCGGGGTATCGCTTGGCAGAAAGTGAAACTTAGTCGACATGACCAGCTCACTGATGATGGGAAAAAGCAGCCCTTGTCCCATTAGGTCGACAAATACCACAGCCAGCAGGGCCAGGCGGCTCATCGCGGACATCAAATCTCCCCTGTGGGGTTGCTAATTGATAGCAGTGCCATAAATGTCGGCACTGGGAAGAAGATAGCACCGAAATAACGGCTTCACGGGAGTGGAATGAGATAGGGAGGGGGCAGTGGAAGCTGAAACTCTAAATTCGAAAATCTGTAAGGTCGCCCCCAAGGTGCTCAATGGCTCTGAGGGCGAGAAGCTACCGTGCCTGGTCAGCGGACTTCCTGGCACAGGTTATATTGCGCAACACAGCGGCTTACGTAACCAATCTTGATAAATGTTGCGCTGATAATCATAAAAATATGGCCCGCCACCTGGGCTGGGATCGAAAAATAATGCGAGAACGGATAACAGATAACGACGGTGAGCAGTAGCATAGGAGCTGAAAGTAACAGGGTGAGATTTCCGGCCTTGAGCAGAAGTTCGAAACGTCTGCGAATTTTCAGGGAGTACGTGTCCAGCATTGTCTTTGCCTCTATTACTGAATAACCTCAATAGTTACTAGGCAAAGGGTGTGCCAACCTGAAAAATCTATATAAAACAATAAGATAGGTTTTCTTTAATATAGGTTTGTGTCATTTTGACTGAATCTATTGCTGTGTCATAATGATCTAATGAGAACTTATTGACTGGGTAAGTTATGGTGGATATCAATTCTACTTTGCTGCTTGAGGTGGCGCTGGATCTCGCGAATAGCCTGAACAATAGCGATCGGTTTGAGCGATTGCTCTCCACCATCCGCAAGGCCATTAAGTGCGATGCGGTTGCCTTGCTGGGATTGAATGGTGAGGTGCTCACACCCCTGGCTGTGCAGGGCTTGGCCAGGCGCACATTGGGTCGGCGCTTCCTGGTTAGTGAGCATCCCCGCCTGGCTCAAATCTGTAACTCTGAAACACCTGTACGTTTTCCTTCCGATTGCAACCTGCCAGATCCCTTTGATGGTTTGCTGCTGGATAGGGAAGGGGACCTACCGGTGCACTCCTGCCTCGGTTTGCCGCTCTATTCCGATAATCACCTGGTGGGGCTGCTCACCTTGGATAGCATGGCATCCGATGCCTACAGCCTGATTAGTGATCGAACCCTCGAACTGATTGCGGCGCTGTCGGCGGCAACACTCAAAACCGCTTTGGAGCTTAAAGCGCTTTCTCTTTCTGCTGAGCATGCCGAGCAGCTAGTGAAAGAATTGACCCAGGAAGCTTTTCAGCGGGATGGTGGCGAACTGATCGGTGAGAGCAAGGTGATGAAAACCTTGCGCAGTGATATTGAGCTGGTCGCAGGGTCCGATTACAACGTGCTTATTCTTGGGGAAACGGGCGTAGGCAAGGAACTGGTTGCCCGCACGGTGCACAGGCTATCACCGCGCAGGGAAAAACCCTTGGTGTATCTCAACTGTGCCTCCCTGACAGAAACATTGGCAGAGGCTGAACTGTTCGGACATGCCAAAGGGGCTTTTACTGGCGCTGAACGGGAACGCCCCGGTAAGTTTCTGTTGGCGAATGGTGGGACTCTTTTTCTGGATGAAGTGGGTGAGCTGCCTTTATCTGTACAGGGCAAGCTACTGCGGGTACTGCAAAGTGGTGAGATCCAGCCTGTTGGTAAAGATGCGGTGCAGCATGTGGATGTGCGCATTGTTGCGGCAACTAATAGAGACTTGCTGAAGGAGATCGCAAAGGGGGCTTTCAGGGCCGATTTATATCACCGTCTCTCTGTGTATCCTCTGGAGGTCCCCGCGCTGTCGCAGAGGGAAAACGATGTTCTCTTGCTGGCGGATTACTTTTTAGAGCGATCCACAAGAAAACTGGGTTTTCGCCAGCTAAGGCTCACTGCGGACGCCTCCAACAAATTAAAACGCTACGGATGGCCGGGCAACGTGCGGGAGTTGGAGCATATCATCAGTCGCGCAGCACTCAAGGCCAGAAAAAACTCAACTCCCTCTGAAATTGTGTCACTAACCGCAGCGCATATAGAGATTCCAGAAGATATGGCGGTGCAGCCAGACTTTGAGAAACCCCTTGAGCCGACGCTCGAAGCAATAAACCTTAGAGCCGCAACCGAAGATTACCAACGAGATCTTATTAAGCATATCTTGATTCAGTGTGAAGGAAATTGGAGCAGGGCTGCCAAATTGCTTTCTACCGACCGGGGCAATCTGGTCCGTCTTTCAAAACGGCTGGGTATTTATGTTAAAAAAGAGATCGTCGGAGTAAAGTGATACTACGCCGCCCTAAAAAAAGGATGAGAAATATGTATGAACCAGGATAGAACCGGGTTATAGCCTGAAAAACTGAGTGCCAGCAGTTTTTTAATGAACAGGCTTTATACGCCCAATAACTTTCTGACTCCGCATTTGAGACCTAGTGGATTTGCATAAATACTACGGTCTTGAGTACAAAGACAAAAGTCATTCTCTTATTTTATATAAGAGATAAACTTCTGTTACTGCATATTGGGCGTTACTCGGCTTGGCAAGCAATTATATTTACTTGTCCACGATATGAATCCCGTATTGCTTAACGAAGCGCTCTTTGTCCGCTTGTGTCGGCGCATCGGATAAATTGGATACATCGTGCATAAAGGCCTCCGCTGGTCCTCCCGGTGCATTGATCACTACGAGTCGGCTGCCTGTCAGTGCTTTAAATCTGCGATGCACCTTGGGGCCGGCTATCACCAGGTCTCCGGCAGTAGCAATAAACTCGTCATCGTTGACACCGAACTCGACTTCACCTGAAACGATATAAAAAATCTCATCATCTATGTCGTGGTAGTGCCATGGCGCACCGTTGCCTTTCGGCAGTCAACTCTCAGACACTGTGACACGTCCTGCGGTGTCGGCAGCCGTGGCGAGAAACAGTGTTGTCTCACCGCCTTCAACCTTGAGGGATTGGGCGTTGGCAGGAGTAATATGCTTCGATCTCATCGTTCAGCTCCAAGGGTTCAGTTTGGTCGGGCCTGTTGATACTGGTGTTAACGGCTAGGGGCTCCAAAAAGTCCATAGCGTTTATCTTAGAGCGCAATATAATCAATACTTAAATTAAAATAATCATAGCTAAAGTAATAATAGAATTTACTTAAAGTACCGAATGGACAAATTGAGAAAGATGGCTCTGTTTTGCAGAGTGGTGGAACTGGGCAGTTTTGCTGCAGCTGCGGATGATCAAGGCATTAGCCCCGCAATTGTTGGGCGTCACGTGGCCGACTTGGAGAATCTACTTGGCTTGCGTTTGATCAATCGCACCACTAGGGCTATGGAAATTACCGAAGCCGGCCAGCTTTACTATCAGGGTTGTAAGGAAATGCTTGACCAGCTGGTCTCATTAGAGCAGGTCGTTTCCGGAGGTAGCGCTCAAACACCCAGTGGCATTATTCGCATTTCCGCACCGGAAGGTTTGGGCTCTCCTCACCTGTTGGAGCTTATTGAAAGCTTTCAAGCAAAGTATCCCGACGTTCTATTTGATCTTTCCCTGGATAACGACAGAACGGATTTTGTAAGTTCCAATGTTGATATCGCTATCCGAATGGCGATCTCTCTGGAAGATAGCTCTTTAATAATGCGAAAGCTTGCAGAAACCCCATTTGTCTTAGTCGCTGCCCCCACCTATCTAAGAGAACATGGAACCCCTAAAACACTGGCAGATTTGTCGGGACATGCTTGCCTGAGTTTTGGTGCAACCCGCTTGGGGAATAGCTGGCCGCTGGTAACAGCAAAGGGAATTCGTAAATTCAGCCAGCCTTGGAGGTTGGTGCTGAACCAAACGCACACCCATCGCGATGCTATTGCCCGTGGTATGGGAATAGGGTTGTTGCCTAGGATCATGGTAGAAAAACTAATTGGCCAAGGTAAACTGATCCCAATAGAGCTCGATGCAGAATTTCCAGTGCTGAGAATCTATGCGGTATACCCCAGTCGAAAATTTCAGCCTAATCGGGTTCGTTTGTTTTTAGATTACTTGCAGGAAATGTTTTGCCTGAAGGCTGCTGCCAGTAATGTAGTGGATAGAAAATAATTGAACCATGTGATGACACCCTGACATTGCAGGGTGCTTGGTAAAACAAATGTATCTGGCAAATGTAGATGGCCGAGTTAGCTCGAACTCAAAAATCCTATCACTTCCGCATCAATCGCAGCCCATTAAATACCACCAGCAGGCTCGTGCCCATATCCGCAAATACCGCCATCCACATAGAGGCTTCGCCGGCAAAGGCGAGTGCCAGGAAGATCACTTTGATGCCGAGGGCGAGGATGATGTTTTGCCAGAGAATATGTGCGGTAGTCCGGGAGAGGCGGATAAAGCTGGCGATCTTACCCAGGTTGTCATCCATCAGGGCAACATCGGCGGTTTCTATGGCGGCGTCGGTGCCGGTAGCGCCCATGGCGAAGCCGATATCGGCTCGCGCCAGGGCAGGGGCATCATTAATGCCATCGCCGACCATACCGACACGCCCGTGGCCCGCCAGGGCATCCACTTCGCGCAGTTTATCTTCGGGGAGCAGGTTACCCAGGGCCCGGTCTATGCCTACTTCCTGGGCGATGGCATCGGCAGTGTGCTGGTTGTCGCCGGTCAGCATTAGGGTTTTCACCCCCAGCTGGTGGAGTTCCTCAATGGCCTTGAGGCTGGATTCCTTTACGGTATCGGCCACGGCAAATAGGGCCAGAACGCCGTTCGTATCCACCAGCATCACCACAGTCTTACCCTGGTACTCCAGTTTGGAGAGCCGATCCTCGAGTTCAGCGTTGCAGACTTTTAACTCCTCCACCAGGCGATGATTGCCTAAGTAGTAGCCGGTGCCTTCGATTTCTCCGCGAATTCCCCGCCCGGCTAGGGCCTCAAAAGCCTCTACTTCTTGCAAGTTTCCCTCACTTAAATTGAGAAAGTCCGCCACAGCCTTGGAAACCGGGTGATCGGAGCGGTGGGCGAGGCTGGCGGCAAGCTGCTTGATTTGCCGCTCATCTGTACTGTCTATAAGGGCAAAATCGGTGACTTCCGGCGCACCATGGGTGATGGTGCCGGTCTTATCCAGGGCCAGCCAGCGCAGGCGGCGGCCCTCTTCGAGATAAGCTCCGCCCTTGATCAATGTGCCGTGTTTTGTAGCGGCGGCCAGGCCGCTGACAATGGTGACCGGGGTAGCTATGACCAGGGCACAGGGGCAGGCGATAACCAGTAATACCAGCGCGCGGTAAATCCATTCCATCCAGGCGCCGGAGAAAAACAGCGGCGGAATCAGCGCAGTGGCCAGGGCTACCACAAACACCAGGGGGGTATACCAGCGGGCGAATTGATCCACAAAGCGCTGGGTGGGGGCACGGCTGCCCTGGGCTTCCTCTACCGCGTGGATAATTCGGGCGAGCACTGCATCGTTGGCGGTGGCGGTCACCTTGTATTCCAGTGCGCCGGATTCATTAATGCTGCCGGCAAAGAGGCCATCTCCCGCTGTCTTGTCCACTGGCAGGCTTTCACCGGTAATTGGAGCTTGGTTTACTGCGGAGTTGCCTTTTACCACCTCGCCATCCAGTGCAATGCGTTCGCCGGGCCTGACCCTGACAGTGGCACCGAGGGAAACGGTTTTGGCATCCACTTCACGCCACTGGCCATCAGCTTCAAGCACTGTGGCAGTTTCAGGAGCCAGGTCCATCAATTCGCGAATGGCATTTCTGGCACGGTCCAGCGACTTGGCCTCAATCAGCTCGGCCAGGGTAAACAGCACCATCACCATGGCCGCCTCGGGCCAGTGTCCAATCAAAAGTGCGCCAGTGACCGCAATGGACATTAGCGCATTCATATTCAGGTTGCGGTTCTTGAGGGCAATCCAGCCTTTCTTGTAGGTGGATAATCCCCCGCCGGCAATGGCGCCAAGCGCAAGAAGCATTACCAGCCAGTTATTCCCTCCCTGCAACCAGAACACCAACTCAGCGGCGAGTGCCGCCAATCCCGCCGCACCCAGAATCCACCAATTGGCTTTTGCGGCTGGCGGTGCGCTTTCTGTATCTGATGGGGAGGCGATCCTGGCGTCCAGATCCAGCGGGGCGAGTATGTCCAAAATCTGCTGTTGCATACCCGGAGCGTGCCCCACCCGCAGGGTGCGTTGCACCAGGTTGAAGTCGAGGCTGTAGATCCCTTCCAGTGGGGTGAGTTTGGCGCGGATCAGGCTTTCCTCGGTGGGGCAGTCCATCTTGGTGATCGAGAAGAGAGAGCTTTCACTCTCCTTTCCTGCGCCACTATCGACGGGTTGTTGCTGGGGTTCATCGTTGGTGCCGCAGCCACAAGTGGAATCCTGTTTTCCCATGATTATCTCTCGAATAGCCCAATGAGTGAGCCAGCATTACAATCCCTCTAGTAACTATAGAGTCAAGGGGGCGCCAGCATGGAGTACCGGATAGGGGAGGCCGCCAAGCGGGCAGGCTGTAAGGTGGAAACGGTACGCTACTACGAACAGGTGGGCCTGCTGCCGCAACCGTCCAGGTCCGAGGGTAACTACCGCCTTTACTCCGAAGAGCACTTGGCGCAGTTGCGCTTTATTCGCCATTGCCGTTCACTCGATATGCCCCTTGAGGATATACGCAATCTGTTAAGACTACGGGAGCGGCCGAAGGAGCATTGTGGTGAAATCAATGCCCTGGTCGATGAGCATATTGAAAGGGTAAACAGCCAAATGGCATTGCTAGAACAGCTGCGCGAAAGTTTGTTGGCCCTGCGCAGCCAGTGTGCCGGCCCCGGTTATACCGACTCCTGTGAGATTGTGCGGGAGCTCTCTCACTGTGAATGTCACGATACATAAATCAACGCTTAAATAATCATCTGTACCGAGAATCTCTCATTGAGAAAGTTGTTAAGAAAGTCTCGCATCCTATTTCTTCTGATTCTAACGGTGGGTTTTATCCTCGCCGCTTGGGCATTTTTCGCCGAGCCCAGGAGTTTCCGAATCAATGAACAAACGCTACGCCTGGATACCTGGCCTGCCGCCTGTAGCGATTTAAGAATTGCGGTATTAGCGGATTTGCATGTTGGCTCCCCTTACAGAGGGATGGATAGCCTGCGTTCATTGGTTCGCAAAGTGAATGCCAGCCAGCCGGACCTGGTGCTGCTACCCGGAGATTTTGTGATTCAGGGTGTGCTCGGAGGCTCTTTTGTCACCCCTGAACGTGCTGCCGAGGTACTTGCCGGGCTTAAGGCGCCGTTGGGTGTCTTTGCCGTATTGGGCAATCACGACTGGTGGTTGGACCCCGGCCGGGTAGCGCGGGCATTTTCTGAGCAGGGAATCCCGGTGCTGGAAGATGCCTCCACCAAGATAGCCACAGAAGACTGTACTTTCCGCTTAGTCGGCATCAGTGATTTTTGGGAGGGGCCACACAATATCGACCAGGCAATGGCCGCTGTTGAAGAAAATGAACTGGTCATGGCCTTCACCCATAACCCCGATATTTTTCCCCAGATACCCCAATCTATTGCCTTGACGATTGCCGGCCACACCCACGGTGGGCAGGTATATCTGCCAATGATTGGCCGCCCGATCGTGCCTTCCCGCTACGGGCAGCGCTATGCGATAGGCCATATTGTCGAAGAGGGTAAACACCTGTATGTCAGCCCTGGGGTGGGCACCAGTATCCTGCCGGTAAGGTTTCTTGTGCCGCCGGAAGTGACCCTGCTAACGCTTATGAGTGCCGAGCAATAAATGCCTAAAGTGAGAGTGGTCGAAATGGTTACTTGCTTTGGCAGGATGCCGCAGGGCTGGCTGACATAGAATGCTGGCCGGGCTTTTGGTAGAGGGAAAATCTAATGATAACCGTCAGACGCAAGGTTTTGTTTGGAGACTGCGATCCAGCGGGCATTGTCTATACCCCCAGGTTTTCGAACTTTGCCCTGGAAGCCACGCATGATGCATTGTCGGATCTTTTTGGTGGCCCGGCTATCACCACTATGCAGCAGCGGGGATTTGTGACCCCGGTGCGGGCCTTTAATTTGGAGTTTCTCACTCCGGTTACCTGGGATCAGGAGTTAGAAATAAAAGTCAGCGTATCCAGGGTCGGCAACCAATCTTTTACTCTTGAGGTGGGAGCCTACCTCAATCCCGACCAGCTGGCTTTTACTGCGACGATTACCTATGTCACCTTATCGGTTGAAACTAAGGAAAAAATAAGCCTACCTGATTGGCTGAGAAATGCTCTTGGCGAATCTGCAGAGCGGTAAGTGCTTAATTAAAATGCTTTTCAATTTGTAAAGATCACTATTCCATAAAATTCTCTACAAAGATATCCTTCCAGTTTAATTCCAGGGTGACTGTCACTTTTTCAGACAAGGGAAATTTCTCCGGGTTTGAGAGTACAATTTTGGCGAGCTGGTTGCGCTCTTGGGGTTTGAAGGTATTCTGAAACTCTTCCGGTAGCTGATCGGAAATTGGCAGTAATTCAGAGATCACACCTTTGTCTTTGTAACGCCCACTCTTAAGGGTGACAACCATTCCCGGTCGGATAGCGAGCATATACCGGCGGGGCATATAGGCAAGAACATAGGGTTCTCCCCAATACACTTGCATTAATGGCTCCCCCTCCCTGTAGACATCCCCTACGGAGGGAACCATAGCCCCGACTATACCTGTTACCGGGCTGTGTACTTGGCCATCGTCATAGTGCTCTTTTAACCTCTTGTACGCTCTACCGGCTACCTCAATCGCTGCATCTACGGCTTTTCTTTTCTGGTCTAGCGTGGAACTCTCCACCTGAATCTTCACCAGTTCCTGGCCTGCTTCAAAATTATCCCTGAGAACCTCCTGGTAGGTAATTTTGCTGACAAAACCCTTGTCGGCTAGCTTATTGATTCGCGCTAGGATCTCCTCTATCTCTTGCTTGCGGTGTTCTGCTGGAACCAGAAGTTGCTTGGCGGTCTCGGAAAGCAGGGTAAACTCGGCAGAAATTTGTATCAGGTTGGCTTGGCGGCTGGAGAGATCTGCCAGACGCTCCAGTAATTGCATGGATTCTATTTTAAGGAGTAGTTGCCCCTCTTTAACCGCCTCGCCCTCATCGATTTCCACGGCGGTCACTTTTGTAATGTAACCCATCTCTACGGCCGCATAATCCCTAAGGACCAGCCCATCCCCTTTAAGGATAAACAAATCCCCAAACAAATAGCGGAGAATGCCCAGGGCAAATAATATCAATACCCCGATATAGATGCGCCGCCCTATGGCGCTGTGATGGGGGCGGACCTCACTGGCCATATTATCCGGGCGAATATGTTTTCGTATAGTTCTCATACAACTTACTCCCGAACACGATGCACTTTCGAAGGTGAATAGGTGTCGGTATAGGAGGTTTTAAATATCCACTCTTGAGTGTAAGAATAGAGTCGGACAATACGCATCAGGTTAACGTACAAAATACTGTACCCCAGCAGGTAGGGCCAAATGGGGGATGCCTTAAATTTTGGTGTGGAGAGAGCGCTTAGAGTGAAGGTAATAATATCCATTATTATAAGGATCATCTGGGCCGCTATTAAAATAAACCATCCGTTAGTTCCATAAGTAAAAAATAGCCAAGCCAGATAAATTGGTAGCACCAAGATGGCGATTACATTAAAGAGCAGGAACTCAAATTGGTGGAATAGCTCTTTGGGCTTTATACGGTGCTCAAGAGGATTGATAAAGTGGCTGTATTTTCTATAACGCAGGCGAATAGAGTCCCGCTCCCAGCGAAACCGCTGCCGAACCAGCGCTACCAGACTGGTGGGCACATCGGTATAACAAATAGAGTCAGCTGCAAACCCAATCTTCCAACCATAATGGCGTAGGCGCAATGTAATATCCAGGTCCTCACCTCCGCCGGAATCCCAGCCGCCAGCTTGGATTAAAGCTGTTTTTCTAAATGCACTGAAAGCCCCTGAGACACAAGTTACCTGTCCCAGCATGAACAGTGCATGCTTTCCAAGGCTGATACTAATACTATATTCAATGGCTTGAAATATTGTAATTAGGTTCACTCCCCAGTTGCGCACAAGGATACTGTTAGAAACTGCTCCTATTTTGGGGTCGTCAAATTGATATAAGACATTCCTGATCGCGTGATAATCAAAGGAGCAGTCGCAGTCCACATTTATGATGATATCTCCGCTGCAGAATCGTGCCCCTAGATTTACGGCAGAAGACTTCCCTCCGCGTAACTCTGTTGAATGTGCACCATGAATAAGCCTTTCTTTGAGCAATCGACGTAAAATATTTCTTGTTCCGTCTGTAGAGCCATCGCTCACTACTACAATTTCATTGGGAGGGTGGCTTTGCTCCCATAAGCTGCGCACACATTTCTCTATGGCATCTTCCTCGTTATGCCCGGCAATAATTACCGACACTTTCCCCAAGCTTTCTATATCTACCTCAAACCTCGGTTTTTTTCTGAAAAATGTTAAGGCGGTAAAAAATGAAAAAAGGTACCGGGGGATCTCGAAAATAACCAACACCCAGAGCATCAGAAACAGAGTTAAGTAACTCTGGGAGATCAGGTAGTAGTAGCCGTCTTGTATTTGCTCCCACATTAACTCAGATCCTCGGGACCGAAGACTTGCAGGATAGGTTCCACATCCAGGCGTAGAGAATTCGCCGCTTTCTGACCAGCCTCTTCACTAAAGGTGTACAGGTCTTTCTGGTTGATATGGCTCACCAGGATAAAATCTTCGAGCCTGCCTTTGGCTGCGGTAACCGGGTATTCCCCCTTCATGACTTTTTTTAAGGAGTGGCTTAGGCTCTGGAAAAACTGATTGCGACTATGAAAGAACTGGCGGTTTCCGTGTTCTTGCTCCACCAGATATTCATTTTCGTATTTGATGCAGAGCAGGGCGAACTCACTCTCTTCGTTTTTCCACTTCTTCAGTTCTTTGTTTAAGACCACTATCAGCTCGAAGGGAAGCCCAGCAAAAATGGGGCTCTGCTGGGTGAGCTCCAGAAAGGCATGGCCGGCGTGTAGGTAGTGAACCGCTTTTTCGGTGAGACTATATTTAAAGATATCCCCGGTTTTTACCGAGTCGCCATCAATATGGGTGTCACAGTTCAGGCATAAAAAGCCCACTTCTGTTTCTGAACTGGACTTGCCGCAGGAATTACAGATTAAAATGGTACCGGGTTTGTCGTAATCACTGCCGAAATGGCTCATTTCCATTCTGCACTTGGGGCAGATCAAATACTCCCCCTGGCGGAAGTCATCTTCCGGCCCCAAGTAGGCACACTTAAAGTGATGCAGGTAAAAGGATTCCCTTAAATTCGGTGATCGGCATTCCGGGCACTCTTCCCGCACATTAAATTGAGAGGCACTGCAGCCGTTACAAATATGCCGGCGGTCAAAAAAGCTACCGGCCAGTAATTCGGCCGTCATCATTTTTTCGCATTCGTGCAACACCGTTTCGGAATCTAACAGGGTGTTGAAAGACACTGTGGTGCGCGAGTCTGGCTGGTAATTTGGGGTCAAACTTACCCCAGAGACAAAAATACGGGCCAGGATTTTGTCGTCATCGTTCTGGGGGTTTTGAAAGTCCGGGTGCAGCTGGGAGCGGCGGAAGTTAAAAGAGTCGATCAGCTTGCCATATTCCACAGGGTCTGCCTTGAGGGTATTGGAGGCATCCAGATCCGCCCTGTTTCCCAGTGTGCCCGTTAAGTCAATCACCGGCAGCAGGTGCAGACCTATCTGGCTGTTCCAGAGCTTTTCAATACATTGCGGAGTCATGGGCTCCTCAACCACCAGGGCATCACACTTCTCAATGCCTGGATGCACCGTATTGAAGTCGCTGGGCCAGCGATAGTAGTTGTATGCATCGCTGAGAAAGGAGATGGCAAACCCTCCTGTAAAAAGGGCAACCTTGCGCCGGTTGTGCCTTGATCATATTTTTGGCAGGAAAATCCCCGCCTTAAGAAAACCATAGACCAAGTGGTGTATGGCGCCAGTCAATCGGAGAGATTTGGGCTATCCCAATAACGCAGAGCTTGTGGTCCTACATAGGGATATCGCCAGGAGTCATAACCGCTCTGAATGACTGACTACATTTGCCAGATTCAGTCAGAAAATAAGCACTTCAATGAATTGAGCGTAAGATCTCCAGCAATTTTTGTGGCGGCGGACTGAGGTTTTTCAGGGAGGTTACTCCCTGACCCGATGTACTTTAGAAGGGGCGAAAGAGTCGGCATAGGAGGTTCTGAAGATCCACTCCTGTACGTAGGCATAGAGCCGTACTACACGCATCAAGTTCACATAGAGGATGCTGTAGCCAATAAGAAAGGGCCAGAGTGGAAAAGTACTGAATTTATAGGTGGCATAGGCCGCGAGTGCAAAGGTGAGGCAATCCAGCATGATGAGTACTATTTGGGCACCAATTAGAATAAACCAGGCATTACTGCCGTAACTCACAAAGAGCCAGACCAAATAGATCGGCAAAGCGATAGCAGCGATCACATTAAAAATCAAAAACTCAAATTGGTGAAAGAACTCTTCGAATTTTATTCGGCGCTTAAGAGGATTGATAAAGTGGGCGTACTTGCGGTAACGCAAACGCACCGCATCCCGCTCCCAGCGCAGCCGCTGCCGAATTAGGGTCAGGATATTGGTGGGTACATCGGTATAGCAGATCGCCTCTGGGGCGAAGGCGATATCCCAGCCGTAGTTGCGCAGACGGAAGGTAATATCCAGGTCTTCGCCACCACCTGAGTCAAAGCCACCAATCTGGTCAATTGCGGTTTTTCGGAACCCGCTGTAGGCACCGGATGCACAGCACATTTGCCTGATCATGGCCAGCGCATGCCTGCCGAGGGAGATACTGACAATGTATTCGATGGTCTGAAATGCGGTGAGTAGGTTGTCGTGGGGGTTACGGACAAAGACATTGCCGGATACCACGCCTACTTTGGGGTCTTCAAAGGGGAGTAACACTTCCTTCATGGTGTGGTGTTCAAAGGAGCAATCACAGTCTACGGTGATCACGATGTCGCCGGTGCAAAAGCGTATTCCCAGGTTTAGTGCGGAGGCCTTGCCACCTCTAAGCTCTGTCGCATGGGCCCCCTGAATAAGTCCCCTGGTGAGTAGGCTGGACATGACTTTTCTGGTTCCATCGGTGGAGCCATCGCTGACCACAATAATTTCATAGGGTTTGACGCTCTGGGCCCAGAGACTGTGCACACACTTCTCGATCGATTCCTCCTCGTTATGACCGGCAATAATGACCGAAATTTTGCCGATTTTTTCCAGGTCCACCTCTTTCTCGATCCTCGAACTGAAAAAGAAAACCGCAGTAAAAAACGAGAAGATATAACGTGGGAGCTCCAGAAAAATCACAATCCAGAACATGATAAACAGAGCGCCCCGGCTCTGTGCGAACAGGAAGGTGAAGCCGTCATGCACTGTCTCCATCATTGGTGGCGTTCACCTTTGACGGAGATTTTGGGCTGCATAGGGGACCGGTAGCTCAGTGAATAGTCGCAACGGTATATGCCACTATATTCGTAGCTCTGGTCGCAACTCTCGTTGTTAGGTTTGTTGTAACTCTTGCTGTAACTATCGCCGTGACAATGGCTCTCTCTGAGCCTAAACATGGTTATTCCTCCAGCTGTGAGGCTAACCTGGTGGTCATTAGGGTCGACTGTCTGCTTCTGTAGGGCACGACCATGGCGACCGCGCACCTAAAGAAACGTTAGGTTGGAAGATACGATAGGTTGAGATGAGCAAGACGCCAAGAGAAGGTACCAATAGAAGGTGCCAAGGCAAGGCCAGCAGCATTTGCAGACTTGTGAGGCAGCATGCCATGCAGAAAACTGGCAATGCCTGAAATAGGGCGCTTGCGAACCCCAATAGCGAGCCGCTTAGCGCTCCAGATAAGCCGCAGTAGCCATGCCACCGGCGGTACAGACTCCAATAATCGCTTTATGCGCATCCCTACGCTCGAGCTCCAACAGGGAAGAGCCCAAGTAGCGAATACCGGACATGCCGTAGGGATGGCCCAGGGCAATAGCACCGCCATTAACGTTGGTAATATCCCATGGGGTGTCCAGTTCCGCTTGGTTATAGAGCGTGGTAACGGCAAAGGCTTCGTGTAGCTCCCACAGATCTATCTCGCCCATCGAGAGGTTGTGATGCGTCATCAAGCGTTTGATGGCTGGCGCCACGGCAATACTCATCTCCTCGGGGGCCACGGCAGCAAGCTGCATGCCGCGGAACAGGCCCAGAATAGGCAAGTTCTTTTTTGCAGCCAGCTCGGCATCCATCATGACCACCGCTGCGGCTCCGTCAGAGAGCTGTGAGGCGTTGCCCGCAGTGACGGTACCGCCGGCATTGACCGGTTCCAGAGCCGATAAGCCCTCAAGCGTGGTGCCGGGGCGGGGGCCTTCGTCTTCCGCAAGCAGTACGGTCTTTTCTGAGACTTGCCCGCTCCCTTTATCCAATACCGACATCACCGCCTCAAAGGGGGCGATTTCCTCGGCAAATTTCCCCGCTTTGTGGGCTTCTGCCACTCTTTTTTGCGATTCCACCACATAGGCATCTTGTGCCTGACGGCTGATGGCAAATTTGTTGGCGACGAAGTCTGCGGTTTGGATCATGGTCCACCAGACCGCGGGGATTTGCTGCTGCAGGGGTTCATAGACAAAGTGATTCAGGTTCAGGCTGAACTGGACGAGGCTGATACTTTCCACCCCACCGGCAACGCCGATCTGCATTTCCCCGGCGGCGATACGATTCGCCACGATTGAGGCCGCATTCAGGCCCGAGCCGCAGTAGCGATTTATGGTGATACCGGGTACCCCGCTGCCACAGCCAGCAAAGAGGGCGGCATTGCGCGCGATATTGTGGCCGGTTGCTCCTTCAGGTAGTCCGCAGCCCAGCACCACATCTTCCACTTCCTGCGGGTCCAAGGCTGATCTGTTTATCGCTTCCTTGATGACGTGTGCCGCCATAGGAATGCCATGAGTTTGATTCAAGGCGCCGCGTCTCGCCTTGGCGATAGCGGTTCTACAGTAGGCGACAATGGCGACATCTCGCATGAAGTTTGTCCTGCGGTGGAAGGGGTTTCTAATACAGTAGATCAGTTATTAGCCTCTGAAATTGCTTTGAGGTGGAAGCATTTAAGGAGAGAAAAGTGAGCAATGAAGGGCAATTCCAGTCGATTTATTAAGCTGTACTACAGCATCTGTCAAAACAGATAAAAGTGACATTCATTACATCCTTGGTGTATTAATAGATAAAATTTCATCAAAAAGTAACATTACGTAGAATAGACTGACTTCTTTGTTGGTACGCTTTTCTATAGAATGCGCGCCAATTCACATTATTCGAATTCAAAATAACAACAGGAAGTTGGGGTTTATGACCGTCTCTCGTCGCACATTCGTTCAGGCAATGGGGCTTGCGCTGCTCACACCATTTACCGTCCGTTCTCTAGCGTCTAGCAGTAGTGAAACCTACGCACGCTTTAATCTGAGCGGCAGTCCATCGGGCTATGACATCGATCAGGATGGCCTGATTTTCGATTTGTCCGTGGCCTCGGGTGATCCCAGCCAAACGGGTGTGGTGCTCTGGACCCACATCAACCCGGCCGCCTTTGTGCCCGGTCAAACGCTGTATTTGGATGTGGCCCTGGATGAGTCATTTACCCAGCCGGTGATGAGCGCCGAAATCCATGCCGAGGATATCAGTGCGGATCGCGACTACACCGTAAACATTGACCTGGAAGGCTATCTATCTCCCAACCAGCGTTACTACTATCGCTTTAAGTACGGCACATTGTGCAGCCGCACCGGGCGCTGCCATACCCTGCCTACCGGCGGGCTGGAAAGTATCAAAATGGCGGTGGTGACCTGCCAGGATTACACCACGGGTTATTACAACGCCTACAGCCACCTGGCAGATGAAGATGTGCACTGTGTATTGCACTTGGGGGACTTTATCTATGAGTACGCACAGTACGAAGGTTTTGAGGATGCCATTGTCCACCCCCTGAGCCTGCCTTCCGGTGCGACGGTGGCTATGGATCTCGAGGACTACCGCCATATTTACCGGGAATACCGCAAGGATAAAAACCTGCAGCGGGCGATGGAGATGCATTCCTTTATCATCACCTGGGATGATCACGAAACCGCAGACAACGCCTACTGGGATTACGATCGCGATACCCTCGGCGTGCCATCCCATCCCTACCAAACCGGTGACAACAACCCCGAGCAGTTGCGTCAGCTACGCCGGGATGCACAGCAAGCCTGGATTGAGTATGTGCCGGCGCGCGTGAAGGTCGATGAAGCGGCCAGCCACGCTTTTGACTACCTGCAGATCTATCGCTCTTTCCAGTTTGGTGACCTGGTCGATTTATATATGACCGATAGCCGCACCTACCGCACCAAAGAGCCCTGCAAAGACGGCACCGCCTGGCAAAACTATTGGTGCACCGACTACGAAAAGAAATCCCAGACCATGCTGGGTAAAACCCAGCGCGACTGGTTGATTGATGGCATCGTCAATTCAAATGCGCGCTGGAAAGTTTGGGGCAACCAGACCCTGTTGGCGCAACTGGCCGGCACGGCACTCGGTCAGCCGTTAGTTTTTGCCAATTACGATGCTTGGGATGGCTACCAGTGGGAGCGTGAAAAAATTCTCTCCAGTGTCAAAGACAGCAATGTCGATAATTTTGTTGTGTTGACCGGGGACCTACACACCAGTATCGCCTCTTACCTGAAGGTAAACTTCAATAAGGTCAGCAACTGGAACTACGATAACCTGGTGGGCATTGAACTGATGACCCCATCGATCTCTTCGCCAAATCTCAACGATACGGTGGAGAGAGGGCGCGATGTGGGTGCTGTATTTACTTCACTGCTCAATGGCGGAGTGCAGGTGAATAACCCTCACATCAAGGATTTCGTCAGCGATATCTATGGTTATGCGGTGATTGAGTTCAACCACAGCGAGTTGAACTGGACTGTCTATAACATCGACAAAAAGTCAGACAACCCGTCCACGAAGAAAAAGACCTATAAAAAGTTCAACTACGAACCCGAAGGCATGTGGCTGACGGAGAAATAGGCCAGTAAATAACAGTCTTCTACAGCGCCACCAAGCCTGTTTTGGTGGCGCTTATCTAACTCTCTTCGCCCGAGTCCCACCCACCAAAGTCTTCACAATTCTCTCAGTTGCTATCTGGCCCTGGGTGACCTATACCCTCGTGATTGATCGAGCGGGTTTCGATGTCGATGCTCACCGTGAACGCCACTTGGAGGCATCGATGTTACAGAAAGCATACCCCTACTACTTGGCCAACGAAGCCGTCTATGCCAATACCGAGCTGGAGGTGACAGATAAGTACTCCGGCGAGGTGGCAACACGGGTTGCCATGGCGGATGCCAAGGTGATCGACAGCGCTATCGATTGGGCCCTGCTAGCGGAAAAACCCATGGCCGCGCTGCCCCCCTACAAGCGCCAGCACGTCTTGGATCACTGTGTGCAGCGCTTTCAGACAAGATTCGAAGAGCTGGCCGAGGCCCTGTGTGTTGAAGCGGGTAAGCCAATTCACGATTCCCGTGGGGAAGTCTCCCGCTTGATTGATACCTTCCGAGTAGCAGCGGAAGAGGCTGTGCGTATCAATGGCGAGATAATGAATCTCGAAATCTCCAAGCGCAGCGCGGGTTATCGGGGGTTTGTTAAGCGTGTTCCCGTGGGGGCCTGCTCTTTTATTTCACCGTTCAATTTTCCGCTGAACCTGGCGGCCCATAAAGTGGCTCCCGCCATTGCTGCCGGTTGCCCCTTTGTGCTCAAGCCTGCGAGTAGAACACCCATTGGTGCCCTGATTATTGCAGAGGTGCTGGCGGAGACCGATCTGCCCAAGGGTGCCTTCTCGGTGCTGCCCTGTCATCGCGAAGGTGCTGACCTGTTTACCGTGGATGATCGCTTTAAATTACTCAGCTTCACCGGCTCTCCTGCCGTTGGTTGGGATTTGAAAGCCAGGGCAGGGCGCAAGAAAGTGATTTTAGAGTTGGGCGGCAATGCCGCCTGTGTGATCGATCGTGATACCGACCTGGAGGATGCGGTAGAGCGCTTAATCTTTGGGGCTTTTTATCAATCGGGCCAGAGCTGTATCGGAGTGCAAAGAATTTATGGGCACTTCAGCTTGTATGAAGATCTGAAGGCGCGCTTGTTGGAGCGCACTAAGAAGCTAAAAAAAGGCGATCCAAAATCCGAGCAGACTTTTATCGGGCCAATGATTTCCGAAGGCGAAGCGACAAGATTGCATAACTGGATTAAAGAAGGGGTTGAACAGGGAGGGACTCTCCTATGCGGTGGCAATCGCGATGGCGCCATGCTTGAGCCAACGTTAATGGAGAATGTTCCCAGTGACTGCAACGTAGTGCAGCAGGAAGCTTTTGGTCCTGTCGCAATACTGGAGCCTTTTGATGATTTCGATGAGGTGCTGAAGAAGGTCAACGACAGTGCATTTGGTTTACAGGCCGGGATCTTCACCCGTGATTTGTATCGAGCCCAAAAAGCCTGGGATACCCTGGAGGTGGGCGGCGTAGTGATTGGCGATGTGCCTAGTTGGCGAGTAGATAATATGCCCTACGGTGGAGTGAAAGATTCAGGCTTAGGGCGAGAGGGGGTGCGTTGGGCTATTCAGGATATGACGGAGGAGCGGTTGATGGTGGTGCGCACATTGCCTTCTTAACTTGAGGGCTCTCGAACGAGAGCCCAGAAAAATTGAGCTCCAGTATTCCTGTGCGTATTGGAAATACCCAGAACTTTGCTGAGTGCTAGCCAGTAACTTTCACTTTGCCCCTCAATTGTTTATATTTCGATAAATCTAGAATTTAGGGCGTTGTGGAAATGGGAATTGATGAGGTAGCCAAAGCTTTAAAAGAACTGGGTCACCCGACCCGGTTATTAATCTATAAAAAGATTGTTAAAGCGGGTAACCCTGGGATTCCCGTGGGTAGCATTCAGGAGCAGCTCGACATCCCTGGGTCCACTTTATCTCACCATATCGCGAGCTTGGTCTCTGCTGGTTTGATCACTCAACGGCGCGAGAGTCGCACTCTGTATTGTGTGGCTGAATATCAGCGCTTAGTGGGTGTTATCAATTTTTTACAAGATGAATGTTGCAATGATGACCTTGCAGGCCAGGCCGATAGCTGTAGTAAGCCGGAGTGAGGTGAATCCCTCTTGTCGAGCCTTCCTCCAGCCCCCCTCAGTCTATTTGCTCTCCTTTTTATCTACTCTTTTTTGCTAGCTAAACATCGGTTGCCTGATCCATTTTTCTTCGCCTGAAAATAGCCAAACCTAGGGGCGCTGTCCGCCAAGTCTAACGGCTCAAACATGTTGACCAATTGGTCAGGTCCTGAGGCTGGAAGGTTGCCAAATTGATTAAGACGATTCGGCCCTAATCAATATTTCCATACTTCTAGAAATAACTTGACTGTGCCTTATGATTCGATAATTCTAGAAATATAGTTATTCTTAGGAGGAGTTATTATGATGTCTGCCGAGTTAGTCACCATGCTGGAGGAGGCACTCAACATGTTTGCTTTCCTCGCAGTCGAACTGACAGTGTTGTTTCTAGCAATCAGCTACCTTGTGGGGGTGTTGCAGGAGTACATTTCTCCTGACAGGGTTCAAGCGGCACTGAGTTCACGAAGAGGTAAGGGGTACCTTATTGCGGCACTCCTCGGCGTGATCACTCCATTTTGCTCTTGCTCTACGATCCCATTCATTAAAGGCTTGTTAAGGGCTCAAGCCGGATTTGGTCCAGTAGTGGTATTTCTATTCTCCAGCCCCCTGCTAAACCCTATAGTTATTGGCCTGTTGGTCGTCACTTTCGGGCTAAATGTAGCCATCCTCTATTTCACGCTTGCCATGGCAGTCTCAGTCTTGGCTGGGTTTCTTTTGGAGAAGCTTGGCTTTGAACGGTTTGTTCGCGATGAAGCTTACCTGGAGTCCATAGGTTGTAACTCGGGCTCCAAGAACAGTGAGGCCCAGCCTGCGATGAGTAGTGGCTTGCCTGAACGGGAAACTACTTCAAGTTTTGCTGCCCAAGGGGCTCCTCTACTTGCATCAGTAACAGGGCCTGGAATTGAAAAAACGGCGGTAGCTGGCAGTTGCTCGGTAAATCAGTCAGGGAAAAACAATTGCGAAAGCAAAACTCAGCCTGAGCTTGCGGAACCTAGCCGCTGGTTAACTATCTGGCTCTCCACCTGGAAGGACTTTAAGAAGACGCTATCATACCTGCTGATTGGAATTACCCTAGGGTCCTTTATTTATGGGTTTGTGCCTACCGATCTGATCGTGGCCTACGCCGGTGAGAACAAATGGTATGCGATACCTATCGCCGCTGTGATTGGTATTCCTCTCTATATTCGCGCCTCAGCCGTCATTCCATTGAGTGCCGGACTGGTACAAAAGGGAATGGCACTGGGCTCAGTCATGGCACTGATTATCGGTAGTGCCGGTGCCAGCCTGGCGGAAGTGATATTGCTGAAGTCGATTTTCAAAACTCAAATGATAGCCGCATTTTTGACTGTCGTTTTAGGGATGGCGGTAACGGCTGGCTATCTGTACAGTTTCTTTTTTTGATGTGATTAATTCCTCCGAAGTTCAGTGTTTCCAATAGGGTTGGGTTTTTGAAAGGGAAATCTGCGATCCAGATATTTCGAAAACACGAACATGCACAGAGAAATTTTTCAGGAAGACACTTTTGGGCCTGGGGATGCTGCGTTAGTACAGTGGGGCTCAATGAGAAGATGATTCAAGAGTACATCATGAAGAGCGCCGTCAAGAGCAGATGCATTTGGCGGGGTTGTAACTAACCCCCTTTGGAGGATATCACCATACCACCCGCTATGCGGGTGGTTGCTGATTCGGACGTGGCTTTTTGGAGCTGTAAGCCTTCCAAAAAGCCAACCTATGAGCCGTAAATCGCTCTGAGCTAATCCAGAAAGTCTGGATACTTTGGTTACTTATTTCCCAGTTGGCAGGGGAGCGGAATCGTCGACAAGGTGTTCTTTGCGTAGTTCTTGCCAGAGTGCCTTTGGATTATCAGTTTCCAAAGCTTCAATATCTTCTTTGATCCTACTGGGTTTACTGGCGCCCGGTATAACTGCGGCGACCGCTGGATTGGCTAGGACAAATTGCAGCCCGATGGCTTTGTTACTCACTCCGTATTTCTCGCCAATCGCTTTGATCTTGGCAACTTTTTGCAATATGGATTCTGGTGCCGGGGCATATTCAAAATTGGGACCGCCAACCAGAGCGCCTGAGCTATACGGGCCTCCAGCTACGATACCCAGGCCACGCTCGCAAATTTGAGGAATCACTCTTTGTAGGGCTTTGGAGTGGTCCAACAAACTGTAGCGGCCAGCGAGTAAGAATCCATCGGGGCGGGGCTCCTCAAGTTCGAGTAGCAGCTCAATGGGTTCCACTCGATTCACCCCCAGCCCCCAGGCTTGAAGAACGCCTTCATCACGCAGCTTATCAAGGGCAACGAAAGCCCCTTTTCTCGCACTTTCAAATATGCCCAGCCATTGGTCACCATAAAAATCCTGGGCCACATCATGAACCCATACAATTTCAATACGATCAGTATTTAGCCGCTTGAGGCTGCCCTCAATTGAGCGCATTGTTGCATCGTATGAGTAATCATGAACGACCTTGTTGGGCCGGCCATACTTGAAAATATCCCGCGTATCTTGCGTACTCTGATTGGTTTTTTCCTCCACTTCATCCAGGATCAAGTGACCGACCTTGGTACTGATCACATAGTCTTCACGTGGAAATCTGGAAAGTGCTTCACCTAAACGCATCTCCGCCAGGCCTGCTCCATAAAATGGCGCAGTGTCAAAGTATCGGATGCCGCTCTCCCAAGCTGTCTCTACCGTTTCCAAGGCTTCTGCATCTGGAATCTGGCGAAACATATTGCCAAGAGGTGCACTACCAAAACCGAGCTTACTGGGCAAAAGGTCTTTTAGTCTCACGTTGAACTCCCATTCAAAAAAATTCAAATCAGAAATCGTCGACTACGCGGTCTTTGGCTTCGGGAGCCATAGTAAACGGTATTACTCAGAGGCTCCTTGTTACGCTGGAGTCTTCCGCTTTCTACTGATTTTCTGAGTACGCCTGGTCAACAGCGCTTCGCAGTGCCAGAAGTGTCACTGAAATCAGTGAAGTTGCGCCGACGGAGAGAGTCTGCGCCAGTTGCTTTTGATGAAAAAGCCGCTTATAAGCATAAGACTATTGACTTGGAGTCAACTATGCAGATCACCCTTCAAGAGTTGCAGGTCTTTACCACTGTAGTGGATACAGCCTCAATCACTTCGGCAGCCGAACGTCTAGAGCAGACGGTATCGGGGGTCAGCCGCGCCCTAGGGCGCTTGGAGCAGAAGCTCCAGACCACATTACTAAGACGTACAACCAGGCGTTTAGAGCTGACAGAAGAGGGGCAGGCATTTCTGAAGTATGCACGCGATATACTCACCTCTGTAGAGGAGGCTGAGGAGCAGATGGCGGCACGCAAAAAGTATCCCTCGGGCCTTTTGCGTATAGATGCTGCAACCCCAGTTATGCTGCATGTCATTACCCCACTGATTGATACCTATCGAGCCCGATACCCACAGGTAGAGCTTGAGCTGCAGAGTAATGAGGGAATCACCGACCTGATAGAAAAACGCACGGATGTGGCATTTCGAGTTGGCTCTCTTGCGGACTCTACCCTACATGCCCGCTTAATCGGCACGAGTAGAATACGAATATTAGCGAGTCCCGCTTACCTAAAGCGCCATGGTACTCCGAGGAATGTGGAGCAGCTTGCCGAGCATACTTTGCTTGGTTTCACAAAACCTGAACACCTTAATCAGTGGCCGCTACACGAGCGAAGCGGGGATTTATTACAAATTAAGCCCGCGATCACTTCATCCAGTGGCGAGACGTTACGTCACTTAGCACTTTCAGGAGCGGGTATTGTCTGCTTGTCAGACTTTATGACTCAGAGAGATCGACAGGCTAGACGATTGGTGCCGTTATTCCCGGAACATACCTTAGAAATAAAACAACCTATTCATGCCGTGTACTACCGTAATACTGCGCTCTCATCACGAATCACCAGTTTTATCAACCATATTATTGGAGCACTCGGTGAGCGGCCTTTTGATGAGCATTAGTCCGGGGGAATCGGTAAAATACAGGGTTCAAAGCTTGTTATTAGTGGTGATTTTTCAGGATCCAATTGCTACAAAATGCCGCAATCCGGGTCCACTCAGGCTCCATCATTAAATAATGTCCATAACCTTCGGCTATATAGAATGTGGTTGGTGTACTTTGGCATTTGGCGATAAGACGAGCCGTAGAGGGCGGTATTGCCAAATCGTCGGTGCCGGAAACCATCAAGACAGGGCAGTCGATCTTTTTGTAATCAATCTTTGTGGTCCTGTTGTCGTCAAAGATCCAAAAGAAAAGTTCGAAAAGTACTCGTCCAGATTCAGGGCCTAAACGATTGAATACTTGGTGTTGATCTTCTTTATTGAGCTTGTTGAGCCCAAATTTTGCCATTGTCTCAAAGTCTGGTAAAAGTACGTCTTCCCAAAAATTACCGGCTGCCATAAACATTTTGCCGAGTTCGCGTTCTTGCTTCGTTGTAGGCAGTATCCCCCAGTTGACGCTCCCGTTCAGCAGCACTATTGCCTCCGTCAAGCCCATGGAGGCTATTTTTTGTGCGATGACACCTCCCAGAGAATGGCCAATTAAGATAGGTTTGACGCATAAAGCGTTAACGAATGATGCAATGTCCTCAACATAGTCGGCGATGCTGATTCCCTTTAGGCGCTTTTGCGATTGTTGAGTTTCAAGATTCTCGTGGTAGCGATAGCATGGGCTATAACAGCGGAAACCTTTTTCTTCAAAGTACCGATGGAAGTTCTCCATTGTCCAGGGGCCGGCGTTAGTGCCATGAATAAAGACGATAGTAGGCTCCATTATTGTCAACCTGCTTAGCCCAAGTCTCTTATCTGCTTGGGTTCTTCCGTATTACACTGATCATTTTTGCTATTGGTAGACTTACCTGAACCATATGACGACTTCCATAAAAACTTGCCCCACTCACATAGCAATAAGTAAGCGGAGAGGTATATCAATCCAGTATAGCCCGAGACTGTTTATTGAGAGTTATTGTTGCGGATTAAGTAACTATATCTTCACTAAAAAACGGGTTATGGAAATTGGCATAGCTATTAAAATCCAAAGTTCAATATGCCTCTGTAATCTGCCCGATAAGCCTGACTAGGGTGCACTGCGTGTTGTAACTGTCCTTGATTGTCGATCTGATAAATGGTTGCCCCACATTGATTACAGAAAGCGTGCTTTTTTATAGGGCCGTATTTAAAGGTATAAGTCTTTAGCTGTCTTGATGGGTCTTCAATATGGACCGGGTTGGAAGCCTCAACAAAATCGACAGGTTTATTTGTCCGTGGTAAGGCTGAACTGTTGAAAAGTTTGTAATGAATAGCTCCGCAGTGGCAAGTTAAGTGATTCATTGGTTAATCTCCAGAGTGGATTAGTATGGGGTTAAAGTTTACTATTTGGCTGATCTCAATAAAGATCACCAGCGGAAAGTCATAATTAGCTTTAAGGAAATAGTCGGTGCGGCGGGAATATGATAAGTACCACTTGATCAGTGTCTTTTGTGCGGTAGTGGATCATGGCTCCTTGAGTAAAGCCGGCAGCCATTTGGGCTTATCGACGCCAACTGTGAGCAAGACACTGGCACAGCTGGAGCAGGTGCTGGGCCAGGTACTCTTGACCCGAACTACCAGGGCTGTGTCGATAACAGATGCTGGGAGACTTGTTTATCAGCAGGGGCAACAGATACTCAATGCCTTTACTGAACTGGAGGACCGGGTTGCTGAGCTTGGGACTCTCGATCGCGGTAAATTGCGAATTACCTTCCCTGAGACACTGGGGGAGAATGTATTTAGCCAGATTTGTAATGACTTTCAAAAGGCTTATCCTGATTACAGTCTTGAGTTGATATTTACCCCACATCTTCTGGATATGATTGAAGATGATATTGATATCGCCGTACGTGTATGGGCGACAATGCCGGATAGCCAGTTTTATGGCTTACCACTGTTCAATATTTCCCCAGTTTTTGTGGCATCACCAGAGTATCTTGATAAGAATGGTTATCCGGCGTCTATTGAGGCACTGAGTCAGCAAAATATTTTACTGGCCAGGCTCAATGGATTGAAAGATGGATGGCTTTTTGATGGTAAGTACTACCACTTTAAAGGAAATCTCGTTTCTAACAAAACTTCTCATAATCGTGCCGCAGCAATAAACGGTAATGGCATCGCTATATTGCCATCCTACTTCTGCCGGCAAGCCATACAAAGTGGAGAACTGATTGAGCTTTTTCCAGAAATCAAAAGAGAAGAAAATATGGTGGGGGCTCTTTATAAAGTAAAACGTAAAAACTCCAAGAAAATTGATGTGTTTTTAAGTTATTTGGAAGAACGCTTACGGGAATCGGATTTTATGTGTTGATATTTGGTAGAGTGGTTCTAAATAGCCGCTATGATGAACTGGGTTTATTGCTGTTTGGTACGCTTAATTAAATATAAATTCCGGCAAGAAATAAAGATGCCAGTAAACTGCCCAATAATAACCGGATCGGCTCGGTGAATACCATAGATCACCATCATCGCTCCACCCACTAAGCTGATATACCAAAAGGCTTCTGGCACAATGGATTTATGGGCGCGCTCTCTAGCAATCCATAGTGAAATTACTGCTGAGTATTAGAGCATTGTTGCTCAGTTTATTAGCCTTTGCTATCCAGCTGAAATAAGTGTTCGCCTGATGAATTTAACTAAAGCCCAGTAGATCACCTTATAAGGTGATCAGTAATAAAGTACCCGGTAATAGTCAGGTCCGGTTTGAAGTATTACTTTTTGTAATAACCCACACCGCATACATGATCGTCAACTTTAGTAATAAATGCCGTTTTTTGTACGGGCTTTGTTTCACCAGGGCGTGGCCACATATAGGTTACCTTACTGATTTGCCCCTCTTTCGCATTCTTAATCATCTCCTCTCCAAAAGCTTTTCCCATTATATCCCTTTCCGCTTTTAGGTTTCTTTCATCAAGATTCGGATGGAATACAGGGTGTGCTGTAAGGCTGCCATCAGCCTTGACACAGAATGGGTAGAGATCTCGATCTTTGAACCCTCCCTCGCCTTTATTAATTTTATCGATGGTCGCTGACTCATCCGTCTTTAGCGAGGTGACTACCTTTTCCAGCAGGGCCTTGGCTTCTTCAGCAGTACCATAATTGTCAGCAAACACTGAAAACGATGCGAGAGATGCAAGAAGCATTACAGAGCGGATAAAATTTTTCATCATTGAACTGACTCAGTAGAGAGTGTTGCCCGTCATCTCTATATAATAGACACTGTCTGGGATAAGACGTAAAGGGATAAGACGTAAAGGGATAAGACGTAAAGGGATAAGCTCAATAGACTTTGCAGTGTAGCGAGTATAATTGACGATTGATAAAAAGGTACTGCTCGGGATCTTCTAGTCTGTTTACTCGGGACGGCGGGGCGCAAAAGTTAAGCTAAGCGCCCCGCAGAGGATTTTTTACCGAACTACCAATCTTTTTCTGAGATTGGCAGAGTGCAAACTATTCTTCGATAGCAACGTTCAGTTGTGTCGAATGGAGATTACACCACTTATCCGCGGATACGCCGTACCCGGAATTTACGACCTTTCAGTTTTCCGTTCTCTATTTTTTTCAGTGCTTGTGTTGCCACGTTTCTTTTTACCGCAACATAAGCCGTCAAATCCAAAACATTGATCTTGCCAACATCTTTGCCATTGATCGGACGATCACCACCGGTCAGTGCGCCCAGGATATCGCCCGGGCGGACTTTCTGTTTTTTTCCACCATCAATCTGCAGGGTGGCCATGGGGGCCTGAAACGGAGGTTCGCTTAAGATACTGGCAGGCGGTGGTGTATCGGGATCGGACAGTGGGTCCTGGGTCAGATCCATTCGCAGTAGTTTATGACCTTCCTTCTCCGAAAATAGGGAGTAGGCGCAACCGCGTTCACCGGCACGACCGGTCCGTCCGATACGATGGGTGTGTACTTCCGGATCTTTGGCGATATGAAAGTTGATCACCGCATCCAGCTTGTCGATATCCAGGCCTCGTGCCGCCACGTCGGTGGCCACCAGAATCGAGGCGCTGCCATTGGCGAAGCGAATCAGCGTTTCGTTGCGCTGGCGCTGTTCCATGTCCCCATGCAAGGCGAGCACGTTGAACCCAGCTTGCTTCAGGTCATTGGCGACGTCATCGGTTTCACGCTTGGTATTACAGAAAATCAGGGTATTGACTGGTCTGTCACTGAGTAGAATACGGCGGGTCATTTCCAGACGATCGTCGAAGCTCTCAGTTTTGTAAAAACGTTGTTCGATCACCTCTTCACTGTGTGAGGATTCAATACGCACCATCACTGGCTTTTGCATCACTCGCGCACTGAGCCGCTCGATTTGATCCGGGTAAGTGGCGCTGAACAGTAGGGATTGTCGCCGAGCTGGCAGCTGCGCCAGAATGGTATCAATAACGTCCTGAAAGCCCATGTCGAGCATCCGGTCAGCTTCGTCAAAGACGAGTGTGTCGACATGCTCTAGGGACAGGGTTCCCTTGCGCAGGTGCTCTTCAATACGCCCTGGCGTGCCAACAATAATGTGCGCCCCATGCGCCAGGGAGCCAATCTGCGGGCCAAACGGCATGCCGCCACACAGGGTTAGAATCTTAATATTGTGAATCGCCCTGGCCAGTCGGCGTAGTTCCTGCGCAACCTGGTCGGCCAGTTCCCGTGTGGGACACAGAATCAGCGACTGAATCCGAAACCGATCAACATTGAGCCTATGCAGTACTCCCAAACCAAAGGCCGCCGTTTTGCCGGAGCCGGTTTTTGCCTGTGCGATGATATCTTTGCCGTCGAGTATGACTGGGAGTGTCTTGGCCTGAACCTCGGTCATCGATGTGTAGTTGAGTGACGCCAGGTTTTTTAACAGGGCGGGTTTTAGGGGGAGGTCGGAAAAGGGGGCAGTCAAGGTGAATCCTGGAGTCGTTAAATATCAAATACGCGTATTACGCAACTGCATTTTTACAGTCTGGCCAATACAAATTTTGCAGGGCACTTTAACAGTTAATGCCGTTGAAACCTATGTACTAGTGGTCTCTCCCTAGTGAGCTGTTATCGTCTTGGTCATCACCAATCCGAGCCTGCGTCCAATATGATCGATAGAAAGAAGATGGGGCACGGGACCAAGTTGATCCAATGCCCTCGCTTTTTTAGTTTTCCTTCTCTTTTCTGGCCTTCCACTGATAAAACACACCAGGCATCACCAGTAATACAAACAACAATGTGGTGATGGTGCCGCCGACCATAGGTGCGGCAATGCGTTTCATGACATCTGCACCGGTGCCGTCGGAAACCATGACTGGGATCAATGAAACCAATAAGGTAAGGCTGGTCATCATCATTGGCCGTATGCGGCCCGCTGCCGCTTGTGCGACTTCGGCGGTATTGCCTTGCTGCGACTTATTATCTCCAGCAGCCGATAAATAGTGCAGCATTAAAAGACCCATCTCTGCGGCAAGGCCGGCCATAGCGATCATGCCCACCCATACGGCGACGCTGAGTTTGTAGTCAAGCAGATACAGCAACCAGAAGGCCCCGACCAGTGCCATCGGCATAGCGGTAAGTACAAACAGGGTGTCAGACAGCCTGCCGCGGTGCAGGTAAAGCAAGAAACAAACTGCTAGTAAGGTCAAGGGCACCAGCCATTGCAGGTGGGACTTGGCCCGCTCCAGATATTGATACTGGCCAGCCCAGGCGATGCGCTGACCGGGCACCAAATTGACTTGGTCGGCGACCACCTGTTTTGCACGGCTCACATAGTCGGCAACACCTACATCGCCTTTCAGGTCGACAAATACTAATCCCACTAACTGCCCGTCTTCATTGCGAATCATGGGCGGGCCAGTGCGGAAGTCCATATCAGCCAGTTGGTTGAGAGGCACCTGGGAACCATCGGAAGCGGGAACCAGGATTTGCTCCAGTTGTTCCGGGGTATCCCGGTAGTCGCGGGCATAGCGCACCAGCACATCGTAACGTTCGCGCCCCTCGACGGTCTGGGTTGCAGCCAAGCCACCGGCAGCCGCGGCAATCACATCTTCGATATCCTGCACATTTAAACCGTGGCGGGAGGCTCGTGCGCGATCGATATCAAAGTCCAAAAAGTAGCCACCGGTGAGGCGCTCGGCAAAGACACTGCGGGTTTCATCGGCGGTGCGCTGATCGCTGCGCAGGGCTTCCTCAATAGCCAATGCGGTTTGTTCGATTTCTTCCAGGTTATCGCCAAACACCTTAATACCCAGCTGGCTGCGAATACCGGTGGCGAGCATTTCGGTACGGGTTTGGATGGGCATCCACCAGATATTCGGCATACCGGGATACTGAAGTTTCTCATCCATCTCCGCTAGCAGGTCATCCCAGGTCATGCCGGGCCGCCATGCATCCTTGGGCTTCAGGGTAATCACGGTCTCTACCATGGAGAGTGGTGCCGAGTCAGTCGCACTGTTTGAGCGACCAATTTTACCGAACACGTGCTCAACCTCGGGGAAGGTTTTTAGCTCTTCATCCATTTGCTGCAGTACTTTGCCAGCTTCGGTCACAGACATACCGGGTAGGGCAGTGGGCATATAGAGGATGCTGCCCTCATTGAGTGGCGGCATAAATTCACCGCTCAACTTACTAATGGGGTAGGTCACGGAAACCAGGGCGATTACCGCGAGGGCCGCCACCATTTTGCGCTGGCGCACACAGAAGTGGATCACCGGTTGCAGTGTAAAAACCAGGGCGCGGGTGACCGGGTTTTCCTTGGTGCGGATCTTGCCTCGCATCAACAATACGGCGAGAGCTGGGATCAGGGTGATCGCCAGTAGTGCGGCAAAGGCCATGCTGTAGGTTTTGGTATAGGCGAGGGGTTTGAACAAACGGCCCTCGGTGGCTTCCAGCGCAAACACCGGCAGGAAGGAAACCGTAATAATAATCAGGGAGAAGAAGATACTCGGCCCCACTTCCTGCATTGCCCGAACAACCAACCTTCTTCGCTCAGCAGTAGACAATGCCTTATCGCCAGAGGCTGCCAGCTTTTTATGGATGTTATCCACCATCACCACGGCGGCATCCACCATGGCCCCAATGGCTACGGCAATCCCCCCCAACGACATAATATTGGCGGTCAACCCTTGTAGGGAAAGTGGAATAAAGGCCAACAACACGGCAATGGGCAGGGTGATCACCGCGACTAAAGCAGAGCGTGCGTGCAGCAGGAAAATGGCGATCACAGCGGCGACCACTAACATCTCTTCAATCAGGGTGTTTTTAAGATTGTCGATCGCGCTGTTAATCAGCTTTGAGCGATCATAAGTCACCACCAGCTCGACGCCTTCCGGCAAACCAGCGCGAACCTGCTCGATGCGCTCTTTAACCCTTTCAATCACCTTTAGGGCGTTTTCACCGTAGCGCATTACCACAATACCGCCGACGGTTTGCCCCTCACCATCCAGCTCGGCAATGCCGCGCTGCATGGCTGGCCCTAAGGTAATATCGGCAACCTGATCCAGGGTTACGGGAATTTTTGCCGCGTTTACCCCAATGACTACCTCTTCCAGATCAGAAACACTGCGGATATAACCGCGGCCACGGACCATATGCTCGTGGCCGGCGATCTCCAGTACCCGCCCGCCGGTGTCGTTGTTACTGCGGCGAATGGCTTCGACCACTTTGCCCAGTGGAACATTAAACATCTGTAATCGATGGGGGTCGATCTGGACTTGATATTCCTTCTCATAACCACCGATAGACGCGACTTCGGCCACACCCTCCACAGAGGTGAGCCAATAGCGCAATTTAAAATCCTGTAGTGCGCGCAGTTCTTGCAGATCTTGCTTGCCGCTGCGATCCACCAACGCATACTGAAATACCCAGCCGACTCCGGTGGCGTCTGGCCCCAGAGTGGGCTGAACATCCTCGGGGAGTTGGTCTGACACCTGGTTGAGATATTCGAGCACCCGCGAGCGGGCCCAATAAATATCTGTACCGTCTTCAAAAATGGCGTAGACAAAACTGAGCCCAAAAAAGCTCTGGCCGCGGACATATTTGACTTTGGGCAACCCCAGCATGGCGGTGGAAAGCGGATAGGTGATTTGGTCTTCCACCAGGTCTGGACTGCGGCCGGGCCAGTCTGTCATGACGATCACCTGGGCATCGGAGAGATCCGGGATAGCATCCAGGGGAACACTGATAAGGGCCCGGTATCCCGCCAGGACGGCAATCGCCACCAGGATCAGCGTGATCCCCGGCTTGCCAGCACAGGCCCCAATTATACGGGCGATCAGCCCCTTGGGTTCGGTATTTACCACTGCTGTACCCCCGACTTCAGGCGGCTCTCTGCCGCGATTAGGAACACACCTGAGGTGACGATTTTGTCGCCTTCCTGCAATCCGGAGCGAATCACAATGCGCTCGCTATCCCCGTACCCGGTGCGTACCTGCACGGGCTCCAGGCGGCCCTGGCCCAAATCGCGGAACACGATGCGCTTCTTGCCGGAGATCAGCACAGAATCCCTGGGAACCACCAAAAGATTACCCAGTTCGGCACTCAACATAATGTCCGCAAACAGCCCAGGGCGAAGCTCGCCATCGGTATTGGGCAGGGTTACGCGCAGCCGCGCGCTGCGGTTACTGTGATTGAGGAATGGGTCGATCTGGGTGAGGGTGGCCGGGATTTCCTCGTGGTAGACGTTGGTTAAACGCACCTTGGCCGGCATACCTTTTTCTAGCAGTGGCAGCTGGTCCTCATAGGCGTGGGCCTCTATCCAGACCTGGCTGAGATCGGCAATACGCAGCAGGTTGTCTCCCTTCTGAAAGGCCGAACCGGCGACAATATTCTTCTCAATAATCACGCCACTGGCCGGAGCGAAAATCGGCACATAGTCTTGTGCTTTCTGCTGCTCAACCAGCCAATCGATCTGCTCTTCTGAAAGTCCCCAGAGCAGTAGGCGCCGGCGCGCGGCTTTTTCCAGGGAATCGCCGCGGCGGCGGGCTTTCAGGTATTCGTCCTGAATGGCCAGAAGCTCCGGGCTGTAAACGGAAAATAACACTTCTCCGCGTTTGACTTCCTTGCCCTCAAAGTCGGCATCCAGTTCACCGATCCAGCCATCAAAGCGCAGGCTGATATCCCGCAAGCGGGTTTCGTCGTAAGTCACCTGGCCGTGCAGGTGAATGGGCAGGGCGAATGGCTGTCTTTCAACTGTGCCAGTTTTTATACCAATGGCCTGGCGGCGACCGCTTTCAACCACAATACTGCCGCTTTGCAGTTCATCGTGGCTGACCGGCTGCAAGTCCATACCGCAGATAGGGCAGGTGCCGGGCTTTGCAGCTCGTACTGATGGGTGCATGGCACAGGTGTAGTAAGCGGTATCCGAGGATTCGGGTGCTGATTTCAAGCGCAGCCCTTTGCGGTTGGTGCTCATATCAAAGGCCAGGTCCACATGGCGATCGTGGCCGGTAGCTACATCTACCACCATGGGCCATGAACCCACCATGGCGAGTTCGATCTCACCCTGGAAAACCCCGGGACTGGTCTCGTTAATATCTGCCTGGGCGCGCATGGCCGGCATGGCGCCCATCGCGGGCATTTCCGCTACTGCGCGGACTTCGGCACCGTTGACCGGCTGGTTTTCTCTGTTCCTAACTTCGATGCGAATCTGGTTCTTACCAGCGCGGGGCTGCTGTGGATCTACGGTTACGGCGATCTGGAAGGGGCCGGCAGGAATAAACTCAACATGGTCGGTGGCAGCCAAGCCAGCTGTTTTCTTCCAATAGAAAGCAGCGCCCGCCGCCAGTAAAAAAACGAAAGCAACCAGGCTCAGCGTTTTCGCGCGGCTCATTTCGCACCTCCAGAGATAGAGGGGATGAGGTTTTGGGTACCGAGCACGGTGCTGTGTGGGGTGCCAAGTTGGCTATCAAAGGCACTGTCCATTTCTTTGCTGCTACGGGCAGCAACGGCTTGTAGGGAAATCAAAGGGTTCACTCCTAGAACAATCTTTCTGAAGCCCAACAGCAGCAATGAAAAAAGTCGAAAGACGCACGACGGATATATGGTGCTGCGGGAAATTTCGTAAATCAGAGAGAGGGAGTGATCAAATACGCAGGCGCAGAGTGGCCAACCAGGTTCGATTGCCGGGGAAGGTAGAGGCTAGGGGAAAGGGTGTAACCGCGTTGGGCGCTGGTGGGGCCAGTATTTGCGGCCACTGGTAAGTGGGTGGTGGTGCCAGCTGAGGAAGTTCCAGGCCAAGGAAGGCAGCGGTTAAGGCGACTTCGTGATCATCCAGGGAGGTCTTGAGGGAAACCTGGGCATCGTATTCACAGCAATCTACCTCATCGGGCTCTGAGCTGGTAACCATGTGGTCACAACAGCACTCCTCTGCTGGCTCAGGGCTTTCCACCATTTCGCAGGCAAGCACGGTTTGCACCTGGAACATCAGCAGGAGCAGGGCCGCCATAGCAATCAGTTTGGCGCGAAATGTGGAAGAGTAGTGCTTCATTACTGATAAATCATACACCAGAGATTGGCTACCCGACAAAGTTTACCTGAAAGCCATGACCAGCTAGTGCTATCAGGTCTTCTAAATGTAGGAGGTCATGTCTCTCAATACTCGATCACTGATAATTCCGGCACGGTTTAACGCTTTGGTGGAAGGATATTGGCGATAGTTAATGGAATCACTTATGGCTAATAAAGCCTCACGCAAAACCCCAAGGGGAGCACTATGTCATTACCTGCCAAAATCTGTTTGCTCCTGCTGATGTTGTTTGCCGCTTCTATTTATGCCGAATCCTCAAGGGCATCCTTGGAAGCATTGTTTGCTGAAACCTATGATCCGAACAGAAAGGTTGATAGTGACTGGGTGCTAAGCAGGGAGCGAAATTTGGCTGCCTGGAAAAGAAAGAGGGCTGTGAGGGAGGCAATTAAAAATGATGAAGACTTATCGTTTCTCAGCAAATACGGCCTTGAGAAGGAGGAGGCAACTTGGTATGAAGTTGATTTAAGAGGGCACCTTGATTGGATGACGTCATACAACCTGCTTGGACCTTTTTCCTCTTGGCGCAGGTTGGCGAAAAACCAAACAGAGCTTTATCAACTCGGTATGAGTGTGGCCGAAGTCGAAAAACTGGGCCGTTATGTTCTTGCCAATGATATTTATGAAATGAGAATTCAGGCGCGACTGGATTATCTTCATAAAGAGGAATCTACTTATATAGCTAGACTCTTACAGGGCGGTGAAGACTATGCTGCTATCTATAAAAACTATATCGATGATATAGGTTTACTCTTACACTTAGTAGAAGTTGAGTGGGCAGCTGGACTGCTTAACCAATTTGAGAGTGATGCCCAAGAAATTTTATTGACCCTCAGTTTATCCAAAGTTTCTTCCCGAATAGGGATGGGGAAGGGTAGTTTTAACTTGGATCAGGAAGTTGATATCTTTGTGGGATATTTTCTATCCGGTGAGCTGACCACATCATGGAAAGAGTCTTTGCAAAGGCATAGAGACAAAAGACTTGCTGAAATAGCTCAGATTAATACCGAGTTTAAACCTCCTGCCGACAAAGCAGTAAATGAGTGCCGCTGCCCCCCAGAACAATGTTCCTATACCAATCCTTGAATATACTCATTAATAGCGATAACGCCTTGTGTCGCTTGTGTGGTCAATTCTTGATTTTAAGTGGTAGAAGCAATGGCTGTAACAAGGATCTGTAGTTGTCTTGTCGCACTTCTCATTTCATTGCCTCTTGCGGCAGAAGAAAACACCCCCGCCACAGAATCCTACGGTCCTCTTACAAAAATGACCAACTTATGGCTCCGAGGTGAAATTAGCAAAAGGCAGATTCGGGAGCTGGCGTTGAGGGGGCGATATGTGAATAGCTCAGACAATGATATTGCTCATGTATCCTTTTTCTTGGATGAGATGCAGGTAGTTGCTCGTGGATCATCGGTGTCCGGGCGTTCTGCTCAAATTAATATCCAGGTCAATGAGTCCAAGTTTGACCTGGATTATGACCTTGTCTCCATGCACCTCTTAATTAACGGGCATGGCAGTGGGCTATCGAATGAGCAAAAATTTCTTCTAATTGTGATGAGTTATCGATTGGCAGCTGAGGGTTGGAGTAAATCTTTGGGAATAGACCAAATGGAGAAGAGCTTGATCTATAACACTCTCAATTACCTCTCCGAAATGCCGGCAGACTATAAGATGTGGGTGATGGCTAAGGAGATTAAATATCCCTTACATTAATAATATAAACAGTCAAATTTAAGTCTGAGGTGATAATCTAATTGTTATCTGAATGTCCGCTATTTTTATAGTTAAGTTTATTTGTTTTTGGGAGTTATCGTTCAACTACGTGAAAAAAGTGGATAGGGTAATTTCACATGAATAAAAAGGCATTCGGACTATCAGTTTTAGTTATTGGCATAGCCTGGCTTTGCGCCATCATATTCACGGCTATTTCTCCAATACAAATTACTATGCTTGCCATACTCTTGGTGGTTTTGACCTTTGTAGTTTTGGTTATTTTGGCAGTTATAAAGTGAATCAGAGCGGCCATAACTTAAAAATCATAGGCACGTTGCTACGGCCCTCCAGGCCTCCGCGGGACGGCCTACGCTTTGCTTCGTCCGCCCGTGCTGTGGGCGATCTTGGAATGACCTGCCTCAGTTTGTGCTGCCGAGATCATGCCCTGTGCTTGGACTTAATCCTATGTCCTAGACGGATTGCAGATCGCAGGCGGCCAGTGTTTGATCGTGCAGTCGGGTTCGCTGTGGGCACAGCCGAGGAACGGGAGGTGTAAATGCGGGCAAGTTGGGGCTCGGGTTTCAAAGGCACTGGCATCATTAGAAATGCAACGGTCCCTGCCTGTGTTTTGCGTGACCCTGGCAATTCTGAGCCATCGGGTCTTGTTTCTTGCGATTTGATATTTCGTAACGGAACGCTGATGCAGGTTACTCCGACGGCAAGTCTGCCCGAGGCGTCAAGCGGATTAGATCTGGATAACGGCTTGGTTTTACCGGCACTTGTCGATCTGCATACCCATCTGGATAAAGGGCATATCTGGCCCCGTGCACCCAATCCCGATGGCTCTTTCACGGGGGCGGTGCAGGCGGTTGGCAGGGACCGGAGCAAAAATTGGTCAGCAGAGGATGTTCGCGTGCGTATGGAATTTGGGTTGCGTTGCGCCTATGCCCATGGCACGGCCGTCATTCGGACGCACCTGGATAGTTCGCCACCGCAAGATGAGATCACCTGGCCGGTCTTTTGTGAAATTCGCGCCGAATGGGTGGGCCGAGTCGAACTTCAGGGCGTGTGTTTGTTCGGCATCCATCGCCTTGCTGCAGACGATCAGTTTTTGGAACGCATTGCGGCTAGAGTAAAGGCTGCTGGGGGTATCTTGGGAGCAGCGACCTACATGGTGCCGGATCTGGATCGGCATCTTGAAGCGATGTTCCGCGTGGCTATGGAGTATGGGTTGGATCTCGACTTTCATGTCGATGAGACGCTCGACCCATCCGGGATGACCTTGCGCCACATTGCGGAAACAGCTTTGCGCCTAGGCTTTCAGGGGAAAATTGTGTGCGGGCACTGCTGTACTTTATCGGTACAGCCTGATGAAGAGGTAGACCGTACACTGGATCTGGTGGCTAAGGCGAGGATCGCGGTCGTGACTCTGCCGGTGAGTAATCTATATCTTCAGGATAGGGTATTGGGCCGGACTCCACGCCGCCGGGGCGTCACGCTATTGCATGAAATGCGTTCCCGTGGAATAGATGTTGTTGTTGCTTCAGATAATACACGGGACCCCTTTTGCGCCTATGGGGACCTCGATCTGATCGAAGTCTACGCTCAGGCGACTCGCATTCTGCACCTGGACCATCCGGTTGGAGACTGGGTTCGGTCAATAACGACCACGCCGGCGGATATCATGGGGATTTCTGCCGGTCGGATCGGGGCCGGTGAGTCGGCGGACTTGGTTCTCTTTCGTGCGCGCAATTGGAATGAGCTCCTATCACGCCCAAGCGGTCCGCGGCATGTGCTGCGCGCGGGGCTCAGCATCGACCAGGACTTGCCAGATTACCGCGAACTGGATCATCACATGCAAATGCACATGGGAGAGCAACGCCCATGACTGATATCTCCGCTTTGAAAGCGAATCTCCACGGTATCAAGGTCGAGGACGATCCACGGATAGTTAGAAAAAAGAGCCGGGATTTCTTCTGGTTCTCCCCAGTCCTTAAAGAGCAACTTGATGGTGTGACCGGTGATCTGCTGGTCAGCCCGAAGAATGTTGACGAGGTCATCCGCGTTCTAAAGGCGTGCTATGACGCGGACATTCCGGTGACAGCTCGAGGGGCAGGGACCGGCAATTATGGTCAAGCCATGCCACTTTCCGGTGGCGTTGTCCTGGACTTGTCAGAAATGGATGCTGTTAAGGACATTAATTCAGGCGTTGTTGTTGCCGAGCCTGGAGCCGTTATGGCGGATATCGATGCGCAGACGATATCCCGGACCGGTCATGCGCTGCGCATACATCCCTCCACATACCGTATCGCGACGATTGGAGGATTTCTCGCGGGTGGAGCTGCGGGAGTTGGTTCAGTGAATTGGGGTGGGCTCAGGGATCTGGGCAACGTCATCCGTTTACGAATGGTAACCATGGAGGCGGAGCCGAAAGTTCTGGAGCTGACAGGCAGTGATGTACAAAAGGTTCTACACGCTTACGGTACGACAGGCATCATCACCGAGATCGAAGTACCGCTGACGGAAGCTTATGACTGGGGCGATGTGCTCGTCGGGTTTGATGATTTTATAAACACGATCCGTTTTTCCGAAGAACTGGCCAACATGGATGGCCTTTTGACAAAAAATATCACTGCGCTTGAGGCGCCGTTGCCCTATGACTATTTTTTGCGACACAAAAAATTTATCCGCAAGGAGCAGTCTGTTGTTGTTGTCATGGTGGCAGCGTTTGCCATGGGGGCATTGGATGGACTCCTGAGCCGATCGCCAGGTGCTGAGATTTTGTACCGCTCCGATAGGGCAACCGCCGAAGATATCGCGCATTTACCGCCGGCTTATGAACTCGCCTGGAACCACACAACCTTGCGAGGCTTAAGTGTTGATCCGTCAATTACTTATCTTCAGGTCCGTTATCCTGATGTGAACCCGCTTGAGACAGTCAGCAAGTTGCAGGGCATATTTGCTGAGGAGTTGCAGGGCCATCTGGAGTTTATCCGCTACAACGGACGCCTAGTCCCCATTGGTCTGCCCATTGTTCGCTTCACGGATAAAGCCCGGCTAGATGAAATTATCAAGCGGCATGAGGCGCTCGGGTGTACGATTTTTAATCCGCACCGCTACACCCTGGAAGAAGGGGGTATGAAGCAAATCGACCCGGTGCTACTTGCATTCAAAAGGCAGACGGACCCCAAGGGGCTACTCAATCCGGGCAAGATGATCGCCTGGGACCACCCCGACTATAGGTTTGATAGTGATCAAGGGTTTTTGTTTCCGGGTTTGCAGCGTTCGTAAAGTTACGCCGTTCACTGGAGCCTCGATAGGCAGAATAGTCAGATATTTAAAGACTGAAGGGCAAAGTGCATGGATGTTCTCACTCATCCCTGCGAAACGAGTGTTGATGCTGTTTTAGCCAGAGCTATGTTTCCATTTCTCTCCAAACTACAGCGGGAACTTTATTGGTTCGTGTAACCCTCTGTAGTTTTTGTACCCGTTTTACCAGAAATGAGTCGGGGTATTGATGGACCACTGAAGCTAAATTGTGAATGCCATTTAAGATTTGTTTACTTACCTGTTGCGGTTCTGCGGCGCCAGTGAAAGTAATGGTAAAGACACTGGCCTCCCTGATAGCTGTCTCTTTCTTGCTTCGTGTGAGAAGCAGCTGGACCTCCTCAACACCAGGGACCTGTTCGGCGAGTTTGACTATTTGATCGGTACTGATCAGTGCACTCAGTAAGCTGACGGAGTCATCTGCACGCCCTTCAATAATAAGTGCATCGCTGCGGCCGCAGCCGCAATGGCTTTCCTCGATTTTATCGCCCAGGCGGTAGCGAATGAGCGGTACCGTCCAGCCATCGCCGATGCGGGTCAATAGGGCTCCGTGATCATCGAGTTCGATCAATTGATCCGGGAGCAGATGGTAGGTATCCCGATCACACTCTGGCCCATTGACGGCAATACTGTTGGTTTCCACCGATCCGTAGTCACACCAGAATCCGGCGTTGGGGAAGGCACTACGCACTGCTTTAAACTTGCTCTCGGTCCAGGGTTCCGCCATCCAGATAATGGTATTGATAGCCAGTTTGCCTTTGGCATCCATTAATCCCTGGGCAAAGTCAGCTAATCCTGTTGGCGCTCCTGCGAGGGCATTGATCCCAATTTCTTCAAATGTCTCTATCCATGCACTCACTTCTTCTGGGGTAAATGGGCCTGCGGGCACAGAGGTGGCTTTACTCTTTTCACAGAGGGTTTGGATAAAGTAGTGGGCACCCCATAAACGGCCCGGATTGAAAAGGTTGAGAAGTACACTGCCAGGCCCCAGCGGTTTCCAGTGTTGGAGTAGCCTTTCCATTGCCTGGTGGAAGGGCGTGTAAGCGAGCTTTGGTTTTCCCGTGGTACCACCACTGGAGTTTAAGATGGCGCCGTTTGTCTTTGCTATGGCCTTGGTGATGCGCAAGATCTCCTCGGGCCCACTGATTGGGAGGTCTTCAATCCTACTGGCGTTGGCGGGCACGCTTAGGCCGCCGTGTTCAGATAGTGATTTGGCATGGCAGAGCAACTGATCCCAGTTTAGGTGTCCAATAGCCATAGAGGTCCCCAGCTTTCCGCTTTCCTTTACGCATTCTTAGCTATTCATATTAGAAGTAACCTGCGGGATTAAATTGATGAGTAAAGCTGGATTAAAAAATGGGCTAGAAGCTTAGAGTTGAAATAAGCCAATGGATTCCCTCGATATTGGGTCGCATCAAGTGACTGAGACAGATTTGCTAAAGTCCCTCAACTAAACTGTTTCCCAGAAATGGGATGACGGGAACCACCTTGGCTTATTGGCGAAAGGGCTCGGTAGAGCGCTCAATCCTCGCCTTAACACTGGCGTTGGCAGCCTGCTCACCACTGCCCGTAGAGTTAGGGCGGGACCAGGTTGTCCAGCAGGTGCAACTGCGGGGTCGGCCGGCGCAGATCCTAATCCCGGAGCTTGTGCCCACATTGGTGGCTGAACTCAGTGCCACACCCCTCAACGCCGATAGGGCCATGCAGATCGCATTGATCAATAATCCTGAACTGCGCGGCTATTATGCTCAACTCAATATTGCCGCCGCTGAGATATACCGGGCCGGGCGCATCGGTAACCCGATATTTTCCGCTTCTTTATTATCAGGCGAACAGACCCAGAATACCTACGGCCTAATGGCTTCCCTTTCCGACCTGATCACACTCCCCACACGTAAACGCCTAGCTGCGATGGAGTTTGCTACGGTCCAGCAAGAAGTCGGTGCGGAACTGTTACACCTTGCCGCTCGTGCGGAGGGAGCCTTTTACCACTGTATCGCTGCTCAACAAGTCTCCGTTATGCGTGGGCAAATCGCTAAAGCTGCGGATCTCTCCTGGCAACTGGCTCGCCGTTACTTTGAAGCCGGGAATCTGACACCCCGGGATCTGGCATTAGCAGAGGCAGCGGCTGCAGAGGCACAGATTGTTGCGTTACAGGCTGAAGAAACGGCTTTTGCCGCACGTAACGAGTTGGCAACAATGTTAGGACTGTCAGTGGATGGTATCTGGGATGTGCATCCACAGTTGTCTTTACCGGTTCTCCATGAAGACAGTCTGCAAGAGCTATTGCTTCTTGCTCGGGAGAACCGTCTCGACTTGGCGGTAGCCATAGCGCGCACAGAGAGGCTGGCAGAGGATCTTCACTACAATAATTGGCGGCGTTGGCTGGGAGAGATGGATTTTGGTATTGGTCGCGAGCGAGAGGACGACGGTGCCAATCTAACCGGGCCGCTATTGGATTGGGAGATTCCGATTTTTACCCAACATGAAGATCGCCTGCTTGAGCTGGATGCCGAGTTACAGGCATCTATAGGTTTGCTGGCGCGTCTGCTGTTGGAAAGTGACAATGGCGTACGTCTTGCTTTCGCTAAAACGCAAAGTGCCAGGGCAAGAGTTGCTGTGTTTAGATCCCGTTTAATTCCGGCACGAATGGAAGCGGTTACACAGGCGCAACTGGAAGAAAATTACATGCTGATTGGCACTTTTGAGCTGCTACTCAGTAAGCAACGGGAGTATGACGCTTACCAGGGCTACCTTGAGGCGTTGGGAGACTATTGGGTAGCGCGCGCCTCACTGGCGGAAGCTGTGGGTCGGCGCCTGCCGAGCAGTAATCAAGTCTCTGCAGGGAAGGTAGATGTAGAGGCCTTTATAAGCCCAAGGTCGACCTGGAAGCATGGGGAGCACGGGAAAGATTCACAGGAGGCTCCTGCAGATGGGCACAAACATCACGGTATGGCGCCATGAGGGGAGTCACGGATGATTTCACGGCGTAGATTCTTGCAGGCTGGAAGCCTGGGGTCACTGGGTGCTGCGCTGGACGCGCGGGCAGCAGCAGGGAAGAAGACCCAATCACCTAATGCATCGTCAAAGGGCGATAAAACTTCCAGCTATGTCCCGACCCGTACTCTCAATGGTTGGACACTTCCCTACAGGTTAAAAGGGGATGTTAAGGAATTCCACTTGGTGGCAGAAGAGGTGGAGCATGAGTTTGCCCCCGGCACCCGTGTCAAATGTTGGGGGTACAACGGGACCACCCCAGGCCCAACGATCGAGGCCGTGGAAGGGGATCGGGTGCGAATACTGGTGACTAACCGCCTCAAGGAACATACCACGGTACATTGGCACGGCATTATCCTACCGAGTGGCATGGATGGAGTCGGGGGTGTATCCCAGCCACATATCCAGCCCGGCGAGACTTTCGCCTACGAATTTACCCTCAACCAACAAGGTACTCACATGTACCACCCTCATGCGGATGAGATGGTGCAGATGGCGGAAGGTATGATGGGGATGTTTATTATTCATCCCCGAGAGCCAGAGATTGAACCAGTAGACCGTGATTACTGTTTCCTACTGCATAATTGGGCGGTACATCCGGGTACCTATAGACCGGACCCATCGGTGATGGTGGACTTTGATCTCTGGACGATCAACAGCAAAGTATTTCCGGCAATTGATCCTTTGGTTGCCCGTACCGGTGAGCGGGTACGCGTGCGCATGGGAAATCTGTCTATGTGGAACCATCCCATGCATATGCATGGAGTGCAGTTCTACGTTACCGGCTCCGACGGAAGCCGTTGGCCCCGTTCCCAGTGGCGGCAGGAAGCTACGGAGATTGTCGCTGTGGGACAGACCCGCGATATAGAGTTTATTGCCGTGCCCGGCGACTGGGCCTTCCACTGTCATATGGCCCACCACACCATGAATGCGATGGGTCACAATATTCCCAATCCGATGGGGGTGAATCAAAGCGGTGTAGCGGCTGAAATTCAAGAGATGCTGCCGGGCTTCATGCCCATGGGACGCTATGGTATGGCCGAGCACCAGGTCCATGTAGAAGAGGGGCACCTCCCAGGACCGCGCAATACTATGCCGATGCTCGTCGGTAAAGGCCCCTATGGAAATATCGAGATGGGCGGCATGTTTACCCTGGTGAAAGTACGCGATGATTTGGCACCAGGAGATTATCGAGATCCCGGCTGGTACAAAGCGCCTCCAGGCACAGTGGCCTGGCTTGTCAGTAGCGATCCCAACTACGGTGAACCGCCGCGGCTCTCTTAGGAGCTGTCGAAGTTAATTGAAATACAGTCAGGTTTTTTGGGCTGATACCACAGAAAAGTAGCTAAGCGCTTTATGACATTGAGGGTTTTTAAAACCCGCTTTAGTGAGGAGTTGGTCTAGCTGTTGCTCTGAAAACAACTGTGAGCCGTGATTCATAAAAAGATGGAAGCTAAATAGGCTTGGGGTCAGCTGGCTCTCGTCTAAGAGCATGTCATGGATAAAGATATGGCCTCCTTTAGGTAACAAAGAGAAAGCTTTGCTTAGCAGGTTTTCACAAGTCGCTTTGTGCCAATCGTGCAGTACATTGCTAAAGCAAATACCATCAAAACCTGTGGGCCAATTGGCGCTGAACAGGTCTCCCTTCACTATGGTTATCTGCTCTTTTTTGTTGAATTTTTGAACATACTCTTTCGCTGTCTCACAGACAGGCCCCAGATCAAAGAGCAGGGCATTGCGATCTGGGTAGGCATCGCAAAAGGCCAGCGCTATGGTTCCAGAGCCAGCACCGGCATCCAGTAAGGTATTAACGCTTTTGAAAATATCATTTGAAGCTGCCTTAACTGCGGAAGCGAAACCTTGCGCATGCATTAAATGGGTAAAGGCTGCAGCAGACTCATTATCCATTTCGTCATTCTGCCACATATCCGTTACCGAGCGACCTTTGCACTCAAGTTCATATTCGCGTTTCAGGCTGGTTAAAATCTTTTTGTCCAGGTGGTTAATATCATAGATGGCAAAGGGATCGAGGAGGACTTCACCCCAATAATAGGGACTGGACTTGTCCAGGTAATTTTTTGCAAGTTTAGTGTTCTTTAGTTGGTGATTTTCAATCCTGATGTAACCCAAATGATTCAGTATCAAGAGATAGTGATTAATGCCTTTGTGGCTGAGTTGTAATTTCCGGGCTAACTTTTCACTGGTATTGCAGCCTTCTTCAATTAACCCGCAAATATCGAGCTGGGCCGCGACCATCAGGCAGGCAAAGGAGTAATTGCCCATTAGGCGATCCCACAGGGGGGCGTCGGAAGTGGTGGGCGCCTTTATATGCATACTGTATCTCTCTTTTGTCTTTATAAAGATCTTTAATATGTAGGATTGCGCTTAAATGTGTATAGAAGAGACCTGCATATTAATTTGTCGCTTAACTTGTATTGCAGGCACCTAAATAAACTCTAGGATTTTTTGCTATTAGTATTTGCCTGAGGTCTATATCTTTACTGTTGTGATTTTAGAGTAATAGTAGATTCCCAGCAGAGCGTTAAGTGTTAGGGCGTTCGGATGTCGCGAGTTTGAACCGGTATAGGGTTGTGTGGAGTGGTTATGTTAAAAGATTTTTTGTCGGAAATCAGAAAGACTCTTAGGGATGATCAAGTTTTATCTAAGCAGGATGAAATAGCGCATCAGGTTGAGAATGTTACATCGTATAACGTAGATGTTCCGTTTATTTTATATCCTGAGTCTGCTGAGGAAGTTAGACAAATAGTCTTATATGCAAATAAGTTTAAAGTATGTATACAGCCTTTTAGCACTGGGAAGTCTTGGGGCTTTGGATCAAAGCTATCATCGCAAGGTGGTCTTATACTTGTTGACCTACATCGTATGAATAAAATTATTGAGGTAAATGAAGAGTTTGGCTTTGCCGTTATTGAGCCGGGAGTGACACAGTTTCAACTTTTCAATTACCTCAATGAAACTGGTTCAAATTATTTTTCAGACACAACTGGCTCTGCAAAGGATACTAGCATTGTAGGCAACGCTCTAGATAAGGGGGTTGGGTACAATATGGAACGTTATAAACAACTTCTAAATTTGGAAGTTGTTCTCGGCGATGGCAGGATATTTAAAACAGGGTTCGGGCACTATGCAAACTGTAAGGCAACCAATACCTTTCCTGAAGGAATAGGGCCGTCATATCTTCGGATTTTTTTGCAGTCAAATTTTGGAGTTGTCACTCGTGCAACCATTGAGCTGAGAAGAAGGCCTGAGAAAAAATGTATGTTTGTGACTATTTTAAAGGATGAAAGTTACCTGGGTGATGCAATTAATGCTCTCAAAGAGATTAAACAGCTTGGCCTGATTAACTCGATTACTCATTACTATGAAAATGTCCGAGTTAAAAATGGTCTGGCTCCTGTCATGTATCAAGATCTTAAGGAGCGGGGTGTTGATATAGATCGTGAGAGTTTGATGGGGTTTCTGAATCGATACGCATTTGGTGCAGGTATTATATTTTCAAATATCAGCGGCACTAAATATCAAATAAAGGCCGCAAAAAATGAGCTGAAGAGATTGAGCCCTTGGGGTATGACCTTTTATGTCACTGATAGGTTGATTAGTTTGGGGTTGTATGCCTCCAATCTTATCGGTTGGAAAAAGATGCACTCTTTTATCCATTGTAATGCAGGATTTTATCGTATGGCATTGGGCGAACCCAGTGATCGACCTATTATGAGTATTTATTGGCCGGCTCAAACGGAGCTCCCTGAAGGATGGGAGAATCCAGATCATACTGACATTGGCATGCATTTTATTCTTCCAACGGTACCAATGAATGTTGAATATGTTCAGCAGGCAAACTCAATTGTTCGGATGGTAAATGGTCATTATAGTAAAGCTCAGGCAAGTTATGCATTTGGACTTGTCGATGACAAGACAACACATTTCAGTATATCAACGCACTTTAAACGTACCGATGAAATAGCACGAGAGGAATCGCGATCCTTGGCAAAGGAACTTAATGAAGAATTCATTAAGGCTGGTTTCCATCCTAACCGTCTGTATGTTGATTTCATGGATCTTGTTGTTGATCCTGATGATATTTTTTGGCAAATCACAAGAGATATTAAGAAGGTTTTCGATCCAAATGGAGTGATTGCACCGGGTCACTATAATCTAACTTGAAGTGTTACTGGTAAATATCAATGAAAGATTCTTAATCTGTATTGTGGGTGTTGAATTTTATGTGGTAAGTCTATGGGGCCATTTTCATTCCTAAATTTGGATCTGAAAATATATGAGCTGTTTATATGTTTACTGAAAAAAGATATCGGCAGTACATTAGTGATTTTAACTCTACGTTCACTGGGGGAATCAGCTTAGATGATTTCTTTGACAGTTACTATGAAAAGAATGCAACTTTCGAGTATGTCCCTCAAGCCCGTAAAAATATTGGTCGTGACCAAATTCTGACCTTTTGGTCTGGGGTTGCTGAAAAAATGCAAGAAGTGATTATGAATCATACTCACTTTTTAGCAGATGAAAAAACTGTAGCCTCTGAAGCGCCGATAGATTTTCTCTGTAAAAAAGATCTTGAGTGGAATGAGGTTCATTATAATGCTGGCTCAAAGTTCCGACTAATGATGTGCGCTTTTTATGATGTTAGTCCAAGCAATAAGTTCTCGTATGTGAGGGTATATTCTATATACAATCCGGCCTATAAGCCTGATGAATAAAATTTGCTTTGTCTTTTAACCTTATATGTGCCCAACGTGAGGTAGGGAATGGTTGACTCCCGATTAACAATCTAGAGTAACCTTAATCATTCCTCACGCCGGAAGATATACCGGAAGATATAAATGACGCAATCTATTTTACAACTTGCTGAAAAAATCCGTGCTGGTCAGTTGACGTCAACTGTATTGATTGAGGATTCCTTGGGTAAAGCTCGCGCCGATGAGAACCTCCGTGCTTTTATTAGCTTAGATAAAGAAAAAGCATTAGCTGCAGCACAGTATATCGATAGGTTGGTGGCTGAAGGAGCACCTTTAGGGCCTCTCAGCGGCATTCCTTTGGCAATCAAAGACAATATCAATGTGAAAGGCATGCATACAACGGCTGGTACACCCGGTATAGACTTCATTGCCAGCCACTCAGCGCCTGTCGTGCGTTCTTTAATCGATGCGAATGCCATTATAGTGGGCAAGGCAAACATGCATGAGTTGGCATTTGGTGTGACTTCAAATAATGCGGCTTTTGGTGCAGTAAGGAACCCTATGGATTTAACCTGCTTCCCAGGTGGCTCTTCCGGAGGCACTGCAGCTGCGATTGCGGCCGGTATAGTACCTGCCGGGTTAGGTACGGACACGGCAGGTTCCGTAAGATTGCCCGCAGCACTGACGGGCATTGTTGGTTTTCGCCCCACAACACACGCTTTAAGTCAGGCTGGCGTTGTCCCTTCGGTTCCAACATTCGACGTTGTAGGCCCCATGGCGCGAACTGTGGAAGATGTGACCTATCTATTTTCAATAATGAATAAAACTCCATTGCCTAATCGAAAAGAGCTTAAGGGTTTACACTTTGCCGTTGCCTATCCCCAGTCAGCTGACCTTTCTCCCCGAGTGAAGTCCGCTTTCCAATTAGCCCGGGAGCGGTTGAAAAAAGCAGGCTTGACATTAACGGAGTTAGGTTTGACAGAGCTGGTAGATTCTGCCTTCGACATAGGCTACCCAATCGCTTATCACCAAATGAAGTCGGCAATGATTGCTTTTTTGCAGAAATATCAACCTGATACTTCCCTTGAGCAGCTAATTGACTGTATCGCCAGTGCAGATGTGAAAGAGATTTATCAGGAATCGGTGATTGGGCGCAGTGCGCCAACAGATGAGCAATATAAACACGCTTTAAGTAAACTGCCGAAAGTACAGCAGAAATATCTTGATGTTATAAAACGCAAAGGTATTGATGCGATAATTTTCCCTACAGCATCCATTGAGGCTCAGCCAATTGCGACCTCATCGCTGTCGATCAATATTAATGGGATGTCAGTGCCAACGCTGCAAGTGTATGAGCGAAATATTGCAGCAACGGCCGTCTGGGGTGCTCCGGGTCTTAGCATTCCTTTGGAGAGCACAACAACTGGTTTACCCATAGGACTCGAACTTGATGGTCTGCCTGGTGAAGATTTAGATTTACTTGCTATTGGTATGGCAGTAGAGGCTATTTGCTCTCCTAAAGCCGTTTAGCTCCATAGTTATGAAATATCTGGTCAAGTATCTATTGAGACATTTACCACTATAACTATGACCGCCCTGTGCTCTTAATATTGATGGGCTGCAATCACTCTTAGAGTATATTGCAAGCCCGCTTCTTAGAATGATGTGAACAAAAGTGATGAGAACAAAAAGTTAATGCTCTTTATAGGATGCCATTGTTTGTTTCTCTTTGCGGTTAAGTTTTTGATCAAAAAACTTAAGTATATCCAGGCTTAGGCTCTCATGAACTTGTGATCTCTCAAGGGTCTTGTGATCTTCACAAAGCCCTTCTAAGTACTTTTTGCCGAGAGGGGTACAAGTAGATAGGAAAGTGTAGTGGCTCGCTTTTTCTATCTCCTTGTATTCAGCACCTGGAATCAAAGATGCAACCCTATGGGCATTGGTCAAACTGGGTGCAACGCTATCGAGAGAACCGACGGCAACGGATACTGGAATAGAGATATCCATTAAGCTTTCCTGGGTTAGCGCCTGGGAGACAGCTGGGGAGAGAATATAAGCTGCAGAAATTTGATTAATTTTATAAGAGCTTCCGTGTTCTGAGAGGGAAACTTTTATATAGGGATTATTCTCCACCTTTTTGAAGGCTTCGTTGATATTTGGGAACTCTGCTTGTCCCTCACAAGTAAAATCTCTCTTCTGACTACTGCAGAAATCCTTGAACAGTGATCTATCTGTAATGCCTCCGATAGCAGAGAGTGCGGTATAACCACCTAAAGAAAAACCCACAACGCCTATCTTGCTGGGGTCAATATGCTGTGACCAATCATCATCCTTCAGGATAGAATTTAAGGCAAAAGAGAGGTCGCGCGTTCGCTCCCACCATAAAGTGTAACCCGCAGCGTATTTTTTAGGCTCTATTGCGGTATTACCATGATGATTGACGCCAAGCACCAGATACCCATTCTCGACTAAGCGCTGGGCAATCCAGAGCATTTGTAGGGCGGATCCACCAGTTCCATGGGACAGAAGTATTAAAGGCATCTTTTCATTGAAAAGTGGTTTAGCTGCCCAAGCCACCTCTCCAGCATTGAATAGCTCTTTACCTGGCTGCCCTAGTAACAAAGGCTCGCTATGAGATTCGGCGGTAGGGTAAAACAAGTGAGAAGTGACAGGCCGCTTTCCCTCTCCATCCCAGGATGGCCTGCTGGTATCAATATAATTTAGGGGTACGACTCCAATATTTGTGGCGCTGTTCGCGGTTGCATAGATCGATGAAAGCAGTAAGACGATGGTAGAGAGTAACCTCAAGAACATATTTGACCTATTTGTTGGTGGATTATTTCTTTTATCTTAAATAGATATGTTTTATTTAATGGACCGTTAAAGTGAATTACCGATCTCAAACCTTCATTTAGGAAGGCTTGAAGTATGGGAAATAGCCTATTGGTAAACTAAGAGATAGCCAAGTTAAATCTACGTAAATTCTTACTGCTAGGATATAAATGGGATTGCTTTAACAGTATTCCCAAAATTGGGTACCTGAAATAAGAGAAGCCTGTTAGACACTTTTAAATTTGATGCAGACAATCTTTACAGGCCTAAAAAAAACTACAAAATCTTTAAAGTCTTTTAATCGCATATATTCGATTATGGTATAAATATAGGTAAATTAAAGAGTCTTATCTGGTACAAATTACAGGTAAATAGCCAAAGACAACTCTCTGTGAAGATGGCAATCTTGAGAACACGTTTTTAGCCACTCAATTCATTTGACTTTTTCGTAAGGAACGCGAATGAGGAATATTGCACTGGTCAAACCAATAAAAACAGGCTGTTGGCTAATCACATTGGCTTTGGGCTCAATGGTTGTGCATGCGGCTGGTCAGGAGCGTGTCATCGTACAGAAGGCTTTGGAGTGGCAGCAAGCCGTGGAGACGACGCTTTATTGTACAGTTAGCGTACCATTTTTACATGAAGTTTCCAGTCATAATCAAGCTGAATTGACTACTGTGAAGCCCGTCGGTTCGACGATCAAAGCCGGTGATTTGGTGGCGGAGCAGGATGGTTATTACCTAAACAGTGAGATTGCGGTCATTCGCACCGATCTTGAGCTTGTAGAGGCGCAACTTAAACATGCAAAAGACGAATTGGCGAGGCTTGAGACCTTAAGACAAAGCGAGATGGTGTCTCAATCCCAGCTGAGTGTGCTGCTACTTCAGGTCAATACCTACCGGCTGAATAGGCAGCGATTGAAACAGCAATTACAAACCAGTGAATATCGCCTGGAACATCTGAAACACTATGCGCCGTTTAATGGTCAAGTGATACAAGTGAATGCTAGCCCAGGTGAGAGGTTAAGTCCCGGCCAGAGAATTGCGCAATTGTTACCCCTGGAAAAGAAGCAACTGGAGTGCAAGGTTCCCCAAGACCAAGCGCCTGAAGTCACCTCCATAGAAAAGTTTGAATTCCATCTTCAGGGTGAGCCGATCTTTTTACGTGATATTGGCGTAACGGTAGAAACTGATACTCAAAATTTAACGCTCTATTTTGAAAGTAATGGAGATCAATACCAATCGTTATTGGTTGGACAGCGTTTCCAGGTTTCCATGCTCAAAAGAGCTGAAAATGCGTTTCAAAACGAGAGTATTACCCGGGTCCCATCAGATGCCGTCAAGCTTGAAGGCAATACTCATCAAGTTTGGGCTGTCGATGGGCAGAATAAAGTACATAAGGTACCAGTAAGAATACTCGACACTTTGGACTCCTATTTCGTTGTCCAGTCAGAAATCCAACCCGGTGATTTATTGGTTGTGGTTGGGCATGAAGGCTTGCAGGTAGATCAGGATGTGATACCGGTGAATAAGGCACAGTCATGAAGCTTTTGGAGAAATACAGCGCGGTAATCATAAGCTGCGGTTTCTTATTAGTTATTCTAGGAATTACCGCTGGTCTTAAATTGCCCAATGCACTATTGCCGGCCATTGATCGACCCCAAATTGCTCTCGCGACATCCTGGCCTGGTAAGACAGCGAGTGAAATAGAACAGGCTCTTGTTGCTCCCTTGGAACAAGAGTTATCTTCAATAGGGCATCTCAAGGAGATTCAGACCAATACCTCCAACGGTTTTGCCTGGACTACCATGACCTTTCACTTAGATGCCGATATGGAGCAGGTGTATATTGATGTGCTCTCGCGCATCAACCAGGTACCAAACTGGCCTTCACATGTACCGCTACCTCGAGTCTTTAACTTCAGTAATGGTGCAGGCGCTACACTAGCCAGCTTCTTCCTTTATTCGAAAACTTCGGCTAGTGAAGCTGAACTCATCCAGGCTTTTAGAGACCATATCCAACCCGCATTTAGTAAAGTCCCTGGTGTCGCCTCGGTGATAGTCGCAGGCACGCCCATGGAGCAGCGTGTCGATATTGAGTTTGAACCGGTCAAGCTCGCCAACCATTCACTGACCATAGATGAAGTGCAATCCCGTCTCAATGATTTGGTAGACCGGTCTGGTGGAAGTCTCAAAATTGGTTCCAAAGAATACGGGCTACATTTCAATGGCCATGTTCCATTGAATGAGCTTCGCAATATACCGATTGCCAGTAGGGGGCCACACATCATTCAACTAGGGGATATTGCCTCAGTTCATACCCGATTGGTTTCCGATTGGAATTACTTTGCGCTTCAAGGCAACCGAGCTTTCTATTTCTACTTACAACCGGCAGAGAATATCAACGTTTTAGATTCCATTGATAGCATCAAGCAGGTGATCGATGAGTTGAATCGTGGAGACTTATCGAACCTAGGAATGGAGGTGGCGTTTAGTCGCGATGACTCAAAGAGTATAAGAAATTCTCTAATGCTTGTTTACGGAAGCCTGCTAGTGGGAGCATTACTGGCTTGCCTTGTCCTGTATTGGTTTTTGCGAGATCTAAGGACTCTGTTCCTGATTTTCCTCAGCATACCGGTCTGCGTAGCTCTTGTTACCCTTGGAATGTATATAGCTGGCAAGAGTATGAATGTTATCTCTTTGGCCGGCGTGGCTCTATCCATCGGGTTGTTGGTTGATGCCGCTATCATTGTTGTCGAGAATATCCAGCGGCTACGGCAGCAGGGTTTGGGACTTTTACCAAGTATTCGCAAAGGGACTCAAGAGGTCAGTGGTGCATTAGTATCTTCGACAATCTCCAGTGTCATCGTGTTCCTGCCAATCCTCGCCATGCAATCGCCCACTGGGCAATTGTTTATGGATCTCGCCTTCACTATCTCCAGTGCACTTCTGGCTTCATTGTTGTTCGCTCTGGTTCTCTTGCCGGCGATAGCACGGTATACCTTGAAAGGCTTATCAGTAAAAGCTTCTCGAGAGAAGGGTAATGAGTCCAATCGAATACTATCGAAATTTATAAATTGGTCGGTGTTACCGGCAACGCGCCGACAATGGGCTTATGCAGTGTTATTGCTCTGTGTACCAGTAGCACTCTTTGTTGCCTATGTTGCAGCTCCACCTATTGATGTATTACCAGAGCCCAAGCAGGCAATGGTTTCCACTTATATCAATTTTGAAGAGCCCATGGCTTTGGATGTCATTGAAGAGGAAGTAGCCCAGATCATCCAGAACAGGATTGAACGAAACATCGGTACCCGAAGTTCACAGATTTCTACCTATGGAATCATGTGCTACCCAGCTATGTGTAATCTCTATTTTTATACTCATGGTGACTGGGAGTTTGATGAATTCAAGAATTGGGTCGAAACAGAGGTTGTGCATGATTTGGTCGGCACAAGGATATTCACCCGGCAAGGCCAGTTGCTGCAATTTGCCATGCCTAACAGTCGAGTTAGCCAGTTAGATGTGAAGGGCGCAGAACTTCCAGTCCTACAGTCTGTGGGAAGAGAGTTATTGACCCACTTAAGGTCTGAGTTTCCAAATGCCCAGATTCAGGAAGGCACAGCGCTAAATGACCGCGGGGTGCGTATTGAATTTCAGCCAAATCAGGAGCAGCTTATACATTTTGGAGTGAGTCTATCGGACTTCAATCGTTATCTCGTAACCTTAACCGATGGGGTATACCTGGGAAATTTCTATACAGGGACTAATACGCTCCCATTCTATTTGAAGTCTAGAGAGCCCAGGGATCTTAAACAGCTTCTTGATACGGAGATAATGATTGGAGGGCATGGCTTGGTTCCTCTACGTCAACTGACTGAAGCAAAAATTACCCTGGCCCCAGATAATATTCTTCGTGTTGACCAGGATGTTAGTGTTTCTTTGAACCTAACACCGCCTGCAGAAATCGCCATGAAAGATTTTGTCGACAGTGTCAGTGGAAGCGTCAAAAGCTTTATGAGTACCGGTGAGTATCAGGGGGTACACGTTCAGTTTCGTGGCAGTGCCAATGAGCTTAAGGTGTTTCTTCAGGAGTTCCTCTATCTATTTATTGCTGCCTTAGTGATATTAGGAATGATCATGTCCTTTACCTTGGGTTCTATTAAGTTGGCTGCAGCTGTTTTACTCGCAATACCCTTATCTTTTGCTGGTGGTATGTTGAGCCTTAGCTTCCTTAACCTATTTGTGACGCAGAATCTCGATGTTATTACGATGATAGGTTTTGTAATGCTGATGGGACTCGTGGTGAATAACTCTATTCTATTGGTCAACCAGTATCAGGTGGCAATGAATGCCGGTGCGAATCAATTTGAGGCGATTAAAAACGCGGTAAACTTGCGTATTCGCCCGATAATGCTGACTACCATAACGTGCATATTAGGCAACTTGCCTCTGGTTCTGAATCCCGGTGATAGCGCAGCGATATATCGAGGTCTTGCAGCGGTCATTACTGGTGGAATGCTTTTTTCCGCTCTCTTGGTATTGGTTTACATGTCAGCCATGTTATCTCTTCCTTTATTCAAACTTCAGCGAAGTGTTGTGAACTCTGAGGAAGAGTCAAGAACGTTGAGCGTTGATGCTCTGGTGTAAGATATTTGCCCAGTTAGAAACGCACACAATTGAGCCAATACACAAAAAGGCCAGGGAGAAAAATCTCCCTGGCCTTTATCTTTCATTATCTACAAATTATCTACAAATTATCTACTAATAGTGCTAGTTAATCACTCTCGAATACCCAGTATTCTCCATCGCTAGCATCACAAGCACCCTGATAAAGGGATTCTCTATTTGTGATTGATGCTGTTTCGATACACAGGTTAGAGTGCGCAGGCCGGATTCGATAAGTGCCATTTCCCTGGTGCTCCAGGTAAAACCTCTGGCTGTTATCGTCAATGGCCTCCCACTGATACACATTGGCACCTTCAGTATCATTGGCAGCCTCCACTGTCATCAGCTTGTTACTATGAAGCACGGTGAGGGTATAAAGGCCAGCACTAACTTGTGTAACTTGCCATCGTTGGTTGTTGTTGCCGTGGCAATCCCATTGAATAATATCTGCTCCATTGGAATTACTCGCCCCGGTAACATCTGCGCAGCGGTCGCTGGCGGCATTGACGATTTCATAGGTCCCATCGCTCACCGTACCTGAGTTGGAGTCATCGGTTAGGAAAAGCACATTATCGGGTATTGCTACCTTTGTAATTCCCGGGCCTTCATAACTCATTTCCAGCAGTTCGCCGCCATAGTATTCAAAGAATTCGATGATTATATGGTGCCGGCCAGTACCAAGGTCAGTGTCTCCAAAGCGATCGGCTGGTCCGTGAATACCATCATTACTTACCACCTCCTGGTCGTTAATAATGAGGCGTGAGCCATCATCGGACCGGGTGTAAAACCGGTAAGTACCAGCCGTATCAATCTGAATATAACCTTCGTAGCGGAAGCCAAATAGATCATCGCGCTGGCGCAATGTCATATCAATGTTGGCAGTAGTACCCGTAGCAACGGGAGTCAGCTGGGTGAAATCCGGTAATTCGTTCCAGCTCCCTTCGTAATAGGCGTAATTGAGGCCATTGCCCTCACCATTACCTCCATCTTCTACGTCCGCCAGTTGTGCAACCTCCTGGGCTGTTAGGGCTTTGCGATAGATACGCAGATCGTCCAGGTAACCCTGGAAACCTTGTGAGCTACCGTCACCACCGCCGGAACCATCCCCTATGGCAGATTCATATTGATTGATTTCACCAACCAGGGCGCTTAGATCTCCCTGACCAACCACCTCTCCATCGACATAAAGCGTCAACTGTTCACTGGAAAAATCGGCCACCATGGCGACATGGTGCCAGTTACCATCATCAATAACCCCTTGAGTAGCTTCGACACGTACGGTGTTGTAGCTGTGATTGTCATGATCCTGGGCACTGATTAGCGCTTTGATGCTACCGTTGCTGGACGTGGTGAAAGCAAAGCCGCCATTTCGCCCATAGTAATACTTATTGGAGATCAGTATTTGCTCTTCAGTGACTGAGGTATCGGTTTTCACCCAAATGGCAAAGCTGAAATCCTGACTGGTGTGGAGGTTGAGGAAGTCAACAATGGGGTAGGTCTCCCAATAATGTAGAACGCCTTCGCCATTGAAATAGACTGCTGAGCCCTCGTAGCCGGCCTGGCCGAAGCTGACTCCGTCTCCGATGACCCGTGCTTTGATACCAGCTGCATCATCCGTGGTCGAGTCCTCGGAATAATTATCAAAGGTGTAATGCAGGGTGAGAGGGTCGTTTTCATCGCGAACCCAGAGTTTCACTTTACTGGTATTGCCTGCTAAGCCGTTGGCTTGCACACGATACTCAAATTGATCTGGCCCGAAATAATCCGCATCGGGGGTATAAGTGAAACTACCATCCCCATTGAGAGATAAGTTGCCATGTTGGGTTGTACTGATTAGTTCAGCCGACAAGCCATCTCCTGAATCATTGTGCAAAACACCCTGTGACTGGTCCACATTCAGCGTGTTATCCGGGGCTGCCGTGTACTCATCACCGATTGCCGCTGGTCTCCCCAGTTGTGGCAATACTGCCTGGGCTATCCGCTCGCCAATCACCACATAACTGTCATTACCGTAGTGATAGTAAGGCCTTAAATCACTGGAAATGACCAAGCTGGCATTCGGGTCCTCTTCAGCCACAACCCGTTGAGCTTCCATGACTACCTCACCGGCTGCACCGCGGTTATCGTTAATTTGTACGATGATAACCGGCAGATCTGATTGGCCAAGATCATTACGAATCGATGTCAGTAGATTACGAAGATGATTTTCATAATTATCTTCAGTGCCAAAAGTATCGTTGTAACCTTGGAACCAAATAAAACCGGCTAATTCATGATCGATATCCGCTAACTCGTTCGACCGGAAAGCGTCGAAGCCGGTGATCATCTGGTCATACAGGTTGCCCTCGTTGCCGCCGTACGCCAAGGGGCGCCAGTGATCGGGGTTGTCCAAGGTGGTGCCGCCTTGCGCGGCTTTGAATATGGCTACCTCTTCATCCAGAACATCGCCCAACACATGGCCCATTTTGAGTTCGACCCCAAAATTACCATTGCCGTAACCATAACCAGGCTGAAGTGCTCCCAGGGCCTTGTTGGGGCTGATAATCGCTTTGATAAAGACGTCATCCCTCGCAGTGTTCAGAGCGGGGTCAATAATCTCCAGCGCACTGTTGCTGCCATGACCAACCATATTGGATTGTCCGGCCATCAAATACAGTTTGGCCGGGGTTACTGAGCCAACAGGGTTGACCGTTATCGAGACCGTAGCTGGCTCACTGTCTTCACTGCCATCATTGGCGATATAGGTAAAGCTGTCATTACCGCTATACCCATTAGCCGGTGAATAAACCAGGTCTGGGGCCTGGCCACTTAGGGCGCCGTGGGAGGGTGGGTTAACCACAGAATATGCGAGCGTATCGTCATCGGCATCTGAAGCCGTAAGGGTGATGTTGACCGAGCTATTTTGGTTCACGGTTACCATCAAGTCATCAGCTACCGGGGCCGTGTTGTCGGAACCACCGCCGCCACCATCTACACCGGTAAAGAGTAGGGTGTTTGGAATGGCCATTTTGTCGATTCCGGGTCCTTCGAGACTGACCCCAAGCACCTCGCCGCCGTGAAGCTCAAAAAACTCCACCACAATTGAGTGACGACCACTGGTCAAATCAACCTGCCCAGAGTTTTCACGCGGCGCATGCACTCCATCATTTTCCACCACCGTTTGGCCATCAATAATGAGACGCGAACCATCATCCGAGTTTGTATAGAATGTGTAACTCCCCGCTGTGTCGATCTGAATCTCACCCTCAAAGCGAAAACCGAATTCATCATCACGATCTCGGGGGCTAATATCGAAATTAGCTGTAGTACCGCTCTTAACGGCGGTCAGTTGTGAAAAGTCAGGCAGAGAATTCCAAGAGCCTTCAAAGTATTCATAAAGAACACCGCTGGTGTCACCAGAACCGCCACCATCAGTGCCGGAATAGACAATATCATCGGGTAGGGGGGTTTTATTGATGTTCGGCCCTTCGATGCTTACTTCAAGCACTTCATTGCCCCCATGCTCGAAGAAATCCACCACTAGTGCATGCCGCCCTGCACTCAGTTCGATTTGTCCAGAGCGCTCTTGAGCAGGATGCTCACCATCGTTATCGACTACCATCTGCCCATCGATATAGAGGCGCGAGCCATCATCAGAATTGGTGTAGAAGGTATAGGTTCCGGCAGTATCAATCTGAATCTCACCTTCAAAGCGGAAGCCAAAAAAGTCGTTGCGATTGCGCTGGCTGATATCGATATTGGTCGAGGTACCTGTGGCAACGGGTGTTAATTGGGTGAAATCTGGCAGTTGATCCCATTGGCCTTCGTAATAGGCCCAGTTCAAGCCGTTTCTGTCGTTGCCACCAGTGGCACCTGCTTCAATCAGATAATCGTAGCGGTAGGCATCCCATTCGGTAAACTTTTGCGAGGGTGTACTGGCCACCACCAGGTATAGGGTTTCCCCGCTACTGACCGGCACAGTAACAGTGCCTTCCTCGCCAGCGCTAACAACAGGGATAGGGTGGTAACGTCGCTCTTTAGAGTCTTCGTTATAAACCACCGCTTGCGCCCGGAATTCGGCATATTCTGTGTTTGTGACCGAGGGTCGTAGACCGATGAGGTAGGTTTCATCACGCGAGACTTCCACCTCATAGGCGTTATATGCCCAGCTGCCAGGACGATACCGCTCGGGTACTGCAACCCATTGCCCATTGGTGCCTTCAACATCATAGAATTCTGCGATTTTATTATCGACCTCCTCATCGGGTAGATCGTCAGGCTGTTGACTCACCATGCGGCCATAGGAATCCACCTCTGCCTGACGCCACTGCTCCCCATACTCAGGGTAATCCCAGGTAATCGTGCGCGCAGCAAACTCTGAAAATACCTCACGCATATCGTAACCTGCCTGAGCCACCAGGTCGTACATGGCGGCTACAGGGGCAGAGTAACGGCGGTCGTCATTATAAATATCACCGATAATTTTTCGGTCGGTAACGTATTCACTTAAATAAAATTCATAGATACCGGCACCATATTGATGGCCACCTTTATAGGCATCTATGATGCCTTCCTCCAATGGCGAACTTTGATCGGTGTGGAGTGGTTGGTGTGGCTGTAAGGTATACATGCCTAACAGGTTTACTCCGTCATGCCCCGGCTTTTGTGAATAGGCTCCCCAGTTGGCAGTCGACTCCTGTAGCATTTTACTGCCGCCGCCGGCACGGGTCTGATAGGAATGGAAGTTTTCATGTAGGACAAAATTATTCCAGGGGTTGTCTTTGTTGAAATTGTTTACCCAGGAATTCCTATAGGCTTCCGTTAGTTGTAAGTCGCGTGGCTTTTCATATTCACCACAGAGATCCCCGTGCATGTGCATACCAGTGGCCAGTACATTGTGTTCCCAGGTCATATCATGGGCATTCACTTGGTATTGAAGAGATGCATCGGAGGTTTCTACATCATTGGGCCACCAGATACACTGGTACACAGCGCAGAGATAGTTAGGGTATCCTTCAAAAGGCGTTTCCCGGCTACCATTATCATCACAATCCTCGCCGATCTTACTGGCTTCTTCCGGAGAAAGGGCGCGGTTAAAAACCCGTAGATCCCAGATCTTGCCTGTATAAGGGCCAATATTCATCACGCCGGTCAATGTATCTACACCACTCGTATTCACATTATGTTGTATTACATTGCCATTGAAATAGGTGGTCACCATATCCGATTCGATTACCGCAGTGACTTGGTTGCAGCTATAGGTTTTTGAAATGCTTTCGTTATTGATGACTTCGATATCATCATCGCCATGGAGTTGTGTCGCGATGATTCCCTGTCGTTCGATTACCGTTAAGCTACTGGAGCTAATCAGCGTATTGGTTTGTAACGCTTGAGAGGGTATATATTTAAATGAAACTGTTAAAGGTAGCCCAGTACTGCTATTGCCAAAGTCCAGCGCAATAGCTTTTGTGGTCATATCTGTACGGCTTACGAATGGGAAATCATCGCCGTCATCAGGTTGTATCCCGGTATAGGTGGTTTGAACCGAGTGCCCATTGCCAGATAAATCTGTATTGCTAACTTGGTTCGGGACATAAGCAAAGAGGCCGTCAAAAGCACCTTTACCAGTTTGATCGAGAGAGCAGCCAGTCTCGCAGCGATTGGCCATACAGCTCTCACCATCTGAGCAGCTACCGCAATCAATGGTCTCCCCACTTTCGCCACGAATCACTCCACACTCAGCCAAGTGCACACTACAGTAATCGGCTTCGGTAGCTAGAGAAAATCCATAGGCTTTTCCAAAGAGGCAGGCGGTGAATAGTGTTATCAGATGCCATAATTGTAATTTTTTACCAGGTTTTCGACGTTTATTCATAGCGTTTATCCAGCTTATCCTTTTGCTTTAAAACTATTTCTAATGAAATGCGATTTCTTCCAAATACACTTAGAGATTCAACAAAATTCTTGAATAAAAAGATCAGAACTGGATGTTAGTCGATCGTTTTGAGGGGCAACATTCAGCCCTAGTGGAATCGGCGACTTATTTTGTTTTTGTTCTGTGTGGCAAAAATTAATTTATCGTTTGGCGACAGGGAGGTGTTAAAAAATTTTTAGAAATTAACTCTTATCAACTTTTGTAATTATTCAGATTGGCTTTGGATTGGTCATTGGCTTAATAACTATCAATGCTCATGCGGGAATAACGAGGGCAAGTATTCGTTTGCCACCGGTAGTTATATAGGATCTACAGCCCTACTATAAACACTTAACTCGTCTTTTCATGCTTGGTTTTGTGTAAATGAATGTTAGTTATTTGATATGTATGGTGGGTATATATAATTCACAATTGGCACAAGTTTCGCCGGTCCTCCAATGTCATAATGAAGGTGTAAATACCAAAAATATGTCCAGTTACAGACCCTTTCTATAAGTGATATTAAAGCGGACCTTAGAAATATTGAGAAAATAACAATTCCTTAGAGTCCGCCATCTGAGGCGTAGAAGGTCTTTAATTTATATACTAGTCAATAGTGATTGCTAATGTCCTCAATAATTTTTATGAAACTTGTTATTCTTGATTTATTCGGATTCAACAGTAATTAGCAGTGTCCCAGAGAAGGGAGCTGATGCCTGATTGGGCTCCCATTCATTTGCCGGAATACTAATAAAAAAAGTCGCGTTATCATTTGGACAGCTAGATGCTTGAAGAACATTGTTGGCGATAGTTATTCCGGCATTAGCTTGTTGAGGAAATCCACCATCATTCTGGTATACAACACTATAACTAATTGAAGTTCCGTCAGTTCCTATCAATCTATATGTAGGGTCAGTTCCATCATTCTGAAAGGTTATGCCGTAAGTTGAAAACCCATTTCCCGCAACACAAAACCTGTCATCGCCTGTTGCACTATTTCCCGGCATGGGATTTGAAATGGTGATTGGGTCAACATTGTCTATTGTGATGATCGTATCAAATTGGAGGGTTACCAAACTGGTTGCACTATCTGTAGTTTGGGAAAGTGCGGATGTGGTATAGCCAAGTGTTATCCCTGTGGCCAATATTGAAGCCATAAATCTATTTGTAACAACTTTCATCAGTAACTCCCTTTATCATTGGATTTCACAATGCCTGTGAATGAAATAACATCATAGCGACATGGGTGTGGTTAGGCTGTGCACAGAAATGTTAGCAGCAGCTTTTCTATCCAAATTTATAAGGCGGCCATCTATCTTAAAAAGGGATAAAATTACTATTTCTTAAGAAGAATTTCTCATTTTTAATTCATTGTTTTGGCGTTCAGCTCACTTTCATTGATTTTAAGGTGAGTCCCTGAGGTTGTGGGGAATTGTGGTTAGTGTTTTCAGAAGATTCCTTAGATTATTGAATTTCAAATAAATATGTCTGATTGCCACTTTATAGGAAATCTATAATCTAAAGTAGCTAATAGACTCGTTGTGGGACTTGCAGGGTCTTCAATAGAAGTAATAGACAGATAGATAGTGAACCACTGGCTCCCTGGTAAACTATTACATGGAATCTTGACTCTTAACTCATGAGTAAAGGGGAAAGATTTTTTCATAGTTTTTTTCAAAATACGCTGATCTTTCCAAGGAGCAGTTGAAGCTGGTGCTATGTAATGTAACGACAATGTATACAGCGGATAAGATTAAGATGTTCCGTATCTCTGAAAAGAAGGGAAGAAGCGAAATTGTAGCTTCAGTGAGAGAATCTGCTGTAAAGCAGCATACAGAGTATGAGGATTACGGCATGAGAATTAAAGCTAATAGGCGCGGGGGCTGGGTATGTTGATCGTGGCCGGCGCCATGATCGCCTTCTCGATCTTTGTCCTCCCTTTGACGGGGGAAACGGCCACCACGCTAGACAAGAAACCAGCGGCGCTTCCGCCGCTGCAGAATACCACGCTCCCCGATCGGGTTGAGCTGGGATTCCTTCTTTACAACGACCTGAACATCTCGGCTAGGCGTAACACCGGCTGCGTCACCTGTCACGCGCACTCGGCCGGTTTCGCCGATCCACGCAGTGTCGCCGATCCGGTAAGCATGCCGGTTTCCCCCGGGTCCGAGCCCGGGAAATTTGGCACACGCAACGCCCAGACCGCCGCCTACGCGACGTTCAGCCCCCCGTTCCACTGGGATGAGCAGAAGCAGACCTATGTCGGCGGGCAGTTCTGGGATGGCCGGGCCAACTCGCTGAGAGACCAGGCAATCGGACCGCCTCTCAATCCGCTGGAGATGGCCATGCCGAACAAAGAGGCGGTGCTCGCGCGTCTCGCGGAGAATCCGGTCTATCTCGAGGCTTTCCGGCGGCTCTACGGCGTAGACCTCAAGTGGCCACAGGTCGATATGGTCTACCCCAAGTTCGGCGCCGCAATCGGGTCCTTCGAGCCCACTGACGAGTTCGCCGAGTTTAATTCCAAATACGACTACTACGTCGCTGGCAAGATTGAGCTGACCCCGCAGGAACAGTTGGGACTCCAACTGTTTAATGGCAAAGCCAAATGCAGCAACTGTCATAGCAGCAAGCCGCCGGCGAACTACCCGCACGCCCTGTTCACCGACTTCACCTACGACAACCTGGGGCTTCCTGTGAACCCGCGAATCGCTGGCCTGCACGGCGTCGACAGCCTGCCACTCGACCTGGGCCTGGGCGGTCGGCAAGAGATCGCCGCCAAGCACCCCGACGGATCGCAGGATGGTAAATTCAAGGTTCCCACTCTCCGTAACATTGAGATCACCCCACCCTACGGGCACAACGGCGTCTTTGCCACGCTCGAGCAAATCGTCCACTTCTATAACACCCGTGATACGCTCGGTGAAGTGCCTGACGCAACCGACCCGAACTTCGGAATCACCGGCTGGCCTAAACCCGAAGTCCCTAAGAACGTCAACCGGGCCGAGCTGGGCAACCTCGGGCTGACTGACGAGGAAGAAGCCGCGATCGTGGCGTTCCTGAAGACATTGACCGACGACGCATTCGACGAAAAGGACCTCGAACACCCCGAAGGCGAGGCGCCGCTGCGCCGCTGACGATAAACAAATTGTCGAGCAGATTTGGTCTTAACTAATCCACTTTACTAGTCAATAGTGACTACGACTTTGCCCATTGCTTTACCGCTTTCCAGGCGCTCATGAGCTTTGCCAATCTCTTCTAGTTTATAGGATGTATCGTCAAGCACTGGCTTCAGGTCACCCTCTTCAACAATAGATTTCAAGGCCTTTAAGATGAGTCCATGTTTCTCGCGGTGAAAGTTATGCAGCATCGGAATCAGCATAAATACAACATGTAGAGATAACCCCTTGAAATGTGCCGTTGTTAAGTCAAGTTCAACCATGGCAACTGTTGACACAACTTGACCATTGAGTGCAGATGCTTCAAATGATTTTGACATGTTTGTACTGCCAACAGAGTCGAACACTATATCGAATCCATCACCACTGGTATGTTTCTGCACATACTCTTCAACCGACTCATTTTTATAATTAATAGGTATTCCACCCAGTTTTTCAATCAGGTTCAATTGTGCCTCACCACCGCCAGTAGAAAATACATTAGCGCCGAAGTGCCTAGCCAATTGCAGAGCTACATGACCAACTCCACCTGAGCCGCCATGGACAAGCACCTTTTGGCCCGTTTTAATGCCGGCCCTTAGCAGGCCCTCGTAGGCAGTGATGCCAACTAATGGCAAAGCCGCAGCCTCACGCATCGTTAAATTGGTTGGTTTCAATGCAATTAAGTTGGCATCTGCAACCATGTATTCAGCCAGTGTTCCCGGTAGGTCTGCCAGACCACCTGCACAGCCATAGACTTCATCGCCAACTTTATATTCGCTCACACCTTCACCAACTTCTTCGATAGTACCGGCGAAGTCCATACCGAGTATTGCGGGGGCAGGTGGGGAGATTGGTAGCTCTTTGCCCATTTGGCGAATCATCGTATCCACTGTATTGACACTGGTCGCTGCCATTTTAACGAGTACATGCCCAGCCTTAATGGTTGGCTTAGTGACTTCTGCCTTTTCAAATACCTCTGGGCCACCAAAGGTGTTTACGATCATTGCTTTCATGTAAAGTTCTCACAAAAATACTTGGGGTGAATGATATGAGTTTGGTTAGTATGATGAGCTAGTCCTATCTCGTAACTAGGCGTCTTTTATTCCCAGTTTATCTGCAATATCTATAATTTCTTCGATGAGTGCTATATTCAGACTTTCATCCAGGGCATCGGGGTGTGGCGGAGACCAATTACCCAGGTCATTGTCAAAGTATTGACCAGAATTTCCTGAGAATTCATCGCTTAATGCGGCTCGTACCAATATATTCGCACCAATACTTAAATCTCTCCCTAATGATCCATAGGCCTCTTTTACCATTTTACTCCCTAGAAATGATGCGGGATTGATTGCGATGAGGTCTGGTGCACTATCATCAAGCAATTTGGCCAGTTGAAATGTCCACATGGTGAGAGCCAGCTTACTTTGGGCATAAGCATCGCTATCAGATAGAATCTGTTCTCCTTTGAGTGCTTGCAGGCTCACAGGCGCTTGTGCAGCAGAAGACAAATTGATAATACGGCCTTCAGTATTGAACAAAGGTAAAAGACGCTTCGTTAGCAGGTAAGGAGCGATGACATTAACTATAAAGCGAATATCGTAACCCGCATCAGTTGTTGGGTTATCCGTTTTGAATACGCCCGCATTATTAATAAGTACGTCAATACTCGAATAGCGGCTTTTAACTTGCGACGCCAGCGCTTCAACGTCTGACAGGTCAGAAAGATCTGCAAGAAATATCTCTAAATGGGTATCTGGATAGTCTTGGGAAATACTCTCCTGGATGTTCTTTAGTTTCGATTTACTTCTTCCATGCAGCAGTAAAGTGTGCCCTTTTGATGCTAATAGCTTTGCTGTTTCTAAACCGATGCCGTCCGTTGCACCTGTTAGCAGAATTGTCTTTGCCATTTTAAGTCCTACCCTTTGAATTCTGGAAGAATCATAGTTGCTATTTTTTTTAGCGTTTCTTCCACATTTCGACTGTTGAAGCGGAGATTAAGGGCAATGTGGTTGATGCCAATAGTCTCTCTTGATCTCAAATACCTACCTAACTGGTTAATGCCGAGTCGATACCCCAAGTGTAATGGTTGTGGCGGGTAATTGGGGTCGTCCATAATGTCTATATAAAGAGGTTCCATGATTGGTTTACTCGATACATATTCTTCTCTGTTTTCTCTTAGCTGCTCGATAAAGCCCTTTTGTTGCGTAAGTGGTCGCGGGTATGTAATCCACCCGTCGCCGTTGTTTGCCAACCAATCAGGAGATTGCTGGGAAGATCCGGTTATTAGTAGTGGTAACTGGTTGCCTTGAGGCTTTGGCAGTAGGTCCATTTCACCAGATACTGTTCCAAAGGCATTCTCAAACTTAGGATAGGGCATAGTAACTTTGCGAATGTATTCATAACTATTCCGGAATGACTCTCCTCTGTCTGAATATGAAACATTCATCGCTGGATATTCCTCAGGGCGATCACCACTGGCAACACCCAGAATAAGGCGCCCTCCAGAAATCTGGTCAACCGATGCGGCAGCTTTTGCAACATGTGCGGGGTGACGCAGTGGCAGAATAAGGCTTGCCACTCCTAGGGCAATCTTTGAAGTAGACCCTGCAAGTAATCCAAGATAGACGAAAGGATCAAAAACTTGACCAGCATCACCAAATGAAGGCACGTTGAATGGCACATCTCTGAGCCAAACGGCGCTAAATCCCAGGGCCTCAGCGAGTCGTACTCTCTCAATATGTGCTTCCATAGTTGGCATCGAGTTTGTCGAGTAGTTTTCAATAGGTACGACTAAGCCAATAGATAGTTTTCCGGGCTTAAATACGCTATCGAAGCCAATATTTATGCTAGGAAAACACTCAACTTTGTCTTTATGACTTGCAGTCACTAAACATCCCCTTCATCAAAGTTGACACTACGGATTTGGCCATTGCCACCAACCATCACATGGCTGAGGTTTTTGAGGTCAGGTTTCCCACAACCTCGATAGAAATGAACAATTGGCCTACTGATATTCGCTGACCCCTACCTAATCACTAAGCTCTTGCTGAAAAAATCTCATCGACGGGACACAGCCTAATGCATTGGAAATGCCGTATAAATGATGTATAAAAGTATTCAGAATTCTGTTTTTGGATATAATAGATGGATACGAAAGGTATCAGGCTTTTTGTACTGGCAGCGGACATGCTCAATATAAGTTCTGCTGGGCGTAAGCTCGGGCTAGCTCCCTCTGTAGCCAGTGCACGTCTGTCAAAGCTTGAGCACCAATTAGGGGCGGATCTTTTTCATAGATCTACTCGGAGGGTCGCTTTATCGATTGAGGGCGAGGAATTCCTTCCCTTCGCCAGGGAGATTCTTGCGCAAGAGGACGCAGCTCTGGCAGCGCTTGGTAAAGGCAGTTCAAATGTAAGTGGAACATTGAGATTCGCCGCTTCTAGCACCTTTGTGCAGCGCTTTGTAGCACCCATCCTCCCCAAATTTCTTGAGAGCTATCCTGATGTGAATGTGGAGCTTAAACTATCGGATACGCAAGTTAATCTAATCGAGGGTGGCTTTGACTTAGCCCTGCGCAATTATGCGGTTGAGGATAGTAGTTTAATTGGCCGAAAGCTTGCGGATGATAAAAGAATTTTATGTGCTTCTCCTAACTACCTAAAGAAATATGGTGTTCCAAAAACTCCTGAAGATCTCGTTAGGCATCAGCTTCTAGTCTTTATGAATTCAAAACCCAGAAGGCTGATCTCTGAAACCGATAAGCAAGCCGGCTCCTTTCCACCACCGAATGGTAAATCTCGGGTTATTTGCGATGACGGTGCCAGCATGCGCATAGCGGCTAAGGCTGGTGTTGGTATTTGTATGAGTTCTCTGTGGAATATTCACTCAGAGATAGAAGAGGGCACATTGATTCGTGTGTTACCGGATTACAGAATTGATGACCAGGCAGCTATTTGGCTTGTTTACCCTAAATCTAATGTACTGACTTCAAAAGTTAGAGTGTTTATTGATTTTTTGGTTGAAGAAATTGAAGAGGGTGTTTTCTCAGAAGTTCTGTAATTTTCTTCAATGCTTTTTGCTCAACAGAAAGCTCCACTTGCACAGCTAAATTTTTGATTTATCCGAAATTTTATAGACGCTGCTATTGAGTAGTATTGAGCCATTTAATAATCGCTTCATGCTCGACATCTCCTATTGTGTTCATACTTGGGTGATATCTGCCATTAACTTCGAATATTTTTATATTGTCTTTATTCAATTGTTTGTAATTTGCATATGGTGAAACTTGGTCTGAATCTGAGAGGATTAGTAGTGTTGGGGTCTGGGAGGTTTTTAAGAGGGGTTGTATGTTGGTATCTTTCAAATCAATATTAGCTCTTTTTAGAGCTATAACAGCTCCCTTACGAATGTCTCTCTCAGGGATGATCCTGCTAAGCACGGGGTAGTCGATCTTCATATAATTGTATACGGCCTCATCAAATTGCGGCATTGGAGCTAAAAGAATGATTCCGTTAATGTCTGATCTTAAAGAGGCAATATGTGTGGCCGTTAAGGCGCCCAAAGAGCTTCCTACAATATATATGTTTTCATCTTTGATGGCTCCCTCTTCAACTAGGTTGTCAATAAGGGAGTTGATATATTTGCTATCATCTACCCCATATTTCTTCTTACCACCAGTATCACCATGACCGAGAAGGTCTGGAACAATAACCTGAAATCCTAGGAAGCGGAAATAAAGAGCAGAATTCAGCATAAATTCTTTAGAGGTGCGAAATCCATGCAGTAAGACTACTGTGCCATGGTAACTTCGATCTAGGGAGTCTCTATTTAAGTTAATTTTAACAGTATTTTCTCTGTCGCCCCGACCTAATATTGCAGAGTAGTTAAGGTTGTTGTCGACTAAAGGTGAGCCGTAATAATAGCTAATACATTTCTTATTATCAGGTAAGCAATATTCGGTTTTCTTGAAGCCAAGCTCTTCAATGCGCTCGGTAGTTATTCTGTCAACAAAAGAAAAATTTTCAGCTTTTTCTATTGAGCTAGCTATTCTTTGAGAGCAGGCAGAGATAACTATACATATTGAGATAACAGTTAGCACTCTGATTAAAATTGAGCTGGCTTTATATTGCTTGAATTCAATAGGTAACTGTAGTTTATTCATTTGGCGCATAGGTAAATTTGCTGCTGCATGAGTTGCTCACTTAGTGGTGTCCCGCGTTTTTATTGATTTATTTTGGGATAGTGCATGCTTGCTACAAGTGTAGGGCAGTAGTGTTTACTGCTCCTCCTTAACCCGCTTACTGCGTCCACTCTCATGACGTTCACGCATATCAGAATCGATATACCGATCAGTAGTAGCCATACTTGCGTGACCTGCATCATCACGGACGTGTTCTCGCGGGCGGTATTTCACATCTTCGGAGATACCAGTATGCCGCAGCCAGTGCACCGTTGCTGCCTTCAGGTCTTCTGCATCTTCACCTAGACCTTCCTCAACCATACGCTGGTAAGCGGCATCGAAGCAGTTCTGCACGATTAGCCGTACTTGGCGTGTACTGGTAACAGGTCCCTTACCGCGAGATTTCTGCACCAGCGGTGTCTGCTCATTAATACTGGGTAGGGCAGGGAGCTGCAAATGACTTCTGTAGCGCTTCAGAGCGCTCAACATCTGATCACAAACAGTAATGGCACGGCCTTTGTTACCTTTACCAGTGACGTGAAACCACCAGTTCCCGTCGCGATCCTTCTTGAAGTCCCCCATTACAGGTGCAGATCGTTCATCCGCAACCAGCTCAGAGATGCGCAGGTACATGGCATATAGGGCGTTCATAATGAATAGTGTACGCTCGTGCTCATGTGGAGACATTTCAGCCATAATCTCGGCAGTTTCCAGCACATAGTCCCACTGTAGGTTACTGATGCGTCGAACCACCTGGCTTTGTTGCTCACGCCGCACGAACTTACTTTTTTGCCGGATCAATGCCACAGGGTTAGCTGGAACCAAGCCTTCTTGAAAGAGAAAATCGAAGAAAGAAGACAAGGCTGTAAAGATACACTTGATGGCAGCTTGGGATGGCCGGAAATCCTTGGGCGATGGTGTCTTACCAGAACGAAACTCAACTTTAGACACGCTGACGACGAATGGCCGCCAGTCAGCGTTAACAACACGCTCACCATTTATAGTTTTAAAACGAGCTACATTTTTGGTGCCAATCCAGGCAATAGGCGGTTCAATACAAAACTGAACGAAATCTTCAATATGCTCACGCTTGAGCGACAAGATAGAGACCTCCTCAACACGCCAAGCCCATTGCAGCAGTCGCTCAAGTTCTCGCCGATAACTATTAAAGGTTGCCTGGCTACCGTTGTAGCTGTAAAGAAACTTAAGCGTGAACTCCAGATCGGTATCAGCATCTGGAATCTGCTTGTTGAGATAACGGCTGGCAGAAAAGCTACTGCAGCGGAACGGATTCTCAAGATTGCTTAGATTGTCGATGATTGGTGCTGGTGGCTGGTTAGAGGCAGACATAGAAATATGAAGTTGTTGTTGGAGTAAAGAGCTTAACTAGTCTTCTGATTTTATCCTAAATTTCAACTGGTTAGTGCGTTTATTACCAACTAAAATTGATGACTGACTGATCGTCCACTTTTTTTGAGCCTGTACATACTCCCCCAAATAAATTGCTTAATTAAACAACCAGAAATTAATCAAATAGTTAATATTAATTTTAGGGGGGATCCAGGTGGCGTTGCGCCTTCAAATGTTGGTAGTCCCCAGAGTGTGCGATAACCTCTAAAATCAATCCGATCTCATGAAGAGCTCGGCTTGGACATCGATTTAACCGCTGCCATACTAGGCACCTACCGGTGTTAAGGACTTGAGACCCTCACAAGCAATCGACTGAAATGTCTTCGATTGCTCGAACTAACCTTCGAGAATTATTAACAAATAAATGATTAATGACATCTGATAAGGTATTAATCCAAAATTAGGATTGTTGAGTCACTTTGATATGGAATTCACGCAAAATTTAACCTCATATTTTAAGCAATCTCTCATTGACGGCGAGCGACTTTGTCCACCGGATAGAGATCTACTTCCTGCCCTCGGACGTGGTAAGTCCACAAAGGCGTCAAACGCATATATAGCTCAACCAGCAAGTATCTGGAGTCAAGGGTGCGTTCCATCGGACCTGGCCGAAAAAATTATCAATGGACAGCAAACCCCTAAATCCCCACCACTAACTGAACTAGAACTCGTCCTTCTGCCCAGAATTGATATTTACGATTATCGGGGAGGCTGGAACACCGCATTAAAACGTAAGGTCCTTACACCCTTGTGCGTGTTTGTACGGCTGCAACGAGATGGAACTTTACTGCCTGGCCGTAATGCACCCTGGATACCCAGGGAGTGGCTGTCGCCAAATACCAGTGCGACCCAACCTTTTGCGGAATTCTCCAATGTAGATGAGTTTTTGACTTTGAATCCGTATGAAGGAATTGAGTCTTGGGCAGATTTAATGTCTTACTGTGAAGCCATGTTGGCTACCGCGGTTGATTACACGGAAACCGAAAATATTTCATCAAACGCTCTTCTATTTGAAGTTCCTTTACATTCTGAATACACGGTTTCGGATCAATGTCTTTTCCAAGTGGAACCTCCAGTCGTAGGAGTTAAGGCCAAAATTATCGGTGTGCTCGAAAAGTTGTTAGAGACAGGAAATTATCCACCGTTATATCACCGCTTTTGCAGTGTAAATGATCTGAAGCTAGCTCCCCATGAAATGCTTGTTCATGAAGAAGCCGGAGAAAAGTCTCATATAGCTCAAATGACGGGCGAGTTTGCACTATCTAACCACCAGCGGAATGGACTGCATTACTTTTCTAAACAGATGAATGGAGAAATTCTCGCTGTTAATGGTCCTCCCGGTACGGGAAAAACAACTCTGCTTCGTAGTATTGTTGCTAACCTTTGGACCACCGCTGCGTTGGATGAAGCTGAACCGCCTTTGATTGTTGCAGCTTCGAATAATAATCAAGCTGTAACGAATATCTTGGAAAGCTTCGCAAGGGTGGACGAAGATGGACTTAATGAGTCACTTAAGGGACGGTGGCTACCTGGCTTGGATAGCTACGGCCTTTACTGTTGTGCGGCGAATAAGAAGAAAGATACTCCTTACTTGCATATGGACTCTAATGGTGATGGCACTATCAAGAAGTACCAAAATCAAGAGTATATTGATGTAGCTAAAGAGATGTATCTCCAGCGAGCCTCTACTTGGCATGGAAGCGCTATAGAAAAAGTAGGAGATGCAAGATCAATCCTCCATCATAATCTAAAGGATCTTGTTAGAAAAATCTCTAATGCAGTAAGCATTAAGAAAAGATTTATCAAGGCAGAGTTAAGTTTGCTCTCTATCGCAAAATCGTCTGAGGATATGAAATTAGTAATCAATGACCATCGGGCGATGATTGAGAATGTTAATAGAAAATTGCGTGAAACGAATGAGCAATACGATATGGTTTGCGAGCTATGGGAAAGACGATCCATTTGGATGCATCTGTTATTTTTGATTCCCACAATTCGCAAAATCGAATATCGTAAAACTAAGAGATTGCTTAGCAGGTGGTTTGATAGCATTCAATTGAAAGGCTTCTCTGATGACGAGGTGGATGATTGGTTTAGAAGGAAATTTAGTGATTTTAAAGATGAGTTAGTAATGCTTGAAAGTCACGTAAAGCAGTGCGAGAAAGTACTGACAAGCTATCTTTCAGCCAAAGAAGATATTGAAAATCTGATTGCACGATATCGACCAAAAGAGCTGTTTACAACAGGGCTTGCGGATCAATGTACGGAGATTGTTGATCGTACATTGCGGTTTACAAGTTTTAAAATTGCATCTCACTACTGGGAAGCTAGGTGGATTGAAGAAACTGAAAGCTTTCTGCTGGAACCCGATGAGTATGAAAGGTCACCCACAACGATGCCGAGGCGATATCGTAGGCATGCAAAGCTAACTCCCTGTTTCGTATCCACGTTCTATATGTTGCCAGCTGTTTTTACGGCATATCGAGGAGAAGATAAACCACTTTTTGAAGAGATAGATTTATTGATCGTCGATGAGGCTGGTCAGGCGTTGACTGAAGTATCTGCAGCCAGTTTTTCGTTATCGCGAAGAGCACTAATTGTCGGCGATACAGATCAAATTGAGCCTGTATGGAGTGTTCCTGAAAAAATTGATTTGGCGAACATCATCCAGTTTGGTCTTCTTGACGATATCGAGCAATATGAAGAGTTTTGGAAGAAAAGCGGTCTTCTTGCAAGCAGTGGCAATGTGATGAGAGTTGCTCAGCGTCAATCGAAATATCATCAGTATGAGAAATTATCTCGAGGCTTATATCTTACTGAGCATCGTCGTTGCTATGATGACATAATCAAATATTGTAACAAGCTGGTCTACAAGGGGGAGCTTGACGCGCTTAGAGGAAATCCAAAATTAGTTGTACCCTGGGGCACAATGAGTTTTTATGAGGTGTTTTCTCCATCACAATCTATAGGTGGGAGTCGAGCGAACTTAGGAGAGGCAACAGCCATTGTACGCTGGTTATGCGATGAGCGAAAAACTATTCTGGATTACGCGAGAAGGCAAGACAAAAAGATGATTCAACTGAGCGATGCTGAAGTATTGAAAAAGTCTGTGGGAATAATTACGCCGTTCAATAAACAAGCAAAAATCATTGTGAAGCTTCTTCAGCAGTACGGTATTCATGGACTTACAGTTGGTACAGTTCACAAGCTTCAGGGGGATGAGCGATTACTAGTGTTGTTTTCCAGTGTTTATGGCGAAAACAATAAGGCAGCTAGAAAATTCTATGATCGAGGAAGCAACATGTTAAATGTGGCAGTTTCTCGTGCTAAGGATTCTTTTATTGTTTTCGGACATCCTGAGGTCTTTGGTGTGGGAGCAAAAGGATCACCTTCAGGGATGTTGAGACGTGAATTGAAAACGCTTAATACAACTTTGCCTGCATAGATAATCCGTCATCTGCCACGAACATGCCTGAATGCCTTTGGGGGGCGAGCCAGAACTGTAATTCAATTTTGGGGACTTCGACGGTTTTCGGTTCCGAAAGCCCGCCTTGCAGGTTGAAGTGGCCGGACTTAGGGGGCTCTATACCGGTATCCATTCAGGAGGGACTCGTAAGACATCAACAGGCTGTTGTGATAAAACAATATTTGGCGGGTGATTCCTAGTGAAAATCGTTTCCTTTGTCCAGCTGCATCCTACTCTCTACTTAGTTTTGAATTTTGTTAGTGTATCAAGCTAGCAATAAGTAAAGCCAAAATGTTGAACCTTCCGCAGTAGCGGTCATGAGTAGGGCAGGGGATGCTTATGAAAACCACAGTATATATTGCACTTTCGTTACTTTTAACCTCCATAGTTTCAATTTCCGCCACAGCCCAATTGGCTATTCCAGAAGTAGGGACCTCGGCTTATCCAGATGAAATGTGCAAACGGGTTAAGCCGCATTTTGAAAAGCTATTTAAAGCGCCAGTCGATGAATGCTTCAATGGCGTTGGTCAACCCTATCCAGAGTTAGTGGACGGCGTCTGTTCGGCGGGAGAACCTAAACGCAACGGTACGCGGATTTGGGGGATGGCTGAATCTCCCCAATTTTTATACTGGGGAACCGGCAGCAATTTTCTCTGTACTGCACAAGCGTCTCCAACCGCAGTATTGACTCCGATATTAGCCCCAACCCAGGGTTGGGTGTGCGAGTTCGCCGATGGGATACTCGCTCAGGAAAACCCAAACCTTAAAAACCTTGGGGACTGGCGGGCACCCTCTGCCTACCGCATAGATACTTGCACACTTGAAGTCACAGAAGTTACTCCCACTTACGATCCGCTTCTACAGGACATCCTTGGATTACGCTCGGGCGGCTACGCGGATGACGTGATTTTTCTTGCAGGGCCGGGTGGTATACAGGAGGGAATTGCCGGCGTGGGCAGCGGTAACAGCATTATTATGCTGGCTTGGCAGGCAAGTACCGGGCGGTATTTGGGTTCAAAGAAATTTCCTGAATATTCTAATATCCGTGAGTTTCTTAATCATGAGGGCGTTTTATATACCGGTGTGCGATTACAAGAGGATCTTGGCGGATCGGGCCGGGTTTTGCGTTGGATGGGCGATCTCGATGATCCATTCAATTTTGAAGTCATCGGCACTATGGAAAGTACTCCGGCCGACATGACGATACACAACGGGCGTATATTTTCGTCTACCTGGCCGAACGGTGATATTGAAACAGGAGAGGTGCAAGCCTACGCCGGGATAGTGATGAGTCCCCATATACCTTCAGGTGGGTTCATGCCCGATAATGCCGAAGAGTGGGAGGAAGTTTGGAATATTAGCGAGTACGAACCAGACCCCATCAGCGCTCGGGCCTATGCCGGTGGAGATATTACTTCATGGCGTGGGAATCTCTACTGGGGTACGATCAACTTTCCGTTCAGTGGATTCAGGAGCCATGTTCTCGCCTATGGTGAGACGTGGGGTACTCCTATTGGAGAGTTGAACACCATTATGGCAACCCATAGAGCAACAACCGTATTCCGCGGGGACAACTTTGAAGGAGAAGGGCAGCCAAATGTTGAAGTTCTCTATGGGTATGAAACGGTTCAGGCTTGGGACCCGGATCTCAATAAGTTTGTGGAAACACAAACCTTGGCCGGGCCCCCAAAGCTAGGCGGAGCTGGATTGGGCTGGCTGTTTAATGTATACACTTGGCGCCTGGGAGTGACTGGAGACAATCTTTATCTGGCTACACTGGACGTCAGCTCACTTATACCGAGTGTAATTGACCTTTCGGGTGAGCTTCCTGCAGAATTTCTGAATCTCCTTGAGGATGCGTTATCCAACCCAACAATCTCGGGCGCAAAACTCTATCGTTTTTTCTCTCCAGACCTACAGGCAGTCCCTGCCACTATAAATGGTGTAGGTAATTCGGGCAATTTCGGTTTCCGTACGATGATCAACCACCCAACTTTTATGTGGTTGGGTACCGTAAATCCCTTCCACCTAAATCCCGAAGGGGGTTGGGAGTTGTATCGGTATGCACCGACCGCACCGGTTCAGCAGGAATCGGTGGATGGGGCGAGGTATGATTAATTCAATGCCTTCATCGTAGCCCAATTTGAGACTCATTAAGGAGTTAAGGGTTTGGAGTTTGATCGTGTTATGGCTGTGCTGGATGATGAACGCTCAGCCAGTTTTCTTTTTTAAAAACGAGAAAATACTAGGAGTCGAACCGTTAAGTGCGGCGGATAACCAAGTGTAACATGATAAAGAGAGGGGAGGAGGGCTTTAGCTTTTGCGTAAAATAGTGTCCTTTGTATGTTTTAAATTTATATTTTTACTAAGTATATCTTTAACTTCCCTTGCGGGAGTTCCAACCTGGGACTCCTTATCTTATGGAGGAAGTGTAGAAGCACAGATTGAAAAAATTGAGAGTGACAGGTTAAAAAGTAACAGTTCCTATGGAAGGGCAAAAATCATTTTTGTTAACCCGATAAATAAAGATGAAATTGTAAGATGGTCAATTACTAATGGGGCGATTATTGACGGCTTGGAAACAAATCTGCAAGTAGGTGACCAGATATTTTTAGTTGAGATGAATACACTGGCATCTGAGCCTCATCTCATCAATGAAAGAGTAACTTCTGCTGAAAATCAACATAGGACATTCTTAGGGGGGGCAGCTGGCGGCATGTTAAATCGTGCAAATGTAAATGAAGATTTAGAAAAGTCTAAGATGTTGAAAGCAGCTGCTAAAGAAGAAATATTATACAACAGTGCAACGGTTTACTTAAAGCTAGAAAAGCTTTTAGAACTGCATGTTTCCCCTGATATTAAAGCGATTATATATTACGGACCAATATCTGAAGAAGGCGTAATAAAAAGACAGCAGCAAAAGCCTCTCGAAGAGCTATTGGGCACAAAACTTAATACGACTAGCCTATGGTGCCCAGCTAGAATTGAGGACACATTACTATACGCTGAGGATATCAATGTTCCTAATTCGTCTAAGTTTCAAGTCTAAGACCTATTGAAACTATTAATAAGGGTTCTGACAATGGAAATTGAATGCCTTTGGGAGTGTAACGATGGATTGGGAGAAACACCCATCTGGCATGCAGAAGACACTTCTATCTACTGGGCGGATCACGTCGGCCCTTCGGTTGATTTGGCAGGGCCTCGGCGACCATCGATTCGGCGGCTAAACATCACTACTGGTGAAAGAAAGACCTGGAAAATGCCGGAGCAGGTAGGGTCCTTTGGTTTTCGTAAGGGGGGAGGGTTGGTTGGCGCTGCCAACTCAGGATTTTGCACTATCAACCTTGAAACAGAGGAGTTTGAGACAGTTGTTGACCCGGAACCGAATCTACCCCAAAGCCGGTTAAATGATGGAAAGATCGACCGAAGGGGACGTTTTTGGTGTGGTAGTATGGATTCGCAATTGAAAGGTAAAGTCTCACATTTATATTGTCTTGAGCCTGATTTTAGCCTGCGCAAGGTTGCTAAGGACTTTTCCTTTGTGTGTTCTAATGGGATTGCCTTTGATCCAGAGGACTCTCGTATGTACTTTGGCGATTCCATTGGTGGCATGATCTATGTATTTGACATGGATATGGATGAGGGCCATATCAGCAACCGTAGGCCGTTCTTTTCAGTTGAAGATCGCAAGCCCGCGATTGTAGATGGCGCAACAGTTGATGCCGAAGGGTACTACTGGTTTGCTTTGAATCTTGGCGGTAAGATTTTAAGGGTTGATCCTAAGGGCCGCCTTGATCGTGAGATTGACCTACCGATCCGGAGTCCCACCTGCGTCACATTCGGCGGCGAAAATTATGAAACTCTCTACTTTACTTCACAGCAATCATTTTTAACTCCTGAGGAGTTGGCCCGCCACCCGCAGCCAGGTAGTATTTTTGCTATTCATGCTCTTGGTGTTCAGGGGCTGCCGGAGCCAAAGTTTGGAGCTTGAATAGCTCACCGATTTAGGGTCACCGATTAGGCGTATGCACAGCTAATTGGGGCCAAAACTTTCCGTATCATTAAACCGAGAAATGAAAAACTAGTGAATTACTATATGTCCTATGCCAAAAGGTTTGAGTATTACTCAGCAGCTAATGGAAATCCCTGATGCCTGGAGAGGCAGTAATGGGCAGGAACAAGCCGACCAAGTCCTTTGATGAGATTAAGCATTCAATCAAAGAAGAAACAGAAAAGGCTTTGGAGCACTGAGAAAACCTTTCCGAGGAGGAACGTGAGTCTATTGATAAGGAGACTACAATAGGAACTCTGGAAAACCTAGTAGAGCCGGATAAGGACTCCTAAGGCTAATTATAGGGCAGGGCGGCAGTATTACCGCTTCTCCTTAACCCACTTACAGCGCCCACTTTCAACATATCGGAGTCAATGTAGCGATCGGTCGTAGCCATACTTGCATGGCCCGCATCATCGCGCACATGCTCACGGGGACGGTACTTCACATCTTCAGAAATACCGGTTTTGACATTTCAAGTTCCATATAAACCTTATCAAGCCCTTCGGCATACCCACTTTTAACAATTTCAGTGACTTTAAAACCGTACTTTTCGTAGAACCCTTTTGTATGCTGGGACGTATCGATTGACACTTTACAGTCTCCATACTTTTCTAAAATACTCCCCAGCCTAAACTCCAATAACAGCGTGCCAATTGACTGGCCGTGATTGATTCTACGCACCATCCCCCAACAAAGCCCAACTACCCCACCACTTTTCTCGTAGCCACCACACGCTATAACTTCATTGTTTTTTAAAACTATAAAATAGGGATTATAACCTGCACCTTTATCTAAGTAGGCCTCGAATTCGCTAAGCTCTTCATCAGAGAAATACTTATCTGAATTACTCTGAAATAGCGTTATACACGCTTCTTTATACATCTCAGTGTATTTAACGATCTTCATAACTTTGATTTACACTTAACCGGGATAGGGAGACATCTCGTGGCGCCCCTTCACTCACACCACCGGGCCTACGGGTCACGTACCACGGCGGTTCATCTCCTCATTTCTTATCACTTTACCAATGATGGCAATCCCAAGTCAGCAAAGTATCGATTCGGCAGTGCCCTCTAAAGGGTCGGACTCTTACTTGATCCCAGGAGCCTAGGCGGATTTCATCGTTTTCCATACCGCCCAACGATCGATACTTAGACGACGCAGTTTTAGATTAACGCTACGTCCCCATTGCTTCAGCTTTTGGTCGCGATCACCATGGGCAAATTGTATTCCGGGATTTGGTAGCTTGTTGTGTTGACTGTCTGCACCTGAGTTGGATCGGCATAGCTGGTGTTGGTTACGGGCGATCTGAACCGAGTCGTACAGGCTCCGGTAGCTTACATCTCGGGAATAGATGCTATTCAGTCGCTGTCTCTTCCTTCACAACTCAGACAAGTGTTCACCGGATCGCCACCGGGTTGATATTAACCTGGGTGGAGCCGACGTACAGCGGCTGGCCCAGCACAAACATGAACTCCCATGCCTTATCGCGTACGAGAGCGCGGCTATCGATCAGCTCCAAATTGTAGATGCCGCGCTTGGCGAGCATATACTGATTAACCGGAAACTCCTCATCACCCGACGGGTTAGGGTACACCTCAGACGCCCAGGTGTCGCCTCCAAAGGCAACAATGCCCTGGTCTGCAAGCCATTTTGCAGCTTCCATGCCGATACCTGGCTCAGTGTTGAGAAACTTCTGGTCGTCCTTACCTATCAGCTCCAGCCAGCCGGTGTTAAATAGCACCACATCACCCTCACGGATCTTGATACCCTGCTTCTGGAGCACTGCCTGGATGTCAACAACTGTGAACTCAGTGCCACCCGGGACTATCGTTTTCTTATAGTGGGCGGTCATGTCCAACACCACGCCGCGTGTGACAATCGGGGGCACCTTCTCGATACCGAGTTTCTTAACCCCTTCAACGGTGACGAAATCGGCCGCCTTGTGGCCGTTGTAATAGACGTGGTTGATACCGATGTGTCCAATGCCATTAAGCTGTGTGCCCACGCCCGTCCAGGCGTTGACCAGCTCATCGTTGAAGGTGAACTTGTTCGGACCTAAACTCTGTCCGGCCTGTTCACCGGGCTGAATGTTGTAAAGCTGGAAACTGCGGTGGCGGAAGGCTGGCAGATTTTGATCAACCGGCACTGCAAGTGGATAAGTCTTACCTATCTTCACCAAATCCACTGCCTGCAGTACCAATTCTGGAGTCAGTAAATTGGCAGCGCCGATTTCGTCATCTTCGCCGTAGATTGATGGGTACCAGTCGGCATCAGCAGCAACGTGTGTGCCAATCAACATACCGAGAATCAGTCCCGCCAGTGCAATAGGTGCGCATTTTTTTTTCATCGAAAGTATCTTCTTGTTTGCTTAGGGTGGACATTACGCCTACGGGGCCAACGAGGCTGTGATAGATAGGGTGCAATGGCTCAAGAGCACCATCCAGTCGGTGAAATTACAATTAGGGGGTAACTTTCAGACTCAAATTTCTGATATCGAAGGGTAGTCGGTGAGCCCCTTTTTGCCACCACCCAACAGGGTTACGCAATCGTATGTATCCAAGGCCACGCCTGTGCGAATCCGGTTGGGTTGATCTAGGTTGGCGACATAAGGCAATCAGGTTGGCCCAGCCTTCGGCGATGTGGAGATATCCCACACCGATCTCACCCAGCAGTTTGGCGGCGGCCGTGTAGCTGGTATCTGGGGCGGAGTTCTCACAGCTATCTCGACCAGGGCTTTGTTTCAGCGGCTGGAACAGGGAATCAATTATTTCAAACATCACAAGCCTCCAGAGCCGGCTTAGTCGTGCTGGCTAAATGAAAAAATTTCGTCAAGTGGTCACACTCTATGTCAGTCCCACACAGGAGCCAGGCCTTCCGGGTTGACTTCGCGACCATTACGTTCCAGCGTGGCGATCTGCGTCATGTCTTCATTATCCAGTCGCAATTGAAGGGCCAGCAGGTTGCTCGCCAAATTCTCACGCTTAGTGGAGGAGGGTATTACGGCATAGTCGAGCTGCATCGCCCAAGCCAGCGCAACCTGTGCAACAGTGGCATCATGCTTGCGTGCCACCTGAGCCAGCACCGGGTCCTGGAGCACCTTGCCGTAGGCCAGGGTCATGTAAGAGGTAACGGCAATGTCCTGCTCTTTCAGGAATGCCACTAGCTTACGGTTCTGCAGGTAGGGGCTGAGCTCGATCTGGTTGGTGGCGATCTCGCCCTTACCGACTGCGGCGATGGCTTGCTTTGTAAGTTCGATATTGAAGTTGGATATGCCTATCTGCCGGGTCAGCCCTAGCGCCTTAGCCTCCACTAGTGCGGCCATGTACTCGGGTAGCTCGACGCCGTTGTTCGGTGCCGGCCAGTGAATCAGGGTCAGATCCACATAGTCGGTGCGCAACCTGGTAAGGCTCTCTCTTAGGCTCGGTACCAGCTTCTCCGCGGCGTAGTTGTCAGTCCAGATCTTAGTGGTGAGGAATACCTCATCACGCAGAACGGCGCTCTCGGCCAAGGCTTGGCCTACCTCAGCCTCGTTGTCATAGATCTGCGCAGTGTCGATTGCACGGTACTCAAGATCGAGCGCATTGCTCACCGAGTCGATAGCGGTCTGACCGGTTAGGCGGAAGGTGCCGAGTCCGAAGCAAGGAATCTTGCTCATGGAATACTCCTATCAATTTATTAAGGGTGAATGAAATGGATTCATAATCTGCACCGAAGCCAACAATATCCTGCAGTATCGGGACGAGGAAGGTGAAAGAGACCAGTGAGCTACCATAGCCAACCACCGTTATCCTATAAGCCACAACAGGCATCGCTGAGCAGTACCCGGACCTGGCCCAGCAGCGAGGTCGGACGGGTATACAGGATATTTCTAGGAATGAACAGCAAGGGACCTAACAATGCTACCAGAGCGAAAATCGATACCTCCAGGAAAGTTGTGTGCCAGCCAAAGTGCTGGTCGATGAAGGTACTCAGCAGAGTTTCGGTGACGAAGGCCTGAGTCATGTCGAGAACATGCTGGCGCTGATTTTTAGAGTCAGGAGTGCTAGGGGCATGGCGGTATCCGGTAATTATGTAAAGATGTGCGCAGTCTGAAGATATTGCATTTGCCGAAAAAGCCGCCTTGAGGCAAAAGACTATTGATTCAGGATCAAAAATGAAAATTACCCTTAGGCACCATCACAGCGGCAGCCGAGCAACTGGAGCAGACTGCCTCTGGAGTCAGCCTCGCACTGGGACGTCTGGAACGCAAGTTGTGTACCACATTGCTACAGAGAACCACACTAGGCCTTGGATAAGGTCTCCACTTCTGCCTTGTCTTTAGCTACTCTTAATATCACCAAAGGGTTCTACCCATTGTTTTTCAATGGAGCTGCGATTAGGTTCCTAAGTTTGTAACTGTTTGGATCAGAGTTGGATAGTTCTGAACACTCCAAGTGAAAATCTCAGAAAAAGCATCTTTCAGCTCTTTTTTGGCAGCATCTTTCGCGGAGCTTATCGCCAAATCTTTTGCTGCCTTGATAAGGCGATTTTCTCTCTTGGGCTCTATTTTTATGGATTCTAATCCTTTTGGAGTCAAACACACTCCTTGAAAATTAAATCCATCATATTTTTCATAAGTTACTAAGCCGGACCTAGCAAGCCATTCGATTGATGGTTTTGCTAGGCTTGCTGGACTCTTATGGCGAATAAAATGAGTGTGATTTTCTTCATCATTCACCGGCACTTGAGACTGATCCCAAAGTTCATCGCCTAGTTTCATCGCCAAATCGGTGGGTGATATTTTAATCTTTAACGGAAAATGTTCATAAAGCTCCGCTAATAGAAGCCCAGAAATAGCTTCAAATATTTCAATGTTTCTCATCAACTTACTCCTTGTTTACTGGTAGTAACTCAATTTATGAGGAGATCATAATAGGAACTCTGGAAAAACTAGTAAGGCCGGATAAGGATTCCCGAGCTTCATTATGTATGGGGTAGGGCGGTAGTATTAGCGCTCCTCCTTTACCCGCTTACTCCGCCCACTTTCATGTCGTTCCCGCATGTCGGAATCAATGTAGCGATCAGTCGTAGCCATACTTGCATGGCCCGCGTCATCGCGCACATGCTCGCGGGGGCGGTACTTCACATCTTCAGAAATACCCGTATGGCGGATCCAGTGCACAGTGGCTGCCTTGAGATCTTCAGTATCTTCCCTTAAGCCTTCTTAAACCATCCGTTGGCGGGCAGCATCAAAGCAGTTTTGAACAATCAGGCGCACTTGTTGGGTACTGGTAACCGGGCCCTTGCCACGGGACTTGTGCACCAGAGGTGTCTGCTCATTAATGCTGGGCAGAGCAGGGAGCTGCAAATAATTTCTATAGCGTTTTAGTGATTGCCCGGCCTTTGTTACCTTTACCCGTAACGTGAAACTACCAGTTTCCGTCGCGATCTTTCTTGAAATCACCCATAACTGGTGCCGATCTTTCATCTGCAACCAACTCAGAGATTCGCAAATACATAGCGAATAGGGCGTTCATAATGAATAAAGTTCGCTCTTGATCAGTAGGTGATGTCTCGGCCATGATCTCAGCATCTCAGCATCTCAGCATCTCAGCATCTCAGCATCTCAGCATCTCAGCATCTCAGCATCTCAGCATCTCAGCATCTCAGCATCTCAGCAGTTTCCAGGACATATTCCCACTGCAAGTTGCTGATTCGACGTACAACCTGACTTTGTTGCTCACGTCGAACAAACTTACTTTTCTGGCGAATCAGTGCCACAGGATTGGCTGGAACCAAGCCTTCTTGATAGAGAAAATCGAAGAAGGATGACAATGCAGTAAAGATGCATTTGATCGCTGCCTCGTATGGTCGGAACTCCTTGGGAGAAGCCGTCGTGCCAGCACGAATCTCAACTTTGGACACACTGACTACGAATGGCCGCCAATCAGCATTCACAACGCGCTCGCCATTTTGTGTTTTGAACCTGGCAACATTCTTAGTTTCGATCCAGGCAATTGGCGGCTCAATGCAAAACAGCACAAACTCCTCAATGTGTTCGCGCCTCAGAGTCATTATTAAAACTTCTTCAATGCGCCACGCTCATTGCAGCAAACGCTCAAGTTCACGTCGGTAGCTGTTAGCTGGTGCAGCGGAATGGATTCTCAAGATTACTCAGGTTGTCAATGATTGGTGCTGGTGGCCGATTGGAAGCAGACATAGAAATATGGAGTTATTATTGGAATTCTGCAAACTATATGGAAAAACGGGCATTTAAAAAATATCCGATATTCATTTGATACCGGAAATATCTTTAGCTATTTTCCATACAAATCAATAACTTAGGCGATTTGGGTAAGGGACCCCGCGAGGCTCGAAATCGCCGGACTGCTCAATAATTCACCAGTGGCCAAAATGGCCAGCGCAAAAATGCCCGCAACTGCGGAAATCTTGGGTGTATGCTTTTTAGCGAGGCGCGCAAGGTTATCAAAGGCGGGGCTATTCTGTGATCTTTCAGCGGCGAGGCTCAATATAATTGACTCCTCTGAAACCTCTAAAAATTTAGCCGCAATCAATCCTTGTTCAAAAGTTAACTTGCCGCCGTGGTGGCGCATTTGATTAACGCGGTTGGGGTGTACTTCTAGTTTTTGGGCCACTTTGTAATAGCTTCCTAGGCGCTCTTTCATCATGGCCAAAATGTCTATGGTACTCAGCATGGCTGTAACTCCCTCCTTAGAATATTTTTTCATTATAGGTTTTATACACGCGGCCAATTAGCCTTTGGCGACTTGTATAGGGTTGTTTCGCTTGTATAGAGTGTTGTTGCTCGCTGTTGAGTAGCCCCGCCAAGGAGTAGCGGCGGGGCGTGTCGAACAGTGAGCCGACACTCTACCGCAAGCAAGGAACCGCTATGCATAATCGAACATTTTCACTTGGGGTTATTGAATCTGAACTGAACCGACTGGGAGAGAGGCCGGTGGCTGATTTCCTTGAAGGGTTGCGCAACGGCATCGACGAGCGTATTGCCCAGACTCAGCACTGCGAAACCTCAAAACAGTACCCATGCCCAGTCTGTCACGGTGCAGGCTGGTTGATCCTCTCTGGCGATATCTTCGCCTTTTCTCCCGATGACAAACTACTGAAGCCTATACAGCGCACCAGCGGCAAGAATATCCGCGCGGGTGTATCTCTCGAGTGCCCGCGCTGCCTGGGTATGCAATACGACCTGAAAGCCTTGGTTGACGCTTGGCGTGCGCAAGCGCTGGAGGTGGCCGCATGAGTGCCGCCCGCAAAATCCAACCCGATGACCCGCGCCGGGTTGCTCGCAAAACAGTTGCAGACATCGAGAAAGTTTTAGCCTCGGTGCGCTTTGGTAACCGCAAGCATTTAAACGATCAGCAAAAGCTGCAATTCCTGGTGCAGTCACTGCGGGCACTCGATGCCAACTTGCGCGAGATTGGCGACAAGGCCGATGCGCTGCAAAAAGATTTTGAGCGCACCCGCCGCGATGTGGCCGCCGTTGACCACGGTGTGCGCTCTGGAATGGATGACCACTACCGCGCTGCGTATGTGGCGGCCTCAATCAATCTGCTGCAAAACCAAATCAAAAACGCCCTCAAAGACCTTGGTGATATTCGCAATAGCGCCGGGGGTTCCCATGAATGAGCAAAAAGCCAAGTGCATGCGCGTAGAGCTGGTTTTGGACCGCTCCGAGTATGAGCGCTTTCTCGCGGTTACACGGGCTGTGCGTGAGCGCCGCCCGGTAGGCATGGGCCCTGCAACGGAAGTCTTGCAGGCATTTGATTATGGCCTAAGAGCTGCGAAGCCACTGGGTGAATAAGAGCTATGGAGGGACACGGTGCGGGGTCGGAATGTTTGGGGTTTTATTTTGGTCTTGCTGGTGTGCCTGCCTGGGATTGAGGCGGTAATTCGTGGAACAGATCACGGCACTAGAACAATTCAACAGCCGCATGCCGCGCGAGATTTGGCGGTGGCGGGATTCAGTTATCAATCAACACCGACCAGTGATGCGCGAGCTAATCGCCCAGTATGCGCGCGATTGTCGCGGGCATGGTTACGTCCTGGCCAACCACAACTTGCGCCGCATAGCGGCAGAGCTGGGCCGCCCCATGTTTGGGGCTGATGGCCTGTTCTGGGTAACGGCAACGGCTGACGACGAAGAAATCAAAGCCTATGCCGAGCTCTGCGCGGAGAGCTGCGCGGATATCGTGCGCGGGGATATGGCTGGGGATGATGTGGAAACGGCGGCGGCGTTGATCAGTGAGCTGGTGCAAATGGTCGGCGTTCAGTTTCCGTTGGTAATCACCGGTAATGATGACCCTGAGAAAGTCCGCGATAAGAAACTCGCGGCTATGGCCCGCACGGCCTGCCCGCGTTGGTGGCGTCGCCAGTTGCGCAAACTGTTTGGCCGTCAGGTTGAGCAGGTTTTGCGCACCACTGGCGCCGTGCAAAAGCGTCGCCAGCCCTACCTGTCGGACTGGGCTTTCAATCGCTGGAAAACCGCGCAAAAGCGCAACCGTGAATTGCTGGCGAGTATGGAAGCGGTGCGGGAAGAGGGCGGCGAAGAGGTTGCTGTCAATCTGGCTGATGCGGTGGACGCTTCACCGGCAAACCCGGTGAACCGAGAAAATGAGTTCTATGTGCGCTCCCGTGGCTTTGAGGAGATTGCTGATGATGTGGGAATGCCGCGCCTGTTCCTCACATTGACTGCACCTAGCAAATATCACTCGCGGCACCACAACGGGCCGCGCAATGGCAAGTACAACGGCGCAACGCCTAACGAAGTGCAGGAATATTTGTGCAAAGTGTGGCAGCGAATTCGCGCAGCCTGGAAGAAAAAGGGAATTGTTACCTATGGGTTTCGTGTGGTGGAGCCACACCACGACGGGACGCCGCACTGGCACATGATGCTGTATTTCTCAGAGTCTCAAATTGATCAGGCATGGGAAATATTCAGGGATAGGGCGCTTGAGGAAGACCCCGAAGAGGTAGCCGGTAAAGAGCGGGTGCGGGTGGACTGTAAGCGCTTGGAGGTTGGGGAGTCTGCAACCGGATATCTGGCCAAGTACCTGTCAAAAAATATTACTGGCGGTGCGATCGATTATGACCATGAGGCAGAGACTACCGGAACCGAAGGGGCGGCCAGGGCCATTGCCTGGGCCTCAATGTGGGGCATTCGCCAGTTTCAGCAGTTGGGCACGGTATCTGTAACCGTATGGCGCGAGCTGCGCAGGCGTGGTGAGTTTCTGGCCGGTGGTCTGGATGGGCTCGGCGATACGCAGTTATTTGAGGATATTCGCGAGGCTGCCGACAAGGGCGACTGGCGAACCTTTGTTGAACTGATGGGCGGACCTACGGTGCCGCGCAAAGAGCAGGCGATAAGGCCGCAACAATTACCAAAGCCGGAAAGCAACACCTACGGCGAAGAGGTGGAGCATATTCGCGGGGTAATCATGCGAGGCGCCGCGCGGTTTATCAAAACGCGGTTGCATGAATGGAAAATCCGGCGAGGCAATACCGCCAATGATAGAGAGATGCCGGTAGCGGATCGCGGGCGGTTAATGCCCGGTGAGAAATTACGGGGAGAGGTGGTTGTGAATAGTCCGTCTCGCTCCGAATTTGCGCGCGCAGAATGGCGCGCGTCAAGGGCGGCGCAGCCGCCCGCCTTGGACTTGTGTCAATAACTGTAACCCTGGAGGAACCATGGGCAAAAACAGGCAAAGGAAATACATGGAAAGGCAAGCCAGGAAAGGTGCGGTTGATCCGCGACCGATACCGGAAAAGGAAAGACCGGCAACCCCTGTTCAACAGAAGGGGGAACCTAGGCCTGTGGAGAGGTTGCCACCTCCGCCTAAACCTGAAACCGAGAAGAAACAGGAGTTCACAGCTGAGGATTTGCGAGCGGCTGCAAATCTTCCCATTCGTATTGTGGGGCCGTCTGGTGATCTTTTGATGAGTACAACCCCGATGCAGGTTCTTGAGAGAAGCAAGGCGGCGGGTTTAAACCTCGATGAGTTCGAACTGTGCCTGACGGTATCCAATAACCTGACGGGGAATATCCATTGAATGACTACTTGCGCGAGGCCCGTGCAATAGCGCGTGTGTGGGTTTGGTCTGGCGCAGTGTCGCGGGTACTGCTGGCGGCTGCGCCAGTGGTAACCGTAGTTACTTTTGCGTTGGGCGGGGTATCGGTGACGGTTGGAGGGGAAATAACGTGAGCGGAAAACGACCACCGCAAAACCCGGTGATTGGGAATTGGCAATGCCCGGAAGGGGGCACCGCCGTTGTGCGCCAGGCCAGCAAGCGCGGCCGGCACTTTTACACCCAGTGCGATTGCTGCGGGGTGAATATGGGAACCGGTGCAGCGCGTCAGACAAAAATTTGGCGCGAAGCGGAATTTAGCCCGCCGGACGGTGTGACCGTATACAAGCCGAACAATGTAGATGATGAGCGCGAGGCGGAGGCGCCGGTACCGGTCAATGATTCAGAACAGCCCCCAAAGCCCAAAGAGGAGGAGCGTTGGAAGCCGGGGCAAAGTGAGCCGGTGGACGGTGACCCGGATCCCGATAAACAGCAACCAAGTGGCAACAGGGGCGCTCTGGTAGCGCTGGGTGTTGCCACGCTGGCACTAATAGGTGGCGTATGGATGGGGTAAGCACGCTTGATTTGCTAGCACAGCGCGCAGAGCAGACCGAAAAGGGCGAAACGGAAAAGCTGGAGGCTGAATTGTCCCCGGATGAGCCGACTGAGCCAGATGACATCGACGCGGGAGCGAATCGCGCTGAATCGTTCATGCGCATCTGTGAGGGTGGGGTGCAACTGTTTGTTGATGATCGTATCGCCTTGAGCGATGAAGAAATTCAGGGAAGTCGCGATCAGCTGGGGCCGGTACTGGCAAAGTATAACCTTGCTGGATCAGGAACCGGGAACATCCCTTACCAAGAAGAAGTTACAGCCGGTTTTTTTCTCGGGCGCATGATCAAGCGGCTAATTATGCGAGTGCGTCAGTTGCGCAGAGCTGACCGGGAAGAAGCGAAGAAGAAAGAGCAACAGTGGAGAGATAACCGGAATGGCCAAGAACCCCAACACGAGACTAGCCAACAATCACGGTCTGTATCTAGCGAAGTCAGGCTTCGGGAAGAGTCAGACATTGCTCCGCCGATCGTCAATTAGCCCTGGCGATCGTGTCGTGCTGTGGGACAACAACGATGATCATGAGGCCGATGAGCGTTGCGGTAGCCTGAGTAGTTTTTTTCGCTCCCTGGCAGATGCGGAGCGAAGCGGCAAGGCATACCGTGTGGCCTATAACGGCGATGCTGCACCGCATTTGTTTGAGCAGTGGGCGCACGGTGTCTGGTCGATCCTAGACGGTAACCGCATAACCCGCGCAGTGATCGAAGAGTACTCTGACTGTTGCCGTGGCCCTGGGTTGCTGGATTACAAGCGGGACGCCTACCATCGGCGGCTTTGGACTCAAGGGCGGAAGTACGGCCTGATTATCGACGCTACGAGTCAGCGACCGCAGTTAATCAGTAAAGACTCTCTGGGCAATGCCGGCATCATTTGGGCCGGGCATATGGACACCAGCGCGGCAGAGCGCATAGGCAAGGAAATTGATACCCCATGGCGGGAAATAATGGCTTGTAGTGTGGGGGAGTTTTTCCGCAAGGATTTGCAAAAGACGGAAAAAATGCGGGTATTTTATCCTCGTTAGAAAAAAATGAAGCGGTGAAGCGAAAAGGTGAAGCGAACCGGGATTGACCGGCGAAGCGAAACCCATGTGACAAATCCCTCGCAATTTGTGTTTCAACCAATTTCGAGGGACTTATGTCCATGCTTCCAAACTCTGTTGACCGCGCTGTGCGCGATAACGTCGACAAAAAAATTGTTATCTCTTCGGCGATTGGTGCCGCGCTCTTGGGCGTTGTCACTTTCGTGGCCGTTAAAACCGGCATCAAACCGTTAGCCAAAGCCGCGCGCGTGGCCAAGAACGGGAGCAAATAAGAATGCGTAACACATTCCGCCTTGCTCCCGCTGAGGGGGTCGCCGCTGGTGCAACTGCCACGATTTCCCTTCCTGGTCCGCGTTGCTATCACGATGTCACTTTTCAGACATCGTTCCCGCGCTCACAGATCAATGCGATTCGAATGGTTGCCAATAACCGCACGGTGCAGGAATACACCGGCGAGGCGATCGATATATTCAATGCCTTCGATGGTAGACAGAAAGGCGATGATACCTATCTGACAATCCCGTTCGATCAGACTGGCCTAAAAATGCGCATGTTCGAAGAGCAAACAGCCTTCAACGTGGGCTCAATGGAAATCAAAAACGGCGCTGCTACTGGGGTAATCCTCAGTGATCTGGAAATTCAGATCGATATTGATGCCAGCGCGAACAACCCACGCATTCTCAATAGCTGGGCGACTATTTCGCCGGTAAAAGAGGGTGGCCCTGGTGCCCTGCGAAGTATCTACCGGCTTCCGGGTGTGTCCGGTGTCACTGGCCGCTGGGACTATGACAAGTTGCCGAAAGGTACGCGCTCCAGCATGTTCCTGTCTCGCTTGTTTATTAAGACTGCGCAAATCACAGAACTGGAAATCGAGCGCGATGGTCGCACCATTTGGGAGCGTACCGCGGGCCTCAATACCTGGAAGCAAAACGACGGCGAACGTTTCCCGCAAGCTGGCTGGTTTGTCATTGACTTCTCAGAAGAGGGCTATGGGGAGAACAAGCTCGATTGCCGCACCGCGCGGGATTTGCGCCTAAAGCTGACCAGTGCCGCGGCTGAGAATGTCGAAATGTTTGCTGAGTATATCGGCGAGCTTGAAGTCTAAGGGGGCGGCAATGTCTGACGCATCAAACCCATTTATTGATTTCACAAAAGTCGTAATCGGCGGCGCCCTGTCTTGGAAGCAAATGGACAGGCCAGAACCCTTGCCAGCTCAGCCTGACAATGCCACCGCTGTTCCTGCCTACCCCTATCAACCCAACACCGCCTATGGCGGGCCTGGAATGACTGCGGTCAATACGGCCGCAGTCGGCGCACCCTATCAAACCAAAGTGGGCGGCCTCACTTTTGATAATCGCTTTCTGCTGTTGTCAGGTTTGGCTGTGGGCGCAGCGGTATTGTTGAAGGTGGCTAAATAATGTTGGGGTCACTGACAAGCCTGACCGGTGGCGGCGGGCTTGATATGGGCGGTGGTGGTCCTTCTTCAGCTGGAGGTGGTACCGCAGCCGGTGGCAACAGCGGCAATAAAACATACACCTTTAACAATGCGGGGGGAACTAGCGGCCTGACAACTCAGCAAATGTTGATAGGTGGTGCTCTGGTGCTGGGGGCACTCTATCTATGGAAAAAGTGACCTTTGAGCCAATGGATTGGCCAAATCAGGCAGCTTTTGAGCAGTTCGCTTTGACTCCCGGCGTTTTGTCACCGGGGGTTATGTATGACCTAGAACTTGGGGAAGCCCAGCTGTTTTTTGTTCGTTCTGCAGGTGTGAGCGGCTGGATGGTGACGCGTACAGAGGGTGAGGAGCTGGTGGTGTGTGCGGTTACTGGTAGGGGCTTAGTCCCTACGGTCAAGGCGGTTATGGCGGGGCAGCTAGGTGATTGGTATGACACTATCCGGTGCCATACAAGCGACTGGCGAATCGAGGCTCTTTATCAGCGCGCAGGCCTGGAATTTTCAGAGGTTGTTTATCGGGCGGGGGTGAATCGTGGGCGGTGATTCAAAATCAAAAAGCAGCCAAACAACAAACCAGAATGAACAGACGTGGAATTTCGTCGAGGGTACTGGTGACGGCGACCGCCTAAACCTGGGATTGTCTGAAGGGGCCAGGGTTGGCGATATCAGCATAACCCAAACCGATTATGGCGCTATCGACTCGGCGGAGCGTATGACCCGCATTGCATTCGATACAGCGGCAGAAATGAATCGGGGCTCAAGGGATTTAGGGCTCACTGCGATAGAGGAAACGATAGGCGCAGCCAATAACTTTGCCGCTCGTAGCTTCGATGCCATGGAGGATGGTTTCGACTTTGCCCGCGATACCAACCGCGACTCACTAGATTTTGCGGAGCGCTCCCAGGCTGAAAGCTATTCGTTTGCCCGCGAAACCAATAGTAAAAGTATGGACTTTGCGCGCGATAGCTTGGACTTTGCCCGCGATGCCAATACCGACAGCCTGGATTTCGCCTCTAACACAATGGCGATGTCTATCGCCGCAATCACTAAGGATGCGGATGCATCCCGCAAGCAAACAGCGGACCAAATCGACCGAGCTTTCACCCTGGCGACAATGCACAGTCGTAGTGAAGGCGCTGAAGCTATGGATAAAACGGTCAAGGTTCTAGGGTGGGGCGGTGCTGCCTTTGCCTCAGTCGCAATTTTGGCAATGTTTAGGGGTAAATGATGACCATTAAGAATATGGCGCCTTATCGCCGCGAGTTGCAGGCAGGGGTGCCGGTAACGATTGAGGCCGGTGGTGAGTTTGTTTTCATCGATCAGGGTGAAGACTTGGAAATTCGGGTGGATGGCATGATCATGCCGCACCGTAATGCTGGCGATATTATGCGCCTTAAAGGGGAGTTTAAGAGGGTAACAGTGACCAGCTCCGTTGAGCAGGTGGCGATCTTGATCATAGGGTTTGGCGATTACAATCGGCTGATTATTTCGGGTGAACTGAATATCTCGCCTTATGTGACCACCCATCATGGCACCAGCGCAACTCTCCCAATGGATGTAACAAAAACAGTTACCCTGGAAAGTAGCGAGCAATGGAGTGCTAGGTATAACGAAGTCTATGTGGATGATACGACAACAATAGACGCCGATTGCGAAGATAACCAAGCTGTATACTTTTTTGAGGGTGATGCTTATGTAATTACCCGCGAGGGGTTAGCCCGATACGAAATCGGTGAGGGTTTGAAAAAGCCCCCAGAAAATCCTATGACCGCGCCCACTGAAATTATTAAATGGAAAAGCGAGGATGGAACCGACTTAGTTTTACACCACAACATGGATATGCACTTAGGCCATGGCGAGCTTGGCAAGTTTGCTAGCTTGGGTGGGCTAACTATTAGTCCGGGCGGTGAAATTTGGTTTTTCCATGATGGGCGAATTTATAAGAGCCATTTGGCCCATATGCAAGTAACCGGGTTTTCTTATTATGAATATGGCGATGGCCATATTCCGGCGCCTTTTAGCGATTCAATTTATGGTGCTTTCCCCCTTGGCTATTCCCATGGCAAATATCACCTTTTGCACTACTTCAATAATCAGGTGTGTGAGTGGGACGAAGAATGGGATGATGTTTATAACGCGTGGAATATCCACGGTGATAAGTATTTAATTTCATTTGATCCTCTGACTAGGAAAGTCGAGTATAGAAACGTAGGTACTTTGGCCGGATGGGTTGGCGGCGACGCGCGGCCTAAAAATGGGTTCGTAAATGAAGACGGTAATTTATGCATTACTGTAGTTCACAGCGAAGATTTTGACCGTCACTGCCACGTGATCGACCCAGTTAAGGGCGAGGAAATTGATGATGAAAAATATTCATGGTTATCTAATGGTGATTTCGAGTGGCCAGCATTTGACGTAGCACCATGGGGCCAGGGGTACGCAGTTTCACCCAATGGATTATATTTAGGTGTTATTGCCTATGATGGTAGTTTCTATGTAAGGCTGACTTCGGACGTTAGTGTATACGCGCAGTTTTCTATTAAAGACCCCGGCGCCGACGATAGTACAAAGCTATATTATTATTTATCCAATTGGCGCTCTATCTTGCCGTATAAGTTGGGCCATAAAATGTATGGTGGAATTATTGAGGTAATTTTAGGGGCCATGCTCCAACGCACACCGCCATCTAATTATTTAGATTACGTCACTAAATTGGTTAACGATAACGGCCGTTATACGGTTACTTATAATTCCGGCACTAACTCTTTTTATAAAAATGGAATCGCTGATGATCGCGTATCATTTTTAAATAGTGATTATACGGTAGGGGTTTTACCTGAATTCTTTGAGTTATGAAAAGGGTGATGCTTGCCGTATTGGCGGGCGCTGTAGCAATCGGAATAGGGGGGCGGTTTGTGACCCGGCCTAAATTGAATCACTTTTCTCCTGATGAATTCGGAATATGGTACCCGTTAATGTCGGCGGAGCTACTGCGGCGATTGGATCGGTTCCGCACAGAGTGGGGCGGTCGGGTGATCGTCTCAAAAGCGGAAGGCGGAATAGGGCGAGAGGATGACAGTAACAGCCAGCACAATGTAACTCGTTGGGGCGAAGTGCTGGCGATCGATGTTTTCCCGCAGGTGCAGGATGTACAGGGTAATTGGCACTACCTGAATAGCCCGGAACAGCTGGAGCGCGCCTATCAGGTAGCGCGCTCCGTTGGCTTTACTGGTATTGGCTTATATACCGATACACGGCCCGGTCACATGGTGCATTTAGATGTTCGCCCTGGTGATCATGTCGCCACATGGTCGCGCATCGCCGGCGAATACCGCGGAATTAATGAGGCGCTGGTATGAGTGTAAAAGTGCAAGTTGATGGGTTGATGATTCTCACGGGTGTTGCGGTCGGCACTGTGGGTCTAGCGTGGTGGAATCGCCAATCCTTGATCAACTTAGTTAACCCAACGCATCAGGACAACATAGTAAACCGAGCTGCAAAAGAAGTGGTCGGGGAAGATAATCTTCAGGGTTTTTTCGACCGTGTTTTTGGTGCGGTCGATCTGATGAACCCGTTAAATGAATCAGATGATTATGCGCGGCAAGTGTGGGGGCTTGATCCAATATGAAAGGTTTCTTAATCACAGTAGCTGCGGGTGTCACTGCGGCAATGATAGTGCAAGCTCTGAATAGCAGGCAGCAGCGTGTCTAGTGTTGCGCTGGCGGTGCTTGGGTTTGTCAAAAGCTGGTGGGATTCTCGGCAAGAGTCTCGCGCAGCGGAAACGCAGGCGCGCGCACTAAGGATCCAGCACGGAATACCGGGCTGGGCGGATGAGTTTTTAATTGCGGTTTGGTCTTATCCGTTTATTGCCCAGTTTATGCCTGGGCTGCGAGAAAGTGCCGCACAAGGGCTCACGGCGGCAGCCGCATTACCTGAGTGGTATATAGCCGGTTTTATGTCGATATCTTTTGCCGTATTTGGGATCAATAAATTATTTCAGTGGAAGAAGATTTAGTGGAATTTGATTTAGGAACTTTCTTGTCAGCGGCCTTTGGTGCGGGCGCTGCTTGGGCTGCAATCCGAACGGATGTGGTTGCTTTACGTCGTGATGTAGACCGTTTAATGCGTAAAGTTTTCGACTGAGAATCTCGGATGGGTGTGCAGAAATTTTGCGTTATTTGCTGAAATCTTGGTTTTTGAGCATTTTGTGAGAAAAAACACTTTATATTTTTTAGTTATTAAAACCGGCTAACATTTGTACAGATAGTGGGAATTTTGGCTCAAATGGCGCGATTTTGTAGGTTGTTAGGCTCAGTTTGAAATTAGGATCTTGACAGCGCTGAAAATGGTACTAGGACGGTAATTCCTTAATATCCGATATTCACAAATATCGGAAATAGTGGGAGCCCTTACAGGGCCTAGGTTTGAAGTTTTTTCTTGACGGCTATTTCCGATAACCATGTCTCTCCCTCCTGTGGGAACGATTTGTTGCGATGCTCTGGCCGAACTCGTATCAAGTCCAGCTCTCCGATTATCTCACGTAATGCACCCATAATGCTCTCCGTCTGTTCTAGGTCCCTGGTTTTTAGGTTAACCAGGTCGGTGTTTATGCTGGCGAGGAAGTCGCGAAGCGGCTTAACCTCGTTGGCAAAAATCGTTAGCTGCACATCAAACATGGCTGGGTTATCAACTAACACACCAGCTCCTGCGCAGTGGCTGCAAACTCTCCATTGTCGATCGATGGCTATCCCTGCACATTGACTGCAATGCTTCATTATCGATTGTTGCGGTTCTAGCTTATTGCAAGTTGAAGGCAGCGGCTAATTTACCGCTGCCAGTGAATATCTGATTAGTTAGAGGTTCTGCACGTTAAAAGACAGAAAGTAACCTTCGGTACTTAAGAAAATCTGCAGCTGCTGATTCAGTACACCACCCTGCTCCTTTGCAGTAACAACCCATTGTCGCTGGTTGTCAACACGCTGCATTGCGGCATTGAGCGGCTTGTCAGCCCAGGATTTGTTTAGCTTACCCTCTTTGATTAGGCGAGCTACTTCCTGGCTGGCGATACCCTTGGCTTCTACCATGGATACAGTGGCAAAATTGTCTCTCTCATGGTCACCATGGGCGAAAGCAAGATTTGCGAAGCCTAAGGTAACTGATACACAGATGACTCGAATAAGTTTGTTCATAATACTCTCTTTCTTCTCGGTTTTAGCGAATGTTGATAAAAAAGCGTTACTGTTTGAGTCCAATAATCTCGTAGAACCCCTTTGTTTTTAGAGTGATCTTCACAGATTCCTGACCGTTATTCTTCCAATACCAGCCATGGGAACCATCAAAAGGCGTGGTGAGAGAGCCACTCATTTTATTTGCGGTAGCAATAGCAAAGCTCTCAAAGTAGCCGGTAGTATCGCCTGTGGGTTCGCCGTGAAAATCAAAGTAAAGTTCACCACTCTCCGTTACCCACTCGTACTCCAGATGGCCGTATTTATCCAATTGAAATTTGTATTCAATTCCACGGCCAGCGGGCACTTCAATAGTTGTAGTGTCAGTCCGATAAGCAAAGGACTGCTCGCCACGCTGCACTACTTCTGGTACCGCAATTTCCTGTTCTTGACTGTTTAATTCAGTCAGCCCCAGTGCACTGCCAATTCCAGTAGGATCTATATTGTATTCAGCTGGCAGGATTACTGTGGTCAACATAATGGCTGCAAGTACGCCAGCAGCAAGTGTTGATCTAATCAGCGTTTGTGCAGACTGCACTGGCATTTCAGTTGTATTCATTCTGTAAGCTCTAAATCTGTGTTTTTTCTGTTCAATTAACTTGTAAAAGCCATTTTCGGGCTATCTAACTCACGAAGTACCCTGTCATTTGGTAACCCACCAACATCAGTCCACCACTCATTAGCAAGGTATTCGTCATGGTGGAAAAACGCAGGAAACTGTCAAAGCGACGCCAATAATTGATGGCGAGGAGAATAAACAGCAACGCAACAAACTGGCCAATTTCTACTCCGACATTAAAGGCCAGAATATTTTCCACCAACCCATCGCTGGACAGCTTGAATTCCTGTAATTTGGTTGCCAAACCAAAACCGTGGAAGAGTCCAAAAATCAGTACGGCAGCCTTGGTATTAGGCTGGAAGCCAAAAACCCGTTTGAAGCCGCCAAGATTATCGAAGCCTTTATAGACAATGGATAATCCAATAATGGCATCGATCAAATAGGCATTCACATGGGTGTCGTTAAGCACTCCAAATAACAAAGTTAAGCTATGACCGAGAGTAAAGAAGCTCACATAGATAAGAACATCTTTAGAGCGATATAAAAAGAAAATGACTCCCACCAGGAACAGTAGGTGGTCATAGCCAGTCACCATATGCTTGGCGCCAATATATAGAAAGGGAATAATTGATACCCCTTCATTGCCGGCAAGAAAAGTCTTGGTAGCATCGTCTACCCCATGGGCAAATAGCGGTATGGATATCACCATACCTGCTATCAGCGCCATCAAGCCGAAAACTGTTTTTAAACTATTGTGCAACGTTACTATCTCCCGTTATTAAAGTTCTAAATTCTTGTGAACCAAAGCGCACACAGGCCCAGTTAACTGGCTCCAGCCAGAGCCGCTTCAGGGTTATCTTGTAAGCTCTCAGACTTGGCATTCCTGCCATGTAAAATTCTGTAGAGTGCCGGCAACACTAAAAGTGTCAGGATTGTTGATGAGACAATACCGCCAATAACCACCGTAGCCAGTGGGCGCTGTACCTCAGAACCAATACCAGTATTCAGCGCCATGGGCACGAAACCGAGTGAGGCGACCAGTGCGGTACTAATGACCGGACGTAAGCGGATCAGTGCGCCCTCAATAATGGCCTTTTCTATGCTGTAACCTTGGTCTCGCAGGTCGCGAATAAAGGAAACCATCACCAGGCCGTTAAGGATGGCAATCCCGGAAAGTGCGATAAAACCAACGGCTGCGGAAATGGAGAAAGGGATATCCCGCAACATTAAAGAGAGCACACCGCCGGTTAATGCGAGGGGTATACCGGTAAAGATAATTGCCGCATCTTTTATGGAGCGAAGCGCCAGCAGGAGAAGCCCCATAATCAACACAAGGGTCAGCGGCACTACAATCGATAAGCGTTCAGTAGCAGACTGTAGGGTTTGATAGGTTCCACCATATTCAACCCAGTAGCCGGGTGGAATTTCCACTTTATCGGAAACGGACTGCTGTACATCGGCAACAAAGCTACCCAGGTACCTACCCCGCACATTAGCCGTTACCACTACCCTGCGTTTACCGTTCTCGCGGAAAACCTGATTGATACCGGCAGTGAGTTCCAAGCTGGCAATTTCCTCCAGGGGCACATAGTTGCCATTGGGTCGATGAATGGGCAGTTTCTTTAGCCCATCCAAATCCTGGCGCAATACCTCTGGCAAACGCACAACAATATCGGTGCGGCGGTCTCCTTCATAAAAGCGGCCAGCAACCGTACCTCCCAGCGCGGTTGCCAGCTGCTCCTGTACTTGGCTGATGGCCAGCCCATACTGGGATAGTGCGGCTTGGTCAGGAACAATGGCGAGAACTGGTAAACCGCTGGTTTGCTCCATCTGTATATCAGCAACGCCTTCTACACTGCCTATAGCCGCTTCAATTTCACCGCCCAAACGCTCTAATTGCTCAAAGTCATCGCCAAAGACTTTGATCGCCAGTTCCGCGCGTACCCCCGCTAAAAGCTCGTTAAAGCGCATCTGGATTGGCTGGAGAAATTCATAGCGGTTGCCGGGGATTGGCTCTACCAGCTTTGCCAGCTCGTCTACCAATTGCTCTTTCGGCTTATCCGGGTCTGGCCACTGAGACCTGGGTTTCAGGATAATAAAGTTATCGGCAACACTTGGGGGAACGGCATCGGTAGCCACTTCCGCAGTACCAATTTTGGCGAATACACGCTCCACTTCGGGCAACTCTTTAATCCGCGCCTCCAGGGATTTTTGTAGTGCAATCGCTTGTTCCAGGGATGTACCGGGAATACGCAAGGCGTGCATGGCAATATCGCCTTCATCCAGATTCGGCACAAATTCGCTTCCCATTCTGCTTGCCGTATAGCCGGAAACCAACACCAGTAGCGCAGCAAGAGCGACAACCATGCCACGCTGGCGCAGTGCAAACTCCAAGGCCGGGCGATAAAAGCTATTCAGCTTCTCAAGTGCAGGGTTTTTCTTTTCGATCACCGGTTTGCGGAATAGCAGCGCTATGCCGGCTGGCACCAAAGTGATGGAAAGAAACATCGCAGAAAGCAGCGCAATCACCACGGTAATAGCCATCGGATGGAACATCTTGCCCTCCACTCCAGTCAGGGCAAAAATGGGTAAATACACGGCTGTGATAATGAACACACCAAACATGGCCGGGCGAATCACTTCCCGCGTCGATTGGAATACCAGGGTAAGCCGTTCTTTTAGATCTAACTGGCCACGCTCGCGGGCGGATTCGCTAAGGCGTCGCAGGCAGTTCTCGACAATAATGATGGCCCCATCCACCAACAAGCCAAAGTCCAGCGCCCCCAGACTCATCAGGTTTGCACTTACGCGGGCCTGAACCATGCCGGTGATGGTCATTAACATGGCCACTGGAATGACCAGCGCAGTGAGAATTGCTGCGCGAACATTGCCCAACAGCAGGAAAAGAACCGCGATAACCAGCAGCGCACCTTCCATAAGATTGGTTTGGACCGTGCGCAATGTCTGGTCAACCAGACCGGTGCGATCATAAACCGCAGTCAATGTGATACCAGGCGGTAGACTCTGTTTGATATCCTCTAGCTTTTCACCAACTGCACTTGCAACGGTGCGACTATTTTCGCCAACCAGCATGAAAACGGTGCTCATCACCACTTCCCTGCCGTTCTGAGTAGCCGCCCCGGTGCGCATTTCGCGCCCCTCTTCGATCTTGGCCAAGTCGCCAAGTCGAACAGCAACGCCATTCACTTCCGCAACCAGGAAATCCTTCAGTGTCTCTAACGAGTTTGCCTGCCCAGGAACCCGCAACAACCACTGGGCGCCACTGTGTTCAATAAAGCCTACACCGCGGTTACGATTGTTCTCCTCGATCGAGCGAATCAGGTCTTCCTGCGTCAGGCCGAATGCCAGCAGTTTATCTGGCTCTATAGCAATCAGAATTTCTCTCTTAAACCCGCCGATCGGATTGACTTCCACCACACCAGGTACACGCAGTAACTGCGGGCGCACAATCCAGTCATGCACCGAACGTAAGTCCTTAGGTGTTACCGCACTGCCATCAGCATTGGTGGCTCCGGGTTCGGAGTCCACTGTGAACATAAAGATTTCACCAAGACCTGTGGCGATGGGTCCAAGCTCCGGCTCCAAACCAGCAGGCAGTGCACCACGTACACTAGTGAGCCGTTCATTCACTAACTGGCGGGCAAAATAAATATCGGTGCCATCCTTAAAAATCACCGTAACCTGAGACAACCCATACCGTGAAACGGAGCGTGTATAAGCAAGGCTCGGCAATCCAGCCATTGCATTTTCCACTGGGTATGTAACACGCTGCTCAACTTCTTTTGGGGTATACCCCGGTGCCTCCGTATTAATAACCACCTGGATATTGGTGATATCCGGTACTGCATCAATGGGCAGCCGGGTGAAATTCCAAATGCCCAAACCGCATAGTAAGAGCACAAGTGCAATAACCAGCCCGCGATTTTGAATTGAGGTTCTTATCAAGTACTCAAGCATGTCGAACCCTCAGTGATCGTGAGATGCACCGGACTTTTCAATGTCCGCTTTAATGATATAGCTGTTGTTGGTGACATATTCGATTCCCGGTCGAATCCCCCCCAGCACTTCAACCCAATCACCGGCTTCACGCCCTAACTCCAACATACGCACTTCATACTGGTCACCCACCTTGGCATAAACGACAGTAAAATCGCGGAACGCCTGTAAACCGGAACGCTTTACGGCGAGAGGCACCTCATATTCAGCAACTTGGATATCGCCGCTTACAAAAGAACCCGGTGCGAGGCCTGCGGGAATATCTTGCAGTGACACTCGAACGGCGGTGGCCTGGTTGGGTTTCATCAAAGTATCAATTTGTTTAACTACCCCGAGCAGAGGAGTTTCCAAGGACTTGATATTTACGAAAACGGGCGCGCCCTGGCGAATCTGGGGGCGTGTCGAGGGGAAAACATCCAGCTCTGCCAGCAAGGCGGTATCATCGGCAACCGTTAATAAAACTCGACCTGCGGTTTGTTCACCGGGGTTTACATTGCGCTGGACTACTACACCGGTAATTGGGGATTGAATAGTGTAGGTGTTTAGGTTTTGATTGCTGTTAATGGCAATTAGGGGTTGCCCTTTTTTAACGCGCTCCCCCAATCCCACCTGTACAGTTTCTACAAAGCCATCGAAACGCGCACTAATTTCACGTACCTGCTCTGGATCTACAATAAGCCTGCCGTAAGCGCGGCTGGTTTCACTCATCCTGGCTGGGCCGACGGTTTCCGTATCAATTTCCATGGATTCAGCAATACCGGATTCGATACGGGTTCGCCCCTCAAAATTATCGTATTGCCAACGGTATTCTTGCCCCTGGTACTTGGCCGTTAGAGTCACAACAAATGAGTGGGGCTCATAGATCACCATATCACCACGCAGATAATCCCCCTCGGGCCTGAATTCGATGTGGTCCTCTCCATCTCCAAGCCTTGTAAGAATCACTTTAAGATCAACCTGTTGAGGATTAACCAGCTCTCCATCGTTACTCACCCAAACCCGAAACTCCGGGGGAACACCAGTTTCATAAATACTTAGCTCAACGGCAAAATCACCTTCTCGCAACATGCGCCCACGATTGGGCCCTTTTTCCGGTTCCGCCTCTGCGACAGCTCCGGCCGCATAGACACTGCCACTAAGGAACAAGGAAAGTAAAGCACTGAATATCAGGCTGGAAAAAACTGCGGATCTCATATCTCGCTCTCGCTTATCTGTGCCAATGACAGGCCGGTGAGTTTTTCAATTTCAATCAGGCTAAGGTGTGCGTTGTACTGTGCCTGGAGCAGTGAAAGCTGCGCATCGGTAAGCCCCTGTTGGGCTAGTGCCAATTCCGAGTAGTTGTAGCGGCCACGTCGATAGGCTTTTTGCGTAGCGCTGAGCGCCTTATCCAGACTGGGAATCATCTTTTCATTCAAGGCGGCAGCTACGTGCCGGTGATGCTGTAGCCTTTGGGTCATCACAAAGAGCTGTGTATCCAATGCAATCTCTTTCGCATTTCTTTCTGCTCGGAAGCGATTCTGTTCCGCCCTCAAAGCAGATACCTTGCCGCGATTGCGATCGCCCTTACTTAGTGGGATTGCGAAACCAGCCACCAATCCATAATCTCCGCTCGCTTCGTTGCGACGAATTCCTGTATCAATCCGCCACTGAATGCCCGCTTCTGCACGTGCCAAATCAATTTCCGCCTGCGCCACGCGCTCGCGGCTCATGAATATTTCCAAATTTGGGTTGCTCGCCACCAAGCTTCGCAATCTAGATAAATCAACCTCTGGAATGACACTGGAAAGAGAACCAACCACCGCTCGAAAACTGGGCTCTCTGGAGCCCCACTGGGCAGCTAATTGATATCTGGCAATATCCAACTCGTGCTCGACATCTTCCACAGCTAAGAGTCGACGCTGGAAGTCGACTTCCGCCCGAAAAGCATCGGCTTCATTCGTTCTGCCAACACTAACTTGGCGATTAATTTCGGCGGATATCCTGCGAGCCAGGTCGACTGCTCTTTTAGCAATTTCCAGGCGTTCCTGCTGAGCCAGGACTTGGAAAAAGTAACGCGCAGTATTAGCGGCAACTTCTAACTCAAGAACCTGCTTTTCGGCCTCAATCACGGAAGTCTTACTGCGTGTAGCCAATACACGTTTTTCTGCGAGATCACCCTGTAATAGCCAACTGATGCCTACTGTTACCTGGGAACTGCCGTTGCCATCGCTGCTCTTGTCTTCCCCCAACCCTTCAGCGGCAACACTAAGCTCCGGGCGTGGTCCAAGCTTGGCGTGCTTGGATAGAGCAACCACAGCCTCAAACTGATATTGGTAACCCGCCAGTTCGGGGTGATTTTGCAAGCTTTTAAGAATTGCCTGCTCATAAGTGAGGCCCGATAACTCCTCGCCCTGCTCTGCCTTAAGGGGCCCACTTAATGCGACTAAAAAGAACACGGCTCCGGCCATAAAAAACCGATCTATAGTCGGTTTTTTAGTTATGACTAAACGCAAACAATTAAACACTTCGGCTTCCTTAGTGGGAGAAAAGGGTTTCGACGGTGTGGTGGAGTGCATCCACCGTAACAAGGCAAGTGCCAGTAAGAACTACAAACAATCCAGCTAATAACAAGGGGGGTAAGCTGCGCCCCTTATCATCAGACAGCAAGTAACGAATACGAGCATCCAACTGGTCAAGAGCGAAATAACAGACCATTGCTGAAGTTCTCTCTTTGGGCTGCAACCCATTGGAGACACGGGTTACTTTAAGTAGGGTTTGGGCGATAAAAGTCTCACTCCACCCCTGCCTATGGGCATAAGCATCTGCACGCTGCTCCATACACAGCGCCATCTGCCGATTCAGGTTACTCCCCAAACGCGAGGGGAAAAAGCTGGCAAACAAAGCGAATATTAATTTCTTCAGAGGATCAAATTTTTGCGCATGAGCTTCCTCATGTAGGCGTACCACCTCAAATTCTTCCGCTGTTAACTGGTCTCGCAGACCGCTGGTATAAAACCCTTGCGGACGGAGCAGACCGCTGGTGAAAGCCTGGGGCCCCTTTGCCTGGATAATACTCTGGTCAGACTGATCCCTTTCGCAAAGTTGCATTAACAATCGGAGCTGCGCCAAATGGCGATGAGCTCGTTTAAAACTTTGAAATACCAAAAACCCGGCAAGGAAAAGAAACGCAATGGTAAAAACACCATGCCAACTGTAGAGGTTAAAAGCATTGATATGGTGCCAGTGCGCCAGTGATGCAACGCCTCCCAAAAGGCTGGGGAAAGCCAGGATAACAGCGGCAGTGGAAGCCGCGAACCACGGCAGCAATACCGCGCTCCACAGCAGTAAACGCCGGCTACTGGCAGACAAGCGAAGTGAAAGCCGGGAAGCAGAAAGGCAGGCAGCTGATACCAGTAAAATACCGACAAACAGGCCAAGCGCTGCAATAGTCAGTAGGTTTAGCCAGAGTGCAACCTGCCCCAAAATCACTAGCGATCACCCTGCTGGCGCTTTACCTTCTGGCTTTCGATCAACTGCTCCAGCTGCTCTAATTGACTTTCGCTCAACTCCGATGAGATGGAGGTAAAAGCGGCTACCAACCCATTCTCATCATCAACGAATTCACGAGTAACATCTTGAATCAGCTGCCCGACAAACTCGTAGCGCTCCACTGCCGGGCTGTATTGGAATGCATGCCCCTGCTTCTCCCGAGACAGCAAACCTTTCTTGTAGAGGCGATCCAGCGTGCTCTGGATCGTATTGAGAGAACCTCCACGGGCCCTGCTCAAGTCCGAGTGGACCTGTTTAGCATCCGCAGCTTTTGTATCCCAAAGGTATTGGAGCACCTGTTTCTCAAGATCGCCAAGTCGCATAGACCATTATTCCAACAGTTAAAATCATTCCTTGGATGATGGTAAGGCGGCTAAAACCGATCGTCAATAGGTTTTTAACTTGGTAAAAGATAATATGGCCAAAGTGCTTCTTGGGCTCCAAAACGTATAAGCCAAGTTAATTTTTCAGGCTCTTAAGTACAATGAGGGCTCTAATTCCTAAGATAGCAGCAATTGACTGTTCTCCCAGATCTAATGCAAGGACGGAAAAATCTTAAATAGCATTAAAGGAACTGAAGGAGCTACTTGTACCATTGTGGACTGCGATCGCAATTAATACGCTATAAGTGAGATACATGTTTGGTAATAAAAATACTTGCTAGCAATTTTTTTTGTCGCTATTTCGGATATTCATGTTTGCCCCCTGCACCTATATTATTAAAGGTTCACATTAGTTATTTGCATATAAGCTATAGCGTCAACAACAATTTACTAATTTTTATTTACAATCGAGAAAAACCATTTTGCGTAATTTTTATAGTTAACTTCGCATCAATACTTGGGCAGCACCTAGGATCGTTCTTATGAAGCTTTTACCTTGCAGATAAATCACATTTTTATCCAAACTTATGGCATTGACTAATAAGCCATTGATTTTATAAGGTTGAATTTTCTTAGATTTAACAATAGCTGCTAAATATTGTACAACCATATTTCCACAGATGCCTGAGGGCTGTTGGCCCTGCCCCTTACATGGACCGCCCATGCTGTATAAGATTACTTCAACATCTCCAGATTTAGAATCAAATGTACCTTCACAAAGAATTTCAGCCCGAAGTTCTTCCACATGAGAGCCGACGATCTCTTTCAGCTCTGGGGATATTTTTGGACAAGTCTGAGCAAAAACTGGGAGAGAGAAAAGAATGAGTAGGTAGAATGTTTTCATAAGCTCGCTTTACATTAAGCCCAAAGTAATTCTTATTAACGTGAAATCCATTTGCGCAATTCCCTTATTCGAATATCTGTTTTCTCCGCCCTACATAATTGGTAAAGCATTGGCCAGATTGACCCTCCAAGTGCTTCATTATTTGCTTCAGCTTTACAATCTGGATCACGAGCCTGAAGCCAAAGGCGCTGCTCTGCTCGCAGTTTTTTTTGCTGTTGTGGTGTCAGCGAATCTAACACCTGCTGGTAAATTTTATTCAAATGGTTGTCACTAGACAGAAATTGTTGGTGCGCACATTGATTGAGTTCTAGTTGTGTTCGCTCTCTCTGATTACATTGTTCTTGCCATTTGCTCCAGTTGTAATCTATAGCAAATAATGATGGTGATATAGTAAGACCACTTAGTAACAAAACCACTTTCATGGCCACTGCCGCCACGTTAAGTGCATCAGCCCAGCCCCATCGTGCGTGCCAGATCAAGTTTCTTCTGGCAGCGGCTTGGAACCAGCTATTGCTGATTAAGTTTTGAATGAATCCTCTCGGCCGAAGATGAGTAAACCTTAACCCCAGTTTTTTGAGGTGTGCTTCTATCATTTGATACTATTCCCAATGGGTGACCTCTATGGTATCGGTTCCAGAGGCACTAATATGAACAATGTGGCCAACATTTGCGCGTTTAGCTGTAAGGGATACTTCATCATATAAACGGTGTTAAACGGTGTTAAACGGTGTTAAACGGTGTTAAACGGTGTAACCTGTTATCAGATGTATTGAATTGGAACTTTACCCACTGATGGCATCATTTTGAATGCCCCCTACTCTGCCACGTCACCCAGTCTAAAAAGCCGGCTTTTAAATCTACGAAGTCCTAGATAAATATTCCTTAGTGTTTCGCAATTCCGATGGGGATATATATTTTACTTCGATTTTAGCTAGTATACGGCGGATTAGGTGGCCTATAAATGTAATAGGTGTAGAGTCAAGTGCTGTATGCTGCAATTGCAACCTGAACGTATTTCAATGTGCCAATTCATAAGTTAATCGAAATAACCTTGCAAGGAAAAAATTATGTCACATCCGGAAATTACGATGTCTGAAGAAACAATCCATAATCCAAATGAACCACGACATTTTATGCGCGCAAAGCCAGTGCCAAGAACTGTGAGAGTACGTCGTGGAGGTAAAGTGATTGCTGAAAGTAATAATGTTCTAAGAATCACTGAACTTGGAAAGGATATGTATGACCCTGTTTTCTACTTCCCCAAAGAAGACGTTATTGCGGCTCTAAGCCCGGTTGAGGGAAAGACAAGCCATTGTCCGCTTAAAGGGGATGCCAGTTACTTCACAGTCGATGACAGTGGCGAAGCCATTGCTTGGACCTACGAAGCCGCATTCGACTTTGCAAAAGTGATCAATGGACGTATCGCCTTCTATCCCGATCAAGTGGTAACAGAGGAGATTGGGATCTCATCATAAATTCTTAAAGATGTTTGTTCACACAAGCATACTGATGCGCATCAATCAGGGCTGTGTTAATCATATCCATATGAAAGCACCTGTGAAGCGATCTACCGGATTGAACATGCAACAATATAGGGTTGCATGGCAGATTAAGTATCAATTTCTCATTTGTGAGGAATTTAAAAGATGATAAGTGCCTGTGCATGCCTGGTGGATTGATGGAGCTGGACATTTCGTTGATGGTGATACGACTACCGAATTTAACAAAGCAGTATTTGAGTTTTAGAAAGCCTGGAGACTAAGCGTAATAAATAGTTGCTGAGTGACCATGACTTGAAATCAAGAAGTGTTATTTGTTTTAGCTTTATAAGAAAGACTTCCAGCAGCCCCTTCTCTCACCCAACCTCTTCTTCTATCGGAAGTAGTAAGAGCCTTTACAGGGCTAGCTTTTAGGAGTTCGACCTGTGTTTTGAGGCGTTTTGTTTTATGCGAATAATTTAGAATAATAATTTGAGCTTGCATATTTTGTTGAGTACTCCGTAGTACAGTATTTCAAATTGTGCCGTTTTTGGAAATGTGGATCCGCAGTTTGCACTTTAAAGCTTGAATACAGTTTATTTGGTGCGCTAATATTATGACCATCAACCTACAAGCATAAATATTATAAGGAAAGCAAATGCCGCTGATGAACCTGATTCCTGAAGGGCAAACACCGGGCAGAAGAACGCGTCTATTAGCTGAATCGATGGGAAATGCGAAAGCCTCATTCATGAATGGTACTCTGACAGGGCCAGAGCTTTCCCTCTATAAAAAACTTACCAGTATGCAATGCTGGGATGCTGCGCTTTACTGTGCGTGGAGTGCTAAGGGCGTAAACTGCCCAGACGTAAACATGAACAACATCAGTTTTAATGTTACTACTATCAATAACTACAACCGAATTTTTGGGGCTAACCCCAGAACTCGATCCGTTAATACTCTGCACGAGTTGATGACTTTACCGGAAGGGTGTTTCATTGGTTTTCTGTCAAATACAGGAGTTATGAGGCATGTAATGATTCATACTTCTAATGGTCATGGAGCAGGCAACAAAAGTGACTGTGTTTTAACGGATGGAAATACAGCCGGTTGGGAGCTGTTAGATATGGCTCATTTTTTTGGTAAGGATAGAAATCATAACGGCAATTCGCAGACAACTATGGTGTACATGCCGGTAACTGGTCAATTGATTTAAGTTTTCAAAAGAGTGGGTATATGACTTAATGAGATCCCCTCCTTTTAAGTGAGTTAATCCAGACTTGACCTGACAGTTACCAGTTTTTGAAGGTGTTCTGTCAGGTCAATCCTGAACTACTAAACCCTGAACTCCTAAAGGAACAGAAAGCGCTGTTTAAGGTACACAGGCAAGCGCCCTTCCCCTCTATGAATTAGCCAGCGGTTTCCAGATTCTGGTTGATAACCTCGCAGCTTTTTCACAACAGGCCGAGCGCTCATGATCTTTGATCAACTGGATGTAAGTTCAGCTGTAACGGCTTCGCTTTTAAAATCGTTGCTGGTCGGATCGTTCTCGGTTGGGTCAAAGCTTTCTGCACGAGCCATACGCCAGGCTCGGGCATAGAAGCCCCCCTCGTCATGCTCCCTGAGTAATTCGCCGGGCTTGAGGAAGACGTGGATTTGCGAAAATAGCTGCACTTCAGTGCCACCGGTGCGGCGCACCAGATGTTTCCCCTCCAGCTGTTCTGGATGCTCCAATCCAGCGGCGGCTAGCATCTCGGCCAGAGTTTGAAGGGTGTTGTGGTGGAAATTATGCACCCGGTTGGCTTTATCAGGTACCACCAGGGCTCGTTGCCGTAACTTGTCTTGGGTGGCCACCCCCGTGGGGCACTTATTGGTGTGGCAGGATTGGGATTGGATACAACCGATGGCAAACATGAAGCCGCGCGCCGAGTTAGCCCAGTCGGCCCCTATGGCCAGCACGCTGGCAATATCGAAAGCCGAGATTATCTTGCCGCTGGCCCCTATCTTGATCTTGTCTCGCAGATTCAGTCCAACCAAGGTGTTGTGGATGAACAGCAGTCCTTCTCGCAGGGGTACGCCGATATGATTGGAGAACTCCAGCGGTGCTGCCCCCGTGCCACCTTCCTTGCCGTCCACCACGATGAAGTCAGGCAATATGCCGGTCTGGAGCATGGCCTTTGCGATGCCCATGAACTCCCAGGGGTGGCCGAGAGCCAGCTTGAAACCCACCGGTTTACCGCCACTTAGTTCTCTCAGTTGTTGGATAAAATCCAGTAACTCAAGGGGGGTGGAAAAGCTGCTGTGGCTGGATGGTGAGATGCAGTCCTCTCCCTCTGGCACGCCGCGGGTGGCCGCTATTTCGGCTGTAACTTTGTGCCCGGGAAGGATGCCGCCATGGCCGGGCTTGGCACCCTGGCTGAGCTTTAGCTCAATCATCTTAATTTGCGGGTTGTGGGCCTGCGCCTTGAACCGGTCTGGGTCGAAGCTGCCGTCCGGGGTTCGACAACCAAAGTAACCCGAGCCTATTTCCCAAATCAGATCGCCACCGAACTCGCGATGATAGGGGCTGATGCTGCCCTCCCCCGTATCGTGGGCAAAGTCTCCCAGCTTGGCGCCTTTGTTCAGGGCCCTGATGGCGTTGGCACTGAGGGACCCGAAGCTCATAGCGGAGATATTAAAGATCGAGGCCGAATAGGGCTGGCTGCATTGTGGCCCCCCTATGAGCACCCTGAAGTCCTGGTGTTCTCTGACCTCCTTGGGTTGGATGGAGTGATTGATAAACTCAAAACCCGGTTCGTAGACGTCAATCAGGGTGCCGAAGGGTTTGGAGGCATTCTCATTCTTGGCCCGGGCATAGACCAGGGAGCGCTGGGCGCGGGAAAAAGGCAGCTCGTCTTCTTCTCCTTCTAATAGGTACTGGCGTAGCTCTGGGCGAATACGCTCCACCAGATAACGAATATTACCCAATATGGGATAGTTGCGACGCACTGCGTGGTATCTCTGGGTTAAATCGTAAGCTCCAAGGAGGCTTAGAAGGCCGCTGATTGTGGCCACAGGCCAGAGCCAGGAGTAAGAGTAAAGCAAAGGCAGGCTGACGAGAGTCGTGAGTAAACAACAGCCAAAAAATGTATAGCGATTGAGCAGGGATAGTTTCATCGTCGTATTTCGTACAGGCTATTGCTGTATGCTCTCCTTGAAAAATGTATTTTCTACCGGCTCGGAGTCAATCGCATGTACGTGGATATTCTATGCAGTTACTTTAATAGCCCACGACTTGATCGATCTTGCCACGAAAAGCTAGTGTATCAATTAATACACAACCATCAATAAACTACATATCAAATAAAAAAACCACAACAAGCTTCAGCTTTAAGGCTCATATATAATCTGCTACATCAAAAGTCTGCCCAGTTTCTTTGGTCAAAACAGCATGACGATAAGCTTTTGCAGTGTCCGATGCGGAGATACCACTGGAGCTATCCATATCCATCATATCCATGGTCTCTTTCACAAAATGTGGACTAACAGCATTCAAACGAAGCTTATGGTCGAGCTCAAACGCAGTGGCTTTTACAAAGGATTCAATAGCCCCATTCACTAAACTGAGGGCAGAGCCGCCCCGCATAGGATGTTGGGCTAAAACACCTGAAGTTAGGGTGATACTGCCACCCTCTCGAACATAGGCGCGGCCAATCTGGAAAATACTAATTTGCCCTAATAACTTATTGTTGATAGCCGCCTTAATTTGATCAAAGGTTAGCTCCTCAATTGACGCAAAAACTGCATTTCCTGTGGCTGAAACTACAGCGTCAACTTGGCCGACTTTCTCAAACATGGCCTTGATGGATGCCCTGTCCTCAATGTTGATCCGGTAGTCACCACTGGTATGACCAACATTGACAATTTCATGGTCTTTAAGCGCAGCGGCAACTGCTTTTCCAATGGTACCAGTAGCACCTATCAATACAATTTTCATATTTTATTCCCTTAACGACTCCTAAATGACTAAGTATGATAGATATGAATAATTGAACTAAATATCATTTCAAATGTGAGAGATTCTTGATGAGCAAGAAAAAGCTTATAGGCGATTAAATATAGCAAAATTGCGAACTATCGAGTTTCCAAGAAACAGATATGGTTCCTGTCCTATCACTTATTCTTCGTCTAGACGGGATTATTTATATCTACATGCACGATTCACAACTAAGGGGAAATTAATACGTGGCTAAACTTCACGTAAGTTTTGAGTCCATTATCGCGTGCTTACGAAGTATTTATGCCTTTAAATAGACTGGTAACAGCAAACTTTGCTGCTTGCTTTGCACTGATTTGTCCTTGGTTGATCAGCCACCAAGCGGAGTAAATCTGGGCGTCAATCATTGAGGTTATCCACTCCACTGGTAGATCTTTACGGATATCTCCATCCCCCTGTGCCTCTAGTATTAGAGCCGTTAGGTCATCCATCTGTTGGCCATAATATGACTGTACTTCTGGATCATTTTCGGCAATGTTCCATAGAGATAGAAGAAAGTGATAACTGTCTGCCAAGGGCATCAAGGCCTCAATCCCTTGATGGATCTTTTCTCGGGCTGAAAGCTGTGGATCTGCATGAATTGGTTCCAGAGCTTGGCTGGTCAGCTTAAAGCACTCTCTAGCTATTTCTAGGATTAACTCCTCCCGAGTTTCAAAGTGACGATATAGAGTTGCTCTACCTACGCCGGCGATTGCCGCAACCTCTTTAAGGCTGGCCTTTGGGTTGTTCACCAGTAGTTCCTTTCCAGCTTCAATAAGGCTGGTTCTGGAGCGATTGGCTCTAGAGTCAATGGTATTCATAGCTCTCCGCTCAAGTGAGACACTCTTGTCTCATTTTAAAGATGCTTATATGATACATGCGTGTCTCACAGAAATACTAGTAATGAGAGTGTTCAAATGAATACCCATGAGAGAGATCTGTTATCTGAGTATCAACGAACGGCTGAATCTCAGCTCCCCGATGCTCTTTGCCTACCCTTCGGTGCTTATACAAGCGAGGCCATATTTCAGCGAGAAATGGAGCAAATCTTTGAAGGAGGCTGGGTTTTTATTACAGCTGAATCCAGTCTAGCCAGGCAAGGCGATTACCTTGCATTAAACATTGGTCTTACCACTGTAGTTGTAGTTCGTGGTACTGATGGGCTATTACGCGCTCTATCTAATACTTGTCGACACAGAGGGACACCATTATTAGATGCCGGGTATGGCAATGTTAGTAAACGGCTGATCTGCCCATATCATGCCTGGAGCTACACTTTGGATGGTTCTTTGCAGGGGGCACCGTTCACTGGCAAGGAGGAGGTAGATAAAGCTAAGCACTGTCTACCCGTTTATCGGCTGGAAATTTGGTGTGGCTTGGTGTTTGTTGACATCAGTGGTCAGGCGCCGCCTCTTTTAATACAACTTGAGGGCTTACTGGATTATTTACCCCCCCACCAGATAGATGTCTTTGATGAATTTGAGCCGGGGAAAACCCAGCGTTGGGCCGCCAACTGGAAGATTGTGATGGAAAACGCAATGGAGAGTTACCACCTGTTTAAAGTTCACCAGAAAACCCTGGAAACAGTTACGCCAACCCGAGATGCTTATTATTCCGCCGGCTGCCCAAGATGGACACTGACCGGAGGTGCAATTAAATCTTACCTTGGCTTCGGCAAGCCTAAACAATATCAATTATTGATGCTGCCGCCTAATTTTACCGCCATTATCGACTCAGGCTCTTTAAGCTGGCTGTCTGTTATGCCCTGTCATGCAGGTGAAACAGAAGTGTTATCCGGTTCACTAGTTTACAGAGGTTATGGCAGCAACCGCTCTGCCCGGAAATTTACTGATAAATTTTTTGCTGAGGACCAATGGATTTGTGAGCGGGTTCAACGAGGTATGAGCTCTCCCTCTGGAAAAGGCGGCACCCTGGTTGAAGCAGAGCGTATCATTGTAAATTTTCATCAATTCCTGGCTTTAAGTTTATTTGGTGGCAACAACACAGCTATAACTCAAAGCGCTGTAAAGCAAGGAGGATGAAAATTGAAACTCAGATATGCCTTATTACTGACTGGGGTTATTGCGGGTACAGTAACTTTCCTGGCTTGGGCCCAACCATTAGCTCCAGAAGCGAGAGATCCTATGGTTGATGAGGCTACTTCACCTTCAGTTACCTCAAAAGCTATGGTTAGGTCTTTAACAAAAACGGGATCGGAGGTACTGCCAAAGAAAATCTACGGCATGACCCGTACAGTAGCCTTGGAGGAGTCTGGAAATCTAGTAGATGTATTGTTACAAAACAAGGATATTCTCAATCGGCTTAAACCGGGTTCACATAAGATATTTATTATTTATCAGAGGTTCTCTAAGAATTATCAAGAGGCTCAGGTAACGGTAGGGCTGCCAAGGGAAAGCTTTTTTCATCATGATGGCGCAAGTGAGACAATGCCTGTAGGCAATGTTATCCATATTGGTGGTGGCACAAATATTACTTCGGTTGGGCTAGAAGAACATTGGAAGAAGGTTTCTTTTGATTCAACATTGCAAGCCGTCGTAGAGAGATACACCCTGTCGGAAGTTGGGGCGGCTCAGTTTGTCGATGTTTATCAGATAAGCCGGGAAATAATAAGATGAGCTTTCTAACAGCAGTTTTTACACAAGAAGAAATTAATTCTTTTGAAATCTGGGTGAATGAGGGGTTCTTTCTACTGGCCATGGGTGTGCTTGTGCTGGAAGTGGTACGCTATGCTTTTAAGCGTAAACTAACTCTAAGCATGCTGGGTGACTCAGTTAGTAACTTTATCACCCTGTTCGCTTTTATAGTTATCACTTCATTAATTGCTGCAGTGTTTTATGTGGCAACATTTTTCTATGTTTTTGAAAACTTTAGCATTGTCCAAATACCTATTACAGGTTGGAGCATATTGGCCTGCCTTATCTTGGCAGATTTGGCTTACTACTGGGAGCATCGTTTTGCCCATAGTGTCAATTTAGCCTGGGCTTCCCATACTGTACACCATAGTTCGCCTTACTTTAACATTTCTGTGGCCTATCGGTTTGGGCCTTTAGATGGACAATTTCCGTTATTCTTTTACTTGCCATTAGCTGTGCTTGGTTTTGATCCATTTCTTATTTTCTTCTGTGAAGTGGTCGTACAGGTCTACCAAACGCTTCTTCATACAGAATCTGTGAAAAAACTGCCGAGGCCAATCGAATGGATTATGAATACTCCATCTCACCATCGAGTACACCATGCCACCAATCGTGAATACCTGGATAAAAATTATGCAGGCATTCTAATTATCTGGGACCGTATGTTTGGTACCTTTGCAGAGGAGAAGGCAACAGTCCACTATGGAGTTTTTCCCCGTATTAACAGTTTAAATCCTGTTGTTATCTTCTGTCATGGTTATGTGAAACTCATTCGGCAACTCTGGCAGGCAGATGATTGGAGGGAACGTTGGCAGCTGCTGATAAAGTCTCCTAGATGGTTATGGGAGCATGATCAGAGGTAGGTAACTAAATCACTTAGTCAAATTTTAGATGTTAGTATTGGGGGAGTTTAAAAGTTCAGGGAGGGATTCTTGTTAAAAGCAAAATAGTCTGACTAGAAAAAACGAATTCAGTTTTTAAAATAGTAAGGCCAATACCCATGAGAGCCGTCACGATAAGAGCGGTTAATAAACTCCCCGCAGGTGGAACAAGTCATTTCTGTAAATAAATGAAAAGTTAAGCATGCAGAAAAACCTAAGAAGCGATCTTCACTGACGATAACTATAAACTCCTATTTGCCAAGAGAGAGTGTCGGATTTGGTCTGGACTAATACAATCCACTAATTTGTACCCATCGGCAGAGCCAAGTTTGTAGTTTTGAAACTTTCCAAAATATTTGTAATCAATACTCTTTCATGAACTTGATTCTTTTTAGGTTAACTTCTGATCAGATGCTGTAAACGTATATTGATATACTTAACTGGCCTCTTAAATAGGTACTAATCGCCATGGATCGACGTGATTTTTCAAAACTTTTTTTGGGGTTTGCCGCTGCTTATGCCCTACCCCAGCCAGTCGTTGCGATAGGCGCTTTATCAAATAATACAGGGAGTGATGAATATGCGCTCAAACGCTTTGTGCGTCACCGTATTCTTAAACAGCATAGGGCATATGCAGCGGTCACAGGCACCCTGAAGTCCTCTGAGCGTCGCATCATTACCGTTCGGGACCCTGAAGCCAAGGATGACTACCAGCTAGGTGGTGATACTATTTTTGAAGTTGCGTCGCTGACTAAGATTTTTACAGCCCTGCTATTGGCCGTTGAAGTCGTACACAAGAGGGTACGACTCGACGACCCGCTTCAGGATTACGTACCGAGCGGAGTAAAGGCTCCCACTTTTGAGGGGCGACAAATCACCCTCGCCGACTTGGCCACACATGGCGCTTCATTGCCACTTAGACCCAACAACCTTGCAGCATCGGCACCCGATGCGCCGAATAAATATGCAGGTTACTCCCTTGAGCAGCTGTATGGCGGCTTACCCAATTACCATCTGCAAGCCAGTCCAGGTTCTCAATTCAATTATTCAAACTTGGCTTTTGGGCTCTTAGGTCAAGGAATCGCTTTGAAGGAAGGCCGCTCTTTTGCAGAAATTCTGCGAGAGCGTGTGACAGGGCCTCTAGGATTAAGGGATACCTCTTTAAAGGATGATCCAAGAAAGTCAGCACGACGCGCTCAAGGCCATGACTTCTACCTCAGCCCGATTGGCCCAACTAGCGATGGAGTGCTCGCACCGGCTGGTGGCTTGCGCTCGACCGCTAATGACCTCCTCACGCTACTCGATCTGTTTCTCAGCGGTCGCGGCCCAAAGGATTTGGTGGCTGCCTCACGTTTGATGTTGTCGATCGATAGACCGGGAGGCAGTGATATCACTCGAATGGCTCTGGGTTGGCGCAAGACGACTACCCATGGAGAAACCTACTATTGGTCTAACGGCAGCAGCGATGGATCACGTACATTTATGGGCTTTAACCCAGCACGGAAAGCCGGAGTTGTCGCTCTGGCAGATGCTGCCAGTGGCGAAGGGTTGGATGATATAGGCCATCACTTCTTGAATCCCCAGCAATCGGTATCTACTAAGGTCATTCCCACCCCAGATTTCATCACTTTACCAGAGAAAGTGCTTTTAAGGGGTATCGGTCGTTACGAGCAGGCAAAGGACGATATCATCGAGATCAGTCGTGGCTATACGGGCCTCATTGTTTCAGCGGGATACGGAGAGTTCGTCATTCGGCCACAATCGCCTACAACGTAAGCATCTAAGATGGTACCAGGGCTGACTATCGAATTTGAAGGAGCTGATATGGGCCCTGCCCTTACGCTGACTCTTCGACAAGATGACAAAACCTATATCTACAAGCGTATACCTTAACTTGGGAGGCCAGAGAAGAGCTTAAGCTCTTCTCCCCACTCTTTTTATATAAAAGGCGGCCCTTACCCTCCCAACACACAGTAAAAATGCACGGCTTTATACTTCGTGATTGAGCTGGCATTAATAAGGACAGCTAACATAGCGGCCGGCGATTACCAATTACTAACATACTCCAAAATAAGAAAAAGACAGCTCAAGTGGCCCATAAGATTACGGGACGCATCACCCCTTCGTCCTCATTAGTGTATGAGGAGTCTCAGGAAGAAGTCCTGAAAGCAACACTAGAAAAGTTATATTCAAAATAAATTGAGAAATAATTTTGCTTCAGGGTCATTTCTAAAAACCTAATGTACTGTCATAAGAATCAATATTACAATGCTGATCTTCTTTCCCTCAGCGTTAGCCCTACAACAATAATCTCTATCGCTGGAACATTAGGAAATCATAGGAAGGTAATTATGACAAAAATAATCAGTCGCAGCATCAATCAGGGTGTTGGATTTTCTGTGTTGGTAGAGGACACAGCACCGGTACTCTTTCAAACAAAAGTGAAAAAATCACTTGAAAGTTGGCTGGATGAAGCACAAACCATTTTGTCCCGGGCGGAAGCAATGTGTACCACCGCCCTTGTGTCCCCCAAAAAGGTTTCAGGCAAATTTAATAATTTACTTTCTTACTACTTCGGACTTCCTGCGAATTGTCCAAACGACAGATACCGAAGTTGTCTAAACGCGATACTCAAGAGGTTAACTAAGACTCAGAGGGGACTGAGTAGTGGGGTGGAGTGTGCGGACGTGAGCATGATGCCTACCCTTGCAAAAATTCAAACTTCTGCCATGTCAGCAGTGGGTCTGGGGAACCCCACAAAAAAAATGGCGGGTTTTGTGTGGGTGGACATCTTTGAAAGTGTGCCCAGGTATCTTTCAAATAACTATAAGCTGACGACGGTAGGTGGAGGGTACCTCAATGGGGGGAGCTTTAAGACAGATTACAAGCATCCCATCTGCTTGAACTTCGAAGAAATTTGGAAAAGAGGTGAGAATTTCTGCATTGTTACTTTGATACACGAGGGAACACACAAATACGCGCAAACAGTGGATCTGGACCCCGGGTACTTCAAGGATGGAGGCATTGTAGATAAGTTAGATCAGGCAATTAGTAATGGTGGTATGTATATGAAAATTTATATGGAAGGACAAGGTCTCACCCATGATCAAGCTTTTGAGCGCGTTGTAGAACAGGCATTAAACCAGTTACGTGGGCAAGATTCAGCGGCATCACATATGGCAAAGCTTGCTGAGGTTAAAGCGGTAGACAATGCTGATTCACTGGCATGGTTCGCCCATGATGTGGCACAACTCCCCTCTGAAGTAGAAGTTGGGAAGGTTGTAGGAGGGATTTTGGGTAATCGAAAAATACACCCAAGCCTGCTTAACCATTAAATAAAAGCCGGGGCGGCTCATTTAATTGGGAATCATTGAATATTTCCCTATTGCTACAAGTATATATTTAACCTAATGAGCTGCTCTCATAATTCCAACAAGGCTGCTGGTGGTAAAAATACCAGTAATAAGTGGCCATGTTGATTGACAAGACTAGAGCCTCACGACTTTGCTTTCTGAGCCCATGCGATAGGCCCTTTCGAGCAACTGGCTCACTGCGTAACTGTTTGCAACAATGCGGTTAGACTAGGCATTGATTGTAACTACCTATTAGAGCTTGTGATAATCGAGGCATGCTTTGCTGTTGGTTTCTTTGATAGTCAATGAAGTGTTTTAAGGAGTTTATACGTGTCACTAAAAATTAGGTTTACCCTCACCTTTTTAGGACTTATATCTGCTGTTTTTTTGGGTGTCTTTATTGGTCAATCAACTTCAAGTAATACTGAAAATTATGATGATACGTTGCTGATGCACGAAAAGCGTATCAGGGAGATCGGGCTCGCTCAAAAACAATTGCAAACACTCCTATCAAGAATGGCCTCAGGGACTGCAGAGCAATCGCAAAGTTATATAGAAGCTGATTTTATTGATGAATCAATGGTGGTAGAAGACTCGCAAAGCCCACCAAGCTCAAATATATCTCAAGAAAACATCGGTTATAGGCAGCGAATGATTAAGCGGCTTGTCGACTCAGGATTTGATAATGAACGTGCCGAAGAAATCCTTTTGATCAGGGAGGGGCTTGATTACAAGCGTAGACTTATTGAATATAAATTGCAGCATATAACGGAGCTTTCACCGGAGAATCCTAGAGATTTGTTCAAGGAAATGGAGAAGTACCACTCTCCCTTTCTTATGATGTCGGAGCGGCTGAGCAAGGATGAATTTGAATTGTACTTAAAGGCGCATGGTTTGAGCTCGCAGCTTACCATAGGGGAAGTGGTCGAAAACTCCACTGCAAAATCGTCAGGGCTTAATACAGGGGATAAGGTCATCTCTTATAATGGATCACCTGTTGTTACCATTTTTGATCTCAGAAATTTAATTCGATCAACACCACCGGGTGAGAGTATCCCGATGGAGATTATTAGAAGTAATAGCAACCTTAAAGAGACTATATATGTTCCTAGTGGTCCCCTTGGGATATTAAACACCGAGAGCAATATGCCTATTTACCCGTAGTAAATAAAGTGAGGGAAAGAATAATTCACTGTGCCTAGGACAGTAATGTGTACTAATAGGAGACTTATGGAGCAGTTGGATTCACAGTCCTTGCTTAACTAGGGAGGTCTTTTCTGATGCCAGCTTTGCACCAGCAAAAAGTGTTCTGTAATTGGCAAGACTAATTGTGATGAAGGTTTAAAGTAGGTTGCGTAAAATGTAACCAGGAATTTATGGGATTCCATATTTCTCTGCTAGGCGATCAATATCCGCTTGAGACCTGGAACTATTGGGGCATTTGGCTCTAAACCAGGGGTTCAGATCGCTATTACTGCCAGCCGGTAAATCTTTCAAGTCAAAGCATTTATCATCGAGTTGAACAAAAGTGCCTGTCGCTGTTGTATAGAGGGCATCTTTTGTTTGAAGCTGGCGAACTTTGTTGTTCTCTCGATCCAAAGCTCTCTTTAACCTCGGATCAAAAACCACCGCTTTGCTTTTTGCTCCAGATTCAGAGGGAGCCGTTAAATTAGCGGCTTTTTGAGACGATAAGTTTTCGGGCTTGGTAGTAACTGCTGAGCTGCTTTGTTCATTGATTGTTTCTCTATTCGAGGCGTCACGTTTTTGCCGGATTCCGGGAGAGCTAGGTTTTTCAGCTGCTGTAGCAGCAGGCAATACTTCAGCTTGCCCTTCTACTTTCGGTTTCGTAATGGTTGCTGATTTTTCGAGCTTGTCGGCACTGGCCGGGCTATCGGAGTTGTTAATTGGCGAGCCCGCAGTCGGATCTTTATATTGTAAGACAAGCTTAATTGTCGATTGATCGTTCACCTGCTTACCTGATGGCAGAACAACTGGAATAATCAATAAAGCCATGTGAAGGCCAAGCGCGATCGCCAGGGAAATCCAAAGGCGCCACGAAATTGATGTTTCGCTATCTTTATGAACTAAGGGTGGAGGCTGGAGATCCATCTGATGTATATATCACTTCCGTATAATGCCCCGACAAGATTCCGAAAAGAGAAGACCTATTGGCTTGCGAGGTTGCAGGTTTGACTGGGTGTCAGCCAAAAAGTTCTTTGAAATGAAGCCCCCGGTTTCTATTGGGCGAAGTCTAATCTATGCATTAAATATGAACGAGCTAGACTTTCCTCTAAATAGAGCAACCTGCCGAACCCATAAGGTGTCTTTCAATGCGCATTCCCCCCATTGCTCCCGGTGACCTCAGCCAAGAACAAAAGCCTTTGTACGAAGATATGTGTAATGAGATGAGAAGCTACTTCTCAGGGTTTATTAAAAGTCGCAAAGATGGAGCTTTGTTAGGGCCTTGGGCGCCGGCAATTCGCTATCCAAAATTTGGTAAGCCCTGGTGGGATTATGTGAAGGCGATAGCGGATAACCCTTCGCTGCCAAAGACTGTTCGGGAAGTTGCGATTCTGGCCACTGGAGCGCACTTTAAGGCGGGCTATGAACTCTATGCGCATTCGGCTATTGGTGAAAAGCTGCATTTGGAAGCGGATAAAATAGCGACGATCGCCGCAGGTGAGCGTCCTTCTGATTTAAGCCGAAAAGAAGGCATTGCCTACAGCGTTGCAGTTTCTCTGGCGGCTGGTGGCCGCCTACCCAGGGCTACCTGGAAAATGGCTGTTGAGGTTTTTGGTGAGGATTCCGCCGCGGAATTGATTTTCCTGGTCGCCGGGTATCATCAAGTTTCAGCCATTTTAAATGGCTTTGATGTTTGTATTCCGAGCGAGGAAGATCAAAAACCCGATACCTCCTCAACATAAGGTGCCCTACCCGGCTAATACAGCAGTAACTGCAAGGGTAACCCCTCTATTAGCCGGGAGCCGGTGATGTAGTCTTGAACATCAGAGATACCTTGTGCTCCTGGCCATCATCCTTAAGAGGGATTTTCCCCGAGGAGATGTGTTCACCGTCCAGAGTCAGTGACTCTATTTCTCTCGGACAGCCACCGCAATTGCTTACGGCGATCTCATAGCGACTGCTGCCAAAGCGCAGTGACAGGTGATAGTTGTGCCAGGTTTGCGGTAGACAGGGCTCGATTACCAAGTGATCGCCATCAAGAACTTTTGCCCCAAGCAATGCCTCCAGTGCACTGCGATACAACCAGCCGGAGGCGCCGGAATACCAAGTCCAACCGCCGCGTCCAACGTGGGGCGGCACGCCGTAAACGTCGCCGGCTAATACATAAGGTTCGGTGCGGTAGCGCTGCACGCCTTCGGCAGTATTCGTGTGGGTGACCGGGTTTAATAGATTGAAGTAATGCCAGGCCCTCTCACTTTGATTCAGCCCGGCGGCGGCCCAAACTGCCCATGTGGCGGCGTGAGTGTACTGGCCACCGTTTTCGCGGATACCTGGCGGATAGCCTTTGATATAGCCGGGGTCCTTCTTGGTTTTATTAAAAGGTGGCTTGAGCAAAAGTATCTGCCGAGCGAGCTCGTTTACCAGATGCCGGTTAGCTGACTCCATTGCCTTGTGGGCACGTTCAGTGGGTTCTTCTTGGGAGAGCACCGACCAGGTCTGCGCGATCAGATCAATTTTGCACTCATCACTCTCTTTAGAGCCAATTGGAGTGCCGTCATCGTAGTAAGCGCGCCGATACCAGGCACCGTCCCAACCACTGTCTTCCACCTGCTGACGAAAGTTTTCTCCCAGCAGGCGGTAGTGTTCTGCCAGGGCAGAGTCGCCAATGTAGTCACATAGGGGGGCCATATCCCGGCAGACCCGCAGCAAAAACCAGCCCATCCACACACTTTCACCGCGACCAGTAGTACTGATTCGGCTGAAGCCATCGTTCCAGTCGCCATTGCCGATTACCGGCAATCCATGGGGCCCCACGGCACCGGCACGCTCGATGGCTCGGCAGCAGTGCTCGTAAAGGGACCCGGATTCGTCACTGCTTTCAAATTCGGCATAGCGCTCGTGTTCATCCTTCCCCAGTGGTGCCCCTGCAAGGTAGCTGACGGGTTCATTCAGGATTTCATAGTCGCCGGTGGTGCGAATGTACTGAGCCGTAACAAACGGTAGCCATAGCAAGTCGTCGGAGCAGCGGGTGCGCACACCGCGTAAAGGATTTTCGTGCCACCAGTGCAGTACATCTCCGTCCTGGAACTGACGGGAGGCCGTGCGTAATATATGTTGGCGGGTCCAATCGGGATGAGTCCACAACAAGGCCTGAACATCTTGCAGCTGGTCCCGAAAACCAAAGGCGCCACTGGATTGATAGAAACCGCTGCGTCCCCAGAGGCGGCAGGCCAGCGTCTGGTAGGGCAGCCAGCGATTAACCATCAGTTCGGTGGCTTTGTCGGGCACTTGCACCTGCACCGAGCCCAGATAATCCTCCCAGAACTGTTCGAACTCAGCCTGGGAGTTTGCGGCTCTTTGTGGGTCCCGAAATTCTCCAGCCAAGTCCAGGGCTTGAGCCCGATCTATCCCCTCCCCCATCACGAAATAAATATGCTGGGTTTCGCCAATAGCCAGATCGATATGCACCTGATAGGCGGCACAGGGGTCACCACCAGACTGAACTCTGCCAGAGAGGCCGATACGAAACAGTGCCTCCGGTGCTTGCGGGCCCCCGGCGCTGCCTAAAAATTCGTGGCGGTCTGTGGTTAAGCCGTGGGGTGGCAGGCTGGCAGTCAGGAAGGCGACACCGGGCTTGGCATCTGGAACAAAAGCGTTGCGGGCCAACAGCGTATGGCTCTCCGGTACGAACTCATTGATCAAGTGTGTCCAGTTGCTGCGGGTCAGCCCCAGTACCCATTCCACATAGTAGGTAGCCGTTAACCGACGTGGCCTGTTCCAGCCATTTTTCAATGTCAGGCGGCCAATCTTCACCAGTGCTGATCGGTCGACAGTTATACGCCAGGACTGTTCTAGGCCGTGACTGTTGTGGCGGTACTCTGTATAGCCCGCCCCGTGATGTACCTGGTAGCTGGCCTCGGCGGGCCGCGGGGCCGGAGTCGGACACCAGACCTCGGCGCTCTCCTCGTCGCGAAGGTAGAGCATTTCGCCACTGGGGTCGCGTACCGGGTCATTGTTCCAGGCCGTCAGCCGGTGCTCCCCGCTATTGCCGCTCCAGGTGCAACAGGAACCGCCCTCAGAAACCAGGCAACCGAAGTCGGGATTGGCGATGACATTTACCCAAGGTGCCGGGGGGCGCTCTCCCGGTTCTTCCAGCTTGCCAGACTTCAGATGTAGGATGTACTCGCGGCCATCTGCAGAGAAGCCGCCGAGGCCGTTATCGAATAAAAGGTCGTCGGGGCGCTGTAATTCTGTAGTTGGCAATTCGGTATAGCCTGCGGGCTGCACCGGCACGAACGGCGGCAGCGGCTGCATTTGAGCCTGCAATGTTGTGGCGCTGCTCTCTAACTGTGTGGCCACAGAACCGGCGGAGGAATCGAGCAGTACTCGCGCCGCGGCCAGCAGGCCAATACGGTCAGACTCCGGCAGTTCCTGGCCAGGTACTATCACCACCGAGCCATTCAGTTTGCGCAGAGTGCGGCCGCGGATATCCGCGATCATTTCCTGAAGTCTGTCGCGGGTCTGCTGGGAATAGCCGGCGGAATCTTCATCGACGATAACCAGGTCTATGGCCAGGCCGCGACCACTCCATAGGGTGTGCGCCTGCAAAATGGGCTCGGCGAAATCGATTCCCTGCTCACTGCGCACCTGCACCAGGAGTATCGGATTGTCCCCGGATATGCCGCGGCTCCACAAACAGCGCTGAATATGGTGGCTGCGGGCCAACACCCTGGAGGGCGCGCGTAGACCTCCCGAAGGCGCCAATACCGCGGTTAGCAAATCCATCATCCAATAGACATCTGCTGCGGGGATGCGAAGGTTGTGCAATTCCTGCTCCGATTGCATTCGCGCTAAATCGTATACCCAACGTGCCTTGGGACGGGAGCGATAGGAGCGGAGCACCGAGAGCAATTCTCGGCGGGACTTGCTTGCCCCGGTCAGATAGATAACTTCAACTTCAGACTGGGGCGGAATGGATATTTCCTGGGCCGAGGCGATCACCGGGTCCAGTACGGGCCCCGTGGTGCCAGTAAAACCTGCCAAACCCTTTTGCAAAGCCAGGGGCCGGGCTGGTGATCCGCCGCGCCCGAGGAATAGCATCCGGTCGGTTTCCCAGGCCAGCTGGTGGTTTACCCCAGAGGATACCAATACACAGTGGGCCATGTAGATCGGCTTTTCATCACTGCTGCGGGGCCGCCGGCGATAGAGCATCACCTGCTCCTCTGGCAGGTACTGACTTTCCACGAATAGCTTGGCAAACGCGGGATGGCGTTGGTAATCGCGCTCGGGTGCCAGCACTACCTCCGTATAATCCGCCAACAGCAAATGGCGGCTGCGATTGCTCTCATTTTTGATTACCAACCGGCGCGCTTCCAGGTCATGCTGGGAGCTGAGCGCTATGTGTAGACGGCAGAAGAGTTCCGCTTCACGGCGCTGGAACTCTGCACCTTGCGGGGAGAAGTTCGCCATACAGTGGCCGGCGTCCCCACCACAGGGAGCCAGGCCGACCGAGAAGAGTTCGCCGCTATCCAGGTCGCGGATATAGTTCCAATGGCCACCCTGGTGCCGAGTCGGGTCCGGCTGCCAACGTGTCAGGGCAATATTGTGCCAGTAGCTGCCGCCGGCACCATCAGCGCCCAGCAACAGAGTGTGGTGGCCGTTGGACAACACGTTGTACTGCGGATAGGGGCGCCCGGGCAGTGCCGACCAGCTCTGTAGTGCCCCTTCGGCGTGGAAACTGCGCTGAAGTCCCGGTTGCTGCCAGGGCCTTAAGGCTGGTCGCGCGGTGGGCAGGCGCTCATGCAGCAGCGGGGTTAAGCCGGCAATCCGCACGTCGCTATGAAAGCGCTGCTGCATGATGTCTTCATGCAGGTAATTATTGATGGACAGCAGAATCATGCCCTGATGGTGGCTCATATAAGAGCGCACAGTGCGCGCACGGCGCGGTATCGGTTTGGCGGTGCGGCCATAGTCGATGGCTTCATAGAGGCCAAACTGACCATAGCCCCCCTCGGCGCGCAGCTGACGCAGGTTCTCCATGACCGCACCGGCATCGAATGGTAGCGCCATCATGGAAGCGTAAGGCGCGATCACCAAACGTTCACCCAGGTCGCGGCGGAAACCGATACCGGGGACCCCAAAAGCCCGGTATTGATAGTGCAACTGACTATCCAGCTCGTAGTAACCGGATTCGGCAATGCCCCAGGGCAACTCATAGCGGCCGGTAAATTTGCGGTGTACTTCTATGGCGTTGCGACAGGCGCGCCCAATTAAGCTGTGCTCCGGAGTTTCCATAAACAAGCGGGGCATTAGGTATTCAAATAGCGTCGCACTCCAGGACATCAGCACCACTCGGCGATGTAAATGCCGGAATGGCCGCTCCAGGTGGCGCCAATGGCGTGCCGGCACATCGCCTTTGGCTATAGCGAGAAAACCGGTCAGGCGAGATTCCGAAGCCAGCAGATCGTAATGGTTGGCGTCCAAGGCGGCATCGGTGACGTTGTAACCGATATGAAAGAGGTGCTGATCGCGATCGTAGAGGAAGGCGAAATCCATTTCCTCCACCCAATTGCGTGCCCTTGTGGCCAAGTTGGTAATATCGCGGCAATAACTGGCCGCGTTTTCCCTGGCTCTTTCCAGAGCGTTATACAGTTTTTCACACCAGGCCGTGACTTCATCCCGCTGTTGTAGTGATTCGGAAGGGATGTGTTTTTGCAGCTGCTGTAGTTGATCTTTTGCCGCCTCACAGAAAGACGGCATGGACGACAGTGAAACTGGGTTATTCAACGCGGCCGCTAGAGCGTGGAAACCTTCTTTGATTGGGCCCCCACCTTCCCGACAAACCTTGGGTGGCGCTTGCATCAGTCGTAACCAGGGTTCCAAAGCCTCCTGGTAGCGCCGTGCGGCTACCGCGTGGCGGTGCAGTTCATCGAGCCACTGCCGCAGCCGTCCTAGGTCCTCGGCACTGAAGTTCTTTTCGTCTCCTTCGATAAGAGTCAGCATCCGCTCCTGCAGCCAGGGCACGTCCCGCTCGTAGATATCATCAATGGTTTGCCACCAGCGATTATGTTCCGCCCCAGCTTGCAGGCGTTGGCGAAACTGCGCTATCTGTGCGTTGATCTCGCGGATTTCGTTATGGGTGGAATCCGAATCGACAGGTTGTAGGGTTTCCGCCATGGCATCGAGGGTATCAGTGATTCCCAATACCAGTTGTCGGCCACTCAGTGGTTCCGTTTTTAGAGCCTCTAAACCGGAGGCCAGTGTCAGCAAGCTGCCAGCCAGGTTGCCGCTGTCCACGGTAGAGACATAACGGGGGTTGAGGGGGTGCAGTTCGCGGGTTTCATACCAGTTGAGAAAGTGCCCGCGATAACGCTCCAGTCCGCGCATCCTGTCGAAGCTGTTGTTGAGACGCGCCAAAAGTAGACTGAGATCAACGTAGCCAAAGTCGTAGGCGCTGAGAATCGAGAGCAGTCCCAGCCCTATATTGGTAGGAGAGGTGCGCCGGGCCAGGACGGCCAGCGGCTCTTCCTGATAATTATCGGGTGGCAGCCAATGGTCATCCGGGCCCATAAAATGTTCGAAGAAAAACCAGGTTCTCCGGCTCAACAAGCGCAGCTCTCGCTTATCTTCTTCGGATAGAACTGAGGGCTCCAATAGCCGTGGCAGATTGATATGGTGTACCAGCTGCGGCGCAAACAGCCAGGCCAATAAAAACGGCGCGGCGGGCAGTAGGCTGGCGGGAGCCCAAAAAATCAGGCCTGCCGTTACCAATAATGCAATCGCGGGAGAAACCCACATTTCCCGCCAGCTGCCTGTAGTGGTAAGGGCGTTTCTGACGGAGCGATTGACATGTGCCGCCGAGGTCCACTGCAGTAAATGGCGGTGGGAAACGCGCAGCCGGTAGAGAGTGCGCACTATCGCATCCAGCGCATTGACTGCCTGTACTGGGAGCAGAGCCAGAGACAAAAGCCAGTGCAAAAAGCGTTGCTGTAAAACTGCTGGGCCTCCCCGCAGATGAAGATGAGCACGACTGGGGTCGGCTATGCTCCGCCAAATCATCGATAGCAGTTCCTGCCATACCGAGGCGGATGACAGTAATAGAAGTAGCAAGGTCCAGGCCCAGGATTGGCCTGGCAGCCAGCCGCTCCAGGCCAGCAGAAATAGAGCCAAAAGAGAGGGAGACTCCAAACTGCGACGCAAGTTATCGGCGATCTGCCAGCGCTGGATGGGTGGTAGAGGGTTGCTGACTTTCTCACCATTTTCGATCGGCACACACTTGCCCAACCAGGAAAGCAATTGCCAGTCACCACGAATCCAACGGTGTGAGCGGCGCAGCATGGCGAAAATATTGGGCGGGTATTGCTCATAGAATACGGCATCCGATAAAAGCCCTACTCCACCGATGGCGCCCTCTAGCAGATCGTGGCTGAGAATGGCGTTTTCCGGCAGGTGGCCTACCAGGGTTTGGGAGAAAACCTCCGGATCATAAATACCCTTGCCTGTGAATATCGCCTCACCAAACAGATCCTGGTAGGCATCGGATACCGCGTGAGTGTAGAGATCTACGGTGCGATCGCCGGAGAAAATCTGGCTGAAGATAGTCCCATCAGAACTGGCAGGGTCGGTTTCCACGCGGGGCTGCAAAAATCCGTAACCAGCCACCACCCGCTGTAGGTCGTCGTTGACTACCGCGCGATTGAGCGGGTGTGCCATGGCGCCGACAAGGCGCCGCGCGGTATCTGGTGGCATCTGGCTGTCGGCATCTAGTGTGATGACATAACGGATGCCCTGGAGCTGTTCGCGATCGCCAAAACAGCTGGTGAAACTGTGATCCTCACGGCCCGAAAGCAGGTGGTTGAACTCGATCAGTTTGCCGCGTTTACGCTCCCAGCCCATCCAGCAATTCTCTAGCGAATTCCAACGGCGCTCGCGGTGCAACAAAAGAAAAGGCGATCGGCCCTCATTGGCCCTGTGGCGTTCATTTAAGGATTCGATGGAGGCCCTGGCGATCTCCAGAAGTTCATTGTCCCCCTTGGCACTTTGCTCATCCGAGTCAGCAAAATCGCTAAGAACGGCATAAACCAGATTCTCGTCACCATTGTTGAGGAAATTGATTTCCAGGCATTCGAGAATCCTCTGCATATCCTCCGCATCGGCAAACAGTACCGGCATTACCACCACGGTGCGGCATTCTTTCGAAATACCTTTATCGAAATCCATCTTGGCCAGTAGACGCGGCGGCAGGCAGTGAGTTATTAAGCCGTTGACCAAAGCCAAGGCCATGCCGATCAGCGGTACCGCGGCAACCACCAGTACCAGTAAGGTCAAAATTACAGAAGCGCCGCCCCAGAGCAGATATATGGCTAGGGCAAGCAGTAGCGGAATAGAGAAGAGCGCCAGCCCAGAAAAGAAAACCTTGGAGGCTTTATGCAGCAACCGCCAATGAATACGCTGCAGAAAACCCGGGCGATAGTCCAGTATCGCTTCCAGTTGTGGTCGCCCCTCATCTATTAGGTAATAACCCACATGCTGAGTCCGGCTGCCGGGCTCCTGTTCACTGCTCAGCTTTACCAGCTGTTGGGCTACCTGTTGTTCGCTTGCACCACTGCCCCGAGCCAGCTTTTCAATCACATCCCGGTATCTGTCGCGGGTTTCAAAATCCATTCGGCGGTAGGCGTCTGCAGGGTCGCTGTGCAGAATGCGTTCTAAACGGCTGAGGGATTCAACAAAATCCCGCCAATTACAACTGCGCAATTCTCGCAGGCTAATAATGCCACTGGCGATGCCGACACTGAGTTCTTCCTCGGTGCCGGTATTTCCACCCAGGGCCTCCTCCGCGAGTTGCGCCAAGTGCTCTAACAGGCAAAGGCGTAACAGGGCGGGCAGTGCCCAAAGTTCGCCCGTGGTGAGTACGGCATCCTCCTGATAGTGGTCTACCAGTAAGTGAATAGATTGAACATCCACTGGCTGGGAGAAATCGGTGATCAGGGCATTGGCAAGGAGATGTAAACGCAGGTCGATACTGCCATCTTCCGCAGTGACTTGCGGCAACTGCTTCAAGTAGTTTCTAGGGAGAGACTCGCAGACCAATTGCAGGGCTTCCTGAACCACATGGCGGTTATCCAGAAGCCACTCTTCGCTACGCGTGCTTTTTTCGCCAGATTCCACCCGCGCCGCGAGATGCCGATAGATTTTCTCGAAGTGCTTTTCCAGCTTGCCCAAATGCGACCTAAGGCGGTAGCCGCCACCTGCCCCGACAGGGTTTGAATGCCGCTTAGCCAGCGTGGCTATATCTTCAAGACGCTGCTGTTCATTATCCCGGCTATTGTCCCGGCTCGAATCGTTGCCATCTGCCGGTAGAGTAGCCGCCACCTGGGAAGCTACTTGCCCTGGCTTTGAACGTGAAAAGAACTTGTGCTTGTGGCTGGCGCCCTGCTTTTTCCAAAACCGCAATTTCATCGATGGGCTTCATTTCTAACCGGTAGAGTGGAATGGCGAATTTGACAGGCGTCAGTGCCAGCGCGCAGGGCCTGTAATTGGGATTCCTGCAGGTCTTGAAAGATTAATACCGGCAGATTGCTGTGGGACATTACCGTGTGGCATACGGTACCGGTTACGTGATGCTCGCCAGTCTGCCAATCGTGTGCGCTCATGGCGATTAGATCGACATCCTCTTCAGCGGCTGTGGCATAAATACATTCGGCGACATTTTGCGCAACCAACAACATGGGGCGCACTTTAATACCGTTTTCCAATTGGCGGGCCATCTCTTCCAGGTAGACCTCGCCAGCGCGGCGATTACATTCGACAAACTTCTCCCGAGTGGCATGCTCCTCTCGGGTGATGGGCATTTTGCGTGGCATCTCTGGTACCGCGATGACTTGCAGCAAGATCATTTCCATCTCTTGTCCGCGCATCATTGAAGCCGCCTGACAGGCCACCCACTCTGAATGCGAGGAGCCATCCATGGATACCAGAATGCGGCGGTAGGCCATATTATCCTGGGCTGGCGGTTTTAAGCCTGGCCGAACGATGATGAATGAACGCCCGGAGCCACTGAAAATCTTTTGGGCGGTACTGCCGAAGTCGAAACGACTGACGCCTCCTTTGCCGTAGGCAGTGAATACGATTAAATCGACATCCACTTCTTCGCAGTACTCGACAATTTGCTCCGCCGGGCGCCCCTCCACCACAGATTGGGTCACAGTGATACCCTGCTCAGAAATACGTTCAGCGAGGCGATTGAGGTAGCTTCGCAACTCCACCCTACGCAACCTCCAGTCCACCGGGTCGATGCCTTGCTCGTCAGAGTTTTGCACATGCAGTAGATGAATTTTTGCGCCGCTGTTTTGTGCAAGCATCACCGCGTGGGCGATGGCCTCCTCGGCGATGGAGGAGCCATCAAGGGGCAGTAGGATGTGTTTAAACGGCATATCATTACTCCCAGCCGGAGCCCGGCGATGGATATTCAGTAAGCGTTAAAGAGTTTTACGTCAGAAAATTTTTGCTTATTCGCTTCGTGACTGCTCCCGGTTTTTACCCTGCAAGAAACAGTCCCAACACCGAGCTTTTAGCAATGTTAGGGAAACTCCGAAATGCCCATTAGCGTGGTTAAGGTCAAGAGTATTTCAAAGTCTCATCCATGGTGTTGTCTTTGCTGCCAACATGAAAAACTGTGCTCCATGTCACTGAAAACGCCAGCGTTAATAGATTCGTAACGGCTTTTCTCGGGGGCTTCTGGATAATTCTGTGATGCCTCTGGCTTTTAGGGCGGCTCTTGAGGGCTACAGCTGCTGCGTTGCAACCCTTGTAAAGGGCTATGGCCATTCGCTGCGAGCTGCGCCTTATCTCTGCAGACTTCAAGATCCGCAGAGATATTACGGAATGATTCAAAGGCTCCTTAGGTATTTAGATAGAAGGAAACTTGTAAAGAGTGCGTTCTAAGCCCTTTAACGTTAAATAATAGGGGCTCAATAGAAAGTAAGTCGGAGGAGATTGGCTCGGACCAGGATAAGGGTTTTCAAAAGCAGTTACGCTTTCTTTCCAGTGGTAAAGTCAGGTGTTTGCCTTGAGAGTCGTATACGCATCTGTTTTTCAATTTCGACAATGGTAAATAGCGCCACGCCTATAGCAACAATCAATACTCCATCGGCGAATGTCACAGCTTCGGTTGCGAAGATTTTCTGCAGGGTGGGAATATAGGTAATTGCGAACTGCCCCGCGCTAACGACAAGTACCGCCAGCCAAACAACCTTTGTGCCGCGTACGGCCTTCCAAGTGAGAGAGGTGCCATACATGTTGCGGATAAAGAACAGGTGGAAAATTTCCATCACCACCAATGTATTCATGGCCATGGTGCGTGCAAGCTCCAGGGAGTAGTTTTGCTCAATGGCGTAGGTATATATCCCGAATACGCCACATAGAAATAACGTACTTACCAATGCGATATGCCATACCAGCACGCTGGTGAGCAATGGCTGTCCGCGCAAACGGGGGGGACGGCGCATGGTATTTTCTTCGGTGGGCTCAAAAGCGAGCGCAATTCCGAGCGTAACGGCGGTAATCAGGTTTACCCAAAGTATCTGGATCGGTGTTATCGGCAGCACCATGCCAAAGAGCAGTGCCACAATAATGGTTGAGGCCTCTCCTGCGTTGGTGGGTAGTGTCCAGCTGATCACTTTCTTTATATTGTCATAAACCGTACGCCCCTCACGTACGGCGGCACCAATAGAGGCGAAATTGTCATCCGCTAGAACCAGTTCGGAAGCCTCTTTGGCGGCCTCGGTTCCGCCTTTTCCCATGGCAATGCCGACATCGGCGCGTTTCAATGCGGGGGCATCGTTAACGCCATCGCCAGTCATTGCCACAGTCATATCGTGGGCCTGAAGTGCGGTTACCAGTCGCAATTTATGCTCTGGCCTGGTGCGGGCGAAGATATCCACCTTCAGGACTTCTGCCGCCAATGCCGCGTCATCCAGGTTGTCGATGTCCACTCCCGTTAGGGCTTTATCCGGCCCCTGTAAACCTATCTGCTGACCGATGGCTTTTGCGGTCGCGATATGATCGCCGGTAATCATTTTCACCCGAATACCCGCGCCCCTGCATTCCGCAACGGAGGTTATAGCCTCCTGACGGGGAGGATCGATCAATCCCACCAAGCCGAGAAGGGTTAAAGTGCCCTTCACGTCGGAGTGCTCCAGTACCGTGTGCTCTGGCTTTACTTCTTTTGAGGCGAGCGCCAAGACACGTTGCCCCAATGCCGCCACTTCGTCGGCCTGTTGTCGCCAGTAAGTTTCTACCAATGGTTCGCAGCCTCCTTCCTCGCTGCGATAGGTTTTGCACATTGCCAAAACCTGTTCCGGCGCACCTTTAACGGCGATCAGAGCATGATTCTCATGGTTGTGGTTCAGGCTGGCCATGAACTTATGCTGGGCATCAAAGGGGATAATATCGGTACGGGTCCACTGCTTGCGTACCTCCCCGTCATTCATTCCCGCTTTTGTGGCAAACACCAGCAAGGCCCCCTCCATGGGGTCGCCCTCCACGAGCCAGTTGTCATCCTCTTTTCTGAGCTCGGCGTCATTACAAAGAACCGCAACACGGGCCAATTCCTCCAGGGGGTGCGGGGCCGGCATCGTTACCGGCTCGCCGCAGAGCATGACTTCACCCCGCGGTTCATAGCCCTCGCCCTTTACTTCAAAGTGCTGTGTGCCTGTAACTACAGTGGCGACGCACATCTCGTTGCGTGTGAGTGTCCCGGTTTTATCGGTACAGATTACCGATACTGATCCCAGGGTTTCGATAGCCGGCAGGCGTCGGACAATGGCGTTGCGCCGTGCCATCGCCTGGACCCCAACCGCTAATGTGATGGTTAGAACTGCCGGTAAGCCCTCAGGGATAGCGGCTACCGAAAGCCCAACAATGGCCATAAACAGCTCGGTAAAGTTGTGCTGCAATACAAACAGCCCAAAGGCGAAGATGAGCGTGGCAACGGTCAGAATAAAAAGTGCCAGCCATTTGGCGAAGATGCCCATCTGTTCAACCAGCGGAGTGGTTAAAGTTTCAACACTGGCGAGCATGCCACTGATATGGCCGATCTCTGTCTCTGCTGCGGTGGCCACTACTACCCCCACTCCCTGCCCACTGGTAACACTGGTACCGCTATAGGCTAAGCAGCTGCGGTCCCCCAAGGGGGTATCGGTGTTAACCGGGGCGGTGTGTTTTTCTACTGCGAGCGATTCCCCAGTGAGGATGGCCTCTTGTATCTGCAGGCTGTGCGTTTTTAACAACCGCAGATCGGCAGGCACTTTGTCACCGGCTTCAATGAGCACAATATCTCCGGGTACCAGCTTCTCTCCCTCTACAGTGAGCCGCTGGTTGTTGCGAAGGACCGCAGCACGTGGTGCCAGCATATGGCGGATAGCATCCATGGCCTTTTCCGCCTTACCCTCCTGCGCAAAGCCGATAATCGCATTGACGATAACCACCGCCAGGATGACTCCGGTATCTACCCAGTGCTGCAGTAGTCCTGTGATAAGCGCCGCACCCAGCAAGACGTAAATCAGGATATTGTTAAAGTGGGAGAAGAAGCGCCGCAGTAATCCTTTGCGAGGCGGTGCCGGCAGGCAGTTGGGTCCGTAAGTTTGGAGTCTTAGCGCCGCTTCATCCTCACCGATTCCCTCCATACCGCTCTCCAGCTCGGAGAGCACCGTCTCTGGGGGCATTGAGTGCCAGTTTTTCTCAGACCGCGTCTGAAGCACGCTTCACCTTTGCCGGGTTATCTTTTTCTATTTTCGACTGAGCTTAGCAATAAATATTAATTATTCGAAAGGTTCTAGATACTGAAAACAATCAGGGATGAAAAGGCTTAGAGGTATCAATTAGGCACAACTAAGCCCTTATTCACAAGAGGTAGCCATCATTAATAATATGAGATGTAAATTATATTATACCTTGTCAGCTTTCTCAGAAAGTGAAGTTGGATCCATCCACATTGCCTCCCAAACATGGCCATCGGGATCTGCTAATGCCCTGCCATACATAAAACCATGATCTTGTGGAGGGTTGGTATCGGCGGTGCCGCCATTGGCAGCCGCTGCATTGTTTATCACATCAACTGCCTCACGGCTGTCCATAGATAAAGCCAGCATAACCTCGCTGCTGCTTGAAGGGGGGATCGGGCGAGATGTGAAGTGACGCCACTTCTCATGGGTAAGCAACATGGCACTTATATTTTCACTCCAAACCATGCAGGCTGCGGTCTCATCGGTAAAATGTGGGTTGTTCTCAAATCCTAGGGATTTGTAAAACTCCATTGAGGCCTTAAGGTCATTAACGGGCAGGTTCACAAAAATCATACGTTTCATAATTATGGATTCTCTGTTAAGAGTAGTTAATTGTGATGCTATCTATTAGTTGCTCAGATACTTATAGATAGCTTAAAGAGTTTTCAGTATCAACATACTACTGTTCTTGTGGTCCTTTGCCAGACATAATTTTTGATCGAAATTTAGCTATATATGCAGCTCGAGTTTCGGATTTTTTTGCTGAATTGAGTTTGATAGCATAACTCTTCTGTCTCCCAGGTGTTAAATTATAAAAAGCTTGTGCAAGCTCTGCATCAGTGCTTAGTGCTTCCGCTAATTCAACAGGTAAACATTGTTTCTCTCTTTTCTTTGAGGGTCTTATACCTTCGGCGGCATATCTTGTTGACTCTAAGAGATAAGATTGAATGATATATGCTTTATCATCTACTTGTTTGGCGTTTGTAAAACGCATCATATCTGGACTTTGTGTGTTCTCACCTTGACGCTCTAAAATGCCGTATGGATCCTTCATTAAACTAGCGTTAAAAAAAATAAGTCGGAAATCGTTTCGTACTGCGCCAATCATAACAATGTTACGATTAGCGTGCATGTAACATGGGTGTGCCCATTTAACCACTTCAACAAGTTCATTTTCTAGGCAAATTCTCCGAAGTTTATGGATACCATCTCTCCAAATAAATGAGGAACAGCTTGAAGTATTAAATCGATCACAACGTCCGCACCCTTTATTAAAGAAATCTTCTATAACGGTAATCATCATGACAGCGTTTACTCCTCACAAGTATTTCTACAGAGAAAAACATAGGGCCAATTAAGCAAACCTAAGATCATAAGAATAAATTAAACCTATGCCTTAAGGCTGTTTTAGTTGAGTAGAGAATAAATGAATTAGAATCAATCAACAAAAACAATCGAGCAGTATCGATAGAAATAGCAAGTTATCAATTTCATGGGTGTCCAGATCTAAATAAATTCACCAATAACCCTGCTGATTTTTATATCTCATTCTTGTTTCTGGTTATTAATAACAGGAACTATTTAAATGCTACTCCATTTGCCTCTAACATATTTAAAGTTAATCGACGTCGATTCCCAATATCTTCCGGTGCACCTATATCTAGATTAAAGGCAAAAACGATATCTCCGCCCATTGAACCCTCTTGTTCAATCCAGCCAATATACCAGCCAATACGATCAACAGTCTCTAAACGGGAGATAACGGTATCGGAATTGGTTATATCTCCTGTCTCTGGATCAATCGGTAAGACAAGTCCACTTTTTGCATAAACTTCACTTGTATTATTCTCAACTTGAGTCCGCATCATTTCGGCTACTATTATCTGGTTCTTATCTCTTGCTGGTAGCGAACGCCGCTTTAACATACTCAAAAACTCGACTTGGCCCAGTGCGCTAACTCTCAGAGAACCATCCAGCCAAAAATGTGTGAGTTCCCGAGAAAGGCCGATATCAGTATTACCATAACCAAGTTTTTTTACCCAGCGGGACATATTTTCATAGCCAATCTTTTTAGCTGTTTCCTGGTAATACCAAACGGTAGAGTTGGCCATCCCTGTGGCGAGTGTAGTATCCCTGTTCCAAGCTGGTACTACTCTCTCTCTTCCATCCCACTTCATATATTGGTTTGGCCCTTGGATAATTTCTAGCTCTAATGCAATCAATGCGTGCGCTACTTTAAAGGTTGATGCAGGCAGGAAAGGTTTATGAGCGCGTTCAGCATTGCATACCCTGAGACGATCGGTATCAATATTGAACATAACAAAAGTAGCACCCGTAGTTTTTTGATTAAGAATCTCGCACCCCTTAGCTTCCTCTATGGGTAGGCCAGTGATATCTGAGGATAATCCCATTGACTTGCCACTCTTAGTGCAGCTTGCCGATATAAAAATGCTGATGATTATGGAAAGACAAGCTTTACATTTCAGGTGTCGATTAATCATTTGTAAACCAAAGCACTTAAGGTTTTATCTATTGTAATTGCCATATTAATACACTTGCTGAATTGGGGTGAAAGTCCTTATTGTTTTATTAGGTAGTTTAGAGTGGCTTCTCTAGTCTGCACATTTAAAAGTCTACACATCCATATCACCCAGGATCTTTATGAGAAGCTCATTAATTAAATGCTGGTTTGAGAAAATGAACCATCATTCGATGAAAAGGTAATAACTAAATCTCTACTGGGAAAGAGGCCGACATATGAATACCAATATGTATTGGAGCCATTGTGCCAAATATGAGTTTCGTCGCCAAAAGTAGATTGAACCCAACCAAAACTGTATGAATTTAAAGCTGGAGTATGGATTAGCTGGTAAGTTTCTTTATTGAGTAGTGACCCATTCCCCTTTATTCCCTGCAGGTGCTCAAAGGCATATTGGCTTAGATCTTGTAGTGACATATGCACTGACCCAGCCGGTCCCATTATTGGGCTGTAATCCGCCTCATTGCCGATACCAACGGAATATTTACCTTCAGGTAATTCAATATGCCCTCTAGGTTGAGATATAACATTAACTCTATTCCTCTCTCCTGGAGGGCCAAATCCAGCGGACTCAGTCCCCAGCGGTTTAAATACTTCCTGTTCGATAAGCTCTTCCCAAGACTGGCCAGTGACTGTCTCCGCAATAACGCCAGCGACAGTGTACCCAACATTTGAGTAGGAAAAAGATTCACCGGGATTTGAATTTAATGGCAAATTGAGTATTTCCACAACCCAGTTATATCGATGTTGTATCCTTTGTTTACCTTTTTTGGGGTGTTCAGCTTGGATATCTGCAGAAAAGTTGGTTGGCGCACCTGAGGTATGCGTCAATAATTGCCTCAAGGTCACTTTTTGCCACTGCTTATCAATAGCTTTCTCTTTAGCAAATATATCCCCAATTGTAGATTCCCAATTCAAAACTCCTTTTTCTACTAAGCGAGCAATCATCGTGGCAGTCATGGATTTGGTTATTGAGCCTAAATGCCACTTGTCATTTTTAGATAACGATACGCCACTATTGACTTCTCTTTCCCCACTCGTATATTGGGCGATAACTTGCCCACCCTGAAGAATGACAGATCCAACCCCGACCAACTTATGCTCTTTTTTCATTCCCTCTAGTACATCGCGCAATTTTTCTTGGATATCTGTTGATGCCGATAGAATAGGAGCGTAAGTCAGAAGAGTTAACAAGAATACTTTTAGTGCTTTATGAAGATGGCTATTCATTTAAAATATTGACCGATGATAACTGCTTAACTCACAGTTGGTTTTCATATTGATAGGGGGATGCTAAAGGATGCTCCTCCCTCGGGAATCTTTTTGGAAATCCTTTTGATATTAAAATTGGCATTGCTGTCTAAACTTTACTGAAAAATAGGGGCACTCTTTTCTCCATCTTTTTCACCAAAGAGTAGATGCCTTTCGAGATATGAGACATCTCTTTTCAAATCCTTTTTAAATGGCGTACCACATACTTATCTATATACAGCGCCAGTTTTAGAATCTATACGTCAATGAATAACTACTTTAATATGCAGTTTTCCAATTGTGTTGAATAAACGTGCACTCAAGGTCTGGTGACTTGTATGATTAATGATCAAGAGGTGTTTTCGAGCCCACTATTCCTTCTTGCTGCTGACCGATTACGGGCGCATACGCTGCCTTCTACTTGTCTCTTATGTGGCCTCGATGGCCCCATTGTTCTGAAGTATGGAGCAAAGCAAGTTGTGGGTGATATTCTTCTGGTGCGCCCTCAGGTTCTTCATGAGGTGATTATTGAGGGGAGAGCTCGGATTTTAAATCTAAATGGGCTGCAATTTCCCTATGATAGTGACTTGGCAATTCAACTTGCTAACACAAATTATGAAATTGCCATAGATGCCCTCTGGGGCGAAGAGAGTTCCATACTTGAGTTACGCGCAAAGCTTGGATATCGACAAGTAAAATGCCCTACAGATATCGCTCAAATTATTACCCATCTCTCAGATGAGCCTATGTTTCGTATGTCACAACAAGAGTTGGCGATACGCCTTAATCGTGAACGAACTCAGGCACTAAAGTATTTTAAGGCGTCAACAGGTATGACATTTCGTGGGCTGAAATTGTGGTTGGCGATTCAAAGTGCAGCTCATCAGTTATTAACTGGTGATTTGGTTCGTAATGCTGCGTTGGATAATGGTTTTGCCGATACGGCGCATTTCACACGCAGCTTTCGTACAGCATTAGGGATTACCCCATCTGAGGCTATAGCTGGTTACCACCTGGCTATGAGCCTATCCAGCAGATAACTGACTCCATCATAATTCTCCCCTTGGCTTCTAAAGCACCATTCCTAAGCCCAATTGTTTAAACTGAAGTGACTTAACTGATACCTTTTTCTGAATGTCAATGGAGGCTATTTGTGTGTCTGTTTAAAGAGTGCGTTCCATTCTTGATCAAAGTTCTTGGGTATTGGCTTCGCGGTTTTCTTGAAGAGTAAAACGCCCACAAGTGCTTCATGCGTGGATGAGTTATTGGTTACCTCTTCTACAAACCCTTGCATAATTCCATTACTATCAATTGAAAGCCTGCTCACCGTTTCATCTGACACGTCGAGTGTGACCATAAGAGTGTTATTATCTGTCTTCGAATACACAAATATACCAATATCCTTACTATAAATTATTCCATCTTTTGATTCTTCGATGCCTCCTATTTGATGTTTTATATCAGGCTTTTTAAGCACATCAATGAATCGTCCGCCGCCACGTGATTCGTTCACGGTTAAGACTTTAAAGGTTCGGCAGTAGTCGCCTTTCCCTATATCTACAGCCTCCCTTTTATGTTCATAAAAAATAAAAGATCCTTCCTCAATGGTACACCAGGTGCCATCCAAGCTATTTTTTGTGTCTGAACTTGCATAAGCTGGCTTCATATACGCGAATATGACAGCAAAGATGCCCAACAGGAAAACCCTTAGGTTAGCCTTCTTCGAATCCATGGTGACCCCTTATTCTTTTGTGGTTTTAACAAGCGTATGTATGAATGGCCAAAAGCCCCAATGATAGCTGACACATATCAACCGGATTGGCTAATTCAGTCCCTGGTGAACAATGAATCAGGTTAGGATGTTTTATTAGAGTGCGCCAGGGTTGAGGGGCGAACTGGGAGTAAGATATTTCCCCTTTTCGAGAGTGGAAATTTAAAACTAAGCACTACTTATTGATAGTCTTCTTATTAAGTTTGATGGACAGTGATACTGACAATATTCCTTGTCAGGTAAATCCATTTAAGCCTGTTACTTGATATATATGGATTTCTGTTTTTTCATTTTTTTAGTTATTTAATATTAGACCTGCATGCTCAGCTTAAAACTCCCTATTCGGTTCACTTCGCCAGCTTGTTATATATCCAAGCAATAACAACTCCGGCAATATAGCCATCAACAAATCCCCACACTGCGCCGATGAGGGCACCAATAAAGGTTGGTGCATAGCCAATATAAAGTGACGAAAGTGTAACGACGAGCTCCAATCCCCAGCCAAATATGGCCGTGATACCACAGAAAAAGACATAGATTGCCCAAAGTACACCAATTGCAACACCTAAGGCGTTTGGAGCACATCGGTTCATAGGGACCTCCCCTACACTAACAAACTAAATACTATTAAGTATTGATGATAGCAAAGGGATGACATGCTTGAGTCAGGCTGAGACCGTTGTGATCTTCATGCCTATTAACAGATTCTCGGCAACTGCTCTCCGGGTAAGCGTTGCAACAGGCGATCACAACCCAGGCTATTTTTCAGGATGACCTGGCAACTGGGATTGTCTGAGACCTGCCCAATGATTGCACAGGATGCCCCAACTGGGTCTTCCCCTAGGATTGCGATGGCCTGATCAGCGTACTCTTCGGGAATAACTGCGACAAAGCGCCCCTCGTTGGCAACGTAAAGCGGGTCTAAGCCCAGCATTTCACAGGCTCCCTGTACGGATTCGCAGACTGGGATCTGCTCTTCATCCAATTCAAACGCCCTGCCACCGGTTTCGGCCAGCTCCACCAGTGCGGTGGTGAGGCCGCCGCGAGTAAGGTCACGCAAGCAGTGAATCTCCACACCACCCTGTAGCAGTGCCTTTACCGCATTATTGAGTGGGGCGCAGTCACTACTGAGCGCGCTTTCAAACTCCAGCCCTTCGCGACTTGCCATAACGGCAATGCCGTGCCGACCTATATCCCCGGACAACAGAATCCTGTCGCCGGGGCGGATATAGCTTGGGTCTAATGGGTGATCACTCAGCAGAGTACCCACTCCACTGGTGTTGATATAGATACCATCGCCCTTGCCTCTCTCCACCACCTTGGTGTCTCCGGTAACCAGCTTTGTCCCGGTTTCCTCCGCTGCTGCAGCCATGGATTCCAGCACTCTTTTTAATGTACTGAGTGGTAGTCCCTCTTCCAGAATTAAGCTGCAACTTAAGAACTTTGGCTCAGCACCGCCCATGGCCAGATCGTTGACGGTTCCATATACAGCCAATTTGCCGATATCCCCTCCAGGGAAAAACAATGGGGTAATTACGAATGAATCGGTGGTGAACACCAGGCGATCAGAATGCCAAGGCAAGGTAGCGCTGTCATGGGCCTGGTCGATCCAGGTATTTTTAAACAGCGGTTGGATAAAATCGTTTAGAAGCTGCTGGGTCATCTCACCGCCACTGCCATGCCCAAGCCGGATACTGTCCTTATTTGTCGCTGGGAGTGGACACTGAATATTCACGGGCTTTTACCTGTTGGCTGTAGCGGTGATAGGCTGAGCAGGCGCCCTCTGAAGAAACCATGGGGGCACCCAGGGGGCGGTCTGGGCGGCAGTCTGTGCCGAAATGGGGGCAATCGGCGGGCTTTTTATGACCGAGCATAATGGCGCCGCTTATACAGTGATGTTGTTCCTGGGTTTTGATCTCGGGCAGTTCGAATTTTGGCACGGCATCGAATTCCAAAAAATCTTTACGAAGCCCCAAGCCACTCGCCGGTATTTCTCCCAGGCCGCGCCATTGCTGGGCAGAAACCTTAAACACACTGTCCAGTAATGTTTGTGCTTGCCGGTTACCGACTCGTTCCACCGCCCTCAGGTATTGGTTTTCAACCCGATAACTACCCTGCTCCAATTGGCGCAGACACATCAGCAAACCTTCGAGAATATCCAGGGGTTCAAAACCGGTGACGACGATGGGCACCCGGTACTTTTCTGCAAGCGGCAGGTAATTCTCGTAGCCTGTTATGGAGCACACATGACCGGCAGCAAGAAACCCCTGCACGCGCGAGTCCCCGGCAGAACAAATAGAGGCAATGGCGGGTGTCACCAAGAATTGGGAGACTAACAGAGAGAAATTTTGTAGAGATTTGTTTTTGGCCTGAGTGGCAGCCATGGCATTGGCGGTTGCGGTGGTTTCAAATCCTACGGCAAAAAAGACAATTTGTTTTGCGGGGTTGTCCTCGGCAATCTTCACCGCCTGCAAGGGGGAGTAGACGATGCGAATATCGCCTCCATCGGCCTTCACATCGAGCAGGCTGCGCTCTGATCCCGGTACGCGCAACATATCGCCAAAGGAGCAGAAAATGACTTCCGGTAAGGCCGCGATGGTGATGGCCCGATCAACTGTCTCCAAGGGCGTAACGCAAACCGGGCAGCCGGGCCCATGCACCAGCTCTATTTCCTGGGGCAGTAACTGGTCGAGGCGATTCTTAACAATGGCGTGGGTTTGACCGCCGCACACCTCCATAATCGTCCAGGGCTGTGTGGTGACTTTGCGAATTTCTGCGGCGATTTTCTGGATGCTTTCACTCTGACGGTATTCATTGACGAATTTCACTGCATCACTCCTGGCCGCTGGTCCCATCCAAGGCTTCCAGGTCGCGAAAAACCTGTGCGGCTTCTTCTTCCCTTATTTGACTGATGGCGATGCCCACATGCACGATCACATAATCACCAACACCGGCATTGGGAACCAGAGACAAATTGATTTGCCGCGCTATGCCGCCAAATCGTACTTTGCCCAGGCGCTCGAGAGGAGAATCACCTGTAATCTCTTCAATAAGGCCGGGAACACCTAAGCACATGCGCTTTTAACCTCCCACTGGCTGACCAGCCGCGGCCATACAGTGGGCATAATGGAGTTGCCCCAGGGCGATGCCGCCATCGTTTGGGGGGATCTGGCTGTGACAGTGCACGGTAAATCCCTGTTGGCGTAGGAGCAGTGCGGTGCTCTCTGTTAGCCGTCGGTTTTGGAAAACGCCACCGGAGAGAAAAACCTTTGCCTCACCCACTTCGCGAACCACCGCCAGAATCATATGGGCCAGAGTAGTGTGGAAAGCCGCAGCCCGTTGCGGCAGTGACTTGCCTTCATCATGTATCAATGCACCGATGCAGGGTGCCCAGTCCAGTTCCCATTTGTTTCGACGTCGATAGAGATCGAATGGGTAGCTGTCGCCGCTCTGAATTCCGCGGGCGCTATATTCCAGCGCTAGTGCGGCCTGTCCCTCGAAACTAGACTGGCTACAGAGACCCAGTAGTGCAGCCACTGCATCAAATAGGCGACCGGCGCTGCTACACAGAGGGCTGTTGACCTCCCCTTCCAGCATGGTAACCAGATTGCGGCGTTCGCTACGGGTGAAGCAGCGCTTTAGTAGCTGGTGTTGTAGCGCTACGTATCCGGATATTTCATACAGCAGTCCCGCAGCAGCCCGCCTCGGTTCGCGCACGGCTTTTTCACCGCCCGGCAGCGGGAATGTGCGCAGGCTGGCGACATGTTCCACTTTTGCGTTGCCATCCCAGAGGAGGAATTCCCCTCCTCGAACTACGCCACTACTGTCAAAGCCGGTGCCGTCCCAGCAAACACCGAGCGCGGCGCCACTGTGGCCGTGTTCAGCCATACAGGAAAATAGATGGGCCACATGGTGTTGCACTTCCAGACGTGGAGCCCGCTGTTTGAGTGCCCACCGATGGGAACTGTAGCCCGGGTGCTGATCGTGTATCAGGGTTTGTGGGCGGTGTTGCTGTAAGCGTGTGAGGTCCGCGATGGTCCGATCAAAGTGCTCAATTGCCGTGGCGCTGCCCAGATCGCCGATATGTTGGCTCTGATAAACCCAACCATTGTGTGACAAAGCGACGGAATTTTTTAAATCGGCGCCAAGCGCCAGGTAGGGTTCCGCCACGGCCTGTTGTGACAACTTTGCCTGGGTGATCGGTAGGGGCGCGTAGCCTCGCGCCCGGCGCAACATTAACGGGCGATTCTCTACCACGCGCAACACCGAGTCATCCAGTGGCCTGACGATGCGACGGTTGTGCAGTAGAAACCGGTCGGCAATTTTGCCGAGTCGCTGCAATGCCTCTGTGTTTTCAATACAGATTGGTTCCTCGGCAAGATTGCCACTGGTGGCAACTAACGGAGCGGCATACTCTTCTGCAAGCAGTAGGTGTAGCGGCGAGGCCGGCAGCATCACCCCCAGGTCTGGTGAGCCCAGTGCCACTAACTCATGCACCCTGTCACTCGCTTCCGGTTTGGCTTCCAGCAGCACTATGGGCCGTGCTGGTGATGTGAGCAGCTTGGCTTCCAGTTCGGAAATCCGGCAATCCCGACGCGCTGCTGACAAGGAGCTGTAGAGTAGTGCAAAAGGTTTGTGCGGGCGCTGCTTGCGTTTACGCAGTAGCTCCAAGGCATGTCGGTTACCGGCATCAACCAACAGCTGAAATCCCCCCACTCCCTTTAACGCTACTACTTGCCCCTTTGCCAGACTTGCGAGCGTCTCGTTCAGGGCTGCCTGGCGGGTGTAAAGGGTTTTGCCTTTGGCATCACAGAGTTGCAGTTGCGGGCCGCACTCTGGACAGGCATTGGGTTCGGCGTGAAAACGCCGGTTAGCAGGATTGGCATACTCGGCCTGACACTTAGGGCATTGAGAAAACTGCTGCATGGCCGTGTTTGCGCGATCATAAGGTAGCTTTTCGATAATACTGAAGCGCGGGCCGCAGTGGGTACAGTTGATAAAAGGGTATTTGTGCCGTCGGTTGCGTGAGTCCTGAAGTTCGGCTTGGCAGAAGTTACAGGGGGCCAGGTCCGGTAGCACCATAGTGGTTTGTGCTGCGGCAACCGTACTTTCGCGTATCTGAAAACCGCTACCGCCTTCAGCTGGAACCACTTCGGTGTCGATATTGAGAATCAGGCTATGGGGTGGTTTTTCTAAAGGCAAACGCTGTAAAAACTTTTCAACTGCTGCCGTTTCTCCCTCAACCTCTAGTTGCAGTCCACCGCTATGATTGGCGACCCAGCCCGTGAGTTGGCAGTCCAGTGCCAAGCGGTAAATATATGGGCGGAACCCCACTCCCTGGACCAGGCCCTTGATGGCGACTCGACGACGTTCACTGTCCATCACTGACCTCGAATTGCAGATTTTCCAGGATGATGTCCTGTGCCTCGGCATGGTGAATATCTGTGTGCTCTTCGATTTCCAATTGCAAGCCTTCCAGAGGGGTCCCAAAAGTTGCCTGTTCGAAGTGTTCACGCAGGTGAGCCGCGGATATATGAGCAAGGGCACCCAAGCGCAGCTTGGCGCCTACGACCCTGGCGCCTTCGTTATCGGCGAGTTGTTGGATTTTCTCGATCAGATTGCTGATCAGGGATTGTTCGTGCATGGCTGACCTCCGTTGTCAGCTTTCACCGGTATCGGCTTGTAGAAACGCAAGTAGTTCCTGTTCGGCGCGCTCGGCGCCGGACTTCACTTCGGCAGTGAGATGATCACCGCAGGTAATGTTCTGTGCACAGATCGCAAAAATTTCCAGGCGACGAGGCAGTGAGTCCAGTGCTTTACCCAAGTCGATGGCCTCTCTCAGATTAAAGCCGTGGCTGGAGGTGGTGCAGATGCTGGGTACGATCACATCAGCCAGGCCATTGACACGAATTAAATCGCCCGATGGTTGTTCATCTGAGAAAACCGCATCCAGGAGGCAGACCTGTCGATCCTTCCACCGTCCTACAAGGGTTACCATATCGTTGCCGCTCTCCAGAAAATCTGCATTTTCTTTTAACTGGCTGCGCAGCCTGTCGAGTAGATAGGGCCCCACTCCATCATCACCCCGGAAGCGGTTGCCAAGGCTGACCAGCAGCCAACGCTCAGGAGTTTCTTTTTGCTTCATGTTGCAAATGTAGCTGCAGGAAATGGGTTGAGCAGGAAATACAGGGGTCGTAATTACGAATGGCGCGCTCACATAAACCCTGCAATTGTTGTTCGGGCAAATGCATAAATTTGGGCAGCATTAGGCGCAGGTCATCCTCGATCGTTTTTTGATTTTGTGAGGTGGGTGCGACGATCTTGGCAAATGTAATTTTACCTTCGCGGTTAATAGCATAACGGTGGTAGAGCAATCCCCGAGGCGCCTCGGTAGCGGCACAGCCACTGGCTTCCTTTGGTTCGGCTACCAGGTAGGGTTCATCGGGCGCTTTAAATCCATCAATCAGTCGCAGCGCCTCCTCCAGGGCATAGAGCACTTCCAGACAGCGCACCACAATGCTCTTGAAGGGATTGTTACAGGGCGCTTTGAACCCCAGCTCCTCGGCAAGGCCTCGCACCCCTTCGGAGAGTTGGGGATAGTTCAGGTTGTAACGCGCCATCGGGCCCACAAGATAGGCGCCCCGCTCTATCAACACGCTGTGCAGCGCCGTGCTATGAGGCACCTGCTGTTCGCGGAAATGTTTTTCGTAGTCCTGTACCGAAATGTCCAGCCCGCGATTGGAAACAATGCGGCCCTCATTCATAGGGTATTCCCTGGGGCTGGAGAGGGCGACGCACTCATAGGACTGCTCGCAATGGGGAAATGGCAGCCCTGCCGCCCAGCGGGCCATTAGCTCGGCCAGAATACGGGCTTCTATCAACTGTGGACGCAGCGCTTGAAAGGATTCCTGGCTTGGCACCCGATAAAAGCCCCCCACGCGCACATTGATGGGGTGGACTTCTCTGCCTCCAAGCAGGCGCACCAAGGCATTACCCGTTTTTTTGATCTCCAGGGCACGCTGCACGACTTGTGGGTGATCTTTGGCCATGGCCACGGCATTGGGATAACCGAGAAAGTCCGGTGCGTGCAGCATGCTGATATGCAGCATATGACTCTCTATCCACTCACCGCAGTAGAGTAAGCGGCGCAGATTCCTCAGGGGCTCGGTGGGTACAAGTCCCAGCGCGTTCTCCATGGCGTGCAGTGCGCTCATCTGGTAAGCCACCGGACAAATGCCGCAAATACGGGCAGTAATATCCGGTGCTTCTGTGTAGTCGCGGCCCCGAAGAAAGGCCTCAAAGAACCGGGGTGGCTCGAAAATCTTCAACTGTACTTCGTGCACACCATTATCGTCATAGCGAATGTAGAGTGCTCCCTCGCCCTCTACCCGCGCCAGATAATCGACCTTAATGGTCTTGCTTTTACCGGCCATTGGCTTCCCTATCCATCAGGATTTCCCCTTCTGCCCCCGCTCTTTTTCCTCACTAACTGCTTTAAAGTGCGGCGCTAAACCATTGAAATTGCGCAAATTCTCGATAACGGTTGACCTGTCAGCTCCCAACTTTTCCTCCCACCAATGACACAGGGATTTCCCATTGGGGTTCTCCTTGGGGCCATAGCAGGCATAGCAGCCGCGGTTGTAACTCGGGCAAAGTGCGCCGCAGCCTGCGTGGGTCACCGGCCCCATACAGGGGGTGCCATGGGCCACCCACACACAGACGTTGTTTTTAAGTTTGCATTCGATGCACACAGAGTGGGCGGAGACCTGGGGGGCACGGCGATTCAGGAAAGCGCTGATGACCTCCAATAGTTGCAGCTTGTTGATTGGGCAGCCCTGCAATTCAAAATCCACCGATACATGGGCGGAAATTGGCGTGGAATCTTTTAGTGTTTTTATATAGGCGGGCTCTGCATAAACCGCTGAAGTGAACTCGACGACATCGGCAAAATTGCGCAGTGCCTGGATACCGCCGGCAGTCGCGCAGGCGCCGATACACACTAAGAAGTTTGACTGGCGCCGCACCTCCTGGATTCTCAACAGGTCGGCGGGGGTAGTGATGGACCCCTCCACCAGGGAAATATCGTAGGGTCCCTCTTCCACTTTACTGGAGGCCTCCATGAAGTAGGCGATCTCTACTTCCTGCCCCAACAGTAACAGCTCATCTTCGCAATCCAGCAAACTGAGCTGGCAACCATCGCAGGAGGTGAACTTCCATACCGCCAGCTTGGGTTTATGGGGCTGCCGAGCTATAAGCTGCGAATCTGCAGCCATGGGCGTATATCCTCATAGCAAAAGACCGGGCCATCCTTACAGATAAAGTTTGGACCCCACTGGCAGTGTCCGCAGAGACCGATGGCACATTTCATATTGCGTTCCATCGATAGATAGATTGAGTTTGGGGGTACGCCTTTGCTCAACAGAACCTGGATACAGAAGCGCATCATTATTTCCGGGCCACACAGGAAGGCCACCGAATTGGCACCGTCTATCTGTGCCGCTTTTAGAGGATCGGTAATCACACCGATATGCCCAGGCCAGGTGCCATCGCCATGGTCCACAGAGATTTCAAGATCGAGTTGTTGCCCCCACCCTGCCAACTCCTCGCGGTAAAGAAGCTCACTTGGGCGCCTGGCACCGTAAAAGAGGCGTACCCTGGTTGCCGCAAGCCTCTCCAGCAGGCCGGCATAGATAACTGGGCGAAGCGGTGCCAGACCGAGACCACCGGCAATAATCAAAACCTCTTTACCGACAGTGGTATGTAGCGGCCAGCCAATTCCGAAAGGCCCCCGAACCCCCAGGGAGTCCCCTGCCCTTAAACGCTCTAAAGCGCGAGTGACATTCCCCTGTGCGCGTATGGTATGAATGAGTTTGCCGTCGCCACTTCCCAGTCCGCTAAATGAAATGGCCGATTCCCCTACACCAAAGGCGTACAGCATATTGAACTGGCCGGGCGCAAAACGCATCGGCAGCTTATCCGGCTCAGGGTTACCGACCTCCAGCTTCAAGGTGAAAGTCCCCGGATACTCCACGCTCCGCTCGCTTACCCGGTAAACGGTGGGAATCATGCTGGGTGGCCCTGATGATCTGGCCCATAAATATCCAGCAACTGGATGCGCGCGGACTGTAGCCGTTCGGTGGCAATCCGCGCAAAGCGTTTCATTAACTCAAAACCCAGTTTGGGTTCCTGTTCGCACTTGTTGCGCAAGCACTCCCCGCCCAGGCGCAGACTGCGCACATCTTCCAGAGCGCGGGCATCAAAGGCCGAAATATAAGGCGGGAACAGCCAGGACCAACCGAAAATATCACCGCCATGCAACGTGAGCAGACACAGAGGGCCGCGATTGGGAACAAAGGTTTCCACTGCTACCCGGCCACTGCGAATCAGGAAAAAGTGGTTTGCCGGGCTGTTTTCACGCGCCAAATAGTCACCTTTGTGGTAGACACAATTTTCTCCGCATGAGGCCAGGAACTGCAGATCACTCTCCGCCAAACCTCGAAAGAAGGGGTGCTCATGGAGCAGATCGGCAATGGTTTTCATGGCTTCTCCTGGCTACGCGTCTGTGTTTGATCCAGGGCTCGAATAGCGCGTACCTCTTCGGTGAGGTCGATACCCACCGGGCACCAGGTGATACAACGACCACAGCCCACGCAACCAGAGCTGTCAAATTGGTCGTGCCAGCTGGCCAGCTTATGAGTCATCCACTGCCGGTAACGGGAGCGGGTATCGGCGCGTACTGAGCCGCCGGTAATATGGCTGAGGTCTGCGGTAAAGCAGGAATCCCAACGCTCCCAGCGCTCGGCATGGTCTCCGCTGAGGTCGGTGGTGTCCTCAACGGTGGAGCAAAAGCACGTTGGGCAAGCCATGGTGCAGTTGGCACAGGACAGGCAGCGATCCGCGACCCTTTCCCAGTTGGCACTTTCGAGGTTTCTATAAAGTAGCTCTTTCAGATCCGAGCTATCGAAGTGGCGCGGTCCGCGCCGCATCTCCTCTGCTAGCCCCTCCACCCTTCCTTTTGCCAGCTTTCGTTCCTCCTCACTTGTTGGGCGTAAAGGGAGTTTCTCCATAATTGTTTTACCGGCTTCAGAGCCACTTCTGATCACGAAGTAATGCTCTTCTCCCTCAATCACCTCTGTCATGGTCAGGTCGCTGGGCAAAGTGATCTCGGGGCCGGTATTCATGGAAGTACAAAAGCAAGTATCTGCCGCCGAGGTGCAGTTCACCGCAACAGTGAACAACTGCGCCCGCCTCTGGCGGTAGCTCTCATTGTGGTAATCCCCTTGAGATAAGATCCGATCTTGGATGGCTATTGCATGCAGCTCACAGCTGCGCACTCCCAGGAACGCCTGCTTTGGCGCTGCCTCCTGAACCTCAATAATTTCTATGGCTTGATTTTGCCTGGCTGCCTTCCAAACAGGCCGGCGAGGCAATTGCAGATATTTCTTCCAGGAATGAGGGCCCAGGGCATAGCCAAAGTAGGCTTTATCCCCCCGGCGCTTAACCCGGTACTGTCCCGCCTGTTGGTCATCGGTCCAACCCTGGGGGAGGCTTGATACCGATTGAATCTCACCGTAGGTTATGGCCCGGTCGTTTAGTGTGGGCCCATATAGTAGGTAGCCCTGATTGCGGATTGCTTGAATGAGGCACTCCAGGTCGGGCGCTTGCAGCCGATAATCCATAGTGCTTATTGCTCATATCTATATATGAAGATTGGGTGCCAATGTCAGTACTGATAATGAGTGTAGTGTTAAAGCCGCGATCACTCGAAGGCATCATGTATTGATGGAAGTGTTTTCTATAACGGGCTATCAGGGGTAGGAAAAGATGGCAATATACCTATTCTCTTTTAAAGAGCAGGCGTGTGTGGGCGTTTTTAGGCGTTACTTTCTTTAGGGCAGATAATTTTCAGAAAACCCGAAATCGATAGGGCTTATCGGATGAGACCAATCACTAGGTTAGTCATTTGGTGGTTTCTGTGACACATTTTAATTCCCGTAGTAGTGTTACTTAAAATAACCTGTTCAATCTTAAGATTCATAAAAGCGAAAACTGCCAAGCTGGCTGAGAATGCGCATGTTTCAGCTGTCACTTATTGCGAGTCATTTGATATAGTGAGCGGGTGACTGTTTTTTTATCTGTGTAGTGGGTTAAAAACTGGAGATCCAGGTTGAGTCAACGTAATGAAGATGTACCTGACATGGCTACCCCTCAGTTGGCCAAAGGGTGGCTACGCTGGCTCTGGGGAGCTGTAGCCTGTCTCTTTATTCTTGTTGGAATCATTGGCGCCATCTTACCGGGATTACCTTCTGCAGTATTCATTGTTGTGGGTGCCTGGGCGGCCTCAAAAAGTTCTGAACGGATGCACCAGTGGATTGAAGACCATCGTTTGTTTGGGCACCTGTTAAGAACCTGGCGCAGTGGTTATATCAGCAGAAGAACCAAGCTGTTGGCTACCCTGACTATGGCTCTCTCTATGGCACTGGCTATTCATCATATCGCCAATCTGTATTTACTGTTTTTCGCTATTGGTGGCATTGGCTGCGGGTTGTTTTGGATCTGGAGCCGGCCGGAACCAGCTGAGCAATAATCCGATACTGCCCTGTAGCATAATAATCTTGCAGTATTGTTTGCCTTTAAATTATTAAAAGGCTAAAGGGAAATTACTCCCTTAAAATGAATAACTGACAACACCAAAGATAAAAGTTTTATGTGAACTCACCCTGTGTCACCAAAGGTCAAACCGCAGCTTTGCGTTTGGCATCACAGAAATTTACCACCTAGTGGGTATTGCCCTGTTTTATCCTCTAATTTTCCGCATTCAAGTGGTATGAATTCGACTAAAAAATGTGGTTTTCAGGTTGATTTCGCAATGTCATAAAAATGACGGATGAATTAGTTGACTTTGCCTGGGATCAGAATATCCTCTGCGCCCTCTCGTTGATTGCGGCGCCCCTTAGCTGGCCTCTTTTATCGGGAGAGCTTCGAGAATCTTGGGCTGGCAAGATAATCTCTAGTGAACGATTTACAAGTGGCAAAGTAATAATAATAGGGATGTTTCATGCATGAACTCTACCGGGCCCCAGATAGTGCTCTTGGTAATGGATCTTTAATCTATAAGCCGAGTGTGCTCTGGAAGGTATTGTTTTTCCTTCTGGTTCCGATAGAACTGACATCTCAGTATGAAGCCTTTGCTTATAATGAGTACAATCAGCCGATCTGGTGGTTAATTGCCAGCTTGATCATTTATACCACTTATTTTGTAGGCTTCTTTGGGTTGGCTTTTGCCAAAAAAATAGGCAGCGCAAGATTCTGGGCGTTTTTTCTTCCTGTAATCATTGCTACCGACATTTATGAGCTGGGAACTGTAATCATCACAATGAATATGGCGGTATTAAAAAATCAAATGGCCGTATTAATGATTACACCACTTGCCTTATTCCTTTGGTTTATTATTTTCAGGTATCGTAAAGTTTTTCGGTATATAAAATAATGGCCGCTCCACCTCGCCCCCTTTTATGCTTGTAAAACCATAGCCCTGAAAACCTTGGTGGAATTTACTTTAACTTAGCCAGCCTTTGTGACGACCAATTGTTGTGAGCGCAATGCCAATCAATTGACTGAAGACTTTTTTAAGTGGCATACATAATATCCCCAGTAAAAATTTTGGCGTTGTTCATCTCGCAACCATCGCGAATCTAATATTAAAGGGGTTGATATCGGCTTTTATGGCCCCGATACTCCGCCTGTGCGCCAAGGGGTGCACAATTAGCAGGGATCTTAGGGTAAAGCCTATAATATACATCTCGTATTTTTTTTGATTTGTTATTGTTTTTGCTTTCCCCTCTTCCCAGGCTTTCGTTTTAAAAATAGGCGGTACCCACTTGCAGTCATTAATTTTTTAATGATATTTCTGAAGAAAAGGATTAATCATGTCAAATATTGGTCATGTTGAAGGTTGGGATACGGATAAGCCATTTATTTCTGATAGTCTTGAGGCAACCAGTTTTCACTGGGCCGCATGGACTGGTATCGAGGACTCCACTGAAGGAAGTTATATTCAGGGGCTTATAGAGCTCAAAAACACCGGAAAATTTCCTATCCTCGACGCCAAGGTATTCTTGGATCTCGATGACAATGGTATGACCTGGGATGCCTACCTGTGTAATTCAGCTGGTACTCCAATAGAAGATGGCTTTGTAAGCTACGGCCACCCCATCGCCCCAGGCGAAACCGTTAAAATAAAATACTGGTGGGGTCTGAAGCATGTTGCCGGCCCTACTAAGTGCGACTTTACTGTTACCGTAAATATGTTCCCAGAATATAGAGTACAGGTTCCCAAGTCGAACGCGCATCAAAGCAAAACCTCAATACAAGCTTCTTGAGTTTTACAGCACTAGATGATGCCATTTTTGGCTGAATAGGAGGGGCGAATTGCCCCTTCTATTTACAAGCCTATTATCCTGCCACTCCCAAGCCAATTGATAAAACCATTGAATACTGAACTCAGCGATTAAAATTTATTCTTTATTGGCTCTCACTTCCTCTCAAAAACTTTCTTTCTGGAATAGCTTATCCAATGGTCACTTGAAGTATTGATACTTTTATCAGTGAGGACGCTTCTCGGAATCATTCACAGCTTACTGCACCTATGCTTCTTCTATGTCCATAAAGTCAGCCTATGGCTTTGTCTCCAGAAGCAATATGCTGTATAACCATACAGCTTTAATGCCGTTACTACCCACCACGATCCATCGTTGACACACTGTTACCTTTACCATGGCCACCTCTATTCAGCTAGCACCTGATTACTATTTGACCAATTTTCGCACACTGGTTGATTTTGTTGTTTCTCGCTATACCCAGCTTCTCTCCACCAGCGAACTAAGTTTTTACAGGTTATTTTGTGAGCTTGATGCCGATAGCCAGCGTCTTTATGTAAGGCTACTCTCTCGCAAGGGGGTCCCATCATCAGCTGGAGCTCTGTTCAGGGAAGGAAAGCTGTCTTACCAGGAAATCAACAAGCTCCCTGGGGCTGTAGATTCTCTTTGTTCCGCAGGGCTTTTAATCAGGAATCCTCCCCTGCAAGATCGAGCCCTTTTAGCGCTGTTTACCAAAGCAGAGTTATTCGCAGCGGGCCCGGTTGGTTTGAGCAAGCCCCTCAAGCGGATGGAGCTGGAAGAGGCCCTGTTAGCTTCCTCCACAGAATGGCGAGAACAACTAATGGCCGAAGAGGGCCTGCTAGCACTTCAGGGGGCTGAATACTTCCAAACCTTCAAACTATGCTTTTTTGGCAACCTGAATCAGGACCTGACCGATTATGTGCTGAGGGATCTTGGGTTGTACAGGTATGAGTCCTACACACTAGACAGGCACCAACTGCCCTTCCAAAGCCGTGAGCAAATCGAACAGTACTTGCTCTACTACGATTGCCTGGAGCAGGCCGAGGAGGTATTGGCTAATGGTGCCAGTGAAATTCTCGACCTTGCCAGCCAGTTGCCCATTGGCCTTCCGGGGGATTTGACACTAGCGCGGCGAGTGGATCGCCTGCGCCTAAAGCTGGCCCGCCAACTGGAAAGACTGGATCAGCTAGAGGCCGCCGAGCGCCTCTATCGAGACTGCGGGCAACCTCCGGCCCGTGAACGGCGAGCGAGAATTGCGGTTAAACGTGACAATCTCGAGCTGGCACTTTGCCTTTGCCGGGAAATTCTCGACTCCCCACTCAACGAAGCCGAACGATGTTTTGCCGAGCGCTTTGGATATCGTATCGCAAAACGGATGGGCACTACCCAGAACTGGGCGAACCCACAGCCTTGCCAGCCACAGTTAGAAGTATTTACCCTGCCCCAATCTCCAGAAAGAGTAGAAATTCAGACGGCTTCGGAGCTGGCTAGCCGGGAGGAAGGTATCTGCCATTATGTGGAGAACAGTTTATTTAACGGGGTACTCGGCCTCTATATCTGGGATATTCTGTTTGCTTCCATTCCCGGTGCTTTCTATAACCCCTTCCAAATAGCACCTAGCGACTTCCGTACCCCGCATTTTTACATGTCGCGCCACGCTCAGTTTGAACAGCGCTTAAAAGAGCTAAGTCCAAGTGCATTAAAACGGCGAGTTATGGAAACCTATCGGAAGAAGCTGGGCATTGCTAATCCGCTCGTCGCCTGGGAGGCGCTCTCTCTGGAACTGCTGGAGCTAGCCCTGGATCGTATCCCGGTTGAGCACTGGCGTTCACTGTTTCAACGTTTACTTGGCGATATCACCCATCATCGCAATGGCTTGCCAGACCTGATTTTGTTTCCAGATAAAGGTGGCTATGAGCTTGTGGAAGTCAAAGGCCCCGGAGATCGCCTGCAACAAAACCAGCAGCGCTGGCTGACTTTCTTCGCGGCTCAAAATATTCCCCACCGAGTGATACACGTGGAGTTGTTGTAGTCTTGAGAGCAGTCGTGGGAGAGGAGCTCAAAGAGCCATATCTGATAAAAGAGCCTACAGAGGATCATACCCCTTCCGAATACACCCCTGCCCTACAGATTTCTGTGGGTGAGTTAGTGGCTTTCTCCTGCCGCAGTGGGGATTTGATTTATACCGGTGGGCCGGGCCCAACTGCCCAAGAGGGTATTCGAGCCCACCAAAAGCTGCAAAAGCGGCGTCCTAAAGGCTCGGAAGCCGAATATCGTTTACATGTACAGCTGGAATGCGCTGGCCAGGATGTTGTCTTGGAAGGACGGGTGGATATCTTTCACCCACAAGCTGACTTGCACCAGCCGGCCCAGCTGGATGAAATCAAAACCACCTATTGCCACCCAGATACGCTGCCAGAGGCCACTCGCCGGCTACATTGGGCCCAGCTTAAAATCTATGGTTTCTGTTACTTGCAACAACTTCGGCAAAAGGGGGATTCCGTTGCAGAAGTCTCGCTGCAAATGCTCTGGTACAACCTCAAGGAGAAAAAATCCTACCTAGAGCGGCGCCTTTTTACCTGGAGGGAGCTGGAGAGCTTTGCCAAGGATGCCCTCACCTTATATATCCAATGGCATAGTGACTGGAAAGCGCACCGACAACAGGTAATTCGCGCTGCAAAAGATTTATCGTTCCCCTTCCCCGAATACCGACCCGGTCAACGCCAGCTGGCGGTAACCGCTTATCGCTGTCTCAGGGATGCCGGCCAATTGGTGGTCGAGGCACCCACTGGTATTGGCAAAACGATTAGCACCCTATTCCCCGCTATCAAAGCCCTTGGTGAAGGAAAGGTGGATCAGCTGCTCTACCTCACCGCGAAAAACTCTGGCAGGCAGGTGGTGCGGGAGGCCATTAACAAGCTACATCAGGGTGGGCTAAAGCTCTCTCTGCTGGAGTTGCGCGCCCGCGATAAGACCTGTGCCTGCAAACTGGGATTGTGCAATCGCGATGAAGAGGGTATCTGCCCTCGCACCAAAGGCTTCTATGAGCGCTTACCCCAAGCGCGCAAACAACTGCTGGGGCAACCTTTAATCACCCCTGAAGAAATCGCGAAAGTTGCCGATCAGTGGCATCTCTGCCCATTTGAGCTGTCACTGCAAATGCTGCCCTGGGCCGATCTGGTGGTCTGTGACTTCAATTATGTCTTTGATCCCTTAGTGCGTATTTCCACACTGCAAGACTCACGTTATAAGCACGCACTACTGGTAGATGAAGCGCATAACCTGAGCGAGCGCGCAAGGGAAATGTACAGCGCCAATTTGAGCCGCAGGGATAGTCGCCGCGCCGCCTTGGCTTGTAAGAGCAGTCACCCACAGCTGTATCGGCGCATCCAATCCCTGGTGCGCGCACTTTCTCAATGGAACAAACGTTTTCAAGAGCAAAACCTCTATAAGGAAATGCGCTCAAGCCAACGTGTACAAGCCTGGTGTAGCCCGCTGGATAGCGAAAAGGATCGTCCTGCGGCTGTGTCTCGCGCTATCCAAAAGGTGCTAGATGCACTGAGTGAGCTATCGGAGCAGGCAAAATCTCCCCCTGAGGAAATCGGGGACTGGTTGAAAAATCTATATCGATACGCCTGCATAGAACAAATCCTTTCAGATCAACACCAAGCCCTCACACGTGTAATCGATAGGGATGCCCCCTGGGAGGAGCATCAGCTAAAGCTGATATGCCTGAATGCCGCAAACTTCCTGCGGGAGTCATTTTCCCAGTTTCATGGGAGCATTCTGTTCTCAGCCACACTGCGCCCCATAGACTTCGTCTCTGCACAACTTGGGGTCGAGCCCGAGACCCCATACTTGGTGCTGCCTTCGCCTTTCGAACCCTCCCGCCAGGGCGTATTTCTTTGTTCTTACTTAGATACCCGCTACCAGGCACGTCAGAGTGCGCTCCCAGCATTGGTGGATCTGATTGTCCGCGTTTACCGTAGCCATCCCGGCAACTATCTGGTGTTTTTCCCCTCATATCAGTTCCTGCAAATAGTCGCAGAACGTTTCCAAGTGAATCACCCGGAGATACAACTACTACAACAAACACCCGGAGCCAGTGATTGCGAAAGAGAAGCCTTTTTAGCCTCGTTTAGTGAAGGTGCACAAAGCCTGGGTTTTGCCATTATGGGGGGAGTCTTTGCTGAGGGCGTTGATTTTGTCGGGGAGAAATTGATCGGCACAATTATCGTAGGTACCGGCCTTCCCCAGGTAAATGAAGAGCAAGAGCTACTACGACAATCAGCAGAGCACCCGCAGGCCCCCTCGACGATTGTTGGATTTGATGTTGCCTACCGCTATCCCGGCATGACTCGGGTATTGCAGACAGCGGGTAGAGTGATTCGCACTGAATCCGATCGAGGCGTGATTGTTTTAGCTGACTATCGTTTTGGGGATAGGTTTTATCAAAACCTATATCCCGAACATTGGCAAATCCAAACAAGTAAGAACGGCGAACAACTTTCACAGCAATTAGATTGTTTTTGGAGCCGGCAACATTCGGACGAATGTACCTCAGTGTAAATAATTTTATTGGTCGTATATAAATGAATATTTATACATGGTTCTTTTACGGGTAGTATAAAATCGTTCTGTTTTATCTTGGCCACTAAAGCTATGCCCTCACCCAATTTAAGTGTAAATATCGAACACATCGATCAAAAAGCATTCCTATCCGATTGGCAATGGCTCGTTGGGAAAAATCAGCACTTGTTGCTAGTCACCACTCTTAGTGACTTTTTTGTACAAGATAAGAAGGAAGATACTGTTCACCTTGTTAGTGTTTCGCAAGGCAGCAAAGTAGTTGTGGCAGAGTCTCTGGAAGACTTCAAACAAAAATTAAACAGCAGTGAGTTTATCTATGAATACTTTGCCCCTCATATACTGGAGCATTTAAAAGAGTCTGGGATATCCCTTAAGGAGGGAGAGGTATACGGATTTAAAAAACCACTGATTTTTGGTGGAGAAGTTGTAGCTGAAAATGTAGAAGCTATCAATCTTGAGGTCTACATTTCTTTTCAAGGGCAAATCCATGACCAGCTTCAAGGTGTTCCCCCAGGCACCAAAATCGCGAATGTCCATCTGTGCAAACCCAAAAAGCCTTGGTGGAAATTTTGGGAGTGATCTTTGCTCGTACTACACGAATACACACAAATGCCTGTCTACACTTTTCCCAAAGGCACTTCGCAATAAACATACGCTAGTACTAGAGACACTCTAGAAACCCTTAACCTTGAGCACCTTTGACAGGCGAAAGGTTGAGGGCTAATTTACTGACATCATGGAAGATATACACGCACTCATTCCCGTCATTACTTTGCTGCTCCTCGGTGTATTGGCGATCATTTTGATGCGCCCTCTCAGGTTGAGCCCAATTGTCGGCTATCTCATTGCGGGCCTGGCGGTTGGGCCCCATGCCCTGGATCTGATCCCGGAGAGCAATACCACCCACCTGCTAGCGGAACTTGGTGTTGTTTTCCTGCTGTTTGATATAGGCCTCCATTTTTCCTTATCGAATATCTGGAATGCTCGAAGAGATATTTTCATTCTGGGTCCTCTGCAGATTCTACTTTGCGGAGCTGCTTTTGCCGGTATTGCGTTGGTTCTAGGTGTTTCCCCGGCTTATGCTGGGGTTATTGGGGGCGCGCTTGCGCTTTCATCGACGGCAGTCGTGGTGCAAAGCCTTGCAGAGAGGGGGCAACAAGACTGCCCCGTTGGCCGCACCGGAACAGCGGTGCTGATTTTTCAGGATATCTGCGCAATTTTCCTGCTGGTAATGGCGAGTTCACTGGAGGGTGGCAGCTCATCTTCACCTCACAATGCCCTGACAGCAGAAATCCTTTCCGCCATTGCAAAATCTGTGGTCGCCTTTGTCGCCGCCGCCCTGCTAGGACGCTATGCCATCCGACCACTATTCGGGCTGTTATCCAAAACCAGGAATGAAGAGGTTTTCACGGCCATGGCGCTTCTGGTCGTCCTCGCCACAGCGGCCGGTACAGGAGCGGTGGGATTGTCCCTGACATTGGGGGCTTTTCTGGGAGGCATGATGATCAGTGAGACCCCCTATCGCCATGTGATCCAAACCGAAGCGAAGCCCTTTCGTAATTTACTACTGGCATTTTTCTTTATTACCGTGGGCATGTCCCTGGACTGGCGCATCCTGTTAGATCAGTGGGCAAAAATTATCCTCTTTATCTTAATTCTGATGGCGGTCAAAGTCTTTCTGGTGGCCCTGGCGGCACGGGCCTGTGGCTGGTCCCTGCCCGGCTCGCTGCAATTAGGGTCTTTGTTGGCACAGGGCAGTGAATTTGTCTTCGTTATTATTGCTATGCCTCTCGCCCGTGAATCACTGGGGGAGCAGGCTGTAGGGATTGTCATCACCGGGGTGGCCGCCAGTTTAGCGCTCACTCCAACACTGTCGAATCTAGGAAATCGATTAGGAAAGTATCTGTGGAGGCGCTCATCCTCTAAGACACCCAGCCATGAATCCAAGCCAGTCACATCAACAGCACCCGTGGTGATTTTTGGTATGGACGAGGTTGGACGTCTGGTTGCCGATGCCCTAGAAGCTCAAAAAATAGACTACGATGCCATCGAGATGGACTATGACCGGTTTCTCAAGGCTAGTGCCGATGGTTATCCGGTGGCTTTTGGGGACCTGGCCGATATCCGCATGATGGAAACCTTCCAGTATGCCGAGCGTGCAGCCATTGTTATCACCATTGTTCGCTATGAGTTATCCAAAGCACTAAAACCTGTTGTTTCCGCACGCTACCCCAATTTAAAGCGCTTTGTTTCTGTCGATGGTGATAGCGACCTAGAACGCTTCAAATCTCTCGGTATGTATCCAGTGGTCAATAGGAGCACTCCCCGAGGGCTGGACCTGGCTGCGGCAGTGCTACATTCACAGGGCGTAGATGATAAGAAAATCAAAACCTGGATCGAGCGCCGTCAACAACGTGACCTGGATAGCCATGATATTACCAGTAACAACAAAGAGCGATCACAGGCTCGCTGAATGCTCATCCGGTATTGCAACCCTGCTTATCCCAAACGAGCCAGGGCTTCATCAATTGGAGTGTCTCCCGCTATAAATTCAAATACCGCACCGATCGTTTTTGGTTCAGATAGGGACGCGGCGATAACCTCTGCAACATCAGCTCGGCTAATCTCCGCGTCAGTGCCCTCAAATGAGTCATCTATACGAATAGCTCCTGTTTCTGCCGTATCCTTAAGGGCACCCGGTCGCAAAATCGTGTAGTCCAGACCGCTCTTTTGCATATGAACATCGGCTGCGAGCTTAGCTTTTAGGTATGGTTGCAAATTTTCCGGGCCCCGCTCAGGGCGCCCGGCAAAAATAGAACTCAGTAAGATAAATCGCGGAACACCAGCATTTTTCGCAGCATCACAAAGGTGGATAGCCCCATCCCTATCCACCGATTCGAGGGCTTTCCCTTTTGAGCCTGCAACAAAAAGCACTGCGTCTCGTTGCTCAACGGCTTTAGCTAGAGACTCCTTATCGGTGAGATCCGCAAGAACGGCTTCTGCGCCGACTTTGCGCAGGGCGTCCTGTTGGGACTCCTTGCGTACCATGCCGGCTACTTCGTAGCCCCGTTCGATTAATTTATCGACGAGGATTTGACCGATAGCACCATTAGCGCCGGCTACAAGTATTTTCATCGGAGTCTCCAGGCAAGCGTTTTCACGATCTCGATTGAGTAGCTATTAAGATTGCAGCAGCCCTCACAATCTCACGAGAGGTAGCTGGGCAAGGCAACGCTCTCAATTAAAGTGTCGTATCAATTTCTGGTTCACAAATTCCTTGATGCCCAACTCACCCAACTCGCGACCATAACCAGATTTCTTGACTCCGCCCATTGGCATGCTCGCATAGCTTGAGGCCACATGATTCACAAAGGCCGTACCGCACTCCAGTTCTTCGGCTACACGCTGCCCTCGCTTATGATCCTTGGTATAGACCGACCCCCCCAGGCCAAAGCGGCTATCATTTGCCATCTCGATAGCCGCTTTCTCATCCTTTACCACCCAAACACAGGCAATTGGGCCAAATAGTTCTTCCTCTGCCGCGGGTGAGCCCGCGGGTATATCCGTTAATATCCCGGGCTCAATGAAGGCTCCGTTGCGTTTCCCCCCCACTAGCAAGTGCGCTCCGGCCGCAACCGATTTACTGACCTGCTCCTCCAGGTGTTCCGCCGCTTTTTCGGTACATAAAGGCCCATAGTCGGTAGTGTCTTTAAGAGGATCACCGGGTTTTAACTCTTTAAACAACTTGGTGACCCGCCCCAGGAATTCATCGGCAATCGGTTCGGTTAAGATGATTCTCTTGGCGGCCAGACAAATCTGGCCACAGTTGCCAAGCTTGCCCTCCACAAATCGCTCTACGGTCAAATCCATATCCGCATCTTCGAGTACAATAAATGGATCGACACCACCCAGTTCCATCACAGTTTTCTTGACATTGCGACCAGCTTGTTCCGCTACCTTTGCGCCTGCGTCATTGCTACCGGTAAAAGAAATCCCTTTTACCCGGTCATCATCGATAATCGGTGCAGCACCGGCAGAAGTGATTGGCAGATTAGTGTAGACCCCCTTGGGGACACCAGCATCGAATAATAATTGCTCAAATGCTTCGGCACACTGGGGAACATTAGAGGCGTGTTTGGTGAGCACTACATTGCCGGCAATTAAGTTGGCAGCGGTAAAGCGGGAAGGTTGATAGAAGGGAAAGTTCCAGGGCTGGATACCATAGACAACCCCCAGAGGCTGGAATACCAAAGTTCCCTCCCCTTCTCGGGTAGATAGCTGCTGCGGTGCTAAAATATTTTCCCCTTCGTCTGCATAGTAATCAAAAATCTCGGCACAAAGCGCTAATTCACCCAGGCCATCACTCATTTTCTTGCCCATCTCTTGAGCCATTAACCGAGCCAATGTATCGCTGCGCTGCTCGAACAACTCACTCGCACGTTTGAGTATTGAGGCCCGCTCACTAAAGCTGCGAGCACTCCATTCTGCGAAAGCATTATCAGCTCTGCCTATTGCCTTATCGAGCTCTTCCCGACTCATCTCATGGAAAGTTTTTAGTGTTTCGCCATTCAGTGGGTTGATTGAGATCAGAGGACGCTTGGACTTGGTCATAAAATGACTCCCGGCGAATTACTGGATTTGACAGACTGGACAAAACAGCCGCTTACACAAAGTTCGATAGTAAGTGGAGCACCTGATGGCTCTCTGTGAGCTGCTAAAAACTGCGGCGCTCAGCAGCCATTCGAAGAAGCCCCTAGCTATCGAAAATATCTCAGGAGGTGCTTTTAGGTGCCTGGCCAAAGTGTAGTCGTTTATTCGCGGGGCCTGCCCAAAATCGCTCTTGTGAGTGAAGCCGGGCTTGTAATAGTATCCTCCTCGATTTTTATCCAGCATCCCTCAGAACAGAACACCTGCTAAGCCCCAAGCCAACTATGGTAGCCAACCGCCAATTTTATCGACATGGTCCCGATTTACGTGGTAGTGACCAGGTATCCTTTGTTGATGTTAGAAAGCGTTTTGGCTTTAGGTCCATAGCGATTGGGCGTTGGGTGACAACAGAGGAGCGCGATCGGGCTGCATGTTTGTTTTTTGATGCCCTTTGCGACTTGATGGTCATCCTACAGGGACCTGAAGTGCTTATCTCCCTGCGTGGGTCCCTTTCCTTCCAATACGGCATTGGCGGGCGCCCGGGAATCTCTGCTTTCTATGACCCCTCCGTCAAATCATTCTCCCTAGCTAAGAATGCCGGTCCAGGCGCTATTGCCCATGAATGGTTCCATGCACTGGATCATTACCTCGCACAAAAGGCTTTCAGCGATACATCAGGCAATATGTATGCTTCAGAAGCCTGGCTGCACAATGCCACACCAGTACCGCATCCACTAAATGATCGCCTTTTTGCTTGTTTTAAAGCCATTATGCTCGACGAGGAAGGCGGTAACCCCAGTGACTTGGTAAGGGCTTCTGTAATATCCGACAAAGCCAATAAATCTCTTTATTACAGCAAGCCAGTGGAGCTGTGTGCGCGCGCTTTTGAGGCGTTTGTGCAGGATGCCAATATTAGCAACAACTTCCTGGTCGCGGGCACTAAAGCCAGTGAAGAAGCCCAGCGGGGGCTCTACCCTGCAGGGAGACAAAGGCAAAGGATAAATCAGGCTTTTACCGAGTATTTTACTTACTTGGGCAGGGCTTTGTGGGCAGATATAGGAAGATGAGGCAGATGCAAGAGGAGACTTGGGGCGCCTGCAAGTCGACACCCCACACAAGTTTTCTAAGATCTGTTGCTATTCAGACATCAACTTTTCGCGCTGATAAACCAAAATAGAGCAAATGCGAAGCGCCCCCAGCACAAATATAAATGCGGAAAATGCGTAGAGCATCTCGGCTTTGATTTCATGCTTAAATAGTGCAATCAATATTTCTCGAAGCACAAAGACGATTGCCGCATCAACTATAAATGTAAGCCTGAGCTTATGGGTGTGAAAATACTCTATAAGCGATCTGGACAACTCTATTAATACATATAAGGTCAAAACATCCGTTATGATGTCTATGTAATGACCAGTTATGCCTTCAAAATTAAAAAGTTTCCATGTCGTTAAAAATAGTTGAAGTGTCCCCGCTGCTATCCCAACAATGATAAAGACAAGAATGATCCCAAAAACTACGTCTACTGATTTATCAAAATAAATCTTGATTTTCTCACTAATCATCGAGTCTTTCACTTTTGAGTTTTGCTCGGAACTTAGCATAAGTAACCCTTGAAAGGCTTAGAGCCAAAAAGATATCAATTTTAAATGCGTTTTTTATCTGCCCTATTCCTATAAAGCTTCTGTGCTGTATAACGTTCGAGCAGAATAAGCTTTAAGAAGAACCGCTGCAGCGGATGTTCTAGGGCGGGGCAATAATCGCACAAACTTTAGGTTCAAACTACAGCTTTACTATCCTCTCCCATGAGAGCTGCTGGAAGAGCGATCTTCAGTTAGCTAATGAATTTTTAGTCGTACAGAAGTTGGTGAGAGGGAATACAAACGGGCTTCACCGGTGGCCGACGATTTGTAAGGCGCTTTTACAACTTTCGCCTTCGTAATAAATGGATTGATGCTTGCGCTGCTTGCCAACTCAAGCAACTACAGCACAAAACCCAGAAGCCCAAAACCTAGAAGCCCAAAGCCAGAAGTGCAAAACCCAGAAACCACTAAGTTTCTGGGTCTCAGGGTGATTCACAACTTGTAAGAAAGTTTCCGCTTTTCACCAAAGTTCGCTGTAATGTGCGAATCGCCCTAGAAGCCCTGAGATGCTCATCTCCCAAAGAAAAGGATTTTCTGAGTGAACTACTTCGCTTTCTTGTCGGTTAGATCGGCACTTTCAGGGTAAGCGCCGGACTTTTCAATGGCGGCTCCCTGCCTATCCAAAACCCCGATATCCAATACCGGAGAGGCATCAATATGTTGGGCATCCATCATTTGGGCTACACGCTGCAGTGAGGCAATGATCATACTTTGCTCCCAATCTTTGAGGTCACCGAACTGACGAGCAAACTGATCCTGGAGCGGAATCGGTGCATCTCGCAATGTTTCAGCGGCTTGTTCCGTCAGGTAGGCATGCACTTTGCGCTTGTCCGACTGAGAGCGCTGCCGAAAGACAAGTCCCCTTTTCTCCAGGCGATCCAGAATATTGGTTACCGTCGCCTGGCTGAGGCTCACCTCGTTGGCCAGCTCACCAATGGTTACCTCGCCCTTATTGCGTATGGCCTGTAGTAATAAAACTTGTGGCGCGGTCAGTCCTGTTGTTTTGGCGAGATGCTTGGAGTGCAGGTCTGTCGCTCTTATCACACGCCGCAGGGCCACTAACACTTGTTCAATGCTGTTCAAAGCTACCTCTCAATCCCAGAGTCAGTCAGAGTCAATATGATGATTATATAGATGACACACTTCATATCTAAGCGCTTTGAGCTCAGCTCCTGGAAAAGTCGGATTCAGGAAGTCAATTCTGAAGAGTTAAATCTTTATTGAGCTGTTTTTTGCTCAATAAGTGATCATGCCAAAAGCTAAAAATTGAGCAACTTTTCCCCCTGACTAGCCATCCAGTCTAAGAGCAAAGTCCTATTTTTGAGTAAACCCTCCTAGGCATGCCGGTGCATTTAGGCCAAGTACTGCCTCTTACTCTGTGCTCATAGTACTGGACTTTGCATTTCATTCGTGTACGATATTTAGCGTTCAAAACATTTTTTACAGAAAGGTTTATCGAAAAAGCTCAAATAAGCGCCCTAAATAGCATATTTGTATGATTTTCAACCTTTCTAATGTTTAGACGTGTAATTTTGTTTGGCCGAATGGGAAGATTTTTTGTCTAGATTAGAAAATATTTCACTAAGACCTCCGCTTCTCGAGGATGGCATGGCTGTGTACCGCCTGATTGAGAGCTGCCCTCCACTGGACACCAATTCCAGCTACTGCAATCTCCTTCAGTGCAGCCACTTTTCAAGTACCTCCGTCATTGCGGAAGTAGAAAAGGACCCCTTAGGCTTTATCTCCGGTTATCTCATTCCCGAGCGCAAAGACACTCTTTTCATCTGGCAGGTTGCCGTTTCTGATCGGGCACGTGGTGCGGGTCTGGCTTCACGCATGCTGCAAGACATCCTCAGCCGCCCTATCTGTCAGCCGGTCAAATATCTCGAAACGACAATCACCAAGAACAATCACGCTTCCTGGGCCCTCTTCAAAAGGGCAGCTCAGAAGCTGTCTGCCGATCTCCACTCCTCAGAGTGGATGAACAGCCAGGTCCACTTTGATGGACAGCATGAATCGGAACACCTTGTTCGTATCGGGCCTTTCACTCATAAAACCAACATTCAGTAAGAGTAAAAAATGAAAATTTTTGATGAGATTGAATCTGAAGTGCAAAGCTATGCCCGCTCCTTCCCGCGGGTTTTCTGTCGCGCTAAGGGCGAATTAATGTGGGATGAGGAGGGGAATCAGTACCTCGATTTCCTCGCCGGCGCCGGCACACTGAATTACGGGCACAACAACCCGATCTTCAAAGAGGTGCTGATGGATTACATTCAGGCGGACGGTATCACCCACGGCCTGGATATGCATACCAAAGCGAAAGGTGAGTTCCTGCAAGCGCTTAATGAGAAGATCCTTAAGCCCCGCAATATGGAATATGTGGTTCAGTTTACTGGTCCCACAGGTACCAATGCGGTGGAAGCGGCGATGAAGATTGCTCGCAATGTCACCGGTCAACAGAATATCGTGACCTTTACTAACGGCTTTCATGGCGTGAGCCTGGGCTCTCTGGCCGCCACGGGTAACTCACACCATAGAGATGCCGCTGGCGTGAGCCTGAATGGCACCCATCGAATGCCATTCGATGGCTACCTCGGGGAAAACATTGATACCACCGAGTACCTCGACAAGGTGCTTTCCGACTCCAGTAGCGGTATCAACTCACCGGCCGCGGTGATTGTTGAAACCGTACAGGGTGAAGGTGGCATTAACGTCGCAAGTGCCGAGTGGCTGCGCAATCTCCAAAGCGTATGTAGAAAGCACGGCCTTCTGTTTATCGTTGATGATATCCAGGCTGGCTGCGGTCGCACAGGCGATTACTTTAGCTTTGAAGAAGCCGGCATTGAGCCGGATATCATCACACTGTCCAAATCCCTCGGTGGGTACGGCCTACCCTTCGCCGTTGTGCTAATGAAGCCTGAACTGGATCAATGGAAACCCGGCGAGCACAACGGTACTTTCCGCGGAAACAATCTGGCCTTCGTTACTGCGAAGTCCGCCATTGAACATTACTGGTCAGACGATAAGTTTTCCCAGGATATTAAGCGCAAAGGTAAATACATTGCCGAGCGCCTCGACAATATTGTCAGCAAGTATGGCGAGGGTCACTTCACCAGAAAAGGGCGTGGCATGTTCCAGGGAATTGATTGTGTAAGCGGTGAAATCGCCGGAAAAATCACACATTCCGCTTTCAAACAGGGGTTAATTATTGAGACAAGTGGCGCGGATGACCATATTGTTAAATTGTTATGCCCGCTGATTATCAGCGATCAAAACCTGGAAAAAGGCATCGACATCATTGAATCAGCCATCAAGGAAGTTTGTGCAGCTGAAGCGGATATGCCGGAAGAAAAGGTCTATTTCAAGGCCTGCTAGACTTTAATTATTCAGGCAAACTCCGCGCCATAGCTTGCGACTAAAGCAAATGGATAACGCGGACTGCCTGTACAAGACAAAGGTAGACTACCAATGATCGTTAGAAATTTACCCGAAGCCAAAGACTCCAATCGAAGAATCGTCTCCCCGGATGGCAACTGGGAAAGCACCCGCCTGCTATTGAAAGACGATAACATGGGCTTTTCTTTTCATATCACCACCATTTATAGCGGTGCAGATTTCCAAATGCACTACCAAAACCACTTAGAGGCCGTTTATTGTATTTCTGGCCGCGGAGAGGTGGAAACCTTGGATGATGGAAAGAAACACCCTATTGAAGCAGGCACTATTTACATTCTGGATAAGCATGACAAGCATGTTTTACGGGCCTTCGAAGAAATGACTATGGCCTGTGTGTTTAACCCCCCGCTTCACGGCAAGGAAGTACACAATGCCGAGGGCGCCTATGAACTTGGTGCCGACTCCATTGATGTATAAATAGGTACCTATGAGGGTGGGAGGGATGCATAGCCTTACAGGCTACCACTGTCATGAGCAGCACTTGCCAAACTACTCGCAAGAATCTAGCTCAGCTGGCCAACGGGTTGCCCAGAGAGGCCGCTTGATTAGCAGTGCACACCCCTCCCCTGCTCCTATTTACTTAAATTCGGCATTCAAAGCAGCTAGAAGGGAGGCCGTTTTGTAATCTTCCTCTGGAAAGATAATCCCCTTGAAAAAGAAAGCGGCCCCGCTTTCGATCAAGATATCTTAATCCGGCCTTATTTGCGGAATTAATCCTAGCGATAGAGGCTATCCAAGAGTACAAAAGGATCTAGTAGAGACTATGCATACGATAGAAAAGATTGGTGGGACTTCAATGACGGATTATGAATCTGTCAGGGATAATATTATTAAGGGGAGCCCAGGTGATCTCTACAATCGAGTGTTTGTGGTTTCTGCTTATGGCGGCATAACTGATTTATTGCTGGAGCACAAAAAAAGCGGCCAGCCTGGTATCTACGGATTGTTTTCCAGCGGCATAGAAGATGACAGCTGGCTGGATAAATTTGATGAACTGCGCTTAAAGCTGCGCGAGATAAACGAGCGCCTATTTGGCGATAGTGAGCTGCTCACTGAAGCCAACCTATTCCTGGATGAGCGCCTGCAAGGTGCGCAAAAATGCTTGCGCGACTTACAAAGCCTTTGCCAACACGGCCATTTTGCACTGGATGCTCACCTGGGCACCGTAAGAGAGATGCTCGCCAGTTTAGGTGAGGCTCACAGTGCCTGGAATACCTCTAAACTTTTACAGCGGGATGGCGTTAACGCTTGCTTTGTCGACTTGACCGGCTGGCGTACCAGTAAACATATATCCCTGGATGAACGTATTCGCGATGCCTTTGCAAGTATCGACTTGAGCAAACAGCTGCCTATTGTCACCGGCTATGCGCACAGCGATAAGGGTCTGCTGATCTCTTTTGACCGAGGGTATAGTGAGATGACCTTTAGCCGCCTTGCGGTATTAACCGGCGCCAAAGAAGCGGTCATCCACAAGGAATTCCACTTGAGCAGCGCCGATCCACGCTTGGTTGGCCCCGACAATGCCGTTCCCATTGGTCGAACCAACTACGATGTGGCCGATCAGCTGGCCAATCTGGGGATGGAAGCGATTCACCCAAAAGCCGCTAAAGGTCTTCGCCAAGAGAACATTCCCCTGCGGGTAAAAAACACCTTTGAGCCCGAACATGCCGGAACCTTGATTACAGGTGACTACGTCAGTGACTCCCCCTGCGTGGAAATTATCGCCGGTTGTAAGGGGGTCTACGCGCTGGAGATGTTCGACCAAGATATGGCCGGAAGCCTTCCGGATTACGATCGCGAAGTGCTGGCAGTGATCAAAAGGTATAAGGCCCATATCATATCCAAAGATACCAATGCCAATACGCTGACTCATTTCCTTTCCACTAACCTGAAAACCATAAAGCGCATTCAGTCTGCCATTGAGGAGCTCTTTCCAGAGGCAGAGTTGAATCAGCGTAAAGTAGCGATTGTTTCCGCAATAGGCAGTGATATGCAGATCCCCGGGGTCCTGGCTAAGGCGGTTCAGTCGATCTCCAGCAAAGACATCAGCGTGCTGGCTGTACACCAATCAATGCGGCATGTAGACATGCAGTTTATTGTCAATGAATCCGACTATGACGTGGCAGTGAGAACACTGCACGAAGCATTGGTTGAGGTTCACGATCATGGAACCGCGATATGCCTCGCCTCCTAGCAGTTATTTTTTCAGTTGTTCTGTTCGCCTCTTTTGCAGTATTTGCCCAAGAGGCGAATGATAAAAAAAACAATAACGCGAATAAAAACAACAATATCGAGGAAGAAGTAGAGGCCCTGAGTGAGGCCATGTATACCCCTTTTATAGAGCGGTATATCCTGGATGAACTCAAGCAGTTACGAATTGACCAGGCGCAAATCAAGCAGGATCTGATCCAGCAGATCGTGGATCGTGAGCACAACTCGGTGGATCGGGCTGTAACTTACGCGACCGATACCGTTACCTATTTCTTCTACCTGATTGCCGGTGCCACCTCGATTTTAGTTCTGGTGGGATGGCGATCTTTTCAAGATATCAAGGAGCGTGTGCACTCTCTTGCCGATGAGGAAATTTCCCGCTTGGTGCAGGAATATGAAAAGCGTCTAGAAGTGATTGAGAATCAACTTCAGCAAAAGACCCAGCATATTGAGGAAAACCGCGAGGAAATCGAGCTAACCCAGGAGGTTCAGTCCCTCTGGCTGCGCGCGCAGCAGGAATCATCTGTAGCCAATAAGATCGCTGTCTACGATGAGATTTTACAGCTGCGCCGAGAGGATGTAGAGGCTCTCACCTATAAGGCTGATGCGGTTCTGGAGCTCAACGAACCCCAGTGGGCCATCAATCTTTGCCATCAAGCGCTAAGTATTGACCATGACAATGGCCATGCGTTTTATCAATTGGCCTGTGCCCACACCACCATGGGTCAATTTGATGAAGCCGTGCGTTATCTGGCGGAAGCCATCATCAGGAGTGAAAGCTACCGCGAAGAGACTCTCAATGATAGCGCCCTAAAACCCCTGGTCGAAAGTGAGGTTTTTGCAGAGCTCGACAAGATTGTCGCCATGAAAAGCCACGATCACGATAAGAGTGCTTAAAACGATATCTGTAAAAAGCATCGTCAAATCTAAAAAATGATAACGAGATAGGATCTGCAGGTGATCTACGCATTTATTGGCTTTCTACTGTTATTTACTCTGGTGGGTATCTCCTCCGCACTGTTTAGCCGCGGCACCAAGGCCGATTACTATCTCGCCAGTGCCGGCATTCCGCCCTGGTTGGTTGGCTTATCTGCGGTGGCAACCAATAACAGTGGGTATATGTTTATCGGGGTGATCGGGTATACCTATGTCAGTGGGCTGGCATCCATTTGGCTGATGTTAGGCTGGATTGCTGGCGACTTTATCGCCTCTCTCTATGTGCATAGACGCCTGAGCTGCGCAACCAATGCCAGTGGCGAGGTCAGTTATGCCGGGGTGCTCAGCAATTGGTATGGGCAAAACCACTCCACCCTACAGCGCCTTATCGGGGTTATTTCCCTGTTGTTTCTGCTGGTCTACGCCTCTGCACAAATGATTGCCGGCAGTAAAGCGCTGCATGTGCTTTTGGATTGGCCACTTTGGTCCGGCGCTGTCGCTGGGGCGGTTCTGATTTGCCTCTACTGTTTTGCCGGTGGCATTCGCGCATCTATCTGGACAGACGCCGCACAATCCATTGTGATGATTGGCGCTATGGGCATCCTGTTGTCGGTCGCCCTCGCTGACCTGGGTGGGATCTCCAGCACACTTGAGCAAATGCGGTCTGTCGAAGGGTTTATGGACTGGTTCCCCCAGGAGCTTGTCCTGCCCGGCTGGGCGGGTGTTGCCGTCTTCGTGGTGAGCTGGCTCTTTGCTGGATTCTCCGTTATCGGCCAGCCCCATGTCATGGTGCGGTTTATGACACTCAGTGACTCCAGCAAAATGTACCGGGCAAGAGCTTGGTACTATCTATGGTTTGTGCTTTTTTACTGCATGGCGACCGGCGTTGGCCTGCTGTCCAGGGTATATATTGCGGATGCTGGCAGTTTTGATGCAGAGCTTGCGCTACCGACGATGGCCATCGAATTGCTTCCCCCCATTCTTGTCGGCCTGATACTGGCTGGCATCTTCGCGGCAACCATGTCCACTGCGGACTCCCTACTATTAAGTTGTTCGGCAGCCATTACCCACGACATTCTGCCCAAAAAGACTGAAAAGACCTGGCTTCTGAAGGTCGCTACAGTGTGCATCACAGGTGCAGCGCTTTTGTTGGCATTAACCAATAATCAAAGCGTTTTCAGCCTGGTAATTTTCTCTTGGTCTGGCCTGGCCAGTGCATTTGGGCCACTGCTATTGGTGTTGTGCCTGGGCTGGAAGCCTGCACAAACCACCAGCATCCTGGCGGTGCTCGTTGGTTTTTCCTCTGCGATAGGCTGGCGAGCCCTTGGGCTTCATGGTGCTGTCTACGAGGGTTTACCGGGGATTATGGCGGGACTATCAGTGTTCTATTTTGCACGCCAGTTCTTCCAGCCCGTCAAGCTTACGAGTGCGAACCCGGCTGAGGGTAGTCGTTAAGCCCAAGGTAAATTTGATCATTTTCCCTCATGGTCCCAGGGAGCTTTTCTGGGGCCTGCTTTTTTTACCCCCTGCCCCCTATTTTTACTGCGGATTACCTTTTCCTTGAGCTAGAGCCCAATCAAGTGACTGATGGGTATTTTTATAGAGTTCAAATGAGATATTTGGCCTTTATTGACCAATTTTCGGCATATGACTTTCTTGCAACACCTCTATTTTCGGGAAAATCAATCTCATTATTCTTCCCTCTCAATAGTGCATCGAATACGAACAATTAGAGTTCAAACTAATAATATGTTACATTTTCCGTCATATACCCTACTACTTATGTACTAGGTATGGGCTTTCGTCCTGAACCTGTCGTCTGGTTTCGAAACGGAGAGCCCTATTTGCAATGATGAATTGCAGCGATGACCAGCGGTCCAAAAAAATGGCTAGCAAGTCTACCTACCCTGCTCTATCGCTTGAAAAACAACCTATTGACCCTCTGTTAAAGCAGTATGGAGAACCAACAGATGTCATTGGAAAAAGAACAAAGTTTTGTTGATGGCCGCTACCTGGCGAATGAAAGCGGTGAATGTTTTGACGTGTTCAACCCCGCAACCAATGAAGTCAGCTATCAAGTAGAAGTCGCCGATGACAAGGTGCTCAAAGAAACCATTGAGAGCGCTAAGCGTGGCTTCGCTCAGTGGTCAGCAATGGCGCCGATCGAGCGCAGCCGTATCCTGCTGAAAGCGGTAGCCATTCTGCGAGAGCGCAACGATGAGCTGGCAGCTATCGAAGTGGCTGATACCGGCAAGCCCTGGCAGGAGGCGAGTGTTGTCGATGTGGTGACCGGAGCCGATTCCATCGAGTTCTTCGCAGGCGTGGCCGCAGGTATCGAAGGTAATCAGCAGCAGGTCGGTGAAGACTTTTACTACACTCGCCGCGAGCCCCTGGGTATCTGTGCCGGCATCGGCGCCTGGAACTACCCTTTGCAGATCGCCTGCTGGAAAGCTGCCCCGGCTCTGGCCTGCGGTAACGCCATGATATTCAAACCCTCCGAGGAGACCCCCAAAGGCGCTTTGAAGCTGGCGGAAATCTTTATTGAAGCGGGCATGCCTCCTGGTGTTTTCAACGTAATCCAAGGCGATGGTTCCGTGGGCGCCTGGCTGACCAATCACCCGGATATTGCCAAAGTCTCTTTTACCGGTGAGGTAGGTACCGGTAAAAAAGTAATGGCCGCAGCGGCTTCCAACCTGAAAGAGGTAACCATGGAGCTGGGCGGTAAGTCCCCGCTGGTTATTTTTGACGATGCCGACCTGGAGCAGGCAATTTCTGCCGCAATGCTCGGTAATTTCTACACCCAGGGGGAGATCTGCACCAACGGCACCCGGGTATTTGTACACCGCAGTATTCACGATCAGTTCCTCGCTCGCCTGAAAGAGCGTGTCGAAAAAAATATTGTTGCCGGCGACCCCATGAAGCCGGACACCAACTTTGGCGCACTGATCTCTGCCAAGCACCAGCAGCTGGTGCTGGATTACATCAATAAAGGGAAAGAAGAAGGTGCAACCCTGCTTTGCGGTGGCCATACACTCTCCCCAGAAAATTCGCCTAACGGCTACTTTGTTGCACCCACCGTATTCACCGACTGTCATGACGATATGACCATCTGCCGCGAAGAGATTTTCGGCCCGGTAATGTCGGTATTGGTGTTTGACGATGAAGATGAAGTCATTCGTCGCGCAAACGACACCCGCCTGGGCCTCGCCGCCGGCGTTTTTACTCGCGATATCACCCGCGCCCACCGTGTAATTCACCAGCTGCAAGCAGGCATCTGCTGGATTAACGCTTATGGCGCTTCCCCGGCAGAAATGCCCGTGGGCGGATATAAATTATCTGGCATCGGCCGCGAAAATGGACTTGCGACCCTCAATCACTACACCCAGCTGAAAGCGGTGTATGTGGGTCTGGCACCACTGGAAAGTCCATTTTAAGCGGTATTCTGCATGAGTGAGTTTGATTACATTATCGTTGGCGCCGGCTCTGCCGGCTGCGTTCTGGCCAACCGACTGTCTGCCCAGGAGGATAAAAAAGTCCTTCTGATCGAAACCGGCGGTAGCGATCGCAGCATCTTTATCCAAATGCCCACCGCGCTGTCTATCCCCATGAATACCAAAACATACGCTTGGCAGTTTATGACTGAACCCGAGCCGTATTTAGATAACCGCAGTATGCACTGTCCTAGGGGCAAGGTGCTCGGCGGTTCTTCCTCCATTAACGGTATGGTTTACGTGCGTGGCCACGCAAAGGACTTTGATGAATGGGCCGAGCACGGTGCAGAAGGTTGGGATTACGCCCACTGCCTACCCTATTTCAAACGTTCTGAAACCTGGGCTTTTGGGGGCGATGAATACCGGGGCGATGAAGGTCCACTTGGGGTCAATAATGGCAACGAGATGGCAAACCCTTTGTACCGCGCCTTTATCGAAGCCGGTACAGAGGCCGGTTACGATTACACCGCTGACTACAATGGCGAGCAGCAAGAAGGCTTCGGCCCCATGCATATGACGGTAAAAGATGGAAAGCGCTGGTCTACCGCCAATGCCTACCTGAAACCGGCCATGCAGCGCCCCAACCTGACGGTATTGACCCATGCCACCGTGCATAAGGTACTACTGGAAGGTAAACGGGCAGTGGGTGTGAAAGTTGAACGAAAAGGTAAAATCCAGGAGTTTAAGGCGCGACAGGAAGTGATCCTGAGCGCAGGCCCCATCGGCTCCCCTCACCTTCTTCAACTCTCCGGTATCGGAGATTCCGACACACTGGCAGAAGCCGGCATCGAACTTAAACACGAACTTCCCGGCGTTGGCCAAAACCTGCAAGATCACCTGGAGTTCTATTTTCAGTTCCGCTGCAAGCAGCCGATTTCCCTGAACGGTAAGCTGGATCTCTGGAATAAATTCCTTATTGGCTCGCGCTGGATACTAAAGAAAGATGGCCTGGGTGCAACCAACCACTTCGAGTCCTGCGGTTTTATTCGCTCCAAGGAAAACGTGGAGTGGCCAGACCTGCAATACCACTTTCTGCCAGCAGCAATGCGCTACGACGGCCGCGAGGCTTTCGATGGTCACGGCTTCCAGGTACATATCGGCCACAACAAGCCGAAGAGTCGTGGCAGGGTCAAAGTTGTTAGTAGCGACCCCAAGCAATCTCCTTCAATCCTGTTTAACTATTTACAGGAGAAAGAAGATATCGAAGGGTTCCGCGCTTGCGTACGATTGACCCGTGAGATTATCAATCAGCCAGCTTTTGATGAATTCCGCGGGGATGAAATCCAGCCTGGTACTGATATCCAGACCGATGAACAAATTGATGCTTTCGTGCGGGAGTCCGTCGAAAGCGCCTACCACCCATCCTGCTCCTGCAAGATGGGCACCGATTCAATGGCAGTGGTAGACCCGCAAACCCGTGTGCACGGTTTGCAGGGCTTGAGAGTTGTGGACTCTTCCATCTTTCCAACCATTCCGAACGGCAACCTGAATGCGCCCACCATTATGGTGGCGGAGCGGGCTGCCGACCTGATTTTAGGGCGCCCCGTATTGGCACCCTCCGAGGCATCGGTAGCTCTCGCGGCTACCAGCACGCAGCGACCTGGCCGCCCTGTGCGGACAGCAAGCTAATCACCACCGGCGTCCTGTCAAGATTTGACTATCCCCTTCATTGTGGCGGGGATACTCAAATCTCGCACAGTTTAGCCTTCTGGAGGCGCCGGTATACCAATAACATAGCTGGAGACACAGCATGACGTTATGGCTTTCTGCGGGAATATTGTTTACTTTTACAGCAATAATCTTTGCTTTAATTCGCTGGGGAAACGTGAAGCTGGTTGGGGTTACACCTGTCCACACTTTCACTTTCATCGCTATTCTTTTCACTTCGGGCCTGGATGTTGGCCTGATCATGTTCCCACTAACCGAATTTGCCGGTTACGCAGACCTGGCCAACAGCCCGGAATACGGCTTCACCAATCCACTCGCTATTGAGTTTGGTTTTTGGGCCTTTTTAATCTGGGGCTTTTACTTCCTCACCTGCTTCTACTTTTGCGTCATTGAGCCCAAAGTGAAGTTCTTTGAGATTGGCCTGGTTAAGCTGATTAACAACGTGGTAATTATCGGCACCTGCGCATTTACCGCTTATCTGCTGCTTAGCAACCTGCCCTGGTATCTGCCCCAAGTTGGCGATGGTGAAACTATTGTGGGCAGTTTCTACTTGATCGTATTTGCGGTAATCGCGGCTGCGGTTTATTCATCCACCAGTTTGCGCTATGTGCGGCTTCTAAGCCTGGCCAGTACCTGGCTGTTTATCGGCCTGATTGCCCTGATGTGGGTTGGTGCTTTTACCGGCGAGAATGGCAGCGTTGGTGACTTCGCTTCAACCTTTGCCCTACTCGGCGGTTACTTTGGCAACATCCACCAGTTCGTACTGCCTCTGAATGACTACCACGAGTTCTACCTGTTCTGGTGGTTTGCCTGGAGCATCATGATTGGCCAGTTCACCTCCCGCTTTGTGGGCGGTCTGCGCACTTATCAGGTGCTAGCTGCGATGCTGATCTTCCCGTCGATCCCCATCGCTCTGTGGTTCACGGTTCTCTACTACTACTCCAGCCAAGGCCTGGATACCAGCGGCTTTTATAATCTGGCCATGGTGGTAGTGGGTATCACCTTTGTGATCAACTCGCTGGACTCCCTAATTCGCCTGTATACCGACAACCTGGGTATGACGGTAGCCCGCCTCGGCAAGATGAAATACATCATTTTGAACTTGGTGGCTTTAAGTCTACTGACTCTGCTGTTCAAACTGGACTTCCTGCAAATCCAGTGGATCGGCGCTCTGGTGATCGGCATCTTCTTCTGCTGTCTCGGCTACATCCTGGTTAAACGTTACCGGGCGGTTGCCGCAATCGACTCCTCACCGAAAGAAAACCTGATCGATTTCAGAAAAATCGAGATGGCCAACTAAAAATTCGGAAGTGAGACACCCTGCCCGTAATGCGGGCAGGGAAAAGAAATAATTTAAGGGGACAATACTATGAAACTGAAATTATCTGCCCTGGCCTGCGCCTCAATGCTGGCCCTTTCACAGCAGACTTTTGCAGACCTTTCTTCAACTGTAAATCTGACCACCGACTACACCTTTAATGGTGTAAGCCAGACCCAGAACGACCCAGCCCTTCAGGCCAGCCTAGATTATGGTTTCGACAATGGTTGGTATGTTGGCACCTGGGCTTCCAATGTAGATTTTGGTAGCGGGGACGACACCAATCTGGAATGGGATTTTTACACTGGTAAGTTTATGCAGCTCACCGACAAAGTGAGCCTGGATACTGGTATCGCCTATTACACCTATCATGGTGATGATGATGTATCTAGAGATTATGACTACCCAGAAGCCTATGCCAAACTGGGCTACAGCTCCGATCTCGGTGAATCAGAAGTCAATGGCTGGTACAGCTGGGACTACTTTGGAACTGGCGGCAACCACTACATTATGATGCTGGCTCACACTTTTGAATTTGCAGAGGGACATAACGTTCGTTTCAGTGTTGACCGCTCAACCTCTACCAATAAGGATGATTGGAGCTGGGATGATAAGAAGTCATATAACCACTATCGTGTAGAATACATGACCTCTTTGAATGGCTTTGACTTCAATATTGCTGCGGAAAATACCAATCTCGACTGGGATACCGCAGACGAGCGCATCGTGCTCTCAGTTGCCCGCACTTTTAGCCTTTAAGGCTTAAGCGGCATACCGAGGCCTATTATGGGCCTCGGTACTTCTTACTCTGCTCCTAGTTATCGTCCTTTCCCTGGCTATCCCCTTCCCTCTCCCAGCCAGTTTCTGTAAAAAACTTCACCACTATTTACTCTCGCTCTGATTTTCCTCTTTCATATCCCACGGGTCTTCTGCTGGCAGCCCTTCCAGAACGATTTCTTTTTCCATTAGCGTCGAATATGATCGCAAATCATGACGAGCAATTTTAACGATAGAGAAACATAGCAAAAGTGCGACTAACAATAAGGGAGCACCTGTAATAATACTCGCCGCCAGCAGTGCCTCGAACCCTCCAAGTATCATCAAGGCAACTGGCAACACTGCCAGGGCAAAAGCCCAAAAGATACGATTCCAACGCAGTGGCTCAACATCGACTTCTTTCTGTACAACTGCAGCAAGGATGTAGGATGTGTAATCAAATGTGATGGCTGTAAATAGCAGTGCCGCCAATGTGTATACCAGTACCACCAATTGACTTGCAGGCAGGGCCTTTAATATCGCGAAGATTGCCGCATTCGCTCCCTGATCATTGAGGATTTCCACTAGATCCAGTTTTCCAGAAAAATGCAGATAAACACCATAATTGCCGAGCACCATATAGAATAAAAAGCATCCAAGGGTTCCGTATAATATGGAGCCGACGATCATTTCTCTGATTGTCCGGCCCCTGGAAATCCGAGCGATAAAAAGCCCGATGCTCGGTGCAAACACTAACCACCAGGCCCAGTAGAATACGGTCCACTGCTGGGGGAAACGATAACTAGGAGATTCCTCGAAGTGTGAAAAGGAATCGGTCCAGGTGGCCATTTGCAAGAAGCTGTGAAGCATTCTTCCCAGAATCTCCATGCCATTATCGATAATAAATAAGGTTGGACCAGCAAGAAAAACAAAAATCAACAACGACAGTGCAAGCCACATTGTGAAGTTGGAAAACGCACTGATCCCGCGCCTTAAACCGACAAAGGCACTGTAGCCAAACAATAACGCACAGAGTAAAAGAACCGCTATTTGCGTCTTGAGACCTATAGGGAGGCCCAACAACTCATGGAAACCTTGAGTGATCAATGGAGCGGCAATACCTAACCTGGTAGCAACTCCTCCCAACATGCCTAACACCAGAGAGATATCGATCAGTTTGCCTATGGCACCATTAGCTCTTCTCTGCCCTAGTACGGGCGCAAGCGCTTGACTGAACTTCAGTACATTGCGCTTTCTCACATAATAGTAATAAGCGATGGGTAATGCGGGTATTAGATAAATGGACCAAGCCAAAGGGCCCCAATGAAATATGCCATAGGTGACCCCCCAGCGAGCGGCCTCTGTTGTATTCGCCTCAACGAGAAATGGTGGCTCCTGGTAATAGTAAATCCACTCTACAAATGACCAATACAAGATAGGGGCTCCGATACCAGAGCATAGCAGCATGGCAACCCAAGGAATTGTTGTAAACTCAGGAGTCTCCCCTTTACCTCCTAGCTTTATACGGCCTATATCACTAAAGGCGATATAGGCCATGAAAAGAATCGACCCAATTCCTAGTAAGAGATAGAGAGTACCAAAACGGTTCGTAAGAAAATCTTTTGCCGACATTATCCATAGAGAGCCAAGATCAGGAAATGAGATCAAAGGCACTGTCGTTATTAGCAACAACAAAAGTGCGCCGCAAAAAGTGGGCTTATCAATAAGGCCTTTTGTAGACTGACTCAATAAATGTCTCCACCCCAATGGAGTCATAAAACAAATAACAAGCGTAGTCGCTTAGAATGCTGTTTTTAAACTAAGACCTGACATCTTAGCCTCTCTTAGAGGAGTAAGTTACGCCAAACTCTTTGAGAGATAATTCAATCAATTCGTTAAACGCCAATCAACGATATTGAACGTCATATACCCCTCTCCCCGAGGCATTCCGTAAATATCTACAACAATTCAATATATCCAAATTGATGGATACACATATCCTACCCAAATGAACAGCGTTAAATGGGAGGAATCCTTCATCGAGCTGAGGCAGGGGAAGCATGTTCTATTTCTATATCATTGTGTTCACTACTTTTGGCCTGATTGCCTGTACCAAAGACCCTTTAAGTCATATCACGGAAAAGGATTTCCGCCCTGAATCTGAAGCGGGCATATATGATATTTCAGAAGAAGAATGTGCCTTGATGATTTATCGGAAAATAATCATTAAGAAGTCACCCATTGGCTGTGAAAGGATAAAGAAAGTAGTCTTCGAGTTTTACCCATTAACAGATGGGCAGCCTGGTGGAGCGGAAAGTGAAAACAAAGGAGCCTTAATAGTTCTTGATGTTGTAGCCGACAGTGTCCTTGCCCTTTTCGATGAGCTATATCAAAGACAATTTCCCATAAAATCTGCAATACCCATTGAGTACTTTAGTCAGCAAGAGCGAAAAACAGAGGATATAAACAACTCTCTTGCATTTGACTCCCGACCAATCACGGGTGGAAGTAAATGGTCCGAGCACGCCTATGGCGTTGCCATTGATATTAACCCATTACAAAACCCCTACCTCTATATAGACCAGTCATCGAAAGCAATAGTGGTACCGAAAGATGCCAAGGAAGGTTACTTAAACCGAGCGAAGTATCGGGCGGGAAAACCTGTGCGTGTCGGGATGTCTGAGGATGTAACCACCGTGTTTGCCAAACACGGGTTTGCCGTTTGGGGCGGGGATTGGAATGTGCCTATTGATTATATGCACTTTCAGGTCGGCACTCGCCAGTTTATTGAGCACCTTGTTGCCTTGCCTTTAGAGGAGGCAAACGCGTTATTTAGCCGTTATGTGAAACGGCTAAATCAATGTTTCCAGAAGAAAGGGCCTACTGATAACGCTGCACTTCTGCGGAAATCCTGTGTAGAGCAAGTTTCGAAAATAGACTGAGACAAATCGGCTAGAATTGCGATGGGCCTCCGGCAAGCAATATTGGCACAAAAAGACTTGACCCAAGACCGAGAGCAAGTATAATACCCAAACAGCTAAAAAGTAAGTTGCCTTTGTTTACACTCTCCATTACGTCGCATCTCTGTAGTACTTCGTCCTGTAGATCTTTAAATCTAAGTCTATCTTTTTGCTATTCTTGCCTTCTTAAGGCTTATACCTTTTTATTTACAGGATATTATTATGTCTAAAACAAGCACCGGCACAGTTAAGTGGTTCAACGAAGAAAAGGGCTTCGGCTTTATCGAACAAAAGTCTGGCCCAGATGTTTTTGCGCACTATAGCTCAATTGCCAGCTCAGGTTTTAAAACTTTAACCGAAGGACAGACCGTTGAGTTTGAAGTGACTCAAGGCAAAAAGGGTCCTCAGGCAGAGAACATTATCTGCATCTAAGCAGTCGACTCTCTTAGCAGTTGCGCAGCACTGCTAAGTAATTATGTGATTCGCAGGTTGAGATAATAAATAGCTATATCTCAACCTCGATAACCAGTATCCGAGCAATTCGTATACCCTCCAATTTTTAGCCTTCGATATCCATTGAGTGATGCCCGCCATTTTACCTTGCTGAGTTAAATCTGATCTGCACCAACACATCATTTAAGCCTTTACCAATAGCCTAGAATGTTATTGGCGCTTTTCTGTGTAAAGCATGAGTGTAGCTATATTAACGGCACCGGCACCTTATTTGAGCTGATAACCCAACCAAGAACCCAGAAGAACCGCTACAGAGCACCCTTGCTTTAGGCGCACCGTAGCGGCCAGCTTAACCTATCGGGCTATAAGCGAGATGGGTGGCTTCCCGGATCACCCTCTATATGAGGTTTATCATTGTGCGATACCCCATGAGGAGGTTGAGCTGGTAACTCCCAATCACCCTCCTTACTCCAGGGGTCATCCTTTGGAAAATCCTCAATGTAGATTTCTTTCTCTTCGTAATTGGGCTGGAAGCGCAAATCATAGTGAGCGGCTTTAACAATAGAAATACACAGTAGTACCGCCACTATCAGCAGCGGGACGCCACCGATAACACTGGCAGTTTGCAGGGTATCCAGTCCACCGAGGAACATTAGGGTTACAGGCATTATGGACAGAGCGAATGCCCAGAATACCCGATTCCAGCGCACCGGCTCTTCATCCACTTCTTTCTGCACTACCGCGGCGAGAATGTAGGAAATAGAATCAAACGTGGTAGCCGTAAAGATCAAGGCCAGTACCGTATAAACCAGTATCACCAATTTGCTAGCCGGCAGGGTCTGTAAAACGGCAAAAATCGCCGCAGTGGCCCCTTCTTGGTTGAGCACCTGAACCACATCCAGCTCACCAGAAAACTGCAGGTAAACGCCGTAGTTCCCAAGCACCATAAAAAACAGGAAACAGCCAAGAGTGCCAAAGAATATGGAACCCACCACCATGGCTTTAATGGTCCTACCCCGGGATATCCTCGCAATAAACAACCCAACACTTGGGGCAAAAACCAACCACCAAGCCCAGTAGAAGATGGTCCAATCTTGTGGGAAATGGGTCTCGGGGAACTGCTCAAATTGCGCGAAGGGCTCCGTCCAGGAAGCCATGTGGAAGATGTTATCCAGCACCCGACCCAGTGCATCCAGGCCAGTATTCAGCATGAATAGCGTAGGCCCAACGAGAAACACAAATAAAAGGAGCACCACCGATAGCCACATATTGACATTGGAGAGTGCACGAATGCCATTCTTGAGGCCAACGAAAGCACTGTAGCCAAAGATAAGCGTGCAAATCATCAGAACGATTACTTGGGTGCTTAGGCCCTTGGATACTCCGAGCAGCTCATGCGCACCTTCGGTAATTAAAGGTGCAGCAATGCCAAGGGTGGTAGCCCCTCCTCCCAGCATGCCGAATATGAAGAGAACATCAACCAGCTTGCCGATACCGCCCTTCGCACGCTCCTCGCCTAAAACCGGCATCAGTGCTTCACTAATTTTCAGTACGCTGTGGTTTCTGACATAGTAGAAGTAGGCAATCGGTAAGGCGGGGATCAGGTAAATTGACCAGGCTAGTGGCCCCCAGTGGAAAATACCATAGGCAACCGCCCAGCGTGCAGCATCGGGGGTGCCGCCCTCAATCTGGAAAGGTGGAGTTTGATAGTAGTAAATCCATTCAACCATCGACCAGTAGAGGATAGAGGCTCCAATGCCAGAGCAAAACAACATAGATGCCCAGGACATCGTTGAAAACTCCGGGTCTTCTTCTGGAGTGCCGAGTTTTATCTGGCCAATATCGCTAAATACGATATAGACCATAAAGAGTATCGCCCCTACTCCTAACAGTAAGTAAAAGACACCCAGCTTGTCAGTAACAAAGTCCTTTGCCAGCCTTACCCATGCGGCACCCACATCGGGGAAAACAACCAGCGGCACCGTTACCAGCAATAGCAGTACCAATGACCCGAAGAAAGTCGGTTTGTCGATAATTTCTCTGAAACTCTTAGTCAATGTACTCCTCCAAAGCAACTTACAAACCGACAAAATAAAAGTGGGCGCGGTGTCACATAGGACATCAAGACAAGTGAGGTAGCGGGGAAACTTTTATAGAGGCGGAATACGACAGATAATGTATTTCTTATAGTGGTGTCGAATTTTAACAGGACGGCGTTTTATTTCAACGTGAGGAACGGGCAAAGAATTCATGAAAGCCGTCGCGTATGTCAAGCTGTATAGAGCAGATAATCTATTTAACAGTCAACAAGCTATATCTTTATTTGGTTTGGACTAGAAAGGAAGATCGAGAGCATTAAAGGGTACACTCACCGCTTATCTTGAATGTGGTGACACTATAAGCTCAGTCAAGTAGTATCTTGGAAAGATATATGGAAGAGATATATAAAGGTAGCCGTATTTATGGCTTCTCATTACCGGAAGTTTTTTTATCGTTTATAGAGTCACCGGGCGCCCCCCAATCACCCTCCTCGCTCCAGGGGTCATCCTCAGGCAAATCCTCTATATAGATCTCCTTTTCTTCATAGTTGGGCTGGTAACGTAAATCGTACTGTGCTGCCTTAACGATCGACATGCAAAGCAATACCGCCACAAACAACAAGGGGACACCACCTATAATACTTGCCGTTTGCAATGCCTCCAGCCCACCGAGGAATAGTAAAGTGATGGGCATTACAGATAGTGCAAATGCCCAGAAAAGCCGGTTCCAGCGAGCGGGCTCTCCAACTATTTCTTTTTGCACAACAGCAGCCAAAATATAGGATATAGAATCAAATGTTGTTGCCGTAAAAATTATCGCAAGTAGAGTAAAAGTGAATATCACCAGCTTGCTAAGCGGTAGTGTTTTTAAGATGGCGAATATAGTTGCCGTTACGCCTTGCTGGTTAAGTGATTGCACAACATCTAACTCACCAGAAAACTGCAAGTAGACACCATAGTTGCCCAGAATCAAGAAAAATAGAAAACACCCCAAAGTACCATAAAATATTGCACCGACAACCATTGCTTTTATTGTTCTTCCCCGGGATATACGGGCAATAAACAAACCTACACTTGGCGCAAACACCAGCCACCAGGCCCAGTAAAAGATAGTCCAGTCTTGAGGAACATACGTTTGCGGGAACTCCTTAAAACGGCCAAAAGGCTCCATCCAAGTAGCCATATGAAGAATATCGTTTAGCATTCTACCCAGAGAATCCAATCCCGCACTCAACATAAATAATGTTGGACCCACAATAAATACAAAGGCCAACAAAAGAATAGAAAGCCACATATTGAGATTAGAGAGTGTTTGTATTCCCTTTTTCAATCCAGCATACACGCTACAGCCAAAAATCGAGGTACAGAGCATCAAAATAAAAATTTGTGTAGTGATACCTGTAGGGACACCAAGTAGTTCATGGGCACCTTCTGAGATTAAAGGTGCGGCAATGCCCAGTGTCGTAGCCCCACCGCCCAACATGCCAAATACAAAACATACATCTATTAGTTTACCGATGGATCCTTTGGCTCTTTGTTCGCCCAGAATGGGCATAAGAGCCTCACTAATCTTTAATACATTGCGATGCCTTACATAATAAAAATAGGCGATAGGAAGAGCTGGAATAAGATAAATAGACCAGGCAATTGGGCCCCAGTGAAATATTCCATAGGCCATTGCCCAACGTGCAGCTTCTGGAGTATTTCCCTTTACCTCAAAGGGTGGGGTTTGGTAATAATAAATCCACTCCACCATAGACCAATATAAAATGGAAGCTCCAATTCCGGTGCAGAAAAGCATTGAAGCCCAGGAGAGCGTACTGAACTCCGGTTCTTCCTCAGGTTTTCCAAGTTTGATTTGACCTATATCGCTAAAAATGATGTAGGTCATAAAAAGCAATGCCCCAACCCCCAGCAACAGATAAAACACTCCCAGATCATCCGTTACAAAGTTCTTTGCGTTCAGCACCCATTTGGTACCAAGCTTCGGATAAATAATGAGCGGCAGAGTAACCATCAGAAGCAAGCTAAGCGCACCAAAAAAAGTCGGCTTGTCGATGATCTGCTTAAAGTTCCCTGCCAATACTTCTCTCCGGGATACTCAAAAAGCTTTAGAGGCTGGTTGCAGGTGGGCCTGCTTTGCGCGCTAGGCTAAAAGCGAGTGACTAAAGTAGCTGAAATTGATCAGATACTGACTGGCCTGCCAGTAAGTTTAGCTGCCTATCTTTTAGGCAGCCATTGCAGGTTAGATTGCTTGCGTAGTGGATTCTGTGTGCTATCGCTGCTTGCCAGTTGCTGGCAAATAGCTACGCTGCGTGAGCTCTACTTGCGGCTCCACAGGTTGCAACAGTAAAGCCGCCGAGTTTAGCAGGCCTATCAGGAAAGCATGAGAGCTCATATCAATCATTCAAACGGAGCCTCACCGAGAAGTATAGCGAACCCAGTGCATTCTCAGCTTAGGATTTTAATGAGCTCTCCAATTGAGTAAATTGGCCTTGGATCATAGCTTTCTCTTGGATAAGTATGCGATTCTCATCCGTGACTTGTTCCAGGCGGTTTTGTGAAGCTGCTAATTCCGACTCCAATTTTTCCAGAGCGCTCTGTTGTAAGTGCACTTCCCTTCGAGTCGCAGAGCTTTCGCTCTGAAGTTGTGAGACTCGCTCACGCAAACTGGCAATCTCAGCCTGTTTATCTTTCAGCTCACCACCCTGCATTTCCGCTTGTTGCCTCAGGTTGGCCGCTTCAGTGCTGGCAACCCCGACTTGCTCGCTGAGTTTTTGCTTTTCCCGGTTGAGCTCAACAATCAATGCCTGCCCTTGCTTATAAAGCAGCTCCTGTTCATTGAACCTGCGCTCGGAGAGGGCTAGCTGCTCATTGAGCACCGCAATCTGGCCCTTCATCTGCTCAGAGCTAGCGCGGAATTGGTCCCGCTCATGCTGGCGGTCGTTCGCGGTGCGCTGCTGGAAATGCTCAAAGTGCTCGCGAACATCTCTATTCTCCTGCTTGATCTCCTCAATCGCCGCCTTTTGCTCGGCAATGCGCCCTAGGGCCTCCTGCCTCTGGTAGTCACTCTTCTCCAGAGCGACCCGTGTTTCCTCCAGTGACTGTTTAAGTTTGCGCTTTTCGGTTTCTGTGATGGAGAGCTTTTGTTCCAGCTCCCGGATCCTGGCAGCTTGCTGGCTGGCGGTACTTCGCGATTCCTCCAATTGCGAGGTGATTTCCTTTTCTTGTACCTGAAACTCCTGTTGCACTTCCTCTATTTGTTTATTTGCCGCTCCCTGGATTCTCTGATGTAGCTCCTTTAGGGCATCGACCAGATCCTTCGGGAGTCCATTCACATCAGTATCACTCGCAGATTCACTTCGCCACCGCTTAAGCAAGGGGGCAATAGTGCTCTTACTACCCGTTCCCAGCTGAGCTCGAACACGATCAACCGTTGGCTCCTCTCCGCGAGCCTTAATCGCCTTCGCAGCCTGGACAATATCCAGATAAGTGACCCCTGTGCGCGCCATAAGTCTTGCCTCAGATTATTTCGTTACAAATTACATAATACGTAATATTACATTATATTTGTTCTATCACCAATTTTAAAATAGACCTATCTAACCTGCGATAATGACTATTATCAAAGGTTATAATCTTGTAGGATGCTCCAAATAACGTACCTCCAGTACAGGCAGGGGCTTCTCTAGCGATACGGGCACCATGAAAAATCACACTCCTCAATCCACCAAAAAGCACGCTAACTCCCACCCCCTCAGTACGCTTGGCGCTGGCGGCGAACTCCTAACCGATGAAGACATTCAGAAGTATCTGAGCGCAGCCACTTCCGATAACACCCGCAGGGCCTACCGTTCAGCGATTCGCCAGTTTGAAAAATGGGGCGGGCGGCTACCGACAGATGGCGGCACTCTGGTTCGGTATATCCTGGGCCGTGCAGAGGAGCTCAACCCTCGAACCCTGGATCTTCATCTCACCGCTATCGGCCAGTGGCACCAATACCAGGGGATGCTCAATCCCATAACAGATCCACTCGTGCAGAAAACGATGCGCGGTGTTCGTCGCACCCATGGCAAGCCCAAGCAAAAATCGAAGGCCCTCGGTCTTCAGCACATTGCCACCATGACTCGACATTTGCGCAATCAATCTTCAAGCAAGAAAAGCGCCCGCGATCTCGCACTGATCTTGGTTGGGTTCTTTGGCGCTTTCCGGCGAAGTGAGTTGGTAGCGATTCAGGTGGAAAACCTGATCTGGGAGGATGAGGGCGTAATCGTAAGGCTCCCTAAGTCAAAAACTGACCAAAGTGGTGAAGGCATGATGCGTGCCCTGCCCTTTGGTACACCTAAGGCTTGCCCCGTAACAGCGCTTCAAACCTGGCTTAAGGTTGGCAACATTGAAAGTGGGCCCGTGTTCCGTGCTGTGAATCGTTGGGATACAGTTCAAGACCGACAACTTAATCCTGCAGCAGTCAATGACCTACTTAAGAACTTGGGCGCCGCCTGCGATTTCGACTTTGTCGGCGAACTGAGTAGCCACAGCTTTCGTCGTGGTCTGTCCACATCCGCGGCTCGGGAAAAGGTGGGCTTCGAGCTTATTAAGAAGCAAGGTGGTTGGAAAAGCGATGCCACGGTATGGGAATATATTGAAGAGGGGCAGCAGTTTACCGAAAACGCCTCCGCCATCTTGATGAAGAAGATGGCGGAGCTTCTTTGAGGTACAACGCTATTGCTCTTGGGTACTTTTCACGTCTTTCGGGCCTGGAGAGGCACCATCCTTTCCTCTTGGTGGGCGTCCATGCCTTGTTTCTTTATGTGTTGCATCGAAGACCGACTGCCACTCTTTATCAAATACTGCTGGGATAGGGCCTGGAGCCCTCTTAAAGGACAAAACGCCAACATGAGCCTCATGAACATGGGCATCAGAGGTTACCTCCTCGATAAACCCATGCATTTTCCCGCTACTGTCGAGCGTAAAGTTGCCCACACTTTCATCTGAGACATCAACGGTCACTATACGAGTGGTATCGCCGGTATTTGAAAAGGCAAATATGCCGATATCCTTGCCAACAGTGGCCCCATCTTTTGTCTCTTCGACACCACTTAACTTTTGCTTAAGATCGGCTGGCTTTTTGAAGTTATCAATGAACCGGCCGCCGCCTCCTGTTTTTGTTTTCTTTAGGACCTTAAAGGTTCGGCAAAATATATCTTTGCCAACATTCAAAGCATCTTTTTTGCTTTCATATAAAATGAATGACTCCCCATCGACCGCACACCAAGTGCCATCGATTGAGTTGTTTGCGTCAGGGTTTGCGCTTAATTGTCCTGAATAAAGTGCTGCCAATACCACGGTCGCAGGCAGCAATTTTGATATAAGATATGGTTTCGCCTTCATAGTGCACCTCTGATTATCATTAGCTAACTACAAGTAAATAAAGTAGCGGATTAATTCAGTGGTCTCTTGAAATTTTCAGTCTCTTATTTAAAAGATACGCCAGATCCAAATTCAGCCATCAAATCTGCAACAACCTATTAGCCCTGCCCCCATTATCATTACGATCAACCATTGAAACACATGTAACCTAACCAGTGGCAGCCTTAACTTTGTCACTGGAAGCCGCCGATTTCACGGTATCTTCAAACTGCATATTATTAGTCCCTATTGATAACGTATTTTATTTTCTGACTGCTATACCTGTATTCACATCTTGGCGCAGGTTCAATACTGTGCAGTGAAAAGGAGATCAGAGATGCCTCTGAACAAGCAGCAAATCAAGGACTGTGAATCCAGCCATTGGGACTTCTCAGATCTGAAAGCCCTATTCCTTAACTGTACCCTCAAGCCAACACCAGAACTCTCCCATACAGATGGGCTGATCAATATTTCCCGTGAGATTATGGAGAGAAATCGCGTTGCGGTAAGTGTTCTAAGACCGGTAGACCATGATATCGCCTTCGGCGTTTATCCAGACATGACCGAGCACGGCTGGGAAAATGATGACTGGCCCAATATCTATCGCCAGGTTAGCGAGGCAGATATCCTCGTGATCACAACCCCCATTTGGCTTGGTGAAAAATCCTCAATCTGCACCCAAACAATAGAGCGCCTCTACGCCAATTCATCAGACCTAAATGATCAGGGACAGTATGCCTATTACGGCAAAGTCGGTGGTTGCCTGATCACTGGTAATGAAGATGGCGCTAAACATTGCGCGATGAATATTCTCTATTCCCTGCAACACTTGGGATATGTGATACCACCTCAAGCAGATGCCGGCTGGGTTGGTGAAGCCGGCCCCGGCCCTTCCTATCTAGACCCTGGATCGGGTGGGCCAGAAAACGACTTTACCAACCGCAATACCTCATTTATGACCTGGAATCTTTTACACCTGGCGCGAATCCTGAAGGACGCTGGTGGAATCCCCGCCCATGGCAACCAGCGCTCCGCCTGGGATGCAGGCTGCAAGCCCGACTTTCCCAATCCAGATTACCGCTAGCAGTCTGCTGTATAAGGGATTTCCGATATCGGGCAAGGGTCTAACTGGCCCTTTCTATCGCTTTTTCCCTGAACATATTTACAAGTGGGGGCGCAAGAAGATACATTGCGCCCTTCTTTTATACCCCCGCCACACCCCCCTCGGCCCAATACCCATCAGCTATGCTTGCCGGGCAATAGCCAGAGGAGGTTGTTGCGTATAACAACAACGAGGTAATCCCCTTCGAATGAAACCCGAGTTACTGCAACACATTCTCGAGAGCAAACTTTTTATTACCTTTTGTGTCATCGTAGTTATCTTATTACTGCGAGGATTCGCCACGCTGGCCATAGTCCGCAGTGGTTGGGCAAAGGCAGATAAGCGCCGCCGTATCAATACCGTGCATAATCTGGGCAACCTGTTATTGGTCATAGGTGTTATTGCTGTCTGGGTCACGGAATTACGCGAGTTTGCCCTATCGATTGCCGCCTTCTCGGTCGCTATCGTATTGGCCCTGCGGGAAGTTGTTCAGTGTCTGGTTGGGGGACTTTATCAGGCCAATATGCGCTCCTTTACCGTAGGAGACTGGGTCAAAGTGGGCGATCAGTTTGGTGAAGTTACCGACAGTGATTGGTTGAGCACCACACTGTTAGAGATTGATCCTCACGGGTTGGGCAACGGATATACCGGCACCACGCTCTATATCCCTAACAATGCTTTCTTTACCCAACCAGTAAAGAACTTGAATTTCAAGCGTCGCTATATCGAGCATTCTTTCTCGATCACTCGTGAAAGCGGAAAAGTAAATCCCTTTGAAGCCAAAAACTTTATTGCGGAACGCTTAAAGGAACACTGTGACTCCTTTCGCGAAGTTGCCGAACGTTACTGCAAACTCATTGAAAACCGTATGGGCGTAGAGCTTGCTGGGCCGGATGCAAAAGTGTGCATCACCAGTAACGAGCTGGGTCACGATGTGATCACTGTGACTGTATTTTGCCCGAGGGAAGAAGCCACGAATATCGAGCAACTGGTCACAGAAGATTTCTACAACTTCTGGTTCGAGAAAACCAAGGAGCTCGAGGCAAAAGAAAACGATAAAAGCTAATCAACGGATTAGCTTTGGTAAGCGGGACAACATGGCATGGATGCCACAGGCAATATGCCCCCCCCCTAATGACCCCCTATTAGTTCAAGCAAATAGTTCAAGCAAACCGTATTAGTCGAGATCTCTTAAACAGTCATTTTTTGGCGCTTGAGTGCGCGGATCACAGCCTCCTCGCTCTCAAGGCGGCTGCGAAATTCAGCAAGAGAGGGAAACGAAGAGAGATCGAGGGGGGTTGAATCCATCCAACGGCACAAGACGAATAGATAAGCATCGACCACCGTTCGGCGCCCAAGAAAGCCATCCCCCCCGGCCTCCTTGAAAGAGGTGTCGAGCCTACGAAAGTGCGCTTCTAACTTTCTATAGGTATGTTGTTGAACATCTTCTTTCGCTTCTGGAGATGAAGCAAATCTCTCGGGCACAAAGTGGGGGCCGAAATCCGAGTGAACCTCAGAGCTCATATAGGAAAGCGCTTCAGCCTGCCTTGCCCATTCCATAGGTCCACGGGGTATCAGCTCAGGGACCTCGGATAAGGAAGCAATATACAAAAGAATTGCCAAAGCTTCGGTTAAAACCTGGCCATCATCAAACAATAAAGCGGGAACCTGCCCCTTCGGGTTCACTTTTAGATAAGCGCCAGATTGATGCTCTCCCCTCTCAAGGTTTACTAACTCAACGGGCAAGTTAGCCCAAACTGAAGCGATATTAGGCGCTAGAGCGCAGGTCCCCGGCATGGCGTAGAGTTTCATCATGGGTTAGTCCAATAGAGTTTGAAGGCCAATTTTCTTACTACTGTTGATCATCCCAGGACAGACTGATCAATAAATCCTTTTTCTTTGGCGCTTATATTGATCTCAAGGAAAAGGCGGAGAATTCAATAACTAGTGTCACAGGTTTGTTTAACCATAGCTTAAGCTCATAGCATTTATAGTGAAAGGGAAACCCAGGGATTGAGAATTCAGGCATAAAATTTTACGAGCAGTATATTCATTTATTGCTCTCTATCAGTCTGAAGCTTTCCTGGGTAATTAAAGAGATTAAACCAACAAAGAATAGGGAAAGGTTTATGAAAAACCTCTTCACAACGGATAGTACCGCGATGCTTTTGATTGATCATCAAGTGGGGACTGTCAAACTTGCACGCAATATCAGCCATGCACACCTACTGGCAAATGTACGTGCCTTAGCCCGTACCGCGGTCAAAACAGGTATGCCGCTGCTATTCACAACCAGTCAAGAAGACCACTTTCAGGGCCCTCTCTTTGACGACCTCGAAAAGATAGCTCCCGAAGCTCATGCCCAAAGGATTAAGCGGCCAGGGGTAGTAGATGCCTGGACATTTGAGCCATTCAAATCTGCCGTGGAGGTTACAGGCAGGAAAAAACTGATAATGGCAGGCCTAACTAACGATGTGTGTATTATTTATCCCGCTATCAGTGCTGTAGAGGATGGCTACGAGGTACAAGTTGTGGCAGATGGTGGTGGCTCTCCAACCCAGATCGCAGATGAAATTTCCATCGAGCGAATGAGGAACGCTGGTGTAGGCATTACTACCACAAATCAACTAATGGCAGAGCTTGCTACAGATTGGGCCAGTACAACGGGGCAAACCATCCAGTCCATTATGTACGAAGAGATATTGAAGCCTTTAGTTGAAGGCTAGATTCTGTTGGCGCTTATTCGATAGCTACTACGGATAAAAATTCATTAGACAGGATTAGTTCTGATCAACTCCAGGGGTAACTTCTTTATCACGGTTCAGCTGTATTAGTTCGGCATAAGCTCCATACGGCTGACTTGTGTGCCCTCCAAGGCCTATATTTACCACTCCCTCAACACCGACACCCAAGGACCCACTGACATCCAAGGACCTTTTGACACTCTGGGACCCAGTGGTCAGGAGCCTTGGGGCTTCTTTGCTAGCTCGTACGGGCAGACCGCAATCATTCTAATAAATCGATAGGTTTATCGGCTTATTTCTAATTTTTAATCGAATAAAGCGATGGTTAAATGGCACCCAATCCAATCAACTTACGAGGGGCCAAACATGGCAAAGCTACTCAGCATCCAGTCCAGTATGTTCCAATCCGGTGGCCAGACCTCCCAGCTGGCTACAAAGTATGTAAAGAGCTGGAAAGCAAAAAACCCAAATGGAGAAGTGACCGAGCGCGATCTGGTAACGGAACCTATCCCCCACCTGACCCTCGATCGCTTTCAAGCATTCACTACTCCGGCAGAGCAACGTAGCCGTGAACAACAGGACATCGTGGAACTTTCAGACAAGCTAATTGAAGAGATTTCCTCTGCAGATGTACTGGTCTTTGGTGTTCCCATGTACAACTTCAACATCCCTTCTACCCTGCATACCTATTTTGACCATATTGCCCGAGCGGGGGTTACTTTCCGCTATACGCCCAATGGGCCTGAGGGGCTACTGAAAGACAAGAAGACAATTATCTTTATCGCGCGAGGTGGATACTACGGCAACGAGCATTCACAGAGCGCGTTTCTCCGCCAACTCCTCGGTTTTGTGGGAATAACCAATATCGAGTTCATATACACGGAAGGACTAGCAACGGGAGATGATGCCAAAGAAAAAGCATTGACTGCTGCAAACGAGCGTATCGCCCAGCTTGCATAAGCAAGCTCCCAAATCCGTTAACACTAGAATTAGATATAGAAGCTCATCAATAAGCCGAGCAGGTCTCCCCTCTCGGCTTATTTCCCATTAAGAATGGGAGGAGCTGCTCAATCTATTAACCATGAAGACACACGTGAAGATCAGTCATTCACTGGCGGGAACTGTGGCAATTTCACTCGATTAAACTGTCTTGTTTTTGACAGCTCAAAGATGGATAACCCGGCAATGTAAACTCCAACTAGCCAGTATCTACGCCACGAACACAAACTTGTCTTTGCTCAATACCTGTTCACCATCAAATCGATAAGCAACGAGCTTGCCATTCCCTGCGACGGAATAGTCGAGACAAACTACATTATCGCTTAGAGGTGCTGGCACACCTTTAAGCCAATAGTGACCGATAAAGCAGGGCTTACCTGCTTTAGGGTAATAAGGAATACCCCTAGGCACAGGCAAGCTAGCGGCAGAACCGATATCAACACCACGTGGTAACGCTATCTCACCCAGCGCTTTTGCAGAAGCGTTCCACCATTGAACACGAACAGCAAAGCGGCGATTACCATCCTTATCCAGAAAACTTACATTTTGAGGTAGTTCAACTTCATAACCTTTGAGCAGAGTTTCCACCGCTTTGAAGGCGTCACTGCCTTGGGAGCTAGCTTCCACCAATAGCTCAGACGTTAACCTCGCCCTGTCAGTTTTTGATTTCAAAAAATCAATACTTTTCATATCCCAGCAAGCGTGTACTGCTCGCAGTGGACCCAGGTCAAGCCATAGCGGTAATGACCTGAAGAAATCCAGTACATGAGATTTTTCTGAATCGTTATCCGGGTACTCATTCAGAAAGGCCTGGTGTTGTTTTTTATTTTTATCGGTATGTGGGCGCAGGGACTTGCCATTGACTTCGGTGTGATAAGCCAAGGCATTAAACTCGTGATTACCCATAATCGCTTCGGCATGACCATTGTTGACCATGCTCATAACTATCTTCAGGAGCTTGCGGTGCTCTACCAGGTGTTCACCGCGGTCGATAAAGTCTCCAAGAAAGATGACTTTGCGTTCTGGGTGCGCATAACCACTGCTTGTTTCCCGGTAATCGAGCACATCGAGCAGCTCGATCAATGCGCTGGCGTGACCATGAATATCGCCAATAATGTCGTACTTGCAGTGTTCCATCCTGGTCCTGCCTCTAAAGTACAAGAAAGCTTCAGTATCAAAATCCCGATTTTTGTATCAAGGATTACTCTGTCCATTTTATGAAATGAACGCATTTCCCGAAAGCTGGGCATGGGGCGAAGAAAATAGCCGAAGCTACTGCCAACCTGGGAATTACTGAGTTCACTTACATTTAAGGTGTGCTCTATAAAGAGCGAATACAAAAAAGCCAGGCCAGAAAATGCGGCCTGGCTTTTCTCTGGCTTGAGACTTACAAAGCTTCCGCAGCTTCTGTCTTTTTACTGGCAAGAACTTGATCCTGCCCAGTATCAGTTCTGCTCACTCTAGTTTTACGCCCAAACAATCTCTGCACCACTACAAAGAACAGCGGTATAAAGAAGATTCCCAGCAGCGTGCCCACAACCATTCCCCCCAGTACCCCGGTTCCAATCGCACGCTGTGCGCCAGAACCTGCACCAGTGGCTATCGCCAGTGGAAGAACCCCCAAGCCAAAAGCCAAAGAAGTCATCAGGATAGGGCGCAGGCGATCACGAACTGCACGCATGGTCGCTTCCACCAGTTCCATTCCGTTTTCCAGGTTTTGCTTGGCAAACTCCACAATCAGAATGGCGTTCTTACTGGTCAAGCCGACAGTGGTCAGCATAGCTACCTGGAAATAGATATCCCTCTCCATGCCGCGCAAACTGTTGGCAAGCACTGCGCCTAGGATACCGAGCGGCGCCATCAACAATACGGCGGTCGGTACTGTCCAGCTCTCATAGAGAGCGGCAAGACACAAGAATACAATAAGTAATGACAGGGTATAGAGCAGTGGTGTTTGTGCACCGGCAGCGCGCTCTTGATAGGAAAGGCCACTCCACTCAACACCAACCCCAGCTGGCAATTGCGCTACCAAGCTCTCCACTTCTGCCATGGCCTCGCCAGAACTGACCCCCGCTGCTGCCTGACCATTGATCTGCATGGAGGGCACACCGTTATAGCGTTCCAAACGGGGAGATCCATATTCCCAGGAAAAACTGGCAAAGGAAGATAGAGGCACCATATCGCCTTTATCATTGCGCACGGACCAAAGCTGGAAGTCTTCCGGCACCATGCGATATGGCGCATCCGCCTGCATATAAACCCACTTGACCCGGCCGCGATCGATAAAATCATCAATATAGGAGCCACCCCAAGCGGTACTCAGCGCGCTGTTAATATCGGCAATAGACAAGCCGAGGGTCGCAGCTTTGGCATTGTCGATTTTCACTCGAAATTGCGGCGTGTCCTCCTGGCCATTGGGACGTACGTTAGACAGTAACTTACTCTGCCCGGCCATCCCCAAGAATTGGTTGCGGGCAGCAGTCAGTGCTTCGTGCCCCAGGTTGCCGTTATCTTTTAAGTAAAAGTTAAAGCCACCAGAAGAACCCAACTCTGGCAGAGGCGGCGGTGCAAAGGCAAAAGCCATGGCATCTTTAATTTGCATCAGCGCGCCCATAGCACGCATGGCTACTGCGCCAGCACTTTGCGACTCTTCTTCCCGCTCAGACCAGTCTTCCATATTCACAAAGGCGATACCGGTATTCTGGCCGCTACCGGCAAAGCTAAAGCCCTGCACCGAAAATACTGACTTCACAGTGCCCTGCTCATTATCCAGGAATTGATCTTCCACTTTGCGGATAGATTCCATGGTGCGTTCCTGGGTCGCGCCCACGGGTGCCTGCACCATAGAGAAGAGCACACCCTGGTCTTCATCGGGCAGGAAGGAGCTGGGCAAACGCAGGAATAAAAAGGCCATCACAGCGGAAAGGGCCACAAACAACAGCATAAAGCGGCCGCTACGTTTTAGAATGCCCTGCACTCCGCCCTGGTAGCGCCGACTGCCGCGCTCAAAGTTGCGATTGAACCAACCGAAGAAGCCTTTCTCACCGTGGCTTTCCCCTTTTGAAAGTGGTTTCAGCAAGGTGGCACATAGTGCGGGGGTCAGGATAATCGCCACTAATACAGACAAGGCCATGGCAGCAACAATAGTTGCTGAGAACTGCCGGTAAATTACGCCAGTGGCGCCATCCATAAATGCCATTGGCACAAACACCGCCGACAGCACGACACCAATTCCGATCAATGCCGGGGTAATCTGGTGCATGGATTTTTTAGTGGCTTCCTTTGGCGATAAGCCCTCTTCGCGCATCACCCGTTCTACATTTTCCACCACCACAATAGCGTCGTCCACTAGCAGGCCAATGGCCAATACCATAGCGAACATTGTGAGCATATTGACCGAGAAGCCCAGTGCTGCGAGTACGGCAAAGGTACCCAACAGCACCACCGGTACTGCGATTGTAGGGATCAGGGTTGCACGGAAATTCTGCAGGAACAAATACATCACCAGGAAGACCAGCACAATCGCTTCAATCAATGTACTGATCACGCCTTTAATGGAGACCTCCACAAAGGGCGTGGTATCAAATGGTACGACCGAAGTAAGCCCCCGAGGGAAGAAAGGCTCCAGTTCTTTGAGCTTCGCTTTCACGCCTTCGGCGGTGTCCAGTGCGTTGGCACCGGTGGCCAGGTTAATGGCGATACCGGTAGCCGGCTGGCGATTGTAGCGGGAGATAAATTCATAATTCTCTGCTCCCAACTCAACGCGGGCGACATCGCCAAGCCGCAGTATGGAGCCATCATCATTGGCTCGTACCACGATTTCCCGGAACTGTTGCGGGGTTTGCAGGCGCTCCTGGGAGGTAATAGAGGCATTGAGTTGCTGCCCTGGCACCGCCGGTGCGCCACCAAGGCTGCCCACTGTGACCTGGGCATTTTGGGCCCGTACCGCCGCGGCTACATCATTCGGTGTCAAATCGTAAGTAGTCAGCTTGTTGGGATCGAGCCAGATACGCATTGCATATTTGGAGCCGAACACCTGCACATTACCGACACCTGGCACCCGGCTAACCGGGTCCACAATCGCTGAGTTGATGTAATCGGCAATGTCGTTGCGGTTCATACTGCCGTCTTCGGAGACAAAACCTGCAACCATCAAGAAGCCACCACGGGACTTACTGACATTGACCCCTTGTAACTGCACCTCTTGGGGCAACAGCGGCATTGCCAGCTGTACTTTGTTTTGGACTTGCACCTGTGCGGTATCAGGGTCGGTACCATTCTCAAACGTAAGGGAGACAGACACACCACCGTTAGATTGACTGACAGCAGACATATAGAGAAGGCCATCGAGACCTTTCATATTCCGCTCCAGAATCTGCGTCACCGAATCTTCCACCACTTTGGCGGAGGCGCCGGGATAACTGGCCTCAATATTAATAGAGGGCGGTGCGATATTCGGATAGCGCTCCACCGCCAACTTGCTGATAGACAATGCACCTGCCAGCATGGTGATAATTGCCAGAACCCAGGCAAAGATGGGCCGGTTGATAAAAAAGCTCGCCATAACCCCTACCCTCAGGAACCCTGATCAGCGGCAGTGTCGCCGTCACCAGCTACTTCAGGTACCTGTTTATCCTCACGTTCACTAGGCTGCACCGGCGCACCGGGGCGAATTTTCTGCAATCCAGCCACTACGACACGGTCACCGGGCTCCAGCCCCTCTTCTACCAACCAGCGGTTACCGACTGTGCGACTGACCCGAACAGAGCGTTGGGCAACAATATTCTCTTCATTGACCACCATTGCCGAAGTGTTACCTTTCGGGTCCCTTGCAATACCTTGTTGAGGCACCAGAATGGCATTTTCCCGTACACCGCTACCCACTATCGCGCGCACGTACATGCCTGGCAGCAGCATATTGTCTGGATTGGGGACAACGACTCGCAGCAACACACTGCCAGTAGAGGGATCGACACTGGCTTCGGCAAACTCGAGCTTGCCTTGATGTTCAAACTCACTGCCATCTTCCAGCAAAATCTTAACTGGCAGATTTGTGGCATCTGCCAATGTACCCGCCTGGAGGGCCCGACGCAGGCTGACCAGCTCTGCTGCGGACTGGGTAACATCCACATAGATGGGGTCCAGCTGTTGCACAGTGGCCAAAGTTGCGGCCTGATTGGCCGCTACCAAGGCACCCTGAGTGACACTGGATTTACCAATACGGCCAGTAATCGGCGAGGTAATCTGGGCATAGTCCAGCTGGATCTCGGCTCGGTGTAACTCCGCCCTGGCAGCAGCAACAGAGGCGCGGGCTTCCTGCAAGTCTGCCTCCGCGACATCATTCTCCTGCTTGCTGACAGCGCCACTCTTAACAAGGCCTGCGGTACGCTCAGCCTTGAGGCGGGCGATATTCATAGCCGCATTTGCCCCCTGTAATTTAGCGCGCGCACTATCCACATCCGCTTGGTAAATGGCGTCATCCAGCTGATAAAGTGGCTGATTTGCATCGACACGCCCACCTTCACGGAACAATTGCTGTTTTATGATGCCATTTACCTGTGGACGAACTTGCGCCACCTTGAAAGGTGAAGTGCGACCAGGCAGCTCTCTGGTAAGCGTAACCGGCTCGGTTTCCAGCGTAACCACAGTCACCTGTGGCGCCGGCATCGGTGGCGCAGCGGTTCTTTCATCACAAGCGGCAAGCAATGCACTAGTGATCAAAAGACTGATAAACGCTTTTTTATTGAGCATGGTTACCTCGATCAGGGCTGACGGCCTGGATACTGCGGTCAGTTCGGGAGAAAAAGAGATGGTGACAGGAAGGTCTAACTCCAATGGCCACGCATTTTATGTGTAGTGATGAAATCCGATCAACTATTCATCAGCGCATGAATATCGACTAACATGCACTTTTACCCAGTGTTTTCAAGGGTTTGCACTAAAGTCTCATTTGTTTTCATGCGGCGAACAGCCGTGAATATGCGGTCAAATGAGGCGATTACGATAATGAAGAAGCTGCATTGCCCATGGCTAAATATAGAGAAGAGCAAATACTTAACACCCGAGAGCGTATCTTAGACGCCGCGATTCGTGTTTTTCACGAATCTGGCGTCACCCACGCCTCCCTAACGGCAGTCGCGGAGCTTGCCGGAGTCACTCGTGATTCCCTGCATAGCCATTTCCGCGACAGAGTTGGGCTACTCAACGCTCTAACCGAGCGCATGCGCCTGCCCGGTGAAGACCTCTGCGCGGCGGCCGGTGATGAGTTGAAGAGAGACCCTCTAGGCACCCTTCGTACCCGCTGGATATGGCTATTTGATGAGATTGCCTGCAATGATGAATGGCAGCGCTTGCTGGAGATTATCTTCCTGCCATGTGACCCAATCAGTGAAGTATGCGAGTCCACTCACCGTATTAAGCAAGGCCGTACAGAGCGGCTGGAGCGAATGGGAGAATTGTTGGAGATTGCACTATCAGCCGGTCAATTACCTCCTGACCTGGATCTGAAACTGGCCCAACAAATGCTTCACGGAGGCCTTTTTGGTGTTCTGGAAGACTGGCTTCTTTCTCCACGCTTTGTAGACCTTGGCGACTTAGGTGAACATTATTTTGATGCTCTCCTAGATATGATTCGCTTCTCCCCAGAACTGCGTCTAAACAGGCAGCAAGCACGAACTTTGCACTGAGCAGTGTATTGAGCAAATTCGAATTTTCTTCCTATTGGGGCAAGTCAACTAACTGCGGCTTGCTCCAAGAAGACAATCAGCCGAGTTTACTTTTCGAATCTACTAATTGTGCACCGCTCGCATCTCTTACTGCATAATTAAAACCCGGGTGAATACAGTGAGCACCGTAATTACCGACTTTATCTAAAGCCAGGAAACCCACCTGGAACTTCTTATAGTCCCCCAGCTTGCGCGCAATACGCTCCACCGCCTCACGACAGGCTTCCTCCGGTGTATAGCCATGACGCATCAGCTCCACTACTTGATGGCAACCGACAGTCTTAATCATTAGCTCGCCCATACCCGTGGCAGTAGCCGCACCCACTTCATTGTCGACATAGAGTCCGGCACCGATAATCGGCGAGTCCCCTACCCGCCCATGCATCTTGAAAGCCGCGCCACTAGTGGTGCAGGCACCTGAGAGATTGCCGTCCTGGTCCACGGCTAAGATGCCGATAGTATCGTGGTTTTCTCTATTGATTACCGGCTGGTACCGGGACTCGCGTTTCCACTCACGCCAGGCGGCTTCAGCTTTTGGAGTTAACAGGTTCTCAATGTCAAACCCCTGTTCAACTGCAAAACGCTGTGCGCCCTCGCCGACCAACATTACATGTGGAGTTTCCCCCATCACCTTTCGCGCAACCGAGATGGGATGCTTGATACCCTGTAAAAAAGCCACTGAACCACAATTTTGTTTGTCATCCATAATGCAGGCATCAAGAGTCACTACACCATCGCGATCGGGAAAACCGCCATAGCCAACACTGGTTACCTGCGGGTCAGCTTCCGGCACCCGAGCACCTGCCTCTACGGCATCCAAAGCCCTGCCACCCCCTGTGAGAACCTGCCAAGCTGCCTCATTGGCTGGGCCCCCATGGTTCCAGGTTGATATGACTACGGGCTTTTTTCCCTTCTTCGTATAACGCCTTGCCATAGCTGCCGCTGAAGGTGTTGCCATGGCGCCAGCAGTGCCCAGGAAGGAGTATTTCAGGAATTTTCTTTTGCTGATCACAATGATTTGTCTCAAATGGAAAGCGCACAGAGACATTACTGTATCTGTGCGCCGAAGTTATGGCGGGATCAGAAGCTGTAAGTCAGCCCCATATAGGCGCGGCGACCTGAGTAGGAGGAACCCAAGACTCTGTTTTCTTCACCCCAATATCTATCCACCTTCTCTTCGGTGAGATTAATAATGGAGGCAGTGAGAGTAAGGTTTTCCATCAAACTATAAGAAGCATTAACATCAAGCTGATTATACTCATCAGTAAACGTATTCACGCCGTTGCTATAGCCATCCGCATAGGCGCTGCGATAGTTGTAAGAGGCTCTCACACTGAAAAGGTCATTCTCGTAGTACACCGAAAGGTTGTATTGATCTTTAGAGGTACCCGCAATTTCTGTTTTGATTGTTTCACCGCTTTCGAGGTCAAGATTGGCCAGTTCTGTGTCCGTATAGGTGTAGTTGGCAAAAACCCCAAAACCGTTATCAAAGGCATATTGCACAAACAGCTCGGCACCCTGAGCGGTGGCATCGGTGCCATTAACAGGCATCGACATATTTACATTCCAAATTTCACCGTCGATTTCCCTGGTTACTAGGGAGCTGCCGTTAATGACGAATGATGCAATATCCTTCCTGAACAGGGTTACTCCCATTGCGGAAGCATCGTCGAAGTACCATTCCAGACCCAAATCAAACTGATCCGCTTTATAGGGTTCCAATTCGGAGTTCCCCGCAAATCCATCTCTTACGGTCGCTCCTGGCAATGGGGCGTGTATTGATTCAGAGCCACCGAGGTCATCATAATTAACTCGAGCGACAACCCTTGCGAGGGCTGCACGCATTACTAAATCATCGTTAATATCCCAAGCGATATTGGCGCTTGGCAAAAAATCGGTGTTAATGCTATCGCGAATATTGGGCTCATCTTGCAAAACGCCATCAATGTTGTCGTAGGTTCGGGCATATTGCTTGGTCTGCACCGCGCGAACACCAAAATTACCGCGCAAAGTGGCAGAAGCAAAATTCTGCTGTACATAGGCCGCAGTCACCTCCTCACCGATGCGATAGTCCTGGTCCCGTTCTACGATCACTGTAGGATCACCATAAGTCTCATAGAGAAACTCTTTTAGCTTCTCGAACTCCAGGTAGGCAAAGTTGGGCACTTTTACACCGCCAATGATATTATCGAGTGGGCCACTAGAAAGGATATCGATCGTATCCGGAACGCCATTAGGGTCGGTGTGGAAAGAATCGTCCGGCCACCAGGGATAACAAAGACCATCTTTACCGTCTTCATTCGGCCAGTTAATAGTCGGACACGGCGGGTTATCATCATCCCAAGCTTGTTTAGTAATGCGTCGGTTAATTTCGTGGTCGCGGTATTTAAGTCCTACATCAAGGGAGGTCAGCCAGCCGTAATCCATATCGATAGATACATCTAGCTGGTAGTAGTTTTCATCATCCTCACTACTGGTCCAGTGCGAAGAAAACCAATCGTATAAGGGGTAAGTATTGGGGTCTCCCAGATCGGCACTGGTATCTATCTCTGCAGTACCACTGCTTAGGTCCCAGCTCCAGTCAGTCACAGTGCCATAGCGAGAGTTTACTGAGGCAAACAATTTCTCAGAAGGTCCGCCCTCCGCACTGGTGCTGCCCAGTACCAATCGCACGATATAGCCATCACCTTGGTAAATAGCATTAAAATCCAAGGTATCTGACACATATTCAGCTCGCGTGTAGTCACCAGCGACTTGAGGAGACTGCAATTCGGCCTGTCCTCTGTCCAACATGCCAATACCGAGTAAGGTATCGCCATCCTCGTCAAATTTAAGGCTACCGGGTGCAACTGCATCACCATAGTTCCACTCTGGAAATACAATACGGTAATTCTCTGAGTTGCCACCCTGCTCAAAGCGAAAATAATTGACACCCAGCTCAAGTTGTTCAACCGGACGCCACTGAGCACTGAGCTGAATTCCCTCGCGGGTACGCTCCTCTTCAAAAACGCTGCCCACTACGGCTCTGGGGGCATAGAAATCCCGGTACTCATTACCATCGATATCTACCATAGCCCCCCTGGCCTCTACGCCATCGTGCGGCTTTTCATCACCTTGCCATCCCCAGTTTTCAGTGGTGGTGCTAATCACCCGGTTCTGACGGTCCTGCTTGGAGTAACCAACTAATACACCAAAGGTTTCCCGATCATTTTTCCATGAGTAAAAACCCGTGTATTGTGGCTCATACTTCTCAGTGACATCCGCGTAAGTTGTTTCAACCGATAGCATGCCCTCTCCCGCGTCCAGATCCAGAGGTTTGCGGGTATGCAAAATGACAGTACCACCGATTCCGCCTTCATCCAGCTTTGCCTCAGGGCTCTTATAAACATCTGTACGGGCAATCATTGTTGCGGGCAACAAGGAATAATCTAGCGAGCGTGATGGCTCATCGCCCGGAGTGGCAATATAGTTACCGTTAAGTTGAGTGAAAGTAAGTTCTGGGGCTGTACCACGAATACTTACCCTGGCGCCCTCACCACCACTACGGACAATAGAGACTCCCGGTACCCGCTGTAAGGCATCAGCTACGTTTTTATCGGGGAACTTGCCAATATCTTCAGCGGTAATTGAGTCCACCACCGCATTGGAAAAACGCTTTACATCGAGGTTTTTCTCCATGCTCTGTCGAATGCCCAATACCTCTACTTCTTCAAGCGCCAAGCTTTCTTTTTGGGCTTCCTCGGTATTTTGCGCCTGTGCCATACCGACGACACTGCATAACACCAGTGCACTGGCGGATGTACGAAGTAATTCCGTCCTGCGGTTTTCTTTTTGGGTTTTCTCTTTCATAGCTAAGCATCACTTTTATTATAATTTTTGAGCCTTCCGTGCACCCTCTAAACTCGGCATACCCTCTTACCAAGTCTTCGGAATAAGCCCGGTTTCAGATCTATCCATCCCTGGCTTACTTTTATAGGCAACCCCTTTCCCAGGGGGTTGCCTTAAACGGTTATCAGCTTTCTAAGCCGAGTCGTTTTAATACTTCAGGCGGTGCGCCAGGGAAGCTGGCCATAGGCCTATTGCCTACGTAGCCAATATCCGCCATGCCTTCCTCGGTGGTGTAGAAGGCGGTAGATACAAGAACTCGCACCTTGGCAAAGAAACGTGCACCGGCTTGGAATTCTGGCTTCGCGGTGCGAGTCCATTTGATGTCCTCACAAATGGCAATTTTTTGAGATGCATTCAGCTCGACAAATGGGCCTTGGTACCTGCGCCTGGACTCTCCCTCGAGCCAGACTACCCCTCCGCGAATAGTGACAAGGTCCGCCTTATTGTTGGAATAAGGTGCGCTGACATATTCATTGATGTAATGGTGTGCACCTACTGAAGAAGCGCTCGGTGAAATTTCATCTGCAGGTATAATCACATCGCAAAGCGCTGCAAGTACCGCCAGCTCACGCGCATCTAATTGCATTTCCCATGGTACGACGGGGTTAAGCAGATCAGGATCTGTTGGTGTACCCCTGGCTAAAGTTTGTTTAGGCGCATCCAGACTTTTAACGGCTGGTTTCGTTGCCGGTTTGTCTTGCTTCAACTCAACTTTTGGTGCTGCTTTCTCAGAACAACCGATTACTGGGACCGCAGCCGCAGTAGTAGCAATCAAACGCAGGGCATTACGGCGGCTCAGGTTTGTTTTATCCTTGCTCATATCAAATGTTCCTCCTTTTAAACTGGTCCACAATGTAGTCACAGGTACGCCAAGCCAGCGCCATAATGGTTAGGGTTGGGTTTTTATCGGCATTGGAAACGAAGGGAGCGCCGTCGGTTAAAAAGAGGTTCGGAACCTCCCAAGACTGGCAGTAAGGATTGAGTACAGAATCTCTTGAGTTGGAGCCCATTCGCGCAGTGCCAACTTCATGAATAATCGCACCACCGTTGATAATGGCCTTGGCACCATCGGTCTGTACCGTTGTGGTCACATTGCCGCCCATACCCTCAATAATTTCGGCGAAGGTTTTGTGCATGTGGGCAGCCTGATTGAGCTCCTGGTCACTCCACTTCCAGTGGAATTTCAGAACCGGGATACCCCACTGGTCAACTTGGTCCTTGTCGATTTCACAGTAACTATCATCATTAGGGATCATTTCCCCACGACCATCGAACCAGACAAAGGAACCGTAGTAACGTCGGCAGGCCTGTTTCAGATCTTTACCATAGGCACCTTCGGTAAAATCACCCATACCACCGAAGGCACCGGCTCCAGGCATACTGCGGCCACCACCGAATTCAATGTGATAACCGCGCGCAAAATTCAGATCTCCGCGCAACTGCTCTTTATATAGCCACCACGGCATATACATATGCATTGCCGACGCGCCGTCTTCGTTATGGGCGGGCATATTTTCCAGGGCTGGAATTTGACCACCCACTCCCGCACCCACAGTATCCATCAGGTATTTACCTACAACACCACTGCCGTTGGCGAGACCGTCTGGGAATAAGGTACTTTTTGAATTGAGAAGAATGCGGGATGTCTCGGCGGCACTGGCCGCGATGACTACGGCGCGGGCACTGGCAAACTTTTCCTGGCGGGTGATTTTATCAATGTAAACCACCCCGTTGGCTTTGCCTCTCTTATTAACGGTAACTTCGCGCACCATCGCGTCAGTGATGATGTCTAGGTTGCCTGTAGCCAACGCAGGAGGCAGTAGTACTGTGGTGGACTGGAAATTTGCCTTAATGGAACAACCGCGACCACAGGGTGTGGCCCAAAAACAGGCTGCGCGGGATTTCATCGATTCGCGGGTTACATCCTGGGCAAGCTTGTTATCGGGGAACAGTTTCTGCGGAATATTTTCATGGTCGAGGCGCTCACTGAGAATCGCCAAGTGTGAGGGGATCACGGGGATACCCAGCTTATCACAAGCTTTTTTCGCTAGCAGTTCATAAGCACGGGGGTTAGGGGGCGGCAATAATACGCCGTCGGAAGAGTCCGGAGTATTTTCCAATCCCTCATTGGTGCCGTAGACACCAATAAGCATCTCGGTTTTATCGTAGTAGGGTGCCAGGTCTTGGTAGCTGATGGGCCAGTCAAAGCCGAGCCCATCCCTTGAGTAGGGCTTAAAGTCGTATTCACCCATACGCAGGGAAATACGCCCCCAATGGTTCGTGCGGCCACCCAGCATACGCGCTCGCCACCAGTCAAAACGTCGACCTTTCTCTCGAGATCCCTGGGTATAGGGCTCGCCGGGTACCTGCCAGCCACCATCCACTGTCGCATCGTAAAAGCCGAACGGCTTTTCCGGCGTACTACCACCGCGCAGGGGTGCGTCTTTGGGCAAATTAAACATAGGGGTTTCTTTGACCGGGTCGTAGGATCGCCCTGCTTCAAGCAGCAGTACCTTTAAACCGGCTGTGGCCAGCACATAGGCAGCCATGCCGCCCCCAGCGCCAGAGCCGACTATTAAGGCGTCGTACTCTTTATTCTCGATATCTTCACTCGCCATAACATCTCTCCTACATGATCATTTATTTTTCTTCTGACCGGCTAAATTCTATCAATTTGAGATATTTTCCTGTAACCGGTTTCATTTTTAGGATATTTTTCTGCCTTCTTTGGGCGTTAATAAAGTCTAAATGTAAAATTTTTTAGTGCTGGAGTCTGATTTCTTAAAAAAACCAGACATTAAAGTACATATTTTCACGTCTGGATAAATTAAAAATATGTAACCGGTTACATTCGAAACTAAATTTTATCGATTTTTTCATTTAGTTGCGCGGACAGCTCCACCCTCCTGCCAAGCTGCTCAAGCAGCTGCTTAGTTGCCAAGATTCCATGGTCCTCATCTCCCGGCCCTTCAAACTCAATGCCGATATAGCCTCGATAACCCGCATCGCGAATGATCCGTAACATCCGAGCAAAATCCGTATTGATTTCAATTCCCGCTGAATCGAACTCAAAGCTTTTGGCACTGATACCCTGGGCGAACGGCATTAGTTGCTGAACCCCCAAATAGCGATCGTAATCTCCAAAGTTTCCAAAATCCGGCAAGCTGCCACAATTGGACATATCTACACGTTGAAGGACTTGTGACAACCACTCACCGTTCGATGAGTAGCCACCATGGTTCTCAACAATCACGTTAATATTAAAATCCCGGGCGAATTCCGAAAGCGCGCGCAGTCCCTCAACAGCAGCCTTACCCACTTCTTCGCGGCTCCCCTGCCCTGCGGCATTGACACGTACAGAGTGACAATTGAGGTACTTAGCCGCTTCGACCCATTTGTAATGGTTCTCTATGGCCTGCTTTCTCTTGCCTTTATCGGGGTCGCCTAGGTCGCCTTCGCCATCAACCATAATCAACAGGCTGCGAACATTATGGTCTTCTGCTCTAGCCTTCATTGCAGCGAGAAACTTCAAGTCCTTTGCCTGATCCTTAAAGAACTGATTGACATACTCAACCGCTTCAATGCCAAAGACTTTGCGTGTTTTTACTGGAAAGTCCAGAACCTTGAGAGCTCCACTTCGCAGTTGCCGATGCAGGGACCACTGGGCTAATGAGATTTTAAAAAAGCGTTCACTTGCAGCGCTGTGGCTAAGATGACTGAACCCAATAAGGGGGGCAGCAAGCCCCAAAGCTGCCAGCCTTGCACTATTTGCCAAAAACCGCCTTCTATTGATAGTCATTGCCGCCCTCCTATTTGGGAAACCTCAGCAGCAGATTTTGAGGGAGATTCTGCAGAGAAGCCTTCTTCTCCGTTATCCTTTAAAGAGCGGCGAAAGCCACTGATTGCTCCCCCCAGGTCTTCTCCCATACGACGAATCTTGCCGCCGCCAAACAGTAAAACTGCAAGCACCAGTACTATCAGGATTTGCCAGAGACTGATTCCTGAAATACCCATGAGCTTATAGCTCCCGGATTTTTATATTGCGATACCAGACTTTGTCACCATGATCCTGCAAAGCGATATAGCCGCTTTCAGAGCGTGCGAAATCTGGATAATTCGAAAACTTGCTGCCCGCCAAACGCTTGCCCCAATCCTCGGACCAAAGCTCGTAGCTAACAATCTTGTTGCCATTCAACCAATGTTCGACCTTTCCGCTCTCTACGCGTATACGAGTGTGATTAAACTGCCCCGCAGGTTTGACACTCTCTTCACTGGGCGCATACATATCAAACACCGAACCGGCGCTGTGGCTTGGCTTTTCCAGGTTGGGAAACGCAGTATTGTCCAACACCTGGTATTCCATGCCACTCATCCAAACTGGCGCATCTCCATCAGCGACACGATAAATAATGCCACTGTTGCCGCCCTCAGAAATTTTCCACTCCAGCTGCAATTCAAAATCCTCGAATTGTTCAGCTGTTACCAGATCCCCAGCCCCTCCGGCGGTCAAGACCAGATTGCCATTAACAACCTGCCAGGCCTCTCCAATTTGTGAGCCATTTGTGCCGGTCCAGCCTTGTAACGTTTCTCCATCAAACAGGTAACGCCACTCTCCGTCCGCTTGTTGGACATTCGATTCGGGCACCCGCTCGCAACCTGCAGCTCCCAGCATCACTGCTGCAATCACTAGGGATAGTTTGGATCTGGCTTTAGTAAGGTTTTTCATCATTATTATCTCCACACCTAACGCTGTAATCTAATCAATACGGCTCTTTTAAGGGCAAGAGTCCATGGGAATCTGCAGCCCTCACTTGTCCGAACAAGGACCTGTACTTTCCCGTTCCACCAGCTCAAAGGGCAAAATAGTCCGGCTGGATTTCAATGGCTTGCCATCGATAATCAATCGCAGCGTTTCCATTGCGTAACGGCCTAACTCCTCTGCGGGCTGGTTGATCGTAGTCAAAGGCGGATCTGTGAATTGGGAGAATTCAATGTTATCGAATCCTGTAACAGACACATTTTCCGGCACCCTGAGGCCCATTCTCTTCACTTGGTGCACAGCACCAATTGCCATCTCATCGTTCATACAAAAAATGGCAGTCGGCCGCTGGGGGGTCGATAGCAAAGCCTCTGCGCCTTTCTGCCCAGAGGTCATCGTGAATTCCCCATGAACGACCATTTCAGGATCAAGTTCTAACCCACGTTTTTTTAGCGCCTCGGAAAATCCGGACAGCCTGTCTCGCACTATAGGGCTTTGCGAGGGCCCGGTAATAACCCCGATGCGACGGTGCCCCATCTCCATCAAGTGCCGCGCGACTTCCTGGGCAGCACCATGGTTATCCAACTCCACCACTGGATAACGATCATCTTCTGCTATTCGCTCACAGGCATTCACTAACGGAACAGATGCTGCCAGGTTTGTGTCCTTCTCTGCGAATGGATAGCGACTACCAAGCTGGATAACGCCGTCCGCTTGGTTGGTTAGCGCCATACCTGCATAAAATTGTTCATTGCTGGAATCCCCTTTTGTGTCCCCCAGCAGCACCGAATAGCCTTGGTCCTGAGCAGCTTTCTCAATCCCGCGAATGACCCGGGAAAAGAATGGATTGGCTATATTGGGAACCAAAACCATCACTGCGTATGACTTTCCCGAACTGAAGTTCCGCGCAAGGAGGTTCGGCCGGTAGCCCGCCTCCTCTACAGCCTTTAGCACCCGTTCTCTGGTTCGCGGAGAGACCATCTGCGGATCTTTCAGTGTCCGGGATACGGTCGCGACCGATACGCCGGAGCGGCGTGCAACTTCGCGAATGTTTGACATAATTTCCTGCTAATTACTTATTAGAAGCGAGTTATTTTCGCACAGACGGATACCATCTACGGATTCCCCACTGAAACGGCGGCTTCTGATTTGCTAGCTGCTTGCCTTCGATCCCAAAGCCAAATAAAGGCAAAAATGGGGAGCAGGATAAGTGGCACTATAGCCAGTGACTGGAATGACTCAACAGAAGCGGTGGCTAATACCGCATCCAACTCATCCCCACTCAGCTTTTCAAAGGCCTCCAAGCCCCCCGCTGCCTCAATCTTGGCATTGTCAAAAATAGCGCCAAGCTTTGGCAAAACAAATTGGATAGACATACCACCGGCAAAACCCAGCAATCCCAGAAACAATGCCCCTCCGCGCACAAAACGCTCGGAGACTGTGGCCAGCATAGTGGGCCACATATAACAAACACCAATGCCCCAGACAGTCGCTGCCAAAAATGCAGTTACTGGCGTCCTAGCCATACCCAGGCAATAGAGCCCAATTGCTGCAAGGAGACTGCTTAACCATAGAAGTCCAATAGGAGACAGTTTCTTTGCCAGCCGTCCGGCAAAGTGGCGCATCACAAACATCAACATACTGACATAAACAAGGATAAGAATACCCTTCATGCCAACTACTCGGGATAGGGTCAGGTCTACCCACTGCCCAGGGGCCAGCTCGGTTGCGGCGGTCAGCCACATGCACACCCACAGCAGGATAAACATCGGCTGCTTGAATACCTCTTTAAACATTTCGCCATAACTGATACCGGAAGAAACCCGTTCAGTAACTGGGAAATCTGTTTTAGCCACAAGCCAAGCCATAACAACAGCCGGCAGTGCCAACACGACAAGGTTCAACTGCCAGGGAAGCTCGAGGGCAGAGATTGACAACCCCAGTAATCCTCCAACCACAATGCCCGCAGGCCACCAGGCATGTAGTACATTTAAACGTTGCGTTTTATTATCTGGGTCGACTGCAGCAACCATAGGATTACTGGCTGCCTCCACGGCACCCCAGCCCAAGCCTGTCAGTAACAGGCCGGCTAGTACCAGATTCTCTACTCCCTCCCCAGGAGCCACAAAAGAGGCAGCAATAATAAGCAAACTGCCCAATACATAGCCTATAGATGAGAGCATCAGCATTCGCTTGATACCGACCAAGTCCACAAGTGCGCTTCCAAATAACAAGGTGAGAGCAAAACCTGTGAAAGTGAAACCCAGGGCTTCACCAAGCATGGCGGTAGAGTTGGCAAGATCAATAGGATCGTAAATGTCGCTTTGGAGATCACCGGCGATTGAAGCCCTCACAGCAAATCCGAGGCCAATCATAAAAATCGAGAGGTTCCCCACAAGAAAGACATTCTTATGCAGGGATTTTGTCTGTGTACTCATCTATCCAGTCTCCGCATGATTTATTGTTATTGGTTATTCACTTGGTTTGGAAAAATTTAATCCAATCCTAAAATCCGACGATTTCGCGCGCGATCTGTTTCTGCACCAGCAAAATCATCAAAAGCCTTGCCTGCCACGGTAATCAGGTGATCCCGAATAAATGGTGCACCCTCACTGGCCCCCTGTTGTTGATCCTTAATGCAACACTCCCATTCGAGTACCGCCCAGCGGTCGTAACCGTATTGGGTCAAGCGGCTGAAAATCCCACGGAAGTCCACTTGACCATCGCCCAGGGAACGGAAGCGGCCAGGTCTATCAATCCAAGGGGCATAACCGCCATAAACTCCGGCCCTACCACTCGGATGGAACTCAGCATCTTTCACGTGAAACGCCTTGATTCGCTCGTGATAGATATCGATAAAAGCCAGGTAGTCCATCTGCTGCAAAAGCAGGTGGCTGGGGTCATAGAGGACATTCGCTCTTGGGTGGTCCTCCACTTCGTAGAGAAAACGTTCAAAGGTCAACCCGTCGTGCAGATCTTCACCGGGGTGAAGCTCATAACAGACATCAACTCCAGCACTGTCAAACGCATCCAATATAGGGCGCCACAGCCGGCCCAGTTCGCGAAAGCCCTCTTCTACTAACATTGCGGGGCGTTGGGGCCAGGGATAAAAAGTATGCCAAAGTAGTGCGCCAGAAAATGTAGCGTGCGACTTAAGCTTTAGATTGGCACTGGCACGAGCAGCCAACATCAGTTGATTGCTCGCCCACTCAGCGCGGGCTGGCAAGTTGCCTCGCACTTCCTCTGGGGAAAAAATATCCAGCATTTCTTTATATGCTGGATGCGCTGCAACCAGCTGGCCCTGCAAATGCGTGGACAGTTCTGAGATTTCTACTCCCGCCTTCTCACAGATTCCCAAAACATCATCACAGTAAGCCTGGCTACTGCTGGCTAATTCCAGATCAAAGATACGCTTGTCCCAAGTGGGAACCTGAATGCCTTTATAACCCAGATCCGATGCCCAGCAGGCCATAGACTCCAGTGAAGCCGGTTGGTCGCTCGGAGGGAGGAACTGGGCGAGAAATATCCCGGGCCCCTGAATTCTGGGTGCCTTCATTTATTCTTATCCTTTTTACTGCTGTACTTATTTACCTCTGTAACCAATCAATCCTTCCTGGGTGATTAGCCTGCTTCTTTTGAAAAGCACAATGCTGTCATTCCAAAAGCGGACTGGCACTGGGCCGACATCGACACCTCCCTGTGTCGTACTAACTGCCGGACTTCCACCCTGCCAGAGGTTCCTAAATTATTTGAAAATGAATCAATACGATTTAGCTGCTTATTCCCAATAAGGCGCCAGCGCCACCCAAGAAGAACTCGCACGGCTGCTTTCCAATGCACCGCGCACAAATGCCATAGCACGGACACCCGCATCAATATCCCCCACGACAGAACTTTCTTTAATGGGTTGTTCTTGCCGGCGGCATCGAACCTGGGCAGCAAAGTCGCGGTAAATATTCGCAAAGGCCTCTATATAACCTTCAGGATGCCCCTGCGGGGTTCGACAAAGAGCTCGGACCTCGTCATCCAGGTATTCACTGTCTGCACCCGCCTTCAAAAGGGCCACTGGCTGCCCCCTGCGCTTTAATTGCAATTGATTGGGAGATTCCTGCTCCCAGAACAGCGAGCCATGTTCGCAATAAACGCTGATATTCAGGTTATTCCCTTCTCCACCACAGACTTGGCTGGCTGTCAGGGTGCCGCGCGCACCCTGATCTAATTTAAATAGCGCCGCACCATCATCATCCAGAGCCCTTTGGTCGACTACTGATTGCAAGTCCGCACAGACCTCAGAGATACGCTGACCGGTAAAGAATTCGACCAAGTGATGAGCATGGGTACCAATGTCGGCAAAACAGCCACTTTCCCCCGAGCGTGTGGGATCTGTCCGCCAACTGGCTTGTTTACTTCCGCTGGAGTCGCCAGCCAATGCCAGCCAGCCTTGTGGGTAGGCAACAGTCACTCGGCGGATTTTTCCTAGTTCTCCCCTGGCTAAGATTGCCCTGGCCTGTGTCGCAAGTGGATAAGCCGCATAGGTATGAGTCAGACCATAGAGATGGCCGCTCCGCACGACCTCATTTTTGAGCGCAAGGGTTTCCTCAAGCGTGGAAGCGGCTGGCTTATCAGAAAGAACATGAAACCCCGCTCGCAGTGCGGCAATAGAAACTGGCAGATGTAAATCATTGGGAGTTACCACAGAGACAAACTCTATGCGCTCATCAACAGGACGCTGGGATTCCTCCAGGAACATCTGCTCATAACTCTGGTAAACACGCTCGGGGTTGAGGCCCAACTTCTCTCCACTGCTACGGCCGCGCTCGGGATTACTGCTAAAACATCCCGCCACCAGCTCTATCTCACCGTCGAGGGAAGCTGCCATACGATGGATAGCACCAATAAAGGCACCCTCTCCACCACCGACCATGCCCATTCTTATTTTGTTTCCCATACCAGTTCCCATATAGCTGCCTTTGGCAACCAGGTTCTTATTATTTTGGATTGCTATCCGGCCAAGTATCTTGCCTCGCTATTGGTCCATTTCTTCTTTCACGGACCCTTGCAGCAAAATGTAACCGGTTACATTTTGTTTTAAGATACAGAAAAAACTCACCGTTGCAAGCAACAGTTTCATTACAAGACGTTTATTTTGCGCCTTAGACCGATGTATTTATGTCCATATCGAACAGAAACCAATCAAATTGATTAACCCGAAGAGGTTAAAGTTAACGGTGATAGCCCACTTTCCGAGCAAAATCTTCCCAACACTGCCAATTGAGCTTGTCGCTCTGCCACTTATTCTCTAAAGGATGGCCAGCCCCCGAGCCAGGGGATAATCCACTATCGGCGCCCGGCTGGGGATGACAGCTTTTACGCTTGGACCGCACCCAATTTCCAGCATCATCGGCGACATTAGCAGCCAAACCCCAATGGTTTGGCCATACCGCGAGAAAGTTTTGTATCCCAAAATCATCTAATTGGTACGGAGTGGGATAATCCAGCTGTACTAATGGATCCCCATCTGGCCCCGGCGCATCTGTTTTCCAGCCCGCATATACCGACCACTGGCAGCCTTGCGCCCAAGCCTCGAACGCCACCATCGCACTGGACAGGCGCTCAAAAGATGCACAAAGTAGATCATTCTCTATTTCTGGCGGGATACGCATGTCGACAACACCCGCCCTGAACTTGGGAACTTCTGGATTAAGCGTAAGAATCCAGAGCCCTTCTCCTCCTTCCAGTGGGTGGTACACCACTATCACGTCAATTAAACAAGCTGAAACCGGCGGGATATTGGGGCCGCGAGCCAAGAGCATATGCAGAGGTCTTACTAACTGGGCATTCTGTATCTGCTCCTCCGCCACACCCAAGTGCCGAATCACCTCAGCATTCCCCGCGCCACAAGCAGAAATCACCAACTCTGGTTTTACCTCACAAGAGCGACCATCCATATCCAGAGTTACCCTCTCAATTCCTGCTCCTCCAAACTGGAACGAGGCCAACCTCCCAGGATAGATTTGTTTCCTCAGGGGCTCGCTGATACTGCGATAGGCTGCAGCTCCATCAAAAATAAGATCATCAGGAAATCTGAACCTGCGATTTGCTGGCAAATCATCCGGATCAAAGATCTCTGGCAGCTCAACTTCCTCAAAAGGAATACCTGCTCTGGCCCAGTTATCTTCAACAGTTTTTAGAAAGCCTGGAGTCAGCGCTGCATGGAAATCTGTTATGCGACTATTCACGCCACTTGTCGCAAGTTCTTTGTGCCAGCGCTGCGCGGCACACCGGTAAATTTCAGCAGCCTGGGGGTTGGCTGCATTCCAACCGGAAGAGAAATACCCGTGGAAATGCAGGGATTCGGCGTCACCGAACTCGTCATCGACCAGTATCACCGAATACTCTGGTATCAATTCTCTCATCAGAGTTACTCCCTGAATACCACCTCCTAGGATCAGCACATCAACGGGAATTTCCTGTGACATAGAGTGGCCTACTTATTGGTTTGATTGGAGTAGTGATCAACCTCTGTTACCGAAATGAATTTACGAGGATGCTGTTGGGGCGGCCTCAACCTATCTCGTTTGATACCCGCTTACTGCAACTCTTTTATTCAACTATTTTCAATTTTCTGGGATTTTGGGCGCCGTAACCTCGCGAGAGGAGCCACCAAAATGCAAGAACATAAGACAAAAACCCACCCAAGATACAAAGAAGGTACCAAAACCAGACAGGAAACTCGTAGCCCAGTTTAGATAGAATGGAAAACGGCATGTAAATTGGAAGATTGATCAGGATCGCCCTCCAACTAACCGCCCATGTCAATGCAACTACAGCCGAAAGTGATGGTTTTTTATTCACTGTTGCTTCCTTACTACTGCGCTAATGAATAGGCAGACAGTTAAGGTTTCCCTCTTTGTCAACCGGTTTTCCTAAGTTTAGTGGGCAGTGCTGGTCATTCTTGAAGTTATTATGAAGCTTTGCCCCAAACCAACAATTGATTAATCCGTTCCAGCTTGCCTTCCGTAAAGAGTTTGCCATCGCACAATTGGTACGGTGGAAAGTGATTCAATCCAATGACAAGGAAATGTGAATATGAAGGGTTTGGCAAAAGGTTTGGGGGTTCTTTTATTGGCTTTTGGAGCGCATCTCTCCTGGGCTGATAATGAGTCTGAGCTTGAGACGGTCCCCTACGTGGACGTTTATCAGTACGTTGGCAAGTGGTATGAAATAGCCCGATTGCCACAGATCTTCCAGCCTGCTTGTACAGCAGTCACGGCAGATTATGGTCTCAACGATGATGGCACACTCAGTGTTTTCAATTTTTGCCGAATCCTACACCCAAAGTACGGCTTTCCCATCAGTGTGCAAGGCACCGCTGTCCCTCTAGATGATACGAATAGCAAGCTTGCGGTTTCATTCTTCGATGGGAAAACCAATGGTAACTATTGGGTTCTAGAGCTTGACCCAGCATATCAATGGTCCCTCGTGGGCGACCCCGATCGCAGCAGCCTCTATATTCTGAGTCGCACTCCACAGCTCAATGAGGCCATTGTCGATGAGCTGTTGGAACTGGCTGTCACTAAGCACGGTTACAATATCGACCACATCATAATGACCAAACAGCTACCAAATTAATCCAATGAACCAAAGGCGAGCGGAGCTTTTGCTTCACTCGCCCCCTGAAAATTAGAATTTACATTAAGTTTTTAAAAATACATATATATCAATGACTTACTTCTATTTGTAAATGTACTTTCTAGATTAACTGTGTCCTTTCACACCACATTCGCAGGCCATAGCGTCTACTATTACTCACCGTCATTTTTCACAATCACATAACCATTCCTCTCCCTCGCAGACTCTCGGCCACTCTCGTGAAAAAGGTCATCTAAGTATCTGGGACAGCTGTGATAGCAGAAGCATGAGGAATCTGTTCCCACGATATCTGCAGAATGCAAAATCACCGGCAACTCCGCCAAAAGATACCTCACCGCTATTGAAACCATTTCAACAGTAATTTCTTCTTCCGCTAGATGGTGCTCCAGCACCCATCTACTGGCCTCCAAACAACCCTTGCGGAAACCATCATTCAAGTGAAACTCCTGCTCAAGCTGATAGAGCCAGCGAGAATATAGCTGAGACTGTTTTAACCACTCAGAGTCAACCAATTCACTGGCCACGGCACAAGCGCCCGAAGCGCGATAAACCTTGTTATGCAGGTAGTGGCACTGGCGTCGAGCTCTTTTTCTTGCCTTCTCTTTCTCATAGCCAAGCGCGATCTGTGTATATTCAGCAGCATTATCCGGAATAAAAAACATGACTCGCTTAAAATGACTTTGCGCCCATTCTGCAAGCCGGGCAATCTGCCCCTCGGAGAAGTAGCTATTGAAAGGGCTTACTCCTATTACTGCCAGGTCAGCCATCTCATAGATTTCTTGTGAACGCGATGTTGCAAACTCAACTTTCATCCTGCAACTCCAAGGGACAGCATTTGGGAGCCAGTGGATCGATTCAGTGCAACCTTTTTTTACCGGGAATAAAGACCAGCATCAAACTGAAAAGGTTTAGCTGAACCGCAATTAACTCTCGTCTAGATGCTTACCTTCAATATCAGTACATATGTCTTAGATATAAATAATCGGTAACCAATCCCATTAATTGAGCCCTCGGGCGTGACCGTTAAGCCACGTTGAAGCAGTACGCATTTAAAAGGCCTCTGAACTAATTCAGAATGACTCTGCGGTGCTGGAAGATTGCCGTTTTTTGGTGCAACTCGCCGTAAGAAGCTCTAGGGAGCTTCTAAATAACTCCGTGATGCCTCTGGCTTGCAGAGCGGTCACAATCAAGGCGCGGCTTCGCAGGAATGTCTAGACCTTTCAAGAAGTCGCAGCGCGGAGTGTGAATCGTTCTGCAAGCCCCGAAGGGCGGGTCTTGAAGGCCGCATCTGCTGCGTTGCAGCTCTTGCAAAGGGCTACGGCCATTCGCGGCAAGCTGCGCCTAATATTTACACCCTTCAAGACCCGCAGAGGTATTACGGAGTTATTCAGAGGCTCCCTAGCTCTTTGTTGGGGCAAATTCGGCCTTAGAGGCTCTCAAAACCACGCCCTATCAACTCGATTCCATTTCTTTATTAGCGGTGTCAATTTTCCCAGCACCCAAGTGCACCAATATTGACCGAATGGTCGAAATTGACATTCCGGCGTAAAAATAATCAAAGTCGCGTTATGCCTAACGCCTCCAATTGAGATTAAATGCCCTAAATAAGAGATGGAAGGAAAATCTATTTTGCTAAATGCAACCAATTTGGAAAAGATCCATCTCTGATTGGAGGTATTTCATGCCCTTCGGAGCTTTCAGCCTTTATACTTGTCCTAAGCTATAGGTCGCCAAGCCATAAAGGCTGGTCGCCTATGAAGTAGGACGTATAAAGAGACTCCCTATGCTTACCAATCGGATCGCCGCTCTATTTTCCGGCTTCTTGGTCATTGGCCTGCTTTCCACAACCGCTCTGGCAGAGACTGAGCCCCTAGCTCCTGAGAAGGATCAGGGCAGCACTGCCAGGGAGATTGTCGGCAAGCTAGAAATGCTGCACTACAACAAGATCAAGGTCGGAGACGAAATGTCGGAAGACCTTTGGGATGAGTACATCGATGCTCTTGACCCCACCAAAAGCTACTTCCTCGCCTCAGACATCAATGAGTTCCGCGAATGGCAAACCAAACTTGACGACCAGCTGCGCGCTGGCGAAGTCAAAGCTGGCTTCGAGATTTACAACCGTTTCCGTCTTCGCATGGGGGATCGGTTAGACAATATCCTTTCTCAATTAGAGGACGGATTACCGCCATTCGACTTCGATCGCGATGAATCCCTGGAACTTGACCGCGAGGAGAGCCAGTGGCCCGCCTCCATTAGTGATGCCGATGACCTGTGGCGCAAGCGCCTGAAGAGCAGTGTTCTCAACCTGAGACTCACAGGTAAAAAGGATGAGGAGATCCGCGACTTGCTGGAACGCCGCTACAAAGGCCAGAAAAAGCGTCTTGAGCAGCAAAACAGTAATGATGTGTTCGAGCTCTATATGAACTCGCTGACCCGTCTTTACGATCCTCACAGTAACTATTTATCTCCCCGTTCCCTGGAAAACTTCAATATGAGCATGTCGCTATCCCTCGAGGGTATCGGTGCCGTATTGCAGGCGGATGAGGAATACACCAAAGTGGCCCGCCTGGTAGCCGGTGGCCCCGCTGACCGCACTGGCAAGATCAAGCCAAACGACAAGATCGTGGGTGTTGGCCAGGATAAAGAAGGTGAAATGGTCGATGTTGTCGGCTGGCGCCTGGATGACGTGGTAGACCTGATCCGCGGTAAGGCCGGAACTTTCGTTCGCCTGGAAACCATTCCCACCGGCGGAGATGGCACCCACAGGACCATCCTGATCAAGCGCAGCAAAGTGAAGCTTGAAGATCAGGCTGCCAAGAAAGCCGTGTTTGAATTTTCAGACGGCAAGAAGAGCTACAAGATCGGTGTGATCAACCTGCCGACCTTCTATATAGACTTTGACGCCTACCGTCGTCGCGACCCCAACTACAAGAGCACCACCCGCGATGTGGCTAGGCTGCTCAGCGAGCTGAAAGAGGAAAAGGTCGACGGCATCATTCTCGATCTGCGCAACAATGGCGGCGGCTCCCTGCAGGAAGCCACCATGTTGACCGACCTGTTTATCGATCAGGGCCCGGTGGTTCAAATCCGTCACGCCAACGAGCAGATTTCAAGGCATAACCGCTCCCGCTCCCGCGCCATGTATCGCGGTCCGTTGATGGTATTGATCAACCGCCTGTCGGCTTCCGCTTCCGAAATCTTTGCCGGTGCCATTCAGGACTACAATCGCGGCCTGGTGGTCGGTAACCAGTCTTTCGGTAAGGGCACCGTACAAACCATGGCCCCTCTCAAGGAAGGCCAGTTAAAAATCACCCAATCCAAGTTCTACCGCGTATCCGGGGACAGCACTCAGCATGCCGGGGTGAAACCCGATATCCCCATGCCACAGCTTATCGACGCGGAAAGTGTTGGTGAGAGCGCCTACGATACCGCCCTGCCCTGGGACCGTATCCACGCTGTGCCTCACGCCAAGTACTTTAACCTGAAGACTCTGATTCCCAACCTGATCACCAAGCACAATAAGCGCACTGAATCAGACCCGGACTTTGTTTTCCTGCGCGATCAGTTCAAGTTTGAAAGTGAGCGGGCGGACAAAAAGCACCTCTCTCTCAATGAGATGATGCGTGAGCAAGAGCGTGAAAATGTGAACCAGCGCCTGCTCTCCATGGAGAACCGCCGCCGTGAAGCTAAAGGTCTTGAACCCTACAAGGATTTCGAGGCATACGAAGAAAGCGAGTCGGAAGAAGTGGCAACTATCGGCGGCCCTGTAGAGATCAAGCTGGAAAAAGATCCAATCTTGAACGAAGCGGGCTATATAATGGCGGACTTTATCGGACTGGCTGACAAGGCCAGCAAGGCCCCGCCGCAAGTAGCCAATTTCTAAAAATGTGATGTGCTCTGGGTGAATTACGCTCACCCAGAGCGCGCAGCAACAATTTAGGTCGGGCTTGCCCGACCTTTTTCATTTGGGGGAAGAAATGAAAGTCGTTTCCTTTAACGTCAACAGTATTCGTACTCGTCTGCACCAAATGCAGGCTTTAGTAGATAGCCATCAACCCGATATCATTGGTCTTCAGGAGACAAAAGTCACCGATGAAGACTTTCCTGTGGATGCCATCCGCGACCTGGGGTATGAGCTGATCTTTTTTGGCGAAAAAACACACTACGGTGTCGCTCTGCTCTCACGCCTGCCATTTATCGATCGCGAATATGGCTTCCCAACCGATGACGATAGCGCTCAGCGACGTATGGTCATGGGTAAATTCGATATTGGTGGCTCGAAACCTCTCACCGTGATCAACGGTTATTTTCCCCAGGGGGAGAATCGTGAGCACCCGGTAAAATTCCCGGCGAAAGAAAAGTACTACGCAGACCTGGATACCTACCTGCAAACCACCTGCGATCCCGAAGCCCCAGTATTGGTCATTGGCGACATGAACATTTCTCCAAGCGATCTGGATATCGGTATCGGCGAGCCCAACCGCAAGCGCTGGCTGCGCGACGGTAAATGCAGCTTCCTTCCAGAGGAGCGCGAGTGGTTGCAAAAGATTGAGGCCTGGGGCCTGGCGGATACCTTCCGTATGATGAATCCCGAAACAGATGATGTATTCAGCTGGTTTGACTATCGCAGCAAGGGCTTTGACCGTGAACCAAAGCGTGGACTGCGGATTGACTTGATCATGGCCACTAGTCCCCTGATGGAGCGCTGCGTGGCCACAGGTGTGGATTACGACATTCGCGCTATGGAACGCCCCTCAGACCATGCACCAGTCTGGGCAGAGTTTAAGCTCTGAGCATTTAGAAATAACCGGGACTCACTCCCGGTTTTTTTAGTCCTTTGAATATTCGATTTTCCATATATAATGCCGACTAGGTCGAACGGTATACCGTTCTGGAGCACTCCTATGAAGAGGCGCATCCTGTTTATCTGCTCGGGAAATTCAGCCCGCTCTTTAATAGCCGAGGCCTTATTGCGCCATTACGGTGGAGAATTCTTCGAGGTAGTCAGTGCAGGGACAGACCCCACACCAGTGGATGTCCGGGCTATCAGAGCACTCCAGCGTTTCGGCATCCCGATCAAAGGGCTTTATTCCAAAAGTTTGCAGGAGGTTTCCGACCAAGACTTTGACTTGGTCATTACCCTGTGCAACAAGAGCCACAGGGAGTATGTACCCGACGCAGGACATGGCAAGTCGATATCCTGGGATTTTGAAGATCCAGCCAGCCGCCACTGCTTTCGACCCTTTTATACAACGGTGCTGGAGCTGAGCACTCGCATCAAGCTATTTGTGCTGGTATACACCAAAGCTGCGAAAGCGGCATAACCGAAAATTGGGGAAAACCTTGAACCCAGTTCAGTTTTACAAGTGTCTGGCAGATGAAACCCGCCTGCGCACATTACTTTTGATCTCCCATGAGGAGGAGCTTTGTGTGTGCGAACTCACTGCCGCTATGAGGTTGAGCCAGCCCAAAATTTCCCGTCACTTGGCCCTACTCCGCGGTGCCGATCTGTTGCAGGATCGCCGCCAGGGGCAGTGGGTTTTCTACCGTATTAATCCAGCTTTGGGGAACTGGGCCAAATCGATCCTTCAGGATACTCTTCAGGCAAATAGGCACTTTATTGAGGAGGATCTGCACAACCTGATCCAGATGGGGGACAGACCCCAAAGGGCCACCTTGTGCTGCTAGGTCGTGCAGGCCTCAGATTCCCAACAGGTAATTACATCAAATCGCTGTAAAAATTTATCTGAATATATGCGTTTTTTCATATATTGAGATTACTTAGGAGATACAAAATGGCTATCAAAGTCGGAGTCAATGGATTTGGTCGTATCGGTCGACTTGTTCTGCGTGCAGCTTGGGACTGGCCTGAAATTGAATTCATTCATATCAATGATCCCGCGGGAGATGCCCCAACCCTCGCTCACCTGCTTAATTTTGATTCTGTACATGGGCGCTGGCAGCACAATGCAGAAGCCAATGACAACACCATCACCGTTGATGGTCGGGAAATAAGCTGCAGCCACAACCTTGCCATTGCCGATACCGATTGGAGTGCTTGTGACCTTGTCATCGAGGCTTCCGGTAAAATGAAGACCAGCGCTGCTTTGGAGGATTACTTGAAGCAGGGCGTAAAAAGAGTATTGGTTTCGGCTCCAGTGAAAGAAGCCGGGGTGCCAAATATTGTTTTGGGGGTAAACCAACATATTTACGATCCCGCTAAACACAAAATCATTACTGCCGCTTCTTGCACAACCAACTGCTTGGCCCCAGTAGTAAAAGTGATACACGAAAACCTGGGCATCAAGCATGGTTCCATCACCACAATCCACGATATCACCAACACCCAGACAATCCTCGATGCGCCCCATGCAGATCTGCGCCGCGCAAGGGCCTGTGGAGCCAGTCTGATACCCACTACTACCGGCTCAGCTACAGCAATCACCGCCATCTTCCCAGAGTTGACTGGTAAGCTGAATGGCCATGCCGTACGAGTCCCGCTGGCCAATGCCTCCCTGACTGATTGTGTTTTCGAAGTAGAACGGGAAACAACTGTGGATGAAGTTAATAACCTTCTGAAAACCGCAGCAGAGGGTGAGCTGAAAGATATCCTCGGTTATGAAGAGCGCCCGCTGGTCTCTGTGGACTATAAAACTGACCCCCGCTCCAGCATCGTAGATGCTCTCTCCACCATGGTGATTAATGGCACGCAGGTGAAAATTTATACTTGGTATGACAACGAGTGGGGCTATGCAAATCGCACAGCGGAACTGGCCCGCCTAGTCGGCACTATGGATCAATAAATTTTTGCCCAATCAATTCTCAAAGTAAGGCTGGCCTGGTCTCCAGGCCAGATAGCGCCCAAGCAGTAAGAGTTAAGAAAAGCCAATGCAGTTTTTTTCCACCCTTTCACCCTCGGTACGCCAGTATTTATTGGTGACTGGCAACTATTGGTCTTTTACCTTGACCGATGGTGCATTGCGCATGCTGGTGCTACTGCATTTTCACGCCCTGGGTTACAGCCCACTAGAAATAGCCTTCCTGTTTCTTTTCTATGAAATTTTTGGGGTTGTGACCAATCTAGTAGGCGGGTGGCTCGGCGCACGCCTGGGTCTCAATCGTACAATGAATATCGGTTTAACCTTACAGGTTTGCGCCTTGGCCATGCTACTGGTTCCATCCAGCTATCTCAGTGTGCCTTGGGTTATGGCTGCTCAGGGAATCTCGGGCATTGCCAAAGACTTGAACAAAATGAGTGCAAAAAGCTCGATCAAACTCTTACTACCCAGTGATGCTCAAGGGGCTCTTTATCACTGGATTGCCCTGCTGACCGGCTCCAAGAACGCTCTCAAAGGAATTGGCTTCTTTATGGGGGGAGCGCTACTTGCTCTAATGGGATTTCGCGGGGCCGTATTATTGATGGCAATAGCTCTCGCCGTGGTGTTGCTATTGAGCAAGAAATTTTTGCGAGCAAATCTGGGCAAGGCGAAAGCAAAAGCCCGCTTCAAGGACGTATTCTCCAAGAGTCGTTCGGTGAATATTCTTGCTGCTGCCAGGTTATTCCTATTTGCTTCACGCGATGCTTGGTTTGTAATCGCCCTGCCCGTTTTTCTTGCAAGCCAGTTTAACTGGAGCCACTGGCAGGTCGGTGCCTTTCTGGCCAGCTGGATCATCGGCTATGGAGCTGTGCAGGCCATTGCTCCCAAAATCACCGCAAGTTTTTCTCCAAAAGTTCCCGATGGACGGACAGCCCTACTCTGGGGAGGAGGGTTGACTCTGATACCCGCCCTTATTGCCCTCGCACTATATGCAGGCTTTCACCCACAGCTCAGTATACTTCTGGGCCTAATGGTCTTTGCGGTGTTATTTGCCGTTAACTCTTCGGTACATAGTTACTTGATCGTTGCCTATGCCAGAGACGATGGAGTTTCGATGGATGTGGGCTTTTACTATATGGCCAATGCTCTAGGACGTCTGGGTGGAACTTTACTATCCGGTTGGGTGTTCCAAACTGCCGGATTGCAAGCCTGTTTGTTGGTCTCCACTGGCTTATTGCTTCTAGCCACACTTGTTTCTTTCGCCTTGCCCAAACATAAAGAGGAAGGTAATTCGATAGTCAATGCCGTAGCTTGAGCAGATGCAGGATTATAGGCGCTCAATAAAAAGTAATACCGACGACTTCTTCTCAGCGATGGGGTGAAACTCCCCCGGGGGATCACAACCTAGCAACAATAGGAGGGAGCAGGAACACAATATCCAGCAGAAACAACTTCGCATAAGTTACCACTTAGGACCCTGGAACAAACCGGCAGTCCAGTTACGACTCAGTGTCAAAAGGCCCAGAGTATCCATAAGGTCAGGCCAGTTTTACGGGCAGAAGATTAAAGAACTGAAAGCCAAACATCCATGCCAAATTGGTACCAAATCCTGCCATCCAGCTATAAGCCAAGGCGCCCCAGCTCCATGCACTCTAACGTCCCAATAATGAGACGATTTAGTCACCCGCAGAGATATCTCTTACACGTGTACATAAGTCAATGGCTGGAACTATTTCGTAGCCAAGCGCTAATGCCAGCCTCAATACCTTTTCAAGGGCAGCCATACGTTTAGGATCAGTACCTGTCACATGGGCGTGGCTGTTCAAAGTTACAAAGCCATTGGCCTGTGCAACATTCCTGATTACCTGGCACCAGTAATCGGATAGGAGTTGTGGATTGCTTAAACCATTGTCGGCAAGACGATAGTGAACAGCATCCACCATAAACCACTGCCAGGAAATACAGACCAGGCCATTTTCCTGTTGCTGGATTTTGTCACCAGTGAATCCGCTTACATCATTCGGGAGGCATTTGGGTAGAGCGGTTTCCACATTAGAGTCATAAATAAAATCATAATCAGCAAGTATCTGTCGGGTAAATGGCCCCACTTTGCCACCGGGTGCCCTAAAGCCAAAAGGCTGGATGCCACGTAACTGCAGAACTTTTAAACCATCATGGATGGATTGGCGGGCAGCTCGCTGATCCAAGCTGGCAAAGTGCTCATGAATCCAACCGTGCAGGCCTATCTCATGGCCGCTGTTGTGAATATTCTCAATGATCGCCCCATAGTGTAGAGCACTCCACCCTTCTACAAAAAAGGTCGCCCGTATTTGCAAGCGATCCAACAGCTGTAAAACTTTCGGAAATCCAATAGTGATCTCTGGGGCTTCCCAATCTGGAACGGCGGACTTATTAAGAAACACGTTTCTAGCTTCGCCAAGATTGTCAAAGGTCAGGCAAAGCACCCTGGTTTTATGGCTATTAATCTCTGGATCCCTATCAGAGACCACTTTATTCACTGGCATGGTTTTTTAGTTTCGGAAGGAGTGGTTATTTCACTTTTTTCCGGTAGTCATTCGCACCAGGGTTCGGTCTTTCTTGATAAAGTGATGGTAGAGAGCGGCCAAAACATGACCAAGAATAAGCAGCCAAACCAACCACTCCCCCAGAACTTCTTTGTGAATGAAATCGATAGGTTCCTCGAACTGCTTGAAGGTCAGGCCCATTTTATTTTGAACAATGCTTGTAAAAAGCGATGTGTCAGCGAATTGAGGGATTTCAAACAGGAAAAAGTATTCGGTATTCACACCAGTACCCAGATATCCGGTTAGTGGTGCAATAATCATGATTAGATACAACAGGAAATGGCCTGTATGGGCGGCAAAGTGCTCTAACTTAGAGCCCGGCTCTAGCCTGGGTGTAGGATTGGTGAGGCGCCAGAAAATTCGCAGCAATACAAACGCTCCAATGGTTATCCCAATAGATAAATGAAGCTGTAGTGCAGTCCAGTTTTCAGGCGTATCTTTCTCGGTAAACCATTTGAGGTAATAGACGCTGACATAAGATCCCAGAAACAAGAAGGCTATGGTCCAATGAAGCCATTTAGCGACGGTTCCATATTCATATATAGTATTTCTGGCGCCCATAGAATAGCCTTCTTCCGAATATTTCTATTTACAACACTATCAATCTAAAGATTACACGGACTCCTATTATAAGATATCGGTCAAGAATACTTGGGCACTAGGGGTGTTATCGATAGGCTTTTGTGGATCTCCCCCCAACCTTCTACTTAAAGCAACTTATATGCTTATACCTTACGGGGAAACATTCAGGCAGCTAAATCCATTACATGACTGCTTGAAATGACTTCTTTACCCCTATAAAAAAGAAAAGTACGCCGACCGTCTGCACCATGTGGTAAATCCCATTATGGTTAAACGTCCAAATAAACGTAAATTCGACCGCCGTTCTGACCTGAAAGATCACAGCAATGAAAGAAAAAATTCCGCCTAACACCATATACCAAGCCCCAGGCAAACGATCAGTCCAGCCCAGCCAGGCATAACCGATAACAACAGGAATCATTATTAGCGCCTGATAAGCAACAAACACCAAGAAGCCGTAAGTTTTCAAAACCGCCAGAACAAAAAATAGAAAACCGACCAGTAAGATATAGGGGAATGCTTTTTTAGAATAATATTCACCTAGGAGGTCATTAACAACAGCCAATGTGAAAGTTGCCAGGAAAAGACCAAGGAAGATAAACAAGATGTACCACAGCCCTACCCTAAGATATTGAGATGTCTCTACTCCATGTATAAAGGCGGCCAGAAGAGCACCAGTAAATAATAAAGCGTAGAAACAAAGCCACACATTCCGTTTCCAATCGGGCTGGAAATCACTTCTAATAAAATAAATAAAAATCAGCAGCGCCGAGACCGCCAATATCAAGTCTGTTATTGATGAAACCTGTTCAGTAGACACATCTGTTAACCTAAGCACTTATTTCATATTCCTACACGCAATATATTAATTGGCAATCAACACCCAACATCACCCCATCCAATAGCAAAATCACCCAAAACCGCATTAATCGACAACCAACGTAATTACAACCAATACCAAAGCGCCAAGCTTAAATTAATCATCATCATGACAAAATCCATGACAAATATGAACTTCATCACGCCTTGCACTTTCCAGGGCCCACCCCCACTTCGATTCTTTAGTGCGACTGGCAAATTATAAAAAAACTGAGAACCATGTGTAACAGCAAAAATAAAAAGTAATATAGATCTTTGGATATCCCCAGAAAAGGAGGCGTGATTAACCAACAAAAGAACACTCATTAGCGCCAATGAAAAATTAAATCCCCCTAGAAATTTACCCGACTCAGCTAGTATTCCAAAGACAGGGGTATCTCTATATTCTCTAGGGACAATCAGCTTGGCAAAAATTTTTCCCCGCAAGGAGAAAACATTAAAGCCCATTAAGAACCAAACAGTATTTAGCACTAAAACCAGCTCAAAAATCACATTTCCCTCCAAGATTTATAATAGTAATGACTTCTGATTACTTAAGGCAATATTCAGCACAGCACCAACTATTTAGGAGCACATGAAACTGGATTTTTAGGAGTTGCTTAATACCGACCAGCGCTCCACAATTGCCCCTTTGTCATATACAGCTATATCCCCAAACTGAAGAAATACGGACTCACTTTGAGTTGGTCTCAAGAAAACCCAGTCATCCTCTTGCAGGGCCACTTGGTTTGAAGCATTGAGCATCTCCTGATTTGTGGAGCGCCCATAGATAGGATTGATAGAAAGCCCTTTTGGAGATTCAGGCTGTGCCTTCCAATAGCCGCCGGAGATAAAGAACGTTTGCTCTCGGTTAGGATTTAACAAGCGCATAGCACCTGTCAAACTTTCCAATCCAGGAATCTGTGTTTGCGGCAGACGCTTTAACACGGGACTGGCAATAAAGGCAGCTGCTTCATGATCATCTAAGGTTGGAATATCAAAATCCGTAGGCTTTACCAAACAGGAACCCGCCGCTAACTCATTACAGGGAGCACTCCCTGAACGCCTTTTATAGAGTTGATAAGTGGGACTGCCAGCTCCATTCAATGTCAGATCACTGGGAAACTGATCACCCAGTATACGCCTGGCCTGCTCTAATCTTTGGCGGTAGATATTCAAGCCGCGGTCAATCGCCTTCTCTGGCCCACCCAGAATCCCCGGCATCTTAGCCGCATGAGCGTCATAGCCCATAAATCCCGATAAACTGAGCTGTGGTTCTTTCTGAATGATATTAAGCATTTCGGTAAGGCCTTGAACATCATTGACACCGCCGCGATGCAATCCTACATCCAATTCGATATTGATCCGCAACTCTTGACCGAGGTTATTGGCCAATGCGGCATACTGTTGCAGACGCCGAGGGCTATCAATGAGCCACTGAAGCTGTAGTTTGGGGTCAAAACCACTTGTTGGCGGGCTGCTATAAAAGCTTTTAGCCGCAGCAATCGGAAGGGGCTTACCCAGCAGAATGTCCGCCTTTGGTTGTGACTGTGCCAACTGTTGTAAAAAAGGCAGATGGAACACCATAAACCGTTGGGTTCCAGTCTCCTTGGCTACCGTCTCCAGTAAACCCAGGGCCGGTAAAGACTTGGCAACAATACGATAATCAAAGTGTCCCTTCAGGTGCCCAGAAAGCACATCAGCATTAGCCTTCAGACGACTTAAGTCCACCACCATTGTGGGACCAGAGAAGCCAGCGGCATCCATGGCCTTGGAGATATTTTGGAAATAATTGCTATGTCCTCCCTGCCCCAAGGCTTTTGGCCTCAAAAGTGGTACTGCAGCCGCAACTCCCAATGCCGCACCGCCCAGTATGAATTTTCGCCGTGCTTTCTCCAAAGTCCTCTCCAGAATTTCCTTTTTTAGCTCTTAGTTTGGGCAGTACCTCATAGCGCCGAAGCCAAATATGGTGTCAATCAGCTTACTAGTTCCTTTAGGTAAGGGTTTAAAAACTTTCCTTTGGGGTCCATTTCCTTTCTGGCTTCAAGATAGTCCTTCCAGCGAGGGTATAATTTGGCGAAATCCTGCCGGTGCAAAGTATTGAGTTTGCCCCAGTGAGGCCTACCCCCATACTTGCGCATAATCGGTTCCAGTACCTTGAACAAGGGTTGGTAATCCTCTTCAAAGTATCGGTGCACTGCGATGGAAACAGAATCCTGTTGGTAAAAAGGGCTCAGCCAAATATCATCACCCTTCACAAAACGCACCTCAATAGGGAAGAAAACATTGAGGTTGTTCTCCTCTATTGTGCGCCGCAACTCCGCAAAAGCGGCCAAGCCAGCTTCCCGTGGTAAGTGGTATTCCATCTCATTAAAGCGAACATTGCGCTCACTGGCATAGTTGCGCCAGGAGGACTCTACAACCACTTCCTTTTCAATATCTTCCATTGCAGACCGCAAGGCGTATTGACGCAATTTAGGCGACCAACCAAGCCAGTCCCTTACGGTTTTAAGGGTCATCACCGCTTCATTGGTATCCTCTCGCTCGGTAGTGAAGATCTCCTCATTCGTCAATTGATGGGTATCTGCCAAACACATACCGGAGAAAGGAATATAGTAGAACTCGAAATTCCGATTTGAACCCGCAAGTGTCTCCGCCTGTTCAATCAGCTCCTCCATTGGAGCCACCCAGGATTCCCGCCGCAGCCTGTAGCTGGGCTGATTTTGCATGCGTACCTTGGTCACCAAGCCCAGGCTACCCAGGGAAACTTTGGCCGCAGTAAAGACCTCTGGGTTTTGTTCCGCATCGCACCAAAGGGTGTTGCCATCTGCAGTAACCAGCTCTAGCCCCACAACATAGCTGGACATACAGCCCAGGCCAGCCCCAGTGCCATGGGTAGCGGTAGCTAAACATCCACCGAGAGTCTGCTCATCGATATCTGGCTGATTGATCAAGGCTTGACCAACATCTTCCAGCGGCTGGCCCAGATCGGCTATTCGCGTACCCGCATAAATCGTAGCCTGGGCAGTTTCTTGACTGTGATCGACAACCCCACTAATGCGCCCAAGCGAAATAATGGTGTCATTTGTCGGCACCAAAGCCGTGAACGAGTGCCCTGCCCCCACAGCTCTCACAGTACCGCTAGCTTCTGCTACACGCTGCTGCAGTTCGGCAACCGTTTTTGGTGCCAAGCGCGCACTAGGTACACACTCTTGCGAACCAGACCAGTTACGCCAGCGGATACCCTTGCGCTTGCCAGTATCGCTGGCCTGTACCAAGGTGCGGGCAATAGAGGAGATTGGAGCTGCAGCCATGGCGGTAGAGCCTGCGGCAATGGTGGTAATAAAGCGGCGACGTGATTGCTGCATGATCCCTCACTCCGCAGTGGCCATAAAGGCGATCAACTGCTCAAACTGTTCCGGTGAGCACTCAAAACAAAGACCTAGGGGTGGCATGCCCTGGAATCCATTAATCGCGTTTTCAACCAGTACATCCATTCCTTTATCTAAACGCGGTTCCCAACTGGCAATATCGCCAGTAAGTGGTGCCGCACTGGCACCGGTACTATGACAGCTACGACAGGTTCGCTGATATATCTCGGCTATTTCAGGATCATCAGGCGTCAAGGTGAGTGCTTGTTGGGCTAAAGCCAAACGGTTTTCGGGGCTATCCTCGGGGGATTCAGAACAACCAGCCATTAATACACCCAAAAGAAGGGGGGCGCAGAGAAGCCTAAGGCTCCGGTGAGGTCTTACCAGTTCCATGTATGTACACCTACTACATTATTGTTAATATTTCTCAGGTGCTTAAACCTGAGGTTGGCGTTGTGTACTCAAGTTGCAACCATTGTTAATCAGGCTGGCAGCTAAGACAACAAGCGGAACTGGTCAGTCTAATATTGAACTGAACTCACTATTTACTTGGTACTAATTCGTATCACCTGCCCATTATTCTTTTAGTAATTACTATTCTCTGATTCTTTTGCACATCCCTATGAGTAAAGCCTTTGGCATTACGTCTCTTCTTATTTATTGATGGTTAATTTATTGATGAACTGAAAACTGTAACTATTATTAAACTCCCCGAAGGCCCCTTAGGCATTACTCAAATAGTCCCCATTTATATTCATTAGAGACAATGAATCAAGGAGGTAGCAAAACCAGCTAAAGCGCACAATCTTTATCGTCCTCAACCAAAAGCATGATTCTAAAGAACAACTTATAAAAAAATATAATCGGCAAACTTAAACCATGGATAACAATAAAATGAAAAATAAACTATTAAAATCCGCATTTTTTGTAGGAGGTCTGAGTTTTAGCTTTTCTGCTTCAGCAATCACTTTTTCTGAAATCTGGGATATTTTGATTAGCTCCAGCACACAGGTCGACTTCACCGGCACAGTGGGCAATCAAGGCTACAGCCGGCCAGAGCACTTATCTGGACAGAGCGGTCAAATAAAAATAATGGCAGCCAATATCAAGGGGTTTCCTGAAGGCTTACAGGGGATTTCAGACAGCCAAGCCTCCCTGTTTTCTTCCACTTATATTACCGGTCAGGCCTACGATATCGTTGGGCTTAAGGAGAACTGGGTAAGAAACTATGCAGTTATGTCTTCACTCAACCCAACAGAATACCCTTATAGAAGCGATCACTTCCAGGGTGGAATTTTCAGCTTTGGCGATGGTTTAAGTACTATTTCCAAGCACCCTATCAATGGCAGACAGCTCCATATCGAATACTCAAGCTGTAAGGGTACCTATGCAGACTTTATAGCAAATGGTTCAAGCCCCGATTGTGAAACGGAGAAAGGCTTCACTTTCACCGAAGTTCAGCTGGCGAAAGACTTGAAAGTTCATTTTTACAACACCCATATGGACACCAGTAATGGTCCAGAAAAAATGGGCCAGTTCAATCAGCTAAAGCAGTTTATCCAGCAAAATTCGGCGGGCTACCCTGTTATTGTGATGGGAGACTTCAATGCATGGATCGATAACGGTGGCTGGCAACCGGGCCCTGGCCAATCAGAATTAGGGCGCTGGGCCACAGATTTAGGCTTAACCTGGGCTTGTAGTCAGGTCAGTTACGCCGCTGGCAATACGAACATCAATGATGTTAAGGGGCCCTGTAAAGGCGTTGACCACATTGCATTTCGTGGTAATTCACAAATCAGCTTCTCCACAAATCGTTACGATGAGGTTCATCAGAGCATCAGTGACCACAACCCCATTACTGCAACATTAAATTGGACAAATCACGCAGCCGCTTATTCATCCACTTATGCGAGAGCACATACCGCTTCTCTGCTCAACACCCACCACAACACACGAATTCAGGCAGTCTATGGTGGTAACGACGAAGCAAAAAATATGCCTGCGCCTGCTGCGGAATGGGAGACCTTTACTCTTGCATTAGAACAAAAAGGTAATACTCAGCCATGGGTGGATCATCGCTGTATTCAGAGCGGAGACACGGTTTCGATACGCTCCCATAACGGGCATTACTTACGTGCCACGCCGCATAACAATCATAATGTCGATGTCAGAGCCGGTGTGACCATGAGCTGGGAAAAATTTACTCTTTTCAACCATACGAACGGATGGGCATGTTTAAACGCAAACGACAGGATTACTTTAAAAACAGCTCATGGGAAGTATGTAATGGCGGATGCAAATCGTAATTTATCTGCTTCAGATAACCAGCAGGCCTGGGAGTTCTTTCAGGTTGAGTTTGCGAGATAACTGGAAATCCAGACATCGCAACTCGTTTGCGATCGTATATAGCCCACTTTAAGTGGGCTAGTTCTGATTTTTCTTTTTTGCTTGGAGTAAAGCTGTAGTAACTCGGACTTAAACGGACAGTGCCTTACGAGAGATTCAGATGTTATCACGTAAAGTCCAAACTACAGTTTTAAACTCTATTGTTCTAAAATCTATGCCGAAGCTGTACTGATCCACCGGCCTGGCGAGTATTTTCTGATACAGCGCCTCTGGCAATAAAAGAAAGGACGAAATTTTCGTTGACCGTAAGCTCTAAGCCTGCTGAGACCTCTCCGTAAACCCGGTCATTGTCAAGTTCAAAGCCAAAATTTGGCAGGGCCCCATCAAAGCTTGAATAACGAGCATCCATTTTTATATTCGGGTCGTTCAAAAATGCAGTCACACCCAAGCGGGTATAGATTATTCCCGACATGTCACCATAATTTAGGCTTTCCCCGAATTCCACTGCAGGCCTCACGGCAGCGAAGCCCTTAGACAAATTGTCGATCGACCAATTAAAGTCGCCTTTGCCCTTTTCCCGGAAGCTTTCTTGCCAAACCTGCATGGCCATCAGTCCAATAGCCGGCTTTATCAGATAGTCGCCATTGGTAAATACCTTCGAGGCACGCAACTCGCCACCGATAAAACCACCGAACGGGCTACTTTTTGCCTTATATCTGCCACTGTGAGTCTGGTAGCTACGGGAATAGTTGTAATCAAACAGGCCAGCGCTAAGCATGGCTGACAGTGTTGTCTCACCGATTTCTTTCTTGATCGCGCCACCGCCCTGAAGGCGATAACCATCCTGTTTGAAGTTGGAGTCATCCAACCAAAACCTATCGAAACCGGCAGCCACTTCGTAAAAAAGTTTTGGCCGAATTTCACGCTGAACACCGCCCATCAACCCCACCCAGTGCTCGTCGTATCCCGGGTTGTAACTGGTCCTATCCTGGTCAAAATTGTTGCCCGTAATCATTCCCCATTCACAGGACTCCTGCAGCATAAACTGATCCAGGGATGTGCGGTCGAGGTTCGGGCAGCTATTCAGCAAATCGTGCAGGATTCTTACCGTCCGCGATGCAATGATCCCTGCTGCACCGGATTCATTGGGGTTATGTTCGCGGTAATAGGTATCGAGATCGGAAGTCGAGCTGGTGGTCAGGAACAATGTCGTCATGTCAGACATATTCGCATATTCATCCGAGCCATCATCAAACAAATCGCGCACATCGACAATAATCTTATCCAGGTAGGAAACAAATGACAGTGAACCCTTCGACAGTGGTGAGCTGGTTTTAATAAAGGTGGTGGACTGCCCCAGTGGAGAAGCAGTGTCAGTGTCATCATCCGAGGTGGTGGTGGAAGAGGTGGACGCAGAATAGTCCACCGTATAGGTCATATAAAGTTCAGTGAAGTCTTCACTAAATTCCAGCGCGTAGGAAACTGTGACGCTGTCGCTATCGATGCTCAAGCCAATATCGCTGACCAATTCATCCGCTTTGAAGATGGTGACGGTGCCGCTTTCGCCGGAGGTCAGCAGGTTGGTGCCGGAAATAATGTTGGGTTCCACAAAACCATTCAAATCGGCAAACAGGTTGGCCGAGATCAGGTCGGCACTGCCGTCGTCCTCGCTGTCACCCATCTCATAGTCGACCCACAGGATACCGCTGGTGTCCTGGGTGATCATCTTGACTGCCACATTGCTGGTCCAGATTTCATCCACGAACCCTGCCGTCATCAACCCCTCATTTTTGAGCTCATTCGTCGTTGACTCATCTCCCATAGAAAAGTCGGTGCCGAGCTGCAGAGTGCCGCTGCTCTCGTTGGTCAGGTACTGGTCATAGCTAAAGTCGAGGGACACCTCGCCGGTAAAGGTGCCTGAATTCTGAATTGTGACCGTGCCGCCCGAGACCTCCACGGCATCGCCGCCGGTTTCGATATCGTGCTGCAGCGTACTGCCCTCGTCGATGGTGATGGTGTTGTCGTCGCCATCGAGCAATACGATGGCGGACTGTGCGTCCCGGTCCGCCAGAATCTCGGCATCGTCTTTGATGGTGATACTGATACTTCCGCTGCTTTCCGAGCCCTGGCTCTGTGCCAGAATGGCGCGGGAATCCGTGCCGGCGGCGATAATATCGCCCCCCACCGTGATCTCTACATCGCCGGCGGTGTTGTCATAATCACTGGAGTCATCGGCGTCATCCACGACACCACCAACCGACTGGGCGAAAATGCCCACAGACCACTCCCCGGATACCCTGACCTCTTCGGTGGTTTCAACCTTGACTGTGCCGCCATCCCCACCCGCGCCGGCACTGCCGCCCAAGTAAGTATCATCGGCTTCCGACCCAGCCGCACCGCCACCGCCGCCGATCGACTGGGCCCAGACACCGTGGGCGTAATCGCCGCTGGTAAGGATTTCCCCATCGACATTGATGGTAACATCGCCAGCATTGCCGCCATCGCCAGAATCACCCGAGGCCGCTACGCCGAGGCCGATATTGAGTTCACTAGATATCACACCGAGTCCTAATTCAGGGTCCCCTGCAGTACCGCCGCCGCCGCCAACAGATTGCACATAAATACCCATCGCCCCTTCGCCGGAGGTGGAAATGGTGCCGCTGTTGGTAATCGTGACATCATCGCCATCACCGCCACCACTGCCGCCCTCTGCTAGGGCGACTTTGGTAAGAAAGCCGCCAGAGCCATCGCCTCCGGAGCCACCTCCACCGCCCACCGAAAGAGCAACGATAGCGGCACCGCTGTCCCCTGACGTAGTGATGTCACCACTGTTACTGACGGTCACCTCGCCAGCATCCCCGGAGACCCCCGCCGAGCCACCGACCTCAATCTCATAATCGGCAACCAAAGACGTCAGGCTAAAGCCTGCAACCGTATCAATTGCACTGATAAAAGTAGCAATATCATCGGCCACCTCATTGCTGGTAAAGGCGGTGATGCCACCGCCGCCATCGCCTCCAGTACCGCCGCCCCCACCAATGGACTGCGCAAAAATGCCATGGGAGGCGACGCCTGAAGTCGTTAACGTTTCGGTGTTAGTGACGTTAACGTCTTCCCCATCACCGCCGCCTTCCCCATCACCGCCAATGGAAACCGTCAATTCAAAATCGGTATCGTCAGACCCGCTGTCACTGGAGGTTGCCACTTGCACTACATAACTCGATGCAGAGCCACCAGCCCCGCCGCCACCGCCGACGGATTGGGCAAAGATGCCACTAGCCACCTCACCCGAGGTAGTAATACTTTCGTAATTGTTGACGGTTACGGTATCCGCATCCGCGCCACTGCCACCGGAACCACCCACATCAACCGTTGCCGATATCGCCGCCAGGCTTTGAGCTGAGTCGGTAGTGATATCGATAATAATTGAACCCGCATTTCCACCAGTACCACCATTACCACCAACCGAAGAGGCATGAATGCCATCTGAGCTGCCTTCTACGGTGGTCAATTCACCATAATTATCAACGGTTACTTCTCCGGCAACCGCCCCTTCGCCACCGCTACCACCTAGAGAAAGATCAAAAGAAATAGAACCATCTTGAGTTCCAATTAGGGAAACCGTGTAGGCATTCCCTCCGGAACCTCCATTACCACCGACCGATTTGGCGAAGATCGAGTGGGAGTAGAAACTAGAGGTACTAATAGTCCCGTTATTGGTGACCTTCACATCGCCACCCTGCCCTGAATCTCCGCCACTACCGCCGATGGTGACATCGACATCGGCGGCATAACCGGAAGACGCTTCAATCTGGCCCGAATACACCGAGCCGCCGGTGCCGCCGCTGCCTCCAGTGGAAACTGCAGTAATCCCTGTCGCAAAAATATCTGATGTGGTGATATCGCCACTATTATCAATCGTGACACCCCCGCCGGTATTGCCACTGCCAGCATCGCCACCCACGGTGACCGATACATTACCGGCGACATATTCACTCGCATTGAGACCGCCAGTAAAAGAAAAGCCACCATTGCCGCCATCGCCGCCAGTACTGGTGGCCTTGATGCCCGTCGCATTCGGCTTCTCCGTCGATAATGTACCGCTACTGGTTACCGAAACGTCTCCGCCCGTGCCGCTGGTGCCTCCATTGCCGCCGATGGCATAGGTCACATCGTCCATGGTCAAACCAGAAGCCGAAATACTGCCAATGGCCGAACCACCTCCGCCACCATTGGAGTTTGCATAAATTGCAACGGCATTCCTTCCTTCCGTGCTGATGCTACCGGTATTGTTCACGGTCACAGCTCCGCTACTACCACCATCACCGCCATTGCCTTCGACTGTCCCTTCGACATTTCCGAATTCTACGAGGCTGCCGGACACCGTCATGCCTGCACTGCCACCCGTTCCAGCGACGCTCTGGGCAAAGATGCCAAAGCCGCTATCACCCTCGGTTTCAATGGTGGAGGCAGAAGTCACTGTGACACTATCGGAATTGCCAGAAGCTCCGCCGTCTGCTCCTGTACTGAGATTTACAGATGCTCCACCTGTGACATCACCGGCAATGGTGAAAGAAGAGCTACCACCATTTCCCCCTATTGATTGGGCGTAGATCCCATAGGATTGAGCTTCTTGAACAGTGATATCCCCTGACTGGCTGGCAACGCAAACTTGATCACCATCACCGCCCTCGCCGCCGCTACCACCGACAGAAACATTTACACTCGCAAAATCAATTGCATCACCAGAGAATGCCCAACCGGCATCGCCGCCACCGCCACCGAGGCTCAGCGCGTAAATTCCATGAGATGAGTAACCGTCTGTGGAGATGGTGGTGTTACTGGTAACGGTGACTTCCTTACCGTCACCGCCTTCTCCTCCATCACCACCCTGGGTCACCTCCAATGAAGCGATATCCCAGCCAGTACCATTAAATGAGAAAGATGAGTCTCCACCGCCACCACCGACAGATTCCGCTACCAGTGCAGAGGAAAAGTCACCAGTGGTAGTTATGCTGCCACTGGTGGTGACGGTTACTTCGTCACCATCACCAGCTTCTCCACCGGAGCCACCGTTAGTGAAAGATAAATCAAGCCCAGCAACATCACTGACCGAGATATCGTAACCCGCACTACCACCTCCGCCACCCACCGAACGGGCTTCTATGCCTCGCGAATGGTTTCCCGAGGTCATTATGTCGACGTCTGTATCGACACTGACTGAATCGGCGTCTGCACCATTGCCGCCCCCACCGCTCATACCCAGATCAACTTCTAAAAGGATACTGGCGCTGATCGAAATATCAGCGCCGCCGGTGCCACCGCCACCGCCAATGGAGTGAGCCACGATACCGGACGAGCGCGAGCCGGTGGTGGTAATAGTAATCGCCGAGTCGCTGTCCGTAGACGGCTCAATAATCACCTCGCCGCCTGCGCCACCGTCACCCCCCGTGCCACCGTAGGCAGCTGTATATCCAACACTCAAGGAGAAGGCGCCACCGCCATCGCCGCCGCCACCACCCAAGGATTGCACCAGGATCGCATCCGCATCATCCCCTCCGGTCGTTACAGTAGAGTTGTCCATTTTAAGTTGAACTTTATCCCCGCTGCCCCCATCCCCACCGGTTCCACCTACCGTCTGTATACCGCTAGAGGAGCCTGCGGAGCCGCCACCACCGCCGATACTGGCCATATTGATCCCGTAGGAATTGTCGTCTGTAGTAGTGATAGTCGCTTCACCGACCGTAAGAAATACCTCTCCCCCATCACCACCGCTGCCCCCCGAGCCGCCGACTGCTGTGATTCCGTCCGCCGAGCCACCATTGCCACCACCGCCGCCAATACTCTGCAGCAGGATCGCGGTCGATTTCTCGGTCGCGGTGGAGAAACTGGCATCCTCAATGGTGACGTTAACTTCTCCGCCATCTCCCCCGGAACTGCCGGAACTGCCAAGCGCGCTAATATCATTGGAGGAACTGCCAGACCCACCACTGCCACCCACGCTGTGCGCGGTGAAAGCCGGTGCCACATCGCCGGTCGTGGTCAGCGAGCTGCCACTGCCGATGGTGACCGTAAGGGCGCCGCCATCGGCGTCAGCAGAAGAAGTATTTGCACCATAGGCATTGAAGGAACTACCGGCATCACCACCATCGCCACTGAAACCGCCCACCGACTGAAATAATATTGCCCGCGCTTCTGTACCAGAGGTGGTGATAGAGCCCGTAAACTCGACATTGACCCCACCACCGGCGGCCGCCGTGCCATCGGCGCCATTCACGATATCAAAGCCCGAAGGGGGTTCACCTCCTGCACCTCCCGCTCCGCCATAACTACGCACCAGCAGGCCCTGGGCCTCTTCACCGCTGGTGGTGATAGTCACTTCTTCCAAGGTAACGTCAGCATCATTGGCGACGCCGCCATTACCACCATCGCCGCCATAGCTGACATCCCCCGAGCCAACTCCACCATCTCCGCCATCCCCACCAACCAGTTCCGCGACGATGCCGTGATCGAAGTCACCACTACTGGTAATCGAAATAGATCCCGTCACCTCGCCAGAAGAGTCAACATTTGTGATATTGACACCCGCGACTTCGCCGCCATCACCGCCGGCGCCACCAAAAGAATCGGCAAACAATCTGGTTTCTGCATCACCACCATTTCCGCCATCACCGCCCTTGACGCTGGCCTGGATGCCGATACCATCTTGATTAATAAAAGTCATCTCCTCCGATAGCTCTATAACGACCGACGCCGCAACACCACCCTTACCGCCAGCACCGCCAGTAGTTTCATCTCCCTCAGACAAATCAAAAGCTCCGTCCCCTCCTGAGCCCCCATAACTGATACCCAGGATACCGGCACCGCCAGCGGTGAGAGGCGCGTCATCAATGGTAACACTCACCTCATTGGTTATACCGCCAGCATCGCCGTCGGCGCCACTAGTGCCGGAAGCGCTTTCTCCATCTCCCCCCTCGGCAGTAATCTCGATAGCGGTATCGGTCACATCAATACCGTAATCAGACTCTTCGATGGTGATTATCAGTTCGGACGCATCTTCACCATCGGATTCGATGTCCGTCAATATGATGCCGTCATCGGCCGATAGCGCAGAGGTCTGATCCTCAAGGATCACTTCGGTCACAGAGCCATCAGTGTATTCAATCGTCTCGGTAATATCGCCGGTACAGGTAGCGGTAGATCCAGAGACTGTACAATCCGCCCTGGCAGGCTCTATATTGGCGAGATAAACCGCAGTGACGGGAATAATGGGTAATACCTGGAAAAATGAGGCGAGGACTTTTCGGCACAATTGCGGCTTTTTCATTATTCTTTCTCATCACAAAGTGAAGTGGGGAAAGATTAGTCATAGCCGCCAATTCCATCCATTTTGTAAACGCCAAAAACCTGCCAAACAAATAGTTAGACAGATCTCTCATCAATAGGATGGAAAAGAGACGCTGTTATGTTCATAACATCTCTTTGGGAGGGGTTTATCTAAATACCTTCTCGAATAATGCGCACTTTGCAAAAGCGCTCGCTACCTTTGCAAAGTGCGCTTGCTTGAAATTATTTTGCTAAATACATTGTAAACCTGGAGCTGAAGTTATCAGCTCCGCAAAGAAATAGTTATCAGTAATTTCTGATATTCGTATCAGTGATCGACCAGCTCAAAAGATCCCTCACCCAGGGCCCTATTAATCACAGCGGCCAGGCGCACACCACCTTGTTGCAAGCGCATTTCCACGGAATCTCGACAACGCAGGAAGTACTTTTCACCTAACTGAGTTTCATTGGTATAAGCCAGCTGATGAGCCAGTTGATGGGACTCTTTGGCCCAGTGTGTGGCGCTTGTAGACTGCCAAAGCCGGCTCTGGGCCGCGCCGATTTTTTCTGTCTGCTCTTTGGCATAATCCTGCCAATCACTAACTATCCGTGAGACGAGATGAATATCCCAAAGCGCATGCAGGTTGGTTTCCTCTCCAAAAAACTGCACCACGACATCATTCCCACCTCTATCCGAGTAAAGACCGGTATGTAGCGGTTGGTGTAGATCGCCCACAAAGTGGGTGATAAACATCAAGGCCTCAGCGCGCTCCGTACCTGATCGACTACGATCTGCAAGAACTTCTTCAAACTGCTGAATAGCTTTAAGGATGCAACCCGCCGGAGGGCAATCTCTCGCTGAGACATAACTGCGCCAGTCGCGTGACAGATTGATATAGTGCATGGGGGCAGCCCAGTTGTATTGCTCATTTGAGCGGATACGATCCGCCCAAGTGGCTGACTCTGCCAGGTGTGGCTCCCCAACTTCATCGAGAAGGAGTTCAACTTCTGCCGCCACATCCGGGGTCAAGTATTGCCATGCAATTTCCCCAATTACTCTATGACCATCGTCCCCCCAAGCGTGAACCTTGAGAACACTGAACACCCCAACAAGTACAATATTTATACAAATTATTTTTTTCAGCTTACCCATCTCAAGCATCCGCTCTAAAAATTTGTCGCTACCTTAATAAACATTTGTGACAAATTGGTATTCATCAATGCCGTCCTACCAATTTGTTACCAAATTGCAACAAATCGTTAACCTGCCCTTCAATTTCACCCGCTAAAAAGCACACTGGCCGAGACCTGGGGAAGCGTCTCGGGAGCCGATTACAACCAGTACCCTAAAAGCCACGCTGATGGCTCATTCAAGACCAGGATTTAGTTATGAAACCTTCAATTTTTCGGCGCATGTGCTTATCCGCTGCGATCATCTCCGCGATTGGTTCAACACAAGTCTCTCATGCTCAAGAAACTGCCGCAGCCATCCGCGGTTCGATCACTGGTAATGGTGGCGAAGTAATCAGCAATGCGAAAGTAACAGTAATTCATACTCCTTCTAACAGCCGACGCACAACGCAGGTGGGAGAGTCCGGTCAGTTTAATTTAAGTGGCCTTCGAGTTGGCGGCCCCTACACAGTGACGGTTGAATCCGACCAAGGGAAAAGAGTACTCGAAGATATCTACTTGTCCGTAGGCGATACCCTGCCCCTAATGCTAACCCTTGGCTCATCCAGCCTTGAAGAAGTCAGCGTACTTGGCCAGGCTTTGAGCAGCTCTCGATTGGCAGTGGGCCCCTCTTCCCATTTCAACAGCGACGATTTAAAAAGTGCACCGACTGGTGGTCGTGATATCAAGGATCTGCTTCGCCTTGACCCGCGTGTTTACATTGATGAGGCCAATGCAGATTCCATTCAATGTGCGGGAGCCAACCCTCGCTTCAACAGCCTGACTGTTGACGGCGTGCGTATGAATGACAACTTTGGTTTGAATAGCAACGGCTATCCAACCGAACGTATGCCATTCTCCTATGACGCTATCGATCAGGTAGCGGTCGAGCTGGCCCCCTTTGACGTACAGTATGGCGGCTTCAGCGCTTGTAATATTAATGCAGTGACCAAGTCCGGCAGCAATGAGTGGCACGGTTCTTTTTTCTATGACTATACCGATGATGGTTTTCGCGGGGACTCGTTAGAGGGAGAAGACATCAACGTCGCCAAGTTTGATGAAAAGCGATACAACGCAACCCTTGGCGGTGCCATTATCGAGGATAAACTTTTCTTTTTTGCAGCCTATGAAAAACTCGATGGTGTAGCTACTTTTGACCGGGGCCCAGTTGGTAGCAATGCCGCTACTGAAGTCCAGGGCGTATCCCAGGCTCAACTGGACGAAATTGTACGAATTTCCAACGAGGTCTACGGTTACAACCCGGGCAGCTTACCCAGTAGTCTTCCGGAAGAAGATGAGAAACTGTTAGTCAAGTTCGACTGGAATATTTCTGAAAACCATCGCGCAGCATTGACTTACAACTACAACGATGGTTTTTCTATTGCCGAAGCCGATGGCGATCCTGATGAGCTGGAACTGTCCAATCACTACTATGAGCGCGGGGCAGAGCTGAACGCCTACGTCGTGCAGTTATTTTCAGACTGGAGTGACATCTTCTCTACTGAAATGAAGATTGGTTATTCCGAGCTGGATAACCGTCAGATTTCCCTGGGGGGGACTGATTTTGGTGAAGTGCAAATCAGCACTTCCTACGATCATGACAACGATGGCAGTGACACAGATGCTACTGTTTATCTCGGTGCAGATGACTCCCGTCACGCCAACAAGCTGAGCTACGATAACCTGACCTTTAAACTCGCCGGCAAACTGCTTTTGGGTGAGCACAACCTGACTGCTGGCTACGAGCACGAAAATTTCGATATTTACAATCTGTTTATTCAGGAAGCTGCTGGTGAATATCGCTTTAGTAGTATTGAAAATTTTGAACAAGGCGTTGCCGATCGAATCATCTATGAAAATGCTTCTGGCACCAACAATATCCTGGATGCCGCCGCTGAATTTTCATACGGTATCGACACTCTCTACGTGCAGGATGAGTACACTTTTGCCAACGTCGACCTCACAGTTGTCGCGGGCCTGCGCTACGATCGCTACAGCAGCGATGACGAGCCTGTAGCCAATACAGATTTTAAAACAGCTTATGGCTTCTCCAACCAACACACCATGGACGGTCTCGATCTACTGCAACCCCGACTAGGTTTGAGCTGGAATGTCGATGACAACCTAGAGCTGCACGGTGGGGTTGGCCTCTATTCAGGTGGCAATCCGAACGTATGGATTTCCAACAACTACTCCAATAACGGCGTTATACAAATTGAGGCGAATGATTACAGTGGCACGCCTTTGTTTGATATGGATTGGACTGGTAACGGCGCTCCAATTTTCGACGTACCACAGTCCCTCTACAATCAAGTTGCGAGTGGAGACGGCTCTTTAGGTGGCGTAAACATGATGGACCCAGACTTTGAGGTTCCATCAGTTTGGAAATATGCACTTGGCGGTAGCTATGAGTTTGAGTCTGGTTATCTACTCTCTGCAGACTATCTCTACAGCGACTATAAAGATGCAGCCATTATTCAAGACCTATCTTTAGAGCAGATTAGTACCGCAGCCGATGGCCGGCCTGTTTACGCCAACGCTAATGGCCGCAGAGGCGACTACATGCTCACCAATGTTAAGGGTGATTCCGGTTATTCCAGTGTTATCTCATTGGGGCTCAGTAAATCTTTCGACTTCGGTCTCAATGTAGCGGTGGGCTATGCCTATACCGATGCGGAAGATGTGAACCCTATGACCAGCTCAGTGGCCTATTCTAACTACACGACTATCGCCACCGTGGACGCCCAGGATCCAGGCACGGCAACTTCCAACTACGTGGTTCCTCACCGTTTTACTCTGAAGTTGGACTATGCCCGCGAGTTTCTTGCCGGATATGAAACTCGCTTTACCCTCTTTGGTAGCGCAAATGAAGGCGTTCCCTACTCTTACACCTTCTCCAATTATATCTTTGGTGATGGGGGGCGAGGCCGTGGTCTGCTCTATGTGCCAACAGGCTTAGACGATGCCAATGTTGTCTTTGGGGATGACTTCGATACCGACGCATTCTTCGCATGGGTCGATTCTGAAGACCTAGATAGCGGCACTATGGAGCGCAACTCCCTCAGCAGCGATTGGTGGAGCAAATTCGACCTGCGTGTTGACCAGGAGCTACCCGGCTGGCGCGCAGACGACAGACTCAATGCTTTCTTTGTTATCGAGAACCTTGGCAACCTGCTAAATGACGAATGGGGAGTAATGTACGAGGGTGCCTTCCCACGCTTCCAGGCTGCTGTAGATGCGAATATTGATGAGCAGGGTCGCTTTGTATTTAACGAATTCAACGATCCAGCTGGTCAAACCCGCGTTACAGACGCTTCTCTATGGAGCGCCCGTATGGGAATTCGCTACGAATTCTAAGTACAAAAAAGCCGCGGCAACTGCCGCGGCTTTTTCATTCTCACAACTCAGTATGACAGCCCTGCTCAATCGGATTTAAGCACTACCCAACCAACGGGCTAAAGTCTCCCGTAACAAATCCTTACTCAAGGGTTTGGTCAGGTAATCATCCATTCCCGCTGCCAAACAACGCCCTTCAAACTGCTCTTCCGTAGTGCTGGTCAGAGCGACAATTGGCAATCGGTCATCGGGTCTGTGCTCTGTTTCCCAGCGGCGCAGCATCTCAATGATCTCGGCACTGTGATCGGTATTTTGTTGGCAGTCGACCAAAGCCAGGTCGTAATGCCCTTCTGACAGACGCGTCAAGGCCTCTTCACCGTCGCTGGCAATATCCACCTGGTATCCAAGTGCCTGTAACATTTCCTCCGTCACCCACTGGTGCGGACGGGAATCTTCCACTAATAGCAGAGAGTATTGCCGCGGTTGATCGGCGCCGCCTTTTACTACGCGCCGGGTGGTTCGCTTGGCGCCGCCAAAGATTCTCTCCACCAGGGTATCGTGTAACTCTTTACGGGTTACCGGACGTCCCAGGTACAGCGCCGAAGGAACAAGTCGTTGCAGTTGTGCGAAGGTGGACTTCTGGCCAAAGCCGCCGAGGCATATCAAAGGGCAATCCCGATCTTCGGCATGGGCCTTTTCAAAGAAAGGAGTCACGGACTCAAAAAGTATGTCATCCCCCATAGCAGGCACCAGCATTACCAGCTGACCACGTTCCAACGCCTGCTGAAGCAGCTGTTGTACCTCACACTCGCAGCCTTCGCACCAGCGCTGGGATTTCACATCCATACCAAAGGAACGCAACATCTGAACCAGACCGGAAATAAATAGGCCTTTCTGGTGAATCAGCAAAATCTCACTGTCTTGTAAACGCCGATCCGGAGTGAGGTAAGTGCGCTGATTGGGTTCGATACTGAACTTGACGACCGCCTGGTAGCGATTGCCATCCTGGTTGGAATGCAGTTGCAGGTAGCCCCCCATTGCCTCCGCCAGTCCCTTTGCGATGGAGAGGCCGAGGCCTGTAGTCACCTGATTGGTATCCATCCTGGAAAAGGCACCGAATAATTCACTTTCATCGGGCAGGATTTCACCGCGGCCGTCATCTCTCAGGGTAATACTCAGTTGTCCCTCTACCGAAGTGATTGGGGTAAAACTCACTTCGCCCCACAATTCTCCGCGTTGGGCGATACCTGTGGCGGAGTCCACCAGATTGCGAATCAGCTGGGCTGTCTTGCGGTTATCCCCGGTGACCATCACCGGCAGGCTGTCATCAATCTGGAAATTGAATTCCAGGGACTGGCTGTGTGCGGCCCGCGCAGCAAATTTGAAAGACTTCTCAATTGTTTTTACCAGGTTAAATGGCCCCTGGCGCATACGGATGTCCTTGCGGGCAACACGGGTAAAAAGGCCTACATTATCGACCAGTTTGAGCTGCTGGCTGCTGGCGGTTTTTGCCAGCCCTACCCACTCTTTTTGTCGCTCACTGAGGGGTTCCGCTTCCAGCAAAGAGAGAGCGCCCAAAGCATCAGACAATTGGCTGCGGAATTCCTGACCAATGTTTGCGATAAATTCATTGGTCAATTCAACTGCCGCTTCCGAGTGCTTGCGCGCAGCTGCGAGGCTACTGGCGCGCTGCTGTAGCTCTTGCATCGCCGACAGCCGTTCCCAGTAGTTTTCTGACTCTCGCCGCCCCTGGTGTGCAGTCAACCAGATAAAGGCCAGTGTCAGGGTGCCGTAAATAGTGCCGAGGATCATGCCGGAAAAGAGTGCCATGAGCGCAGCTGGCAGCAGGGAAGTCACCGTAAACCAGGTGAGAAAGCGATGATAAGGTGAGAATACCGTGGTTACGCTAGAGCAAAAGATAACGGAGTAGATCCACAGGAAGTGGGTCTCTGGAGCAAACCCCATCAGGTAGACAAAATAGAAAAGCGTAAGACCCCACCAGATGGAGCCGAGAATCGAAACGAAAAAATAATGATTTCGCCAGCGATTTGGCCCCGAACTGTATAGATGACCAAAACGGAATACGTAGTAACCACGAATCAGCGTAATTACCACGAGCCCTGCCCCCAGGATCAATAACAATCGCGGGGCTTCCAGACGCATGTCACCAATGGTGGCCGCGATTAAAAAGGCACAGAAGGAAAGCACCATACCCCGCCGGCTGTATTTGGCAATACGCATATCGGTGGCACGGCAGATGCGTCTATCCTTTTGCACCTTGAGTTCAGGGCGATCAAATAATGTCATAGCGACCTTCCCTGGAGCATTGGGTATCCGGTGACATAGAGGCCCTAGCCTATCCCAAGTACTTCAACCAGTACTGTTTTTATAATAAACCCGAGCAATCCAAGGCCCAGTGCGGTGAACAGGATAAAGGTACCAAACCTACCCGCTTTAGAATCCTTTGCCAGGTTCCAGACGATAAACACCATGAATAGGATAAGGGCGCCAATTCCCAACCACAGGGAATACTCTTCAAACTGCTCAAAAGTCATGCAAATCTTCGCTTATAAAAATTGGCGCGCATTGTACAGCGCTTACCAGCTACTGGTAAGACTTGGCCAAATAGTCTCGGTCAGGATACCACTTCATATGACTGGCAGTTCAGGCACCCTGATAATAGTCTCCATCCTCCTGGGCGTGGGTACCACAGCGCAAACGTCGAACCTCCTTCTCACGATAGCGGCTGTCATGCCAACATCTGGGCAGTGGCTCCCCAGACAGAAAACACAGGTCTGTCTTATCGAAAACCTCAGGATCTTGAATTTCCTCCCCCCACAAGTAACGACCGACAACCGTCAGTTCATAGGGGTTGGAGAGTGTGACAACATCGGCCACTTCAACCAAGTGCTTGGTGTTTACATCTTTGAAAAGCATGGTGGCACCCTTTTCCACTTTCTGACTTCAGTATAGGGCTTTTGGCGACAATTCTGGCTAAATCAGAGGGAATGGGCAGAAAGTGAGATAGAGGAGCTTCTTTTTGTCTGAAAACAGCACTTTGTTGTAGAGAGGGGGATTTTGGTAGAACGTATTCTGAACTTCAGAGAAAGGCCAGCTATCCTCTCCGACTTTCCCCGCCTCTATATCTTTGGTAGAGCCACCCTTAACCTTCAATAGTCAAGCGCGCGGAGACCATACCCTGCTCCTGCAGGGCATCCAGGTTGATAGTGCGAACACCCAGCTGCTCTTTCATCAGCTGGTTCAACCAGGGTTGAAGATCCTGATAGCGTACTTCTTCAACCCATAGGCGAATACGATTCTCTCCCTCAGGCTCAAAACGCTTAATGGTGACCCGGTTTTGCTTGGCCGCATTGGTCACCCGCTGTAACAGGGTGCCGGAAGCCTGGCCGCCACCACCATTGGGCTGGATGCGGGAGAGTACGGGGCGCTGGGACTCCATCCATTGAACCAACTCTTTCGAGTCTTCTGCACGCGCACGGGATTCATCGAAAAAGCTTTTGGCCGGACTGAACAGGCCGTAGACAATAAAAATTCCGCCTGCGAACAGGCCAAGGAGTGTCAGGGCACGTTGATCGCTGGGGGACAGCGCTTGCCACTTCTGTTTCCACTGCTCAATTTGTTCTTTCATGCTGCTATAACTACCAAATTCTTTTGCCTTTTACCCTGTGCCTTTAGCGCACGCGTACCCGTCCGGAAACGCCTTCCTTCAATTCATTGGCACCGAGCAGATCAGCACGCAGTCCATTACCGGAGAGCTTGCTAACAAAAGTGTCCAAGTCCGAGAGATTTTGCGCTTTCAGCTGTAATACCATTTCACCGCGCTGGCCATCAAAGCGCAGGGATTGCAGCTGCAGCTCTTTACCCCGTTGCTCAGTCCAAACTTTACTGAGCTGTTGCATATGCGTAGTAAAGGCGCCGCCCTGGTTTCCCGCGCTCTTTAAGAAACCATTAAGTTGTCGGCGCAGCTGGGCCGAGGGCCGAACGTTGGGGAACATCTCTGTGAACATTGCGCGAGCCTGCTCCTCGGCCTGCTCCGCCTGCCAGTGGTAATAGGCACCCGCACCGACAAAGAAAAGCAGCTGGGCTGCAAAACAAAAAACGGCCACTTTTGCCGGCTTTACCCACCACACAGACTCGGTTTTGCCGCTGGCTAGCTGGTAATCGCCGCTCAGCAAATTGCTGAGTTTGCCAGGCTTGTAACGCTCCAGAAAAATTTCTTCAGGAGAGCGCTTATTTATCTGTAGTCGGTCAGCAAAAAGAGACTCAAGCTCCGCTACAACAAGGCCATCCTCTTCGCCAGCGCCCAATAACAGCAGTTTTTTTCCCTCAGCTTCTTCATCGGTTCCTTCTGCATCGGCTCCAACTTCAGCAGATACAACCTCTCCGAGCAAGGAGCCAAGTAGTGGCTGGAGGTACTCACGGCGGATCGATAATCCCTGGCCGCTCGATTGCCAAACATGGGCCTGATCTCCATCGAGCCACAGGGAGACATCACTCTCTAACAGGTCCAGTAATAAGTATTCCGGTAGCGCCGCAACCAACGGCCAGTTGAGCCGCTCAATCTGGCTGTGCAAGATTTCCATTTTGTCCTTGGAAATCGCATAAATACTACAGATATCGCCATTGCGCGGTGTGCAGACAAAGTGCAGGTCTTCCACATCCTCCGCGAGCTGTTCTTCCACCATATAGCCAATGGCATTGGCCTGGCGTCTGGCCGCCTTGGGAATAGACTCAACGCCACTCCAGACCCAATTACCGGGTAAAAGCAGTAGCGCTTTACTGCCCTCTGGCAGGTTCAGTGACGGATGGATGTCGGGTACGGCCGAGACTTCTAAATCTGGATTAAAAGCCGAGAGGAATTGATCGTCTAAAGCGGCTTCGCGCCAAACGCCATCCTCCCATTGATGCAGAGCAAGCCCATTGGCGCTAGTTTCAGTGAGCCGCAGCAGAACCAAAGCCGGCTTGGGTGGCACTGCAGGCATGCCGATTTCATTTACGCTTTTCTTTTTAAACATACAATCTTATTGGCTATCTACTATCTTCACTCGCTGCGGTGCCATCGTAGTCGAGTAACTCCTGCATCATTGCACCAGAAAAAGTGCGGCGCTGGCGCTGCACAACTTTAACTTCACCATCCCCTGCCTCATCAAGCCAGAGGGCCGTCTCCCAGTACTGGCGATAGTCTTCACTATCTCCGAGTTGGACAGCTATACGCGCCAGAAAGTGCTGGCTGTGAAACATAAACTGGTTGGTTTTGGTGATGTTATAAGAGGATAAATCTCCCGACTGGCTGAGAATGCCGCCGGATTCACGAAACTGCAGTAACTTGCTCACACTCGCGGAAGAGTCCACCGCCTCAATGAGCTCCTGTGAAGCCAGGTTGATATTAATCTTGGTCTCGGTTTCTGGTAGCGCACAGAGGAATGGGGCCAGTTTTTGCCAGTCCTCCAATTCCATCTCCTGCACCGAAGACAGTTCTGATATATCACTGATCAGGGTATCTGGGGTGCGGTGAGCAAGGTCTCTACCGAGATAGCCATCATCCTCGGTTGCGGAAGAGCGCGGTGTATCGTTGTCATCCATCCAGTCGGCAATAATTCCGGCCAGATCAGATTTCCCCGTGACATTGCTTACCAGCCTGCGAAAGATTTCAAACTGGTCATTGCCATTACTGCTGGAAACCAGATTATTTACATTGAAGCAGGAGTTTAAGTCTTTGATATTTATCCGAATTTTTCCGTTATCGGGATTGAACTGCAACGCTGGTGAAGCCCAGGCCTCCAGGGCATGATCGGCGGGCTCCGCCGCGTCTTTATCCTCTTCAAAATCCTTGAGCAGCGCGACCCTACTCCAGGCTTCGGCACCGGCGACAAACTCGGCCAATTGCGTGTTGGCCAAAAGAGCGCCACTTCGGGTAATGGAAATCTGGTCGCGGGTTATGGCGTGCGAGACCAGGGCAATTGCAATCACCATTACGAGTAAAACGGTAATTAAGGCCACGCCCCGCTGGCGGTGAAAAGTCTTTATCGACTTAGAGCCGCTCATTTTTCATCATCCGGGGGGTTAGGGCCTGAGGGAGGATCAGATTCTTGAGGATTGAACTCTACCGTTGAGAAGGAGAAGACCCGGCGAATTTCACCGTACTGGCGAGTCATTAATACAAACTCTATGGCCTTCGGCAAGCGGCTGTCAGCAGCAGAAGGATCGGTACTATCCAAAGGCGGCCACTGGGCAACCCAGGCATCAGAATTAGGGTCAAAGTACTGCAAAGTCAGGCTCTCAACCCCGGTTAGCAGTGGTTCGACAATGGGTTCTGAATCCGGTCCGCGATCCAGAACCTGCCAGCGACTGCGCAACAATAGGGCCCCGGTATCTTCCTCTTCCGAAAAGGAGCTGCGTTCATCACTCTCGGGGTAACCGATACTGTAACCCAGCCGCTGAAGCTCTCCTCGAGGTTCGGCGGTCAGATTTGCCGCCCCCAGGCGGGTAAATTCGAACTCATCCTGATCACCGCGAAAAGCCGGCTCATAACCCGTATAGGCATTTTTGACCGGTCGCGCCGTAACCTGGCGCAGGTCATCTTCCAGGCGATAGAGCGCCATGGAAAAACGACGTAACTCTTCTGCACGTCGCTCAACAACGCTATCGGTATTGTGAAATATCTCCAGAAGGGAAAACGAGCCGACACTGATGATCGCCACCAGTACCAGTACAACGAGCACCTCAACCAAGGTAAAACCGGACTGACCTTTTATTTGGGGAATCTGCATCGAAGCTACTCCTCCGCCGCCCAGGCATCCAAGGTTAGGGTTGGATTTTCGGCATCGGGATAACCCACTTTAATAATGATATGGCGCAGGCGTTCTTCACTGGTCGCCTCCACCTTTGCAGTCACTTCCCAGTCCCTCTCGGCAAAGGACACTTCATCCTTTTTCTCACCAATCGGTGGCCAGGGAGTTTGCACACGAACTTGTGAGAGTATCTGTTGGGCCACCCAATTGGCAGCGAGCCGCTCCTCCATTACCCGCTGGCGCTGGACACTGCTCTGCATGGTGCGCAACACACTGGCAGCGATTACCCCAAAGATAACTAGGGCAATCAAAACCTCTACCAGGGTAAAACCACCCTGGCGATTCATGGTCTTGCACTTAAAGGTCATCGGCTTGCCACTCTAACTGCAAACCGTACAGGCTGCTGTAGGAAATTGTTGCGCCACGGGCATAGTCGCCATCCTCGATTAGGAATACTGCCAACTTCACCGGTAGAACTTCACCACTCGATAAGGCAACGAACTGTGGCTTAAGATTTTCTTCGTCGCCCTGCTCTTCGGCAAACTCGGTAGATTGAGTTGAAGGGAGTTCTGCCTCTTCAAGAACTTCAAGGCGCACAATTGCAGGGAATTCATGGGCCGCAAAGCGCTGACTGCGCCTGCCGGCGGCAGCCATATCGGGCGCTACCCAAGTCATGGTAGTGGGGTCAAACCGCACCACGGTATAAGATTCCGGTTCAAGAACGACACCGTAGTGGGCTTTATCGATCAAGGCCCGATCGGCGACTAGCTGTAACAGGGCGGAGAGACGCTGAGTCTCTCCCTCCCACACACGTGCCCCGGAACTGCCCAGGGACATCACGGCCATCCCAGCCAAGCTGGCAATGATTACAATCACCACCAGTATCTCGACCAGTGTGAAACCGCGATTACGCTTGAGCCCCGTGAGAGCAAGTCGCTTGTACATCGAGTGCTATTGGACCCGGATTACAGATCAGCCGCGAAAATATCGGCGGCCTCACCTTCCCCACCGGGCTTGCCATCGGCACCCAGAGAGAACAAGTCGAAAGCGCCGTTACTGCCAGGGCTGATGTACTGATAAGCGTTACCCCAAGGATCCTTGGGCGCTTTCTTCAAGTAAGGTTCATTCCAGTTTTTGGCTTCCGGGAAACCAGACGGGCGTGTCACCAGAGCTTCCAGGCCTTGGTCAGAACTTGGGTAAACGAAGTTGTCCATGCGGTACATGTCGAGGGCGGTCTCGATAGCGCGAAGGTCAACACGAGCGGCCTTCATGCGGGCCTCACCAGTTTTGCCCAAAACACTGGGGACCACCATGGCGCCGAGAACACCAAGGATCACAATCACCACCATGACTTCAATCAAGGTGAAGCCACCATTTCTACGTAGGTTTCGCATTTTTCTCTCCAAGTTCAGCTGAAAGCTGGGAACCCCCAGGGCCACGAAGGGAATCGTGACCCCAATTTAAAAATATTCAGTTTTTGTAAAAAAGAGACTATCTACATTTTCAAAGCAGTAAGAAGCCGAGCACCCCTACTAAACCAAGACCAATAAGCACCCTTGAGGCCTCGCGTAGGGTAAAGCCACGGCTGTTTAGTAAGGATTTCATCTTCCCCTCCTAAATAACCTGCATCCAAAATCTATGGACTTCACTACTTTGAGCTCTACATAGCCAGTTCGTTCATGCTCATGATTGGCATCATGATGGCCATTACGATAAATAGTACGATAGCGGCCATAACAAGCAACATTAGCGGTTCGAACAAGCTCACAAAAGCAGTCACCGCCCCCTGAAGGTCTTGCTCCTGGGACTCCGCGGCCCTCTGCAGCATTTCGTCCAGGGTGCCGGAAGATTCACCACTGGCGATCATATAGATCATCATTGGTGGGAAATAGCCAATATCTTCCATAGCCCGGTGCAAACTACCGCCTTCACGTACCGTTTTCTGCGCAGTTTCCAGGCGATCTTTCAAGAACTCATTGGTCATAACCCCACGAGCGATACCCATCGCCTGTACCAGAGGGACACTACTACCGGTTAGGATCGCCAAGGTGCCCACATAGCGCGCACTTTGCGCACCGCGCACCATCCAGCCAATAACGGGAAGCTCCAACAAACGGTGGTGAAACTTAAATTTGATCGCGGGGCGGCGCAGCATAATGACCACACCGGCAATAATGGCGCCCAGCGCTGGGGGTACCAGCCAGCCCCAGGCGGCAATAAAGTCACTCAGTGATACCAATATCCGAGTGGGCAACGGCAAAATTTGTCCGGTGCCTGTGAAGACCTCAATGACATCCGGCACCACATAAACCATCAGGCCAGTAACCACGAGGACACAGATAAACACCAATACCATGGGGTAAATCAGTGCCAATTGCACTTTCTGGCGAAACTGCTGCTGCCCCTCTGTGTAGTCTCCCAAGCGTTCCAGCACCGCATCCAGGTGCCCGGAGTGCTCACCGGCTTCCACCGTAGCCCGGTAGAGCTTAGGGAAAGCCTTGGGAAAACAACCCAGGGCCTGGGCAAAACTGTGGCCCTCCAGAATCTTACCGCGCACTGCCAGCACTACACGCCGGATCTTTTGGTTGCGGGTCTGATTGGCAATTGCTCCCAGGGTTTCCTCCAAAGGAATACCAGCACGCAACAGAGTGGCGATCTGGCGGGTGAGCAGGGCCAGGTTTTTAATACTGAGCCCGGGGCTTCCGGACATAAAGGCGCCAGCGCTCTTCTCGGATTGCTCTGCGGCTGGCGCGACATCCAAAGGCACCATGCCTTTAGCGCGCAACTGCTGTCGCGCCGAGCGGGCGCTATCCGCCTCGAGGGTTCCTTTGCTCTTGCGACCCGATGCCGCCAGGGCTGTGTATTCAAATGCTGCCACTATCAGGACTCCTGGGTTACCCGCATCACTTCTTCGAGGGAAGTCCTGCCCGCCAGGATCTTGGCGACACCATCATCACGGATACTTGGCCCGAGCTTGCGCGCCTCTGCCACCAACTTACTTTCTGAGGCGCGGTCATGAATCAACTGGCGCATGATTTCATTGAGTGGCACCAGTTCGTAGATACCGATTCGGCCCACATAGCCGGTATGGTTGCAATCATCACAACCCTTGGGACGGTAGATAAGGGCATCATCACCGGGTGCAACACCGAGTACCGCCCTTTCCCCCTCGTCGGGGATATGGGGCTGCTTACAGGTGGGGCAAAGTACCCTGACCAGACGCTGTGCCAGAACCCCGATCAAACTGGAGGACAGCAAGAATGGTTCGATGCCCATGTCCATCAGACGGGTAACAGCACCAAGCGCGGTATTGGTATGCAGGGTTGAGAGTACCAAGTGACCTGTCAAACTCGCCTGAATGGCGATCTGCATAGTTTCAAGGTCGCGGATCTCACCAATCATCACCACATCCGGGTCCTGACGCAAAATAGCGCGCAAGCCCCGTGCAAACGTCATATCTGCCTTGGTGTTGACCTGGGTCTGTCCAACCCCTTCCAGGTTGTATTCGACCGGGTCTTCCACCGTCAGAATATTTTTTTCGCGACTGTTAATGCTGCCGAGGCCGGCATAAAGAGTGGTTGTTTTACCCGAGCCCGTCGGGCCCGTAACCAGAATAATGCCGTGGGGGTGGGCCAATAGCTCAGTCATAACACTGAGATCCCGTTCGGACATACCAAGCTTGGTTAGGTCCATCTTCCCCGCCTGCTTGTCGAGCAGACGCATCACCACACGCTCGCCAGCCGAAGATGGCATGGTGGAAACACGCACATCCACTTCGCGCCCGGCCATCAACAGTGAAATACGGCCATCTTGTGGAATACGCTTTTCGGCGATATCCAGCTTGGCCATCACCTTGATACGGGAAACCAACAGCGGTGCCAAGGCGCGCCGGGGCTGCAGTACTTCACGCAGTACACCATCAACCCGGAAGCGCACCACCAAACGTTTTTCGAAGGTCTCAATATGAATATCCGAAGCGCCCTGCTTCAGGGACTCCGCAAAAATCGCATTGATCAACTTAACGATGGGCGCATCGTCTTCCTGCTCCAGCAGGTCTTCTGTTTCCGGCAGTGAATCTACCACCGCAGCCAAGTCCAAGTCGTCGCCCAACCCCTCTACTTCAGAGAGGTTACCGCCTTCACGGTTTTCGTAGAGGCGCTGTAGCGCCACCTGGAAAATCTCATCTTCCACCGACTCCAGGCTTACCGCACCACCGTTGATACGCTGCACTTCCGCAATTGCGGAGGGACTCAGCGGTGCAACGTATTGGCACAGCGGGCGCCCCTCCTGCTCCAGTAGCAGGACCTTGTGGCGCTTGGCGAAAGCATATGGAAGGCGACGAATTGCTGGAGTCCCTGTTCCTGTATCAACCGTCATTTAGATTCTTCTACCTCCAGCACCTCAACTTCACCGTCCAATACCTCAACCTCGCCGGGCATTCCCTCCAGGGTATCTTCCAGGTTATCGACGGCATTGATAGAACCATCTACGGGCGCTGGGCTTTCGTTATAGGTACCTGTCGGCGGCATCAAGTCAGGCAGTGCATCACCGCGGTGCCAGTCCCACAGCAGGCTGGTTCTGTCTTTCAAGAAGATCTGTTTCTGCTGCATATCCATATATCGCTTGCGGGTTTCCTCGTAGCCAGCCCGCTGGGTGCTCAAGATCTTGGGTTTCAGGAACACCATTAAATTAGTTTTTACTACTTTTTTGGTATTGTTTCGGAACAAACGCCCTATTCCTGGAATATCCCCCAACAGAGGCACTTTCTGAACGGAATCAGTAACATTATCTTCTATCAGTCCACCCAAAACCAAAATCGCACCATCATCAATCAATACTTTGGTACGGATCTCGCGCTTACTGGTAACGATGTCTGAGGCACCAACAGCTGCATCAGCTGCAGCGGAAAGCAGGTTTTCAACCTTTTGCTCAATTTCGAGGGTTACCGAGTTGTTGTTGTTCACACGCGGGGTAACTTTGAGGGTGGTACCAATATCTTCACGCTGAATCGTAGTGAAAGGATCATCATTACTGCCGGACAACAACTGCTCACCAGTAATAAATGGTACGTTCTGACCGACGAGGATTTCGGCTTCTTCGTTATCCAGAGCCATAATGGTCGGCGTAGACAGAATATTGGTATTGCCCGCTGTGGCAAGCGCGTTCACTGCAACCCGAATATCGCTTCCACTCAAATAGCCTAAATGTAATGCGTTCTGCCCAGTTAAACTTGTGAAAGGCAGTGAGAACGGATTGATATTTCCATCTGCATCTTCTGACGGCAGGTTGTTCCAACCAGCAACAACATTTTCATCACCCGTAATCCAACTGATACCAAGGTTATTATTGGTATCCTCTTTAACCTCGACAATAATTGCCTCAATCAGCACCTGAGCACGACGCACATCCAAGCGAGCAATAACGCCTTTCATCGTTTCCAGCAATGCCGGAGGCGCAGTGAGAACCAGGGCATTGAGAGATTCGTTGACCTGAATGCTGACTTCAACATTCGCAGCCTGTTGGTCTTTCTCCGTATTCTGGATACTGCCGCTCATGCCTTCCAATATCGGCTTCAGGTCAGCGGCATTAGAATACTGGACATAAACTACCGCCGTATTGCCATCGCCATCCAGCGGCTGATCCAACCGGCCAATAACAGTGCGAATTTGTTGGCGGGTTACCGGGTCACCGGTCAATAGCACGCTGTTGGATCGCTCATCCACTGCGATACGCAGCGGCTGAACTTCTTGGCCTGCACCTTTACCTCCAGACGCCTGCAGCAAGTCATTGAGGATTTGCTTAACCTCTTTGGCGGAGGCAAACATCAAGGGAACCACTTCAATATCGATCGCTCCAGCGCGGTCCAATTGATCTACCAAGCGTACAATCTGGTCAATATTTGCCGCACGATCGGCAATGATCAGAGTGTTGGTATCGGCATAAGCCGCTAAGTGGCCGGTCTGGGGAATCAGCGGGCGCAACATGGCAATCAACTGGGAAGCGGAGATGTTCTCAACCCGAACCGTGCGGACAACCAGGGATTCGGCCGGAGCGCGGGTGTTTTCATCGGCAACAGGAATTGCCTGTTGTTTAGCGAGCGCATCGGGTACCACTTTCCAGGTACCGCCCTGCTCTACCAGGCTGAAACCGTTTACCTGAAGCACCGACATAAAAACATCGAAAGCTTCATCGTGTGTCATAGGGTCACCGGCAACGACGGTGACTTTCCCTTTTACATTGGGGTGGACAATAATATTTTTGCCGGTGAAATCGGCTGCCCAGTTAATCAGGTCGCGAACATCGGCATTGTCGAGAGAGAGGGTAACTCTCTCCGAGCCTTGAGCCAGCGTTGCAGTAGACACAAAAAAACCAAACCCGACCGCAATCAGCCGTCGATAAAACATCTTCATCATTATTTATCTGGCTCTAGTAAATGTTCAAAAAACTCAAAACAATCTAGTTAGACAGTTTTATTGGGGCTGGCGCTGAGCACGACGCTCACGGGCCAATTCACGCAGCTTTTCCATCCGCTCTCGAATACTTTCCTGGCTCGCTTCACGTCTCGAAGAACTTCTCGCACTACTGCTTTGCCTGGACTTATTTGACAGGCTTGAATAATTTCTCAACGGAACATTCGGGCGTCCGTCTATCTCTGGATATGTCAGTTTTTCCATCCTGCCATTACGACGAAGAACTACATGGTCTACCTCAACAGAATAAAGTTCGGCGCCACCAGGCAGGGAGTCGCCTACAAACAATCGCTGAGCAGGCTTGCCCTTCTCAGCAACCAAGGCACTGGCCTTACTCTTATCTGAATTATCCAAAACCCCGGAAAGAACAATATTCAGCTGGGTTACAGGGAGGTTAGAGAGATCCACCTCTGGGATAGCTTCTTGCTTCTTGGCTTCGGCATAGCCGAAGAAGGGAGTATTCGGTATGGAAGCTGCCTGAGGGGCACTTACCCGACTATCGTTACGCTCGGCAAGTAGAGACTCCTCCGGCTCCGAGGGAATCAGCAATGCGCCATAGGCAAGCAGATTGCCAGACACCCAAAGCAGTCCCACTGCGGATGCTGCCATGGTGCCGCGAGAGATTGATCTTCGCGAATCGCCCTGGCCAAGGCCGTTACCTACTGAGCCAATGGCTCGCTTTAATGGGGACATGAACATACCCACGTACAAGTTCAACTTTCTTAGGTTATTGGTTTTTGACGCCTATTTTGTTGCCTCTGCCTCTGAAAGGCAACGCTCCTGCCCAGTTAAACGTTGCAAACCATCACTTCGTCCCCGAAATTGCACACTAGTTCCGTAGTCCAGAAGCCAAAAATGAGAAAAGGCGGCAATACGCCGCCTTTTCAATACTAATCAGTATACTAATCAGGAATTACAGCTTTGCTTCAAGCTCGGGGACGGCTTCAAACAAATCAGCTACCAGGCCGTAATCAGCAACAGAGAAGATTGGAGCTTCTTCATCTTTGTTGATGGCCACGATAACCTTGGAATCCTTCATACCGGCCAAGTGCTGGATAGCGCCGGAGATACCAACAGCGATATACAGGTCGGGAGCGACGATCTTACCGGTTTGACCAACCTGCATGTCGTTGGGCACAAATCCAGCATCTACCGCAGCGCGCGAGGCACCAACCGCCGCACCCAGCTTGTCTGCCAACTTGTACAGCATCTCGAAGTTTTCGCCATTCTGCATACCGCGACCACCGGATACGACCACGCTAGCGGCGGTCAGTTCTGGGCGATCGGACTTGGCGAGCTCTTCACCCACAAAGGATGAGACACCAGCGTCGTCTGCAATATCCACAGACTCAACAGCCGCGCTACCGCCTTCTGCAGCAACCGCGTCGAAAGCAGTGGTGCGAACGGAAATCACCTTGATGGCATCAGAGCTCTGCACGGTCGCGATCACGTTACCAGCGTAGATTGGACGTTTGAAAGTGTCGGCGCTCTCTACGGAGATGATGTCGGAGATCGGCTGAACATCCAGCAGCGCAGCGGCGCGCGGCAGCATGTTTTTACCGGTAGTGGTAGCGGGAGCCAGGATGTGGCCGTAGTCTTTACCCAGATCGGCAACCAGCTTGGCAACGTTTTCAGCCAGTTGGTGCTCGTAGGCAGCATTGTCAGCCAGCAATACTTTGCTAACGCCCTCAGCTTTGGCCGCGGCGTCAGCAACGGCAGAACAACCCGCGCCAGCCACCAGAACGGCGATGTCTCCACCGATAGCTTTAGCTGCGGCAATAGTGTTGAGCGTGGCGCCCTTCAGTTCGGCGTTGTCGTGTTCAGCAATAACCAGGATGCTCATCAGATTACCTTCGCCTCGTTTTTCAGTTTCTCTACCAGTTCCGCAACGTCGGCAACTTTAACGCCAGCCTGACGCTCAGCCGGTGGCTCAACTTTCAGGGTTTTAGTGCGCGGAGTGATATCTACACCCAACTCATCTGGGGTGGTGGTGTCGAGAGGCTTCTTTTTAGCCTTCATAATATTCGGCAGAGACGCGTAGCGCGGCTCGTTCAGACGCAGGTCAGTGGTCACGATAGCCGGCAGTTTCAGCTCTACAGTCTGCAGGCCGCCATCGATTTCACGAGTCACTTTCACAGTGTCGCCTTCAACAACCACTTCGGAAGCGAAGGTGCCCTGCCCCATGCCAGTCAAGGCGCCCAGCATCTGGCCGGTTTGGTTGTTGTCGCCATCAATAGACTGCTTGCCGAGAATAACCATTTGCGGCTCTTCTTTATCGACAATCGCCTTCAGGCATTTGGCTACAGCCAGAGGCTGCAGTTCGGCATCGGTCTCAACCAGAATGCCTCGGTCGGCTCCCAGGGCCAGTGCTGTGCGGATTTGCTCCTGACTCTGCTTGGGACCCATGGAAACGGCGACTATCTCGCTAACAACGCCTTTTTCCTTCAAGCGAACCGCCTCTTCTACTGCGATTTCGCAGAAGGGGTTGATAGACATTTTGACGTTGGCGGTATCAACGTCAGTGCCGTCCGCCTTGGGGCGAACCTTGACGTTGTAGTCGACAACGCGTTTCACAGCTACAAGAACTTTCATGGAAATCCCGTCTCAAATATGCTTTTTAACAGCCGCGACTGACGATTCTCATCGCGAACGGATACGGTGTTCTGGTCAAACAAGTGTTTGAACGGCGTGTATGGTGGCGGTTCTATACGGCAAAATCAATAGTCAAATAGAAGTCACTGCTGCCATTCATACAATCTATTTCGGGAAATAGAAACCATCTATTCAGTCTCCCTAAGCCGTTGAAATACAGCACATTTGCCATAGCAATTGAATAGTCATGCAATTGGTAGGGTTGAATAAACGCCTATATAATCCGCCATCTATATAAATGATAAGGCCGGAATGGCCGCAAAAAGTTGAATACAACTGCTGAGGAGAGTGCCGTGGAACGCGAATCAATGGAATACGATGTAGTGATCGTGGGTGCCGGTCCGGCCGGATTGGCAGCGGCCTGCCGTATTCGCCAGCTCAATGAAGACGTCTCAGTATGCGTTGTAGAGAAAGGCTCCGAGGTCGGTGCCCATATTCTCTCTGGCGCAGTTTTTGAGCCAACCGCCCTGAATGAACTCTTCCCAGACTGGAAAGAGCGCGGCGCCCCGCTGAACACCGAGGTCAAGGGCGACGATATCTACGTTCTGCGTAGCGATGAGAACTCCATCAAAGTCCCCAACATGTTTGTGCCGAGCACCATGCATAACGAGGGCAACTATATTATCAGCCTCGGCAACCTTTGCCGCTGGTTGTCCGAGCAGGCAGAAAACCTGGGGGTGGAGATCTTCCCCGGCTTCGCCGCTGCAGAAGTTCTGTATAACGAAGACGGCTCTGTAAAAGGTATTGCCACCGGTGATATGGGCATTGGCCTGAATGGTGAGCAGAAAGACTCCTATATGCCGGGCATGGAGCTGCACGCCAAGTACACTCTTTTTGCCGAGGGCTGTCGCGGCCACCTGGGCAAGCAACTGATCGAGCGCTTCAAGCTGGATACAGATGCCGACCCACAGCATTACGGCATTGGCATTAAGGAAATCTGGAAAGTTCCTGCGGACAAACACCAGCAAGGCCTGGTAGTTCACACTGCAGGCTGGCCTTTGGAGCAGAGCGGCACCCACGGTGGCGGCTTCCTGTATCACCTGGAAGACAACCAGGTTGTGGTTGGACTGATCACCGATCTTGCCTATAGCAACCCGCACGTAAGCCCTTTTGACGAATTTCAGCGCTACAAGCACCATCCAGTAATCAAACAATACCTGGAAGGTGGCCAGCGTGTCGCTTACGGTGCCCGCGCGATTGTCAAAGGCGGACTGCAATCTCAACCGAAGATGACTTTCCCCGGCGGCCTGCTGATCGGTGACAACGCTGGTACCCTCAACTTCGCCAAGATCAAAGGTAATCACACCGCAATGAAGTCCGGTATGATCGCCGCCGAGTCTGTTGTGGAAGCCCTTGCCGCAGAGCGCACGAGCGAAGAGCTGACCGACTACACCGCCAAGTATCGCGATAGCTGGGCCTGGAAAGAACTGCATATGCAGCGCAACTTCGGCCCGGCGCAGCATAAGTGGGGCAACATCCTCGGTTCTGCTTACGCATTTGTCGATATCAATATCTTTAAAGGCAAGCTGCCCTGGACCCTGCGCGACACCAAAGCGGATCACGCACAATTGAAGCCTGCTGCGGACTGCGCAAAAATTGATTACCCCAAGCCCGATGGCGTACTCAGCTTTGACAAGCTCTCCTCTGTGTTTATTTCTAATACCAACCACGAGGAAGACCAGCCCTGTCACCTGACCCTAAAGGATCCGGAGATTCCGCTGAACCACAATCTGCCAATCTATGATGAACCTGCTCAGCGCTACTGCCCCGCAGGCGTCTATGAAGTGGTTGAAGATGCTAATGGCAAGCGCTTCCAGATTAACGCGCAGAACTGCGTACACTGTAAGACCTGTGATATCAAAGACCCAACCCAGAATATTGTCTGGATTACTCCAGAAGGTGGCGGCGGCCCCAACTACCCAAACATGTAAGCAGTTTGCTTTCTGGCGCCTTCGGGCGCCATTTTTGTATCCGTATTATTGGCCAGCTCTTGGAAGAACGCGGAACAGAATGAACTCCTGCTTTCAGATACTGGAAGCAGGAGTTATCTGGGGGCGGGAATCAAAATTTATATTGAGCGCTCAAGGTGAAGGTCTGGCCCGGTTTTTCCTCAAACACAATGACATTGTCACGTTCAATCTCAATGGACTCATTTAATAAATTTTGCATTTTCGCTTTTATTGTCACCTCTTCTGATGGGTACCAGGAATAAGTCAAATCCAACGAGTGGAATGGTTGCTCATAAGAATCTGGATCCGGATTACGTCCAGCGAGGTGTAGACGTTCACCAAATACGTTATAACCCAGTGTTGCAGAATGGTTGCCATCTGGGCTATCAAAGCCCAATAACATATTCACAACATATTCGGATGCCCCAGTCATTTCCCGAACCGGACTTGTAGGTGCATCGGCCTCCTCTCCAGCAACCAACTCAGTCTCCTGTAGAGTGACATTACCCTGCACAAAGAAGCTATCCATAAAGCCACCGAGGAAACCAAGCTGCTTCATGCCTTCGATTTCAATACCGGTAATTTCTCCAGACTCGGCATTAATAATTTCCCTGGCAACATTCGTATCACTGGAGGCCGCCTCAAAGAACTCGATTGGATCAATCACATCCTTATAAAAAGCGGAAACCGTTAAGCTATCTCCACTATCAAAGAACCACTCGGCACGCAGATCATAATTATGAATTTCCGAGGGTCTAACGTTGGGATTACCCTTCACCTGCTCATCGGTAATAGGATCAATATAAAACGCATCAGTGATCTCACGAAGATCGGGTCGAACGGCTGTTTTCGATACCCCAAAACGAAGTTGGAAGGTCTCCGCCCAAAATGCCCCCATATAAGTCAAAGAGAAAGAGGGATAAATATCATCCTCAGCATAAACCGCTTCCAACAGGTCATCTGGGTCTGTTGTTACCTGAGGGTCACTTATGGAGTAGCCATAAGGGTTCCATTCAAGTGCCACCTGACTGTAATCTTCCCAGCGGGCTCCAGTGGAAACCCGCCAGGTTTCAAAAAATGTCCAATCAAACTTACCAAATACTGCATCTGTAGCCGTAGCTGCTAGATAGCTTTGCTTGTTACTTCCCGCCAAGTCGAAAACGTAGTCATTTCCATTGCTGGTGATATTTTCATCACCAAATACCTCACCCAACGGACCAGCTAGTACATCTTCAGTAGCCACACTGAAGATATCTAGGCGCAGCTCAGTTTGCTTGTAGGAGCGCCCCTTCTCCATCCTCGCGAAGCCGCCCGTCAACTCCAAGCTTGAAGAGGAAAACTCTAGAGGCAAGACAACTGACCAACCGTAATTTTTGACTTCGTCTTCAAGCTCAGTAAACCGGAATCCTGCACTTCGAGAACCCCTGCTGACCTTAGAGCTAAGCACTTCGCCCGTCATAGGATCAGTAACTGTATCGGAAATGACGTCGACCTGATTGGGTATATCTGTGGTCGCTGTTGCATCCGAATAAAACCAATCAACAACTACCTCTTCCGGAACCCAATTGAGGAGGTCAATGGGCATAAGAGTTTTGGTCTCAGGCCCCAGAGAGTGACTGCCCTTGACCTGATTCAGGGCTAGCTCTCTCTCTTCATACTTCAGCAAATACTCACGATAACCAGAACCGTCCGACACCTGTCGGTTCTCATTAAAGTAATCAGTAATAGAGGTTTCATCATCAGTATTGCGTAGAAATATACTCGTAGTTTCAATCACATGCTCATCAGCAAAGCGTATACCTAAATTTAAATTTCCACTGATATCCACTGAATAAGTTGACTTGTTACGATTATTCAATTGCTCTTTGGGGGCACCAAAATTGCGTAAGGTTCTCTCAGACTCCCTCCACTTACTTTTATAAGAAGCTCCAGCCAGAAATCCCAACTCCCAATGATCATTGAGGGAAAAACGATTGCCTACACTCGCTTTCACATCCCTATCCAGATCACTGGAATCCTCTTCGATAGAAATATCACGATTGAGATTTAATGCCAGTTCACGATTTAGCGCTAGGGCTGCATCATCGGCCTCCTGCTCACTGGCATACTGATTTCCCTCCTCGACCAGAACTTTTCTGATATCGGAGATACCCAAGCCTCCCCTAAAGCGTTTTAGCGCTGCAGATATTTCTCCTGGGAGTGCCCTGGTACCATCATCAGTTCCGAAGATATCATCATCCCCACCCTGATAACTCAGAACCTCACCGCTGGTTTCCGTATTGCTTCCTATGCCTAACTCTACAGAATAAGTCAGATCATCGGGAATTCCCTTTGTGCGAATATCCACATTGCCGCCGCCAAAGCTAGCAGCCTGATCAGCAGAGTAACTCTTTTGAACAGCCAGGGAATCCACGATAGAAGTAGGGAATAAATCGAGAGGAATCACATTTCGGGTCAGGTCCGGTGAGGGTACTGTCGCACCATTTAGTGTGGTACTTGAGTAACGCTCCCCCAATCCACGTACATAGACGAACTTATCACTCACGAGCGACAGTCCTGACACCCTGCGCAACGCAGCCGCCACTGTAGAATCCCCTACCCGACCGATCATTTCGGCACCAAGGATATCGGTGACCACTTCTTCTTCCAGGCGCTCACTGACCAGGGCCTCTGCGGAGTCCCGCAAACGCCCCTGAACTACCACTTCTTCAATCCCTTGTGCTGTACCAGTGCTTTCTTCCACCAAATCCGCATCCTGGGCAAATACGCCAGGAGCCATAGCAGAGGCCGCGGTAATAGCGATTACCAACGGCAGTCTCTGGAAATTTTCATATTTAGCCATTACACGGGCCTCTTATCATTCCTGTTTTTAGGTGTTAAAACCAAACAGGGCGCCGACCCCATCAGCGAAGGCGGCGCCCTGCAGGTTCAGGAGAAATACTCCTAACAATCCCTAAAGCTAATTATTCAAACCAGAGAGGCTGTGCACGGTTGCCCTGGTGAAGGCCGTAAGTCCAACCTTGGGTCCAGTCAGTGCCATTTATGTCGAGGGCACCCAAGTAGGCGCGTTCAAACGCAGTTACAGTAGGCACGGCATCATTGATACGCTGTTGATCGGCAGCCACCGTATAGATTGCAGGGGTACCGTCTAGCAAAATAAAATTGGTATCAATACCGATGGTTGGGCTCACCGCACCAGAAATCGGAGCAAACTGGTTACCGTTATCTTCAGCCCAGGCCACTAAATCGAATGAAGCTTCATCGGTTTTAGTGCGATCTTCACAAGCGAAAATGTTAGAAGTCAGGGCCAGCTCTGTTCCAGAGGTCGCTTCGTTACGGGTTTGGGCACTTTCCATACGCAAACAGTAGTTGCTACCATCATCTGCCGTTTCGTCAGCTTTAAATGAGGCAACGATTATGGAGTTGGTAATCATTGGGTAAATACCCTCACGCAAGCGCCACCCAGCACCCGGATCATGCGTACCTTCTTTTTGAGCAGAAACGATACAAGTCAGACCATCAATCATAGGGCGGCTGTTAAGCCCTTGATTAATCAGTGCGGTGTAATCAATCGTGTCTTCATAAGAACCGATTCCATCTGCCTCAATACAGTGGTTGCCATCATTTTCACTCTGAATCACCAGGGCATTGGTGATACTTCCGCGGTAACCTTCGTCAATATCAATTGAGTCATCTCGCACATAAAGAGCAACATAATTATTAACATCTACCGCACCGCCAAAGAACTCAATCCCATCATCAAAAGTGGAATAAGCCTGCAAATTGTTTACCACAGTCCCATTTCCAACCGCATCAAATGAAATACCATTGAGTTCATCACCACTAGCGACCAAAGCTCCAGTATGTTTTACGACGACATAGGAAAGCTCACCAGAGTTATCCGCATTGTTGTCACCACCGTAGTATGAAGTGTTATCGTCAGTAGACCCCTCAGCAGCAACATGACACTCGCCATCCAGGACCAAATCTCCGCCACCAATAGAGCCTTTATATTTACATTTATTGGTAACTCCAAAACCATTGATAACCATTCCACCCCACTGGGATACTGCATCAGCAGTCACAGTGCCGCGAACATCCGTTTCGGAGGTGAAAGTAATTGGTGCGGATTCAGTACCACGGGCAAAAACTTGCGAGCCACGATTCACGACCATAAAAGCCGAGTTATCCTTGAACGCAACGGTTGTCCCAGCCTGTATCTCCAGCTTCACGCCATCTCCACCCTTGGCGATACCAGCGGCCTGCAAGTCGGCATCACTAGAGAAATTTTCACCAACGAAAAGACTACCATCAAAAATATGGGCTCCACCTTCTGAAAGCGCCGGGAGGTATAAATCTTCAGTTAAAGGATTGGATGCAGAAACAAAATCGGTTCCATATCGGCAGTTACCACTCTCATAGGTACCTTGCACACCAGAGCTTCCAACAATTGCACAAGGATTTTCTGAGGAGCCGCTTCCAGAATTATCAACAGAATTATCGACTGAATTATTTACGGTCTTCGGCTCAACGCTCACACCACCACCATCACAACCCGCCAATAAAGCCGCAATTACGGCAGCCAGGACAACTCGATTTTGTATACGCTTCATACTCCCCCCTAAAGGAATTAATATCCAAAATATGAGCAGCCTATGAATATTGATCACAGCTTTCACTTACAAGTAAAAACTTAAAATCAAGTAATTGACTGCCTGAGCACTTTGTTTGTTTTTACGCCTAAGCGAATAGGACGGAGGGGAGTGTAGAAACGGCGTGTTGCGAATTTGTTAACTTTTTATATATTTTCAGTAATTTTTGCAATAGAGACTGGAAGTTTACATTTAATGGTATTTTTTATTTCCCTTGGATTTACAAACGCTTTCAGAAAAATGAAAGAAATTTAAAAGCCAGTAAATCTTGCCAATTAGCACAAGACTGCAAAGGTTTCAAAAGAGATATGGAAAGTTATGAATCTAGGGAAAATTTACGTTAGATGCGATTTCAAGAGGGGCTTATCTAAGTAGTTAGATAAACCTGGAGAATAGAAAACAACCCCAGGTTTAGAAAAGGGCGTTTGTTAATATGAACCCAAAAGAAATTCGCCACCCGCACTGCGTATAAAAAGCTGTCCAGAGCCATTTTCGCCCAGCCTTCTCTCTTCTGCCCAATCTACTAGCTGGTAGAAGACATCACGGGAAACCCTGGCCATTAGGCCATTTCGGGCTTCCACGTAGGGGACTGGCTGCGGAGGTGTGCCGAATTCTTGCAGCTGCCAGTTGCTATCTTTATTCAGCTCGATAACATCGCCCAGACTCGTGGTAAATAATAGCCGCTGATCTTCACCTTCTGAGGCGCTGCGCGCAACCTGAGTAGCAACAAAAGGGACATCCTCGACCTGTATCCGCAGCTTTTCGACAGGGGTGACCAAAAAGTACTCGTCCCCTTCTCTTTTCAAGATGCTGGCAAATAATTTCACCAGTGGCTGACGACGAATCTCGGTACCCTCATGGATCCAACGGCCATCGCTTTTGATCACCATATCCATGTCGCCACATAAGTCCGGGTCCCACCGGTCAACCGGAGGGTGCCCGTGGAACTCCTCTTGCAACTTTTTTAGTTGCTGAAAAAGTGGCTCAGCCAAAGGAGGACCCCGCAGTATCGCCAGAATGGCCACTCTCCATAGGTTTGCGCTGCGAGGTATCACCAATGTGTACCCCCACATCCATAATGAACTCCATCAACCCCTCACGATCTTCGATCACATCGGCGAAGGATTTGGAGTGGTAGAGTTCAACGGCGCCCTGGACTAAAGCCCAGTAGGTTGAATAGTAATAATACGCAGGCACCTTCTTCAGCATGCCCTGCTCTATCCGGCGCTCAAACACGCGGTTCAAGGCCGAAGTGTTGGAGTTTCGGATAGCGTGTAATTCTGAAATCATCTCTGGGGCCAGGTTAAGAGAGATAATCTTCTCTTCCAAGCGCTGAAATAGGCGATCCTTGCCAGGATCGGCCATACGGGATTCAAAGTAAGCACGAGCGGGTGCGGTGATATCACCTTTCTCCGCATTCTCAACCGCAACCTTAAGGCGTTCTGCCAGGGACTTTTCATAGTCCATCAGCAAGCGCATATAGATTTCAGTTTTAGATATAAAGTGCTTATAGATAGTGCCTTTGCCGATATCTACACGCTCAGCAATCTGCTCGACCGTGACCTTTTCTTCACCATGCTCCAGCAGAAGCTCCAGAGCCGCATCCAGGATGCGCTGCTCTCGCGCGCGAAACCTCTGAACCTTCTCTTTTGCCTTATCCATACTTCCGACCTTCTCTGCCCGTAATGTTGGGGACTGAAATTGACTATTCATTCATGAATGATAGGCAATTCGAGTCGCTTGGAAAAGAGAATCGGGAAATTAGCCTAGAAAATACGCCCAAATAGGGATCGCGCCGCCTAATTTTTACCCTATTGCGACAGTTCGGGCCCTGACTGTGGCCGATTAGGTTGTGATAGACCTCTCACCACTAACACAAAGTCTTCGAGAATGGTGAACCATCAGCCACTTGGAAACTGGTACTGAAATTAGTGACCGATAATGGTCTTTACGTCATCTGCTGTTATTATCACCCTTCTGGGCAGACCTGCGATACCAGCCCAGTCAAACCCGACTATCACTAATAGGTAACAGGTAGAGTCGTCCATGTTGGAAAAGCTGAGCAAACTTCTCGACGTTGAAGAGCTGGATCGCCACCTCTTTCGCAGTCGCCACCACGTCGAAAATTATCGAAAAGTACTTTTTGGAGGCCAAGTACTTGGCCAAGCCTTAATGGCCGCTGCCCGTACTGTTGAAGATCGCCTGCCTCATTCCTTACACTCCTACTTTCTGCGCCCTGGCTCCAGTGAGCTTCCGGTTATTTACGAGGTGGACCCAATCCGCGACGGAGGCAGCTTCACCACCCGCCGCGTAGTTGCCAAGCAACGCGGACGCGCGATCTTTAATATGTCTGCCTCTTTTCAAATCCAGGAGCCCGGCTTTGACCACCAGGCCGAAATGCCCACTGAAGGTATTCCCGACCCAGAAGGCCTGAAGAATACTCAGCAACTAGCCCTGGAAGCTGGCCTTGTCAGCCCTCAGTACGACCAGCGCCGCTATATGATCGATTTTCGCCCGATAGACCCGCAAAGCTACTTTGGCGCCGAAACCCGTGAGGCCAAATGTATGTTCTGGCTTCGAGCAGAGGGGGAGATGTCTGATGACCCCATTGAGCACAGGGCGGCGCTTTGTTATGCCTCAGACATGGGACTTTTGGGCACCTCCCTACAGCCCCACGACATCTCTCTGTTCGACCCACATCTGATGCCGGCCAGTGTTGACCACGCCATGTGGTTCCACCGCAATTTCCGTCTCGATCAATGGCTCTTGTATGTCACCGACAGTCCCTCTGCCTGTGGCGCGCGCGGATTTACCCGCGGACAGATCTATACCCGCGATGGCGTACTGGTAGCCTCCACCGCACAAGAGGGCCTGATTCGGCAAATTAAAAGTTAAATCAATGGTTTACAGTGCAAAATTGGCTGCTATAATGCCGCCCACTTCGCTAGTGAAGCGAAACCAATAAGTCGGTGAGTAGCGCAGCCTGGTAGCGCACTTCGTTCGGGACGAAGGGGTCGGAGGTTCGAATCCTCTCTCACCGACCAGATTTAAGAACCCGCTTTTAGCGGGTTTTTTCATGCCTGGAATTTATTCAAAGCATCCCCCTGCGCGATTATCACCACCCCAGAGCTACTCCCTAGCCCACTAACTCTTCGGTAAAAGTCAGAATGTCGGAGCGCACTGATCCTATAGCCTCCCCGTTCACTGATTAACATTCCGAGTTGTTCTAAAAATAAAACAAATATTATGATAACGACCTTCTAAGTGTATACTTTTAACATAGGTTGTATCGGTAATTCTGATGTAGCTGCCAGTACAATTGGACGGGGCCCAGTACACATGGAGTGAGCAAAGCAACTTGTTAAGTTCATCAAAATCTGCGATTGAGAGTGAGTCTATCCCACCTGAGGCATCGCACTAGAATCATTGACGTCACTACAAGCCCTGCCCCTGCTGACCTAGCCTTGTATTTAACAAAACCCCTATTCCTTTTTAATAAAAGCTAGCGACCTTAAGTAAATCAGAATCTAAGATTGAACCTCGAGGGTAATGACGAGGCACGATATAGAGCAGTTCAAATCAGACCGCCGTAAACCAAAAACACCTGAACCCCATAATGTAAAATTTTTGCTCTCCATAATGAAGACATCTCAAGTCATGGAGGTGCACCATTACTGCTTTGATGAAAATCCAGCTGGTTATTTAAACATTGCCAATATAAATGGTTTTAAAAGGAGTCATTATTAGTGATTTTTACGCCCTGCTGCCAGATTTCATAATCAAGAAAATTCAGCGCTTTGAAACATCCCAGCTCATCAACCAATAGCAAAAAACAAGAAATTACTTGCAACCTATCAGGAGCGCCATCACTTAGAAAATAAGAGGGTATTATCAGGCAAAATTCGTTACATTTTCGATAAATAATAAAGAATTTTTACGCCCCATTTTTCCCAAGAAAATTTCTCAAACTTTTCCTGCACAACACCAAAGCTTCTCTATACTCTGCTCAGCCGGATGGATAACTGACACCTAAAGCATTACCCCGATAATTGGCACCTGATTTATTTCCGGCCGGCTGAACTGTAAATGAGATTTTTTAAATCTCAATATTCTCACCCCAGAAACAATGAAATACCCGGACGATAGATTTTTATATCGATAAAGGCCTACTTAAGGAGTACGTTCATGTACCAACCATATGCTTACGGACAAGGAAATTTTGGACAACCGCTCAGCTACGCAACCTCACCGATTAATACAGTTGCCGGATTTTCCAACCAATCACCTTACCAAGCTGCACCACAGATGAACCCACAAGGGTTCCTGGGTGATATTGTTAGCCGTGCAGCACCAATAATTGGTGGAATCGTTGGAGGACCTCAAGGCCAACTGATTAATTCTCTTGGCGGACTGGGCCAGCTACTTCCTTTTCAGGCGCTGCCACAAATTCATCCACAATTTGCACAGCAGATGGCGCCACAAAATTATCTCGGGGAGATAATTAATCGCGCAATGCAACAACTTGGGGGATATATGGGCGGTCCTCAGGGCCAATTCAACAACATTGAGAATAACCTCAGCCAGCTTCTACCCTACCAAGCTGCACCTCAGTTCTCCCCCCAGGGCCTCCTTGGTGAACTGATAAGTCGTGCGGCACCTGCTATTGGTAACTACATTGGCGGCCAACAAGGCCAATTTCTGAATAATGTGGCACGCTTAGGTCAGTTACTGCCATTTCAAGCATTACCGCCGTTAGCTCAACAGTTAGCGACACAACCCTACTTAATCAGCCTACAAGGTCAGTTTTCGCCTTTACACCAAACTCAAGAACAATTTGGCGGCTTCCCAAACCAGATGATGAATCCTACTGGAGGATTCGGTCAACCAACCCCTTTTCAGATGATTCCGCAGCAACATTACCAGGGGTTTCAAAACTTTGGCGGCATTGGCCAGCCCTACCCATTCCAGGCCATGCAACAACCTAATTCAGCATTCCAACAACAATCATATTTACACTGATCGTATAGGACTATAAGTGGCGGGTAATCCGCCACTTTTTTAATTAGGTTAATATTTCTTTTCAGAGATTTGACCATATTTTTTGCATAGCTGACTTCTATATCATTTTGAAACAAAGAGTTTAGAGAAAAATAATGAAGAAATTTGAGCAGTATGTGGCTATCCCAAATCGCAAGGCATTAGCTACAACGATTGAGCTGGAAGAATTGGCTAGGGAGGCAGAAAATTGCCCAGATGTGAAAGAGGTCATTTTACGCAAAAGTAATGTCACTCTTCGGGCCACCCCAGATGCTATTGAAAACCTGAAGAAGAAGTTAGGCGGTAAAGTGATTATTGACCCAGACAGCCCTATCCAGCCAATCAATTAATAATGAATACCTTATCGACTCATTACTTTCAGACTCTAAGTACACGCTGACAAACAGTACCGCACTGAAAGCGAAGGAACATAAACATGACTGAATCCCGACAAGAAAAGGCCGCAGGAGAAACTTCGGTCGAGGTTGCAGAAAAGGTAGAGCTACTTATTTCACCCCGTAGAAGTCAAATTGCGAAGTCCATGGGTATACAACCATTAAGCGCGGGGTCGATGCACAATGTAATCTCATACATTGCAAAGCAACCAGGTTGTGAAGTACTTCGTGAAATCAGACCAGGAAGAAAGTTAAAAACACTTTCAACCGCTGATGAAGCAACAAACATCTACAAAGTACGCATGGATGTTGACGCTGCCGCAACACTCTACCAAACAGCTCCACCTAATGTTGCAGTGGAGTTGGATTCACTACTTTCCTATGGGCAGGCAAACTTTTCTCCCAGCTTCACCGCAATTTTTGCCCAGCAACCCGGCCTCCTACGGGAGTATCACGCTAAGGCACAACAAGTTCGACTTCGGGTTGTCGGCTCAAAAGGCGAACCCATTCGGGATGCGCAGGTTATTGTAGAAAGCGCAGGATTTCCACAAGAGGGAGTGACCAATAATAAGGGTGAAGTGGCACTGAATATTTTTGCCCAAAGTGGCGGGGCCCAGATTAAGTCTCTACTCATCCGTCCCGCAAAAGATTTTTGGAATAAATACATTCGCTGCCCGTCGCTGTCATTGACAGGAGTGAACCTGGTTAAGTTGCACTCGCTCAGCGAGGCAATTCCAAGTTTCCCCAATAATACGCCCTATGGTTGGGGGCAAAAATTCATGGGCTTGGACCAACTACCTGATGAATATACGGGCAAGGGAATAAAAATCGCCATTATTGACTCAGGTGCGGACAACCAGCATCCGATCCTTTCACACCTAAAAAATGGTGTTGACGTTACCAACAATTATGATACTAAAAGTTGGGCGGAAGATATCGTAGGCCATGGAACGCACTGCGCAGGCATTATTGCTGGCCAGCCATCCGGGACAGATGCTATTCGCGGCTTTGCCCCAGAAGCAGAAATTTATGTATTCAAGGTCTTCCCTGGAGGCCAATTTAGCAGCCTGATTGATGCCCTCGCCCACTGCATCGAAATTGGCGTTGATGTCGTCAATATGAGTTTGGGGAGCTCAGATTCTTCAGATGCGGTTGAGCAGCAAATTGAAGATGCCGTTCAACATGGAATCGCTTGTATTGTTGCCGCTGGCAATTCCGGTGGCCCTGTGCAGTATCCGGCAAGGTCCCCTAACGTGATGGCGGTGGGGGCAATAGGAATGCTTAATGAGTTTCCAAGAGATTCCTGGGATGCACAAACGGTTATCGCATCAACGGTAACCGCCGATGGTGTTTTCTTACCCACATTTGGTTGTCATGGACCGGAAATATCTGTTGCAGCCCCTGGAGTCGGCATTGTATCGGCAGTACCCGATAAAGGTTTTGATGTGCAGTCTGGTACATCCATGGCGGCACCTCATATCACTGGTCTTGCTGCCCTGCTACTTGCCCATCACCCACTATTCAAAGCTTCTTTAAGGCAGCGCGATGCTGCACGTATTACCGGACTTTTCCAACTGATCCGATCTCTGACATCGCCTTTGAATCTGGGAGCAGAAAGAATTGGGGCAGGTGTTCCCAAGCTCTTTGGGGTCGATACGGTATTTGAATCAGCCAAAGAAATGGCCGCAGGTGAAAGTGTGGGAGTATCCTCAGCTCAGACTACAGGCCCTCAGGCATCTCCCTACACTGGATTTACCGTTGCCCCCATACAGGGTTTTTCAGGTGCTGCAACCAATTGGTCTGGCCAATTTGTTCCCAACGCCTATTACGGGGCGGATGTCCGAGCAATGCCTCCCCAGCAACCTGTGATGGGTACCTTCCCGGATGGCTTTGCCTTTGGCCCCTATGGTGCGCCTTTTGTGGACCCGCGAGCGATTCGCTTTTGGTAACCTAGATAAGCGGGGCCACAAATTTATGTGACCCCTCTTTACAATATCGCTTAATTTTCGACCTAAAACCCACCTCTTCTCTCAGATTGCAGATTCGCCATTCGCGAATCTGCTCGCCTATCTACAGCAAGGTTTCATCTCCCTAACCCCCAGTCCTTATTAACCAATGGGTGTTCAAAATAGATAAAAGAAAGATGATAACGGTTTTATAAGTGTATTTATTTAATGACTTATTAGTCACAAATCCCTATTTCATTCCTCATCCCGCCTATACCAGTAATCCTGCATTATGAGTCGATGTGACCCATTTGCTTGATGGCGACATGCCGGCACCTGTAGGCTTAAACATTGTCCAAATTGACACTTGTTGGATACTCTGCCAGATAATGATGCTTAAAAGACTCTTCTCCTTTTCTCTGCTCGCTCTACTTCTCACTCCTGCTGCCAGGGCTTATGAGCTTCTGTACACAGCAACAATTGATCCTGAAACCAAGCTAGCCCGAGTCGAGTTAGCCTTAAAAGGGGAAGACATACCTAGCAAGCTTGTCCTTAACCTATCATCAGGGCGCTATAAAGACCTTAAAAGTACACAAGATCTACAGGAGAAAGGCGATAAAGCGATCTGGCGAACTGAGGGCAACGAGTCAAAACTCAGTTACAGTTTTGTCATCGACAATCAAAGGAAAAATGGTGGCTATGACTCTCGCATCACCAAAGACTGGGCGATTCTCCGTAGTGACAAATTAATTGCGCCAATTTCTGCAACTAGTAGCGGGCGTTCATCAGATACCCGCCTGAAATTGGTGATGCCCGAAGGCTGGTCTTCAGCTCTCCCCTACCCTGAAATCGAAGATGGTCTCTATCAGATATCAGACCCTAAACGACGCTTCGTAAGACCCAAGGGGTGGATGATTGTTGGCAAGATTGGCAGCCGTCAAGATTATATATCCGGTACCGATACCAGAATCTCCGGCCCGAAGGGACAAAACATTCGTCGCCAGGATGTGCTCGCCTTTCTCAATTGGAACCTACCGGAGCTAAAGAAAATTTTCCCGCTCTTCCCGGATCATTTATTGATCGTCACTGCCGATGATCCGATGTGGCGTGGCGGCCTCTCAGGTACACGCTCATTATTTATGCATGCCGATCGACCATTGATCAGCGGAAACCGTACCAGCAGCATGATCCATGAACTCATACATGTGGGTACAGGTATTCATGGTGACGACCAGAGCGATTGGATTGTTGAAGGTATCGCTGAATTTTACTCTCTCGAAATCTTGAGGAGGACTGGGGGTATTAGCGATGACCGCTACCAGGAAGCTATGGACAAACTTACACGCTGGGGTAAAAAGGCCCCCTCTCTATTAGTGAAGCGCTCTTCAGGACCTGTTACAGCCCGTGCAGCGGGGGTGATGCTTGAACTAGACAAAGAAATACGTGAGGCGAGCAACGGAAAAGCCAGTATTGATGAAGTTGCGAGGGCGTTGGCGAGCACCCGCGGAGAAGTTACCCTGGAGAGATTCAGAAAGCTATCGGAGCAGGCCGCGGGTAGACCGGTGAAAACTCTCGCCTTAGAGAACCTAACCTCTAAAAGTAACAAGATCCTCAAAGACCAGGCAAAAAAAAGCCCTGACGACGGGGGGGGAGAGCGTCAGGGCCAAGACCATTAGGAGTGAAACTTGGAGGATTTCATCCTTGCTACACTGCGGGCAAGTACCATCCTGGTGTGCCCTACCAGCATTACAAAACACGTTTGGGGGGGAGACGTGTTAGCCAGATAAAGACAGTATCGAACACCCTCAAGGGATTTCCAGCACCCTCCAAAATAAATTAAGAACAAATGGAAATAGGTTCATCTGCAGCAGTACTAAAAGTTATTACGTCTATTGCCAGAAGGTCATCCGTGCACTTTCCAGACTTTTTTCCTCAACTTTTACAATTTGTTGAAATCAACGCTTGACTAATCTTCGATAGTCCATAGAATAGCGCCCTCTTACGCAGCCAAGTGCACGTAAGTATAAGAAAACGCTAGGATTTTTCAGATTTATCAGATAGAATTCGCAGCGTTCTCATCCACACAAGATGTGGAACAAAGGCTAGGTGGCAGAGTGGTCATGCAGCGGACTGCAACTCCGTGTACGCCGGTTCGATTCCGACCCTAGCCTCCATTTTTCCTTTTCATTGCAGACTCCTGTGAACTGCATTGAGAGTGAGGACTCCGGGAAGAGCAAAAGCGCTAAAATCCCCCCTCGCAAAGGACCTGCCCGGGTGGTGGAATTGGTAGACACAGGAGACTTAAAATCTCCCGGCCTCACGGCCGTGCCGGTTCAAGTCCGGCCCCGGGCACCACACACTCATATCAGCATCAATAACTTACATTTCTTTTAGTGCAAATTTGGAGTACTCCATCTGAAGCGCTACCCCTCTCAATCCTCAGGCTCTCGCGGCAAGAAGATTTTCGTTGATTGATAAATAGCTACCCTTCTCCCTTACATCACTTTACAGTCTTTACTGAGCCCCTCCCCTGATCACAGCATTTAAAACCAGCCTAGCCCTGTAATTGCTTTCGCAAAATAGTCAAACCGCTAGACTTCAATGCTGACCAGCTTAAAAATTCGCCTTTGGCATAAAGTGGAAAGATGTATGGCTGAAATTGACCTCAAGGCAGCATGAGAGAGGCTTGTAAACTGGTGGTCACCGAAGGTTTGGCTCAATTTACCCGCTAGCAAAAAGGATTTTCAACATCCGTATCAGACAAGAACAATCATACAAGCCAGGTAAGATCACCCTTACTGGCAGCTTTATGAATCGTGTAGATTTCCGAGGATTATGAGAAATAAATTGATTTATATAATGGCCATTTTTATGGCTGTATGCGGGACAGGATGTGCGAGCCAAGAGGATCTTCTCCATGCTGACCTTTGGTCCGATGATTCCTATATAAACATGCCTAGCAACGATAGGGCTACCCAAGATCTAGGGAAGACACCTCGAGCTAAAATGTTAGAGCAACGAAAGATCGATAAAGAGCGGAAAAATTGATCGTTAAAAGATCAGCTGCTCAATGATTTAATTTTAGGTAGAGATGGCAAAATTAATTCTTAGCCTAATGCCGCTAGTATTCAAAGTGTGATGTGCTAGCGAATCCATAACAAAGCTAACAAATTCATTACGGCCGCAAAAAACGCAGCCTACACCAGACTTCTTTCATTTTGCTCCAGCAGCCGTCTATGGTGACATTAAGCATCAAATAAGCAACGAGTGGAATATATGAGAGTTAATGAGCTCGAGGAAATTATTAGCATGGTATTTTAGGGGGCAACGGTCGCTGACCAGACTTTTTCTAATTTTTGTTCGACTCTCAAGCTGTACTATTCTGAAGAAAAGTATATGTCTATCACAGATATAGAACTTGCTAGAGATGGTAGCACTGCTAACTTTTCTACCTCAGACCCTGAGGCAAAAAGTTACTTTTTTGCTGAGAAAAAATTTGAACCCTCCAAAAAAATGGTGCTGCGTTTCGGTATACGCGGCAGGCTTGGTTCAAGTACAAATTGATCTAAAAAGTAGGGTTAATGCGGAAACCAAAGTTACCATAAATACTAAAAAGCCAGCACAGTCACAGTCAAGGGCAGCTACATAACCGGATTATGAAGACCCTTCTCTCTGGGAGTGAAAGCATGTTGAGAGTCAAGGAAGGCGCGTTATTTGACTTTTATCCCGAAGCGCTCAACAAAGCGATGTATCCGACGTCTTATTTTGTGCGTGTTTTTTCACTGCCGCTGCAATCCAATTATTGCGTTAAAAATATACAAAATAAATCGCACTAGATTGCGGCGCTGGATTTGCCATGGCCAAATTTATTGAAACCTATAATCACCAGAATCGGATAGGCGTAATGATAGAGTTCGCCTGCTCGGATGCTTGGGCTTTCGAAACCGATGAATTTCGTGAATTTTCTCGCGATATCGCTTTGCATATTGCAGCAAATGGTGAACTTCAAGAGCCTCTGGTTACACAGCTATTCTTGAAAGAGCCATCTGAAACGGTGGGACACCAGTTTAAAGAGATCTCAAATAAGCTAGGTGTAAAAATCACCATAGCCAAGTATGAGTATTATGATGCCTCAAAAATCTAACAGGTTCTTGTTGTCACCGCAAAAAGAGCAGCTAGAACCGACACTTCGGCTCCATATATAGAAGTTAATACTATGGATTTAAACTGGAACCCATTTCTTGAGTAGAACCAATGCTGTATTCCAGCTATAGCTTAACAAAGCGCCAAATGAGCCAGAAAACTAAGCATAAGAAAATAGGGGTAATACTTGGCTCAATAGCGTTGGCATTAGCTATATTGGCCTTCATTCTCGGATCCGCACCATTTACCCCAGCATTAGCTCTTCTCTTTATCACTGCTCCACTGGCCTTAATCGCAATTCTGCTAAGAGCATGGCGCTTGGCGATACTTACCTTGTATTTTTCATTGGCAGCATGGAATGTAGTACCATTAGCTAGAGTATTAGCTTTTAGAATTGACCATCTTCTCGTTATTATGGGATTATTTGGATTCTTGATGTCAGCCATATTGTTTTTTAGTTATGTGCGAGCGAGCAGCGCCGCTTAACAAGTAATTATGATTTTTCACCCTTACGACTTTAGGCATTTACTCCTAAAGAAAAACTCCCACAAACAACGCTCAACTCTGGCTAACACAAAAGACAGCTCCCCTACCTAGCGGTTTAGGCAGGCGATGAAAACTCCTGCCACACCTTCCACCAGTTTTAGAGATCTACACCATTTGAAAACAGAGCCTATTAGCCAAAATTACGATGGTCCGGTTCATCGCCTGTATGGCTCCCCACATCAGCCAGACGATTGCCGCATGTTATCTTTAAGTATGGTGCCCGCCTAAGTACTTCTGGGGGGGGATGCTATGCTCTACCGGGAACGCTGCCTTACAACAACATACGATGACTTTGCAGGCAAAAAACTACTGACTCAATTGAACATCTAGTCAGCTCACGAAATACGAGAGAGCACAAGAATTAACCATTCAGAACTGACCGAGCCCTATATCATCAAAATTATGTTGGGCTAGAAACTACAAGGCCAGTGATAAATCTATGCCCACCATGACTACCTGAAAAACAAATCGAAATCTACATAAAGTCGAGGGAATAATTAATGGTTACGCAATTTTTTGCACTAAAATTTATAGATCGTAGGCATGCTGACTACTACACAAGGGTTAATACATAGAGGGAAGCCTAATGAAAAAATCAATTTTTTATTATATAGCAATCATGATGATAGCTACTTTTGGAAGTACGAATACCTTATCCGCAGAGACTTCAACAGGGGAAATTAAGAGAATCTACCCTAGTAAAGCAGGCTATGTGTTCTTCAGGTTAAAAAATGATGCCTGTATAACCGGCAGCCAGTACTATTATTTTGAGATGAACGAGGAGGGTCCAATGGGTAAGTATGCATCTAAAAACTGGTATTCAATGCTTCTTGCGAGCGCTATGGCAGGCAAAGAAATTTCTGTTAGCGTGAGCTCTTGCCCCTCCACAGGCAATGTCGAAATAAACTACATATACCAAGAATACTAACTCTGCGTAAAATTCTTAGTGTTGAAGTTTCCACTAACTGTTTAAACCACCGCCCTAGGCAATCCCCTTCCTGGTCGTTTAGGCAGGTGATGTTAACTCCTGCCTCTCTTCCACTTCTCCTGAATGCTTCAACCACTAGAAGCAGCGACATGAAGCTAAACTTATTATTTATTCGGTCCATAGTCTACATACTCACCCCAGCCCTAAAAAGGCCCAAGACTGTAAACAGAAACTCGCTCAAGGAAGATAATTCAGGAAAAAGTCCCGCATATTTTCCCCCATCACTTTGCGAATCTCCGTCTCTGTAAATCCTTGTCGCAACATTTCAGCGGTTAATACATTCAGATTCCCAACATCAAATGAGACTTCAACGCTGCCATCATAATCCGATCCAAGTGCAACATGATCTACTCCCAGCAGATCTATGGCATAACGAAGTGTTTTGGCAATATTACCTGGGCTGTTATCACATACCGCCCCCGTCCAAAAGCCGATGCCTATCAAGCCGCCCCGCTCAGCGACTTCTTGCATCAAGCCATCGCTAATGTTGCGCGGTGAGTTACAACTGCCTTTCAACCTTGTATGGGAAACGATTACGGGACGTTCACTCAGCGTCAATACATCCATCACTACAGACTCAGAGGAGTGAGCGACATCAATAATCATGGAGCGGCGATCCATCTCCTGAACGGCTGCGCGGCCAAACGCCGTCAAACCTGCTCCATTTTGCCCATGCAATGAACCACCCAACTCATTATCAAAAAAGTGTTGCAGCCCCATCACCCGAAAACCGGCATCATATAAGCGTTCAATGTTAGACAAATCACCTTCCAGTGGATGGGCTCCTTCAATACCAAGAATTGCCGCAAGAGTATTAGCTCCCTGCTCCCTCCCCTTAAGAACCTGACGCAGATCTTCAGCGGTATAAACAACATGGAACTGTTCAGGCTCGGATCTTTGTAAAGCACTTACCCGCTCGGAGTGGTAAAGGGCTCTCTCAAGTAAACTATCCCAGGTTCTGGGCGGCCACCCCTGCGCAACCGCAAGCAGGGTAATATTATCCCGAGCATCTGCAGAATTTTCGCTATAGTTCTGGCCTTGGGGAGACTTGGTGACTGAAGTAAAAACCTGTATCCCAAGATTACCCCGTTGGGCCCTAGGCAGGTCCAGATGACCATAATCAGCCTCCTTTGATAGGTCACGAGCCCAGAGGAAACTATCCGCATGCAAATCACCAATAACAAGTGAACTATGCAATGCCTTGGCTTGCTCTGAAACCTCAAGGGAATCACCTGAGGCCACCTTGTTTAATTTTTGCTCAACCCCTGGAATCAAAAGCCATTTCCAGCTTGCGAACAATACCAGTGCCAGTGTTGTCAAACTTAAAAACCACTTCTTCATTATGATTTCCAGATATCAGTAGTGTTGCCCAATGTTGTGGTTATAACCGATGAAGGCGTGGTATGTCAGGAGCTATGTAGATTAATAAATGATCAGCAGGCAATATACGTCCAAGATGATCAAAATATGTTCACCCAGCCAACTTAACCGGTGAATAAACAAGTGGATAGAGGATTAGGGAATCACAGTGGAAAAAAACTACCGACTCACACTATTGCTATTGATTGTAATGCTCTTTAGCGCTAGCGGCTGTTCGACACTCTCACCAAATTTCCAAAAACCCGAAGTGGAAGTTATTGCGGTACAACCCCTGCCTGCAAGGGCTGGTAACAACCTAAGGTTCCGAATTCACCTTAGGGTTTTCAATCCCAATAATAGTGAGCTGGCTCTTTCGGGTCTTTTCTATACCCTGCGGCTCGGCGGGCATAAAGTCTTAACCGGCACGTCAAACAATCTTATGCCTATTTCTCCCTATGGTCAGGACGACATTGCGGTGGATGCAACAGCCAGCTTGGTAGGCTCTATCTTTGCAGCAGCTGACTTCATTAACTTGAACCAAGACTCTATCCCTTATGAGCTGGAAGCAAAGATCGGCTTAAGTAGGTCACTACTCCCCTCAATCAAAGTAAATAGAAGTGGGGTGATTAGCCTGAACCAGTATCAGTGAACCTTCTGCAAAATTTACCAGCAACCTTATGATGCTATCGGCACTAGGTTGGTTACTATTTTTTTAAGTAACAATATGAAGGTGGGTATCTACTACCCACCTATTTACATAAGCCTCAAATTTGCTTGGTGAGAATCAAAGACATTACAAAGTTGCCCATAGGGGCTCCATTATGGCTCAGGAAACCTTCATCGGGGAGCCTCTGGGAGGCGTAGAGCTTTGTGTTATACCTAATATCAAAACCAAACTCATAAGTCCCACGGCCAAAGAAAACACCAAGGTTTGTTAGTGTTACCTCTCTCTCTGGAGTTACACCATAACTGAAGATTTTTGTCCCACTTTTTACCTTCGAGTTACCTTCCATCAATACATTTCTTTGGACAGTTTTATGTTCCAATCCAGCCTTTAAATACCAATATCGCTCTCTTTCCGAAAATAAAGACACTGCACGGAAAGTCGGCAAGAAGCTACCGAATAACAGGTGAACCCCAGCACCATAATCCCTTACGATGTTACCTGTTTTCCACCGAAGGTATGGCACTAACCGGTAGCTTGTTCCACCAAGACTTCCCTGTAGTAGTCGGTAATCCATCTTCAGCTCTGGCATCAGGCCCCACTCATTGAAAACCTGTGAATCCCATCCATCAGGTGGGGACGATGAGACCAACCAATGCATTAACTTCTGAGTTTCACGAGCACCTGCCCTAGGGCCAACGGTTCCAGCATCGAGAGTAAAATCGATCAACCATTGATCAGATAACAGGTATTTGTAGTTGACACCAAGATAGGTCCACCCCGCATAAGGGTGTTCATTATGGATAGGTTCTGATCTGCCAAGGTGATCTGGAGTATAAATCTCCTGACCAAACCGAAAGGTGTAAGGTTTAGCAACAGGACTCCAACGAATAAAGATGCCACCGGTATAGTCCCGATCCGTCTGGAAAGGAGCATCATTTTCCAACTCAATCTGCAACTTACCTCTTGGAGGTTCATCCGCGTAGAGTGCAAAGTGATAACAGAAGATTGATAGCCCAATAGTCAAAATGGAGCATGTTTTTAATATGCACTTCACCCTTAACCTACCCCTTCCTATATTTAAAAGAATTTCGCCAGGTCAACTCATGCGATTAGTACGCCACTGCACATAACATCAGGGTTCGACATCCCTTTAGAACCCCACCAAAGGAAGCGGTGTGATCTCAATAATGAATGGCTTCACTCTCAAGTAGCCGCTATGTCAGCACCGAACGGCTTTTCACACTCGCGATTGGAATACCACTCAACCCAATCACCACCTACTAAGTAAAAGACGACACAGTAGAGCACTGGGGCAATTAAGCTCATCATTGAGAACCATTAGCCCAGTTCATCACTGTAGAAGACAGATAAAGAGGAAAGGATGCTTCTAGCGGCAGGTAAGAAATCTATGTGACAAACTCTTCACATCAGAGAATTTGCCATCCTGCTGGTAGTGAAAGAGAAAAATTGGAGAGGGGAAAGTAAAGGGGGAAGTAAAGAGAGCAACGCTCCGTGCAAATAGCACGGAGCGTCGGGAGGTCGTATTTTAATTATGACGACTTGTGATTATCCGCCATTAAAACTGGCCAGGCCGCCCGCAGATACATCACCATAGTCCACAAAGTAAGCGCAGCGGCTATATACAGCAACAAGTAGCCCAGGCTTTCCATCACAGGGAAATCACGAACATCGAAAGCCAGTAATACGATAATGGCTGCCATTTGTGCCGTTGTTTTAATCTTGCCGACATAAGACACAGCAACACTACTGCGTTGCCCCAACTCAGCCATCCACTCACGCAAGCCCGATACCGCAATTTCACGGCAAATAATGATGGCTGCAGCCACGGTAAACCAAGCACTCTTATGAAGACCCACTAGTAACACCAGCGCAGTAGCCACCATCAACTTGTCGGCAACAGGATCGAGAAAAGCACCAAAGGCCGTACTCTGATTGAGTTTTCTTGCCAGATAGCCATCCAGCCAATCAGTGGCTGCAGCAGCGGCAAAGATGACCGCAGAAGCGATGTAGCTCCATTTGTAGGGTAAATAGAAAACCAAAACCAAGACAGGTATCAGTGCGACGCGAAGCAGTGTGAGTTGATTGGCGAGTGTCATGCTTTTCTCTATTCTTGCGGAAGGCGTACGTTATCAAGCCATGAGGCAAATTGAAACGCTCATTGGGAAACCCGGAGAAAAATCCGCTGCCTTTACCCTGCACCTTTATTCATGGTGAAGTGCCGAGTATATATCCTGTGCGAGCTTACGACTGATCCCCTCTACGCTCGCGATCTCAGTTACTGTCGCCTTCTTGATTTCCTGCAACCCACCAAAATGGCGAAGCAGTGCGCGCCTGCGTGCTGGCCCCACCCCTGCAACCCCCTCCAGCGGAGACTCCCTACGCTTTTTGTCACGCCTTGCGCGGTGGCCGGTAATGGCGAACCTGTGTGCCTCATCTCTAATCTGTTGAATTAGGTGTAACGCAGGAGAATCGGCGGAGAGTACCAGCTCTTTGTTACTGGAAACGATATGCAAGGTTTCAAAGCCCGCTTTACGGGTTGTGCCCTTGGCCACTCCGATAATCTGAACACCCACGACCCCAAGACCGTTAAGGGTGTCGACCGCCTGGCTGACCTGCCCCTTGCCACCATCTATTAATAGGATATTGGGAAACTTACCCTCACCTCCCGACAGACGCGTGTAGCGGCGTTTAAGCGCCTGCCCCATTGCAGCGTAATCATCTCCAGCCTGAATACCTTCAATATTAAAACGACGGTAGTCTGACTTAACTGGCCCGCCAGTATCAAAAACGACACAAGAAGCAACAGTGGCCTCGCCCGAAGAGTGACTGATATCGAAACATTCCAGGCGTTCGGGCAATTGCTCAAGACCAAGTACTTCTTGAAGTGTTTCAAAACGGCTGAACAACTTCTGCTGCGCCGCAGTGCGGCTACTCAAGTTTTGCTGAGCCGCCTGCTGAGCCATTTCCACCCAGGTTGCGCGCTTGCCCCGTAACTTATGGGTAACCGCAACTTCACGCCCCGCTTGAGCACTGAGCGCCTGTTGCAGCGGCACCAGATCCTCAATAGATTCCGATACTAGAATTTCGCGAGGGATTTCCCGTGGACTCCCCAGGTAAAATTGAGGGACAAAAGCCGAGAGTAATTCGGGATGGCTTAAACCCAAGCGCTCACTGGGAAAGTAGCTGCGACTGCCAAGAATTCTCCCCTGGCGGATAAAGAGTACATGCACACAGCAGCTACCGCCCTCGCTAGCGACACCATGGACATCTACATCCCCCGTATCCCCCTCCGCCACTTGGTGGGCCTGAAGGCGCCGTAGTGCGGATATTTGATCTCTCAAGCGTGCAGCCTTTTCAAACTCCAGCGTCTTTGAAGCTTCATCCATCTGATCCGCTAGCTCGCGGACAATGTTGTCGCTCTTACCGGCAAGAAACATTTCTGCATGACGAACATCCTGACGGTATTCTTCAGGGCTAATAAAGTCCACGCAGGGGGCCGTGCAGCGCTCAATCTGATATTGCAGGCAGGGTCTGGAACGGTTGCGGAAAACGCTGTCTTCACAGGAGCGAATACGAAAGGTCTTTTGCAAAAAGTTCAGGCTGTCGCGCACGGAGGAAGCATTAGGAAAAGGGCCAAAGTAGCGGCCTTTTTTCCGCTTTGCCCCACGATGCAGTGCGATACGAGGAAAGGTATCAACACTGGAAAGAAAGATGTAAGGATAGCCCTTATCATCTTTCAACATCACATTGTAAGGCGGTCGCTGGGACTTGATCAGGCTCTGTTCCAGCACCAGAGCCTCTGTTTCACTGCGGGTAACAGTTACCTCAATATTACAAATCTTCTGCACCAGCGCCATGGTCTTGGCGGTGAGCCCGGAGCTTCGAAAATAACTTGTAAGCCGGTTGCGTAAATTCTTCGCCTTACCCACATAGAGAATATGGTTATCGGCATCAAACATTTGATAGACGCCGGGCTTGCGGGTAACCGTAGAGAGAAAACGCTTGCTATCGAACATCTGACAACCGGTCTTGCAATTTCAGTGAACACACCGATCTTTAGAGTGCCGCTTCGGGGTCGAGTATTTGGTATTTAACAGCGAGCAGGGTCAGCTCTACATCACTATTAATATTCAGCTTCTCAAAAATCCGATAACGATAGCTATTGACAGTTTTTGGGCTGACCGAAAGTGACTTGGCTATCTCAGCGACTTTTGATCCATTCACAATCATATCGGCGGTTTGCAATTCGCGCTTGGAAAGTTTTTCAAAGGGAGACAGGCTGTCCGACTGACCAGAGACATTGCGCAGAGCCATTTTAGTGGCCATGGAGTTGCTGATAAAAACCCCACCGTTCATAACGGTGTGGATTGCACGCACCATTTCTTCGAGGTCAGCGCCCTTGGTCACGTAGCCCATAGCACCCGCCTGCATAAGGCGACCGGGAAACAGATCGTCATCCAGCGCACTGACAGCAACCACTTTCACTTGCGGGCAGCGGTTAAGCAGCTTTCGAGTAGCCTCCAAACCACCCATCCCAGGCATTTTTACATCCATCAGGATGACATCGACCGCAGCCTCGCGCACGAATTCCAGCGCTTCTTCGCCACAATTCGCCTCGCCAACAACTTCTATATCCTTGACGTCACTCAACATGCGCGAAATCCCCATTCGCACAAGGTCGTGATCATCCACCACTAAGACTTTGATCAAGCTATCCCCAACTACGGATAAGTGCAGTGGCTACGCAGCGTACAATCCCCTCGCGCGTGCTCTTTGAACTGCGTTCTTCTTTTTACTCACGGAGAAACTACCCCGTGTAGATCCACCCCAAGAATCCAGTCGAAACATACCAGACAAAAACGCTACTGCAAAGCGAAACCACCGTTTCAAATGCTGCTGAATGGTTGTTTCACCGCAGGATCTTGGTCTCTATATAGCGATTAATTATAGCTTAAAAACGTACCAAGTAATCTTCCTGCGCTCAAGTAGAGCTGTTCCGCACTAGCTGCGAAAAGATGAAACTTAAAAAAAATAAAATTCTTTTTAGTTTTTTAGAAATATATGAAAATTTTTTAATTTCTTTAAGTTATAACACTATGATACACAGAAATCAGCATAAAGACCTGCCGATGAAGCTTGCAGGACGGAGGGAACTACATAACTCTGTCTCAGAAAACCCAACCCGGGCTCACTAAGCCTTAAGGGTAAAAACGCGGTTCAGGCTCGAGAGAAACACCAAATTTTGTGTGAATATCCTCAGCAATGTCGTGGGCAAGTTGAACTAATTCACCTCCAGCCCCCCTACCCGGATTAATCAGCACCAATGCTTGGCGTTCGTGCACACCTACAGCACTCCGTCGCAAGCCGCGCCAGCCAGCTCTATCGATTAACCAACCCGCCGCGAGCTTCCAATGCTCACCCGCTGCATAAGCAACTAAATCGGGATGTTCGGCTTTCAAATTCTGATATAGATCCGAATCCACTAGCGGGTTTTTGAAAAAACTACCAGCATTAGGGATTTGATCGGGCAAAGGAAGTTTGCTACTGCGGATATCTATAACTGCTTGCGCAACCTGAATTGGAGTGAGGTTGTCGATATCCCAGTCGTGCTCCGCCATATATTGGCGTAGTGCCGGGTAGTCTACTCGCGGTTGCCATTCTTGAGACAACTGTAGGTTCACCTGGGTAATAATATACTGATCCCGCAGGCGTCCCTTAAAAACACTGTCCCGATAGGCAAAGTCGCAATCGTCTTTGTCAAAATCATGCAGTTCACCAGTAGCAATCTCCACGGCCTGCAAGCTCATAAAGCGATCGCATAACTCGATACCATAAGCACCAATATTTTGAATCGGTGCCGCACCGATCTTACCGGGAATCAGTGCAAGATTTTCAAGTCCACCGATGCCATTGTTTACGGTAGTCATAACCAACTGGTGCCAGTTTTCTCCAGCAGCAGCTTCAATAGAATGGCTATTCGTTCTGGCCTGCAAAGACAGACCGCGCAAATCCACCTGGATAACCAGGCCGGGGAAATCCCCGGTCAACACAATATTACTACCACCACCCAGGGGCAAAATCGGTAGCTTCTTTGCCCGGGCAAAGGCCAGAGCTTCACGCAGCTCATCCAGGCTGCGGACTCTGGCAAAATGGGCACTGCGTGCCGAGATTGCCAGGGTATTGTGGGGTTGCAGGTCGATATCGGTTTCTATCATGAAAGTAATTTCTTAACCGAGAAGCTCGCGCATACGCTGGAGATCCTGCTCAGAGTCTACGCCACCAGGCACCTCCGCACAGGCATCAGCCACATGAATATTTTCATCGTGATATAAAAAGCGCAGCTGTTCCAAAGCCTCAAACTGCTCTAAAGGAGCCACCGGCCAAGTTACAAAACTCTGTAAAAGCGCTACTCGATAAGCATAGATACCAATATGCCTGCGTGGTTCCAGCCCTTGTGGGAGCTCATTGGCGTGAATAGCAAAGGCATCGCGGGGCCAAGGTATGGGTGCGCGGGAGAAATAGCGGGCCAATCCGGATTCCGCAGCGACCACCTTAACAATATTGGGGTTGCGGAAATCTTCCACGGTAAGAATAGGTTCGCACAAAGTCGCAACGCCGGCGTGGTTATTTCCTGCTAGGTTTGCAGCCACCTGGTTGATCACCTGTGCGGGAATCAAGGGCTCATCACCCTGTACATTAACTAAGATACGATCTCTTGCCAAACCGAGGTTATTGGCTACTTCCTGCAAGCGGTCGGTGCCTGATGCATGATCGGCAGAGGTCATGCACACCTCGCCACCAAAGCCGCGGACCGCTTCTGCTACTCGCATATCATCAGTAGCGATGATCACCCGCTCGGCATCACTCTCGCTGGCCCGCTCAAAAACATGCTGGATCATCGGTTTACCAGCAATATCAGCCAGGGGCTTGCCCGGCAGACGGCTGGAGCCAAAACGAGCGGGGATAATGACATCAAATGAATGTTTATTTTTCATCTCAAGAAAACTGTTGCAGGTGCTGGTGCACCTTTTGATAGAAAAGATCGGGTAATTTGGCGCGCACTTCCAGCGCCCACCAGTGGCTCTCCCAGAAATCGCGGCACTTTACCGCATCTTTCATCGTCATAATCACCGGGGTCTCGCCATCGAAGTGCAGCTCCTGGGGGCTAAACTGGTGGTGGTCCGCGAAGGACTGCTCCATCACCTTGTAGCCCATACGCTGTAACTCGCGGAAAAACCGCTGGGGATTACCGATCGCCGCCACCCCGTGACAGGGGCCAGGTTCAGGGCCGGAAGTTAAACGCAATGTGGAAGTCTGATCGAGGTTAAACTGATGCCAGCAAGAGGGTTCCAAGGTCATCTGGTATTCCAGCAGGGCCCCACACTGCTGCTTCACCCTGGCTTCGGGCTCACCATTACTCACCACCAAGTCGACGTTCTCTAGGCGGCTGGCCGGCTCACGCAGCGGGCCTCGCGGAAGCATGTGGCCATTGCCGAGGCCTCGGCTGCCATCCACCACACATATTTCCAGGCTACGCCAGAGACTATAGTGCTGCAGTCCATCATCAGAGAGGATGACATCGCACTGGTGGTAATCGATCAGTGCTCTCGCCGCTTCGCTACGATTGGGGGAGACCATCACCGGTACCCCAGTGATCAGGTGCAACATCAGCGGTTCATCACCGGATTCCAGAGGGTGTGACTGAGCCGTTACCTGATAGGGATATTGCTCTGCACGGCCACCATAGCCGCGGCTGACAATCCCAGGATTTTTGCCCCGCTCTTTTAGCCAACGCGCCAGCTCTGCCACCAGCGGCGTCTTACCGGCTCCACCGACAGTAATGTTACCTACAACAATGACTGGAACGGGCAAAGGTTCTGGAGGCGTCCGGGAACTGATGACTCTGCGCCGCTTACTGACACCGGTATAGAGCATCTCTAGAGGCGTAAGCAGAGATAAAGTAGGGCTTGTGCCGTCTTTCTTATACCAGCGTTTGTTAAACCAGTCTTCCAGTGACATCCAGTGCCCTAACCCATTGTCTGCTGTTGTAATAAGGTTGCGTAACGCCCACCACGGGCGAGCAGCTCGCTGTGCCTGCCACTCTCTACGATGTGCCCTTTCTCCATAACCAGAATGCGATCGGCGTTCTCAATGGTACTGAGGCGATGGGCGATCACAAATGTGGTGCGGTTCTTCATGACTTCCGTTAGAGCCGACTGAATATGGCGCTCGGATTCATTATCCAGAGCCGAGGTGGCTTCATCGAGAATCAGTACCGGCGCATCTTTCAACAGCGCCCGAGCTATCGACAGGCGCTGTCGCTGGCCTCCGGAAAGCATCTGGGCGTTGTCCCCCAATACAGTTTCCAAACCCTGTGGCAACTCTTCGATAAAGCTTGTTGCATGCGCTAACTCCACAGCCCGCAAAACGTTCTCTTTCGGGGCACCTTCCAGCTCGCCATAAGCAATATTGCGATAGACGCTATCGTTAAACAGCACAATATTTTGCGACACCATGCTGATATGTCGGCGCAGCTCTTGAAGCGGGACCGTGGAAATATCGACCCCATCAATCAGGATGCGCCCCCCGGTAGGGTCGTAAAAGCGAGCGAGCAGGCTTGCTAGGGTTGTTTTACCAGAGCCCGAGGCGCCGACCAGCGCAACTGTCTCGCCCGGCTCTACCGAGAAGCTGATATTCGACAATACCTGGGGAGCGGCCTTATCGTAACTGAAATCAAGAGACTCAAAAGTAACCGCACCACGTACAGGTTTGGGCAGTGCCTCATGGCCACCCTCCGGTTCACTGGGCGTATCCATTACCTCAAAAATACTTTCTGCCGCGGCAATCCCCTTCTGAATGTCCGCAAAGACTTCTGAAAGGCTGCGCACTGGCTTGGCCAAAGAGGCAGCGGCACCGATGTAAGCGGCGAAAACACCAGCAGTCATGGATTCCACCATGCCCGGCGCCAATGCCAACCACACGATGGTGGCGGTAGACAGGCCAACCAGAATTTGAATCACCGACACGCTGGCGTTATTAGCCACCACCAATTTCATAAATTGCCGGCGGTTATTGTCACTAGCCGATTCAAAGCGTGAATTTTCATATCCCTGACCGCCGTACATCCGCACCACCTGGTAACCATTAATGGCCTCCTGGGTAACATGGGTGACATCGCCCATGGAATTCTGGATGCGGTGGCTCAATTTACGGAATCGTTTGCCTACGGTACGCACAATAAGAGCAATCAAGGGGGCGAAGAGGAAAAAGGTTAATGTCAGCTTCCAGTTCACCAGCAATAAGTAAGCCAGCAGCGCAACTGTCGTAAAGGTCTCACGAAATAAAACCTTGACCGCCTTGGTGATGGAGTTGGTGACCTGCTCAACATTGTATGAGACTTTGGAAATCAGGTAGGCGCCAGTGTAACGATCAAAATAGGCGCTGGGCAGCTGACCAATTTTTTCAAATAACTGGGACCGCAACTGGTGTATAACCGCACGACCCACATAGGCGAGACCATAACTGCCAACAAAGTTACCAATCGCGCGCAGCAGAATAATGATCAACATGGCCAGAGGTACCAGCCAGCGCGCAGTCTCCTGTGGCATCACCCCATCGGGATAATAGGAAGCAACATATTTTGACAGAAAACCTCTGCTTTCCTGGATACCAGCGCCAACCGCATCTAACAGCAGCTCCGTAACAGCGATCAGGCTGACGCCCATGATAGAAAACAGGAAAAAACCCAGCACCGCAACACCAAAAATGGCCAGGTGCGGACGGGCATAGGCGAGTAAACGTCGGTAAGTGTGTGCCCCTTGCTGAGGTTTACTGGGGGGCATGGTTACTTTCTTCATACAGACCAATGACTGGACTCGCCCCATTACCCTAGGGAAATGGAGCGAGTACGCTCGCAGGGCTAGCAGGGATAAGAGTCCATACCGGACCTTAAAACGAAGCCAAGCGTGCTAGTTCACTTCTGGTTGCCGTGTAGTAATGCTTAGGTTGACAAAGCCTAACTGTCCAGCGGCATCCATTGCCCGCACCACGGCCTGATGGTGAGCTGTGGCGTCGGCGGTTATCACAAGCGGGCGATTGTACTCGCCTGCAGAAACTTCCGACAGCGCAGATTTCAAAGTGGTCAACTTTTTATTGATCAACCCCTGACCATTCACTGAATAAGAGCCATCGGCACTGATCAGAATTTCAACAGCTCGGGACTGTTCCTCCGCCTGGGGCCCCGAGGCCTCGGGCAAATTCAATTTCAGATGGCTCTCTTTGGTGAATGTGGTCGACACCATAAAGAAAATCAGCAGGAGAAAGACCACATCAATTAATGGCGTAAGGTTTACCCCATCCTGCTCTTTGGTTTGGCGGCGAAATTGCATGGATGGCTACCTCACTCAGGCCGCATTTTCAATTTTGCGATCACTGTGCAAAGCATCCACCAGCTTCACGGCTTCCTGTTCCATGGTGACCACGATAGTATCCACACGGCGCTGGAAGTACCTGTGCGCCATCAATGCCGGAATCGCCACAGTCAAACCCGCCGCCGTAGTAATCAGAGCCTGGCTGATACCACCGGCCAAAATACCCGCATTACCGGTGCCCTCCAACATAATGGCTGTGAACACCTGAATCATGCCGATTACCGTTCCAAGCAAACCAATCAATGGCGCAACGGCGGCAATGGTGCCCAGAGCATTGAGAAAACGTTCCAGCTCATGCACTACCTGGCTCGCAGTCTCTTCAATACTGTCTCTCATCACCTCACGACCATGGCGGGAGTTGGAAAGACCTGCGGCAAAAATTCTTCCAAGTGGACTGGAATCACGCAGCTCTTTCAGTTTCTCTCCATTGACCTGATTGCTTTTTAGCCACCCCCACACCTCTCCAAGTAAAGTGCGCGGTGCAATGCGCTGGGGATTCAGCGTCCAAAAACGCTCAATGCTGATAGCAATAACAGCAACGGAACACAACAGGATCGGCAACATCAGCCAGCCGCCAGATTTTATTATTTCAAACACTTTTCTTGGCCCTAAACAGCGAGAGGGATTTCTGGAATTTTTTCTGCATCCTAGACGCAGGAGTCGCACTTTATCACAGCTACTCTCGGCGGCTAAGTCTTCCACTAGGCTCAGCCTCACCATTGTGATCGGCATACCAAAACCGTGGCGCGGAACGCCCCAGATTTATTGCAGGCTCCGAAGTGCTTTTGTGCCAATGTAATTCGATAGCCCCACTCTGGGCCGTATTGAAAATTTGCGTGTCCATCGCGCGGTAGCGTGCAACTACGTCCGCATGCGGGTGGCCAAAATGATGGCGATAACCCGCACTGAATATGACTCGTTCAGGCTTTGCCCAACTCAAAAAGGCCTGCGATGAAGATGTCTTGGAGCCGTGATGCGGTGCCACCAGTAAATCCACTGGCCTCTGCATTGGATAGAGTTCCACAAGGCGGCGTTCCACCGAACTGGTGATATCACCAGTGAGTAATATACGTATTTGCTGCCACTCAATCAGAGCCACACAGCTCTGGTCATTCTCCTCGCCATCCATCGCTTTTTGCAGTGGCCACAACCATTGCACGGAGAGATCGCCAAAGAAAACCGTTTCACCCGCGACACAGGAGCTCGCATGAATATCGGAGCCTCTCGTCAGTTTCTCTCCCAGCTGCCCTGGAGCATAGAAATTGTTGACAAACAAAGACTGCAACAGCGCTTTCACCCCACCGGCATGATCCCTATCCCCATGGCTTACGACTAACCCATCGAGTGCACTCACACCCGCTCCACTCAAATAAGGGGCAACAATGGCACCTCCAGCACTCCAACCCGATGAAGAGACTGGGCCGGTGTCGAAGACAAGGCGCGCCTCTTGGGTGCGAATTGAGAGGGCCAACCCCTGGCCGACATCCAAAGCGGTGAAGGTAAGGCCCTGACGACCAGCGTCCGACACAGGCAAAAGAGGTTGCAGTAATGGAAATAGAAACAGAAGCCCCAGATAGCGCCCCGGTACCCCCCTAGGCAAAATCAGCAATAGGGCGCCCAGTACGGATAAGACGAGCAGGGTTGCGCTTTGAGGTGGCATCAATGGCTGCCAAGTAGGTACAAAATCCCCCGCATGCTCCAGCGTTCCTATCAGAAGAGTCAGCTGCCAATCGGCAAACTTAAAGCACCAGATTCCTGGAGCAGTCCCCATCAGTAAGGCACCTAGCATCAAGGCCGGCAGTATCAGCAAGCCAAGCCAGGGGATTGCCAACAGGTTCAACAGTATCCCACCCGAGCTGTAGCCGGAAAAATACACTACCGAGGGCAGAATCAAACCCAGTGCCACCAGCCACTGGCTGCGCAATAGTTGTACAAAGGTGGCAAGCCTGCGTAAAAGCCAGGCTTTCATGCGCTTTTTCATCCCCACATGAGCGCCTGTTTCACCACCTTCCACACCGATTTCCGCTGCCCTCGCCTGCCAAACGGAACTGCGCCCTGAAAACCCCAAAAGAAGCGCCCCCACCGCGGTGAACGACAGCCAAAATCCTACTCCGAAGAAAGCCAATGGCTGAATAATCAGCACTAGTGCCAAAGCGAGCGAAAAGGCCAAGCCAGCGCCTACTCTGCGCCGCCAATGCCAGGCCAGCAACAAGACCCAAGTCATCACCAAGGCCCTTTGGGCTGAAAGAGGCGCACCGGCCAAAAGGGTGTAGATCAGGGTGCCAAGGAGCGCCAGAAGCACCGGCAACCACCTGGGGCTGGCACCCAGTAACACCCCCAAAGTTCGGGCCAAAACCTGCCCCAGCAGAAGTAAAAATCCAGCCACCATGCCCACATGCAGCCCCGATATGGCCAAAAGGTGTGCGGTCCCTGTCTCCCTTAAAAGGTCCTTATCGGCATGGGAAAGACCACTGCGGTCTCCCAATAACAGCGCTGTGACCAAGGCATTCTGATTTATCGGTAGCTTTTGAATCCTCTCCCTCAAAGTGTCTCGCAAAGCAGAGAGCCCTGCAGCCTGCTCCAACCACTGCGGATCACCATTATGAGTACGCACATAGCCCGTTGCATATACGCCACGCCGTAAAAGCCAGCCCTCATAATCGAAGGTATGGGGATTCACACTGCCGCGCGGGCGCTTCAATCGCACCGATAACATCCAGCGGCTATTACCGCGCAAGCGCGCTTGCACCTCTTCATCTGCTCGATACCAGGTGAGATAGAGGAGGCTGCCTATATCAATACCCCCTACCCCAGCCTCCAAGACCCTCGCCTGGAAGCGTATATCCCTGGTAGCGGCACCCTGTGATGCATGGTTATTTCTGACTTCGGGCAGGGATACAACCTCGACTCTTAGGCGCTGATCTATGCCATGTGCCGTTTCGGGTAAACGCTGTTCAAGCGCAGTTTTATTGCTCGATAGCGCCCAAAGAGCTCCGAGTAATGAGGTGACAAGTAATAGAGAGAGGGAGCGTCTTTGAGGAATGGAAAGCAACAGTAGTAAAACAACCAGGTATACCCAGAGTACCGCCCCTATTTCTGGCAAAGCAGGCAGCATGCCAATAACTGCGATCGACAGAGAGAACACCCAAAGGACTAGAGTGAGGCTCCTTGGCCACAGAGTAGATTTGTGCCCCAGTCTCCCACTAAATCTGTACATTTTTTGTGCAATTCCTGTGGCGCCCATCCCTGTAAAAAGCCCTGTAATAACAACGCATTCAGTTATTCAATTCGCCACACAAAATAGGCACCCTAGAACCAAAAAACACCTGTAATCGGCGTGCCATGCCGCATTGTGACTGCCTTAACTGTTATTCATGGCACCTATTGGTCATATTTTTTTAAGAAAAATGCCATGTTTCACATGTTTGTAATATTCAGGTCGCAGAATCCGCACCAAATCGAGGGGCAACCAAAGGACTAAACGGAAGGCTTCCCCTCAACCCACAACCATAAACTGTGCGAGACGACTATGAATAAGACCGCTCTCTCTCTGGCCATTGTTGCCATGATCCCTACTCTGGCCAGCGCCCAAGAAGAAGGCGATGTCCTCGACTTTTACGGCAAAGCCAATGCTACCTTTCAGTCTGCTGACGAAGGTGATGGCTCTGTAACCGACGTTCAAAGCAACGCTTCCCGCTTGGGTGTTAAGGGCGAGATCGCCCTGACCGACGGCATCAAGGGTATCTACCGTATGGAATACGAAGTAGATATGGACGGCGACGCTGACGATACTTTCTCCCAGCGCAACATCTACGCAGGCCTGGAAGGCGGCTTCGGTCAGGTAATCGCGGGTAAGTTCGATACCCCACTGAAGGTTGCTCAGAAGAAAGTTGACCTGTTCAACGACCTGGAAGGCGATATCAAAAGCCTGATCACCAGCAGCGACAACCGCGAAGAAGACGCTCTGCAGTACACTACTCCGTCTTTCGCTGGCTTCAAAGCTTCTGCTGCTTACATTAGCAACAAAGATGAAGTCATTGGTTACGAGATCGTTGGCCAAGATGACGATGGTAACGACATCTTAGGTAAAGAAATCAAGCGCAACAACGGCATCTCTACTTCTATTGCTTACGATAACAATGGCGTTTACATGGCCTACGCTTTCGACCAAGACGTTGAAGGCCAGGACGTTGACGTTCAGCGCTTTGTAGCTCAGTACAACATCGGCCCTGTACAGGTTGGTGCTCTATTCGAAGACCAGGAAAACGCTGACGGCGAAAACGCCGATGGCTGGATGGGCTCTGTAGCGTACAAAATCGAGCAGTGGACTCTGAAAGCTCAGTACGGTCAGTCCGACATTAAGAAAGAAGACGGCGAAACTTACAGCCTGGGCGTTGACTACAAGTTCAACAGCGCAGCAAAAGTATTTGGCTTCTACACCGACGAAACTGCTGATGGCGATTACGACCGCAGCTATGCCGGTATCGGTGCTGAATACAAGTTCTAAGAGCACTTGTAACGGCGGTCATCCAAATTGGGAAGAGCTGTTTGACCGTCGTATGATTTGAGAGCTTGAATTAGGCGGCCTATGGCCGCCTTTTTTTTATTGGAAGCCACAAAGCCACATTGCGGCAGCCCATCAAATAACCAACTTCTCCATGAAAAGATGCACTGGCATTGCCTGTAACTGTTGTTGATCAGAAAATAAAGCTAATATTTTCTCTGCTTGGCCTGAAGGGAAACGTGCAGCCAGATTGGAATGGAATTTCTTCAACAAAAGCGGTATCCCCTCTTTACGGCGTCGACGATGACCAAGGGGATATTCCACCACTACATTCTCTGTTGCCTTGCCCCCCTTAAAAAATACCTGCACACCATTCGCAATTGAACGCTTATCCGGATCAAGGTAATCCTTGGAATAGCAGCCATCTTCCACGACCGTAATTTTCCCGCGCAGCACATCAATTTCCGGATGGGACTGATGGAATTCATCCTCGTAATAACCAGCCTGTAAATCCCCAAACAAAAGAGCTACAGCCACGATATATTGCAGGCAGTGGTCGCGATCCGCTGGATTGGCGAGAGGACCGCTTTTACTAATAATTCGTATTGCAGATTGGTGGGTGGCCACGACAATCCTATCAATATCCCCCACTCTGTCTTTCACCTGCGGATGTAAAAAAATCGCAGCCTCACAGGCCGTCTGGCCATGAAATTCCGCCGGGAAGGAAATCTTGAAAAGGATATTTTCCATTACATAGGAACCGTATCTGCGCGGAAACTTGAATTGCTGCTCCTCCAACGGTTTTATTGCCTGATCAGCATTGGTTTTACTGAAAGCCACGTCATAAAAGCCCCACTGCTTCGCCGTAAGTACGGTTGGTATACCCATCTCACCACGCATGGCCATATCCGCCAAGCGAACTCCCCTTGCCGTGGCATCTCCTGCCGCCCAAGATTTACGCGAACCCGTATTGGGGAAGTGCCTGTAGGTACGCAGGGCACTACCATCTACCCAGGCCTGGGAAATCGCCGCCAGTAATTCTTCCCTGCCTCCCCCCATCAACCAAGTAGCAATCGCTGTAGAAGCCACGCGAACCAACAATACATGGTCCAAGCCGACGCGGTTAAAGCTGTTTTGTAATGCCAGTATCCCCTGGATTTCATAGGCCTTGATCATCGCCTCCAACACCTTTCCCATTGTTATAGGCTCTTTCCCTGCACTCAGCCGCTTCTGAGAAAGGAAATCGCACACCGCCAAGATGGCACCCAGATTGTCAGATGGATGCCCCCACTCAGCGGCCAGCCAGGTATCATTGAAATCCAACCAGCGGATGGTGCAGCCTATATCCCAGGCAGCTTTAACCGGATCCATACGAAATTGAGTACCTGGCACACGAGCCCCATTGGGCACCCATGTTCCCTCAACCAAAGAGCCAAGCAGTTTTGTGCATTCAGGAAAGCGCAATGCCAAAAAGGCACAGCCGAGAGAATCCATTAGGCAGTAGTGCGCTGTTTGCCAGGCCTCATTAGAATCAACCTCAAAATTGAGAACGTAATCGGCGATATCCTGGATGACCTGATCATAAATTAGATGGCCAGTTTGGTCTGAGTCCGTGCGCATAGCAGATGGCCTGATGGTACTGTTAAGAAATTAAATAAGCCTAGTAATTTTTTAGCTGTATCTTTGACTTTGTAAATGGATAACAAGAGATAACAAGATTTGAGCGCTGCGACATTGATGGCTTGCTTTTTCGTGTATATTGTCATCCTGTGAACTTCACTAATATTCGACCAAGATTGAAAAGGTAAGAAGGTTTGTGATTAGTCTTTACATTTCAACTTCCAATAAGAAAACAGTAAATTGCACACAATAGCGACTAAAACAAAAAGGATATGCTGCACCACAGAAACAGTGTTATTCCGTCAGGGAGCGGCCTCACGAAACATTTATTTTATACATGCCGGTTATGTACTTATCCATAAAGTGGACTTTAATGGCAACCGGGGACTTGTAGACCTGTATGGGCCAGGCTCCTGGTTTGGCCCAGGTCTTGGCGGAAATTCACAAGAAATAGAAGCCATTGCCAAAATAGGTTGTCAGCTAGAAGTCGCTTTTCCAGAAAATCTCAATGCCCTGTTACATTCACTGTCACAAACCCAGCAAGACCTTATAGAGCATCTAGCCAACAGAGAGGCTTTATTACAACAGCGTATATTTCAGTATATAACTGCGCCCCTGGCTGTCAGATTGGCAAGTTTATTATCCCAACTCTTTCATTTTCGGGGGCAACCTTGCGCTCACGGGCATGAATTAGATGTAAAGCTTTCCCAATCTGAGCTAGCGGCTATGGCCGGCGGCAGTAGACAAACTGTTAGCCAACTACTTAGCACCTGGAAACACAAGGGCATTATTGATTACACACGCCAACATATTTGCCTACTAAACAAAGGCGCCCTCGAAGGCTTAGCGCAAGGCTAAATTTGGCTTTAGTGTCAGCTAGCTGACAGTTGATCGCCCCTGCCCTCCCTATACTTCCAAAAAAAATGAGGACTAGTGCTAGTCCCCACCTCCATGGAATCAACATAGGAAGAGGCATTATGCGCACAATCTGCTTAGTTACACTGGGAATACTATTTAGCCTACAGGCCGTAGCCCAAGAGAATCTAAAGTCCACTTTCAGTCATTTCGTTGACGCACAGGGAAACATCACATTACCCAGGGATTACCGCCAAGAATGGACTTTTCTCGGCTCTTATCAAGTAAAGTCATCCAGTGGCGAGGGCTGGGATACACATATTGTTTACACTCAACCTGAAGCGGTTAAAGCCTTTCGCAAAAATGGAAAATTCCCGGATGGCGCAGTCCTGGTAAAAGAGGTCAACAGCACCAAATCAGAACCATTAACCACTGGCTTGGCTTACTACTCTACTGATCTCCAGTTTACCTTTATGATGGTAAAGGACACTGAAGGGAGATTCCCCAATAATGAGGCCTGGGCAGAAGGCTGGGGATGGGCTTTATTCAAGCCAGGGGCAGCAAAAAGTGAAACCAAAACCTGGAAGGGCAGCGGGCTTAACAACTGTTTTGGATGCCACTTACCAGCCAAAAATAATGACTGGGTCTATACACAAGGCTATCAACAAGTCCTGCAGAATTAACAAGCAAGCATAGCCTCCTTCAAATCAGCTTATCACTTCCACCCCAGCACTAATTGATTTATATCAATTAGTGCAATCTTGATTACCGTTAACATGCGGCCGCTTCCGACTATTCCACTATGAGTTTTTCTGTGTTCAAACCTGAGTTACTGTCCCCCGCAGGGACTTTAAAAAATATGCGATATGCGTTTGCCTATGGTGCCGATGCCGTTTATGCCGGCCAGCCCCGCTACAGCTTGCGTGTGCGCAATAATGAATTTAAAAATATTGAAACCCTGCGCCTAGGCATAGAAGAAGCACACCAGCAGGGAAAACAGTTCTATATCGCCTCTAATATCGCCGCTCACAACGACAAAGTTCGCAGTTACCTGCGGGACCTGGAAGAAATTGTCGAAATGGGACCTGACGCCCTGATTATGTCCGACCCAGGCCTGATAATGATGGTAAGGGAGCGCTGGCCTGAACTGCCAGTCCACCTATCCGTACAGGCCAATGCGGTAAACTACGCGACCGTAAAGTTCTGGCATCGCCAGGGGTTATCTCGGGTGATACTTTCCCGGGAGCTGTCCCTGGATGAGATTGAAGAAATTCGCCAGAGAGTGCCTGAGATGGAGCTGGAAGTCTTTGTCCACGGTGCGCTCTGTATCGCCTATTCCGGGCGCTGCTTGCTATCCGGTTATATGACCCATAGAGATGCCAACCAGGGCGCCTGCACCAACTCCTGCCGCTGGCAATACCAAGCTCATGAAGCCAAAGAGAATGAAGTTGGCGAATTGATTCATGTGCAAACCCAGGAAACTATTCAGGAATCTATCCAGAAACCCATCCAGCAACCCACCTCCGCCAGTGGCAGTACTTCCCAGGCCCTTTTACTACAGGAAAAGGGTCGCCCTGGAGAGTATATGCCGGCCTACGAAGATGAGCACGGTACCTACATCATGAACTCCAAAGACCTACGGGCCGTACAACATGTCAAGCGCCTTACGGAAATGGGGGTTCACTCTTTAAAAATCGAAGGTCGCACCAAATCCCACTACTATGTGGCTCGTACTGCTCAGATCTATCGTCGCGCTATAGACGATGCTGCAGCAGGAAAAGACTTTGACATGAAGATGATGGACGAATTGGAAACCCTCTCGAACAGAGGCTACACGGAAGGTTTCTACCGTCGCCATCCACCAGCAGAATACCAGCAATATGAAAAGGGGTTGATATCAACTCCGGGCCAACAGTTCGTAGGCGAGCTTATTGACGGCAGTCCTGAGTATTTGACGGTTGATGTTAAAAATCGCTTTGAACGCGGTGATCAATTGGAGTTAATGACTCCCAGCGGTAGCTTGTTCTTCCCCTTGGAGCAAATGGAGAATACGGAAGGCAAAGCGATCGATGTAGCTCCAGGATCCGGGCATATCGTGCAAATACCCCGACCAGAGGGGGTTGATGACGATCAACTTCAACAGGCGCTATTGGTCAAAGCCCTGGGATAACCCTCGGTCTGTAATTAGCACTAAGGCTTATCAAGCCCTTGGTTTTACAAATATATTTTGTTAAAGGTGTAGTGGTTTAGACAATCTACCGGATTCACTAAGCCACGACACCTTTATTCCCACTACATCATTCCCACTACATCTCCACAATTTTACTTGTGAATCGATCCTCAAAATTCATTGGGTAATCGTTAAACTTCACAAGTGACTGCCCGCCTCACAATATTCAAACCGTCCTGTATTTCCCCACCATTCATCGCAAGCAACTGGTTCTTGTACCAATTTTCCTGCATTTTCAGCCTCACCTAAAACCCTTTTAAAGCCCTGAGTTTTGATCACAAAAATATGCTCGACAGTACTAATTACAAGATAAAAATCCGCCCTACCTCGGAGTTCCAACAGGAATACACCCGTTTTAAATAGTTATGATTTTCCACCTCTAACTCGCCCCCGCATCAAGGTTTCACAGTAGAAAAGCGTGCAACGATTGCTTAACCAAGGAAATGCCGCAATATGGATATTATTAAACCTAAGAAACGCCCCCTGATTAAGCACCCTTTAATGCTAGGTGGTGCTGCTCTTGCTTTTGTGGCATTTACCAGCACCCTCCTGTTACTTCCTGACAGCGCCTATAAGGTAGAGCGGGAACAGCTAATGCTAGGTACCGTCCAACGGGGAGACCTGCAGGTTGTGGTAGATGGCTACGGTAGGCTGCGTTCAGACAAGCAGACTTTAATTACCGCCCTAACCGCAGCGAATGTTGAAAAAATCATGTTGCGTCCCGGTGCAGAAGTACAAAGTGATAGCATCATTATGCAGCTGAGTAATCCAGAGTTAATGCGCGACCTGGATGCAGCCGAAACCTCCCTGGAGCAAGAGGAAGCTAATCTGCGCCGGCTTGTTCTGAACAACCAGCGCGATGTGCTCGCGGAGGAAGCCATACTCGCGGAACTGAACTCCAATTACCAAGTGATCAAGTTGCGTCGCGAAGCTGAGGACGAACTGGTAAAAAGTGGAGTGGTTTCCCAGCTCACCTACCAAACCACCGTCTTACGCCAAGAGCAGATGAAAAAACGTGTGGACCTGCAAAAACAGCGTATCAACCACCTGCGCAAAGTCGCCGTCGAATCAGAGTTAATCCAGCGCGAGCAAATCAACCAAGCCCAGACCCAACTGCAGAGCATACAACAGCGGACAGATCGCCTCACAGTACGCGCCGGCCTGGACGGCATACTACAACGACTACCAGTAGAGCTGGGGCAAGGTGTCAATCCCGGGCAGGAGCTGGCGCTGATCGGCAGCGAGACTGATCTTCTCGCTTTGGTTCAAGTCCCACAATCCAAAGCAGAGCAACTGGAGGTTGGCCAGCCCGCTGAAATTGATACCCGCAGAGAAAAAGTCGAAGGTATGGTAACCCGTATTACTCCTGAGGTTCGGGACGGCAATATTGAAGTGGAAATTGCTTTTAGCGCGGGCGCGCCAGAGTCTGCCAGGCCACAGCTCAACGTCGATGCCCGTATCTTCACTGCCACTATGGAAGATACGCTGTTCGTCGAGAGGCCTATCAATGTGCAGAGGCACAGTGAGGCCAATCTCTTCCTGATGAACGAAAACGAGGAGGAGGCGTCACTCCAGCCCATCAGCTTCGGCGAGGAGTCGGGTCGATATATCCAAATCACCCAAGGCGTCAATGAAGCGGATCGTATCATCCTCTCTGATATGGCCAATTTTAATGAAGCTGAGCATATCCAGATTGTTGACTAAAGCCTGAAACCTAAAGCGAGAAAGGGAGTTCGCTATGCCCAAGCCAATCCTCCATATGGCCGGGATCACTAAGGTGTTCAGCACCGAAGAAATGGAAACTCACGCCCTGCGGGGCGTTGACCTGAGTATTAACTCGGGGGAATTTGTTTCTATCTGCGGCCCCTCGGGTTGCGGTAAATCCACACTTCTTTCGATTCTCGGCCTGCTGGACCTCCCCACCAGCGGCAGCTATCAAATTGAAGGTATTGAAGTCGCTCAATTGTCGCTGCGTGAGGCGGCGACTATTCGCAACGAGAAAGTAGGCTTTATCTTCCAGTCCTTTAATCTGATTGACGAACTCTCTGTCTACGACAATATCGCCCTGCCCCTGCGATACCGCCGCAATCCCATTCCCAAGTCTGAAGCCGACAAAAAAGTGAAACACTGCCTGGAGAAGGTGGGGATGAGTCACCGGGCCTCTCACAAACCTAATCAGTTATCGGGTGGCCAACAGCAGCGAATCGCCATAGCCCGCGCGCTAGTTGGCAATCCGTCCCTGCTACTGGTGGACGAGCCCACCGGCAACCTGGATTCCCACAATGGCGATGCAGTAATGGAAATGCTGCGACAGCTCAATAATGAAGGGACCACCCTGTGCATGGTGACCCATGACCCTCGTTATGCAGACATGGCCAGCCGCCAATTGCATCTGCTGGATGGAAAAATCTCAACACCGCAGCCCATAAAAGAGCCACATGAGATGGCCCTATGATCACCACAAAGGACCTGTCCATCGCCCTCCAGTCCATCAATCGGGCGCGGAGCTACGCCACCACTATTATTCTGACCCTGGGTATCACCCTCGGCGCCCTGGTAACACTATTTAATCTCAACTACCAACTGCTAGCCGCACCCCTACCCTACCCGGACGAAGATCGGCTGTATGTCGTGAATGGTAATCTCTACCAGAACAAGCAGCTACGGCTGGAAAACAACAGCCAATACCCCGCCCTGGTTGAAATCTATAAAAACGACAGTTTCTTCGAGTCCAGCGCCCTGGTGTACTTCTGGGAAGATGTGGTCCGCAATTTATCCGGATCACCACGGGTTAATGTTTCCTATGTCTCTCCAGAATATCTCCAGCTGGCTGGAGCACCCCTGGCCTTGGGCAGACAATTCAGTGCCAATGAAGGGCTCGACAGCCGAGTCCCTGTGGCGGTTATCAGCTATCAAACCTGGGAGCAGATGTTCCGGCGCAACCCAAATGTCTTGGAGCAAAGCCTGCAATTTGGGGAGGTGGACTTTCGCATTGTCGGCGTCACTGCCAAAGACTTCATTGAACCCCAGATCTATAAACAGGGCCGACAAACAGCAGTCTGGCTGCCCTGGGACTTTAACGATACACAAGTAGAGCGCAGAAATAATTGGAGAGGCTTCCTGCCTTTTCGCATGCTCACAGGAAAGCTGAAGCCGGGCATTGACCCAGCCAGTGCGGGGCATGAATTGAGCACATTAATGGATGCCCAGTATCAAGCGGCCCTAGCGGGAAGATCCTCTTCGGTAGAAAGGTCCGTTGAATACCGACTCACTCCCTTCGCCAATAAAATACTTGGCGACAGCGCCACGCGAACCCTAATGGTTATGGGCGGTACACTGGTACTTCTGTTAATTGCCTGTGCCAATGTTACCAACCTGATTCTTTCTCGCGCAACCAAACAACAACGCAATATGGCGATACAGGTCGCATTGGGCGCACACAAAAAACATATCTTTTTGGCCCTGCTATGTGAAATCGGCCTACTAATGTTAGGGGCTGCATTACTTTCTCTACTTTTAGCCCTGGGATCGACGGAAGTACTAAGGGTGATGGCTACGGAACAAATTCCTCGCATTCAAGAGCTCACCTTAAACTGGCAGACACTGGTTTTCGCACTGTTGTGTGCCTTACTTCTCGCCCTGTTCTTCTCAGCCATAGTCAGTCGACAGGTTAATTACCGCGCACTGAATCAAATTTTGCAGAGCAGCGGCAAAGGCTCGGGTGTACAAATTTCACCACTGATCCGCAAAGTCCTCATCAGTAGCCAAGTGGCGATGACCAGTTTGCTTATCGTCGCCAGCTTGCAGATTTTCCTGCAAGCCAATCGCCTGATTAACCAGCCCTTTGGCTTCCCCTTGGACAGCGTTCAAGTGATGACTATGAATATCGGCAATCTTAGGAGTGCCCCCACTGCCGAACGGGAGAGTTACCTGAAGGCCATCAGGCAGAGATTGCTGGAGCACCCTAAAGTACAAAATGCCAGCCTGAGCTTAAACACTCCTATCTCTATCAGCCGGCCACTCTGGACCACATCCCTGAGTCATGATGCCAGCCGGCAAAATCCAGTGATGGCCAAGACCACAGTAGTCGACGAAAACTACCTTTCCATTTTGCGTATGCCATTGATAGCTGGCCGCCATATCAATGCGGCTGAATTTTCCGATAACAATCGCATGATGCTCGTCAACGAAACCCTGGCCCAGCAATTGGAGCCGGATGGAGAAGTATTAGGCAATCGCTACTACTGGCGAGGTGACTTGCCCTACCAAGTGGTCGGTGTAGTACGCAACGCAAGCCTGCCGGGCAAAAAGGAACCCGCCCGCTTATTTGTGCGTGGTATCAACGTGAGCTATCCCCTACTGGTACTCAGACATAAGCCTCACCAACCACTCAGCACCACAGAAATCAATCGGGAATTTGCCCAAGTAAACAGGCAGTACAAAGTTTCTGAGCTCTTCTCCCTGGAGCAGGCGCGAGACCTACTCCTAAGCAATGACCGGGTCTCAGTTTGGGTAACCACCGCCCTGACGTTACTGGCACTCAGCCTCGCTGCCATCGGTATCTTTGGAGTCCTCAGTTACAGTGTACAACTGCGGCGTACTGAGCTTGGCGTACGCATGGCAATCGGCGCCCGCCCAGCGACGATTTTCTATCACACCCTGATCGATAGCCTGATTCCCGTAGTTATCGGTATCGCTGTAGCGACTTTGGTAGTAGTCCCACTGGCACTTTGGCTTGAGCAAAGCGAGTTCAGTATTGAAACCAGCCTCTGGGGCTGGCTGCTACCACCACTACTTATTATCGGCCTAACCGCCTCGGTTACCCTGCTTTCTGTATGGAAGATAATCAACAAGCCCGCGATTTACGCATTGTAAGGAACAGGATAATTACTTTCCACCTGATAGCCGCTGCTTGAGGTTGCGCGCGCATCGTGCAATCTTTACAGCAAATACAACAATAAGAAATGGAGTAGCCAATGCAACCTCAGCAATGGTTATCAAACGGAAATATATTTGATTATCAAGACCACCAACTCTTCTATGTCGATAGCAACCCAAGCTGTCGACATAAACCGGTACTGCTTTTGATTCACGGCTTCCCCACTAGTAGTTATGACTGGCAAAAGGTATGGGCCCAACTGACAGAGCACTATCGCTGTATTGCTATGGATATGCTGGGCTTTGGCTATTCAGACAAACCTAAGCAGCATAACTACAGTATCCACGGGCAAGCTGATTTACATGAAGCTCTTCTGCAACATTTAAACATCAACAAGGTCCACCTGTTGGCCCATGACTATGGGGATACTGTTGCCCAGGAGTTACTCGCCAGAGCCAATAGCGGTGGTACCACGGGGTATATCTCAGCATGCCTGCTGAACGGCGGCCTTTTCCCAGAAGCTCATCAAGCTCGTCTCGTGCAGAAACTGCTGCTCTCTCCCACAGGTTTTCTGATCAATAAACTAATGAATTACCGACAGTTTTGCCGCAGCTTCAGTGCCATTTTCGGACCAGAGACACAACCCTCCGACAGAGAATTGCGAGACCTGTGGCAAATTCTCCAATATAAGAATGGCAACCGGCTCCTCTATAAATTGATCACCTATATGCACGACAGGCGCCAACATCGTCAGCGCTGGATTGATGCTCTTAACCAATACCCCGGCCCCCTGCTACTAATCAATGGCTCATTAGACTCGGTTTCTGGGAAGCATATGGTGGATCGATTTCGTCAATTGATTGATCGTCCAGCAGATATTGTTGAGCTGGGAAAGGTTGGGCATTATCCCCAGTGGGAGGCGCCAGATAGTGTGGTAAATTCGTATTTAAGTTTCGTAGAGACTGAAAAGGATGAACAATTAATTCCTTCTTGAATGTCCTGGATAACTCTCGAGTACTAACATGATGACAAGGAGCTGGCTGCCAAAATTCCAGCCTAATACCAAGCACACCCCATTAATAAGATCTATTTTAAGTTTCATTCAAAAGTATTATTTTCTTCATTCCTAAGCATGTCCTATGCAATCATAGTAAGAACCATACCAAGCAACATTAAGAAAGTATTATGATCTACTCAACCACTGAAACCCTACCCGGACATGAAATTAAAGAGATACTCGGAGTGGTTACCGGTAATGTTGTCCAATCCAAGCATATTGGTCGTGATGTTATGGCTGGCTTAAAGAGTATCGTTGGCGGCGAGATAAGAGGCTATACAGAAATGTTATCCGAAGCCAGAAATAAGGCCCTTCAACGGTTGATTGATAGTGCCCAGCAGAAAGGAGCCGATGCTGTAGTAGGCATCCGATTTTCAACAAGCGCCATTATGGAAGGGTCTTGTGAAATGATGGTCTTTGGGACTGCTGTCAAACTAAGGAGGTGATTGGCCCCAAGCCACATCCTCTACTTTTTTAGCTTTTGTAACAGACTTGATGAAATATAGCTCTAACTGTTAATTAGCTTCAATTCAGAGGTACGAGGCTCCGAAATTAAACTCAGTGGAGCCTCTAATTTATAACCACTTTGAAGAATCTAAATAGTCAAATTGCAACTATAGACAAATTAAGCGTTAACTGATATTGAAGTAATTACAGGCGCTTTCTTATATCATCCAAAACCCACTCCAGCGGTTTATCTATCCCCTTATTATAACTTTTCCAGTCCTGCTTGATCATTACATCCGGTTGTACACCCTCTGTATAAACATCCTGGAACCTATAGTTACGCTTCGAATAGGTTATAACCCAGTCGGAGTTAGGCAAAGAGAACTGGTCCATATCCTGATAACCAACAGGGTTCCCACCGGAAGGCTCTCCCACTAACTTGGCATTCAGAATTTGACGATATTGAGCCGCATTACTCATCGCTGCTGAATAGGTCTTACCGCCTATCAGTGTATAAACACCGTGATCCCAATCAATACTATCAACAAGGACCAGCCTCCAGGCTAAAGTCAGACCGACAAAGAAATCACCCCCGCCATTCTCCCTGAAATCAATAATCAGATTTTTAACATTATTTTTCTTTAAGAACTTTTCAACATCAACTGCAAAGTCCTCCATATTTGAAAAACTCGGATAGCTTTTGAAGTATATATAAGCGGTTTGCGTATCTATGTCAGCGGACATCCAGAGGTTAGATGACTCTTCGACCCTCTTTGACTTGAAGGGAGTGGTCTTTGGAAAAAGATGGTGAGTAATTTTAGAGTGGTAATTTCCCATAGACAAAGAAGACACCGAGACAGTTTTCTCCCGACCAGAGTCGTCTGTAAATGTATAGACAGCTTTCTTAGTACTAGCTGAAATACCTGCTCCCTCGAGAACTTGTGCAACATTTATTTGAAAAGCTCTCCTTATTTTTAATGAATACCCATTCTCAACCCCCTGTACAATAGGTGATAGTCGATCAATAATGGCATCTATGGGTGTACCGTTAATAGCAGTTAATTTATGACCCAGTAACTGCCGGTAGGATTCATCGGTAGCAATCAGGCGAAGATCCCCATCAAACTCTATGAATTGAAAAGGGTAAAGCTCTATATCCTGATTCCAAAAAGCAAGCTGAGTATGGCCATCCCCGATCATCCGGCTAATTTTCATCAATTCAACCATCACTTGATTTTCAGAAAGATTTGGCAAGTCGGATTTTAGTAGCAATAGTTTATCAGTGAGTTCTTCCTTAGAAACGTTATGGTAAAGATTTATATGATTCCTCTCTAACTCTTGATGGAAGTAATCAATATCTTCAACCCAGTCACCTATATTTGAGATTGCTGATGCCTCGGCAGACAGTATTAGGCACAATCCAAGGTTTATCCATCTCACAAACTTGACTAACACTCCCTCTCCTCCCTGATATCTTTTAACCAAATGAGAAATGGTCATGATCCACTCCATTTCACTTTATTATTTTACAAAGGAAATGCAGTATACTCCCTTTGAGAGCAGAAAAGTGGGTTGATATAACATATAAGTACCCCTTCCCCTAGTGGTACAAGGGTGCCGCAGGATAGCCTATACGCTATTACCAACTAATGCAGTTTTACTCTCAAGATAGTTTTAAAGCTACTAAAGATCGATGCAGCTTTCCACTTACTGGAAGATCCCTCATGACAAGCCTAATTAAATATTTTTTCCTTTCTTTCCAGTTAACATTAGCACCTGCAGTAACAGCAATAACCATTCGTGATGATGTAAGTGACTCAGAATATCGTATAGATGCCTCTGAATTCCCAGCGCTTGTAGATTTACCGGGAGAGGGACATGGAGTACTTATCACCCCAAAATGGATTATTACAGCTGCGCATGCCATTACTTGGCAACATTGCATTGAGGAAGTCGTCATAAATGGCACTCCCAGAGAGATCGACAAACTAGTGATGCACCCTGGCTATAAAAAGACACCTCAAAGGATGATTGATGAGGCACTAGAAACGGGAGATGCCAGTGAAATTGAAGCATTATTGGCCACATCAGATGATATCGCCTTAATCAAGCTTTCTCAGCCTGTCGTTGATGCTAATCCGGTGGGAATTTACCGTGAGAATGATGAGCAAGGACAAATAGTAAAGCTGATCGGAAAAGGAGCAACGGGTACAGCTGACCTCGGCCATGACCCCAAAGGCCCAAATCGAACAGAACTCCGCAGAGCATTTAACATAATCTCATCAACTCAAAGTCGTTGGCTTGGCTATGAATTTGATCAGGCCCCGGATGCATTACCACTTGAAGGCATGACGACGAATGGTGACAGTGGCGGCCCGGTATTAATTGAAGTTGATGGCCAGTGGTTACTCGCAGGTCTAACGTCCTGGAAGCATGCTGAAGACGTCGATATACGAACCTTCCGCCCCGGCACCTATGGGCAGACTTCCTATTCCATTCGCTTAAGTCATTATGTAAGCTGGATTGACACAATGATTTCTAATCACTCATCTATTCAGCAATCTGTCAAAGCAGAGCTTGATAGTTCATCAACTAACTAATAATCGGTTATTCTCCAAACACTACAGTAAGCATTACCCGAGAAAATATCATGTATAAATTAATACCTTTCATTCTATTAACTTTTTTAAATTCATATGTATATGCCAATTCCGCCGAGGACAACATCAAAATACGAAGAGCCGTACTCGACTACATTGAGTCACAACAAAAAATTGAACCAGGCCTAATGGAAAGAGGTTTAGATGAGAAACTAGCCAAGCGAACCTACTGGGAATCCAAAGACGGCTCAGAATTCATCATGGAGACAGACTATGAAACTATGGTTTGGCTGGCCGAAAACTACAATAAGGAAGGCGATAAATTTACAGATTCCCCCAGAATTGATATCGACATACTTGATATTGATAACCGGGTAGCCTCGGTAAAGCTTACAGTCGATGATTGGATTGATTATATGCACTTATATAAGAATGATAAAAATAACTGGAAGATCATCAACGTTCTCTGGCAGTATCACGATACAAAACGGCACGTTAGCAAGAAATGATTTAGCATTCTGCTCTGCAGTTCTATGCGTAAGCATTATTTATTTTGGGTTTCAGTCTGGCATTCAGTATAGCCTTTGAATTGTATCAAGCTTAAGCCTGTGCCCACACGCAACAAAAAGAGGCACCAAATTGAGAAGGATCGCCATCGCCCTACTATTTTTACTAGCAGCCATTGCCTGTTATGAATTTGATGTACCTGTTGGCGGTGCCTTTTTTCTCGCTTTTGGTATTGTTTTTTTGAGAGGATCTTCTGGATAAATCTGTTCAAATGCAAAAGAATGTCAGCCTAATAGCTAGTATCTAGGAATTTCCACCTAGGAATATAGGCGTTGACAGCTTAATCAATCCTCAACAATCCCACTTACGCTCCCCCTACTAGCACTATCGAACCACATTCTCCTCTCACCGATACCTCCTTGGCTACAAATCCCAGCTCTGCTGATCCTCATTACCAAAGCTCAATACCCTTACTCACTCACATCGAGCGATAGGAAAGCTTGAGACAACTTTCAAGACCAACTAAATTGTCCGCCACTTCATTCCACCAATTAGGAAATAGCCATGCCCCCTCACCGCTTACCGCGTTGGATTGCGGTCACTCTTCTCTGCCTTGTTGCTGTAGCCTGCACGCCAGAGAATCCGGAAAAGCCGGGCGAGACCTCTGCAGATGTGGTATCTACGCATGGCCCACTCAAAAGCGGTGATGAAAAATCAACGGAGGAAACACCCCCATTGGTCTCTCCCCCCAAGAATAGTGGTAAAGAGGCTAGCAGTGAGACTGGATCAACAACTTCCGATACCAAATCCATAAACAGGCCCAGTGAAGAAGCTCCTTCGCAGGCTGCCACTTCCAACAAAGACACGATGCCGGTGGTTGCGGGTTCAACAGAACGTGCTCTTACGGTGCTCCATATAGGCGAGCGGGTCTACAAAGATGCGCGAGCTATTGCGGTGATCTTTTCCGAGCCCCTGCTGGGGAATACCCATTTTGGTTCCTACCTGACCCTCTCCCGCGAAGATGGTGAAAATGTCGATGGGGGCTGGGTTTTATCTGACAACCAGAAGACCCTTTACTTCACTAACATCGAGCCGAATACCCGCTACCGAGTAGCGATAAACCCCGGCCTGCCCAGTGAGGATGGATTCCAACTACAGAAGCCAAAGAAGGAAACAGTTCACACGCGGCGTATCGAACCCAGTATTAGCTTCACTAGTAACGGCAGTATATTTCCGTCTACGGTAACACCTGGCTTGCCGGTGACTGCCGTCAGTATCGAAGCAGTGCAAATCCATTTTCACAGGGTAAAGCCTGAACACTATTCCGACTTCTTTAGCCTGGTCAACAATCAGTCCCTGAAGTACTACTACCAGCTAAGAGCACTGAACAATGTTGCCGAATTAATCTACAGTGCACATTTTGACCTTACCCAGGAAAAATATGTTCAACGGGATTTCGATCTCTCCATCGGCCATATTGAGCCTCTAAAACAGCCTGGCATTTATGTTGCAGTCATGCAACCGGCCGGTGTGTACAACACCAACCTTTTCGATATCACCCACTTCTCTATTTCCAACTTAGGCCTCCATGCCCGTTACTATCCGGAAAGCGTGGACCTCTATGTCTCTTCTCTGGACGAAGGGGAAGCACTGAAAGGCATCCAGGTGGAGTTACTGGACAACAAAGGAGGACTGATCAAGCAGCAGACGACCTCTAAAGAAGGGCATGTTCGTTTTCTGCTCAGTCAGGAGCAGGAGGACTCCCAGCGCTTCTTTGTTGCGCGAGACCCAGATACTGGCCATTTTTCTCTGTTAGATTTGCGCGAACCGGCGCTGGACCTGTCGGACTTTAAATTGGGCCAACGCCCTTCCAGGCCGATGGAGTTCTTTATGTACGGTCCCCGAGACTTGTACCGTCCCACAGAATCCATACAAGTTAGCGGCCTGCTACGCAATTACGACGGGCGCTATTTAAAAGACCTACCGATCAAGGCGGACTTGATCAAGCCAGATAACACCAGTGCCCGTACATTCACCTGGCACGCCAGCGCGCCTGGATACTACGAGAAGCTCCTTCCCCTACCTCAAAATGCTCCGACGGGTGACTGGCGTCTGGAAGTTGAGTTGGCCGATGGACGCAAAGTGAATTACCCGTTCAAGGTAGAGGAGTTCCTGCCTGAGCGTATGAAGTTGGTATTACAAGACGGTGAAGAGCGCAGCCTGGTCCAGGGGCACGCTAAATCTTTGGAACTGGAAGTTGAGGGTAGTTATCTGTACGGCGCTCCGGCAGCGAATAACCGCTTGGAAACTTTGGTACAAGTCAGTCACTATCGGGAACCCTTCCCTCAATGGAAAGGGTTTTTGTTTGGTGACGCCACTGAGCGATTGCCCACGCGTCAATTTAATGCCCCCACCATCGAGCTGGATGACAAAGGGCTTGGCAAGTTGCCATTGCGGTCCCGTTGGAGTCGCGCGAATAGCCCGCTAAAAATCAATCTGGTTTCCAGCCTGTTCGAGTCCGGCGGTCGCCCGGTAACTCGGCAGCATCCCGTTCTGGTTTGGCCAGAGCATCCTGTAGTCGGCATTCGCCCGAACTTTGGCAAGGAGAATCCCTCGGCCAATAGCAGACCAGAATTCGATATTGTCGTAGCCGATGCACAGGGTGAACCGGTCACCGGTCGCAACCTCAATGCGGTATTAATCTCAGAGGACCGTCAATATTTTTGGGAGTACTCCGCTAGCCAGGGTTGGCATTATGAATACTCCACTGCCGAGTACGAGTCTTTCAGCCGCCAACTGCAATTTAATGAAGAGACTCCCCTGAAACTCACGGTGCCTGTGGATTATGGCCACTACCGTTTGGAAATTACCGATACTAATAGCGGAGCTACCAGCAGCCTGCGCTTCCATGCTGGGCGCGACTGGTATTACTGGTGGCGTAAGGACCAAGTAACGAAAGGCCAGGCGGCCCGTCCGGATACCGTGGCTTTATCTTTAGATAAACCCAGATACGCACCTGGAGATTTAGCGCAGCTCACTATAGTGCCTCCGGCAGACGGTGAAGCGCTTGTGTTGGTAGAGAGCGATCGATTGCTGTGGTCCGAGCGTGTATCGGTAGAGAAATCGGGCACCAAGGTTGAAATCCCCATTTCAGTAGACTGGGACAATCACGATACCTATATTTCCGTAACTGCACTGCGTCCGGCCGATAAGAACGAACGTATCACCCCTAATCGCGCTTTCGGACTGGCTCACTTGCCACTGGACCGGGAAGCCCGACGCTTGCCAGTGCGCCTGGAAGCCCCTACACGCGCCCTGCCCGGCTCAGAGATAGAGGTCACCGTAATCACGGATCTGGATTCCATCGGCAAAAATGGCGGTGCAGCCTGGACCACCTTGGCAGCAGTAGATGTGGGCGTGCTCAATATCACCCGCTTTGAAACACCAGATCCCTTTGAAGCCTTTTTCGGCCAGCGCCGCTATGGTGTCGATGTCCGCGATATCTATCACCGCATTATTGAGTCTGGTAATGGCAAGCTGTTGGAGCAACGCTTCGGTGGAGATGCGGAACTGGCGCGTGGTGGAGAAGAACCTAATTCCGATGTGCAAATAGTTTCACTATTTTCCGGCCCGGTGGAATTTGATCAGCAAGGCAAAGCCAAAGTTTCCCTTCAGCTGCCGGAATTCAATGGTAGCTTGCGCCTGATGGCGGTGTCATTCAGTAAAGAGGGGTTTGGCAGTACTGAAGGAGAACTGACAGTAGCCTCCCCATTAGTGACCCAGGCAGCCCTACCCCGCTTTATGTCTCCCGGAGATACCAGCACACTGGCGCTTGACCTGAACAACCTGAGCGGCCGCACGCAAAAACTGACTGTGGAAATGCGGTCTGTGGGCGTTGTGGATATGGAAATGGGAGAGCGTCTTTTAGAGCTGGCTGACGGCGAGCGCAAGACTTTGCGATTCCCCATTACCGCTAAAGACGCCACTGGTGAAGCGGAATTCCAACTGGTTGTCCGTGGCGCGTTAGATGAAGATAGCCAAGCTATTTCCATTGAACGCCAGTGGAGACTGGGTGTTCGCCCAGCTTGGCCCGCCACCACGCACACCCGGCGACGCCTGCTGGGCCAAGACGAAAGCTTCAGTATTGATACGGCTTTCCTCGATTCACTGATGCCGGATACAGTGCAGACGCTGGTCTCCCTGGATAGCCGCCCGCAATTGCAACTGCAGGATCATCTGGCAACCTTGCTGGGTTATCCCTACGGATGCCTGGAGCAAACTTCCAGCCGCGTTTACCCATTGGTAATGGCAACGCCACTACAACAAGAAAAATTGGGCATCGAACCTCTGGACGAGAGTGAGCGTGCGAAACGTATCGATGCCGGCATCGAGCGCATCTTTAATATGCAAAAAGGCAACGGTGGTTTCGGCCTGTGGAGCTCGGAATCTCCGGAGAACCAATGGCTCACGGCTTATGTAGCCGACTTGTTACTGCACGCTCGGGACCAGGGTATTGTGTTCGATAACGCACGCCTGGAGTCCACCCTAAAGCGCCTGCAGGAATATGCCCGCGAACGCGGTAGCTTCTATCAGCAGCGTTACAGCAGTGACCCTGACTTTTACGCTTATGCCGCCCGCTCCTATGCCGCCTATGTGTTGTCCCGTGTACAAAAAATATCGCTCGGCCAATTGCGCAGTCTGTATGAAAACGGCAGTACTATGACCCAGTCGCCCCTGCCGCACTTACACATGGCAATTGCATTGCACACGATGGGCGATACCGCTCTAGCTCAGGAAGCCTTACAAAAAGCCCTCTCCATTGAACGCAAACGTCGCGATTATTACGGCGATTATGGCTCCGATCTGCGCGATACTGCACTGATGATTTCCCTATTGCTGGAGCACGATTTAGCTACCGACAAAGCCGAAGGATTGCTGTTTGAAATGGTGAATCTACTCCGCGAACGCACGTACCTAAGTACGCAGGAACGTAACAGCGTGTTTATGGCCGGCGTGCAGTTGCAGCTGAATAGTGGTGAGAACTGGTCTGCCTCTCTGAGTACCGATGATGGCTTGCGGGAATTAAATCGCAACACCCCATATAACACTCTCTTCCGAGGCCGTGAGGCTGCTGAAGCTATTGAGGTGACAAGCCAAATAGAAAAACTTTTCGCTGCTATAACCACCAATGGCTACAGCAAGCAGGCACCCGCAGAGGTGATGGATAAGGGCGTTAAGGTCAGGCGCAGCTACCACAAACTAGACGGTTCAAGTATCGTGCCGACTCAGGTGCGTGAAGGTGAACTCTATCTGGTGCGCCTGCAAATCGACGCGGACCGACGCCTGCCCGACCTGCTCGCAGTGGACCTGCTGCCCGCAGGGCTCGAACTGGAAAACCAGAACCTGGCCGACAGTATCAAAGTGGATGAGATTGAGTTCGACGGCAAGAGCATCGCCCAATGGCAGGAAGATCAGGATAATGTTCAACATATGGAATTCCGTGATGACCGCTTTGTGGCAGCGCTGGACCAGTCTGAGTGGAAAACCACCAACCTTTTCTACATTGCCCGAGCAGTAACTCCCGGTCGCTACCAAGTACCTCCCCCTTTCGTGGAAGACATGTACAGCCCTGAGCGCTTCGCGATTGGCAAAAATCCAATGACGCAAATGCAGGTAATCGGCAAGCAGTGAAACTGTTGGTCACTTCAACAGCCCGATGGAAAAACAGCAGTCGCGTATTTCGCGCGCTGCTGCTTTCTCTTTTCTTTCTTTTGGGTTCACTCTTAGCCCTGGATACTATTTTTCCTCCGCCTTTGCCTGCAGCACATGGTTTTGCGCGGGTAGTGGCCGATCGCCATGGCAAGCCGTTGCGCTTCTTTGCCGATAATCGCGGAATATGGCGTTACCCCATCACTCAAGATGAGGTATCGCCGCGATTTATCGAGGCACTGCTCACCTATGAAGATCGCCATTTCTATCAGCACCCTGGAATCAACCCCCTTGCTCTCGTCCGCGCAGCCGGCCAATACCTTGTTAATGGACATGTGGTCTCCGGTGGCTCCACCCTGACCATGCAGGTAGCGCGCCTGCTAGATCCACATCACAGAACTTTAACCGGTAAAACCAAACAAATGTTGCGCGCCCTGCAGCTGGAGTGGCATTTCAGCAAACGGGAAATTCTCGATCTCTACCTTAACCTCGCCCCCTACGGCGGTAACATAGAAGGCGTGGAAGCGGCCAGCCGTTTATACCTACGCAAATCGGCTGCCGACCTTACCCACGCCGAAGCAGCGCTCCTGGCAGTATTGCCCCAAGCTCCAAGTCGCCTGCGCCCGGATCGACACCCACATCGCGCTCAGAAAGCGAGAGACAAAGTATTGACCAGGTTGCAGACCTACGGCGTTTGGAGCAAAGACGAAATCGAGCGCGCGCAGCTAGAAAACGTCTATGCCGAGCGCCTGGAATTCCCACAGAACGCGCCGCATCTATCGCGCAGACTGGTAGAAACCATCAGTGATAAGGAGGTGATCCACACCACTATCGACGGCAATATTCAGCGGGGGCTGGAGGATTATCTACGTGATCATATGGAGAGCTATCCGCATAAAACTTCTGCCGCTGTTGTAGTGATGGAGAACTCCGATTTATCTGTACGTGCCTATTTGGGTGCCTCCCATTTCGGTGACAGGCGCCGATATGGCTATGTGGATATGGGAAGAGCCATACGCTCGCCCGGTTCCACTCTCAAACCATTTCTGTATGGGCTGGCAATCGATGGAGACCTGATCCATAGCGCCTCCTTACTCAGTGATGCACCTCGCATTTATGGAGATTACCGCCCAGAGAATTTCCACCGTGGCTTTTCCGGCCCGGTCAGTGCTACTGCCGCTTTGCAACGCTCTCTCAATGTCCCAGCTGTACAATTACTGGAGCACTACGGCCCCGGTCGATTCGCAGCAGCATTGGAAAATGCCGGCCTCTCACTGCAATTCCCCAGCGGCGGTAAACCCAATCTGGCGATGATATTAGGTGGCGTAGGTGCCCGTCTGGACCAACTCACCGGAATTTATGCAGCCCTCGCGCGCGGTGGACTCGCTGCAGCACCCCGCTATTTACCAGAAACCCCACTGAGAGAGAGACATCTGATGTCCCCGGAGGCCGCCTGGATCACATTCGAAATGCTGGCTTCCAATCGCAGTGGCTCGCGCCGTTGGCGCAATCTGGTAAGGCAAACCAAAGCAGATATTGCCTGGAAAACCGGCACCAGCTACGGCTACCGCGATGCCTGGGCAATTGGCGTGACTCCCGGTTATACCGTAGGTGTTTGGGTAGGCCGCCCAGATGGCACCCCTCTACCCGGCTACTATGGCTCCATCAGTGCTACACCGCTATTAAACGCAGTGATTGCAGCACTGCCAGGGAACAAACAACAGCGTCTGGCAAGACCAGAATCAATTGCTAAAACCGAAATATGCTGGCCGTTAGGTGGCCAGAAGACGTTAACCGAAGATGAACACTGCCACCAAGAACGCCATGGCTGGCTGATTCATGGCCGAGCACCCAGAACCCTACCGCCGAAAAGCGAGCCCTTGCATGCTGCGCAAACATACCGCTTCTTTATCAACCAACAGGGGTTACGTGTTAAACCCAGCTGTATGGACTCCTCAGCTGAAAAGCGAAGCATTGCCCTGTGGCCTAAAGAACTGGAATCCTGGCTGCCCGCTAACCAAACCAGGGCCCAACAAATTCCGCGGACAGCACCCAAATGTAACGCCCCAACCGCAACTTCAGGTACCCCATTAAAAATTGTCGGTGCCGGCAATGGCAATCAATACCGCCCAACTGGCAACAATGCTCCTTTACCACGATTAAATCTCAGTGCGATTGGTGGGCAAGGAAAACGCTACTGGTTCGTCAATGGCGACCTTAAAGGGGAAACTTTGGGCACTCAAAATCTTGAACTCTCACCGCAAAATGGCCAGCATCAAATTGCCGTGCTGGATGAGAGTGGGAATGTGGATCGGATTGAAATATACGTAGGGATTAACGATTAAATGACACATTATCGATATGGACAAAGATAAAAGCTATCGCAGAGCTTATGAACTCCAAGCTTCTGGGAAGCTTTCTCAAGCTCTTCAGCGGTATTCACAGGTAACGGCCTTGTCTAATGACTCAAGATATTTCATCGCTAATACAATTTACAATCATTTTCTGATACTCCCAGCCCTCTCATAATTACAGGCCCCTAAAAATATGACATTCTCAACCCAATCATTAAACTTAATACAATCAAGAAGTTGTTATTAATATGAGCCTAACCCATGTAGCAACTGCTATTCTTGTAACATTTATTTGGGGGTCAGCATTTGCAATAATAGAGATAGGCCTCCAAGGATTCCCTCCAATTTTCAATGCTTCATTGCGTTTTCTCACTGCAAGCATCCCTTGGATATTTTTCATTAAAAGGCCTCAAGTAAGCTGGAAATTTCTATTTTTATTTGGATTGAATTACGTTCTATTGTTCGGCCTCATGTACACAGGCATGAAACTAGGCATGCCCTCTGGACTTACATCATTAGTACTTCAGTGTTCTGCACTGTTTGCACTAATCCTGTCAGCTTTAATTCTGAAGGAGCACCCATCCAAGGCCCAAATATGTGGAATCATCGTTGGCTTAGCAGGCATTAGCATTATTGCTACCGATCATACTAGCTTTAGTTCAATAACCGCCTTTCTATTGGTGCTAGGAGCTGCTTTCTTTTATGGCACCAGCAGCATTATTATCAAGCGCGCCGGCAATATTGATATGCTATCCCTTTTAGTTTGGGGTTGCCTTATACCACCAATTCCATTGCTGGGACTATCTATGTTTTTCGAACAAGGCCAATGGCAAGCATTAAGAGAAATAAATCCATCTGGTGTATTTTCCATTTATTATACGTCCCTTTTGGGGACAGTCATGGCTTTTGCACTCTGGGGAAACCTACTAAAGCTGTATCCGGCAAGTATGGTAGTCTCTTTTAATCTTTTGATTCCTGTGTTTGGAATACTGACTTCATATTTGTTGCTAGATGAGCAAATAACTAATAGAGCAGCCGTGGGATGCTTTGTGATATTCCTAGCTTTACTTCTTATATCATTTCACACAAAGCTCCATAAAATAAATTTCTGGAGATTAACACCATTCAAGAGCTACAAATGAAAACTTGACTATATCCCGCAGACTAAATCAAACACTTGAAAATATTAAAATTGATAAAGTTAGAGCGCCCATCAAATGGTGACATTTACCATTACTGGGTCGCTCACTTTAGTGGAGCTATGATTGGCAACCTCTTGTTAAATTCGCCGTTTACTTATCCTTTAAATTTAAAATCTATTTTCAAACAAGACTTCTTCTAAGGGTAACTGCCCACCACGCCCATTTGCTACTTTACTAGCCTTACCCACGACTACCATCATTCCAATCAGGTAGCCATCTGGCAGGTTTATAAGCTCGGCCACTTTATCTGAGTCAAATCCAACGAGCGCGCCGGTGTCATAGCCCAGTGCTTTTGCCGTAAGCATCATGGTTTGCGCCGCTAAGCCACAGCTCCTTATTGCCTCATCTCGTTGTAATTGGGGTTTATCTCTATAGAAGTCGGTTAACATCGGGACTAAAAGTTCCCTTGCCTCTATGGGTGCATCGGCCCAGTAGCGTTCGGGGCGATCTTTCCAGGCATTGATATCTGCACAAAGAACAATCAGCTCAGAGGCATCTTCCACCTGTTGCTGGCCCCAGGCGGCGTCCTTCAGTTGCGCGCGGAGTGCTGAATCAGTCACTCTTAGAAAGCGCCAATGCTGGATATTGTATGAGGTAGGCGACAACATCGTAGCTTGGATAAGTTGGTTAAACTCACTTGATGTCATCTTTTCAGATACATCGTAATGCTTTACCGAACGGCGAGTTTCAACAGCAGTGAACAGGTCCATAATTTCCCTCTGACAATTAGTCATCTTGTGAATGTCGATGAGAGAAAGCTTATTGGGTTTCTCCTGGCTTGATAATGGGCTCTTTTGTTAAATGATTGTTGAGAAAAAGTTTACAAACTAACAATCCCAATAGGGAATGTCGCCACCAAAATACTCAATGGCAAAGTCTATAAAGGCCCGTACCTTGGCAGGCATATACTGCCGCTCAGGAAATACGGCATAAATAGTCTTGGCCGGCATTTGATATTCTTCAAACAACGGCACCAGGAGACCACTCTTGATATCTGCTCCTGCGACAAAAGTCGGCAGGCGGCCGATGCCAAGCCCCTGGAGAATGGCTTCCCGCAGCGCTTCACTATTATTGACCTGGTAGTTACCCCTGACTTCTATGGTGTGCAGATGGTTATCCTGAATAAAATTCCACTCTTTTACATCCCTGGAATAAGTAAACATCAAACAATTGTGCTCTGTTAACTGTGCAAGCTCGATCGGTTTGCCGAACTCTTCCAAGTACGCGGGAGAGGCACAGAGCACGCTTTGCAGAGGCGCCAGCTTGCGGGCAATCAAACTGGTATCAGGCAGGTCACCACCACGGATAGCGATATCAAACCCCTGCCCAACCAGATCTAACACCTTATCGTCCATCACCAGATCAATCGTGATTTTTGGATAGCGCTTGAGAAACACTGGGATAAGCGGTGCCAAATGCAACCTGCCAAAGGACATTGGGGCATTGATTCGCAAGCGCCCCTGGGGCTCACCTTGAAGCTGAGTTACTGCATCCTGAGCGTCCTGTGCGGCCTGATAAGCGATTCGGGCATGCTGAAAAAAATGCTCGCCCGCCTCTGTCAAGCTCAGCTTGCGGGTGGTGCGATGCAATAGTTTTACCCCAAGTTGCTCTTCCAGCTGACTGACCCGTTTACTAACTGCAGACTTGGATATCCCCAGCAATTTGGCGGCCGGGGAAAAGCCACCGGTTTCGGCCACTGTGACAAATACCGGTATGGCTGCAAAACTTTCCATAAACTACTGTTTCCTTTTTCTCAACAGTTTGTATCTTAATTGATGGATTATCAGTTTATCAGAAACGAGTTACTCTGATCTCGCTTTTATTGAGGGAAGAGTCATGCGTGAACTTTCAAGAGGTATCAACCCTGCAGCAACGGCAAGCAGTGGCACATCATTGTGGTGGGTTCACGGCTTGATGATAGCCTGCACATTACTGGTCGCAGGCTCATTTCCTGTTGGTGCAATAATCGCCGATTCGTTACCGGCGGATTGCTTGATGATGATTCGGTTCTTAATTGCAACAGGGCTATTTGCGCCCTTCATATTTTTAAAGCATGGATTTCAGCTTCCACACCCCAAAAAGCTACTGGGTTATGCGCTACTCAGCATCCCATTGGTTATCTTTTTCTGGTGTATGTTTGAAGCGCTCAAATACACCACAGCAGTAAATACCGGCGCCCTTTTTACAACCGTTCCTGCAATGACTGCCGTTTTTGCCTTGATCATCAATGGTGAGCGTAGCAGCGCCCGCAAAGTCATCGGTCTTACCCTTGGAACACTGGGTGCGGCCTGGATTGTACTTGAAGGGAGTATTACAACAGCGATAACGCTGGATCTAAATAGAGGGGATTGGATATTCACCTTAGGTGCTATATCGCTCAGCTTGTATAATCCACTGATCAAGAAAGTCCACTCAGGGGAGCCTACAGAGGTTATGACATTCTGGGTTATTCTATTTGGCGCCCTCTGGTTATTACTGCTTTCATTCCCAAGTTTAAGCCAAATAGAATGGCGGAATATACCTGTCGAAACTTTCGGAGGGCTATTCTATTTAGCCTTATTCACAACATTAATCAGTTTTTTCCTACTGCAATTTAGCACAATAAGAATCGGGGCGACCAAAGTTGCAGCATACAGCTTCTTGAATCCGGTATTTGTACTGGTATTGGCTACAGCATTGGAAATGACGAAATCCTCTATCAACTTTATACCTGGAATAATCTTAGTATTTGCAGCCATGTTATTTATCCAGGCAGAAAAACCCAAGAAAAAATACCGCTGAACAACTCAAGAACAGTAGAATCAAACTGCCATCAAAAGGGGCAATATTTCTAGTCGACAGTCTTTTCTATTTCATAAATTGCATCAGAAATATCTTCCAACTTAGAGGACACTATTACCTGAGCATCATGTAGACCTTGATTATAAAACCCTGCCCCCATCTCCTTTGCAAGAAAATCAATAAAGAACTCCGCTTCAAAACTGCCAATCTCCAACTCAAATTCTTTAAATAAATAACCCCTAATCTTTTCGATTAGCTCTAACTTTCGCCTTTCTTCCAGTTCTATTGTCGACATCACCTATTTTCCATCAATACACAAATTTAGAATAAACTCTCAGCCCCATATGAGAATAACACAAATGTTGAGGCCCCTAATCAACCCCAAAAGCATGACTCCAAGTAAACAACATGAACTTCGGCGCATATTTTTATAAGCAAACCGGACAATGTTAGATTCGAATCAATTCGGATTAACTAAAAAACAGGATTAAAATGAAACTCTTTAACTACTTCTTTGCCCAACTTATATTGGGCAGTAGCTCTGGTTGCTCAGAATCAAGCAGTGATAGATCAACAACTTCTTACAGCCCCAAAACCTACACCACTAGCTACAGGGTTGAAGCTTTGACTTCATAAGCGAGACATAAAAAAGCCGGATCATCTAAAATGATCCGGCTTTTTATTATGGAGTAGCAATAACTACTTAGAAATTGTAGTTAAAGCGCACACCGTAGCTCATTGGGGTAGAGAATGGACCAGATACCAGGCCATCACTTCCATCTGCGTAGTACGGAACAACTTCGTCAGTCAGGTTGTTACCAAAGGCTTCAACGTTCCACTGATCGTCCGGGCTTACATACTTCACAGAAGCATTTACCATCCAGAAAGAATCGCGGCTGTCATCAAAAGCAGAAGTATCACCAGTGGGGAAGTCGTGCTTGTCAACATTCCAGTAGGTCAGATAAGACTCATCTTCCCAGTGAATACCGACAAATGGAATAATCGCCCCACCGTGAGACAGCTCAAAGGTGTGATCGTAGTTGATGGTGAAGCTGAATTCAGGTGATGCCGGCAGCTCATTACCTTTCAGATTTCGAAAAAGCTCTTCATTAGTATTGTCATGAGCTAAACCGTAATCCGAAATTTCGAATAACGCTTGGTTATTGAAATTCCAGCGGTTCTGAAAATCAGAGGTGATTTCTGTTTGCATCCAGGTAGCAAAGCCACTGATTCGGCCATTCGGATAGGGGGCCCAGTCAAACTCTAACTCTAGCCCCATAATCTCTGCGCTAGCAGCATTCTTAGTAAGGTAAATGACGACGGGCTCGGTCGTAATTTCACCTGCGTTCTCACCTTCTCGCTCTACCGCATAGTACGAGTATGCAGTATCAGGTGCAGCTAGCTGCATATCCTTATAGTCGGAGATAAAGAAGGTACTAGCCAGATTTAGGCGACCATCCAAGAAGGTACCTTTTGCTCCTAGCTCCCAAGTAATGACCTTCTCCTCATCATAGCTAGTGTCAATTACCTGTCGAACAACCCGATTTCCTTCATCATCGTAGATGTACTCAGCCGTGTCCGGGTCTTGCTCATATTGGATGACAACATCACCCAAACCACCGGACTTAAATCCACTTGCAACATATGCATACAGCATGACTTCATCTGTCAGGTCATAATCGAGACCAATTCGAAAGTCGGATGAATCCCAGCTCTTGCTCACATCATTGTAAGTATCAATTGTATAAATTGAGCTGTCAGCAAAGTGGTTGGTAGTGAAGCTATTAAAGGTGTCCTGTAAATAGGCAGGGAAGCAGCCATACTCTTCATCTGATTCAGTGGACCAGTCTCGAGTGCAACTCAGGTTGTTACCACCTACATCACTCTTCTCATCTTCCGTATATCGACCACCAACAGTCAGGTGGAGGGTATCGGTAAGGTCATAGGTAGCCTGAGCAAATACTGCGCTGGCTTCTATAGTTCTTTCTGGCTGCCTCCAGAATACGGCATTATCTAATGAGGCCAGGAAGTAACCATTCAGATCAGTGGTCTCGTGGAAATAAAACAAACCTGTAATCCACTGTAGGGGACCATCACCTGTAGATTGCAACTGTAACTCATGGGAGTAAGAGACATTTTCTGAGTCTGTAATGCTCATACTCATATCCCAGGTATTGCGACCAGCATCAATATCAATCAGATTATTTCGTTCCTGAACTGCATACCCGGTGTTATACACAAACGCCATGGTATCGCTGAAATCCCAGCGGAAGTTAGAACGGAATGAAGTCATGGTGAGGTCGAGCTCACCTGGTACATTCACCGCTATGGTGTACTCATCAGCACCGGAGCCGTAATAGGTTTCACAAGTTGTTCCATCTTCGCGCTGCTCAGCCTTTTCACAGTCAATAGTGTTGATGCCGCCTGCACTACTATCCTGATAGTGTTCCGCTACGGCATACCAAGAAACATCGTCAGTCGGTTCCCATAACGCACCTATACGCACCGCCTGCTGATCAACATTCCCATAAAAATCTTCAGCATCCGCCCTAACCAGCTGATAGTCTGTGGCTCCTTCAGCGTTATTCGCTTGAATAAAGGTTCTTGAAGCGTCATCAGATAAAGCGCTCGCACCTAAAGAGTCAGCATCAATATAGCGATTGTCCCACTGGTTAACGTCATAGTACCCGGTCAGGTAGGAGTCCCTAGTCTCGTTCATAAAGGACGCACGTAGAGCAAAGGTATCTGAAACCGGAATATTGATAACGCCTTTTACCAGCTCTTGATTCCAGCGACCCAGCTCAACTCCGACTGAACCTTCAAACTCGTTAATTACCGGTCTCTTGGAGATAACATTAATGGCACCAACAGTAGAGTTACGTCCATAAAGGGTACCCTGCGGCCCACGCATGGCTTCAACCCTTTCGGAGTCAAACATCATTGCCATAGCAGACTGGGGTCGCGAAGAATAAATACCGTCGAAGTGCAGACCAACAGCAGGGTCACCAAACTCGGTAGTGTTAGTTGAGCGCACGCCCCGCATAGAAATTACTGGTGAAGACTGGGAGGCATCATAGCCAATATCCACATTAGGGATAGTGTTGCCCAGATCTTTTACATTCTTAATACCCTGGCGGTCGAGCTCTTCCTGCGTAAATGCACTGATCGCTACGGGGGTGTCCATCAAATTGGTTTCGCGCTTGGTTGCGGTAACCGTTACTTCTTCCAACGCCCAGCCATCTTCTTGATTACTGGTTTCCTGTGCCCAGGCTGAGGCCACCGCTATATTGGCCATTGCAATCGCAAGGGTAAGTGGTTTTTTAATTGTCATTGATGTCTCTCCAATCTGCTGCAACAGGGAAGCCGGATTTGATTGTTATAAATAGCTAACCTACGGGCCGTCGGCTGTACGTCGGCTAGGTTAAAATCTCAAAAAGGAGAGTTCTGTGAAACTGAGATACGACGGGGCGGATCGCGATTAGGATCAATCGGACCTTTAAACCAATCGGAAGGCGATGTAGTACCCTAGAGGCCCTGCGGCAGCCGCAGAGCGCTAGTATGTTTTCCCTCGATAGGAAGGAATTTTAGAGCTTCATTTCAAGGCGGGTAACTCAGTACTTTAACGGGGCGGATCAACCCGATCGGTTACAGAAGTATTTACCCGAAACCAGCCTGCAATAGAGTAGCGATCCCGATTAGCTGGTAGAACTTCGTGGGGAAACTCCTCGCTCAAGAAGGTCACCACCGTTCCCATTAGCGGAGTAACTTTGGTGCCGGCCCTATCCTGCTCATCTTTGTAAAGCACAAGCTCACCAGCATCTGCAGTGTTCCAGCCTAGATTAAGGTAAACGACCAATGAAAGCACCCGATTCGCCTCTCCGCGAAATGCATCGTAGTGCCTTTTGTAGTAGTCCCCAGGCCGGTAATGGGCAAAATGGCTTTCAAATGAGAAGAGCCCCAGAAAAAGACGCCTGTTAAGATAAACCTGAAGCTGGCCCGCCCAGTTGAGCCAGTCTCTTCCTGTAGCAGACTCCCCGGTAATCCAACAAATTTCATCCGTTCGCACGAATTCATTCCGTAAGTAATCGTCACCTCGCCCGATCCCTGCATCAATAAATTTCTCTGCATTCATTTCTTGTTGATAGGTAAAGAGCGCATTGGAGAGAGATTCAGGAAGTGCGGCATGGCGAATACTATAGCCCTGCTCGGTAAGATCCCTTGCGATATGTGCAAATAGAGTTTCATCGATTGTGTTATCGCCACCGAGCGACATTAACGATTTGGCTGCTACCAAGTTATTTCCCTGCTAACAATAAAAGGCGCGGCGATAGGTGGGAATTTCGCCACAAGCACTGCTTAATAATCAATCTGTATTCTTATAGACACAGCGTAAGACCCGAGTGAGATTGCGGCCGAGGATAAGCCAGGGGCTGGAATGGGTGGCTCGGGGTGCAGGGAAAGGTAGCTCAAAGCTGCTTGAGAGTCTACGAAAGTATTGAGTGAGTCGGCTAAACCCTTCAAGAGTCCAAGCCGACTACTCAGAAGGGACGTATCCCGCCCCTAAAGATGTGATTATACCAAGACTAGAAACTATCCCCTGGCACTCGCACCCAGCCTTCCATCAGGATACGGGCACTACGGCTCATAATGGCTTTGGTGGCAACCCACTGGCCATCAACAACTTTCGCATGGGCCCCAACCCGCAATGTACCCGAGGGATGGCCAAAGCAGATGGAATTGCGATCACCCCCACCGGCGGCGAGGTTGACCAAGGTGCCGGGAATCGCCGCTGCAGTACCGATAGCCACGGCGGCAGTGCCCATCATGGCATGGTGCAGCTTACCCATGGAGAGGGCTCGCACAAGCAAATCAATATCTTGCGCCGCTACCTTTTTTCCACTGGAGGCAATGTAGTCCTGCGGCTTGGCGACAAAGGCGATCTTCGGCGTGTGCTGCCGGGCCGCGGCCTCCTCCACAGAGGAAATCAGGCCCATCTTCACCGCACCGTAGGCACGGATGGTCTCGAACATGGCGAGCGCTTTACTATCACCATTAATAGCATCCTGAAGCTCAGTGCCGGTATAGCCAATATCTTCCGCATTGACAAAGATCGTGGGAATACCGGCATTGATCATGGTCGCCTTCAACACACCAATCCCGGGCACTTCGAGATCATCTACGGGGTTACCGGTGGGGAGCATGGCACCCTCGCCGTCCGAGGGGTCCATAAACTCAATTTCCACTTCGGCTGCCGGGAAGGTTACGCCATCCAGCTCGAAATCTCCGGTTTCCTGGACTTCACCGTTGGTAATAGGCACATGGGCGATAATGGTTTGGCCTATATTGGCCTGCCAAATGCGAACTGTACAAATACCATTCTCTGGAATTCGCGCAGCATCCACAAAGCCGCTATTAATAGCAAAGGCTCCAACAGCCGCAGTGAGATTACCGCAGTTACCACTCCAATCGACCAGGGGCTTATCTATGGAAACCTGGCCAAACAGGTAATTCACATCGTGATCGGGCTTATCACAGGCAGACAGGATTACCGTTTTGCTGGTGCTCGAAGTGGCACCGCCCATCCCATCGGTATGCTTTCCGTAGGGGTCCGGGCTGCCAATTACCCGCAACAGCAAATTGTCGCGAGCCTCTCCGGGGACCTGCGCAACTTCGGGTAGATCCTGTAAACGGAAGAAAACGCCCTTGCTGGTGCCCCCGCGCATATAAGTCGCGGGGATTTTGACTTGAGAAACAAATTTCAACATTTAGGCGGTCGCCTCTGCTTCGAGGAAGTCTTTGGCAAAACGCTGCAAGACGCCACCTGCCTCGTAAATGGAAACCTCTTCTGCAGTATCCAAGCGGCAGGTAACTGGAGCCTCAATCGTCTCACCGTTGGCGCGGTGGATCAGTAGAGTCAGCGTGGCATGGGGCGTGCGCTCACCGATTACGTCGAAACTTTCGGTACCGTCGATACCCAGGGTTTCGCGGGTAGTTCCCGGCTTAAACTCTAGCGGCAACACGCCCATACCGATCAGGTTAGTGCGGTGAATACGCTCGAAGCCTTCGGCCACAATCGCTTCTACGCCGGCCAGGCGCACACCTTTCGCGGCCCAATCACGGGAAGAGCCCTGCCCATAGTCGGCACCTGCAATGATAATGAGCGGCTGCTTGCGATCCATATAAGTCTCGATCGCCTCCCACATACGGGTAACCTGCCCTTCCGGCTCGATACGGGCGAGAGAACCTTGGCGAATCTCGCCCTTATCATCGCGCACCATTTCGTTGAGCAGCTTCGGGTTGGCGAAAGTCGCACGCTGGGCAGTGAGGTGGTCACCGCGGTGGGTTGCGTAGGAGTTAAAGTCCTCTTCCGGCAACCCCATCTTCGCCAGGTATTCACCGGCAGCACTGCTGGCCAGAATGGCATTGGAGGGAGACAAGTGGTCGGTAGTGATATTGTCACCCAGCACCGCTAGCGGGCGCATGCCCTTCAAACTGCGCTCGCCTGCCAGGGCACCTTCCCAATAAGGTGGCCGGCGGATATAGGTGCTCATTGGGCGCCAGTCGTAGAGTGCGTGGCCCTGCTCTTCTGCGGCATCCCGCTCTTCGAACATGGGAATATACACATCGCGGAACTGCTGTGGCTTCACGCTCTGACGTACGATCGCATCGATCTCTTCGTCGCTGGGCCAAATGTCTTTCAGGGTAATTGGGTTGCCATCGGCATCGTATCCCAGCGCATCTTTTTCGATATCGAAACGGATGGTGCCGGCAATAGCGTAGGCAACGACCAGCGGCGGTGAAGCCAGGAAAGCCTGCTTGGCATAGGGGTGGATACGACCATCAAAGTTGCGGTTTCCAGACAGGACCGCAGTAGCATACAGATCGCGGTCGATCACTTCCTGTTGGATTTTCGGGTCCAGGGCACCGCTCATACCGTTACAGGTGGTGCAGGCGAAAGCCACTACGCCAAAGCCCATCTGCTCCAGATCAGGTAGCAGGTCGGCCTCTTCCAGATACATTTTTACCGTTTTGGAACCCGGCGCCAGGGAGGATTTCACCCAGGGCTTGCGGGTCAGGCCGAGCTTGTTGGCATTGCGGGCAATCAGGCCTGCGGCAATCATATTGCGCGGGTTACTGGTATTAGTGCAGCTGGTAATCGCCGCAATAATCACAGCGCCATCGGGCATCTCACCGGCTTTCTCTTCCCAGGCTTTAGCGATTCCACGATTAGCCAGTTCTGAGGCCGGCAGCAGCGCGTGGGGGTTGGAGGGGCCAGCAAGGTTACGGCCGACTGTATCCAGGTCGAACTTCAGCACGCGCTCGTATTCGGCATCCTTCAAGGTATCGGACCAGAGGCCAGTCTCCTTGGCAAACTTCTCTACCAAAGCTACCTGCGAATCATCGCGGCCGGTGAGTTTGAGATAGTCGATGGTTTGCTCATCGATAGAGAACATGGCCGCAGTCGCGCCATACTCCGGCGTCATATTGGAAATAGTGGCGCGATCACCCAGGGTCAGGTTGGAGGCACCTTCACCGTAAAACTCCAGGTAGGCACCGACCACACGCTCGCGGCGCAGGAATTCAGTGAGAGCCAGTACCAGATCAGTACCGGTAATGCCGGGCTGCAATTTTCCAGTAAGTTCCACCCCAACAATATGCGGCAGACGCATATAAGAGGCGCGGCCGAGCATCACACTCTCAGCTTCCAGGCCGCCAACGCCCACAGAAATCACACCCAGAGCATCGACCATCGGCGTGTGGCTATCAGTACCAACACAAGTATCCGGGAAGGCCACGCCTTCGCGCACCTGCACCACCGGAGACATTTTCTCCAAGTTGATCTGGTGCATGATGCCGTTGCCGGGAGGAATCACATCCACATTTTCAAACGCGGTTTTGGTCCAGTTGATAAAGTGGAAGCGGTCTTCGTTACGACGCTCCTCTACCGCACGGTTTTTCTCAAAAGCATCCTTCTCAAAACCGGGGTGCTCGACCGCGAGGGAGTGATCCACAATCAACTGGGTGGGAACAACTGGATTTACCTTGGCGGGATCACCGCCTTTTTCGGCAATGGCATCGCGCAGACCCGCCAGGTCTACCAATGCGGTTTGGCCGAGGATATCGTGGCACACTACTCGCGCCGGGAACCAGGGAAAATCCAGCTCGCGTTTACGCTCGATAATCTGCTTCAGGGAGTCGGTCAGTTTTTCCGGCTCACAGCGACGTACCAGGTTTTCCGCCAGAATACGTGAGGTATACGGCAGTTTGGCATAAGCTCCGGGCTGGATCGCGTCAACCGCGGCGCGGGTATCGAAATAATCGAGGTCGGTACCGGGCAGTGATTTGCGGTAATCAGTATTCATAGCTAGGTAAATCAGTTCAGTCGAATCTTTTTAAAATCGTGTCTCTTCTGAGAGCGGCTCCAGATTACCCCAAAAGGCAACCTGAAGCCGGCACACTGGGTGTGCCTCATTTCAATAGTGAAATGGAAATTAACCGCGCTCGGCGATAGGCGTTACTTCGCGCGGCTCAACACCTACATATTCAGCGCTCGGGCGAATAATGCGGTTGTCTGCGCGCTGCTCAAATACGTGGGCAGCCCAACCAGTAACACGCGACATTACAAAAATCGGCGTGAACAATTTGGTGGGGATTCCCATAAAGTGATAAGCGGATGCATGGAAAAAGTCGGCATTACAGAACAACTTTTTCTCGCGCCACATGACTTCTTCGCAGCGTACGGAAACCGGGTACAAGACCTTATCGCCGACATCTTCAGACAGTTTCTCAGACCAGGCTTTGATGATCTCGTTGCGCGGATCGGATTCGCGATAAATCGCGTGGCCGAAGCCCATGATTTTCTCTTTGCGCTCCAGCATACCCAGCAGTTCTTTCTCTGCTTCATCCGGGTTGGCAAAACGCTCGATCATTTCCATTGCCGCCTCGTTGGCGCCGCCATGCAGCGGGCCACGCAGAGTGCCGATGGCACCGGTAATGCAGCTAAACAGATCAGACAGAGTAGAGGCACAAACACGCGCAGTGAAAGTGGACGCGTTAAACTCGTGCTCTGCGTAGAGGATCAGGGAAACATTCATCACCTGCTCATGCAGGGCATTGGGTTTCTCACCGCGCAGCATATGCAGGAAGTGGCCGCCGATGCTGTCATCGTCAGTATCCGTTTCAATACGCACGTTGTCGTGGGTGAAACGATACCAGTAGCAAATGATGGAGGGAAAAGCAGCCAGTAAGCGGTTGGCTTTTTCCAGCTGCTGCGCGAAGGACTCTTCCCCTTCCAGGTTGCCCAGCATGGAGCATCCAGTACGCATTACGTCCATCGGATGGGCATCGGCGGGAATGCGCTCCAGCACTTCTTTTAGCGCTTGCGGCAGGCCGCGCATGCCCTTTAACAGGGCCTTGTACTCCGCCAACTGGTCGCTGGTAGGCAGTTCTCCATAAAAGATCAGGTAGGCAACTTCTTCAAACTCGCAATGTTGCGCCAGATCTTTAATATCGTAACCGCGGTAAGTGAGCCCTGAGCCGGATTTACCTACCGTGGATAACGCCGTTTTACCCGCTACCTGGCCGCGCAGTCCGGCACCACTCAATGCTTTATCTGACATCTTCCTTCTCTCCCCTAAATTGACACAGTCTCTGTGTTTATCCGAAAACCGCCGTATGAGCTGCCAAATCCGGCGGCTCATACATTTTGTAAAGTGATTTACTTCTTAAACAACTCATCGAGCTTCTGCTCGAACACGTGATAATTGAGGTAGTCGTATAGTTCCTCACGGGTCTGCATGGTGTCCACTACTGCTTTTTGGTCACCATTTTGCAGGATGCTGGAGTACACATTCTCCGCAGCACGGTTCATGGCGCGGAATGCCGACAGCGGATACAGTACGATATCTGCGCCCGCTTCACCCAACTCTTTAGCGTTATAAAGTTCGGTTTTACCAAATTCAGTGATATTCGCCAAAATGGGCACATTCAGCGCGTCTTTAAATGCGCGATAGTGCTCCAACTCAGTGACCGCCTCGGCAAAGATGCCATCGGCACCGGCTTCGATACAGGCCTGGGCGCGTTCAACAGCGGCATCTAAACCTTCTTGAGCGAAGGCATCGGTGCGGGCCATGATAAAGAAGTCATCATCGGTACGCGCATCCACGGCCGCCTTGATGCGATCCACCATCTCCTGCTTGGAGACAATTTCTTTATTGGGGCGGTGACCGCAGCGCTTCTGCGCCACTTGGTCTTCGATGTGTACCGCTGCAGCACCGGCACGAATCATTTCTTTGATAGTACGGGCGATATTGAAAGCGCCGCCCCAGCCGGTATCGATATCCACCAGCAGCGGAAGCTCACTCGCAGCGGTAATACGACGTACGTCCTCGAGCACATTGTCGAGGCTGGTCATACCCAGATCCGGCAGGCCGTAAGAGGCATTGGCAACGCCGGCACCGGAAAGGTAAATCGCCTTGTGACCAATACGCTCGGCCATAATGGCGGAATAGGCATTGATGGTGCCAACCACTTGAAGCGGTTGGTTCTCGGCAAGGGCGCTGCGGAAACGCGCGCCGGCGGAAGGCTTTTGGCTCATGCTCTACCTCAGTTTATTTTCAATATTCTGCCTGGAAGCACGGATATGTCGGCGCATCAACAGCTCCGCCAATTCACCATCCCCTGCTTCTATGGCTTCGATAATGTGGCTGTGTTCGCGAAAAGCCCGCTGAGCCCTGGGGCTGGCCATGCCCAATTGGTAGCGGTACATACGAACACGGTAATAGAGACGGTTGCACAGGGTGTCGATCAACAGATCGTTCTTGGAGGCCTGCACAATACGAAAATGGAAGTCGAAATCCCCCTCTGGCTGGAAGTACGCCTTACCGGCTTGCAGCTCTTCCTGCTGCTCATGACGGGACAACATCTGGCGCAGTTCCAACAGGTCTTCCTCGCTGCGCTGCTCGGCGGCAAGGCGGCAGGCCATCCCCTCAAGTGCTTCTCGCACTTCGTAGAGATCTAACAGACCGCGTTCACTCAGCTCTACCACGCGAGCACCCACATTGACCCGGCGCTCCAGCAAACCCAGTGACTCCAAACGCATCAGGGCTTCACGCAAACTGCCGCGACTGGCATTGAAGCGGCGGGCCAATTCCGGCTCGCTGATTTTGCTGCCTGAGGGAATACGCCCCTCCACAATTTCGGCGCGCAGGGTTAAAAACAGGCGCTCAGCAAGGCTTTGATGAGGTTCCCGCAGGGGGCTATTTACTCCAGTCGAACCCATAAGGTTTCAATATTGTCGACAATTTTTTAAGATTGCAGACCTTAAATCACTCAGACCTGAGCGTCAACTCGAATCATTGCGAACAATTGTTGACAATTTATGGCGCAAAATGACTTCTATCACAGTAGTAGTCTTGCCTCCCTTAAGTGGGCATAATAGCGCCCGCGCCAGATACGGCATGCCCTACCACCCTGGGCGCTCTATGCTTATTTGGGGTAGGGAAAAAATCCCGACGAATGAATTTTCCAAACCCCGGTACAGCGCTCATTAACAAAGGCTGCCAGCACCCAGGTTTCAGACAGAGTTATGCCGAAGAGTATTATCAGGCGATGGCTGCCAAGCCCCGAAGAAATCCGAGCCAAGAATGGGCTCAAGTTTCTGGGGACTCTTCTTCACGATCCCAATCTATTTCACCTGAACCGTCACTCGGTTTCAGTCGCTTTTGCCGTTGGCGTTTTCACCAGCTTCCTGCCGCTACCCGGGCAAATGGTTATTGCCGCACTGCTGGCCCTATGGCTGCGCTGTAATCTGCCGCTGTCCATCATCCTGGTATGGATTAGCAATCCGATCACCATGCCCGCGATTTTCTACAGCACCTACAAGCTGGGCGCCTGGATTCTGGGTACCCCCCCGGTGGACTTTGATATTGAGCTCTCTTGGGAGTGGCTTACGGACGAGGTGGGTAAAATCTGGATGCCGCTGTTTTTTGGCTCGGTATTGGCGGGGGTTTTCTTTGCCACTGTCGCCTACTTTTCCATGCGCGCCCTGTGGCGCTGGCACGTGGTAAAACGCTGGAAACTGCGTATAGAGCGCCGCTCTGCGGTCAGCAGCTGATCTTACTGTTGCAATACCTGCCAACACAAAACAAAGCCGCGGCTCCCGCGGCAATCGACAGCAGTGCCGGTAGGGCTTGATCCGTAAGGCTTCCCAGTCCTAGAGCTGTAAATGTACCGACCAGAAAGGAAATGGAAGCTGCCTTGACCCTATCTCCCGAGGCGGTTAAGGCTACCATCCAGACCACTACCAGTGCTGAGGTCATAGCGCCAAGGCATACCAACCACAACGGAAAAATCTGCCAACCCTCGGCATAGCAAACCGTTCCCTCGCGCATGCCATCCGGGCAAAAGGTCTTTACCCGCCAGCTTTCAAATTTCAGACTTGCTATAAGAACAAGAATCCAAGAGATGACTGCCGCTGGCAGCGGCAGTAACTTGCGCAATATCTGTTGAGCCCTGATCAGCACCAGCTGTTTATTCGTTGCGCAATGCCGCAGCGGGCTGCACGCGACTGGCCTGGAGAGCGGGATAGAGCGTGGCCAGTAGGCTGAGCAGGAAACCCGCGCCAACCACCAGAGCCACATCGGCCCAGGAAAGCTCCGAAGGCAGATAATCTACCGGATAGACATCAGACTTTAGAAACTGGATGCCGAACATGGATTCAAGACCCGCCACTAGGTCAGTTACCGTCAGCGACGCCAAAATTCCCAGTGCACCACCAACGAGCGCGCCAACCAATCCCACTAACGCTCCTTGACTGACGAAGGTGAGAAGAATCTGCCGGGTGCTGGCCCCCATAGTGCGCAGAATAGCGATATCCGTATGCTTGTCGATTACCACCATCACCAGGGTCGAGACCACGTTGAATGCGGCAATGGCGATGATCAACAGCACCAGTAGTCCCACCAGATTGCGAGACATCTGAATCGCCTGGTAGAGATTACCGTGAGTACGACTCCAATCCGTGCCGTAGTAGCCATCGCGGGGCAGCTCTTTCAGCAGTCTCCGCATAATCCAATTGGCTTCCAGCATCTCGGTCACACGCAGTTGTATGCCAGCGCCACCTTTTTTGCCGGCCAGCCCCTGGGCCTGCTCCCAGGAAACCAGCGCTAGAGACTGATCCAGAACCGTTCCCGAGTGAAAGACTTCCGCCACCTTGAAGCCGGCCACATGGGCGGCGCGACGGCCACCTGAGGCGGCATCGTTGTTCGGTACTATCAAAGACAGGTAATCGCCCTGCTCCACTCCCAGTTTTTCCGCAATACCGCGTCCCAGGATCACTCCCGGCTCGGAATCATCGAGTATCGCTGGAAAGGCATTCGGGCTGAGGAAATCACTGATGTTCGACACATTAACGATGGTGTCCGGGTTGACCCCCTGCACTAACAGCGGTGTTACCTCGCTGCCGCGACGGGCAAGCGCATTCACCTGCCAAACTTCCGCTGCAGACTCCACCTGGGCGTCCGCCGCCAGCTGATCGCGCAAAGCAGGCCAATCCACCTCCGTAGTGGCGTTATAGAGAGTGGCATGGGGCATGATGCCGAGAATGCGTTCACGCAGCTCGCGATCGAAACCATTCATGACTGACATCACCACGATCATCAGGGCAACGCCAAGCACCAGGCCAATCATCGACAAGCCAGAGATAAAAGAGACCAGGCCGGCGGAGTCATCGCTGCGGCGCTGGGCTCCCGCGTAACGCAGGCCGATAAAGGCGGGGAGCGGCTTAAACATGATCACCCTGGTGCCAGTCACTGAGAAGCTCACCATCCACCAGGTGCAGGCAGCGGTCCAAGGCCGCAGCAAGATCCGGGTCGTGGGTGACAATCACAAAACTGATACCCATCTCGCGATTGAGCCGGTCCATCAACTTGTGAATCTCCCCTGCCGTCGCTCTATCCAGGTTTCCGGTGGGCTCATCCATCAGCACACAGGCCGGGCGAGTCACCAGTGCCCGTGCAATCGCCACGCGCTGGCGCTCACCACCGGAGAGCTGTGAGGGTTTATGGCCAATTCTTTCCCCGAGACCCACCGCTTCCAGCATGGATTTGGCCTCGGCTCGGGCATTTGCCACACTGTGCTTACCGATCAGCAATGGCATAGCCACATTTTCCAGCGCGGTAAATTCGTTGAGCAGATGGTGAAACTGGTAGACAAAACCGAGACTGCTATTGCGCAGCCAACCGCGCTCATTGGCATTGAGTGTCGCCAGGTTCTGGCCAGCCACCCAAACTTCTCCCGTACTCGGCGTATCCAGCCCGCCGAGTAAATTGAGCAGGGTAGACTTGCCAGAGCCAGAAGCTCCCACGATGGCGAGCTTCTCGCCCCGCTCTACCTGAAGCTCCACCCCACGCAGAACCTCAAGGTCCCTGCCCCCCTGGCGATAACTCTTGCACAACTGGCGACAGGCCAGGACGGCATCACCGGGAGCCTGCGCCGGCCTCGCTTGCTCGGCGTCTATTTCCACTCGACTATTCATCAATATTTGCCGCTTCCAAATTCTTAGAGATTACCTTGTAAACCAATCATACCTATCTGATTTACAAGGACTTTATTCATACCGCAAAGCTTCAGCCGGCTCAATTTGCGCCGCCCGCCACGCGGGAAACAGTGTCGCCAGTAAGCTCATACAGACAGCGGCGGATAACACCACTACCGCATCCCCCACACGAAACTCCGACGGCAGATAGCTCACGAAAAATACCCGCGGATCAAATATCTTGGCACCCAGAAGATTCTCGACCCAACTCACCATCTCGGTGAGATTGAGCGCAACCAGGATTCCCAGCAAGGCGCCACTGAAGGCACCGATCAACCCGATAGCACTGCCCTGCACGACGAACACCACCATTATCTGGCGGGATGTGAGCCCAAGTGTCCTGAGTACGGCGATATCGGAGCGCTTGTCCGCCACCATCAGCACCAGGGCTGAGACAATATTGAAGGCCGCCACTGCCACGATGATCATCAACATCAAAGTGACCACCGTCTTTTCCATCTTCACCGCCTGGAACAAGCTCCCCTGGGAATGACTCCAGTCCTCCCCTCTGAAACCCTCACCGAGATTCGCGGCATAAGGCTCGACCCTGCCCAGGGCATTGTCCATATCGTCAAAACGCAGCTGCAGCCCCTGCACCTTGCCGGACATGCGCATCAGCCGGGCCGCGTCCTCAACATGCATCAGTGCCACATTTTGGTCCACCTGGGCACCTACTGAGAAAACACCGGCGACGGTAAAGCGTTTGGTACGCGGGAAGATGCCAGCGGGTGTTACCACGACTTCAGGCAGGGTCAGAATGACGGATTCACCGGGCATCACATTGAGCTGCTGGGCGAGGATACGACCGAGCACGATGCGGTAACTGCGCGGCTGCAGCTCATCCAGGCTGCCCATCACCATGTTCTCACCCACTTTGGAGACGTTGCGCAGTGCTTCGGGATCAACACCCTGGAATTCAACTCCGTGGCTGTCGCCGTAGGCGCTCAACAGGGCAAACCCTTTCACAAAGGGACTCACCGCCTCCACGTGGGGCTGCTGCAAAAGCTTTTCGGCCACGCCCTGCCACTCCTGCAGGCCGCCTTCACGCTCGATAAAGCCGTGGGGCACCACGCTCAATATCCGTGTTTTTAGCTCACGATCGAAGCCATTCATGACTGAAGTCACGACGATCAAGGCAAAAACACCCAGCGCCATGCCAACCAGGGAGAAGCCGTTGATAAAGGAAATAAACTGCTGCCTGCGGCGGGCAGCGACATATCTCAGGCCGATAAAAAGGGGGACAGGTTTTAACATAGAGCCGATTTAAACGGAAAATAGTCAAGAAATCCAAGGATTTAAGCAACTTCAACGCTTAGAGAACGTTTTTAACTTAGCCCGCAGATTCTGCAGTTCTGTCTCATTCCAGCCTGGGGGCTCGGTCAGGGCTATCCAAGCGAGGGTATATCCCTCTGCAGAATAGCGGTGCCCAAAATCCTTCGGTGTCACCCCAACATTAAAGTCCGCCAACAACTGCAACATAGTGACAACAGGAAACCAGCGCAGATCCGGAGAGACATCGGGCCCCCTCGGGTGCTCCAGCCAGTCGGGCCTGCGAAGCGCCGAACGCCAATCAAAAAAGACGATTGGATCACTGGCGTGCTGAAGAAAAGCGATACGGAATTTACCCCAGGGCTCTTGCCCCAAATAACCACCGTATTGGTTGCCAAAGCGCACCACCTTCCCTCCCCTAAACTGGGGAAGCCAGGCCAGCGAGCCTGGATCGCGATTATCAGTAATCACCCTCCAGGCTTTCATGTTAAAAGGAGGGCCGGCCCAGAGCGCACCATCGATGGGGTTATCGATAATATCGTAGAACTCAAATGCGTCTTCAGACAGCTTTGCCCCCAAACTCAGTCCATATAGATAAAGCCTGGGGCGCTTGCTCACAGGCAACTCTTTCCAGTAATCGTAAATCACCTTGAACAGTGAGCGTGCTGAGGTTCTGATATATTTATTGTCGGTAAATAGCGCGCTCGGACCTGGTAAATATGAATACTGAACCGCGACTGTAGCCACATCACCCCGGTATAAGAACTCAAGTGAATTCACGGCACCCGGGTCTATCCAGCCATCTCCCACGGGAGTTGCGATCAACAAAATTTCCCGCTCAAATGCCCCGAGCCGCTTTAACTCCTCAAGCGCCAAGAGTGCACGTTGTTGTGGAGTATCCGCAGAGTGTATGCCCACATAAACTCTGATAGGGTCGATTCCTTCTCCAGCAACCTCCCGAATATCCTCGACAGTGGGTCCAAGCGTCAGAAATCGGCGCCCTTCATGCCCGGCACTGCCCCAGGACAGAAACGAGTCCGCCCCACCTGTCTCACTGGGGTTCTCTGGGGGCGGCAGGTTCTCAGCAATAATCAAATCCAGCTTTTCAGAGATGATTGAAATCGTATATAGACCCGCTTGAAGCAGCACCCCACTCAACACGCTCCAATAAATCAATAGCGCGATAAGTAACCCCGTGAGCATTGCCACTCGCTCTGGAATAACCTCTTCCAACCGAGCAGACACCGCGAGAACTATCTTACGGAAACCTTTACCAATCATCCTGAAGAGTAGAAACACACAGAACGCAACAGCTCCGATCGTAGCAGGGCCAACGCCGGAAACCGATGGCATCCCCATTAACGAGCGCACCGAGTTCTGCCAGTCTGTCCCTTGCCAGAGAAACCCAAAAATCAGGCTGGCGCCAATGAGAATCACCAAGATCCTCAATCTACGTTGTTGCTGATTGGTTAGCGGGGGATCAGGAATCTCTAAATACTTCCAAATCCGGCGGAAAAGCACGCCCAAAGAGTAGCCGATGGTGAAGGCGACGCCGGAGAGGATGCCCTGAACAAGGGAACTGCGGGGAATTAGCGAAGGGGTTAGGCTCAGTGCGAAAAAAATTGCACCAAGCAACAGGCCAGCAAATGAAAAAGCAACCGTTGTTCGCATCCATGCCTGCCCGCGCGACCAAGATATTCGTCAAACTAGCACAGTACCTACCCCACCTGAATCAGCCACGGCATTTCCACACTTTCAACGCACCGGGTAGGTTCTGAGCTTTTGCCGCAGACGCTTTAGCTCCTCATCGCTCCAGTCAGGTGGCTCCGTTAGCGCCATCCATGCGAGGAGATATCCATCGGGAGAATAGCGGTGACCAAACGCCAGTGGCGCAATCCCCAGATTCAGATCCGCCAACAGCTGCAGCATGGTGACGATTGGAAACCAGTGAAGATCAGGCGAGACATCCGGCCCCCGGGGGCGCTCCAGCCAGTCGGGCTTTCGTAACATCCAGCGAAAATCGAAGAAAACAATGGGGTCACTGGCATGCTGTAAGAAGGCAATACGGAAACGCCCCCAGGGCTCCTGCCCCAAATAGCCACCATACTGATTGCCAAAGCGCACAACCTCCCCCCCTTTAAATTGCGGCAGCCAGGCGGGAGTACCGGGATCACGGTTGTCCGTTATTGTGCGCCAGATACCGGAACCAAATGGCGGCCCAGCCCAGAGTACGCCATCAATAGGGTCATCGATAATGTCATAGAAATCAAAGGAGGCTTCAGACAACTGAGCACCAAGGCTCAAGCCAAAAAGATATAACCTGGGGCGTGTTTCGAGCGGCAAATCTTCCCAATATTCGTAGATCACCTTAAATAGTGCCCTAGCCGATTCCACGCCGTATCGGTTATCGGTTAAAAATGCAAAAGGGCTTGGCAGGTAGGAGTATTGTGTGGCGACACTAGCCACATCCCCCCGATATAGGTACTCCAAAGAATTCACCGCCCCAGGGTCCAGCCAGCCTTCACCGGTGGGGGTCGCGATCAGTAAAATCTCTCTCTCAAAAGCATTGAGGCGCTTCAGTTCGGCCAGGGCCAAAAAGGCCCGCTGTAAGGGGGTCTCTGCCGCACGCAGCCCAACAAAAACTCTGATCGGTTCTTTGCCCAAGCCGGCAACTTCACGAATGTCTTCAACGCTGGGCCCAAGTGTCAGAAACCGCCGCCCCTGATGCCCAACCGACTTCCAGGATAAAAGAGAATTGGCTCCCCCCACTTTATATGGGGCCTCAGGTGCCTTTAGCCCCTCCGCAATAACCTGGTCATGCCTCTCCCAAATGATTGAGATGGTATGTAACGTCGCTTTTAGAAGTACCCCATTCAAAATACTCCAGTACAACGCTAGCGCTACGACTAGCCCCGTGAGCAAAGCCACCCTCTCGGGGATATGCCTGGAGAGGTGCTGGGAGACCGCGAGAATAATATGCCGAAACCCTCTCCCCAATAGCCAGAAAGTTAAGAAGATAAGCAGGGCCACCGACCCTACGGTAAAGGGACCAATCCCGGAAACCGGTTGCATGCCCATCAGGGCGCGCACCGAGTTCTGCCAGTGAGCACCCTGCCAGAGGAAAATAACGATCAGATAAATGCAGGCAACCAGCGCCAAGCGCTTGAGCACTTTGCGCTGTGCGTGACTCAGAGGAATATCGGGAAGCTCAAGGTAGTTCCACAGCCAGTGCAAAAACACACCGATGACATAGCCGAAAGTGAATGATGTTCCTGCCAGAGCTCCCTGTATTAAGGTACTGCGTGGAGTCAGTGAGGGAGTGAGGGATAGAGCAAAGAGAATGGCGCCTAGCAATAGCCCCAGAACTGAGAAGGTTTTTGAGAGTCGCATCCATGCTCGCCCGCAGGACCAAGCCCAGTTGTCAGCCTAGCACACACATTCACAGCCCTCGCGAACCTTTTTCCCTCTTCAAGGCGCCTCCAACGGTATAAAACGTGAAGAAGTCCAAGTGTTTTGGCATTTTTTCTGTTCTAATGGCCTGGCGTATTCGAACACTTAAATCGGAGAACAATAAATGTTCAGCAGAAATCGCAACGGAGTGGCCCGAATTGCTGGTACCGTGGCACTTCTTTTGGCATTTGGCGCTCAGGCAAAACCCCTGGAGATTCCTGTGGGCTCCCAGGGCAGTGAGCTGTCCTTTGGTGAGGCTCGCGGAATGAAGAAAAACGATATCAGCACGCGCCTGGGTGAGCCCCTCAGTATCAAGGGCCCAATTGGTGAGCCCGCTATTACCCGCTGGGAATACAGCGACTTCTATGTCTTTTTCGAACGGGATACTGTGCTCCACACGGTGAAAAAGCCGCGCGGCTGAGATTGTATTGCATTGGGCTAGGCGTCAAATTCTTACCTAGCCCCTCCTCCCTTTCTTTTACGAACAGCCCTGTTCCCCCTCCCCGGTACCTAAGGGACTGGATTTCCCCTCGGCAAAAGGTCAATATGCCCGCCGTAACTTCACCTTGGTGGAGTGGTCAGTTTTTAGGCAAATTGACAGAACACCACCTTCAGGACCAGCGAGAAACCGATAGAAAATGACAGTAAAAGTCGAATCCGTAGATAGCCTATTGAAATCCAGCGGCCGCGAGGGCGAAGAAGTTCGCGTGCAAGGCTGGATCAGAACCCGTCGCGACTCCAAAGCCGGCCTTTCTTTCCTGGCGGTGCACGACGGCAGCTGCTTTGACCCTATTCAAGTAGTTGCAGAGAGTCACCTGCACAATTACCAGTCTGAAGTACAGCGCCTGACCACCGGCTGCGCGGTGGATATTGTTGGCACCATCAAGCCTTCAGAGGGCAAGGGCCAATCGATTGAGTTGTTAGCTTCCGAAGTTCAAGTGGTTGGCTGGGTGGAAGACCCGGACACCTACCCCATGTCCCCCAAGCGCCACACCATGGAGCACCTGCGCGAGCATGCGCACCTGCGGGTTCGCACTAATGTCAGCGGCGCGGTGGCCCGTGTGCGCAACTGTATTGCCCAGGCAATTCACCGCTTCTACCACGAGAACGGCTTTAACTACGTACACACGCCCATTCTCACCGCCTCAGACTGTGAAGGTGCCGGTGAAATGTTTCGGGTCAGTACCCTGGACATGGAAAACCTGCCGCGCAACGAGCAGGGTGCCATTGATTACAGCAAGGACTTTTTCGGCGAAGAGAGCTACCTTACCGTATCCGGCCAGCTGAATGTGGAGAGCTACTGCCTGGCTCTGTCCAAGGTTTACACCTTTGGCCCCACTTTCCGTGCAGAAAACTCCAACACAACCCGCCACTTGGCCGAATTCTGGATGGTTGAGCCGGAAGTTGCCTTTGCCGATTTGGCCGATATCGCCGATCTGTCTGAGCAAATGCTGAAATACGTATTCAAGGCGGTGCTCGAAGAGCGTGCCGACGATATGGCCTTCTTTGCCCAGCGCATTGATAAAGAGGCCATTAGCCGCCTGGAGAACATCATCGGAAATGATTTCGCCCGCATCAACTACTCTGATGCCATCGAAATTCTGGAAAACTGCAACGAGAAGTTCGAGTTCCCCGTTTCCTGGGGTATCGACCTGGCCTCCGAGCACGAGCGCTACCTGGCCGAGAAGCACTTTAAGAAGCCGGTTATTGTTCTGAACTATCCGAAGGACATCAAAGCCTTCTATATGCGCATGAACGACGACGGCAAAACCGTGGCCGCCATGGATGTACTGGCTCCCGGTATCGGTGAAATTATCGGTGGTGCCCAGCGTGAAGAACGACTGGAAAAGCTCGATGAGCGCATGGACGAAATGAACATCCCCAAAGAGCACCTCGATTGGTACCGCGACCTGCGCCGCTACGGCACAGTGCCTCACGCGGGCTTTGGCCTGGGCTTCGACCGCATCGTCTCCTACGTGACCGGTATGGGTAACATCCGCGATGTTATTCCCTTCCCCCGCACACCCAAGAACATCTCGTTCTGATGAAAAAGCCCCGCTCTGCGGGGCTTTTTTCTTGCACTGGCAAAAACCTCACTCCCAATCAGGTCGATAGGCCTATCGCCGATGCAATAATGTCATCACTGGCCTTCTCACTGATCATATAGACCGGCACTACGATAAAGAAGCCGGGAATACGCGGAAATACCGAAGCGTCTACCACTCGTAAATTATTGGTGCCATGCACACGGAATTTACTATCGACCACAGCCATAGGATCGCTGGACGGCCCCATTTTGTTGGAGCAGGAAGCGTGATGGCCCCACGCCTGATTTTTAACAAACTGACCAATCTGTTTATCGGTCTGTACCTCACTACCAGGCAATAGCTCTTTGGATACATTCTTGCTAACAATCGGGCCGGACATAATATCCCGGGAAATTTTTACTCCCTCGACCACCGCCTGCAGATCCTCTTCAAAGGCCCCATTCCCCTCATCAAAGTAGTGAAAATTAATCTCCGGAGTATCTTGCGGATTTGCTGAGCGCAAGGTTACCCGACCAGCGGTATTATTGGTGTGACCTTTCAGTACAATCCAGGAGAAACGATCTTTGTACTCCCTCAACGCTTGGGAATAACCTGGGAAGTAACCGTGAAAGTCAGAGGGTGCACCAAAAATAAACAAATCGGGATCTGGTAAATCGGGGCGGGAACGCTTCACTAGAGACAGTACAGGGCCATTGCCACTATAAGGACCTTTATTCAACCAGCCGTAGCGATATCGGTTCAAACAGGGATCACCCTGCTCGCCCCAGGTACAATCTTTGAGCAGTGCCAGATCCTCAGCCATCTCACTCACGACGCCCACTTCGTAGCGATCCTGCAGGTTTTCACCGACACCAGGCAAATCTACCACCTGATCAATACCGTGCTGTAGCAGCTCCTGGCTTGGGCCAACTCCAGATAGCTTCAAGAGTTGAGGGCTGTTAAATGCACCTCCAGACAAAATCACTTCCCTACTGGCCCTTACCTGGCGCATTACGCCAGCCGAGCCCGAACCATCGTGATAGGGGTCCGCCTTATAGAGGCTCGCCCCTTCCATAAACTCCACACCAACAGCTGTTTTTCCATCAAACATCACCCGGGTTGCCAATGCATTTGTACGTATATGCAACAGGCTCGGATAGATACTTTGGGTGTCCAAAAGGTGCTCGCGGACACTCTTGCGACGACTTCTACTATCTGCAGCCATCGGGGCAATAAAAGGACCTTCCTGCCCTGAGGCTACATCCCAGTGATTTATATCCAAGCGCAGGTTGCCTGAAATAATCTGTTCGAGAGCGCCCTCTAACCCATATTTCGCCAACGCCGCCTTGACAATTTTCAATATCGCCGGGTCTTCCAGCAATAAAGCAGGGTTACCTCTATTGGTAGGCAACCATCCATCAAAGCCATGGCGAGAGGGGTTCGAAAAAATGGGACGGGGAATATATTGGCAACGTTCAAGCCGCTCAAAATATCGCCGCATATTGCCGCTTGCCCAACTACTATCCCCGGTGGCCTGGGCGATGCGATCAAAGTCATTATTATGAGGATAAACTGTAATCAGCGCATGATGTGTGGTGCAGCCACCTATGGTACTGGCCCGAGGGTATAAAATACCTTTACCCGGGATATATTTGTCATCCAACTGCTGTTGATTGATATCCCCATAGTGTTTAACGAAAAAGTCCCAGCTCAGCTTGCGGTCCTCGGATGCAAATGGGTGCCAGGCGGGAATATTATGAGTGTCATCACTAGGGTCATTAGCACCGGCTTCAAGCACCAATACCGAAAAACCGGCTCTTGCGAGGTTTGCTGCCAGCGGTCCGCCACCTGCGCCTGAACCAACTATCACATAATCGTAAGTATCATAAAACTGGTTGGAACTGCCTGAAAATGCTGAGCCCAATCCGGAAGTAACAGCCCCAGCCGCCAAACCCGCTTGAATAGCGCGCTTGGTAAAAGTTCTTCGGCTAACACCTTCCGTACCCTTTCTTTTTTCGGGTGTTTTTTTTCTATCCATACTGGTTATTCGCTCTAACGTTTTTAAGATTGCATTGAGTGCTTGGGAGTGTGAAAACGGTACAACCTGATAAAACCAACCACTGGAAAACCACCACTAAAGCTCCTCAAGCCTATCTACAGCAGCCCTTTAAGCAATCATGGAAGTGTTGTTTTAAAACGGGCATCTCAAAAACAGACAAATAACAAGACTCAAAATAAAACGGGCACCTCCCTATACCCAAACCTTCACAGCTTCCACTCAAGAAACTGCAACCCATAAATAGAAAAAACTTGACTCATCAAAAAATTCTTCTCAGAAAGTTATCAATCACTAACATTACCAACAGCTCAAAATACAAATCGGTGGACAGAAAGCCACCCTGTTATTAGGCGGTTTTATTTGATTATTTTTTTGCACCCAATCATCCCTAGGTTACAAATAGCGACAAAAAATCAATCGGTGAGAAAAAAACACACGAAAATTTTCAAATTTTATACAATATTGCTACAAAACGACCGTACTTGTTGCGCCACACGCTGAGGCGCAGTTATGATTAATATCAACAAGCATAAAAAATAAAAGAAATATTTTTGCTTTTAGAATCAGGAAGAAGCAAAAACAAGATGTTTAGCTGAAAAATTCAATAACAACAAAAACACCAACCCCGACAGTTTTTTATAGGGAGAGCAAGATGTCCCTCAGAGAAATGTATATCGACTCAAATTTCCTGCCTAAATTTGGCGGCTTCGACCAAAAAGAAAACTTCGAATTTCTCATAACTAAACTGGATACAACCTCCCTGAATAATAGAACTATTGTTATTGCAAACGGCAAAGGAATACGGGTCTTTGACCAAAAAAGCATCAACCAATCAACCCTGAATGGTTGGGTCTGTCGCTTTCCAGCGAGCACAAAACTCCCTAACGGCCTTAAAATTACTGAGCACACCTCTGGTCAATATTTTATTTCCCCTGAAAGGAATATGACTACTGAGCGCTTTATAGAACTCCTCAAGGAAATGTCTCTCAGCGCAATAACATTATTTAAGCATTCTGATAAAGCAGTTTAAATCCACACATAAGCGGACATCATTCTGCCTCCCTCAATGGGACAAAGATCTATTTAGCATCACATAGCATTTTTTAAAAAGCATGTACCCAATAAGGAGCATTTCACATTCAACTTAAGAGTGCTCGAAAATAGATTTCGATTGACAGAGCATCAAAACAAATATAACCGCATAATTATAAAAATTTTGGTGCGCCCAAACACCAATAAGAATTTACTGCTGGTATTAAAAGTTAACACTAAAAAAACATAAAAAACTGTATATCGCTCTATCTGCAAGAAAGGAGAATAGAAATGCCCAACCTTGTCCGCAGCCGCACTAATGCAACTAGCTGCAACGATATGTTAGGTGATCTAAGCACTGCCCTTGGCGTCACCCAAGCAAACATGCGCTGTATAGGTGTAATGATACAGGCAGGTAAAACACTAACTTCATTTAGTAATATTAAAAAGACTATAGGCGGCGGGCACGTTTCTCCATTTGTGGTGAATGCCACTGGACTGCAAAGTTGGGATGAGATCTGTGGTAACAGCTGGCAGGTCTGGGCACAAAACTCTGCCTCTGGTGAAACCCATGGCACTGTAAATGATGTTATGTTTTATCCTAGCTCGGCAAATGATGTCACTATTTACGTGCACCCTGCCTCTGATACTGAAGTTGCAACTGTTGTCAACAGAGCCCAACAGCTATTAAATTCCACCAGCCTCGTCTACAACCATAATCCAACTCTGACATCCAACTTCCCAACCTCTGGGGACTGCGTTACCAAGAGCGCATGGGTAATGGGAGCCTTTTCTTATTCAAAGCCCATGCAGGGCGCAGTCACTCCCTGGGGACAGGCCGTTATCTATGAAGCCTACACGTCTCCGGTCAACTTTATGAGTCATTGGGTTAAGATCAAAAACAAAGGTTGTAAGCTTGGAGTGATGAACTGATTTCTTCCTATGAGATAAATCCTCTATCAGGAAACCTACAGCTGTAGCCCGGCGGAGAATTTAATGAGCCTATTTTTCTTTTGCCGGGTTGCTATCGACCACATCGAGCGGGAATTATTCGATGCTATAGTTAGATCAGACGATATCACCGCCCTAGCAACCAATACTAGAGAAGTATCTGATGGTTTACCTATTTATGCAGGCTTCAGTAAAAGATTTCGATAAATGGCACAAAGTTCTTACAGATTTCATGCCAATATTGAACCAAATGGGCAGTACAAACACATCAGTGTATCAAGAGATGGGTAATCCCAGTAATTTAACTGTTATTCACGAATTCCCCTCCAAGGAAAAAGCTGAAGCATTCGTTAATAGCGTCGAGCTACATGAGTCTCGCAAAGAGGCTGACGTCATTGGGACTCCTAAGATTTGGTATACAGAAAAGCTATAAAAAGACTATTTTTATATAGCAAAAGGCCTTTATATAAAGGCACCATTTATTGGTCTTGATAACACCACCTGAGCCTTTTTCCAAACGAATAGGAACAGCTCGACCGACTACCGAAACCACCCTAAATATCTAATAACACCACCCAGGATAACCACTTACCATTAACTTCCTCAGATATCACCAATGAATCATTTCTTGAATCCGCAACTGCTACCTCATGCCCTGCGTACCAGGCAGCACTCTTTCCGCAAGGCTGCCATCCTCCAGTAGGCCGCGTGTGGTTTGCCATAGCCACTAGTATCTTATGTGCGTAGGAGTAGTTGCACAACGTTGCTGTATCATTAATATACCCATCGGCAGTAATCAGTACTCCAGCAACATAGACTGAAACTCCCTCATTTATATACTGTTCAAAATGCTTGGGGTTATTGATATCAGCACATATACCTAACCCGATCCTGTGATTTTTAATATCTAAGAACCTTATGTCATTCCCTACAGAAAAATAAGTTTCCTCTCCCTCGTGCAAATAGTTCTTCTCATAAGATAAGACGGTTCCATCAGGAATAAATATGACTGCACCAATCTTTGGTAAACAATCACCTTTCAATGGCGCTCCCACCATAATATATAGGCCATAATGAGCAGCAGCCTCTTTAAGAACCTCAAACCTCTCGTCATTTAATGAAAAAGCAAGCTCATTAGCTATTTCTGGTTCATAACCAGTTAAAGACAACTCCGGAAATACAATCAGAGAAACACCAATATCTCCAGCCACCTTTATAGCCTCAAGATGAATATCTATATTTTTCGGAAAATCACCCTTAATAGAATGAACTTGAGCCATAGCAATTTTCATTTCACACCCCGTCAAAGCCTTAGTTAAAATGTGAGCTAACCCTTACTTCTCATTGAATTAAAATTACTATAGATCTTTCCATCGCTCCTGATAAATCCAACGAAGCCCTTTTGCCAAGCCAATAGGAAAGGTTGAATAGTGATCAGCTCCACTTACCACCTCATCATTGAGGTACATACCCTGATATTTTCGCGAGCGCAAAAGCTCAACAAAATTCCTGTGGCCTTCCACCATATTATGATTCATTCCAGAGCTTTTTTTAGTTTCCAGGGCGCCAGTTGCAAGGTAGATATTTGCAATTAAGGACTTATGCCTTTTCGAGTACTCTTCTTCAATATCGAAAATTATCTCATTTTTATACCAAAGCGATGGGCTTGTCAGGATATAACTGGAAAAAAGATCAGGCTTGTTTAACAATACCCAGGCTCCAAAAGAGCCGCCTAAAGATTGACCAGCCAAGATTCTTCTTTTGGGGTTAGCACGATAATTTGCCTCAACAAACGGAATTACCTCACTCTCGATAAATCTCAGGTACTCCGGAGCACCGCCGGTTTTATAGCGCTTCCAGCTATCATCAGGCACAGGGGTAAGATCCCGCACTCGACTAAACTGCCCTTTCTCCCCTTTTGCAAAAGAGATACCGATCACAATCGCCTTATTCATGCTTTTCAAGTGTGTTACACCTGAGGCAACTTTGAATGTATAGGGACCATCATTTAGATATAAAGATGGGTAGCTTTTTCTATTCTGAGCTTTATCGTAATAGCCAGCAGGAGTCTTAATATATATTTCATATTCTCGCCCTAAGATTTTTGAATGAATTGTAAAAACCTCAGAGTTCTCTAACTCAAAAGGCCCAGACCTTTGAACAACAAGCTCTTCTGCCAATATTGAAGCAGAATACAGAGAAAACACCAATACAAAAAAAATCAATCTATACATAATCCACCCTTGTATAACGTACTTTGACCCGAAAAAACTTTGATTCAATTGATTTGTAAATAGATACTTCTGCGAAGGCATAAGTTACCCCAAAATCTTTAGAAGAAACTATCAATGTTTTTACTATTTCTTTAAGGCTAAAATTTATATAATGACCGTTGCGATCATTATCCATAATAACCTACTAACTATCTCTATGACTAAAAACCCGACCATTGCAACGGCTCAAATAAAACGCACAAAAATTTTCATTCTTTATGTTTCTTGTAAACCTTTATAGCTTCATCTACCGTCTCAATGAATTCATAATAACGCTCTAAACTTTCTCCTGACAAACGACTGGCAGCAGGGAGGTCCAACCTAAGTGGATCAACTGCCTTACCATTCTTATGAATTTCATAATGCAAATGCCGGCCTTTAACCCTACCCGTAGCCCCTAAATAACCAATCACCTGTCCTTGCTCCACTTTCACACCAGTCTTGATACCCTTGGCATAGCCTTTCAGATGCGCATAAATAGTTTGCACTCCCGATTTGTGGCCAATACGAATGTAATTGCCAAAGCTACCAAAGTAAGAGGCTCTTTCTATAGTGCCATCTCCAGCAGCAAGTATCGGCGTACCTGATGGAGCGCCAAAGTCCAGGCCATTATGCATTCTTGTATAACCCAATACTGGATGTTTACGCCTACCATAATATGATGACAGGCGCGCATTCTTTAGTGGAGTCTTTATAAGAAAACTTCTGGAGTTTTTCCCTCTGGAATCCAAGTAATCAACCATTCCAGTCTCATTATCTTCATAGCGATACAGGGAAACTGGATCATTTTTTAAAGCAACTTTCGCAAAATGTATTTCATGGAAAACTTCATCACCTTCCACATCATCTCGCAAAGTACTATAAAACACAGAGAAACGATCACCTGAATGAATCTCACGTTGAAAATCTATCTCGTAACTTAAAATTTCATTGAGCTTTGCCAGAGCACCATTATTCAGGCCAAGCCGTAGACCAGACGTATATAAACTTCCTACAATCTCACCTTCAACATAATACTTTTTTAGAGTAGTTGGATTTTTATTCTTAACAACAATAAATTTTTGACCAGACCTCTTGACTTCAAACTTCTCGGCAAATGCCCGTTTCACACCAATACTTTGAAATCTTAATTGCTCATCAAAAGTCAATTGAAATGCCTTTCCAGCTGGTATTGCATTGACATTAAAGTGCTCGGAAAAAATTTTTACAACCGCATAAGCATCCTTATTGCTAATCGAGTTTTCGATTAGCAAGGACAGTAAACCTTGATTTTTAGCAAGAGATACCGACTTTATTCGCTCACCGTTCTCAACGGCAAGGACACCGTAATCCATATTGGGTTGTCCAATTTGAGCATTACCTTCCATTAAATTTGATTGATCTGCTTTTACTGAATAAAGTATCGATAGAACCTCGTCATTGAGCTGAAAGATACCTCCTTCCTGCTCTAAGGACTTCGCCTGCAATAGCGTTGGGCAGAGCATTATTAACAATAGAACAAAAGCAAACTGAAGAATTAAATTGCCATAAAAAGCTAACAACTCCCTTGGAAAAATATGATCAATTAGATACCTTGCCATTGATCAACCGAACCACAGTGTAAGCAAGTGTTCTGGATCAACTCTTTCACCCCGCTCAATTAACTCAAAGTGCAAATGAGGGCCAGTCACATTTCCTGTGACACCGACTGTTCCAATCTTCTGTCCAGCTTTTACTGTTTGACCAACGCTCACTTCCCGCGAGTCTAAATGTGAGTAAAGTGTCTGAGCATTATCCCCATGATCAACAATAACAATCTTTCCGTAATTTCTATGTTTATAGTGATCAGTTGAAACAACAACGATTCCATCAGCAGCAGATACTATTGCTGTACCCAGGGGGGCGGCAAAATCTGTACCTAGGTGAGGTTTCTTTCTAAACTTCTCCAAACCTCCAAATTGACTACTGATACGTGCACCTTCAATAGGCGCCATCCAGATCTCTTTTTTAGAGCTAGCGATTGAGAAACTAGATTTTATAAGAATACCAATAAGAATTAGCAATATAGTAAAACTCACAAGTGCCCCCCTAAAGATTCCAGAAGCAAAGCTGTTAGGCTTAGAATCTTCTTGAGCAGTTTCCCTGATATTCACCAATCTTTTCTTAAAAAAAGTTAATTGGTTTGCCTCTTCAAATACTGAAAAGGCAGCAACACCCTTACAGCTGGCTTGCCCAGAGCACTGTTGTAATGTCCGCAGCATTGCCTGGGCATAAACTCTTCCATTCCCAACCTCTGAGGATTTCAATACTTGTCGATCGCAGCTAAGTTCAATAGCCCATAACAATTGCCCTTTAGCCCACCTAACAAAAGGAATGAACCATAAGAAACACACCAAAACATGAGCCACCATGATTAACAATGGATCTCGCCGTCTTATATGAGTTAATTCATGCTCTACAATCAATTGTCGTTCCTTGGCATCCATCGACAACAAATAACTAGGTAGAACAAGATTCAAGTTAAGTGAGCCGAAAACGAATGGAGAGCACTTAGCTTTTGTAATAATCAGTTTTACATTCTTTTTAGATAAGTAATCAAGCTGCTGATAAGTTAGTAGGTCACCTACAACTTGCGATTCAAATTCAACCTCATTAACTATACCTAGTACGCTAACCAATCGGTTATGCCTTCGAAATATCAGTATCAGGCTCAACAATACCCCACTAACATAAAACACCCCCCAGCCACCAGCTAGAATTTCTAGGTAATTAAAGGTTAGGGTTTTGTCCACCAGCTGAGCGCCACCACTTATTGTTTGACCAAAAGCTGCATCCGGTGGAGTAAGATCATATTTAAATTCAGGCACTAAGCCTATTGAGGAAAGATCTAATAATTGCGCAAGAAAAAATGGCAAGCTAATCACACATAAAACACACAACCAAAAGCTACGCCAACCAGAAACACCCCAAGATTTAAGACTAGACTGTGCGGTTATAGTTCTTACACCAATATAAATGAAGCATGCCCAAATTACAGAAAATATGGATGTAACAAAAAGGTTCGGCGCAAAGAATGACAACGAGGATAATAATTCCTGCATATAATCTCACTGCCTCCCCGACTCAATCTACATCAGGCCAGGTGTTCAACATTTCTTGTAGCTCTTCCAGGTCCTGCTCACTCATTAATTTGCTGTTTGCAAACATAGCTATAGGGAGTGGACCATCCAGCTCAAGAACCCGTGAGGCGAAGTCTGTGGCATATTGCGCAAGTGTTTCGACTTTATCTAGGGCTGCCTTATAGACTTGAATACCATGTACTTCAGACTGAATTACAAAGGACTTGTCTCGCATTCTATCCAATGTTTTCCTAGTGGATGAATAGGACCAGCAGAGTTCGGATTTCACCTTTTCATGCAGTTCTCTTGCACTTAGCGGACTCTGCTTCCAGAGCGCCTTTAGCAAGGTAAGCTCTGAGGGGGAAGGTTTAGATTCTTTCATTTACTTTGTTCTCGTGACGTTATAGGCACCCTCACTACACTAGGGGCAAGTGTGCGACACCTGTCGCGCAAGGTCAAGCACAAAATTGCAAAACATGTCCAAGCGACTAACTGTAACTATGCTAAAAAGAATTGGGGGTAAAGTGGGTCAACTATATGTCGAGCATCCTGAAAAAAAGAGATGTGAGACGGCCTGGTTAATTTTCAACCATCTATCTTTCCTCCAGTTCGATGATGTTCTGAGTTCTGTTTCATTTTTTTACCATTATTAAAAAAGAGTTGAACGCTACAACTTACTTAAGCTGTTGTACATCAACATACTCAGCACGAATGAGCACTGAACACATCCAATTCAATATTGGAATTTAATGCTATCGCAGGTGACGATCCACTTCCCAGAGCGCTTGGAAAAACACTTCAGCCTATTAGGCCTGGCACGAAACTTTGAACATCCTCACTACAACCCCAGGGATATTGTAGCGGTCAACTATTTCCGGACATTAAATTAAGTTTTTCTTCCACTTTCGTAGGCCATATTCCATCATTGTGTTGGCAGGGGTGCTCCCAGTTGTAGTAACTCATCAGGTAATTAGCGATGTCTCTTCTTACTTCTGAAATGGATCTGTAACCAAGAGAATGTATCCATTCACTTTTCAGACTTCGAAAAATTTTTCCGCTGGTGAATTATCCCAACAACCTCCACACTAACGCATACTTTGGGTCATTCGATAACTCCAAAGCTGTTGTCGGAGCTGATGACTGGCATACTGGCTGCCTTGATGCGAGTGGAACATAACTCAATCGGACTTTCCTCGCTGCTTCCAAGCAATTCCCACTGCTTTGTTACCCCTAGTTTTCCTGAGAAGCCCCACCCAAGGACACGGTGAGCATGTAAATGTATAGATAACACCAGCTTGAACCAGCCCAAATATAGGTTTTATCATTGCACCAAACTTGGCTTGGCTACATTAAACTAGCAGTCAAGCTTCTTTGATATATCTAAGCGTTCTACGATTCCTCTTTTTTTCTTATGAGGACCTACACACCAAGCTCTCCGTACACATATGCCTTCGAAATTTATGGCGCCTCATTGATATCCCCTATTCACGTTAGTGCAGCTACGATTGTGCGATTTTCAACAGAGCTACGGCTGTATTCGGCAAGCTCAATGACTGTGATTGGATTTGCAGTCAGGGTACATCAACGGAGTTCTTCCTTTCCTATATTCTTAGTGGCACGATCGAGGTATTTTAAATACTTTGCAGATCAGTTCCACGGACTCCTGCCCACTTAATCGGCCTATCAACGCGTAACAATTCATCTCGCCGAACATCAATAGAACGGTAGCCTTTTTAGTATCTCTTTTTTTCTGGGTGATTGATATTGGGTTCAAACTCCTTAATATTGGTTGCTCAGTTGTAAGCGCTTTATTTGTATATGTCCATCCACCACGCTCCGAATCCAATTGCTTGATCCAGCGACAAGGCCACTTCAGGGATTGAGTAGCCTTGACCTACTACTATTCGGGCAGCATCTAGTATAAATCCGGGAGAGAAGCATCGACGCTGCCTACTCATTGAATACCTCTATATTCGGTGGCAAAACTGATGTTCTGGTTTAGTAGACCACTACACTCATCATTATTGGGCCTTGGGTCTCCCCTCCTTATTTTCGCTGGGAGAAATAATAAACATTCGTTTTCCACTGATCATTCCTCACCCCTGACTTAAATCAACTCACCATCGTTGTTCTTTTTGAAATGTATAAAGCCTCTAGTATCAGTACTAAATAGAAGTTAGATAAAACCTTTAGAGCAAGATCTAATATTAGCAATCAAACATCTGCACGTTTATTAAGTTTCACTTGCAATATTCTTAAGGTATTTATATTCATCTAGTTTCTCCCTAATAAATGGACCTTTCGGCCTAGCCAAATGTGCCACTTTCATTAGATCGTACGCAATATTTATATCAATTTTTTTAGCCTTAAGCGCCAAATCCCTAACTGCATCAATGAAATCATCTCGAGTTACTGGCTGAGGGTTAACATGCTGCGCAGCTATTTCCTCTGCCTTGCTCATAGACCTCTTTAATATTTTCAACCTCAAAGGACTCTTAATCTCACTTATCATGTTTTCATGATATAGAGGGCTACTCCTCATATATCGCCTCAATCGAAACAACGTATTTTCATTAAGGTCCTCTTTGTATAAGAAATCCTCAATTAAACGCTTCCAATACTTACTATACTTAACTAAAAATTCCATCCCTGAACCATGTCCCATCCCCATCACCCTTACATGCCTAACAAAATTACTTTTAAATCGTCTTGCATGCTTCACATCAATAGCCTTTACAGGATCATAGAATATAAAAATTTTACAATCATCCGGAATGGAAACATCACTATATTTAGTAGACCAATCCAACTGGCCCGCTACTTTGGTTGAATGCCTAGTATCCCAAGGAACTTGATCCTTATTTTTAGTGCTTACAGGATGCACTAATAACATTTTGTTCAACTGGAGTAGATTTGCATAGGCACCAATACCAAACCCTCCGCGACTAAGCCCGTAGCCCAAGCGAGCAGGAAATAATTTCAAGAGAGGAGAAAGCTCCTCGAGAAAACATACAAAATCGGCGCTTTTAAAGTAATTATTTGTCCCTGAATATCCAAAAGAAATAATATTAAGGCTGTAATTTTTTAGAAAATCAAAACCCCAAACACCCGATGCTACATCTATATTACTTATATCGACACCGAAACCGAGTGGTGGAAAAGTAAATATTATAGGTTTATTATAAGAAACTATCTGATACTTAAGGTACATATCAGAGAATATTTCCACCCCACTTTGACCGCTCTCTTTATTCATTAGCAGAGTTAACAACTTCATTCTATACAACACCAAAAAAACAATATAACTTTTAACACAACCCTGGAAATATCAGACAATCACCAGTTAAATGCACTATATTATAAACTGAAAAATCAACATGTGTTTCCTAGATTCTTACAATAACCGACACACTTGGTAATAGCGAAGGGGGCCAGCTAGCTAAAGGTTGGCAAGCTTCCACGCGAACAAACCAGGAATCTCATGGGAACCCGACCACCCAACTGACCCTGAAAGATCAATACCTGATAGAAGCAATCACTGGACAGAACTATTCAGTCCGCGCCATCGCACAATGCCTCCATCGACCCAATAGACAATCTCTCACAAGTTACAGCGTATGAGCCCTCACAGTACCGAGAGCGCCCACCGTCAAGCACTGCAATAGCGGCAAGCTGCTCAACAATTGACCACTAAATCAGCCGACTTGACTGGAGGTTACGCCAGCCAAGGAAAGCCAAGCCTTGTCATAAACAGGTAAGCACCGCGGCAAACGTAAAGTTTACTCTATAGCGCATAGATATTGATCAAAGACTTGCGATTGTCGATGAAAACACTGAAATAGGTCACCGGGGAGACAATACTGTTTATGGTCAATATGGCTATCTGGTAACACACTGTCATCTGTAAAACTATCACCTTCGATAATGGCGGAGAATTTACGAGTCATCAATCGATTGCACAGAAGCTAGGATACAGAGTGTATTTAGCAAAACCTTATCACTCCGGGGAGCGTAGGCTGAATGAAAACACTAATAGTCTTTTGAGGCGGTTTTTCCCGAAAGGAATGGAAATTGGTAAGGTACCAAAAAGTCGTATTAGTGATGCAGCGTTTCGAATCAATACTCGCCCCAGGAAGGTAATAAATTTACTTGCGCCCACTGGAATTTTTGGTGGGCAAACGTGTGTCACTTATGTTGGCAATCTAGGATTCTATTAATATACATTAAAATCTTAGCCTTCGAAATCTGGATTTTCCTTAATCTTCAGTCAAGTACTGGGGAAAATCTTAATTCCTTACCTGTTTTCTCACGCTCAGTAAACCCAAAGTCCTCCAAGATCCCATAGAGCGCCGGCAGCACCAAAAGAATCAACACGGTTGAGCTACTGATGCCGAAGACAATACTGGTTACCAGTGGTACCAACACCTGAGCTTGCAGACTTGTTTCAAACAGTAGAGGCAAAAGTCCTGCGACAGTTGTGAGCGAAGTCAAGATAATTGCGCGGAAGCGATCGCGGCTGGCTTGGCTAGCGGCACTATGAACATCCATACCTTCGCGTACGCGCCGCTTCACAAACTCCACCAGCAAGATGGAGTCATTTACTACAATACCTGCTAGGGAGACAAAACCCATCATGCTGGGCATGGACATATTCTGCCCCATAATCAGGTGCCCCCAGATAACGCCAATCAGCGCTAGCGGAATGGCAACCAACACGATTAAGGGCTCTACATAGCTGCGGAATTGCAATGACAATAACAGGTAGATGCCAATAGCACCGATTAACAGAGCGCGGCCGATGGATTCACCGGTGACCTTACTGTTCTTTATTTCCCCCTCCATATCCACGCGCAGCTCAGGGAATTCTTCCATTAACTCAACCAGAAACTTTTCCTGAGTATCTCCAAGTACCTGTCCTGCGTTGGCTTTCTCGGTGAAAACATCGGCGAACACACTGACTACACGCTCACCATCTATCCGCTGAATCCGGGCATAGTCGCGGTTCATTTCAACATCGGCAATGGCAATCAAGGGGACACGCTGCTTGGTCACTGGGTGGATAATTACCAGTTCATCGAAGCGGCTCAGGGCTCCGCGGGAATCCGCATCCATGCGCACTTGGATCTCGTAGGTTTCTCCCCGGTATTGGATCTCATCAATTTCCATTCCTTGATAAGCGGCGCGTAACTGGTTGGCGACATTGCTGGCATCCAGGCCGGAAGCGTAGGCACCTTCACGCATTTTAATGGTTAACTGTGGTTTTCCAGGGCGTAGATCATCCACCACATTCACTACACCATCGTATCCTCGCAGCCAATTTTGCAGGCGGATAGAAACCGCTTTCAGCTGGTCCAGCTCTAGCCCGGCAAGGCGCAAGTGGATTGCACGGCCTGCGGGACCGAGGACGGGCTCTTTGTAAAGAATGGCGATCGCTCCGGGTATTTCACCGGCAGCCTCTCGCCAAGCGTGACGCAATGTATCCATACTGGTATTGCGCCCTTCGGCTGCCAGTAAATCAACATTGATCGTTGCCACATGGGGGCCAGTTTCAAAGGCGTCACCATTAACCCCAAAAGTAACACTGGTGTGATTGACGAGAGGGGCACTTTCCTTTTCAGAAAGCTCTGCAGCAATCCGCTCAAGTGCATCCAGCTGTTTATCAACCAGTTTTTCCATATCCTGCAGGGAGGTACCCTGGGGCATTAGAATACGAGCTTGTAACAGATCGCCCTCTAAAGTGGGGAATCCCTGAAATTTCACGATCCCCGCTGGCAACAAACTTACGGTCAAGAAGAACAGACCGAGCACACCACCAACAAAGGCGTAGCGATATTTAACAGCCCAGTCTGCCGCGCGCCCTACACTTTCACGCCAGCTTTCAAAGCGTTTAGCAAAAGCCTGCTTCCAGGCGGGCGTACGGCTTTTATTCTCAAGCGCATGGCGCAGGTGTGCCGGCAGAATCAAGAAGGCTTCTATCAAGCTGACGATCAACACTGAAATAAGGACAATTGGCAGAACTTTAAGCACCTGCCCCATATCACCCTTAATAAAAATCAGCCCACCAAACACCATCACAGTGGTCGCGAAGGAAGACAGGACTCCGCGGGCAACGCGCTTGGTACCATTTACTACCGCCTCTAACGGAGAACCGCCCTCACGGTGTTCACTAGCAATACTTTCCGAAAGTACTATGGCATCGTCCATCAAAATGCCGATAGCAATAAGTAAACCCACCAAACTAATCATATTGATGGATACACCCATGGCGGTGATCAAGGCAAAGGAGCCAAGAAAGGAGACAGGAAGCCCCATCACCACCCAAAATACATAGCGGCCACCAAAGAATAGGTACAGCGCCAGAGCTACCAGGATCAGGCCCTGCCAGGCATTAGAGATGATCATTTGCAGTCGATCAGCAACAATGGAAGCACTATCCTGGGTAAGGGTCAGTTTTATACCCTCGGGTAACTTTTCATTTTCACGATCGACAAAAGCACGCACAGCTTCCAGCACGCGCAGACTGTCATCCACACTATTCTTTTCAACATTGAGAAGCGCTGCGCGATGGCCATCGAAAGTAATCTTATCTTCCGCCAACTCGAAGCCATCATAAATTTTTGCGATATCGCCAAGGCGTACTTCGGCACCGTCCTCGCCTTTAATAACGACGAGATTTTCCAGTTCTTCTACGGTGCGGCGCTCTTCGGTAAAACGCAGCTGGTATTCCCGGTCTGGAGTGGACACCTTACCGGCAGGCATATCAATGGCCTGTTGATCGATAATATTGGCCAGTTCCATCACGCTGAGCCCATACTGGCGCAGGTTGTAATCGGAAATTTCGATCTGCAGCTGATGATCAGAGAAACCCGAAATGCGCACTATAGGGATAGCAGGATCACGCAATAATTCGCGACGGTAGTGCTCTGCCAATTGGTTCAGTTGCGGCAACGGCAAATCAGCACTGATAGCAATACTAACAACACCCTGAGTCCGCCCCATCTCTTTGACGATTGGGCGCTCGCTCTCTGCGGGCAGAGAATCAATGCTATCTACCGCAGATTCCACATCGGCAACAAACTGGTTCATATCTCCAGTTTCCTGCATCTTCAAGGACATTAGCCCGAGATTATCATTAGCCTCACACAAGCGCTCATCAATAAAACTGATGCCATCAGTGGCCTCTTCCAGGGGAAGACAGATGCTGTCTTCCACCTCTGCAGCTGCGGCACCGGCGTAAGGAACGGATACCTGCACTTCGAATTTATCGATCTCCGGCATGGTTTCACGCTTCATACTGGGCAGGACAAACAGTCCACTCAGCATCAGTGCGACCATTAATAGATTGGCCGCAGTGGGGTGGGCGGCAAAAAAACGAATCACTGCTGCGTCCCTCCAGTATTCACGAATACGGCCTGTTGACTTCCAGACACTGATACCGCCATGCCGTCAATAGCCGGGATCACATCGGTAACAATAACCTGCTCACCAGGACTCAAACCTTCACGAATAACCGTGGTATCACCCTGGTGGTAATCAACCTGCACCGAACGCAGGCGCAATTGGCCATCTTCCACGAGATATACCCTTCCCTCGTGCAGGGCGCGGCGGGGAATGGCCAGCGCCGAAGCGGCGGGCGCGAATAACTCCACGCGGGCATACATACCGCGAAATAGCGGCGGTTTATTGCCGGCAAGGGCTTTGCCATACGGATCATCTACAGCAACAACAACGGAAAGCATGCGGCTGGTGCTATCCAGGGTGCCGCCCAAGCGCACCACCCGGCCCTGCCACTCATTGTTTCCAGGACCTCCGACCAGGGTGATTCGAGCCTCCAAACCCACCAGCATTTTGGGCAGATCCTCTGGGGCCGGTACACGATCATTGCTTGGCCTGAGATTACGCAACAGTGGTGCCACATGGACCATGGGGAGTTCCGCTGCAATTTCCACCTGGTCCAGGCCACTAGCATCGAACAAGCGCGCATTGCCAGCCACGTATTGATTCTCCTCTACATAGACGTCACCAATGCGCGCATCGAAAGGTAAAATTACCTGGGTGCGTTCCAGGTTGTATTTACTATCGCGCACTTGAGCCTCAGCGCGCGCGATCTGGGCCTCAATTACCTTGCGGCGTGTCGGAAACAAGGAGAGTTGGCTAGTTTGGTTTTGCACTTCCTGGCGCAGGCGCAACACATTTTGCTCTTCAACATCCACACTAGAGCGAGATACCGTGCCCTTAGCCACCAGTTTTTGTTTTCGCTCCAGCTCTTTCTCACCCAGCTTCAGTGTGCGTTCGGCAATTTCAAGGGAGCGCTGGCTATTGGCCTCCTCCACTTTGAGTTCCTGCAGATTTGCCCGATTGGCTGCCAAATCGCTCTCAGCCTTGGCCAAGGCCAACTGGTAGCTGGTGTCATCAATTTTCAGAACCAAGGTACCGGCAGGAATCATATTGCCGCGTTCCAGTTCCGGCGCTGTGTAGACAACTCGGCCACTCACTTCGGCATTGGCCTCAAGAAAAGTGCTGGGTTTCACTTCGCCATAGGCAACGGCTCGCGCACGTAACGGTTGCTCTTGAACCAGCACCGCATGTACCGGGGTAATCAATGTATCCTGCACATCGTGTATGGGTGGATTCTTGCTCATGACCAATGCCATGGAAATAAAAACCCCCACGGCTACCAGAGTAGGAAGCGCCAGGCGGCGATTCATCAGTTTCTTTAGCTGGACCTTATTCATCACCACCAATCTCCAAATGTTCAACTATTACTCGGCTGCAGAGTTATTGGCCACTCCATGGAGCAGCAGCTTTACTGTGTGATCAATCCACTTTTCGCTGTTTTCCTCATCCAACATAAAAGCGAAAATTTCTTTAAAGGGGTCCCCAGCAATAAACGGAAAAGCGATCAGACTGATAAATGAAATAGGCATCAGGTTGATATCTAGATCTAGGCGTAGATGGCCGGCACACTGAAGTGCGTGCAAAAGTTCTCGCAACTTTGGGCCCAGTGCAGAAGCCAGTCTATCGGTAAATAATTCGCGCATTCGGCCGGGTTTGGAGGCCACCTCCCCCACAATCAAACGGGGTATCCAGGGTTCGCGTATATAAAGGCGAATAATATGGGCCATCGCTTCCTTCAATGTCTCTAAAGTGGGCTCTTTTACTTCCAAGCTCATATTGAGGAATGCCGGGCCGAACTGCATAAACTGGCCGCGGATAACCTCGATAATCAGCCCCTCTTTACCGTCAAAGTGATAGCTGATCATGGCGGAATTTACTCCAGCACCCTGAGCAATTTCTCGAATAGAGATATCACGAAACGGCTTCTCTCGAAGCAGCCTATGGGCGGATTGCATCAGGGCCTCACGCACCTCTTTCTCGCGCTCCGGGTCCCTTGGACGCCCGCGGCCACGGGTAGGTGTGGTTTTCGTCAACTTCATATCCCACTTAATTAATCACGTGATTAATTAAATGGTAGTGCTTAAAGGAAAACAAGCTAGAAAAGGGACTTAAAAGTCAAAACTGATTGGTACACCCCGGTGTACAACCTATAAACGCCCAGTTAACAACTAACCAGTCAAAACCTGGAGCCTCTCTTAATGTCGGCTGAAGACTGGGGATACCCTGCTCAACATCATATGGGTGGCGGGAGAGCTTTCATGGCTGACTGTTGCGATAAGGGAAAATCACCGTGCAGTGGCAAATCTGAACTTCAAACGAGAAACAAAAAAAGGCCCGCTAGGGGCCTTTATCGAAAGAAGAGACTCAACAGAAATCACCTGATAAATGCCTGTTGAGCTTCCCGCTCACTACAGGGATTTAAATCTGGCCGTAAAGTGTCGTAACACTGGCGGCTCGTATTGAAAAGCGAGACCTTTCAATTCGTGTGCTCGGTTCTGCAATTCTATGATCGCATCGGCAATATAATCCATATGATCATTGGTATAGACACGCCGTGGAATCGTCAGGCGCATTAACTCCAGATCCGCCTTCTTCTGCTCACCGGATTCAGGATCACGCCCCAGCAATAAGGAACCAATCTCCACCGCACGGATACCCGCCTCCAAGTACAGTGCATTAGTTAAAACTTGTGCAGGGAACTGCTCCGGTGGGATATGGGGTAGAATCTTAGCCGCATCCACAAATACCGCATGGCCACCTGTCGGATACTGGATAGGCACCCCACCCTCGCGCAAGCGCTCACCCAAGTAGGCCACCTGGCTGATGCGGTAATGCAGGAAATTCTCATCGGCTGCCTCATAAAGACCTCGCGCCAATGCCTCCATATCTCGCCCCGCCATGCCCCCATAAGTGACGAAGCCCTCCATAGGCACACAACGGGTTCGTACCGCCTGGAAAAGCTCCTCGTGATCACGGATACAACAGAGGCCACCAATGTTCACCATGGGATCTTTCTTGGCAGACATGGTCAGCATATCGCCGTATTGATACATCTCGCGAATAATCTCCAGGATCGACTTATCCTGATATCCCTCTTCGCGCTGCTTGATAAAGTAGGCATTCTCACAATAGCGCGCAGAGTCTATCACCACTGGGATATCGTATTTCGTGGCTATCTCATACACAGCGCGCATATTCGCCATGGAAACCGGCTGACCTCCAGAGCTGTTGCAAGTTATCGTGGTGATAATTGCACAAATATTATTCGCCCCGTGCTCCTCAATGGTCTCGACCAGCCTCTCTAAATCGAAATTACCTTTCCAGTCATAAGCCGTTAAGGTATCAAAGGCTCGCTTGTCCAACACATTAACCGCCTTGCCGCCATTCAACTCAATATGGCCCGCGGTGGTATCGAAGTGATAGTTGGAGATAAAGACCGGCGTGGTACCGCCACGCACCTGGCGCATGCGCTCAATCAGGGCGGGAAACAGGATCTGCTCTGCACCACGACCCTGGTGGGCGGGAACGGTTAATTTGTATCCAAAAAAGTGCTCGACCGCTTGGCACAAATTGTAATAGTTGCGGCTACCTGCGTAAGACTCATCCCCCAACATCAAACCGGCCCACTGGTTATCGCTCATCGCCCCAGTGCCTGAATCCGTCAACAGATCGATATAGACATCATCGCTACGCAGCAAGAAAGGGTTCAAACCAGCTTCCGCCAGAGCCTTTTCTCTATCGGCCAGAGTGGTCATTTTGATCGGCTCAACCATCTTGATGCGGAATGGCTCAGGAATACGCTTCATCATTATTTTCCTTATCAATCCTGACAGCGGGAACTGAAATTTTGAGTTCAGTCACACTGCATGCTGTTTTTAACGCGGATATAGTACAGATGAAGGGGCGAATAGGCGAATTGAAGAAGTGACAAGTACACCAGTTACCCTGCCTCTCAGGGGCAAGGAATGTAACAAGATTGCTTTTAGCATGGCTTACCAGTAAGGCCTGCCGAAAGGCAATTTATATAGATGATTTTTAATGTCATCTATGCCAAATACGCGAAAGACAGCTAGTGAAACAACAGTAGGAAATGAAAAAACTTAGCTGCTTGCCGTGCCAATGCAATAACTTGCTTGCTGTAAAAATAAACCTACGAACATTAATATCCATATACACTTCAACCCCCAAAAAATAACGAACCGTTTTCCTAAAACCTATTCAACCATTATTAAACCCAAAAAGAACAGAAGCTTAAGATATCTGGAATTATGGTACCAAATCTGACACACACCTTTAAAGCAAATAATATTTACTTGATTAAAATCGTGCTGTAAGCTCCCCGTAAATTATCGGAAGATTTTAACCAAGGAGGGATAAACTCAATTCAGAGATATCACTTTAAGTGAATCACTACTTGAGGAAACTGGAATTTTTTACGACTTACTTCACACATCAAAATTTAAGCCTCAATCTCTTGAGACATCTTTTTTCGTGTGACACTAGACACACTAATTAGGCAGGCCAGTAGTATTCTATTTAGACCGCCTTTATCACTTAGTAAAAACTCGATTATTAAGCAGTAGATTTATATGTTCCCTAAATACGCCTTAGCAACAGCAGCCATTTCCGCAGCCTTTCTTGCCTTTGAAGCGCAAGCAAAAACTTTCAAATACGAAATCCAAGACATCAATTCATCTAATGCCAGCTTACAATACCCGGGCCTCGACTTAAATGGAGCCAACTCTGCAACCTTAACGGTTGATCAAGCAAATTCTTCATCCCCAGCTGTAATAACTTCACTAGATGTGAATTTTCCTTATGCATCCAAGCTATCTGTAAGGAACTTTAACTCTTTTGGCGGCTTCCATCAGGCCACTGTTGGTAACACTTGGGTATACCGCCAACTCAATATCGAAATACATGGGCTAGACATTCAAAATTCAAATGATCAAATGATCAATATTGACGGCTTTGTATCTGAAGCTGACAGCTTTATCGGTGCAGAGCAACCAGGAAACCAAGGGCAGCCATTATTTCATGTGGGAGGCCGCCTGGTTGATGTAACCCCAGGCAAAGTAACCGATATCAAAACGCTTACCATCGATGGAAGCAGACTCAGACTATCACTAAACAGCAAAATAACTTCAAACTCTAACAGCGGGCATGATAATGCAGTTGTTATTGATTCATTATGGTTTGGAAACGGGGAAGCAAAATTGTATATCCCGATCTCCATGTCCAGTAATGAAGCCAAATTTGCAGAGCCATACAAACTAAATATATCAACCCATTCTGGCCCCGAAGGGGATGAACACTCCATTCATGTCTTAGCAAGAGATGAGCATGGCAATGAATTACCCACTGCAGAATTTCCGCTGCAACACCTGCTCGAAGAAGCTTATCGCAATCACCAATAAATTTAGTAAAACCCTACGGCTCTAAAAAGTGGGGAAAAGTGGCTTTGCTGGATTTATCTTACAGTATTTCTGCAAAGTCACTTCCACATTTACACCCCTTACCCAAAATGGAGGAACAAAAAATAAACAGATCTATGGTACCTCTCAATACCCATTATCCTTGCCTGAAGAGGTAAAATCACAACAAAGCTCACCGGTACCTTCATCTGCAGCAATGAATTGCCACGAATGAAAAATTTATTTAAGCGCTATTCAATTTCCGAGCCATCCGGCAATGTAGCCCAGTATTAATGGCCTTTGATAAAACTTTGAGTAGCTAAACCAGCGCATTCACCTCAACCTTAATCCCCACCGGATCAAAAAACACCAGCTGCCTGAGGTTACGGCCAGGGACATCCATCTGCTCGCAGGCAATGCCCATTGAATCCAATCGTTCTTTTATTGGCTGAAGATCATCCGTATGGAAAGCTACATGATCTAAGTAGGGCTTAGCAGGTTGCTTTTCAGAAACCTCGCCTTCCATCAGGTGAACAATTGGTTTGCCGTTGCCGTAGAGCCAAAAACCATTGTTCTTAAAGTTCGGTCGCTCGCCTTCGGTGAGACCAAGGATTTTTATATAGAAATCCCGCACGCGCAGTAGTTGATCTTGAGGTGCGGTGATATTGAAGTGATCCAGTTGCATAACGCTTCCCTGTGTTATTGGCTTTATAAGCTATAGGCGAAGAACACCCTGCTTCTTGGGTCGTATAAAAAAATATGAAACCGATGACGAGCCTACTGCAATGCATTCACAGCTTGCCCTAAGAGTGGAGGCTCTTTGCTTCTTCCCCATAATATCTGGTTCAGTGTTGTGAGCTAAGCCCGGCAAAATATTCTGCCGGGCCCGTGATAGGACTACACGACGCCGCTGCGGCGCAGCTGGTTAATTTGCTCCTCATCTTTTCCCAGTAACTCGCGCAGGACTTCTTCAGTGTGCTCCCCCAAAACCGGAGGGGCCTGCTGGTAGTCGAGGGCGGATTCGGAAAAGAGTACCGGGTTGCGTACGGTTTTTACTTTGCCGGCTTGCGGGTGATCCTGCTCTACCACCATGCCTCGCGCTTGCACCTGCGGATCGGCAAAAACCTCTTCGAGGGTATTGATCGGTCCACAGGGGACATGGGCTTCGCTGAGTTTTTCCAGCCACCAGGCAGAGTTCTGCTGACGGGTGGCGTTTTCAATTTGAGGAATCAGCTCTTCGCGGGCCATTACCCGTGAGGAATTGCTGACATAAGCAGGATTGTCTGCAAGCTGTTCTATACCCGCGATCTTACAGAAACGCTTGAACTGGTCATCGTTACCCACGGCCAATATAAAATAGCCGTCTTGTGAGGGCACAGCCTGGTAAGGCACGATATTGGGGTGGCCTGTGCCCTGGCGTTCGGGGCTTTTACCAGAGGTGAGATAGTTCTGGGCCTGATTGGCAAGCCAGGACACCTGGGTATCCAGCAGTGCCAGATCGATATGCTGCCCCACTCCCGTCTGCTGGCGATGCACTACGGCGGCAAGTACTGAGGAAACCGCATACATGCCCGTCATCAGATCGGCAACGGCCACCCCCACTTTTTGTGGGCCGGCACCTGGCTGCCCCTCAGGCACACCAGTGATGCTCATCAACCCACCCATACCCTGAATCATGGCATCGTAGCCGGCACGGTTTTTATAGGGGCCGGTTTGACCGAAGCCAGTAATAGAGCAATAAATCACTCCGGGATTGATGGCCTTGATGGAATCATAATCCAGGCCGTATTTTTTCAGACCACCTACCTTGTAGTTTTCCAGAAGAATATCGCAACGGGCAGCCATCTGTTTGATCAGGTCCTGGCCGGCTTCAGTGGTGATATCGATGGTGACCGATTTCTTGCCGCGGTTGGCACTCAGGTAATAGGCGGCATCGGCGGTGTCATTACCCTCGGCGTCTTTGAGGTAGGGAGGGCCCCAGTGGCGGGTATCATCGCCCCGCTCAGGGCGCTCCACCTTGATCACTTCGGCGCCAAAATCGGCGAAAACCTGTCCGGCCCAGGGGCCTGCGAGAATACGACTGAGATCGAGTACCTTGAGATGCGCGAGCGGTCCTGCCATAACTTCCTCGTTTCGCTAATACGGGGTGCATCCCCGATAAATTTTTGCGGCAGACTAACAGATATTGCCTGGAGACGCCCAGCTTGGAAGACCAGCGAATTGGCCTTAAACTGCGGTAGCAATAAAAATAAGGAGGCATAGCATGGCCGCTATAGAAGCCCAAAAATTTGAATCATTCCGTGACTTTTATCCTTTCTATCTGCAAGAACACAGCAACCTCACCTGTCGACGACTGCACTTTATTGGTACCAGCCTGGTGTTTGCCACTGTGATCGCCGCGATCAGCACAGGCAATATGTTATGGTTTGCCGCTACGCCTCTCGCTGGTTATGGTTTTGCCTGGATCGGGCATTTCTTTTTTGAGAACAATCGTCCGGCCACTTTTAAGTACCCCTTTTATAGCTTTATCGGGGACTTTGTGATGTTTAAGGATATGCTACTGGGCCGTATCGAGCGCTGAGTCAGTCTATTTTTTATGCGCCGACAAGCCGTATTTTCGCAGCTTGTTGGCCACTGCAGTATGGGAAATACCCAGCGCCTTGGCCAGCTCCCTGGTGGAGGATCTTCCCACCAGCAATTCACTGAGCAATGATCGCTCCAGCTGCTCCATCATTTCCTTGTAGCTCAGCCCCCTGCCCCATTCTCGCCAGGGTAAACTCGTCCGCACGGTTAAATCCGGAAGATCCTCAATCGCGATAGTGCAGACTCCTCGGCGTTTGCAACCGCCCGCAGCAGCGGTCAGGTAGTCTCGCAAACCGTTAAAGTTATGCGGCCAGTCGTGCCTTCGAATCAGGTCGAGCACCCCCGCTTCCAAAGTGGGAACCTCCTTACCGTGAAACTCCTGTCGCAAGAGTGTTTCAGCAAAACGTGGCAGCGCCGGGCGCATATTGCGCAGGGGCGGTAACATCAAGGAGAGCGCACTAAAGCGCTGGGCTAGGGCCGGCACCAATGATTGGGGCTCGATGCAGGTGGCTACCAAGCGAATTGAAGGGGGCAGACTGCGCAAGCGGCGGGCGAGAGTCAGCTGGGCTTCATCGTCCAACTGGTGCAGATCTTCAAGAATCAGGGTTCCGGTTGAACGCAAATGCCTGGGGACTTCCATTCTGCCGTCTTGAGGCACAAAGCGGTGGCAGTCCGCACGAGCGGCTGCGGGAGATAAATAATGTACCGCACAGGCAAAGGTCGTTTTGCCCGTTCCCGCCTCGCCATAAACAAGCAATGGAGAATCCAACTCAGAAAGATCCTGCAGTTGCAGGCAACTTTCGCGGCGCAAATCAAAATCCCATAGAGCCACCGGGCGCGGGAGACCCGCAGCAAACCCACTTTTCTCTGATGGCTGCATTCGCAGCACGGCACCGGCCAAAGAGTCCACATCGCCGGTGTTATCCAGGGCGATGGGTGACCAGTCCACACGAAAATTTTGCCCTCGCACCACAACTGGAAGCCCAAAACGCGGCACCGCAAAATCTCTCAGTAACTCGGCCACTTGCATCAGGGGCAGGAAACGCTGTAACTGCAATCCCGGTACCCGGTCCAGACTGACCCCAAAGGCGCGCGCGGCGGCGACATTGGCGGCAATAACCCGGCCCGCGCGGTCCACACTGAGCACCGGGTCGGTAACATGCTGCAACAGGGTGTCCAATTCAAAATATCTCCGCTCCAAAGGTAACAGGGAGATACGCCTGACCCTTTGGACACCGGGAACACGATAGAGTGACTTCTGAATAGCCTGGTACTGGGCGGTGAGCATACCCGGCGCCAACAGGTAGACTTTGTCCCCGCTGTCACCCCCCAGCTCCCCGGAGGTAACGTTAATCCGATATTCGCCGAATATCTGCATAATTTCATGCAGAATACCGACACGATTAGCGCAGGTTATCTCGACTCTCACCGGCACACCTGTAAAGTTTTCTTTACAAAAAGTGTAAGAGGTTTGTAGCGAAGGACGCAATACTTCCCTGTTAAGACTCCCCTAATGGCGGGCCTCTGGCTAAAAATAAGGGAGACACATAACAACAAGGATTCAGCGGCAGGGCCGAAAGCCTCCGATATACCGGGGGGTTGGCGGGTCGCAGGAGACAAAACCATGAAAAAAGAAGCAGCCAAGAAGAGCACCCAGTACGTCGCCCGTGAGCCCAATGCTGAGGGCTTTATTGAGTACACAGAGCTGGAACACCAAACCTGGCAGCGCCTAATTGAGCGCCAGCTGGATGTGTTGCCCGGCCGTGCCTGTGATGAGTATATGCACGGCCTCGAGCTGCTAGACCTGCCCCGCGATCGCATCCCACAGCTTGAGGAAATCTCCTCGGTACTGCGCCGGGAAACCGGCTGGGAAGTGGCGCGAGTACCGGCGTTAATCGGCTTTGAAACCTTTTTTGGCCTGCTCGCCGATCGCAAATTCCCGGTTGCCACCTTTATTCGCACCCCAGAGGAGTTCGATTACCTGCAGGAGCCGGATATCTTCCACGAAATTTTTGGTCACTGCGCCATGCTGACCAACCCGGCCTTCGCCAATTTTACCGAGAAATACGGCCAATTGGGCCTAAAAGCCTCCCCTAAAGAGCGCGCTTATTTGGCGAGACTCTATTGGTTCACCGTGGAGTTTGGCCTGCTCAATACCGGGGACGGCCTGCGTATTTATGGCGGCGGTATTCTTTCCTCCCCGAAGGAAACCCTCTACGCACTCAGTCATGAACCTGAGCGCTACGACTTCAGTGCCATCGACGCGCTGCGTACGCCCTATCGAATTGATATCGTGCAGCCTGTTTACTATGTGTTGAGCGACTTGCAGCAGCTGCAGGAACTCACCGAAATAGACCTGATGGCCAAGGTACGTGAGGCAATCGAACTGGGCCTTTTCGAGCCCCGCTTCCCACCGAAGAACGCCGCCTAAACCGTAACTGCCGGGTGCTGCCTCAGCACCCGGCCCTCTCTCCTGCCCACTTTTAAATCCCAGCCGAGCACCCGCCCGCCCCACCCATTTGCACAAACTGCTCTCATCGACGTTGCACTTGGGGAAAATTCCACTACCGGCGCAATTCCCCTGAGCCTATCGTTACGTCAGGTGGAAAAGGAAGAGGCAAACTACCTGCCAACCTTCCGGCCACCCAGAACATCCAACCACCGCCAGGGCAAAGCCAGTGAGGGCATGAATTTCAACGCAGGGAAACAAGGCCCTAGGTTACGGGGAGCGCTGTAGCACTATGTCCTCACTTGACGCGATTGATAGACACCTGCTCGCTATTCTGCAATCGGACGTCAGCCTTTCTATTGAGGAGCTGGCGGAGCGTGTGGGACTCACTAAAACCCCCTGCTGGCGCCGGGTGCAGAAGCTGGAAAAAAGCGGCATCATCCGCCGCAAAGTCGCCCTGCTCAATGCGGAAATTCTGGGGCTGCCGGTTTCGGTTTTCGCCCAGGTAAAAACGGATCAGCACACCCCGGAGTGGGCTGAAGCCTTCTCCAAACATGTGGAACAGCTGCCGGAAGTGGTGGACTGCTACCGCATGGCCGGGGACTACGACTACTTGCTACGGGTGGTGGTGAGCGATATTTCTGCCTACGACCGCTTTTACAAGGAATTGATCAGGCACGTAGGCATTAGCGATATTATTTCGAATTTCGCCCTGGAGCAGATCAAAAGCACCACTGAACTGCCCATCCCCTCAGAGAACCCAGAGTGATAAAGGTTTAGCTGTCCGTCCATCTGTGGATAATGATGAGATCTCGCTCACTTTCAAGGATGACCTGTGGCGGACAGCTCTCTCTTCCAATCTTTCTTCCTTATTTTTAGTGGCGCCGCGATAGTCGCCACTCTGGCGCTCTTCGGCCGCCAACCCCTACTGGTTGCCTATATCGCACTAGGTGTACTGCTGGGACCATCCGGATTTGCGGTCATCGACAACCTGCGCCTGCTCTCCGATATGTCCAACGTGGGTATCATCTTCCTGCTGTTCCTGTTGGGGCTCGATATGCAGCCCCAGGCGCTGGTCTCGGTTCTGCGCAAGGCCACTTTTGTCGGCATTATCAGTTGCGCCATATTCCTGGGTATCGGATTTTCCATTGGCCAACTGTTTGGCTTTACCACCATGGAAAGCTGGGTGATCGGCATGGCCCTGATGTTCTCCAGTACCATTATCGGCATCAAGCTGTTACCCACCACGGTGCTACACCACAAAAAGCTGGGGGAGTTGATGGTGGGCCTGTTGCTGTTTCAGGATTTTGTCGCCATCGTCTGCCTGATGATTTTGCTCAGTGACAGCAGTGGCGACATGCACCTGGGGCAAGTGGCTCTGTCTTTCGGAGCCCTGCCCTTATTAGTGGCGTTTGCCTGGGTAGTAGTGAAATACCTGCTGCTGCCGCTGTTCAGCCGATTCGATCGCTTCCACGAATATGTGTTTTTGATGGCGCTGGGCTGGTGTATGGGCATGGCGGAATTGGCCGAGACGCTGGGACTGTCGCGGGAGATCGGCGCCTTTATCGCGGGTATCACGCTCGCCGCCAGCCGAATTTCCCAGTACATAGCCCTCAATCTGAAACCCCTGCGGGATTTCTTTTTGATTCTGTTTTTCTTCAGCCTGGGCGCCCAGTTCAAACTGTCGATGCTGCCGGAAATCCTGGTCCCGGCACTGGTAACCGCTGCCGTAGTATTGCTGGCCAAGCCGGTGGTATTTCGCTACCTGCTTGGTAGCCACAGCGAACTCAAGATATTGGCCTGGGATATCGGCTTTCGCCTGGGGCAAATTAGTGAATTCTCCCTGCTGATCGCCCTACTCGCCTTCAGCCAGAATCTCATCGGCAGCGAAGCCTCGCACCTGATACAGGCCACCGCCATTCTGACCTTCCTGGTGTCCTCGTATATCGTGGTGATGAATTTTCCCAACCCCATCGCCACCAAGGACGAATTGCGCAGGGATTAAACCTGCGCAGGCCTGACGAGGGATTTCACCGCGGCTTTCGAGCGCTCCAGTAGTTGGGGAATATCTTTGCCAAGCATCAGGTACAGGCAAGGCACCAACAACAGCGAGATAGCCGTGGCAGCGAGGATGCCGTAACCGAGGGAAATCGCCATCGGGATCATAAAGCGCGCCTGCACCGAGGTTTCAAAAATCATCGGCATCAGGCCACAGAAAGTGGTGACCGTGGTCAGCACAATCGGGCGAAAGCGGCGCGCCGCCGCGCGCTTGATCGCCGTCTCCAGGTCGATACCCTCGTTACGCAAGCGGTTGCTATATTCGATCATCACCAGAGTATCGTTAATAACTACCCCAGCGAGGGCCACCATGCCCAGCAGGCTGACCATGCTGAGGCCGTAACCCATACCCAGGTGGCCGAGCAATGCACCGATCACGCCGAAGGGAATGGCAATCATCACGATCAGCGGCTGTATATAACTCTTCAGCGGAATCGCCAGCAGCAGATAGAGCACCGCCATAGCCAACATAAAAGTCATGCCCAGTGAGGCGAGCCCCTCCCTTTCATCCGCCTGACGCCCTTCATAGGAAACCCCGAGACCGGGGAACTCGGCTTTTAATTGCGGCATCACACTGAGATTGAGCTCGTTGATCACCAGGGCGGCCTGATCGCTGGGTTCCACATTGGCGGTAACCGTGGTCACTCGGCGACCCTCGCGGCGATTGATCTTGGCATAGGCGCGCCCCTGGTCGATCTCGACAAGGTCGAGGAGCGGCAGCCACTGGCCGTTGCCGGCGCGAATCATCATATTGTGTACATCGTCCATCGTGACTCGCTCACTCTCCGGCAGGCGCACCATCACCTTCACCTGGTCACGCCCGCGCTGCTGGCGCAGCGCTTCGGCACCGTAGAGAGAAGCCCGCAGTTGACGACCGATGTCCTCGGCGGAAACATCCAGGCTTTTGGCGGTTTCTGTGAGGGTTAAATCGAGCTGGGCTTTGCCGAGCGAAATACCCGCGTCGATATCGCTCACATTGGGGAATTTCTCCAGCTCACTGGCCAGGCGCAACGCGGCCTGTTCCAGTGTGTCCGTATCGGTATGACGCAGCTCCACCGTCAAGGAGGAACCGGCGCCGGGTCCGCCGCGATCAGACGCCGTAATGGCACTGAGAGAACCGGCTATAGGTCCCACCTCTTTTCGCCACTCACGCACAAACTCTCCGGTGGAGAAGCTGCGCTGATCCGCCGCAACAAAATAGGCGTCCACCTGAATCGCATCGTCCCCAATCATCCCGCGACTGCCGAGGAAAACCCGATCGCGGTCGTATTGTTCGAGCACTCTATCGGCCGCATCAATAATCTGCGCCCTGGCTTTCTCCAACTGCTGTTGAGGGGTACCGGTGGGGAAAGTCACCGCAAAACGGCCTGAATCCCGCTCCACTCGCGGCATCAGGGTAAAGCCCATGCGCCCGCTGGCCGCATAGCCCCCCATCACCAGCAAAATAGCAATGGCGACGGCAATCGTGCTGTAGCGGTGCGCCACACAGAAATCCAAAAAGGGCCGGAAGCGTCGTTGTACGAAGCGGTCCAGGCCGCGTGCCAGCAATTTTTGCCGGGCGGCAAATCGGCGGGCCCGTCGGCTTTTGTAACCCCGGCGGGAATGGGCCAGGTGCGCCGGCAAAATAAACAGTGCCTCGACCCAGGAAATAATAAATACCGAACCCACTACAAAAGGAATAACACCGAAGATCTTGCCCATAAAACCGGGCAATTCCATCAGGGGAATAAAGGCGACGATATTGGTGAGGATGGCAAAGGTGAGCGGCACCGCCACCTGGCGCGCACCGGCAATAGCGGCCTCTAAATTGCTATAACCCTTCTGGCGCCACTCGTGAATATTTTCCCCAGCGATAATCGCATCATCCACCACTATGCCCAGGGCGATGATAAAGGCGAACATACTCACCATGCTGATAGAGATATCCAACCCGGGCAGGAACAGCAGCGAACCGAGAAAACTGGTGGGGATTCCCAGCGTCACCCAAAATGCCAGGCGCAATTCCAGGAAAGCGCCAAGCACCACAAACACCAGCAGCAGGCCGATAAATCCGTTTTTCAACAGCAAAGAGAGACGCTCTTTAAATATTTCCGAGTCGTCATCTCGAATTGTGAGGGTCACCCCCGGTGGCAGGCTGGTTCTGACCTCATCGATCACTTCCCGCGCCGCCTCACTGACACTCATGGGTGTCTGCTCGCCCACGCGGTAAATTTTGATGCTGACGGCGGGCTCCCCGTTAAACACCATATTACGCGCCTCGTCTTCGAGGGCATCGCTGATATTGGCGATATCACGCAGATAGACCGGGCCACCACCACTGCCGCGGGTTACCACCACATTGCCAAACTCGCGCGCCCAATCACGCCGCTCGGTAACCCGCACCAGGATTTCGCCGGCATTGGATTTAACACTGCCGGAGGGAATATCCACCGCCGCATTTTTTACCACCTGGGCCACTTCCGACAGGGTGAGACCATAGCGTCGCAAATCATCGCGGCGTATCTCAACGGCCACTTCCAGATCGCGAACCCCCTGGGCCTCCAGTTGGGTGATACCGCTGTGCGCCTCCAGCTTGTCGTAAACCTGCATGGCCAGGGCGCGCAAACTGCGATCGTCCAGATTACCGTGCAGGACAAGATCCAGTACATCGCGCTTGCGCTCGGCCAGACTTACCTGCGGACGTTCGATATCACCGGGGAAGGTGGTCACCGAATCGATGGCTTGCTGAATGTTTTGAAAGACCAGATTGGCATCCGCATCGCCCTCCAACTCCAGAATCAGGGAAGCGCTGCCCTCATTGGCCGCACCACGCATTTCCTTGATACCCACAATGCCCTGAACCGCCTGCTCGGCAGCCACCAGCACGCCGCGCTCCACCTCTTCCGGACTGGCGCCGGGATAGGAGATGGAAACGGTCACCATATCCAAGCTAAATTCCGGAAAGACTTCTTTCTTCACCACCAGGGAAAAAATAAGTCCGCCCACAATCAGGACCAGCATCAACAGGTTGGCGGTTACATGGTTGCGCGCCATCCAGGCGATGGCACCTCTGCGGGTATCTATGTCCGCATCAGCTCTTTTGCGCTCAGTCATTGGCACCCCCAGCTTGCTGGGGTCGGAGTCCAGGCATTGCGCCCTCATTTGCTGAGGCAGCGGCATCGGCGGGCAGGCTTTTACCCGGGCGGGGCCCTCCGGCAATCCTTACCGGCATGCCTTCGGTGACGGTGATCAGGCGGGTCGTGACCAAGGTTTCCCCACCGCTAAGACCCCTGTCGAGCACGGCGAAGTCGCCGCTCGTATAAGCGACTTCAACAGGCTGGATACTGGTGCGGTTGTCACGCACTACCCAAACCTGATTGTCATCCTGCAAGGCGGTGAGCGGAATCCGCACCAGCGCCTCTTTACCCTGGGAGACGATTTCCACCCGCGCCAGATCATTGAGTAAAAGCTGCGGCTGAGAAGGGTCCACCACGGAGAGAGGATCCTCCAGCTCGACCAGCACCCGAGCCAGGCGCCCCTGCTCCTCCAATACCGGTATCACCCGCACAAACTCTCCCTGGCGATAACTACCGGCGGGCCACTGGCTGCCGTATATGCGCACTTCCACGTCAGCGCTGTTTAACCGGTGTAACTGGCTAGCGGGAACCTCAACGGCTATCTGGAAGCGGCTGGCGCTGGCCAAACTGTAGAGATTGACGCCGGGGGATACGCGATCCCCCACATCCACATTGCGCGCCACTACGAGAGCATCAAAGGGGGCCCGCACTTCTGTGAGACGCAGATTGCGCTGTGCCAAAGCCACCTCGGCTTCTGCCGCCTGCACCGCGGCCTCGGCCGCTGCCTTCTGGGGTTCACGTAACACCAGTGCGCGGTCGGCATCGCCCAGGGCAGTACCGAGCAGCTCGTACTCTTCCCGGGCCACCTGCTGTTGGCCCAACTCCTGCTGCAATTCCGCACGGCGCCCAGCCAGGGTGCTCTGGGCAGACTTCAGAGCCAATTGGTAGGGTTCGGCATCAATGCGTAACAACACCTTGCCTTTGGGCAAAACTGCGCCGGGCCCCAGGTCGTAGTCGAGCCACTCCACCTGCCCATCAACCAAGGGCTCTACCTCCGCCAATTCACGCGCGGTCACTTTCCCCAGAGCACTCAGGGTAACGGGGAAGTTTCCCTGTTCCGCCACGGCCACATCCACGGCTGGCGGTGGCACCTTGCGCTCTCCACGGGAAACTGTGGGTTTCTCCCGCATCATCCAGGCGGCAATCACAACGGCCAAAGCCAACAGGGCTACTGGTATGAGCAAGCGCGGATTGAACTTCTTCAACATCAACTATTTCCCTCCAGGTACAGCTCCAGGTCTGCGGGCTCCGGTGCAGGCAGATCTTCCTGGGGCAGCCCCCCAGAAAGCGCGCGATATAAAGTAATTCGGTTCTGCAGCAGCTGGCGTTCGGCGGACAACACCTCGCGAGCCAGGCTCTGCTGTTCGGTGGTAGCCGTCAGCAGGTTGAGAAAATCGACGGCGCCGCGGGTGTAGGCCCGGTTGCGCCGCTGGACAATCAAGTCGGACAAACGCTCCCGCTCACGCAGGTGTTGAAGCTCCAGGCTTAAGGCGCGCTCACGGATCAGGGCCTGCTCAACTTCTGACAGCGCCTGATTCACCGTTTCGCGATACAGCGCCCAGCGCTCCTGCAAGGCTGCATCCTGCTGTTGCCGTGCCGAACTGAGCGCACCGCCATCGAAGATCACCCCTTCAAGGGAAGCGGCGATAGCGAGCAGCCAATTCTCGGTAACATCGCTGATCAAACTGGTACCGTTACTCGCTACTGCGGAGAGACTCAGTACCGGCAAGCGATCCGCCCAAGCTTGATCGGCCAAGTGGTAGTCCTGCACCAGCTTGCGCTGGGCTTCCCGCACATCTGGGCGCCGCAGCAACAGTTGTGAGGGAATGCCGGTATCAGGCAGGGCTGGCAGAATGGGTAGACTCGCAACTTTGTGAATGTATCCATCCAGCTGGCCTGGATTGATACCCAGCAAGGTGGCCAGTTGCACCTCGAGTATCTCAATGTCTGCACCGGCTTGCTCCAACTCCTGTTCAGAGCGCTGTACCAGCTGGCGTTGCTGCAGCACATCGGCAGCAACGCTGACACCGCGAGCAAAGCGCGACTCCAGTACCTGCAGAGATTTGCGATTGGTTTCCAGCTGCTCCTGCAGCAAGTCGCGCTGGCCCCACTGTTCACGCAACTGCAACCAGGTTGAGGATACCTCCGCGGCGAGGCTCAGAGAGGCAGTTTGAAGATTCTGTTGCTGGGCCTGAAGTCCCGCCTCGGCCGCACTGGCTCCGGCACGCACGCGCCCCCAGAGATCCAGTTCATAACTGGCGGCAATCCGAGTGCTCCAGCTATTGCCCTCATTGGAAGGGTCGGTGAATTCCCCGGAAGAGTATCGCTGCTCGGTATTTTCAATCTGGGCCGTCAAACTAGGCCACAGGCCCGAGCGCGCCCCGCGGGCTACTGCTGAGGCCTGGCGTAAACGCCAGTAACTGGCCTGCAGATCCGGATTGTCCTGCAGGGCTAGCTCAACCAGCTGGTCGAGTTGGGGGTCTTCAAACCCGCGCCACCAACGGACATCGGCTGCCACTGCGCCCGAGGCACTAAATGCCTGCGGCAGGGACAAAATATCCTGCGGCTCGGCAGTCTCGATCGGCTGAGAGGAACAGCTGGCCAGCAGTGGAACACAAATTGCCAAAACACGGTAAAAGCCCAAGGAAAATCACCGGAAAAGTATTTAAAAACAGGAAAAACAGAGAATTATTGCGCCCATTATCTTCCGACAAAAATAGCTCGCAAGGCGTTTTACCCTTGTTTACACAGACACACTCCTAATAGCCTAAATTTTGCTGTCGATAGGAGTGCCCCGGCGCGGCTACTTAGGTATGATGCGCCACAATAAACTGAATGGTCACCGGGATTTGTCGGGGGCAATTGCCAATGCTCCAGTCAGAATCCGTCAGCTTTTTGCCGGACTGGCGACAAACTTTGGTGCCGATTAATAACGGAAGAAGTAGAAGAGACTAGCCATGAGTAAACATCAGCCACTCGCCCACTGGGACGATATCCTGCTGCTGGATCAGCAGTTGACCGACGAAGAGCGCATGGTGCGCGATGCCGCGCGCGAATACTGCCAGAACAAGCTGATGCCGAGGGTCTTGGAGGCCAACCGCCACGAGATCTTCGACCGTGAAATCATGAGCGAAATGGGTGAGCTGGGCCTGCTGGGTTCCACCATCGAAGGTTATGGCTGTGCCGGTCTCAACTACGTTTCCTACGGTCTGGTGGCGCGTGAAGTCGAGCGCGTAGACTCCGGCTACCGCTCCGCCATGAGCGTGCAATCCAGCCTGGTGATGCACCCCATCTACGCCTACGGCAGCGAAGAGCAGAAGCAGAAATACCTGCCCAAGCTGGCCAGCGGTGAATGGGTTGGTTGTTTCGGCCTGACCGAGCCGGATGCTGGCTCCGATCCCGGCGGTATGAAAACCCGCGCCAAAAAAGTGGACGGCGGCTACCGCATCAGCGGCGCCAAAATGTGGATTACCAACAGTCCCATCGCCGATGTCTTCGTGGTTTGGGCCAAAGACGATGATGACATCATTCGCGGCTTCGTACTCGAGAAAGGTATGGAAGGCCTGACCGCACCGAAAATCGAGGGCAAGTTCTCCCTGCGTGCCTCCATCACCGGCGAGATTGTGATGGACAATGTCTTCGTTCCCGAAGAGAACAAGTTCCCCGAAATCGGCGGACTGCGCGGCCCCTTCGGCTGTTTGAACCGCGCCCGCTACGGCATTTCCTGGGGCGCCATGGGTGCCGGTGAATTCTGCTGGCACGCAGCGCGCCAGTACGGCCTGGACCGCAAACAGTTCAACCGCCCACTGGCACAAACCCAGCTGTTCCAGAAGAAGCTGGCCGATATGCAAACCGAAATTACCCTGGGTCTGCAGGCCTCCCTACGCGTTGGCCGCATCATGGATGAGAACAAGCAGTTCGACCCCACCATGATCTCCCTGGTGAAGCGCAACAACTGCGGCAAGGCCCTGGATATCGCCCGCGTTTCCCGCGATATGCACGGTGGTAACGGCATCTCCGACGAGTTCCACGTGATTCGCCACGTGATGAACCTGGAAGCGGTAAATACCTACGAGGGCACCCACGACGTACACGCGCTGATCCTGGGCCGTGCACAGACCGGCCTGCAGGCGTTCGTTTAACGCCTCATTGGGCGCTACTCGCGGCAACACCCGCGGGTATGCGCCCTGCCCCATTAAACCGGCGGCTTTCCCTGAGCCTCCTAAATTTTTTGTAAATTACTACCCTTTGGCTTGCGCCTTTATCTCCTGCACATTGATCACGCAAAAGGCAATGCCGGCGAAAACCAACAGGGATGCCCACCACTCGATAGTATCCATCGACTCACCTAAAAGTACCCAGGAGCCCATCAAGCCAAATACCGGAACCAATAGCCCAAAGGGTGCAACAAAAGCAGCTGAATAACGCCGCATCAATTCCCCCCACCACATAAATCCAAGCAGAGTGATAAACAAACACTGATATAGAACCGCACCCCATGCCAATGGCGAAGCTTCAAGTAAAACCTTGAGTGGTCTTTGCGTTTCCATAAAATAAGATAATACGAATAGCGGGATTGGCGGCACCAGTGATGCCCAAATCATCAGATGCAGCAGGTTTACCCCCTTCATGCTCTTCAGCAACATATTTCCAATAGCCCAGGCCATTCCCGAAGCAATCAGAAGCACGAGCCCCATTGTGGTTGTCGCTCCATTCTCATCGGCGTGTAGAAAAAATATCGTGAAACCCACAGCGGCAACCAACAAGCCTAACAACTGCTGCCGGCTTATTTTATCCCCAAAAAAATAAACGCTAAAAAGTAGGGTAAAAAGTACCTGTGACTGCGCCAACAAACTGGCAACACCAGATTGTGCATCGCTACGCAGAGCAAAATAAACCAAACCGGTGTTGAGGAACTGAAGAAAAATTCCCGTCAAAAATACATTCATCACAGAGGTTTTCGGAAACGGGAAAAAAATGATAAGTGGCACACCCACCAGCGAAAATCTCAGGGCGGTCAGCAACAATGGAGGGATATCATTGATTGCAAATTTAACAATTGGGTAAGCCATGCCGATGATAAATACACAAGCCAGCGCTTTTAGGATGCTATAAATTGGCATAGTGGGTACTTGGTTTCAGATATTTATCACTCACTGTTTCTGTCCCAATCCCAATCATTTCACAGGGTTTTACCCCTTTGATGTGGCAGCATTCAATAACACCTGTCGGCAAGGCCAATTTTTCCATCAAATCCCTTAAAATCCTTTTTTTACTTTTAACGGCGCGCATAAGATTCGCAGACAAACCTGCCAAGGTTAATCAGACAAAAGCTTCCCCATGCTCTGCCAAACTCACAGAGTGCTAAAGGGATTCTCTCTCCTGTGGCCAGCAGCCATAAATAGGCTGCCGATTGCACCGCCTCACACTTCTAACTGGCGGCCAAGTAGCCGACTCCCTTTGCGTAAATAGAAGTGCTATTCTCCCCTGCCCGCCAATCTCTGGATGTAACAATGATATGGATGAGCTGCTGCATTGGTTCGACTTGATCGGTATTGCAGTCTTTGCCTTTAGTGGTGTACTCGCTGCAGGCCACAAGCAGATGGATTTGTTTGGCGCAGTAGTGCTCGCCTGTGTCACCTCCACGGGAGGGGGAACCATTCGGGACATCATCCTCAATATTCCCGTGTTTTGGCTGCAAGACACCTACTATTTGTGGATCGCTGTCACCACCGGTGTAGTCAGTTTTTACCTGATACGCTATTTACAAGTGCCCATGCGCCTACTGATGATAGCGGACGCCATTGGCCTCGCAGTATTTGTCGTGATCGGCACACAGAAGGGGTTAGAGCTGGGTTACTCCGCCACTATTGCCATCGTAATGGGAATGATGACCGGTACTTTCGGTGGTGTAATTCGCGATGTACTCTCCGGGGATATCCCACTACTTCTGCGCCGGGAGATCTATGCCACTGCGGCCCTCACCGGCGCCGCCGTGCTGGTTGCCCTCGATGCCAGTGGCAAATTGCCGGGGGACTTGGTAGTGGCTATAGCCGTGCTGGTTACCTTGGCAATCCGCCTGGCAGCTCTGAAGTGGAACCTCTCCGCACCCATTGCGCGATTCGGTAACCATTGAGCGGCACAGCCCACAGAACCTAGAACTTTTTCTGCCCACAGGAAGACACTTAGTGCGAAATCTCCGCCCACTGACCGCCTGCATCATATTCATCAGCTTACTGGTGAGCGCCTGTGATCGGTCTGAGCAGGGGGCTACCCCCGCGGTGAAAAAGCCCAGGAGCTATACCCACCTATACCCCAGGTCCTGCTGGTTTAAAACCGATGACAGTTGGCCCGCTACCCAGTGCTACATGATGGAAGTGCCGGAGGATTACGCCCACCCCACCAGGCGAAAAATTCGCTTCCCGGTGATTCGCTTTCGCGCCAATCATCCAGCCCCCAATAAGGCACCGCTGCTACACCTTGGGGCCGGTGGCCCCGGCGCCAGCATGGGGTTGGAGCCGGAAAACGCCAGCGACTGGTTGTGGTTGAACTACGCCGCGATGACTGTTGAAGACGGTCGCGATTTAATCGTGATCGATCCACGCGGCACCGGCATGGCGCGGCCGCGCCTCACCTGCAGCGAGTTTATCGAGGACGCGCAAACGGCTTTCCAGCGCAACCTCTCCCCGGAAGAGGAAGCGCGTGTTTTCGCTTTCAGTATGGAGCGCTGCTACAGCCGTCTGAGCAAGGGCGCGGATATGGCGCAGTACAACAGCTCGGTGATTGCTCGGGATGTGGAAGAGCTGCGCAAGCTGTTGAAAATCGATAAGCTCGACCTCTATGGCGTTTCCTACTCTTCCCGTTACGCCCTCACTTATGCACGGGATTTCCCCGATTCAACCCGCGCCCTGGTGCTCAACAGCGCGGTCTTCCCGAATATCGCCTATACCCAACAACTTGCTCAGGATTCACTGGCGGCTTACGAGCGCGGCCTCAAGCACTGTATTGAGGATGAAAAATGTAACAGCCGCTACCCGGATCTGCGCCGGCGCCTGGAGAACCTGGTGCAAACCCTCGATGAGAAACCGCGCACGATCTCTATCAAGCACCGCTATTCGAATCAGCCCTACCCGTTTGTCCTCACGGGCCAACGCCTGCTGAGGGTACTGTTCCAGGCTTTGTACAACGAGAATTTTTACAGTGAACTGCCAAAGCTGATTGAGGGGCTGGAAAACAGTGGCGACGAGGGCCTGAAGCCCGCGCAAAAAGCCATTGGACACTTTATGGAAATCGTACTGGACCCCTACTTTGGGGACGCGGCCGGGGTCAGCCATTTCTGCTACGAGGAAGCCCCCTTTGTCGATTTCGACCAAGCCCGCGAGAGCGCCGAGGGCACCGGCATACTCGGCGGCGCTGTGCGCTCAGACCTGAAGTTACTGCAACTGCAATGCCGTATCTGGGCGATCCCCGCCGCACCACTGCTGGAATCCCAACCCATTGCCACTCCCGCGCCGGTTATGGTGTTGCACGGTGGGCTCGATCCGGTTTTATCCGCGGAGGATGTAGATATAGCGCGCAAAGCGCTGCCCAATCACCAATGGCTGCTATTCCCTCAATTGGCTCACGATATTATTTCTGCCAGCAGCTGCGCAGAGAAAGCGGCGGCGCGCTTTCTCGACAACCCAGAAAGCGACCAGACAGAACCCACCAAAGACTGCCGCAAGCAGGAACTGGCAGACCAGATCCAGGAAGAGCAAGAGGAGCAGAGCCAAGGTGGTGAAACAGAGGCTCCCTCCACTGGCGTACCAGCCCCGGAAAGCGAACCCTAAACGATTGGCGTCATTGGACGACAGCAGGAATCAACATGGACCGAATGCACAGCGCTTCGCTCATTGAAGTCGAGGATCTCCAAAAACGGATTGCCGACGAGACAGTAGTCATCCTGGACTGCCGCTATGATCTCGCCGACAAGGAAAGCGGAGCCCAAGCCTATGCAGCGGGGCATATTCCCGGAGCCCACTACGCCAGCCTGCACCGGGATCTGTCCGCCCCCACACACCAGTTTGGCGGACGTCATCCCATGCCCAACAGCGCTCAGTTCCAGCAATTCGCCCGCAAGTTGGGTATCAATACCGATACGCCAGTGGTTGTCTACGACGATAACCGCCTGGGCTTTGCTGCGCGCGCCTGGTTCCTGTTTTTCTTTTTCGGCCACACAAATATCCAGGTTCTCAATGGAGGCCTGCGTGCATGGCTCGATGCCGGTCTGGCCTTAGAGAGCGCTGAACCGGAAGCCGCACCGGAAGGCAATTTCAGTGCAAGGCCAAAAGACAATCTGCTGGTGCACTACGAGACCCTTAAAACCTCTCTGGGCGATGCGCCTTGGCAGCTGGTTGACGCCCGAGATGCAGATCGCTTTGCCGGCAAACACGAACCCATAGATCCCATCGCGGGCCATATCCCCAGCGCCATCAACCAACCCTGGCGGGAAATGACCGACGAGAAGGGCAAAGTGAAGTCGCCTGCGGCGCTCCAAGCTATTTGGGATTCCCACTCAGATGGACGGCCCATTCTGAATTACTGCGGTTCAGGGGTGACGGCCTGTGTAAACTACTTTGCTCAACAGCTGGCCGGACGCCGGGATTCCCTGCTCTATCCAGGGAGCTGGAGCGATTGGTGCGCACATCAGCGGCAAAGCAAATAAGAGGCTAGGAAGAATCTAGTCAGGGGGATTAAGGGGGCAGTGATTTCCGCCCCCACGGATCAGCCGAGCGCCTTAATCGTGCATGGGATTACGCAGTATCGGGCAAACGGCTTCTTTGTTTTTCGCCATATACTGCTGATGGTATTCCTCGGCGTAATAAAATGGCTGAGCCATGCTAATTTCGGTAGTCACCTCACCGCGCTGCTTTTCATTGAGGGCCGCTTGTATGGCTTCCCTACTCGCCTCAGCTTCTTTCTTCTGCCCTTCGTGAGTACAGAAAATACAGGAGCGGTACTGGGAGCCGATATCATTGCCCTGGCGCATGCCTTGGGTGGGATCATGCATATCCCAAAAAGTTTTCAGTAACTCTGCATAGCTGACCTTCTTCGGGTCAAACACCACCTTAACCACCTCGGCATGTCCCGTGCGGCCACTACACACCTCATCGTAATTTGGGTTCTCGGTGGCGCCATCGGTGTAACCCACTGCAGTGGCATAGACGCCATTAATTTCCCAGAACAGTCGCTCCGCACCCCAGAAGCAGCCCATGCCAAATAATGCGACCTCCATGCCCTCGGGGAATGGCTCCTGAATGGGATTGCCGTTGACATAATGGACGCCGGTGATTTCCATCGGCTGTGGTCGGCCGGGCAAAATCTGATCCGCATCCGGAATCTGGAATTTGTCGTATTGCATACTGTTATCTCAAGTGCTGAAATTTTCTTCAAACAGGATAGCTACAAGCCATCATTCCGCCCAGAGTTTGGAAGGGCTTGAGGCGAGCCATGGTAACCTGACAATCCATGGGATCGGAAAGATATTTAAGCCCTGGACACAAACTTGGCAAGTTCAGAATCTAAGGAGCCGCCATTGGCACGTTTAATTCTTCTAATACTGATTGTTATCGGCGTCTGGTATGCCTGGCAAAAAATCAAAGCCAGTTCAAAGGGCGATAAACGCAAACAGATTTTCTTTATCACGCTAATGGGGGCGGCGGCGGTTGTCGTGCTGTTGGCAATCAGTGGACGGCTACATTGGGTCGGCGCCACAGTATTGCTAATTTTGCCGGTATTGGGGCGCCTGCTCAATCAACTCACGCGCCTGATGCCCTGGCTGGCCCCCCTATTTGAGCGTTACGCACGCAAGCGGCAAAACCCGAATCCACAGCAAGAGCAGGAAACTCAGCAGGAACATAAAACCACACAGACCGACCAGGGGCCGCCATTAAGTGAACATGAAGCGCGGCGGATTTTGGGCGTCGGCGCCAAGGCCGGGCGGGATGAAATTATCGGTGCGCACCGCAAACTTATCCAAAAATTGCACCCGGATCGCGGTGGTAACGACTACCTAGCGTCGCGGGTAAATGCCGCCAAGGAATTGCTGCTGCGCACGCTCTAATCTTCAGCCCTTTTCAGAGCGTTATTCTGGTACTCGACAGAGGAGGTGGATATAACGCGCCAGCTGACGATAGGGGTCGGTCTGCGAGTACTCCAGTTCCTTTTGTACGATTGCCGCGGCGGGCAGTTTGTCGCGAATAGCTGGCGTCATAAAGTCGTGAAAACAGCGGATGCCACTATGACAAGTCACTTCAAAGCCCGCCTCTTGCAGCCAATCACTCACCCACTCCATTAGCAGCGGGTTTTGTGGTGTCAGGCTGCCGGGGTGCCCGCCCCAGTAATCCTCATCGATATTGCGCTCCAACTGACGAAAGCTGCCGCGCTGCAACAGGCGAAACTCCAGCGCGCGTCGGTTGTAAAACGTCAGAGACAAGTAGCCACCCGGTTTCAGCAAACGGTGCAGTTGCTGCAAGGCCAGCCGTGGTTCCTCCAGCCACTCAAGCACCGCATGGCAGATTACCAGGTCCGCGCCCTGCAGCATTTTCATCTGCGCCAGCGCCTGTAAGGGTTTATGCAAAAGGGTTACGCGCTTTTGCAAATGTCTCGCCTGCACCTCTGCCGCAGCATGCTCCAGCATTTGCGCCGAAATATCTGCCAAGTACACCCGATGCCCTGCAGCAGCCAAGTCCATGGCAAAGTGCCCCTGGCCACCACCGGCATCCACAATTTTCAGAGTGCGTGATTCCCGGCTGACAATCGACGCCAAATCACGGTTCAATACCGCCAGGCGAATATCACCCTTGAGACCACCGTAAATTCGATCGCGAAATCGATGCGCCAGGTCGTCAAAGTTTCTGTCGCTGTAACGTGTATCGCTCATGGGGCCCCACCAACCACAACTTCAGTAGCCCGGCGCTCGTTTTCCGCGATTTTACTGCGCAGCGCCACATCCATATCCACTCCGAGTACCTCCGCCAACTTACACAGGTACATTTGGATATCTGCCAGCTCTGCGGCAACCTCTTCAGCATTCTCACTCTGCATCAGCGCGTGGATGTCAACGTTATCACGCCACTGAAAATGCCGATTCAATTCTGCCACTTCAACCGAGAGCGCCATCGCCAGGTTCTTTGCGGTATGCAGCTGCTGCCAACCCCGCAGTTTTGCCACCTTGTCAAAGGCCGCCACAATTTCACAATTTTCCACTGAACTTCTTCCTCTGCTGGCGCTCCAGGCCACCCTCCCGCGCCGCCAAAATCGAATTGAGCGCGCGGGACATAAACTCGCGCCGGTACAACACACAAACCACAAAAACGTAACCGGCAATAAACAGCAGAGGGTGGATAAACCAACCCAGTACCGACATGGAAAAGTAATAGGAGCGCAAACCGTAGTTGTAACTGTGCCCGGCATGGTCGATTACTTTGGCGGTGCTGATGGCAAAACGGCGGCGCTCGGCCTCGGACAACTCTCCCGCTTCTGGCGGAGGCGCAGCGCCGATCAGCACATTGGCAAAAGAGTACTGGCGCAGGGACCAAGTAAAATTGAAAAAGGCGAAAATAAAAATCAGGATAAGCAGCATCACCTTAAGCTCAAACTGCTCAACCGTGGTGGGCTCGGCAAAGGGCAAGCTGGTGAGCACTTCAATGGCGGCCTTGTTCGCGGTTAGCGCCGTTACCAAGCCCGCCAGAATCAGGATACTGGTGGAGGCAAAAAAACCAATCACCCGCTCCAGGTTGCTGAGGATCGCGGTATCCGCCATGCGCATATCCCGGTCGAGCATGCGCAGCATCCACTCCACTCGATACCATTGCAATGAAGATGTGAGACACCAAGTCTCTTTGGCTTTCTTACGTGCGAATACGGTGTAACCCACCCATGTGATAAAAAAGCCAGTGACGCTGGCAATATCCAACCAGGACAACCTCTATCTCCCTGTTCGTCTACATTTATGCCGGGGCTTCGGTAGGTGAAGTCTTCGCCTTGCTGACATCCTTGTCAACACTGTCTTTCCGGTGTGTGCAAGCGGTAGAATAGCGCCCTTTCGCCGGCGGCAGAGGCCGGCCAGAAAATTTTCTATAACTCCAGGGAGCTGTCTTTTGAACAACTCACATCCTGCATTTGAACTGGTTACCAGCGCAGAAATCGATTCCCTCGGCGTGCGCGTCGAGGAATACCGCCACACCACCACCGGTGCCCAACACCTGCACATTGCCGCAGACAACGCGGAAAATGTTTTCCTGGTGGCACTGCGCACTGTGCCCCACGATTCCACCGGTGTGGCCCATATTCTCGAGCACACCGCACTATGTGGCAGTAACAAATACCCGGTGCGCGACCCTTTCTTTATGATGATTCGGCGTTCACTCAACACCTTTATGAATGCCTTCACCAGCTCGGACTGGACCGCCTACCCCTTTGCCAGCCAGAACCGCAAGGATTTCAATAACCTTCTCGATGTTTATTTGGATGCGGTATTTTTCGCCACATTGGACCCGCTGGATTTTGCCCAGGAAGGACACCGCCTGGAATTTGCCGAAACCGAAAACACCAGTAGTGAGCTGGTCTACAAAGGCGTGGTGTTCAATGAGATGAAGGGCGCCATGAGCTCGGTCAGCTCGCAGCTTTGGCACACCCTGAGCAAATACCTGTTCCCCACCACGACTTACCACTTCAACTCCGGTGGCGAACCCTCAGATATTCCCAAACTCAGCTACCAAGAGTTAGTGGATTTCTACCGCAGTCACTACCACCCCAGCAACGCCATCTTTATGACCTTCGGCGATATTCCTGCCGCTGAGCACCAGGCTGCTTTTGAAGAAAAAGCGCTGCACAAATTTGAAAGGCTGGACAAGACAATCGAGGTAGGCCGCGAAGACCGCTACCACGCTCCACTCAAGGTGGAAGAGCACTACCCGCTTACCGGCGAGCCCCTGGAAGGAAAAACCCATATTGTTTTGAGCTGGTTACTCGGTGACGTAACCGATCTGGAAGAGGCCCTCACCGCACACCTACTCGCCGGTGTACTGCTGGATAACAGTGCCTCCCCGCTGATGAAACTGTTAGAAACCACCGACCTCGGCACCTCCCCTTCCCCACTTATCGGGCTGGACGATTCCCAGCGGGAACTGGTGTTTGTCTGCGGTATTGAAGGCAGCGAGCGCGAGCGCGCCGACGAGCTGGAAAAACAAGTACTCGCCGTATTGGAAGAAGTCGCCGAGAAAGGCATTCCCTACGAGCAGGTAGCCGCCAGTTTGCACCAGCTGGAACTGCAACAGCGCGAAATCGGTGGTGACGGCTACCCCTTCGGCCTGCAGCTGATCCTCACCGCACTTACTGGCGCTACCCACCGTGGCGATGCGGTTGGCCTGCTGAATATCGACGCCACCCTGGAAAAATTGCGCGAACAGATCAAAGATCCGATGTTTATCGCCAATAAAGCCCGCAAACTATTGCTGGAAAACCAGCACCGCGTGCGCCTGGTGATGAGCCCGGACGACAAACTGGCCGAGCGCAAAGAGCAGGCTGAAAAGGAACAGCTAGCGCAGATTAAGGCGCGCCTCAGCGAGAAGGAAAAAGCGCAGATTGTCGAAACCGCCAAGGCCCTAGCGGATCGCCAAAACCGCGAGGACGATGCCTCCATCCTGCCCAAAGTGGGTGTAGAGGATATCCCCGCGGAAATGCCCGATGTCGAGGGTGAAACCACTGAAATCGGCGAGCAAAAACTCACCCGCTACAGCGCCGGCACCAATGGTCTGGTTTACCAGCAGATGGTTTGCGCCCTGCCGGAATTCAGCGAGGAAGAAAAAGCTCTACTGCCTTACTACTGCCAGGTATTGAGTGAGGTTGGCCTCGCCGATAAAGACTACTTGGAAGTCCAGCAATGGCAGACCCGTGTCGCCGGTGCCCTGCATGGCTTTACCAGCAGCCGCACCGCCATCGACAACCTGGATCACCTTTCCGGCCACTTTATTCTTTCCGGCAAGGCACTCTCTCGCAACCAGGGCGAACTCACCGAACTGATGCAGGCCACCATGGCGCAAGTGCGCTTCGATGAGCACGCCCGCATTAAAGAACTGCTGCAACAAACCCTGGCGCGCCGCGAGCAGGGCGTTGTTGGCAACGGCCACGCCCTCGCCATGGCAGCAGCCAGTGCTGGCTACAACCGCGCAGCCTGGGAGAGCCATGCCAGCGGCGGCCTGCTGGGCCTGCGCAACCTGAGAGCTCTGGTCAAAGGGCTCGATGAAAAAGACGGCCTGCAGCAACTTTCCACGCATTTCCAGGCGATCCACGACAAGATCCTCACCGCTCCACGTCAGTTCCTGTTGATTGGGGAAGAGGAGAAACTGGGAGATTTCAGCCAGGCATTGGCCCCGCTTGTCTCTACGTCGAGCGCAACTGCGGCCAACCCGGATGCACCCTTTGAGCGCAAACAGGTACAAGAGCTCTGGGTGGCCAATAGCCAGGTGAATTTCTGCTCCAAGGCTTACGCCACCGTGCCCATGTCGCACCCGGATGCCGCACCGCTTTCTGTATTGAGCGGTTTCCTGCGCAACGGCTTCTTGCACCGCACGATTCGCGAACAGGGCGGCGCCTACGGCGGTGGTGCCGGACACGATAGCAATATCGGGGTATTCCGCTTTTACTCCTATCGCGACCCGCGCATGGGGGAAACCCTAGAGGATTTCGATGCCTCTCTGCAGTGGCTGGCCGAAGGCAAGCACAAGGAGGAGCAGGTGGAAGAGTCGATCCTCGGTGTGATTGGCGGCCTGGACAAACCCGGCTCCCCCGCCGGCGAGGCCAAAAAGAATTTCCACTCCGGCCTATATGGACGCACCCATGAAGTACGCCAGCAGTTCCGCAAGCGGGTGACAGAAGTTACTTTGCAAGACCTGCAGCGCGTTGGTGCCACTTACCTGGAACCGTCCAAAGCCAGCACCGCTATTGTCACCGGCCCTCAAGGCAGTGAAGCGGCGGCAAAGCTGAACCTGCAAGAAGAAAAACTGTAATAACGCCAGGCCCCCGGCAGCAATATCTGCCGGGGCGCCGGTTTTACCCGCTTGCAGACAAAATGTACTCGGCGGTAATCATTCCTCTCGGATCATTGCCGTGATCCCCAAGCGAAGTCCCGATGAGCAAACAAGATAATATCTACGCAAACCCACTGGGCCAGGTGGCCGGTTTTGAATTTGATCGGCAGGTGGTGCAAGTCTTCCCGGACATGATCAAGCGCTCCGTGCCCGGCTACACCACCATCGTGGCCATGATCGGCACCCTCGCGGAACGCTATGCCCAGGCCGGCAGCCGTTGCTATGACCTCGGCAGCTCACTGTGTGCCGCCACCCTGGCCATGCGCCACCGCATTCCCGCGGCAGATTGCGAAATCATTGCCGTAGATAATTCCGAGGCGATGGTGTCCCAGGCGCGCACGGTACTCGAAGCGGACAGCGGCGAAGTGCCGGTGCAACTCATCTGCGACAACCTGCAAAACGTGGCGATTGAAAACGCCTCCGTTGTGGTGCTGAACTTCACGCTGCAATTTATTCCGGTTGAGGAGCGCGAGGAAATCCTACGTAAAATCCAGCAGGGACTGCGCCCCGGCGGCATACTGATTATTTCCGAGAAAGTGGACTTCGCCGATAAAGACCACAACGAACTGATGATTGAGTTACATCACTCTTTCAAGGCCGCTAATGGCTACAGCGCCCTGGAAATTGCACAAAAGCGTTCGGCGTTAGAAAACGTATTGATTCCTGAGACCCTGGACACCCACCGCACGCGCCTGAAAAGTGTCGGCTTTACCAGTGTCGATGTCTGGTTCCAGTGTTTTAACTTTGCCTCCCTGATCGCCATCAAAGGCACCCCCGATAAGTAAGTACCCGTGATTGACTACACCCAACTCTACCAAGGCCTGCAACATATCCCGGAACTGCGCGGCTGGCTGGCCCAGCTGCCTCAACAGGTAGCCGAAAACCTAAGCCCGCATCGCTGGGGCGACCTACCCGACTGGCGCGCCGCTGTCGAAGCTCTGCCGGATATCGCCCCTTCCAGCATCGAGCTCAGCAAGAGTGTGCGTATCGGCCAGGCCAGTGATGCCTCTCCGGGACAGTTGCAGCTACTGGAACAGGAACTGAGAAAACTACATCCCTGGCGCAAAGGCCCCTGGGAAATTTTTGGCCTGCCTATCGATACCGAATGGCGCTCCGACTGGAAATGGGACCGGGTACTGCCTCACCTGGCACCTATGGAAAACAGGTTGGTGCTGGATGTAGGTTGTGGCAACGGCTATCACTGCTGGCGCTCCTATGGCGCCGGCGCCCGGCGTGTGATTGGCATCGACCCCTCGGCAAAATTCGTCGCGCAGTTTTACGCCCTGAAAAAATATCTTGGCGAGGACCAGCCGGTAGACCTGCTGCCACTCGGCATCGAAGCCCTGCCCGCAAATCTGCGCGCCTTCGATACCACCTTCTCAATGGGTGTGCTCTACCACCGCCGCTCGCCAATGGATCACCTTCGCGAGCTGCGTGAGACCCTGCGCCCCGGTGGCCAGCTGGTGCTGGAGACCCTAGTGATTGATGGCGGGCTCGGGGATTGCCTGGTGCCGGAAGATCGTTACGCCAAAATGCGCAATGTGTGGTTCTTCCCCAGCTGCGCCACTTTGGAGAGTTGGCTGCGCAAATGCGGGTTTCACAACCCCAGGACGGTAGACTTGAATACCACCAGCCTGGAGGAACAGCGGCGCACCGACTGGATGCATTTTGAATCCCTGGCCGACTTTCTCGATCCGCAATCGCCGGACAAAACCGTAGAAGGTCACCCCGCGCCCAAACGCGCTGTTTTGGTCGCGGAAGTGCCGTAGCTTGTATCACAGCCGGTGATAGGGAACTCATAAATTCCGCAAAACCCGCAACAAGTAGAATTTTGTACGGAATAGCAGCTGCCGTCTTGATTGTTGCGCCTTGTAAGGCAAAGTGCGCCCCTAAATGGTGCAACTATATCCTTAAGGGAGGGCCGCAACTGTGTGCGGCCCAGCGCAGAGAATTTATATGAGTATTAGCGTATTTGAACTGTTCAAAATTGGTGTTGGCCCCTCAAGCTCCCATACGGTGGGCCCCATGGTCGCCGCACGCCAGTTTGTTCAGGACCTGCGCGACCGCGACCAGCTCGCAAAAACCGACCGTGTTCAAGTACACCTTTACGGCTCCCTGGCCCTGACCGGCCTCGGCCACGGCACTGATATGGCCGTTTTGATGGGATTACTGGGCCAAACCCCCGATACTATCGACGTCGATAGCATCGACGAGAAGATGGACGCCATCCACAGCGAGCAGGTATTGACCCTCAATGGTGACCACAAAATAGAGTTTGTTCGCGATCGCGACCTGCTCTTCCATATGGAAGAGTTTCTGCCTCAACATTCCAACGGCATGACCTGCCAGGCCTATTGCGGCGATGAACTGTTGTTCGAGCGCAGCTATTTCTCCATCGGCGGTGGCTTTGTTCTTTCAGAAGAAGACTTCGCCCACAAGGAGGAGATTGCCACCCTACTGCCCTACGATTTCAGCAACGCCGAACAGCTGATGAAGATCTGCGACCGGCACGGCTGGACCATCGCCGAATTGGCTATGGAAAATGAGAAAGCATTTCGCAGCGAGCAGGAAGTCAAAGACCGCCTGTGGAATATTTGGAAAGTAATGGAAGCCTCCATCGAGCGGGGCTGCCAGCAGAAAGGCATTCTGCCCGGCGGCCTAAAAGTGCGTCGCCGTGCCGCCGAGCTCTACCGCGAGTTGAGTAAACAAACCGCAGAGGAGCGCAATCGCGGCCTCGCCATCCTCGACTGGGTAAGCCTGTTTGCCCTCGCCGTTAACGAAGAGAATGCCGCGCGCGGACGTATTGTTACCGCCCCCACCAACGGTGCCGCCGGTGTTATTCCCGCGGTTATCGCCTATTACGTGGAATTTGTGCACGATCCGGAAGTACACGGCGAACTCAAAGATCAGGTAGTGAAGTTCCTGCTCACCGCCGGCGCCATCGGCATGCTATTTAAGAAAAATGCCTCTATCTCCGCCGCCGAAGTGGGCTGCCAGGGCGAGATCGGCGTTGCCTGCTCCATGGCCTCCGCGGGCCTGGCCGCCGTAGAAGGCGGCAGCAACCAGCAAATCGAAAACGCCGCTGAGATCGGAATGGAGCACAACCTGGGACTCACCTGCGATCCTATAGGTGGCCTGGTGCAAGTTCCCTGTATCGAGCGCAACACCATGGGCGCAGTAAAAGCCATCAACGGCGCTCGCCTGGCCCTACGCGGCGACGGCGCCCATATCGTACCGCTGGATAGCGTGATCGAAACCATGCGCCAGACTGGTATCGATATGCAGAGTAAATATAAGGAAACATCTCTGGGTGGGTTGGCGGTTAACGCGGTTAACTGCTAATTGATTTTTTATGCCGGGGTTGGATTTAGCCCCGGTAATTTTGCTATTTCTGGCGAATCAATTTTTCACAGATGCCTCTGAACAGCCCCATAAAACCTCTGTGGACCTTGAAGACTATAGAGGTTAGGTCCGGCTCGCCACAAAAGGCCTTAGTCCTTTCAAATTTCAACCTCGAAAAATACCTATAGCCTACTTTTATCGCCCGATCTTTATCTAGGCGCATTAGATTTTAATCTTAGGTCCACTCTTGGAAAGTATAAAAGCCCCCTTAAGCCTACAGTGGCATGTTCTACGAGCCCTCATTGGCTTACATGATATATTCTGCCGCAAGTCTAGCAGTAGTTACCTGGGCATCCAGAGTAAACACAACAATAGGCAGTCTTAGTGAAAGACCGGGACCATTAAAAACAGGCCCCGGTTGATAAGGGTTAATTCACACTTTTAGAGTGGTAAACAATCGCTTGCCACACATTTTGCTGACCGCCGATATAATTCTCAAAGGTAGGGTTCTTAATATAATTCCAGGCCACTTTGCCGTTACCCAGATACATTGGCTCATCCAATCCACCCCATCCATAATCGGTGAGTTTTACCGGCCCCTCAAGTACATTCAGATCTGCGTCAATCTCCATCACATAATAGGCTTTTGGAACCAGCATACGCATGGCCTCGCCTTTCTTATTGTAACTACGATTATATGGAAGGTTATCGGAAATACATTGGAACTGTGCATAACCAAACAGGTAACGACCGTTCTTCAGGTCGACGAGTTGGGGGTCACTAATCTGGCAATCAGAATCTTCAGCCAGCCACCTGATGCCAACCCCCTCAATATTGCCTTCCCAATCAACCTTGGCAATACCTACGCGAGTTAAAGAAGATTTATCCAGGGCGCCGCCAGAATAGAGCCCTTGCCTTGGTATCAGTGAATAGTCACCCTCATCATATTCGATCTCTTCGAGGTACGAGAAGAAGCAATTTTTATTGGCCTTAGCAGCACATTGATCATCAAAAGGGCCATCTCCACTGGTATCAATACCGAGGGTATCCTGTAAGAACCTATTCATATCCTCATCTTCGATGTACTTCGGTGAGACGATAACAGATAAATTGGTATTAGCATCAACCGGAACGACTGTGTGCCCTCCCCCATTCGAAATCATTGCACTTGTTGTAGGAACAACGTGATTGTAGGTGCCTTCCAGGATGGATGAGCCATCATCTTCCATTTTGATCGCAATTGCATTCAAGCCAGGTGAAGGGTGATATTTATTTCCATCACTGGTGCAGAGCGCCCCAAACATTTCATTTCCAGGGTTATAGAAAGCCCGGATATTCAGTACATGACCATGTCCACATAACCAATCCCAACCTCTACGGTCATCTCCCGTCATTGTTAAGGACCAATCATCCCGATCAATCACGGTTAATCCCGCTGAATAATGAGAGCCACTTGAGAGTACACGTGCAGTGACTGAAAAAGCATAATTTGTACGCCCTTTGCTGTCGTTCTCAACATATATAAGCTCTTGGGTGCCTAAGTGGGTACCGCCATGCATTTTATTAACTACGTAAGTATCCGGTTTTTCAGATAAGGGTTTGTCATCCCACTCCATTAACCAAATCTGATCATTGTACTTTTTCTGATTATCAGTACCTGCAACACTAGCAAGATTGTCTTCGTTAATCTTCATTTTGCTAGTGCCATGCTCTTCCACTATGTCTTTCGTAATGTCGTAGCGCTCACTGGCCTTATATTCTGTGTTACACAAAACAGCAACCCTAGAGCAGTCTGCGCTAGCTGTTATACCGTGAGACTCATAACACTGTTTCAGAATCGTGGTATTTCCAGTTTGATCAAAACTTGAAGTTTCAGGGTTATATTGGAGTTCATAGACTGAGCCATAGGTCGGATTTGAGGCGCTTTGTCCTTCAGATAAGGTTGTGGATACAAACATCCGAGGCTTATCTGTATCAGTTGCACAGGTCGCAGTGTAACTACGAATGGGGATATCGATATTTTCCTCATCTTGCTCACTATCTGTTCGGCCAATATAGTGTGCAAGCTGATACACTTCCTGTGCGTTTACCATTGCATCAGGCAGTGTAATATCGGTGGCCGTTATTGTAGCAAAGCCCAGATCGGAGCTTGAAACACCTCCAACCGTTACCGTTGAGGGATCATTGTCGGGAAGAGGCGTATCGCTCCCAGTATCACCGGAACCACTATCATCTCCTTGGTTGTCGCCACCCTGATCACCACCATTATTACTGCCACCATCGCTCACAGCTGGTGTCTCAGGTTCGGAGTCTGAAGAACCGCCCCCTCCGCCGCTACATGCAGCCAAAGTAGCAGTTAATGCCAAAACCAGTAAATTTTTGCTAAATAACTTGTCCATAATCGCCTGAAATCTTATTTTTTGATTTGTGTGTTAGGTAAGAATTAAGAATTAAGTTCCAATGAGTCACGAAATGAAAATACGAAAAGAATTTTATTTTTTCGTGAATATTTTTCTGTGTCGCATTTAAAAAAATGAAGAAACTAAAGCCTGCCTATATCGCTGCCTTTCTGACGATATTTGTCACCTATATACAAAATGCGTTAGAAGTGCTCTCTACCACCATATAGCTTTACTAAAAATGGGGGATATTATTCAGCATGAGCACCCAGAATTGCTTCTTGATGACAGCCGAGTGCCTGCTGAAGCAATAGTGCTGGAGGTTTTAGCAGCAATAAACAAACGCTTAGCCGAAAAATCCGAGCAACAGGCTCTTCCCAGAGCCATGGGGTTAACTCTTTGATAGTGCCAAGGGAGCCTCTAGCTTGCGCTACACTAAGATCGGATACAAACACCTACAAACTGAACACCATCAGAATTATTGTTATTATCATCTTATTCAAACTCACCTCCCTTATAATAAAATTTATATGTGGCTTAAACCACTAATGGCCATAGGCAATGGAGCTAGAAACCAATCCGGAATCAATTATTAGCAGCTGGGAAGTAGGATCAGACGACACAAAAAAACACAACCCCATAACCACGAATAAGTGAATTAGGCAAGAAGGGGTTTAGGTGTGAAAAATTTTGGTAGGTGCAAGCTTTTTTCTAATCTCTGACAATAAAAACATTCGGGCAAAATATTGCCCGAATGTCCTTTCAATCAATTGCAACCGTGTCCGTCTACATCTGCTCCATCTTCAACGGCATTACACTTCGGACAGCGGAAGCCACCACCTTCCACATTCTTATAGTTAACATAGGTCCATCCTTTGGGTGGATTTTCAGGCGAGTACTTCTCCCTAGTTGGCTCAGCAGTGGGATCGGCAGGATCTATAGAGCCTTCATTAGAAGTGACTTCAATTTCCATGTTACTTTTCCTTATTAATCAGCTTAACAACATCAGAGGATATGGGTGCTTGGCATATTGACGGTGCTAATCCAGCCAAAGCCTCTCCATGCACTGAATTAACACGACGGTATTCTAAAGGAATATATATACAGGGCAGCACACTTTTAAGGTCACACGCTGTTACACGGCACGTTTACCAGCCATAAAACTGCACTTTAACTGATACCGCGCCAAATGACATCAAAAATCACTTTACTAAAAATCCGCATTCTTAGAATGCGGATTTGCCCTCTGCCCCCTAAAAGGGGGCTATTGAATCAGCTTTCCTAGGAGCTGCTTCATAACTTGAATCAGCTCATTATTGCAGGACTTTTTTCTATGTAATTGCGTGAGAATAACTGATTTCAAGATATGAAATAACCTTTAGAAGGGTAACCAATAAAAACCAATTACCGACCTCACTTTCGTACCGACCTAACATGAAAAACTCATGACTTCCAGAAGTCACCAGCTGTAAAGGGTCGTCTTTATAGACCTCATATGCAAACATCAGCTTTACAGTAAAAATGGACAAATAAATAGCTAAGGCAGCAAGGCACGAGACTCTGGCTTTTTAAAGAGCTCCGACTTATGAATCATATATGCCGCAACACAAAATATATCCAATCAGAAAATAGAGAAACAACTCATTTCCGACTTATCTTGTCGCAGCCCCTAAATAAACCAATTAATCCCCTACCCTATTAACATCTAAATAAACCATGGCACCCTGACCTTTTGAGTCAACCATAATATTTTACTTCGCTGCGAGCTAATGGAGGGCAGAGTAAAGTAGCGTTATCAAAATACCATCTTTTTATTTTTTTAAAAAAGGATAGAGATAGCTACTGTGCCCTTTACTAGCATATTTTTTATTGGCAATTCCTAGATTTAAAAGGACCACTAGGAAACTGTTATCTAGCAACAAGTGTGGATCTGACTATTTTCCGTGCAATACACCCCAAAATACTTAAGCCATACCACCATTACCCAGTACGGACGCCTTGATACTTTAATATTTTCAAACTAGACCCCTACTCTTTGGCACAACATAGTGTGCCACTTGAAGATCCAAAACACTATATATAGTGATCCAGATCAAGTGCTTCTCCCCTGGACTTTTATAAGCTTCCCGCACAATCTGTGAAGGAAGGCCCATGACAAATACCGCTAATCCAGAAATTGACAGTGCCATATCTCCTGTTCAAGATCTAAGCAGCTTACTGGTGCGAAAGCGGGATGGACGCGCTGTAGCTTTAGATCCTCAACGTATTACTTCGGCACTTGTGCGAGCCGGACAGGCTACTGGTGAATTTGGTGAGGATGAAGTTGATTGGCTAACCCAGGGCATCCTGAAAGTGATTAATCATCGCTTTGATGCAGCGACACCGGTCGATATTGAGGAAATCCAAAATATCGCCGAGCAAATATTAATCAATTGCGATTATATAGATACAGCTCGGGCCTACATCGCCTATCGGGAGCGACATACGCGGATACGCAATGATCGACAAACACTGATAGATGTTGGGGCTTCCATTGAGGAGTATCTGGAGCAGGCAGATTGGCGTGTCGCTGCCAATGCCAACCAGGGCTACTCTCTCGGCGGCCTGATTTTAAATAGTGCCGGTAAAATGATTGCCAATTACTGGCTAAATCATGTCTATTCTCCAGAGATTGGTGCAGCCCACCGGGATGGCGATTTACACATCCATGACCTGGATATGTTGGCCGGCTATTGCGCAGGCTGGTCACTTCGCACCCTGCTGCACGAGGGGTTGAATGGGGTTCCCGGCAAAGTGGAGTCTGCACCGCCCGCCCACTTGACCAGTGCAGTTGGGCAGATCGTTAACTTTCTTGGCACATTGCAAAACGAATGGGCTGGAGCCCAGGCATTTAGCTCCTTCGATACTTATCTGGCACCCTTTGTACGCAAGGATCAGCTGGATTACGCCAGTGTGCGCCAGTGCATGCAAGAGCTGATTTTTAACCTAAACGTGCCATCCCGCTGGGGCACCCAGACTCCCTTTACCAACCTCACTTTCGATTGGGTTTGCCCTCAAGACTTGCAAGACCAGGTGCCGGTGATTGCCGGCAGAGAAATGCCATTCACTTATGGTGACCTGCAGGTGGAAATGGACCTGATTAACCGCGCCTATATTGAGGTGATGAGTAAAGGGGACGCGCGCGGCAGGGTCTTCACTTTCCCAATTCCAACTTACAATATCAGTGAGGACTTTCCCTGGGAGAGCGAAAATGCGGAGCGGCTGTTTGCCATGACTGCCCGTTATGGACTGCCCTACTTCCAAAACTTTATTAATTCAGACCTCAGTCCAAACATGGTGCGCTCCATGTGCTGTCGCCTACAGCTGGACCTGCGCGAGCTACTTAAACGTGGCAACGGATTATTCGGCTCCGCCGAACAGACTGGCTCTCTCGGTGTAGTAACCATCAACTGTGCACGCCTGGGCTATTTGTATAAGGGAAACTGGGATCTCCTACTCGCCCAGTTAGACAAACTGCTGATACTTGCACGGGACTCCCTGGAAGTAAAACGCAAAGTAATTCAGCAGCATATGGACGCCGGCTTATTTCCCTACACGCGTCGCTATCTTGGCACTTTGCGTAACCATTTCTCCACCATTGGCGTTAACGGCATTAATGAAATGCTGCGAAACTTTAGTGAAGACCGTGAAAGTATCATCACAGAGCCTGGTAAAAAACTTGCCGAGCAGTTGCTCGATCATATTCGTTTGCGAATGACGGAATTCCAGGAACAAACCGGCCACCTCTATAATCTCGAAGCCACACCGGCTGAGGGAACTACCTACCGTTTTGCCCGCGAAGACCAAAAGCGCTATCAAGATATTATTCAGGCTGGCAGCACGGAAGCACCTTACTATACCAACTCCTCCCAGCTGCCAGTCGGCTTTACTGATGACCCTTTCGAAGCGTTGGCCCGGCAGGAATCCCTACAATCCCGTTATACGGGTGGCACTGTGCTGCACCTTTACCTGGGCGAACAACTGCCAGATGCCGATAGCTGCCGCCGCTTATTACAGCGCGCCCTGAAAAATTATCGGCTGCCCTATATCACAGTAACTCCCAGCTTTTCTATATGCCCAGTACACGGCTACCTGAGCGGCGAACACGAATTCTGTCCCCGCTGCGATGAGGCTCTGCTCGCTCGTGAGCAATCTTGCTGCAGCGATTAAAACCAACCACCAAGGAGAGACATCATGAATAAATCAACCTCACCACTCAAAAATGAAGACCGTACCCGCTGTGAAGTCTGGAGCCGGGTGATGGGCTATCACCGCCCGGTCTCCTTCTGGAATCCTGGCAAACAATCGGAACACAGGGAACGCCGCTTTTTTGTTGCAGGTAATGGCAAATAGCTATGGCTGAAAAGCTGCGCATCGGCGGTTTTACACCATTTACCGCTATCGACTTCCCTGGTGAATTGGCCGCAGTGGTCTTTTGCCAGGGATGCCCCTGGCGTTGCCGCTATTGCCATAATAGTGATCTGTTGCCGGCCCGTGCGCCCAGTGCTTACGACTGGGACCAGATATTGGGTTTCCTCGCCAGTCGGCAAGGACTGCTGGATGCGGTGGTATTTTCTGGCGGGGAGCCAACTGCCCAAGGTGCATTGGAAGCCGCCATTACCCAAGCCCGAAGCCTGGGGTTTAGGATAGGTTTACATACTGCCGGGATCTACCCTCGAAAACTGGGCCGCTTGATCCCCAGTTTGGACTGGGTTGGGCTGGATATAAAGGCGTTGCCGGAAAATTACCCTGCCATTACCGGGGTAGATGGTAGCGGTACAGCACCCTGGCAATGTGTAGAGCTATTAGCCGAAGCGGGGATATCGATGCAAGTTCGCCTTACCAGGCATCCTCACCTCACCAGCGATGAAGAGCTGGCTAAAATTCAGGAGAAGCTTCGCAACAGTGGTGTTCATCATTTAGAGGTGCAGCGCTGTAATACTGAGCAAGCGCTTGACCAAACTCTGAAGTTTATTTCATAGGACTAAAAAGTTTGCGGGACCATATAGAATCAGCGGTCGGCCAAGGACATCTTCTTTTTATGACTCTTCTGGTATCGGGCTCAAAGACCAGTAAAGAGGCCAAGCTTGGCCTCTTCCTGAAAGGAAACCAGCACCAGCAGATCAATCTTGCATTTGAGCAATACTTTGCTTATTTAGTGTGAGCGCTTTGGGTTGTGTTGAATAAGAATGAGGAGGCTGGCTTTTAAGCTTAGCAGCAATCTCTTTGGCCAATAACCTGCTTTGCAACAAAGCCTGGTTTACCGAATTTCTATGCCGTTCATCCGCAAACTCCTGATATTCGACGTTGATCTCATGGATTTGATCGACCCCCAGGTAATGGCTCAGCGTTCTGACATGAGGGCCCAAGTGATTCATCTTCTCGCGTATTCCCCCCTCTACAAAGCCAAATTCACCAGCAGAAGTAATTAGCACAAGAACCTTCCCCGACATAATGGGCTCAAGCGGATAGTCTCCACGGGCCAAGTCAAAAGTGAAGGTTTTGTTAATACGTATCACCTGATCGAACCAGGCTTTTAAAGCCGCCGGCATGCCGTAGTTATACATTGGAGAAGACATCACTATGATATCGGCCTGGTCGAGTTCACTGATCAAAGTGTCCGATAATGCGACTAGGGATTTTTGCTCTTCACTACGCTGATCTTCTGGAGTGAATACAGAGGCAATCCAATCCTGGCTAATAACGCCTGGCGGGGTCTGGCCAACATCCCTATAGATGAACTTATCTTTAGGTCTGAGCCCGAGCCAGCTCTTCATAAAACTTGCTGCAACGGCCTTGGAGATAGAGGAATGTTTTGGTATGTCCTTATACTCCTCCGGTACCATAATAGCCCCAAAATGCTGGGCACTGGCTTCAATATGAAGAAGGGTTTTCATGCACTAGACCTCAAATAGTTCATCATTAGGTCCAACGATAGTGCGGTCTGCATGCATTCTTGACAAATGAGATTTCATTGCTTATAGATGAATTTATCTCATCTATAAGCAAGAACTGTCCATGTATCCAAGCCTCCCCTCCCTCAATTCCTTAAAGGTTTTTGATGCAGCTGCAAGGCTCGGTAGCTTTAAGAAAGCAGCGGAAGAACTCTTTATTACCCCTACAGCAGTTTCCCACCAGATAAAAAACTTAGAAGAAACGCTAGGCAGCCAACTATTTGAACGTAAAACCCGTGCAATACAATTAACAAAGGAAGGAAGGCTACTCGCAGAAACAACTTCACGAATTTTTCAGCAACTTGCCGAAACCATAGGTGAAATATCCAATTCAAATCGTGTGATTTCTGTCAGTACAACCTCATCTTTTGCGGCTCTGTGGCTGGTTCCCCACCTGGAGCGCTTTTATCAAAAGTATCCTGATATTGAGATATCCATTTCGACCGGTGAAAAAATAGATGATATTGAGCGCCACCGACATATTGATATAGCTATTCGCTACGGGGAATTTGATCTAAAAGCAGAAAATACGACAAGGCTTATTACGGAATCAGTGGGTATGTACGCTACGCCGAACTACTTATCAACTATAACGGATATCGAGCAGGCACAATTGTTAGAGACCAAATGGATTAACCAGTCTTTAACCTCATTCAGTTGGGAATCCTTACTTGGCGACTTCAATAAAAACCTTACCATCCGTCAATATGATCAGGAACATCACGTTATACAAGCCGCACTGGCTAGCCAGGGGATTGCTTTAGTCAGTTCCCTTTTAGTACAGAATGCTTTACAGAACAAATGGTTAGTGCCGTATAAAAACACAGACATAAAAAACAAAGCCAATGGACTGTCATACTACGCAGTAACCCCAAGTCGCAATATAAATAATAAAAGTGTAACTAGCTTTCTTTACTGGTTGACTGAAGAAATAAAGTAAGTTATGAAAATATTTAAGATGTGATTCCCTATAAAGATAAGTAATTATTATTGTAATGGAAAAACCCTTGGGACTTATCGTTAAAAATACTTTTTTGCTTGACATAGGGCTTTTAACTGGAGTAACTGTGTAGATTTGGATCGAGATCCAAAAGCAATGTATTAATAAACATAGCGAGCTTCCTGCTTCACTTGCTGGGATGGTAGATTTAAGCAGTATAACCCCCAGATATACTTTATTTTCAGAGTTGGATTTAATACTCAAATTCCCACACTGAGTATTGAGCAATGTATGATAAATAAGTTCTATATCCAAACCTACAATGCCAAGCTACTTGAGCTAACTTCTAGAAGCTTGAGACCTAAACATATTATTTCAGGCTCAATATCATATTAAATGACTTAAGGATTTGACGCAGCCGCCAATTCAATTTGAAAACGCTTTCTTAACTGTTTGAGAAATGTCGTTGGGGCTAACCTGTATAAATAGGCTCCAATCAGGCTTATATCTTTCGGGAACCAACGCCCCTTGCCCTTTTCCCAGGCTGTCACAATCTGATTGGCCATCCACTCAGGGCTACGTACTGCTCCCACTGTGCTCCTTTGGTGCCTGGCTCGTCCACCATCTCCATCTAAAGCATTTTGCTCAATCAATGTGGACAGGAAGCTCGGGTAAACCATTAATACGCTAACCCCCTTGTTCCGCACCTCTTCACGAAATACCTCAAAATACTGGTGCAAAGCACTCTTGGCTGCGCAATAGCCCGCGCGCCCCAAAACCGGCATCCATCCAGCCATTGAACTGATATTTACCACACAGCCAGAGGCCGCTTTCAGCTCTGCAAACAAGCCCTGAGTAAGTTCTACCGGTGCATGGTAATTGACTGCCATCACCTTGCGGATTACCGCACTAGACGTTTGTGTCGAGAGGCTTCGGTGCGTAATGCCAGCGTTGTTTATTAGCAGATCAACTCTTGGATACTCATTCCGTAAGGATTGAACCAATTCCGCCAATGCCAAGCTATTGGCTAAATCAACGGTATATGTTCTGGCTCGAATACCGCGCCCTCTGAGTTGTGCCTCTCTTTGACGAAGTTTTTCAGTGGAAACATCCAACATAAGAAATTCCGCAGTGTATTTTCTTGATAGACATTCGGTAATTGCCCAGCCCAGTCCTCCGGCAGCTCCGGTTACCACAAAAGTTTTCTGTGATTTATCTGCCTCAATAGTAGCCATCTCAGCTCTCCCCAACTGACGGTGAGAGTTTGCTGGAGGGCGGTCTTATTCCGAGTGCTTTTTCTGCAAACAAATAAAAGACTTCCTTAGATGTCTTCTCTGGAATAAATCCCAATTCTTCTTTCAATAGGCGGTTATCCAGAACCGGCCTGTATTGCAAAAAGGCTACATGATCTGGGTGGGTATCCGTTAGGTGGAGGCTATAACCTAGCCAAAGTACCCCTTTTAGCATCCAGACTGGCGGCCTTATCAGTGGCTTGGACAGAATCTGTGCTATTTCCTTTGGGGTAAGACTGCCATCACCGGCCAGATTGAATATGCCGCAGGCCCCAGTCTTCACACCAAAGGATAACGCGCGAATCACATCCTGGTCCCAGATAAAGACAAAAGGTGAGTTATGACCACCGGGGTCCAGAAGTATTTTTCGCTGAAACAGTGTGCTGATTTTGTTATTCGTTTTTTCGCCCAATATAGAGGAAACGCGAAATACCAGCTGCTTCAGATATGGGTGCCGCTCACGATATTCAGCCAGCAGCTCCTCAATTTTGCGCTTGTTATTGGAATAACCAAATTCAGGATTACCGCGCAGAGGGTGGTGCTCTTCGAGTTTTGGTGGGTTATCGGGATAATAACCATAGGCGGCGCCACTGCTTGTCACAGTAATATGCTCAACGCCTGCGTATAGACAAGCCTCGAGTACATTTCTTGTGCCCTCTACATCGACACGATACTCAGCAATATGATCCCGCCCTGCAGCCATTACCGATGCTAAGTGAATCACATGAGTAATAGATTCTGCCTGCATTATTTTCCCAAGATCCTTATCACAGATATCCTTAACAAAGATTGGAAAGCTTGCGGTTTTCGTGTGAATATCAATCCCAGTGACTGGCAAGATCTTGCTCAGATACTCGCCAAGTTGGTTTCCGATATAGCCTGCCGCACCTGTAATCAAAATCCGAGGGTTCATTCTTAATATCCTATCAAGAAGTTGCTTGTAATCCGCCAGCCTGATAGGTCAAGGCTTGAGGTGAGAGATCTTTTAGCAGGTCGGCTTTATGCTTTTTGATAACCTTTAGATAAGAATCTTTATGTACATAATACGCCATGCGCTCGAGGTCAAGATATCGCATACCACCGTCTATACGTTTTGCCGATTTCTGCTGAATAACCTTCCTGAAACGATTGGCAGATGGCGCTCCAGCAATTAGCTGGTGAATAAAAAGGGCTACAAGCTCCGCTTGCATATTGCGCCCCTCCCACCCCAAACCAGCCGCTTCTATCATGCCCATCATAAAAAGGTTGTCTGATTTCGGGTCGAATATATTCAGGTACAGACTCGGCGTATAGCCGTTCCAATTTAACTCTGCTTTATCTATGAATGGATAGTGCAACTTATATCCGGTGGCCTGCACAATCAGGTCATACTCTTCACATTCACCAGCTGAGAAATGCACTTTATGCCCATCGACCGATTTAATCGCCGGCCTTGGGTTGATATCTCCGTGGCCAATGTGGTGCAGCAATAAAGAGTTGACTACGGGATGGGATTCAAAAAGTCGATATTCAGGTTCAGGCAGCCCGTATTGAGATGGGCTCCCTAGCGAGAGCCGAATCAGAGACTTAGTTAGGCGTCGCTTTAAAGTGAGAGGTAGCTTGAGTTTGCCACCCAACTGATCAATAGGTCGACCAGAAAAATATTTAGGCAGGAAGTGATATCCACGACGCAGACTGATATCCACACTTCTCGCCCGATGCACCGCATCCACGGCAATGTCTGCTCCGCTATTGCCACAACCAATCAAAAGAACTCTTTTTCCGGCAAAGATCTCCGGGGACCGGTACTGAGAGGAATGTATTAGCTCCCCGGTGTATTGGCCGAGTAATTCCGGTTGGTTTGGATAATGTAATGTACCGCTGGCAATTAATAAGCCGCTAAACTCCCGTGTTTTATCCTGCCAATTCCTGCGGGTAGTTACTAGCCAGCCATCTCCGCTACGCACACATTGCACAACTTCCGTATCAAACTCATAGTGACCGTAAAGACCAAATTCTCTTGCATAGAACCGGAAATAATCACCCATGTCTCGATGACTTGGATAATCAGCGACACTCTCATCCATCGGGAAGTCGGCAAATTCGGTCATCCTTTTAGAAGAGATGAGATGTGCCGATTCATACATAGTGCTAGTTGGGCTGTTGATATCCCATAGTCCGCCCACATCGCTGTGTACTTCAAAACCGATACAGGGGATACCAAGCTTGAGTAGATTTCTTACTGTACAAAGGCCCATAGGGCCAGCACCTATAACCGCGTAAGGTTTCATGGCACTTCCTTTTCCATAGCCATTCAATTCGAAGCTCAGACAGGGGCAATATACCGTGACAAATCAAACGGAGATTGTCATTATCGGGCAGAAGCTGGTTAATTTAGGACATCCGTAATGGATTTGACCGATTCCAGAAGTGTGAATCTCAGCTACTCAAAGGCTTTGCTGGAAGCCTTGACCAGCTTGGGCCTACCCATTCCAATGAGAGCAAGTAAAGTGCTGTCTCAAATAAGTCGGCATGAACGCGTCCCAATTCATCTACAAGAACGACTTTGGAAGGCGATTATCGATAGCTATCCCGAACCGCTGTTGGGAATAAAGCTAGGGCTTGCCATGCAAGCTAACCACATTGGGCTGGTCGGCCACTTGCTCATGACCCAGAAAGATCTCCAAGCAACCATAGATCAGTTAGTTAGCTATCACCCGCTGCTGGGAGAAGGGGGTCACTTTGAGGTGCACAGTGATACATTTTCCGTTAGCCTCTGCTACTATCCAAACTTTATCAAGTTTGCACAAACCCGCGTAGAAACCATACTGGCTGCCTGTATCGCTCAAACCAAAGCTTTAACTGGTGGGAAGTTTCAGGGCTGCAAATTACTTCTCTCATACCCTGCTCCCAGCCTTGCCCTCCAACAGCAGTATCAGGAACTCCTGGCAATACCGGTACAGTTCAATGCTCAGTTTTCGGCAATCCTATTCCCTATTAAAGACTTGGCAACTCCTCTGGTGGCGGCAGATAAAGACGTTGTAAGCTGTTTAAAGCCGAAAGCTGATGCCCTTTTGCAAACGCTCGAGAAAAAAAGCTTTCACAGGAAAGTCACCCTGTTACTTCAACAAACTCCCTACTTAACTCGAGAGCAAGTTGCCAAGCACCTCTGCCTTAGCACCAGGCATTTAGGCCGCAAATTGCAAGAGGAACACACCAGTTTTCGCACAGTCCAGGATGAAGTGCGCAGTTATTATGCAAGGCAATGGTTAGTGCAAGGAGAGATGTCCAATAGCGCTATCGCTATAGCCTTAGGATATTCTGATGAGAGTGCATTTGGTAAAGCATTCAAACGCTGGGAAGGCATCTCTCCTAGCCTATATAATAAGCGCCAGAAAGAGATTCTAAAGCGGCTATGGATACCTAAGCTAAGATAGATTAGTTAATATAGTTCAGCAAACCCCTTCCCATAAAACAACTTCAAATATCATACAAATATTCAGCGTACCGTCTGCTCACAATTATTTACCTGGATAGCCGGAATCTTTAATAAAATTAAAAAGGACACCGGTATATAGTTGGATTAATAAGTCTGAAGTCAAAAAATTTTCTAATAGCAAAAAATCCAGCATGACTCAATGAGTGTTACGCCGGACATTTGACAAAACTACAAACTCTCACTATATGGCTCACAGGTTAAATTTTTGATATCGATTATTTGGCGCATGAGAACACATTTAATCACACTAGAGTTCAAATCGAAAAACAGGTAAATATTTAATACGACCCCCATGCAACCACCGCCTCAAGAAAGATTATTTTTTCTAACTAGTGCATTGATCACCCTGGATTATTTATCACCCACCCAAGAAGATCCATGAATCAGGAATCCCGAAAATATTCAAAATACAAGCAAATCAAGCAACCCAAAAACAAGGAAGAACTATGAGCCTTATCAAAAAAACCCTAAGTTCCATGGCAATAGCTATGCTCGTGTCATCTGCAGCAATAGCCGAAGAAAATTCCAATCAGAAAAACTCGGCCATGAATGACATGTGGCTGGATGGAAAAGCAGAGACTGTACTCTTGCTAAATAAAAACTTAAACAGCTTTACTATTGACACCAAAGTTAGCAACGGCATTGTGACCCTATCGGGTGAGGTAGATAGCGAAATTGACAAGCGTCTAGCTGGGGAGCTGGTTTCAGGGATAAAAGGCGTCAAGAGCGTTAAAAACGAACTCACCGTTACAAACAAAAAGAGTATTAGTGACACTATCTCTAGTGAGTATACAGACGCAAAGATTGCAACCGTTGTTAAAACCCGACTATTGCTTGATCAGGAGATCCCTGGTACCAAGATTGACGTCTCAGCCCAAGGCGGAACCATCACCCTGAAGGGGTCAGTAAAATCCAGTGCCCAGAAAGATCTCGCTCAGGCGATTGCGGAAAACACTGAAGATGTAAAGAAAGTTGTGAATAATCTGACAGTAGTTAAGTAGTAGATTCTTGTGGGGCTGTTATGGCCCCTATTACCCGAACCACCTAATCAAATACCTTCCTACCCGGACCTCTAAAATTATAAACTCCAAGACTTCGAGTAGCTCCTAATGGCTTCATGGAACACTACACTAAAGGACATATTCATGAGTTTCTGCATCATGCGCTAGGCAATGTTGTAAGGGATATCCAGATAGTAAGCTAGCTCCATTTAGGGAATACCTCCTGCATTCAACTTTGAAGTGCATTAATTAATCATCAGGAAAAGAACGGTCAACTGAAAGTAACATCTGCCGTTTCTTCCCCACCAAGAGATTAAGTGATGACAAAAAGCTACTGACAGATGACCGAAGACCGAAGACCGAAGACCGAAGACCGAAGACCGAAGACCGAAGACCGAAGACCGAAGAGCAACGATGCCATATCTGGGCACTAAAGAAAAATGAAGAATGAATGGAGCCAGAGGGCAATTGCCAGGAAGATTGGGATTAGTCAGCCTACGATTTGCAAGGAGCTAGTGGTCCGCGGTTAATTCTGTAATGATTGTTTTGTACGTTCTACTGAAGCCAGGATTTGACCTGACAGAACACCTTATGAAAAACCGGTAACTGTCAGATCAAGTCTGAACCACTAAAAATTAGGTTAAAATTTACTACTCAATCTCAATAAATGCTAGCGTGCAACGCTGCGGATCAGTACCAACATAATTCACCCAGACCTTCACCCTCCTCTCTGACATCTGGGCAGCGGTCACCAAAGAAAGGGTCATTTTTCGCATATCGGGATCTTCCAGCCTGCCCACGCTGATTTTATCGCCATAGCAGCCTACCGAAGTGGGCATACGATAAATAACAAAATCTCCATTGGATGACACTCTAACCCAGGGGGTACCATTGGAATAAAAAGGGCCTTCCGCAGCCGACGTAAAGGCACTCAAAAAGAAACACCCAAAAAATAGAACTCTATATATATTTTTCACTTACAATCCTCAAAAACAGAATAAGAAAACCAATCAACTCAAATCTTAAACCAAAGCTTTTTTAACAAACAGCATTTGTTTCACCACCACACACTGACATAAAAATCAATCGATCTCCATAAACGCCAATTTACAGCGCTGAGGCGTTGTGGAATCAAATTTCTCCACCCAAACATTGACCTTTCTTCCAGACATTTGTGCAGCAAGCACCAAAGACATCACCATGCCTTTCATTTCTGGATCCTCTGTATCGACTACACTGACTTTATCGTCAAAACAACTAGCGGCAGCAGGCATGGGGTAAATTACGAACTTACCATTGGATGCCACCCTAGCCCAAGGAGATCTCTCCGTAGTATACGGCCCTTCATAGGCGACCGCCGTAACACTTAAAAAAAGCACCCCTAAAATTAAATACTTCTTAAGTCCACTCACTATTAACACCTTACACCATTACTTAACAGTAAAATCACTTGTAGCGACCGAGACAACAGACGAATCACACTCAATCCAACCCTCACCTCGACAGCCGAGCCTGTACCCTAAGAATCAATCTATCCACAGAGAGCCATATAACGCCAATACTTTACTCTTACCCCATTAAAAGTCAGCTATTTCCGACCACACCCCACCCACTTAATCTCAAGCCTTTCAGCAATATCTGAATGACCACGGTACTTTAGAAACTCTAAGGACTCAGGGTACCGCTTACTCAACTTGCAAACACCGTTTAATCTCTCAAAATAATTGAGAAATCTTTCATTCCCTGACGCCAACGATACCCTGTAAAGAGCTTCATCTTCTAATGTAAAGTATCGCCTATAAGCATCTATACCTCGTTCACAAGGAAACTCCTCTCCTTTTATCAAGAGCAAAGAATTTTTTATGAACAAATACTTTCCCCTCTCATTTGTATCAGGGTCTATAGAACATAAAAACTTATCAGTATAGACAGGCTCACCATTCGAATAATTACGCATATCCGGAATCAACTTTATCAAAGTTGATTCCGCCCCACCCATAAAATCAGATACCTTTCCATTCAAATCTAAATTCCCAGCATCTGATTGTGCCTGAGAACATCCGCAGATAAGTACTATTAAAACTATCAAAGACCTAGCCATCAAAACACCCTATTAAAAGACATTCTCGAAGGCCAAATCAGCACCGGCCACTTACTCCCAACTCTATTACCCTGAAAAAGAACCATATAAAGCCAACATTTTACTCTAACCCCAATTAATTTTCTTTATTTTCAGGCCAGGCCAGTTCATTCCTCTTGTTTAAAAGGACTATTTCGTCTCAACCTCCACGAAAGTGGTATTTAGCTGCAACTCAATAGACTTGATAACTTCGCCTGCTAAGCTTTCAAGCTTGCCAACCGGCATTTTATTATAGTCATTGGCTGTCAGAATCAATAAGTTAGGGACACCAACATTAGTTACTATTAAAACAGGGTCTCCCTTGAAATAGAGCGCTGTAAAGAAAGCTTCCTCGTCATTGCTCAGGATTCTCATCTTCCCTCTATCCTTCCTGAACACTTCAAACTTGTTAGCCTTTGCAAACTTATCTAAAAAGTTTTCAACCTGATCAATTTTAGTATTATCAAAATGCGCAGAGAACTTTGCATGCGGTTCAATACTTTCTGAATTACATGCTACACATGACAAACACAACAGCATCAACATAAATACCCTTAACATATTTACATTCCATATTTATCAACAACATCTTGCACACCAGGACCAAACAACCCAACACCTACCCAGTTGTTAAACCTTGGCGCCCAACCAGAGCCTGTTCCTATCAGATCGTAATACAGGCTTCCATTTTCGAAGTGAACTCTATGGGTAACGTCTCCAGGATGGAAGTTATGCCCATCTAAAGTGATATTCACACTCGTCCGATTCATAATATCTTCTGAGTGATATATCGGCTGATTTCCCAGAGGTCGAAAAACACCTTTAATCAGAATTTTATCCCCAGATCCTAAATCCTCATCGCTAAAAGGAACGTCGTTTGCGTTTACATGTGAAAATACTTTATCTGCATAAGATGCATTACATCCTTCTGTAGATGTACTACATATAAAGCCTCTGACCTTATAAGTATGGTCATCACCATCTAAAGATAAACTCACAGTAAGTCTCTTTTGTGCATTTTCAGCTAATTTTGAACTATATGCATTAAACGCATAAAGGAATGCCCCCGATGTCGCTCCATTGGCAAATTTTCCACCGGTTATTTCAGAAACCGTTCCACTGACAACACCAGAAGCTATACTTTCCGCAGCAATATTATCAAAACTCAGTATTCCTGGCGTTGCTAACTTTGTAAGACCGGCACTTGCAAAGCCATGCCCAAATTTGCCCCCTTGAAGGATAGACATCACGCCACCCACTGAACCTTGGGCGACAACCAGTTTGGCAAAGTTGCTTGGTGAAAGGTAAAGGTTTTTACCTGCTTTTATCGCATGTTGCGCCCCTTCAGCAACTTGCATCTGTTCAAAACCTTTCGCAACCCCATAGAAGGCCATAGCACTAACCCCGCCCATTAGCGCTCCCTTAAAAACATTACCTCCATTGACTCCAGCACCAATACCGCCAGCAATAGCGCCATACACAAAGCTCTGCCACAAACCAGGGCCTAACCATGGCTGCCAAATTGTCAGTGCAATACCAACAATCGCACCTATATACGGTTTGACGCTCTTCCACAACTTATCTAAGAAGTAGCCACTAGGATCACTAGCATTCAGCGGGTTATTGCGCACATAGCTATAGCGGTTATACATCTGCGTATCTTTAGCGGCCTGAATAAATGGGTCCGCCTGCATAAAGCGCGCCAGACGCGGATCATAGATACGGCCATTCATATGAATCAGCCCCACCTCATCCAGCATTTCATGGCCGGTGAAACCACGGGTGGTGCGGATGTGATCGAAGTTCGATAGCGCAGTCAGGGATAACGCATTCCAGTTAGCGCTATTCCTACGCTGCCCCCAGGCATCGAAGGACATTTCTTGTACCACCTTGCCGGTTTTATCGGTGATCAGGTCCATGGAACCCAGGTGGTCCTTGTAGAGGAACAGCTTATCGGTAGAGAGTACCTTGAATTCCTTGTCGGTTTTTACGGTATAGACTGCCGTGCCCACCAGGTGACGCTTCCACTCGATCTCATTGGGCTTACTGGACTTCTGGATACGCTCGATACCGCCGATATACCAGGTCTCTGTCACTTCTCCGTTACTACTATTAGTGTCCTTGCGGTAGTAGCGGCTATGGCTGGGGCCATAGAGGAACTCTGTGGTGTTATTTCCCTTTTTAATCAGGGAGGCTTTATCGAAGGTGGTGTAGCTAATAGTACGGCCACCATCAAAACCATCGGAAGTCATATTGCCGTTGAGGTCATATTTATAGCTAACGCCTCCAGCGGTTGTTACCGCATGGGGGCCAGCGCCATTTTCACCATAGACATAATCTCCCACGCCGGCTTTAAAGGTGATATTGCCGATAGCGTTATAGCGGATATCCTGTTCGGAAGCGCTGAGGCCACTACAGCTGAAGTTGCTACTGCCCACATGGGTTTTGATCAGACGGTTGAGCTTGTCATAGCAGAAGCTCTCACGCAGATCCTTGCTTCCGCTTTGGTTGTGACGGCTGGTGAGGTTACCGAGGGTATCCCACTGGTAGCTGATGTTTTGAATACCAAAGGTTCCCAATACCGTAGAGGTCTGGTTTGTCAGACGACCGGTGTCAGCCTCGTAGCTGTAGCTGGTGGTTGCGCCGTTACCTAACAGTTGCTCTTTCAGCTGGCCACGAGCGGTCTGGGCTTTCACTTCCTGAATCAGGTCTCCAGTGGCCAGGTCTACCACCTTGTAGAGATACCCATAGGCATTGTAGAAATTCTGAGTCCCTGATTCACCCCCATCGAGCATGCTGTCCAGAGCATCGTAACTGTATTCAACACGGCCATGGCCATCAAATACCGTGGTGGTGACGTAGGAGGGTTGCGCACCGGCCCCATCAACATCCACCGCCTGGATATGATTTCGACCAACCTGGTCGTACTGATACACCGCCTGATAGCCAGAGACGCTGTCCATGACCATCTCCACCTGCCCTAAGCCATTGGTGGCACTGTCATAGAACCAGGAGACATCGCTAGAGGGTTTAGAGGAACCCTTGGGCTTTTCAATGCGAGTGGACTGTCGACCCAATAGATCATAGGTTAACTCTACGGTATGACCATTCGCGCTGGTTTGCTTTTTTAGTTCGCCGAAGCCGGTATATTCGTAGTGCCATTCTCCCTTATCCGGGTCGTCCATACGGACTTTTCGGCCCAGGTCATCGTATTCGATAGTGACCACAATGGGATAGCTGAGGCCGTCGCCCTCATCGATATGTGCACCGGCAGTATTCGCCTTGCCCCAGGATTTGGCTTTATGCAAATTGCCCTGGCTGTCGTATTCATAAGTCAGTCGACCATCGATAGCATCAATGACTTCAACCAACTCGCCAGCAACATTTTTAATCTCCGTTTTTTGCTGGCCTTTATCATTGGTGGTGATGGTCTTAAAGCCGCTATAAGTCATGCGGGACTCAGAGTCATCTGGTGCAGTCACAAGGCTCGGTCGACCGAGCAGGTCGTACTCCATTTCAGACCACAGGCGGGTATCACCAGAGAAATAAGGCTCGCTGGCAAACTTCACCCGGCCCAGGTTATCGTATTCTTTATCGGTATAGATTTTACTGTTGAAGCCCTTGGTTTCAGTTCTTATAGAACGCCCCAGTGCGTCGAAGTATTCCCTACTCCAGCTACCGGTACTGCTGTGAGTAGTCACCATATATTGTGCACCGGCCGGGCAGCCGATAACACAGCGCTCATAATCTGTCAGTTTATCCGCGCCGGTATTACTTTGGCTGATGGTTTCACGGCCAAACTTATCGTAGGCAAACACGGTTTCCAGCCCATTCATCCCTTTAACTTCCAACGGAGCGCCAAAGTGATTGCGGGAAACTACCCTTTCGGTTAGGTGATCGAGGGCATTGTAGCCTTCAAACACATAGCGGCCGGAAAGGTCATACACCGTTCTTGCGCTGCGAGCGGTTTCACCGGGGGCAGTTACCGTCTTTTTAACAACATTGCCAAAATCGTCATATTCGTAGGCGGTGGTCTGTTTGTACTCTGGTCTATTGGGCTCAATAACCTCGCTTTTCAAAAGACCTTTATGTACGCCTGATGAATAATAAGTAAAGGCTGATTCCCTGATATGGCTGGACATACCGGGTCGGGTACTGGTCACTTTTGTAGAAGTGAGGCGGCCTTTCTCTTTTTCCCAAACGGTGCTGCCATAAGTATTTTGAGTTTTCTTGACAAACTCCTCGCCAGAGACGCCATCTTTTGTGACGACATTAATACTTAGCGCATTGCCAAAGGCATCGTAACTGTTTGTGGTGGTGACGCTTTGCAGCAATTCTCCCTGGGTACTACCCGCATCCTTTAAGTCATAAATTTCTTCCACCGCTTCGTAAATATAGGGTTGGTAAGGTGGCAGAGGTTTTCCGCTACCATTCCATCCCTGTAAACGCCAATTGTTGGTCGCCCGGCTTAGCAACTGCCCTTCGGCTGTACGGGTTTCGGTCTTTAACGGCATGCCCACAAAGGGGAAGTCCTGGCGGTAAGTGGTTTCTGTTACCACCCCGGTCTGATCATCAGTAGTGCTGATTTTCTGGAAACCCAGCATACCCCGGCCGGCAGCCTGGAGTTTCATCTGATGGTAGTGGTAGGACACAGAACTGAGGGCGGACTGGTCTACAGAACCCGGTGAGGCAGCGGCAGCAGGGGCAGAACTCTCCACCTTAGCAACAAGATACATCGGGCTAAGGATATCCAATACCGGCTTATCTTTACCTAAAGTGTGGCTATCTGCTGGCAGATCCCAATCGCCATTCAGTGCGGTATAGAAAGCTTTACTACTGCCTTCCGTTTCCATATCCAGACGAGTATAAAGCTCATCACGTCGCATGTTCTGATAACTGATATTGGTAACATTACCAAGACCATTATCGATCTTATTAATTACATTGCGCGGAATATTCTTATATTGAGAATTTCTTGAATTATCCAGGCGGGTGTACACTTTACCGCTAGAGGCATCATAACGGTGATAATCGGCCTCTCCATCGCCATTCGTGTCGGCAAACCATATCATGTCATTTGAAGCTATCTCGCCACAATCTCTAGAGGTACCCCAGCAAGGAGAGATATGATCAAAAGTCCTGCTATCGGAACGATCAATAAAATTGCCAGTATTCTGATCAAAGTAGCGGACTTTTACTTCATTATATGGAGAAGAGACCGGCCATACAAAATCCTGATAACCATCGTTATTCAGATCTACAAAAGAGCCTCGACTACTTCCAAGGTAGCCCAGATCTTTAAATCCAGTGCCAGTGCTGAGTTTGCTATAAAAACTACTTGAATTTCCTGGATAGGCAATGTCCGTGAGGCCGTCGCCATTAATATCGATCGCAATTGGGCTTTTTGAAGTATTCGTCGTCGAGAGCACACCAATAGAACGGAATTCCTTCGCCTCTTGATCGAATACCGCAGCTTCAAATCCAGAAGAGGTGGCCACCAGGATATCCATAGCGCCATCGCCATTAAAATCTCCCAAGGTATCTGGTACTCGGCCGCTAGATTTCATGCTGGCAGCACCAGAAATATTCAATGGGTAACTGGTGTATTCATCACTGAACTTGTAATAACGATAAGATGAGGCTTCTTCCTCTCCTGAAGATTCCATCAGGCGAACGCCTACCTTAGCTCCAGAACTCTTGCTATAACTAACCGAAATGTAGTCAGCCAGGCCATCACCATTAAAATCGGCAAATATGGCATCTTTATTCGATCTGCCGGTATTAATCGGCCTGGAATCCAGCCTCCAACGTTTATTTCCGCTATCGTAACGACTCAGGAAAACAAGCCAATATCCTGCTGGGAATCCATGCTTGGTGGAACGTGGATTATAAATAGCGAGATCATGGCGACCATCACCGTTGTAATCCAATACACGTATACTGAACCCCGAACCAACATTAGTACTGGTAAAGTATTCGGTAGTAAATAAGCCTCCAATGAAGTCCTGTTTTAAAAATACTGAACCATATGAAATCGCATATTTAACGCGAATATCCGTGTCGCTTCCATCGTCGTTATACCCTTCAATCCAGACGATATCCTGTTTGCCATCGCCATTAAAATCTGCGTACTTATAATCAGTTAGAAAACGGTTCTTGGTAGGAGAAAAATCAACAGCTACAGACTCACTTCCATATTGGTGCCACGGCGCCTGTAGCCATTCGAAACTGATCGCGGGGAGACAGCTAGAACCTACACACTCCTGCAATGACGTCAGCAAGGAAGTTCTATCATTATATTTTCCACCGGGAACAAAGGGCAGAACAGGGTTATAGCCAAGATTATACTCGCGAATCACTTTACCATTGGACCTGGAGGTAATTTTTTCCAAGCGCTTAATGGTCTTGAATTCATAGCCTGCGGTATAGCCCCGAAGGTGCTCAGGGCGATCTTCATAGGAAAATGCTACTTCTGCTTCATAGGAACCCGAACCATAAGCATAGCGGATAGACCTAACACGGTGCCCAGACTCCGAATCGCCCTCATACAAGAATTCGATAGGATTACCAACGCTATCCTCAAAACGATTTTGGGCCCAAGTGAGTACATTGCTACCTGCAAGTTGCTTGGAGTCACTACTATTTCCGTAGTAACTGACTGATCCATCCTTGCGCTCCACCTTAAAATACGACGGCTTGCCAAGACTGCCACCTATTGAAGTGACAGTGGCAAAAGAATCCATCTCAGTTTTGTAAACCGCACCCACTGCGCCATATTGAGAGCCACCCACTTGTATTAAGCGCTGCCCATCCAGGCAGAATCTATCTGACTCGGTCCAGTTAATCGGCCCAACATTACCGTCAATTGACAATGTCTGGCGACATCGGGAAATTCCAGAAAGGCCACCAATAGCCCATCCTTTACCAACCAGGCCGTTACCACCGCTACTTCTGTAGTTCAGTGAAATCTCGGGTACAACTCCCGCTGTACCTGCGGCAGTTGCTATTGGGAATGAGTAGGTTGCCGCGCCGGATTCATTAACACGGAATTGACCACCAGAGGCCCCCGCCATACTAGGCGATTGGATATTGGCAGGGGTGGAATATTCACCAAAAGCACCAGACTCATCTGCATGGAAAACAAAATCCCCCGCAGTGATATCCTCCCTCCCATCATCATTCTTATCCTGCACCACCACAGAGTCGACTCCTACACTGGCAAGGATTGCTGCCGCATAAGCAATTGTGTCATCACTGTTATCGGTAGAGAGAGTTTGAACAAGCGCCGGTAAGCCATTTCCCTGTGCATGAATAATCAGGGGCATGGAGGCAAGAAGGAGTAAATCTGTTGCACCATCACCATTGAAATCACCCAGCAGCGAAAAGTTTTCTTCTAATCGCTCAAGGTTAGCAATTTCTAGTTCGGTTAGGGTCTCTTCCACAGGATCTTCATAACTCTCCTTGTTTTTTCTTAAGTACAAAACAAAGTTTGGAAGCTGCGGCATTACCAGGGGAGTAATTATGTCTCCATGGATAAGTATAATTGGGCGGTTATACTCGAAGTAAAGATCTTCACGCCCATCATCGTTGATATCTCCTTGATAAATGGTATACCCATTTTTTTGTATTCCCGAAGCAGCAGCCACTGCAGAAGAAAAAGTGGCACAAAGCACCAACAAGAAGAAATAAGAAACGCGCATAACTATCTCTATAAAGATATCAACAGGGTCAATCTTTTAAGGCAAGAAAATGGAAATTTATACCTTATTAAAATGCTTCAGAAGTATTTTTTTTCAGTGCAATCTTCATGAGCAGGCAATCTCAGAACGCAGCATTCCCCACGGAACACTCCGCACCCAAGAAAGACGCGGAGTATAGTAGTCGCACGTTTTTTAAACAAACCGAAAGTTCGCAAATAAATTTATTTAGACCAACTGGTCGAGAATGGAAGGTAAATCATTTTATTTAAATATAATAAAGAGGGGGAGTGGTAACAATAAAAACTTTATAAAAAGAAAATAATCCTAAAAATAAGGTATCAAAATGTGAAAGAAAAGTTCAAATTTTTTGTGACTCAATTAAGCACACCATCACCCACTATCTTTAGATCACCTTCACTACGAAAACCCAAACCACCTGCACCGAACAAAGGAACAACAAAAACTAATCTCAAGAACTAACAGAAAAAAATCTTCCAATTAAAGTTAAAGGAAGAGAATTTATTGAAGAAAATTTTACGGGAATTAACTAAACAAAAGGTTTTTCAGCTAAAGCGGAGATAGGAGGGCCATTAGCCACCATGCTTAAACAAAAAATTAAACACTAAAGCCAGTCATATTAGCTGAGGGGAACCAGTATCTAGAGGCTGTTTCATAACTTGAAATCGGTTGTTCTCACGCAATTACATAGAAAAAAGTCCAGCAATAGTGAGCCGATTCAAGTCAGAGTTAACCAATGATCAATGGAAATTGATCGAACCTTGTCTTCCAGAGTTAAAACGAGGAAAGGGAGGCCCAAAACCTATTGATAATCGAGCTTGTTTTGAAGGCATCCTGTGGGTTTTACGTTCTGGAGCGCGATGGAAAGATCTTCCTTCACACTATCCATCACCGAGTACATGCTGGAGAAGGCTTCAGTTTTGGGAAGAGCAAGGAGCTTGGTTACAGGCATGGAGAAGGTTCCTGGAGCTGTTGGATCAACAGTCTTTGCTTAACTGGGAGGAGGTCTTTTCTGATGGCAGCTTTGCACCAGCAAAAAAGGGGGCTTCGAAATCGGGAAAACCAAGCGGGGCAAGGGTTCAAAGTGGATGGTGGTGGTCGATGGCGAAGGTATTCCACTGGGAGGCACCATTACTTCGGCCTCACCAGCAGAAGTAAAGTTATTACATCCATTACTTGATGTTACGTATAAAAATACAAAGATTCATCGCTTAGTTTATGATAAGGCGGCGGACTCTGACCCTCTTCGAGATAGTCTGTTGAGTCGTGGAATCGACCTTATCTGTCCACACAGGAGAAATAGGAAAAAAACCTCAAGGCAGGATGGTAGAAAGCTCAGAAGGTATACTCGCCGTTGGAAAGTTGAGCGGACTTTTGCGTGGTTGGGAAATTACCGCCGTTTAGTTGTTAGATGGGAGCGATATTTGTCCACTTATCGTGCTTTTTTCTATATTGCATGCATGTTAATTACGTTAAAGAAGTTATGAAACAGCTTCTAGTGATATATCTGATTTATTACCCACGTAAGACTGTTACCTTAGGGCGATATAGGTGCCTACCACGACAGTTGAGATTTAGCCATTCCAGGCAGCCAGTATCCAAAACCGTCACCACCGCCCCACCCTTATCATCCTCACAAAATGCAATATTAGTTGGGCGCATCCCGCAAGTCGGTATGCGCTCGACTATCTTGCCATCACAATCGAGAACGCTCACATCTCCCTGGCCAAATACGGCACAGTAAAGCCGACCATCATCACCAAAAGCCATTCCATCCGGCCCAGTTAAACCCTCAGGTGATCCCAAAATAACATTGCCAAAAAGCTCTGCTTCCAAGGGTGCTTGGGAAGCGAGATCATACCGATAAATATTCCCTGTCACAGTTTCGCTTACATATAACCGTTCATCGGCATCAAATGCGATGCCATTTGCGAAAGACAAACCAGCGTCTATTAGCCTTAAGACGCGGCCATTACGTGGATCAATTTCAAATATCCTTCCGTCATATTGACATTGCCTGAAGTCAGCACGAACTACCTGCCCCTCGACAAACTTATCTGGATCAATGCCAGAATCAGTCATATAGAGCAAGCCATTTTTTCCAAACACTAAATCATTTGGCCAAAGATAAGGATAATCCTTAGGCCCTTCATAAATATTAAGTACCGTACCATCGGGTTTCATGCGTACCAGTTTTTTGCCCCCACCTCCGGCTATCCACAGATTGCCATCACCATCCATTGCTATACCATTGGGACGCCAACCCGGCTGCCCTACCAGATGGTATCGCCCATGTTTATCAATACGGCTCACACAATTGCGCGCATTCGACATTTCGGCAATATATACTTGGCCGTCAGGTAAACAGACCGGTCCTTCCGGCTCCTGAAAATCATTGAAAAGTATGCGCCTTTCCATAGGATTCACCGTGCAATTCAATCTACTTAGCAACTCGAATTAAAGAGCTTTACTCTAATGATTAACTCGCATTAATAGAGCAATCGATTAATCATTGTCGATAGCCCTCCAGCAATTAACACTTACTCGTTGCCACCTTATGGGGATCATGTAGTTTTGGAGGTGTAGCATTTCCATCATGTTTCTCCAACCATTCACACGCATGAATAATGTCATCAGCCAGACCATTGATAGCATTCAGGTTTAAATGTGGGCGCACCACGATACGCAAGGAATTTACTGATTGAGCATTGGGAGGCATTGAATAAGCCGATAACACCCAGCCCCGTTCACGCACCTTGTCGGATATATCGTATTCATTAAAATTAGTGATTTTATCATTCAAGGTCATTGCGACTACAGGAATACGTTGCGTTTTGTTCATAATTTCGAAATAACCGCTATCCACCAACCTACCACGTAAAGTCTGAGCATTAGATAGGGTGTGAGACATAATATCTCTATACCCCTTAAAGCCCAGACGAATAAAATTGTAATATTGATAAGCCACCGGAGAAGCATTTCTGCTGAAATTTAATGTGGCCGTGGGCATTTCGCCGCCCAGATAATTGACATAGAACATTAAATCTTCATCGAAGACAGACCGCTCACGGAAAATTATCCAGCCCAATCCCGGCGGCACCAAACCAAACTTGTGCCCCGATGCGTTAATGGATTTTACCCGTGGCAGGCGAAAATCCCAGTGATAGTTGGGATATAAAAATGGATTTACAAATCCCCCAGAAGCACCATCAATATGCATGGGAATATCATGACCGGTTTTCTCCTGGTGGCGGTCGAGCCAGTTATGAATTGCGCGAAAGGAGTCATCTTCTCCGGTGAAAGTCTGCCCGGCAATCGCCACCACAGCGATGGTATTTTCATCAACCAACTCATCCAGATGTTCGCTGTTAAAGCGATAGTGCCCAGGCTTTAGGGGAGCTATACGCGGTTCCACATCGAAGTAGCGCATAAACTTTTCCCAAACGATTTGAACATTGGCTCCGGTAACCAGGTTTGGCCTGGATGTATCCTTACCGGCCTTCTCTCTCTGTTTGCGCCAATTCCATTTGTGGGCCAAGCCCGCCAGCATGCAGGCCTCGGAAGAACCAATGGTGGCTGTACCATAAGGCTCCACACCTTTGGGCCCATTCCACAGCTCATGCAGCCATCGCACCATACGCGCCTCCATGGCGAATAACTGTGGGTACATATCGTGGTCGATATAGTTCTTCAAGTAGTGGTTCTTGGCTACATCGAAAGCTTCTGGCTCAGTAAAGGTAGTAACAAAAGAGGAGAGATTCATAGCCGGTTTGGCATCAGACCAGGTTTCGCTGGTCACTATGGATTCCGCTGCATAAGCTGAGATGCTGTCCCTGGGGAAGTGATCCTCGGGGATATCCTCATTATATTCATCAAAGAACATATCGAATGGAGACTTCTGTTTCACGACCGACCTCCTTGTCACTCGTCAATATCGGAAAATGACTGCTGCTTATGTCCACCCTCTTGGCGCCAAGAGGGTTTGCGCAAGTAGAAAATCAGTAACGGAATAGACACCGCAATCACAATCCCGCTAAAGACTAAGGCTACATAAGTTTTGGGATCGGCAATTGTCAGCTGCTGAGGGGGGAAAAAGGACACCAACAGCGCAAATGAAACGGCGGCAATACCAGTGCCAGCGGTAATCCAAACGCCAGTGATTCCACCGGGTATTTTAAAGCTTCTGGGCAGATCTGGCTGGGTGTAACGCAAGCGAATAACCGCTGCAAACATCAGCAAATACATAATGATATACAGACTTATCGCCATTACTGAGATCAACACAAAGGCTGTGGAAACGTTATCCACCAAGACATAAATGGATGAAATCAACAAAACAATCAGGCATTGGGTGTAGAGGATATTTTTTTGTACGCCGCGGGCATTCTCCCGCTGAAACCAGGGTGGCAACATACCGTCCTGGGCGGTGGCCAGTAGCCCCTTACTGGGCCCAGCTAGCCAGGCTAAAGCTCCTCCCAAAGCCCCATAGGCGATTAACCCTGCCAGAATTTGCACTGGCCATCCAATACCCAGTAACTGTGAGAATCCCTGGTTGAACGCGGTGAAAAGGCCCGTCTCTATAGAGATCTGCTTATAGGGAAGAATCGCAGAAATAGCTAACGCGCCGAGGGTGAAGACCAGAAATGACACTAGGGCGGCAATACCGATCACTATCGGGTAACCACGGCGGGCATTGGGCATTTCAGATACATGGCTGGCCTGGGCCTCGATGCCAGCAAAAGAGAGCAGTATTCCTCCGAGAAAGGCAACTGCTCCCAGGCCGGTAATGTGTGGAAACCAGCGCGGGTGTGCCTGCCCTTCCTCCCTTACAGCCACAGCTGGGTCTGTGGCCGTTTCCCAGCCTAAAGGATGTCCCAACATTACCCAACCTATTGCCAAGGCGATGAGAATCACACAAGGCATCAGTGTGCCCAGCAGGAATCCATATTTGGTAACTTCTGCCAGAAATTTGGTTCCCGAAAGGGCTACCGCGGTGGCAATTAGGTAGGCAACTATACAAAAGCCGCCAATATAATAGGTGTTACCAGCGAGACTCTGATCACCGAAGGCATAAGCAATGGCTGCCGCGGCAAATCCCAGTTCAGTGGGATACCAGACAACACACTCCGCCCATTGCAACCAAATAGCGATAAAACCCACTTTGGGCGTGAAGGCCTCGCCCACCCAGGTATAAACTCCACCGGTGCGGTCGGAAAAAGCACTGCCCAATTCGGCGGCCACCAAACCCGCCGGAATTAAAAATAACAGAGCGGAAATGCCAATGTAGAAAAACATCGTCATTTCTTCCTGCGCCATCATGGGCAGATTGCGGAGGCTGGTTACGATAGTTGCTGCGGTAAGAAAACCCAGAGCACTCGCAGAGAATATTTTGCGATTGGAAATATCTGGCTGCTGCGATTCGTCGGTCTCACCTCTCACAGCCAATACCCCGCTCTATTAAAGGATGCCACCAGGTAAACGTGGCCTGGCACGATAGAGTTTGCCCACTGTTTTTAGGCGCTGACCAACTTACGGAGCTTAAATATTAAGTAGACACCGGTCATAAATGGGCTAGAAATACAAAAAATAATTAAGGTAGGAACCAGCCAATTTTTCATGCCTAGCGTAAACATTAAAACAATAGCGAGAACCGCTGAAATCAAACCGAAGATCAGAAGTTTTATTACACGCCCTGCCTGAATAGGATCAGAATATGCGCGTTCAAAACTCGCGAGAAATAGGCCAATCACGCCGAGAAGACCAAATACGTAACAAATGATAATTAAACTATTTTGCCACGAATTATAGCCACCGATGAGCTGTTTCGAGATTATGAGAACATATATGCCACCCCCAACTAACATTGGGACTACAGGCAGAATTGAAGAGGTAACTCGTAAATCCATTTCAAGTCTCATTGGCACTTAACGCTTTTGAGGGAAAATCCCAGTCCACAAAACAATGATCCAGGTCTTCTCCCACTCATGTGTAAGCATATATAGGCATGCACCGTCAGGACTTGCAGCAACACATCCCTATGTTGCTGGGGCGGCAAAATGGTGAGGATCTCTAGAGGACTCCTCACTAAAGGATACTTATCTAATCATTATCAGCCAGTGTAGATAAATTGGATAATGAATTTTAAACCTTAGAGTATCGGGAGAACCTTGTAGGCGTGAAGAGTATTAAAAAATCGCCTATCAATTGGGCACACCATGTTTGGTATAAATATCGAAGCGCCCCGACTTCCCCTCAAAAGAAAGCGCTGGCTTCTTCTCTGCGAGATACGGCGCCAGCTTGGGACGCTTGACCACGGTGCGGTAGTAGCAGGCCCTGAGAGCGGGCTCTAGTAGATCATCCGCATCCTGATCCTCTCCGACCAGATGATGGAAAGCCACCATTTCCTTTTTTACCTTGGCACTCTTACCCCTGGGAGGAAACATGGGGTCGAGATAGACAACCGGCCAGGATTCCTCATCCTGCTGAGCTAGCCACTCCGCGGCGGGCACATCCTCATCAGCAAGCGATAAATGCCTGGCAATCTCAGCTAACTCCGGATCGGTAACGGAAGCCTCCCGCAATCGCCGTAGGCCATCCTGCAAGAGCAATCGCACTACGGGATTGCGTTCAAGCATTTGCACCTCACAGCCCAGAGCTGCCAGAACAAAAGCATCGCGGCCAAGTCCTGCGGTGGCATCCAGTATGCGGGGATGAAAGCCGGGCCGTAAGCCTACGGCTTTGGCGACTGGCTGAGCTTTGCCACCACCGTATTTACGTCGGTGTGCCAGAGCCCCACCAACAAAATCAACAGAGATCGGCCCTGGAGCCTTGCGTCCGGTAGCGCAGAGTTGCAGCTGTTCACCACAAGACAAGACCTGAGGAACATCATTGACTTCCGATGGGGGGACTACCCCTAGACAGGGAAGATTGAGTCGATCGGATAAATCCTGGGCGGCAGGCAGATCTTCTGTTGCCACCGCAATAATGGCCAATGCTGGGCTCACCGGCGCTCCATGTAACAGTTAAATGGTGCGCGATGCTAACCTGGATTTTCCAGCCATGCCAGAGCTTCGGTGTATTCGTCCTGCGGGAAAGGCCGCACTTCTGCACTGATAAAATGGCAGACCAGATGCGGCATAAATTTTAATACCGGATTGTCTGAGACTACGGCAATTCTTTGAATATGTTTTTCGTGATCCTGCACAAATCGAAAGTGTGAGATCATCGCGACAAAATTTTCCCATCCCGCAAAATCTTGAGCGTCGATCAGCAGCCCCTCTATTCTGCCTTGCTCCCGAATAATAGGGTCTATTTTTTCTGCCAGCTGATGAAAATCCTCTGCAGTAAATTTTCCTCTAGGCCGAATTTCTAAAACGGTATGTCCCTGTAGCCACTTATGTTCGATCATTTTGCAAAAGTTGCGGGCCACCTGAACCGGTAGCCCGCATTGCCTCCTTTATATCTAACAATCCATTACTTAGGGCTCGTCTTCGTTAGTCTTCATGCCCTGGTCGATTTCACTATCGCTATCCGGTGTACTGTCATCCAGATTATCTGCACCTTCCACTTCTCTCTGGGCCTCTTTAGCGGCATCTTCTACCACATTGTCCGTTGAGGTGTCGGAATCTGCATCGGGCGTATCCGTAGCTTCCCCATCGGCACCAGGAATGGGAGTAGGGCCACTGGCGCCGCTATCCCCCGGTGATCCCGGCATGGGGCCTGCACCCATAGTGTCAGGACCCTCTCCGGCGCTGGCATCACCACCGGGAGGTGCGGGGTCGGTTTGCTCAGAATCCTGGGGCATTTGAGCATCGGGATTCCCCATACCGTCCGGGGGCGTTGCGGTACCATTTGGAGAGGTTGAATCACTTCTGCTGCCAGATGGCTTGGAATTGTCATTCATCTGCTCACTATTGGGTGAATTCATCGAATCGTAAGCTTCTTTGGCTTTATGCTCGCCACTGCGAGACATAAAGTACCCGATGATCAACAGCAGGATGATCAGTGGAATCAATAACTTTTTCATATGTCGACCTCTCGACCCCGGGCAGTTTCAAAAATTGCGCTCTTGCATGGCCAGCACCCAGTACTCTGGGAAACTACTTATTGCGCGAAACTGGCTGGCCTTACAGCCTTTTGACGCCGAGCAAAGCATAATCAACTGCTATCGGCCAAAGAAGGTGGCGCCAATAATGATAAGAATAACCCGCCATGAAAGTTCTTCAAGGCTACAAACTTGAACAGAAGAGTCTGGATTGCTGTAACAGGCTGGCAGCTTACAACCAAATGTTCTAGTGAGTGCGGCATTTACTGCATGTGTCAGCCCTGGGAGCTAAATGCTTTGAGCTCCGCCAACAGTGATTCAGCCTCGGATTCAACAACCGCTGAATCGCAGCTGTGCAGTTGCAGCCTGCCATAGCTATCGAGCCTAGCGAAAATCAGATAACTCTCACCTTTCTCAAGTTTCTTATCGCAGTATTCCAAGCCCAGACGAAAAGTAATTTGATCCGCCACTATGCCTTTCCAAACCTGGCCAGGCACCGCGGAATAGACATAACCGGAAATCGCCGTTACTCCCGGCTCCGAGAGTGCACTGTCCACATCCCGGTGGATACCAATAACTTCCACCTGTGCCACTACGGCCGCTTCGGTAAAACGGACCTCCAGGTTAGTGCCAGATTCAATCGCTTCCCCCTGCCAGGTGAAAGCCTGAATAGCCACTAGCGTCGGGGCAAAACCCCATATGGAACTCCACTTGAACAAGCGATGACTCACGACTCTGCTCCACTTTTCTTTTATTTGTTGATCTAGGGATAGCACAGCCACCCAATAGATCGCCGGTTTTTTTATCTTGAAGGGATTCATCGGTATTCCACTCCTCGAGAAAACCTTCATCCGTATAAAAAACAACCAGACAAACAATAATGTGGGGCCTGCGAAGATCGGTGATTCACAGAGGCAGAGAGGACGTGAGTTATTACAGGAGAATGGGGAATCTCTGCTGAGGTGACGCAAGGCGCAAATAGGAAAGAAAGGCTTGTGTCACTGCGTACAAGGTCACCCTTGAGACCAAGGAGCATCTAGACGCAGTGACATACAACTGTTTATCAGTTCAGTTGCACAAAAGAATTACAGTGGCAGTAATTCCAGCTCAACCCGACGGTTGGCCTGGCGACCAGACTCAGAGTCGTTGCTGGCCAGCGGGTAGCGCTCACCATAACCAACGGCCTGCACGCGGCCGACAGAAACACCATTGTGGCTAAAGAAGCTCGCCACAGAATTGGCCCGCTGCTCACTCAGGGACTGGTTATACACATCGGAACCCGTGCTGTCGGTATGGCCGCTCACACGGATAGCGGTCTTGTTGAATTCCTGTAAAACCACAGTAACCGATTCCAGGGTGTCGTAAAAATCGGTACGGATATCTGAGCGATTGGTTCCGAAGGTGATATTGCCCGGCATGATCAGGCGAATATTGTCACCTTCCCGCTGAACTCGCACGCCGCTACCTTCCAGGCGCTGACGAAGAGCCATTTCCTGGCGGTCCATGTAGTAACCAATACCGCCACCAATCGCAGCACCACCAAGGGCACCGGTAAGAGCCCCCTTCTTGCGGTCTTTCTTACTCGCAGTTGCCACGCCAACAATGGCGCCAGCTACTGCGCCCATTCCAGCCCCCTTGGCGGCATTACTGGTTTTACTCTCGCCGGTGTAAGGGTCCAGAGTGGAACAGCCTACCAGTGAGCCCATAGCGAGAATTGCTACCCAATGTTTCATTATTGGTTCTCCTAACGCACTTTTAATAAACGGGTATCGGGACGCACTGAGTTCAGTGCTCCTGCACAGTGCCGGCATTATCCAGCTAAAAGCTGACCGGCGGCTGAATCAACCCAACCAATTCTATGGAGAATACGACGAAGCCAATTCCAGTTCTATTGACCAGTCCCCATTGCAGGCTTCGAAGCTCTCAGTTGCAGTATCTTCTTGCGATGCTTTTCTACGATATTTCTGTGATATTTCCTGTGCTCCAGAGATCCACAGCAATTGAATAAAAAGCGATCAAACCAGACTTCTTCCACAGGTTTTGTGGATAACTCTGTGCACTAATAAACAGAGGTACGCGCCAGGCGGCATGCCGTCTCGCCTGCAGCGATTTGCATATTTTTTAAACTCTCTAGTTTTTACTTTAAAAACAATAAGTTAGAACCAGCCTAAAATTTATGCACAAACTGTATTGATAAATAATCAGACGCCAAGCTGCCCGGTTTTAAGTGTGGAAAAGTTTGTCAATAGCAAAGACGTCACAAGACAGACTTTTTTTAGACACTTTAATACTTACGGTCATAGTGAAGTGGCGCCAAAATATTTTCGATAATTTTTGACGATTCTTGTCAGGGCAAACTCTCTAAATTTGCGCCATATTTGTTTTCTAGCGCCATTCAGTGATGGAGCAATGAATAATGAATACTCACCGAATTCACTGCCCATTTTTTCAACACCGCTCAACCGTTTTTTCAACACCGCTCAATAATGGGGCGGCTTTTCGTCAGCTTGCCTGCCCCCACCCTGCATTTCGAAGGTGAGAGCACTGTACTTATCTCCAAGTTCACGCAGTCTCGCCACCACTGAGCGAATATCCGCATCTTGGCGCGTAATAACGTCATTTAATTGGGAAATCGTATCCTCCTGAAAAGCCAAGCGGCTCTCCAGCTCATCGATACGCTCCATGAGTTTTAAAACTTCTTCTGTCATTACAATAATCCGTACAGTGTCTCAACCAGGCCAACCGCACGGCGATCCATAAACAGACTTTGCCCCAGTCGTGTAGTGATGTAACCCACTCCCAGGCCCTGCTCTGGGTCGGCAAAACCGACACTGCCGCCCGCACCTGGATGGCCAAATCCCTGCTTTCCGCCGAATCGCAGATCTGCGGAGTGACTACTGCGAATAAAGCCGCAACCAAAGCTCACCTCAGCCTGAAGCACTTTATCCCGCCCACAACTCTGTTCTTGCGAGGCTTCATCCACCCATTTTTGTCCAAGGGTTGTTGGATTTCCCCCTGCCAGATCACCGTAAACCGTCGCCAGATCCCGCGCACTGAAATGACCATTGGCTGCGGGAATCAAAGCATTGCGCCACTCGGGGCTGTTAGTTCCCATCATCAGGCTCACCGGATTACTAAACGCCATAGCGACCGGGCCTTTGCGATCTTCTTTGATCGCCCGGCCAATGGCATTCTCACGCAGCTCCGGCAATGGTTGTTTCAGCGGGCTCACATCGGCGACGCGGCTCGAAAGATGTCCCACTGCACCAAAGCCGCCATCAAGATTGAGGGGTTTGGCTAACATTTCCCGATAAAGTTCCAATAATGGTTTTTCTGCAACGCACTCTATCAGGCCGCCCAGGCTCCAACCGTAAAGAAAGGGCGCATAGCCCTGCTCACTGCCTGGCTCCCACCACGGGGCTGTATGGGCAACCGCATCGCAGGCCGCCTGCCAATCATAAATAAGACTGTCCTTAACCCGCTCGCGAAAGGCGACCAAGCCACTGCGATGACAGAGAAGTTGGCGCGCGGTGACAGATTTCTTATGCTGCGCAAATTCTGGCCAGTAATCTGCGACTGGGCGATCCAAATCCAACTTGCCCGCTTCTACCTGCTGCATAGCGAGCAGTGCTAAAACCCCCTTGCTGGACGAAAACACATTGACCAGCGTTTCTTCCGTAAAGGGTTTCTCCCCTTCCCGGTCGGCACTGCCCGCCCACAAGGAGCAGATCAACTCACCTTGCCGCCGCACCGCAAAGGCGGCACCAGTGTCTCCACACTCGCGAAAATTTTTGCCGAAAGCCTCGAACAGGGCTTCGAAACCGGGGGCGCAAAAGCCGTATATTTCCATGTATCTAGGTCCAGATAATTCGGGTAACTCTATTGCAAGTCCGCAAGGTTAGTTTCTTCCCCTCCCTGGCGCAAATCGTTACTATGGCGCGTCCACAGCGAGGGATAGTTATGACTGAGCAAATCGCCATTCAGGATCAGATTCAGGGCAACCATTGTTTTGGTTGCGGGTCGGACAACGACCAGGGCCTGCGTATTAAAAGCTATTGGGTAGAGCCGGATAAATCCCGTTGTGAATTTACACCCAGCCCCTACCACAATGCCGGACCCGCTCAATATTTGAACGGCGGTATTATCGCTACAGTGATTGATTGTCACACCATTTGTACCGCCATCGCCGATGGCTATCTGCAAGCGGGTCGCAATGTGGGCAGCGGGGATAAAATCTGGTTTGCCACTGGCAAGCTGGACATCAAGTACCTGGCGCCCGCTGCCATCGATAAACCGGTGATTCTGGAAGCCTCTATTGTCGAACGCGGCCCCAAGAAGACCATCTTGCACTGTGACCTCAGTAGCGACGGGCGCCTTTGCGCAAAGGCAGAAGTGGTTGCTGTAAAAGTGCCAGTCGAATGGTAGCCCGCCGAACTAGGCCTCACATGACAGCAGGGTGCCCCTTTGGGGCACCCACAACCAGGTCACACCTTTTCCGCTAATGTGGGAAGCTCCAGCCGGTACCCACAAAACTTGCAGTATTCCGCATCTGGATCATGGGTGCTGCGGCCACAGTTGTTACAGCGGTGATGTTTGCGTTCGCGATGCATCTCACCCGCCAGCTCAGCGGTAAGGATGCCCGTTGGTACGGCAATAATTGAATAACCAATCAACATGGTCATGGCTGCTATACCCTGCCCCAATGGCGTTTGAGGAGAAATATCCCCATAGCCAACGGTGGTAATGGTCACAATCGCCCAGTAAACACTGGTGGGGATACTGGTAAATCCGTTTTCCGGCCCCTCCACCACAAACATCAGCGAGCCGAAGATAATACACATCACCAGGACGCTGGAGTAAAACACCAGAATTTTCCGCCGGGCCAGCCCTAAGGCCCGCAATAGCAGGTTGGCATCCTGCAGGTAGCGCACCAACTTTAAAATCCTGAAGATACGCAACACGCGCAGTAAGCGGATCACCAGCAGATAAGTGGCCCCGGTATAGAGAAGAGCCAGGTAACTGGGCAGAATTGCCAGCAGGTCGACAACGCCATAAAAACTGAAAATATATTTGCGCCGATTAACCGAACAGTAAATACGGGCAGCGTATTCCAAGGTAAAAAGACCGGTGAAAAGCCACTCCAATGTGGTCAGTAGCGCCCCGTAACGTTGTGCGATTGGGCCAATCGAAGCCAATAGTACCAGCCCAACACTAATTAAAATTGCCCAGATCAAGAACACATCGAAGTTACGCCCCGCGGGCGTGTCGGTGCCAAAGATCACTTCATTGAGCAGTTTGCGACGTCCAGTCAACGCCATGGATCAACCTCTTCTACCAGCTGCTAGGGAATTGCCTCGAAATTTTACCCGCTGGCGGCTGGCGGGTCGCCCCCTATTCCGCTTCTTCCGTTTCCTTAAAGAACTAACGGCGGCCTCTTTGACTTCCATCGCGCCTCGGGCACAATCGCGCCCGAGCTATTCAGTGCAAAATTTTTTTAGGAGCCCAACGCTATGGCCAAGGAAAATCGTCTCGTCTACTCCACCGACCGCGGTCGTATCAAAGAGGAGCCCGCAGCGGAAAAGCAGCACCAAGGTGATGGGATCGTACGTATCCAAAGAGAGACCAAAGGGCGCAAAGGCAAGGGGGTCACCTGTGTGCGCGGCGTAGACGGTACAGATAGTGAGCTGAAATTACTGCTGGCAGAATTGAAAAAACGCTGCGGCTGTGGCGGCGCCCTGAAAGACGGGGTAATCGAAATTCAGGGCGATAAGCGCGCCGAAATCAAAGCATTGCTGGAATCTAAAAACTACAAAGTTAAGCTCGCCGGCGGCTAGACCGCCTGCAGGAGACGCAAGGGATTCACTTCCAATTGCCCCTCTCTGTCCAAGCAGCGTTGCAGCAGAGCCGCCAGTTGAATCTGGTAGCGCTCCAAAATAATCGAAATCGCGTATTTGCAGCGGGACTCCATAGTATGTACCACCGCCAAGGCTTCCTGATGTCGCTGGGGTAACTGCTGCAATGGCTCACGCTTGGCCTTGATACAAAGCGCGCTATCCAATCCCTGAGCTTTTAACAACTCAGATGACTCCACCGTGGCGAAGGTGGCATCCAGCTCCCGCGCGGAAAGGGACAGGTATTTCTGCACCAGTTCCCGCTCGGCCAGGTCCGGGGACAGTCGCCCCGCAAAGATTGCGAGACTGGTGCTGTAACCCGCAAGGCGTTCAATGTGTGTTGCCAGCGCTTCATAAGCCGCCAGCTGGCTCAGCAGACTCCGTGCCTGCTGTCGCTCCCGTGCAGGCATCACCACAACGGCCAAGCACAAACGCTGGTAAAACACTGAATAGATATGCTGGAGCTGCCGCTCGATTTCTTCCAGCTCAGACCTTTTTATTGCCGCGGTTTCCTGAGCCGCTGCGAGGCTGGCACTATTCAAGGAGTAGTCCTGCGGTTCGATACGCACTTTGGCTCGAATCAGCGCCGCCCCCAGCTGTATCGACACCATCAGCAGGCGCGCGCTCTCGCGTTGCTCGCGTAACTCACGCAGCTCAATTAATTTACTGCGCAGCCAATCGATACTGCTCTGCAGATCCATCGCCTGCAGTTCCTGTGAGGCTGGCCTACGCAGGGGCAGTAAAGTGAGAGGCGGCAGGCGGTTAAAATAAACATCCATCACCTCTAATGCCTCTTCCGCCTCACGGCTGGAGCTGAGTAACCGGCGATTCTCCACTACCTGACAGTCGGGAGCACTCGCCTCCGCACTGATGTTCCTGGCCAATGTGGGGAAATCGACAAAGAGGTTTTCCAGGGAAAACGCCCTCTGCAGGCGCCCATTCAAATTGCGCTGCTGAACACTCTCAATACGTTCCAGATCTGCCGCTTCAAAGACATCCCAGGGATAACTGGCCTGACTCATCGAAAGCTCGATGGTTTTACCGGTTTCCTCATCAAGATTTTCCAGGGTCCAGGCCACAGCGACAGGAATATTTTCAAAGCACTGCCCCACTGCTGATGCCTCTCGCGCAATCTCGGCAACCATTAGGTCTGCATGCACCAGGCGATGCCAATTCCCAGCAAACTCGGTGAATGCCTCACTGCCAATCAAATCGGCGGCCCAGAGGTCCGCACGGGATTCCAGATAAAGGGCACTCCTTCGAGTTAAGGCACGGTGCAGATTTTCGAGCCGCTCGATCAATGGCAACAGGAAATACCCACAAGTAACCAGCATTTGATGGAAGGGTTTCAGCGGCCCCGGCTCACCCCGGCTGCACAATACACTTCGCTCATTTTCCAGAGCCCACTGCATCAGCTCCAGGCGGCGCACTCCATCCAAAACCAGCCAGGCCAGCAGGCCATTGAGCTTTCCCTGGTAAAGGCCAAGGTTGCGCGCCATCAATGCCAGGGTCTCACTGCCACGCAGGGAAGTGACACTGGCCAACCCCAAATTTAGTGGCAGCTCTTGGCGCATCACCTCAGAAAACCTGGGGGCACAGTAGACACGGGCATCCGGGCTTAATATCAAAGCCTGTACCCTTGGTAACTTTGTTGCGTTTGATAGTTGTTCAAGCAAACGCCACAGGTCTTTGCTCTCAGAATGCTTTAAGGGCTTTTCACCAGGCTGAGTACGAGCATCCCTGGGAAAGCAGAAGTAGGGCAAAGCCAACAACAGCATTAAGAAAACAATGACTGTCACTCCCCCCAAACTAAACAGCAGAGTAGCGCCAGTTAATTCCCCCTGCCAAACCGCCTGAGGAATCTGCCATAGCAGTGCGCCGGCACCATAAAGGCACAGTGTTGCAACACAAATAAAAACGGCAGGAGTCACTATCGCGGGAAGCAGCCCAAGGAGAACCCGTACCCCTGAGGTAGTCACGGTTGACTTCTTACTACTGAAGAGAGGCTTTTCTTTTCCTTTCGCCTCTGGCTTTTCTGGTTTTGATTTGGCCTTTTGAGGGGTTAATTGTGTTTCTGGCCGCTCTGTAGCACTTCCGCCTCTCACTTTTGCGGAAGTTACAGTAGGGCTATCTAAATCCTCCCCATTCTGAAACGCCTTTCCCTCTTTCAAAGCCTGTTCTTTCAGAGCCTTACCATTGGAAGCCGTTTCCAATGCGGTTTGGGTTGAAGGCTTCGCCTCTACACTGGCCCTACGTCGCTGGGCTACTTTGATTTTTGCGATCAACTGCCGGTTATCGAACTTTCCCGCAGGACAAACCTCGGCACGCAGCCCCATCTTGTGCAGACGAGCCCTGTACTCCAGGGCCTGTGACGATATCAAGCTATCTTTAATCACCCAGCCCTTTAGCAGTAACCTGCGAGCCTGTGCTTCTGGAATCGAGAATAGTTTGGCGATATCCCGAGTCACAACTTCTGGTTTTTTGGCGTGAAGCATCCGTCCTGTGGAAACCACCTGGTATAAATCCTGGCCCGCCATTTCCCTCTCCTGTCACCAAGTGACACTTATTGTCACAATTATTACATCTTGCGCGCAGAGTAAAAGATTCGGGAAAAAACGGGTGCGCACCAGTTCTCAGGAAAGTCTTTAAAGAGGAGAAATTGGCAGGAAAGGTGGCAAAGTGCACAGTTTTATTGGCACTTTGCCGGTAATTAGTATTACTTTCGTGTTTAAGACTTATAGTTCTTAAATCTAGTGCTTAAATCTTCGGCGCGAAGATTTGATAGGCCCGATCGGCCAGCTCGGGAATGGTCAATCCATTCTCCCTGGCTTTAAACCAGCTATAGGTGTGACTCAGCGCACCGACCATAAGGCGGCGTACCACTGTGGCATCCCCGCCGGGGCAATGAGCCGAGTTGATCGCATCCAGCCAAATTTGCTCGTACTCATCACGCAGTAACAACACTTCTTTCTGGCTTTTGTCTGACAGACTACGCCACTCCATCACCAAGATGGAAAAACCCGGCACCGCCCGCTCGTGAATGGCCTCAAGTTCAGACTGGATGCAGGCGCGCAACTTCTCCTGAGGAGACGCGGCCTGCTCCACCGCACTGCGCATACGGGCGCTGGCGAAAATCGTTACCTCCTTCATCACTTCGCAGAGAATCTGCTCCTTACTGGAGAAATGATGAAAAATACTGCCAGACAGAATGCCCACTTCCGCGGCCAGATCTCGCACGGTGGTACGTGAAAAGCCCTTTTGCTCAAACAGGCGCGCAGCAGCATTGAGCAAACGCCCTCGCGGGGAGGCCGGGTCTGTAAGCTCCCCCGCCTTTACCAGAGTTCCAATTAGTTGCTGTGGTGACATAGCACCTTGTACTTCACCTAACTCCACCTGTGCGCTCTCTTGCACGAAACACTCCCAACTCTTTGCTTTCTTTTTCGCATTCTCTTGCAGACGGATCGGCCACCTAACAACCACATGATTAAAAAGAAGCCAACTCTTGAATACCAAGCGCTTGCTTGGTAGCGTTAAGCTATTCTGCGTTTTCCCACACGCAGGCGCAAGCGCCGACAAGAACAATAAAAATTGAACAGGCCTGACAGGCCCAAGAAGAAGGAAACTTTCATGCGCTATCAAAGCCAGCTGCGCTCCGGCAGCTTTAGCGAGCAAACCTATATCGTCACCGGTGGCGGCAGCGGTATTGGACGCTGCATTGCCCACGAATTGGCCAGCCTCGGCGCCCATGTAGTATTGATTGGGCGCAAACTGGACAAGCTGGAAAGGGTTGCTGGCGAGATCAACAACGATGCTGGCGAGTGCAGCTTATTCAGCCTGGACATCCGCGATGAAGAAGGAGTGCAGGAGACAGTGGGGCAAATAGTCCAGGCCCGAGGCCAAATCCACGGCTTAGTGAACAATGCCGGTGGCCAGTTCCCCTCCCCCCTTGAGCAGATCAACACAAAAGGCTTCGATGCCGTCGTCCGCAGCAACCTGCTCGGTGGCTTTTTAATGTCCCGCGAAGTTTTTGTGCAGTCGATGAAGCAGCACGGCGGCAGTATTGTAAATATCACGGCGGATAATGCGGGCGGTATGCCGATGATGGGCCACTCCGGTGCTGCCCGCGCCGGCATGGAAAATATTACCGAAACCGCTGCACTGGAATGGGCGTCTTTTGGCGTTCGAGTTAACGCCGTAGCACCGGGCTATATTCTCTCCAGCGGTTTTGATACCTACGACCCCAAATTCCTGCGCGAGCTACTGCCGGGCTTCCGCGATAGTATTCCCCTCTACCGGCTGGGAGAGGAAGCCGAAGTCAGTGGCGCCGTGTGTTTCCTGCTGTCCGATGCAGCCAGCTATATCACCGGCCAAACCCTGCGCATCGACGGTGGCTCCAGCCTCAAGCATCACTCCCCGCTTTGGCAACCACAAGCCGCCAGTAACTCCAAACGCTATAACGGATTCCACCGCAAGCGTCGGCCCCAGGTAGTGGAAGAGTTGGAAGCGGAGGGCAAGCTCTAATGCAGCCGATTGACTCCCAGCTCGACAACCGCTCGGCAGAGTTCAATGACAACAAATCTGCCATGTTGGAACAGATCAACCAGTTTCGCGAGGCCGAGCAACGCCCGATACAAGCGGAAAAAAGCAAGGCTGCCCGCTATCGTGATCGGGGCTGGCTGCTGCCAAGGGAGCGCCTCAATTTACTCCTCGACCCCGGCGCCCCTTTTATCGAACTGTGCTCCCTCGCCGGCTATAAACTGTTTGACGACCAGGATGGCACCGGTGCGGGCGGCGGTGCCATTTGCGGCATCGGTCAAATCAGTGGTCGACGCTGTATGGTGCGGGTAGATAACTATGCCGTAAAAGGTGGCACCATCTCCCCCGCCGGTATGGATAAAGCCCTGCGAATGCAGCGGATCGCACTGGAAAACCATCTGCCGGTAGTCGCTCTGGCACAAAGTGGCGGCGCCAACTTGATGTATGCCACCGATACTTTTGCCCCAGGAGGCCGCGGATTTGCCAACCAGGCGCGCATGTCTGCCGCCGGCATTCCGCAAATTACTGTGGTACATGGCGGCGCTACTGCCGGCGGTGCCTATCAGCCGGGCCTGTCAGATTATGTCGTTATGGTGCGTGGGCAAACCGGTATGTACCTGGCTGGGCCGCCGCTGCTGAAAGCAGCCACCGGTGAAATTGCCGATGAAGAGAGTCTCGGCGGAGCAGAAATGCATTGTACCGAATCCGGCAGTGGCGATTACCTGGCAGAGAACGACGCCGATGGTATTCGCATTGCAAGAGAGATTGTTGCAGCCCTCCCCTCACCAATTAAACGCTCTGAAGAAAAAGATTACCAGGACCCTCTGCACCCTATCGACGACCTGCTCGGCCTGATTCCAGCAGACAGTAAAAAGCCTTACGACGTGCGCGAAATTCTGGCTCGTATCGCCGACGGCTCTGCCATGCTGGATTTCAAACCGGAATTCGATCGACAAACCGTGTGCGGCCATATTCGTATCGAAGGCTTCCCCGTGGGGATTATCGGGAATAACGGCCCCATCACCCCCAAGGGGGCCAACAAGGCCGCGCAGTTTATTCAGTTGTGCGAACAGAGTGGCACGCCACTGCTGTTTTTACATAACACCACCGGATTTATGGTGGGTACCGAGGTGGAGCGCAACGGCATCATCAAGCACGGGGCCAAAATGATTCAGGCCGTGGCCAATGCCAGCGTACCAAAACTCAGCATTGTCGTGGGCGGCTCCTATGGGGCCGGCAACTACGCCATGTGCGGTCGCGGATTCGATCCCCGCTTTATTTTTGCCTGGCCCAATTCCCGCACCGCCGTTATGGGCGCAGCCCAGGCCGGCAAGGTAATGCGCATCGTCACCGAGCAAAAAATGCAACGCAGCGGCAATGTGGATGAGACGGTGTTGGACAAATTGGAAAACGACACCAGCGCCTTTATGCAGGGCAATTCAGATGCTCTCGCCTGCAGTGCGCGCCTCTGGGATGACGGCATTATCGATCCCCGCGATACGCGCAAACTTTTAGGCATGTTGCTAGAAGTTTGCAAGGAGGCCGAGCAGAGCAAACTGAATGAAAACACCTTTGGCGTAGCAAGGTTTTAAACCGAAAAACCTGGGCAACAAGGAAGTGCGGTTGCCCATTCACATCATCACCGGGTTCACACTTCAAGGCAGGGAAAATAATAATGATATTTAGCGATCAACACCGGGAACTGCAGCGCACCGTACAAAATTTTGTACAGCAGGTAATTAACCCCAATGTGGCGGAATGGGAAAACGCCGGCCGCTTTCCCATCCGCGAAATTTTCCAGCAACTGGGCGGTCTGGGTCTGCTTGGCATCAGCAAGTCCACTGACTTCGGCGGCCTGGGGCTCGACTTCAGTTATGAAACCGTTTTCCTGGAGGAGCTGGGCGGCGCCCACTGTGGCGGCGTGCCCCTATCGATTTCAGTGCAGACCTCCATGTGTACCCCTGCCCTGGCCAACTTCGGCAGCCAGGATCTCAAAGAGCAGTTCCTGATTCCCGCTGTGAACGGAGAGATGATCGGCGCAATCGCCGTATCCGAACCGGGCGCCGGTTCCGATGTTGCCTCAATTAAAACCACTGCAAAAAGCGATGGCGACGACTATGTGATCGACGGCAGCAAAATGTGGATCACCAACGCTCCCTGCGCAGACTTTTTCTGCACCCTGGTCAATACCAGTGAGGGCAAATCCCACAGCAACAAATCCTTGATCATTATTCCGGCGAAAACACCAGGGGTACGCATCGGCGAAAAGCTCGACAAACTGGGCATGCGCTCATCAGAAACCGCCCCTATCTTTTTTGACAATGTGCGGGTGCCCAAACATTTCCGTATCGGCGATGAAGGTGCCGGTTTCCTGCTGCAAATGCTGCAATTCCAGGAGGAGCGCCTCGCCGGTGCCGCGCTGAACTTAAAAGGACTGGAGAACTGCGTAAGTACCACCATCGACTATGTGCGCGAACGTCAGGCCTTTAAAGCGCCATTGATCGACAACCAAACCATCCATTTTGCTCTCGCGGAAATGCAGACCGAAGTGGAGTGCCTGCGCTCATTAACCTGGCGTGCGGTGGAAGCTTATGTAGCCGGTGAAGATGTCACTACCCTTGCTTCAATGGCCAAGCTCAAGGCTGGCCGCTTGTCCCGCTCTATCCCCGATCAGTGCCTGCAGTTCTGGGGTGGCATGGGCTATATCGAGGAAACGGTAATCAACCGCGCATACCGGGATAGCCGTCTCACCGCTATCGGCGGCGGTGCCGATGAAGTAATGCTCGGCATTATCTGTAAGCTGATGGGCATACTGCCCGGCAAGCGTAAACCCAACGCATAAGGTCAGGCCATGCAGACAATCATTGATGAAACCATCGGCATCGCCTGCCACCTCACGCTAAATCGCCCGCAACAGCGCAACGCCATCAGTTTGCAAATGGTGGATGAGCTTCTGCAAAAGCTCGCAGAAGCGGAAGAAGACCCGCAGGTGCGAGCACTGGTGCTGCGCGGTACAGAACACAATTTCTGCGCCGGTGGGGATATTGCCGATATGCTCAACGCACAACAGGGCGCGAGTAATGGCAACAGCGATGCGTTCTTCCACCTCAACCGCCGCTTCGGCGAATTGATGGAGCGATTTAATCGCACTCCCCTGGTAGTCATTGCGGTATTGGAAGGTGCCGTAATGGGCGGTGGTTTCGGGCTCGCTTGCAGTGCCGATATTGCTATTGCCGATCGCAGTTGCCGCTTTGCCCTGCCGGAAACCCGCCTGGGTTTACCGCCTGCACAAATTGCTCCCTTTGTCGTGGCACGGGTCGGCCTCTCCCAGGCCCGACGCCTCGCCCTCAGCGGAGCCAAAGTCAATGCACAGCAGGCTTTGGAAATTGGGTTAATCCATCAGTTACTCGATAATTCCGAAGCCCTTGAAGGCGCGCTGCAGGAACACCTGGGCGCGATCAATGCCTGCGCTCCCGGCGCCCTGGCAACGACCAAGCAAATCTTGCTGGATGCAGCGCGGGTGAGTAATGAGACTGCCCTCGGCCAATTGCTCGACGGCGCTGCGCAGCAGTTTTCCCGGGCAATTCAAGGCCATGAAGGGCGCGAAGGAGCCCGTGCATTTCTGGAAAAACGATCACCGGAGTGGCAGCACTGATGTCGACAACAGAGACCCTGTTAATCGCCAATCGCGGCGAGATCGCACTGCGAATTATGCGTACTGCCCGGGCGGAGGGCTATCGCACCGTCGCCGTCTACAGCGATGCGGACTGCGATGCACTTCACGCACAGACTGCCGATATCGCCGTAGCCATTGGTGGACAGACTTCGGCGGAGTCCTACCTGGATATCCAGAAAATTCTCGCCGCAGCTAAAAAATCCGGAGCCACCGCCGTCCACCCCGGCTACGGCTTTCTCGCTGAGAATGCGGAATTTGCCAGCGCTTGCGAAGAGAATGAACTGCGTTTTGTTGGCCCGAGTGCCGAAGTCATAGAACTAATGGGCAACAAACGCAAAGCCAAGGAGTTTGTTGCCGCTGCCGGCGTACCCTGTATTCCCGGCTTCCAGGGTGCCCAGGACGACGACACCCTGATCGCCGAGGCACGGCGCATTGGCTTCCCGTTAATGATCAAAGCCGCCGCAGGCGGTGGTGGGCGCGGCATGCGCCTGGCTCACGGAGACAGCGAACTGGCCTCCCAGTTGCGCGCCGCCCGCAGTGAATCCATGAGTGCATTCGGCAGCGACGAATTAATTCTGGAAAAGGCACTGGTCAACGCTCGCCATATCGAAATCCAGGTATTTGCGGATCGTCATGGCAACTGTGTTCACCTGGGGGAGCGGGATTGCTCCGTACAACGACGCCATCAAAAAGTGGTTGAAGAATGCCCCTCACCTGTGGTCGACACCCAGCTGCGGGAAAGAATGGGGCAAGCCGCAGTCGACGCCGCGCGAGCCTGCGGTTATATAGGCGCGGGCACCGTAGAGTTTCTACTCTGCCCCAACGGCGAATTCTATTTCCTGGAAATGAATACCCGCTTGCAAGTCGAGCACCCGGTAACAGAAATGGTAACCGGTTTTGACCTGGTCGCCTGGCAACTGGCAGTAGCACGCGGCGAAGCCCTTCAAGCCTCCCAACAGCAAATCACCCAGCATGGCCACGCCATTGAAGTCCGTCTGTATGCCGAAGACCCGGAACAACAATTCCTACCCCAGGCCGGAAAAGTGCTCCACTGGAAGGCGCCAAAGGGGCAAGGAATCCGCATCGACCACGCCTTGAAAAGTGGCTGCGAAATTACGCCATTTTACGACCCCATGCTCGGCAAATTAATTGCCTGGGGGCAGGATCGAGAAGAAGCTCGGCGCAAGCTAACCCAAGCCCTAAGCCAGCTGGAATTTATCGGCCCCAAAAACAATATCCATTTCCTGCAGAAGATCCTGGCCGAATCACAGTTTATCGCTGGCGGTGCCGATACCAGTTTTCTCGACCAAAACAGCACGCTGACATCCGCAGAACCGGTTCCAGCAGAAATTGCGGCCCAAGCCGCATTACTCAATCACTTGCGCCAAGCCAACCCTCAGGATCGGCGTAGCGGACGCAGTGACTGGCGCAGTGGTGACAACAGTGTGCCGATCAAATATCGGCTGGAAATTTCCGGGCAAACTCTAAACTGTGAGTTGCTGGCGTTAGTGGATAATTCTTATCAAATCTCAGTAGACGACCAGCAGTTCCTGATTCAGTGGGTCCATTTTGAGAAATCAAAAAAAGAAAGTGGAGTTTATAGCGCTGAACTCCTGCTGGTTGGCGTTAACCAAAAGAGATTGTTCCTAGCCAACCAAAGCAATCTGCATCTCCTATTAGACGGCAGGCAATTTCATTTTGTCGATATCACCCACGCCCCAGCCAAATCGAGCCTTAACGAAGGCAGTGGCCGCATCACAGCCCCAATGGACGGTTGCCTGGTGCAGGTATTGGTTGAGCCCAATCAAAGCGTTCAGCGGGGAGACACTATCGCCTTAATGGAAGCCATGAAAATGGAGCACGCCCTGCGCGCAGACCGCGACGGTACCGTAATTAAACTGGGCGCCTGTGAAGGAGACCAGGTACGCGGTGGCCAGCTGTTAGTTCAGATCGAAGCCGCTCCCACGGAAACCGCCAAAATCCCCAGCGACGCTACTTCCTAAAGGAGATCAGCATGTACGATATTGATGCCTCCCGCATGGCAAGCCCCTTCTATGACGAAGGCCATCAGGAATGGCGCACCCAGTTGCGCCGCTTTGTCGACCGTGAGATTACTCCCTACATTACTGAATGGGACGAAGACGGCCAGCTACCCGCCGAGCTTTGGAAAAAAGCCGCAGAAGTTGGCCTTCTGCAGATGAGTTATCCGGAAAACTACGGCGGCATCGAAACCGATGTCTTCCATATGATTGTTGCCGCAGAGGAGTTAGCCCGCCCCGGCGCTGGTGGCCTCTACGCCAGCCTAATGGTCCACGGCATTGCCCTGCCCCCATTACTGCACTATGGCAGTGAGGCCCTAAAAGATCAGGTTATCCCCTCGGTATTACGCGGCGAAAAGCATATTTCCCTGGCAATTACCGAACCCGGCGCAGGCTCCGATGTAGCCAATCTCCAGTGCCGCGCAGAGCGTGATGGGGATGACTATATCGTTACCGGCGAAAAGACCTATATCACCGGCGGCATGCGCGCTAACTGGTTTACTACTGCCGTGCGCACTGGTGAAGAAGGCTTCGGCAGTATCTCCCTGCTCTTAATCCCTGCGGATGCCGAAGGCGTTAGCCGGCAGCTACTCGATAAAAAGCAGGGCTGGTGGTGCTCTGATACGGCCAGTATCTTTTTTGATCAGGTGCGCGTGCCTGTGAGCAATCTAATTGGCGGTGAGAACCAAGGTTTCTTACCCATAGTGCACAACTTCAATCGCGAGCGCCTGGGCATTGCCGCCTCTTGTGTAGAATTCAGCCGGGTCTGTTTGCAGGATGCCATTGAGTGGGCCCAAGAGCGCCAAACTTTCGGAAAGCGCCTCGCCAATCACCAAGTGATTCGACACAAGTTTGCCCAAATGCTTCAACGCATCAATGCCACCCAAGCCTATCTGGACCTCTGTGCCTGGGCGGAGCAACAACATCAGCTCAAGGTGGCCGATATCGCTCTACTCAAAGTCCAAGCCACAGAAACCCTCGAGTTCTGCGCTCGGGAGGCGATGCAAGTGTTGGGTGGCGCAGGCTATATGCGCGGCAGCCGGATTGAGCGTATCTATCGTGAAGTGCGGGTGAATGCAATTGGTGGTGGATCTGAAGAAATTATGCGGGATCTGGCTTCCAGGCAGATGGGGATTTAATCATTCAAACAGGCCCTTGTTAAAACACATTATAAAAATTAATCTTTAATATCTGGATAGGGTCAGCATATAACTCCCTATCCAGCTGATAGTTTGTTTGTTGATATTTCTATTCATCCAATACTCAAGCTGATAACGGTAGCGTAATTGAATTCAAACTACTTTGCCCTCAAAAAGCTAGTTAAGGTTAGAAATCTTACAACTGAAAACTACAGTATGAGTCCGAACTTCTACGTTCTCTCAGTGGGTGATTTCTCAGTGAGTAATCTGGCAAGATCGTAACGCTAAATGCTCAGGTACAACCACTGGTATTTCCTAAACCCACTCTTAGTCTATTTCTTTCTATGTCATGAAACTTTAATTTAAAGTTGAAATCTGGCATCGTTGCCCCCGCTCAATTACTGGTTGATTTATGCTGTAATTTAACTACTTTTCAGGGAAAAAAAGTGAATATTATCTATACTTAGGTGATACGTCCCAATTTGTCGGCAGATAAACCCAATAGTTGAGCAAAGGGATAAGAAAGGAATTGATTTTTGAGTAAGCAATTATGGATTTGCAACTAAGGTTAGACCAGGCTATCGCCAACGGCAATGAGAGGCTAGTGTTTCCTCACCCCGAATCTGATGATCTACTTATTAAGGTAATCAGCGATCGGTTTAGGAAAAGAATGGATCATAAGTATTCCATCTCTACCCGACTACGCCGACTAACCTACTATTGGCCATATATGAAAGAAGTCTCTGAACACATCTACCTACGCGAAGGTCAGGTTGAAAATACTCATTTTGTACAGGACTTTAAAGGCTTTGTAGACACTAATTTGGGGTTAGGTATCACCGTAAAAGCAGTGAAAAAGCACAATGGAGAACTTGCAGACACTCTAAGTGCGTTAATCAGCAGTAAAAAATTCAATCAGGAGCATGCGGATAGACTTAATGATCTGTTTAAGTGGCTAGAGAGAACTTTCATCGTCGTTCGTGATTTAAGAACGGTCAATATAGTGTGGGATGAAATCAATGGCCATTTTGTCATCATTGATGGTATCGGTAGTCGCAGATTACCATCTCTGCGTTCTGTTTCTCGCCTCTATAACCGGAGAGCAAATCGCAGACGTATAACTAAGCTGTGTCAACGCCTTAAAAATGACCTAGAAAGCTTCGGGTACAACCTAAACCTTAATTTTTCTCAGACCTTACACTATTAGCCCCCCTTTCTGGGAGACATTTGAACCAAGCCATGCCGCTTCCATGTCAGCCTGATTTGAGCAGGCTTAAATATAACCCATAATAATCTGATTTCTTTGGGAGTACTGGGCAAAAAGAAAAACAGGCGGTGATAGAAAGTTTCACTTGAATACTAATTCGGCTCCATTAATTTACGGGGCAGAATTAGTATTTATCACGGTTAATTAACCGCGTTTCTTTTCTTTAATGAATCCGACAATCTTCTCACTAAGCCTGGGTAGAGGAAGACTACCATTCTTCAAGACAATTTCATGAAAATCCTTAATATCAAAATCCTCGCCCAGTTCGTTTTGCATTAACTCCCTTAAGGCAAAGATTTCTAACGCGCCAGAGTCATAGGATGTTAATTGAGCAGGCATCACCGCCATTCGGTCCATCAATGAACTGGGATCTCTTGCGAAAGAGGCACCCGACTCTTTTAAAAATTTCGCAACTTGATCGTTACTCCAACCGAGCATGTGCATTCCAGTATCAGCCACCATTCCCCTTGCTGGCCACGCACGTCTTAAGATTTTAGTTGAACCATACTGATAAATGCCGGCCTCTTCAGCGAGGTGCTCTGCATATCTCCCCCACCCTTCAACAAAAGCACCGTTCATAAAAGTACTTTCAATCGGATGAAAACTATCCTGCTCTTGACTCAAAGCTATTTGCAGGTGATGCCCCGGATACCCCTCATGAATTGTCACAGTCTCAGCTGAGGCATAAGACTCATCTTTGAAAGTAGTTGGATCATAGGCAAACCTAGCAGAACGTACCTCACTGCCTGGTGTATAATGGGCGCTTCTGCCGGAGCCTTGCTCATGTTCAGGTATAGGCCTTACCTCCAGCGCTATGGAAGGCATATCATAAAAATAATCCGCAGTAAGATTTTTAGATTTAGCTACTAGCGCCTCATAAAACTCATGCATCTCAGATGAGCTATTAAACTTCTGAGAATCATCAGCACTAGCCTTCTCAACCGCTTCTGAGAATGAGCTGGAATCATAAAGAATCGATCCCAAACTGACTATTTCGTTCTTATTTTCATTTACAGTGTTAAGACCCAACTGGAAAACCTGTTCGGGCGTTCTCTTTAGACCGGTGTAAGCCCGATATTGAGCCATATAACATTCACGACCATTGGGGATGGCATGAATTCCCAGCTCCTCCCTTGCCTTCGGTAAATATTCAGATTTTAAAAAATCACTATAACGCTCCATTGATGGAATCAATTCAACAGCTAAAACCTGTTTAAAATCAGCGGCAAACTTTGAATCATCTGTGCGCTCGGACAAGCTATTGAATGGATGGTTATCCATCGGTATCTGAGTTAATCCGTCAATTTGTTTAATTACACGGTTTACCACACTTTTCGGAGCGGAATACCCCTGCTTGAGACCATTCTTGAGATTAGTAATTTCCTGATCGTAGTAATTGGCAGCACTACGCCAACGCTCAATTGCATCAGCTTTATTTTGGGCCGTCTCAACTGGCTGAAACTCACTGATGAGACTCAATCTAATATGGGGACCAAACATATGATTGACTGACCACAATTCAGATTTACAGATTCTCAATCCGACATTCGCCTCCAATTGTTCCTTGAGCTTAAAATAAAAAGCACGCTCTTGATCATTCTTCAGACTACTTGGATCTATAGCCGCCAACCTCTCCAGCAATTCATCTTCGAAATTAATTAAGGCGGATAAATTATTAGGTGTGTTATTAAGAAATAGATTATGTCTTTCCGGCTCCAGATTTAAAAAGTAAGCATCTGTCTGATAGTTCTTTAAGTAGATATCATGATATTGACCAGCAATATCATGAAGCTGCTGAGCACTACTCATAGTAGAATCTGAGCTTAGCTGAGTCTTATCACTATTTACAGAGCACCCAAATAAAGCCGAACTGAAGGCCAGTAAACCTATAACTATATCTTTCTTATACATCATTCTTAAACACCAAAATGTAAAAATTAAACCCAGCAGAAAAAGCCGTCATTAACTATCAGGGATGACACACTTTAACTAAAGCAGGCACTCTAACAAAGAAAATTTCAATACGTAATGACTATAATATCGACGAATTGACGTTATTTTTCGGTAAAAAATTTAGATGGTACCATAGTTTAGTATCGTAACTACCCCATATATATTAAAGCCATAACCAGAGCATATAACTAGCCGCCTAGGGAGCTTTCAATTAGTCAGCAGATGAAACCCGGATAATATGTCCATCTGGATCTTTTACCAAGAAAGTTCTTCCGAACACATCTGTATATAATTCTTTGTGTATGCTTATAAAAGAACTATCCATCCATTGTAAATAGAGTTCTTCAACCTCATCATCCGTTTTTAGGTTAATACCAATTTCAGTATATCTTGGAGATTCTTTATCAGGTACTTCACCGCCGGACCATATTGCAAAATCAGCCTCACCATCAACTTTGAAGACAACATATCTGGGGGAAACAAAGTAAGGTTCTAGATTAAATAGCTGTTTATAATATCCAGTTGAAACTTGAATATCTGAGACATAAATAAGCTGTAGATTTGGTTTGTAGAATTTTGCCACGTTTAAGTTTCCCATATTTTATTTGTCTATCAGCAACTTAGGAAGTAAAGAAGATAATCAGTATAGAGAAAAGTATCGCAATGGAGTGTAGTGAACCTCCTCGAACACCATCGATCTAATGGATAAAAAAATCGAGATGGTACACTTTCTTGTTTTCATCATACTGCCAAATGCGACACTTGAAAACACAAGTTATCAATCAAGTACTAGCCTGTAAAGCTCTCAACTATTATTCAGAAATCAGACGATGCCTATAGATTTAGCCTAGCTCTCAATCGTACAACAATCAGACTGAGCTTTCCCTCGACTCACTGCACTCTTTTTAACCACTGCGACTAAACTATTTTTACTGAATCCAGTTATTATCATTAACATTTCATCTATATTGGCTGGGCAACTAAAAAAAGCGCCAATATAAATATCAGAAAACTCCCTTTCTATAAAAATCTATGGACTAGGAATCAGCGATTATTTGCGGGATAAATGTTTCTATATTCAGCTAGGAATAGCAAGATCTAAAATAGAACAGAGACCATGAAAATTGAGCAAAATGCTCAAAATTATAGCCTCCATTCCAATTAATTGTATTTACTGACCTGCTACTTTTGAAAGATAAAATTGATAGGCACGGTTAGCAATTTCGCGCCCAATCGCCTGACCCGCTGGAACAGAAGGCTCAAAATGCACACCACCCCAAACTCGACTGTTACCACAATCCTCCTCAAAAGAAGTCCAAGTAGGGAAATACAAATACAAATCATTTTGTGGTGTTATACCAGGCTCAATTTGTGAACTGCCAGCAAGCGCTGGTACCGTATAACCCAATACATCCCCTTCAGGCAAAAAAAGTCTGCTTGTTTCTGCATGTGCTGCACAAAAGCTAGCGGAAGCAGATGGGTATTCTGGATGATCAGCCACAGGCAGATAGCTAGCCCACTGGCTAGCAGGTAAATCATTCACCGTTCCTTTTCCTACTCCACCCCAAGCAGTAACAGGTTCATCCTTATAAATAAAGCGAACGGCGGAAAATGGTCTCACGGAGTTATGTCGACGCTTCTCTTTCCAAATTGCAATTGCTGTATCAAAGGCGGCCATATTGGTGAGGAAATCATAGTGAATGAAATCCATCAATGATAAGCCTTGGGATTCCGATGCAAATACCGCAGCAAAGCCTAAGCTGAATATCTTCATATCAAATAGCTCAGCTTTCATCTTCTGCTCATCAGTTAAGTTGGCAGATGTATTTAGCACGTCATTTACTTGAGTCAAATAACTTGGATAATTCCAAATTTTGGATTTCAGAGGTACTGGTGAAGTAAATTCGTCTGGAGACTCATAACTATATGGTGTTGTTAAGGCGATTTGAGGGGTGACGAACTGCTGAATCCGGTATACACCAGGGCGCTCCATCAGAACTGCTGGCTGCCACTTCGAAGGAAAACGTAATTTGTATGCAGTATTTGCCGGTTTGAAATCAGTGTAATCGGCATAAGGTAAACGATGATATAACTGACCACCCTCGTTACCCAATTGATTCATACCGTCATTTGCACGCCCTTCCAGAACCTTTCTGCCTGCGTAGTTTCCTATACCAATCGGTGTAGTTGTGTCTTCTGACAAGTCATAAGGATCTAAACCCATTTCAACCAACATGCTATCCCATTCAGGGGTTAGATGTGGAAACAGTCCACTTAATACTTTATGAGATGCATAAGAAAGCGCAACATTTAACTCTCTGTTGTCTTCCGGCTCCGGCATTCGCGCGATATCAGAATATACCCCTTTTGCGGTAGGGTGATAAGGTGCTGTGGCATCATACCAAGAGTTAGTGATCAACGTCGTAAAACGAAGTACTAATGTAGCATCATTGGCGGCGGGCGATACTTCAAAAATTGCACAAGCTGCCGCTGGGATTATATTCTGCACTGCGGCATTGCAACTTTCCAAGTCCATAGAACTACACTTTGGTGGCAATGGCACATTTGTAAGCTGCGGACAGGTAAGAGCTTGTGTCTGCCAGCTTACCGAGACCAACAACGCCCCTAAAACACTCTTTAAAGCACGCTTATAAGTTTTATTTATTAACATTGGTTTTCCTTTTTACCTGACTAATGCGCCTAAAAGACAACTCCATACATTAAGCGCTTTTAATAAATACAACGCATCAAAACTTCAATGATCAACTCAACTTTCTCTACCCTCCCTTCTTTCCCATATAAATTGTAAGACGGTTAAATATGTCGAGAACCACTCCATATGGGCATACTATGACATTCTATGAGGAGTGACTGAATTTACTTAATTGCACGCCGTTACAAAAAAGGAGCACAGCACCATTATTATAAAATCCCTAGGGATCTGAAATTATCGACAAACTCTCAAAAACAGATTTTAAATTATTAAAATGAAAGGTAATTTACAACGGTATTACTTTACATAAAAACAAAGGTAATACGCCGCTCAAAACAAATAATTACCGCTAAATTATCTGTTATCTATTACTAACTAGTACATATTTACTCAAGTATAAAATCATTCACTAACGCCAAGGATAAAGAAAGCAAACTACAAGCTTTAGAGATAAATCCCGTAGCAGCTGTTAAAAAATTAGATATAATTTAACTAACCAATCAATCAAAAATTTATCTATTATTAGAACGGTATGTATTAATTAGGCTTCTGGGTCATCCATTGAATGGATATCGAGATCTCGATAATGTTACAGATCTAGCGAGCAAGTGATATATCAATCATTTATGAACACAATAATTTCCCTGGTCCTAGATTTCTAGGTGAAGGATTAAAGCTGAATTTTAACTCTATAGTTCTGTATCAAAGACACTCATAGCCTTTCCCCAGAAAAATATTAGGCTTAATATGAATTACCATCTAGATGGTGCGATATTATCTTATACCAGACGGCCTATCCCAGAACCAATCAAAATCAACAGACTACTTTTTCGCTAACATCCAGTCTGCTTCTGATGCGTATTTAATGTTAGTTTTTGCGAGCACCGACAACAAAAAGTATGCTGAAGATTGAACAACCAAACTGTCCTCCAATATCCATCTATCTTTCGCTACTTTGTTTAGCCCTGCTTGATAAACGGCTCCATGACTGACTCAAGCCTAGCAAGTAGGTTAGGCCTAAGGTAAAACACAATGCTGAACTAACAAGCCAAAAAGTTAATGAGTTATCCGGAAAAGCCGGCATTATAAAGTAAAAACCGAGTGCCCTCGCAAGTAACACCAAAGATATAAGGGTGAGACCTGTACGTAACAATGGAAGTCTGAGAATATGGCCAGCACCGGAAAAAGCATACGCAGACCAAACTAGCAAAACACTCACAATAATACCTGTAACTTTTGTAGGATAAGAATCTCCAGTTTCAGCCATTTGAGCCATTGCCTCTCCGGCACCTAAAAATCGATACCATTCCGCACCAAACAGAATACAACCAGCATGCAACCCTGCAACGATCAGAGTAAGTATTCCCGCCAATCCCAAATAATTAAATCTACCAGTCATATTTGATTCCTTAGAAAGAGCTAGCCCATCGCCTAGGTAAAACTAGGACAACCTCTGGGAGCCCTGTAGGGTCGGAGTAACAAGCATCGAGATGCTAACACTTCTTATTTGAACAAACCATTTCGATAGCCTGCACCGGCGTACCATTATATTCAGCAATGAACTCTTTAGTTGTTTCAAATCCAACCTTTTGATAAAACTTGATTGCAGGCCAATTAGATTTTGCAACGAACAACTTAGCTTGGCCACTGATCTTTGTTAGCAGAAACTCAAGTATCGACTTCCCTACCCCTTCCCCTCTGGCACTCGGGCATACAAACAGAGCTCGAATTTCTTGCTGGAACATTGCGCCATAGCCAAGAATTGTTTCATCTTCGTAGACGTAAATATCTGACTCCCTTAGCGCTGACAGCCTCTTCGCATCTTTTTCCAACGGCAGAAACTCAAATTCCACAGCTTCAAATCTAAGCTCATCTAACTTAGAGAGAGTATAGATCTCCAAGATTCTTGGAAAGTCTGTAGCAATGAACGTTCGAATCATCCTGAATACTTAATTTTCTGGTGCCTATCAACATTGATTTTTGAACAATGTTATTTCAACTTAATTTTGTACGTTGTAAATTTACTGCCATATATTTCAGACTCATAAATATCCTCAGCGATTTTCTCCAAGAACTTATAAATAGGACGAGTGTGTTGGAAGTTGACTAATACCTCATCATGATTAAGCTCCCGCGCCCACCTCATTAGATCTTGAAACACTATTCTACCTACCCCCCAAAACTGGTCATCAATGACAATCGCGATCTCATACTTTCCACATTCTTGTTGAATTCCACACCAACCAGCTAATTCATCATCAACAATAATGGCTCTAACTCTACAACCTGCCTCTTTATCTACCTCTATTTTTGAATGCATCCACTCTGTTACTGTTTTAAGTGTAAATATCTCATGCTCAATCAAATGCTTTCTTGTCTTATAGCCATTTAATATAGGCAGAAATTTGTGCGGATTAACCTCGCTAAATTTTAGATATTCGATAGCTTTCATAGTATTTTCAGCTTTATTGTTCGCAATGGTGTATCAATCCCCATTACCAGAACACCCCTTGTGTAGTTTGAAGCGTATGGAATTGTTAAGTTTAGCCCTTGAAAGTTTGTATTTTGATCATAATCACTCCCCTACTAGTTTAATCACTCAATACAATTAGATATCGAATTACTGACATATTTCAGAAAAAACTCCGCTGACAAGACTTGCCAAGTCATCAGGAGCCAGCTCTATTTCAAGCCCCCTGCGGCCCGCACTAATATAAATCGTAGCGTTATTCCTAGCCGAAGAGTCAATGATGGTTTTAAGTAGCCTTTTTTGACCTAATGGGCTAACACCTCCTAGTACATAACCAGTTGATCTTTCTACATCTGACTTAGTTGCCATTGTGGCTTTCTTAGCGCCAGCATATTTTGCAAAGAGCTTCATACTGAGCATTGATGAAACAGGAATTACCCCGACGGCCAGCTCTTTATTTTCCAGGCTAACAACTAGTGTTTTGAAAACCCTAGACTCGGACACCCCTAATTTTTCAGCAGCCTCCAATCCGTATGATTCACTAGATGAATCATGCGTGTATTCATGTACTTTATGAGAGATTTTAGCCTTTTTGGCCATAGAAATTGCTGGTGTCATTTTACTCCTGAGCCTCTAATATCCGTAACAGGGGCGACAGGTAAGTAGCATTACTTTCTCATTGAAAACCAAAGGTCTCTACAACCTATTAGTGTTTAAGCCTTGTCATGCCTTACCCATTAGTCACCATAACAGATTGCAGCTCTCAAACGAATGGAGAAATCTAAAGAACCCTGATCAATTAGTTTTAGGGTAAAATTTTTACGGCGAGAAAGTTTTCATAGATACCAAAGAAACTCAAGCTAAGATTAATTCCTACTTTTTAGATTCAGTCGTTACATTGTCTAAAACTTCATACAGCCCAATACTCAAAATTCGCACCAGGCATTCCCCATGCAGCACATAAGCGAAATAAATCTGCGATTAATAATCTTGTATTAAGAGGACTGATTGATGCGTGGTATCGCCCAACGTACAACCCCTGCAATCCATAGAAACCCTATAAGGCCCCCTAAATAGACATTCATAGTTCCCCCCGGGGCTATAAAGCCTTTGTGACCGAATACAGTAATGGTCTCAATTGCCTGCTCTACAAAGAAAATGATACTGAGCCATGTAAGCCAAAGCGGGATCTCAACATTTTTATCAAACCCTACAACAAGAAAAGCTACCGCCATCGCGGTTGTTGACCCATTCACCAAAGGTCCCCAATAAGAAGATATGTCAAAGAGTGTGCGAGCAACTGCAGGCTCTAATCCTTCAGGATGCAGTGCCAATCCTGCCCATAGCCAAGCCTGTACCTGAGCTGTGAGAGCAAACCCTAGTACACCTGCCAGAAAGATATACCTACTCGGCTTTGGTAACAGAGCTGAAACCTGCCCACCAAAGATAGCGAGGCCAAGAGAAAAGAAAGCGGCTGTCCAAGCATAAAATCGAGCATTCGATCCATTATTTAAAAACCATTGGACTATTTGCTCACCACTAGAATCGATAGTTGGATACGAGCTGCCTAATGCGACAAAACCGGCCACATAAAATGCGCCAGTAATCAATATATTTATCAGTAAAATCTTTGACGGTTTTATGCTCATATAGGGCAGACCCTTATGAAACGTGAAACATCACCATTTATAGACCTCTGTATCAGAAATGATAACCACCCAGCCTAATAGAGATGTAATGACAGCCGCTTTAGTCGTCTATATTGCACTCCTGCGGCCTCTTAGCCAGATATAGGTTACACCACTTCGCCTATTAGTAGAATTTATATGGGGCTCAGCTTAAAAGAGGCGACTTAGTCTGGTTTTTTGCTCTCCATACCACCCTTTCTAATCGAATTAGGTAAGCGCGTCTGTAGACAGCATAAGCGCCCCAAACTACACCTATTGAAATGACACAGAAGATAATATAAAAGCTTGATAACGCTTGTGCTCTTACCAAAAAACTAACGGCAGTAAGCATACATAAAGCTGCCATACCAGCCACTTTCATTTTTCCGGTAATCACTGCGTAACCTCTATAAACAGAAGAGTGATATAGCCCGCAAACCACAGAAAAGACGGCACATAAAATCAGCACCTCAATATCGGCATCAGGATATGAAAAAGCAATGAACAGAAGAAGACCCCCTAATACCGATGTTATCTTATCTCCTCTATAGCCAGCTTCCTCCCAAAAAATATTGTAGATATGATTGGGATCTCTATCCGACTCCGTTAAACTCTTTACCCACACTGGAATCAACAATAAGACCGCAAGCAAACAGAGAGCAAAGATACCAAATGTAATTATTCCTAATAAAATATCAATCATGATCTTCCTTATACACAGCAAATCAAATGCCCACAACTGTGAACTAGAGACAGAGTATGAGCTATCGAGTGCCGGAAAAATTTATTGATTTTTCAGCAGGATTCAAAATAAAGCCTGCACCCTAGTGAATAACTACTGTCTTCCGAGTCTTCACTAATATAACTGCAACCAGAACCTCGCCCCGATAGTCCAACTATAAACAGCTGAAAGCTAGCAAAGGTATCACCACTCCCCTATACTTTTAAAATATTCCTGCCACTCCAATCATATAGTGAAAAGCAACTCTTTTGTTTCACCCCAAATAATTTCAACTGAAACGCCTGACACTAACAAAACCATTACTGGTTTACTTAAACTAATTGACGCCGAAAGATGCCGCTTTGCGCTAACGAACCTCAAATATGTATATTTTTTTAGGCTCGCCGTCTAATGGGATCTACACCTCTTTAACGCCCTTAAAGTCCAAAACCAAATCATCCTCCTCCAAAACTCTCTGACCGTAGAGGAATCTATCCGAGTAAACGCCTCCACAGTTGTAGTAGTTTGGGGGTTCTTTTTTAGGAATATTTACTGTGAATTCGCTGCTTTCTGGCTTACTAACTTCTATTTCACACTCTTTGAGTGCAGTTTCCAAAATATAATTCTTGCCTTCAAAATTTAAGATGCTAGGCAGCGCAAGCTCTTTCTTATCCTGACCCTGAGAAGTACAGCCAAATAAAGCTAACAATATAAGACCGATTAAAATCCGATTCATTTAACCCCCATTTGAACCCCACGCAATGAAATTACATCTAAAAACTAAAAAATAACCCGCCTTGTTAAAACTTGGTATTACCACCATCTTTCTTTCGGAGCTCTACTAGCTCCTTCAATTTTATTGATATCTCTTCACTTCTTCCCGTGAAATACTCCATCAACTTTAAATTATCTTTATGCCAGACTTCCATATGCGCTCCAGCTGCTTTGGAAATCGCCTCACTTATACTGTCCAACTTTTTAAACACAGGCCGTCGATGAATTTCTCTTAACTCCACCAACTCTTCAATAGTGAGCAATGAAACAACACTATCAACTAATATTTTTTCAAATTCCTTGGAATCAAACTTTAATACTTTTGAAGCAATCACATCCATGTACAGCTGCTCTTGCAAAGCAATAATTTCCGGCGGTGCTTCACTGGACTCATAGAAGGGCTCATATAACTCTATAAAGACCTCTCTTTGCTCATCAAAGCGCTCTTTGAGAGTAGCAAATTCTTTCTTGGTAGCTTCATTAATAAATATTTCACGAGCTAAATCCTCACTTGTTTGAGAAAAGACAATCCCCGGTACAAGCAAGCAAATTGACAATAAACCTTTAATAACTCTATTCATTTAACTATTATCCCAGAATCTTCTTTATATGTCTTACAACGACTAAACTCAAACAATATACTCAATGCAGGCACCTTTATATCATTCTTCTCTACATCTCTATCCGGTTGAAACATCAGAAAATAAGAGCTTCAGTAAATGAAAGCTATTAACGATAAAGTCACCAGGCAGGCAAATAACACGGGTTCTATAAATATCCGCTTTATTTACTTTAGATAAAGCTGCCAACTTCATTAAAAATCAATGAGTTAGCCTACTTCCAAATGCTGCAAACAGACAAAGCTGGTTTTGGCTTTAGATACCTTGAGCGGGATTAGGCTAAAAAGCAGGCTAGATGTCAACTTATAAACATATCTAAGCTGGCGTTTACAATTGATAGCAGGTGAGTTAACTGGGATATATTTTCACAAATATGAAATTTAATAAAAAATTAATTCAAGTGGCGATTTAGACTGGCTTTAGAGGAAAGGCTTCACCTAATCTCAACGAGCAGATTTCTGCTCGCTGAGTACTTTTTCACTTGTCAGTTTTTAAGTTCAAAAAGTACGACCCAAAATACGCTTAGCTGCATCTAGGGCGAAATCTTTGTAGTCCGCTTCCACTTGCGCCATCTCCAACTCATACTGGAATTGTTCTTTGCGCGGGAGTGCTTTCCATTCTTTTAGAATTGGAATATGGCTGGTTTTTTCTGCAATGGTGTAGAAAGCAACAAACTCTTCTCGCACACTATCTTCCACCTGAAGCGCATCCAGAAGTACGCGGATACGAATGGAAGCTTCAGTAAGCCCTATTCTATCATCCAGTAGGGAGCGCGCAATAATCTGAATGCTATCGTTCACTCTTTGGCGCTGCTTTTGCGCAGCCTGCTCCAATTCAGCCAGTTGTTTGGCCTGTTTTTTTTGCGCTGCGGAGAGCTTGCGCAGATAGTAGCCGGCAATAACGGCGAGGGTGAAGATGATTATAGCCGCAATAGCCAGCATCGAAATCAAAAGAACACTCATTCAAAAAACACCTTTAACAAAATCAACCCAAAACTCGCGGTCAAGATAGAAAGTAAAGTACTCAACCCAATTATATTTGCTGCCATAGAACTATTTCCGTCCATACCCTGCGCAGCTATAAAGCAAACTGATGAACTTGGCACAGCTGCCAATAAAAACAGAACGCCCAACTCCTGATGCTCGAGACGAAACAACCATCCGAGAGCAACTAGTACAACTGGTACCAATGTTAACTTTATCATTACAGCCCCTATCGCTGAGGAGGAACTATTACGAAGCTGATCAAAATCAAAACTTGCTCCAATACACAACAAAGCTAACGGCAAAGTAATTGAACCTATTTCACTTCCAGCTTCTATTAACACTTCAGGAAATTCAACCCCTATCTCCCGCAGCAGAAGAGCGGACATCACTGAGGTAATTAAAGGATTTTTCCCAACCTCCTTGAGTAATAATTTCCAGCTAAAATGCCTATTTTTGCTATAGTAAGTCAAAATTATTACTGAAGCTGCGTTATAAACAACACTAACAAAAGCTATTAATAGCTCCGCCTGAGCCAATCCGCTTATTCCGTATGCACTTTCAACCCAAGCCAAACCAACAATTACCATATTTCCTCTAAAAGAGGAGTGAATGAAGGTGCTACGATCATCTCGCTTGACAGGAAGTGAAAAGAACCAGGCTACGGGGATTGTAATCAAAGTACCTAGTACACCTACGACCAGAAACAATGATTCTTCTTCAAGCCCTGCATCTGACATATAAATATTAAAAAAAAGTAGCGTAGGCAATGTTACTCGAAAAATAAATCGAGATATTTCTTCAACGAATCTTTTTTCCAAAATCCTAAAGCGAGAAAACAAGAATCCAGCAAACATAGTCAGAAAGGTTGGAACAATCACTGAAAGCGCAAAAGTGAGTACCTCCATGCTACCCCCATTTTTAGTGAATTTTTTACATCAGATATACACCTTAAGCAGAGCCAGCCCGATGCTGGCAGATACAACAGAAAGCAGTGTGCTGAGACCAACAATATTGGCTGCCAGCTGACTGTTACCACCCATGGAGTGGGCCATAACAAATGCCGATATAGCGCAGGGCGAGCCTGTAATTAGCATCAGGTAGCCGAGATACTGTGGGCTTAGTCCCATGCCCCAGCCAATGGCTACAGAGAGTGCGGGTACAGCCACCAGTTTTAAAAGTGAGGACATCAGGGCTGTTGGTGAGCTACGCAACAGATGGCCAAACTTCATGCTGGCGCCTATGCAAATCAACCCCATAGGCAGACTGGCAGAGGCCAAGATTTTGATCGTATCGAGCACGACTTCCGGTAGCTGAATATGCGCTACACGAAAAAGAATGGCGAGCAGTACGGCGATAATCAGCGGATTCTTACCCAGCTCAGCCAGTAACATACCCAGGCCAAACTTCTTATCCTTATCGTAAAAAACAAACAGAATAACCGCGAACACATTAAACTGAATCGTGAGCGCGGCCACCAATACCGCGGAGTCTGAAACACCAGAAGCGCCGAAGGCTTTATCCACCCAGGCAAGGCCTACGATAGCCACGTTACCTCGGAAGGCGCCCTGAATAAATGCGCTTCGATCTTTCACTGCAATTGGCTTGGCCAATAACCAGGAAAGCGGCAATACGGCGAAAGTCCCCAAAACCGCCGCGGTTATCAGGGGGATTTCTTTGGAAGGTTGCGCGCTGGAGCTATAGATACTGTTAAACAGCAGCGCCGGCAGCATTACGTTGAAAACCAATGCAGTGGCATCATTTATAAACGGCTGATGCAGCATGCCCTGCCGTGTGAGCAGATAGCCGCCGACGATCATTAAAAAGATCGGACCGGTAACCAGTAGGGCAAAAGCCAGGTTTTCCATCGTAAGTTATTCGTCCAGCGCCATTTCAGCCTGGGGAAGTGCCTTGAGCGCGGACTCTTCCGCTTTCTCACGCAAGTCTGCGGAAATTTGCTTGCGGGTTTTGGCGCCGAGCTTGCGCAGGCTATCGATACGTTTCACCGCATTACCGCGGCCGCTGGCCAATCGCTTATAAGTTTGCTGGTAAGCGTCATCGGCCTGTCGCAGGCGGTCACCCAGAGCATCCAGTGACTCCAGTACCATAGCAAACTGGTCGTGCAGCTTGCCGGCCTCGTCGGCGATTTTTTCCGCGTTCTTGTTTTGTTTCTCGTAGCGCCAGATATTCTCGACCGTGCGCAGAGTCGCCATCAGGCTGGTGGGGCTCACCAGCACAATTTGTTTCTCGTATGCAAAGCGGAACAGGTCCGGGTCCGCCTGCATAGCCAACATATACGCAGCCTCAATGGGCACGAAAATAAAGACAAAGTCCAGGGTGCGCACACCTTCCAGCTGTTCATAGGCTTTTTTATTGAGGCCGGTGATGTGGGCTCGCAGGGAGTTCACATGCTGCTTCAGGGCCTGGGTGCGCTCCTCGTCGGTCTCTGCCGAGCTATAGCGCTCGTAATCCACCAGGGAGACCTTGGAATCGATAATCAGGTCTTTATTTTCCGGCAGGCGCACGATCACATCCGGCTGACGCCTACGGCCATCACTGGTGAGAGTTACCTGGGTTTCGTATTCACGGCCCTTTTGCAGGCCGGATTCTTCCAGCAGCCGCTCCAGTACCACCTCCCCCCAGTTACCCTGGATCTTGCGATCTCCTTTTAGGGCCGAAGTCAGGTTCAGGGCTTCATCGCTGATGCGTTGGGTCTGCTCACGCAGTGCCTTGATCTGCCCAAGTAGGCTATTGCGCTCGGCATTTTCGCGATCGTAGACATGTTCCACCCGCTTGCGGAAATCCCCTAGCTGGCGCTCCAGCGGGTCGAGGCTCTTGCGCAGGCTATCTTCGCTGCGGCGAACAAAACTCTGCTGCTTCTCCTCGAAAATCCGGTTGGCCAGATTCTCGAACTGTTCCCCCATGGCAACGCGCATCTGCTCCATCAGCTTGCGCTGCTCTGCCAGGGCCTGCTCACCTTTTTCTACCAGCACCTGGCTGCGGGTGAGCTGCTGTAATTTAGCCGCCAGCTCACTACGCAAAGAATCCACCTCTTCACTCAACTGAGTTTCCCGCTCGCGGCTGTTATCAAGGCGTGCCTGTATCACTTGCTGCGCTGCTAATGCTTCTTGCTGTGCCGTTTGCGCTTGCAGGATACGGCGGCGCCCAGCAGAACGACCCACCCAGAAGACAAGACCCAGCAAAACCAACAAGGCGACAGCCGCCAATAGCGCGTGATCGGCATTTAGTTGCAGCGGGAACGCTGGCATATAGAGGTACTCCCAGACCCGGAATAGATGTGTGAAGCGGGCTTCTGCTCAGACCAAGCGCCCGCAATCGACATACCCACTACTAGCCGTGGGCGAGGCGGCCATTCTAACAGCTTGCACAGGGAAAGTACTCTTAACCCCAATGAAGCCTACCGAGGATGCGTGGCGCAGCAGTAACTTACAAAGGGTTTTAGGGTATTCTTGGAGGATTGGTTTCGATGTTGGTACTCCAGAACGCATGCACAAACACAGCGCCCACCCAGACAGCCCAGCCCCTAGCGCCCTGATCTTTGATTCTGGCGTGGGCGCCATCAGCATTGCGCGGGAAATCCGCCGCCTGATGCCGGGCCTGACCTTGCACCTGGGTGTGGACAACGGCTTTTACCCCTACGGCAATAAAAGCGAAGAGGAGCTGCGCCCCCGGATCGTCCAGCAGGCCCTGGCCATGATGGAGCGTTGCGAAGCCGACATTTTAGTGGTGGGCTGCAACACCGCCAGTACACTGGCCCTGCCCCAGCTGCGTGAATCTCTAAATAAACCCGTGGTCGGTGTTGTGCCCGCAGTCAAACCCGCCGCGGCCGCCAGCCGTTCCCGCACTATCGCCCTGATTGCCACCGAAGGCACCGTTAACCGCCGCTACACCCGCGAACTGATCGAACAATTTGCCAATGGCAACCGGGTGATCAATGTGCCCGCACCAGAATTAGTGCATCTGGCGGAAAGCAAATTGCGCGGTGAAGCCATCACCGCAAAGGATTTGGAACCGGTATTACACCGAGTATTCCACACCGCCGGAGGCGATCAGGTGGATATAGCCGTATTGGCCTGCACCCACTTTCCCCTATTGCGTGAAGAGCTGGACCAGTTCGCCCCGCGTTCGATCCAATGGCTGGATTCTGGCGAAGCCATCGCCCGGCGCGTGCGCTGGTGGCTGGAAGAACTCAAACTAACGCTGCCAGATACCCCAGACACCGGCCGCCTGATTACCAGCAGTGTTGACCAAACAGGAAATATCGAACTCGCCTTCCGCGAATTCGCCCCGATTGCCGAACCTCTCGCGTCGAGCCCCTAGGACCGCCAAAAACAAGGTTGACAGCTCCGTCACAAACCGCGACCGTTCCCCGAATAACAAGCCCTAACCGGTACCCGAATTCATGCTGAAGCCGGCATTTCCCGCTCTCGAAATATTTGCGCAGCTGCCCCCCGGAGGACTGCTGCTCACCCCCAACAACCGTTTGCGCAACCGCTGCCAACAGGTGTTTGCCGCGCAGCAGTCGCCCGGTGCCTGCTGGATGCCGCCGCCGGTGGAATCCCTGCGCAGTTGGCTGGACAAACTCTGGTTCCAGCTGCAACAGCGCAACTGGCAGCCCGCCTTGCAGCAGGTATTGAATCGCGAGCAGCGGCAGTTACTCTGGCAGCGCGCTCTGGATGAGTCCCTGGACCGGCAACTGCTCAACAGCCAGCAACTGTGCCGGGATGCCGATAGCGCCCTGGCGCAGCTACTCCAATGGCAGCTGATCTCCGATCTCTCGCAAATAGATGAAGCGCTAACTCCCCTACTGGAACAGTTCGCACTCGCTATGCGCAGCGACGAACTGCCGCTGTGCGCCATGATCAAGGCCTTTGCCTCTGAGCTTCAGGCCCACAGCGCCATCACGCCAGACCAGCGCGATCAATTGATCCTGCGCGCATTCCAAGAAGGCATTCTGGAACCCCTGCCGCAAATTGATACCGCCGGCTTTGCCCAGATTTCGCCCCTCGCCAATGCCCTGATTCACGCAGGTGCAACAGCCGTTAATGAGAGGCCGGGACTTACCCAGCAGAGTGAATTATCCGTAGCCGCCTGCGCAGATTTAGATGAAGAACTCTACCAGGCCGCCCTTTGGGCTGGGCAAAAGCTCGCTGAAAACCCCGGCTACAGCGTTGGCATCGTGGTGAACAATCTGGGCCAGTGTCGCGCCCAAGTGGAAGCGGTATTTTCCCGCGTGCTCGAACCCCAATACCTGGACCCGCAGCAACCGCGCTACACACTGCCGTTTAACTTCTCCGCGGGTACGCCCCTGGCGCAGACACCGGTCGGCAGCGCCGCCCTGCAACTGCTATCGCTACTGCAAGACGAATGGGATTACCCCCAATTGCAAAACATCCTGTTCAGCCCCTTCAGGGGTGACGACAGTGAAACCTGGCTGCGCAGTGCCCTATTCCGCCGTTTACAGAAACTGGAGCTGCGCCGCATCGACGGCGCAACCCTGCGCTACTGGGCCGAGCACACCGCAGAAGTCCTCCACTTGGAATCGCCGCAACTGCCCCGCCAGCTGGAACAAATGGCCGAGCGCGCCCGCCGCTGGCAGCGAGCCCCCGCAGAAATCTGGGCCGCGCGTTTTTCCGAAACACTTACCGCATTAAATTGGCCCGGCAGCCGCAACCCGGACAGCCAGGAATACCAGCAGCTGATGCAATGGGAATCCATCCTGGAAGAGTTCGCCGCACTCAGCGCCTGCGGTGGCAACCTTACCCTCACCCAGGCCCTGCAATTGCTGCGTCAGATTGCCAGCCGCACCCCCTTCCAAGCGGAAACCCGCGATGGCCCCCTGCAAATTCTCGGGGTATTGGAAGCTGGCGGCCTCGCCTTCGACCACCTGCGCCTGGTCGGCTTCGGCCAACAGCAATGGCCGCCGGCACCGGCACCCAATCCGCTGTTGCCGATTCAATGGCAAAAACACTGGAAGATGCCCCGCGCCAGTGCCGAGCGGGAATTGGAACTGGCCCGCGAACTCACGGCCGACCTGCTCAATGCCAGCGGCGATATCGTCGTGAGTTACACCTGCGAAGAAGATGGTGTGCAGCAAGGCCTGAGCAGCTTGTTTGAAAGCCCGCAACAAGCCCAGCACTTTGCCGAAGGCGCCCTGCACAATCACTACAGCCAACTGGCGCAAGCCTGCCAGCTGGAAAAAATCGAAGACAAAAAGCTACCGCCACTCACCCCCGCCGAATGCGAACGGGTGCGCGGTGGTGCCTCTGTGCTCAAGGCCCAAGCCCTGTCCCCGTTAAATGCGCAATTGCGTTTCCGCCTTGGCGCCAGCAGTTTTACCCAACCGGATATCGGCCTCGGCCCTGCCGAGCGCGGTAATGTGGTGCACCAGGTGCTGGCGGAATTCTGGCAACAGTGCGGCACCCTCGCACAACTGCAAGCTATGGACGACGAGCAACGCCAAGCGCAAATCGAGCGCGCGGTGGAGCGTTCCCTTGGCAGTGTGCGCAAAAAATACAATCACCTGCCGATCGGATTTTGGGCCATGGAAAAGCAGCGCCTGGAGCGCCTGCTGCAACAATGGCTGTCCGTGGAACTGGACAGGCCCAATTTCTCCGTAGAAAAAGTCGAATGGGAACAAGCCGTGGAAATCGGCGGGCTGCACTTTAACCTGCGCCTGGATCGACTGGACCAACTCGCCAGCGGCGAGCAACTGGTGATCGATTACAAAACCGGCATTCCCAGTATTCGCGACTGGCTTACCCAGCGCATCCGCGAACCCCAGCTGCCGCTCTACGCCCTGTTCCAACCGGACGCCCACGCCATCGCCTTCGGCCAGGTGCGCAACGGCGACTGCAAATGGAATGGCTGCGGAGACCTGGAGCACCCCATCACCGGCATTAAAGCCGTGGGCGATACCGAAAAGGAATCCCCCTACGGCACCTGGAGCAATCTGGTGGAGCACTGGCGCTACAGCCTGGAATCCCTCGCCACGGAATATCGCAGCGGTGTAGCCACCCTCGCCTTTGATCGCCCCACCGATAACAACAGTGAACTCTGGCCCCTAAACCGCTGGCCGGAAAGGGAGCAAATAACCGAATGAACGAAGTCGTGACCACTCCCGCCCTGCGCCGCCCCATTGATGCCGACGCCCGCAGCCAAGCCCTGGATATCAGCCGTAGCTTTGCCGTATCTGCCCCGGCGGGCTCCGGTAAAACCGGCCTGCTCACCCAGCGCGTATTAAAGTTGCTCGCCGCCTGCCAGCAACCGGAAGAAGTGCTGGCCATTACCTTCACCCGCAAAGCTGCCGGTGAAATGCGCGAGCGCCTGATCGACGCCCTGCACAGTGCCCGCGACCAAGCCCGGCCAGATAACCCCCACGATGCCATCACCTGGGATTTAGCCCGCGCCCTGCTGGAGCGGGATCGCGAACTGGAATGGGAACTGCTGCAAACACCCCAGCGCCTGCGCATTCAAACCATCGACGGCCTCTGCCGCAGCCTCGCCAGCCAACTGCCGATCGAAAGTGGCCTGGGCGCACCGGGTGAACCTCTGGAGCGCACCCAAATCGCCTTCGAACTGGCCGTGGTCAATCTGCTCAAACATCTCGATGGCGAAACCCCAGACGCAGACCTACAGCAGCTACTGCTCCACCTGGACAACGATCTCGGCCAACTCAATAAGCTGCTGCGTATTTTGTTGGACAAGCGCGAGCAATGGCTCGGCCCACTTTTGAGCGTTAACTTCGACGGCGCCCAGGATTATTTCCATTTTGTGATCGACGAATTGGTAGCAGAAAAGCTGCAAGACCTCACCACAGCCCTCGGCAGTGTTGCCGGGGAACTGCTGGAGCTAGCCAGTTATGCCGGCGGCAATTTACAAAAGGAAAACCCCAGCCACGGCCTGTGCTTCTTCGCCGAACTGGACGATTTCCCCAGCACAGACAGCAGCGGCCTGCCCGCCTGGCTCGCACTCGGCAGCCTGCTCCTCACCACCACCGGTGATCTGCGCAAAGGCGGCGGCATCAATAAAAAACTCGGTTTTGGCCTGCCGGATAAAAAAGATCCCGAGCGCCCCATCGCCGAAGAATACAAACAGCGCATGAAAGACCTGCTGGCGGAACTGGCCGGCAACGAACCGCTGCTCTCCGCCCTGCGGGAAGTGGGCAAACTCCCCAGCGGACTGCAACAGAGCCAATGGCAACTGCTGCAAGGGCTCGCCCAGGTACTGCCCAAGTTGGTCGCAGAATTAAAGCTGGTCTTCCAGCAGCTGGGCGCCACCGACTATACCGAAGTGGCCCAAGCCGCACTGATCGCCCTGGGCGATAGCGATAACCCCACAGACCTGGCCCTAAAACTGGACCTGCAAACCCAGCATATTCTGGTGGACGAGTTCCAGGACACCTCCCACACCCAGCTACAACTGCTGGAAAAACTCACTGCCGGCTGGCAGCAAGGAGACGGCCGCACCTTATTTATTGTCGGCGACGGCATGCAGTCCTGTTACGGCTTCCGCAATGCCAACGTGGGTATTTTCCTGGATGCGCGCGAACGCGGTATCGGTGAAGTGCCCCTGGAAGCCCTCGACCTCCAGGTAAATTTCCGCTCCGAAAGTGCAGTGGTGAACTGGGTTAACGAGACTTTCCAAAGGGCCTTTCCGCAAGCAGACAATATCGGTCGCGGCGCCGTGCGCTATCTACAATCCGAAGCGTTTAAAGGCAGCAAATGGGCCGAGCCCTCGGTCAATTTTTACGGCTGCATCGATGACGAAGACCGCAACCGCGAAGCCGCTCAAGCGGTTGAACTGGTGCAGCAATTACAAGCGCAAGATCCGGAGAGCCGCATCGCCATTCTGGTGCGCAAGAAAAAACACCTGCAAAAGATTTTGCCAGCCCTAAGCGCCGCCAATATCGCCTTCCAGGCTCCAGAGCTGGCGCCACTCGCCAGTAAAATGGTGGTGCTGGATTTACTCAGCCTCACCCGCGCCCTGCTCGACCCCAGCGACCGTATCAGCTGGCTGGCCGTACTCCGCGCCCCCTGGTGCGGACTGCAACTACCAGACCTTTACACCCTGGCCAACTGGGGCAATGGGGATATCACCGTAACCGATACCAGCGCGCGCCCACTATTAATGGCCTTGCAGGAAGTGGAAGATATCGCCCTACTCAGCGATGAAGGGCGCACGCGCTTGGCCCAAGTGGCCTCCAAACTGCTACACGCCTGGCAACAGCGCGGCCGCAAACCCCTGCGCACCTGGATTGAAGGCCTCTGGCTGGAACTGGGCGGCCCCGCCACCGTTGCGCAAAAATCCGACCTGAATAATGTGCAGGATTTTCTGCAATTATTAGAAGCCTTCGATACCGGCGGAGCCATTACCGACTGGCAACAATTCACCCTGGCCCTGGAACAGCTCTACGCCCGCCCCGCCCAGGATGCCAAAGTTCAGGTGATGACCATTCACAAATCCAAAGGGCTGGAGTTCGAACACGTACTGATCCCAGGCCTCGACCAAGGCGGCAAACCCGGCAGCGATCAACTGCTGCGCTGGAGCGAATGGCTTAGCCGCGAAGGCGAAAGCCGCTTCCTGCTCGCCCCCAAAAATGCGCGCGGCGGCCGCGACCAGGTTTTTGAATATCTGAAGCACGACAACAGCGAGCGCGAACGCCTGGAAGGCACGCGCCTGTTATATGTAGGCTGCACCCGCGCCATCCGCTCGCTGCATCTGTTGGCCTGTATCAACCGGGATGAAAAAAAGGGCCACCTAAAAGCCCCCGGTAGCGCCGCCCTACTCGCCGGCATCTGGCCCAGTGTTTTGCACCATCAGGAAAGCGACTGGTGCCACTGGCTGGAAGCGGAAGAACCCCTGCTCAACCAGGACGAAGCCAGCAGAGATCACGACTACTTACTGCGCCTACCCAACCAATGGCAACCCCAAGCCATGCCCCGGCAGGAACGGCTGGCCCAATACCGCATGCCAGACTACCAACCCAAAACAGAGGAAGAAGACAATATTCCCGAACTGGGCCAGGTAGCCTTGCGCTGGCTCAAACACGCCGGCACCGTAGCCCACGAAACCCTCGCCACCATTGCCGAGACCAATATCAACGACTGGACTCCCAGCAAACTAGAAGCCCAACGCCCCTTATGGCAACTGCGCCTGAAACAATTGGGGCTATCCGCCACCAGCCTGGACCGCGCCGCCGAGAAAGTGGAAATCGCCGTACGCAACAGCCTCAACTGCCCAACCGGCCGTTGGCTATTAGACGGCTCACTAAGGGAATCCGCCTGCGAACTGGAACTTCATAGCGGCGGCCGACAATTGCGGCGCTCCATTGTGGACCGCACCTTTATCGACAACGAAGGCACCCGCTGGATTGTCGATTACAAAACCGCAGAGCCCAGTGGTGAGGAAAGCCAAGAAGAGTTTATTGCGGCTCAGCTGGAGCAGTATCGGAATCAGCTGGAGAATTACCGCAAGCTCTTTTATGCGCGGGGAGAGAGGAATATTCGGTGTGCGCTGTATTTTCCGTTGATGCGGAGGTTGGTGGAGTTGGATTAGGGTATGTTTGGTCCGATATAAGAGCTCACATCCGTGCATTTTAAAAAAATGTGATCGCTCTATAAGCCATATCAAATAAATCTAAGCAACGTCGAACTGTTAAGGATTAGACTCGACCTGATAGCTAGCCGTTTTAAAAACGCTACTTCTTCAGGCCAAGTCTATGCCATCACAGAAAATGCAATACGTTAGGGTCAAGACAAACTAACATGATATGTCTATTTTTCTACCAAACTGAAATTCACATCCAGTTTAATGGAGAATCATTTGCATGCACTATAACTCTTGGAAGCCCACCCTGTTGATGGAGTGTAAGCTCAAGCATTATGCTTGTATTTTGTAATCTTCCGTCAGCAGGATTAGCGGCTGCAACCGGAGCACCTGATATAGTGTATTTTACCCACTTCAGATACTCAGTTCTTCCAACATTAGGAATGTTTTTACTTCTCAAAAATTTATTGCACCAGCATGCTGCAGATGCAGTTACTTCAATTGTACTATTAGCATGTGTCAATCTTAGTTGCTGAACCCACTTTTCAACTCCATGATTTTGAAACTTTTGATTTAGCTCTTTCGGGGCGGCCATAATTCCTGCCGCACTCTCATCTCCAAACCTCGGCGGCCATAGATGTGCGAGCTCCCAATCATCTGTTAAGCCTATATCATTAATTTGTGTATACCGAGAACTATTTTGATAATTTCTCCTTCTTGTGAGCGGTGTTAAAAGTTTCCCCTTAATTGTATAAACATATCTTTCGTCACAGTTGGTACTTATTCTTCGCTCAATGGAAAGTATTCCACCCGTACCCGCTGTATCCCGTGTCTTGCAATACTCAGGAATCCCGACAATAACTGGCATAACCCCTCTTGATTAATACTTTTTACTATATAAAACTACTTGCTAATCTTTAAAGGTCAGCCACAATAAAACTAAATAGAGTCGACTATAACAATGGAAGCCATCTAACTTCTGACTAGCTGCCAACCATACAAACAAGCACGAAACTCTATTAAAAAATACAAACGAGCTAACCCTGAAAGAATAATATCAGTTTCGACTCTTGACTTAGCAAAAACTTACAACACAGGCCATTACAAAGCTGTTCAACTGTTCCAATACATTCCCATAAAACAAAACACCCGCGTCACCAGGAGCACAAGTTAAAATCCAAGAGAAAACTCAAAAGAATGTAAGTCCTGACTTCACTCTTAAAGGCTCCATTATCGCTACTCCAAAAGAAAAACAACAACAACTGTACAAAGCACAACTTAGAATAAGAAATAAATAGGCCTATTATTTTTTACCACCTACACCATGCCTGATATAAAATTGCACTTCCAACACACTTTAGAATTTACAGATGATAGTCAAACCAACCTGAGACCCTACTTCCCAGACTCCATTTAAACACGCTATATTAGTTGAGGTAATACTCTCACCACATCTTGCTTAAATCACTCTATTGAGGTCCACTAAGAATCAGTTAAATCTCCATTGAATCCGCAATTAATCCACCCCCCCCTAAAGCTTGTAAGTAAAGATGAACCTGCATAACTACCAAGCAGGAAATTGGTATTTTTATACGGATATATAAATAAATATAGGCGCAAAATTATCTTATTAGAATTTATTGGGTTTTTCTCTGAATTAATTTTGCGTAGAATTGACGAGTAACTATCAAAATTTTGGGCTGCTGTTTGACGAGTTCTTTAAAGCCCAAACTTAAAGAGAGATCCGAGAATTCTCGACAGAACCATTCCTTCAACAGGTGAACGACAGCGTGAAATAAGAATAGTGAAAAGGCGCTGACCCAAGGTGCTGCAACACCAGGGGCCAGCTAACCAAATTGATAAGATAAGTATCAAGATGGCTGTATGCATACTACGCTAGAAACCCGCTCGTCTTCAATAAAGTGGAGCACAATCAGCAGCTTGGAGCGATTCCCCAAGCTCTGGGAGCCTAGCGCCCGCCTTTTCCTATTCTGCGCCCACCGCCCCCGCGCCCCACCCCACTCTTCCACCAAGTATCACTTACCAAGCTTCCCCACCAAGGAATGCCCACCCACAGCTTGAGTATCGCCAGGAAACAAACATGTTGATCCTAAAGCGCCGAACAGGCGAGAATCTAAGAATTGGAACGAATGTCTCGATCACAGTGCTGGAAGTGAAGGGAAATCAAGTAAAGATAGGCATCCGCGCCCCTAAATCTCTCTCTGTCCATCGGGAAGAGATCTATGTGCGTATCGAGAGAGAACGAAAAGTAAGCAATAGAAGGTGTTGAAAGAAGGTTCTCCAAGGAAGGAGGCTACCACCTCAATAAAGGCACTATTAATAGCTAGTTATCTTCGAGGTAAAGGGCAGTAAACTTATAATACCCTCTTCACAACTACAAAAAGTCACCTCTCCACAGAAAGATAAAAGACAAAACAAATTGGAGTGTACAAGCGGTATAACTAATTCGCAGAAGAATGTGGTCGTTTTTCGACCTACTCTTCCTCATCGCTACGATCTATTAGGTTTTCCGACGAACCCAGAGTACTGTCTTTTTTCACTATTCCTTTTTGCTTTCTCGTATCTTGCTTGGCTCACCATGAAACTCCTATCAACAAGTGAGGGCTAACGTAGTTAGCCAATGAACATACTGCGGAGCCTATAAATCAAGCAGGCAATGCAACTAGCGAGTAAGTGAAATATCGACTACCTGACAGTTCTCACGATGTATTTTCACAGTCGGCTGACCACCGCCACGTCCATACTTTGATTCTTCCTTCGGAATCACTCAATAGAAACGGCCATCAACAATCAACTTGTAGCCCCCAAGTTTTGCGCTTTTGGCCGGAAACTTTGTAGCAATTCCGGAAACTCCTTTTTCAAACGCAAGTTTATCTGAACACAAGTAGGCTTTTGCAATATGGGAACAAACTATCAATGCCATGAAAACTATAATTTTTACATTAAACTTATAGAACACTTTAAACATAGCAAGTTACCTTGTATCTATGGCTACCCATTTAGTAATACAGCCTTCTTGTTGGAGAGAAACTGAAAGCGAGTCTATCAATATACACTCGTTAAGAGTCATTGACAGATGCCATTTCCTCTAATTTTCTTTTCGCAAACTTACCCCTTTCTGATACAGGGTGAGACTTATCTGAAGCAAACTTGTTAGCTAACTCCTTAGCAATAACTGCTTCAATTTTACCCAGCTCTCGTATCAAAATCTCAGCTGAAACTCGTCTAACAATAGACGAGCGATCATCAGATGATAATTCTAAAAAATCGAGTATAGGGATCTTAATGTCAAGTTTTCGTTCACCTACGATGGGCCTTACCCTACCTTCACAATAGCGTATATCTGTCCATTCCCATTTCCGGCCCTCCACCCATACAATACGGCCTTCAAATAAACTACGATATGCCTTAGCTCTAACCGAAGGCTGAACAGCTAATCTCGCGATTTCCTCTAGGTTCTCATCAAGAATAAGGGTGAGCCCAAGCTGCGAAAAGAGTGACGGCATAGGCCCAGACGCTGACGAAATTAACTTACATCGAAGCGACTCTGCTATATCCTTTCCACAAATAATTTGAAGTAGAATCTGCTTGTCTTCCTCCTTGATTCTGCCCCATGAGTTCCAATTTGATAGTGCAACACATAGTGCTTCAACTACGTATTTTGGATCAGTCAATTTTGCTATCTCAGGAAGCTTTTCCCTTGCAGCCTCACGTACTTGAGGCACCCAATCATTCAGCCTGCGAACGGCAAGCGAGAAAAAGAATGTATTTGGCGCTCCTCCTGACAGGGCTCGTAGAGCTTTCTCTCTTTTGTAACCATCCCAACAAATTAGGTCAAGCCAAGTTATCAACTCCTTAGGTTTTGACCAAAGCTTCCACTTGGGAGGCGTTGATTCTCTTAGTGCTGAAGAGAACTCAGAGCGTATAAACCGCTCCCAATAGTCAAAACTGGAAAGAGATAACTGACCCGTCACATCAATTAATGCCGACATATCAGCTACAACCTTGTTCTCAGAATTTATCGAGTCCGCAAAATCCTTAACTGCTGAAATAACCTTCTCTTCCATAATCTTCAACTGTTGTACCTATTTCATGGCTTGGTAGTGCCCAAATCAGCGGAGTTTCAGTTCCTCTACATTTTCTTATTGCATGCCCTACACTAGCAGCTCTCTTAGCAAGTGAATGGATGTATTTTTTGACAACTTCATTGAGCTTGCCAAACGATCTATACGATTTGCCACCATAGTAATTTCTGAATCGGCCATCCCTATCGCCATACACAAAGCAGAATAATCAACCTCAATTTTTCTATCTGTGGCCGGGATGAATGGCTCGTCATCAATGCACTCAATTATTACTTTATCGCCCTTTCTAAACGCATGCGGACTTGGATGCCCCTCAATGGCTATGTAGAGATCGGATTCTGACTTCAATCGCACCCAGGACTCAAGATCAGCTATAGTCCCACAACACTGGGGAAGTAATTTATTTACCCCATTTATGACTAGAGCAAAGCCGCCAAAGAACGCGCAACAATCTTTGACTTCAAAATCTGATATATGCAGTTCTATTGCGCGCGCCAAATTGTTGTCATTAAGCTTACTTAACGAATGAAATTGATGATCAGCTGAATATCCGACCAAGTCTCGATATCCACTTACTGTAAGTAGTTCATCTCTTGTAGTCGAGCTCCATTCTTTCCTAAGATCGTTAGCCTGATCTGATATTGGCAACTCTATTAATGCTTCTAATTTTAATTCCATATTAGTGCAATTCTGGATACCCACTAAATTAAAAGTATAAACCGCCAGAGCTATCAGACTGAAGAGCAGACTCAAATAAAACACCGTGGGACAGCTTGATCTAGAGGCCTAGCTTCGCCTATTCTTACTCTAGACCTACCACTATCTCACCCCACCCCATTCCTCTAAGGGCTTCACTTATCAAGCTTCTTCACCATGGAATGCCTACACTCGGCTTGAGAATCAGCACGAAATAAGCATTTTGACCATAAAGCGTCGAAACGGCGAAAACCTAAGAATCGGGACGTATATCTCAAGCACATTTCAGGAGGTGAAAGGCAATCAAGTAAAGTTTGGATTCCACTCGCTTTCCCGTTCATCGCGAAGAAATCGATACTCGCATTTAAAGCGGACAAAAAGTAGGCAATGAGGAGAGTTTTCTATGGAAAAAGGCTCGAGCCAATCCTCCTTTATAGATATTTGGTCTGAACGAATACCTATCAGACTATGTGTTACTTAGAACTACACATCTACCTCCTTAGGAAAACCAGCCAAACCCAGCTTCTTAAAGGCTGAAGATAGATTCTCACGGCCTTTCTTCTTTAGAACCACTCGCGTCGAAACGAAGCGATTCATACCATGCATTATACCCACTTCTCCAGTACGCTTCTTCACCACCAACTGTTTGGTGACCTCACGTAGCGTAGAGATTTCTTCATCGGATAGATCTATTTTCATCTAATTCAGCCTCTATTATTCAATGTATAAAATAATGAGATAGCTAATTAAAGGTACCTAGCGCGGCATATTTCTATTCTGCCCCCACCGTTGCCGCGCTCCCCAACCTTATACAAGCTTCTCCACCTAGAAATACCCACCCATAGCTTAAGCTTCAGTAACAACCAAGCAGGTCGATCCTACATCACCAAACCTTAAATAACCTAAAAATTGGCACGAATACCTCAATTACATTGCTGAAAATGAATGCCAACCAAGCAAAGATAGGTACCCACGCTCTCTAATACCACTCAGTTCATTGTGAGAGATCATTGTACACATCGAAAAAGAACAAAAAATATGCAGTGGGAAGCGCTAAGGACAGATTCTCAAAGGAAAGAGGCCCCAACAGAGCCCCAATCTCGGTAGAGGTTCCGCCTTATTAGGCAACGGTCTTTTACGTCGCGGTTATCGTACTAACTTATTTAAGTTGAGAATCTGGTTTCGGCGTCCTACTGATTTAACTTGTTAACCGCATATCTCCCTGCCCATAGTGAAGCGTAAAAATATAACCACAATAAGCTGGGTAGAACCATCCAAAAGTAAGCTTCAGCGACACACAGAGCTACGATGACCGCGGTCATACCCAGCAAGAACAAGTAAAAATAATTAGACCCCTTAATTTTCTTGAATGAAATTATTCCGCCCACTTTGAATTTTCCATTCATGGCTAGTAAGTTAAGTAATGTCCAGCCAAACAATATAATTGCCAGGAAAGGGATACTCATAAGCGGTATTCCTATCGAGTCAGCCCACCAAGGATATGAACCACGATAAAACTCAAGGAAGACATCACCAATACTCGCCCCTACGGTTAAAGTAGCCGCACAAAAACCAATTAGCGCTATTCTTCCTTTAGAAGATGGTGCATTAATTAGTTTTCCCTTTCTAAAAAGAGTAAAAATAGCTATACCTAGTGTAAGAAAAATAAACCCGTAATCTTGATACCGGTATTTCGGAGAAAGATACTCGTTTCGTAAATTATAAAACTGATTTGACGCATTTCTACCACCTAGTTCCTGCCAATCAAGTGCCATATACTTTCTGTGATACTCTTCCTCATTGGTATATGCAGGAATAGAAAATGAGTAAGCAATACTCAATAACGACAAGATTATAATTCCAATAGATATTCGCTTCATAGTAAGTTACAATTAATATATTCTTATCCAGCTACCGTGCACTAAGCGGGCCAACTGCATGTCGGTCTTAAATGCCTTAGCAAGTATTAGACACCCTCACACTTAAATTCTCTAAATTCAAACTTATTGGTTTCGAAATAAGTTTTTAAGCTAGAGATCGGTACACCGTGAGTAGGAAAATAGAATCCTCTCTCAAGTCTTACATATTTTGATTCTCGAATCTTAGGATACGTATCCTCTAGTGGTACAGCTAGCTCTCGATCTTTTTCTTGGTATTTTAATGGCCTTATCTGTTCATAAATAGAGCAAGGGAACCACCACAGGTCTTCCTTTTCGTACATTGGAATTGCAAGGTCGCCGTTAATAAGCTTCGCTAATGGCATACGGTGATATCTAGGTAATATATGTGAATTCGACTGGGAGCCAATAAGTATGATTTCAGGTTTGTGTGACCTGAAATCAAAGCTCTGTAGCCCAAAATGCCCTGTTGTTGCCACCTCAATTCTTTGCGGCAACTCTTCTCCATAGATTTGATCAATAACCACATAACTAATTACTTGTGGCGGAGGATCGAGGCATATAACATTCTCCTTCGTACACTCTTCAAACTGCTGCAAGTATCTACCCTTTAAAGGAACAGCAACAATCACTGCTGGTGAAAGCTCTTCTTTTTCCAGTTCAGGATATTTCTGCACTTTGGAAGCACAACCCAAAAGTGAGCATTCAATGACAATTAGCAGTATAAGAATTCTTTTCATGGGTTTGCCTGGTGTATTGCTCCGCTGCCATCTAAATGACGCTGCTTTCTGTTAGCTTAGCGTACAGCACAAAGTGCGCGAAGTATTATCGAATAAAGCAGCAATTTGTTAGGCGGAGCTGTTTTCATCAACCTCTTCCCAAACTGCTTTTGAATCCAAAAATAAATGCTGCTTTACTTTTAGCCTCTCAAAGCCGGTGTCAAGCAAGCTGACAGGAACATACGTAGCCTTATCATCGTTCTTCCCAGGTAAGGATGATCCACATTTCGAGCAAAAACTTGTTTGCCAATCATGATTTGGCTTCATCCATGTTTTTATATGGTCTTGACCAGAAACCCACTCAAAACTTTCATTAGGAATCACCGTTACGGCTATTCCGCCCCCGCCTGTAGCTTTGCGACAAATGGAGCAATGACATATATACTTCGTCTGGAATCATATGGATTCTGAAATTTACTGATCCGCAGTTACAGGAACCATTCGCTATTTCAGTCAATTGTATCTCCTATGCGCCTAACAATTAATTCAAAAGCAACATCTATATATCACGCTTCTCTATAATTCCAAAATAATTCCAAAGCTCGTCAACCCAATGATATAAATAGTCATCAGCTGGGAGCTATTCTCTAAGCCTGGTAGCCTATTTCCTATCCTGCGCTCATCACTCCCGCGCCCAACACCACTCTTCCAACAATCATCACTTACAAAGCTTCCCTACCAAGGAATGCTCACCCACGGTTTAAACATAAGCAGGAAACAAACATGTTTATCCTAAAGTGCTGAACCAATGAAAACCTAAGAATTGGAGTCAATGTCTCAGTCACAGTACCTGAAGAGAAAGGCAACCAAGTAAAGGTATGCATCCAAACACCAAAACACCTCCTCTTCCATCTTGAGGAGATCTGTGTACGCAGTGAAGATGAACAAAAAGTAGGCAATGGTAGGTTTTGAGAACAGCTATTACAAGGAAGGAGTCCTCAACAGGTACCCAACCTCTATAGAGGCTCTGCCCCTATCAGACAACCATGTATTAACTCATAATTATCTCATTAACGCCTTGCTCAACCGAAGTCAAAATGGTATCGATTTGTGATAGAGTAACGTACATCCCAAAATGATCTAGCGTGTAAGTAATTGGTATAAGATATTGGTTTAGCAAACTAGTAGTCTGTTGGAACAGTTATAAATATAGGTTCTTTTTCTTGTATATATGAGAAAGTAAGGCCATTCTTTGCCCCATATCTTCTGGGCACGAATACAGTGCTATCAATGCAAATATGATTCCCAAAGATAGATGGCTCTTCAATAGCTTGATGCCCAATAAAGATCCAGTCTATATCTGAAATATAATAAGTTGATGACTTTAGGATTGAACGGCTCCACGTGGCATGTTCAATAGAATTCCTGTCCTCGACCTCAAGTTCTGCCCTAAACTGATTCCACGACATATTGATAGGAACCCCTGAATGTACAACTCCTATTCCCTTATTTCCACTTTCAACCTGGATTGCCCAATACATTTTTTCTATTAGAGAAGCACATAGATCCAAATCTTTTTGATTGAGCTTTCTAGACCAAAAGCTGTCAATTGACTTATCAATATTTCCATACTTTACATAGTGATATAAGCTTCGTTCATGATTTCCTACAACGCTATAAAACCATTTATTCTCGATCAGTTTTAGACAGGACAAACTCTCGGGGCCTTTATCTACCAGGTCCCCAACCGAGATTACTCTATCCCTAGATGGATCAAAGGATAGTTGTTCTAATCCCTTTTCAAATAATTGAAAATATCCATGAATATCGCCAACAAAAAAATCCCTGCCTCTTATATTCTCCGACAGAGTCAATGTTTTCTTACTTAATGATAGGCTATTTTCAAACATAGGTTGAAGTAGTTAGTAGACTTTAACTCTTGGCTTTGGGAATGTATGGGGCACACCATAATGAAGTGCCTAGCAGCCACTTATAACATTTTTGTATATTTCCTTCTCAATTTCTTCGTTAATTTGAGAAAGCGGTAGTATGAGGGCTTTATGCCTATCGGTAAACAGGTAAAGATTATACTTATCTTTCTCAGCAGACTGTATACATTGCCAAGTAAAAGTAGATGAACACAAGCTATTGGATTCGGTAATTCCTGAATTCGATATTTCAACATCCCATTTACCAAGAACACTGCCCCTTTCATCTGCTGCTGCCGAAATATAAAGACGCATATATATTTGCTGCCAAACATTAACCAGAATGAACCAGGCTCCAAATGCTACAAGTGCTCGATTAAGGTGCTCATAATTATTCCAACTATCATTGTCATACACCGAGTATATTTCCAGAGCAAAGAAAACAAGAAGAAACCAATAGAAGAAGTTAAACAGCGTAACCTTCCATTTCATTTCTGGTGCCACATGAATCTTAGCCAAAGCAAATTTATTGAAATGACGAAAATCATTCTTGTCTAAGGTAATCGCGAACTTCATGCTTTCCTTAAAATGTATCAGATGTTTCAAAGCAGCATCTATATATCACGTTTCTCTATAGTTCCAAAGCCCATCAGCCCAATCAACTGGAAAGTAACCCTGAACGTTTACCAAAACAGGAGAAATAGAAATAGCTAACTCAATTGATATCTACACACAAATAGTAATGTATACCCAACCGCTTGGATCGACACCTAAAGCTTTGGGGTCTAGCGCACCAAGTGGCTCGCCCTACTCCTTTACCAAGCTTCCTCCCCAAAAATACTCATTCACGACTTGAGTAGCAATAGGAAGAAAACATATTGACCCAAAGATATGAAGCTGGCGCAAACCTAAGAGTTGGAACTAGTGTCTAAGTCACAGTACTGGAAATGAAACGAAACCAAGTAAAGATCTGCATCCGCACTTCAAAATCCCTTCCTGTCCATCATGTAGGGATCTATGTGTACATTGAAAGAGGACAAAAAGTAGACAATGGAGGACTTATGGACAAATTTTTAAAGGAAGTAGACCGCATCCGAATTCTATATAGAGATCAAGCCTTCATAGTCAGCCCGATATATCGAGTTCCGACTCTCGCACTAATCCAGAGATCAGGGGTGGAAATGCTATTCACCTTTTGTATGAAAATGGGTGCGTAATGATCAGCACAACCGGTGAATAGTATTATTCCTCCCCTTGAACGACTCGTTACATTGAGGATAGCAACAGGTTCACCATCATTCCCAATACTCAATAATCTTAGAAACCTTATTACCTTCAAACTCAAAAACTGACAGATGAATATTCCCGCTAGCAACCTCAAGCCTCTCTACAGCTGCGGCACCAAATCCAGGTAAAATCCTCAACACCTTATATCTACCTTCAGTAAGCTTGTAGTGTTTGGTAGTAATATATTTAGCGGCATTGCCGTAGAGCTCTTTTCTTGTGTAGGTTCCACCATAAACTTTATGGACATAGACAAAATCATCTGTATACATATCAAACAATTTATTTAAATCATTGATAGATGCAGTCGCAAGCATTGCTTTATTTTGCGCTTCATTTACAGCCTTAACTACATTTTCAAGATTAATTGAAGAAGTAGTTTGCGCCTTAGCACTAACAGAAATGCCGAGCATTAGAAAAAGAGTAAAGGTACCCAGTTTGTTCATGAATAATTCCTTTTTATTCCTGAATCGCAATGGACATAACACCCCATTCAGCCGCCGCCGAGCTGTGTGAATTTTGCATTATAATCGCAGCGACCGCCAAAGCTCCACAGCTTTGGCGGTCTTGCAGTAATGCCTTCTTAGGCATTACCTTTGTATAACCCTGGAACATCGATTGAATTAGGTTTGACATTAACCCCTTTGATTAATAACCACAGGCCAAATGTGATTTCAAAAAAAGCGCCTGGAAGCATGAAGTGTTTTAAAACTTGGGCGGGTCGATTAACAAAATATTTGAAAACCCATAAACCACCATCGACATATATGTGAAAGCACCCCAAAGAACCAACCACCTAGGCACGTATTTTGAAACATAAAATAAATACATGAAAATAGTCGCGCCTATACCCATTATGATTAAAAGCACATCCCACATCGAACCACTCATTTTCACAAATACACTTGCTAATACATGCAGTTGCCCCTCTTGGAATACATTTGAGTATTCTTGATTTCTTAAAACCACTAACACCGTCAATGTAATAATTGTTGCAACAAAGCCGAGAAGCCCCTCTCCAAATCTGAAAAGCAGTGCTAAAAAGGCAATATTTTTGTTTATTGTTTTTGTAACCAAATACTGCGCCCAAGATGCCCAAATAACGGCGATAAACATGACTACATCTATAGTCTGAGCAAACCTGAACCTCACCTCTGTCTCAGCAAAAGCCCCAAAATCATAGATTCCCTTCTTGAAAAGAAGCGAGTTGAGCACCCCTAAAATTATATAAATCAAGTATGCAGCACCTAAGTGCTTAGCATATAGGCTAAGTGATGATTGTGTATTTTCCATTAGTTAGTAATTATCCTTTAAAGGTCACATGCAACTAAAATGCCTAACGCTCTGATAAACAACAGCCGGGACACATTTAGACTGCTCAATAGAGGCGCAATTTCTGTGCTCAGAACGAATTCATGCAAATTGCTATCACAAGCTATCGGTAATTTCTTAGAACGAAAATCATGGAAGCAATAAATATAGGAAAAAATACCAAACCGTAAATTGCGGAACGCCTGAAATTCATTATTCGTTGCTCGTCCAATCTTTCAATTTCTTCGCGGCTGAAGTCAGTATGGCAAATATGGCAATCAAATCTGCGCTCCTCATGTGCAGCTCCACAGCGAGGACAATTCGCAGTAGGTTTTTCATACAGCCACTGAGCTAGATCAAGTAAGTGAAACATGAGCTGCTTCCCAATTATCAAATACTATAAGTATTAATTGTTAATTTATAAGCAGCATCTATATATCACGCTTCTCCCTAATTCCAAAGCTCATCAGCCCGATCACACCAAAAGTTGCTGAATTTCAAGAAGCTCCCTTTAATTGCTAAACATGTTCAAAGAAAGATCTCGATAGTACTAGCGTACAGATATTTCACTTTAGAAGTCTTGATGGTGAGCAAAATTATTTAGACGAGTGGAGTTGTTTTCGAAAAACACGACCTAGTCAGGGCTTGAAAGCCACATAGAGAAATCTATTTATCTGACATCAGAAAGACAGCAGCTAGCAAGTTAAAAAACAACCTTGAGGTTTAAGACATCGGGTAGCTGGTACAGTCCCCGAGCGCATACATTACTACATGCCTTTCTCAACCGGTGCTTCTGCTACCGCGGGCCAAACCAGTCCCGCCCTTGTTACTACTAGCAGTAATACAAAAGACATCTCCAGTGCGAGGAAAACACCAATAGGGTGATTAGGTACGCCGCGTATCATCAGGTAGAACAAGTAGCTCATAGAAAGCAGATTACCCGCAAGTGTAACGTTGAGCGCGTAGCCACGTTCTTGCCAGAGTGGTTTGCAGAGCAGGAGATTTAACACCGCTGTGCCAGCGAGCATCATGCCAGGCAACATCATTAGCAAGCCGTGGGATAAATCCATTCCATCGCTGGTTACCATTGGCCAGATTGCAACAAGGTGGCCCTGGGCTCCGAGGGTGAGGAACAGCCCCAGAATTACTGCACCGATGGCAGCAAGGCGATACAGTGCGTTGCGCTGCGAAAAGGGTGTTGATTTAGAATCCGACATCGCGTTCCCCCACAGTAGCCAGACCACATTCGTAAGCGAACACAACAGCCTGTGCACGATCGCGCAGCCCCAGTTTGGAGAGTAAGCTAGAAACGTGGGTTTTTACGGTGGCGGGTCCAATAAACAGGGCTTCGGCAATCTCGGCATTACTCTTGCCGGCGGCGATGGCCTCCAGTACTTCGCGCTCGCGAGTAGTGAGGCGCTCCAGGCGTTCTGCCAGATTGTGCCCTGCCCCCAATTTCTGTGCGAACTGGCTGATCAGGCGTTGAGTGATGCCCGGTGCAAGCATGGCACCGCCCTCTGCTACGGTGCGTAATGCCTGCACCAGCGCCTCCGGGGGAATATCCTTGAGCACAAAGCCACTGGCCCCTGCCCTCAGCGCGCGAAACACGTATTCATCGGGATCGAACGTGGTCAAAATAATAATGCGGCAAGTTGCATCACTAGCTTCCAGGATGCGTGCCGTGGCTTCCAGCCCGTCCATCTCCGGCATACGGATATCCATCAGAATGATATCCGGCTGATGCGCTCGTGCGGCTTCAACTGCCTCGATGCCGGTACCGGCCTCGGCAACCACTTCAATATCGGGCTCGTTGTCCAGGATCAGGGCAAAGCCGCGTCGCACCAAAGCCTGGTCGTCCACCACCATCACTCGCAACATTATGTTTTCACCATTCCTGTAGGTAGTTGTGCATATACCTCAAAACCACCGCCATCGACCGCACTCGCATACAGATGACCACCGAGCAGTTCCGCGCGCTCGCGCATGCCTGCAATGCCGTGTCCACCGCCGGGCTGCTCGTCAATAGTTGTTTCCACCATGGGCCGGTCGCCAGTGGTGTTGCCGTCATCGCGCACATGAATCGTAAGAGTGCCATGCTCTACGCGTACACTCACTTGCACCCGCGCTGCGGCGCCAACGTGCTTAATGACATTAGTGAGGGATTCCTGAACGATGCGATAGGTGGCGAGAGCGGTGCTAGTCGGTACAATCTCCAACGCGCCCTCGGTTTTGAAGTCGACCTCACTGAATACCTGCCGGACCTTGTCGATCAGAGCTGGCAAGTCATTGAGATCCGGTTGCGGGGTGAGTGCAGTGTCGTCACTGGTGGGGCGCAGTACGCCGAGCAAATGGCGCATTTCTGTCATGGCCTGACGGCCAGCAGCCTCCACAGAGGCCATGGCCTCACTGGCGGCTTGCGGGTTATTGCGGCTGATGGCTCTGGCGGCACCAGCCTGTACAGTCATAAGGCTCACCTGGTGCGCCACCACATCATGCATCTCGCGGGCGATTCGCGTGCGCTCGGCCGCTACCGCACGCTCGGATTCGGCACTGCGTTCGCGCTCCAGATATTTAGCCCTCTCTTCCAGCAAGCGGAGATATTCGCCGCGAAAACGCAGCCGGCGACCGATATACCACAACGCCCATACCAGCATCACCGTTACCGTGCCTGCCGCAGTTGGCTGAACCGGAATACCCTGATCAAACGCCACAAAAGCCAGCGTCGCGATAACTCCGATAAAGCTGGCCCGGGTATTGGCCTCGTAACGGCCAAGGCTATACAGCGAAACCGCCATGGCGACGATACCATCCGCCGGTAAACCCAGTTCCAGCAATATTGTTGCGCCGAGAATAATGGCCTGTACCTGCCAGGGGTGTGTGCGACGCCACAACAGAGCGAAGGAGCCGATGAACGCACACTGGAAAGCAATGACATCCCACAGGTTCTGCAGGGTAAACACCTCACGCGAACCGCCGCGCGACCACATCAGCAGCGTTAGCAAGAACATGAGCAGAGCAATGAGCAGGTCGGCCAGGTGCGGCCAGCGCTCAAAGGGTCCGCGAAAGGGCTGCCATACAGGAAGCTTGGGTAATTCCAGGCTGGCGTTGGGCGGATTCGACGCAGGTGTTTTTAGGGACGAGGTTTTCATTTCCGCATGCTAAACCAGGCGCCCCCAGCTGTCATGAGGCTTTCGGGGGAGGCGGGAGCAGGAACATCTCCACCTTTTGGGGGAGGTCCGATTCCTGCCTGTGGCCGATGTGCGCAGGCCTGAAAAAGTCGAACATGCTCGGCAAGCACACTCAGACCTAACACGGACCATCATCGCCTGGAGAAGACCCCATGAACGACGCTGTACTCAGCCAAACACTGCCGAGACCATTCGACACTCGGCGGGCCGTTAACCTGTCTGTAAAAACCTGGTTTTACGTCGCGGCCATCGGCCATGCGATCTTCTTTGCCTATATTCTGGCCGTATTCTACCCACCCATCGCAGAGTCCGGACTGAATGGCTTAAAGGGTCTGCACCTGCCGGCTGGCTTCCGCGAGGGGGATACCTTGGGCAACCTAGCATCTGCAAGTCACGTGCTATTGGCCGTGATTGTGATCGGCGGCGGGCCCCTGCAGCTGGTCCCTTCCGTGCGACGACATGCCCCCAACTTCCATCGCTGGCTGGGTCGGAGCTATCTACTGGCGGCCGTCATCAGCAGTTTTGCGGGGCTGTACATGACCTGGACGCGGCACACTATAGGTAATTTGGTGTCGCAAATCAGCATCACCATGGACGGCATACTGATTCTGGTTTTTGCGTTTTTGGCAGTGCGCACCGCGATGACCAGGCGCATTGCTGAGCACCGTCGCTGGGCCATGCGCCTTTTTTTGGCTGCCAGTGCAGTGTGGTTCTTTCGTGTGGCTCTGATGGGCTGGGCAATGCTCACCGGCGGCTGGGGAATCGAATGGAAATCTTTTACCGGGCCGTTCTTGTATGCCCTGGGCTTCGGTCAATACCTGCTCCCGCTGGCCATGCTGGAGTGGTATTTTCACTGTCAAAAGCGTGCGGCCGGACAGGGTACCCAAATTGCTTTTGTCAGTACCCTGATACCTCTGACGGTGTTTATGGCCATTGGTATTTTTGCCGCTACGATGGGCCTGTGGTTGCCACGGATCTAAGGCTGCTCGCCCAGTTTATCCTGCAATTTTTCTGATGATTTGGCTGTAGAGCTCTACGATTGGTGGAATTCTACAGCCGCTATGATTCTTGATACCCACAAAATATGAGTACAAAAGGCCAAAAGACTTTATTAAAAAATAGGGTAAGAAAATTACTAGGAGCCAACTAACAAAAAGATATGAACACTTTAAAGGTGAAGTACACGTATTAGATTGCAGCGACGCGCTCTGACGAGCCAAGCGCTCACCTTTCACCATTCTGCACCCAGCGCCTCACCCCCGCTTTACCAACCAGCTCCACTGTCACATGTTATGTGAAACTGCCAACGGCTCGGCCAAACGCTTGATTATTTCCCAAGAAGCCCGCTGGGCGGACTGAAATTTTCCATCATTGGAAGTAATAACTATCAAAGAATTAGTGTCTGGAAAATTGCAAGTAATGAATACCACGTGCCATTTGAACCGTTATGCCAATGAACATTACCAATATCTAAGCCTGTAGGCGACCCAATTACCCACCCATAGGCATAGTTATTAAGGTTGGGAGAATGTAAACGATGAAAGGACTCTTTCTCCAGAATCGTACCTCGCCCTTTCAACCCTTTAAGGTGTTCGCTGGCATATAAAGCCAAATCATAGAGAGATAAATGAATGGTACCAGCAGGCCCAAGAATTGGTGAATTATCTTGTTTCGTGCTTATTTTAAAGCCAAGAATATTTTTATGCCCCCATGGCTGATCCAACTTATCTTCTGAATCATTTGGCACTCCAAAACCCCCACTCTTGATCCCCAAGGGGGCAAAAATCTCTTGCATGATTAAATTTTCCCACGGAATTCCTGTCTTCTTTTCAGCCATTACCCCAGCAATCGTATATCCAATATTTGAATACATAAAAGTATGACCAGGTGTCGTTTCAGGCTTTTTGGCAAGTACATTTTTTACAGCGGTTTCTCTCGCTTTCATTCTAGCAGTACCCGCTTCAGGATTTTTAAAAAAAATAAAAGGTGAGAAATTGCGTGCGACTCCAGATGTATGAGTAAGCAAATCTCTTAGAGTTACACTTTTCCACTCTAAGTTAATTTTACTTTCATCTGGAAACACATCTTCAATAGAAGTACCCCAGTCTAAATCGCCTCTTTCAATCAGACGAGCAATCATTGTGGCAGTGAAAGATTTCGTAATAGAACCGATATGCCACTTGTCATCTAGGCTAACAAACGAATCACTGCCTTTCTTACGCTCACCACTGACGGAAAGCCCAACGACCTTACCATCCTGAATCACTATGGCACCAAGGCCGACCAAATCTGCAAGTTTTCTTTTTCCGTCAACAGCGTCTTCCAAAATTTCCCCTACCGTCTGTACGGGACTTCCTTCAGAGGCAAAGTTATTAATCGAATAAAGAGCCAAAACCACCATTGAAAGTAAAACTTTTATATTCATTGTGAAATCTTAAAGTGTATAGCTAGCTTATGTAGTGGAGGTTGACAGAATGGCACTATAGTGTAATTTTGAATTCCCACTAAATAAAAGCATAAACTATCAGTGCGATCAACTAAAAAGGGGTAAAAAAGAAATCAGACCAACAAACTGATGTGACTACTATAAATGTGAAGTATATTCATCAGGTTGGAGAGCGCCCTAACTCTAGAAAACAAGCATCCACCTTCACCTATGCTATCCCCACCACCACAAGTTGCTTTACATCAAGTTTCCTCACCACAGAATGCCCCCCACTGTTTAAGTATCAAGAGTAAGCAAACTTGCTGGCCCTAAACTATCAAACCTGCAAAAAATTTAAACTGAAACCAATGTCTCAGTTGCAGTGCCGGAAGTTAAGGGATATCAAGTAAAGTTAGGCAGCCACACCCCCAAACCCATCACCATCTACAAAGAAGAGGCCTAGGTGCGCATTGAAAGGATATGAAAACAGATATTGGATGGCGTTGAGAGCAGATTATCTAAGGAAGGAGATCCAATCAAGACTCCTCTATAGAAGTTATACTTTGCTAGGCGGTAAGGTACATCAAGCTTTGATTATCGAACTAACTCTTAAAAAATCACAAAATGTTAGCTATCGGCTAGCTCTTTGCTGTGTACTATTACTAACAACTGTAGTGGTCTTAACGCAAAATAGAATAAGATCCACCCCCTCAATCGTTGTAGCAGTCTCCGCGACATCAACCTGGATATTAAAGGCTCTTCTTCAAGTGGCAGCACCGTTAAACCGCGCTCTTTAAGTGCTTTCAGCTACGTTCCTCGAGTAATAAAGAGCACTTTGTGCCCTGCCCTCACCAAGCGGCCGCCAAAGTAGCTTCCGAGGGCTCCGGCATCCATAACAATAATATTCATCTCGTTCTTTGCCCCGCGCTTCAAATACTCTTGTAACCATATCGAATTGCTAACAATAGCATTTAAAAGGGCTTTGAAAACAAAGCCTAACTATTTCTTAGGCTTTTGCATTAAGACCTGGAGAAAACTATTACTTTTAGGACAAACGAACTATGTAATAAGCCAAACCAGATGCGCCTCTCGTAAAGAGATAGATAGCCATCCTCCAGCCTTTGAACACTAGTGGTAGTGTAGATTTTTTTAAGATAAGGGATACTTTATATAGGAAGGGAGTTACTGATGGATGGACATTAATAAATCGCTGGCTTGGTTACTACCCCAGACAGCCAAGTCATTGTTTATGACGAACGGAGCTGGCCCAAAGCAGAGAAACACTTAGGGCCTATTCACCTAAAAGACCAAAAAAATTTCTAAAAATCAGATGAGTATAAGCTGTGCGCTTTCTATGACTTCCTCTAAAATAAAATGCTTTATAAGGATTGATAACATTTGATTTTTGTCACTAACAGCTTTTGGGCTTTATCGACTGAAGTTCTCTCCATACAGGATGAGAGGAATTCTGTGGAGAAACAATAAAGTACCACCGAAGCTCACTCGTTTTTTTACAGTTAACTTGATCCCCTTTAAAGTAGAGGGTCTGTTCTTTTTTAGTTACAAATGGCTCAATCCACTTTATCTGGCCAGTATACTTGCCATCAACCCACTCCATTGTAATAGCAGGGTCATACTCTTTGCCTTCAGTGACAGCTTTGTACAACCCCCTATAGTAGGCGGCTATAAAATTCTGGATTTCGAACTTTCCAAAAACTTGTTTCTTCTCTGGCTTGTGGGTCCAAGAAAAAGCATAACTAAAAAAATCTTCTTTTTCTTGTTTATACATGCCAGGCAGAAACACAAGCTCTTCAATACCATTCAAGGTGATATCTGAGGCAAATTCGATCGGAAAAGGAATCACTTCAGTCTTTGAATCTTTTGGAAATTCTGAGTAAGTGCTAAGCTCTTCAGCAAAAAGCAAAGGTGAAAAGAGAAGCGTAACACAAACAACCAGTCGAGATAGAACATCATCAAACTTTATATATTTAACCATTGAATCTCACCTTCCTTTAATTCCATACGGTAGCAAAAACACGCAACCAGTTTTTACCAATTATTTTTTCGACCACTCGATCAGGAATTCCTTTTTGGCTTAACTTATAGGCAATAAGCTCCATCCGTCTCTCGGAGTTTAATTCCGGAATAAAGGGTGGACGATTTGGTGTTTCGCCGGGCGCCGAAATTCCAGCCGCAATACGACGCTCAACTTCCTTACGAATACTTTCTCGATACTCAGGACCATCATTGACCGGCACTACGCCTTGGTCACTACCTATGGCAACATGATCTTCACCGCATACTTTATAGGCATGCAGTATATGTTCGATTACCACATCGGCCTTTATTTCATGCTCGCCACCTTCCAAAAATGGCATTAAGTAGATTCCAACCAAGCCACCGGTGTCTGCAGCAGCTTTTAATTCTATATCGTCATTATTTCTAGGGTGGTCGTAAATTGCGTTGCAGCCAGTATGAGAGATCACAACCGGTCTTTTTGATTGACGGATAGCACTGGAAACTGTCTTCTTTCCTGAATGCGAGAGGTCGATCAGAACTTTCTCCGCCTCCATTATTTCTATGGCTTTCTTGCCAAGGGAAGTTATCCCTGAATCCTCCTTAACGAGACCACCGCTGCCAAGGATAGAAGGACCATTATAGGATACCTGCATTATCTTAACGCCCATTTTGGCGAATTCTGAAATACCTGAAAGCGACTCATCAAACATTTCAGTTGATTGGAATCCCATTATGATACCGAGCTTACTCTCCTGCTTCGCTTTCAGGATATCTGATGCGGATTGAATTAAGCTCAAGTAGTTTGAGTTCTGCTCGATGATGGACTTGGCTTTTTCAACCTTCTTTAAAGTCTCCGAATAGTCATCACCTGGATAGGGAACTGTCATATTCAAGGCACTAATCCCCGAGCTCTTGAATATTCCCAGAGCTTCTTCAGAGACTGGCTCCCTGAGCGAGAATGCTCCGCTGAGACCATCAATTACTATTGATGAACCGTATGAATTCCACGTTGATTTTCCTGCATTACCCCCAGAAAAAGCATTTAATATACCCGAGTTAATAGCCAAATATGAACCAACGCCACCTGATACTAGAGATTTAATTAGTGCTCTTCTATTTATATCGCTCATAAGATCCCCACTCCAGAATTAATCAGTGCTTCGTGAAGCAATACATTCCACTTCAGCTTTGGCATCAAGTGCCAGGCCGTTCGCTGCAAAAGCACTCCTCGCTGGTTTTTTCCCACTGAAGTACTGGATGTAGACGTTGTTCGCCGCTGGCCAATCATCAATATCAGCGAGCATCAAAGTACACTTAACTACATCGTCAAAGCCCAGGTTTTTGCTCTCAAGAACTTGGCCAATATTCTTCATTGTTTGATGCATCTGAGCTTCCAGACTTTCACCTGCCAAGGTTAAAGTTGAAGGATGATTACCTATTTGCCCGGATAACCAAATGGTTCCATTCATTTCACGTGAAGAAGAGAAAGGCAACTGTGGGTCGTCACCAATAAAAATAAAACGACCGTTCTTTACTACATGAGCTATCGCCTGGCTATTTTCAATATTTGTTTCGGGACTTTCTGAAAGCACAACCATGTTTGCTTTCTTTCCCTCTTCAATACTACCGACAGAACCTTCTATCCCTATCACTTTCGCAGCATTTAAAGTTGCAGCCTGAATTGCCTCGAGTGGTGTCATGCCGATTTCATCTACAAGCAGCTTTAGCTCATGATGAATCATCGGTGTAGTGTCATTTTCAAGGTCACTAAATGCATCCGTGCCAGCGGCAATGGTAATGCCGCTTTGATAGGCAAATTGTGTCATTTTTGTACTGAGCTGATCAAGCTGCCTGTATTTTTCGTTTAAGTCATTTCTTCTTTCAAATACTGTAAGCGTCGCATCTAATATTGTCCCTTTCTCTTTCATTGCGCCAAAAAGATCTAAATAGCTATCTTTTTGCAGCATTTTTTCCCAAGTTGAATCATCGAATTCAGCAGTTTTCCTGCGCCACGCCTTGAAGTTATCAACTAACTGAGCGGACATATCAGAGGCATGTGAAATAGTCTCAACACCAGCATTGACAATATCCAAAGGTTTGGAGGGGCCAATATAAGCATGCGACCAGACTTTTAAACCATGTCTTTTGGCTGCATTTGCAAGCAATGGCACTGTCTCGGCCTCAACATCTGCATATATCTTGATGCCTGTTGCACCAGCGCCTATGGCCTGGAGCATTATTGAGTCCATATCTGAATTATGATCTACCGCCCTCATCCATGTTGTGTGGCCAGGGGTACGCCCTTTAGCTGAGGCAATGGTTCTCGGATCCGAGAAGAAGGATTCCCCACCAATAATGACTGAAAAGTAGATGTCTGGCGAAGCGATGGCGTCGACCTCTGCTTGACGTTTTAAATAGGCCAACGCTCGTGCATCACCGCCCATATCTCTCACAGAAGTGACACCACCACGAAGCAGGTATCGAAGTCGCTCAGTAGTGATTGACAAATTATCCCAGCTATCCGGATCTGTCGCATGGTGGACATGCGCATCTATCAGGCCAGGGATTACAAATTTTCCTTTTAAATCGACAACACTGGCCCCCCTCATTCTGGAGAGCTTTTTCGTTGAAGAAATTCTCTTAATCTTATCGCCTTTGATAAGAATCGACTGATTTTCATCAACTTTAAGCGATTTAACATCCACTATATTGGCGTTAATGAGCAAAACTTGCTCTAGCTTACTTTCCTCTGCGAATACAACGCCGTTGGTAGCAATATATAGAGCCACCAGAATAAAAATTTGTTTTATTTTCATGTAGTTATCTAAAAGAAGACTGTGGGATTTTTAATCTAAAAGCAAAATTTTGCGTCATTTGGGATGCACTTTAAATGTCATTTATGTTTATAGTGTATAAACTATTGGTTTACTATGCTTGTCGGTATACTCCAACTTACGCCCACCGTAAGAAAAGAAGAAGACTAGCCATCAAGGGAGTCAATGAACAAGTTACACGCCCTTGAGGCATATTGTTTGGTATGCGAAAAGCAAAACTTTGCAGCTGCTGCTCGCGAACTCGGCATTTCCGCAGCAATGGTTGGTAAGTACATAAAGCAGTTAGAAGAGGAGCTGGGCTGCCTGTTAGTGATGCGCAATACACGCAAAGTATCAATAACCGAAGCGGGCGAAGATTACTATAAGCAAATTTCACCAATACTAAAAAAACTCCACTCCGTCGACCAGGCGATGTCAGAATATAATCAAGAGCCCAAAGGCAGGCTATCGATATCGACCAGCATAGAGCTAGGCAGTCAATATTTTTCAGGGTTAATTGCCAATTATCGTAGGCTATACCCTCAGGTATTTCTGGATTTTCATCTCAGCAATGACCCACTCGATTTACTCGACAATAAAATCGATCTCGTTTTTAGAATCGCACCAGAATTACCCGACTCTAGCTATATCGTCCAATCTATCGCAAAAACTAAGCTAGCACTCTGGGCAAGTGATTCTTACATTGAGAAAAATGGGCTCCCTGAAAACATGGAGTCATTAAAGAAGCATCAATTACTTTTCTTTAACCACAGCATACGAGGAGATCATTGGCTATTTCAAGATAAAGAGGAAATAAAAAAAATCAAACTCCCCTGGGCCTGGCAATCTAACAATGGGAGGCTATTGAATGAGGCAGCCGCTGAAGGACAAGGAATAATCCAAGCGCCTTTTTACTCTGTCAAATCTTATGTCGACTCTGGCCAACTCATTGAGATTTTACCTAAATTCACAATAAAGCCACTGACTATTTTTGCGCTCTACCCTCATCGCTGCGAACTTTCCCTGAAGGTTAAAACCTTTATCGATGTGGCTAAGCGCTATTTTGAGCAAAATCATTCCGAGCAGTTCTGATTCAATGGATGTATTTAAACGCACTTTCTCATATCTAGGCCCTGGTATCATTTGGGCTGCAAGCAGTATCGGCGTATCTCATATCGTGCAGTCGACTCGCGCAGGTGCAGATTACGCTTTTGCTTTGATTGGTTTTATTTTCTTAGCGCATTTAGTCAAATACCCTTTTTTTAAAATCGGCCCAGAGTATGCAGCTGTCACCGGCGAGAGTTTATTGGAAGGCTATAAAAAACACAGTCGAGTTGGTTTTTATAGTTATATGACTCTCACATTTCTAACAATGTTCTTTGTTCAAGCTGCAGTTACGATTGTCACCGCTGCTTTAGCACTCAATTTATTTGGCGATATCCTAAATGTTTCGGAGTGGTCTGCCATCATTCTGGTCATTACCTGTGCAATATTGATTGCCGGCCAATTTAAATGGCTGAATGAAAGCTTAAAGTGGATGGTCCTCATACTGGCTATTGCCAGCTTGATCACACTCATTGCCGCAATAAGTCAATATGGGTTTATTCCCTCTAAATCCTATTTAACGGCCGATATAGCACCAGCTGTGAGCATCGCATTTGTTGTCGCCTTAGTCGGCTGGATGCCAACTTCGATTGAAGTTTCTGTTTGGCACTCTATTTGGTCGGAGCGAAGGATAAAGGAAAAACCAGATAGAGGGTTTACCAGGAAATCTCTCGTATTTGACTTTAAGGTTGGCTATTTCACCAGTTTGTTATTAGCGATTATATTTGTATGGTTAGGTGCACTAGTAATGTTTGGGAAAGATATTGAATTATCCCAATCTGCAGGCATATTTGCTGGTCAGCTAATCAATATTTATACCGAATCCCTTGGTGACTGGAGCCATTTAACAATCAGCATTATCTGTTTTGTCGCGCTTTTCTCAACCACCTTTGCAGTTTCCGATGGGTTTCCTCAAGTTTGGCGAAGTGCCTTGAGATCATCGAATAGTATCAAGATTCCAGAAAATAGAGTCTATGTATCCACCCTTGTTATACTAAGCCTTATAAGCTGGTTTATTATCTCCCTATTTTCTGATCAGTTAAAAAACCTTATCGACTTTGTAACTACTTTATCTTTTGTTTGCGCTCCAATCTTTGCTTTACTCAACATTCTTGTTATGAACGGGAAATGGGTACCAAGAGAGTATCACTTAAAAGGGTGGTACTTAGTTTACACTTATGCCTGCCTGTGCCTGATGATAGGTTTTAGTTTTTACTTTATTTATTGGCGCTTTTTGAGTAACTAACGATTTCTTTGCAACATCAACAGACTTGAAAAGCCTATAAATGTAAAGCTCAGGGATGAGTGCAACATATAAGGTCATCTAAGCCTTAGACATAAATCCCTCTTCATCTTAAGCTTTCCTTGGACTTTATTGACACAAGTTGCAGTCCGGGGGAATCAGCTTACTTCATGAATACCGCCCCTCACCTTCAGGGGTACTTCTGAACTCTCCTGCACAGGTTGTAAAAGTCGTTTCAGCTACAGACTAAATTTTTTACCCTGAGTGAAGCCATCTAAGCGGTTGGCATTAGATCTATCAAGGTGGTTACTTGGATTGCTATTTCTATCTCTGTAAAACTGAGCTTCTCACATAATGAGTGGCTCATCATTAGCTAGCTCCTTTCAACATGAACAGCTCCGAAAGGAAGGCCCATTGATCACTTCTTGATCAATGGGTACTCATAGGTAGGCTTGTACTCAACTGATGAAGCCCCAAATCATCACTTCTTCCACGCCAAAACTCTCCTAAGCAACTTCCTCTAAACGTCCCTGAAGTGCCAAACTGTCATGGGAAAAATACAAATGTACATCCCAAAATCAGACCTATTATTTGGTTGCAAATGAAACCCTCGCCCTATTCTTTGCGGCGCAGTAGGATAAGTCATCCGCCTGCAGGTGCAGAGCGGCACTAAGGAACAGAGTAATCAGAAGACGCTATGACTACACAGCAGTTCGACGACCTGAATGTCGTCTCCCAGGAAGTCCTGATCAGCCCGGAGATGCTGAAAGCAGAGCTCCCCATTAGCGATGCCGCCGAAGAGACTGTCGCCAAAGGGCGCAGCGCCGTGCGTGATATCCTTGATCGCAAAGACCACCGCTTGATGGTGGTTATCGGACCTTGCTCCGTTCACGATGTGGACGCCGCAATGGATTATGCCAAGCGCTTGAAAGCGGTGGCTGACAAGGTTTCCGATACCCTGCTGATAGTAATGCGAGTCTATTTTGAGAAGCCGCGCACCACAGTTGGCTGGAAGGGCCTGATCAACGATCCCCACTTGAATGATTCCTTCAAGATTGAGGAAGGCCTGCATATCGGCCGCAAGCTACTTTTAGATGTCGCCGAGCTGGGGCTACCCACTGCTACCGAAGCGCTGGACCCAATCTCTCCCCAGTACCTGCAAGACCTGATCTCCTGGTCTGCCATTGGCGCTCGCACCACCGAATCCCAGACACACCGTGAAATGGCCAGCGGCCTTTCCTCTGCCGTAGGCTTTAAGAATGGTACCGATGGCGGCTTGGAAGTCGCGATTAATGCCTTGCAATCTGTCGCTAATCCCCACCGATTCCTGGGTATCAACAAGCGCGGCCAGGTTGCCATTATTCACACTTCCGGCAACTCTTATGGTCACGTGGTGCTGCGCGGGGGTAATGACAAGCCAAATTACGATTCGGTCAGTGTCGCTATGTGTGAACAGGAGCTGCGTAGCGCCGGAATTACCCCCAATATCATGGTCGACTGCAGCCACGCCAACTCCAATAAAAACCACGAACTACAGCCCCTGGTGGTAGATAATGTGACTCACCAGATTCTTGATGGCAACCAATCAATTATTGGCATTATGGTGGAGAGTAACCTGAAAGCCGGTAACCAAAAGATTCCCGCCAATCTGGATGACCTGGAATACGGCGTCTCTGTTACCGACAAGTGTATCGATTGGGAAACCACGGAATCTCTATTAATGGGGATGGCAGAGCAATTGCGGGAACCTCTTCAGGGTCGAACAGGCCAATTTTGATCTTCTAGGGGGTTAATAACCCCCACTCTCCTTTTTTGGCAGAATTTTATTCCTAATAATTACTGCAAAACCAACCCAATATCCCCTAACCGCACCTGGGCATCTAACCCATCTAAAACTCACCGAGAGGCTGACAAAGGAGCGCGGTGAGAGTATTCTCACCTTCGCAAAAGCCCTTAGGGAGAGATCTTCCCATTTTTTCCATCCATTATGGATAAAAATTCTGTGTATGCCCGGCGTACCCAGAAAGCTTTTAGGATAGAAGCAATAAAATGGAACTGCAGTCTAATAGAATAATTACTTACATACTGGGTGGTTTTGTACTGATTTGGCTGTTTGTGAGCCTTAGCTTTGCCTTAGACACTGGCTCCATCTTCGCCTGGGCCGCCACAGCCGTACTCTGCCTGCTCGCCGTAATCACATTCTCTTTTAAAAAGAGTCACTACATTGATTTAGAGAGTAAACAATATATATCTAAAAACCAGATCCTCTGGCACAGCTGGACTGAAAAAAAATCTCTCACAATTTTCAAGGGATTTAAAATAATCCCTTACTCCCGCCATTCCAAAGAGAACAGTAGAAGCGAAACCAGCTATCAGGTAGTTCTTGTCTTCAAATACGCGAAATCTCATGAGGGCATTATGGTAAGGGCTTTTCACAGCCGAGGAGAGGCAAAAAATTATCTAGATGTACTAGAACATAGAACAGGGCTGCCATTGTTAGCCTAAAATCAGCCCGTAAATACTGCTCAATTTCTTGCAAAAACCCACCTTAATCACCGCCAACAAAATATCTTGATTCTTTTCCTAGAATTGGGGACCCATTTCAGAAATTCTTAAACTAGCAACGACTTTATTTAGCAGTCATGAGATTTAGCTCTCGATTAGCTCTCTCAAGGCAAGTATCTTCGTCGTTACGAGGTACCCATTATGGAACCCTTAGAGTGGGACATGTCCTCTACAACTATTGTCCGCAAGCTCAGTGAAGATGCTGAGCAGGCCACATTCCCCCCACCCCATCTGGATAAGGTGAAGCAGGGTGAACTGTTAAAGTTTCATGCCCACATCAATGTGGAGCAAATGCCCCAGGGTCATCACCTGAAGAAAGCTACCATTTTTTCCAATGTGCCCAATGGAGGAACCTGGGAGCTAATATGTGATGAGGGAACTGCGGTTGGAGGCCGTGGGAGCGCCCCATCTCCAATTATGTATTTCTCTGCTGGGCTAGCGCTTTGCATGATGTCTCACGTCGAAATGCTGGCACAGCTATCTGGCATTCACCTGGAGAAAGTGAAACTTGAACAAAAGACTGAATTTTCAACCACCTTAAATTTTGGTGGAATTGAACCCGAGAAGGTATTCGGCAAGGGAGAACGAGTAGAAATTCACCTGATGATCGAAAGCGATGAGACCGAGGAAAAACTAGTGGAGTTTGCACACTGCTGTCGGCAAGCCTGTATGTCACTACAAACGGTAGCTAATGCCACACCAGTCACCACCTCCCTCTACCTTAACAGCAAGGCTATAACCTTTGAGTGAATAACACCATCTATTAAACCTGCAGGTGAACGCTTTAAATACAATGACTTCCAGAGCAAAATCTTAAAATCGCAGCCCTTTCTTTTTATATCAGGTAAAAAGCACTGAAGGGCCTGGCGTGCCTTGCGGTAGAGGGATGCCAGGCTAGGTTAGGGCTTGATTAAGAGGTTAAGTAGCTATTGGTAAGCTTACCCTTACCTCTTCCTCAGATTATCTAGGACATTTTAACAAAGGGATGTGACTCAGCTACAACAATTACTTAAAGGCTCAATCGAGAAGCCAACAAGCAGCTCAAAAAAGCTTTGGATCCACTTTCATCAATATGAATATGCCTATAAAACCCCTCTAGGGTTGACCGTGATTCCTGGCTATTAAACATCAAATTTTCAACCAAAGAAAACAGGACCGAATAATGAGCTGTGAAAATACCAGCCGACTCTCAAACCCTCCAAAACTCGACTAACCGGATATTGCCCTTCAATCTAGCCCTTTCTCACTGGCCCTTTCTCAGCCCCCCACAAACTTTTTAAGATCCCAGAAAAAGCCAGAGAAACACTTAACGAAGCAATAATTCCTAAAAAGCAATTAATAACACAACCCATGGAGTGCAATAACTCCCCAAGCGCAACCTCATACCAACAAGATCAAAACGGTGGGTACAATCAGTTTTCTAGTGAGCAGCCAATACGAAACTCATAAAAATCTGTTGTTATTACCTAGGCTTTCAAGTGGAATTTTTATTCCATAAGAATGACCCCAGCTAGAGTAGGTTTTGCACCCTCTGAAAATAACAGAAAATTTTACTATTGGTTTATTTTTCTTTATTTCGTTGAAGTCTTTAAAACCTATGGTGAAGCAACCGAAACTTCCAATAGACCACATTGGGACACAACACACATTTGAGTAGACTTGTTGCCAAGTTGGGAGAAGGAGAAATGTTATGCGATATTTATTTTCAATGATCTTGTTGTTCTCTCTTGCGGGATACGGTGTAGCCCAAGAGCGACTTTCTCAGTTGCCAGCTGGCTCTTCACCGGTGCAAATACTTGGTAAGACTTACTATCAAAGTGGTAACACGTTCTATGCCTTTAATGAGCAGGGCCGTTATTTTTACCCGGTAAATCCGCCCACCCGTATCCGTCAGTATGAGCAACCGAGAAGCATGTATTGGCGCGATTCTCGCCCCCGTTATTATTCACGTGGCACGCCTAGCTACTATTGGCGCAGTTCGCCTAACTACTATTGGCGCGGTACTATGCCTCGTAACTACGGCCTAACTCGCGACCAGATTGAAGGTTGTATGAATTTCGCGGCAGACAAGGCTAATGCCAACCATGCGAACGGTGGTAAGGTTTATATCCGCGAATATAATCAGTGCATCAGTAATTATCGCTAACACAGTTAGACAACTGATGACGCATTGACAGAGTTTCTTGAGAAACTCGAAGGGGCCGCAAGGCCCCTTTTCTGTTGATACCGGATGCCCGAAATATATCTCAATCTTTCACTATCTTTCCGGGGCCCTGAAATAGAAATTTCACCTTATTCTCAGCAGAACTAGCCGGAACAAAGGTTTGTTTCTTTCCTCCCCTATCAGGCAGTCTTCACTCCCTTCATTTTCTTTCTCTACACATTCTTTCTTTACACTATGCTTGCCCTGCCTGAGAACCCAAATCTTGCCGACCATAAGACTGGAGAGCACTATGTCCGCCAACCATAAAGCGACATCTAAGAAGTTACTCGAGCTATGGGGGGACAACACCCCACATGAAGCCTCTGATTATTTATCTGCCAATTACAAAAATCACCAAATGCCAGATGCCTCTGGCGGCACTTCAACAGATACGCTAGAAGAGTGGCAAGACTTAGTGAAGGAATTTCACAATAGCTTCTCCGATGTGAAAATGGAGATTTTACTGCAAGTTGCAGAGGGTGATTATGTATGTACTCGTTGGCGCATCACGGCTACTCACACAGGTAAATTCATGCAATATGAGGCCACCAATAAAACCAGCAGCTGGACAGGCACCCATACCGACCGATACGAAGATGGAAAGATGGTAGAAAGTTGGGTGGATTGGGATAAATACTCCTTCCTTGAAGAGCTGGGGCTGATCAAGTAAACCCGACTAAACTAAAACCCCGGATCAGACGAATGCGAATTCGGGGTTTTAGTAAGATGCCGACCTCATCGAATGACTACCAACATTAAGCTGCCATGACAAAAGTTCTTGTTACTGGATTTGAACCCTTTGGCAATACACCGATCAACCCGGCCGAATCCGTGATGCGTGTACTGGACGGCACCCGTATCGGCAGCGCTGAAATCTACGGACTGCTGGTACCAAATAACTTCTTCGAAAGTATTGATGTTGTGACCGCTGCAATAGGAGAGCTTCGCCCACAAGTAGTGGTGATGCTCGGTGAATATGCAGGCCGCGCGGTCATTTCGGTAGAGAGAATCGCACAAAATTTAAATGACTCAACACGCTACCAACTGAAGGATAATCGGGGGGTTGAAATGCAGGGTGAGCCCACCATTCCCAACGGCCCTGTTGCTTATCGCAGCAACCTCCCCCTTCGAGCTATGGTGAAAGCGATGCGCAGTGCCGGTGTTCCGACAGACATTTCAGACACCGCCGCCACCTTCTGCTGCAATCACCTGATGTATGGAGTACTTCACCACATTATTACCAATCAGCTGGAAATTCGCGCAGGCTGGATACACCTCCCTCAATTACCACAAGTAGCGGCGTTAGCAGAAAATATTGGTACCCCCAGCATGTCCAGGGAAACAGCCGCTCTCGGAGTACATGCCGGTATTGAAGCCGCACTGGAGCACACTGAGGATATTGATGAAGCCATTTTATCCAAGCCGCAGATTTAAAATGCCTTAACCTCAACCAATCCCAATTCTAAATCCAAATACTTGCGGAGCCAGCAGCAAAGAATTGGCAGCTCTGGTAGCCAGCATTCATGAACCGGCGTGGTTTTCAATTAATGCTCAATCCCAGCTAACCCTAGTCACAAGCCTCGCCAATCCATTCCTTACCAGCCTTTGACTCGGCGCCCCTTATAACTTCTCCTGCCCAGCCGCTATAATCGTTCCCCATGTCAGAGTTACCTATTTATTCCGCCCTACCCGAGTTACTGCAAAGCCTGAATAAGCACAACAATGTGGTGCTGCAGGCTCCACCAGGTGCCGGTAAGACCACTGTTGTTCCCCTTGCCCTGCTCGACACCGACTGGCTGGGCCAGCGCAATATCATTATGTTGGAGCCCCGTCGTCTGGCTGCACGCACCGCCGCGGCACGCATGGCTGCCCAGCTTGGAGAGAAGCTGGGTGAAACTGTGGGTTACCAGGTACGCGGGGAGCGCCGCCTGAGTGCGAAAACCCGCATCCTGGTTGTTACCGAAGGTATTCTTACCCGACTTTTGCAGTCTGACCCCGAACTGTCAGAAACCGCACTGGTTATTTTTGATGAGTTTCATGAACGCAGTCTGCAGGCAGACCTGTCCCTGGCACTGTGCCTGCAATCCCAGGAGTATCTGCGCGAAGATTTGAAGCTGCTGGTAATGTCAGCAACCCTGGAAACCGAGGCAGTAGCCAGGGTGCTCGGCGGTGCGCCAGTGGTCAGCAGTGAGGGGCGCAGCTTCCCCGTACATATCGATTACCTTGACCAGCGGGAGGAGCCCGAAGATCACCGCTCTATGACCACGCTCATGAGCCGCAAGATTCTCGAAGCGTTACGTAAAGAGGCAGGCAGTGTGCTCGCATTCCTTCCGGGAGTGGCAGAGATTCGCAAGGTGGAGGAGCTACTGCGCGAACAACTCGCCTCTGTGAGCGATCTCAAACCAGATAGCATTATTCTCGCCCCGCTTTATGGAGATTTGACCCGCGAACAGCAGGATCAGGCCATCTCACCGGCCGCTCCCGATCAACGCAAAGTGGTACTGGCAACCAATGTGGCAGAGACCAGCCTGACCATTGAAGGGATTCGCATCGTTGTGGATTCCGGCTTAATGCGGGAGTCCCGCTTCGATCCCAACAGCGGCATGAATCGCCTGGAGACCTGCCGAATTTCCCAGGCCTCTGCCACCCAGCGCAGCGGCCGCGCCGGGCGCCTCAGCGAAGGGCACTGCCTACGCCTGTGGAGCGAGGGACGCCAGCGCAGCCTCAGTGGCAAGACCACTCCGGAGATTCTACGCAGTGATTTGGCTCCGCTAGCATTGGAACTGGCCCAGTGGGGAGTTAGTGATCCCACCGATCTTTGCTGGCTGGACCTTCCCCCCGCAGGCCCTTTGGCTCAAGCCCAGGCACTTTTACAACAACTGGGCGCCCTCGACCAAGACCTGCGTATTACTCAACACGGCAGTGCCATGCTTACCCTTGGCTGCCACCCGCGCCTCGCCCATATGATGCTTCGCAGCCTCGATTGGCAGCTATCGCAACAGGCTTGCCTGCTGGCGGCACTGCTGTCAGAGCGGGATATCTTCCGGGGTGAAGCGCGCTGGGACAGGGATATCAGCAAGCGTATCGAGGTACTGCAAGGCCGTGGTGCCAAAGGCCAAAGTATCGACCGCGGTGCGGTGCAACGAATCCGCCAGCAGGCCAAAACCTGGCAGGCTCAATTACAGAATTTCGAAGCGCAAGAACCACAAAACAGCGAAAGTATTGATCAAGCCGACGGGATAGGAGCGCTATTGGGGCTCGCCTACCCTGATAGGATCGCAAAAAGCCGCAACGACAGTGGCCGCCGTTTTCTGCTCTGTAGCGGCCGTGGGGCACATTTCTCCCACGACGATGCCCTAGCGCTGAGCGAATTCCTGGTTATTGCAGAACTGGATGGCCAGGGCCGCGATGCGCGAATACAGCTAGCCGCTCAAATTTCAGAGGGTGCGATACACCGCTGCTTTGCTGACCAAATTGAACGAAGTACTGCTATTCGGTGGGACGATACGGCCGGGCGTGCAGAGGCCCTGGAGCAGGTCACACTGGGCAAATTGGTGTTGCAGCAACAAGTCGCCAAAGATGTTTCAGCGGAATTATTGAGCCGAGCACTACTCGATGCCATTCGCCAGAAAGGACTCTCGCTACTGCCCTGGAGTAAAGAAGCCCTGCAATTTCGAGCACGGGTGGAATTTTTGCGAACAGAGGAAAGTGGTCAATCTCTACTGGGAGACACTCCGCTACCCGACTGGAGTGATGATGCGCTATTGCAGGAACTTGAGAACTGGCTACTTCCACACCTAAATGGCTTCAATAAGTTAGAGCAGCTCAAGCAGTTGGACCTACTCAATATTCTACGTATACAGCTCGAGTGGGCCCATGTTCAACAGATTGATGAGCTGGCTCCCAGCCACTACACCGTACCTAGCGGTTCGCGCATTGCTATCGACTACGAGGCATCCCCGCCAATCCTGGCCGTGCGCCTACAGGAACTCTTTGGCCTGACACAGACTCCAGCAGTTTTGCACGGGCGCTACCCACTGATGATTCACCTGCTCTCCCCGGCTCGCCGCCCGGTTCAGATCACCCGCGACCTGGCTAATTTTTGGGCAAGCACTTACGAAGAGGTCAAAAAAGAATTGCGGATCAAATACCAGAAGCACTACTGGCCAGATGACCCCCGCACCGCGGTCGCCACCAACAAGACCAAAAAGAGAATGGACAACCCCAGGGACTCCTAAGAGTCCCAAAACAGACCTTTTCACCCCCGTTAAGCAGTTATTCAGCAATCACCTACTAAGTTGCAGAAATTTAAGTTGGCGTTTGATAATGGGGAACAATATCTGTACTTTTCTGCCAATAGATTACTAACAGACAGAACATCTAAACTTACCCATACATCTAGTTGGAGAACGACCTTGCACCGGAAGCTAGCGCTATTTTTCAGCCCACTACTCTTTCTCGGCTGTAGTGATGATTTACCCGACATCATTATCCCCGCAAATATCGATTATGATCAGGAAATGCGCCTGTTTGTGGAGGATATCAGCAAGTATGCAAAGGGCCTCGACCGAGACTTTATTATCGTCCCGCAAAACGGTATTGAGCTGATCACCACCAATACCAAGGCTAATGGCCCGGTAGATGAAGCCTATGTGGATTCTACCGATGGCATCGCCCAGGAGGCGGTCTTCTTTGGGCAGGATGGTAAGGTAGACCAACCCACCAGCAAAACTGAAAGCGAGCGCCTGCAGGACTATCTCAACTTGGCTAAGGATGAAGGCCGCGAAATCCTGGTGACCGATTACGCCTATAGCGAAGACAAGGTTAAAGAGTCTTACGAGGAGAACGAGAAAGCCGGCTACGTCTCCTTCGCCGCCGACAATACGCTTCTGAACAATATTCCTTCCTACCCGGAAAAACCTTTCAATGTGAACAATGACGACATTGATAGGTTGGAAGATGTCAAAAATTTCCTCAATATCACCAATACTACAAGCTTCTCCACGCCCCAGGAATTCGTGGACGAGTTATCCGAAACCGACTACGACCTGCTGATTATCGACTTATTCTTTAAGGATGGCTCAACTTATACCGAAGAGCAGATCAAGCAGTTAAAAAAGAAGAACAATGGCGGGGACCGCCTGTTGATGGCCTATGTCAACATTGGCATGGCCCAGAGTAACCGCTACTACTGGCAAAACTCCTGGCCGACCAATCCACCGGCTTGGTTGCTGGACGAGGTTCCCAATGAATCGGGCAACTATTACGTGGAGTACTGGAAAGCCGGCTGGCAGGACATTATCTATGGCAACAACAGCTCCTATATCTTCAAGATCGTAGATGCGGGCTTCGATGGTGCTTATATGGATGGCATCGACGTTTTTGAGTATTTCGATTCCCTCGAAACCGAGGAATAAGCGTAAATTTCGCTTTATTGGTGCCTAAATCTCCACCCACCAACTGGATGGGTGGAGATTAGGAATCAGGCTGGCTGGGAATCCTTGTACTGAGTCACATACTGGGACAGGCGGCCGGACATCTCTTCCGCCAGCTTCTGCAGGGCGTTGAGGGGACGTATCATCACCTCAAACTCCACGATCTTGCCATTCTCATCAAAGCGAATGATATCCAACCCCTTAAGGCTCTTATCGCCGATGCTGGCCTTAAACTCCAAAGCCAGATCGCGGCCTGACTCAGTGGTGAAGCTGCGATCGTATTCAAAGCTTTCAAATACCTGCATCACCGTATTGAGTATCAGGCAGACCGCGGCAGCGCTGTGGTAAGGCTTAAAGAATGCCGGTGAGCGGAATACCGCGTCCTCCGCAACGATCGTAGGCAGGCGACTGAGGTCCCGCTCCGCAACCATCTCGTGCCACAGGGCGATTGACTCCGCTATTGGATTATTGGTATTGCTCATTGAGCATCTCCTGTTCAAGCATGTGTTTTTGTAAAAACTCCCGGCCATCGGCACGACCGAGCTCATAAGTCTTTTGCGCCAATTCGGGATTGGTGTAATCCCAAACACTGATAAACGGCGGCTGCGAGGGTTGCACATAGGTCCAAAGCTGCTCCCCGTGGCGCCTGGTAAAGCAGTTTGGATAGCGGGGATAGCAACGGCTGAGCAGTATCAACACCCTGCCCGTACCACGGTCCAGCCCAGCTACCGGAATATTGTCCACCACCCCGCCATCAAGGACGGGAGCCCCGGACCGGCGCAAACGAGGTGTGAACGGCGGCGTGCAGGACGAGCAGAGAATGAGCTCCACCAACTCCTCAACACTCTGGCAATCCTGTGCGCGGTAGAAGTTCTGCTTAAAGCCAAGGCCCAGGGCTATCTTCGGGTGCAGACTGCGCAGCAAATGCTTATCGGTGTAATAGGCCAATGCGCCAACACCAAATGCCAACCCGGCAGGTAAAAGGCGTGGGGGGTGGACAATACCAATTTGCAGATCGGCGGCCGCGCGCAATGGCTGCATACCATCGCGAAACAGCTCCAACATGGCATTGCGAAAAATCCCGTATTGGGGAAACACCCGCTCTCTCTTTACCAGGTTGCCCCAGTAAGCGTTCTTGCGGTTGGCCGCAAAAGCCGACCAGAAGTGCTCCCGGCCCTCTTCAATTCGCCCCATCAGGATCAGGCTTGCCATCAGCCCGCCAGCGGATACCGCGGTTACCCGCCTCGGCGACAGCCCAATTTCACCGGCAACAGACTCCCAAAAACCTATTTGCCAGGTACAGCGCCCGCCACCACCGGCAAAAACAACCTGATCAAACATGCGTCCCTTTCCTGTTCAATGGGCTAATCACCCTGGCAGGCCTATAGCCGACCTTCACTGTTGATTTAGCAATATGGAATTAATATGCAACTAATTGCATAAGCTAATGGAATCAGCGGGTTAGTGCAACCAGAGGATTCCCGACACCTAATCTTGCAAAGCTTATGTGACAGGCAGGCACAATCGCCCATCCACTATGTCTGGCTACCACTATGTCTAGCTAACTAGTGCCAGCAGGAAAATATCTCAGAGTGCAACCAAGTCATTGTCGTGAATGGCGCCCTCTCTAAGCCTTCCCAGCAATGCCCTGCCATCGGCGCGGCCAATTTCCAGTGTCTCCATAACCGCTTCTGGGTTGGTGAAATCCCACACTTTAATCGGCAGTGGTTTAGAGGGCTGAACATAGGTCCAGAGCTGGGTGCCCCGGCGTTGGGTGAAACAATCAGGAAAGTTGCGGAAACGATTAGTGAGTAGAATCAGTACCCTGCCCTCTGCAGAATCCAGGCCACCAACCGGAACATTGTCCACGATCCCCCCATCGAGAATTTCCCTGCCATTAAGTTGAAGCCTTGGTGTAAAAGGGGGAGTGCAGGAGGAACTTAGTATCAGGTGTTCCAATTCATCCATATTGCTGCAATCCTGGGCGCGGTAAAAAGTCTGGCGAAATCCAAGCTTGGTCGCTGCCATGGAATGAAGATTGCGGGGGAAGCCTTTGTCGGCATAATAAATTACCGCGCCAAAGGTCAAAGCCAGGGGGCCGTACATCCAGGCGGGCGGATGACTAACTGCCAAGCGCAATTCCGCTACCCCCTGCAAGGCCTGTGGGCCATTATCGAACAACTGCCGAATCCCATTGCGGCAAATAGCGTACTGAGGAAAAACCGCTTCCTGCCTAAATAAATTGCCCCAATAAATATTTTTGCGATTGGTGCTAAATACCGAGCGGACGTAATCTACCGCCTCCTGCTCCCTACCAATCAACAGCAAGCCCGCCACCAGGCCACCCGCCGATACGGCACTCACCACTCTGGGGGATAACTGGATTTCATCAACCACAGATTCCCAAAAACCAATCTGCCAGATACAACGGCCGCCACCGCCGGCAAAGACTACCTGATCAAACATGAGCAAACTCCCTTTCACAACCAAGCCACCCTTCCCAAGCTGGCCCTTACCCAATTCCCCCATTGAAAAAAATATCGTCTGTAGTAACCCTGTATTCCAGAGGGTATTGATGCAGAAGCGCAAAATTACTTCTCTTACATCCCAGTGTAAAAACCGCGCTCCGCTAGCATATTTTGTAAAAATAAACGGCCATCTCGGCGCCCAATTTCATAGGCGCGGATCAGTCCTTCAGGATTAGTGAAATCCCAAACACTGATGGGTGGCGGCTCTGAGGGTTGCACATAAGTCCAGAGCTGCTTGCCCATAGGCTGGGTAAACCAGTCGGGAAATCCTCGGTAGCGGCGGGTCAGCAAAATAAGTACCCGCCCCTCCCCCGGATCGATTCCCTCAACCGGCACATTGTCCACCACCCCGCCATCCAAGGCCTGCCTCCCGGCCAGACTCAACCTTGGAGTGAAGGGTGGAGTGCAAGATGAGCTCAAAATCAGCCGCTCAAATTCACCGACATCGGCACAGTCCTGCGCCCGAAAAAAATCTTGTTTGTAGCCCAGGCGCCGCGCGGCTTTAGGATGCAGTTTGTGCAGTAAATATTTGTTGGAGTAATAAATTGCCCCACCAACGGCCAGTGCCAGTGGCGCCGGCAGCCAAGTGGGCGGTCGGGATACGGCAACCCTGAGTTCAGCTGAAGATTTCAAGTTTTTAAAACGGTCACTAAAAAGCGCTCTAATGCCCTTCTTGTAGATTTCATACTGAGGAAAAACCGGCTCCTTACCCAAGAGGTTTCTCCAATACACATTGCGGCGATTTGCACTGAAAACTGAGGAAAAATAGTCCAGCGAAGTGGTTGCCCTGCCAATCAATATCAGGCCCGCTATCATAGCTCCTGCGGAAACCCCGGTGAGCACTCTCGGTTCTAGCTTTATCTGATCGGCAATCACTTCCCAAAATCCTATTTGCCAGGTACAGCGGCCACCCCCACCGGCAAACACCACCTGGTCAAACATGCCCTAATTTCCCCGCCCAGCGACTATCCAACTTTTCATTTGGCACTTCCCTCAGGGGAGTGTGCCGCCAGGAACGCCTCTCCATCGGCATAACCTGCATCAAAGGCCTGCCACAATCTCTGCGGGTTGGAGAAATCCCAAACACTGACCGGCAGAGGTCGGCTGGGTTGTACATAAGTCCACAACTGCTCGCCCTTCTGACAGGTGAAGCAGCTCGGGTATTGCGGATACCTGCGAGTGAGTAAGATCAATACCCGGCTTGGCCCGGGATCGAGTCCGGCAACCGGTACGCTATCCACAATGCCGCCATCCAGTACTTCTGCTCCCCGATGCTGTTGACGGGGCGTAAAAGGCGGCGTGCAGGAGGAAGAGAGAATCAGCCTTTGTAGATCCCCGACATTGCTACAGTCCCGCACCGAATAAAATGACTGCTGAAAACCAAGGCGTCTCGCCGTATTGGGATGAAGCTCACGGGTTAGGAAGGTGTCCGAGTAATCAATACCCGCCCCAATGATCAGGGCCAGAGGACCATTCAGCCACTGGGGGGAGTGGCTGACAGCTATACGCAGCTCAGTTGCGGCTCGCAGACGCTCAAAGCCGCCTTCAAACAGTCTGCGCATGCCATTGCGATAAATATGGTGGTGAGGAAAAAGCGGATCTTTGCGAAAGAGATTCCCCCAGTGGATATTGCTGCCGTTCTCCTCGAACGCTTCAGCGAAGTACTCCACCGCATCCAGGGACTTACCCATCAATATCAAGCTGGAAACCATGGCGCCGGCTGAGACGGCACTTACGATCTTGGGCCTAAGCCGAACCCTATCCGCGACAGACTCCCAAAACCCGATCTGCCAGGTACAACGCACTCCACCACCGGCAAATACCACTTGATCGAACATAGAACCTTTTCCCGGCCTGCCCGCTACAACCTGTGGTGCCAGAGCACCCATAGAGCGCCAACCACCTCCACTGAGGCGGGATACCCAACCCAGCGATACATCTTAGGGGGTCTTTAAAATATATACGGGACGGGCAAAGTTCGGGGCGGCTAATGCGCCTTCACACGCTCACTAAGAAGTTGGGTGACAATGACTGGGCGGTAACGTAAAGAAGCGGGATAGCAAGAAGAAAGGCGAAGAGATACTTCGCCTTTTAATCCACTCAACGAGAGAGTGAAGAAGAGAAAAGAGCTATTTTTTAGTAATAAGCCTGAGACTTATCCGTGTGATCGGTAATATCTTTAACGCCGGCTAGCTCGGGGATTTTCTCTTTCAGGGTTTTCTCAACGCCCTCTTTCAAGGTCATATCCACCATGCCGCAACCCTGACAGCCACCACCGAATTTCAAAATGGCAAACTTGTCCTCTGTGACCTCAACCAGGCTCACCTGGCCACCGTGGGCCGCTAGGCTGGGGTTCACCTCATTGAAGAGTACATAGTTGATACGGTCTTCAATGGGGCTGTCATCGGTGATCTTGGGCATGCGTGAGTTGGGCGCGCGGATAGTGAGCTGGCCACCCATTTTGTCGGAGGAGTAGTCAACCCGGGCATCATCCAGGTACGGCACGCTGCGGCCTTCGAAATAGGCCTTGAGACCATTCATCTCCATCATCACATCCTCTGGCTCTTCCTCACCGGGGCGACAGTAGGCGATGCAGGTTTCGGCACTGGGTGTACCGGGGTTGGAGACAAACATACGAATCGCGATTCCCTCACAGTCCTGCTTGGCCAGCAGCTCTTTCAGGTACTCCTGCGCGGATTCGGTGATGGTGACATTCAGTTCTGACATAAGCCTTCTCAAATAACCGAGCTTCTTTGTCGGGTATTTTACTCTCAGAAGCGCTTGAGTGAAACCGGTGTGTTTTTCGGGAGGTGACAGCCCTTGGCAGCCCCCTCCCGAGGATGCCTCAAACAGGAATCATTCCCATCAGGGTTTGCGCTACATCTTCCGAGGAAGCGGGGTTCTGACCCGTGACCAACTTGCCATCTACAACCACGTAGGGTGCCCAATCCTCTTCGCTGGAATAGTTGCCGCCGCGATCTTTGAGCATATCCTCCACCAGGAAAGGCACCACATCCACCAGCCCCACCGCTTCCTCCTCGGAGTTGCTAAAACCGGTGACACTCTTGCCGGAAACCAGGGGATGTCCATCTTTGCGCCGGGTATGGCGAAACACGGCAGGGGCATGACACACGGCGCCTACCGGCTTTCCGTCCCCATAAAACGCTTCAATCAAGGCAATGGAGTCCTTGTCCTCTGCAAGATCCCACAGGGGACCATGACCTCCTGGATAGAAAACCGCATCGAAGTCCGACGCTTTCACATCCGCAAGCTTACCGGTATTGGCCAGCGCCTGCTGGGCTTCAGGGTCCTGGCGGAAACGCAGCGTGGCGTCGGTCTGGGAGTCTGGCTCGTCACTTTTTGGGTCCAGTGGCGGTTGTCCTCCCTTGGGAGAGACCAGGGTAACTTCCGCCCCGGCATCCTTGAAGGTGTAGTAAGGCGCGGCAAACTCCTCCAGCCAAAAACCGGTTTTCTTGCCGGTATCGCCCAACTTATCGTGTGATGTCAGAACTACTAATATTTTCATCGGCGACCTCCCTGGTGCCCTTTGATTTATAAAAGTCCGCTATCAGTCATCGGTGCCCAAACGCACTACGACCTTGCCAAAATTCTCTCCCTTCAACAGCCCCATCAGGGCTCGGGGTGCTTTTTCCAACCCCTCGACCAAATCTTCGCGGTATTTGATCTTGCCTTCATTAACCCATCGACTCAAACCGGTAATAAAATCACCGAAACGCTCATATTGATCAAAAATAATGAACCCCTCGATTTTCAGACGTTTCGTCAGGATTTCACGCATTAACAGGCTCAGGCGATCCGGGCCTTCAGGCAGGGAAGTGGCGTTGTAATGTGCAACCAGTCCACACACCGGAATCCGGGCAAAGTCATTGAGAAGCGGTAAAACCGCATCAAATACATCTCCCCCCACATTCTCGAAATACACATCCACACCATCCGGACAGGCCTCCTCCAGTTGCTCGGGAAACTCTTCGGCGCGGTGGTTGAGGCAAATATCAAAACCCAGCTCCTCCACCGCGTAGCGGCATTTTTCTGCTCCGCCGGCAATACCAACCACCCGGCATCCTTTTATTTTGCCGATCTGCCCCACGGTGGAACCCACCGGGCCGGTGGCTGCGGCGACAACCAAGGTGTCCCCTGCCTGGGGCTGGCCAATTTCCAACAGTCCGAAATAGGCGGTGATACCCGGCATACCTAAAACGCCAAGGGCATAGGAAGGGTGACTGGGATTTTTACCCAAGTTGACCAAGCCCTCGCCATCGGAGACCGCATAGTCCTGCCAGCCGCAGTAACCCAGCACCCAGTCGCCCTCCTCGAACCCTTCCAGGTGTGACTCAAGCACCCGACTCACGGTACCCCCCACCATAACGCCGCCCAGGGGTACCGGCTCAGCGTAGGACTTGGCATCACTCATACGGCCGCGCATATAGGGGTCCAGAGAGAGGAATACGGTGCGCAACAACACTTCACCACGAGCAGGCTCGGGCAGCCCCACTTCCTCAATACTGAAGTTATCTTCGCTCGGCGCCCCTTCGGGCCGGGCTGCCAATACTACCCGGCGATTCTTATCCTTTGATTGCACGATTTTTTCTCCTTCCTGGAGCCAACCTTTCAATTGGTACAGCCTTCTGTACCATTAGCGAAGCAGGCTCTCCCCTGGGTTTTTATGTCTGTTGAAGGCCAAACTATAGATAGAAATTGCACACCCTTAGTAAAAAATTACCGGTTATTGTGTCGCAGCAGTTTTTATCCATAAATTTAGCCCCTGTTGGCAAGCATCCCTGTGCTAAGATTGATGCCTTTCCCGCCATCGACAAATAAGGATTGGTCAATGTCTGCGCTGTCCCGCAATCAACGTCTGCAGCAACTCAAAGTCGCGCTCACTCAGCGCATCCTGATACTGGACGGCGCTATGGGGACCATGATCCAGCGGGAAAAATTGCAGGAGGAAGATTACCGCGGCGCTCGCTTCGCCGACTTCCACCGGGACCTGAAAGGCAATAACGATCTATTAAGCATTACCCGCCCAGAGCTGATCGAACAGATCCACCGGCAGTACCTGGAAGCCGGCGCCGATATTATCGAAACCAATACTTTTAATGCGACCGAGCTGTCCCAGTCTGACTACGACATGGAACATTTGGTGGTGGAGCTGAACCGCACCTCAGCGGAACTGGCCCGCCTTGCGGCGGACGCCCTCTCCACTCCAGAGCGCCCCCGCTGGGTAGCCGGCGTGATCGGCCCTACCTCGCGCACCGCGAGTATTTCCCCGGATGTCAACGACCCGGGCGCGCGTAATGTGACTTTCAACGAGCTGGTACACAACTATGTGGAAGCCGGCCGCGCCCTGATCGAGGGCGGCAGTGACCTGATCCTGATCGAAACTATCTTCGACACCCTCAATGCCAAGGCAGCTATCTACGCCATGCAGCAGCTGTTTGAGGAACTGGGCTTCGAATTGCCGATTATGATCTCCGGCACCATTACCGATGCTTCCGGGCGTACTCTTTCCGGGCAGACCACCGAGGCGTTTTACTATTCCATCGCCCACGCCAAACCCATTTCCGTTGGCCTTAACTGTGCCCTGGGCGCCACCGAACTGCGCCCCTATGTGGAGGCTTTATCTGGCGCCTGCGCCACTTATGTTTCCGCACACCCCAATGCCGGCCTGCCCAATGAGTTTGGCGAGTACGACGAAACCCCGGAGCAAACCGCAGCGATTGTGGCAGAGTTTGCCCGCAGTGGTTTTATCAATATTCTCGGTGGTTGCTGCGGCACCACGCCGGAACACATCCGCGCCATTGCAGAAGCGGTATCCGATATCCCTCCGCGCCAACTGCCCGAGATCAAGCCAGCTTTGCGCCTGTCCGGCCTGGAGCCGTTTGTCGCCGATGAGACCGCCCTCTTCGTCAATGTGGGCGAACGCTGTAATGTCACCGGTTCCGCCCGCTTCAAGCGACTGATTCTGGAAGAGGACTACGATACCGCCCTGCAGGTCGCCGCCGCCCAGGTGGAAGATGGTGCGCAGGTAATTGATTTCAATATGGATGAGGCGATGCTCGATGCGCACGCCGCCATGCGCCGTTTTCTCAACCTCGCTGCTACTGAACCCGATATCGCCAAAGTGCCCTTTATGGTGGACTCGTCCAAGTGGGAGGTGATTGAGGCCGGCCTGCAGTGTATTCAGGGTAAACCCATCGTTAACTCCATCAGCCTCAAGGAAGGCAAAGAGGAGTTTATCGAGAAAGCGCAACTATGCCTGCGCTACGGCGCCGCCGTAGTGGTGATGGCCTTTGATGAGCAGGGCCAGGCAGATACTTTTGAGCGCAAGATCGAAATCTGTAAGCGCAGCTACGACGTTCTGGTGAAGGAAGTCGGTTTTAACCCCAGCGACATTATTTTCGACCCCAATATTTTTGCCGTCGCCACTGGTATTGAAGAGCACAACAATTACGCGGTGGACTTTATCCAAGCCTGCCGCTGGATTCGTGAAAATCTACCGGGTGCCCAAATCAGTGGGGGTGTCTCCAACGTCTCCTTCTCCTTCCGCGGAAATAACCCGGTGCGCGAGGCCATCCACTCGGTATTCCTATTCCACGCCATCAAGGCCGGCCTGAATATGGGCATCGTCAACGCCGGTCAGCTGGCAGTCTATGACGAGCTTCCTGAAGAGCTGCGGGAGAAAGTGGAAGACGTCATCCTTAACCGCAATGCCGAATCCACCGAAGCCCTACTGGATATCGCCCCCAAATATATGGGGGAAGGCGGCGGCACCGCGCGCAAGGAAGACCTGAGCTGGCGTGAGCTGCCGGTCAAAGAACGTCTGGCGCACTCCCTGGTAAAAGGCATCAACAACTATATCGAGGCAGACACAGAAGAGGCCCGCGCCAATAGCAGCCGCCCCCTGGATGTGATCGAAGGTCCGCTGATGGACGGTATGAATATCGTTGGCGACCTGTTTGGCGAAGGCAAGATGTTCCTGCCCCAGGTGGTGAAATCCGCGCGGGTTATGAAGCAGGCGGTCGCCTATCTGCAACCGTTTATTGAAGCGGAAAAAACCGAGGACAGCCGGCCCAACGGCCGTATCCTTATGGCCACGGTAAAAGGCGATGTGCACGATATCGGCAAGAATATCGTCGGGGTGGTGCTGGCCTGTAACAATTACGAGGTAATCGACCTCGGCGTGATGGTGGCCGCAGAAACTATTCTGCAAACCGCCCGGGAAAAGAATTGTGACATTATCGGCCTATCCGGTTTGATTACCCCCTCCCTCGATGAGATGGTGCATGTCGCCGCGGAAATGGAGCGCCAGAAGTTCGATATTCCGCTGCTGATTGGTGGTGCCACCACTTCCAAGGCACACACCGCAGTGAAAATTGATCCCCAGTTCAATCGCAACCAGGTGGTCTATGTGGCCGATGCCTCCCGCGCCGTGGGAGTGGCCAGCAGCTTGATTTCCGATGAACTTCGCCCGGCCTTTGTTGAAAAGGTCCGCGCCGAATACGAAAAGGTGCGCACCCGCACCGCCAATAGAAAGCGTAACGACACCCGCCTTACCTATGCGGAAGCCCGCGATAGCGCCCCTGAGTTCGACTGGCAGAATTACCAACCCGTAAAGCCCAAAAAACTGGGCATCACAGTGATCGATGATTTTCCCCTGGAAAACCTGCTCGACACTCTGGATTGGACACCGTTCTTTTTATCCTGGGACCTGGCGGGTAAATACCCGGCAATCCTCAAGGATAAAGTGGTCGGTGAGGCTGCCAGCGACCTCTATCACAATGCCCAGCGCCTGCTGAAAGAGATGATTGCCAAGAAACAGCTACGTGCCCGCGCCGTGTTCGGCCTGTGGCCCGCCAACAGTGTCGGCGACGATATTATCGTGTACAAAGATGAAGAGCGCAGCGACGAACTGGCGCGTCTGCACCATATTCGCCAGCAGGTACACAAGCTGGGCGGCGACGGTCTGTGCCGCTCCCTGGCGGATTTTGTCGCCCCGCTGGATTCCGGTTATCTCGATTATGTCGGCGGCTTCGCGGTAACTACCGGCATCGGTGCCGACGAACTGGCGCAGAGTTACGAAGCCAAACACGACGACTACAACGCGATTATGGTGAAAGCCCTGGCAGACCGGCTGGCAGAATCCTTTGCCGAAACCCTGCATCGCCAGGTGCGCAAGGAGTACTGGGGCTATGCGGCGGATGAAGAATTAAGCAATGAACAGCTGATCAAAGAAGCCTACCAGGGTATTCGCCCCGCGCCCGGCTATCCCGCCTGTCCGGACCATTCGGAAAAGGCTACGCTGTTCAAACTATTGAATGCCGAAGAAAATGCGGGGGTCAGCCTGACCGAGCATTTCGCCATGATGCCGGCGGCCGCAGTCAGCGGCTGGTACTTCGCCCACCCGCAGGCCAAATACTTTAATGTCGGTAAAATCGGTCGGGACCAGCTGCAAAGTCTGGCCAAGCGCAAAGGAATTAGTGAACAGGAACTGGAGCGCTGGCTGCGCCCAAATCTCGAAGAGTGAGGATCCCCCCATGCAGGAAAATAATAAGAAACGAGCAAGGAAGCCCGGACTTGGCCAGATTGTACTGAGCACTCTAGCGGGGGCCATTGGAGTTCAGAGCAACAAGAACCGAGAGAAGGACTTTCAAAGCGGCAGCATGACCCACTATGTTGTCGCTGGAATTGTCTTCACCATTTTGTTTGTCTTGACTCTGATACTGATCGTAAAGACTGTACTGGGCAATATGGGTTGAATCCCTGCCCTTTCCGAATGCGGGCATCCAGCCCGCTACATCGCGCATTCTCCGCACAAATACCTATCGACCCAGGTGGCTAGCCCCATAGGGTAGTATTGCTCAGAAAATTTATAAGCTTTAAGGGGGGATTTACCCGGTACGGCTCAGCTCCGGGCCTGGGCTATTCATTAGTGGACGAATAGCGGATCAGCGGGTGGAAACCCAGAAAATACAGGTGACAACAAAGATAGCGACGAGAGCCACGGCGGCAATGGCATCTACAAAATTGTCTTCTTCAGGGGTAACAGCTACTTCTTCATTCATCGAATTTCTCCGATTACCATTATTGTTATTCAAAGTAGGTGAGCCGCAAGTAGCGACATATCAAGTAGAGCAAATTGAGTCTTCAGTTGCAAGGCGGGCCGGGGTTGGATCGTAGGTCCATCCATTTATAGGGATCAGGCTTGCCTTATTTAGCATTTAATGACCGATAAAACTGCGATTGCAATTCAGATGATTACAGGCACCCGCGCTAAGGGCGACAACTATATTCTCGCGCGCACCAGAAATTTCGATACTTAATTGAAAATCATTTGGGGATATTGCTGCGCATCCCCTGGCAAGGCTCCGCAACCAGTTCCACCATATAAACCACAGGAACTCTTGCAACAAGCTCCATGAGTTGTGTAAATTCCCCCTTCTTTATATTCACATCTGCATGCATCCTTGCCAGCGATCCGTTTGCAGTTATAAGAGTTAATAAAAAGTTTAACACTGTCAACTAACTCCACACCTTAGAAAGTTATGCAATTTCTTTAGTAAAAGCATGATATAGCCTCCAAGAGAAATGGCTATTCCCTTGAAGACCATATTCCCTATCCAGCAAGAGTTAACAGCAGAGCGTCATTACCTAAGGCAGCAACTTACTAAAGCTCTAACTAGAGCGTCACCTTGATGTTTTTCGGCGGATGGCAATGAAATACTACATAGGTCGTTTCCGGAGTGTAGTAACATGTAACATCATAATGATAACCATCGTCTTGCTCATCTCTTTGTACAGATGGAAACATCTTCTCATTTTCCTGCAATGTCTTTCCTTTTAACCACTGTTCAACAAAGTAATCTTTTGCTATCAATGCAGCAGTCTCTGCACGCTCATTGTAAAAGGTACTCAGCACCCTATCCGCACTGGGGTTATCCTTGTAAGAAATCTGGCTGCCATCAGTATTTCTTTGTTGGATATTATTTTTACTGCAATATCCATGCACTACTTTATCGTGCTTAGACTGATAATCGAGCTCAAGATATACCGATACATTCATCGTCAAAATAGAGCGGCTACCATTTTCATGGGGCTTTGGATTTTGATAGTCCAAATCAAAATCACCAACAGGGTAAACAGCAGTCCCCATTTCTTTTATATCTTTTGGTAATGGCATAACATTTCCTTTTATGAAGTTAATTTAAGTTTCCGCTTCAATCCAAATTGCACAGCCATGTTTCTTATGTGCAATCTTTACTCAAACAAACATGAGCAACCTCAATATGGGAGATAAGAGAATTGTTATACAGAGTGAAGCTTTTCATCTTCATAAACACGGAATTTATATCTTTTCTATTTCCTAATCGGTGTATTCTGGTACCCGTTTGGGTCATCAAATCTTTAAACAAGTTTGTTACCAGCAGTATCTTTATCAACCTAACCATTACTGCCAATAATGAGACTTTAGTAATCTCGGGGGGCTTTGCGTTAATTTAGGGCACTTGTACTGGGAGTTTTATCGTGTGCATTCAGCTCGGCACATTAAATAGTGATTCCTGTGGTATTGCTGTCATGAAGTTTCTGATAGTTGCACCGATAGGCTGCACTCAATCACTTTCTCAACGTGGCCGATCAGCAAGACGGTCACAGCATCTGTGCCGTTGTTATTCGTGCGCTTAGCATTAATCAATGCTGCCAAGCTTACGCGTCTTAATGGACAGCGGGAAACAATTCCCCAGTGAAGATCCACAATAAAAAAATCATACTTTTGTAGCTCCCTATGAAAAAAAGGAAAAGACTCCTCCACATAAATATTTATGTGGAAAGCTTATCGATCTGAACTCACAAAAGAACGAGAAGCGAGTAAACTCTCCACCTTTTCTTTCCGACGGGACACTGGGCGAAGTCTCAATGCTAATCTGAAGACTTCTTCGGCTTAACCAAATGTTGATTAAACACGATTTGAACGGGAGTAGAGAATTGAGTGCGTTTGTGAGGCCTCAGTAACGAAAAGCTAGTACCAATGGAATACCACCTTACAAGAACTTCATTATTAGCTCCATTACTGGAAAGGGGGCTACAGCCAAAATCTACGTTCTTTTCAAGCGAATTACAGCTGTATTAACTTCGAATCGAGTCTCTTGTCTTGCTGTTAGCGATGATGGATTCATTCTCGCAGAGAATACACGAGGGGACTCAAGCAATAGAATCCAGCTAAAGCTGCTATAGCTACCTAGCCAATATGATCAGATTTTCATCAATCTGGAACCCGCTCACCTCAACGTGCCCCTTCCTCTCTAGATTCTTTGGCTAGAGACCTCCATAACACGCTCATGACCACTATCGAAGACCCTAGAGGTGAACACCGCAGATTTCCTTCCTAGAGGCACTCCTCAGCTTCATGCGAGATAGCCTAGCTAACCCTCAGAAAATGTTGTCGCTATAATCCACAGAAGCAACCGCAATCAAATACGGTCAGCGGAAACAGAAAGCGCTTACTTGCCAGTTCCACTAAGTACTAACCCAGCGGTAGTCCTCTTATAACTGTTGGTTACAGACATAGCGGAAAATATTGTTATTTATTGCATAAGCGTACTGGTATGTTAGGCGCCAGCGGAGAACCATCCGGGGCTTGCCCCTTTCTCCACCATCCGCGCACAAAGGCAATGGAATCAAGCTGTTATGTATCGATACGACGACCGGGATCGCGCCATCATTAACGATCGCGTTGCCCAGTTCCGCGGCCAGACGGAACGTTACCTCGCCGGCGAGTTGAGTGAGGAACAATTCCTGCCACTGCGCCTGCAAAATGGCCTCTATATTCAGCGACTGGCCCCCATGTTGCGCATCGCCGTGCCCTACGGCCTGCTCAACAGCAGCCAGCTGCGCCGTCTCGCGCGCGTCAGCCGGGACTATGACAAAGGATACGCGCATTTCACCACGCGCCAGAACCTGCAGTACAACTGGCCCCAACTGGAAGATGTACCCGCTATTCTGGCCGAGCTGGCCGAAGTGGAAATGCACGCAGTTCAAACCAGCGGCAACTGTATCCGCAACACCACCTCTGACCCCTATGCGGGCATCGCTCTCGACGAGATTGCCGATCCGCGCCCCTACTGTGAACTGATTCGCCAGTGGTCCACCTTCCACCCGGAATTCGCCTTCCTGCCGCGCAAGTTCAAGATCGCGGTGAGTGGCTCCGAGCAGGACCGCGCCGCGATTCGTGTACACGACATCGGCGTGCAAATTGTGAAGCGCGGCGAAGAAATTGGATTCCAGGTGCTGGTTGGCGGCGGTCAGGGCCGCACACCGGTTATTGCCGAGACGATCCGCGACTTCCTACCGGAAGAAGACCTGCTCTCCTACCTGGAAGCGATTGTGCGCGTGTACAATCAGCTGGGCCGCCGCGACAACAAGTACAAGGCGCGTATTAAGATTCTGGTGAAAGCTCTAGGCCCCGAAGAATTTGGTCGCCGTGTGGAAGAAGAGTGGCAGCACATTAAAGACGGGGTAGAGAAATTGACCCCAGAAGCTCTGCAGTGGGCCAAATCCTTCTTCACCGCGCCCGACTACAAGACCTTTGATGGCGCCGCCAGTGAAGCTGCCCTACAGCAACAGGCCGATAGCGACAAGGCTTTCGCGCGCTGGTTGGATCGCAACACCTACCCTCACCGGGTGCCGGGTTACCGCGCCATCAAGCTCTCCACCAAACCTACCGGTGTGCCCCCCGGTGATGTCACCGACCGACAGCTGGAGGCCATTGCCGATCTCGCCGATGCCTTTAGTTTCGGAGAAGCCCGCGCTACCCACGATCAAAACGTGGTTCTGGCCGATGTGGAACAAGGCGAGCTTTACGAGCTGTGGCAACAGGCGCGCAAACACGGCTTTGCCACGCCGAATATTGGCACCCTTACCGATATGATCTGCTGCCCAGGTGGCGATTACTGCTCCCTGGCCAATGCTAAGTCGATCCCTGTTGCCGAAGCGATCCAGCGTCAGTTCGACGATATGGATTACCTCTACGACCTTGGCGACCTGAACTTGAATATTTCCGGCTGTATGAATGCCTGTGGCCACCACCATGTGGGCCATATCGGCATCCTCGGCGTGGATAAGAAGGGCGAAGAGTTCTACCAGATCCAGCTGGGCGGCAGCGCCTCCAACGAAGCCAGCCTGGCCAAGGTACTGGGCCCCAGTTTCTCACGGGCTGAAGTTCCCGAAGTAATCGGCAAGATCCTCGATCTCTACATCGAACAACGCCAGGCTGAAGAGCCCTTTATCGACACCTACAATCGCATCGGCCTGCAGCCCTTCAAGGAGAGAGTCTATGCCAAAGCCAGTTAAGCTAGGCCCACAGCCGGGCAACCCCACCGAGTTAATTCTCAACGGTGAAGTGGTCACTAATGAGTGGAAGATACTGCCGCAGCTGGAAGAAGGGGAAACGTTTGATATAAACGCTTTGCCCTCCGGCAAAGTGATTCTGCCGTTGCATCAGTGGCAGGCACACCGGGAGGCCCTGGCCAAGCGCAGTGCTGAAGTCGGCGTCTGGCTAGGCAGCGACGAAAGTGCAGAGCTTATCGGCGGCGAAGCCGCAAATTTACCCTTGATTGCGATTCACTTCCCCGCCTTCGCCGACGGCCGCGGGTTTTCTGCCGGTCGTTTGCTTCGCGAACGCTTTGGCTTCAAAGGAGAGCTGCGCGCGGTGGGCGGCTTTATGCGTGACCAGCTCACTTACCTTCAGCGCTGCGGCTTTAATGCCTACGCTTTCGAAGGCGAGCAGCCTCTCACCAGCCTGAAAGAGTCCTTACACGATTTCGGGGATAGCTATCAATCTGGTGTGGACCAACCTCTGCCGATGTTCCGCAGACGCTTCTAAAGCCTACGCCACGTTAAGTGTGCCCTAGCTTCATTGACTAGGGCACACTGTTCTCCCCTACCACTCTTCTATGCCAATACCCGACGTCAAAGTCCCACGTCAACCCGCTCTCAAACTAGCACCTTCTCCTCTCAAAGAAACTACTGCCCTCAATTATTTAAACCGCCGCATCCAGAAGCGCCAACCCATTCCCATAAACAACATCGGGCCCCGCTCCCGATACACGAAATGGTATCTGATTCAAATCCCCACCGAGTGAGCTAATAGCAAGCGCCACCCGCTTTAATTCCCGAGCACCTGGCCGATAGTGGCCACTGTGGTTATTGACCTCGAGTATTTGATAGCCGGCACCCAGCACAATGGTTCCTGCACCTAAGACCGGACCACCTGCCATAAATGAGGAATGATGAAAATGACCTAAGTTTTTTCGTCCGACATAGAAATTTCGCTGTGAATCCACAACATAAATAATATTGCCCGCCGTATTTTGCAGGATACCCAGCTCAAACCTTCTTTGCGGAGGAATAACCAGCGTGTTTCCTGTAAATGTTGCGCGGTGTTTCAGCCTGTCTCGGTCGGAGAGATAACGGACATTGCCATTGCGGCCATGGGTCGCCTGATGGTTGGGATGATGCACTTCTGGCCAATAAGGAGTGGCTACCATTTTTGCCCCTCTTGAGCGGCCTAAAAGCCCTAGCGTTGCCAAAGTGGAGCGCAGGCGCCTCCAGCGCCCTCTAGCTCTCTCCCTTTTTTCTTCCTCAGTCATAAGATGCTTCCTTCCATGAAGTGATTAACATTAATAGGGGCACCCTAGCCCCAAACATCACTTAAAAGAATATTGAAAGCAGCATGAACAGCTTATGAATAATATGAGCTAAAAAATGCCTCGGAAGGATTTTTCTCTGGCCAGGCTAAGCTCTGAACAGTGATATGCAATGAGCGCCCGACGAAAAGCCCAATATTTTAGACACTTTCACCGAGCACAAACTATGGATCAATATTTAACGTTAAATGCGTCACCCAATATTAAATGCCTAGCACTCGGTGAAAAAGTCTATCAAAATCCGCTATATCCATCTTAGGTCGCTCCTCAATTGAGTTGGCCACCCCACGGTCCAAATTTTCTTGAATCCAGTTATCAAGGCGGGCATCCAGAACGACAAGACTGCCTTCGTCCAGCCCTTCTTCTTCTCAATCAAACTGGATATCAACTGCAGCAACCATTCCTCTTGTGCATTCACCAGCAGCTCTTTGCACATCTGCATAAAATCGACAGGGGGAATAGCCATAAATCTTTTTATATAAAGTGCATTTAGGATAGAACGCATTACATAAAGCAGTTTTTTGACTTGAATTTCTTTGGAACCCTCATCATTTTTTCGAGTAAATTTGGAGTAACAATTAAATCCCATACTTATATAATGGTGCGCCAAGGCTCTTGGTTGCCAGCATTTTTTGGCAAGGCTGCGAAGTTCATCCAAAAACGCTTGATGACTGAGATAAACTTTTGGAGAGAACAACCATTCAATCAATGTCGGGTTGCTTCCCCGTAACAAACCCAATGCTTTGCTGATATCCCAACCAACCAGATCAAGCTCATCACCTAGCGCTTTATCAAAGGGCACCTCCACAACATCTCTTGGGTTTCCAAGAGTCAGTTAGTGGTTAAGATCTCGCTTGTAAATAAAACGCACATCCCAGTCACTATCTAGTGACTCAAAGCCCCATGCCCGGCTGCCAGATTCACAGGCATACAAAATTTCTATGCCCTTCTCAGCCTCAAGTGTTTTTATTCTATTCTGTATCACCAATTCCATAGAATGCTATCTACCAATTTACCACTGTAGAGAAGTAAAACCTAAACCGCTCACTAGAGGCTCCTTCCCTTTACTTTATAGCCACCGACCAAGTATCCCAGCAATGACCCAATAAGAACTGGAAAAGAGATCAAACCCATTAACAACCATCGATCCTGTTTAAAATGCACATCGAAGTGAACCAATGAAACATAAGCCACTGCGCACATCGCGACAACAATGGCAATCAGCACTCCCCAAGTTACAAGATTCGCCGACAAGACCGCACCGCAACTTTTACAGGTACACTGTATCGAATTGATGCCACTACACCAGCCAATCAAAGCTATGGGCTTCTCATTACAATCAGGGCAATTTTTCATTTTTACACCAACCTCTAAATCTAAGCTAAAACTAGCTATAGCCTCGCACCTGCGGCCTGAAATTATATTTAATATTCATCTATGCAGAAACGTCCCCTCTACATTAACCCAAGCTTTGGAAGAAAGGGAATAACAAGGAGGAACACTGACTATCACGCCCCTCCAATCCCTATAACACTACCACCCATACCCAAAACGTCCCATAGAAACCCAAGCTCGAAGGTTAAGAGTGCCTTCTTCCCATAATGAGCGAAACATCTGCTATCATCGCGCCCGCAAAAACCTAAGGGGTGGCCAAGGCCTGAGATGCTGCGAGATCAAGAAGATCTTTTGAGCAAACCCTTGAACCTGATCCGGTTAATACCGGCGTAGGAATAGGTAGGCATGCCAAAGCCCTTCCCTCGTCGCGCTCCGGGTCTCTTTCATTAGTGTTGATCCGAGAGAGAACCATGAAGAAACTGTTCACAATCCACCCGATTGCTTTATCCATCGGCCTTATTGCGGGCTCGCCTAGTGGATTAGCTTTAGCTGCAGAGCCCATGGACAGGGGGCTTGAAGAGGTGGTAGTGACGGCTCAACTGCGCGATACCAACCTGCTCGAGCTGCCAGGCAGCGTCAGTGTAATGGACGCTAGCAGTATTGAGGCGCGAGGTGCTGGCAACTTGGACCAGCTGTTGAATATGGCACCAAATGTCAACTTCTCTACTGGCGCTTCACGAGGACGCTTTATTCAGATTCGCGGTATTGGTGAGCGCAGCCAGTTTATCGACCCAGTTAATCCTTCCGTAGGTTTGGTCATTGACGGGATCGACTTCACTGGTCTTGGCCTGGCTGCCAGCACCCTGGATATCGAACAGGTAGAGATCCTCCGAGGCCCTCAAGGCACCCTGTATGGTGCTAATGCCCTGGCGGGCCTGGTCAATATGCGCAGTGCGGCACCCACTTCAGAAACTACAGGCAAGGTCTCTGCCGAACTGAGTGAATATGGTGGCCGCAGCCTCTCTGCCATTGGCAGCGGCAGCCTGACCAACCAGCTTGGCTTTCGTATTGCCGCCAGCGAGCGAAAGTCCGATGGCTATATGGAAAACCAGTACCTGGGCCGCGATGACACCAACAATATTGATGAGTCCGTGCTGCGTGGCAAACTGGCTTACTCACCGAGTGACGACTTACAGCTCGGCCTGACACTCTTCTACCTTGATGCCGATAACGGCTACGATGCCTTCTCTTTATACAATACCCGCGAAACCCTCTCCGACAAGCCCGGTCGGGACCAGCAGGAAAGCTGGGCAGGCGCTTTAACTGGGCAGTGGTCGGGTAACCAAAATTTTATTCTTGAAACCACCCTAAGCCTCGCCAATTCCGATACCGAATACGGATACGATGAAGACTGGAGCTATACCGGCATTCATCCTTTGGAGTACAGCCAAACTGACAATTACCAGCGGGACAAGGACAATACCAGCCTGGATCTACGCCTGCTCTCCACCGAGGCCTCCAAACTCTTTGCAGGGCGCACTAGCTGGGTACTCGGTGTTTATCATCGCCAAGAACAAGAAGACCTCTTGCAGGCTTCCGGAGTAACTGGAGGTACAATCACTGAATACAGCTTTTTTAGCAGTGAGTTTGATACCAAAAACAGCGCAGTTTATGGGCAGCTGAGCACCACACTGAGCGACACCTTCAACCTGATTAGCGGGCTTCGCCTGGAAAGGCGTAGTGCGGATTATTCTGATTCCTATGCCACCAAAGCAGATAGCAGTGAGGACTTGTGGGGTGGAAATATAACCTTGGAATATCATTATTCCGAGGACACTTTACTGTACGCCACCGTTTCACGTGGCTATAAGGCAGGGGGGGTGAACGGGGCGATCATCGCAGAGTTTGCGGGTAATGTAGAAGCTTACCGTGAGATGTTCGAGTTCGATACAGAGCATTTGCTTAACTACGAACTTGGAGCCAAAGGCAATTGGCTGGGTAACCGTTTACAGGCCCAGCTAGCGGCCTTCTACCAGGATCGCAACGATGTTCAAGCCAAACAATCACTTTTCAACCCTGAGAGTAAAAAGTTTAGAGAGTATCTGGGCAACGCAGCGGGCGGTAAAACTTATGGCTTTGAGGCGGAAATAAATTTCCAGGCTACGGAAACTGTACGCCTCTTCGCTTCTGCAGGCTGGTTAAACGCCGAGTTTGAGGACTTTATTAGTAGCACCCACGTAGACACGGAGAAGGACAAAGAAACCGGTATAGTGCTACCGGTAAATCTGGATGGCCGTGATGTAGCTCATGCACCAAGCTATCAGTTCTTCACTGGCACCGAGATTGATCTCAGTGCCCACTGGGTACTGCGTCTGGAATTGGAAGGCAAAGATGAGTTTTACTTCTCCAATAGCCATAATGAAAAATCCACTGCCTACGAATTGCTCAACGCCCGCCTCACTTATCGGGCTGACAACTGGGAAGTCTCCCTATGGGGTAGAAACCTGACCGACAAAGATTACAACACCAGGGGCTTCTATTTCGGCAACAATCCAGTTAATGGCTATGCTTCAGAAGCTTACTATCAACAGGGTGAACCACGTATTGCCGGGGTAACCGGTAGTTATGCTTTCTAACAAATCATCGGTAATGTAGCCGACAACCTCCAATAACTGCCCGTGAAATATTAGATACATAGCGTACCTGCTCTTCACGGGCTTAATCTGGTTAGGTAGCGAAGAATTAAGAATCGTTACCACTAGGCCCTTTGCGAACAATGGGGAAAACTATGCAACTCTCTGTAGAAATCAGCATGTACCCACTAAAAGATGAGTACATCCCCAGTATTCAAGATTTTATTGAACGTCTGAATAGTCATTCAGGACTGAGAGTGATCACCAATACCATGAGCACTCAGGTATTTGGTGAGTATGATTTACTAATGGATATCCTAAAAATAGAAATGCGTAAATCCTACGAGCAGTTTGGACGCGCCATTTTTGTTTGTAAATTTATCGATGGCGACCTAGCCCCGGCAGAATCCCATGCTTGACCCCGAGCTTCTTGAAACTATTCGCACCTCAATTGCAGCCATGTCCCTGTGGGAAGTTGCAGCAGTTATTCTGGCCCTCGCCTACCTGTTACTGGCGATGCGCGAGAAAATCAGCTGCTGGTATGCCGCATTCGCCAGTACCGCAATCTATTTGGTTTTATTCTGGGATGTCAGCCTGCTGATGGAGTCCGCACTTCAGATTTTCTATCTAGTTATGGCTGTTTATGGTTGGTGGCAATGGCGCCACCACAGGGATAAAAACAAAGATCTTAAGATTCACCGGTGGGGACTGCAAACCCACTTAATAGTGTTCAGTGGTGTTGCCATACTAACCCTGGTATTCGGTTATCTACTAGATAACTTTACCAGCGCCGCCCTACCCTATCTCGATTCCTTCACCACCCTGGGAGCCGTGGTGACCACCTATATGGTGACACGCAAGGTCTTGGAAAACTGGATCTACTGGATTGTGGTGGATGGAGCCTCTATCTATCTCTACCTGGATAGAGGGCTCTACCTTACCGCGCTGTTGTTTTTGCTCTACGTGGTGTTGGTTGTTATTGGTTTTTTCCAATGGAAATCCATCTATAACAGGCAGAATCAAGATGAGCAAATCCGGTTTACCCCTGCAAAAAGCGGCCAAGTTTCCAACGCTTAACAGCGATGCGATCTAGCCCCCAGTGCCTATGAGCAATACTCAGAATGATATTATTCCCTGCGACTGGCATCTCTGGAGCCAGTCCAGGCCAATTTTTATACGGGCTTTGGCAGGCGGGCAAACCAATAGAACCTATCTAGTCTCAACAGGGGAAAAGCTTCTGGTTGTACGCCATAACTCTCCTCTCAGCCAGGCGATGGACCTGAACCGGGCAGCTGAAGCCCAAGTCCTCAGCAGAGCCAGTCATGCCGGGCTCTGTGCGCCCCTTGTTTACAGTGATCCTCAATACCAATATTTGGTAACAGAATTTATTCAGGGCCAGCCCTGGCACAAAGAGACCGCCGGTGCCTTGGAACGACTTGCCAAACTGCTCCGTAATATTCACTCTCTCCCGGCAATAGACAGTCAACTCGATATTGAACTGAAGATTGACCACTATTGGTCATCAATTGATACTCAAGCCGATTTCTATCCACTTCTACAACAGTTGCACAGTGAATTATCAACCAGCTTTAATGCAACAAAGGCTCTTCATGATAACCCCTGCCTTTGCCACAACGACCTGACCAAAGAAAACCTAATTACAAGCAGTAGCGGGCAGCTTATCGCTATCGATTGGGAATATGCCTCCATGGGGGATCGGTTTTATGACCTTGCCGCACTAGTCGAAGAACACCATCTATCCACAGCACAGCAACAACAATTACTAGCTATTTATCTTCAACGAACACTAGACAGTAATGACTGGCAGCGGCTGCACCACTGGCGGTTAATTTACAAATACCTATGTGTACTTTGGTATGCTCTGCAATGGAGTGCCAAAAAAGAACTCTGTGATTCAAGCGCCATTATCACTCAGTGCCAAGCTTTGTTAACATTAGCTGCGTCCACTCCCGATCGCTAATTAAGAAATACCCTTTACAAACCAGCATTGACTGGTTATTGCTCTACAAAGATATAATCGTTGCAATCCTGCAAGGATTACCATCAACACCAACGAGTATAGGGAGATACCTGTTATGGCCAGAACGTTCTTTATCTTTTTACTACTATTTGCGACAGCCACTAGCCATGCCGAGAAGAGACCGGAAGCATTCAACACTATCGACAAGCTTTTCGCGGCTATGTCGAAGTTTGATCATCAGGCAATGAGAAGTACGGTTACCGATTCCTTCATTCTATTGGAACACGGCGAAATCTGGACCATAGAGGATCTGGTTAAAGTGGTTAAGCCCTCTGGCTATACCAGAACGAATTACTTCAGCATCATCAACTACGAACAACAGGGCGATCTACTCACTGTGAATTACTGGAACAAAGCTAACTTTACCCAGAAAAACAACAGCGAAGAGGTTATCTGGCTTGAGAGTGCAGTCCTGGCGAAGGTAGATGGGAACTGGTTACTCACCCAAATGCATTCCACCCGACTACCTGCGGGTAAAGCTCCCGAAAAGGTTACTTTTATCCAGCAAAAGCTCTAAGACAAAGCAAAAGCCAGTTCGAGTGGGCAGGCCTTATGGGCAGACATAAAGGCCTGCCCATTATCCATTGTAAGGATCACCGCCAGTACCACCCCAGCGCCTTTCCCTCCTCCCCATGGCATCATGTAAAATACGCAGCAACTATACGATGCAAAGCATTAATTACCCTAGGAGGCGGCTTTATGAAGCTAAGAGTGTACCTTTCCGGTGAAATTCATTCTGACTGGAGAACCCAAATCATCGAGGGTTGCAAGAAGCAGGGATTGGACATCACCTTCTCATCCGCAGTTACCGATCACGATGCTAGTGACGCTGCCGGTGATGGTCTTGGCCAGGAGTCCAACTCCTTCTGGCGGGATCATAAGTCGGCTAAAGTCAATGCCATTCGCATCAAACACTCGATTGAGAGCTGTGACCTGGCCATTATTCGCTTTGGTGAAAAGTACAAGCAATGGAACGCTGCATTTGATGCAGGCTACTGCGCGGCCCTGGGAAAACCATATATTACCCTGCATGATGAATCCCTGATACACGCCTTAAAAGAGGTCGATGGTTCAGCGCAGGCCTGGGCCCAGAACCCTGCACAGATAGTCGATATCCTGCAATACCTCACTACCCAAGCCTAGACTCCAGTATTGCCACCGCCAGCCAATGACGGCGGTGGCTCGTTTATTATCAGCAGCCTATCCTATTTGTACCGATATTTAATGGAAAAATCCTTAATGGAAAAGAATATACCCGGCTCTTTCCGCAGAGCCGTGCTTTCTCCCCGTTCCACTTTCATCCACTTTTAATGAAAGCGAACCCGTTGGGCTCCCAGGGTCTCCATTCAACACTAGCCAACCACCATCACGACCATCAACGCCCATAATTGAGGCAATGGCATGGCTCCCCACTGCCGTGGGATACAAAGACTCTCCGCTATTACGCATGCCTTCTATGAGGTCCGGCCCTACCGCTGCGGTGAACTGCACACCGGAAACCACATAGGTACCTGCTTCAACGACGATCATCCCAAGCTGCTCATTTAAACGGCTTCCGGAATTGATACTGATCCCCTTCCCCGCAACAAATGCCGTTTCAACCGGCAACCCCAGATCTTTTATGCCTGACTCACTGGCGCTCCAGAAATGAGAAAAATTGCTATCGTTATAGGTCATTACCTGCCCTATAACCACCGGCTCTACATAATCCTCTGCATTAAGCATTTGCCGATCCTCGGCTTCCCAGTTCCCCTTTTGCCCTGTAAGGCTGGAAGTCACTCGTTGCGCTTCCATTTTAACGCCATGCGCCTGTTCCGTATAAACCCCTTGCTCCACCACAATATAAGTTAGAGACACCGATACCGTACTACCGTTACCCATGACATCCTGAGCCATTACCTGAAACGTATTACCTTGTGCATTACGTATTCTTGGTACCGTCGCCACATGGGCAGAGGTATAAACTGGTGTTGCGACTACGACCATATTGTCATAGTGGTTTTCAAGCGTAACCGTTTGCCAGTTGCTGGTGACATTCGTTAAAACGCCATGCTCCATTTTTAAGCCGCACTGGGCTCCCTCAACCACCATCGAAAATACTTTGGAGTTATTCGTGGCAATGCCATCCGATATTTCAAAATGTATGCCGTTAGTGGTCCCCAAGTCCGAACAAGAGGGCGTACCAGAAATTTCTCCCGTTCTGCTATCGATTACCAACCATTCTGGCGCATTAACAATTGAAAAGACCATATTGACCGTATCCTGCTCGTCTCCGTCATGCCAGGAAGGAAAGAAGGAGAATGAATCACCCACCTGTACTGTATGATCTTTAATGGAGGCATCTATAAAAACTGGAGCTTGATTTGCAACTAAAGCATCTTCAACATCCACATACCAAATGCCCGAACCAACAAGCCCTCCTCTCTCTCCCCGATGAGAAGCCATTAATAAATCCCCATTGTTATCAGAAAATATATCAAGTATTCCATTTAAAAACTTGGTGCTTTGGGGTTGATGTGGGCCTGAGGAAATTAACTGATCCAATACCCAGGTACCACCTGTTTGATTTAAAAGAAATACCGAATTTTGTTCACTCCAGCTCCCCATAACTACACTCTGAAAATAGCTACCAGCCGCCGTCACAAAATCAATTCCGCTGGGAGGTATCTTTTCTGCATTATATTCGAGCATTAAAACAGGCCTCCCTTGTTGAGAGGGGTCTGGCTCTATCAGTCCCAACGACTGAGTCACAATCACATTCGGCTCCGCACTTTGTTCATCACGCCAGTCACCCACGGTACTATTCCGCTTAGGGCAACCATAATCGGTTCCCCTTATCAGCTGATAAAATTGATCCCTTGGGGTCCCATCCTCAGCAGTAGGGTTAGGACAGCGGAAATTGATTGAAGAAGCATCATTTACTGCATGCATTGTGGTATACAAGCTTCCTTGAGAATCTGCAGCCAATCCAAATGGATTGCGCAATCCCTGGGCGTAGCTACGTATCTTCCCGGTATCCTCGCTGGTAAACACCTGAATATCACGGTCATGTTCCTGACGCAGTGCCGATAGATATTCAGCATGACTACCAAAACTATCAGGGTCCAAATCACCTCCAATAACGAACCAAGCAATATTTGAACTTGCGGTATCTTCCAGCTTCAGTAGATTTTCAATAAATAAAACGGCTGCCGTATAAGCATGCTCATTGGTTTGCGTATCACCTCTTGACCCCAGAGAAATAAAGAGAGAGTTACCACTGACATGCAAGTGTTGGATTTGGTGGTGGGCGACACTTAAGGACTCGGCAATAACTTGGCGCACCTCATCGACTGCATTCCCCTCGGCCTGGGTTTCTCCCCAAATACGATCACCATCATCATCACTGAGCCGGATAATATTCTGAAAGAAGTCACTGCCACCACTATTATGTAAGACCACGGTAGGGGCTAGGTACATAAAGACCTTTCCAGGAAGGCCCGTTTGTGAATTGATCGCATTGGGGTCATAGTGAAAAGCCATACCAATCGCACCATGGCAACTATCTCCTGGAGACCGGCCTGGGTTGCCCTCATTACACTTCCCGTTAAGGGGATTTCGGGTGCTCTCAAACACAGATCCAGATACGGCAGTCAAGAAATCATCCTCGAACCCTCCTTCCACTTTGTCTGATACCTGGTAACGATAGGCAATAACCCCATGGGTTAATGTGGCGACGTAAACATACTCCGTATCTCCAGGCGCCATGGAAACTTGTGTATAGCTCGGCTGACTAAAAGACTCATCGGAAGTTGGGTGTTCAATCAAAGTAAAGGTCTGCTCACCAAATACAGACTGCTTATCTTCATTTATAACAAAATACCTTGCATACAGCGGAGGACCCAAAAAAGAAAAAGTAGCCACTAGGACAAGACAAATACATCCAACATAAGATCTAAGTAAAATCATCTTTTCCTCAACAATTCATAAAATTTGAAAATTACAGTTAAACGCACTAGCAACCTAACAGCCAGGTACTGAGCATTAACAAGCAATACAGATAAAAACCAGCACCTAGATATGGAAGTAAAGAAGTGGGACTTAAATCTTATAGGTGAAGAAATAAGAAATCGGTACTGGGTCACCATAAATAGGAACTAAAGCTAGCGTAATTCAACAGCCATCCGCCGGACTACATGCGAGCAATTACTGAATTGTAATTTTTAGATTTAGAAACCTTACGCTTAGCGGTACTTACCGTTCAAACACCATCTTTTAAACTTTGGCAGAAATATTCACTGGGTCGGCGACCCCTAGAAGATGGAAGCGTCTACAATGCATTCCTCTGGTACACGCTATGCCAATAGGCTTATCTTTCTTGATCTCATGATTCCATTTATGCTCACCCCGGATCAGAAGATTATCGCTATCTAGAGTAATATCACTTGGATCGAATCCAGGCACAGTTGCCTTTACAAGTAGGCGAGCATATTCTTCAACCACATCAATCGATGGCGCTCGCTCACGGGGAGCTACCCCCTCTTCTTCAAAAAAGGGCGGCTAGCATGCTGGTCTCGTCATATATTACTATCTCGAGTTGGAGTTAACTAATCTATCAAGGGTTGGTACAGACGCAAGCTAGTATAGCCATGAGGATGTAAACCGAACAAAAATGGCGCTGAATTCAGGCTATAGATACTGACATTAAAGAACAAAAAGACATAACTTTGACGAGTAAACTCAAAGAACCCAACTCAGGAAAAGTTGAGATAACTTTAACGCCACTCTGACCCTACCTGATAGAAACGTTAAGGTTTAAAGATAAAAATTTGGCCAGAGTGAACACTAACCCAATTAATGATGAGCCCATCATAAATTATCTGATTAAATATCTTGGAGGGCATCGTGACAATCAGCAAAGAGGTCTGGCAAGGCCAAGCCGTATATTCCAAGACACATTTATGGCTCTATGATTTTTGGGTGCTTTATTTGTCAAATCGTTATATCTGGCACTGTCCAACCCCAATAATTCTTGAGCAATTCGATCAATACGCCAGTGCAAACCATTTGGATGTGGGTGTTGGTACCGGCTACTTTATGGATAATTGTCGCTTCCCATCTTCTCAGGTTAGGCTGGGACTTATGGATTTGAACCCGAACTGTTTAGAGGTTTCCGCCAAACGAGTGGCAAGATATAAGCCTATAAAGTTTCGCACAAATGTTCTCGATGAAATGCCTAGCAATGTAGAGCCTTTTGACTCCATTTCTCTCAACTACTTGTTCCATTGCTTACCGGGCAGACTTTCAGAAAAGCTTATAGCAATCGACCACCTTAATACACTACTTTCAGATCACGGCATCGTCTTCGGCTCTACACTATTACATGAGGGGGTACACAAAAGTGCTATCGCCAAAAAATTGATGGCCTTTTACAATAAGAAGGGAATATTCTCTAACACCCAAGACTGCAAGGAAGATTTAGAAGAATTTTTACAAAGTAGGTTTTCTGAACACTCTATTAGAATTCAGGGCTGTGTTGCACTTTTTATGGCAAAGAACAAAAAGTAACCACAACCCCAATTATTGAAAATAAACAATCTTATTGTTTTTTAGAGCCTCGCTGCCATACACCTTCCTTGTTTTGGTCATGGTAAGCCAACCAAACCACAGAAACTCCGGCTGCTCTCTTGGCTTTCATAAGGCGTGCATTGTCATAACCATTGTAGGGAACATCAAAAACAGATCCTGGATACTCATAAGTACAGGCTGCCTCTCCTTGGGACCAGTCCGCCTCAGTGAAAGTAACTTTCCAATCGTTTCCATCACGACACGCAAAATGATAACTATTTAGGCAAGGGACATCATTAAAACGGCCATTAGCCTTAGAAACAGCACAATTCTCATTGCCACGCCAGTTATTAGGCTCTGTGCTTTCCCAAGACCAGAGCAAGTCGTCAGGCTCAAGGTGCCCCGCACTACCATCTCCATTGAACCAGAACATCTCAAAAATGTTAAGGCCACAGGAGAGGTAGCCACTCACATTGGATTCGGTAATTTCTTTGTCTTGCGGCCCTTTACCACCGCTGCCAATACCATAGAGGGTGCTTGGATCATGCAGCCGAGTCATTTGCTTCCTAGTACCAGATGTTATTAGCTCGCAGGCATTGGAATCAGAAGGCTTGCTAAATTTATCCTTATAGAAATTCCTATATTGCAGGCCCAAATGAACCACAGACCTAAACCTTCCAGACTGCGGGCATACGGAGTCCGTATTAATAACAATTACATTCTTTCCGGCATCCAACACATCCTGCTTGCTTATAGAATCCACCGGCAATCCCACACAGCTATTCGAGCCCCCACCTGAGCGATTAGCTTCATAAAGATAGCTGCCCAACTCACCACGTAACTGGTCTGCTATCTGGCCATAATGATCGGAGTTAATTTCAAGCTTTAGCATTATCACTGACTGAAGATTCCCCTCCTCCAACCACCGAACAATGCTTTCCAACCCCCTGCGAAATTTCTTTTCACCACCAGCACAGATACCATGACATAACCGTAATTGATTTTCTCCAAGGAATGTTCCGTAATCACCGACATCTAAGGTAAGCTCTCGCACACCGGAGTTTAGCTGATCATAGATCGATATATCCTGATTGGGATCAGCCCAATAGGCACTATCCCACTCACGCGCATTATAGGAGTTATGGGTACCCACCCATTGGGAATGATTGAAAGGGACATCTTTATCCAGCTGTTCTTGCAGGGATAATTGCATCACACCCTGAGTGGTAGTCGATTTAACAACTGAAGCCAGAAGCAGGCCTGTTATGAAAATTACTAACCGCCCCAAAGATGACACTTGGGCCATTTGGTTTTTTCTTATCATGATATACCTGTGTCACTATCGTGACATCATTGTTAATATTTATTTTTATTTTGCCCTATAAAAGACCGCGAACCCCAAGTCAGAGCTCTTAGATATTAACCAAACTGATAATCAATTCATAGAGCGGAATCAAACCTGACTAGCCGGCCAGACGCACTAGAAATAAAAACTAACAAACTATTAAAAAAAACAAAAATAATTCTCATCGGGTTTTCTTAATTAGACTATATGAGCGACATATAAATGATAACAGTGGCAATTCCTGCAGGCCACACAACTGATCTGCACATAAATCCAAATTTAAATCGCACCGGCAAGCGGATTAAGACTACCCCGCGTTTTACGGGCCAAACTAATTTATTAGTTTATTAGAATCTCAAATTGACAAGCCAAATAAGAAACAGAACCTACACTTTAACGGAAAAATAAATTCAAACGCCGCACCTGAAAACCAGCCAAAAAAATCAGGCCAGCAACTTCACCGATGAGCACCATCTTGTTAGACGCTCTCATATTTTCAATAAAACCGGTTACATGAAAGGAATAGAACTTGGATTAAGTGGCAAGTTATTGTTTACAGTAGATTCTTCACACAAAAAATAAAAGCAACTATTTTCGAAACAAAAAAAGTACGCACCACAACATAACAAAACAAATCACCAAGAAGTCGGGAGGTTAATACTTTAAATAATAAGTACAATCCAATAAAGCCATAGATATCCACATAACAAATAACTATATCAAGGTTATTCTCATCAATAAAAATTACAGCCAATTACACCTAAATAAGGCATTGAAATTACCATCCACAATTCAAAATATTACATGCGTACCAGATTTTCCCTGTGTGATGCAGATCACACAAAAACACTCATGGGCGACAGTGGAGGCTGGCGGATATCCGATCATTCTATGATAAGATCGCGCAATGGATTTAGAGCCTAAGCGCAAAGATGAACAATCATCAGGGATGAGAATATATGGCCAACCCTCACAATACGGACTACACACGCTTTATCTTTTTCCACGAAACCACTAAGGGCCAAAAAGGAAGGCCTGTTTTTATCGATCCCAATTTACTTTCTCGGTTTATTGATTTGATTGATATCACCTCAGAGACAGGCAGAAAAACTGCAAGACAAATAAATCAGCTCAGTAGTACCGCTGCAGGGATTACCTCCGACAGCAACCAAAGTAACGGCTTTCAACATCGCGATAATATAGGGGCTGTACAGGTTACATATATAGTGTTTCAAGAAGGGAATAGTGACAATAGAGGCCCCGGTGTTTATATCACTGAGCTCAAGCGGGCCAATGGAGGTTATGGCGGAGAATCTCTACCGGCAGGATTTTATCTCTCAAAGTTAGGCAGTGAAGGATGGGGAGCAGAACCGATCAAAGAAGATGTTATTCCTACAGTAATAGGAGCAATTGGCGCTTTCTTTGATGGTACTAAATATGATGCCTTGTCTACTGCAAAAGAATATGGTGACTACTTAAAGACCGCAGGAAATGCAAACCAGAATCAGCTCAGCAATAGTTTTTCTCTCTACTATGCTCCTAGCTATCTAGTCGATGACCTCGGAGTATGGAAAACTGGAGTTCAGAAGCTCTCCGGACCAGACGCCGGACCTCGAGAGCTCGCCCGCTTACTATATAAATCGCTACCCTGGGATGAGAGAGATCAAACCTTAAAACATCACTGGTATGTTTTCGGAGAGGGTGCCAAGATGCTTCACCGCACCTTGAAGGAGTTTAGCCAGATAGCCGGAGGAAAAAAGCTGCAACAGCACTGTTTCTATTTTGTCAACCCCAGAGAGAATCTTGGGCTTTTGATGAGGGAAATTGAAGCTGTAGGTGCACAGACGAAAAAGACTAGTTACAGGCATAGCCTGGAGGATATAGCCAGTAAAGCGCACCAAATAAAGGATGGTGATGAAGCACTGAGTGGTCTAACTAAAATGCAGATTTCCTGGGGGCAATTCTACAAGAAAATAGAAGCTGGCAACAATTACTACCAAAATAGACATATGGGAAGTGGTGATAATAACCGTACTTTTTCAAGGGCTGTCTCAGAGATCACAGAAAACCTAAAAGATGGGTGGGGTTGAGTATGGCTCAAGTGGATTCGCTGGATTTAAGTCGTCCTATTATCGAGCAGCTTGATAATATTTACTGGTTACCCTTTGATACGCAACCTGTACATCAGTACGACTTAGGCGACTGGCACCTATCATTTACCGGAAGGTTAGTAAATCACATTTATGGAGGCAACCATTATGCCCCATATACTACGCCCATCGACGATGAAGACAGCTATCCGAGATTCTATGGTGGGCAGCCCCTCTGGAACAATAAAAGTTCCTTTATATGGTTTAAGTTACACCCAGTTAATGCCGGCTGCAGTGTTGATGTTGGATCGGATGATGCTTGGATTGTTGGCACCGCTAGCTTCGAGATCCGAGTGATCCAGATACGAGAACCATCTAAATCTGATGTATTCGACCTCTCTGATCACAGCCAGTTAAAGCAATTTATTTTTAATAAACACAAAGATAATCTAAATCATTTCATTGATTCTGGGTTTAATTACGCTTTTAGCGCCTGGAGCCTCGAGGAAATCAAAGAGTACAAAATCAAGGGTAGAAAGTGGTATGAAATCATTGATGGAAATCGAGGTCTAAATTGGTGTTTTAACCTTTATACCCACTTGTCAGACAGGCATCTTCTGTATATATCATACACCCCCAGCCAGTTCTGGCCACCTTTTCATATCCCCAGCGAAAAAGCCTTGCGCGTTAGTAAATCTCCTTTATGGGACTTTATGGATAATCTGGAACTTTCCCAAATGGAGGAAGGTAGCCAGGTTGTTACCGGTACCATTGAGCGAGAGTCGGCAAACTCTTGGACAGAGGACACAGAGGGCTTTGAAGCTTGGTGAAATATTTTAATAAACCACTCACACATTAAGTCACGTAAGCTCTACAAATAAATTCACGCTTTAGTGTTAATTAACAAAGTCAATATTTCAGTAAAAATGGCAAATGCAATACTACTTCTGTGACATTTATGAATACCACCAATACAATAAAAAGTGACTGGAGTTGAGCATGGTTCAGGTTGATGCTCTGGATTTAAGCCGCCCTATTATTGAACAACTTGATGATATTTACTGGCTGCCATTTAATGCATTACCTGTACACCACTACAACTTAGGTGACTGGCATTTGTCATTTACAGGGAGACCGGAACTGCAAACCTACGTCGACTGTAATTATGCGCCGTATAGTACACCAATTGACAATGAAGAAAGCTACCCAAGATTTTCTGGGGGACAACCCCTATGGGGCAGTAAAAGTCCTTACATTTGGCTTACGCTCCAGCCTATTAGGAACGGTTGTAGTGTTGAGGTCGGGCCTGATGATGCCTGGGTTGTTGGGACCGCTAGCTTTGAGATCCGAGTGATCCAGGTACGGAGCCCATCCAGATCCGGAGTCTTCGACCTCTCAGATCACAACCAGTTAAAGCAATTTATATTTGCAAAACATAAGGATTCTCTAGATCGCTTGCTAAAATCGGGGCACGAGGATCGCTTTAGTGCCTGGAATTTAGACGAAATTGTTAACTACAAGGTCAAAGGAAGGAACTGGTATGAAATAATTGATGGTAACCGAGGCGTAAATTGGTGCTTCAACCTATATACCAACCTATCAGACAAGCATCTTTTATATATTAAATATATCCCTAGCCAGTTCTGGCCTCCATATCATATTCCCAGCGAAAAAGCCTTATGCATTAGCAAATCTCCTTTGTGGGACTTTATGGATAACCTGGAGCTTTCCAAAATGGAAGAAGGCAGCCAGGTTGTTACCGGTACTATAGAGCGGGAGACCACAAGCTCTTGGGGAGAGGACACAGAAGATCTGAGCAGCTGGTAAACCGTTTTAGTTAGCTGGTCGCGATTAATGATTCCTAATGATTGGGCTCAACAGATAAGTGCATTGTTTTAGTGCTGATTAATAAAATCTATTTCGTCCACGTAGACAGTAAGTGGACTTTTTTAGAGGCGCTTATGCATATTAGCAGCACACTAAAAAGTAGATGGGGTTAAGTATGGCCCAGGTGGACTCACTGGACTTAGGTCGCCCTATTATCGAGCAACTTAATGATATTTACTGGTTGCCCTTCGATGCGCTACCCATACATCATTACGACCTAGGCGAATGGCACCTATCATTTAATGGGAAGCTGGAGCAACAAACTTATGGGGAGCACCGTTATACCCCATATACTACACCTATCGACAAAGAGGATAGCTATCCAAGATTTTATGGTGGACAACCACTTTGGGACAATAAGAGCCCCTATATTTGGTTTGAATTTCATTCAATCAGTGTCGGCTGCAGTGTAGATGTTGGGCCAGACGATGCCTGGATTGTTGGCACTGCTTGCTTCGAGATCCGAGTGATCCAGATACGGGACCCGTCCAAATCTGAAGTTTTCGACCTCACTAATCACAACCAATTAATGCAATTTATATTCAACAAGCATAAAAATGACCTAGATCACTTACAAGAACTCGGAAGCGGGGATTTCTTTAGCGCCTGGAGTCCCGATGAAATCCAGGAGTATAAGTTCAAGGGAAGGAACTGGTACGAAATAATTGATGGAAACAGAGGCCTAAATTGGTGTTTTAATTTGTATACTAATTTGTCAGACAAACACCTTTTGCATATCGCATATACACCAGACCAGTTTTGGCCTCCATATCATATTCCCAGCGAAAAAGCCCTGCACATTAGCAAATCTCCTTTGTGGGACTTTATGGATAACCTGGAGCTTTCGAAAATGGAAGAAAATAGCCAGGTTGTTACCGGTACTATAGAGCGGGAGACTACTAGCTCCTGGGGAGAGGACATAGAAGATCTGAGCGGCTGGTAAACTATTTTAATTAGCGGGCTTTCTTAGCGCAGATTGCATATTTACACATTATTCATTTCGAAAACTATACTTTATAGATTCTTGATTTCTTCGGAGGAAGCTTAACCAGCTGGCTAGGAAGTAAAGTTTGGATAACCTAAAGCTTTGGGCTACCGTCGCAATTCCTGTTGTATGGTGCCCCCAAAGGGCACCAACAGGTAAGTGGGCGCTTTTACGACCGGCCAATTGTTCGTGATTTAAACGTTCAGCGACTCACCAATTAAAAGAACCTTGCCATTGCGCTCACCCGCCGCGGCGACTTTAACTGCTTCCTTCACATCACTAAGGGGGTAAGTTGCATGTACCGGTGCTGCCAATTTACCTTCAGCGACCAACTTGGTAATCGTTCCAAAAACTTCCTGCTGTCGCTCAGGGGAAGCATTTGCAAACCATTTGGCCAGCCAGAATCCACGTACGGTAATATCTTTAAAGATAATCACTCCTGGCGCGAGGAGACAGGGTTCACCACTCAGAGCGCCATAGTTTACCAGCGTGGCGCCTTCACTAAGGGCCTCGCCCAATCTAGCAGTAGCCATTCCCCCGACGGCATCTATGCCCAAGCGAATCTCAGCACCTCCGGTTGCAGCTTGAACCCTTTTAGCAAGGCTCTCCTCTTCCTGCTCACCATCCACCAGTACCACATCGGCACCGGCTTCTAGCATAGGCTCGATCAGTGAAGATCTGCGCACAACATTGACTACCTTAAGGCCGCGAGTTTTTGCTAAGCTGGTCAGATAGGTTCCCACCGCGGAGTTTGCTGCGTTTTGAATCACCCAATCCCCTTCTTTCAGGTCGACAAACTCACTGAGCAAGAGGTAAGCCGTGGGGGGGTTAATAGTGATCATAGAGAGCTGTATGGGATCTACCTCATTTGGCAGAGGGATAAGCCCTTTGGCATCCGCCACCATATGGCTAGCCCAGGTGCCACTGCCAACGGGTAACAAGACAGTTTGACCTATTTCCGGCCCCGACACATTTGGACCATGCTTGACGACCTTGGCAACTCCCTCATTCCCACCGACGGCAGGCAAAGGCGGCAACATGCCGTATTCACCTGTCAGCGTGAGTACATCAGAGGGGTTAATGGGTGTGGCCAGCATTTCCAACAATACCTGCCCCTCTTTCAGCTCCGGCTCGCTAAATGAAACCGCTTCAATCACATCTTGGGGCACTGGGCCGCGCTCATGATATTCTGCCTTTAGCATGTCACCTTATCCTTTAATAAGCCTTGTATTCACTTGACCGTAAACAATCTCGTTTCACGGCCAGTCGAAGCGGTTAAGTCTACTTAACATGGGAGAGAGTTCAAGAATATCAATCGGCCACAGATAACCTGTGGCAAAGGATCAAAGTTATCTGCAAGTTTCACTTCAATCTAGACAAAGGCTATTTTTATTCATAGACATTTTGTTTTTGTTAGTTACATGACGCCATTAATTCAGGATCATTTTGTAAGAGCAGGTGATGCCACAAGAGCATTTTATAAACCTGGAGCAATTACGGAAGGCAAGCTGATTAACATCACAGACTTAGCTTCAATTAAAAATTACAACCTAGAAAGCACACTCAACGAAAACCGAGGCAATACCACGATGCAGCACTTTGCATAGGAACAAAATCTTTAGCCAAATTTTATTGAACAAAGGACCCGCACCAGCCAGGTTAAGTATTACGCCTACAGTATCGCCCCCCTAAACCGTCCACCCTGCCCACAAAAACATCAACCAACAGTAAGAAAAACCAGTACTAAGCAAATATTTTTTGAATAAAAGTAAAATTTTACAAAAGTATGGCAACTTGTACCAAATGTTATTAAGGTTTGAAAAAGTGCCAAATAAGTCTTGCTCTTGGTCAACTATCAATGGATGTACTGGCTAAGCTGTATTTTCTGCTCCAGAAGCAGAATCGTTATTCCGCTCAGAGTGGTGGGATACCTGGGCATATAGAGCTCTCAATCCCCTTCCCGCCTTCGGCCCTCTGCTCTGAAACGAACACTCTCTCAATCCCTCAGAAAATTCACAATGGGAATTTTTATTCCCAATTCTTCCACACCAAAAAAACTCTGATTTCAAGATCTGCCATGAAGCATAAGGAGAATAAAAATGGGACTCTGTATTGATTCAAATAACATCGTCTTTATTACCCAGGTGAGAACGGCGCTTAACACCCTGTTAGGCGGAGTTGGCACTGCTCTTGCCTACACATCCGAGAAATATCGTACCGGTGGTCGCAATGTGTTACGGGTGAGTGAAGGCGCGGGCATTCTGACCGCTGCTGGTCTCAGGGCCAACAGCACAACACTGGTAAGACGCCTGATTGCCAGCCGCCACGATACACGAATTACCGAACATCATGCGCTGGGATTCAGGCCCGATAAATGGCTGAAAGACCAGATCTGGAGTGGATTCAAGAGTTATATTCCCTTGATAAGTGCCGACCAGGGTTTTATGGCGAAAGTGATGAGCACCGGCGCCAGTGGCGTAGTTATGTGGAATAACAATGTTTTTCAAACAGCCAATCTTACCAATAACGGAACTGTAGTTATGGGCAACTGCCCAAGCTATATTACGCTGGCCCATGAGCTGGTACATGCCGACCGCTGTAATCGTGGCCTACATCTTTCAGGCGCTACCAATTCCACCTACCTTGCCGACCAAAGGCAAAATCCCATGAATAGTGTATTCCGTCAGCAAGGTAATGGACTGCTAATGGCCAGGGTTACCAATGGTGGCAACAACCTCATATATATCAATACAACAGTGTCCAATCTCAATAATATGATCACAACCAGAACCGCAGGTTGGATTTGGGTTGGAGGATCTATGGAGCCGAAAGAAGAGATAGCCACAGTAGGCCTGAGTGATGACCAGAATAATATCCCCAATGACCTTTTAGCCATCAATGAGAATATGATACGTGCCGAGCACAATGTTCCCCGTAGGATGAAGTATGGGCGCATCGGCAACTTGAACTAACCCTGCCGTTAACATCAAAAGAATGGAATCGGCTAGCCCGGCACAAGGATGTGCAAATTTTCAGCTTTCGCTTTTAAACTTCCGCTGAATCAGTAATCCCCACCAACAAAATCAGAGCGATGGGTTCGCCCTCTTAACTCACTATTGCATAGAATTGCGAAGGGCCGTTATCATCGACAACGACTTGAACTGCGCTCTTAGCAAACCCAGTGATCTTTTACACCGTTTATAAGAACTGCATTTATTTGAATTAAATCATTAGCCGTATAAGATGTTTACCTACACACTAATTAAGCATACCCATATCACCGCTGCAGTGCTTAGCATCTCCCTTTTTCTGTTGCGGATGGGAATGGAATTCTCTGGTAAGACGCATTGGCGAAAGACCTTCCTGCGATGGATGCCTCACGCCAATGATACTCTGCTGTTATCTGCTGCTATAGCTCTGGTTATTATTGGTAGCTGGAACCCGGCTGTTTTTCACTGGCTCGCAGTGAAGATCGGACTGGTTTTCGGTTATGTGATTGCCGGTTTCTTCGCACTTCGCCAGTCTGCGTCTCAGCGCACCCGTATGATTGCATCGGTTTTGGCAATAGTACAAGTTGGTTTTATCCTCTATCTAGCAATTCAAAAGCCTGCTCTCTAATATTAACTTTTTTTATTTAACCTGCCCGTGAGGCCAGTACTCTGCGGGCAGTGTACTTAATCTCGATCCCACACTTCGTGGTCTATCCCCTTAATGTCGCATTTCCGGGCATCAAATATCGGCTCCTTCACCCCCCTGTTAAGTTGTGCCTCATAATCCCCCAATACTTTGAAGGCGACACCGGAAAGTAGGGTAATAGCCAATATATTGGTCGAAGCCATAAATCCCATAGCAACATCTGCCATCCGCCAAAGCAGGGTGAAATTCTCGGTGCTTCCACTGTAGGAAACCCAGGCTCCAAACAAGATAAACAGTAAAAAAATTATCCGGTAACAAAAGATAGAAACGGGGGTGTGGTAAAGATAAAAAATATTGGTCTCGCCGTAATAGTAGTTACCAATAATCGAGGTAAAGGCAAAGAACAGCAGTGCAAAGGCCACAAAACCAGTTCCCCAGGAACCCACCTCGCTCGCGAGGGAATCCTGAGCCAGCTTAACCCCCTCCACATTACCCACCATATAGACATCAGCAACTAAAATAATCGCCGCGGTACAGGTGCAGATAACAATGGTATCCAAAAAAACTGAGGCCATTTGCACATAGCCCTGTACCAATGGGTGCTTAACATCTGCTGCCGCGCCAACATTCGGTGAAGACCCAAGCCCAGCTTCATTGGCAAAGAGACCACGTTTAATCCCATTAGAAACCACTGCCCCCAGGGCCCCCGCTCCGGCTTGCTCTAGGCCGAAAGCATTTTTCAGGATCGTACCTAGAATCTTGGGCAAATCTCCCAGATTCATCAGTAAAACCACCATTGCCACAGTTAAGTAAGCGATGGCCATAAAAGGCACTACCACCCCAGCAAAGCGAGCGATAGAACGGATGCCTCCAAAAACAATAATGGCCGCGGTTACGGCCACTACAACCCCCACCAACATGGGGTTGATTTCCCAGGCGTCATTAAGGGCCGTAGCCATGGTATTCGATTGGATAGAGTTGAAAATAAAGCCGTAGCACAACAGCAAAAAGATGGAAAAACTCACCGAGAGCCATTTCCAGTTAGGGCCTAGGCCTTTATTGATGTAGTACGCCGGCCCTCCTCGAAAGGTTCCCGGCTGCTCCCCTTTCTCTTTGTAAACCTGTGCAAGGGTGTTTTCGACCATACTGGTGGCCATACCGAGCCAGGCCACCATCCACATCCAAAAAACCGATCCAGGCCCACCAGCAGTAATGGCCACAGCAACACCCGCCAAGCTGCCGGTGCCAATTCGAGCCGCGGCACTGGTGGCAAATGCCTGGAAGGCGGAAATTGAGCCCGGATGATCTTTGTGGATACCGCGCACCATTACCATGGTCATATGGCCAAAGTGACGGAACTGGATAAAACGGCTGCGGATAGAGAAGTAAAGGCCAATGGGCAGCAAAGCGATAATCAGGACACCGAGCCACCACTCCCCTGCAATTCCCCCCCACAAAAGCCGGTTGGCCCAATCAATCGCCCTGATTATTCGGTCCAACAACTCTTGCATCCACTGCTCCCTACTAGAGACTGTTTTTTTATTGATCAGCCAACGGCTGGAAACGGCTTTTCCCACTAAAGACTAGCAGTCACTGCCGTGCTAACTGGCGGATAACCATGCAGGCCAAGTACAGACATTGAGGAAAAGAAACGCCTTCTTTGCTGGCACCCAAGAAATCCAGGCAGGCTTAGAAGACTAAAGAAAAGAAAACAAGGCGCTCAAAACTCACTTTGAGCCCTAGAAAGCGGTGGAGAGCCGGAAGGAAAACGATTCCCAAGGGATAATTAGGCGACACCGATAGCGCCGCTCTAATTTGTGTACGGAATAATGCGCTAGCAGAAGATTTCCCGCGCCCGCTCTGGAGAAACCACCTTGCGGCCACACTCTTCGGCGACCACAGCCAAAGCCTCAATCAGCTGGCCATTGCCAGAGGCGCGCTCGCCACCAGGCAAATAGAAAGTATCTTCCACCCCAGTGCGTAAATGGCCTCCCAATTCCGCGGTTTTGCGATGCACCGGCCAGATATCCTCACGCCCAATCACTGTGCTCTGCCACAAGCTGTCCGCATGCATATATTTAGGCAGCAATGCCAACAACTCCGGATCGGCAGGCATACCAGAAGCCACCCCCATCACCAGGTTGTAGTTGGGCTTATCCACCATCCCTACATCGGCATACATACCTACGGAACGGACGATACCCACATCAAAGCACTCGAACTCAGGCCTGGTACCCGTTTCGCGGCAGACCGCCAGCAGCTCCTCTACTTTGTCCACCGGATTATCAAATACCATCGGCGGCCAGGCCCAGCTGCCGTTGGAGCGGGCTTTCAAGTAATTCAAACTGCCAGCGTTACAGGCGGCGATTTCCGGCTTACCGGCACGCAAGCACTCAAGCGGGCCGCGCTGGTCCCGGCCAATAGTGCCCGTGGAGAAATTTAAAAGTACGCCGGGGCACTTATCACGGATGGCATCGGCTATCTCCAACGCCACTTGCGGGTCCCAGCTGGGTAGGTGCCCCTTGCCCGGCTCCTGAGCCCGAAAGTGCACATGCATAACGGAAGCCCCGGCATCAAAGGCCTCGCGAGCCGAGTTTGCCATTTCTTCCGGCGTTACCGGAACCGGGTGTTGTTGCGGATTGGTGAGCACCCCGGTTAGGGCGCAGGTGATTACCACTTCATCAGACATCGCAGGCTCTCCTGAATTATCTTTATTTGGGCCGCTTTAGATTCGGCGCACTAAGCTTTGCCGAATTCCGCTGATTGCCATGCTCTCAGTATCTGCGCTTCAACCCTGCGCGAGATACCCAGAGCCGCATCCATACTTTGGGTTTGTTGTGGGGTGGTATCAAACCCCAACACCAAGCGCTTGCTTGGTTCCATAGAGACTAACATAGGCCTCTTCCTGTAAAAAGGCACCTTGTGTCGTCAAAACAGGCCCGGCAGAATGCGAAAAAATCTAATTAAGGAAACTGGCACCCGATGAGTAATAACCCCAAGACAATCTCCACCCCTTATGGCAGCTGGAAGTCCGCGATCAACGCCGAACTATTAGTAGAAGGCAGTGTGCGCCTTGCGGAAGCCAGCCTGGTGGATGGGCGTTACTACTGGCTAGAGTCGCGCCCCTCAGAAAAGGGGCGCAATGTTCTGGTGCAATATTGTCCGCAAAATGGACGGCGCGACCTCACGCCCGCCCCACTGAGTATTCGCTCTAAGGCGCACGAATACGGCGGTGGTAGCTACCTGGTTCACGGCGACACCCTGTATTTTGTGCTGGCGGAAGATCAGCGTATTTACCGTATGGAGATCGGCAGTAACTTGCCCGAAGCCATCACCCCAGAAAACGAATCCCGCTATGCAGACCTACACCTCGATATAAAAAGAAATCGCCTCATTGGTATTGAAGAAGACGACAGTGGTCACGCTCAGGGTACGGAGGCACGGGCACGGATTATCTCTATCGACTTGCAGGCGCCTCTGGCTACAGCGCCCAAGGTATTGGTTGAGGGAGCAGATTTCTACTCAAACCCCACCCTGAACAGCAACGGGGATCAATTGGCTTTCTTACGTTGGCATCACCCCAACCTCCCCTGGGACGGCACCGAGCTGTGCCAGGCCAGGTTGAATGAACAGGGAGAAATCACCGAGATTACGCAAGTGGCTGGCGGAGATAACGAATCCATCTTCCAGCCCCAGTGGTCGCCGCAGGGAGAGCTTTACTATGTCTCCGACCGCAACAACTGGTGGAATTTATATAAGCTGGGGCAAGATACGCCTCTGTGGAAAAAGGATGCTGAATTTGCCACTCCGCAGTGGGTGTTTGGCATGTCCACTTATGGTTTTATCAGTGCCGAGGAAATTCTCTGTACCTACACCGAGAATGGTCTTTGGTACCTAGCCATCCTGAATACCCGTACTGGCGAACACCAGCTGATCGATCAGCCCTACTGCGATATCGAGAGTCTGCGCTGTGAAAGTGGCAAAGCGATAATGATCGCCGCCGCAAGTGACAGCTTCCCTGCAATCGTCTCTTTTAACCAAGCAAGTGAGGCGCTTGAGGTTATCGCCAGCAGTAACCACCGTGAATTGCCCGCGGATCTTTTCTCCCGTGCCCAAACAATCAATTTCGGTGTCAATGGGCGGGAGGTACACGGCTTTTACTATCCACCGCAGAACCCAGACTTCAAGGCACCTGAGGGCGAAAAACCCCCGCTTATTGTTTTTAGCCACGGCGGTCCTACAGGAGCCACCTCTGCCGGTCTCAATTTGAAAGTACAGTATTGGACCAGCCGAGGCTTCGCCATTCTGGATGTGAACTATTCCGGCAGTACCGGTTATGGACGAGAATACCGCGATCGCCTTACCGATAAGTGGGGCATCTATGATGTGGAAGATGTCTGTGCCGGTGCCGAATACTTGGTAAATCAAGGTCTGGCAGATCCAGAGCGACTACTGATCAAAGGTGGTAGCGCGGGTGGTTATACCGTGTTGGCGGCACTGACTTTTCACAACACTTTCAAAGCCGGAGCCAGCCATTATGGAATCGGCGAATTGAGCAGCCTCGCCAAAGACACCCACAAGTTTGAATCCCGCTACTTGGACAAGCTGGTAGGCCCCTGGCCATCTGCTGAGGAGATCTATCAGCAACGCTCTCCTATTCATCATGTAGAGCAGCTGAACTGCCCTGTGATTTTTTTTCAGGGCATGGAAGACAAGGTGGTACCACCAAACCAGGCGGAAACCATGGTTAAAGCCCTTAAAGAGCGCAGTATCCCGGTTGCCTATATCACCTTTGCCAATGAAGGGCACGGCTTTCGCAGTGGAGACAGCATAAAAATGGCCCTGGAGGGAGAACTGGAATTTTACAGCCGTATTTTCGGCTTCCCCCTGGCAGAAACCGGCCCCGGTATTACCATTGAAAACCTGTAATCAATCATCCCAGATCTTGAGAGGAAGCCAGTAACACCATGGGAAGATGGAGACCGCCGCGCCCACGCGGCTCCCGCTATATCACTGCGGAGGGCGCGCGTCGTATGCGCGCCGAAGTAAAGTTCCTTTGGGAGGAAGAGCGCCCCAGAGTCACCCAGGCGGTCAGTGACGCCGCCAAGCTGGGCGATCGCTCGGAAAATGCCGACTATATCTACGGCAAGAAACGCCTGCGGGAAATAGACAGCCGTGTGCGGTTTTTGACCAAGCGCTTGGAAGAAATCACCGTAGTTAACCAGGCCCCCGATGACCGCGAAAAAGTCTTCTTCGGTGCCTGGGTCACGTTGGAAGATGAAGAGGGGGTAGTCGTAAGCTATAGAATCGTTGGGCCAGATGAGTTTGATGTAAAGGCCGGCCTGATTTCCATGGACTCTCCTGTGGCTCGTTCACTGTTAGGGCGCAGGCTTGATGATGAGGTGGATATTCGTTTGGGAGAAAAGTGGCAGACTTATTTTATTACTGAAATCCGTTACGAGGAGTGAGGGATAGTGGTAAAGCTACGTTGCCAATACAAGTGGTAGTGCTATCCGGCAAAAATCTCTAGAGACTTTGGTTATTTGGTTATTTGGTTATTTGGTTATTTATCACTTTACCGTGGCCTGATGTTGCATTAGAGCATCGCCTCCTCAATAGGTGTTTGAGGTAATTTGCCAAACTCCTTTATCCTTGGGAGGACGTGTTGTAGTGGCACTCTGCGAGCAATCAACAACTTGGAGGCTCACCTAACCAGTGTCACCAGATGACTCTGCGACCTTTAAACTGTAGCGTCTTCCCACCAATTAAGCCATCTGATCCAAGAATATATAGCAAGAGCTATTTCATAATTTAAATCGTATAATAACTACTGATTTTATTTACACTGCAATTCAGTGCGAAAAAAACATTTAAACCCATGAAACACACTCTTTCCTTACCAGAGAAGGTGAAATGCGATATTTTGACTTATATAATTGTGTAAAATACGACTGACTAGAAAAACCACTCTCCAACGCAATATCCACTAACCGTTTACTTGTAGTGCGCAGTTGAACATCCGCGTATCGGAGGCGCCTTTCGTTAATCCATGATTTTGGAGAGCCCCCCCTAAAAACCTGACTAAACATATTCTTAAATGAAGTCAAACTCATACCAATCTGCTTAGCGTAATCAGCCAAAGACCAATTTTTAGTAACATTGACTTCCATAAACTTCCTAAAAGCTTCCTGCTCTGGGTTTACCTGATTAAGCAATTCATTAGCCAGTATCTTCCCATGATCACTGTTCAATTTAAGCAGTAATAATTCCTCTAACTTCAGAGCATTTAATCCATCATTATCCAACTGACCAAACAATCTAAATGAATCTAATGTTAGCTTTGTCAACTTGCAACTTGGGAAAATAATAGGTACTTCACCCCTAGGTGGAACTGATTTCATCGTATTGGGTGCCTGCTTATTATGAAGCAAGGCATTATCGTATCTTTCGTAGAATCTAGATAGCATTGCTGCACGAATACCAACACATATTACAACTGCATCCTGATTTTTGTGGATATTACCTAACCGAAAACCTTCATCCGAGCTTGACAGCCAAACTTGCCCCATTTTCAATTCAAAATTCGATTGGTGATTCGTAATATTAGCAATGCCGGACACCATCATAACTAAATTAACAAAAGGTGAAGATGTAAGAGCAATAGATTTACCGCATGGAATTGAGAATATCTTAAACTCAAATAAATCTCCACAATGCTGACACTCGACAACCACTTCCCCATTGGTGATATCGTCTTGCCACTTGTAGGAGGGAATATTCATTTCTTTTATTACCCTTTATAGAATTACTATCTAATATTGAGAGACCGGAAGTTGTCCGCAATATCTTTAACATCATTTAATGCTTTTCTCACAACTTACAAAATCCATTAATTGGTAACTGGATCAACCGGCCAAAACTTTTTGCTTATTATTACTAACTTCTAAGATAGCTCCACCTACTGCACATAACGCCAAAAAGGAAAACGCCACCTAAAATTAAAGTCCAGTTTGTTGGTGCCTTAATAAATATTAACCAAAGGATGAGCGTTATATTTTTTTCTATAAACCACATAACAACAGAATATATTTTAAACAGAATCCCTTTATTACGGTTTAACTTGGAATACATATACTTAGGTTGAAACATAAGGCTATCCATTGCCTTACTATTGACACTCTGAACTTGATACCCTCTGTCAACTCAGAATAATGTAAGTAAAGCCTATTGCCGTTTGAACCATCGTTTGAACCACCGTTGTAATTGCCAGCTACCCTTACCCTTTCTTCATCACCTCGTCAGCTTAGTGGTACTCCCGAGGGGCTTGGCCTACTGAGAGCGCTAGAAAACTGCCATTGAGTTGGTACTAAGGTCATAATGGATAAAGCTTATGAAGGAAATAACATACGGCAGCTGGGGCTGAATCTAGGCATGATTCCGGTGGTTCCTCCTAAGGTTAACCGCTTGAGGCCGTGGGAGTATGATCAGGAGGTGTACAAGACGCAGAATGAGGTGGAGTGCTTATTTCGCCGACTAAAAGGATTCCGTAGAACTTCCATCGCTTTGTTAAATTGGATTTGACCTTTATATTCTTTCGTAGCTTTTCACATATTGCAGGCAGAATAATTAGTGCAGACAGGCCCTAGTTAAAGGCGTGCAAAATATAAAGACGTCAGAAAAATGTCTTGGTGAAGCTTCTGTATACCCAGAACACTGGATATTATATGTAGGCAGTATCATCATCTTCCAGATTATAAGATGTAATATACCGTTTATAGTTAGCTCTAATAATCCCCTTACACAAACCCCCTGACAATAACTCTTTCACACTGATCACACCTAATTTGAAACCTGGCCGTTGAAGACAGACCACATTTGGTTTCAATATAAGATTTTGGCCTCACTAGAGATCAAGAAGCCAGTAGCATTTCTAGCCCTCGAAGCTCCGATAAAATAGCCTTTTATCAAGTAGTCGAGATAAACTTACGCACTTCCTCAAGAAACTCTTTTGAAGCTGGTTCACGTCCCAATAACAAATGCCCATCACTATCTAGACCAACAAATCTAGCGTTTGGAATACTTGATGCGATATCGCATGCTGTTTTTACCGGAATTCGTTGATCTCCTAAAGAATGGATAACCAATGTAGGAACGGTGACTTTACTGAGTTGCTCACGAACATCTATGCTGCTAAACACAGAAAGAAAGCGAACTGCATTTTCAGGAGAAGTTGTTAGGCGTTGAAATTCATTGAACCAAGCCAACTCACTAGTGTTAGCCCTTGGCATAAATGTTGAGGAGAATATCTGTCGGTATGCGGGGTTATCTTGCCCCCAGCCGGCTTTAGTTAGAGTCATTACCGCTTCTCTCTCTTTTATCACAGACTCCGTAGCCCCAATCCGCCAGCCCGCTGCGTAGCCACCAAACAAAATAAGTTGCTTTACCTTTTCCGGGTGTCTAACTGCATATTCGATAGAGACGGCCGCTCCTTGAGAAATACCAAGTAGCGTAAAGTTATCAACGTCGCAGGCATCAATAACAGTTTCAAGATCTGTTACGAATGATTCAAAAGAGATATTGTCAACATCCCAGTCTGAAAGACCATTTCCACGTTCATCATAGCGTATAAACCGATGGTCAATAGATAGTTCCCGGAACAAAGGACTCCAAATTGGAGAGTCCCAATCATACTCCAAATGACTCAACCAATTAGCGGCCTTTACGATAGGTGGGCCATCACCAATGGTTGCGTACGCGATGCGGGCGCCATCCGAGGCAGTACAAAATTCAATTTTCTGTTCGCTAAGAAGTTTTCTTTCGAGAAGTTGTTCAACAGTGTGAACATTGTAGGTCTCTACCTCCACTGGCTTATACGGTGACCAGGCAATTCCAGCCTTTCTAAACCTTTCCACCAATTGTGGTCTAGTACTCGCCATTTCCCGTGTAAGCCCCAGCCTATCCATCTTTTCCAGTAGCTGAGTCGCCGCGAGAGGGTTGTAAGGCTCAAAACTTTCCCAGCAGCGCGCCCACCTCAATTGGTCAGGAGGTGAGATATCTGGGTGAGTAGACAGGCGGGATAGTATTTTGCCACGCAAAAGCCCTACCTCCTCCCGCTCAGCAAGCAGCCACTGCTGGAATAACTCTTGATCGGGCAAATCTATCCCTTCAAGAAACGGCTCCTGCAGGTCAGAATTGATAGTCTTGAGGTCATCTGCTGATAACTCAGATTCTTCGAGCCTAGACATAATTGACTTAATATCAATTTCAATGTCATCTGTCTTTAGGCTCACCCTCTCTCGATCCGCAATCAATCGTTCTGTCTCGGAGTGATTGACAATGGGGCGAATTTTACTTAATGACCACCTGAGGGATGCTCTAGGGTCATCAGGTAACTCCCAAAATATTTCACACAAACGATCACGACGATGCGGCCGGGCGGCCAAAACCAAGAACGCAAGAAGTGCACGTGTCCTTTTAGATCGGGGAAGACTAACTCGCTCTCCATCACGATAAACAGTCAGTTCTCCAAGCATTTGGATTGTAATACTCATAACCGAAATACTTACCCTTAAATACAGTAATGCTCTTAACCAAATGAATGAAGAAGATCTTGAGATAAATCAATCAGACTCGTTTACAACTCTAATTACACTAACCAAAAATGACTATCGCAGTTCATCGGGCAGGAAAAATACCTATAATTTTCTCATTATCTTGATTACCTGCAAATAGACAGAAACATAGATGTTATGCAATGTATATTGAAGGACGAGGACGAGGCATAATTTCAGCTACCAACCCACTAGAGTTGAGTCCATCTGGGACGGAAGTTTAGCACCTGCCTCGTTAACATGGTATTAACCGAAGAGATTAATATTTGACCAACCTTTAGGTCTAACACAGACCACACCAGGATTCCTACTGAAGGGTGATGGAAAACCAGTAACCTACTTTCCATAATGGCCCCTCATAACTTAATGAAGGACCAATTAGGTAGGTTACTTCTACAACTCAACTAGCAAATAGATTCCTCTTGACATAGTTCAAAGTCTGCAGAGTGCGTTGAACCCCGCCGTAGATCAGCCATACGTGCGATAAACCAAATAAAAGGTTCTACTTGGCCATTTAATACACAGCTTCCAGTGGAAATACTACGGAGTAACCCCTGGACATTCGAAGAGTGCAGTGCAGAAACTGCCTCCATATCTTTAAGCACCAGTGAACAGGAAGGCAAGCCAGAGATGTTGTGATCACTCAGTGTTGCATGTCCGTCGTAACATAAAATTCTGACTGGCTCCGATGGCTCAGAGACATGTACGGCCAAGGTCAGATTTGGAGTTGGGCCAGAATGACTCACCATAAATTGTTTAAGATAGCCTGAGAAAATCGTTGCCCAGTCTTCCACTACAGACTGCGCCCAGCCTAAGTCCATAGGTTCTTTTTCAGTCTGCACCAACAGAGCATCTACTTCTCGCTCTGCCTCGATAAGCGCTTGAACGGTCTTATCGACATCCTCTTTCGTATGAGCCGCCGAGCAGATCAGCCTGAGGCGGCCACGCCCTGGCTCTACAATGGGATAAGTCACTGCCGATGTTTGAACACCGCGTTTGTATAGTTCCTGCACAATAGCAAACAGTTTATCTTTGTCGCCAAAATGCGGCGTGACAATGGGTCCATCGCCCGTGCCCAAATCATAGCCCGCCTCTTCAAACTTCTGGCGCATGTAGCGGGTGGTATCCCAAAGCCGCTCTCTCAGTTGGTCGTCAGATCTCAAGCGGCGTAATGCGGTGAGTGCTGCAGCAATATCGGCAGGGCTGACCGAAGCCTGGAAAATGTAGGCTCTGGATGATGATCGCAACAGATCGATATATTCCTGCTTCGCCGCCACAACACCTCCAAGGCTCCCAAGCGCCTTACTCAGGGTTGTCATAATAAAATCGACCTGATCCGTAACCCCCTGAGCGGCACAAATGCCAGCGCCACCTTCGCCATAAAATCCGAACGAATGAGCTTCATCCACCAAAACGAGTGCATTATATTTCTTGGCCGTACGCACAATTTCAGCAACTGGTGCAGCGCCCTCCCCCATGCTGTAAACGCCTTCGAGAACTACAAGAACAGTACGGTAAGGAGACACTTCCGATTCGAGTACGGCTTCCAGGTCTGCGGCATTATTGTGTTGGAATGTTCTGATCGTGGCTCCACAAAGGCGGGCACCGTCAACGATCGATGCGTGGCATAGCTGGTCGATAACAACCACATCATCTTTGCCAAGAAGCCCGGCAACCGCACCGACATTTGCGGTATACCCAGTCGGGAAAAGGCAGGCACTGGGCTTTCCTACCAATTCAGCAAATTCCGTTTCGAACGCCAGGTGAAGATCCGTTAAACCCGACGCAGCCGCTGAGGTTCCCATACCAGTACCAAAATGCTTCGCAGCAGCAATGGATTCCTCAATCACCTGCTGATCCCGATTCAAGCCAAGATATAAATTGGTCGTCCAGATAATGGCTTCCTGCTCTTCATCGTTATACACATCGCTAACCGTACCACGAGTCGCACTGCCGGTACGCAACACTTTGCTGTAAGGGTTTCTGCGCTGGTCGTTAACCATGTGCATCACCTCCTGCACCAACTTACTCTTATCCATCGCAGACCAGGAAGGCGCTTTTGCGGCCTGGAATGTTGGGTGGCTTGACTGAATATGTGATTGGAAGTCGGCGAGAGAATCTGTTGCTACTGAGTGCGCTTTTTTTCTATATCCCCTGCCAATACCACTACTCATCAAGTCAATAATATGACTCGCCAGAGCTTCAGGAGTGGCGTACTCGTTAACTGCCTGTGGAGGTAATGTAAGCCCAACATTGTTCGTCAAGCGACGCGCAAACTCCAATGTTGTTAGTGAATCTAGGCCCAGCCCCGTAAACGAATGTTCTGGCGATACCTGTTCGGCATCGCCGATATTAAGTAGAGCGGCTACTTCCCCCTGAATAATCGACAGTACCGTAGCTTCCTGCTCATGCTTTGAACCCATCAAACGCTGCATCAGGTTGTTGGTGGAACCACTGCTGTTATCGTGTCCTTGTTCCCGATGGCTGCTCTTTTCCAACTCTATGAGCTGCTTTCGGTCGAGCTTGTCATTCGGTAAAAGTGGTAATTCCTCAAGATGCCTTACGATTTGAGGAACCATATATTTTGGCAGCCTCTCTGCCAAAAACTCTTTAATTGAAGTGTCTGTTGCTCTTTCATCCCGGCTCACAACAAAGACTGCGAGCATTTTCTGACCTATACCGCCCTCTACTGCCGCAGCTGCCGCTGCATCAATACCTGGCATAGATTCGAGTGTCGACTCGATCTCTTCAAGCTCTATCCGGTATCCTCTCACCTTCACCTGCTGATCGACCCGACCAAGAAATTCGATTTCTCCGTTCTCTGCCCACTGGCACAAATCCCCGGTTTTATATAAGCGTGAATCAGGGATTAAATCGGTAGGTTCCAGCTCAATAAAACGTTCTTTGGTTTTTTCCTCATCGTATAAGTACCCCCGTGCAAGCTTACTCCCTGCCAGATACAACTCTCCCGCGACGCCAGGAGAAACCGGCTGCATTTTGTCATCCAAAATATAAGCGCGGGAATTAGGTACGGACTTTCCGATTGTGACTATTTTAGAGCCAGGTGACACTTTAGCAATTGTGGAATACACCGTATCTTCTGTGGGTCCATAAGCATTGAAGAGCTTTAATCCGGGAGCCATAGCCTGTACTTGCTCAACCAGTGATCGCTTCAGCGCCTCACCACCAAAAACGAGACAACGTAGCTCTTCAGGTAATTTTTCTGTCGCCAGCAATGTCTGCATTGCCGAGGGCACGGTTACGCAGGTTCTCACTTGATTTGCTAAAGATAGCTTTGTCAGCTCAAGAATATTCTTGCCCAGTATTACCGTGCCCCCAAGCGACAGGGTGCCAAAAATTTCCATAACCGAAGTATCAAAACAAACTGAAGCTCCAGCAAAAACACCATTGAGCTCCTCCTCATTTAACAATTCGCCCATCGACTGGCACATAGCGACAATATTTTTATGCTCGACAGCAACACCTTTTGGCCGCCCGGTCGAGCCGGATGTGTAGATAACATAAGCCAAATCATTTTCGGACGGCTCTGCGCAGCGGATTGCCTTGGCACCCACTCTATCGATCCGTACCAACTCACGCACTCCCTCGCATAATTTTTCTGAAGTATCCCCATCCACAATGGCTGCCACCGCACCCGAATGTTCCAGCATATATCGAACCCGATCCCGCGGATATGCCGGATCTAAAGGCACATAGGCGCAACCTGCTCTCATCACACCAATTAAGGCAGCGACCAGTTCCCAGGAGCGATTCATGCACACTCCGACCAAAGAGCCTGGTATTACACCACGAGCTTCAAGCTCACCCGCAATGACATTGGACCGGGTAAGTAATTGATTGAAATCGATTGTCGTATTGCCATCAACAATTGCCTTGCGACCGGGGTGATGGTGCATTTGCCTTTCGATTAAATGCCAAACTGTCTCTCCCGATGATGGAAGGTTTGAGCATAGGGTTACATCACATTGAGACTTTATCTGGGGGCTATCAACAGAACTATTCACTAAATAATACCTTTTATTTTTATTCAAAGATCTAAAGTTACTTATTATTTTAATCAGAAATTTTTTAAACCTGGTTACAAACTCCTTACTTAACAGAATTGTAAAATGAAGGGCTTAAGCCAGATAGCGGGCGTAAACCGTTTATGGAGATTTCTCTCGATCTATACTTTAGCGATGTGGCGAGAATCACTCACTTCCGTTATGCAGAAGAGACGCCTTCGTCGACTTTGAGACAATACCACCGATCGTAGTGGAGCCGAATATTTTGGCCTCGACCTTCTTCAGGTTCAATGCTGCATCTAGATAATTTATCCACCCCCCGCTAACCGAGCCCCAGGCAATCTTCAGCCTAGCCCTATCATGTTGTAGCACGGCAGCCTGACCCCGCTGTTGATCGCAGATAATATCGATACTGTCAAAGAACCGCCCAAGCACTAGCAACTACTCTTCCCCAACCTAGTCCACGATATTATCTCCGCAAGGAATTGCGCAGAGTGTGACACATCTGCAATATCAATAACCCCAAGAGAAGCCGGACAGAAAAACACATCGTATTCCGTATCGCATAGCTGGCAGATCAGCTCTCAACCCAACAGATATCAGAACATCAGCCAGTGAAACCATAAGCGGCAAAGCTCATTGCCGCAAAAGTTGGCAATTACCCCGTGATACAGCGAGGGAAAAGAGAGAGTAAAACGGGAAGAGTTGATGATTATATCATCTGAGTTAAAAAATATTATTCAGACTGCATCAATATTCATTTTTTTCACATTATCCATCCAATTCGGATATTGATTAAGCCCATTGATAAAATCTACAACTGAACAAATAGAAATATAGGAAAGATGAATAAATTGTTGAATCGGCGACAAGCCTTTCATTCGGTGCGTCATTGATTAATAGAGTCCTTTTCAAGAAGAACTACGTAATAACTAAAGATCTGCGAAAGATACAAGATAGGATTTTCTTGATACTTTTGGTGAAAATTGAAAGTGAATTTGTCCAGCGTAAAAGCTAGTGGCCACCCGTTACGTGACCACTCTCATTCCAAACCAATAATTGGCTAAGCATTGTACCATGGGGGGACGATCCACTGCCCAAAGTGCCAGTTACGAGGTACAAGCCCCCCGTAAGCCTGCCCTAAGCGGTCGGGCTTGTTATTGGTAGGGTTCATTGCCCACCCCTCAGCCAGAGTAACCTTGACACCATTGATTGTACACATCGCGATAAACTCTCTAAATCCCTGCAAACTTTGAATGACCACTTCACGGCGAGCAGGAGTAAATGCAATAAGAGGCAAATCGACATCATTTACAAATGGGCGTGCGGCTTCGTCACTATGCCAGAGTACATTTCTTCTCGGGAATGGCCCCCAATGACCTCCCCCAGCTCTTGGAGTGTAGGCATTAGAGATTAAAGAGTTGACTGTCTGGCTTACTTCATAAATACGGTTAGTGATATTACCAAGTTTTGTACCCTGCCCTTGAGTTGTAAAATTTCTTTCTAGATGGGTTTCGATATGATGACGCTGCGACCAAGCTTGCACGGTGCCAAGAACACGACGGTCATCTCTGTACCTATCATATTTTTTGGCACCCTGCTTAAATGGCCAAATAGCAAATAGATCATAGTCTCCCGTAATGGCATTAAGTGGGTGTTCATTTCGGAACTGTCGATGTTCGACGGGATTGGTCATTGCCAGCAGCGGTTCGTACATATCTTTGTATTTGGTGTCATATTGAACAACAATATTTCCTCGCTCCTGGATAAATCCCGACTGCCTACTCTTTTCCTTATCAACATAAACACCCCACATATCCCCTAAACATGTGTTAACTTTGATAAGTGAGTAATGGAAAGTAATACCGCTAGGATGACTGGCTACCCCTTCATAGCGATCATTCGTTTTTCTTCTAACATTAATTTTCCCATTGCGGATGAGCCAATCAATCCTGTCTTGATGTAAACGAAGAGGCGTTGTTGAGGCAGTCCAGCCCGCAGCGGATTGTGTGTCGGTGAATGCCTCATGATGTTGATCTCGGTTATATCCTGCCTTTCCCATACCGTGTTTATTTAATCGGGGGTCGCGCAAAACAAAACCGGCCATAGGCCCCCAGTCACAAGACTTACCATGAATTCTAAAGCCTTTAGTGTCATATCCTTGCTCAAGTAACTGAGTACAGGTTGGCCCTGTTGCACGCACAATGATGACGCAACGATGCGATGCTGCAGTAACTTTAAATGCCTCTGCATGAGTGGCTGGGCAGCCTATAAGATTTTCACGCAATATAGCATTGTTAAATATAAGTTCCATACGTCAGCTTCCTGCCTGTAGGCTACTAGTGATATATTTTGAATTGAAAAAATTGAGTCAAAAAATAGGAATGTTCATAGTCAGCATTAGTGCTTAACACATTTATACCACAGTATAAAATCCCAATCGCCAATAAGGTGCCACTGAATCGCGTCATCATACCTTTACTGGACATTCAAAAATCTAACGGGCTACTCATAGACTCACTAGCTGTAAATGTCAGAGAGAAGCAGGCAAAGCTCATCAGGACTTTACCGATCATACCACCGACAATATCGACTATTGGGGTGAAATATTTTGCAACCTTACTTCTCCAGCTTGGGGACTATCTACTGCCAGTCGCACACTGAAGACACCAGTATCTTATCCACCGTCAAGGAGGATTGCTTTAGATTTTCACCCACTCTTTTTAGAATTTGGCCATTATTTCATTTTTTTCGACTATTTAATCCTTCGCGCTTTGAACAAGGACAAAAGAGCACTCAATATCATGATTGCCTGTTTGATAAAGAGGGAGGGATAGCCCAGAGTGGTAAAGATTCCGGCAGATTACTCTCTAGTCTGAGAGCGCGTCTAGTGACAGTGTAATCTACTGTTGACCAACCCCACTCCTTCCATTTTGACCACAAGTAAGGGAGTCAGTAACGCCCCTAGGAAGACTTTCGTCAATATCAACGGGGGCGCAAAAAAAATAATTCACCAAACCCTATTTGTGTAAGCTTTAACCTCCCAACTATCCCTGAACTGAATCCACCCAGACATATAAGCATGCCGATAATATGCAGTAAAGAAGTCGAAGAAATCATCCCTCGTTGCAAATCGATATTCACCATAATTAGGGTCAAAGAAAAGTGCACCAATATCTGAATTCACCCTGTCATCGGCTACCCAGGCAGCAACGGCATGTCCAGCCCGCGCTCCTGAAAAAGAAATATATGCATAAGCATCCCTCAAGCGACGCAATGCATTCACCAAGCTTACATTAATCGGAGGAATGGCTCTAGGCGGCGGGACCGGCTGTCCGGGCCGTATAACGACCATATTATTAACCGCCTCATCAATGGAGCTGTTACACCAACGCATCTCCTTATGTAATCCATGGTTTATAAGCCAATTTTCAATATTTATGCACTGACGCCCATTTCCATGAGTCCACGTATGAAAATCTCTCCCCACCTTAATCAGCTCACCAACATTTAAGGATCGATAAGTACGTACAGAAAATGAACCCAACCGATGAATTCTGGGTGTCAGCCCTAATTTTGCCGGCAGACTTTCGTCATCTTTTGCATTTGTCTTTATCCAGTGAGCGGCTAATGCCGCACAAATCCCAAATGCACCAAACCTAAAGTAGAAAATATAGGTACGAGGCGATGACTGTGAAAATCCCCAGGTTTTCACACCATTATTCTGCCTGGCAATTCTATTAACACCCATGTCACTCTTACTCCCTGTCTCAATTAACTTTTTTTCAGAAAATCTAATACTGGAATCACATTCAAACCACGAAAGACTTAACTTAAATCAATCACGTATAAAGCTATGTACATACTTTACCCAAAATCTCAAATATCCACTTTCAATTTCAGGCATTTATTTTTAACTTTTCAATAAGTTGAGTAGCAAGTAAGCACTATCGTACAAGGAAAAGATTCCACAGGAAGCAAATACCAAGCTATGAATCATCCTCTATAAAGTCCTCGAACATCAGTAAAAGAAAGCACTTTAGTTACCCTGGTGTCTGAGCCAGATTAGAAAATGAAGAAGGTGATACCGTAAGCCAATGAATTGTTATGCCCGTTGAGCTTTATAAAAGAGGAGGACTAATCATCATGGGCTCCTCCGCAGCTCATTCACTGCTTGGGCGCAGACTCGATGATTTGATAGATATCCCTTGGGGGGGGGGGTACTGACAGAATTTTTTATTACTGAAACCCATTACAAAGAGTAAAGATAAGTTCCTTCAAACCACAAGAAAAGGGGCAGCTCAAGTACAAGGTAGCTACTAGCTTTAGAAACAAAAAAAGGCTTATCTCCTTTGAAATAAGCCTTTGAAGCTTAATTATTCATCTATTTTCTAGAGGCTGTTGTAGTACTGAATCACACCAACCGTTTTTCCGCTGGCAAAGGCTGACTGAACCTGATCTGAACTCATACCAATTGTTAGATCTGCATCATTCACATTAAGATCAAGATACAAGCTTCCCGCCTGGGAGTAGGCATCGTCCCATTCAGTAATCGCATCATTAAGATCATTGATTACCGCTGTGTAGTTAGCCCCTTCTTCATCTGCAATGGCTGTCTGAATATCACTAACAGCTGCTGCCACATCATTTTCAAGGGTTTGCCACTCCTGCAATACAGCCTGCAGATTTTCTTCAACTTGCTGAGTCTCGTCGGCTAGCTGGCCAAAACTTTGCGATAACATCTGAAGAGTAGAGACATCCGCAGTAACCAGATCCATTTCTGCTTGCTTATCCTGGATGCTCTTTTGATCTGCAACAATTTTAGCGGCATCCAAAGCAATAAAGGTGGTTGCCACCGCAGCGACTGGCCCCATAACGAACCAGGTCAGCAGTCCTTCTGGGAAAGCCACAATAGAGGCTACGGTTCCCAGGGAGATGGCTGTAGCATCTGCGATACCAAGTGCTACTATGCTAGCGGTTAGTGATTTGATATCTGCCTGTAGATTTTTGATGTCGTTCTTTAAATCAGCAATTTTTTGTTCATCAGCCTGTGCATCCTGAACAGACTTATCGGCAATTGACTGCAATTGCGACGCCATATCGGGCAGTTTATCTTGGAACCCCTGAATAGCCTGAATTGCTCCGCTAATAAAGGTCGAAACCAGACCCAATTGAGACGTTATCGAGTTCAGATCATTCTTCAGGATATTAAGAGCCGATGTATTACTGGGGTCACTCTCGAGTGTATTCGCCTGGGTTAAGGCATCCTGCAATAGCTCGCTGATAATCCCATTGTAGCTCTGTACTTCACCGGGTACATCCAAGAGCCTGGCCAGTACATTATTCACCCAATCAAGCGCATCTGAATTGGCCTGAGTATAGGCCGCGACAAAGTCGCTCCAATCCGGCGGATTTTGATTTAAGGTAGGCAAGCTTGAGGACAAAACGCTGGTTACCAGAGTGTTTATCGCAACAACATTTTGCTTATAAGTATTCTGGGTATCGCGTATGGACTGAGCACTACGATTAAAAGCTTTAGCCAGTGAAAGTTTCACCACCACTGGACTAGAACCTTTTTCCGCCACCAAATCTACGTCATCACTTACCTGTGACATATTTATTTCTCTCTTAATGATTATTTAAGATGAAACCTGAGACCTCCAAGAAAAAAACCTTGACTTAGGCGCCACCCAATATAGCAAGGTTTACCGGACATCAATATGCCACCACTTATAATGAATCGAAAATATAAAATTCTTTATATTCATATCGCTAATAAAGAGCACGGCGCCAAGCAAGTTAATTTTAAAATAATCAACCAACTCGACAATAAGGAATAGATTCGCCTAAGGAAAGCTTTAAGGGTTTCACCCCTTATTCGATCCGATATAATCATGACTATTCACTGGGTTAAGCTAATCTAATCAAAATTCTCGTCTCACCAACAAAAGCAGGAGCCAATAGCTATTGTAACTCTAGCTGTATTTCATAAATCGTCAGAAGTTTAAAGCTTGATTAAACCGTTCCTAAATTTATATAAGGCTCTTTCCTCATCGTAACTGAGACGTCGACGTGAAACGGCTAAGCAACAAAGTACATTCAGCAGTGGCAACAAAAAAGTATATATAGAAATACCACCAAAACTGACCCAAAGAGAAACAATCAGCCCGCAGAACAACCCAGGAATAAGCCGATACTTCACTGTCACCGGCCTTCCCATAAATTTCACTAAAATCCCTGCAACAAAACCAGGAATAACGTAAACGTACAAGGGAATAATCCCTTGCGCAAAAGATAGTGCGATCAAGGTCCCTAGGGTTCCCAGCAGAACGGCAAGTAGTGAAAGCAACAGGCTTTGCTCTTTTAACAAGCGGCTGATCAATGCGTGACTCGGACTGACCTCCAGATCACTTTTTGGGCTTTTATAGTTTTCATTCATTTTTATTGATGCATCACTGTTAAAAAATCAGGCTGGATTATAAAGGACATTGTCGCTTTGACATACAGATAAGCCTTTATTTTACCAACAGCTTTAATACTGGCTTTAATCTTGGGCCGGATACGGTGCCCATATATCTAGCTCCATACATCCAGGGCCTTATATTGGCGGAATAAAAACCTGTGCCTACACAACCAATTAACCAAATTTCCCTATAAACATACGACCTTGTGGCAATTTACTATCATTACTACCGTGCCATATAGAAAGGATTGCACTCCCGCCAATAGTGAATATTGAGCCTACTCCCGCATCCAGGAGGCATAGATGCCAATGGCCATTGATCGTCACAACACACTGACTGATTCTTTAAAGCGCGCCCGGTTTGACTGGCTACCGGCCTATTCCACACAGCCGCTTGAGTTATTGCGCCTCTTTCGTGAGACCTTAGCGCTACAAAAGCCGATCCTGTCTCGCTCTTGGAGACAACTGGAGGGGCAGGCGCGCTTGTGTATGGGATTGGGCTATGCAGAGTATCGCAACCTCCAGAGCCAACTGGAAAGTTCAGCCCATATTAACAAGCTACATCACCGTATGGGTTCAGAGTTCCTTTTTGTGCTTCGAAGCATTGCTATCAGTGGTGATCGGGATCAGTGGGTTAAAAATCTTAAGGACAGGCTTCGCAACAAAAACCTCGCTGAACGCTTGAACAAACTACTCGCAAAGGCGGAAGAACTGACTGGGAATAAACTCTCTGAACAAACGCTCACACGTTTGCACAAAAAAATCACCGGGCTGGAAGAAAGGCTAAACCCACAGGAATCAATGGTTGGCTTAGCCAATGGCGAGACAAAAAACATCGACCTGTTGAAGCCTTTCCTTCCTGAAAACGAGGCCTCAACATCCATCAGGGTAAACAGCACAGCGGATGCCGTCGTTATGTGTCTGTGCCGAGGTTTGCAGGCCCTGGCACAGGCTCAATTCAATATTGCCCTAAGTACAGACATCCCCGGTACCGAATTTTCCAAGCAGAGCATTTCCACGATTAAGGCAATTACAGAGAACTTTGCCAATCAGCTCACAATGGGACAAAAACGTATTTATAGCGCCCTGCTTTTAAATGAACCCAAAAGAATTACCCAGGCATGCCTGATATTTGCCGGCAATATTGAAAGTCAGCTCCCCCAATTTGTGGGAGCCCAGGCTGTCATACACAATGCCATCGAAGAATTATTGCAACGCGGCAGTGGTGGCTTGGCGGAAAAGCTTGGAGATCTCGCAGTTGATGCGCACTTTCTCACCCGAACCGCCATCGCAAGCCATGCCGCCTGTTATCGGCTAGCCATCGGTTGCGAAGATTTTAATACCGATAAAGATGTAAAAGCCCTCCTGAAAAATATTCCCTCTATGGCTTTCTCTACTCCCCTGCCCAATGGCAAAAATGTAGAGCTATCGAAGCTTAAAAACAGCTCGGAGGGTGAGTTTGTTGAAATCAGAGGCTTTGTCGAAGAGGTCAGTTCACCTGCCCAGGAAGGCGGCATGCTGCTCAGCCATCTAGTATTGAGGGACCCATCTAGTATGGCCTTGGCAAATGCCGTAGTGCGTTTTGCCCACCTACCCCATGCCGGCGTCTGTCAGGGGGCTTTTTGCAGGCTCAGTGGCATCTACCGGCAACACTCAAGCCTGTTTGATGGCAAAGCCGCCGTTGAAGTCGACACTCTGGCCCTGGCTGAGATCGCTGAATCCAGTTTTGGGGTCAGTTTCTTGAGGCTCGCCAGCCGCTGGTTCCACCCCTGGCGCAGTAATTCCAACCTCTACTGGTCTCTCGGTCCCCACAAAGCCGAAGAGGACACCGAAGCCACCCTGGGCGCCGGTGAATTGCTCTTTACGCCCCTTATTCGTCAGTAGGAGTGCGACTATGCCACCAGATGATGGATGCATGACGGAGCTGGACAGAGTCCACGACCAGATTGCAGAACTAGAAGTATTACTGGCAATGGCACAGCTGGCAAAAGCCGAATGGCACGCCGCCAAAGAAGCCGTGCGCGCAGAGTGCCTGGAAACGGCGATACCCAATCTGCCCAATTTGCATCAAAAGGATGAATTCGACTTTCCCATAGAGCCTATGGACCACGCGGTAGCCGAATGTATAGAAACCCATCCAGATGTATTCGAGGCCTGGGACCTGTTCGAACAGATAGCCCTGGAGCTCGAAATCGAACTGGAAGTGGCCCACGCACTACTCGATGAATACAAAGCCTGCTCTCACGCGCTTATTTAAGGGGCATCGGCTGGCAAATGACTAGCATGCGGTTTATCGCCAACCTGCGCCGACAAACTCTAGAGGCCTTTGCCGATCACAGAGTTAACGCCGCAGGCTACCTCCTATCTGCCCACCGAATTACCACCCCCAATCTACAAATGGCGGCAGAGGTTCGCCGCAGAGAGCTACCTCTCTTTGCCGATAACGGAACCAAGCAACTGATCGACGCCGTTATTTCTCAATTCTACCAAGAAGCCCGCCAAGTCACTCAGCGGGTAAAAGTCCTGCGACGTCAGCTGGGACAGCTACCCCGCGGCCGTCAAGTCCCAAAAGATTTACGCATACTGGCGGATACACTGGCAGAGAAAGTGCTAGCCATTTGTAGTGGGCAATCCAATACCATCGATACGGAAACATTGCTGCAACGCCAGCTGTTAATGCACCCCACTCACCTGATCGCTCAGGAAGATTTCGCCACAACTTGCCTGGTGGCTCTAGATCTGGAGCGTGAAATTACCGGCTGGCGGCCGGAGCGTATCGCCGCGCGCAATCGCCAGAGCCTGAGGCTATGGGAGAAGGTTGCTGAACACCCTCTATGCCAGGAGTTAAATGTTTATGCGGTGCTAAGCGCCATGGACTACAACACCGCCCGAGACGCTGGCCGACTAGCGGCAGAGGCCGGGGCGGATTCCGCAGCCATAGGCTTGGCCGGCATTTGTGGAGATTTGAATGCAACCGATTTCTATGTACTCGGTCGAGCCTCATTCAAGCTGGCCCGGCCGGTCCCCCGCCGCTATGTACGCTTGGCGCAAGTATTAAAAGGCATCGCAGATGGCTACCGAGATGGCAATCGACCTCTGGTGAAATTCCACTGCCTGGGTCTCGGTGCTCCATCGCTGCTGCCCATTGCCGCAGCTGCCCTGCCGACCAATACCCAGATTACTGCCGATGCCACCAGCCCAATTCATGCCGCTGCCAAAGACCGCGTGCTCTACGACCCGGAGAATTTTGGTGACCGAGCAAGTACCAGAGAAATCGTTGAGCGAATAGTAAAAGGGGGCAACTGGCCCTTCCTCAGCCCATTTACCCAATCTTTCAAGCAACGTTTTGGACACGACCCCGAAGCCGCCCGAGACTGGTGGAAAGCCAATGGACAGCCACCTATTAGCAGGGAAACCTTACAACAACCCAGCAATCTCACCGCGGCAATGCCGCTATTCTGCGAAGCAGATCCTCTCATTCGCCCTATCGCACGGGATACCTGGATCGCACACAATCACTGGGTTCTGGGTGAGTTAACCGAAGGTCGCAGTGGTCCGCAGAGACGAGAGCTGGCCCACAACATTATCGATCACTGGCTGGAGGGGCCTTCAACAACAACCAGCCGGGGCTTGAAAGCCGCCAAAAGAATCCTGCTAATGTAAACTGGTCAATAAAAGAACCAAGTGGAGTTACTCAGCCCACTTTATGGTAAGCGCGGTAACAATCCCCCAGATCCAATTAAAAAATACTACAAAAATTGGGGTAAGCGCCCCCAGCTCAAGCCCTGCCATACCTTTACCGGCCATCACAGGAAAAACAACAAAAAGCTGGAACGCCGTGGGGAGTAGGCTCAGGATGCTTCCTTTTAACAACAGCTTTGATGGTAAGAAAGGAAGAATAAAAAACAGACCCCAAATGCCACCCCATACCACTCTGGGATATAGCCATTCAGCAGATAAAGTAGGGGTGATAGAGACCCCCAGAAATGGGGTTATTCCAAACTCCCCAAACAGCCAGACCACAAGGCTATTTGCCACAGCCCCCAAACAGCCGGCCGCAAAGAAAATTAGTAGTTTTTTCATTTTTTGTCTCAGAATCTTTAGAAGCCTATACCTCTAAATCTTAAACGCCGACTTCAAAGTAGCAAACTTAAATCCGCGCCAAGATTTCACGCCTGAATAAATTAGAAACCTCCAAGCCAAGCTCCTTATCAACAGACCAACACCACTACTACAAATTTTTACGGCAGTAAAAAGTAGCAACCGTTCAACGCCCTTTATTCGAGCCCTTCTGCACAGCCCTCAAAAGACTACAAAACCCACCAACCTGTAATAGACCATCTACTCCCTAAGCAAATAGCAAACTTATTTTTAATACCATACCGTACCAATTAACAAACACTAAAATTCATTGTTAAGACATAAAAAATAAACAATCAGGCCCAAAAGAAACCTGAGCAAAAATATATTTTAAAAGTGAGAACCAAGGGACCCAACTGATCGAATCGGCAACCTTCAGCGAGAGAAAATACCTATCGTTTAATCCAAGAAATTCCTGTAATACACAAGTGGTACATTTATGGTGTTTAACACCAGAAATCAAAATCAATATAGGAACAAGTACTGATGAAAGTACCAGTAGTAGGAATGCTGTACCCGATTTTTTTAGGATTGGCGATACATTCAGCCAGTGTCGATGCGCAGTCTTTTGATGAGGGCGCCTATCAAGATAGGCAATTGCAATATATTGAAGAGGGCGTTTCTTCCACTAATGATACCGCTGTCGTCTTACAGGCATACACCGGCGATGAGCTCAATTGGGAGGCGCTGAATAAGAATTTGGATGTCCTGCGCAATGGCGGCAAGAAGAATTCAGACTTCACCCTTACCAGGCTCATCCGTATCCTGTTTTTCCGCCCAGAAATTAAAGATGAACTCTTTGCTGCTTTGGACGGATACCACTTCTGGTTTAAGGAAGGCGGCACTGGGGATCACGTCTTCGCCTCTGAAAACCATATGATCATGTACACATCTGCCCAGTATCTTCTACAGGAAAAGTACGGTGCATTTGAAGACGACAGAACCTACAAGCGCTTAAAGCGCTACCTGGAAGTAAAAAACCAGTATGGTTTCTATGAGTTTTACTCCCCGGTCTATTACCCCTACACCCTATCTGCGCTACTTAATCTCGTCGATTTTTCTGAAGATGCAGAAATTCGCGAGCTGGCCACGGGCGCTGCGCAACGCTTGCTGCAGGACATACTGCTGGTCACCAACGACCAGGGCATCCTTTTCTCAGCCGCAGGCCGCAGTAATGATGGTTACCGCAGGAACGGTTCCGGTGGCAACATCAACCGCATCATTTACTTGCTAACGGGTCTCGGTAAGGAATCAGTGAGAACACCGAGTCCCGCAGGTGTAATGCTGGCCACCTCTGGCTTGGAAATTACCGATGACATCTTCAAGTATTTCGGTAAAGACCTGAATATGAATTACTCGGTAGGCCACTCTCTCGGCGATGCCAGAAACGATATTTATGCTGACTTCCCCCGCGAAGAGCGCGTGCCTTTCTATTGGAGTCAGGGAGCTTATTTCCACCCGGATGTAGCTGCCGATACCGCTTGGTTCGTCAGTAAATATCAGCTTGAAGGCTATGAAGGACTGAAAGCCTTCGACCAGTTCCTGGGGCTTTCAGAAGCTGCCGCCCCTGCTGCCGCCAAGGCCGGAGCGGTATTCAGCCGCAGCTCAGTGCTCTCTGGCGCTAACTTTTCCATGTATAAGGATGGCGGTGTGATGATGCACTCCATTCAGAATTACTGGGGTGGTCGCCAGGGCTATCAGCAAACGCCCTGGATCGCCACTACCGGCACCCAATCGGTCTGGGCGAAGGTTGGCGATGGCAATAGCACCATGCAAAACGATCACCATCCCAAGATTAAGCAGGTGAATAATGTTGCCGTAATTCAATACAACCCCTATCCGGCAATTGAACTGTTCCATTCCGGCGGCTCTAACGTGGCGCTACAATGGCCCGAAAGTTTCGAGGAGGAAAAGCGCAGCGGTAACTGGAAATTCGGCAAGGAAGACGACGGCTATATCGCCGTGCGCTACCCCTGCGGCAATGGTGACTCCAACACCGTCACCTGCGACTGGAACGAGCAAACCTGGGTAGTGATTATGGGTAGCGAGGAGCGCTATGGCAGCTTTGAAGCCTTTAGTCAAAAGGTGCTCAATGAGGTCAGCTACGATGCCGACTGGGAATGGCATGGCTCCTTCTGGAAAGGCACTCTGAAATATGTATACGACTCAGATGTGAAGTTTGATGGAACCGATATCAGCTTAACCTGGTAAGGGCGCCTTTCTTTAATTTAGGAGAGGGTTCATACCCTCTCCATATTCTAAACAGCCACACTCTCTTGCCCTTAAAAGACATGGATACTGGTTACAGGCGTACAGAGAGGCAATCACAGCGTATAACGAGCAAAGGTTTTCTTGGTGTCCACCCGTTAGATAAAATTTATTCAGCCCCATCCAGCCGATACCAATACTCGGCAAGATAACCCCGCGCATCCTCGTGCAAAATCTGCCGAACCACCTCAGGCTCGGCATTTTTACAGCGCCACTCAAACACTGTTGCTCGCCCGGTAACCGCAGCGGGAATAGCATCCGCTCTGGGGTTACTCTCACAATAAGTCGTCATCGGCTCACTGGGCTCTCGTGAAATATCCGCCTTCTCCGTACAGGGCAAGTTGGCCCCCACGAAACAGGCGTAGACCGCCCCATCCATACAGCGCCAGAAGGTGCCCCCGGCAACCCAGTCCTCCGAAGCATCCTCGGCGATACCCGCCGCCTTGCGAATACCCGATAAAACCATCTGTGGTTTTGCCGGGCCGATATAGGGCTCTTGCGGTTGGTCCGCATTTTTTACCGCCGCGCAGTAGCGCACAGGATCATTAAACGCGCCCAGATATTGCCCTTTATCCTGCTCGTCAACCGCCAAAACCACCGTGGTACTGAGCACAAGTGCCAGGCCCGCAAGCAGATAACCCCTTCCGCGAATCATTTTTGCCCTCCTAATTGTTGATGTCCTCATTGAGTGCTGAACCGCCCTAGGGGCAGCGATGCCTCTAAACACGATGCCTTTAACACGGCAGATCTCACGCAACACGCTTTAAAAAGTAGTGAAGTTTACTGCCTCGGGCTGGCACCGCTGGCTGTGCCTTGCCCCCAAAAGAGCAAGATACGCCCTTGACGCCATCTGGCAGCTGAATCACCATCGCCGTCATTCGGCACAGCCGGGCACCGGCCACGGCAAGTCAATGGCAGCGCCACAACCAGCGGGACCAACCCCTAAATAGCCCGGCTCCCTGGATTCCAAGCCATTGCGGGCTGAACTGGCAGACGCTGGCTAAAAATTAAGCACAGTGGGCGGTAGAGAACACCCGATCGCCCTACCCGCGCAGGTCCGGCACGAACCGTCACAGATTGCCGGGCAATTGCAGCGCCCAGCGCGCGTATAATGGCCGCCACCGCGCAGAAGCCGATAGACAACACCCGCTACCTGTAGCAATGCCAGCGCAAACCGAATTCAATTGGGCCACAGCGCCCCAGCAGTACACCAAGGACAAGAAGCACCCCATGAGCAGCAAAAGCGCCGCCGAAAAGATCAGCCAGGACAGCATCAACAAGGCCCTGTGGAATGCCTGCGATACCTTTCGCGGCACCATCAGCGCCGACACCTACAAAGACTTTATCCTCACCATGCTGTTCCTCAAGTACATCTCCGATGTATGGCAGGACCACTACGAGGAGTATGTGGAAACCTACGGCAACGAGCCGGAGCTGATCGAGGAGATGATGAAGAGCGAGCGCTTTGTACTGCCGCAAAGTGCCAGCTTCTACACCCTGTACGAGCACCGCCACGAGCCGAACAATGGTGAACGTATTGATCAGGCCCTGCACGCCATCGAAGAGGCCAACGGCACCAAGCTCAAGGACGCCGGCAAGAGCGTGTTCCAGGATATCTTCTTCAATACCGACAAACTGGGCGAGGAGAAGCAGAAGAACACCATCCTGCGCCACCTGCTGGAAGACTTCGCCAAAACCGAGCTGAACCTGCGCCCCAGCCGCGTGGGCAATCTGGATGTGATCGGCAACGGCTACGAATATTTGATCAAGAACTTCGCCGCCAGCGGCGGTCAGAAGGCCGGCGAGTTCTACACCCCACCGGAAGTGTCCGAGCTGATCGCCGAACTGCTCGATCCCCGCCCCGGCGACCGTATCTGCGATCCTACGTGCGGCTCCGCCTCCCTACTGATGAAGTGCGGGCGCAAGGTGCGGGAACACCACGACAGCAAGCAGTACGAACTCTACGGCCAGGAAGCCATCGGCTCCACCTGGTCTCTGGCCAAAATGAATATGTTCCTGCATGGCGAGGACAACCACAAAATCGAATGGGGCGATACCATTCGCAACCCCAAGTTGCTGGACAAAAACGGCGACCTGGACCTGTTCGATATCGTCACCGCCAACCCGCCCTTCTCCCTGGACAAATGGGGCCACGACGAAGCCGGCAACGACCCCTTCGGCCGCTTTCATCGCGGCGTACCGCCAAAAACCAAGGGGGACTACGCCTTTATTCTGCATATGATCGAAACCCTCAATCCCAAGAGCGGGCGCATGGGCGTAGTCGTGCCCCACGGCGTGCTGTTCCGGGGCTCTGCCGAGGGCAAGATTCGCAAGCAGCTGATTGAGGAAAACCTGCTGGACGCGGTGATCGGCCTGCCGGAAAAACTCTTCTACGGCACCGGCATCCCCGCCGCCATCCTGATCTTCGCCCGCGACAAGCAGGATGACAGCGTGATGTTTATCGATGCCTCGCGGGAATTTAAAGCGGGCAAAAACCAGAACCTACTCACCCAGGACAATATCGACAAGGTAGTGACCACCTACCGCCAGGGCGCCGACCTGGACAAATACGCCTATGTGGCCAGTCTCAAGGAAATTCAGGATAACGACTACAACCTGAATATCCCCCGCTATGTGGATACCTTCGAAGAGGAGGAGGAGATCGACCTGCTGGCCGTGCGTGCCGAACGGCAGCAGCTGAAAGCCCAGTTAAGCGAGCTGGAGGGGGAAATGGAGCAGTATTTGCAGGAGTTGGGTTATGGTGCCTAATGGGTGGAAAGAGTTAACCATTGAGCAGTGCTTAATTGATAAAACTTCTATGGCATATGGGATATTGCAACCTGGACAAGACGTTGAAAATGGTATTCCAATGATCAGAACTGTTGATATCGGTGCTGATGGTTTATGTGGAACAAAAATTCTGCGAGTTAGCGAGGAACTCCATCTTGAGTACAAGAGAACTGAGCTTGCCGGCAGCGAAGTTCTTTTATCGGTGATGGGGACTGTAGGCAGAACAATGGTTGTTCCAAGTGAATGCGCTGGATGGAATGTTAACAGGGCTTTAGCTGTAATGCGCCTTAACAGTGCGACCGATCCATTTTACTTTTGCGAATATCTGAAATCACCTTTTGTAAATGGTAGGTTAATCGAGCAAGCAATTGGGTCAGCTCAAAAACGAATTAACCTCGGAGACCTGAAAAAGTACAAAGTTCGTATCCCGCCTCTCTCCGAACAAAAAAAGATCGCCCAAATCCTATCCACCTGGGATAAAGCCATCGATACCAGCGAAAAACTGCTCGCCAACAGCCGCCAGCAGAAAAAGGCCCTGATGCAGCAACTGCTGACCGGCAAAAAGCGCCTGCGGGATAAGAATGGGGTTCGGTTTAGTGGGGAGTGGACAAAGTCAAACATCAATGATATTTCAACTCTTGTAACCAAGGGAACAACGCCGTCGACAAATGGCTTCAGCTTTACTAAAAAAGGTATTCCATTTTTAAAGGTAGAGTGTATTCGTACTGATGGATCAATAGACCTAAACAAGGTTGCACATATCGATGAGAAATGCCACTCGGCCTTTAAACGCTCCCAGTTAAAACCTGGCGATATTCTTTTTTCAATAGCAGGGGCTCTAGGAAGAGTAGCTTTAGTACCTAAATATTTAACAGAAGCAAATACCAATCAGGCAATTTGTCTAATTAGATTAAGCACCGAAATTGTTGAAACACTCTACTGTTATTATGCACTTCAATCTAATCAAATTAAGCGCGAAATAATAGCTGAAACAGCTCAAGCTGCTCAACCAAACTTAAGTTTGAAGAATGTTGGCAACTTTAAAATACCTACTCCCTCTAAAGAAGAACAAAAAAAAATCGCTGCAACCCTATCCAGCGCCGATCGGGAAATCGAAACCCTGCAACAAAAACTCGACTGCCTAAAGCAGGAGAAAAAAGCCCTGATGCAGCAGCTGCTCACCGGCAAGCGCCGGGTTCAGGTAGAGGAAGTCCAATGACATTTAGTGAAACCCTCGATCTCGATACGCCCATCACTGAAGCCGATCTGGAATTTATTGAGGACGTGCTGCTCAAATACGGCAACGACGATTCGGTGCTGGATATCTGCGAACTGGATGGCTTCCTCACCGCCCTGGTCTCCGGCCCGGAAATGATTCCCTCCAGCCGCTGGTTCTCCGCCCTCTGGGGCGGCCCCGGCAATGAGCCGGAGTGGCAGAGTGAAGAGGAGATGCAGCGCTTTACCGCGCTGCTATTCCAGCTGATGAACAGCAATGCCATGATGCTGGTGGAAACCCCCGCAGAGTTCAGCGCCCTATTCCGCATCACCGAGCGAGAGGGCGAAGCTCCCTTCGCCATCGTCGAGGAGTGGTGTTTCGGCTATATGCGCGGCGTCGACCTGGGCCAATGGCCCAACCTGCCCACAGAACTGGATACCCAGCTACAAGCCATCGCCCTACACGGCCGCGAGGAACACTTAGATCACCTCGGCACCCTCACCGATACAGAGCACCAGCACAGCGTCACTCAAATAGAACCCGCCGCCCGCGCCCTGCACCGCCACTGGCTGCAACAACGGGCCCCAGAACTGTCGCCAACTCCTCACCGAGCAGACCCCAAAACCGGCCGCAACGACCCCTGCCCCTGTGGCAGCGGTAAAAAGTTTAAACACTGCTGTTTGCATTAGACCCCTAAATACTGAAATCGAACAAAGGTGCTTGCATTTACCGATCATTCGGTACAATTTGGGGGAAAGTACAAAAGGCGTACTATCTGAGTATAAGAAACAAGCCCCGCCCCAATAACAGCCAGCGGGCATAAAGCGGCGATGCCAAATAAATTCTAATCATTATCAAGGACGATCAATGAGTACTAAATTCACTGGCTCTTTTGAAGAGCTAAAAGAAAAATTGTCCACTTTAGAGGGACAGTGGGATGAATCTCAACCCAACAAAAAAGTGTTCCGTCTCGGGCGTGGCGTGCTCAACTGGTACGTAACCACTGGTACTCTGCAATTACAGGGTAAAGGCACTGATAGAAGCCAACTCGAAAATAGAGTTCCCGTATTACTCTACCCTAATGAAGCACAGCCAAAACCTAAAACTGAGGAAACTTCTGTTCCCGAGCCTACACCCGAACCCATTACCGATTCCTCAGCCCCACCCTGTAAGACAGAAACCAGTACACAGCCTGACCTTGAATACCGCTTCCTAACATCCGGAATTAATGAGGGGGAGTTAGTAATTGGCGTTGTCAGCGCAGTAGGAACCGAAACCAAGCGTGTTGTAGGTCCACTGAAAGACCGCTTAGAAGGTTTCGGCTATAACGTAAGTGAAATCAGAATCTCTTCAATTTTGCCCCCAGCCGACAGCACAGCTAACAAGTATGAGCAAATTCAGCACTTTATATCGGCAGGGGACGCTTTACGAGCTCGGACCAATAACAATGCCATACTTGCGGCAGGTGTCGCCAAAGAAATAGCCAACACGCGCGGTTCAGAAAACCAAAAGCGGGCATATATTATCAATTCCCTCAAGCATCCACGAGAAGTAGAACTTCTTAGGAAAATCTATGCAGATGGTTTTTACCTCATTGGCATTCATGCCGATGAAAAACGTCGCCGCAACTACCTGACCGAAGACAAAAGTTGCGATCAGGCCCAGGCTGAAGAACTTATTAAAACTGATGAGAATGAGACTATCGACCACGGTCAAAAAACCAGGGATACCTACCACCTAGCCGATTTTTTCCTAAACCTTGGCAACAATGATGATCAGGTAAAGAATAGACTTAAGCGTTTTCTTGAGCTTATTTTTTCCCACCCCTATAAAAACCCAACATTTGATGAGTTTGCCATGTTTATGGCTTTTAACAGCTCAGTGCGCTCTGGGGATTTGTCCAGGCAAGTCGGGGCCGTGATAAGTCGCGAAGAGCAGATTATCGCCACCGGCGCCAATGACGCACCAAAATCGGGAGGCGGTCTCTACTGGGCAAAAGAAGACCCAGAATCAGGAGAAATTACTGATCACCCGGACGGAAAGGACTACACCAGAGAAGGCGATTCCAATAAAAAAGCACAGGCCGAAATCATCGAGGGCATCATTGCCTCACTAGCAAAGCAAGAGCTGGTTAACCCTGAGAGGCAAAAAGACCTCGAAAAGATTCTGAAGGACAGTAAGATTTCTGACTTAACAGAATTTGGCCGAGTGGTACATGCTGAGATGGACGCCTTGCTTTCCTGTAGTCGCTCCGGCATTTCAACGATAGGCACAACACTGTATTGCACAACTTTCCCTTGCCACAATTGCGCAAAGCATATTGTTGCAAGTGGTGTGAAACGAGTAGTTTACGTGGAGCCCTACCCCAAAAGCCGAGCCCTTGATTTCCACTCGGAATCCATTCAACTCAAGTCGGAGTTCGATGCGTCGAGTGAAGAAAATCACCTTGTCACTTTTGAACCATTTATTGGTATCGGGCCTCGCCGCTTCCTCGATTTGTTCTCTATGAATTTAGGTGCCGGTTCTAAACTGCGTAGAAAAGATAAAGAGGGATCTACCATCGAGTGGAGCAAAGAATCCGCTCCGATTCGTACCCCGCTAGTACCGAAATCCTATGTTGAAATAGAGAAGGCCGCAGTGGCAATTTGGGATGATCACACGTAAAACGTCAAACCAAATTACTAACTGAATACGAAATAAGCTTTAGCAAAGATATGAGAGTCGCTGGATGATGCAGTCTCCTCCCAGGTTTCAGGAAGAATACTCCGCGAAAATCCCCGCCCTGGCCCTGTTATGCAACCTGGGCTGGTCGTTTTTACCTCCCTCCGAGGCCAACCAAGCCCGCAGTGGGCGCCAGGACCAGGTGGTGCTTACAGAAATACTGCGCCGGGAGCTGGGCAAACGGACCTTCCACTTTGCCGGTAAAGAGCTGCCGCTCTCGCAAAAATCCATCGACCACCTGATCGGCATAGTGTGCAGCCCAGCGCTGAACAAAGGGCCGCTTGCGGCCAATGAAGAGTTGTACAACCACCTGCTCTACGGCATTTCGGTGACCGAATTTATCGATGGCAAAAAAGCCACCCCCACCATTGCCCTGATCGACTGGCACACCATCGAAAACAATCACTTTGCCTTTACCGAGGAATTCAGCGTAACCCGTGCCAGCGGCGTGGAGAGCCGCCGCCCGGATATGGTGTGCTTTGTCAACGGTATTCCCCTGGTAGTGATCGAGGCCAAGCGCCCGGATGGCAAGAAAGGGCCCTCTATCGACGAGGGTATCTCCCAGAGTCTGCGCAACCAGCGCCACGATGAAATCCCACAATTGTTCGCCTACAGCCAACTGCTGCTGTCGGTGAATGGCGCCGAGGGCCGCTACGGCACTTGTAACACGCCGGCAAAATTCTGGGCGGCCTGGCGCGAGGAAGATATCTCCGATGGGGAAATGCTGGCGATCAAAAACCGCCCCCTTTCCAGCGAACAAATCCAAACCCTGTTTAAACAGCGCGCCCCGGCAGATCTGGACTGGTACCAGACCCTGATCGCCGGTGGCGAGCTGGCCCTAGGCGGCCAGGATCGGTTGCTAATCAGCTTGCTATCGCCCCAGCGACTGTTGGAGATGGTCCGTTACTTCACCCTGTTCGATAAAAAGGCCGGCAAAATTGTCGCCCGCTATCAGCAGGTATTCGGTATCAAACGACTGTTGGAGCGCATTGCCCAACGCGGCAATGACGGCGCGCGGGAGGGCGGTGTGATCTGGCATACCACCGGCTCCGGCAAATCCTTCACCATGGTGTTTTTAAGCAAGGCGCTGATCTTCCAGCCGAGTCTCAAACAGAGCCGCCTGGTTATTGTCACCGACCGGGTGGATCTGGAGCGCCAGCTCAGCAATACCTTTGCCAGCGGCGGCGAACTGGCGGGCAAGAAAGACAAGGAAGCGGCCATGGCTACTTCCGGCAAGCGTTTGGCCCAGCAGATTGGCAGCGGCAATGAGCGGATTATCTTCTCGCTGGTGCAAAAATTTACCGGCGCCACTGCCCTGCCGGAGTGTCGCAACGACAGTGCCGACTTGATTGTGCTGATCGACGAGGGCCACCGCAGTCAAGGCGGCGAAAACCATATCCGTATGCGCCAGGCCCTGCCCAATGCCGCCTTTGTGGCCTTTACCGGCACGCCCCTGCTGAAAGACGACAAGACCACCAATAAATTTGGCCCCATAGTCCATGCCTATACCATGCAACGGGCGGTGGAGGATCGCACCGTAACCCCACTGCTGTACGAAGAGCGCATCCCCGACCTGAATGTTAACGAGCGCGCAATTGACCGCTGGTTTGAGCGTATTACGGTGGGGTTAAGCGAGGAGCAGAAGGCGGATTTAAAACGCAAGTTTGCCCGCAAGGGAGAGATTTACACTGCCGACGATCGCATTCGACTGATTGCTACCGATATCGCCACCCATTTTGTTAAAAACATCGATGCGGGCTTAAAAGGCCAGCTAGCCTGCGATAGCAAAGCCACTGCCATCCAATATAAAAAGTACCTGGATGAGGCCCAACAGCACTGGCCAGAAGCACAGAAGTTTGAGTCGGCAGTGGTCATCAGTGCACCGGATACCCGCGAGGGCAACGAGGCGGTAGATGAGTCCTCTATGCCGGAGGTGGTGAAGTGGTGGAAAGACAATGTGGGCTCGCAAAATGAACAGCGCTACACCCAGGGAGTGATTGAGCGCTTCGATAAAGACGATTCCCTGAAACTGCTGATTGTAGTGGACAAACTACTGACCGGATTCGATGAGCCCAAGAATACGGTGCTGTATATCGATAAGCCGCTCAAGGAACACAACCTCATCCAGGCGATCGCGCGGGTCAACCGCCTGCACCCGGATAAAAAGTTCGGCCTGCTGATCGATTACCGGGGCATCCTGGCAGAGCTGGATACCACCCTGCAGAAATACCAGGATCTGGCCGCGCGCACCCAGGGCGGTTACGACATCGACGATATTGCCGGGCTCTACAGCCCCATGAGCAGCGAGTACAAGCGCCTGCCCCTGTTGTATAAAAACCTTTGGGGCATTTTCGCCGACGTGAAAAATAAGCAGGACCCTACGCAGTTAGAGAGTGTTGTGATACCAAGGATAGAAAAGCGCAACGGTGAACTGGTGGATGTGAACCTAAAAGTGCGCGAGGACTTCTACGAGGCACTCACCCACTTCACCACCTGCCTGAAAGTAGCCTTGCAATCGGCCACCTTCTTCGAAGACAAAAGCTTTAGCGACAATGATCGCCAGCACTACAAACAGACGGTTAAACAATTTGCCAGTTTGCGCCAATGGGCGCTACAGCAAACCGGAATCTCTGTGGACTATGACCAGTACGCGGCCCAGGTAAAAAACCTGTTGGATAAGCATGTGGTGGGCGTGGAAATCTTGGAGCCCGAGGGTAAATACGAAGTCAACAAAATGGGCAAGACGGAGCGGCCCGAAGATTGGGGGGAGAACAAAACCCGCAACGAAACCGATCTTATCAAAACCCGCGTCACCCGCATGATCGAGCAGGAGCTGCGCGACGACCCCTATGCCCAGGAGGCCTTTTCCAAGTTACTGCTGCAAGCCATTGAGGAGGCGGAAAAACTGTTCGATCACCCGCTCAAGCAGTATTTGCTGTTCGAGGAGCTAGAAGCCCAGGTAAAAGCCCGCAACCTGGATGAGATCCCCAATGCCTTTGCCGATAACCGCCACGCCCAGGCCTATTTTGGTGTATTCAAGAAAAACCTGCCGGAGGTTTTTGCGGTGGGCGATAGTCAGGTGCAAGATAAATGGATCAAGCTAGCTTTCGAGATCGATACAATGGTTGCCCAGTCCGTAATGGAGCACTCCATCAGCCCGCAAAATATTGAGAAGGATATCCATAAAAAACTGATGCCCAAATTATTTATGGCGTGTAAATCCATCGGTAGTGGTATGGTGCAGGCTAAAAAAATGGTGGAGATGATCGTGCAGATCACCCGCGTCGGTTTGAGCGGAGACTAACCCCGGCATGAACGTGCCTATTATCGATCAACAAAATAACCTCAATACCCGGCAACTGAGCTTTGCCTATGGGGATGAACACATCACATTTGAATGCCAACCCCGCCCCCAGGCCAGTGGGCGAGTGCTGATCAAAGTACACCCCGACTGCCGCGTGGTAGTCAGCGCGCCCGAACCTATTGATGATGATGCGGTATTAAAAGCGGTAAAAAAACGGGGGCGCTGGATTTACCAGCAGCTGCGCGATTTCCGCAAAGCGCTGGAATATATAACGCCACGGCAATATATCAGTGGCGAGAGCCACTACTATCTGGGCAAGCAATACCTGCTGAAAGTCATTGAGTCTGAAGACACTCAACAGCAGGTCAAATTACTGCGCGGTAAGCTGGAAGTATCCGTGATTAAGAAAGATCCGGAGAGAGTGCGCCTGCTTTTGGCCAAGTGGTATAAGGATCGCGCCAAAGAAGTTTTTCATCGCCGCCTGGATGCTCTGCTTGAGCAAACCCTATGGGTCCCCGGGCGCCCACCCCTGCGCACCCTCAGCATGAAAACCCAGTGGGGCAGCTGCTCCCCCCATGGACGTATTACCCTCAACCCCCATCTGGTAAAGGCTCCGCGCCAGTGCATTGACTATGTGATTTTGCACGAGCTCTGCCATATAGCCGAGCACAACCACAGCGAGCGCTTTTACCGATTGATGAATCAAGTAATGCCCCGGTGGGAAAGTACTAAAAACAAGCTGGATGCCATGGCGAATTTGATTCTGGGTGATACCCTGCCTCAACCACATAACCGCACATAATTTGTTCGAACACATGGAATTAATTAACACAGAAGGGAAAACCCAAATAGGGGAAGCAAGCTGGGTCTCAGATGCCCTGCAAAAGGCTAACACCCTATGGCATAAAGCCTGTCCTCAAGTTGAGGGCAAGATATTTAGTGATGTACAGGATTCCAACGGGTTCCAGTATGTGGACTTGGTGATGGAGGGTGGCGGCATGCTGGGGATTGCCCTGGTAGGCTACACCTACATCCTGGAGTTAGCCGGCATTCGCTTTCGCAAGATTGCGGGCACATCGGCCGGTGCTATCAACGCCTTGTTTTTAGCTGCCGCTGGTACCCCAGGCTCGCGCAAGAGTGAGAAACTCCTCGAGATTATGGCCAAGGCGGACTTTGCCAGTTTCGAAGATGGGGAGCTTTTTGCTCGTAGGACCGTTCAGCGCCTGCTTAATGGCCGAGGATTCTTTAGTAATCTGGCCCTACATCCTTTCGACTCCCTGCGCACCCTGCGGCAGCTGCTGCGGGACAAGGGCCTGAATCCTGGAGATACCTTCACCTACTGGCTGCAAGACGAGTTGCGCCAGCTGGGTATCACTGATACCGCGCAGTTATACCAACGCATCAACCAGTTCCCCACATTGTTTTACCAAGGCAATCCCGATCCCGAGGTTGGCATTGCAGAGGTAGCCCTGGTCGCCGCAGATATTACTACGGAGACCCGCGCGGTATTCCCAGCCAAAGCTCCGCTCTATTTCAGTGACCCAAATACGGTGAACCCGGCCGAATATGTGCGCGCATCAATGTCGGTGCCCGGCTTCTTCAAACCCTATACGGTAAAAAATATTCCCCAGTTGGAGCAGTGCCAATCTATTGAGGAGAACTGGCGCAACATAAAGGGTATCGGCAATCCCAGACGCTTCTTCAAGCACGGCTTTCCCCAAGAGGTGGAGTTTGTCGATGGTGGCCTGGTATCCAATTTTCCTTTCGATATTTTTCACGACCCCTATGGCACACCCAAACTGCCCACTTTGGGGGTCAAGCTGGAGGTAGATCACTACCAACCCAAATCCAATACCATGGGGCGCTTTGCCATGGGCTTGGTCAATACTTGCCGCAATATGCTCGATAACCATGTACGCGCAAGCCTGAATGCTGAGTACCATGCCTTGGTCAAGGAAATCGCCATTGATCCAATGGCGAATGGCCGTCTCCCACACTGGTTGGATTTCTCTATGCCAGGGGAGCATTGCGAACACCTGTTTGTATCCGGGGCCAAATCCGCCATCGAGTTTTTAAGTAAAGGTTTTCTTTGGGAAGATTATCTGGTGCTGCGCCAGCCAGAGGCAATCTATGGCAACGAACAGATTGCCTAAAAGAAGCTGGGCCGCAGAAGCGGCCCGGTTTGCGAAGGTTTGGAAATGATATTAGAAAGAGCGGCGGCGGTAACTGCGGTAGTTGGCATGCCAGAAATTGCGCTTTAGGGATTTCTCCAGCTGCTCATGGCTCACTTTGGGGGCAACCCCATCAAGCTGCGCCTGGGCAGCCACAGCCCTGGCAATATCTATACTCACCTCACGAATATTATCCAAGTGCGGCAGAAGTGCACCCTTGCCTTCCTTCACTACAGGCGCTTGCTCTGCCAGAGCGTTGGAGGCGGCCATCAGCATACCATCCGTCACACGGGTGGCGTTGGCAGCAATCACTCCAAGGCCAATGCCGGGGAAGATATAAACATTGTTGCACTGAGCCACCGGGTGAGTGCGCCCATCGATTTCCACCGCAGCAAAGGGACTGCCGGTGGCCACCAGTGCCTCCCCTTTGGTCCAGGTGTAGATCTCTGTAGGTGTCGCTTCCGCACGGGAAGTGGGATTAGATAGCGGCATAACCAGCGGGCGTTCATGGCCCTTTTGCAAGGCCTCAATCACCTGTTGATTGAATAACCCACCCTGACCGGAAACCCCGATAAGAATGCTGGGTTTTATCTGGCCAATCAGGCTTTCCAAGTCTGATTCGGCAACGCCCTCGAAGATATTCGGGGGCTGTGCCAGGGCCGCCTGGAAATCGTGCAGGCCCTTCATATCCGAGGTTACCAAGCCATAGCGATCGAACATAAAAATACGTGAGCGAGCATCCGCATCGCTGAGCCCCGCCTGCGCCATGGCAGACACCACTTGTTCGGCAATACCACAACCGGCGGAACCCGCACCGACAATCACAACCCTCTGGGCAGTGAGAGGCTCCTGCCAGGTTTTACACGCGGCGAGAATAGTCCCCAACGTAACGGAGGCTGTGCCCTGAATATCGTCATTGAAACAGCAGAGCTGATCCCGGTAGCGCTGCAATAGAGGCATGGCATTGGTCTGGGCAAAATCCTCAAACTGCACCAACACCTTGGGCCAGCGACGCTTCACGGCTTCAATAAACTGCTCTAAAAACTCATCGTACTCTTGCTGGGAAACACGCTCGTGTCGCCAGCCCATGTACATAGGATCACTGAGGAGAGTACGGTTGTTGGTGCCCACATCCAGGGTTACGGGAAGCGTATAAGCCGGGCTGATACCACCACAGGCGGTGTACAGAGACAGTTTGCCGATGGGAATTCCCATGCCACCTATGCCCTGATCGCCGAGACCGAGGATACGCTCGCCATCGGTAACCACAATAACCTTGACGTTTTCTTTGGTGGCACTGCGCAACATATCATCCATGTACTCACGGTCTGGATAGGGGATAAACAGTCCGCGGTGGGTGCGATAAATATTGGAAAATTCCTCACAGGCTGCGCCGACTGTGGGGGTATAGATGATCGGCAGCATTTCATCGATATGGTGCTCGATCAGGTAAAAGAACAGGGTTTCGTTATCATCTTGAATGCCCCGCAAAAAGATGTGCTTATCCAGGTCAGTCTTACAGTGCTGGTACTGGTAATAAGCTCGCCGGGCCTGCTCCTCAATGGTCTCAACATTGTTAGGCAAGAGACCCGCCAAGTTGAACTCCAGCCGCTCTTCCAAGGTGAATGCACTGCCTTTGTTCAATAGTGGCATTTCCAGCAAGGAAGGGCCGGCATGTGGAATATACAGGGGGCGCTTTTCGTTGTTGCTCATAAACCTGCTTTTAATTAGCGATGATGGACAAGTTATATTGCGCAAATAGCTTTCAGTCTGACCAAAACAAGCAAAGAGAGTCAGAAATTTGCACAGACCTACCGGTCTCTTGCCAGTCTAAGGGGTTTAAAGACTACTTAGTGTCCCGAATTATAACAAGGCCTACCCTCTTCCCTTGAGAGCCTGAAAAATACCTTTCAATCATGCTAGTTGGATTTTCACAGTGGTTCTTAATGGAGAATTTTTAGGCAACTCTGCTTTCCCTCTCTTAGAGGACTAACAGAACAGATAGTGAAACAGAGTAGATAATAGCCACCTGAACCAACCTCTAAGCCCTGTAATTCCAGGGTGGTTTTATCAATTACTGTGGGAAAGTTAAAGAAATGTGAGCGGGAGTAAAAGCCAGCCCTGCGTATTCTTGACGGGAACATCGCACTGTATTGGCAATAGACGGGGCGTCATCATCCAGGGAATACTAAGCAAGTCAGTGGAATCCGCATTTTTCGCCTTGTCTATTATGACGCCGGAAATTGTCCATTGTGACCATGCTGTCTATTCGGACATTTACCCACCCAGGCATCTGGAAGCACCGCCCGATGTTGAATATTTTTTAAGCGTTTTTGGTGGTCCGCTTTTTAGCCGCCTCTCTGCCAACTGGACAATTGACCTTATGAAAAGCCAGAGAGGAGGCTAATGGCCCTTTAGCCAAAAGGCCATTAAAGGCCCCTTAAGAGTTATTTGATAGAGATGGCGACTCTTATCTCATTCGGGCCCACATAGTGTTCAAAGTCTGTGGTGTAAGCACGTTCGTGAGGGCATTCCGGTGAGGAGAAGTAATTCCATACTTCACCCCATAAATTGATAACCGCCTGTGGCATTTCCCCCTGAGCTGAAAACACCAGGTACTTACCAGGCTCTACATGTATCGACTTAAAGTCCTCAGACATATCTGTTGAAAGCAGATCAGAGCAAGCATAGACATCGAACATCCCGCTATGGTCTGACTCGTAGTTGGTGTATACCCCATAAACCTGAGGGGTTCCCCTAAACTTGGGCGCCACCTCAGCACTAAACTTCTCCCACAAAGGGGCTATTTGCGCTGTAGAAGCATCCGCCTCATTCTCATTCTTAGTCCTTGTGCAAAGCCCCACCAAATCAAAGCCTGAAATCTGTTCAACGACCATAGCAGCCCCGCTATTTCCTCATTATTGATTGACTTAAAATCTATCTACTATTAAGCAGTGTTTGATAGCAACTGACCATTGCTCAACCTGAAACCCAGAATAGTCTGTTCCTACTCAGGAGATCGTTGCTTTGAGCCTCAAAATGAGAAAAAATTCCTTAGGAACCCCGTTTCGCTCTAATCTGTATTTTCTGGAGCATAGTGCTTGAGAAACTGTATGGCTTCCTCACGTTGGCCTAAAGAGAAGCACCGGATATCCATATTTCTAAAAATCTTATCTTCAACCCTTACAATTTTCTGCAACCATCGTTTATCCGTCAAAATAGCAGCTGCAGCAATATTGGAGATACCTACGTCAGCTAGGTACTTGAATTTCTCTATTATTGCCGAGAACTCAAACCCCTTAAATGACTCAACTTCTTCATAAATAGTTATCTTCCCAAACCTCCTACCAAGAGACCTTGCCTTATCCAAAGCCTTAGAGACATCATTATCAGTAATTTCACCCGAAACTTTAAAGGCGAGAACATTTGGAATATCAATATCTATAGCTGAGATCATTGTTCTTTCCTACCTACAAGTGGTTTTATTGAGAACTCTATATTAGCCATCCAGAGAAGAAAGTTGCAACGCTATGGCTTTTAAAAAACCCGAGAGTCTTCTCAAAATAAGACCCCATGAAAAGAGAGAAAAATAGAAGCAGGGTCACTCAAACTCAAACTCAAACTATTAACAGACATAGATTAAAAATTTTTTATCTAGTAGATAAAATCAACACTAAAAAGTAGAATAAACGCCAGATAAAGCACGTATTGAGCATGCAACTCTTTATGGAGGGTCAAACTTGAAGCTACTTCTCCTGCCTGGACTAGATGGTACAGGAATATTGTTTGAAGACCTAATCAAAGCACTACCAAAGTCATTAAAAATCCAGGTAGTTTCACTCTCAGAGCTATCCGGTAAGACTTATTATGAACAGGCAGAGTCATTAAACAGGTTGATGAAAGATGAAAATCTACTTTTAGTAGCGGAGTCTTATTCAGGCAGACTTGCTTATGAACTATACAAACTGGCTAAAAATCGAGTTAAAGGTTTCATTTTTATTGCCAGCTTCATCTCTTCACCATCATTTATATCCAGATTCGCAAAGTTATTCCCTATAATATTGATCAAGCCCAACCGCATCAATTACTGGATAATCAATCATTATGGCTTCAACGGCCATGCCACCAAAGAGAAAATTCAAAGAATTCTTCATTCAATAAAAACAACAGATAGAGAAAAATTTAAATATCGATTTAAAAATATTGCAGAAATAAATAACCCTATAGATAAGCTCAACCTGTCCGTAATCTACCTTAGTCCGAACAAGGATCGCCTTGTAGGCAAGAAAGCATTAAAACAATTAGCTTCTACATTCGAGAGGCTAGAAGTTGTCCAACTGCCGGGTGGGCATTTTATTGCACAAGCGAAGCCAATTGAATGCGCAAAAATCATTGCGCTAACGGCTAGCCAGTTATCGAGAAAAACCAAACTTTCCTAATCAACTTGATAACTCGCATTACTCCAAGCATTATTAATTTCCTCTGCTTGTTGCTTTGCATTAAAACGCTCCCAGACAATGCCATTGACATCTTTATCCTGAGTAAAAGCTGTTGCGCTTGGGTCTTCCCAACCCAAATGCCTGAGAGTTCCGGGCTTGCACTTTGAGTCCTTACGAATAGACAGATTTAAACTGTCAGTTCTCCACAGAGCATATTCGCCAGAGACATGGGCGCAGGGTTTGCAGTTCAGGCGAGCGCTATAATCCTGAACCGTTTCTTCGACCTTATCTGTTGATAGCGCAATATGTAGCCTTTTCATAGCTCCCTCCCTATTTGAGATACCAATAAATCAGTTACTGCCCGATGCCCCAGCTTCAAGCTGCTTCTGTACTTTTTCCAGATTGAAAGAACCTGGCACTTGGCTAGGTGGATACTCTTTCATGGTTTTTAGAAATTTTGTGGCAAGCTGCTGCATAGGAACCAGTACAAATGCACGATCAATAAACCAGTCATTATAGGTATTTGAATTATGCTGAGCTTTCTCGAAGGGATCTTGGCGCAAATTGAATAGAAGGGGAACTCGTAATTCCGTAAAAGGTTCACGCCAAACTTCAAAGCCCTTGCCACGATTTTCCAGAAAAATAGCTTTCCAGGGCTCATAACGCATAGCCACTATCTGACCATCATCATTGACATAAATAAATTCCTTCCTCGGCGATAGCTTGGCCTTACCAGAAAAGTAATTCATCATGTTGTAGCCATCCACATAATTGCGGTATTGCCGACCGTTCAGTTCCACACCCTGCTTAAGTTGATTTTTGATATTGGGATTTCCAGCGGCAGCAGCCAGTGTTGGCAGCCAATCCTCGTGTGAAACAATACCAGTTAAAGTGGTTCCCGCGGGAAACTTACCGGGCCAGCGCACAAACGCGGGCACTCGATAGGCCCCCTCCCAATTAGAGTTCTTCTCGCTGCGAAAAGGGGTTGTAGCGGCATCAGGCCAGGTATTGAAGTGTGGACCGTTGTCTGTGGAATAAAACACAATGGTATTATCAGAAATTTTCAGGCGGTCCAGCAAGCTCAGTAACTTACCCACTAAAATATCATGCTCCACCATGCCATCCATATACTCATTGCTGTTAGGGCCCGCCAGGTTTTTGTGTTCTTCACGCACATGAGTACGAAAGTGCATGCGAGTGGCATTCCACCAAACAAAAAAAGGTTTTCCCGCTTGATGAGCACGCTCTATAAAATCAATAGCAGCAGCAAGCGTTTCATCATCAATAGTCTCCATACGCTTTTTGGTTAGGGGGCCGGTATCCTCGATAGGGCCACCGGCATAAGATTTGATCACGCCACGTGGGCCAAATTTTTCCCGAAATTCAGGGTCTTTGGGATAATCACGATTCTCTGGTTCCTCTTCTGCATTCAGGTGGTAGAGATTGCCAAAGAACTCATCAAAGCCATGATTGGTAGGTAGATGCTCATCCCTGTCGCCCTGATGATTCTTACCAAACTGTCCGGTAACATAACCCAGACTTTTCATCACCGTAGCGATTGTCGCATCGTTCTTCTGCCAGCCTTCCTTTGCTCCAGGAAGCCCAACTTTGGTCATTCCAGTACGTACTGGGACATTACCTGCAAGGAAAGCAGCACGCCCCGCCGTACAAGATTGCTGACCGTAATAGTCAGTGAATGACAGCCCCTCAACGGCCAACCGATCAATGTTTGGCGTGGCATAGCCCATCATGCCTCGGTTGTTGAAACTGATATTCCATATACCGATATCATCTCCCCAAATCACCAGGATATTGGGCTTTGTAGAGGTGGAGGTCTGAACCGGCTGCTGTGTCTGGACTTGGGGCTGCCCCTGTTCTTGCTCCTGATATTGATCTGGCTGTGGCTGTGGCTGTGGCTGTGGCTGTGGCTGTGGCTGTGGCTGTGGCTGTGGCTGTGGCTGTGGCTGTGGCTGTGCAATAACCTGCCAATGAAGAAAGCATAACGCAACGGCACAAATGACTAAGCGGCTTAGAACCTGCATAAATGAGTGCATGATGGGTCTCATAAATCACTTAACGATCGATTAAAACGCAGATAACGATAAATAAAATTTTCCTGACATTCAGAATATTAACCACTGGAATTAACGCCAAAATATCAAGCTAAGATTCCTCTCGAGAGGAATACAACAAGACTAGAGCATACTTATCAAAGTCGTTGATAATTGCTCACTACCAAACTCAAAAGTAAAAAATAACGAGAAATCGGTCAGGAAGAATCAGCCATCATTGAGCGCGGGCTCTTTTTGTGTCTCCTTTCCCGAGCTAGGAGACTTAACCTTCGGAAAAATGATACTCCAGTCCTTCGCCATATCGACCACGGTCCAGCCATGAGTTTTGGCAGCTAAGAGAGCTTTATCCAGGTATCCGACACTGGAGTTATGATCATAAGCCCACTCCCTCTTACCATCAGTGTGATGTATCAGCATACCAAAACGTGGCCCTTTGCCGGTGGTAGACCATTCCAGCATCTGCAGATCTCCATCTGAATTACCAGCCACAAAAATTGGGCGATGACCAATAACCTGTTTGATACCAATGGGTTTACCTTTTCTATCGTTCAAAAATTCAACCTTATCCGTTGTAAGAACGTGAGGATGACCATCAGTATTCTCATAACGTAACTTTAAACGACTACCTATCACCTGCTCTGGTGGAATACCATATAAATCAAAAGAAAACACTCTGATAAAATCGGCACTACCACCAGAGGAAATAAAAGTTTTAAACCCCTTACCCCGCAGGTAATCCAAAAGCTCTCGCATTGGCTGATAAACCATATCACGATACCGCTTATCAGTGAGTGGGTTCTTCGCAGTAGAAAGCCAGGAAGTGACAATCTTATTAAACTCTGAACCTTCTACTCCGACATGAGTGACACCCACCATTTTCTCTATTCCAACCTTCCCCTGAGCTAATAGGCTGGATATATCTTCGTTAAGAATTGCGGCATAGGGCTGTTCCTTCTGCCATTCCGGGTGCTCTGGTGCTAGTCGTTTTATCTCATCTATAGCGAAGAGTAATTGAAAGTAGGCAGGTTTTTCCGCCCATAGAGTCCCATCGTTATCGAATACCGCGATACGTTGTTCGGGAGGGACAAAGTCTGGACTGCCACCCTGCGTGACTTTATTTACAAATTCCACAATGGCAGATTTTGTCGCAGTGTTATTCCATGACGGAAGCTCTGCACTCATACCCTTATCGGTAAGGCAGATATTTATCAGAGAAACTAGAAGTAAGGGGATTAAATACCGTATAAAACTAACCGTTGGCATATGTGTTTCTCAACAATGAAAGTTGTAACTTTTGTCGCAGAATGAACTAATTTGGACTCAGTAGGCACAGATCAAAACTTTAAGAAATCCAAGGCAACTTTAAAGTCATGATAAATATAGCTGGCAGGAATTCCAGCCTGATAGTTCTCGTCAGTCTGCTGCTTTTAGCAGGTTGCTCTAGAGACGAGGATGCCACGCCAGCAGCAGATGAGCCTGATGACAGCAAAGTTTCTTCAGCGGTAAGCCTGCAGCAAAATCATCTGAGTATTGAAATGCCGACGTATAGCGGATCTACTTCTTGTAGCGGCTGTCATCAAAAAGAAAGCACCGCTTGGGAGAGTTCTCACCACGCACATGCTATGCGGTTAGCGAGTGAGGAGAGCGTGCTTGGTAACTTCAACAATTCCACTTTTACCTACAGGGGTATAACTACAACCTTTTATAAAAGGGAGGGAACCTATTATGTTGAGACCGAAGGTATGGAGGGTAATCTGGAAGAGTTTCCGATTGCTTTTACCTTTGGCGTGGCCCCACTACAGCAATACCTGATTCAATTTCCGGGAGGGAGGCTGCAGGCTCTCAGTATCGCTTGGGACAGTCGCCCTAAAGCGGATGGTGGGCAACGCTGGTTTCATTTATATCCCGATGAGGTTATCGACCATTCAGATTCCCTACATTGGAGTGGCATTAACCAAAACTGGAACTTTATGTGTGCTGATTGCCACTCCACCAATCTACAAAAAAATTACGATCTCAATACAGATACATTTCAAACCAGTTGGTCCGAAATGAATGTTGCTTGTGAGTCCTGTCATGGACCAGCCTCAAAGCATCTTGAGTGGGCTTATGGTCAACAGCCAAACCTCGAAAATTTTGGTTTTCCCATTGAGTTACAGAAGGTTAATACAAACAACTGGAAAATGAACCTTGACAGTGGAATCGCCTCTAACAAAGCAGCAAAGACTTCCGCTGAAATACAAATCTGTGCACAGTGTCATTCCAGGCGTGCGACTTTTTTTCCTGGCGCAGGCCCAGGGAGCCAATTCTTGGACCACTACAATCCTGCCCTGTTACAGCCGCCTCTCTATCATGTCGATGGTCAGATTAACGAAGAAGTCTACGTTTATGGCTCATTCCTACAAAGTAAAATGTATGCTGCAGGTGTCACCTGTAGCAATTGCCACGAGCCACACGGTTTACAGTTGCGAAGTAATGGTGATGGGATTTGCGCTCAGTGCCATCTTCCAGGAAAATTTGCTCAAACAGAGCACCATCTACACCCAGTAAACAGCCCCGGTGCCAGATGTGTCAGCTGTCATATGCCAGCAAAGAATTATATGCTGATAGACAGCCGTCGCGACCACAGTTTTCGAATCCCACGGCCAGACCTCTCCGACCAGATAAAGACACCCAATGCCTGTACCAATTGCCACAAGGGTAAAAGCAATCAATGGGCCGCAGAGGTACTGCGTAACCGGTTTGGTCCCCCAGAAAGAACTCACTTTGGCGAAGCCTTATATGCAGGTTTTTCAGGACAGGTTGATGCTGAAAGGAAGTTGAGCGAACTGATCATCGATTCTCAACAGCCAACAATCGCCAGGGCTACGGCGATAACTCTGCTCCCCCAATATCTCTCTCGCCATTCTGTCCAACTATTGCAGTCTATAGCCCAGGGAGATCAGTCTCTTCTCAGTTTGGCCTTGGCCCAGTCACTGGATAGAATACCTGAACCATTGCGCCCTCCCCTTGGAATACCTCTACTCTACGAGCCAGAACGTGTTACCCGCTCACTGGCCGCCAATGCCCTGGCCGCATTCTCCATGGAAAATTATTCCGAGCCTGTTCGTCAGCAATTCTATCTGGCACTTCGGGAATATGTTGTCTCGGAGCATTTTAACAGTGACCGCCCCGAATCTCTGGCCAACCTGGCAGGACTGCACCGACAGAGAGGCAACATTCACCAGGCAGAGGCTTTCTATCGTCGAGCAATAAAAAAAGCACCCGACTACACACCGGCCTATATCAATCTTGCAGACCTCTATCGGGCAGAGGGAAGAGAAAAAGAGAGTGAAAACACATTGCGTAAGGCTTTGGGCAGGGCTCAGGGAAATGCAGCAATACATCACTCCCTGGGACTATCTTTAATACGACAAGGTCTTCACTCAGAGGCCATTAGCTATCTCAAAAAAGCTGCTGAAGCTAAAGAAACCGATAGCCGCTATATCTATGTCTATGCGATTGCACTACATTCCGCAGACAACCCGACTCAAGCTTTGGCAATACTTGAAAAGGGATTCGAGCAGTTTCCTACTTCAGTAGACATACTTCAGGCTTTAATCTCAATTAATCGAGAATCCGGTGATCTGGAGAAAGCGAAAAAATATGAGGCTTTCCTTGCGGGAAATAACTAACCGCGCCTTAGAACAATCCATTTCCCCAGCTAGAAATCGTAGTAGAAACTCAAACGAAGTAGATGCTCACTAGGGATTAAACCAAATTCACAGCTATCACAGCCACTGAATACTTGAGCCTGAAGCCTAGTGCTAAAGTGCTCGGTCCAGTTTTGGATAAACTCCAAGTTGTGGTATTGACTCTGATCATCGATATTATATTGAATACTCTGTCGGTACTGGAACTTACGTTCAACCCGGGTATTGCCCCACATAAAGAACAAGTATTCCTGTCGCAGCTGCCCCACCTTTAATAAGCCGTAACTGTCAATTAGAAAATTAAAAGCAGCAAATGCCTCAGAGGATTGTAATCCCTGTTTAGCCAGATCTACTTGATCTATTACCTGATCCCACTCTTCGGCCTCATAGCCGTGTTCATTGTAAAGATATTCCGCCGTAATATCCCAACCACCATCTAGGCTCACCTGGGCACCTAAAACGGCTTTCAGGTAACCACGATTCTGTAACTCTACATAGGAGATATCACTGGCCAACGGCAGTTCTCGCTGTTGCTCCCAGGCCCCCTCAAATCGCAGGGTAATATTATCTCGTGCCAGCGCGCTAAAACCCAGGGCTGCATTGAGATCTCCCCCCTCCAGTTGGTGCAATACTAAGCTGGTATCTAAATCTCCCTCCCGATTGAGGACCAATGCATACTGGTAATCATTTTCAGCAAAAGGACGGTCCAGGTTTCGATCCAGGTTATCCTCTACTTCGGCAAAATAAATACCCGCATTCCAATCACCGTAACGAAAATCCAGGTGCGCCATATCCCAGCCCTGTTGTTGGGTCAGGTCGTCCGTATCCAGATTTGGGCGGTCATAAACAGGCTTGAGTAAGTTGGCAGGCGACCAATTGTAACCATTGCTCCATTGGGGTTTTATACGGCCAATATTGATGCCGAAACGTCGACTAGGAGTATACGAGGATAAATACCCCTCCAATAGATACGCATTAAACTCATCTGCAGAGTCACCAGTCTCATCCACCTGGTAATCCTGCACAAGAGCTAGGCGGGTATAAGCTGAAAGATAGGACCCCGTCGAAAACCCGCTACTTAAGTCCAATGCCAATATGGATTCCCTTTCGCTAAATACCAGGCTTCCAGGGTTGAAATATTGGTCTTTCCGCACACTATTCTGCTGTTGGTAGGCAATAGCAGAGGCATCAAAATTCCAGGAAATGGTATTTTCTGGGCTATTGCTGACAATCTCTTCCGACTGAGAAATTTCAGAAGAATCAATAGAAAATGGATCTTCATACTCCTGTGCGATAGCCAAGGGAACCACTGAGGCGAAACCTAAAAAAATAACCAATTTATGCCGAGCCAGACTAAGAGTCGCCATGATGTCTCTTTCTATTAATTCAATTTACCCAGGGATGCCTTTTGGAAAATAGCCTGATCTAGCTCTTCAAGACGGTAATCATCAAATTTCATCCAGGTATAGTTATCCTGCATTAAGGCATCAACCAGAAGAAGCTTATGTAACTTAAGTGCTCCGTCATAGTTCTTGAATTCTTTGTAGAAAGCAGTTTTTAGAAGGCGGTCTGACCTGGAGTAAAATTCGCTCTTGAAGGGCTGGTTACCTTCCGATTTTGCCATCCACACTTTTACTTTTGCATAAGCTACACCGGAAGCGGTAGAGATTAACTCCAACAACCAGTAGTCCTGCCCCTCAAGTGTCTCCTCTCCGATAATTTCTGCACGGTAATCCCTGGAAAAATTAGTCCCTACAACGTCCCCATTGCTGGTTTCTCCAATCAGACGCTGGGAGGGTGCTATACGGATAACTCGGCGGGTACCGGGAATATAAAGCCACATATTGGCATCTTCTTTCAGCATAGCCCGGCCCTTCTCTCGGGCGGGAGACTCAAAGCGGATCAAAGATTTGTCATTGAATACTTTAACGCTGAGAGTATTGGTTCGAGGTTCTTTATCTTTTTTATAGCTGATATTAGTGATATCAAAGACAAAGCCCTGATCCTTGTAGCCCCTCACTTCATCCAATCGATTGACCAGGGATTCCGCTGTTACTTCGGCTCTTGCAGATACGCTGAGAGTCAACAACAGCCCAACGATAAAACTAAAGCGGCCTTTTTTCATCACTACACCCAATGCCTATAAACTATTTGCATCGCTATCAAGTAAATCGCAGCGCATTAACTACCGGTATTCTGGAAGCCTTTACCGCTGGATAAACACTGGAAATCAGAGAGATTAAAAACCCCAGAAAAAAAGTCTTTATCAGAATCTCAGTAACCACAAATACCCTTATGGGATAATCCTGAGTACTGCCCGGTGGCCTCGGCATCATCCACTCGGCATAGGTGATACCTTTCGCCGCAAGAATCCCGAAAAGCAGACCTAAAAGGCTGCCAATAATACCTAAAAATACCGACTCCAAAAGAATCAATCCAACCACCTGAGTCGGCGTGCCGCCCATGGCCCGAATTGTCCCAATCTCTCGGGTACGCTCCATCACTGCCATCAGCATGGTATTGGAAATGCTTAATGCTACAATCACCAGGACAATAGCGGTGATAAAACCGAACACACCATTAAATAGACCCACAACTTGGTGATAATAAGAAGCCAGATCCCACCAGCTTCTTAGCTCTAGTCCCAGATTCCGCTCCCGAAACACCTTGCGCAAGGTACCAACAGCCGCATCAGTCATTTCTGTTTCTTCAAGCAAGACCACCAATCGGGTTAAATCCGAGGTGTAAAGCAATTCCTGGGCAAGAGGCAAATTAATCCTAAGTAAGCGATCATCCAGCTCCTTCACACCGGTGGTCACAACTCCGGCTATCTGAATATCTACGGCATTTATCGCTCCGTCCTGAGTACTCGCAAGGAGGGTTAGATAATCCCCTACCTGGGCGTCCAGAGAGTTGAACAACCCCTCACCCAGATGTGCAGCAGCTACATCCTCAGGAAACAGATCTTCGCCTTCAACGATATGGATTGCGGAGGAAAGCAGTACTTCTTTTTCTGCATCGACACCAATGCCCGTTATCGCAATAGATTGCTTTCCATCACTAAGGAGGCCATTGAAATTTAGCCGCGGGGCAACAACCAATGCCTGGGTCTGCTCTTCGATCACCTGGGTAATCTGCTCAAGCTTGTCGGAGGGAATCAGGTACTTCTCTGGTTCAGCTTTGCCATACTGGTTGTAGCCCTCTGCATAGATCTGAATATGACCCAATTGCGAGCGGATCATACTTTCTCGCATGCCGTCATACATCGATTGCACGAAACCGCCGAACACAATCAGGCTGGTACAGCCGAAAATAACCGCAGCCAGGGTAATCAAGCTGCGTCGACCATTTCTTAAAATATTTAACAGCGCTACCTTCCAACCCAGGATCATAACTACAGTTTCTCCAGGGCTTGGCGAGACTTCTGCGCCCAATCCGTTTCAGAACCCGTCAGTTTTCCCCAGAGTTCTTTGGCTTCATCTGTCTGATCATTACGCTCATAAGCCTGTGCAAGGTAGAACTCAACGAATGCTTGGAACTCTTCCCCGTATTTACCACCAATTTGCTGTTGTACCAGCTCCAGATCTTCCACCGCATAACGTGCGCGCTTTAGGAAGGCCGGCATATTCGCGCAACTGATACCCCGCTGCAGTCTTGCACCTAAGTTAAAGGGCGCTTGTTTTACAGCTCTATCCATTATGCGATTTCCCCGCCTTGAAAATAAGGAAAGCTTTGCCAGTTGATCGATATAGAAACTGGACCGAAAGGAAATCGTCGAACCCAGGGCGGCACTCAATTCCGGGTCATTATCTAGAGAGCGCTTTAATTGGGCCATTTTTTCTTCCAGGGATTCAACTTGCTCAACCCGCGTATCGCTGGAGGAGGTCAATAACGCCAGTTCAGCCAAATAGGCAACTTTCATTTGCTCGGGCGTGGAGTCTTCATTTAACGCCTCAACCAAACGAGCCCTCTCGATATTGGAAGATGGGATCTCGGAAGGAGGCGTAAACTCATTAGCAAGTGCCTTCGAAAGGCTGCCAAGCAGTATAAGAATCGCAGTAAATATTCTCAGAGCAACCTGTGGGGCAAGAAATTTCATACCTCAGTCTCCAATCTTGCACTATTGACCTTTTCATACCGATTAGCCAGTAACTGATCAGTGAAACTATCGCTTACCAACTCGCCATCTAAAATAGTAATAACTCGAGACGCCAAGCTGGTGACATAATCATCGTGAGTGGAAATAACGAAAGTAATTCCCTGCTCTTTATTTAACTTCTGTATCAACGCCATAATCGTTTCAGAGGTTTTCGAATCAAGATTTGCGGTGGGCTCATCGGCCAATACGATATCAGGCCTTGTAACAATCGCCCTGGCTATAGCTACCCGCTGCATCTGACCACCGGATAATTGTGTTGGCCTTTGGCCTGCCTGTTTTTCAAGACCAACATCTTTCAGTGCCTGTAGAGCCCTTGGCTTTGCATCTTTCACACCCCTGAGAGTCAATGGATACATTACATTTTCCAAGGCTGTTAAAACCGGTATCAGGTTGAAAGACTGAAACACAATGCCGATGTGCCGGTTACGGAATTTTGAGCGTTTGTGCTCACCCAAATTACCGATATTGACGCCTCCAACCTGAACAGTGCCGGAATCACACTGATCGAGAGCCGACAAAATATTAAGTAGCGTACTCTTGCCACTACCACTCGGCCCCTTCACAGCAAGAAACTCGCCTTTCTCCAGGGAGAGGGTGATATCTTTAAGAGCATCTACCCAGATATCACCCATTGCATAACGTTTAGATACGTTAACTAGTTCAACCAGCATCAAGCTTCGCCTAAAGTAACAACCATTTGACTCAACTGCTTACAGGCATCCTGCATGGTATTCGGACATTCAGCCAAGCTTTCTGCCTTCTGGAAATAGTCCAAGGCGATGTTGAGTTCATCACGATTGTCCTGACCTTTCACTCTATAGGCATTCGCCAAGGCAAGATACACGAGCTGCCTGACCTCGGTGGGAAAAGCATCGGTATCTTTTTCAATCAAAGGGATAAACCAGTCTTCATCTTCAAAAACACGATCAAAGTGGCCGCTAACTTCACCGACAAAAGAAAAAGTCAGCAACCGAACCAGGCGCACATTAAAGTCAGAACTGGCTTGTAAGGCCGCTTCATCCACCTGACTCATCGCCTGACGTAGGCGAAAAAGTTTGTAGAGCCCCATGGCCGGGTCAAACATAGCGCCGGCCAACTTACCCTCATTGGAGAAGTAAGTCGCTTTGATCAGCATATTATTGGGATCCTGTTGGTAAGCGGCACCCAACAACTCATCCGCTCTATTTATCTCATTGTGATAGCTGTACATCTGTCCTAACTGCAGCATTAATTCAGAATCGGATTGATCCTGACTCAGCTCAGCAGTCAAAAACTCCAATTGTTCGATTTCTGCTTTGCTATATTCAATCTTTTTAAAATCGATGGGAGCAGCCCCTGAAAACCAGGCAACAATGTTACCAATCAGAAGACTGCTTATTAATATTGTTAGCATTTTCTTAAACATGGACTACTCCCTAAAATAGACTTACATCTCAGCTGAATTTTCGAGCAACTGTGTATCCATTTCCCTTAGGGTGGTGTGCTCATCAAAAACCAGATTCTCTGGACTCATTACCCCAGGATAAAGTTGCTCACAAATCAATATCACTTCTACGATATTGAGAGAATCCACACCCAACTCAGCAATAGGGGTATCCGCATCAACGGAATCAACATTCAGCATAAGAGCGATCTGCTCACAGAGTTCCTGTACTTTGCTCTCTACGACTGCTGTAGACATACCTAATCTCCAGTAACATTACCAACTTTCAAAGGATAGAATCGCAACAAATAATCCAGAGTCACAGCATATATACATATATGCTGCTCTCCCTCAGAATATTTCTGTTGCCGTTTAATAATCTTGGCGCTAATCATAGGGGGTATAAAAAACCAGATCCGGGCAAGCCACCGGTTTCCATAAAAAAATACCCTCTGAAAAGACTCATAAACATTAACTATGGGATTGTCATCCATAGTAAAAACCGGATCTGCCGTTTCTTCTTTTCTCCCGTTTTTGGCATCGACAACCCTAATTTCTTTACCTGCCTCAGCAGCTAAAATACTCAACTGAAATAGGATATACGGATGATAAAACCGCTCAGCCATATAGGCATTCCTATTCAGTACTTTATCCGAGGCCTCCCAGCTCGATTCAAGCTGATCTCCAATCTTTCGGATATAACCTCTTAGATCGATTCCTTCTACCTTTCTGGATTTATGAGCTGCATTAAAAATGTCAGCCCTATGCCGATCAAAACCAAAGTTTTTGGGTAGGCTTTCCCGAAGGATTTCGCATACAGACTCTTGACAAGTTTCAACCTTCTCAAATACCTGAGCAAAGAATACATGATCGAAAGGGGAGAATAGGCTTGTAGCGACTTTGGGTAGCAAATTGAATAGGGTTTCACCTTCACTTAGAGGTTTTACCAAAGAAGATGTCAAGCCAGGTTGTTCAGGCAGTGTATCGTCCAGCCAAATTAATGCTTCTGCAGTAACAGAGACCTCATCGCCAGGAAAAATCATCCTGACATCTTCCAACAGACACTTTCTATCAGAGGGAAAACCGAAATATTCCAGCTCAATCAAATAGTGAGGATCGACTCTATCGGCTCCAACTGCCAAAAAGGAGGGCAATTTTGCACCAATAAACCATTGCTCATTAAAGAGAAATTGATACAGAGGTAAATTAAATGATTTCCCCAGGCGAATATGAAAACAATTACGATCACTTCTCTGGATAATTCCTTCGTTATCATTCTTCGAAGTGTTGTGTAACTTGTTATACTCAGCCGGGTAAAAGTCCAATAAAGAAAGCTCAGCACCAACTGCAAGAGACACCGGCTTTATACCGGGAATATCATAAGCCATTTGTTTCACAGGGCCACCTCCAGTTGGCGCTCTACCACCCTGTCCAGCCAGCCGGAAAGAGGTTTGGCCGAGGCAGAGATAGCCGACATATGAGTAGCATTGGGAATCTCAGTTAGGCAGGAGTCTACCTGTGGCGAGATATACCAGTTCATCACCGTATAGAGGATATTCGCATCGACCACTTCATCATGCTCCCCCACAGTAATATGACAGGGAATATCAATACTCGCGAACAGATCAGTATATCTCTTGATGGTGTAAGCACTGAGCAAGTTGTAACTACATTCAAGTACCCTACCCTGATTCCCAGCAGCCGACCCAACTGGAGGGAAACTCAACACGGGCATTCGCCTGAAAACGGGAAAGAGCATCGCCAGCCAGTATTTCCAAAGGTTTATAGTCGGCAAGTTTTGCTGTTCAGGACCAGCCATAGGCCTTGAGTGCCGCCTTTTACGAAAATAACGGATAAAATACTCAAGCCCTGAAGTGGCAATATCATACTTTCTTGTCTCTTCCGCTTGAGTCAATGGCGGGGCTATAGCGAAAAAACCCGCTATGTCCTTGGTGCCATAAATTCCAAGGTATCGCAAAGAGGCAAGAGAGCCAGCACTGTGTCCACCGAGCACAAAACGTCGAACTCCCCTCTGCTTGAGGTGTGTTATTAAATCGTGTAGATCGTCTTGTAATTGATCCGGGTAATCCAGATCCCCGGGCCGACCTTCACTTTTGCCGTGCCCACGCCAGTCTGGCAAACAGATGGTCATCCCCTGCTTGTGCAACATACGCCCAAACATTAAATACCATTGACTGCTAAAGGTACTACCATGCATACAAATGAGCGCAGTCTCTGTGTCTTCTGCAGGCAACCAGCGGAAAGCCAGATTTTTCCCATCCCGCGCTTTAAAAAACTCTTGAATCACACCGCCTCCACTACACGACGTTCAGAAGCTTGTTGACCCATTTGCAGCGCTTTTCTCTGGTCAATTACAGAATCCATTATGCTATCGGGTTGGCTACGCGCAAACGCCAGGAAAACCGGAACCATACTTGGCATAGCAATATACTCTTGGGTCTGCCCCCAGAGTGATTTTGCCTTTTTAGTGAGCTTCTCAAGCTCATCTACCGTTAATTCTCCCGATAAATCTATAATTTCCAGCATGCCAGTATGGAAAGAGTCTTCAGACACTTTAACCTGAATAGGACATTCAGCTTCCTCAGAAAGCATTTCTGAAAATTTGACCGAAATTTTCTCCAGGAGCCAATCCTTGTCGGCGAGATTCAAATTAGATTTTTCAAGCAAATCCGGCAGCAAAATGCTCTGCTGAACTACCATTTTGTTAGCGAGCATGGGTAAATCCAATTTTGTCTCAATCACCTTGAGAAACATTTCTACCCAAAGCTTGACCCTTAAATCGATACGCCATCCGTCCCGACCAGCAGTACCCATAAGGTATACAAAATACTTGTAGTGATCCGCTCCAGACTCAAAAAAGCCTTCATCATTTCTTCGGTAATAACGGCCTTCAGATTTGAGTACTTTTGCGGTATCTATCAACTGCTTCTGCAGTATGAGTTCCAGCGCCAGATAACCCCTGCGCAGGTAACTCTTGCGCTGCCAGTATTCCTGATCCAGATAATTGCCGGACATATAATCCCAAACAATTTCCAAGAAATAAGCTGAAGTGTTATAGGCCAGCAGCGGCGAACAGAGTTCAGCAGAATCAATAACCGGATAAACATTGGCCACATGGGCATAAAGACCTTGGTAAAACTCTTTTACGGTCTGATTTGCGATGGGTAATTGCTGATCCAGTACTTGTTGAGCCTTGTCTCTATCAGACTCTGCGAGATCCATCAGGATATATTTGCAGATATGATCGTTAAACAGTGCAATCATATCGCCACCACCACTGAATAGTGGGTCAAGAAACATAGAGGCAAAGCCAGAAGTTGCCCAACGGTCGGGGAAAATAAACTCCTCCGCACGATAGGCAAGCTGCCCCCAAGCTTCAAAATCCACCAGCTCAGCGCCATCCAACAACTCTGAAATTGCCTGATAATTCTTCAGGAAATCCAGGAAGCTTTCACGCTTAGTCGGCGGTTTTGCAAACTTCTCTTTCTCACCAACGATGCCGACACTGGTGTAGCCACCACTTAGGGGAATAAACCACACCCAATATCCATCACCAGAAAAGTGATTGGTGGATAAGAAACGGCCAAAAGCACGCTTTCTCCAGGCTTCGTCTCCCATGGAGTCAATATCCTGGATGTTCTTGAAGCGCCCCCAGGCAGAGAAGTTCTCCGGCACATTTTCCTGACGGGTTAATTTCTTGTGTTTTTTGGTAAAACGGTTTCGTCCGCTGCAATCCACCAGCCAACGGGCAGTGACCTCAGCGTCGCACTCTACTGTAGACAACTGCACAGCATGCCGCTCATCCGCGGACTCTATACTGAGGGCCTTGGCCTTCACACCCATCAGTACTTCAATACCATCTTCCCGGTTCATTTCAACCAGATCCGCCTCCAGGCGGGCCCGATCCAGCTGGAAGGCTGGGTGAGGCGGTATACTGGTAGTTCCGTGCTCACTCATTTCTGTCAGAGACAAGCTGTGATCAGGCTTGTCAAAGAAAAAACGCAAACCATTTTTCGGAAGGTGATTTCTATAGAGGTAATTGACCAGGCCCAACTGGTTCATAAAGTAATGGCCGGTCATTTCAACGGTTGCTTCACCGACTTTTGCCCGAAAGCCATCGTTCGCCTCTACGACCAAGATTGAAGTATCTTGGCTGCCCCGCCTTATTTGTCGAGCCAGCGTTAACCCGGCCCAGCCACCGCCGATAATGACAACGTCATATTCTTTTTGTATTTGTCCAATAGTACTCATCACACAGATTCCACCTCAGCGAGAAGAGAATCCCATACCGGGGCGTCCACCTGACAAAATGAGTCGTGATCCTGAATAATCTCCATCACCATCTTGGTTCTGGGCAACTCATTTCTAATAAAGAACTTAGCGCTAGTAATCTTCGATTCAAGGAAGGCTTTATCATCCTCCTCATTGCTCAAGCGACTGGAGGCACTGCAAGCGGCCTCTAATAACAGCCAGGCAAGGGTTATATCCCCCATCATGTGCAGGATACGAGTGCTATAAGCCGGGATCTTGAACATCTCTTTAGTCCTGACCCAGACATGCACTGCTTTCAAGACAGTCTCAAGATGTGTAAAGGACTCTTGCAGTCGACTGAACTCCGCTTTGAATTTTGGGAAATCCGCTGCTCTATCCATAAATGTTTCAAATTCATTTTTATAAATTTGGAACAGTTTGCTGGAGTTGCCCAATCCCAGCTTATCGCGAATAAGGTCCTGGCTCTGGATATAGTTGGTTCCCTCCCAAATCGCGAGTACCTTGATATCCCGAGCATACTGCTCAATACCCAATTCTTTTAAGTAGCCTTGTCCACCACAAGTTTGGATAGCCAGCTCACATATCCGCCAGGCTTGATCACTGATATAGGCTTTCACCACTGGGGTCAGCAGGTTTACCAGACCCTGGTGATGAGCGACTTCCGATTTCTTAGCCTCATCCCCTTCAAATGTCTTCAGTAGGCTTTCAGAGAGAGTTAGCTTGGCTATCAATGCCCTACAACCCTCAACTTTTGACTTCATCTCCAGCAGCATACGTTGAACATCCACATGCTCAACAATATTGACCCTGCTCGCCGTAGCACTGAAGCTCTCGTGAAAACGTTTACCCTGTAGACGCTTACTGGCATAGGCAAGTGCATTGTAGTAAGCCGATGAAGCCATACCCAGGGCATAAACTCCGGTGCTAATCCGTGCTTGGTTCATCAGGGTAAGGAACTGCAGCAAGCCAACATTTTCCCGATTACCCAGCAAATAGGCACGACATTGACCATTCTTGCCGAAGGTCAAGTGGGTATTGGCACAGCCTTTAAAGCCCATTTTGTCAGCCAGAGAGATGCATTCGACATGGTTGAACTCTCCAAGGCTTCCATCTTCTTCCACCCAGAATTTGGGTACGATAAAGCAAGACAAACCATAGGTGCCCGATCCACTCTTCTCCCCCCTGCCCATCACAAAATACAGGGTATTACCTGTAAGGTCGTGCATACCGGCACTAATCAGATACTTTTCACCGGTTAGCAGATAAGTGCCATCTTCTTGTTGGGAGGCCTTGGTTTCCACCAGGGAGACATCACTGCCAGCCTGTGGTTCGGTTAAACAAAGACAGGAAGTCCACTCGGATGTGGCCAATTTATCTTTAAAAAGAGCCTTTTGAAGTTCAGTACCATATTTCTCCACCAGAGTGGAAGAAGGCAGGCAGAAACCGCCATAGGTCATAAAGCTGGGGTTGGCCCCCATAAACATTTCCAGGAGCATCTGCATAATAAAAGGCGGCAGATCGGTACGCTGTGCACCGCTGGCAGAGGATAAATCACCCCACTCCTCTTTGAAACGGCTCCACATCTCTGAAAAAGAGGAAGGTAACTGCACCTTGCCATCAACCAAGTGGCAACTTTGCTCATCGGCTTCCTGATAGCCCGGACCCAACACCTCAGTGGCAAATTTTTTAGCGCGCTGAAGGACATCCTCCAGAACCTCTACAGAGCAATCTTTGTAGAGTGGATGCTCAAAAAGGGCCTTGGTCTGATAGAACTGGTCTTCAATAAGAAACTTAAATTCCCGCAAGTCGGACTTATAGATATTTCTACCCATGTTTGGCTCCTTGATTTTCCAAGAGTGACCGCCAGCTGCCGGAACCCAGCACCCAGTGAAATATTTGATTGTGCCTTCCCCGATATTTTTTCTGGGGATAAATCATGGCTCCGCGCACATGAGGCAGATAGTCCTGACAGTGCGCATCATCGATATTTTGTGCCGCTGTAAAGTTTGCGTAAGCCTCTTCCAGTGAAAGAGTCTCAGTATGGACCAACCGGGAAAGTAACTGCCCATCGGTTCGCGGTGTTTTATGCACTCGGAGGCAGCCAGCTCGACCGCCACCACCCAAAGTGATAATCCAGAGATTTTCCACCTCACTTTCCAGGCAATATTTATTGATCTCAACAATGGGTTTTATACTGAGATAATGCTGCCCATCAAGCTCACTACTGGGCAGCCATTGAGATTTTTCCTCACGGGAGAAACCTTTTAGTAAACCTTTGGCCCAGCGGGATTGAATATCAAAAGACACTATGCGGCAGGAATGACTGAAATCGGTAGTCAATATTTTCTTGAGACTTTGTACCAGCTCATGAGCCCCACTCAGCGTTGGCGCTTGAGATAAAATATCACAACTGGAAATCTGGCATACACTCTCTGCATGATAATGCTTGCTCAAGCAGCAAGCCGCCACACCAGTGATTACATCCAGACCATCTTGCCCGGCCTTTACACCTATACCCAAGGCGTCCAAGCACTCCTGTTGTCGCTCTTTGCCCAGTTCTAAATTAATGATTAGGGCATCTTCTTCTTGCCGTTTGGAATAGCTTAATAGCGCCGCATGAAAGCTGGTACAGGCACTACCGACAAATTGAATATTGTGCCCAGCCTCCTCTAACCGAGCCAAAAATTCTATAACCGGACGCTCTAGCAACACATTGGCTTCGCCTGCAGAAACGATGTATACAAGCCCTGGAAGATGAGTTAATCCAGAAAGATATTCATTCAGGGAGTGCAATAGTTGCTCAGTTTCCCCCTGATGATCTACCCATAGGCTTCTGATATACATTTTATGCGGTCCTTTCCCTGACGATTTGCTCAACGTTATCAAAGCCCAGATTCAGCAATTTTTCTGAAATCATAGCGATCAAATTGTCGCTATCTTCGGTAGTACAAATCCGGATGCAAATATTATTTCTGCCAGACTCCAGTGGATGGCGCACTAAGGTATCTTCTATCACCAGATAAGGTTTACCCGCTTTATGCAGAATTAATTCTTCTGTTTGAACATCCTGCAACATCAAAACCCGCTCCTGCAGAAACAGTTTCGGCATCCTGCCACCCGCCGGCATCTGCATTCGTAACAAGATCGTCTCTATCTCAACACCAGAGTGATCCACGCATTCCAATAGCTCTACCAACAGCTGGTAATGTTCCGAAAAACTTAATAGCACAGGAATATTACCTACCGGTAATAGGGAAATTGCCAAAAAGTCGGATTCTCCCTGCAAAGGCAATGTCTGGGCAGCGCAAAGTTTAGGATTTTGTGGATAGGGATTACGTAGCAACCTACTGGAAATTTCTATCACTTTACTCATACCGACTCCGCCAGGTAAAAGGTGCTATCCTGATCAACACTAACTTCAGCCGTACAGTAGTAACCATTCAAAGCAATAGAGCATGCCAATAATTTCTCACGCTCTTGAAATCTACCAGCTACACCATGGCTAATAATATTTAACCAGGGATCACTGCCAAAACAATGACCCCACCTGTCATGAAGATCGGGCAGCTGTTGGAAGCCATTCAGTAGTCGGGTAAAAATCTGTCGTATATTTTCCGGGAAGAATGGCAAAGACAAGGTCAGATCCTTTCCATTGCTGGCCATTTTCCTAACAATTGTTGCAAACTCTGGCGTGGTGTTATAAGTAACGGCACAGCCTGCCGTGATATCTTCTCTGTTAAAGGATTCAACTTCCAACAGCAGAGTACATAAACCAAATCCACTCTTGCCCCAGTTTTCATTGCTCTGCCAAAAGCTCAGATCCAGCACATTGGCATCCAGAATACTGACTATTACATAGCGTGCGGTGGGATTTTGCCGTAAGTAATAACGCAGGCTGTAGCCCCAGGAGGCACACTCATAAGTATTCACAAAGCTGGTGACAGGGATACCCCGTTGCTGTTCAGCGGGATTTAAGTCGTCTGTGCTAACAGCCCCAGTAGTGAAGGGAAGCTCGATCATGGTTGAACAGAGAAAGTGCCGCTCAATCTCAGCCCTAGCTTCTGATGAAACAGCTTCTAGCACTCGCCTACTCTGATCCGAAATAATCTCTCCGATTCGAGCGAAGGCTTCTTGCAAACCTCCACTCGTTGCGAAAGTAATATTTTCAATGGGAGTAAAGGCTGCCGACTTCAGGTACAAACTCATAGCCGATGCCCTTTCGATTTACTGTAAATCTCAAAGAAACAGCGGTAAGAACTGCCTTCCATCTTGGTAAATGCCAACAGATCCCGCTGGCGGGCCTTACTTTTTACTTTACCTGCAGATACAAGATGTAAAAGTAATTCGTTACTGGCAAATTTTGTTGCCAAAACCCTATTCACACTGTGCATAGAAAAGATCGTGGCCGAGGTTTGCTCGTTGCACAGATAAATTAGGTACTCGATACTCTCTTGGTCTGCAACTGACAGCTCGACTTCACCCTGATCTTTCAACCAGAGTACAAAGTGCATCAGGGATTTTACAAAACGAGGACGTACCAATGTAAGGAAGCGATTGACACTACCCAGGCCGCCCCTACTGAGCAGCATTTCTTTAGTCACTGGGACACTGCCACGACAATTACCCAGTTGTAGCTTGCCATCCAAAAAAGCCTCACCTATAGATGACTGCTTCAACTCAGAGCAGAGTTCAGGCGGCAACATCAATGTAATTGGAAATGGGCGTGCGGCTTGTTTGGCAACAACCATGGCAAACCCCAGCTTTTGCGCCTCTATGCCATGAATTTTATTGACATTGAGTCGTAGGGCACCATTGGTATCCTGCAGTTCAGTTTTCCAGCTTTGTAGGCTTGGGCCACCCGGGTCGGTCATCAGGAAGTGGCCAAAAATACCCTGCTCCACCCAGCTATTTACCTGAGCCAGCTGCTCTTCAGTAGCGGTCAGGCTCATCATAATGGAGCCAAACAGGCCGATCATTTCATGGAAATGATCAGCAAGCCCCTCGTCTCGTACCCTGTCAATAATTTGATCAATGACAAAGGTTTGTTCAAATTGCTCCAAAGGCTGTTTGACAGATGGCTCCCGTAGGGGAGCAAGCGCTGTCAATGGGTCTTCAATGATCATCGAAGCATCGAACAAGCGCATGCAAGCCTTCTCAAGAAGGTCTTGCAGTGAAGCAGGCACTGGAGAAACAGATGAAAGTTGGGTGACAACGAAGCCGCCGGCAATAGATTGAATTTCCATAAGTTACTCCATGAGATAAGACTTGGCAGAAGGTAAGCTCAGGAAGGGAGCAACGGTATAGCTCGCATTGTAAGCACCGCAATTACTGAAAATGGCCAGGTCGCCAGGCTGTATGGCTGCACCTTTTATCTCACCGATCACGTCTTCCTTATTACAGGAAGTACCTACCAATAAGCAGCCTTCAGTATTACTCTCAAGTTCCAGCACTTTACCTTCACGTAATATCAGTGGCTGACTGAAACGCTTAAAAGTGCTTTCCGTTTTTGCCAAAAGAAAATTCTGGGCCATGCCGCCATCACAGATACCGTACTGCTGCCCTTCTATTGATTTTACATAGCGAACCTGAGTGACGAAGTACCCTGCGCTGGCAACGATAGCACGGCCACTCTCGTGGGTAATTTTAATGTGAGAGGGAAACTCACCAAGCAGCTCTCTGTACTGTTCAAAGTTAAAATCGACACTTTCCCAGTTCAGGTCAAAACCACCCCCAAGATTCACTAATGTAATCGCATAGCCGAGTTCACGCTCAAACTTCTCAACTATTTGCAATGCAGCTTGCGCGGTGCTGTAGGCGAGCTTGGCAAAATTGTAAGATCCCCGGAAAACATGAAATCCACCAATTTTTAGGTCATGCTCCTTACAGAAAGCCAAAGCAGTCTCAACATCACTCCATCCGAAACCAAAATGGTCTTTCTTCGTCACCGCCTGTGCTTTATCAAACTGATCCAAAGTGCTGGGATTCAAGCGAAGAATCAACGGATTGATCGGGCGCTTGCCTTGAAACTCTCGAATAATTTCCAGCTGGGATAGGTTATCTACGACCAGGGTACACTTGCTGGCAATTGCCGCTCTAATAAAGCTTTTATCTGCGGATGGATTATTGATATAGCGGGGACTTTCCCCCCTTGGCAGAAGATTTAGCTCACCGACAGAGGCAATCTCGATACCATCTTCGAAGACATGACCACTGCGTACAATGAGATCGAGGCAGCTATTCGCCTTCAGAGAATAAATAAGAGAGGTTCCCAGGCGATCTTTTAGTTTTCGATAGTTATCGGCAATATCTTTTAGGGAATAGACATAGCACGGTGTTGAAAAGTGTTGCTTTTGTTGACTGAACTGGGCAACGAGCTTTTCCAAGGAAGCTTTCATGAAATCACCTGGAGAAATTTTAAATCATTCTTATAGGGCACAAATATTTCAGCCGTATTTACGACTTACCGGTCTAATCGTTATTTTCAAACGTCTTATAAAATGCCTACCGACCGAGAAATCTCAGTGTTTCCAGCTGAGAGGGTTCAGGATTGAAGCTCTCGCTCCAGTTTCTTTTTGTCAATTTTGCCATTTGCCGTCAAATCAATTGACTCGACAAATCTTACTTCCCTGGGTGTGTAATCAGCATCCAGATTCTCTTTTAGCCACACTTTGAACTGCTGCTGATTCTCAGGTGTGTTTTCTTGTAGTTCGAGCACACAGACTGCTATTTCATTTTGAAATTTGTCTGTAGAACCAATAACCACACTGAGGTGCACCAATGGACAAGCATCTATCACATTCTCCAGGTCTTTGGGGAACAGACAAAAGCCTGCTTGTTTGATCAGGTCTTTGGAGCGACCCTTAAAGTAATAAAAGCCCTCATCATCCCGACTGAACAAATCACCGGTAGCGAGCCAGTTATCATCCCGGTAAAGACCGTTAACAATTTGCGCTCCCCCTTGAGCACTGGGATCATAGTAAGCTTGCATAACCCCTGAGCCGCGCACGAAGAGCTCACCAACTTCATTGGCTTGCGCTTCCCTGTAGGTATTCGCCCGGGCGTCGAGCAGAAAGATGCGAGCATCCAACCCAGGAATAGGCTTCCCTACAGAACCCATTTTTTGCTCCCAAAGCTCCGGCTCCAGGTACAACGCTCTTTTGCACTCGGTCAAACCATACATTGAGAAAACATCAAGTGAAGGACGATACTCTTTCCATGTACGAATTACATACTCCGGTAAGTGACCACCGGTATTGGTAATAGCGCGTAGTGCAGAAAGATCGGGCTTTACCAGTGCCAAAAGTTTCGCCAGTGCGGCGCCCATTGCCGGAACAATGGGTAACACTGAAATTTTCAGCTCAGATATTACTTTCAAAGCCTGCAGAGGATTGAATGTTTTATCGTAAAGAATTGTTGAGCAACCCTTATAGAGGGCAAACAACACTTGATACAGGCCGTAATCAAACGACAGAGGTGATAGACATAAAATACGATCTTCGCCAGACAGGCGAAGGTACTGAGAGAGAGATTCCAAAGAGGTAAGCACATTCTGGTGAGTGAGCATGATGCCCTTTGGCTTACCGGTACTGCCCGAGGTGTAGATAATCAGGGCCAGGTCGACACCTGTAACCCTGGAGGGAGTACAAAGCTCAAATAACTGTTGTTGTGGCCGGTAAGTTTCCAATGGAACGATTTCTTCACCTTCCACTATTCCCTTGGCATTGCAGTCAGAGGCAATAGAATTTATCGCCGATTGAGTTGCATCGCCCTTGACCGGAACTACCACCAAGCCTAAATGCCAGGCGGCCAACATTGTCGCCACAGTAAAAATATCGTTCTGTGCCCTAATAACAACTCTGTCCCCATGGGCCAACTGAATATCAGTCTGCTGCAAAAGAGACAATGCACTTTCACAACATTGAGCCGTTAATTTTTCCCCAGTCAGATTTTCAAGGCTTCCACACCAGAAACCAGTAACAACCCTGTCGAACAGGTCGGCAAGCGAGAACATTATTAGTCCAAATTTTTTTTCTAAAACTTTTTCTGTGACTTCAATCCTCCCCCATTAAAAGAAACTGAAGTCACCTACATGGCACGATCATTTTATAAAGTGAGCTCTCCATAATGACAAGCATTATCTTAAATTCCTGTGATGGAGTTTTCATTCCGGCACTCGCAGTTCAGGAAAGTCATTATTTCCTAAATTTTTTTCATGTTGACTTTTGATTACTATTGAACAAGACATTCAACGGGAAAATAATTTTATTGAGAGATATTTGGTGAGAACCAATTTTCAGCACGGATGCCGTTACAGCAAATCGAGTATTGATGCGCGAATTATTTTCACTATTCATGTAATTTATTTCAAAACCACCTAGCAGTTCTCAACCGCTACACACTCCAATCACAGCCCTCTCAGAGTGACATAATAAACCTCTTCGGTTGATCTTTTGTTACACCTAAGGCCGTAAAAAAATCTTTCCTTCGAGCGCCCTTCAACATCAACTTCCTCACTTCACCCCAGTTTATTTATTCGGATAGGAGGCGATTCTCCTCTCATAGGATTTACAGGCGTTGAATTCTCGCTTTTAAAATGTCCTAGCTTGCGTCAAAAGTTGGTGAAAATATCGGCCATCCAGGGGTTTCAAAAGAAGCGGCTTATATAATTAGACCAGCATCTATTTTTGGCCTGAGAGGCAAGTGGCGGGCTTATTTGGCACTTTAAATAGACTGGCGCAAAAAGTTTCAAATGAAACAACTACGACCAACTACAGTGTCAATAGCCTATCAACCTGCTTAGGCCTTAATTGATAACTCGATATAGCGGTTAAAAACGATGATGTTTTTGCAGCTTATTTACAAATGTGAAATTAACATCAGCAGAAAAAGCGAATAAGAGTGATATAGACACTCCACAAGTGACGGATCTAATAAACGATGCCTGGGACAGCAATAAAAGTGTTTAACGACCCCCGCTGTGTCTCCAGCCGAAGCCATTAAAGAGGAATTGAGATTGAACAGTTGGCCATTGCCGCTTACGCAACAGCCGCATAAATCCAACACAACCTCGCGGATGATTTTTCTCACGCTATCAATCCTCTTTACGCTATTCCATCCTAGCCTGAGAGCGGACGTGAGTAAGGAAGCTGTGGAATCCATCAATACGCCGGATGAAATAGAAAGCAGTATCGGTGTGCTTAAATTTCGCGACGGCGCTCCCTACCCAGAGACAGCAGAAAAACTCTACGACTACCTGGATCACATGCGTGCGGTCGATAGCTTTTTGAAGGGAATCCAGGGCGCCTCGGTACACGGGCTGATGAAAGGTGGCCGTGAACTGGGTGCCAAAGCGGCAAATGAAGTTTTGATCTTTGATCAGCTGATGAATTCTGAATCTTTATTTCTGACCGGAAACACCTCGACCATTTATACCCTCGCCTTTCTGGATCTGAAGCGCGATGGCCCTACAGTGCTGCACTCCCCTCCCGGGGTAACGGGTGCCTTTAACGATGCCTGGTTCCGCTACGTGGAGGATATCGGGCGCTCTGGGCCGGATAAGGGGCGAGGTGGCAAGTACCTGGTTCTCCCACCGGATTACAAAGGCAACCTGCCCTTTGGCTACTTCCCGGTCTACCCACGCTCCTATCGTGTCTGGGTGTTTATGCGCTCACCGGGCGACCAGCCCCTTGAAGCCGCGGCCCAAAATGTGAAAGACCACCTCAGGATCTACCCTCTCTCCAAGAAAGGAAACCCGCCCCGGATGGTGTTTATCAGCGCCTCAGGTAAGGCCTTCAACACCATCCACCCCAACAACTACAAATTCTATAGACACCTGAACGAAGTCATTCAATACGAATGGATCGGCATGCTGAACCCGGAAACCCGCGGCCTGTTTGCCTCTATCGGCATTGAAAAGGGCAAGGCTTTCAGCCCGGATGAACGCATGACCAAAATCCTTACCGATGCCGTGGCGATTGGGAATGGCATCGCACGCTCCATTGTTTGGTATCCCCGCACCGATAAGTCCCTAGCAGACGTCAAGATCTATCCGGGAACTGACAGTGCCTGGGTTATGGCATTTCCTGGCAAGAATATTTTCTTCAACGGCCCCGATGGCGAGACAATCAATAGTGATGCCCGGGTCAGCTACTTCTACCCCTATACCGGGGTGAGCCCGGCGATGACCGCCATTGAGCCCGGTAAGGGCTCCGACTATGCCATCGCCTTCGTGGATGAAAACAAGGAACCTTTCGATGGCGGCAAGAAGTACAAGCTGCACTTACCGCCGGATGTCCCGGTCAACGCTTTTTGGGCCGTGAACATTTACGACAGCCAGACCCGCTCACAACTGAAAACAAGCCAGAAATTCCCCTCGGTAAGCAGCCAGAGCAAGGGGATCATGCAAAACTCCGATGGCTCTTACGATATCTACTTTGGCCCCCAGGCACCCAAAGATTTCGAACACAACTGGCTTGAGACGGTGCCGGGCAAGGGCTTCTTTGTCATTTTACGCCTCTATGGACCACTGGGCCCCTGGCTGGAGAAAACCTGGCGTCCCGGAGAAGTCGAACCCACAGACTATTGATTGGCGAGAGCCAGCCTACGCCGGTAGTTACGGGGAGTATCCGAAAACCAACGCCGACAAGCCCGCTGAAAAGTGCTCTGTTCAGCATATCCCAGCAACCCAGTGATCTGCCCCAGAGCCAGGCCGGTATTGGACAGATACTCCGCAGCCAGCTCTCTGCGCACCAAGTCCAATAGGGAGTCAAAACGCAATCCTTCCAACGCCAGGCGTCTTTGCAGGGTGCGCGGGTGCAAGCTTAGCTGGGCGGCTACAACCCCCACCTGATACTGTCCAGTGGGCAGTAATTGCCGCACCAGCTCTCGAACTTGTGTGCCCAGTGAGGCCGCTGCGGAAACACGCTGCTGCTCCAGATAACTGGTAGCCAAACGCTTGGTGATCGGATCAGCGGAAGCGAGAGGAGTGTCCAACTGCTCCGCAGGGAACTCCAGGGCGCAATAGCCAGATAGGAATTCGACCGGACAGGAGAAATATTCCTGGTAATCAGCAGGCGCACTCTGAGCCCCATGAGGCAGCAAGACCCTCAATGGTGCCGTATTAGCCCCCATCAGCATTCGCAACATCATCAAAGCATTGCCCAGGGTTTGCTCGTGGATCTGCCGGAAACGGCACAGGGCCGGATCGAGCTGATCAAACACCAAGCGATCAAAGGTCCCATCAATAGTCCTAGCAAAGGTCCCAGCTGCTGCGGATTCAATACGTAAGTGAGTAGCCGGGCTGTGCAGTGACATAAACCGGCCTACCGCCTCAATGGCTTCTCTGGCAGAGGTGGAATTGCAAGCTATCACTGCAATGCCCCCCAACCGGTCAACACCCTGTCGCGCAGCGAGGCGAAGTGCAAAATCGCCACACTCTAACCGCTCGGCGGTAATTTCAAGCAAGCGAGCCACATCTACATGAGGGAGCAGGCGACTATCAGAAGCGACTATATCTGCAGGAATATTAAACTCAGCGAGAAGTGCACCAGCATCACCCCCCAACTCCCTTGTCAGCTCAGAATACCCCGTAAGCACACTGGCTCGTATCACACTACCCACTGCTCCCCCAGAGCGTCTGCTGACGCCTCAAGATAATTTTTTGTCGCAATGTAACAATAAAAAGGCCCCGCATCTACGCAGTCTATTGTGTCTAAAGATTCGAAAAGGATGATGACTTTGCAACCGCTTCATTTTGATGTGTTGATCATCGGTGCTGGCCTTTCCGGTATCGGGGCCGCCTGTCACCTTCGCCGCGAATGTCCCTCCAAGAAAATTGCCATCCTTGAGCGCCGTTCTCAAATCGGCGGCACCTGGGATTTATTCCGCTACCCAGGCATCCGCTCGGATTCTGACATGTTCAGTTTCGGCTTTGACTTTCGCCCATGGCCAGGGCTTAAAGTGCTAGCGGATGGCCCCGCCATTCGCCAATACCTGAATGACACCGCAGAAGAATATGCAATCAGCAAAGATATTCACTTCAATGTCGAGCTCTTCAGAGCCAACTGGGATAGCCAGAAGGGTCTTTGGATTCTGGAGGGCAGTGATACAGTCAGCGGGGAGCCCCGCCGCTACAGTTGCAAATTCTTAATCTCATGCACCGGGTATTACGATCACCACCGTGGATACCTTCCTAAGATTCCTGGAGCAGAGCAATTCCAAGGTAACTATATTCATCCCCAGCACTGGCCAGAAGTCCTGGATTACCAGGATAAGAAAATTGTTGTTATTGGCAGCGGTGCTACGGCGGTAACCCTGGTGCCCGCCCTGGCTGACCGAGCCGAACATGTGACCATGTTACAACGCTCCCCCAGCTACGTTATTTCTGTACCCGCATTCGACAAACTCTCTGCAAAGCTTCTCAAGTTTCTGCCAAACTCCTGGGTCTTTAAGTTCGCCCGTTGGCGCAATGTAAAAATACAGCGCTGGCTTTTTAAAGCCTCTAAACACTGGCCCCGATTTATGCGCAACTTATTCTTAAAGGGTGTGCGCAAGAGCCTACCCAAGAACTATGATATGCGCCATTTCACACCGGACTACAACCCCTGGGATCAGCGGGTTTGTGCGGTACCCGATGATGATTTTTTTAAGGCAATACACGCGGGCAAAGCGTCTGTAGAAACTGGAAAAATTAAAACAATTGGGAAGACCTATATTGAACTGCAATCCGGTCAGAGAATCGATGCCGATATCATCATCACAGCAACCGGGCTGAATTTACAAGTGCTTGGAGGCATGCAACTCTGCGTAGATGGAGAGAGAGTTCCTATCAATGAAAAACTCACTTACAAAGCCGTACTATTAGAGGGTGTCCCCAATATGTCGTGGGTTTTTGGCTATACCAACGCCCCTTGGACTCTCAAAGCAGATATCTCCGCTCGCTACATCTGCCGCCTGCTTCGTTACATGGACAAACATGAATATGATATCTGTTTGGCTGAGGATACCGAAGGCTGTAGTGAAAACAACTCAGTCATGAGTAGCCTGAATTCTGGTTATGTGAAAAGGGGCAATCATGTATTGCCACGTCAAGGTAAAAAATACCCTTGGCGCCTTCTGAATAACTATGAACAGGACTCTAAAATACTTCTTCATGCACCAATCGAGGATGGAATTCTCACCTTTCACACAAAACAAATTCCTGAAGAACAAACAGTACAAGTATCAACAGTCAATACAACAGAAGATATGGCTACTCATTAGAGGGGCAATCTGGATGTTTATTACCCCAGCTTGCACAGAAACAACAAAGAAGCAGCTGGGGCTTATAACATTTCAGGAGTATCAGAAATATTAGTGCGGTCTATATTGAGTTAGAGCTAGAAAATAGCCTACAACCTTAATCCTCGATTATCTTATTGTAGCCGTAAGTATCTTTACCATACACTTGAAAATTGGGAACATCAGGGAGCTTGTACTCGACCAAACCCTCCGCGGTTGAGTATATATCAACACCGGAAGGCGCAACCTTAACGTGATTTGGTGTACAGCGTGCTACTGCAGAAAAACGTGAATCCTCTTTAGTGGTATTTGGATAAGAGGCATGCATATTTAAGGAGGAGAATATTAAGCATTCACCAGCTTTCATGTGGACATCAACAACGTCAAACTTATCAAAATAGTCCTCACCCAGCAGTTCAACGGCTGTGCGAAATAATAATACACTCTTGATAAAAATAGTTCCGTAGAGCGCAATTTTGATTAACGTATACATATATGAAAAAGAAAAGGGCTGCAGAGACAAATAAAACAGCTTATTATCTTGAGAATAGCTATAAAGATAATCCATTCGGGCATCTGTCATTGATCCCGGCAGTAAGCGCAAACACCCATTTTCTTCTGTACAGTCTGTAAGTGCCACCCAGGCATTCAGCTGGATGATAGCGGGGTCCATTTTCTGGGTGGGTTGTAATTTGGCATACTTACCACTCTCACGGAAAGTAGCATTTTGGTGCCATATTGTCCCCCCTGCACCGGGGAACTTATGAAACATCTGGCTTCGCCAACACATAACCTCATCACCCAGTATACTTGCAAGACGCTCAGCTATTTGTGGCCTGCGAAATAAGTCTCTGAGTGATTTTATTCGTAACGCCTGGTAAAGCCCGGCACCCTCTATCTGCCACTGATCATGTCTTTTCTCAATATCCTCAATCTTTTCACTTAAATAAATCTCTCCATGAAAATCACAGGAAAATTCCTTTTGAAGTTCCTCCTTTAGTTGCTCCGCCTCATGCTCAGAGAGAACCTGAAATGGTGGCAGATATCCTTTTTCTTCAAAAAAGTCCAAATCTTCATTGCTGAGAAAGTTGCCCTCTCTCTTTGACTTCGGCTGTACATTGCGCGGAATAGTCAAGGTTAGATTTTTCAGTGACTCCAAATCATCAAACAACTGTTTCTTCTTATTCTTTTGGCAAGGTAGAATGAACACCTTATAAAGTATAACCAACCCCATCATCCCCCATATTCTGAGAGATTGACCCGCAGTAATTTGGAACTCATCAGCAACTTCCTTTAGAGAGCCAAATCCTTTTAGCATTTCCTTTAAAGTACTTTTTTTCGCCATTGCCGATACCAAGAATTGAAAAAATGAGCGGGGCAAGCCAGCTTATTCTGCTAACACCTTATTGAATCCATGTGAATCACTCCCATAAACCATAAAAGTATGGACTTCTGGCAACTCAAATTCGACAGGACCCTCAGCACTAGCGAATGTGTCCCACCCTGAAGGCACCACGCGCACATCACTAGAGGTGCAGCGGCCAAGGAAAGAGAATCTAAAACGATCTTTTGAGGTATTTGGGTAAGAAGCATGCATATTCAAAGCAGAGAATATCAAACACTCTCCCGCTTCCATCTCTACATCAAGAACCTCAAACCTCTCTAAAAATTCCTCACCCAACAACTTGATTGCTGTTAGGAATATTAGGGCACTCTTTCCGACTATAGAGCCATAGAGACCAATCTTTGTATATCTGTAAAGGTCTGAAAGAGAGAAAGGAAGCATGGAAAAGTAAAGGCCGCGGTGATTTTGTGCAAAATCGTACAAATAATGAATTCTTGCATCCGTAAATGAACCCGGCAAAAGGCGTAAGCATCCATTTTCCTTGGTGGAATCGGTTAACGCTATCCACGCATTGAGCTGTATGAGTGCTGGTGGAGTATCTTTGGTGGGCTCAAGTTTGGCATCTTTCCCTGTTTCCCTAAAGGTGGCATTCTGGTGCCACACAGTGGCTTCTGTTCCCGGTTTCTTATAAAAAAACTGCGACCGCCAGCAGATAACCTCATCCCCCAGCAAACTCGCCAGCCGATGGGCAATTTGCGGCTTACGCAATAAATCCCTAAAGGGTTTTAAACGGAGGGCTTGATAAGTTCCTGCATCTTCAATCGGCCACTTGCCATGCCTTATTTCTATCTCTCTGATTTTATCTCCATAAAAGCTTACCCCGTGAAAGCCATCATCATATTCCTTGAGCACCATTTCTTCGAGGTTTTCAGCCTCTTCTGTAGTCAAGACTTTGAAAGGCGGCAGATACCCATTCTTTTTAAAGAACGCCAGAGAATCCTTTTTTAGGAAAGAGTCACCCTCCTCTGCTAATACCGTTTTTTCAGAGGGAACCCGCATTGGTAACTGCTTAAGTTTTTCCATTTCCGCATGGAATTGTGCACGAGTCTTAATTTTCCAGGGAGCAATCAGAAAACGGTAACCTATGGCCAAAGCCATCATGCATAGAATCTTAATATTCTGACCCAAAGACAGCTCAAAGCTCGCACTCTCCTCAAGAGTGCCAATCCCCTCAAGCATTTCCTCCAAGGTACTTCCTTTCATAAATACTCCGGATTGAATCCATTAAATTGCAAATGCAATGACACTCCAAGCCCTCCCCACCCTGACACTCAACAAGAGGAGGAGTCTCAGAGTTAATCTACAGAAGCCTTATTCTTCGGCTCTGGAGTAACCAGATTCCACCAGAAATCGAACTTATCCATCAAAGACAGCAGCACTCTCAACTGGTCTCTATCGCCATCAATTTTCAATGCGTTACTATCCATTTTTTCCTGAATTGTCGATGTCCCAAGGATAATATCGTTGAGATCACTGCGATTAATCGTGACGGTGCTTTGGGATTTCTCTACCGGAGCTCCATAGTTAAGCACTGCATTTTCCAGTACTAGAGAGTATTTTTCTTCGACATCCGGCAAAGTGATATTGATGGCAATTTGCTTACCCGTTGCCTTGGGACCATTCAATCGAATTCCTAAATAATCAAAAATCAGCACAGTGGGCATACTGCGAATAGTGTCGGCGCTGGCTGTCAATGGAACTGGAAACCGCTCTATACCGTGGCGTAACTCCTTGGCACCACTTAAGAAAAAGTTTCTCCAAGTGCCATTTTCCTGCTGGTAACCCATCTGCTCTAATGCGTTAGCCAGTAAATCACGCGCTGCAAGATTATTGGGCTCGGCAGAAACCAGCTTGTCGAGCACTTCAGCCACCCAGCGGTACTCTCCAGCCTCATAGTCCCTCTTGGCTTGCTTTATCACATTGGCCGCACCACCCATATATTGAACATATTTTTTCCCGGCAGCAGTGGGAGGCATCGGGTAGAGACGCGCAGGGTTTCCATCAAAGAACCCAAGGTAATAATTCCATACCGCGCGGGTATCGTGATTGACACTGCCGTAATAGCCGCGATTGGCCCAGTATTGGGAAAGCTCTGGGGGCAGCTTCATCAACTCGGCGGTCTGAACCATGTTGTAGCCGTGATTGGCCAGACGCAGAGTCTGGTCATTGAGGTACTTATATAAATCGCGCTGCTTTTTCAAATGGTTGATTACATTCTCCTGCCCCCAGGTGGGCCAGTGATGTGGAGCAAACAGCACCTCCACCTGCCCTCCCCAGCGCTGTAATGTCTCATTGAGATAGCGGGACCAAGCTCGCGCATTGCGCACCTTGGCGCCGCGCAATGTGTAAAGGTTATGAAGTGTATGGGTGGCGTTCTCGGCGGCGGTAAGCGCCTTTAGCTCGGGAATATAGAAGTGCATTTCCGCAGGCGCCTCGGAACCAGGCGCCATCAAAAATTCAAAGGTAAGGCCATCGATTTTTCTGGTCTCACCGGTTTTACTGATCGTATCCGTGGGCTCAATCAGAGTGACGGTACCCGTGGATGTCTCCAATCCCAAACCCGCTCCCAGAGTGCCCTTCGGGTCTTTGGGCAACAGGTTGCCATACATAAAACTGGCGCGGCGCGCCATATGATTACCGGCAAACACATTTTCACTCACTGCCTCAATTAAAAAATCTTTGGGCGCGATCACTTTCACCCTACCAGCTTTAACCTCCTCTTCATTCACTACTCCGCGCACACCGCCGTAATGATCGACATGGCTATGGGTATAGATCACCGCCACTATCGGTTTATTCCCCCGATGCTCGCGATATAAATCCAATGCGGCTTTTGCGGTCTCCGCAGAGATTAAAGGGTCCATCACAATGACCCCACTATCCCCTTCAATAAAAGTGATATTTGAAAGGTCCGCACTGCGCACCTGGTAAATTCTCGGTATCACCTCATAGAGACCGCCCTGGGAAATTAATTGAAGCTGTCGCCAGAGGCTGGGGTTGGCGGTATCGGGGGCTTGCTGGTCATTGGCGAACTGGAAGGCCTCCAGGTTCCACACCGGATTCCCTTTTTTATTGTTGATAATGCCGTTATTGGGCAAAGGCGCAATAAAACCACGCTTTACATCGGCGAAATCCTGGCGATTAGCAAATGGCAGCTCTTTTAGTACGGCATGATTTTTCTTTTTGGTAATCACACTGGCAGGCTTTGGCTCTTGTGCTGACAATGAATAGGGTATGGATGAAATCAAAAATATGATGAGAGCGACGAACCCGAAAAAAATGTCCTGGTATTTTTTCATTTTTCTCACCCAACCTTGAGCCTCTCCAAACCCTGCAGTGAACCTGCCGACAGACAGAAAATGACCGAACCTGAAGCGGAGGAAAAACTTTCCTGTAAAGCGTAGGAGGGATTATAGGCAGGTAGAGAATATGTGCTTGTGGCCAGCCCCGCTAAGAAAAGCGGAGCTGGCTAGCGCAACCTGATTAGGATAATGATCGGACAATAACGGATGGGATTTTAGAAACCCGGGATGAATCGGCGACTATCAACAAGGCCTTGTGCTGCAAGCCACCGATAGCCAAATGCTATCAACGCACATCCAGCAAGTGACGGGCGATAATCAGGCGCTGTATCTCACTAGTGCCCTCGTAAATAGTGGTGATACGCACATCACGGCTCATTCGCTCCAGCGGGTACTCGCGGGTGTAGCCTACCCCGCCGTGAATCTGCAGCGCTAGGTAGCAGGCTTCATTGGCTTTTTCGCTGGCAAACAGCTTGCCCATTGAGGCCGTCGGGCCAAAGGCCTGACCGGCATCTTTCTGCCAAGCGGCTTGTAACAGCAGCAAACGCGCGCCTTCCAACTCAGTGTATTTATCGGCCAACTGCCACTGCAGGCCCTGGAACTGAGCCAGCTTCTTGCCAAATTGCTCGCGCTCGTGCATATAACTGCGAGCGCAATCCAGAGCCTCCAGACCGATGCCCAGCGCCAGTGAGCCGATACCAATGCGCCCGCCCGCCAGCTCGCCGGCGGCAATGCGGAAGCCACGATTCTCTTCACCCAACAGATTGGCGGCCGGGATTCGGCAGTTATCGAAGGAGACTTCGTTGGTTACGGAGGCTTTTTGCCCCATCTTCTCCTCAGCCTTGCCAATAATCAGGCCCGGTGTACCGGCCTCCACCAGGAAGCAGCTAATACCCTTGCCTTTGGCAGCCTCGGAATCCGTCACCGCCCAAACGACAAAAATGCCGGCAAATTCAGCACTGCTGATAAACAGTTTGCTGCCGTTAAGCACGTAGTCGTCACCGTCCTTAACGGCGCGGGTGCGCATGGCTGCGGCATCGGAACCAGAACCCGGCTCTGTCAGGCAAAAAGAACCTGCGGCATATTCACCGCTGCAGATCTTGGGCAGATACTTTTGCCGCTGCTCTTCATTGCCAACCGCCTGGATGACTTCGGCCACCATATTGGTGACTGAAGTGGTCGTGGCCGTGGAACCGCAGCCGCGCGCAAGTTCGGTAATAGCCAGACTGAAAGCTACGGTGCCGGCACCGGTTCCGCCGTAGTTGGGGTCGATATTGATCCCCATAAAGCCCAGTTCAGCCAAGGCTTTTAATTGGCTCAGTAGTAACTCGCGGTTGCCGGTTTTATCGAGCTCTGCGGCGATAGGCTTCAATTCACTCTCGGCAAACTGTCGCGCAGCATCCTGAATCATCTGCTGCTCTTCGCTCAATGAGAAATCCATACAGTACCTACTTTATAGTTATCGCGGTTGGATCGGGCGGCATAGGCGCCGCGCATACATTATGACGAGGATAATAAAATCCCGGCCGACAATGATTGCCAATTCGCCATTTTCCCCAGGGAAATCTGCAATCAATAGGAAGGTTTACGGTGCTGGGAAGTAATTAGGTGTGTAGTCCAGATCGGACTTGTACCGCTAAGGCACATAATAAGTGGTCATTCTTCCACCGGCTCGGCAACCTTATCTGTTTTTTATCTGCCAAGTGGCGAGCGTTTCGGCCATCCCTGACCGCTCAAACGCCAGGCCTAGCGCCTGGTTGTTTTGCTTTTGGGCTCTGGGTCGGGCACCGCAACGGCGGTATCGGTTTTTACTTCCTCCATCACCACATAGGTATGGGTCTCACGCACACCCGGTACCGAAGCCAGCTTCTCACCGAGAAAACGGCGGTAACCCAGCATATCCTTAATGCGAATCTTCACAAGATAGTCAAAGCCGCCGGCCACCATATGACATTCCTGCACTTCCTCAAGGCCTGCCACATGCTGGTTAAAGGCCTCCAGGGCCTCGGTAGCGGTGTTATTCAGGGTCACCTGAATATAAACCACCAAACCGGCATGGACTTTGAGGGGGTCCAGCAGCGCCACATAATCGCGAATAAAACCTTCCCGTTCGAGGCGCTTCACACGCTCCAGGCAAGGAGTGGGACTGAGGTTCACACGGCGCGCCAACTCCACGTTTGGCAGGCGGCCATGCCGTTGAAGAATCCGCAGTATTTGGCGATCGATACGATCCAGATCTTCCAACTGTCGAGACATTACAAAATACCCTACTGGCAATCACGCATTTAGGCGTGATATTTAACCACAACCGTCGCCAAAATGGCGATTAATTCTAAGCACTTTCGCACATAATCCGGTCTTTTATTCTGACCCTAGATATAGAGCTTGGGAGACGATATGTCGACAAACTTCGCCGGAGATCTCCAGAATGCCCGAGAGCGGGCTCACGAGTATTTGCACGCCGACGAAAACCAATGTGTTAGCGAGCTCCTGGCCGCCCCCCGCCCCAGTGACGCCCTGCGCAAGAAAATTCTGAACACCTCGCGCGAGCTGGTGCGCCACTCGCGCCAGCAGCGCAGCAAGCGCGGTACGCTCGATGCCTTCCTGCAGCAGTTCGGCCTTTCCAATAAAGAAGGCGTGGCACTGATGTGCTTGGCGGAATCCCTCCTCAGGGTTCCCGATGCTGATACTGCCGACAAACTGATTGCCGAGAAAGTGCATTCCGGCAACTGGTCCAGCCATCGTGGCCAGTCGGATTCCCTCTTTGTGAACGCCTCCACCTGGGGGCTGATGCTCACCGGCAGCGTGGTCGAGCTGGACCCGGATATCACCGAGCGTCCCTCTCACTGGATGAAGCGCCTGATCAGCCGCATCGGCGAGCCCATGGTGCGCACCTCCATGATGCAGGCCATGAAAATTATGGGCGGCCAATATGTATTGGGCCGCACTATTGAAGAAGCCTTGAAGCGCGGCCCCAAGGAAAACCTGCCCGGCACCCGATTCTCCTTCGATATGCTCGGCGAAGGTGCGCGCACCATGGCCGATGCCCAGCGCTATTACGACGCCTATATGATGGCCATCGAAGCCATCGGCAAAGACAATAGTAAGCGCGATGTTGTCGAGGCCAACGGTATCTCTATCAAGCTCTCCGCCCTGCACCCCCGCTACAGCGTACTGCAGCGCGAGCGTGTCATGGGCGAACTGCTGCCCCAGGTAAAACGCCTGTGTGAGGCCGCCGCCAAATACGATATGGGCCTGAATATCGACGCGGAAGAAGCCGAGCGCCTGGACATTTCCCTGGATATTTTTGAAGCCCTGGCCCGCGACCCAGAACTGAAAGACTGGCAGGGTCTCGGCTTTGTTTTGCAGGCCTACCAGAAGCGTGCACCCCATGTGGCCGACTGGCTGATCGCACTGGGCCGCGACACCGGCCGCAAACTCATGGTGCGCCTGGTTAAAGGCGCCTATTGGGATAGCGAAATCAAGCATGCCCAGCAAATGGGCCTAAGTGATTACCCGGTATACACGCGCAAATGCCATACCGATCTTTCCTACCAGGTGTGTGCCAAAAAACTGCTGGACGCGGAAGAAGCGATTTACCCGCAGTTCGCCACCCACAACGCCTATACCGTGGGCCTGATTTTGGAAATGGCCGGCGAGCGCACCAATTTTGAATTCCAGCGCCTGCACGGCATGGGTCACCTGCTCTATGCACAGATCGAAGCCGTGCACGGCAAGCGCGTGCCCGTGCGGGTTTACGCCCCCGTGGGTGCCCACCGCGACCTGCTGCCCTATCTGGTGCGTCGCCTGTTGGAAAACGGCGCCAACAGCTCTTTCGTCAACCGCTTTATGGATGAGAACACACCCATCGAAGCACTGGTGCAGGATACCCTCGATTTAAGTGAAGCCTGCAACCCCCTCCGCCACCCGCAAATTCCTGTACCGGAGAATATTTATATGGGCGCAGAGGCCCTGCCACGGAAAAATTCACACGGCATCGAACTGACCGACCCACTGGCTGTAGAACCCTTATTGGAAGAGCTGCAAAAACAACAGGGCAAACACTTCCTCGGTGGCCCTATTGTCGACGGTGTCATGGGCAAGGCGGAAGAGCCGGTCTACAACCCGGCCAGCGGTGAAGTGATCGGCCACACTGCCAATACCGACAAGCATTTGATTGAGCGAGCCTACGCCTCCGCCACCGAGGCGCAGATCGACTGGGACCGCCAGGGTGGCAACAGCCGCGCGGCGATTCTCGATCGCATCGCCGACTTCTATGAAAAGAAAATCAACGAACTGGCAGCCATTATCTGCCTGGAAGCGGGCCGCACTTTAAACGACGGCATCAGTGAAGTGCGCGAAGCCGTAGACTTCTGCCGCTACTACGCCAATGCCGCGCGCCAGCACTTCAGTGAGCCCACCGAGCTGCCCGGCCCCACCGGCGAAAAAAACCAACTGTTCCTCGGCGGCCGCGGTGTATTTGTAGCCATTAGCCCCTGGAACTTCCCCCTGGCCATCTTTACCGGCCAAGTGGTCGCCGCCCTTGCCGCCGGTAACGCGGTACTGGCCAAGCCCGCCGAGCAAACCCCGATCATCGCCGCCCACGCCGTGCGTATCATGCTCGACGCCGGCGTTCCCCCCAAGGTACTGCACCTGATTACCGGCACCGGCGCCGCCGTAGGTAAACTGCTGATCGAAGATCCGCGTCTGGGCGGCGTAGCCTTTACCGGCTCCACCGAAACCGCGCGCCTGATCAACCAACAGCTGGCGGCCAAAGAGGGCCCAATCGTACCGCTGATCGCCGAAACCGGCGGCCAGAACGTGATGGTCGTGGACTCCACTGCCCTGCCCGAGCAAGTAGTGGACGACGTAATTCAATCCGCTTTCCTGAGCGCCGGCCAACGCTGCTCCGCCCTGCGTATTCTGTGTGTGCAGGACGTGATTGCAGATAACCTGCTCAATATGCTCAAAGGCGCATGCGAGGAACTCACCCTCGGCGACCCCAGTAAACTGGAAACCGATATCGGCCCCGTGATCGACGAAAAAGCCCTGGGCACGCTGGAAACTCATCGTGAGCGTATGGCCAAAGAAGCCAAACCGCTGTTCGCCTTCGATGAAAACAAAAAGCCCAACACAGGCACCTTCTTCGGCCCACAAGTGGTAGAAATTGAAGATTTCTCCCTGCTTAAGCGCGAAGTCTTCGGCCCCTTCCTGCACGTAGTGCGCTTTAAAGCCGAAGAACTGGAAGACGTGATCCGCCGCATCAACGCCACTGGCTACGGCCTCACCTTCGGTCTGCACTCCCGCATCGAAGGCCGCGCCGACGCAGTATTCAAGCGTGTGAACGTGGGCAACTGCTACGTAAACCGCGACATGGTCGGCGCAGTGGTAGGTGTAAACCCCTTCGGCGGCCAGGGCCTCTCCGGCACCGGCTTCAAAGCCGGCGGCCCCCACTACCTGTTCCGCTTTGCCACCGAGAAAACCAAAACCATTAATACCGTTGCCACTGGTGGTAATACGCAACTGTTTAGTTTGGTGCAGTAGACCTTAAGACCAGAAAGAGCGGGCTTTGCCCGCTCTTTTTTACTTTAAAATCGCAACCACCCACCACCCCCTTCCCCAACGCTCACAGCTCCACCCTATTTAGCCAAATCCACAGATGTAACTTTTTGAATAGCAAAAGTGCTTGAAAATAGTACAGCTACGGCACTTTTTGCTCGATTTCTCCAAGATCAATAGCAGCTGCACATATCCACTGGGGCAACCAGCTAACTCATTGACTTTTAAGGTATTGCAAATAAGATCAAAAACCACGAAATAACAAGATATATAAGCAGCTTCTCATATCCACATTCTGACGTTTGTACTAACTATGTCTAAAAGACTGAATTTTCTGATTTTTTTCGCCAGGCCTGTGGCTTATGGTGTTGGGATATATGAATGGGGATATAATGCAGCTGCTTTTGAATACGCTGTTATAAATAGGACTAAGTAATGAGTGGTGAACCAAAAGAAAAATCGAAATTGCTGAGGATTATTCAATCTATTTGCTCACTATCTATAGTTGCCGTTATTTGCTACAGCATAATCTATGGAGTTGAATTGGTTTCTTCAGCTATTGCTGTGTCCGCAATAGCTGGCCTTGTATTACCGGCTGTTATTTCCGAGTCTACCGTGGGTATCGTTGAGATTTTAACTGGTGTTTTGGAAGCCTTCGTAGAAGGTTTGGTTTGTGCTGTTACGGGTGTGCTTGAGGTTATTGGTTCAATTTTTAGCTAGCATCTTAGAAATTTATAACAAGTTGCTGCATCCGACAGCCTACACTCCGCCCGCTTTATGCTATACGCTACGCTAGCACAAAGCGGCTTCATTTCGGCAGCGGCTGAGCAAGGCGTTAAGCAAATATGAAGTCACTACTCGACAATGGACAAAGCTGGGTTCTAGATAGAATTGAATACGCTGATGGACTGGATATTTTCCTTCAGGAATTGAAGAGTGGATTTATAGAAGATATCAATATTGATGGCACAACTATCAAAAATGTATACCCTCTTCTAGCAGATGAGGGCAGCTTAGTAGCAAGAGTGTCATTCTCTGATATTTTGGCTTGGCAGTGTCTAAATGAGTCTGCAACCACAGACTTCCCGGGAGAGGTGTACAAAAGTTCTGGATTTTTATCTGTTCTTTCTAGTTCAGCTTACTTGAACTATGTCCTTTCGAGCCATGGATGGTATGTTGAAGTGCAAGAGCGGCCCGTACAGCACTACAGGGTCTGGAGCGAGAATGAAATCCTGGACGTCGTAGCTTTCGGCCCTCCAATAATCGAGTCCGTAAATGCTTAACAAGCAGCGGCAGGGCGACAGCCAACGCTACGCACCTTTTGTGTTGCTCGCTGGCGCTCAAACATTAACACAAAATGCACTCCGCGCTGGCTGCGCCTGCGCTGGGCGTTAACTGCACAAAGAGAATGAAAGCACTTACTAATTATTTTCATGGAATAGCGAATAAACTGTATCCAACTCGCTGGGTCCTTGTTCTCGCGCCCTTTATTCCATTTGTTGCATGGTCCCCACTGTCTTCAGCGATACTAACTATTGCTTGGTTTTGGTGCATGCTTTGCTTGTTTATTGTGCTGATGTATGGACCGATTAAGAGCTTTGAAGGATCTTTGATATGGTTGGGGTTTAGGCCTTTCGCCTGGGTTTTTATCTTGATTTTTGGTGTTGGGGTACTAGCGGGAACAGTACTAATAACTTATGGCATTGTGCAAGGCAGTTAACAAGCGGCTGTTGTCTCCCCTTTGGGGCTGGGACGGCCTTTCCGCTGCTTCGCAGCTACAAGTCCGCCCCAAAGCCGGGCGTTATTGGGCCAGAAATAGGCATGGATAATTTAGAAAAAATTAAAAGAATAATTCCTCTTTGGTATGCGCAACGACTATGGGCGGAAGAATTACTAAAGAGAGCCTTCGGTCTAGAATCGGCAGAGGACATTCTTACTCAGGATCTTAGAGGCAATAATTCCATACCAGGAACAAACTGGATGTATAGAACGCATGGCGTAGGAGTAGATATATATAGGACAGCTGATGTTGGTGGCATAGACTTTGATTTTAACAAGCCTGACCCGGACCCGTGGAGATTACGCATCTTTTTTGAGAAGCAATACAATGAGGGTAATTTGCCATTGGCTGAATATCGAGAGTTGTATGAAGATGAGGGGCTCTTGCAGTGTTTTGTAGAGCAGGCCCTGTCGCAGTGATCCCAATAACCAGGCAATGCAGCCGACGGCCAACTTTGTGCACTTTTCGTGCGGTCGCTGCGCTCTCATTGTCGCGCAAAAAGCGCACAAAGCTGGCCGCGGCTGATTGCGGCGTTATAAGGTCGAGTTGTAATGCGGGATTACCTAATAAGGATGAGTAATGCAAATAAAAATTAGCAAAGACTATAAGTCAATATCTGCAGGATTAGAATTTGAATTACCATTCTTTACTGTTCTGACAGGGGAAAACGGAAGCGGGAAAACTCATCTATTTGAAGCCTTGAATGATAATAATACCGGACAGATCTCAATTGATGGAAAGCAGCTTAAATCTATAAGTTACATTGGCTTTGGAGCATTAAATCCTCAAGTAGACCAACGCTGTGACCCAACTCAAATATCACAGAAAGTAAAACAGGTTTGGCAAGAGTTACAGAAGGCTCAACAAAAGCTGGGCAGGAATAAGCGCATGATTCCAGCCGCAGCTTCTCCTGAGCAAGATGCTATATTGCCACACATTCGCAACCAACAGCACAAAGATGCTTTGCTAAGCATATCCAGACAGTCGGGGATCATGCCGTCAGAGCTAACCGAGGATATTATTGCTGACCGGATTAGCATGATGGATCTATCAGGTAATAATCTATTCAATACTCAATTTGCATTGATATTTAAGTCCTATCATGTCAGATACTTAGATAATAAGCTGAATAGAGTGTATGAAGAAGAAGGGATTGCCGATGCTCCTCATTATCTTAATGATGAGGAGTTCAAGTTAAGATACGGTGAAGCTCCTTGGATATTTGTGAATTCAATTCTAGAAAGACTGTGTTTGCCCTATAGTGTCAATGATCCTATGGGAACCAAACGTGATTCAACTTTTGATTTCAAACTTATACACAATACCTCAAACATCGAAGTAAATACTAACGATCTTTCAACAGGTGAAAAGACGCTAATGTCACTGGCATTAGCTATGTATAATTCTACAGGGATAGGTGATCGAGCTGAAATTCTAATTCTAGATGAACCAGATGCGCCTCTTCATCCATCTATGTCAAAACTAATGCTAGAAATCGTGGAAGAGGAAATCGTAAATAAACATGGTATTCCAGTTATATTATCCACTCACTCCCCTACAACAGTAGCTTGCACTCCTGCCAACTCCCTTTACAAGATGACTGCAAGCCAAAAGCAGCCTGAGCAGTGTAATTTGCAGGACTCCATGAGAATCTTGACGTATGGAATACCTAATTTAAGAGTATCTACAGAACGTAGAAGGCAAGTATTTGTAGAACATACATACGACGTAGTCTATTACGAATCCTTATTTGATATAATATCTAGAACAACTGATTTTGTTACAACGCCCCAATTCTTGCCGCCTCATACATTGAATGGGTCAAATTGCGATGCTGTTTTGGAGATAACTCGAAAACTTCGGGATATGGGGAATACTCAAGTATATGGTTTGATTGATTGGGACTTAAAGAATAACCCAGAAAATCAAGTGGTAATCTTGGGAATGGGTAAGCGTTATGCAATTGAAAACTATCTATTCGAGCCACATTTCTTAGGGCTATACCTTATACATAAGAAATTTTCTTCACCCACAGATCTTGGCTTTGATGATTGTAATTCTTATCTTGAATTAACCACTAGAATTACAAACGACAAACAAGCACTGCAAATTCTCATTGATGCTGTTGAAGAAAAAATAACTTGGGAGAGTGAAGAGAAAACTGTAGTTGAGAGTGCTCTTATTGATGGAAGGTCTATCAATATACGGTCCGACATACTTACTCTGCAAGGTCATAAGTATGAAGGAATGTGCAAAGAAACTTGGCCTCAGCTGCGTGGAGTAAGAGGCAACAATGATGGAGATAGCGCTTTAAAGAAGGACATCATCAATACTGTAATTAATGACTTCCCCGGCCTTATATCCAAAGACCTAATTGATACATTGAATGAGCTTAAATAGCCTTATAGCAAGGCGTTGCAGCCGACTGCCAAAATTGTCACTTGTTTCGCTAAAGACCGCAAAACAAAGCGCCACTTTTGGCAGCGGTTGAGCGCGGCGTTAGTGTTTAGCGATACCAGAAAATAATAAGGAAGCAAATATGAAGAAAATAATTACTATTTTGATTATTTTTGGTGCGATGGGAGGGTGTGCAAACGCAAATAAAATTGTGCTTCCGAGTGGTGGCGTTGGTTATACCATCAACTGCTCTGGTACCGCTGTTTCAATTTCAAAATGCTACGAGAAGGCTGGCGCAGTCTGCCCTGGCGGTTATGATGTGGTTTCTTCTCATAATCAACCAGGGGTTATGAAAGGCTTGGATGGTAAGCCCATAGCCACGTCAGACAAGGGCATGGTAGTTCAGTGTAAATAGCAAATTCGAGTTGGCAGACCCAACACTAACAAAGCCGGGCAGTTTGCTCCGGGCCTGCGGCCCTCCGCGGGACAGCTTACCTTGTGCACGTGTTGCGCAGGTCGCTTCGCTCCCATTTTCGCGCAACACGCGCACAAGGTAAGCTGCCCCTGCCAGCGGCGTTAGTTTTATGGAGGAAATATTGTGGAAATCTGGAAGTTGTTGTTCTTTATACCTGCGTGTTTTGCGCTCAATATGACTCCTGGTCCAAACAATCTATTGTCCATGAACAATGCTCGTTGTTACGGTTTTAAATCCGCTTTCATTGCTGGTCTTGGTCGTATTGCTGCATTCGCTGTAATGATTGCTTTGGCTACTTCAGGTTTAGCTGTCATACTCTATGCTTCTGAGACTCTATTTCTAACGATTAAAATTGTGGGCGCAGCTTACTTGTTGTGGATTGCCTTTAATCTTTGGTGTTCGGAAGCAAGTCCTGTCTCTGAATTAGAAAACACACGCAACCGACTAGGTTTAGCCAAACAAGAATTTTTGTTAGCCGCTGGCAATCCAAAGGCTATCTTAATCTTTACTGCTTTTCTGCCACAATTCGTCGATGTTTCGGCTAGCATAAATGAGCAGTTCTTCGCTTTGGGGGCTACATTCCTAATTTTAGAAATGGGTGCAATATCGATTTATGCCATATTTGGACTCTATTTAAGGCAGTGGTTCACGAAGCCGGAGATGGCAAAGCGCTTCAATAGAGGTTGCGCAACTTTTTTGGCTATGTCTGGAGCAAGCCTATTATTGAGCCGCCAGCAATAAAACTAACAAACTGCTCAAGAGTGATTCGCAACGCGTGATATTTTCACCATACCTTGGTTTAAGGGATTGAGGTAGTATGCGGCGGCTTTTGTATTGCGTTGCTCACACCTTAACAGGGCGTTCAGGCTGTAGAAAAACTCTTAAAAGTTAGCTTTTTTGTTAAAATGGAGGTCTTGATGTCGAGATTATCCATATGCCCAATTTCAAACGTTACGATTACAATCAAGATGCAATGGTCGTCATAAATTTCGAAGAACAACTACAACCTGAAACATTTGAGTTTACACTTCATCATTTGATTGATGACCATATCGACCTCTCTGCATTCCATAAAAAATATCAAAATGATAGCAGCGGGCGAACCGCCTATGATCCAGCTATCCTACTGAAAATCATATTGTTTGCTTACTCAAAAGGCATTACTTCAAGTCGTGAAATTCAATGGCAATGTGAGAACAATATCCTCTTCAAAGCTCTTTCATGCGATACCGTTCCGCATTTCACTAGTATTGCGAGTTTCGTAAGTAGTCATCCTGATGCGATTGAGTCGGTGTTTGAGCAAGTGTTACTGGTCTGCGATCAGCAGGGGTTGCTTGGTAACGAACTATTTGCAATAGATGGATGCAGGTTGCCATCCAATGCCAGCAAAGAACATTCAGGGACTTTTAAAGAGCTAGAGCAGAAGCAGGAAAAAATTCGCAAGAAGATCAAACATTGCCTCAAAGAGCACAAGTGGCTTGATGGCAGGAAGCCTAAAGAAAAAGAGCGAAAGCAAGCGGTAGCTAAAGCGGCTGACACTCTGCAGAAACACTTTGATAAAATAGATCAGTTATTAAAGAATCATTCCCCCAGGATGGGGCAAGGAAAAAACCCTAAAGAGGTAAAAAGTAATATCACGGATAATGAATCAGCCAAGATGACTACCAGCAAAGGAACCATTCAGGGCTATAACGGTGTTGCCGAAGTTGATAGGAAGCACCAGATAGTTGTTGAAGCACAGGCCTTTGGTGAGGGGCTAGAACATCATACACTGAAGCCTATTTTCAATGGCATCAGTTGCCATTATAAGAATATAGGAATAGAAGAAGACATCTTGAACAAGCAGGTTATCATTACTGCTGATACTGGATTCTCCAACGATGCTAATTATAGCTACCTGCGAGAAAAAGGCATTAATGCCTACATACCTGACAATAAATTCCGTTCACGTGATAAAGCTTTTGTTAAGCAAAAAGCCAAGTATGGCAAGCGTAATCAAAAAGGTAGAGCTAGTGCTGAGCAGACTTTCCCTGCTAGTGAATTTACATTCAACAAGAAAAAGAAAACCTGCATCTGTCCGACAGGAAAATCCATGCTCTTGTTAAAAGAAGAGCAAGTTAGTGAAGGTAAGAAAAGCTATTATTCGAAGGGCGCCTCACTGACCGCAGGGAATGCAGCCTTAGAAATCAATGTATGCGAAACCCAAATTCTGCAGACTCTCGAAAAGGACATGGAAGGCAAGTATCCCTTACTTGGACAAATGGGCGGACAGCCACTGACTGGATGAAAAAGCGAGTTGATAGTAATGAGGGCAAGACCATTTATGGGCATCGAATGTCTGTTGTCGAGCCAGTGTTTGGGAACATTGGTACCAACAAGCGATTGAATCGCTTCTCGCTACGAGGAAAAAGTAAGGTTCAGGGACAATGGCAGATGTTCTGCTTGGTACATAACATTGAAAAGTTGATGAGATATGGCAGTATCCACTGATTGAGTATAAATTAAGGGCATCAAGACGCCTAAATTTAATACAATGAAAGAAATTTGGTGATATAGCTAAATTTAGGTCGAAATTTTAATTGGAGGGATCTGAGGAGAGACGACTTTTTCTAAAAGTATTTTTCTACAGCCTCGTTATATTTTTGTTCAGTATTCAACTTTTATCAATACAGGGAAATGGTGTGTGAAAGAAGGATTTGAGAAAGTTAAAAGTGAGATCAACTCAAAGATTTCATTCTGGAAGAATGTAAAAAGCCGTAAGGTTAAAGCTGGGTTAATCGTTCTGTTTGTCGGGATAGTTTGTTTGAAAATTTATACAACCGTTTTTACATTCGATTGGTTCACAAACTTAATTCAATCGTTGTAAGTTGGTTTAAAATATAACAAGCGCTTCAACAGGGACAAATACTGGTTGGCTCCTACGCTGCGCTTCGGATTTTAGCCAACCAGCATTTGCCTGTTAAGCGGGCGCTATGTGAACGTCAAAGTCCCGAGATATTATTGAGTATTAAATATGCCGTATGTGAATGTACAAATAACTAAAGGTGTAAGCCGAGACCAGAAGAGATCTCTAGTAGAGGATATTACTGACTCTCTAGCCAAGCATCTAAATAAGTCACCAGAGCACATACATATTGTCATCCAAGAGGTAGAAGAAGAGAATTGGGGCTATTCAGGTATGCTTACTGACGAATGGAAGCTTAAAAAGTAATAAAGTAAAGCATAGAAATGAATAAGTCGACACAAGCAACTCAAGCACATAACTATACGAGCCAGTGGACAAAGTGCTGCGCACTTCGCCGCTTATTTAGGCCTTAACCACAAGACTTACCCACGCTTAGTAGACACCTTGTATAGTTAGGCTTCGGGCTAACATGGGGGTGTACCATGATCAAAAAGAGAACTTAGGCGTATACGGAGGAGTTCCACAGAGAAGCAGTTAAGAGAGCGAGATAATCTGGAGCAACAACGGCTTCTGTGGCGCGGGAGCTAGGAGTTAGCGCATAGCAGATCTATAACTGGCCCCGTCAATTTAATCGACTATCTGATAAACAATTTAATAGTTTAGATGGCGTCGACTCTTCCAAACAGGAGAGCGCTGAAGTTCGCAAGCTCAAAAAGGAACTGCATGAAGCTCGCCAGGAGGTTGAGTTCCTAAAAGACAGCTGCGTACTTTGCGAATCACCAAGTGAAAAGTGCGCACTGATACAAGAGTATGTAAGGGCATTTCCGGTTATCGTGATGTGTAAGTATTTAGAGGTCTCAAGATCGAGCTATTATCAGTAGCCAGAATCATTGGTATCTCTTTGCACGACCGGATTTCCTTCTAATACCCGGATTGAGAATTATCAGTTAATAGGCTTCCACAGCTGACCACCTACACTTCGCTCGCTTTATGCTGTACGCTATGCTCGCTCAAAGCGGCTTCATTCCAGTGTCTACTGAGCAAGACGTTAAGAACACAGACATGATGTAGCCCCTCAGAAAAGACATTGAACATTCTTGCTTCCATATTTTTTTCAGTTGTGGCTTTAACTTGGGATTTTCTTCAGACGGCGAGAAAATATGGGATCAGACGTAAATCTGGAGAAGACTAAGCTTTTTAGTGAATATGCTTCCAGTGAACTGGGCCTTGAATACATTAAATATAATGAAGGCCCGAGCAGATATAGACGTATTGATGGACCTTATCGTATTTCCAATTCGTATGCTCATTTCATCCTTTAAGGAGCTACTCTCGACAAGGGATTTCAGCCGATGCTTAAAGCTATACTCCTCTTCCCGCAAGATCGCTAAGCTCTTTACTTTTATAAAAATTGTGCTCTATTTTTGGTACATTTGAACTCAGCATTAAATTGACTTAGGTTAAATAGGTAGTATGAATATAAAATTTTTGATTCCTTTGATACTTGCCGGCTCTCTAGTTAGCTGTTTCAAATCGTCAAAAGATACAGAATTTAATTCTAAAGATGCCTGGAGGGAACTTGCAGGTGTTGTCAAGAAACAATACGCATATTTAGACCGTCAAGATTTCTATGCCCAAGAGATATTTGATGAATTTGAAAATCGCGCTATTAGTGCAAACACTAGGCAAGAGTTTGCAGATATAAGTCAAATGTTTTTACGGCATTTTCACGACCCCCATCTAAACCTTGGCCCATATGATGAAAATGATTTCAGCGTATTTCCGACTGGATCTGATATAAGAGCTACGTACAAAAATAATAAGTTCATAATAGAGGATGTTAAGGCTGATTCAGCGGCCGATTTAGCTGGAATCCGTCCTGGTGTTGAAATCATAATCATTGATAAATTACCCGTGAAAAAATCGATTGAAAAAGTATTTGGTAGAAAATTTGAACAGCTCTCGATAAATCAAATTAACTACGGCATAAATGTTAGTTTAGGTGGTTATAGAAATAGACAACGGATAGTTACCTTAAAGAATCACGGAAAATTGAAAACCTATCATTTGGCAGCAAGTTATGATTCGATAAATGCAATTGCTAATGGCCCCACAATAACTTTTAAAAAATTTGACAATATAGGTTATATTCGAATTAACAACTCATTAGGCAGCATAAATACTGTTAACGCCTTTGAGCAGGCGATACATGCATTGTTAGAAACTAAAGCATTAATTATCGACCTTCGCAACACACCTAGCGGCGGAAATACAGGTGTTGCAGAGCCAATCTTAGGGCACTTTGTGGAAAAGAAAACAGTTTATCAATTATATCAAACACAAGAAAAAGGTATTTCATATAAGCATGTCAGAATGGAAAAAGCGTATGCTGAGCCCAATACACCTCATTATACAAAACCTTTTGTTGTATTAGCAGGTCGTTGGACCGGTAGTATGGGAGAAGGGATGACTATTGGATTAGATGCTATCGGTGCTCTGGCAGTTATCGGGGCGCCCATGGCCGATCTGTTGGGCGGTATAAAAACAGTCAAACTAACCAAAAGTGACACTTGGATAGAACTCGGTTTTGAACGCTTATACCACGTAAATAAAACCTACCGAGAGGACTTCGAACCCGATGTCATGATAACTCCCGCAGACCGCGATAGTAATGGTAATGACCCTGCTTTATCGCTAGCTCGTAAAATTATTGATGAACAGGTAATGATCTCAATGTAACAAAGTTATGTTTAGGACCTACTAGTTCTCGTCTCAAATTATCGGCTGGAATTTTCAAACGTATGAAAACCCAGCCGGATATATCTACGGTGGAACCTTTAGATTATGCCCCTGGCCTCTGAGGCGCTGTACCTCGGTTATTATCTAAAGGTTTGCCATGCTTTTTATCAGACCAGTTATCGCTATTAACTGGCTGATTTGAAGTAAGTTTGCCTTTTTTAGCTGGAGTCTTTACTGCTTTCTTCTTACCCATGATGTACCTCTCTTACTGGATTCACTGAACTTCCATGTTCACGGTAGCTGACGTGCAAACCTTTTTCAGGAATATAGCCATAAACTCTAAAGACCAGGATATGATTGCAGATTAGTAATATAGGATAAAAACATATATCAATAAGTAAGCAAAAGTTACCCATCTGGTGAAAGAAGGAGTAAATCGTGTAGCAAAAGTTTGGAGAAGCTTTATTAAAAAAATAAAAAAATTAAATAAATGATCAGTATCAATATTCTTACTGGGGTCACGCTAACAGGCTAAATTATATAGGATTTTCATGCTCACACGTTGTCATTTGCGTATGAAGCTGCTTTCTCCCATACAGAGATACGTTCACATTGATGCTGTAGCACTGTGTGTTCTTAACCCTATATTCTGTATTAATAGTTACTGTCTTTTGATACGTTCGTGCAAAAAACTAACCGCCCCTCAACTAAGTCATATGTACCAACTAACACCCTTAAAAGATATACATTTTACTTAGGGAAGCCCTATTTCTCGTGTCTCAGGTTAAGAAGTACAATATTTAGACTGTGCGGTCCTAGTGTGCCAACAAGTAATCTAGCTGATGGAAAAATATGTTAATATTACTTGAGTTTATTGGTGGAACTTACTTACTGGGAACCAGGTATGGCCTTTACTCCACATCAGAACTATGGCTCTAAGCATTACCTTGTTTTTAGCATCAGAATCATAACCCCACCTTCTGTAACAGATTTCACATTTAAGTAACATTCACTCAATACTTTAACTACCCCACTTCATGAAAGGATTTAACATGGGTGCAGATATTTTTAATGATATAAAAATACAAGAGATGATTAAATTTTGCTCTACTGGCTATGATGCCTGGGATAAAATCATTAGAAAAGATGTTGCCAACAATTATGCTGCGGGTCGTGACCGTTCCGCCAAGGGGCAGGTTTACTGGAGCAATCTGAATAGTGAAGTTAGCTGTATTTTAGCTATCCATTCTTTCCTTAGAGAATACTTAACATCGAAAGTGCCAGCCAGTGAAATCGAACGACTAGACCAAATGCGAACCAATTTTAGGTTGGCTGCAGTCGACTATCAAAGGCGCTGCTCTACAACTCACCTAACAAATGATATAAACAAAAAAATCTCAAAGAACAACGCCCTTATAAAAGATAGAGAAGACAATCTTGAGGTTTCAAATATATGTTTAGTATCATCAATGCAGGATATTACATCAAAAATTAATGGCGTTATTGCAACTTATCTTGCACTCATCGGCATGAGAAAAAATCTAGCTTCAGTGGATGCCTCTTGGAGCGAGTATTACAAAACGATCCGGCGTGATTTTCTAGCTGTCGCCTCAAATATAGTAGGCTTATTTGTACCAACGAATGTGGGCAACTCAATCATTATTGCCTGGATGTATAGTGATGTCAGAGATATTAGAAACTTCCAAAAAACAGGGAGGCAACTCGCTGAAAACAAGCAAGAAATCTTAAAGGCAGCGGGCAAATTTAATGGGGATACTTCCATCGGTGATTTTTATACCTATGTGCTAGTAACCGCCTTAGCTGAGCACTATGGTTTTTCACCTAATAATGGAATAAGATACAATCCGCAGCATCAACACTTAGATATTGCTAAAGGTATTGTAGGCTAATATATCTCTATAACTTATCTCGTACTCTATGTGAGCAGTTTAGTTTCAACTCGGAAACAGTAGGAAACAACAACTGGGCTTGCTAATCTTGTGAGGTTGCGAGCCTACTGTTCTTGACGCTACCATACTAAAAACGTTAATTAATACACCCTACATCCCCATTCCTTATAATTTTAAGAAAGGTTACTTAGTTGGATAAGATACTAATTTTTGGAAATTCAGGCTCAGGCAAATCGACTCTAGCAAAGAAACTTTCAAAGAAAGGAGGGCTAGCTCACCTAGATTTAGACACCTTGGCATGGTTGCCAACCTCAACTCCACAAAGAATGCCTTTGGAAAAATCAAGAGTTAAGATAGAGACTTTTCTTAAAACACATAAAAGCTGGGTAATAGAGGGCTGTTATACCGATTTGCTAGAGCTTCTTAGTGATCAGGCGACCGAAATTATATTTATGGATCTTAGTGTTGACCAATGTATTGAAAATGCCAGGAGCAGGCCTTGGGAACCACATAAGTATGTATCCAAAGAAGCTCAGGATTCCAATCTAGATATGCTCGTTAACTGGATCAAGGAATATAAAAACAGGAGTGATACTTTTTCTTACCAAGCCCATCTAAATTTTTACAATGTCTTTCAAAGGAAAAAAACAATTTACGTAGAGAATCAAGAGAACATATAAAACAACAAAGAATCTACTCCCAATTATTAGGTTCTTTCTTGCATAGAATAACTGTGTTTAACGATCTTAACTCTCCTGTAGGTGACCGCGAGGTCTGAATAGTAGATAACTAACCAAAGCCCCCACACTAGCACCCACGAAAGGCATTAATAAATAATCCCAACTCCATGCTTTTGTGGCCAAGGCCACGGCGGGATTTAAAATGCCGTATGAAGCATTATGGGATACAATCAACCCCAATAACAATGAGCTGCCGACAACAATCCCCGAAGTAGCTTTCCCAATATCCTTGTTATGGGCTGTAGCCATAACACCAAAGCTAAAAAATGCCGTTCCCAGCCCCTCCCCTATACCACTAAATATTGATGCCTTATGGGATACCAACCATCCCTCTTGCCCCAAAGGAACATAAATGGTCACCATTAGTAGCGCCAGAACTCCGCCGCATACCTGAACGATTACGTAGCCGATAAAATCCTTAAAGCTTAACTTCTTAGAGATAAGCATGGAAAAAGAGATGGCAGGATTGATATGGCAACCAGAAATCCCCCCTATGATATAGACACAAAGTCCCAACGCCAGTCCAGCGGCAATCGGCGTCGCTATAGGAAAAGGGTTACTTGGTGTTAAAGAAGTCAATACCGCTGTCGCTAGAATGAAGGTACCGATGAGTTCTGCTGAAAGTTTTTGGACGAAGGAGTAGTTCATTGATTTACCCTAAACGCTGAAAAGTCACTCTCAAAAATTTAAGAAATAGTATAAGCGTTATCACTTTTTTGAAAAGGCATGTATATATTCAACTGATTGTAGACCACAAAAAATGTGTGTATTTCAATGAAAAATAATCTAACTACATTCTAAAAATTAGAAAAGTCTAGACATAATAACGCCAACAACTTTCCTCTAAACACCTTATTAATTTCAGATTTCGAATTACTTCATCTAAAACCACTTTCCATCTGCTTTGCCTGGCATTCGACAAGGTGAGAAAGAGTAATGCTTAGAGTTGCTTTCAAAGCTCATTTATAGAATGCCCTCCTCCTCATAATCGACCTTCACATCTTTACCTGTCACAAATAATATACATACTACTAATCCCGCCAAAGCCAGGTAGGCATTCACAGTAAAGGCCCTATCTATACCAGAAGGCAGATCCGGAGCCATAGCAACGATGGTTGTATTCATACCCAGCCCTATGGCGCCACCTGCTATTTGATACATATAAAGTATTGCTCCGGCCAGACTTGCTCTGGAGGGGTCTACAACCGTTATTGCCGCAGTGGTTATGGTTGAATAAAAAAGTCCGACCCCCGCCCCCAGAATCATTAAGCCAGGTATAAGCACCGGATAGGTAGTATTTGAAGTCAGGTGTGAGAGCATAAACATACCAGCGCACATGCATATGGTACCGGCTGAAACGATCAGCTTTGCCCCCAACTTCTCATATAGACTACCCGAGATATAGGAAACAATGCCAAATACAGCCATCATTGGTAACAGGCCTATACCGGAAAACGCGGCCGAGTAACCCCTAACCTTGGTGAGAAACTGGGGGATATACAGTAGGGCAGCAAAGAAAACCACAGAGAGCAGCAAGGTTGCCATACCCGCTGCAAAGAATTTGTTATTTGTGGCTACATCTTCTGGGATTAGGGCGTTCTTGCCCGCATTGCGCTCCACAATAATAAAAAGCCCTAAGAAAACCAAAAATACTGCGAATAATGTGACAATCCAGGGGCTCTTAAAGCCAAGATCTACCGCCAAATCCAAGGCAACAAGCAGACCAAATAAGGATACAGATAGTGTCATTACGCCAGCGTAATCTATTTTTTCATCAACTTTTTCCGGGCTGTCATCGGCGATCACTTTCCAGCAGACCAAACAAGCCAAAGCCGCGATGGGGATATTGATAAAAAAGATCCAGCGCCAACTAGCTAAGTCGGTCAACACTCCCCCTAGCATTGGCCCTATGGCATTTGATGCACCACAGACTGTCATAATTAAACCGCCCGCCAATCCAGAGCGATCCTCAGGCATTAGTCCATAAATCATCCCGAGGATGGCTGGCCACATCAGGGCGCCACCAATTCCCATTAATGCCCGTGATATCAGCAGCATCCACATATCTACAGCTAGGCCACCAAGCAAAGAGAAGAACACAAATATTGCAGTGCCTATAAAGAAGATACGACGTCGCCCAAACATATCTGCCAGGCGCCCACCAGAGATAATAAGAACGCCAAAAACCAGGGTATAGCCATTTATGACCCATTGGGCTGTAGTGATATTGGAGCTAAACTCTTTTTCCATAGCTGGTATCGCTACAGAGAAGGCGGTGAAATCATTCGCAATAAGGAATACCGCCAGACTAAGTGCTAACAAGCCAAGAAACTGGGTTTTTGTCAGGGGAGTCCTCGTTTCCGTCATTGTATTCTTCCTGAGGCTTAATTCTATAGCTTAAATATTTAATGGGACCTAAAATGTTTAAAGTTTGGTCTACTTCAATATTTAGCACTGATTTTTTTGCAAAAATCTAAGCGACAAATTTTTCTCTACTTCCTGTGTGTAAAATATTATGTCAATAGCAAAAGTTAAGATTTTTGATAGTCACTTCCATATCATTAGCCCTGGATTTCCACTTTACCCAAATAATGGATTCACTCCTGACTTTTTCACTACTAGCGACTATTTATCCCGACTTAAAAGTTATGACTTAGCCGGTGGCGCCGTTATTTCCGGATCCTTCCAGAAACAAGATGCTACCTACCTTAGGGATGCACTGGCTAAGCTTGGCAAAAATTTCGTCGGCGTGATACAGATACTAGCCGACACCGATGACGAGACTATCCTGTCATTAAACACCTGTGGCGTCCGGGCCGTAAGATTCAACCTAAAGCGTGGTGGCTCTGAGGACGTAGCAAAAATCAAGAATTTTGCTCACAGAATCTATGAATTAGCCGGTTGGCATGTCGAGCTTTATGTTGATTCAACTGAGCTAGAACCTCTCGCACCCACCCTACTTGCCCTCCCCCGCGTCTCGATTGATCACCTTGGACTGAGTAAAAGTGGCCTTAGATTGTTACTGTCACTCGCAGAGAAAGGGGTAAAGGTTAAAGCGACTGGCTTTGGACGACTTGATTTCGATCCGGCTACCGCCATTGCTGATTTTTACAAGGCAAACCCTAGTTCCCTGATGTTTGGCTCTGATTTACCTTCTACTAGAGCACCGCGTCCTTTTAGAGATAAGGATGTAACATTGATCAAAAATACACTGGATGAAGCAGGGGCCAACATGGTTCTTTGTGAAAATGCTAAAGCATTTTATTTCCATCAATATGAACCAACAGGAAGGTAATACATATTGATCTACATCAAAAAAATCAAATGATTCAGAAGTAGATATATTTTGAGTGAAACAATCATAAAGATTACACTTTAGCAGCTAGCCACGATCATTTTTCAAATCAACTCCTCTGAGCTTTGAAGCTAATTATTCAATACCCCGGAACCTCCGCCCTTACAAAGAAGCTTTTCAAAGTACATGATAGTTTTCTTAAGTCCATCATCTAGATTCACTTTGGGCTCCCAATTAAGCAAAGATCTTGCCCGATCAATAACTGGTTTACGCTGTCGAGGATCATCTCTAGGTAACGGTAAATAGACCAATTTTGAAGATGATCCTGTTAATGAAAGTATATGCTGAGCCAGCTGACTAATCGTAATCTCATATGGGTTGCCAAGATTAATTGGGCCCGTTATGTTTACCGGCGCCCTCATCAAGCGAATTAATCCTTCAACTAAGTCATCAACATAGCAAAAGCTTCGTGTTTGTTCTCCCGCACCATATATGGTTATATCATCACCCTTAAGTGCCTGAACGATAAAATTACTAATTACTCGCCCATCATCTGGGTGCATTCTTGGTCCGTATGTATTAAAAATTCTACCAACTTTAATTTTCAATCCATACTGCCGGAAATAACTGAAAAACAATGTTTCAACGCACCGCTTCCCTTCAATGTAACATGAACGCATGCAAACCGGGTCTACCTTACCCCAGTAATGCTCAGGCTGAGGATGCACTTCAGGGTCTCCATAAACTTCGCTCGAAGAAGCCTGGAGTATTTTGGCGTTATTTCTTTTGGATAGATCAAGCATATTGATAGCGCCATTGATATTAATCTTTAGCGTCTGTACTGGGTCAACTTGGTAATGAACAGGTGATGCCGGGCAAGCGAGATTATAAATTTCATCAACATCCAAATCTAATTCGCTTGTTATATCATGTTGAATGAAATTAAAATATGAATGCGGTAATAGATGTTTAATATTGCACTTTACCCCTGTTTGCAAGTTGTCAGCACAGAAAACATCATGCCCCCCTTCTAATAATTTTTCACATAGATGAGCGCCCAAGAAACCGGCGCCACCTGCAACCAATATTCGCGACATTGCAATTCCACACTTATAATATCTACTCCATTAATCATAGAAGTGAATAGCACATCCACCCCATTAAATCCTCCAAGTATCACTCTTTGAAATTTATCTTAAGATTTTACAGTTATAAATTACGCCATAATAAATTTCGTGAAATTTCACACCCTTATTAAAAGGCACCCTAAAAAGGATTTTCAATTCAAGCCATAACGGCAACCTACCTACATCAACTCAAATTTACTAAAGAGGCACATTACCTATTACAAGCTTCATCCATCAATACTTATAAACCACTAACGATTAACATCAGCAACACTATAATATTCTAGAATATATCTTATTAATCATTATTTTATATAAACAACTTGGACTTTTTGAAAATGGCTTTAGGCACCCTCTTCTGTTTTGCTCACCGAGGTTACCAACGCTTTTATAGCGAAAATACCCTACAGGCAATAAGCGAGGCATTGGAGCTGAAGGTAGGAGGAATAGAAATTGATTTATGGAATGTTGGTGGTCAACTTCTTATCACTCATGATAGGCGCCTAGGCCGTTTGCAACCTGGGAATACAATTATTACAGATATGAAACCAGAGACTCTTAGAGCTATACCTCTTCCCTGCGGTAGTAAGATTCCAACTCTACAAGAAGTCTTAAACTTAATAGGTGACAAGGCTCAGTTAAATATAGAGATCAAAGGTCCTAATTGTGCGACGCTATTAGCGAAAGAGATTCGTGCATTCGTTACAGATGGTGGGGCTACTTTTGATCAATATATAGTATCTTCATTTGATCAATTTCAATTGTTTGAATGCCTGCGCCTGCTACCAGAAGTTCGCCGTGGTGTAATACTGGTTGGAGTCCCTCTCGACTTAGCTGCAAGCACAGCCCCTCTGAAAGCTTATTCACTGCATACCGCTTTGGATTTTTTCCATAAAGATTTGATCAATGATGCAAAATATCGAGGTTTAAAGAACTATATTTTCACAGTAAATAACCCTGATGACTTAGCATTACTCGCCTCACAGGGTGTAGATGGAGTATTTACTGATAAACCACAAATTGTCTTAAATTTTAATGCAACAATTATGGACACCCGATCAACCGACTAGAAATTATTACCATAAATTTATTTCAGATTGATAAAATATACGTAATAGGAGCCTATAAATTTTCACTAATTTTTCTGGTATTTCTACCCTTTAAAAACCAACGACAACCACTTGCTAACCAAACACAAAAGAAATTAGCTGAAAATTTATTTATCACTTATCCTTACTATCCATACATGCAAAGCGACCCTATTTACTGCTCAAGGTTACAAATCAAATACAGGCGCCTCATCTGATACTAGACACTTCAAAATCTCTCCAATCACTGGAGCGCCTAACCTGAACCATCACTAAAAATCCACATTATAGCCCTCTGCTCTTAAAAGGGGCCTACTGAGTCATCCCAATATAGAATCACCTGCGTAATTCTAACTGATATTGACGCTACTCAATTATCTCCTGATTCTTTACAGTCTTCCGTAACATCTATGCATCAACCCCACTGTATCTGCACGGTAACCTTCCCTCAAAAGTGACTACCCCAATATGGTCTCTTCCTAAGGTGGGGAAAACGTGTAAAGACCCTTAACGCGGTTTTCCCCTTTTACCGCTCCTAGAAGCCTAGAAATTGATATCTTCGACGGCACCTTAACCAGCAGGTGCACATGATCTACCTGAATATTCAGGTCCACGACACAGCATCTCAACTGACTGCAGTAAACTTGAATTCAGTTGTGAAATTCATTTGCAATCGGATCTTTCAGCACACTGCAACATTACCTTAGAACCCAAACGATATGACATTGGCAATACCAAAGCACATATGTTAATTTTTCAAAACGGCTCATGTTATTTCCTTTAACTCGAATTTTGGGGACAACTCGAATCTTAGTGCAACATGGGCCACCCTGTTCGTGACGGGCAAACTTGATCTTTCACAACCACGCCCTAGGATGTGGGTTTCTACATCACACTAAAAGTGTTATCAACGCTAAATTGATTATAAATCGGCCTAGAGAATTTATAACCAAAGGCTGCAAACTGTCTACCCAGATTCCTTAGATGGAAATAATTAGATTTCAGATTTTTAAAGCAGGGGTCAGATACCCAAACAAATATCCAGTTATAGATATGGTATTGTTTTACGGATAGCCGTGCTCTGGAATTATAAATTTCTAGCAATCCTGCAATAACAGTACATACCGCACCTGAAGCTGTTACTTCTGCAAGGTGCACACCGAAATTAAACTATACAATACGTATCGATTTTTACTGGAAACAATTAAACACGAAGCCTCAATTAGAAAATAGATCCAGCCGCGAGTAGATTCTCATTAAAAACCACCTAGTAGACAGCATTGCAAAAATGTAGAAATATAATTTAATATCCGAAACCAAGGCCTCTAAAAGGTGCTTTCTTCATCAAAATCCTCTTTGAGAGACTTCCCCTCAACAAATAAAACCGATATTACAAGGCCGGCTAAAGCTAGGTAGGCATTAATGGTGAAGGCCCGATCTATGCCCGTAATAAGGTCTGGGGCCATGGCAACAACGGTAGTATTCATGCCCAAACCTAGTGCACCACCAGCAATCTGGAACATATAAATAATACCACCAGCTAAGCCCGCTCTGGCAGGGGCAACAATAGTAATCGCGGCAGTAGTCACTGCTGAGAAGAAAAACCCTATACCACTACCAACCACTAGAAGCCCAGGGAGTATCTCTTGAAAACTGGTATTTTCATCAATGTGAGACAACATAAACATACCGATACATATACAGACCGAACCTATTGATATAATTATCTTTGCACCTACCCTTTTATAGAGTTTCCCTGATATATAGGAGACTAGGCCATAGGCCATCATCATTGGCATGAGACCCATGCCTGCAAATGTAGGAGAATAACTGCGCACTCTAATGAGAAACTGCGGGATATATAAAAGTGCTGAAAAAAATACTATAGAGAGTAGTAAGGTCACTATACCCGCCACGAAGAACCTGCTGTTATTCACAACATCCTCGGGAATTAATGCATCCCTGCCTGTATTACGCTCAACAACAATAAAAGCTCCTAGAAAAAGTAGAGATACAATAAACAAGCAAACATTAATGGGGCTTTTAAAACCATGGTCTACAGCAAGATCCAGAGCTAGTAACAAGCTAAATAGAGACAGGGAAAGTGTTATCACCCCCAAATAGTCAATATGCTCTTCAATCTTGTCTGGCTTATCATTAACAACCCATTTCCAGCAGAGAAACCCAACAAAAGTTGCAACTGCAGCATCCATTAGAAATATCCATCGCCAACTTGCAAATTCGGCCAAGAGGCCCCCAAACATCGGCGCTATAGAATCCGAGATTCCACAGACCCCCATAATCAAGCCACCGGCAATTCCTGGGTTCTCTTTTGGAACTAACTCATAGATCATTCCCAGTATCGCCGGCCATATTAGAGCTCCACCGACCCCCATTAGAGCCCGTGCCACCAACAGCATTTGTATGTCAATGGATAGGGCGGCGAGTATTGAGAAAAAAACAAAAATTCCGGCGCCAGTCAAAAAAATACGACGACGCCCATAAATATCTGCCAGTCGCCCACCAGAGATAACCAAAACGCCAAAGACCAGAATGTATCCGTTAATCACCCACTGGGCAGTTGTAATATCGGTATCGAATTCTTGTTCAATAGTGGTAATGGCAGCAGGAAAAATGGTTAAATCGTTCGCCACCAAAAAGACAGCGAAACTCAGGGCAATCAGCGCCAAAAGCCGCTCTCTGGCCAAGGGGTAGTTGGTATCTGCCATCAAGTTCTACCGAAGGCTCTCTGTCATCGGGCCTATAGGAAATAACCCAGACAGTTTGGCCTATTAGGTGGTAGAGCAGCGAGCTTGATGGAAGATTTGCATGCCTGGAGAAGCTGGGTGAAACCCCAGAGAAGAGAAAGCAGCTCCGCCAGGGAGCTGCAAAAGAGCTATTGCTGATTATATTCCTGGATCGGTTGATAGCCAGGGTTGGCGCCACAGGACGAACGTACTACCAGTTCAGTCGGTAGCACTTCAGGCTCTGCTGTTTTATCACCGATTAACTGCATCATCTTATCCACCAGCAGCTCACCGCCGCGCTGGATATTCTGACGCACAGTCGTTAGTGGAGGCGTAAAGAACGGGGCTATAGGGATATCATCAAATCCAACCACCGCCACATCATCGGGTACTTTGTAACCCTGGCTCTGCAAGGCCTTAATGGCGCCCATAGCGATGCTATCACTTGCTGCGAAGATCGCATCGAAGGTCAAACCTTCTGCTTTAAGTAAGTCTGCAATGAACTGGTAGCCGCTTTCACTGGAGAAAGAAACTTTGATTTGGCGCGCACTATTATCAAGCCCTACTTCAGCAAGGGCGGCATTGTAGCCCTCGTAGCGCCCGTTAATCTCAGGGTGTGCAGTATCACCCAAAAAGAGGATTTTACGGCGACCCTGCTTGAGCAGATGTTCGCTAGCCTGACGCCCTCCCATCTGATTGTCACTACTTACGATACAGTAATCGAGACCTGGCTTGGCAGTCCCTCCCCATACCACTAATGGATCGCCCTGGCGTTGTAGTTCACGCAGTGGGCTGTCATCGATACCCTGGCCAATCACGATTACCCCATCGGCGCGGCGAGACCCCATTAAGTAGGCATGCCAATCGTCACTTGTAGCGATGCGGTTGGAGAACAGTAGATCGTAACGGTGCTCGGCCAGGCGATCGGCAATCGCACCAATCATGTCCAACATAAAGGGGTCGGAAAAGGTTTGGCCCCCGGCGCTGCCGGTATTGATCACCACAGAAATGGTATGGCTGCGCTTTAAACGCAGATTGCGTGCACTCTCGTTGATTTTGTAATTCATACTGCGCGCAATCTGCTGAATACGCTCCCGAGTCTTTTCATTGATCAGCGGGTTGTTATTCAGCGCGCGAGAAACAGTGGATTCAGAAACTCCCGCCAGCCGTGCAATATCGGACATGGAGACGGGAGAGGAGGAATCCTTAGGCATGCGTACTTCACCTTATTCGCGGGAAATACGCCATCTTAGGCGTGCTACAAGAGTTTGTAAAACTGCCGCTGCCAACTCATACCGCAAGCCTGGCAGAATTTTCAACTATCCCACCCTCCACCGCATGGCGGAAAAAGTACAGGCTGATCAGAATTACCGAGATCGGCACCAGTGATAAGTAAAAGGCCACCTGGCCATCAAAGGCTTCAAAAACCGAACCGGTAATCAGGGAACCCGTGGTGCCCCCCAGCGCAGAAAAAATCACCAGCAAGCCGGTCATTGCCGAGTGCTGATGGGTCGGTAGTGAACTCAGCATCACCGAGTTGATTGCCGGATAAATGGGTGCCATAAACAAGCCAATCAGTGGCAGAATAAAGGCCGCAATCGGCGCATTGAACCAGTTGATATCCGGGTTGGCCTGCACATCACTCGATAGCGGCAGAGTCAGCACCACCAATAGCGCCATTGCCAGCAGACAGACATTCAACACCGGATACCAGTGTAAACGCCGCATAATAGCCCCTGCCCCCAAACGGCCCAAGGCGAGCCCTGCAGCAAAAATACTGGCAGCCTGGACGCTCATCGCCGCTGGTAGCTTCAGAATTTCATTGTTAAACGTGGGCAGCCAGCTGCCGATACCCTGTTCGATCAACACATAGATAAAAACGGAAATGACATAAATGTAAACCAGGGGCTTGGCCATCAGTTTTATCATTGCCCAGAAGTCCTGCCGTGGACTGGTGCCCTCAACCCGGGTACCCGACTCATCCATTTTTGTCAGCGACAATAAAATAAAGGCAAACAGACAAATCGCAGCCAGCACCCAATACACACTCAGCCAAGCTGTGGAACCTGGATTGGCTGAGTCAATAAAGGCACTAAACAGCCAATACCCACTAAGAACCCCCACCATAAATACCCCCTCCAGGGTATTCACCATACTCGCATGTTCATTTGGACCACGGGTTAACAGGCCCACAGTTGAATAAACCGCGACCTTCACCAAGGCAAATGCGACTCCCACGGAGAGGAACAGTAGTTTTGCTGTCCAGAAACCTGGCAATAGGGGCATGGCAATACAAGCCCCGGTAACAATAGCGAGCCCCATCAGCATGGCCCGCTTAAATCCGAAACGCGGCAGTTGCGAAGCCACCAGAAAAGATACGATGCCGATGGGGATATCCTTAAAACCCTCCAATACACTGGCTGCAGATTTACTCACGCCGTAAGTATTAATCACCTGCAGTATCACAGTGCCGACACTGTTCAAGAGAATGGCGAACACAAAGTAAATGGCAAATAGGGAAAGCAGTATGCGCTGATTGTTCATAAGGAAATCTTTATCGGTCTATGGCTCAGGCGTACAGCCGTACCAGCCTGTTATTGTACATTTTTTGATCTTTCAGTGTGGGTTGATGACTGCAAATTTTCACGCCCCCAGAACTCAGCAGTATGACTTACCACAAAAGAATTGCAATCGTTTGCAATATTTCAAACTACCAAACAGAGACCATTCAGCGATCGCCGGTCAGACTAGCGGGTTACTAGATAACAAAAATGCTAGTAAATTCTTTATTATCAATAAGTTAAATAATATTTCCACTCACAAATAGCACATAGTTACCGTACAAGGAGATTTTTTTACCCTCGCATTGCAATCGATTGCATTTCAGTATGTACAAGCGATAGACTGCAGGCAGTTGCCCGAAGCGCTAATCACTTCGGCAAAGCGCCTAACCATCAGTTTCTGTGTAAGTGGTATGAAGAAAGAACAACAACATAAGCTTGAAATTCACCCCTGGGGCCTGCTGGAAAGAGAGTTTCAAGCGGATGGCTACCCTCTTAACGCCACCCTATTCTCCCTGGGCAATGGTTTTATTGGCCTGAGAGGCACCTTTGAGGAAGGCTTTGAGCCCGAGCCCTTTTCTGATGGCTGTTACCTCAATGGGGTCTATGCCAGTGAACCTATTCGCTACGGCGAGGCCGCTTACGGCTACGCCCGCAACAATCAGCGCATGCTAACGGTACCGGACGGCAAGGGTATTCAAATCTGGATTGATGGGGAGCGTTTCAGCCTCGCGGAGGGCGAACTACTCCAATATGAGCGTCACTTGGATATGGCCAGTGCAACCCTTACGCGCAGCCTCACCTGGCGTTCACCTCTTGGAAAAACCCTCAGGCTCAAAACCCAGCGCCAAGTCTGCCTAACTGAAAAACACCTAGTGCTCATCCATGTTGAAGTCACTCCACTGGATTTTGATGGGGAAATACGCCTGCTGACGGGGCTGGATGGCAATCTCGGTGAAGCCGAACACAGTGACGATCCACGCTTGGCCTCCCCCATCAATCAGGAAGATATCCAATGGCTGGATAAGGTCGCTGATGGTGACTACTTGGCATTGCCACTCTCAGTCAGAAGTAGCGGCTATGAGGTTCGCTGCGGAGCCATACACCGCTTGCAGACTAGTGCGGGCCACACCGTGACCAATCTACGCCATGAAAACCGGGTATTCACCGAATATCGCTGCAATGCCCAGCGGGGCAAGCCCCTGTGCTTGACCAAATACCTAGCTTACTTCGCAGAGCAAAGGGCTGAGCCGATTGAAGCTGGATCACTGCGCCAATACCTTGAACTCAGCGCCAATAAAAGTTTTGCCGAATATGCCAGGGCCCAACGCATAGAGATGGATAAATTCTGGCAAGAATCCGATATCCAGGTATTTGGCAACGACAGTCTACAGCAAGGCATTCGATTTAATCTTTTCCACCTATTCCAATCCCTGGGCAGGGATGGACGTACGAATATCGCTGCTAAAGGGCTCTCGGGAGATGGTTACGACGGTCATTACTTCTGGGATACAGAAATCTATGTATTGCCGTTTTTTCTCTACACCCAGCCCAATATGGCCCGCCCCCTGCTGGAATATCGTCACTCGATTCTGGATGCCGCCCGTGCCCGTGCCCGAGAGCTGGCGATCAGCAAGGGCGCCCTCTTTCCCTGGCGCACCATTGGCGGGGAGGAGTGCTCTGCATACTACCCTGCCGGCACCGCCCAGTTTCATATCAATGCGGATATCGCCTATGCAGTGCGCCACTACAGCCGAGTCACTGGTGATACGGAGTTTCTGCGGGAAAAAGGGGCGGAGCTGGTTATTGAGGGGGCCCGCCTATGGATGGAAATCGGCCACTTCAATCCTCGCCGCAACAACCAATTTTGTATCAATGAAGTCACTGGCCCGGATGAATATACCGCGTTGGTAGATAACAACTTCTATACCAACCTGATGGCTCGTGCGCATTTGGAGTATGCTGCAGAGGTATACCAGTGGTTGCAATCCTTTGATCCAGAAGCATGCCTGGCCTTGGCCCAACGTATACAACTGGGCCCACAGGAGCCCATGCTTTGGGCAAAAGCCGCAAAGGCCATGTACCTTCCCTACGACCAATCCCAAGGTATTCACCCGCAGGATGATGGCTTCCTCGACAAGCCAGTGTGGGACTTTGAGCAGACACCGGCAAATCATTACCCCCTACTACTGCACTACCATCCACTGGTAATTTATCGACACCAGGTTTGCAAGCAGGCAGATGTAGTCTTGGGACTATTGCTCGAAAGTTCCGAGTTTTCCATTGAACAAAAACGCCGCGACTTCGACTTTTACGAACCGCTCACTACACACGATTCCACCCTATCCGCCTGCATCCACAGCATTATTGCCAGCGAGGTGGGATACCCGGAAAAAGCGCTCGACTACTTCCAACAAGTAGCACGAATGGACCTGGACAATCACCACAATAATACCCAACACGGTATCCATACCGCCTGTATGGGCGGTACCTGGATGTGCATGGTGCAGGGCTTTGCCGGTATGCGCCTGCATGGTACAGAATTGCGTTTCGCCCCGTTTGTACCCGAGGGTATGGAAGGTTATCGCTTCCGTCTGCAATTCCGTGGTCGCACCCTGGAAGTGGACATCAATTGCAGTAATGCCAGCTATACCCTGATAACTGGTGAGCCCATCAACCTTCATCACGTTCATGAACCCGTATTTCTCGCAGCAGGCGAAACCCAAACATTTGCGATAGCACCGCCAGTGGAGGTAACACCGTGATCTATCGAGCTGCAATTTTTGATCTGGATGGTGTACTCGCAGATACCGCACGACTGCACCTGAAAGCCTGGCACCAACTGGCCCAAGAACTCAAGCGCCCATGGGCTGAAGATACCGGTGAAAGGCTTAAGGGACTGGAGCGTATGGCCTCATTGGAAGTGATTCTTGGGGAAGAGAGCGATCGGTTTAGTGAAAAGGAAAAGATCGATCTAGCTAGCAGAAAAAATAGTTATTATCAGAAACTGATTCGCAGCTTATCCCCAAAAGATCTACTGCCCGGTGCCGGGGAGCTTCTCGCCTGGTTAAACGAGAAACAAATTCCCATTGCCCTGGCCTCAGCCAGTAAGAATGCGCAGGCCGTTTTACAAGCATTGGAGATATCACATTACTTCTCAACAATTGCCGACCCAGAGCAGTCCGCACCTAAACCCTGCCCGGATATTTTCCTCGCAGCTGCGCAAGGCCTACAAGTTGAACCTGAATTCTGTGTTGCCTTTGAGGATGCTGCTGCCGGAGTCGCTGCCATTAAAGCAGCACAGGGCATGACTGCTATCGGCGTAGGCCATGAGAATTCTCTAAGAAACGCCGACTATATTGTGAATAGCCTGGGAGAATTCGACCCCAGGGACTTCTTTCTCTCAGCGATTAGAGCAGCGGCCGTAAGTTAGGATTACTTAGGCAAGCCACATGCTGTGGTAGTTAATGGTCTTTTAGTGTGCTTACTGCCTGACAACCCGGCACAATCTATTAAGCTTTCTATTCATTTTTCTGATTCAGTTTTCTATTCAGCTTTTTAATCAATTTTCTATTCAGCTTTATCCGTTTTTAGCTTCTCATAAAAACGGGTAAAGCTCGTCCCATAACAGTTAAACTACGAGACATCCTCTTTACATATGGTTTTTCTTTATAGTTAACGAGCGCTTACATTTCGCGCAAAAATAAGCCCGACCAATAAGTGCCCGACGAACAAGGCGATGAGCAATATAGAGGCCGAAAACAAATTCTTCCATAGAGCAAAGATCGCGTAAACATGAGCCGCCATCAGAAGGACCCAACTACAGTGGCCTAGCCAGCCTAAGAATTTACCGTGTAGCTTGGCAAAGTTATTAACGCCCAATCCCCAGGCAAAAAAAGCCTAAATTAGGGCCCAAGCAATAATAAAAGTTAATGCAATATCAATTAATATACCCAACATATCTATTGAATCAGTCGCCTTATTCGGATAGCGCTAAAGCAATGTTTCTTATCGCTAGCTCCATGGATACCTCTCCATCTATATACGGCATCCAATATTGATCAAGGATAGATTTATAATCCCAGAAGCCGAGATAAAGCCCATTCATTTCCGCATAGGGGATGTAATTTTTAACATCTCCAGATATCTCACTCTTGATGACCTGTCCAACGGTATAAAACTGAATCGGATGCCATATACCTTTCTTGTCACCGAGCCCCAATGAATTAAACTCTTTAGCGATGATCTTTTGTAGCTTACTCTCCCTCCTTACTGCATTAGCATGAGAGATTTCATGGAAAAACATTTCCAATGCAAACCAACCCGCATAATCGGGATAAGTACTATTGATAATAGACTGAAAGCTTCTCCCTGATGTGGTGGCACCCTGTCGCATCCCAGGCTTATAGACAACATTTACTGTATGTCTTTTAACGACCAATTTTTCACCAAATAAACCTTCGAGCCTGTCAGAAATGCTATCCCCATAGATATCCAGCTTTTCCCTTAAGTTTTGATACCATTCAAGATTACTCTTTCTATGCTGCTCCCAAAAATTTTTATCATAGAGCGTTGAAAGCGCATGCACATGATCATACAAGGTATTACTATCTGGTTTAGCACCGACAGCATCACCACTTAAAATCATCGCTGTTAAATCTGCTATTTCTTCATTGGACCTAATGATATGAACATTTCGAGCAGCCCCCTGTTTTATATAATCCCTAACAGCAGCATCAAAAAGATATAGTTCACTATCGGAGATGCCACTCTCCTTTTTGAAAGCAGTATAAAAATGCTCATCTCTTGCCAGCTCATAGATAAAGAGATGTAAATTCAACAAAGGTTCACTTTTAAAGCTCACTGATCGCCAACTACCCATCTGGTTACCTGGCTGGTCCTGTGCAAGAGCTGGGGAAGCTGAAAGAATTAAAAACAGGGCAAGTAATAAATGACGCACCATCAGAAAGCACCAGCTAGTTATATTTTATAGGAAAAAGGGGTGGGTGATTTTGATAAACCACCCTATTTTGGTAAGCGATGAATATAACTTCCAGACAGTGTTCTTTGCAAATCGGTACAATTGCTCAAATTAGGAGAAAAGTACCATTAGCATTCACGGATATAAGATCAATTGGGTGCAACGAAATATGGCTAGTTTTTTCCCCGCATCCTTACAAACCACGGTAGCATCCCAAACCTGAGTGGTTCGCCCCTTATGAACAGGTGTTGCAGTACATGAAACAACGCCATCACGTACCGTCCCCAGATGATTGGATTTGAGTTCAATTGTGGTAAAACCAGAGGCCTTCTCTGGCAGGTTTGCCAAGCAGCCAATACCACAAGCCGTATCGGCTAAAGAAACGACACTACCAGCATGCAAATAGCCATTTGGTGCCAGGTGAGACTCGGCAACCCCCATTTCTGCCTTCACCTCCCCCTCTGCAACCTTAACAAGCTCAATACCGAGAAGCCCGGGAAACTTGTTTTTGCAGATATTATTGTAATAGCTATGGTCCTTCATCATTATTCCTTGCCAAACTTTAAAAAATAAATTAAATCGTTAACACACTATCAATAGCTTGCTATATTACCAATATCAGTTTCTTTGGTTTTTCGCAATCTCAGAAAAAAGACTCTTTAACGAGATCTTAACTACCTTTGAAATAAAAGTATTGTACAGTGCGCCCCCGTGAGGAGTCACTCCTTCTGAAACTCAATAATCAACCCAGGGGAAAGATGAGCTAACTCAAATAGTGTTTTTTTCTAGCTTTAACATTAACTTCAATTCTATGCGCCATCAAATATTGATCTATAGCCTTGGTAGTCAGCTCATAGACCGCTTTATTAACTGCAGATGAGCCGATACTCTTAAAGTACATTCCCAGTCTTTTTCTAACGAAAGCGGCCACTTCAGGGAACTCTAAGCCCCCCTTCACGCAAAATAAATTATTCTTAAATTTCTTTTTTCTATTTAGAGAGCACCTTATAACAAGGAATATATTCCTTGCCGGGTAATTTCATTCTTTGCTGCTTAACAAAGGACTCCAGCATAACGTCAATACTGTGCATTATGCCTGGGTCGCCACGCAATTCATACGGGCCATGTTTTTCCACCATACGGATACCTTCATCTTTTACATTGCCCGAGACAACTCCGGAGAATGCGCGCCTTAGGTTAGCGGCTAATAGGTAGGGCTTCTGGTTTTTATGCAGGGCAAGATTCAGCATGCTCTCATGGGTTGGTGAAAACGGTTGCTGAAATTCATTGGCTACCTTCAGCTTCCAGTTGAAATAATAGGCATCGCCTATCTCCTTACGATAGGACTTGACCTCCTGTATGCCCACAGCCATTTGTTTAGCCACTTCCTGAGGATTATCAATGATAATTTGATACCGTGACCGCGCTTCTTTACCCAAAGTGGAAGCAATAAACTCATCAATACGTACAAAATACTCTGTAGCACTAGGTGGTCCTGTAAAAATCACAGGAAAAGGTTGATCCTTATTCTCTTCGTGAAGGAGTATCCCCAAAAGATAGATGATTTCTTCCGCAGTGCCTGCGCCTCCAGGAAAAACCACAATACCATGGCCTGCGCGCACAAAGGCCTCTAATCGCTTTTCAATATCAGGTAAAATAACTAACTGGTTCACAATTGCATTTGGCGCTTCTGCAGCGATGATGCCGGGCTCAGTAACGCCAAGATACTGACCATGTCGATCGCGCTGCTTGGCATGGCCGATAGTGGCACCTTTCATTGGCCCCTTCATGGCACCTGGACCACAGCCAGTACAAATATCCAGATGTCGCAAGGCCAATTCATAACCAACTTGCTTGGTATAATCGTACTCCTCAGATAAGATAGAGTGCCCTCCCCAACACACCACTAATCTGGGGCCACGCACCCGGTCAAAGGTGCCGGCATTACGCATAATATGAAACACTGCATCGGTGATGCCCTGGGAAGAGGTTAAATCATGCAGTGGGCTACCAGTGATTTCACTATTCACATAAATTATATCCCTGAGCACCGCGAACAAATGCTCAGCTATGCCGTTAATAATTTTTCCATCCACAAAAGCACTGGCAGGAGCACTTTTCAGCTGAAGTTTTATACTGCGCTCTGTTGGGACAACAGAGATATCAAAATTGGAATAGGTTTCTAAAAGCTCCTTACCATCATCCATGTTAGCGCCGCTATTAAGAACCGCTAGAGAGCAGTTCCGGAAGGTCTGATATTGAGAACCACGGCTTTCATTACTAAGTCGATTAATTTCATACTTGGATAAAATATCGAACTGCCCTGTTGGTGAGACGCTTGCATCGATAAGATCTGTAGACATGCAATCCTCTTATTAAACTGGAACTTTAATCTACACAGCAAATACTGTGCAGTAGCTATAGAAGTGTAATCTAACATTATGATTACACTTATTTTTTTATTTTACACGAAGAAGCCTAGCTCCATACTCAAAAATAATTGACGTGCAATTGATCAATTCAGAGGGGCCAGGGGCCGAATAGAGCACCAAAATACCTCTACTCGAACTCAAGACGTAAAGAGCATTGAATTGACTTAAATTACGTCTTTTAACTCTAATAAACCAAGTGGTGCTTGGAAGAAAGGCGGAAGAAAATACACTAGTCAGGGATCATTATAAGGCACAGAAATTTATGGAAAATATCTAGAATGTTCTTACAATCTGCCTGCAAAAGTAATTTTTACGTCTATCCAATTGTATCAAGATAGCCGAGATACACGAATTTGATAGTTCTGACTTGATCTGACAAAGTCCGCTTACAAGCCTTACTCTGCCAGGTCAAGTCAAAATCAGTATACATCTAGGAGTTAATTATCTTGAATAGCTTACCAAAAACCTATTCAACTTTAGATAAAAGTTGATCCAGCTCTTCAAGTACAATCCACGGATCGGTTTCATCGTACAGATGTGAGGAGTATTTCATAATTACATGCTTGGCGTTGTCACTAATCTTGGTGAGTTCAACTTGCGATTGATCCCACGTCCTGTTGTAAGCATCTACATCTGCGTAACTCATTTTAGTCTGGCGGATTGCATTATGTGGCAACCCTCTGCTCATTACCGTGATTGGAATATCTCTCTTTAACTCATAACGCTCTGGCTTTGATGCAGATTCTTCGAAATCTTCGAAGGAATGCTTTTCCTTTTCCCATTCCATTATCCACTGCATTGTTGCCCACCCCTCCTTGGATAAAGAAGACTTCAGGTTTCCATACCAGGATTCATGGGCTGCATCCACAAGTAGAAGGGCAGAAACCCTACTGGGGTTTTCACTTGCAAATGCTCTTGCCACTAAACCACCAAATGAATGGGCCACAAGAACTACGGAGTCCCATTTTTTAAACTCCACGAACGCCTCAAGCTCAGCAGAAAGCGCATCCATCGATCTAACTTTTGGAACGGCATGTGCACTTTTTCCAGCTCCAGGCCGGTCGTAGATACAGAGCATAAAATCATCAGAAGAGAATTTATGGAAGGTATTTTTATAGGTACTATGCGCATCTAAACCCATACCTGAAACCATCAATGCGACTTTTTTACCCTCACCTTCCTCTTTACAAAGATAGGATATGGTATTCCCACCAATGGTAACAAACTCATATTTATGCTCATCTTGCGCCCAAACTGAGCAACAAAGGATACTGAGCAAAAATGCGCTGTAAATTTTCATAATCATCCTTGGAACCTATAGTTAATATTAGATCTACCGTAATTATCGACACCCTAATCATTGTTAAACCAGTAATCCCTGCCCCTCATTCACCCGAATCAAATTGCACTATTTACCCGACGCAGAAGCAGCTCTCAATACTGTACATTTAACTGAACAATATACCTCTCGAAAGAATAATTCTTACAACTTACCAATTTAGCTTGCAACATCTATAGGCACTATCCCAGAAAAGCTTTCGTGGGGAAATCACTATAATGTTGACTTTATAAAAGTCTCGTTAATTGCTAGGGACAATAATCAATCTTAATAATGCTGCAAATTTGACCAAGTCGGGCACTTTAGAGACAAGTGGTAAGAAGGCAGGCATAAAAAAGCCGCACAAAAATAGTGTGCGGCAAAGCTCAGAAAGCCTATGGGAGAGGCTTGAGTCGAACTAGAAATCGTAGGCGATACTTAACTTGATGTTTCGCGGCAGGATATAACGAACATTGGTTGCCTGAGGATCCCGTGGGTCTCCCTCAGTAATGCCCTCCTCATCGGTGAGGTTATCCAGTGCAAGCTGAACGGTAACATCGTTCAAGTAAGCCACTGCACCAAAATCTACTTTGGTATAACCCGGCAATGTCACCGAGTTTTTACTGTCATTGAAACGATCACCCACTCGGCTTACCCCACCAAACACTGCCATATCAATATTGTTGATCGTGAAATCGTAGTTCTGGCTTAGGCGTACTTGGTACTCGGGCTGGCGCATCACTTGATTGCCTTTAAAGTCACCACTGGTGATTTCTGGCTTCTGCAAAGTTGCATTCAGGCCCAAAGTGAAGTCACCCCAGTGGGCCTTACCATCCAACTCAAGACCCAGAGCCTCTGTTTCCAGACGGGCACAAGTAGTGCTACCAATAATGCAATCAGGCATTCCCTGGGTTTCATTGTAGAAAAGGGTGGCAAACAGCGAGTAGTCTTGATCCTGCAGCTTGTAGCCCAGCTCATATTGGTCGATATCGATAATCAGATCGGAACCTGCGCGGAAGCTCTCGCCAAAATCGCGATAATTATCAAAGTCCGCAAATTTGAAGCCTGAGTTTATACGGAAGAAAGTCCCCATATTCTCAGCAAAGGCCCAATCTACTGCAGCTGTATAGGCAATACCCTCTTCATCGGCCTTATAGGTAGTAAAAATACCATCACGCGAACCATCATCTACTGAGTAGTTAGTTTCACGATTTGCAGAGCGTACGCCCAAATCAAACGTGAAATCGCCTAAGTAGAATTCACCAGCAATGTAGAATGCGTTTTCGCGGGCATCACCTACCGCTTCAAGGTCGTAGCTCCAGCAGAGAACTGGGTCGAGTTCTTCATCATCACAAGATAAATCGCCAGCAACCTGCTCACCATCATGACCAAGCACATAGTACGATTGGTTTCCAAGGCTCCACCACTCATCAACTTTCCAACTAGAAGTGTAATAGCCTGCAGTCACCTTAAAGTCATCCCACTCTTTGGCTAGGCTGATATCGTTGGTCGTTGCCTCAATATCTTTTCGTACTACCCAAGCACCAAATTGCTGCAACAGAGTATCATTACTGACCTCAGCCCCAGACACGGTAGTAGCTGAAGTCACGCCTGTAGCATCGTCGTATCGCAACTCGCTGGGTAATACTGGACGACCATTGGGTACAAAGCCCAAAGTATCGGCATTACCGCTGGTCAAACCAAAACGCTCAGTAATGCTCCAGCCATTGCCGAGATCCAATTCCAGATAAGCGCCAGCTACGCTACCGTCCCAACCTCGGCCTTCTCCCATATCAAAAGTTTCCCAGCGGGTTTCAGAGCCACCATTTCCGTCAGCCTGGGAAATGGGTACTAAAACCTTGCGATTGCTGGGACCCACTTGGGTGTAGTCCGTTGCCAGGAAGGAAGCATTTGGCAGATACCAAGTGCCAGTATCTTTAGTATCTCGTACGTAGAAACCGGCTTTGCCGTTATCCATCTCTTTAGTCAAGTGCAAGGTGAACTGGTGACCTTCTTCCGCATCAAAACCGGCATCGCGAATACCGGGTGAGGAACTCACATACCCACCCATCATGTAGTACACATCTTCGCTGAGCTTCCCGGTCAGAAGGGCATCAGCCCTTTGAAGATCATAGTCCGAAGTGGTGTATTTAAAGCGACCCTCGGTCTCTTCGGTCCCCTCTTTCAAAATGAAATTGGTCGTGAGGCCCGGCTGGCCGTTAGAGTAGACCGGATTAGGGCCACCGCGCAGGCCTTCTACGCGCTGGATCGTTTCATCTACACGGAATAGAGAGGAGTTTTCCATGAAAGAAAGAGTCGGTGCCGGGTAAAGTGGCAAGCCATTCATAGAGACCGTCACAAACGGAGCGTCGCTGCCGCCCGGAAATCCCCGTACATCAATGTTTGCACCAGATACGCCGCCAGAGCTTTCAACCCAAAGACCTGGGATAGACTTCAGCAAATCTGCAGTGCTAGATGGGGAAGCTTTACCGATTTCATCGTCACTCAGGGTTGTGATTGAAAAGCTCGCATCTAATTTTCTTATGCCTGCGCCGCCTGGGGTTCCCGTGGTAATCACCTCTTCCATCACTCTGTCTTCAGAGGCCCCCGGTGAAATAGAACCCTGGGCAACGGCATGACTCAAGAAGCCCAGCTGCATAGCACCAAAGGAAATGGCCAGCACTAGAGGTTTCTTCTTCATTAAACTCCCCTCTCATCGTCATTCTTATTGGATTTATGGAGTGCCTGGTGCCCACGCAAAATGCAATCGTTTGCATTTTGCGTGGGCACCTGTCCTGTGAGACGACACATTTCGTTCACTATAAATTAGCATTGCAATCGATTGCAATACACTTTCAGTGCCATTTTGTGGCTATTTTTGAGTTTTAGTCACATTGGCTAAATAAGTAGGCTTCTGCCAGATATCCTCCCCCAGGGTCTACACGCCGTAACTTAGGCGGGGAAAGTTATTAATTGCTTTGAAAGGGGCAAGGGCGTTTCTACAGTTTGAATAGGCTACAAAGGTTGGGTGGGATGCTCCTGACCCCAAACCAGGGATGCTTGGTAGGGGCTATTGCCATCAATTGAGGAACCAATATGACCAGCTCTTCCTGTCAACACGCTGACAACCACTCCCATAAACACGGCCCCCATTGTGGACATGCCGCCATCCGACACAGAGACCATGTGTGTTACGTGCATAATGGCCACCTACATCATCCCCATAGGGGTCACTACGATGAACATGTACTGGAAGTGAGCAACAAGAACCCCGATGATTGCAACCCCATCACCGCCAGCACTCACGCTACCCATGTTCACGGAGAACACTGCGGACACGAACGTATCCCCCACGGCGACCATTTCGATTACCTGGTGGATGGACGCCTGCACCATGTCCATGGTGATCACTGTGACGATCACGGACCAGTGGAAGTCATTCATGAGCGGTAGGCTAGAATGCCAAAAAACCACACCCTGGCGGAGATGCACAAGGAGGCTGGCACCCTCCATGAGCTGGCTCAGTTTCCCATTCGCTGGACGCAGCGGATAAAAGTCATTGGGCTGATAGCAGCTATAGGTTTATACAAACTATGTATTCTTCCATGGAAGAAAAGAGAGCGACAGCAGCTTTTTGCCAAGCTCGATCAACTAAAAAACTTAACGATCGACCTCCCTACCCCATCGGCCACCCAACAAGACAGCAAGTATTTCCTGAGTGCGCAAGACCGCAAGTTCTTCTCAAAAAAGGGTTACCTACCCCCCTTTAGGGTAATTTCCAGTGAAGAGGCAGGCGCGCTAAAAGAGCTTGCTATTCGGGAGTACCAAAATGGCTTCGGCGGTGTATCCTATTTAGGCAACAGAATTCGAGAAATAGAGAAAAAATACAACCGTTGGACTATCGAGTATGCGGGCCTATATCAAGCCCTGCGGCTCAAACCGTTTAGAGAGCTTTTGCGAAAACCTCAAATTGCGGAACGCTTAGCGAGCCTGCTCGGTGATGAAATTCTCTGCTGGCGCACACAATTTTTCGATAAAATGCCAGGGGCAGAAGGCACTGCCTGGCACCAAAATGCAACATTTCGCGAAGCAGGCAAATATGCGAAATTACAACCCACGCAAGAAACATCTCCCGCATTGATTCAGCTGAATGCTTGGGTAGCCTTGAGCGATACCACTAAAGAGAATGGCTGCCTTCGCATTTTGCCCGGATCTTTCAAAGATGCCAGAATCAATTACCTCTATGAATTTATCCCGGAAAATGAACTTTTCTTCTTTTCGCTTCTACCGTTCTCCCCCTCCTACCTCTATAAAATAGGAAAAATTGCTCTGTATGGAAGACTTTTCTATAAAAGCGCCGTTATTTTATTCAGCGCAGAAAAACTTTTGGGGGATAACTTTTTTGACCAATTTGAAGTCCAAGACCTGGAAATGAAAGCCGGTGAGTGCCTGATTTTTTCATCTCTAAATATGCATGCCTCCTACCCCAACACTTCCAGCCACGATGAACGTTTCTCTTTTGTAGGGCGCTGTACCGCTAACCATGTAAAAGTCGCTCCACATGGCAAAGATAGCTACCCAAGCCTTGAAGGACCAATAGAGTACACATTACCCACAATAAGTACTTTTCAAGTATATGGAAAGGACACTTATGGACTAAACAAAATCCTGGATGACTGACTCTGCCCCATCAATAGTAATCCAGTATCTCTGAAGTCTTTGTGATTAAATTTCTGTTAAATGACGGACATAAGCGCGGCGCACTGCGGGCACAACACCGATAGCTTTAGCCAAAATCCACAGCCCACACTTCATCAGTAAGTTGTTAGAAGTCACTACCTTTCGGGCAAATTCAGTTTTCCTTATTACCTGTTTAGCTATTTTGTGACGCTCACAGGCATATTGCTCAACTTCCCCTCGAATAATTGCACTGGCTGCGGCTACAGCATCGGCAATTCCCAAGTTCATTCCCTTGCCACCCACTGGTGAATGACAATGGGCCGCATCTCCGGCGAGTAGGACTCTATTTTTACAATAGGTTTCCGCCTGCCTGACGGATATCTGGAAGCTGCCCTGGCTATATATTTTTTTGATATCGAGAGGTTGAGGAAGGGCAGAAAGCGCATTTTCTTTGGAAGAAACCACCCTGACATGTCCCTGGCCTAGTGGTAAAACAATACTCAGATTGTTGCCCGGTTCTTGCAAGTTAACCGTGACCAGGCTGGGAGGCATGTGCCCGTTGACCTCTACATCGGCAATCGACCACTTTTCTGGTAAATCCTGTCCAGGATACCTTATTTTCATTTTCTGGCGGACCAGAGAGTGAACGCCATCAGCACCAATCACCCAGTCGAAAGTCTCCTTATCATGATTAGAATATTCCACTATTGCCGCGGCGTTTTGACTAACAATATTGGTTAATTGCAAACCGTACTGAACATCAACCCCCCGCTTCCTTAGCACACCAGCCAAAATCGATTCTGTTCTATTCTGGGGAAGAAAAAGTCCGGCCTTCCCCTGAAATTCCTTAGAGGAAAAGTCGAGAAACAACAGGCGCCGCTCATTTCTCAGATATTGGAGCCCCCGCATCGGCACCGCCTCAGAGAATAAATCCGCGGGAACGCCAATACTACTCAGTAGCTCAATAGTGGAAGGGAAGATTCCAACAGCACGAGAGAGCTGAGAAGGCTGACTGCGGCGCTCAATGATCTGGCAATCGATACCTTGAAACGATAATGCACAAGCGGCGGTGAGGCCCGTTGTCCCCGCTCCAACAATCAGAACCTTCATCTATCACTTACCGATCAGCAGACTTCTCTAGAGCATAGAAGAGCCCTCTTTAAGCATCATCCTGGTAACCTGATACAAACTAATGCCTATTAATATTGTGTGAGGTCACACCACGGATGCTGAAATTGTCCATCTAATAGCCAACTTAGAGAACTTACGCGCAAAAGGGTCAGGGACTCCAGGAGGTGACTCTGGTGCAATCGTATGACATCTATCTAAGGGGGGAGGTTGCGGGCATTACCGTTATAATGGCGCCCCAGAAAATTTGTCTGGAGTCAATTTAATGCCCGAAATTCCAATTTTAATGACATTCCTTGGCGCATCTGTCCTGCTGGCAATCTCTCCTGGACCAGACCTACTCTTAATATCCACCTACTCGACAGCCCGGGGCTTTATCGCTGGTTTTTTGCTCAGTATGGGTGTGTTTCTGGCAGGGCTAGCGCAAACGCTCCTTGTGGCCTTTGGTCTCGGGCACATCATGGAGACTATTCCTGTTGTTGCCCTTGCGGTAAAGACACTAGGAGCACTGTATCTGGCATGGCTGGGGATTCACTTAATACGCCAGTGGCGCTCTAATTTAGGGAACACTCAAAGCCAAGCAGTCACTGAGCCTCTTTGCGCCTCACAACTCATCAGCAGAGGGCTGATCAACAACTTAATAAACCCAAAGGCTTTAGTATTTTTCAGTTTATTTTTACCGCAATTTACCAGTCCTGCCCAGCCCATCACCCAGCAAATACTGCTACTAGGTTTTCTTCTCAGCACTATTGCACTCACCGTAAACACAATAATTGCCTTCTCTTTTAGCAAGCTGAGGCAGACACTGAGCAATCAATCAGCTTTTAGCCGACACTTCGACGGCTTACTGGGTATGTTATTCCTTGGCCTGGCCGGTCGCCTGGCGTTAGAGCACTGAGATCTAGGAACGGGGAATGGGGAATGGGAAAATAAGCAATAAAGAAATACACGCGCGAGGCATCTTGCCGTCAAGGCAAGCAAGTAGCTATGATCCACTCAGTGAAGCGGGTCATTTCAGCAATTAATTAACAAGAGTATGCAGTAATGGATAACTACAAACCATGGGGACTAGAAAGAAATACCTTTCTAATGCTTTTACACCTGAGCCAACTGGCCTGGATAATTATCCCTGGAGCGGGATTTGTATTACCTGTCATTATGTGGGCAACTACTAAAGATCAGGTTATTGAAGTTGATCGCCATGGCAAGATGATTTTCAATTGGATGATCAGCTTATTTATCTACTCCATCGTAAGCACTATTCTCATTATCTTAGGCGTCGGTCTCTTAGGGTTATTAGCTCTAGCCTTAATCAATGTAATCTTTATCCTTATTGGTGCTATTCGAGCAAACGATGGGATATTCTGGCGTTACCCACTCAGCATTCGCTTTTTTAAATAAACCCAAAGATATCCTCTGCCCTTAATTACAAGGCTTTGCCAATTATCTTTGCACTTTTTAAACAGCGGAATATGAAAGCCAGGGAAAACCCTGGCTTTCTTCTAGTCGATGACTAGAGGTGCAAGCTGCGGCTAATATATACAAATAGCCAGCCTACTGCTTTTCTCGTAAAGATAAAGCCGGTTATTAATAGTAACCAGCAATATCATCAACGATTGGGCCAAGAGCTTTATAGGCGTTAGAGATATCTTTACCGCCAGAACGCTCACCGCAAGCCATGCCGCCACACTCATTCCAATCGGGATCAGAGAACCAATCGTACTGAGTTACATTGGAGCCGTACATCCAGGGGTAAGCCATAATGGTGGAGAACTTGTTGTCTACACCGTGACCCATACCATAGGAGTAAACGCCACCGGAAGTGTCACCCTGCTTGGTGGAGTGAGTCAGACCCATGTTGTGGCCCAGCTCATGCACGAAGGTGTTATAACCACAGTCAACACCGGTCACGCTGTAAGCACGCTCTTTAGCGCTGTTATACATGGTGCCGTTGCTACCTTGGCCAACCCAGGCAATACCACAAGTAATGTAGGTGCTGCCGTTTTGAACAACTTCTTCTGCTTTAGTTAAGAAAACCACCATGTCAGCTTTCTTGGAAGAGCGCCAGCTATTCACAGAGCTGTGGAAAGTGATCAGGTCTAGAGTTTCCTCATTAACGCGGAAATCAGAACTGGAAGCTTTCCAGCTATCAACCAGGTTCAGCTGAATATCAATGCCATTCCTTTTGAAGGAATTGTTGGCATAGCTGATGTAGTTGTCGATTTTCGCAGAAATGTCACCAGTGTGCTGTGCAGCTGGATCGGTGTACATAATAGCGATATCAACGGTTTTAGCACTTGCAGCGCCAGAAACTGTCAGTGCGGCAACAGCTGCCGCCAGGCTTTTCTTTAAACTCATTATAGACTCCTTTTATTATAAGTAGTGTATAAGCTACTTTTTACAATCAATAAATTCATTGATTGCCTGATAGTATGTTAGCTATACGCTATTAATACCCTGACTCGACTAAAAGATCGTCCTGAATTTTTTAACCGCCTGTGAAGATAAACTTCTGGTATCCGCAGGATTTACATCAGCTCTCCTTAGCTTGATTATCGATTTGGAAGATTACCCCCCAATCAATTCTTTCTACTCAAAATCATTTAGAGGAACGTCATTATCATTCCAGGATTTTTTACGTTCGGCCTCAGATGACATGTCCTTATCATGCTTCTCAACATGATTGGATATCAGTGCACCATTAGGGGCAATCCACGCATATCCATCTTGAGCTTCCAATGAGTAGGACCCAGCAGGAGTATTGAGCTGAGCATAGACAGAATTTTTACCGATGGTAAAAGTTGCTCCATGTAAGCGGGCCTGCCCCAAGAAGTTCACCTGCAAACTTTTATTACCACTGGCATGCTGCTCGACTTCGCCTACCTGGGCATCATAACTGCCTTCAATACCGGGTAAATCAATATCGATATAATCCCCAACCTCTAGGCTTCTTAGCATTTCTACATCGATCTCTAAATATGTCTCGCCTTTGAGGTCCACAGGTAGGCGATCATTCTCATGCAGAAACTCTTTTGCCAACTCGGATTCTGACCACAGAGGGCGTCCAGATTCATCAAGTTCTTCTTCAGCAGTAGCAACTTCCTCAGCAACTCCTGAGGAAACAGCCTCAACCGGAACTCTGTCTACCACCATTTTGGGCTCAGGTAACTTGGCAGATTGACTCTCGGGTGCGGGCTGATTTTTCAACCAGAAAAAATAACCTGCACCTAAAGCAAGAACTAATACAGGAAATGCCAGCTTCTTCATGGCTCATACCCCAAATAATTATTCATCTAAAAAACGCCTTAAAAAAATGCACAAAAACAGCTTTATGATCCCTTGCACCAAATAAAATTGAGGTAAGAGCTGAGACAGCGAAGCCGCCCCATGAAGGACGCGCTATAGTACCAACACCTCAAAATTTATTTGGAAAGCACTTCACAGAAGAAAGTAAAAACCAAAAAATTTTCCCAATATATGCCCCTGAATAGCAACACCCTCAGAAGGACAGCCGTAAGTCATCTAGCGCGACCGAAAGTTCAAAAATATTTTCAAAATTTTTAATTTCGACACCAAAGGACAAGAACTGGGAAGGCATTCCGAAAAACACATAAAAAATTTATCAGGAGGTGACGCCTCAACACCAGAAAAGATTGAGTAATTTTTGAGCCACCTCTCATTTATAGTCACCCTACCTTTCACAGGTTGAAAACAATCACACCTAAGCTGTGGCCTTACAACATCAAACATCTAAAAATTCTCGTGACAGAAATCATGCCAACAATGAGAACCACTTGTGAAAAACGATTGATGCCCTGCATAAAACTTCAAGCTGTGAATTATCCGACAACATCTAATTTACAAAAATTCAGTCAAAGGCAATGAGAGCTCCTTACTTTTCTTTCAGAACTCTCTCGGAACATCAAGAAATGCATGGCTTACCTGTATCAATCCAATTTTTGACACACTCAATAAATCGAGGCGCGACAAACTGCACCTCCAAAGGGTACCTGGATTTTTTATCTTTATGCGTCATTTTGGTTTTCATGCACTCCTCAACTGGCCTTCACGACAAAAACCTGCCACAAGTTTGAGAAAGTATCTGTGCCCAATAACACTCGCTGCCCCTTACTCGGGGCCATCCCTCAACCGTATGCTCATCAACACCAATCAACTGCCGCACTGAAATTCTTCTTGAGCAAGAAAACAAATGGAGGGCCCGCTTTAGAAAATCAGCTGGAGGAGATGAAAAAAAACGAATTGATGTAAAAGCCAGGCAAAGCAACTGCAACAAAATTATTGGCATTTGGTGAAAAAGTTTCTCAGAAACAGCGGGGTTCACGCTCTGAAGGAGACATGTGTCTGGTAAATTGGCTTTAGGGAGAATGGTTTCAACTGGAACTATTTTTAGATTAGAGGCTGCAGGTTTTCTTATTCTGTGACACAGACTACGCCACTTAGCCCCACCTGCACACAAAGAATGAATGCAACTACATAAGGAGGCAAAATCGGAAACTTGTCTTACCATTATCTTTCTTCTAGGTAAAATTTTTTCACTGCAAGCTTAAGAGTTGAGTTCAGTGCTTCAAAATTGAGCACTTGATTAGGTTAAGACTTAACCCTTCTTAACACTCCCTCTACTCTTGAGACGCTTTACACCGACTTCCACGCAATAAATTTTCAAAATTTTTTCACAAAATTGTCAAAAGGGCTGACTGCAACTTGAACAGTCCTTCTATAGCTTGCACCTTAGTGGTAGTAACAAGATCAAAAGACTCACCTGATAATCTTTTACTTTTGTTCTGAAAGGGAAGTACTTAATCAACAAAGACAGGTATGTACAGGTTAATTTTTGCACTTTTTATATTGTAACTGCAAAGTTGACTTCCGGCATCGGAATCATATAACTGTAGGGGCTAAAACCTAACTCTAGGATTTACTTAGCTCTGCCTAGTGGGCCGATAGATTTTCCGAAACATCGTGCGCACTCGATGGTGCCGGCACAACATCCATTGAAAAGCCATAAAGCCATAAAGGTGTGCTAGGGGGCTACGGAGAGGGACTTAACTTTATCCAGAATCTTGCAGCGGAAAGCTTAACAGAGTAAGAGTAGCACGGCATTACTGGCAACAAAGTGTAAGGTGCACTAGTGATCTGAGAGAATTTTTAATGAACGTTGCTATTACAAGTTGCGGCATTAAAAGTGTGAGGGTAAGCCATAATTGTAGTAATCTTATAATGTTTGTGTCTTGCCTTTCATTACTAGACTGCCCTCCCCCCCCGAATTAGCATCTGGCCTATAATAAAATCACAAGAACAGGAAATATCAGCTTCTTCACAGCTCATCACCTAAAACTTTATTGAAACAATACTTAAAATCCAGCTACCAGAATAGAAGCAATTAACCTACCCCCCCCAACCTCCAGCAAGAATAACCCTTCACCCAATATTTAATGTACCCAACCAGTTTTAGGAAAAGAATGATGACAAGGACTCCAACTACTTCTCAACAATATCTCACACACAAGAAAAACATTAAGAAACCTCAACAAACACCCATTATTCGCCATCAGCCCATTACCAAAAAAAGAAGTAATCACCCAAACAAAATAATGGAAATTTCTCCCATGATAAAACAACCAATAGATGCGGTTAAAAAAGGGAGGGCAAAGCCCTCCCAAATACAATGGTGTCAGTCATCAAATAAATGATCGAGAAAGAAAGAGAGGAAGATTAGGGTTAATTGTAACCTGCTATATCATCAACAATCGGCCCCAAGGCTCTTTGTGCATCAGCATTATTTCTGATACCACAGGGAGATCCGTTACAGATTTTGTCTGGATTAGAGAATGTATCGAGTCTCTCTGCATCGCCAAATGACTGAGGATAACCCATGATTGTAGAAAAGCTATTATCTACACCATAACCTAGGCCATAGTAATAAACACCGCCACTGGTATCGCCTTGTCTGCGGGAATGATTCAGTCCCATGTTATGACCGAGTTCATGAACAAATGTCAGGTCAGTCGCCCCGCAATCCACAGCGGTAATGCTATATGCAAGCCTATTTGAGCCAAGATCCATCACGCCATTACTACCAGTCCCTACGTATCCAACGCCACAGGTTAAGTAAGTTCCCTCTTCGGTAACTACACGATTCGCTTTACCAAGTAAAATAACCATGTCAGCTTCATACAGATCACGCTGCTGCTGGGCATAGCCATAGTCGAACCACTCCTCCCAGGTTGGAGTAGTATCAACATCCAAATATGTGGCTCCAGAAAACTCCGCAAGATTATCACCTGTCACCAAGAGATCGGACGATGAATATTGGCGTGAATCAACAAGCTCAAGCTGGATATCTAGATCATTATTCTCATAGATACGATTAGCTGTGCTAATCAAACTATCCACTCTGGTAGAGATATCTCCTGTAAGCTGAGCAGCTGGATCTGTGTACCAGACTGCGACTTTTACCGTATCTGCTATTGCGGCACCCGAAAAAGTTAAAGCTGCTATCGCAGCAGCCAAAGTGTTTTTCAAATTCATGATAGTTCCTTTTATTTTTAAGTTGCTTTCCCCAAGTTTTTCATAGATACAGATGAAACCGGTTACATTTGTAAGCAAATTACACCTTCCACAAAAAACTCAAATACCCTAACTCGACATTGAGAAGCTCCGTTCCTGACTGCCGCCTGAGAAAATTACTATTAATTTTCTGGTATCTTTCAGGCACCTCAAGCAGTACTCCCTGTACTGCCTATCAGCTCAATTCATTGAGCTAAAAAGTTACAACATCTACTTAACTGAAGAAAGATTAGGGTTTACCTCCTCTTCCACATGACTCCTGGTTAAATCTTTTTTCGAAGCCACCCAGGCATAATTTCCCTGCGCCTCTAGGGAGTATGAGCCTGAAGGCAATGTTAAGTTGCCATATACCGAGCTTTTGCCAATTGTGAAATTTACAAAATACACACTGCCATAACCGGGCAAGTTCATTTGCACACTTTTATTACCGCTTGCGTGCTCCTGAACTTTATCCACTTGAGCATCGTAGCTTCCCTTCACTCCAGGCATTTCTATATCAACATAATCGCCAATAGATAAATTCTTTAGAGCTTCTACATCGATCTCAAGATATGCCTCTCCATTTAAATCGAGCGGCAAGCGTCCTGACTCATGTAAAACCTGCCTTGCGACATCCGATTCTGCCCACATCAAGGCACTATCAGGGTTCGCCTCTTGCTCAACGGCAGAAGACACCTCTACTAGTTCTTCTGTAGATTTAGTTTCATTTGGAACAATTTTCTTGGAGGGAGGGGGGACTGATTTTTCAGTGACAGGTTGTGGGCTATCTGTTTGACTCTTTGCCCAGAAGAAATACCCTCCCGCACAGAGGAGGGCAATCAGTGGAATTATTTTTTTCATTAGCTTCTCACTGCAAGATATTTATGTTAACTCAAAGAAAGCTCCCAACGGTGGTGATTACTTAATGAGTTGCACCAAAATCGAGACTTAACTTTTCTTAACATGGACCACTATGCTGAGACGCTTAATGCTAATTTCCACGCAATTAATTTTTCAGAAATATTTCACAAAAATAACATCTCTGTATGGATAGCCCACAAGCATTTTCCGACTTTCCCTGCTGGTTAAGAAAAGATATCGACAGGTTCCCGAAAAATGACAACAACATTAGCTCAAAATTTTTTTGCCGAAAAAGAAAAAAGGCCAGCAATAAGATTGAGAATTGCTGGCCTTAACTGTTCAAAAAGTGACTTTAGGGTTGGCTTTTATTGCCAAGGGAAATGTCTTATGCCTAAGCATGGGTCACTCGCTGTCCTCCCCCCTCAAAAAAGCGCTCAAAAAATACGCTAGTAAATCCACTGATAACAATTGCCAACAATAATAACCACAAGAAGTCCTGGGGTTTGTCCTGAGCTGCGGGCTCTTTTACTTGTTCTAGTTTCTGCCCACTAACTTGCTGAGACGCAGGAGCACTAGCGGTAACATTCTCCACTGCCTGGCCGCCTACAAGCGGGGCAAGACCAAAACCAAGCGCTTGCTCGCCAATAAAGTCAGTAAACTTCTCATTGTCTGTTGCGATATCGTGCTGATTGGCAAGTTCGGTGTAAGTCTCCACCATTTTCTTAAGCGTTTCGGCATCTGCAGGCCAGTAGCCCTTGCGCACTGCTTCCAGCATGCGCTCCAGCATTTGCGCCAGAGCTTCCGCATTGTGCGTCTCAAAGAACTCACGCATATCCATTTGGTATTTATCATCCACGTAGACCTCAAACATCTCCTGCCATTGGTCATCGCGGATAGTTTCTGGGGTCATCACTTCCCAGCCCCACATATTGTTCACACGATCCAGGATTGCCGTTGCGCCGGCATAGCCGGATTCCTGCATTGCCTCAATCCAGCGGGGGTGGAAATAACGGCTGCGCATTTCCTGATTGACAAACTCTCCTAAGGTCTGGGTTTTAACGTTGTCCTTACGGCGCAAGTTGGAGACATACATCTCCGGTGTCTTGCCGTCTAGATTGCGCACCGCAAGTCCCATACCACCAAAATACTGGAAGGGATCATCGTTGGTCATCATGGCGTAGAGGTTGGTGGAGCGTGAGAAAATCACCCCATCGGTGCCGGAAAGTACCTTGCCATAGAGTGCAACATTGCGCTGGTCTTCGCTCCAGCGGGATTCATCCTTGCCATAGGCAAAGCCCATGCGGCGCATATACAGATCGGCCAGTTTATCGTCTGTCTCCCAGCTGTCGGAAGCCAGGCTGGCACCATTCAGGCCCGTACCATAATTGCCACTTTCATTGGAGAAAATGCGCACAGAGGAAAGATAGCGCGCATCCTCTTCGGAACTGCCTTCTTCCTTTAGTTGCTGTAATAAGGCCTGGCTGTGACGATAGACAAAGTTGTTCTCTTCCTTCATCTGCGCCACTTTATCGATGGCTTCCGCCAGCCACAGCATCACATTAGGGAAAGCGTCGCGATAGAGGCCGGTAGCAGAGATCACCACATCAATACGAGGGCGCTTTAATTCAGAATAGGGAATCACTTCAGTTCCGGTAACATTACCCTGCTGATTCCATTTGGGCTTGAGGCCCAGCGCATGCAGTATTTGCGCTTCCAGCGCACCTTGGTGACGCATGGTCTCCAGGGACCAAAGGGAGAATGCCAGCTTGTCCGGGAAGCGACCGTGTTTTTCCCGGTAGTCGGCAATGGTCTGCTCCATCAATTGAACGCCGGCTGCATAGGCTTCCTTGGAAGGCACCTTAGCGGGGTTGAATCCAATCAGGTTGCGACCGGTAGGCACCGCCTGCGGGTTGCGAATAGGGTCACCCCCATGGCTCACCGGAATGTACTCACCGTCGAGTGCCAGCATCAGGTTTTGTAGCTCAGCGATACCGGCAAAGTTATCGGCATACTCCCGGCCCAGCTTCAGATGATTTTGCAGCTCTTCAGAAAGTTCCGGCAACTTGCGTCCAGCCAGGTAAGCATCCAAAAGCTGATAACCCGGCTGTGCTTCCAAGGCGGCTACATTGCGCTCATCCAGCACCTGATCCTGCGGTAAACCCAAGCCCTGGTCGCTTTCATACTGGCCGGCGACGGAGATAAAGTTTTCACCCAGCATTTGCAGCATGGTGCTGGTGAGATGCTCTGACTTGGGCAACTGACCAAAACGATGGATACCCAATGGCTGGCTCATTTCAGCCAGTTGGGCCAAGTGGTCCTGAAGACCGCTGAGCTGGCCATCGAAATCAGCCTGCAGGGTTTCAGCGCTGATTTCCAAATCCTTGAGCATATTCAGCTTGTCCGCCAGGGCAATAATGCGCTCCTGGGTGTTCAAACGGGTTTGCCCTTCTTCCAGAATCAGGTAATTACCAATCAACTCAGAGAGTTCAGCCACTTCGGCGTAAAGACCCGCTTTAGCGAAGCCCGGAGTCAGGTGGCTGATCATGGTCGCGCGGCCGCGACGCTTGGCCTGCATGGCCTCGCCCACATTATCGATAATGTAGGGATAGAACACCGGGATATTGCCCAGGGCCAAATTTGGCGCGTCGTACACAGAGAGTCCACGCTCCTTGCCCGTTAGCCACTCCTGGGAGCCATGAGTGCCCAAGTGAATATAGGCATCGGCCCCGAAAGTTTTGCGCGCGTAAAGATAAACCGCCAAATAAGCATGATTTACCGGCGTTTTCATATCGTGATACAGGGAGGCATGGTCTTTGGCATTCTCCGCGCGCACCCCCTGTGGCAGCACAATCAAGTTACCCAATGTCATACGTGGGATTACGAACGCCCGCTCACCGTTATGATCTGCCAACATGGCGTTATCTTCCGGATTACCCCAGCGTTCCACAATGGGATCACGCACAGAAGCCGGCAAACGATTAAACCAATTGACGTAGGTGGAAAGTGGCATCCAGTCAGCCAAACCTTTATCAATCAGTGCAGCGCTGTCTTCACGGCGATAATAGGGGCGCAGCAATTGGCCGGCCCAATCGATTAGGGTCTTGGAGTCCTGCTGCTTTATTTGATAGCCACGCTCGGCCATGACTTTGGCGATAGACTCAATAGAAGAAGGTACATCGAGGAAGGCCGCACCAATATTCTTCTCACCGGGGGGGTAGTTCCAGATAAAGGTAGCCACCTTTTTCTGGCTGTTTTTCTTGTAACCAAGTGAGGCATGGCTCCACGCGCGCTCCACCAGCGCACTGAGCTGGTCTGCCATCACAACCTTATTGCCACCTTCACTTGCAGCGATAATTACCGGATCGATACTACCGGTATCTTCAGGCATTACCAGGAAGAAAGGCGTTAACGAAGGAGAAACCCCACTATTATCCGCAAGGTAATCCGCTTCACTGCCCTCGGTATAATTCAGGGCGTGAATCACCGGGACACCCAGTTTCTCGAACTCTACGCGACGCTTACTCACATAATGAAGAGAGCGGTAATTGATCATCAGATCAATACGTGTTTGCCCCGCTTCGTCTTGCAGTAAATCCGGATAGGAAAGCGGCAGATCTTCTCCTTCAAAGAAAAAAGCAAAGGCCTTAGCGCCTTTCTCTTCCAGTCCAGCTAAGATTGCATCCACCACCTGCTGCTGCTCGTAATCCACCACCGAGCGATGAATAGCTACCGCAATAACCGGCTGGTCTGTAGATGCCTGCAGCCAATTAAAAAACGCCTCTTCACTATCAGTCACGAGATTCGGCAGGCGCGGGTGATAAAAGCCCACTTTAGGCACAATAATTGGTTCAGCTACAGACTGCGCAGAGAGGCCAAAGACTTTGACGGAGAGGAACTGCATTAAATGCTGGTAGTTTTGTCGCCCAGCATTATTAAAATACGCAGCGATGGATTGGTGCTGTTCAGAAGTCAGCCCCTGATTCATAGAGGCGTTATCGGCATCCCCCAGGGCAACCACTGGCACTTTGGGGTACTGGGTTAGCAGCGGCTGGTATTTACCAAACATAAATTGGGAGAGTGCCGGATTGATACCGTCAAGCAACACCAGGCTGGAAGATCCCCAGGCCTCTGCTATCTGCTCTTCACTCTTCCCTTTGCTGTTAAATATCTCCAGGGTAAACGGCTGGTCCGCAGCCAAATCAGATAACAGCGCTCCTTTGGCTTTCGCGGTATGGCTGGACATCATCAGCAAAACTTTGGGTTTATCGCTGGCCTGGACCATCACCGCAGTGAAGGCTACTAGCACCAAGCATGCTAACTGCATGCAAACCTTTTTCAACATCACTATTTACCCCCCGTTGCCTGGTCTTTAGCGGACTCTTCTTTTCCTTCCGGCACATAGACCAGACTGCCATCAGCCATCTGGTAAGCAACACCAGCGCGAGTGCCCTCTCCCGAGCCAATTTCGCCAGTGGATTTGTACTGCTTAATTTCTTCCCCATCTTTTACGATGACTTCCATATTGGGCTCGCCAGCATTCTTGATCACCGTGACCTTTTCATTGGAAAAAACGTTTAACGGGTTTTGAGCAATAGCGATGAGCAGCGCGGCGATAATCACCAGAAAGACATCAATCAAGTTAACCGCACTCAAAATCGGGTTGAGCTCTTCATCTTCATCCAGGAAGCGCATCAGGCAACCTCCTTCAATTTGCGGATGTTAATCAACTCAGCGGCAAACCAACGCTTCTTTACCGAGGCAGGCCAGAAAGTCAGGGTGGAAATTGCGAGGCCCCAGATCACAGCGGCAAAAGCGATAATCAGGTTTTCACTAATCCCCTGGATATTGCCATCGGCCAGGGCCCGCAACGCCGGCCCCATAGGAATCATGGTGGCGATCAAGCCCAGCATGGGCGCGATGCGAGTGGCCATGCGCAACATTTCCAGTTTCTTCAGCGCAAATACTTCCAGCTCGTCATCACATGCCAAAGGATGTCGCACGTAATAATTGTGCACCTGATAGCCGGGCAGGCCCTCTTTCCGACCTTGCTTTAAGGCCAAGCTGTAGGCACCAGCATTGCGACGGCGCAGCATCCATAGGGAGAGAAAGCGCCCCGTTGCGTACAACGAGTAAACAAAAAGAACCAGAATCGCCAGTAAAACCGGGGCCATAAACAAGTCGGCCACATCCGCCATCAGGTTCTCAATTATCGAAATATTCATTGCAAGCCTCCTCAGCCCAGCACTTTCGCTCTGTATCAATGGCCGCGGAAACTAGCGGAACTCCTCACTAACGTCAAATTTAATCTAACTGATATTGATTCGCATTTAGCTTTACATTAAGAAAATCATCCATATAATCCCCTCCAGCTGATAGCAGAGCTGATTTATCTCACCTCCAGCTAACAGACAAAGCTGAAGTACAAAATTCACCCCAAGGACAACACCATGAAACTTCGCCCTCTCGCAGCGGCCTTACTGGGCTTGGCCTCCGCCACTAACTTGCATGCCGAAACCTCAAGTTCGGCTGCCAGCAGCGACCTAGAGCTGATCGTTGTCAGTGGCCGCGCGGAAAAACCGCTGAAAGATGTCGCAGGAAGCGTTTCTGTTGTCACCAATGATGAAATTGAACAGCTGCAACTGAACGATATGAACCAGCTGTTCCAATACGAGCCCGGAGTGGAAGTTACCGGTGCCGCCGGCAGCGCACAAAATATCCTGGTACGCGGCATGGGTGGCGATCGGGTACTGATTATCAAAGACGGTATGCGGGTTAACGAAGGCTATGGAGCCAATGGTAAAAATGACATCGTAGGCCGCGGCTTTATTGAAATAGATACCCTGAAACAGGTAGAGGTGGCCAAGGGCGCTGCGTCTTCTTTATACGGTTCTGACGCTCTGGCCGGCATCGTGGTATTCACCACCAAAGATGCCAGCGACTATCTGGAAGATGGGGAGCAGTTCGGCGGTGCGATCAAAACCGGTTACACCGGTATTACCAATCAATCACACATCTCCCCTACCCTGGCTCTTCGCACCGGCAACTTTGAACAACTGCTGCATACCACCTTCCGCGATGGCGAAGAGCAAAAAAATTTCGACGAGAACCAGGACCCCTTCGATATTGAATCCAAGAGTCTGCTCTACAAGGCCAAGTACAACTTGGGCGGCGAGGACTTTGTCAGTTTCAGCATCGATCACTGGAATCAGGAAAGCACCGGCAACAGTGCCGATGGCCTGCTCCACTACTTCCGTGGACTGGCCGATTACGGCTACAGCATCGTCAAGGAAGAATCGAACTCCGACAAAGAGGTCCGCGCTTACCAACTGCGTTACCACAGCGAGACCCCTAGTGCAGTCTATGACCAGCTAAATATCAGCCTGTATAAAAACGAATCCGAACAGCAAGACGAGCAATATGGCCAGCTGGACATTAATGCCCCGATGTTCGGAGTTCTTGAAATTCGTGATATGTGGGAAACTGGCCTTTATAGCCAAGAGACTATTGGCTTCCTCTCCAATGCCAGCAAAGCCCTGAATGAGACTCACACCCTGGGATATGGCCTCGACCTGGAAAAAACCGAAAGCCACCGTACCGTTCACCAGTACCGCGAAGTGGAAGGTAGTTCCACCCTGGATGTGACCACCGAAAAATTCCCGGAAAATACCGTCTCCCGCGCGGGCTTGTTCCTGAACGATGAAATGACTTTTGCCAATGGCCAGCTGATTGTAACCCCCGGGGTACGCTACGACTGGTACGAAATGGACCCCGATGGTGCAGAGAAAGCTGACGGCACAGCCTTTGCCACGATTGAAGAGAGCAACTTCTCCTTCAACCTAGGTGCCTTATACAAAATCAACTCCCGCTTGTCTGCCTTCGCGCAGTATGGTCAGGGATTCAAAGTACCGGCCTATGACCTGGCCTATATCGAGCATTACCTGCAACCAACTTCTACCTATGCTTATGAGGTATTGCCAGCGGACGACCTGTCTCCTGAAACCAGCGATACTTTTGAGCTCGGCCTGCGTGGACACCTGGGCCCCATCGCCTTCAGCGCTGCCGCCTTCTATACCGAGTACGACGACTTCCTCGAAACAGCACTCATTGACAGCGAGACTTTCTTTAACAACGATGGCAGTTTCTCTCACGTATTTGAGCAATACCAATACCAGAATATCGACTCTGTAACGATCAAAGGGGTTGAACTGAGCGCGAACTGGTATCTGTCACCTGCATTCGAGCTATTTGCTAATGCCAGCTATCAACGTGGTGAAAACGATACCACCGGCGAATACCTCACCAGTATCAGCCCGCTTTCCGGTGTAGTGGGTGCCAGCTACACAAGCGCGCAGCTTTCCAGCCAAGTGCTAGTGCGCTGGGCGGACCGCATGGAACGCGTCAATGAAGGCGAAGTAAAGACTCCAAATTACGGCTCTGTAGACTGGACGCTGGGCTATCAGTTGATGGAGCAGGTATCGCTCAACCTGGCCGTCAACAATCTATTCGACAAAGAGTATGTGCCCTACCAGAATGTCGCTGGCTGGGATGAAGGCAGCGATATCTACGTAAACTCTGCTCCGGGCCGTACTTTCTCTGCATCACTCAAGTACGACTTTTAAAGTTCATATTTTGATTATTAACCAGGCGAGATAGTGGACGCCGGGTTGATGCGGCGCAAGGAAGCGCCGTCGCTGGTCACGGCCAGCAAAGCCCCTGAAATACAAGTCACTCTGCGCTTTTGCACAATTTCAGGGGCCTAATCACACAGGTCAAGGATGACCTTTTTTTGATTAGCGGAGAACGCACGCTCCTCTTCTCATACTCTCCTATAAGTCCCTTGCGGCCGCCCCCATGCGGCCTTTTTTTATTCTCTTGCATCAATACAATATTTACCTGCGAAACAGGTTAATTAAGAGGCTCAATATCAGGCTAACAATAATCATCGAGACAATGGGAAAATAAAAACGCGTGCGCCCAGATTCAATACGAATATCCCCCGGCAACCGACCAAACCAATTAAATAGCCAGGGGGCAAAGTGCAGTGCTACACCTATTACTAGAAGAATCAACCCAGTAATCATCAGCCAGCGTGACATAGCGCCCCTCTCATTTTGCTCTATTCAGGCTCCAAGAAAAATTTGTTTACTCCTCAAACCCCTTGAGTGCACAGGGCTAGGCAGCTACCATAAGTGACCAACTGACACTTAGTAAAGCAATGAACGAGAAAGAATTCCTCGCCGCCTATAACAAGGGTAGCTTTGAAGTCCCTCTAGTTACCGTAGATGCCGTCTTGTTTACTTATCAAGATAGACAACTCAAAGTATTGCTGGTGGAACGCTCCAATCATCCCGAGAAAGGGAAATGGGCGCTACCGGGCGGTTTTATTTCCGAGAGCGAAGATAAGACCCTAGAGGATACGGTCACCCGAAAGCTCAAGGAGAAAACCGGGGTTGTCCCTCCTTATGTTGAGCAGCTAGGCACCTTTGGTGGCGCCTGCAGAGATAAGCGGGGCTGGTCTGTAACCATCTGTTACACGGCTCTGATCGCTCACCAGGCCTGTGAAAGCAAATTAGAAACGATCTCCGATGTCGCCTGGCTTCCTATCGAGAAAGTCAAGAAAATGCACTTGGCATTTGACCATCTCAAAATTATCAATAAGGCACATGAACGCCTTATTCAAAAGGCTCTATACAGCATTATCCCTGCCTACGCACTGCCAAGGAAATTCACCCTGCCCGAGCTTCAACAAGTGCACGAAGTCATTATCGGCAAGCCTCTACAGAAAAAGTCATTCCGCAGGAGAATTGAGCAGGCGGAACTTCTGGTAGATACCGGTGAAAAACGCACTGAGCGAGGTCGTCCAGCCGCGCTGTACAGTTTGCGTGCCGGCTCTGGGAAATATACGTTTGTGCGGAATCTGGAGCAATAACCCTGCCCTATGGCCACTGATTTAATTTAATAATCACACTCAAGCAGATTTAAGAAGGATTTTGCAGGTGAATATTGAAACAATAGACAAAGTAAAAGGCTGTTTAGTCGGACTCGCTTGCGGTGATGCCGTGGGCACCACGCTGGAGTTTAAACGCAAGGGGGATTTCACCCCTCTTTCGGATATGGAAGGTGGAGGACCATTTGGGTTAGAAAAAGGGCAATGGACCGATGATACTTCCATGGCGCTCTGCCTAGGGCACAGTTTACTCCAGAAAAAAGGCTTCAGTGCAACTGATCAGATGAATCGTTACTGTAACTGGTACCAGTATGGGTATATGAGCTCTACAGGTGAGTGTTTCGATATTGGTGCAACAGTTTCATCCGCTCTAAATCGATACCTGCAAACAGGTGATCCTTTTAGTGGTTCAACATCTACTCGCTCCTCAGGTAATGGATCACTCATGCGCTTAGCGCCAATTCCCATATTTTTTTCTTCAACAGTTTCAGACGCTATTTATTTTGCAGGGGAAAGTTCCAGAACCACTCATGGCTCGGACGAGTGCATCGAAAGCTGTAAACTGTTCTGCAACCTTATACTTTTCACATTTGATGGCATCGAAAGAAGCAACCTTCTAAGTTCTATCGAACAAACTCCAACTACCGAAAAGGTAAAAAACATTGCCAGTGGGCAATTTCTAGACCAGCGCTATGAAGAGTTGACCGGAAGTGGTTACGTGATTGAATCCCTGATATCAGCGCTTTGGTGTTTTTTCAATACCAATAGTTTTCGGGAAGCTATTCTTTTGGCCGCCAATATTGGCAACGATGCCGATACAACGGCGGCCATATGCGGACAAATAGCCGGAGCTTACTACGGAGTTTCTGGAATACCTGAGCAATGGACCCGGCAAATTTCTTTGTCGGAAGAAATTCACACCTTGGCAGAAGATCTCTATAAGGTTGGGCGATCAGTCGCCAATGAATGGTAAAGCCGGCATAAGCCGGCTCTTGACGCTATGTGATAAGAAGGGCTCAGACAGCTATTGCCAGCATCCCCTCCTGAGTGGGTATTTCTACCAGTAAGCGGACGGCCTCAAAGTCCTGATCGATCAACAGCTTGCCATCGCGAAATACCGGGCGAAGTTGATTCACACATTCCCCTAATCGCTGTTCGCGGATCGTTTGGTACTGGCCATCGTGAGCACTTCCATAAAACTATATTACAAGAGTTCTACCAACCATCGTTGCGACGAAAGATCTATGGATCAATAAAAGAGCTACAAAAGAATCTGGACGAATGGCTCGTATATTACAATAATGATCGAACTCTTCAGGGTAAAAAGTGTTGGGGTCGCACACCGATAGCAACCCTTGAAGAGGGTAAAAGTATCTGGAAGGAGAGGCTCGTAAACTGAATTTGACCTGACAGAGCATCTTCATCAAAACCGGTAAACCCCTCTCTTTCAAAAGGATGTGTCAGATTTGGTCTGAACTAATACATTTCACCATACCACCCGCTATGCGGGTGGTATGGTGATTTGATATGTTTATTTATCTGTCAATTTTGAGCGTTACCGTTACCGTTACCGTTACCGCCACGAGGAGGTTCTGAAATTTCAAGTACCGTCCAATTTTGTTTTAGGAGTTGACCTTGTAAAGTTTCATTCTCATTTCTGACGTAGGCATCGGGCCCAAACCTTAGATGGTCGGGTCCAACAGGATAAACTATGAGTGCCCCCGTGTTAGCATAGGTGCTTAAAGAAGTGGCCATTTGGGTGTTTATCTTTGGCGCATTTCCATTTTGTCCATATCTAGGATCATAACGCCTTCCTTGTTCTGCAGAAAAACGGTAGGGCTGAGCATCAGTATTTAGACGATAGCCTTGATCAGCAAGCTCGGCGCTAATTGCACCTCTCAAAGAGGGGTCGTATGTAAGTAGGTTTTGATCACCAATTAATGATAATTGTTTCTGAGCTCCAGCATTGGAATAGAGTCTATCATTAACTTCAATAGGTTCTTCAACAGCTACCATCATATCGGGAATATTTAAAATTGCAGTTGCAGTATTTTTTGCAGCTGTTCTTATATCCTGAGATTGTGCGCCATGCCTTTCTCCCATTATAAGAAGTGCACACATGTCTCCTTCATGATACATAAGTATCGGAGGTGGCATTTGAAAGTCGGCTCCAGTGTCCTCTATTTGTGCGAACGAATCGCTCATTGTGGCGACCACATAAATATTGTACTGATCTATTGCACTCCAAATTGCGCGAGCATGGGGTAATTGGCTAAGTTGTGTTACTGGCATCATTAATTCCTATCTTAAAAAATTATAGAGTGTTCAATAAGCTACATTGACATAGCTAGCAGAAGTCTAGGGCTAACTAGAAAGGTTTTTTGTTTTTATGTTCCTCCTTTTTGTATACTCATGGCATTTACTTTGTATCTTAATCCCTAGCTTGATTACATATACATTTATTTCATGGTGAATAGATCAAGCATTGGAGAAGCCGCTAACGAGCGGTGTAGAAAAACAGATTAACCAAGCCCTCTATCCAACCAATCGTCGCCCATCTAAATTTCTGAAGATTTTTTCTAGAGAACTAGAATTATCTCAATACATAAAAATTTGGTTTCTTGTGAGCGACCTTAAATCACCGTCAAATGGCCAGAATGAAATGGCTGGAAACGGCCGATAAAAACGGCAAAAGCGTAATCTCTTTGCATTGCAGCAAACTCCTTGCTGTATTTTTCTCTCCCCGGTCTACCCAGGAAAGCCCATGAAATTATTGACCTTTAGTCACTAGAGGTCAGCCTGAGCTTTATGTTATTTTTTTTCACCTTTCTGATTAACCATCTCAAGAGCATACTGATAGGCTTCTTTGACATCGTCCTTAAGTGAATTAACACCGATACCACTCAATACTTCCTTGTAGCTAGTATTGGATGGATTCTGTAGCCACTTCATCATCACACTATTCTTTAACATGATGTTGCTAAGCCTTTCATCCCTTAAGGAGTCAGATTTTCCCTGTAAAATATGGATTCCTTGAAGCTCCACCGCATTTCTAACAATTTGCTTGGAAATATTACTAACATCCGGCTGAAAAGTATTTTTAGTCTGGTTGCTCATTATCCTCACCTTGCCCCTTTGTTTCGTCATCCAGTTCAAAACCAGTAGTTGATATATCCGAGAAGGATTTTGTCAATGCATTATTAACCTCCTGGCAGATGGCTATGATTGACTGCTGCAGTTCTTTACCCAGGTCAACATCAGTCCCTTGGCTGCTAATCAGCTTATCCAGCTGGTCTTCAAAATCTGGAGGGAGGTAACTTTTACTTGTAGGTTTACTGTTAGACATAAGTTGAAATCCTTAACGCATAAACATTGAAAGCAACAGCATCAAGAAACTTTGAATAACGGCCACAATCAACTGAATATGTGCAACGATAATTATAAGTAGAAAGATGAGGTTGAATGGTTGGGTCAACCATTTCTGAAAAGCTTTTCCAACAACTGTAGAGGTTTGCAAGGCTGTATCCCTTACATGATCGGCTGCATTTTGAACCAAAAAAGAGGAAGACATACGCTTCCCTTCTTTTGCCGCCCCCCCCTCGTCTTTCATAAAATTACAAATCAACTATTTTGTTTAGCTGCTTAGTCATCAACAACATACGCTGATTTCGTGCATTGACTTGATCTTGTAGTGTCGTTTCCACAGCACTATTAATAGAACGCTGCAAGTAGGCACTAGACATCACATCAATCAGCCTCCCCTTTCCTGCGGAAAGCTCCCTGAGAGTTGGTGTATCATCATCCTTCGCCATCTGTTCATCCTCTCAGACAGTAAATTAGAAGGTATCTCTAAATGTGCGCGCCCCAACCGCCGACATTTGCAAGATGGAATTGGCTGTTGCCTGCATTTGAGTTGCGCCGGTATGGGTAAATTCACGCACCTGAAGTTTAGATAGCGCAGACAAGTCACGTAGGCCATCCAAATGAAGGCTTAGTGCAGAAGAAGTTGCCACCTGATCAGCTACTTTAGTGGCCAGGCGATCTCGGAAAGTATCTTTCATAACTTGCTCCTTTATATTAAGGGGTAGCGATAAATCGCTACCCCTTTAAGGTCTAAGACCTTACTTACCGCCATCCATGATGTAATTGACAGCCTTAGCACCTGCCGCCGCCATTTGAGTCATGGCATTGGAAGTTGCTTGCATTTGTGTTGCACCGGTGTGAGTGAACTCACGAACCTGCAGCTTGGAAAGCGCAGACAAGTCGCGCAGGCCATCCAAATTCAGACTTTGCGCTGAAGAACTGGTAGTCTGGTCAGACACTTTGGGATCAACACGGTCGCGGTAAGGAGAAGGTTGAATACCGTCTACAGTATTGGTTTCATCAGACATAATTTTTTCCTTTCAATCAGTTTATTAAGTCACCCAGTTATTGGGCTCTATCACTGTATGGAGAATCCGAATCACTAATAATCGGGAAATTTCTCTCCATCAGCGATTAGATAGCTGTGCAGTATCTTTCTGCCCCTCCCCTTTACTACCATTACCCAAAATAGCATTTACCGCAGTAGCCCCAGCCGCAGCCATTTGTGTCATGGCATTGGATGTGGCCTGCATCTGAGTAGAACTGGTATGAGTAAATTCACGTACCTGTAATTTGGAAAGTGCGGACAGATCGCGCAATCCATCTAGATTTAGGCTTTTTGCAGCACTTGAAGTGGTTTCATCAGATACTTTGGGGTCAAGGCGATCCCGGTAAGGCGAGGGATCAATTCCTTCCAAGTTGCTATCAGTTTCATCAGACATATTTTTTCCTTCTCTTAGAGTGTTGCTAGGTATGTAGCCCGATCACTCTAAACAGCGATTTAAAACCAGTTAATCAGGAATTATTTCCTCATTTTGACTTAGAGAGACATCAATAGGCTTCATGATTAACATTCAGTCAAGGAGCAATCATGAACCGATCGAGCAATAGCTGGTTTTTCACTCTCTCAGTAATAGCCCTTATTGGAACCATTATTTATGCATGCAAGGTTCCCAAAAATCGACTCAAAAGCATTCAGGAAGTGGGGATATTAACTGTAGCCACACGAATGGATGGAGTGGGATGCTTCTATCACCGCGATCAACTGGCAGGATTAGAATGCGATTTACTGCAAGCCTATGCGGAAAATTTGGGGGTAGATGTAGAGTTCAAGAGAGCGGCTTCTATCAACGAAAGTCTGACTATGGCAAGAGAGAAAAAGGCAGATATAGCAGCTTCAGACCTAACATATACCAACAGACGATGGGAAAAAGTCACTTTTAGCCATGCACTGTTTGAAACAAGGGAAGTTCTGGTACAACGAAAAGAAAATGCTTTAACACAGTTCAAGGAACTAAAAGGAAAAACTCTAACCATCCACCTAGATAGCGCCTATATTGAAGAAGTTAAAGACAAAGCTTTATTACAAAAAATCCCCTTGAGATTCCCCAGCCACCCAGAGAGTACGGCAGCCATAAGCATTGATCCCGCAGATAATAAAGTATCGGTTCTTGAGTTGATTGATGCTGTGAGCATGGGGGAAATAGATTTTACTATCGCCGACGAACATATTGTTAATGGAAGTAATGGTTACAGCGATAACCTAGATACCTCGCTAGTGTTTGGGGAAAACCGCTGGGTAGCCTTTGCACTAACCAAGGATCACGATACCTCCCTTGTTAACAATCTCAATCAATGGCTGGAAAGTGAAGAAGCCCAAACGATAGTCAGAGCATACCTGAGCCTGTTAAAAACACAGGGGGCAGATAACGTACGAGGCTATGCCCTCCCCAAAGGTACACTGAGCCCCTGGGACAGGCTCTTCAAGCGCTATGCTAGCGAACCGTTCGATTGGGTCTGGCTTGCCGCGCAAACCTCGACAGAATCTAACTTTAGACCCAATGCCGTATCCCTTGCGGGAGCACAAGGTCTAATGCAATTAATGCCGGAAACCGCCAAGGAAGTGGGAGTAAAGGATAGCTTTAACCCAACACAAAATATCCGGGGTGGCTCCAAATACAACCAGAAGCAATATCGACGCTGGAAAAATTTACCCAAACGAGAGGCCATGGCTTTTACCTTTGCCTCCTATAACGCTGGTGCCGGACATGTACTGGACGCCCGCCGGTTAGCACTACAAGATGGAGCGAATCCCGATCAATGGTTTTCAACCTCCAGCAGCAAAGGCGTTGAAGATTATATTGTTCTTCTGCAAAAAGCGGAGTACTACAACAGTCCAATGGCTAAATATGGTTATTGCCGTGGCACAGAAACCCGTCAGTATGTGCGAAAGATATTTCAACAGGAAGCCAGTTATCGATCTCAGCTTAAGGACCTTTTGAAAAATAAGGAATTAATTCCTGATGGGCATGAACAATTCTCAGATACACCATATAAACTCTGACAATCTGATGAGGAAAGGCTCATGAGGAAACAAAACTACCTGGATTTTTATTTTGATCTGGATGGGATCGTTACACGACGACAGTTCTGGCTGCTTTTTGTAATACCAGTGCTTTGTGTCCAGTTTATTACCGGTCTAATTCTAGAGTATAGCAACTTTAATTTCAGCGATGGCATTTGGAAAACTGCAGAAATATTTATGGCGGTCATCAGTGTGCCTGTACAGTTAAGCTTAATTTGGGCTTCTGTGACCGTGTGCAGTAAACGTCTCCGAAGCTCTGGATTACCCCGCCGTATGTTGATCGTTGCCCTGCCAGGCATTGGGGCAATATGGGTTTGTGCAGAGCTGTTTTTTGCTCCCAATGCAGCTAAACGCTCAGATAAAGATAAACTGCTGGAGCCAGAGGATACCTTATATAGACGACCCGATGTACAATAGAGTAAGTATTGTCCTACCGGCGACTAAAGGTCAGCAATCAACATATCACCCGCATAGCGGGTGGTATGTTGGAAGTTCCCATAGGGGCTGTTACACACACTCTCAGATGTATCTTCTCCTAACGAGGATCTTCAACTACTTGATGATTGATACATTCTCGAATCATTGTTCGTTGAGCGCTGCTTTACTTACCCGGTAGTCACTGGGTCCGTGCTGTAAAATTTCTCTGTCCATGCTTGCACTTCTGGAATATCCAGATCAAAAATTTCCCTTTCAAAAACCTAATTGTGTTGAAAACACTGCATTTAGAAAATTCAACAGCAGTATACTGATGCGTCTACGCATCGCACCCCCTCAATCAACTAATAACCGTTTTACGACATGAGTCTCAAAATATAACTCCATACCCCCCCATCTCAATCTACCAATCTCGCAAGTAGCGCTCTAACCAGTTCATAAAGACTATATTTTCACTCTATACATCGAAGCGACGAAGTCCTGTAAAATTTTACTACAAGAGGTGGCAACCTTCCCACATATTAATTAATCAAATAAATTTAGCGCAAATTTTTCTCAACCCACATATAAACCACGCTTCCCACCAATAACACACATAAAAAGAGGCTTTTATTTTTAATAAAAATTTTTAACTCTCACCCTTAAAAAAATGCAGCCAACAAATCCCAAGGGGAAATGACCATCCATTTTTTAGCACAATCACCACCCCCTCCCTTAAAAGGCAAACATCTACACCAAACAAATAACCACAAGTTAACCACTTAAAAATTTACCCAGGAAGATTTTCTCTATATATACAAACAGATATCAAATGAAAAATACAACCTCAACTACCTACCAAGGAATAAAAAAATACCGATCCTTATCTCCAACTCAAACAACGATATAGCGGGACTCGAAAGAGGCGACATGGTTTTTAAAAACTGCGCATCCAAACTGGAAATTGGAAAGATAATCCAAATAGGCCAAGCCATTACGGCCAGTGTAAAATTTTGGTCCGGTATAAAGATTGTTGACTGAGAATAAGAACATGCTGCCATTTGCATTGATGATGAGGGCCATCCAATTGAAGCTATTGGTGAGGGAATCTCATTATCACCTATGAAAAAACGCTGATTAAATAGTGTTTAAGTGCAAAAATGAAGACGTTATCAACCATGCAGTCAGCTTTGCCAATACTATATTCGAAACAAAACTTGAAGCTAAAAATGAATAAAGAAACGCATTGAAGTATGATTTAATCGCGGCAGTTAAATCTGCACTCAACCCTAACAGAGACTCTCCTACCACCTCCACCATCGATGATAGAATTGATACAATTTTTCCTAAGAATGGGAGAAATCCAGGCCTATTTTACTCACAATTTGCTGCCCTTTGTTACAGCGTAGGAGCACAGCAATCAGGGCAAGCCCCAGCAGAATATGTCGAACGCCATGACCACGCCCTAATCCAAAGTCAGCTTGCATCTCAGTTAAGAAAAAATAAAAACTAGGCCTGCAAAAGAATTATCATGAGAGGCGAATATATTCTATTCGATAAATAATTACATCTAAGCCACCTACCATTGCGGCTCTTTCATCAGGGTCGTGCTTACCAACGACCTCCCACCAATTAAAATTCCCGAAAGAAAACTATTAATAAAGACTCAAACGTATCAATCATTAATCTTGATCGACATACATCACAGATTAACCTATAAAATCAACCAAATTAATAAACAGTGTTACACACATGAATAATATTTCCCATAACCCCTAGCGAACGCCTACGGGAGGCAGTCCTTAAAAAATACTATTACACAGCCAATCACCTACCAGCCATCAAAAAATCATCTGCAAGATTTACTCCTTAACTTTTCAGGATTTTTATAGGAGTATGCTACCAAGCGTTACCTTCTAGTGTGTCAACACCTCTCTACACAGCGAAAAATTCGCTAACCCCATCACAAAAAAGATCACAAACCCATAGCTTAACACACTGGGAAACGTTTCACTCTACGCCAAATGATATCGTTAATCGTACTCTCGCTGCATGCTTTATCTTACAGGGACGATGATATGCAGCAAGGGAACAAAAATCGCAATCACAATGTTGAGATTGATCATAAGAAACTACCAGATCTGATGCAGGAACTTATCGAGCTGATTGGTTACGCTGATATGTATATTCTGGTTACATCTTTTGGAGGGCAGGATGTTTACATCCCTAAATATCCGGCTAGGAGCAAGCTGATTGATATACTGCCCATCCAATCACTGCAAACCCTTAGTAACTCTTATGGCGGCACCTATCTAACCCTGCCTACTTCACGACAAATTGATATTCAGGCTCGCAATCGTGAGATCTTATGCGCTCTGTATAATGGCGAATCTCGATCCGCAGTTGCCAAAAGGTTCGGAATTGGAGTAAGACAGGTGGCGAATATAAAAGCAACCGCAAAACTCAATAGCTGCCTCTAAAACCAGAGTATTAAAATAGTTTTACTTGAAACCTAAAATATAGAGTCGATCAACTCGTAATTTCTATCTCAGCAATTAATGCCCCTAACGGGCTGTGAGGGCTTATTAGCCTACTTAAAACCTAACTAATTTATTAGCCGACTTGATTATCAAACCTATCAAGATGGCTCAGACACCACTAAGAAAGAGACTCTGTATAAAACGTGGAGAGTGCCTATTGCACTTGGAAAAGCGACGTTGTTGTCAATAACCCTACTGTTATACTGTTAGGCACACCCACCTACCTCAAGGATCACCCAAAGTGAGAAGGATCTCTTTTTATACAATATTATTAGCGTTCATTTGCGCAGTCATCCCTGCTACAAGCCTCGCTGATACTTTTCTATCCCGGGGCGCGATCCCCGTAATCGACAAAATTAAGATTAGTAAGGTCGCAGGCCCTATTCCATATCCATGGGGTATAACCTTGCTCCCTGACGGCTCTCTAATCATCACTCAACGAGATGGTAAGCTACGCACTATAACCAACAATACCCTTTCCGAGGCGATAGATTTTCCAGCGCAGGTTTTCTTTGAGGGACAGGGAGGGCTTCTGGATGTAATTGCCAGCCCGAACTTTGACAGAGACCAGCTACTATATTTCAGTTACGTTAGTGGCAATACCGAAAGTAACCGCCTAACTATTGGCAGAGGAAAATGGCAAAGTGGCCAGCTGGTTGACTTTCAAGAGATATTCAAGGCAGCTCAAGGTAAAAAGAATAGCGCGCATTTTGGTTCGAGATTTGCCTTTCTCCCTGACGGTACCCTGCTGGCCAGTATTGGGGACGGCGGTAATCCCCCACAGGATTTTCTCGACGTCTTTGCCCGTGAGCAGGGTCAAAATCTACAAACACACTTTGGCTCAATAATCCGTATTAAATCTGATGGTTCAGTACCTGATGACAACCCCTTTGTAAATACCAAAGGCGCTCTCCCAGAGATTTGGAGTTTTGGCCACCGCAATCCTCAGGGGCTTGCTGTCGACCCTGAAAGCCAGGTTATCTGGTCCTCAGAGCATGGTCCTGCAGCTGGAGACGAATTAAACCAAGTCCAAAAAGGGGCTAACTACGGCTGGCCCAGAGTAACCTTTGGTAGGGATTATCGAGATGGGTCCAACATCTCTTTCAAAATTGCCAGCCCAGAATTTACCTCTCCTTTCCTTGCCTGGATTGATACCCATGCCCCCGGCGGTCTCACAGTTTATACCGGCACAGAATTTCCACAGTGGCGTGGACACCTCCTTTCCGCTGGCTTGGTCACCCAAGACCTGCGGGTAATCAATCCGCAAGGGGATCCGCTGAATGTTGAGAGAAGAATTGTTATCGGTGAGCGGGTTCGCGATGCTGAAATCGGAGCAGATGGCAATCTCTATATCATCACCGATGGACCCCAGGGCCATTTACTTCGTATAGAGCCCGATCAGTAAACAGCCCCCTACTCCTGCACTCATTAAACCAGCAATCTTTTAATCTACTTTTCAGGGGGTATGAAGCCACCATAGAATGGTCGACGACGAGAACAACAAGGCACTCCACCATGCGTCTAGCCCAAGCTCTGGCGGTGACACTACTCACCGCCACTTCTATCAGCTCTCAGGCAGTAACACTCATCCACAACTTCTCAGGCTATCAAACTACGGATAAAGCACTTATTCAGTTCTCTGCCATGGCCTTCGACCAGGGCAAGGTGCTGGGAACTGGCAATATTGCCGAACTGGATAAAAAGTATCCCGATGCCGAGAGAGTGGATGCCAAAGGCAAGACTCTGCTACCCGGCCTGATTGATGCTCACGGACATATGTTAGGCCTGGGGCAACTCAATGAGTTACTGGATCTGCGCGACCAGTCTCTGGAAGGTTCCCTCGCGGCGATAAAGCGCCATGCTGAGAGGCTGGAACCAGGCCAATGGCTGCTCGGGCGCGGCTGGAACCAGGTTACCTGGCCCGGCAAGCAATTCCCCAGCCGGAAGCAACTGGATGCCCTGGAGATCGATCACCCCATCTGGTTGCGCCGGGTTGACGGCCACGCAGGCTGGGCCAACTCGAAGGCTCTACTTCTTGCCGGTATCGACAAGAGTACCCAGGCCCCCGAGGGCGGTGACATTCTGCGCGATAGCAAGGGCGAGCCTACAGGAATCTTAATTAACAATGCCATGAGCCTGTTACAAAAGGCAGTCCCCTCTCCCACTCTGACCCAAGAGAAAAAATCCCTACAGAATGCCTTTGCTACAACGCTTTCTTTGGGGCTGACCAGTGTGCACGATGCGGGTATCAAGGAGCAAACTCTCAAAGCCTATCGGGAGTTGGCCGAGGAAAATGCCATCCCGATGCGGGTGTACCCGATGCTGTCAGTCGATAGCCACAACTATGCCAAGTTGCTGAAAGCTGGCCATATCGGCAACCCCGAAGCGCGACTCTATATGCGCAGCATTAAATTATCTGCCGATGGCGCCCTGGGTAGCCGTGGCGCGGCGTTGCTGGAACCCTATCACGACCGCCCTCAGGAAAATGGTCTACTGCTCTATCCAGAGAGCAAAATGCTATCTCTACTCAAGCTGGCAACTGATAATAATTTCCAGGTGAACGTACATGCGATTGGCGATAGAGCCAACCATATAGTGCTCGATCATCTTGAAACCTTGAATAAAAAGAAAAGCCAGCAAGAATATCGTCACCGCGTAGAGCATGCGCAGGTCATTGAAGCAAAGGATATCCCTCGCTTTGCCCAACTCCATCTAATAGCCTCCATGCAGCCCACCCACGCCACTAGCGACAAAAATATGGCGGGTGACCGCCTTGGTGATAAACGCCTGATCGGCGCCTACGCCTGGCAAACACTTCTCAACCAGGGCACACCAATAGCCGCCGGCTCCGACTTCCCGGTTGAACCCGCCAATCCCCTGTTTGGCCTTCACGCCGCAGTGACCCGTCGCGATCGCCAGGGCAATCCCAGCAAAGGCTGGCGCACCGAAGAAGCAATGACTTTAGAACAGGCTCTGCGCGCATTTACCCTGGACGCTGCCTACGCCAGCCATCAGGAGAAAGTAATCGGCAATCTACAACCCGGTAAATTTGCCGATTTTATCCTGATTGATAAGAATATTTTTGAAATAGATCCACAAGAGATCTGGCAGGTACAAGTTTTGCAGACTTGGGTTGAGGGAGAAAAGGTTTATCAGCGAAATTTATAATTGGCTTGCCACTATTATCTCTTTATAAATCGCTCGGTGCTTTTTTAAAGCTCTATTAATAAGTATGCAATCTGGGACCCATCAAACCCCAGGTTGCATACAATATTCCAGTAAAAGGTGAGTCACTGTAGTTAACTGGCCAACTCACTGCACTTACAACCTGGTAAGTGAAATCCAAAAGTCAGAAGCTAAAGATAAAATGAATATTAAGTCAAGAGATCAACTAATCGACTTCGTAAACAAAGGAAACAAGGTCAAATACCTCTTCTTTTGGGGGCATCAAGAAAAAGGTAAGCAAGTCTCTAAGAGCTGCTTTAGCCAATGGTACGATTCCAAATTCGAAGAAGAAGGAAATCATTTTATTACAGCCGAACACTACATGATGTATCACAAGGCAAAACTATTTGGGGATAGCAACGCATGTAAGAAAGTTTTGGCTTCATCCAATCCGGGCGAGGCGAAGAGCATAGGTCGGCAGGTTGTTGGTTTTAACCAGAAGATCTGGGAGAAAAAGCGATTCGATATAGTGGTTAATGCCAACCTTGCCAAGTTCTCCCAAAATATTGAACTAAAGGAATTCCTGCTCAATACAGAGAACAGGGTCTTAATAGAGGCCAGCCCTGTCGATAAAATTTGGGGAATTGGCTTGGCGCAAGACAGTCCTAAAGCACAAGATCCGAACACCTGGAAAGGTCTCAACCTTTTAGGTTTTGCCCTTATGGAAGTAAGAGATAAGCTTTGTCTTTCTCTCGCTTAACCGACTTAAGTGTAGTCAGACTTGAGTGTTTGCACGGCAAGTTTTTAATAACTCAAAGTGAACTCAAAGTAAAGCAGCATTCAAAAAAATTGAAAACGGGCAATGGAGTTATTTTAAATTAAAGCACTCCATTACCCATAAACTAACTACCTGCTAGGTGTTAGTAATCAACACTTAACCAGAGATTTTCAAAGTCAGTGTAACCATAAACAGCCACATGCCAGATACCTGCTTGAGGCGCATTCACATCAATAGATTCATGGCTGCTCCAGTTTTCAGAGTAATAATCCGCATTGGTTGCCGAGACTTGTTCGCCATACTTGATATACAAGTCGGCATCACCGAGAGAACCAATAAATGATGGCCCAGTCGCAATGGAAAGCTTAGCTGCGCCCTCTGGGACCTGCACCTTAAAAGTGAGCATCTCACCCGCCTTACCATCCAAATCTGCGATTGTCTCTCCTGTTAATAGGAACTCAGATGTAGACTCCGTGAAAGAGCCCACTAAAGAAACATCTTCAAAATCCGTATAGCCCAACAGCATAACGTGCCATACGCCCGCTTTCGGATTGGCGATTGAGACGACCTCTTCATTACCACCTAAATAGGGACGATAATCATAGACAGATTCTGTTGGTTTCTCTCCAAAGCGCACGTAAAGATCCGCATCGCCAGTGCCGCCAGTCATTACAAACTTTAGATCAGAAGCATTTTCTGGAACGGTCAGGGTAAAATGCAATGCTTCTCCAGTAGCCGCAGCCAATCCGGCAATCTGCTGTTGATTAACAAGCTCATTAGCTGGCTCTCCACCCAAATCCAGAGTCGCAGTCAAATCGACACCTTCAAAAGAACGCTCGACCGGTGATAACAGTACATACCAGCGGCCTTGCTCTGGCGAAGCAATCTGTATATTTTCGATGTTACCGGCATTTTCTGAACTGAAATCAAAATCTGTGGTACTGGGCTGACGGTTGTAAGCGACATAAACATTCATCTCGCCGCCCGTTCCCGACTCTTCTGTTTGAACAGTCAACTTTTGAGCATTTTCAGGGACATCGATATGGAATAGCTTTTCACCTTTAGCCCTTAAATCGACCCTAGGTTTACCCGAAATTAGCGTTCGCTCCGCCTCCTCATCACAAATAAATGTGCCACCACCTTTAACCGGACTGTATTGGATATTGCCACCTTTCATCACACCATTAATTAGGGCGAACATTTCACAGGAGTAAACATCCAATAGATTATTGGTAACATCCACATCTTTCAGGAAGGGCTTATCCAATACCCATTCAAATTTTGCCGCGTCCAAATAGTTGCCCGAAAAATTTAAGGATTCCAAGCGCTTGGGCAGCCCTGGAATTTCCGTCAGGTTTTCATTGACCGCGGTTAGATGTTTTAGATATCGAAATAGATGGATACCCTGCAGCGACTGAATTTCACCATTCCCAGGAGTCTGGATTTTCTCAACTTTTGCAGCCTCTAAACTGCTAATTTCACCGTCTTTATCGCTATCAAAATAAGCGAGCAGATAAGACTTAAATGCCGGATCAGGAATATTGATATTCACTGCGCCGTAGTGGGAAGCCGCCCCCACCTGATCACCAGCTCCGAGGTCGAAACGTTGCCCCACAATGCCATCATATTGCTCATAGCCTTTCTTTGGGACAATCGTTGCATCCCCATTAACGCTATATGCCCTGGAGGGATAGTGCATCACAGACAGGAAGTCATATTCACTGTAATTGTGTGATTGACGAATATCAAAGTTGTAGATATATGCAGGCTTTATATTTTCTTCAAGGATCATCACATATTGATCCCGATCCGAACGCTGTTGTTCATGCCTCATGCCAATTGCGTGGCCCAGTTCGTGAACAATAATATACTTCTTATCCCAGTTGTTCATACTGAAAAACTGACCACCACCGGACATTCCAACCATAGAGCGGTTTTCGCTGCCATTACGCACATAGATATAATTAGCTTGATCCGTGCGTTGCACAAACTTTAAGTCTGCAACTTCTTCCCAAACCTTGGTGGCTTCTAGGAAGCGTAGGCGGTTTTCTGCCGTTACATCCCCATAGAAATCATAGTAGACAATACCTTCAGGCCATTTATTTGCTGATAGCTCAAAGGCTGACATGATACCAACTTGCTCAGATCCCTGTTGAACCAGCTCCAGCATGTCACCAGTTAACTGATAGAGTTTGCCATCGACCATCATTCTTTTTGCTGTGAATTGCTCTTCCAGTTGCGCAAATTCACTTGCAGTGAAGCTCGGAATACTAGGATTCTCTAGCTGACTTGAAGCCAGGGCCGATTGACTCATCAAGGCCAAACTTGTGGAAACCCCCAGCACTGCACCGGTTAATTTTTTCATTTTCATGTTCCTTCTCTGAAAATTTACGGATTTATAACCTAATCTGGTGTTCAAGGTTTTGAAAGACGACGTACTCACTTGATCTAAATCAAAAAATTCCATGGACCACGTCGACGCCGGCAAGAATACAGACTTTAAGTTTTTGGGTCGATAGAAAATCAAGCAAAGAAGGCTTAAAAATTATCTGTAATAGAAGAATTTTTTTTCATTATGAATTGATTATTACTGGAGTATTTCACTTACAAGAAACGAAACATTCCCGCAAGACAAAACCAGTAATAACAGGGCCATATTTCAGACAATTCAATTTGACTTGAACTCATTCATTCGGAATTAACCTAGACCCCAAAAAGATGGTACGAAAGCAGTTAACTATTCCAAGGCCAAGCTAAACGCCAATACGGAGATTGCTTTTGCAAGAAATTATTTCAAAGTGCATTGACAGATGCTCACAAGCACCATCAAGGAAAATGTTTACATGAAAACCCAAACCCTTGGGAGAGAAATACCATTAAAAAGAAATAATGGCTATAAATAGAGACGAGGATTTCGACAGAATCTCGGGGGATTTTAACGATTACACAACCAGAAATGCAGACAAGTTATGTGAGCCTTAGGATATCCATCCTAAGGGCCTGTCCCCACTTGACTTTCCCACTCGGCCGAAAAAAGCACACCTGATGAAATCAGCTCACCAACAAATTCTGTCGTAAGATAGAAGGAATATGAAAAAGAAATAGCGAAAAGCTGGTCAACCCATCAAGGGCGCTAATAGATGGTACACCGGGAACCCCAGCTCCCACTCACCATTTTCCGTAACGTTCCAGCTCGCCAGATAGAACCTTGCGCAATGGTTCCAAGTCCGCTTCAAAGTGCTTCCACTGCTCAGTGCCACTGCGGTAAATGGGCTGGCGCACCTGCTCAGCGCTTGGAGTACGAACGGCGCGATCCGTACGATGAAACTGCAGGCACTCTTCGGCAAATGGCAGTCCACAAAAATTCAGGAGTCGCCGCACCTGCCCTTCCAGATCTTCAACGACCGATTCATAGTGCACACGAAGCACCTTGCCCGGTAGCACCCTGCCCCAGTGATCCATCAGGCGCACATAATCCCGATAGTGCTCACCCACTTGCTCCAGGCCATAGGTGAACTCCTGCCCTTCCGCAAATAGCTGCTTAAAGCCACTGAAACAACAAGCCATGGGATGGCGACGGGCATCGATTATTTTTGCTTTCGGCAGAATCAACTGAATCAAGCCAATATGACGAAAATTATTCGGCATCTTGTCGATAAACAGTGGGGCTTGGCCGCGATGAATAACGGCCTCTTCCAGATAGCGCTGACCAATCTGCCTCAGCTGAACCGCACTTAATTCATGCAGGACTGCGGGGTAGCGTACCTGCTCGCCAGCTTGACCACGCCCCTTTAGGCGTTGAACTGCAGCCATAATATTGTGCAATTCAAAAGTGCCATCCACTTGGGGATGCGAGGCGAGAATCTGCTCCAGCAGCGTCGATCCTGCTCGGGGCAGTCCCACAATAAAAATGGGGTCAGGAGCATCACAGCCAGAGGAAGCATTCCTGGCAAAAAGCTCGGAGTTGCAGTGAGCAATTTGTAAGTCGGTATCCCTGCGGTTTTGTTCAATGCTGTACTGACACTCCTGTTGCTTGAGTGCATTACCCTGTTCATACCAGTAGAAAGAACCAGAATAATCGGCGCGATCCTCCAGGGCTTTGCCCAATGCAAAACAGAGGTGGTAACGATCGTCTCGCGCTATATCTGGCAAGCCCTGCAGCTCCCGCATACTGTCGATTTCGGCATCGGTAAAGCGGTAGGTTTTCATATTGGCCAGACTCCAATAGGCATCACCATAGTCCGGCTTGGCCCGATAGGCATCCCGATAGGCCTCGATGGCCTGCCCTGCTTTCCCCACGGTTTTTAAAGTGTGCCCTCGCTGCAAATGCACCCCGTGCAGATCTGGAGCCTCGGCTACCACACGATCATAAATTTCTAAGGCAGTCTGATAATCACCCACCATGGCGCTTTGTGTAGCGAAAAGAATATCGCTCTGGCGACCCCCTTGGCCTGCTCGCAAGTGGCGGGCCTGTTCCAGCGCCGCAGCAAACTTCTGCCGCTTGCGCAGCACACCGATATAGTCGAAGCGCGCCTGGTGAAAATCAGGGTGCAGCTCCAGGCAGCTTTCAAGTAAGAAGTCGGCATCATCTAGCACCCCCAATTCAGCGCCGATCAACGCCAGCAAGCGCATAGCTTCCGGATGGTGCTTGTTTTTCTGTAAAAAACTCCGGCAAAGCTGTTCGGCCTTATGAAGTTTTTTCTCATACATCAGGCTCGCGGCGCTCAGTAGTGTAGGCGGCAGGTTCTGCAATCGTTGGAACTGCTGTAAGGCCTGTAAGGCATCGGCCTCCTTGCCTTGGGCGCGCAAGCCGAGCGCCAACCCTTTCCAGCTGGCATACAGTGCCGGGTTTAACTCCAGGGCGCGCCGGTAAGCGCGTACCTGTTCGGCAAAATTTTCCTGCGCCGAAAAGTTATGGCCGCATTCCTGATACGCTCGAGCATGACTACCATCTCGCTCCAACAATTGCCCAAGGGTCGCCAGGGCGCCGTCAATCTCACCCGAATACCTTAGGCTAACCGCCAGTAGGTAGTAACCCTCAATGTCGTTGGGGTATTGCCCCACCAACTCTTTTGCCATGGACGCCGCGGCAGAGAAACTTTTCTGCTTCAGAGCGTTACGGATTTTTTGACTGAGTTCGGTTTGGCCACTCTGTAACGGAGAAGTTTTGGGTTGCGAAGAATTAGACTGCGATGACAAAAGATTTTTCTCTCTAAGCCGTAAAAATACTAGCCGCTACACTCAGCGTAAGTCCTAAGGCTAAAAGCCTACCACTACTCCGACCACCAACGTAGCTGGGGAACTCAACAGGATTTATGAAATGGCATTGATGCAACTTCACCAATAATTTATCCACGACAGCGGAGCGGAATCTAGCCGCCCCGCTATCGGGCTAATCACTAAAGAGACTTACAATCCCTCAGAAGTCATACGACACGCGCAAACCCACAGTACGCGGGCGATTAGTGGTGATACGTTTGGAATTATCCAGGGTATTGATAAACAATTCCGCGCGCTCATCGGTGAGGTTCTCGACATAGAGCTCTGTCCCCCAGTGTTCTTCGCGCAAACCCAATGACGCATCCACGGTAGTGTAAGAGTCTTGTTTAAAGCGGTCGTTCGGATCAATCACAATAGAACTCCAGGCTTCATCGCTATAAGAAACGCCCGCCTGCCAGTAAGCACCGAAGCTGGCCAGATCCCACTCGTAACGAGCACGCAAATTCATCTGCAGAGGTGGAGACAGAGCCAGCTCACTGCCTTCAGGAGCCACGTTAACCGCACTGCCTGGCACATCGGTAATTTCGGTATCGTTGTAAGACATGGCCCCGATAAGCTGGAGGTTATCAGTTGGCAGCCAGGTCACATCCATCTCAACCCCGCGGATTTCCGCATCCAAGGCATTGTCGAGATAGAACAGGAAGTAGACATCGGGATCAAATACCGCAGTTTGAATATCTCTCCACTCTACGAAATAAGCGCTACCGTTAAATTGAAGGCTCTGATCCAAGAGAGTCGTTTTCCAGCCCGCTTCGTAGTTATCTACGGTATCGGTACTGATGGTATAGGGTACTACTGTCGTCTCATTGCCATTGCCGCCGCCACGATTGTAAGCGGGCGGGCGGAAACCCTCCGAGTAGGTTGCATAGAGCATTACATTATCTGTAGGTCTATAGCTGAGGGTGAATTTGGTAATGACATCACTCTCATTCATGGGGACATCAATACCGGTCTCCTGCCACTTGGAGTCCAGGTTATCGCCATACATATCCAGATCAATACCGCCTGCATTGCCAAACGAGGAGTTCGCGGAGCCCAGCAGCTCCACATCGATATCGTAATGACGCAGACCAACTGTGGCACTGAGCTGGTCGGTGATGTCATAGGTGAGCTCACCGAAGAAGGCTAGCTGCTCTTCCCTGCGGGTAATATCGTTAAAGAAAGCTACACCTTCCGGGCGAGCGTTCGGGTCGATCGCAGTGGATTTCACCGGATCAGTGGAGTCCGGAGACCAACCGCGCGGATAGTTTTGCGGGAAGCCCAATTCCAAAATGGACTGATAATCAAAATTGCCCCGGTCGAGGATTTCGATATCCTCATAAAAAGCACCTACTGTAAGGCGCAGAGCGTATTCCTGTGGCGTGGACAGACGCAGCTCGTGACTGGTGCGGGTATTTTCCATAAAGCCCACATAGCCCTTTGTGGGATCGTAGCAAGTGTCCACATAGTTACAGGTGTAGTAGGCCGCATAGTTGCCCACATCGTTGTAACCGGTGTAGTCCATAGACTGCTCCACCTCACGATCGAGGTAGGCACCGGTATACACGATATCCAAAGCCGCCAGGCGCCCTTCAAGAGTCCAACTTGTCAGATCAAAGCTGTCTTCCAGGGTATCGTCGTAGAATCGGTTTACTTCCAGATCTCCAACTTCTTCCGGGTCATGGTCAAACACCCCATCAGCTTCCAGATCTTGATGAGTGTGCTGCACCAGCAGAGACCAGTCATCACTGATCACATAGTTCACCCCTAAGCGAACCCCTTTGTAACTGGAATCGTTATAGTCTTCCTCTACCAGCGCTTCACTGGAAGCGCTCACAACCGGCAACCCCTCCCAAGCTGGATTAATTGAGGCATCGGGAGTGTAAGTACCGGCCACATTATCGATATAACCGCCTTCATTGGATTGATAGGCCGCTACGCGCACAGCCAGCTTATCCTCAATCAAAGGCAGGTTGATCATGGTTTCCAAACTATCGGACAGCTCGCCATCCTTAGTGGTCGCCAACCCCGCTTCTATGCTGAGATCGAACTCATCCAGCTGCGGTTTATTGGTGATCAAACGCACGGTACCCGCTTGGGAGCTGGCCCCAAACAGGGTGCCCTGCGGGCCTTTCAAAACTTCAACACGCTCAATATCGGTGACATAGACATCCAAATTCCTGCCACCAATGCTCACCGGCGACTCATCCAGATAGAGCGCAACATTGGGTGCGGTTCCGTTGGCCTGAGACAGCTGGGTGGCAATGATTTCGGTCGCCATACCGCGAATGTAAATAGAAGATTGCCCGGGCCCACGCCCCCCGGCAGTCACATTGGGCATAAAGCGAATATAATCATCAAAGTTAGAGACATTCAGGTCCTTCAAGCTTTCTTCGCCCAGAGCCTGCACGGTTACCGGGATATCCTGCGCGCTTTCAGCACGCTTGGTCGCCGTAACAGTTACTTCCTCGATTTGCCTGGACTCGGCAAATACCGGTTGGTGGGCCAATACCGCCGCTCCTGCAGCCAGCACCGCGCTGTGCAGCTTGCTTTTCTCAAACACAGAAATCTCCTTAATTGACTTCGAATTATGCTTACCCAATGTCCTAAGCAGAGGCTGACAACTCCTTTGGCAACCATACCCATTTGCTTAGTGCTGTAATTATTTTTTTCGGAAATATGATCTTTGAAATAAACAGACTCACACTGTTCTAACTATCACAGGAAGGCCCAGGTAGAGGAAAATGGGATCATAAGTATAAATTTTGGACGAAATTCTATACAAAACCCTTAGAAATATAAAGTTCGTATGTTTTTTAACCAAAAAAAGCCCCGGTGGAGAAAATTGGTATCGACTGGCAGCAAATAAATTTTTAGGGGTGTAATATTTTGATATCTAATATTTAAATCACTTAGAGTATCGCCCCAATATCAACAGCCGCTTGCGAAAGAGCTAACTGGGACTGGGAAACGAGCGAGTAGGCAGGACTTGCTACAAGAACCTGCTCTCTAGTGACCACCTCTACAAGCAGGACAACACAATGGAAAGGGTCCTATAAATAATCAACTCCTATTAGCGCCTTGTGTACAATCAGAACCCAGTAGCTGCCAATAAGGAAAAGAGCCAACTCCCAGAGACAAAGCTGCTTATCTTTTTTCTAGATCGGGAGCTACTTTCAAGAAATAACACTTCGATAGGGAGATCACAGCCTAACAAAACACCGTTGATATCGGCCTGGGTCAACGCTTCAAAGACGGTATTTGATCACCCATATTCCATTAACTAGCTTCTTATTTAAGATTACCCTCTAAGCAACCGAGATCACCTGGAACTGATTATGCAGTCGGCTATTTAAACTTATAAAAGCAATCTATATAAAATATGCTAAGCTTGATTTCTTATCAAAACTACACATAAAAAAGGAGGAAATCGCTTTTAATCGTGAAACTCCACCCCATCACTAGCAGCATGGCAGCGCCCAAAACAATGCTTGCCCTATGGCGCTAGCCTGTTAATCGATATGCCTACTTCTCTTTGTAGAGCTTGGCACATGAAAAAAATCGAATCCGCCGAAATAAAGAATTTAATTACCGACTTTGATGGGACTCTTTGGCAGGGCTCCGTTGCAGAAAAAGAAATACCACGCCTTAATTCTGATTACTATCATTATCTTGTCGATCTCTACAGAAAGGGTGTTGTCATCATCGGAATAAGTAAAAACGATAGGAGTGATGTGCAGGCGGCATTTCGACAACTGAATATCAATAAAGAAATTTTTTTGACCGTCATTGCCAACTGGCAGCCTAAAACGGACAATATACACGTGCTATTTCAACAGCTCTCTCTTAAGGCCTCCCATACAGTCTTTATAGATGACAACCCACTGGAAAGAAGTGATGCGCAGGCCGCATTTCCAGACCTTTATGTACTGGATTTCAAAGAATGGCATTTACTTCAAGAGAACCCATACCTTAAAAATCCCATCTCCACCGAAAGGAGCATCAAAGACCGATACAAAAAGTATCGTCACGCACTCAATCTTTTTGATGCCAGAGCTCACTTTGATAAATCTGACAAGGAATTCCTATTCTCAAGAAATCGCTCGATACAAATTGGCTCCCCAGCCAATAAAGAAGAATTTTCCAGAGTTGCTGAGCTGTTCTTTAGAACAAATCGATTAAACTTTAACCCACGACAACTCTCCTCAATTGAGGAATCAATCGCTTATATACAAGCAATAGTCGAATCTGGAGGGAGGGTTTATTCTGTTTCTGTTAAAGATGGAGGAGAATCCCTTGGGATACAGGCTGCATTTACAGTAATCACTAATGGGCCAGTATCCATTGTCAACAATGGCACCATTTCTTGCAGCATGATCAGCTTTGGCGATTTTGAAGGAAAGATTCTAAATGAACTGCTGAAAAAGTGGTTCAAATATTCTAAGAAAGTGGAAATTTTAGTAAGGCGCACTAAAACCAACACCAGGATCTTTGAATTACTTAAAAAGTTTCACTTTAAGTTAAAGCGCCAAGATAATTTAAACTCTACCTATTCCTTAAAGAGGGATCAATTTAAGGAGATCTCTGTCCCCTGGATCAAATCCGATGAAGACGCTGAAGTAGACTACGATTATTTTGGCGTTCCGGCTATTAGAAATTATTTCTTAAATCGGGAGTGGAATAAGATACCAGCAAGCTCTCACGTGGTGCTATTGGGGTCAGGACAAGGCGAAACGCTAGGTGTAGCTGTTACCAATAAGCTCTTTAAGCACTTACAGGCCATAAACACAAGGTATGACCTTGTCGATATCGAAGACTATGGATTCAATATCGTCGCCAATGCAGAAAACCTAAATGACATTTATAAAGCGGAATCCGTTGATTATATTATCTGCGCCGAGCTTCTTGAGCATACCGAGCATTATTGGAGAGTGATTAACGAACTATTGCGAATTCTCAAGGTTTCAGGTCGCGCGTTTGTCAGTGTACCCTTTAACTTTCCAGCACATGAATATCCAATTGACAAGTGGCGATTATCATTCGAATACCTTAAGGAAACTTTTGGAGTCTGCTGTAAAATTGAAGACTACCATCTTGAGGGCGACCCAAACAACCCACGCCATATCCTATTAAGCCTCACCAAAACAGGCGCCTTTCTTCAAAACATAGAACCTAAACAGGGATATATAGACCCCCATACTGGATTAACTTATATTTTTAGCGATCATGAAAAATTTAAAAACTTAAGCCATTAACTAAAAACTCTACAACAGCACTTAAAAACCGCCTCCCCCCCTCTATTCTCTTTCAATCCACCCAGCCTGAAACCATCGATACACCGGTAAAGGTGCAATTAAATACTCTTTCTATAGGTAATGATACTAATTCAAAATATTACTGGATAAAAAAAGGCCGCATCAGTCGATGCGGCCTTTTCGAACTAATTGTTAAGTTAAACGATCAGTTCTTAGAGGCAACGGTGCTCACTTTCGTAAGCGGTACATGAACCACATTACTCAACTTGCTTTGGCAGGCTGCCATGATACCCCCTCCATCAACTTCGGAGGAAAGGCTGATGAATCAGCAGCAGTGGCAAAGTCATGTCAGGGCCTACCAGAGAAGCTCTCAATCCAAGCGCGCCTATACCCGTAAGCACAACCTAAACTACAGCCAGCTCCTTTACTGGCACCAAAAACTAACTGAACAAACTGCGGTCTCTGATACCGCTGACTTTGTTCCCGTGGATATCAAGTCTTCTACAGTCACTACGGGAAACCTTGGTGTATTAGAGTTCCCTAATGGCATAAAGCTGGTGATCAATAGCCCGGTGTTGTTGGCGCAAATCTCTGACCTTATGGACCTGTAAATACGATGTGGCTACCGTTTAACAGCAAAGTCTGGTTTTACCGTCAGCCCATCGATTCCAGGAAACAGATTGATGGCATTGTGCTGCTGGTCGCTGATACGTTACACAAAGATCCGACATCCAGTCAGCTCTTTGTCTTTCGCAATAAAAAAGCCGATAAAATTCGTATGCTCAACTGGGAAGATAATGGATTCTGGCTCCTTTACAAGCGAAATGAACAGTCGAGGTTTATCTTTCCTGGCATTTCAAATGACGTAATAGAGTTGTCGATTTCACAGCTACAGTGGCTGCTTTCTGGGTTGGACTTTACTCAGCAAGAAGGACCGGAAAAATTCTATTTTTCACGCTTTTATTGATACGTATAGAGCCCGGAAAAATTGTTCCCCATGGTATAATCCACGCATAAATTAACATCGGAAAACCCAGTGGCTACCGATGATACGCTACAGTACCAGGTTGAACAGCTTACATGTGAACTCAAACTCTCACTCCAGCGGTGCGAGCAGTTTGAAAAGGCTTACAATCAGCTATTGTTTCAATTCAAACAGCTACAGCGCTCTCTCTTTGGCCGGCGCTCTGAGCGATACGAAGACCCTGATGATCCCCCCAGGGATTGCTGTTCGAAGGTGCAGAAGTTCGGGATGAAGGTTCTGTAGAGGGAAATGATGCTGAAGACACCAAAGACTGGGATGATGTAGTTAGTATTGCGGCACGCAAGCGTCATAAAAAAACAAAGAAGCCCTTTGCCGAACACTTACCAAGAAAAGAGGTGGTAATCCCTGTCTCAGAACAGGATAAAACCTGTGCATATGGCAGCCAAAAGAATCTGGTTGATTACGAGCACCATGAGTGCTTGAACTACATACCCCCGGTATATAAGGTGATTGTCGAGTTGAGGGAGAAGGTTGCCTGTCCCAAGGGCTGTGCAGACCAAATAGTTATATCTCCCAAGCCAAAGCATCTCCTACCCAAGGATAAGTTTACCGAACTCGTTCTAGCCCACCTCATAGCCAGCAAGCTTGATGATCGACAGCCGTTCTATCACCTGGAAAAACAGTTTGAGACTCGTTCCGGCTTTAGTTTTCCCCGTCAAACCATGGCTCGTACTGTTATCGATTGCGCTACTCCCCTACAACCACTGATCAATTTGCTAAAAGACGGCGTCATTGGCTACGATATTGGAGCTTTGGATGCCACATCATTGCAGGTTCTTAATGAACCTGGCCGGCCAGCAAGCCGAAAATCTTATGCTTACCGTTTCCGAGGTGGTCCTCCAGGAAAGGAAGCGATCCCCTATGAATATAATGCCGTTGATCACAAGGATTTTGTGAATGACTGGTTTGCCGGCTTTAAGGGCACGCTGCATTGCGATGCTGATCCATTTTTTGAGTTGTTATTTGAGCAGACAGCTGTAAACACAAATCACTGTAATGCACATGCCCGTCGAAAATTCGAACCCATAGCGAGAGCGGCGCAGAGGGATGGACTGGCAAAACGAGCAATGCGGTTTTATAAGAAACTCTACCGGGTTGAGAGGAAAGCCAAAGAGAATCAGCTGACCACAAAGCAGCAACACGATTTGCGACAAGAGGAGTCCAGGCCGATTATGACTGCCTTTAAGTGTTGGCTGGATGAGCACTATCCGCAAGTGCTACCCAAATCCCCGCAGGGTAAGGCAATGAATTACTGTCTGAAATATTGGAATGGGCTACGTGTATTTCTCAACGATGGTCGCTTAGAAATCGACAACAATTTGACTAAACAGGAAATCAAACCCTTTGTGATGGCTCGAAAGAACTTCCTGTTTGCATCCTCGGTCAATGGCGATAAAGCATTGTGCCTGCACTTTAGTTTGATCCGCACTGCCAAGCTCCACGGTCTTGCCCCCTACAAGTATTATGTGAAGTTGCTTAAGCAGACTCCTCACTGCCAATCCGTTGAGGATTATGAGGCACTGCTACCCTGAAATATCCAGCTTGAGAAAGTTGGGATGTCCGCAGCCGCATGATATAGCGATGCTGGTCGCAAGAAGGCGGATGTCCGCTGAGTAGTTATATCTATCAACTGATGACATAACCCTTTAAGCCTTCCATGACTTGGCATTCAGCGGTGCTATCCTGGTACTTTAAATACAATTCTCACCTACGATCTGATCTGATCTGATGAAATCGCTTACCCTATAACTCGCCCTGGTGAAATTTATTCGCTTACTGAAACCGGCACCGCGTATTAGCGGGTAGAAATTTCTTTGAATAATTAACAAAAAATTCTTCCGGATGATTTATGTGTCATGGTAGCATTTCGCAACTTTCGGATGTTACTTGTAATTCAAATGGATTTAATAGCATGTATCAAAATTTATTCGAGCAGAAGATCGTTGAACTGAAGTCTAGCGGGCAATACAGAGAGTTTTCTTGTATTAATAGAGTGAGCGGCGACTACCCAAATGCTCTACTGGGATCAAGAAAAAATTCTGCCCCTGTAGTTGTTTGGTGCAGTAACGATTACCTGGGAATGTCTCAAAATCCTCAAGTTACAAGCGCAATGAAAAGCGCTGTCGATCTTCATGGTGCCGGCTCTGGGGGCTCCCGAAATATTGGCGGGACACACAAATATTACATTTCGCTAGAAAAATCTTTAGCAGAGTGGCATGGTAAAGATGCCGCCCTGGTTTTTCCCACTGGCTATAGCTCCAACGATGCCACCCTTCAGTGCTTACTTAGACTTTTTCCCGACTGCGTGGTCTTTTCTGATGAAAAGAATCACGCATCCATTATAAATGGCATAAGAAGCACAAATGTTGAGCGGCACATTTTCAAACACAATGACTGTGATCATTTGGAAAGTCTGCTCAAAGACCAACCTAAAGATAGATTCAAAGTTATTGTATTCGAGTCTATTTACTCTATGGATGGAGATGAGGCACCAATACAGGAAATTGTCAATTTATCCAAGAAATATAATTGTTTCACTTATCTAGACGAAGTACACGCTATAGGAATGTATGGCCCAAGTGGCTCTGGAATTACAGACAGAGATTGTTTGTCAAATGAAATAGGCATTATTCAAGGAACCATGGCAAAAGGAATAGGTGTAATTGGTGGCTACATAACCGGTGACTCAAAAACTATTGACTTGATCCGATCATTTGCATCAGGTTTTATCTTTACAACCTCACTACCTCCAGCTGTTGTGTCTGCCTGCCTGGCAAGCGTTGATCATTTGAAATCAAATGACAAAGAACGAACTGCCCTGCACAAAAAAACCGATGAATTGCGCAACTCACTTAAAAGCGAAGGGATACCCATCATGGGGTGCAGTACAACTCATATCATCCCGATTCTTATTGGGGATGCAAAGAAGTGCAAGGAAGCCGCCAGGATATTACTCGAAGAGTATAAAATATACATTCAACCAATTAACTCTCCCACAGTACCCGTTGGAACGGAACGGTTTAGAATCAACGCCACACCAAACCATACCAGTGATCAAATTAAATTTTTATCCCAATCAATTAGGGAAGTATTTAACAGGCTATCAATTCCTTTAGAGATCGGCCATCACTTGAACAGGGGCAATGCAGCCTAGGTTTACTTAGAAGTACAAGGACATCCTCCTGCGCACTTTAATGTTCGGGAGGATCAGCAACCCTTAAACACAGGCGTACCTGTCAAATCTATTTTTAAGCCCGCTTGGCGTACAATTCACAACCTCAAAGCAACAAACAGTCGAAAAATCAAAGAGTGCAGCTCCACTGCCTAGATAGTATATGATTGAAACAATCCATCAAAACAGCTTTTTACTATCACAAGTTTTAATTTCCATTGCAATATTATTTGATATCTTATCCTTTCAATTCAAGGCTCGAAAGAAAATACTGTTATGCTTGGTCATAGCTGGAATCTTTATCTCAACCCATTTTCTCTTGCTGGGCAATATAACCGCATCGCTTTTAATGGCTGTTGCAGTAATCAGGTATGCATCCAGTTATTTTTACGCATCAACCAAGCTATGCTCACTTTTCCTGATAATTTCTCTTGCCGTAATGATATCCACCTTTTCAGGTATCTTAAGCATATTGAGCTTTTTAGGGTCTTCGTTTCAAACCATGGGTGCATTCTCCAAAAATGACAAAAGATTAAGAGAGCTTATGCTGATAGGAACATCTATATGGCTGACACATAATTTTATGGCTGGTTCCCCTGGGGCGGTAATTATGGAAGTTATATTTCTAAGCAGTAATATCATCGGGTATTACCGATATTACATTCTCAAAAGCCCAATAAAAAACTAGGAGTAGCACAAGGGATTATTTGCATAGTTCCAAGATAGACTTTTTTGCTTCGCGCTGAGGCTACAACTAATGATGCATAATTTTACCTATATTGATGTAAAGGAATATTTCAAATGCCGTAAGCGTGAAAGGGGTTTTTTTCTTAAAAAATAAATCCTGAATATCAACAATGTGAGTATGATCGCTAGCTATTCAAATCTAATTGAATAGCTTCATAAGTAATTCAACTACCCACATGTGGAGCTGGCTGTGATTAGATCGACTATGCCATGCTGCAATAACTTCAAACTTTGGGGGTTGGGTATCCAGATTGAGAGGAATAACTTTCTTGTTTAGTAGTAACCTGGAGGGGTAAAAAGCTATTGTGTCAGTTGCGGCAATGATATCTGGTGCGGCTAAAAAGCATGGCACAGAAATAACAATATTACGTTTCAGCCCTTGCGGTGCAATCCATTCATAATGAGACCCCCTCAGGTTTACCCGCAAAGGCGAAATGATCAACTGAGGGTGCTCGTCTACGTCAGCCAAAGTTAATGACTTCCCCTTCAAAGGGGATTTTTTTCCTGCAATATAGACATGTTGATCCTCGAATAACAGCTTGTACGGCAGGTTATCCGGGATAAAATCCGGAAAGGTGAGCGCTAGATCAATCTCGCCATCTACCATTAACTGGTTCAGGTTATCTGTTTCAAAATCCCTGACTTATGTTTGGTTTGAGTTCATGGCTAGGGAAAGTTTGGGCAACCTCGCCCGCAAAAAAAAAGCGGGCTGGACAACCCACGCCATATCCTATTAAGCCTCACCAAAACAGGCGCTTTTCTTCAAAACATAAAACCTAAACAGGGATATATAGATCCCCATACTGGATTAACTTATATTTTTAGCGATCATGAAAAAATTAAAAACTTAAGCCATTAACTAAAAACTCTACAACAGCACTTAAAAACCGCCTTACACCCCTTCTATTCTCTTTCAATCTACCCAGCCTGAAACCATCGGTACACCAGTAAAGGTGCAATTAAATAGTCTTAATATGGGCAATGATATTAATTCAAAATATTACTGGATAAAAAAGGCCGCATCAATCGATGCGGCCTTTTCGAACTAATTGTTAAGCAAAACGATCAGTTCTTAGAAGCAACGGTGCTCCCTTTCTTCTCCGGGATCGGGAAGCCACGATCGCGCATCAGCGCTTCGATATTCGCATCACGACCACGGAAAGCACGGTAGGCATCTGCGGGATCTACAGCATTACGCGGTGCAAACAGGTGCTTCACCAGCTTGGCCGCTACTTCTTTGTCGTAGAAGCCACCTTTAGACTCGGAGAAGGCCTCAGAGGCGTCGGAAGTCAGCACGTCGGCCCACATGTAACCGTAGTAGCTGGCTGCATAACCTTCACCAGAGAAGATATGGCCAAAGTGCGGGGTGCGGTGACGCATGACCAGCTCGTTCGGCATGCCCAGCTTGTCCAGAGTTTCACGCTCAAACTTATCTGGGTCGATACCCTCTGGATCGGCAGTGTGGAACTTCATATCAATCAGCGCAGAGGCCAGGTACTCAGTGGTAGCAAAACCAGAGTTGAACTTGGCGGCTTTCTTAATCTTCTTCACCAGATCCGCAGGAATAGGCTCGCCAGTCTTGTAGTGCACCAGGTAGTTATCGATGACTGCATCGGTAGACAACCAGCGCTCCAGCAGCTGGGATTGGAACTCGGTGTAGTCGCGAACGCCGCTGTTCAGGGTCGGGTAGGTCACGTTAGAAGCGAGGAAGTGCAGCGCGTGGCCAAATTCGTGGAAGAAGGTTTCCGCATCGTCCCAGCTCACCAGCACAGGCTCACCCGGTGCGCCCTTGATAAAGTTGGAGTTGTTAGAAGACAGGACGTTCTTCTTACCATCAAAGGTGGAGTGGTCACGATACATGGTTGCCCAGGCACCGGAACGCTTACCAGCACGGGCAAATGGGTCCAGGTACCAGAGGCCGATATGGTCGCCACTGGTCTTGTCAGTGACTTCCCAGACTTTTACATCTTCGTGGAATACCGGTACAGAACCTTCTTTTACCGGGGTGAACTTGAAGTTGAACAGCTCACCAGCCACGTAGAACATGGCTTCACGCAGGTTATCTAGCTGCAGGTACTGCTTCACTTCATCGGAGTTCAGGTCGTACTTGGCTTTGCGAACCTTCTCGGCGTAGTAACGATAGTCCCAGGGCTCAATAGTGATATTGGCTTTCTCGGCATCTGCCACCGCCTGCATATCAGCGACTTCTTCTTTTACGCGAGCAACCGCTGCTGGCCATACCGCTTCCATCAGCTCCATGGCGCGCTCAGGGGTTTTCGCCATACGGTCTTGCAGGCGCCACTCAGCGTAGTTGTCAAAGCCCTGCAGGCCCACACGCTCATCGCGCAACTTCAGGATCTCAGCAATGATGGCGTTATTATCGCGCTCATCGCCATTGTCGCCACGACTGTAGTAGTTGGTCCACACTTGCTTGCGCAACTCACGGTTGTCGGAGTAAGTGAGGAATGGGTCCATGGAGGAGCGGGTATTGGTAATTGCGTACTTGCCCTTCTCGCCCTTCTCTTCCGCCAGAGCTGCCGCCGCTGCAACGAAGGATTCCGGCAAGCCGCTCAACTGATCTTTGCTCAGGAAGATATCGTAGCCTTCCTCATCTGCCAGTACATTGTTGGAAAACTTAGTGTAAAGCTCAGCCAGGCGCTTGTTAATTTCCGCATAGCGCTCCTTGGCCTCACCCTCCAGGGTGGCACCATTGGTAGAGAACTGGGTATAGATCAGCTCAACCACACGCTTCTGTTCGGCATCCAGGTCCATCGCGTCGCGCTGGTCGTAGATCGCCTTGATACGCTTAAACAAGTCTTTGTTCTGGTAAATTTTGGACTCGTAATCAGCCCAGATCGGTGCCAGCTCTTGCTGAACTTTGCGGAACTCCGGTGAAGACATATTCGCAGCCCAGATTCCATAGTAGGCCGTTGCGCGGTCCAGCTCTGCGCCACTGCGCTCCATCGGCACAATGGTGTTTGCAAAGGTTGGCTTAGCGGAATCTGAAGCGATCGCATCCAGCTCGGTAAGGCTTATCTCAATACCTTTTTCAATTGCGGGCTTGAGATCTTCCAGCTTCATCTTGTCAAACGCAGGTACACCACCAAAGGGACCAGTCCACTCTGCCAGCAGCATGTTACTGGCGTGCTCTGGAGTTACAGCCATGGACTCTTCGGCTTTCACAGTGTCTTTAGCTACCTCAGCCTGCTTTGCCTTTTCACCACAACCGCCCACAACCGCCAGGGATGCGGCTACGGCTAGTGCGATCATTGTCTGACGCATTTGCTATCTCCTCGTAAAAAAGGGTCTTGTAATAGTTTTAAGAGCGGGATTCTACCCTCTCTTGACCTGTGCCGGCCAATTCTACCGCCTCTGTGGCCTGGAACTGCGACTAACTGAGCGATTCGTGCGACAACCTCCTCCCCCTGAACTACCGGCATCTCCATGGGGATGAAGAGAACACTCAATACTGTTAACGGTTTATTAAGTTGGTTCATTTGAGAATGCGAATCATTAGAACACTGAGTCAATGCGGCTCGCTTAGCCTCACCATAATAAGTTGGGAATCTCAATACGAGTGCTACTAACCAAGTAATCTACAGAGCACCAAGTGGCCAGCGGAGACAAGCCCGTTAAAACATTGAACTCTCACTGCTGGGAGGAATATTGTTTGTGCAGATAAGAAAAAGAAGGAATTTAAGACTCATTTTTTTGGGCAACCCTCTTTTCTTAGCCTACTTCTACAGGCGCTATAGCTAAGGACCTTGGCTAACGTCAAAATCTATAAGTCCTTTTTCCAACAAACCAGCATTGCCATTGGTGGAACACACTCAGAGTTTTCCAAATCTCCACACCAATTACCCACATTCTTCCCGAGTTCAACAAACTTCTGTAGAGATAGATTACTTTCAATTGCCACCATCAAAATATCTGACAAGGTGTGATGAAAATTATAATTTTCTTTAGCCTGATATTTTCTGCCATCCAAGTAGCCCAATCCTTGATCATCCTTTTGCGGCTCGCGATTGAAATAAGACATGGCAATGTATGAGGGATTACCTTCTTCATACATATTTAGAACCGGATGTATTTCTTCCATTAAAAGATAACCACCCGGCTTCAGCAGCGAAGCACAGATACTCATAAACCGCTTCAGGTCTGGCATCCAGTTCAGTACGCCAATCGTGATAACTGCAAAGTCAAAACGGCCTTTATACTCATCAGACAGCTCATAGATATTAGAGCAAACGATCTCTATACCCGAACATCCCGAAGCATTTACCAAAAGCCGGGCCTGATCGACAAAGGCTTGAGATCCATCAATGCCGACGCAACGGCCAGCTCCTTTCTTTTTGATGGATATCAGATCTTTTGCATTGTTGCAGCAAATTTGTACTACTGACTTTCCGGAAAGATCAAACCCATCCAACATGCCATCAAAGTCTTGTTCCAAGACATTAAAATTAGACTCGGAGACTTTTTCAAGTAGATCCTTGTTTAACTCCCAGTGAATAGGTCCAGCCTCATCCCAGGAGGCCAAGGATTTACTTACAAAAAATTCGGTATTTTTCCTCACGGAATACCCCTCAAAGAAATTAATCAAACGGAAATTTTAAAATGCATCAAAAAGATATCGCATCTTACTAACCACCCCAAAGCAATAGTTTTACTGCAGAGGAAAAGTATAACAGAATCAACCAGTGATTTTGGCTGCTATAGACCACCGTCTTAGCATCCAGCTTACACTATAATAAATTCGACTGACCCATTTTGAGACTTTACAGCCCCTTATCCTGAAAATGAAATGAAAGATTTCTTTGGGGTATACTTAAATGAGCCCTGTATACCTCCACAGTTTTTAGCAGTGGCCCACTGAGCCCCCTCATAAGAGTAGGCAGAAAAGAAATCAAGCTCATTCTTATCAACTACCGCAACAAAATGTGAGCCGATTAAGCGGTTGCTATTAGTCAGCTCTTCAAGAACTGATTTTATTTATTTTCCAACATTATCGTCTATGGCATAACAGTTACCATTCGACAACCAAAGCCATTGTGATACCAATGAGAAGCCTTGTTATCATATCTAAAATTCTTTTTTAAATGGGCTCAAACCTGGAAAAGCTAACTGGCAACGGACTCAAGCACTAATTTCATCTTTGAAACAAGCAGCAAGTATGCAAAATACGACAGATAGAATGTATATATAGGTATTCCGCAAAAAATACAATTAAACCATATCGGTTTTAAAGAAAACTCTTGCCCCAGACTCACAGTTGAACTCTCAAGTACAACCACAATTTACATTACTCTCATTATTTTCCAAACACCCTTCACAGGCCTAAATTTCTCTTCAAGGCTAAGTATCTAACTTCAGATCCAGGAGTAAAATTTGTATACTTGCTACTATAGAAGCAGGATTTAAGACCATGGCTCCGCTGAGTGATCTCCCAAGAAAGAAAAGCACAGAACCCGATCGCAAGTTTATTGAAGCCCTCGCCCGAGGACTGGATGTTCTGCGGGCATTTCAGCCTGGTGATGGCTTTCTGGGTAACCTTGAAATCGCCCAACGCACGGGCTTGCCTCGCTCTAGTATTTCACGGTTAACCTATACTCTGACAAAATTAGGCTATTTGACCTACTCCGATCGACTGGAAAAGTACCAATTAGGAAGCGGCGTACTAGCACTGGGTTACTCTTTCGTGTCCAATCTGGCTATTCGCCAGGTTGCCAAGCCCCTAATGCAAGACCTGGCAAACTCCACCGGAACTGCTGTAGGGCTGTCTGACCGTGATCGACTCGATATGATATTTGTCGAGTTTTGTGCAGCCGCTAATGTTACGACTTTTCGCTACGAAATAGGTAACCGTGTTTCTTTAGCTACCAGTGGTTCAGGAAGGGCTTTTCTGGCAGCGCTACCTCAAGAGGAGCGCGAGTACTTTTATGGGCACCTGGAGAAAAGAAATAGCGAGCGCTGGCCGAAAATCAAGGTCGGAATTGAAGAAGCGGTAGCAAGCTATAAGCAGCGTGGCTTTTGTAGCTCCTTTGGCGACTGGAACCGTGATGTTAATGGTATTGCTGTCCCCCTACAATTAAGCCAGGGGCGCATTTATACATTTAATGCGGGCGGACCTGCTTACCGCCTGAGTCCAGAATTCCTGGAAGAAGAAGTCGCCCCCTTATTGAAAAATATGGTCGGCAATATAGAGGCCATGCTGATCCGCTACTAGATAACTTAACCCCAGGTTAGTAGCACAATGCGACCAACCTGGGGGACAACTCATCACCTCACGGCTGCCTGCCTCGCTAGTGCCCGGCAAATCGGCGAGTATGATAATCCGTACTACCGAACAAATACTGGATTGTGGTTAAACGTTTAAAGTAATGGCTTACATCCAACTCCTCTGTAACTCCTATACCGCCATGTAACTGAATTGCTTCCTGGCCTACTAACCGGGCAGCTTTTCCAATGCGGCTTTTTGCTGCAGAAATTGCCTTAGGGGCAACGCCATTATTCACATCCAACTGTAACGCTGCCATTAATAGAATAGAGCGGGCCTGCTCATATTCGGTAAACATATCCACCATCCGGTGTTGCAAGGCCTGGAACTTACCAATGGCAACGCCAAACTGCTCTCGGGTCTTTGTATATTCCACGGTCTTTTTATAAATTTTCTCCATGGCCCCTACTGCCTCGGCACACAGCGCCAGTGTGGCCCGGTCAATTGCCTGTTCAATTACTGGTAAAGCTGCTCCCTCTTCCCCAACTCGGTTTGCAACAGGAACCATCACGTTATTAAACTTTACCTCAGCCGCACGGTGCCCATCCACAGTGGCATATCCCTGGCGATGAACACCCTCAGAGTTGGCATCTATCAATAATAAAGTGATACCTTCACAATCATGTTGACCGCCGCTAGTACGCACTGTCACCAATAGTTTATCTGCGGCTGAACCGTTCAAAACAACAGCTTTGTGGCCATTTACTACGTAGCTGTCTCCGTTACTTATAGCTTTAGTAGTAATATCAGACAGATTGAAACGGCTCTGGGGCTCAGCAAATGCAAATGCCAGTTGCAACTGGCCTTCCATCAACAAGCTTATTAGCTCCCGCTTCTGTGCCTCGTTGGCACCGCTTGCTATTAGCCCACCACTTAAAACTGCACTGGCCAGGAAGGGTTCCACCACCAGGCCACGACCAAACTCTTCCATCACCACCATCAGATCAACAGCAGAACCGCCCAAACCACCGTCTTCTGCACTAAATGGAACCATTAGCCAGCCCAGCTCGGCAAATAACTTCCAGTTATCCTCACTAAACCCAGTATCACTGTCTATTAACTTGCAGCGACGATCAAAGTCATAATCCTGTTGAATAAATTTGCTCACACTGCTTTGCAGCATCTGCTGCTCTTCGCTATAGGAAAAATCCATCGTTCCAATCCTCATTAAACGTCGCGTTTACAGACCAAGTACCCACTTGCTGATAATATTTTTCTGAATTTCGTTACTACCACCATAAATCGAGGATTTACGGTTATTTAAGTAACGGGGCACGCTGCTGGTAATAACGCCAGGGCCTACATGCTCGCCATCAAATCCGCTTTTAAATTGCTCCCGGACAAATGGCATTCCGTAGTAACCCGCAGTTTCCATGTAAAGTTCATCAATAAGCTGGGCGATTTCAGTTCCTTTAATTTTTAAAATGGAGGATTCCGGCCCCGGTGCATTACCGGTACTCACTGCCACAAGTGCTCTTAGCTCAGTAAACTCCAGAGCTAAAAGATCTATTTCAACTTCTGCGAGCTTTTGCGCAAAGGCTGGATTTTCCAGGAGGCTGGCGTCACCATCACAAGTATCACCTGCCAGCTTTTTCAAAGTCTGTAAACGTTTTTTGGAAGTAGCAACCCTTGCAATGCCTGTCCGTTCATGGGTCAACAGTACCTTGGCATAGGTCCAACCGTGACCTTCCTCTCCAATACGGTTGGCCACGGGTACCCGTACATTATTGAAATGCACCTCATTCACTTCATGATGGCCACCCAAAGTGATAATAGGCGATACCGTAATACCCGGGTGGTTCATTTCAATTAACAAGAAAGTGATCGCGGCCTGGTTCTTGACTTCGGGGCCCCCGGTACGAACCAGGCAAAAAATCCAATCGGCCCAGTGCCCCAGAGTCGTCCAGGTTTTAGTGCCATTAACGATATATTCATCGCCGTCTCGCACTGCTGTGGTTTTTAACGACGCCAAATCAGAGCCCGCATTTGGCTCCGAATATCCTTGGCACCACCAAACATTACTTGCCAAAATATCCGGCAAAAACCGCTGCTTTTGCTCTTCACTGCCATAAGTAAAGATAACCGGTGCAACCATTTTAAAGCCGAAAGGAATTACATCTGGCGCGCCGAAGTTGGCACACTCATTGGCCCATATGTATTTTTGTGTTGGCGTCCAACCGGTACCCCCATATTCAACTGGCCAGTTAGTCGCAGCCCAACCCTGTTCGTACAGGATCTTTTGCCAGCGTTCATAGTCCTCTTTCCCCAGGGGAATTTCATCCAGAGTCCTCTCACTGATATCCGCCGGGAGCTTCTCTTGCAGGAATTGCTTAACTTCCTGCTGAAAAGCTAATTCTTCGGGGGAAAAATCTATATTCATTCGCTTGCTCCTGTTTTTATGGGTGCAATTGGCAGAGATTTTTCAGCTAACTTCCTTCACCAACTTGCACAATCAACATGTACTAAATTCGGAAGTTCCCTTATACAAGCGGAATAAATTCACTTTCGATCTGGCTCGGCGAGCTCCTCTCTTTGTCTTAAGTAAACCTATCTACAAACAATTTCAGGATGATATTGATATCTGAGCATCGCCATTTTGACTTTTTCCGACTCACGCAAGTAGGCCCTCAATTATCGAGCCAACTCTATTGACGCAATTTTCTACTTTGTGGCATTTATATAGAGCTGGTGTAAATATTTATCCGCCAATTCCCACCAATTAGCTTTTAAATAACCACTCGACGCACAAAACATTACCATTGAATTCCGCAGAGTGGAATGCTCTTTTCACTTTTGATATTGTCACCAACATAATAACCATAGTGAGAGAAGCCCCCATGTCTATCACGTCCACTTCCACTGGCAGTCCCATGCTGCAATCTCTTGCAGAAATCCAGGAATATGAAAAAGTACCTTTGCTACAACGTTATCCCTGGGAAAACACCTACGATTTAATTCGGCAGGCCGCCCGTCTTTACCAACAAGATGCAGCCATCGAATTTCTTCCCACCGCTGTACCAGATGAAGAAAGTGTGACAGTGAGCTACTCACAGCTATCCGAAAAGGTTCACCAAACCGCCAATTTACTCCATTCTCTCGGCGTTAATTCGACAGATACCGTTTCATTACTATTACCCAACCTGCCTGAAACGCATTTCGCACTCTGGGGTGGACAAGCCGCGGGAATCGCCAGTCCCATCAATCCGTTGTTGGAACCGGAGCATATCGTCGAGATCATGAATGCCACCAAAGCTAAGGTATTAGTCAGCCTTGGGCAGGATCTCAGTGAGGAGATATGGGAAAAGGTTGCGCAAGTCATTGAGCAGGTTCCAACCTTAGAGGCACTGCTGCTAATCAGTAAAAAACCGGTCAGCACCTTATCCATGCCTTCCGGTATAAAAGTAGAGAATTTTGTACTGGCAATTGCCCAACAGCCAAATGACCACTTAATTAGTGGGCGAACTATTCAGGGCGATGAAATTGCCAGTTACTTCCACACCGGGGGAACAACCGGACGGCCTAAAATTGCGCGCCTGACCCACAGCAATATTGCATTTGTTGCACAGCTGAGTGTGGACACAACATCCAGTAAGGGGCGATTTGCTACCCTCAGCGGCCTTCCTTTATTTCACATTTTCGGCACTGTGGTCGCCGGCATTGGCACTCTGCTCGCCGGCCGCACGATTGTTATAATGACCCCATCAGGTTTTCGCTCCCCCAATGTGCTCCCCAACTGGTGGCATCACGTCGCCCGCTTCCGGGTACAGGGCTTTGGTGCCGTGCCCACTATTCTCGGCATCTTGATGCAAATCCCTGTGGGCGACAATGACATCAGCTGCCTGACAGATGTTGGCTGCGGGGCCTCGCCTTTACCCGCAGCGCTTAAGAGTGCGTTTGAGGAAAAATTCAATGTGACGGTAAGCAATGGCTATGGCATGACAGAGTCCAGCTGCCTGCTGGCCCGCCCCCCAACAGATATGCAAGCGCCCGAGGGCAGCGTCGGCCGCCGCCTCCCTTATATGGAAATGAAAATTGCCGAAGTGGATGGAAACCGGCTAGTGAGAACCTGTAACACCGGTGAAGTCGGTATTGTACTTGCACGGGGGCCACATATTTTTTCAGGCTATCTCTCCGAAGAGGATAACGCCAAGGCTTGGGTTGACCACAGTTGGTTTAATACTGGCGATATGGGATATGTCGATGGCGATGGCAATCTTTATTTGACCGGGCGAGCCAAGGATTTAATCATTCGTGGCGGCCACAATATAGATCCAGCCTTGATTGAAGAGCCACTAAGCCGTCACCCCGCCGTGGCTATGGCCGTTGCCGTTGGCCAGCCCGATGCCTATGCCGGTGAGGTTCCGGTCGCCTATGTCACTCTATATCCGTCCGAAAATCCACCCACAGAAGAGCAGCTTATCGACTACTGCCGCACCCAGATTTCTGAACGTGCAGCGATACCCAAGCGGATAGAGATCATTGATGAAATCCCCCTAACTGCAGTAGCCAAGGTATTCAAACCCGCTTTGCGTAATCGCGCTACCGAATATGTTATTGGTCAGGCACTTCAGGAAAAAAATATATCTGCAGAATTTTCTGCCCGTTTTGATAGTGCTCTGGGCCAAGTTGCAAAAGTTCGTCTGGAAAAACCTTCGGCTAAAACGGTAGCAGAGGAGGCATTGGAAAATATTCCGGTAGCACTGGAGTTTGATTAAGCCCGGACATTTACTACTGCTCACAAAACAATAATCAGTCATTGGGAAAACTGACAATGCCACAAGCTTATATCTATGATGGCGGCCGAAGTGCTTTTGGTCGCCATGGAGGTAGCCTTTCCAGTATCAGGCCAGACAATATGCTCGCGCATGTCATTAAAACCCTGGTTGAACGTAATAATTTCGATCACAAGCAATTTGAGGATGTGATTGCCGGAAATACCAATCAGGCCGGTGAGGACAGTCGTAATATCGCCCGCTTTGCCGGGCTAATTGCAGGACTGCCGATCTCCACCGGTGGTATTACGGTAAACCGCTTATGTGGTTCAGGCTTATCTGCCGTTGCCGATGCAGCCCGCTGCATCAGGGCCTCGGAAGGTGATTTGTTCATTGCCGGTGGTGTTGAATCCATGAGCCGCGCCCCTTTGGTCCTCTCCAAAGCAAGCAGCCCGTTCGATCGCACCCAGCAACTGGCGGATACCACTTTGGGTCCGCGCTTCACCAATCCCGATATTGTTGCAGAATTTGGCAGCCATACCATGCCGCAAACTGCAGACAATATCGCCGCAGACCTGAATATTCAGCGGGAAGAGTGCGATATCTTTGCGTTAGCTTCACAAGCAAAATATGAAAGCGCGCGTTTTGATGGCTTTTTTATCGATGAAATTATTCCTATTGAAGTGCCACAGGACCGAAAGCAACCACCCCGCCTTGTCGATACTGATGAGCATCCCCGCCCCGATACCAGCCTGGAGCGCCTGCAAACGCTACGCCCGCTATTTGAAGGCGGCGTAGTAACTGCTGGAAATGCTTCTGGAATCAACGATGGTGCCGCAGCACTCATTATTGGCAGCCAGGAGGCTGGGCAGGCCGTAGATCTCAAGCCCCGCGCACGTATTCTCGCCAGTGCTATTGCGGGAGTGGAGCCAAGAGTAATGGGGTTAGGCCCGGTCCCGGCTACCCGTAAGGCATTGGCTCGTGCAGGCTTGAGCCTGGCAGATATGGATGTCATGGAGTTTAACGAGGCTTTTGCTGTACAGACCATGGGCTGCCTGAAAATGCTCGAGATTGATTACGAGGACTCCAGGGTAAACCCCAATGGTGGTGCAATTGCAGTTGGGCATCCGCTCGGCGCCAGCGGAGCCCGCATTCTACTCACAGCATTACGTCAGCTGGAGCGTAGCGGTGGGCGCTACGGGTTAGCCACCATGTGTATTGGTATTGGCCAGGGAATCGCAGTGATTATAGAGCGTATATAAAAACCGGCGAGACCCTCTAGGAGAAACAATCTAATAGTCATTTAAGATCTGGAGATAACAATGTCTACCGTAAATTATGAACTTATTGGCGATATTGGTGTTATTCGACTTAACAACCCCCCTGTCAACGCGCTTTCCCACGGGCTGCGCGAAGGCATTTGGGGAGCGATCAAGAGTGCTCAGGAAGATACCTCTCAGGCACTGGTTTTAATATGTGAAGGCCGCACTTTTATTGCTGGTGCAGACATCACAGAATTTAGTAAGCCTCCACAGGCACCTGCCTTATCTGAGGTGATTACAGAAATCGAAAACTCTCGTAAACCGGTGATTGCCGCTATTCACGGTACCGCATTGGGCGGGGGCTTTGAGGTGGCACTGGCTTGTCACTATCGTTGCGCCCAGACTTCTGCCAAAGTCGGCCTGCCTGAAGTTAAATTGGGGTTATTGCCTGGGGCCGGTGGTACTCAGCGCACGCCACGTCTGGCCGGCGTTGCGGCTGCACTAGAAATGATCACCAAAGGTGCCCCAATCCCGGCCGCGAAAGCCAAAAGCATGAAGCTGATCGATCACGTGGTTGATGATGATCTATTCGAAGGGGCCCTCGCCTTTGCTCGTGAGCTAATTGACCAGAAAGCCCCACCACGCAGAGTCCGGGACATCACAATAGATCCTGCCAGTATTCCAGAGGGCCTATTCGACGATTTCCGCCAGCGACTGGAAAAAAGAGCACCTGGTCAACTGGCCCCACAGAATATTGTCTCCTGTGTGGAGGCAGCGGTTAAACTGCCATTCGATAAAGGGCTGGCTAAAGAGCTGGATCTATTTATCGAATGTCTGCTCTCAAGTCAGTCCGCCGCCCTGAGGCATATGTTCTTTGCCGAGCGACGTGCGACAAAAGTTCAGGGTCTCTCCAAAGATACCCCTATCAGAGAAATAAACAGTGTCGGCATTATTGGCGGCGGCACTATGGGGGGAGGTATCGCCATGAATTTTGCCAATGCCGGTATCCCAGTCAAGCTGCTGGATATCGATCAAGCTGCCGTAGAACGTGGCCGGGCAGTAATCGACAAGAATTACAATATCAGTATGAAAAAGGGGAAGATTGCAGAGCTCCAAAAAGCACACTGTCTCTCACTAATCCAGGGCACCACTGACTACTCCGACCTGGTAGAGGTAGACCTCGTTATCGAAGCTGTGTTTGAGAATGTAACGCTTAAAAAGGAAATTTTTTCCAAGCTGGACCAATACTGTAAACCCGGCACCATTCTCGCAACAAACACTTCCTACCAGGATATCGACCAGATCGCCGCTGCAACCAGTCGGCCAGAAGATGTTATCGGGTTACACTTTTTCAGCCCCGCCAACGTTATGAAACTTCTGGAAGTCGTTCGTGGCTCAAAGAGCGCCGACGATGTTATTGCTACCGCAATGCGGTTGGCAAAAACTATCAAGAAAGTTCCCGTGCTGGCCGGAAACTGCTATGGGTTTATTGGCAACCGGATGCTGCGGCCCTATGCCCGTGAAGCACAACTCTGTTTGATAGAAGGAGCCACCGCGGAGCAAATAGATACCGTAATGCAATCCTGGGGCATGGCCATGGGGCCCATAGCGGTTGGAGATTTGGCCGGTCTCGATATTGGCCACAAAGCCCGCGAGGGCCTGAGCGAAGCAGAAAAAGGCGACCCCAAAACCTACTGCATTGCGGATGCTTTAGTAGAGATGGGACGCCTGGGCCAAAAGAGTGGAGCCGGTTATTACCGCTATGACCCAGAAACTCGCGCTCGTACCAGTGACCCCGAAGTCCAAGCAATCATAGAGGCTCAAGCCAAAGCTTATGGGATAGAGCGGCGAGACATCTCCGATAAAGAAATTCTTAATCGCCTTTCTTTCGCCTTAATTAATGAGGGAGCCAGAATTCTGGAAGAAGGGATAGCCCAACGCCCCAGTGATATTGATGTTGTGTATGTTTATGGCTATGGTTTCCCTCCCCATCGCGGCGGCCCCATGTTTTACGCAGATAACATCGGCCTGAAAAAGATCTACGATACTATTTGCACATTCCGTGACCAACATGGCGAAGCCAATTGGACTCCCGCACCATTGCTCGTCCAACTGGTAAAAGAAGGTAAAACATTTGCGAAATGGGCAGACGATCAGCAATAGTATTCGCTTCTCAAGGGTAACCGGTAAAAGTACCGGTTACCCTTTTTGCCAAAGTTGAGAGATTTTTAATTGGCAACACAATGACAAGGCCTGATACCTTAATAGAATCGAAACTACGACCGAGCCAGATGCGGTTTAATGAGCTGCAGCTCGAACAGTCACCAGAACCGCCAGATCACCACAAAGCGATCCAAGCCAGGGTTAAGAGAAACAATTGGAAAGGCATAGGTTACGCACTGGCCACCGCCATGGTTGCCAGTACAGCCGCCGCAGCCAGTAAATGGATATCACCCGCCGTACCAGTACCTTTAATAGTTCTCAGCCAATACAGCATCTGCTTACTATTACTTATTCCCTGGCTGGTGCGCCAGTCACCCCAACAGCTCACAACACAACAATGGAAAACCCATTTACTACGAGGCTTTGCAGGCTGGCTCTGCTTTTTTTCCTACTTTTATGCACTCAGCCGTATTTCATTGATGGAGGCAGGCTTACTGCGCAACGCCGCCCCTATTTTTGTTCCGCTTGTAGCCTGGCTTTGGGCGCGTGCACAGATTCCCGCCACAAGCTGGTTACCCATTGTGCTTGGGCTACTTGGTATCGCACTGATTCTTCAACCTGATATCAGTGGTATCAGCAGTGGCCACGCCTTCGGCTTACTATCAGGTATTACTCTAGCTGCCTCTATGGTGGGCACACGTATTCTTTCTCATACTGATAGGTCGAGTCTTATTTTGTTTTACTATGTCCTTATCTCATTTATGTGCAGCCTGCCCCTAGGTATCCACTACTGGCAGTCAATACCTAGTTGGACCATTCCCTACCTAGCTTTTAATGGAGTTTCTGTTTTATTAGCGATATGGCTCTATACCAAAGCTTATAGTTATGCAAAACCCAGTGTAGTTTCACCAATCAGTTATTTTGGAGTAGTTATTGCTGGCATTTTTGGTTGGCTGATATGGCAACATCTGCCTAACACAATTGCGTTGATAGGAATTCTTATAGTGGTCATAGCAGGTCTGCTCACAGTGTTTTTCTCTACACAGCGGGCTGCCCGAACGCACCCTGTCCCTAACCAGTCTCCCATAAGGTAAATCCAAATGAACTGGCAAGATATAAAACAACCACCGTTTAATGATCATTTGGGTGTAAAAATTGATGAGTGGCAGGAAGGCCGTGTAGTGATCAGCGTAACCGTACTTCCTGAGCATTTGAATAGCCACGGAGTACCCCATGGAGGGTTTATTACAACGTTAATTGATATTGCCGGTTCCTACTGTGGTCTCTACTGCCCATATCCAAATCGTCGGCGTAAATCCCTCACGCTTTCATTAACAACCAATTTCACCGGTCGAGCCAAAACCAACCAGTTAACCGCCATAGGTAAGTTGACTAGCTCGGGGCATAAAATCTTTTATTCCTATACTGAAGTTTATGACAGTGTAGGAACATTGCTTGCAACTGGTCAGATGACAATGCGCTATCAAACGGGTAGTGAACCATAAAAAACTTAGAAAGATTTCTCTATCAAGCTGAAAATTGACTTATCTTATAGCAACCCCAGAATAAAAGAACACCATCAAGCCACACAGAATATCCTTAGTTTTTATGGCAAGCAGATAACCCGATAAGATAGGCAGGACAAAACCGACAAGACCTCATAAAGCAGGTAAGTTTTCTCCATAACTGCAAACTTATGATATGGCTCCCGTTAAAAAACGCACCTTTCGGAAGCCATATCCTCCCATCACATAAAATATCAACAGATATTGCTTTCGCAATCTATTAAATGGTGAACGCCAAAAAATCCTCAGTAACCTTTAAAAAATATAAAAGCCAGTAATGCAGTTAAAGTAGATACCCACCCAAGGATATAGCGTCTCATTGCTTTATTAGCTTTCTTTTTTTCAATCCAAGTTCTTGGGCTAACGCCCTTAAACAGAAATACCATTTTGCTCGCCAAATTAACACAGACGATATTAATAGCAAGCAACAACCCTGCACCGCTAGCCAGATGCATCTGCCCGCTCCCAATCATTATCCCCATTGTTACTGCAGGTGGAAGTAATGCTACTGCGACCATAACTCCAACCAAAACACCAGACAGCCCCGTAGTTAGGGATAGTGTTGCCGCTGCACCAGAAGCGAGTGCCAAAGCGATTGAATCCAGACTTGCATTGGTTCGAGACATGATTTCATGGTTATCGAATTGCCCAGGCCATAGTAATCCAATCCATACAGACATCCCGATGGCAATAATAATACCAACAGATAAGGTTTTTATTGAATTCAACATTAAGTCGCCATCACCTAGAGAAGTGCCAAGACTTAGAGCTAGATTTGGTCCAAGTAAGGGAGCAATTACCATAGCCCCTATAACAACCGCGACATTATTCTCTATTAGCCCTATAGCTGCTACGGTTGTCGCCAATATAACTAATAATAAATAATTGGAATCAAGACGCGCCCCTCTTTCAATATCCTGATAGAGAGATTCACGAATGATACTGGCCGATACATTCTCTTTTTTCTCCTCCACCTTAGCTTTTGGCAAATCAGCATAGACAGGCAAAACTACTATACGAACACTGGGTTGTGCTCCCAAAATGGTCTGAAGAGTATCCAAGGTTTCTTGAAGCCTGCTATCGTCGACCAGCATACGCATTTGCTGCATACCGTCATCCCCTATAACTCCGCCTCTGAAGTCAACAGCCTTAACCTTGTTTGCAATTGCTGAGATAGTTTTATGACTCCCAGCATTTGCAATTATTTCTACATATTTCAATGGTAGCTCTCTTATTAATACCGCTTTCCAGCTTTATGATAAAATATCAATTCATATCGACGCTTGCGTACAATCATAAATAAATAAATCAAAAAAATCTAATAATTATCGAAATAATTTTCTTGGAGTGTTCTTACCCCGAAAAACCGACCTGTACCTCGGCAAATATTCGAAAATATAGTTACTAGAAAGGCTTTAATCTTTAAAGAAGGAGCATGGTTAATGTACTAAACTATATTTACTTTAAGGTTAAATGAACACGTTTAATTTCAGAAGAATTAGTAAATAGTACCCAAATGCTGCTATCAAGTTTAGCTAGACACACCAAAAATTCCGCTTAGAAAAAAAGAAACCTATTCGAACCTTAACATAATCACGACTCATCTTGAGAGTTAATAGGAATATTCGGTCTGTTTCTAGTTTAAATACAGCCTGCCTTACATGGATAACACTTTGGTTATATTGGTGGAATAAGAGGCTTCAATTTGTAGTCACCTCTCACAAAAATAGAAACGAAATAGATCAAGGCAAGAAAGATTAGTTTGGCTGGTAGTTGATCTCCCTAAGATCCTTGTTGGTATTAGCTTCTCCAGAAAGAAGTTTATTATGCAGCTCAAATACCTCTCTATATTGATTAACGAGCCACTTATCCCAGTACTTTTGATCATAGAAATATGAAATTTTCTGTTTCCCAAGTCTACCAAGAACAGCAAGCCGCTCATCGTCATAGATTATTGAATTAATATCCCTATAAAGCTCACCACTTATATATCCTCGATCTCCAACGCCACCAAAATTCGAATAAGTGCCTTTATACCAGTTTTCCTCATCAATAATACCAATATATGCCTTAGAACCAATAGCAATTACAGGCCTATTACTACCCAAGCCATCAAGGGCACTCCTTCCTGGAGCTACTACCAAATCTGCAGACTGGTAAATTTTATTAAGCTTATCCTCATCCTGCCAACCAAGGAAGGTTATGCATTGCCGACCAAGTTCTTTATTCAATTCAACTGCAGCTGACTCTAATTGAGATCTTTCAGGTCCATCACCAGCAACTAGCCAATTCCAGGTTGTCAATCTATTCTTGACCTGATAAGCCCAGGTATCTATTACACAATTAAGTATAAATTGCTTATCTGGCCCCATACGGCAAGAAAAAACAATCATTCGATCCTTTGATAAAATTCTAGTCGGAAAATTACTACTTATTGCCTTCACTCGATCTAATCGCTCACTATGGCCACCATAAAATACATCTGTATTAACAGCATTTGGATAAATCAAAATTTTATGGAGATTTTTGACTCCCTTTTTGACAAGGTGATCTCTCACACCAAGGCTCACACAAAAAATTCGGCTAAAATCATCGGAGTCTTCTTCTAAGGAGTCGGTATATTTTCCGTGCATTGTGAGCATAATTGGTATATTTAATATTCTAGCGATTCTCTGCCCAATTTCCCTAGAAATAAATGGATGTGCATGTACGATATCAAATTTAAATGCATTGGCTATACGAGTTGCTGATCCAGAAGGGTCTTTAAAATCATCCTCAATTACATCCAGACCAATATCACGACATTGCTGAGCGAAAATTCCAGCCTTACATAATATTGTGCAACGCCAACCTGCTTTAATGATTGCTCTTGCTTGTGCATATACATGCGAATGAAGACCACCAAGTGGAGCCTTGAAGAAAACCGGGATAAGGATATGCATAATTTTTCCTATAATTGACCATTGATTTAAAATCAACTCATTCAACCCAGCAACAAATACCTTTACATCACCCAAAGAAATAAATCAGTTTAACTGCGCATTATAAACATCGAATAAGTAGTTTAATATTTATTCTTACTGATGGAATATTTATCGGTAACTAATTGCTATCCACTTTAGCAATCAATCACCTAATAACTTAAAATTGACAATTATTAAGCAATGAATATTCTATCATAACTTTATAAATATAATATATAGCTCCAGCATCCGTTACTAGAGGGGCTCTGAACACTCCATGAAACCTCTGATCTAAAGCCCGGTTCGCAATCGAGGTGCAGCTTCGCAAAAGAGCCCAGACCTATCAAAAAGTCGCAACGAAGAGTGTGAACCGCTCTGAAATCCCCATAGAGCTGAATTTGAAAACTATAGCTGCTATGTTACATATTATAAAGATCTATGGCCGCTCACTGAAAAATATCTGAGGCCTTCAAAGCCTGCAGAAATATTTCTGAATTATTCAGAGACTCCCTATATAAATGCACTCAAGCCCCCCTTGAATCAAAATAATCAATTTACTGGATTTGAAGTGTTTCGAATACTTCTCTTTTCCTTCTTGAAAATACGCTTTAAGGGATTCCCCATTGTACGCCCAGTATCTGAAGCATAGATACCTGCGCCCAAAACTATTATGGCTCCAAGTAAGGTAAGATTATCCGGCAGATCACCAAAGATGACAAAACCAATCACAATCGCCCAAAATAACAGGGTATAACTAAAAGGCTGTAAAGTAGAAGCTGGTGCGAAAGCCAACGCCTTTATCAGTAAATAGTGGCCCATAGCACCAAGAATCCCATTCAAAATCAACAATTGCCAGCCCACCGAAGTTGGCTCAACCCAATTAAAGGGTGCTAATCCTCCGAAAACCACAAGTCCAATGAGAGCTGTATAGAATACCGTCGTATTGGAATTATCAAACTGGGCAACACGGCGTGAAAGCACTTGATATGCTGCCCACAAGATCGCTCCGCTGATAGGGATGACTGTGTGCCAACTCATGACTCCTAACCCAGGCCGAATAATAACTAGTGCACCTAGAAAGCCTATAGTGACCGCAACCCAGCTTCTTCTATCTACCTTTTCTTTCAGATACCACCCAGCCATTAAAATAGCAAACAATGGTGCCAATGCTGCGATAGCATGTACATCAGCCAAAGGCATCAAACTAAAGGCAATGATGAATACCGTAACCTCAACCACAAGCAATAATGACCGTATGACTTGGATGCCAATAACTTTACTACGAATTTCTTTTAACTGGCCAGTTAAGCCAGAAACAAGAATTACAATTAAGAAAAATATCGCAAAACGAACCACCATGATTTCAACGATAGGATAGTTTTGCACGAGCAATTTTCCGGTCGCATCCATACCAGCAATGCAGAGCATAGCTAAAACACACAAAATTATCCCTTGACCACTTTTTATATTCAATTTTATCGCTTTCCTAAAGAAAATCTGGACATGATATACTCTTGCATAACCAATACAACCAACTATTCACTAACCTATGTGGCATATCTTTGTTGAGCTGATACGAACTGATAACCAATCCTTAATGTTTTCAGTAAAAGTAAGAATGATGGTGGACACCTTACTGGAGAGGTGGTTTCCGCTAAGAGTCATTTTTCCCTTAAAATAGAACTCAATAACTTTTAATTTTCTCTACTTGAGTCTCTTGACTTTAAGGAAAAATAATGCCTATTAACATGTAGAAAACATGATCAATCAGTATCACCTTTTGAGCAACTCACTATTAAATTTGTGTCATGTGTCTGACCTAGGGGAATGCTAAACAAATTAGAAACGTCATTATCAGCTTCATGCTAGATTGCCAATACAGTACCAAGTGTGATAATTGAAAATTCAATTCTACCTAGTATTGAACTTTGAATATCCTTTACCTGATGAAAAATATGTAGCTCGATAGTAAAGTCGACCCTTCCTAGCTCGTCGAAAACCTTAACTATCTTATAGATGTTTGATAGTGCAAACCTAATCTGAGGTGTATAAACTTTCGGACATACAAATTAAATTACCCTGATCAATATTCGAACAATGAGTACAATGAATAGTAATACTGGTAATTTTAAATGTATTCTCCCCCTGCTCTCGTCCAACAAAAAAAGCGAAAAAACCTATAGGCCCTACCACCCAGCGCCCTTTTCCAGACATTCGCGCTGCTGATTTTTGACCCTACCGTAAGCGAATATGCCTGGATACTCTGTTTTCAAGCAAACGGACTAACACCGGGTCCATACGATTATAATTGTTAGGTATGTCTAAACAGATCAGCTTTTTATCTTTTAGGAGGTCCTTGAATTTCTTTGATACTTTGTTTTTATGAGACTTCTCCATAACAAAGATGATATCAGACCACTCGATAAGGTCGCCACTCACAGTTGTTTCGGCATCACTATTAGTGCCTGCACCGATAGCATTGATACCCTCGTACGTAGAGAAAATCTCTTCACCTGTCGGACTTCTCAACCTATTTTCACTACACACAAACAACAAATTCATGATAATCCTTCTTTTACATAACGCATGTTATTGGCGTGGGCCCTAGGGATAATGATCTTACTTTAGTGGTATGTAGTTTACTTTTTGGGCTTAAGATCTTTTATTATCTGGGCATCGATCCAGTACAAGTCTGACTGAGAGCCTTCCCTACCGTTTCGGTGAGGCACCATCCTATTGAAGAAAAGAAATTTTCCATCAGGAGTGATTTGTGGCCCACCTTCTTCCGCTTCTGTATTTACCTTGTCACCAAGATTAATCGCTTCCCCCCAGGAACCATCTTTTTGGCGAAAACTGATATAAAGATCATTACTTCCAAATCCGCTCTCTCTTTCGCCATCCCACATAATATAGCTCTCGTCAGGAGCAATATACGGATGGGCATTCCACTTACCAGTATTGATTGTTTGAGGTAGCGGTTTCGGATCTTCCCATTTCCCGTCAATAAACTTTGAGTACCGAAGAATTCCATCACCGGCCGGACTACCTCTCTCATCCATGACCAAAGTCCCTTTGCCTGATGCTGTAAGGCCCATGATTTGAATGGCTTCAAATGCAGGGCCAAGGCTTTTCATTTCTGACCAACCGTCAGCCTGGAGTACTTTATATTTGGCACCGTAATGAAGGATCTTTCCATCTGGTGAGTGGAAGGGTTTTCGCACTCCAGTCGGCATTACTGTCTTGTGCCACTGATCACCTACTTTTTTAAAAATGACAGATTCCGGCTCTCTTGCATCACGCGAGTGCTTCCACCTACCGACATATAACTCCGTCATATCTAAGGAAAAGCTCCCAGCATCTCCCCACTCCTCTGTATTTACGATACCCGGTGCGAAGGGTTTGGCGACTAAACCCGGAGGCTTTTGCCCAAGGTAAGGCCCTTTAATTACCGGAAGTTCATCTTGGCTATAACTTTTATTAGCCATCAAAAGAATAGAAAACAGAGCGATAACTAAATTGTTAGTATGTTTCATAATTTAATCCCACCCGAAAACCTGTGCGGAGCATTTTGTTACAATGTCCATGCGTGATACTACTTGTAATTTATCAAGGCACTTATTCGTCTAATCGTCGTATTGTTGATATTTCCCCACCATCAATTTCTGTTGAAGTCCAGACGCCATTAGAATTGACTTCCTCGTACTTACATCTAAATCTAGGAGCTTTGAAAGGTTTTGAGCAAAAAATACCGTTCTTTCGTTGCTCCCATACTCCCTTTACGAGCGAGCCGTCCCTTGCTGTACTTGTAAAGGTGCCATCGGCAAGAATGACCTCTCTGTAAACTTTTCCATCAGAGGCGGTAACATCAAATACACCATAAGGAGGTTTACCATCTGCAGCGTATATTCCGACTTTTATGACTGACGACTCAGAGTCATCCAAAGCCAAGCATGCATTGCCGGAAATGGCAACCCCCAAAATAAATGATGCTAAAATTTTTTTCATGTCGTAAGGCTCTGAGATATTAATAATGAATGATCTCTATCCATCGAAGGAGAGATTCTACATATTACCTTACTAAACGGCAGCAGGAACACAACTTAGGCTGTTCCGTGGAAGACGGTAGCTTTGTGTCCCGATAAATTCAGCAACTTGTCAACCTATTCTTCCTCATCGCTCCGATCCACCAGATCATCTGGAGAACCAAAGAGAATTTTTTAAATTCATCACTGTTTTTTATCGCTCTTTCACCAAAGATAAGAGTAGGCCTTAATTTTCAGGGATCAACGAAAAATCACCTTGAGATGAATAGTTTTTCATCAGCTCATCCTTCAGTGGATCTATTACACTAATTTTAGTCGTGCCGACTAGGTCCACACGCTTCATGCGCCAATCCTGAAACAGGAAATATATCCCTTACGAGTAAGTCATGCTTGTTGAGCCACTCAATAGATTCCAAGTGCATCGATGTGCCTCTTTAAGTCGGCCAATCAAGAATTAATTCGTGCTAAGCACTTTAGTGCCACACAGAAAGGTCAAACACTTTCGGAATGAAAATTTTGTACCGACAAGAAAAATCACAATTACAATTTCTAGATGATTCTTGTGTCAACATTTACTGATTTGAAAGCGGCAAGTACTTTGTAAGATATAGCTTCTAACGTAATTTTTTCAGGGGAGATATCTTAGTAAGACTCTGGATGCCATGCCTCTAACTTGCAAGCCAAATGTATTAATTTTTTATATAGAACATTTAAATTTCAACTTCTTTTGTCGATTTTACTTCCGTATAAGTTAACACTCAATGCACAAGTAAATAATTTGTTGCGAGTCCAAAGAACCAAGTGCATTTTATACTGGCGTCTGTTAGTTATTTTTTGTAAGCCCAAATATGTCATCCAGAACAAACTCCCCTTGTTCAGTAGGTGCTAATTCATATTGCCATTTGTGATCTCTTGAATATGAACTTGACCAACTCTAAGGATCATTAATGAACTCTACCAAGTCAGACCCATCTAAAGTTTTCGTATTTTCTGGTGGATATGGCACCTTCGAATCTGCTTTAGTTGATACAGAGTCACCAAGCCTTTCGGCTTAAGAGAGACTAAAAGCTTAATAGTAAACTCAAACTTAGCTATGAGTCCCATTTCGAGGTTACCAGAATAAATCTCAAAAATTAACTCGGGAGCGATTTCCAGAAATCCGTTAATTCTACTAACAACCATTTTTCCTGACCAGACAAATTGATAGCTTATTCTCCTTCGGCAACTAACGCCTGCATATGGGGTGCTTTAATTGTCCCACATACTCTTGTCATGCTTTCACTGCAAGGACTGTACCGGTTCCAATCATGGTTGCACCGGAAATACGATTTAGTGTTTTTTGCGAATGTTTGCTATTTAACGCTTTCTTTGCTCGAACTGCTGTATATCCGTAGAAAAGTAAAGTTGAACCCAGCACTATTGCCACAACTGAACTTATCGCCAAAATATCTACGCCTGAGAGTTTTTCCAAATTCATAAACGTTGGTAAGAATGCAACATAGAAAAATATTACCTTGGGGTTTCCTAAAGTTATAAAGAGGCCCGTGAAGAAACTTGTCCTTTGAGAAATTTCTTTTGTTGATCCAATCTCTACTATATTTGGATCGGATGACCAGAGCCTCCATCCTAAATATATTAGGTATGCAGCACCAAAGTATTTAATCAGTAAGAACAACCAATGTATTTTCTCAGCTACTGCACTTAAGCCATAAATTGCAAATAGCAGAAAAATAATATCTCCAATAACAATACCAAAAACAACAATGGCAGATTCCTTCATCCCAGATGTTAGTGCCCTTGCAATTGTTGCGAAAAATCCTGGGCCAGGGGTAATAGCAAGGAGTAACATCGCTCCAGAGAAGATAAGAAGTGAAGTTAATGACATAATTCCCTCTAAAACATGACGCATCAATAACCGGAAGCTGGAACGCAGAAGCATAAAACAAGCTATCCGGCACACGTATGCGTGTAGTTGATTGACTTGTTAAATGTACTAATCCGGAGGCAATACAATTACAGACACTCCGAAACGAACCTCTAATTCTTTAAATACTGTGAGGCTATTATTTTCTACTTAGAGCTCAGCGTGATCACAGTTACTTCTATAATCACAGAATACATCAACTTGGTATTTATTTTTCAGCTTCTTAATAGCCTTAGCATTCTAGTTTATTACAGATCAACAGCATTCATATGCTTAGATAGGCCTTCTTCATGAATATTTCATTCGCAAGCCCACATCCATTGAGAGTAATGCTTAGTGCTTTTAAAAATTTGTCACCCTTGAGGTGTAAAATCGTAGGCTCAAATCTCAACAACTTTTGTTATTTAATTGAGGTTTTCACTGCCTCCATACATTCTTAAGGAGGCAGTGACTGAAATAATAACCTTCACTCATACCCGATGCTTGTACCTTAGTCTCATACCCGACGCTGCAATCATCAACGACTTACTTTGTGCAAAGGGTACACAAAGTAAGACGTCGGCTGCATTGCTTTGTTAACAGGGCTCAACCAATACTTTTGAGACTAACGCCGCACCAAAAGCAATTTGGGCGCGACTTACGTATCTTATGGCCATCATCAAGACAGTTTTTCTCAGATATGGGATCAAATTTCCTATCACATAAGACAATTTAAGTCTTTTTTTCTTTAAACTGACTCTCAGAGAACCCTTTAGAACGTTCAAGCTCTTCAAATAGTGCATGGCTTTGCAAAGATAAACGATCTGCTTTCTCTTCCAGCTAGCGGATTAATGCAAACGCCGCTCTAGTATCATACCATGCATCATTTCACGTTTTGATTATCCGAGATCTGTCACTGCTGAAAAACATCCCAAAGCCACGGCATGGTTGATAATTTCCTCTCTCTTAATTTATTAAGTGATTGTTAGCTATTTTTTTTTGGATATAAACTCATAAGCTGGCTTATCTGTTTCTATGGCATATCCAAAAAGAATATTTGAAGAAATAACAGGGGTTACCTTAATAATGCCAATTTTATTAGCGACTAATTCACGCTTTATCAATTCATAGCTGGTATTAATCTCCTGCATATTTGGACTCATCGAACTTGATCCAAACATAACTATAACCGTACCATCATTTGATCCAGCCACCTTCATTTTCATGCCAGAGATAGAGATTTTTTTAGTAGGCCCTGACAAGCCAGAACAATCCTGCGACAGTTCATGAGGGCTACTACAAGTCATACCAACTGCCGAAATAGAATCATTATTCAATGAATCTGGGACCAAAACAGGTGGATTTGAAACACAGGCAGTCAGTAATACGGCAGAAAATAGTAGCAATGTATTTTTAATCATCTTTCTTCATTATTGTTTAAAGTAAATAGTGCAGAAATAGCCTCATTAACTATTTCTGACGGTTTTTTTCCTGACTAAAGAGGTTCTCTGTGAATATGCTGAGGCTAGCAGCAGGCTGGACTCTTTCTCATAAAAACGGATATCCACATTCAATAAATACCACGTCACGTCCCACTGCCATTGCCCCCCATAGACAATTTTTACATCATAATTTTTAGAAGTATCTGTCGATTCAGTATAAACTTTCAACCCTTTCTTCTTTAATTGACGTGAAATAATTTCATCTAGCCCCCTCTCATCAATCGCATTCTTCTCAACCATGTAAACTAAATTACGATCAATAGATTCTCCTGGGACAATATAGCCACCCATAGTACTTGAGCAACCCACTATGGATAAGAATAAAGCGGAAGAAATAAATATTATGTATTTCACTAAAACGCCTGGATTTTATGGATTTGTATTTTCACTTAATGCCGAGCTCACCTGCACGTACTGCGGAGAGCGTTCTATGTAAAAATGGAGCGCAGCAGAATGTGTCAGCGTGCAATTTTTTTAGATTCTATTTGCACTTATTCGGAAAGTACCTTCTCACATACGTATCCAAAAGAGAGTTAAGCTCTTTATCTAGTGCATCATGTTTCTGGGGACTTCTTAGTTTTTTAAGGTGCTTCTCAAGAAATTTGCACGACAAAATAACTACTATTTTTTTGTGCTCAGAATAGAGTTCTCTTGCCCAATTCAGCTCTTTCCCTTTTTCCAAGTTATTATTAGTTGCACGAGTCACTATAAAGGCAAATGATCCATAATCATTGCATAAATATGAATGTAGCTGGCGATATTCTGTAGCGCTTAGATCTTTATAGTTTTTAATTTCAAATATTACTTGCCTTGTATTATAGTCATTATAAACTCTTTTCCAAAATTTACTTTCTTCGAGATTTGTTGCTACAACGTCACGTTGTTGGAGAGCATTTTTATTAGGGTGCGCCTCAACATTACATAGAGTTCCGGCAAATATAATTTTAATTGCATTTACACACCAAGACTCGAAACCATACGCCTCATCTTTTCCTTCTTTTATTTCGGCAAGCTCTTGAATTAAGGCCTCTATTCTCTTATGCCGTATCCCTTTTGACTCTGATGTTACTTCAATTTCATACTCGTCATTAATTTCTTCAGCCTCCTCTAGACTGATTCCAGACTTCCCTATCCCAAGGGCCAACCAATAACATGGGTGAACCAAAATCCTCGTTTCAGTCGAAAACTCCTTATCAGGATCTTTCCCATCATGACAAAAAACAAATGATGCAGACTGTTCGTTATGGATTCCGATAAAGCCAACGCTATATAATCTTTGTAAAACTTGACGGGAATCACTAAAAAGAAAAATATCTTGCTGCTTGTTTTTTTCAAATCGGTCCTGTTCAAGAACCAAATCTATAAGAGGCTTAGCCTCGTTTACAGTCATTTCTGATTTCAGACCATAAAACGACTTTGTAAATTCTTCGACAGAAGGGAATATATACTCATATTCTTTATGGAGATCATTTAATCTATTCATTGATATAGTTTTAGCGGTGTACTCTATATCCTCTAAAACTATCTGCTCTCTATCATTCGAATTTGCTTTTAGAAAAGCCTCATTTAGCAGAACCAATATATCTCTAGGTCGATATAATGTGAGTTTGAGTGCTAATCTAAAGCCTTCTTTTCCCTTTAATTCTTTTGCTGCATATTGATTCCAAATTCGAACGCTATTTTCATGCTCAGACTTAAAAGCCGACTTCAGTCGAAAGCAAACCAAGTTAAATAAATTGTATTCATCCCAGTGAAGACGTAAAGTTTGCCCTTCGATATTTCGAGTAAAATCTGGATCTAGCTTTGATATAGCGCGATATATGTTGTCACGAACGAAGGCAAAAGCAACTATTTTTTCTTCCATTCTAGACTTGATATCAATCGCAGCCTGTATAAATCCATCAATTATTCCCACCCCAAGATTGTCAGGACTATAACCTTCATCCAAACGATCCGCAAAGACTACATACTGAACACCAGATTTCTTTAAGGCCTCCAGCAGGACTTCTTCTACAAGGTCAAGTTCTAAATTATCAGAGAGATCTGCTATTCTTGACTGCGGGGATTCTGACTCATTTAATATAGACTTTAATTTTTTTCTTATTTTCGTAGATATAGACTGCCGCCGACTCCCCCACGACGTATAGTGCTCACGAACTTGGCTAAGATCTAGATTGTTTTTAAACTTATAGTGATTTCCGAGCTCAACAAGTATTTCCATATAAATCGCGTAACGCCAAGCCATTTTGGTGCCGGCTTTAATGTGCAGGTACTTTTCGCCAAATTGATCAAAAATGTCTCGAAGACCAATAACTTGCTCTTCTTCTGGAGAAATCGATAGCACAAGAGTCTTTGGCTTGGAGCCCCAGTGCTTTGAAAGTCTATAAGCTAAGGCACTTTTACCAGTACCTCTTCTTCCTACAATAATGGGACGATCGTAAGACTCCAATAAAGACTTATAGTCCGCCGATTCCCAAAATGCGGTATCAAGCATACTTTTATCTTGCTCAGCTCGAATATCCCCTAGAACATTCCCTCTCAATGTAACCTCTCTTATAAAGTATTAGGTATCTGAAAAAATCTAACGCCGCAATCAGCCTCAGCTTAATTTGTGTGCTTTTTGTACGAAACTGGGATCGCAGCGACCGTGCAAAAAATAAACAAAGTAAGAAGTCGCTGTATTGCGGTGTATGGTTGTTCTTGTCCGGTTCTGTTGTTGAAAATCCTTTTCGTAAACGGGTAAATTGAGACCCACTTTCGGCGGTCACCGAAGGCCTTATTTGTCACAGCTCATTGTATTGCCGGCTCATCAGACTGATAACAAGTAGGAATACGACAAACACTCACTAGACATAACTTGAATAGTCATGTGGGCCTCGAGCCCGAATAGCAATGCGTAGATAGCTTATCTCATGGTACCTCAAGAGAGCAATGCCGGTATCAATAATTGCAGCAAACAACTCGATATTTATGTGAGGCCTACTGGCCTGTTCTTTAGTGTTTCCAATGATAAAAATGGGATTAAGGATGCCATTCAAAAATTACAACCTATTAAACCTCAAAGAGAGCTTATAGAGCCTACAGGGCGGCTCGAATTAGAGTTAGTTTGCGCTGCAGACAAAGCGAGATTACCTATTATTGTTTGCGTTCCTTCTCAAGTGAAAAACTTCGCTAAATCCGCTGAAGCCACGCCAAAACTGACAAACTAGACGGCAATTGATATCACATAGTTTGGTTACGCTATGAAGCCAAGGCACTCGGTGTTTAAGCCAGAAAAACTCAGGTAGATCAGTGAGTTACTGGCTGCAAGTAGTCAGTGCTTAGATATTAGTACAGTGCAAAAGAACCGGCTTCAGAGGCTGCCTCAGTCAGTGCACAAACCTATTCAGACCAATTTAATTAAGATTAAGAAAGAATTACAAGGAATCGACAAACAGCTGGATAAACTGGTTAACAATCTTTCTGAGTAGCGGCAAAGGCGAGACCTATTGTTGAGTGCCAAAAGAGTCGGAAATGTATGGACTTACACGCTGATTAGCAAGCTTCCTGAGCTAGGAAAATTGAACCGTAAAGAAACCGCCGCACTTATACACTTGTAGGTATCGCTCCAATGAACCGTGATAGCGGTAGTTTTCTGTGCAAGGATATATTCGAAGCGGAAGTATCGCGTACGCAGGGTCCTGTTTGTAACAATCATGTCGGCATACAACATCATCCAAAATTAAAGCCTATGTATAAGCGACTAGTCGATGCTGGAAAATCTAAAAAGATCGCTCTCATTGCTTGCATGAGAAAGCAGCTTAAGATCTTGAATACCATGTTTAAAAATAACACCTATTGGGATCAATAGTAAGGCTTAAAGGCTTGACGAGCAACCATAATCACTTGTTATGAGTTTGGCTACGATAGAGCATCAAAGACGATTTCTGTATAATATCCATGAGATACACCCAGTGTATATACTCCAAACTCAACTTGGGTTTCTTCCATTTTTTCCCCCCACAATCTTTCAGCTTTCAATAGATCACACAGATCCTTTGAATCGCGAACGCCCAATAGTTTGGTGCTGATGGCTTCTCCAGAAGCAACAAAATCGAATGAAACTAGAAAAGAATCACCCTCACGTACTACGTGGACTCATCAACGGAGACACCCTTATATTTTCCATGCTCCATGCTCCATGCTTTAGTGTTCCTTTGACTCATAATATTTTGATAGTGATCTTCACGAGCACTATTGAGCACTATTGAGCACTATTGAGCACTATTATCGTGATTACTATTTCTAAAACAAACTCGAGCAACGCCTCGAACTTTCTCTTAATAGTCAACTTGGTAAACTTACTTGGCACTATTTTCAGAATTACAAAAATGATCATTATGATCACTATCACAAATTTTCTTATAACATCCAACCTGTTGATTTTATAGAGGTTTCGCCCTCAATCTATTATTTCCAATAAATAACAGTCTCGATGACTAAAATCTCTAGTCGGGTTTGGTCACAGAATGGAGAGTAATCTCAAAATAAAAATTGATGAGTCCAGAGGCCATGCCCTACCTACTCTATTAATAGTTGCTCATGAATCCCCAGATATTTTCACAGTAAAGAAAAACCCCCTGTCCAAGTGTCGATCTCAGAGCAAGGGGCCAATGTGTTAGCATTTTAAATTAAGCCGTTAGGCAATCCGTCCAGCCCGCAACCATTCAGACACACAGAAAGCCAACTCTAGTACTTGGTCGGCATTGAGTCTTGGGTCGCACTGGGTGCGGTAGCAGCTGGCAAGATCGGCTTCAGAAATTTTCCAGGCGCCGCCGGTACATTCGGTGACATGTTGTCCGGTCATTTCCAAGTGGATGCCGCCGGGGTGGCTGCCTTCGGACCAGTGTACGGAGAAGAAGTCGCGGATTTCTCGCAGAATTTTATCGAAATCGCGGGTTTTGTAGCCATTGCCGGCCTTTACGGTATTGCCATGCATGGGGTCCGTACTCCAAACCACGGAGCGCCCTTCTGCTTGTACTGCACGTACCAGCGCGGGCAATTTATCGGCGAGGGTATCCGCTCCCATGCGGGTAATCAGGGTTAGGCGGCCGGCTTCATTCTCTGGGTTGAGTTTATCGATCAAACGCAGCAGCTCATCAGGCTGCATACTGGGGCCTACTTTTACGCCAATGGGATTGCAAACCCCGGAGAGGAATTCCACATGGGCACCGTCCAGTTGGCGAGTGCGCTCGCCTATCCAGAGCATATGCGCGGAGCAGTCATACCATTTGCCGGTGAGGCTGTCGGTGCGGGTGAGTGCCTGTTCGTATTCCATCAACAGTGCTTCGTGAGAGGTGTAAAGCACGGTTTCACGAATTGCCGGAGTATTCTCTGAGGTCACTCCACAAACAGCCATAAATTCCAGCGCTTCCTGCAAACGCTCGGCCAAGAGTGCATATTTTTCGCGTTGGGGATTATTTTTCAGGAAGCTCAGATTCCAGCCATGCACCTGATGCAAATCGGCCAGGCCGCCCTGGGCAAAGGCGCGCAACAAATTGAGGGTTGCCGCCGACTGGTTATAGGCGGTGACCATTCGCTGGGGATCTGGCTGGCGGGCCTCGGCGGTAAAGTCGATGCCGTTGATAATATCGCCACGATAGCTAGGTAGTTCTACCCCATCAATCGTTTCTGTATCGGCGGAGCGAGGCTTGGCGTATTGGCCGGCCATACGCGCAACTTTGACTACGGGCAGGTTGCCGGCAAACGTCAGTACCACTGCCATTTGCAGTAATACTTTAAAAGTGTCGCGAATGCGGTTGGCATTGAAGTCGGCAAAAGATTCGGCACAGTCGCCACCCTGCAACAAAAACGCCTTGCCTTCCGCTACCTGGGCCAGCTGGCGACGCAACTCCCGTGCTTCGGCGGCAAATACCAGCGGCGGGTGGCCAGCAAGTTGATTGGAAACTTGAGAAACTTCTTCGGCGGAGGTGTATTTGGGCTGTTGGTGTGCGGTGAAGTTTCGCCAGCTCTGCGGGGTCCAGATTTGGGAGGGGGATTCAGACACTGGGGCTCCTAGCTCAACTTCCATCTTTCACTCTTACTTCTTTAGGTAAATGTTAAAGGGCGAGCATTCCGCTCACCCCCAATTTGCCGAATTTACAGCACGCTGGCAACCGCCTTGCAGAAGTATTCCATATTGCTGGAGCTCAAGCCGGCAATACTGATGCGGCTGGAGTCCACCATATAGATGGAGTAGTCCTTCTGTAGTTGCTGTACTTGCTCTGGGTTGATGCCCAGGAAGGAGAACATTCCTTTCTGCTGTCGGATAAAGCCAAAGTCGCCTGCAGCTCCGGCAGCAGCCAAGCCCTCAACCAAGCCGGCGCGCAGTCCGTTGATACGCTCACGCATCTCGGTCAGTTCTGCTTCCCAGTTCGCTTTCAGGCCTGCATCTGTAAGGATAGATTCCACAATCGCAGCACCGTGGGAAGGTGGCATGGAATAGTTCCCACGAATTGCACTCAACATCTGGCTGTGACCTTTATCGGCACTCTCACCATTGGCATAGATCACCATGGCCAATCCAACGCGCTCACGGTAGAGACCAAAGTTTTTGGAACAGGAAGCCGCCACCAGCATTTCGGGAACTGACTCCGCCATCAAGCGTAAGCCGTAGGCATCGTCTTCCAGGCTTTCACCAAAGCCCTGGTAGGCCATATCAATAAATGGTGTGAAGCCCTGTTTCTGCGCCATTTCTGCCAGCAGTTTCCACTGCTCACGAGACAGGTCAGCGCCGCATGGGTTGTGACAACAGGCGTGGAACAAGACCACATCGCCCTCGCCCACGTTTTTCAGGGTTTCGACCATTTTGTCGAACTGCAGACTGCTGGTGGCACGGTCGTAATAAGGGTAACTCTTGATGTTCAGGCCGGCATTGCCGAGAAGGGGCACATGGTTTGCCCAAGTAGGATCGCTAACCCAAACGGTAGCGCCGGCTTTGGCGCGATTGATCAGTTCGGCCAGCACGCGCAGGGCGCCGCAGCCACCAGGAGTTTGTGCTGAGCGCACACGGCCGCCAACCAGTGCCGGATGACCTGCACCCAGTACCAGCTCCTGCATCACCGAATTAAAACCCGGGGTACCCGCAGGGCCGATATAGGCCTTGGTTTCCTCACTTTGCAGCAGGCGTGTTTCGGCTTCTTTAACTGCCTGCAAAACCGCCGTGTGGCCGGCTTCATCCTTGTAAACCCCTACCCCTAGGTCGATTTTGCTGGGGTTTTCATCCGCACGGTAGCTGGCCAGCAGGCCGAGAATTGGGTCTGGCGGTAAGCTGCTTAAATGCTCAAACATCTGAAAACTCCTTTACTTATCCTATTTATTGGTCAATCAAGCCGCGCTCGGACCACTCCTTAGCGCGAACCATCAGTTTTTCGATAATGCCATCCAGTTGCTCCCTCTCCTCCAGGGTGAGCGAAGCGATCAGGTCACTTTCATATTGATGCGCAAGCGGCACTATGCGGGCATACACCTCACGCCCCAGCTCAGACAGGTTCAAAACCTGGCGGCGACGGTCCGCGGGGTCTTCACTGCGGGTGATGTAATCGTTCTTCAGTAGGGAGGAAACCGCACGGCTAATGGCCACCTTGTCCATGGCCGTCTGCTCGACTAGCTCTGCCGCAGACAGGTCGGGAAAACGCCCGAGTATAGCCATTACCCGCCAAGCAGGAATGGTGAGATGAAAGCGCGCACCATACGCTTGTGAAATGGCGTTACTCACACGGTTAGAGAGTACCGACAGGCGATATGGTAAGAACTTCTCCAGGCGCAGTTCATCCTGCTTCACCGCCGTATCCGGCGCATTGTGGTCATTGGTCATGGCTGCTCTCACACCTGCCTATCTTCGAACCCCGGTTGTACCAGATGCCCAATTTAACTAACATTAGTTTCAATTGTAACCACCGTGCATGCAAATGTTGCACGGAAAGGCCCAGGAAAACCGGACAAAATTGGTCCCACAGTATAGGGTTTTCAGCGCCATTTTTGTTAACACTATGCCGCTTAAACGCAAAAAACATGCGTAGTAGCACTGCCGAATTGATCAATGCTCCACCTGCCGCCCTGCCAGCATGAAGCGAGGCCGCCCATGAATAAGTGGATCCGCTTTCCCCGCGTTGAAGGGAAGACCAGCCGCCAGGCCCATGCAGATTTCCCGGCTAACACCTTTGAGCGGGAGATGGGCAAAGAGGGCTTTTTTGGTCCCTGCACCCACTTCTACCATAGCCACCCGCCCACTGGCTGGAGCCAATTTACCGGCCCACTGCGACCACACGCTTTCGATGGCACCAAGATCCTCCATACAGGTAACAGCCCTTGGGACCAAAAGCTCCTTTTACGCAATGAAAATAGCCAGGTAGGCCTGTGGATCTGCCGGGAACCCATGGATCATTTAGTGCGCAATGCCGATGGCGACCAACTACTGTTCGTTCACAACGGCAGTGGTGAGTTGTTCTGCGATTTTGGCTGGCTGAGTATCCGCGATGGAGACTACATCCTGCTGCCTAGAGGTACCATGTGGCGACTCTCTCCCACAGAGAATGAGCCACTGGAATTGCTACTGATTGAAGCTAGCGGCGGCCACTTTCAGCTTCCAGAGAAAGGCATCCTAGGTCCCAACGCCATCTTCGATGAGGCAATCCTGGATGTGCCGAAGATCGACGAAACCTTTCTTGCCCAACAGGGGGACTCCCAGTGGCAGGTGGTGGTCAAGGCCCGCCAGCAACTCTCCAAGATCATCTACCCCTTCAACCCACTAGATTCTATCGGCTGGACCGGCGACAACCTGGCAGTGCGAATCAACTGGAGAGATATTCGCCCGATCATGAGCCATCGTTATCACCTGCCCCCCTCTGCCCACACCACCTTAGTGGGCCCGGGTTTTGTGGTAGCCACTTTTGTGCCGCGGCCCATCGAGAGTGATCCAGGCGCTCTTAAAGTGCCGTTTTTTCACAGCAATGACGACTACGATGAACTGATCTTTTATCACCGCGGCAATTTTTTCAGCCGAGACAATATTCATCCCGGCATGCTCACACTGCACCCCATGGGATTCACCCATGGGCCCCACCCAAAGGCATTTGCCATCGGTGCAAAGCATGCCCGTGAGGCAACCGACGAAGTGGCGGTTATGATCGATAGCCGCACCCCATGGGATATACTCCCCGATGCCCATGCAATAGAGTTTGAGGGTTATGTCAACTCCTGGAAAACACCATCATAATTGGGAAAAAGAACTAATAAATTAATCGGCGGCTTTCCCTGCCGCCATCAAAACGATTGATAAAAAAGGAAAGAGAATGGACCTTTACGGATACTTCCGCTCCTCCGCAAGTTACCGGGTGCGCATAGGGCTTAACTTAAAAGGCCTGAGCTATAACTATCTTCCAGTCAACTTACTGAAAGGCGATCAACACGGTGAGCGCTATCGCAGCCTAAACCCTCAGGGGCTATTGCCAACGCTCAACGATGGGGATACCAGCCTGACCCAGTCTATGGCTATTTTGGAGTGGCTGGAAGAAACACACCCAGAGCCTGCGCTACTACCCAAAGGGGCCGAGGCTCGCGCCCATATTCGCGCCCTTGCACAAAGCATTGCCAGCGATATTCAGCCGCTGCAAAACCTTCGTGTGCTCAAATATTTAGTCTCTGAATTCAAAATTACGGAAGAGCAGAAAATCCAGTGGATTCAGCAGTGGATTCACTTAGGCTTTTCCGCTCTGGAGCAACTATTAAAACCCGCGCCTTTTGCGGCTGGTGACACCCCGGGACTTTTTGAATGCTGCCTACTGCCGCAGGTATACAACGCCGAACGCTTTGGCATGGATATGAATCAATACCCCAAAATACAAAAAATCGCTGAGGCCTGTAACGAACTGCCGGCCTTTGTTGATGCCCACCCGGAAAGACAGCCGGACAGCACTGTATAACCGCTATATTCGGAATTTGGGAGCCCCGAAGATCCGGGCTCCCAATAAATTTGAATTGGTAGTCATGAACAGCACCACCGCCCTACCCCGCTAAAATCACTCCAGACCAACGGGATTATTAGCGTCCTTTCTTTACAAAACTCAACTTTTCCCACTCCTTTTAACCTTGCCTGCCAAGGTCGGCTGTGGTTAATATCCCTTGTATAAACAACAAGATAAGATTACCTCGCTATTCACTCGGCACCAAATAGCCTGACTTCACCGAGATCTACAAGATGCAGCCTGAGCAGCAAACTTCAGTAAAAGAGAAAGAAGCCATTGAGCATGTAAGAAGACTCAAGGGTTTCTATCAACACCTGATCACCTACTTGGTCGTTATTGCTGGCCTCTTTATCGCTAATCTAATCCTCTCCCCCGACTACCTTTGGTCCCTGTGGGCTGCCCTAGGCTGGGGTATTGGAATCGCCTCCCACGCTATGCGAACCTTTAAGCCTTTTACATTTTTTGGACCTGAGTGGGAGAAAAAACAGGTAGAGAAACGGCTGAAAAAGAAACCTTAATTTCAGGTTGTCCCTGGCAAACATCCCTGAAATTAAGCCTCCCTAAAAAGTACTCATTCATTCAGGGGATCCCCACTTGCCAAGGTAAAATTGAAAGTTTCAATAGAAATTTATTCTCCACTAAGAAAAATAATAAAATTTTCAGCTTAAGTCTGCGATCATAAGATTAACGTTGACAATTACATCCATCAAAGTGCCATTAAAGATTTAGCCATTCACTAAAAAAAACCTTGAATTGGCAAGTGTCATATCACTTTCATAGAACCGTACTAGTATTCCTCCCCTTTCATTCATGGCAGCCTCTATCATTAAAACCCTAGATGGACACTCTTATGCCAAATAAAATCAGTTTTTCGTGCTTATTCTCGTTAATATTATTTTTCTCTGCAAACACACATGCGAGCACATCCCCTAGCCTCCAAATAATCGCAGACACCCCACAGGAACAGCATCGCATCGACCAACTCTACTACCTTCAACCTCACAACAGCTACGAGCACCTGGAAGCCGGTGAAACGCTCACAGACTGGTTGGATAAAGGCTTTCGTTCACTGGAGCTGGATGTTGTCGACCACGGTCCATGGCAGGGCAGCTCATATGGTCCCTATGTCGCCCATGGCCAGAGCGATATCGGCAATCATATGTGTAGCAGCAATGGTAGTGATGACCGGCTAATTCACTGCCTGAACGACATCAAGGCCTGGCTTGCGAATAATGAACTCAATGCACCGCTAATGCTTTATATCGACATGAAGCCCGATAGCAACTGGTTTGCTGCCTGGTATGCCGATGAGATCTACTTGTTAGATCAATTTATCAAACAACAGCTGGGTGAATTGCAATTCAGTTTTCAGGACCTACTTGCGCACTTAGAGGCCAGCTCACCCTCCTCAGACTATCGCAGCACCCTGAAGAGTATTGGCTGGCCTACCCTGGGCGAGATTCTACCAAGGGGTAAAAAAGTCTTGGTTATGTTTACCGGTGGTCAAAGCGGAAACGTCAATAACCGCATGGAATCAGCACTAGACAACTACAATCTGCATGCATTCCTTTGCCCCGATATTGATACAGCAGATCCCGAAGAATTTTCTGGAAATATTGATTCGATAGATTCCAATAGCTCTAAGCAGATATTTTGCGGCAATGTGAAAGCTGGTGACCACTATCAAGTCACGGCCAATGAGGCCGCCAACACCAAACAGCTAATGCATCTATGGAATAGCTCGGGAGATTTTAGCAATACCGACTTCGGCTATGCCTATCTCGCCGTTGCCCACGGAGCTACCGCAATTGGCATGGACCCCAGCACTGTCGCTAATACGCCTAGCTATACAAGCCAAGCAATTCCTTTTGTTGGGGTACGAAGAAGCCTGCCAGGATATATACGCCTTCGCTCATCCTCAAATAGTAATCTTTGTATGACGGTATCCCAGGGATATAGCAATGGCTCAAACCTGACGCTATCCAACTGCAATACCGGCAACGAGCAGCAATTTGTCTATACCGCCGAAGGCCAGCTCCGCCCCAAAGGCAATAATAAATACTGCGTAGACTACAATACTGGCTCCGCAGACAATGGCGATAAGATGCACTTATGGGATTGTGATGGAGGCAATTCAGAAAAGTGGCAAATTCAACAGGATGGCACTATCCAAAACCGCGATAAGGATTGGAGCTACTGTATTGACGTACCAGGCAGTTCCGCAGAAGAAGGCGAGCGCCTACAAATTTATAAATGCAGTAACAACGATATAAACCAGCAGTTTTTACTGGATTCTGTTTCTGATTGGACTCAAACCAACTTTTAACAAGATTCTTTCCTAGAGCTCTACATATAAATCGGCATCGCCCACCGAGACATAAAGGGCATCCGGCAAAATCGGATGTCCTGATAATATTCTCTTAATGGCTCAACCTAAAACAAATGGTCCTGCGGTAAGTACTAAAGGATTAAACTGTTAATCCTACAGCTCCCCTGCGAAGTTGAAACCTAATCCGTTACATCTGGCCTTTGATACCTCAAAATTTATCTCGATAGGGATCTGTGGCTAGGCAACCGAAAAATTAGCCGATATAGTGCCTACTCAGGGAATCTTTTGGAGATGGTGATGTACGATGTAGTATTGTTCTTGCACCTGCTTGGAGCAACTATCTGGACGGGAGGACACTTAGTACTCGCCTGCACAATTCTTCCCAGTGTACTGAAAAACAACGATATTGAATTTATTTCGAAATTTGAGGGCTACTACGAGAAAATTGGTATCCCCGCCTTAGTCATACAGATTCTCTCAGGGCTCTATATGGCATACACTTTACTACCAAACCTAAGCCAATGGTTTGACTTTTCAAACCCATTATCCCGACTTATATCATTCAAGTTGATACTACTTGTGGGAACCTTTCTGCTCGCTATAGATGCAAGGCTGAGAGTCATCCCCAATCTCTCACCACAAAACCTAAGATCACTCGCTTACCATATAATACCGGTAACCCTTATTTCTGTTCTTTTTGTTTATGTAGGGGTCTCATTTAGAACTGGATGGCTTTATTAAGCCACTTATCAACAAGGATTCCATTTAAAAATTTTAATTACTGGATAAATTGTCAAGATAATGATTAGGACTGTTAGCAACTCAGATGCACCGGTATTAGCTGCAATATACAACCACTATGTCATAAATACTCCCATCACCTTCGAGGAGCAAGCTATTAGCTCTGTTGATATGGTCCGGCGAATCGAGTCCGTCCATAACTCAAGCCTTCCCTGGCTGGTAAAAGAGCAAAACGGTGAGGTTGTTGGCTACGCTTATGCCACACCATGGAAGGAAAGAAGCGCTTATCGATTTTCTGTGGAAACAAGTGTATATATTACCAACGACATGAAATCGAAGGGCATGGGTACAGCGCTATATCTGGCTCTATTTGCCGAGCTTAAAAAGAAGAATATTCGCACTGCTATTGGCGGAATAACTTTACCTAACTCTGCAAGCGTCGCTCTACATGAAAAACTAGGCATGAAGAAAGTTGCACACTTTGAAAAGGTAGGATTCAAATTCGGCCAATGGCGCGATGTTGGGTATTGGCAAGCTCAGCTAGAGTACCTTAATCCTCCTGTGTAACAAGTTATTGACTTTCAAACCCATGAGGCCCCGCAAGGTAACTTAAAGCTACTATACTCCAGGTGAATAATGCGGCGCCGCCCTGAGGTGCGTACCTTATCGGATGAGTGCAAAATATGAGGACGCATAATCAGTATATCCCCAGCTTTAGCCTCACAGTGAACAACCCCGCCCGTAGCGACATAGCGTTTAATCGCTTCAGTTCCCAAAATACCCTCACGTTGACTGTAAGGTAGAACTTTCAAGCAGCCATTATCAGCACCGGCATCGTCAAGGTGCACACGCAATGTGACCATCTCCTTTAATACCTTTAGTGGAGGCTGCACGTGGTGGACTCCATCTTTGATACTCCAAGGGCCCCAACCATGCCTCTCAAACCGAGAGGAAACAGCTACAGTCTTATCCTGGTGCCAAGCTACAGACCAATTATTATCAATTTTTTTGTCAAAAAAAATGGCTCTCACCAACCGGACAGGTTTTATCAAGTAAGTCTCTACTAACTTTAAAATCTCTTCTGATTTTGCCAGAGAATCCACGGAAGGAAATCTTTTATTGGCAGTGCGTACACCGCCTCTACCATTGGTAAGTGATATGGTTGCCAAATCGGTTTGAAGCGTCTTTATTTGATGTCCTGATAAAACATTACGAATCAAAGCGTGGCCACATTCCAGATCATCCACCTTCATAAGCCTCAAAAAATTAACCTTGGAAGGTTGAGTAAAATAATCACAAGCATTCATCTAGCAAGTAAATTTTAAGCCGCTTCAGTTCCTTAAGATACATTAAATTTTCGGAAAGCACTTTAGTGGGCAAAAACTTTCTGCCAGTCAGCATCATACGCTGCGCGTTTCTTCTTAGTCGCAATTATTTCGCAATCACCAGTAGCCTCATGCAAAAAACATAACTTTCTGCAAGCCTAAGTCGATAGAACAGAAACGGAACAACAGCGGCACTTAAAAGAAAAAGTGCTCTTGATCACACTTTTTACGTGCAATCCGTGCTAACTTTAACTTATTCAAGTCGAGGTCAGCTTGATTAATGGCCAAGCCGTTTAGTGGTGGCAGGCACGCTGTAAGAAGGTACACACCAACTCATCGATTATGAGCTCTATTGGACTCAATACCCATCAGCAGGCAATTTAGCAGTATGTCCTCCTTATTTGAAAGTGAATATTTACTTACGCTATTTACACTGAGCTGAGCATAATGATGTTGAAAACTATCGTAAAGATAGCTTGATACTCTATTCAGGACTCAGATGATTTTTTCTCCAGCTTAGCAAAATGGGGAAACCTAGATGAGTAAATTCACAAGAGAATGTTTCAGAAGCGCTCGGCCAGTAAGATGGCTCATATAAAAGTGCTCAATTTTATCAGACAACTCATACCAGCCATCGCAAGGAAACTGTCAATGGCCAGAATGTTGGTGTTTTTTTAAGCTTAAAATATCACTTTTTGCACCAATACACTTTCAACTATGGGTATGAGAGCAAGAGATCTTATAGCTGACTTTTACCACAAAGAAGAGATTTATTTCGATGAGCACTGACAAAAGCAATGATTCCACACCATTTCTAGCGGGCATGAGCGCTGGTGAACAGCAATCATCTCTCTCGAATTCAGGCGCCAAATCAGTGCTGGGCCAAGGAATCAATTTCCGTGGCGAGCTGATTGGTACCGAGGACCTTCACGTAGAAGGCACTGTCGATGGCACTGTGATTATGGTTGGACACAATCTTTCAGTGGGTACTGGCGGCGCAGTTACAGCAAATATTCACGCAAAAAATATTGTTGTAGAAGGCACCCTAGACGGCGATGCACTTGCCGATGAACTCATCGAAATTCGCAATACAGCACAAGTGAATGGAAACCTGATCGCGCCCAGAATCAAGCTGGATGACGGTGGTAAATTCCGCGGCTCCATGGATATGGTAGATACCGATTCTGAAATGAAGGAACGTCACAAGGAGTTCTCTGATCGCCTGGTACACCCTGATCTGCCTGCGACAGAGGATAAGCCTGCAAATCGTGCACAGAGCAATTCTTCTTACTCCTCCAGTAACTCCACTGTGAATAGCTCTTCTAGCATATCCGATAGTAGTGATTACTTATTCGGCACCAAGGAGATCGAAGAGGAGGCCGAGGAAAGCTGAGCTGAAAACTTCTAGTAATCCTCATTACCAGCCCCGGCTATTGCCGGGGCTTTAGCTTTTGGTATGGAAATATGTTGCAGCATCAATCTTTTGGCATTGCTGCCCTGGTCGAAGAAGTCATTCAACCAGGTGCAAAAGTGTTGGATTTGGGATGCCTCTCCTTCGGCACTACACAAACTTTCTTAGAACTTTCCTGCCAGACATTTATTGAAGATTTACGTAGCTTATTACTTGAAATCAATACTCTGGATGCACAAACCCGTGCTTCAAGGCTATCTGAACATCTGACCAAGAAACCACAGAGAATAAAAATTGATGTTGTTCTCTGCTGGGATTTATTTAACTTTATGGAGCCCGAACTCATCACTCGGCTCATTAAGGAGATCAGCCCTCACTTAAAGTCTGGTACTATTTTTCATACCATGCTCTATACCGGCACAATGCCCACAGCACCCGCCGACTTTAAGCGCCTATCCGGCTTCACCTTTAACTCTGAGCAGCTTGCTTTACAGGAACCGCTGCCCACCTATCGTTATTCATCCCTTAACTTGATGAAAACTATGGGAAACGTTTCTCTGCGCGCCTCACTCCTACACAGAAAGGGCATGCGTAAGGACCTTATCGAAATGATGTTCGAGTATGGCAATGTGAAGTCACAAAATGCTTTACAGGCTGCGGGAACCTCAGGCGCAATTTCTGCATTTAGACAAATAAGTCTAACGGAGCTGCCTTTAACCGCTTTCGACGCAGCAATGTCACATGTCAGCCGCTCCCCCATCAGTAAAGTACTCGATGTCGGGAAGAAAGTCGGCAGAAATATGCAATTTCTTCAGCGCGAAGCCGGTGAGCTTTTTATATCCGACCTCTACTCCGCAATACTTTGGCAATGCAGCCGCAAGGAATCATTTGAAGGAGCCGTGCATGCCGCCTTGAAACAGGCAAGCCTGCCAGAAAATCTGGATTGCATCTTACTTTGGGATCTACTCAACTTCTTTTCCGTTGAAGAAATTCAAATAATCACCAGTGCTTTATATCAGTCTCTGAGCGATGCAGGAGTCATGCATTTTCTACTGTTCAAACAAGAGCGTCTTCCAGTCAACTGTGGTGTGTTCGAGATACAGCAGTCGGGCCTAGTAGGGACCTTTCTCCAGCCAGCTGGCAATAAGCCGGTCAAGTTTCGCACGATTACTGACGTAGTGAAGTCTCTACCACAAATGAAAGTACTTAGTCAGGGCACTGGACGGATAGCCAGCGGGCCCTCTTATCATGAAATAACAATGCAGAAAGTTGTAAAGGATCAATAATGACCCAGTTTTTCTATCACTGGTTGACTAAATTATCCGCCGAGCAAGTAACCGACACCTTTCTTATCGTTATGCTTGCCCTTGGTGCTATCGCTTTGGCCGTTTACCCCTTTGGTAAGTTTTCACGTTTTGTAAAAGAGGTGCCATCCCTTCTGACTGCTCTTGGCATCCTGGGAACGTTTATTGGCATAATTCTCGGTATCTATGGTTTTGACTTGGCTGATATCGATACTTCAATTTCAGAGCTGATGCAGGGCCTGGAAACGGCCTTTATGACGAGTATCCTGGGCTTGTTCCTGTCACTGGTTCTTCGCACTATCTTTCAATTGTTCAGTACAGAGCAGCCAGCCAAAGCCACCTCAGATGACATCTTGATGGCAATTAATGGTCAGCGGCAGGATCTTGCCAAATTCCAGCAGAGTATTAGTGAAGAAGTTCTTCAATCGCTCACCGCTGTTGTTGAAAAATTTAATCAGGGTTTAAATTCACAAATGGGTGACAACCTGCAGCAGTTTATTCAACAGCTACAAGCAGTATCCCCCGCCCTACAAGCTTTAATCGACCAGCATGAGCAACATGCCGAGTTGGCTGCCATCTACCGTGAACAAACCACGTCCCTGCTGGTTGAAATTAATGGTGCCCAGGAAAATCTTCTACAACTACATCAACGTATTACTGAACTACCAGAAGTCTTTAATGCGATCCCTTCATTGGTGGAGCAGCAACGTGTTCACTCCGAACAAATTTCTGTAATGCTGAATGAACAGCAGGCATCCATTGAAATACTACAAAAATCGATCCCAGATATAGCGCCCAAATTCGAGTCTTTGACCAAAGGAATTGACAACGCCAACCAGCAACTGGGCACCCAAGTTAAACAATTGATATCCCTGAATGAAACCCAGACCAAAGTCTTTGAACAAAGAACCAACAGAGTTGTAGCTCTGGCCGATGTTCTCACCAACATCGACCCGAATCATTTCTCGAATATTATCCAAGAGACTGCCAACAATCATCGTGAGTCAATGGTTGAGCTTGCCCAGCTTATTGCCAAAACCCATCAGCAAATGATCACTGAATTGTCCCAGGTGATCACTCGCGATTTATCCAATGCTGACGTGAGCATCAAAAGACAGTATGAATTGCTGGATCAACGCTTACATAGCGAAGTAGAGAGTGTAATGACAGCAATGGGCGACGCACTGGGAACCTTGAGCGGTGAGTTCTCACGAGACTTTCGTCAGTTAATCCAACAAATGAAGAGAATCGACAACCAAGTGAAACAGGCCGCTGGAGAGGAGCATGTTTGAGGGCGCTCACTCCAGCAGCGAATCCAGTGAAAGCCAATGGATCAGCCTATCTGACATGATGGCCGGCCTAATGATGGTCTTTCTCTGTATTGCCGTCTTCGTTATGCGCTCCCTAATAGACGAACGCGCCAAGATTCGAGAGCTTGCGGAGTCTTATCGAGACACACAGTTGGCGATCTATCAAACTTTACAGCAGGAGTTCTCTCAAGACTTGAATCGCTGGGGAGCCTCGCTGGATAAGCAAACCCTCGCTATCTCCTTTAATAATAGCGATGCGCTGTTCAAGACCGGGGATTTTGCCTTAAGTGACAATGCCCGTGAAATTATGTCCTCATTTGTACCCCGGTATATTGCGGCACTGACCCCCTATATGGACTCTATCGCAGCAATCCAAATTGAAGGGCACACAAGTTCTGAATGGGGTGAGCAATCGGCCCCCGAAGAGGGATACTTTCATAACCTGCGCCTATCCCAACAGAGATCACGGGCGGTGATGCAGTATGCACACTCGCTGCTGCCGTCAGATCAAGCAGTACTGGTGCGCGCAAAAGTTGCAGCCGTAGGCTACTCCTCTGCCCGCCCTGTACTCAATGACAATGGTATGGAGGATCCGGATCGCTCTCGTCGGGTTGCTTTCCGAGTAGTGCGGGATTCCGAAAGCCATATCCTGCAAATTCTTGAGGAGGCTTTGTGAAGCTAACCAATCTTCAGCCTATTCATAACCGCCAAACTCAAGAGTTGTCGTGTATCCTCAAACCTATCCCTCAGCCATCAAATACCAGTAAACCATGTCGAAACAGCTTGGCCAATGCTATTCGATCGGGGATTCAGCTGGACGCTTCAGACCTAGACAAGCTCACCTGTGGTTGGCGTTACCGAGGTATCCCGGTGTTTGCATTTGGCCTTGACCCCACTTCTATCACACAGGTTGATACTTTTGGGCTAATTCACGTTTCTCCCAAATGCCCTACAGTTAGTAACCATCAGGGACCTCTTTGGGTAAGTAGCGACTTCTCTGCTGCGCAAAAGGCCTTTCCGCAAGATGAACTGAAGCCCTGCCCTCACTGCTTGCGGCATCTTTATAGCCTGGACATCGCAGACTTATTGCATAAAGACCGCTTCGGAAATATTACCGATATCGACTGGTTGATTTATGCACGATACTTTGCTGGCCATTTTTTTGACACTCAGCCATTATTCTGGCGAAACGGTGAACGTCCGCAGAGGGTAGACTCACTGTTTAGCGCTGATATCCCAAAGTATGCTTGTTCAATATGCCAATGTCAGGTAAAGGCTAGTAACTGGGCACTGAATCCAGAATTAGCCGTACGGAGTGAACTTCCAAGAGAGATTTGCCTCCTCTGCGCTGAAAGGCGCGCCCGTGCCGTAATAATGGCATCTCCACAAGAAGCGTTGCGTGCAGCAACATTGCGCTATGAGTCCCTTATTAAACAGCTGGGCAGTGAACCCCAAGCATCCTGGGCAATCGCCGAGCAAGTAGTTCCCGCCTCTTGGCTTCCGCTGATCCAGAAACTGAAAACTCTGATGGGACCGCCCAAGGTCTTTCAACTAATCGCCCCTCAGGTGCTTGCCGTTTTGTGCTGGCCCAGTATGAAACGTGCCATCATTGCTGATAACACCAAAGAGTCAAAACTGCCTTCTAACTATTCCGTTTGGCGCAAAGCCCAAATTGAGCAAGAGCTTGGCCTCAGCTAACTAAAAAGCGTACCGTGCTGGGTATAGGCATATAGCTCGCGCCCCCTGGGATTTATCTTTTTAGAAATCATTCATGCAGTGAACCTTAAGGGGGCTGGCTACGGACGGTAAGGAGGCAAGAAGTATTCTTAGAGCGGATGGGCCTAGCAAGCAAAAAATAAACACGGAACCTTATCACCCAAACGAACAAGCTCTGTTAAATATTTATTTTTAATACAAAAAAATCAGGAAAACTTAAATTTCATACCTACCAGTTATAAGCTAGCATAAAATCTCTAAAGAAATCCAAGCCGCACAGGACACGCAAGCGCACAAGCAAACGGAACGATAGCCACCTTAATCACCCCTCTATTAAGTACACTCAATAGATCCCATCCGTACCCTATTGTTTCTAGAAAGACCAACCTCTAAAGCCCCCAGAAGATAAAAATCACGCCATTAGGTTTGGAGCAAAATTTACAAAAGGATTTTGACTTCACATTTGCAAACTGAGATATTAAGCAACATCACTTAAGAAACATTTTAAGTAACTAAATGAAGCGCAATGAGCCGGAAACGCGCCCTTCAGCAGTTAAAAATATCGGTAACTTTTAGAAACCCAGGGGCAAACTCCCTAAAAATAAATTCTCATTATCGATAGAAATATTCTTACGGAAATGTCACTGCCGTGCGGCTTCATAAAACCCCCAACCCACCAAAATTACTTATAATAAACGTCACGCCACTGAATAGAGGTCAAGGATGAAGCTGGGAGTTTTACTTTTTGAAGAATTTGAACTGCTTGACGTGTTTGGCCCCTTAGAAATGCTGGGTCAAGTAGATAACCTTAGCATTGAGCTTATATCTAAAAATGCGGGGCCAGTATATTCAGCCCAAGGGCCCGCAACCATCACACAAAAAGATTTTCGTGACAGCACTGAATACCAAACCATTTTGATTCCTGGGGGCATTGGCACAAGAAAGGAAGTGCATAATTCGAGTATCATTGACTGGATCGCAAGAAAGGCCAAAAGCGCCAACTATATTACTTCTGTTTGTACTGGTAGCGCCTTACTGGCCAAGGCAGGCATACTGAATGGCAAAAAGGCCACTACAAATAAATTAGCATTTTCTTGGGTGTGCTCACAAAGCGAGCAAACAAACTGGATCGCAAAAGCACGCTGGGTTCAAGATGCCAATATTTTTACTTCCTCTGGGGTATCCGCAGGCATTGATATGGCTCTAGCTCTCATCAAAGAAATTTGGGGCGAAATGAAAGCGAACGAAATAGCAGATAGAGCAGAATATAAATGGAACCAAAATCCTGACATTGATCCATTTGCAATTAAGTATGGGCTAACTTAGCGAGGTATCACGTTTGCGCTAGCATTCATAGAAAGCAAATCGAAACCCAAGTCAAATATGCAAAATAAATCTACAGAAAATATAAAGCTAGAAACTCCATATAAACAACCAAATCCTTAAAAAGGCAAATAAAAAAGATAAATGGAATTTCTCATAACCCAGCCACCATAACCCACCAGCAACTGCATGGATCCATTATGAAAAATCAAGAAATAAAAAAAATTGAAACTCTCCTTGAAGACTGGGTCGAGTCTACACGACACGATCAAAAGGACAACATTTTAAGCAATCACTTACCAGATGCAATCATCTTCGATGTGCTTGCACCGCTACAATATCAAGGTGCGAAAGCCTATAGAGAAAGCTTTGATGAATGGCAACCTCCCTTTAAAATCCCCTCGCTATTTGAGTTGAGTGAATTAAAAATCACCGCAGGGGATAAAACAGGATTTGCTCACTGCCTTATTAACTGTGGCGGTACTCTTCCTGATGGCAAGGAAGTTCGCGATACTGTTCGAGCAACCTTCTGTTTTATTAAGACTGAGGATTCCTGGCAAGTTGCGCATCATCATATTTCTACGCCAGCCAAGCTTGAATAGTTAAGTTCACAACATAGGACCACTAGAAACCATCGAGCCATTGATATGTTTTTATACTGAGTGCATTTTATACAGTATCACACTATGGAAGTGATCTTTTTCCACTTTGCTGCTCTAACCTTGTGCCCCCAGGTTAGCAGCAGTGAGCCCCAATGCACCATATTACCAGCCAATATAGAAACTTCCATTTAGCTTTGTGGAAACAATAGTTTCTTTATATGAGCGGAGCTAAAATTTAAAAATATATGAAATAGATATCAAACAAAACTTAAGCAGTAAGATTGATAAGTCAATCTTACTGGAAAAAATACCATTTCAACAGTTCGAGATTCTGCTCTCCTATCAATCAAAACCCAGTTACAGTCTCAATTAGATATACTTACGAAGCACGCTAAAGTTCAGCTTTAAATGCCAAAAAAAGTTGTTTGCTACTCTCTTACTTTACAGACATATCGTTCAGACCAAATACAGTACAAATAGTGCCAAACTATTAATTGACGAAGAAATCACATAGATTACATTCGATCAATAAATTTATTCAGCAATACTATCAAACTAAGTAGGCTGTAAGAAATCCACTAAAATTTAAAAGCATGCAGAAAGCCCTCACCCCTGGCCCATAAGCTCTTTGTAAAGCATAATTTATATCTTAATGTTTACTCTTGCAGGCAAGAGCAACAGGGTTGCGTGGGAATTTCTGATGAATCTAAATCAAGTGACACTTCCAGTATCAAACATGGATAAGGCTACACATTTTTACCGTGAAATGGGCTTTGTTCAAATAGTCGATACACCTCATTATGCTAGATTCGAGTGCCCCGATGGAGATGCTACTTTCTCACTAACCCTTTCGAGCAATTCTACAGAGAATTCGGCTGTAGTTTATTTTGAACATGAGAAATTGGACTCCTGGGTCAGGGAGCTAAAGAGAAAAGGCTTCATCTTTTCTGAAGACCCAAAAGATCAGCCTTATTTATGGCGTGAGGCGGTCCTTTTTGACCCAAGTGGCAATAAGCTGAAGCTGTATTGGGCTGGTGTAAACCGTAAGAATCCACCTTGGAGAGTAGAGCGAAGCCTGTAGTGTTGGTGCTCTCAAACCAATGATGACGGTCGGTAAAGAATAGAAATAATGAAAAGGAACAGCGAGCAAAACGTTGATTGGCCCACCCCTAGTACAATGCTAGAAAGTACACTGCTAGAGGCAGGCAAGAATTGGATTCTTTTTTGAGTATCGAAGTAATCAGCGGCGGGCAGCGAAAATACCACCGGCCATCACCGCCAGTGAGGAGAGCATCCCCACGCCGACCAAACTATAAAGACTAATTGACTGACGAGCGGCTTCACTGAGCACCTCGCCGAATGGAAATTGCCAGGCTACGATGCCCGAGGCAGCCAGTACGGCGATATACTGGAACCAGCTGGCGCGACGCTCATTATGCTTGGAGGGAGCGGGCAGCTTGGCCATGACGCTTTCACAAAAACCGTCATCGTCCAGGTAGGGCTCATCGAACTGCAGCTGCTCTGCCAGCCATGCATCGAACTGTGGGTCTTTGCCCTCTATAGCTAAATCGCCCAAGGCATTACCTTTCGTATTGCGCTGTTCAAAGTTAACCATTGACCACCTCCTCGCGCCACGGCTGTAACAAGCTCTGAAGCTTTGCCCGCGCGCGGTTGACATGGGATTTTACCGTACCAAGCGGCAACTTCATAATACTTGCCGCTTCCTCATGGGAGAAGCCCCGCTGCATGCACAGATGTATCGCCTGGCGCTGCGCATCGCTCAGGGAGTCCATTGCGGAGTTTAGATCTCTAGCCATGCCCAAACGTTGGGACTCTTCCACTGTCTCTTCCGCCTGAGCCCTATCGACCGCTTCCTGGTCCACTTCTGGGGCGTTCTTGCGTTTGTGGCTCATGACGAGATTGTAGGCGATACGGTACAACCAGGTGCTAAACCGGGCATCTCCCCGAAATGCCGGCAGCGCCTTGTAGGCCTTAATAAAGGCTTCTTGCGCCATATCGTCTGCCAGGCCCTGGTCGCCATCACACAGCTGACGGAGCGAGAATCGCAGCTGAGATTGATAGCGACGAACCAGCTGGGCATAAGCCCGCTGGTCCCCGTCTTCGACGGTGCGCCTGATCAAATCCTCATCATTGAGGTCCATATTCCGGTCCTTACGCCTGCTTGTTATCGAGCTTCCAGTTGATAAAGCGGGCCAGGCCGATAAATAACGGAATCAAACCCAGGCTACCTACCCCGACCCCAGCCATCGCAGAAAGCCAGATAAACACCGCAGCTCCTACCGCAATCAGAGTAAAACCTTTATCTGCGGAATTGTTGGGAGTGTTGCCTTCCAGCATATCCAGCATTTCCGAGGGCACATCACGACCTTCTGCCACCATACGATTGATGTTTTCCATCACCAGCTGTTTTTTGCGGTAGCTATTGCGGGTTACCAGCCACACAATCAGTACCGGCATACCGAACACACACAGCAGAGCCAGTACTGGCAAAGTCACCACCTGGTGGAAACCAGAATCTGAGTGAGACTCCTCCCAACTCTTGTGTGAAGCGTCATATTTCTTGGATAAACCGATCTCTACATTGTCTGGCACACTGTCTAGGGCCTCTTCGGCCACCCGCCCACGCTCATCGAGAATGCCCTTTCGTTCAAGCTTCTCAATAATGCGTTGACTCAAGGGGCCACCAAACTCCGCCCCCAGGTCCACCTGAACCTCGCTGCGCTCACCGTCCTCTCCCTCAGTTTTGATCGTGAGCACCCCCTTTTCATCACGCATAATGCGTACACGTGAATCTGGTTTGGGTACCTCACTTTCCATAGCTGGCGGCTTCGGTGGCTCGGGGATAGTGTTGCTATCATCCTGTGCCCAGCTGCCCATAGCGGTAAAAGTTACTGCCAGCGCTGCCAGCCAGCAGGTAACTGCCCGCAGGGATTGTGAATTTCTCGCTCTCATTAGTTACTCTCTAATCATTGTCTTTTTGTACTGTTAAACCGTCGGCTCGGGGAAACCGTGTAATGCTACATAACCGTAATGCGGCCTCGGCTATAGGGCCCTGGGGTAGCACCTTGGGGAGCTCTCTCCTCAGCAATTCGCACCGGATAGGGGAGTCCGCCACCCTTAACCTCACTGCCAAGCTTGCACTCATTGAGCTTTTGCAAAAAGTGCTGGTCCGTCTTCTCGGTGAGCTGTCGATGGATATCATCCACGGAGAATCCCAGCTCGGCCGCCGTGGCCTGACCGGCCTGCATGCCACCAAGCGCCAATATCAGTACGGCGCAAAATTGTACCTTCTTAAATGATCCCGCAGTAAACATTGTGACCTCCAGATCGCTTTTCCTTGTACACCTCTATGACGGGGCCAGAAACGGTTTTGGATGCAGGCGCAAAAATATTTTTTTGATTCTTCCTTTAGAGAGTTCTCGTCCTTACTCAGCTGGACCATCAAGTACAAATGTCGTAATAATCGGCCCATCATCGCTGAGGAGCCCATTGATGCCTGATATTAAGGAAATACTGACCTTCTGGTTTGGTGATCCCTCTCTGGATCACCGCCCCACCGAGGAACTGCAAAAGCGCTGGTTTTCGGCAGATCAGAAGCTGGACCAGCAAATGGCAGAAGACTTCGCTGAGATCACCAATTTGGCCATAGAGGATAAGTTGGATCACTGGCGCCAGAGCCTTATGGGTGAGCTGGCTCTGCTGCTATTGTGCGATCAGTTCGCCCGCAATATTCATCGCGGCACCCATCTCGCCTTCAAAGGAGATGACTTGGCTCTCGAAATCAGCGAGACGATTCTGCAGCGGGGAGACGAGCAAAAGCTCGGGTTGTTTCAGCAGGTTTTTGTCGGCATGCCCCTGGAGCACAGTGAAAAACACTCAATCCAGCAGCGCTCCGTGGCATACTTCGCACAATTGCAGAAGCAGTACGGGGATGATGAGGCCATCGCTCCTTATCTCGCCACCCACTACCGATATGCCCTGGCCCACCAGGAGATTATCGAGCAGTTTGGTCGCTTTCCGCATCGCAATGCAGCCTTAGGCCGCGATTCCACAGAAGATGAGAAATATTGGCTGGCACAAGGGGGCGGCTTTAAATAATGGATTTACTCGGATGGTTATCACTTGCGGGCATCTGCGCCCTCGGCGCCATGTCCCCAGGCCCTAGCTTATTAATCGTAATGCGTTGCTCGGCCTCCGGCCTGCAACAGGGCCTAGCCAGTGCCATAGCCCACGGTGCTGGGGTTGCCGTTTACGCTGCCCTGACAGCCTTCGGGCTCGCGGTTCTGATCACCAGCTCCCCCCTACTGTTCAGCATCCTGCAATGGGGCGGCGCGGCTATGTTGGTATACCTGGGCTGGAAGGCCTTCAGGGCTCCGGCTCCCGGCTCGGGAACCACCCAGCTGGAAGCCCCCCACCTAAGTGTTCGCCGCTCAATCGTTCAGGGTTTTGGGGTCGCCTTCTTTAACCCCAAGATTGCAGTATTCTTTACCGCCCTATTCAGCCAGTTCGTCTCAGAACAGCAGGCCCTCACCACCAAACTGGGGATGGCTGCCATGGTATCCGGGGTAGACACTCTCTGGTATTGCATCGTTGCCCTGGCAGTCTATGCCAGCCGCAAACGCCAGTTGGTTAGCAAGCATCTCGGCCACCGTATCCAGCAACTGTTTGGCTTACTTCTGATCGGCCTGGCCGCGCGCCTGGTACTCACTATTTAATGACTGGGCGCTGCGCGCCCACTCACCTCTCTTTCCCAGCCCACCAAGCTCGTCTCTTACCACTCGCAAGCAACGATCAACAGCGCCCGAGAAAAAAGCAGGCCCGAAAACGGGCCTGTATAGTGCGGAGTTTGCAGCCAGGATGCCTGGGGGGTTACATCCGGCTGCAGGTGTGCATTATGACAGTTGTGACATGTCCCTGCGGGCAAACCATCGCAATGGTGACTCTCTTGAACGCAATTAAATAGACGCCACTTCGATCTCAGTCACCATTGACACTGAATATTTATACAGTTACCGTATGGCCATACAAACAAACTGGAATGTCTGAAGGGCAATTGGGAGGCATATCATGGCCGTAGTAGCTGTTTGGAAATGCGATCGAGACGGAGCAATGTTCGACAACAAAAAAGATGCTGAAGAACACGATAAGATGCTGGAGCTTGCTGCCAACATTACCACGCTAATTGAGCGCAGTATTGAAGGCATTGATGAGCAGGTGAGCGAGGAAATCGGCCTGCTGCTGGCCAAGCGTCGCGATTCACTGGCCAAAGCTTGCAAAGGCAAACCAGAAGTGCTGCTGGAAGAAGAGGATAACAGCGAAGAGTCCTCAGACGAAACTGTTACCCCCTTTGCCGCGAACCAGTAAAAAGCTACCTGAAGAAATTTTCCGGTAGAAGTTTAAAGTTTCATCCCTGTACTCTGCCCGGTTAACCGGGCTTTTTTGTTAGGCTTCAGAAGCTTTCTGAAGCCTCTTATCAAATAATAATCATCAGTCGCCAGAGATATTCACCTAGAATTCTCACTAATGGCATTGCTGCTTTTACAGGGACTTTACCGATATCACGATATTGATCACCGCAAGGGCAAGTATCACCAGCCAACTGATCAATGTACCCAAAAAACGCCCAGTATGGGTGCCGCCCTTGCCTGCAGTCAGGCCATACGCATGAAAAATTCGGGATAGCAAAAATGCTATTCCAAAAACATGCAGCCACAAACCGGGCAACCCTCCCAGCTCCGCAAGTAGCAGAAGCAGCAGTGCAATGGGGGCATATTCGACCGCATTCCCATGCACACGCACACGAATCTCATTAAAACGATCATCGCCAGTACCGATACCCACCCGCTTGGCACGACGAAACTGAACCACGCGGCCCGCCAGGTAGATAATCAGGATTGCACAGAGACTCGCATACAGCGCTGTAATATTCACCATGGCCCTTTCCTTTTTCTTATTAATACAGGAAGTAAATATATATCTAATTCCCTTCAGCTCACCAAACCAATGCTAAGCAGGCGACTGGACCTTTTTGTTCATTTTTCATCAAGCAAAAAAAGAGCGGGCCTTGCCCGCTCTTTAATTTAATAGTCAGCCATTTGTAGCAAGTTAGTTGCGATAACCAAAGCCGTGGCCCTTGGCGGGCTTCAGGTGACGATCGCGCAGACGGGTAGAACGGGTAACCAAAGATTGTGGTTCACCCTCGATCAATACCTGCTCAGGGTAACTGGTCACTTCCAGTGGATCGCCGTTCCAAACCACGATATCAGCAGTGGCGCCTTTCTCCAGGGTACCACCGCTAAGACGGAAGATATCTGCCACATTAGTGCTGATAGACTTCAGCGCCTCCTCGTAGGGCAACCCGTGGGCAACAGCATTGCCAGCAGATTGACGTGAGAGGTACACGTTATGGGTAGAAGCATAGTCGGGGCCACTAATAGCCACTTTCACACCGGCCTTAGTTAACAAAGCGGCGTTATCCAGGCGCGCACCAAGGCTGGAGAAGGAAATGGGCAAGTTGTTGATCGCGTCAATCACTACAGGCACCTGAGCCTGGGCCAGCTGGTCAGCTACCATCCAGCCCTCAGCCGCCCCGAGCAACACGAGCTTCACATCCAAGACCTTGGCTAGTTCGATAACCGCAAGAATATCGCTGGCGCGATCAGCAGTGATTAGCAGAGGTTCAGTACCATTAATCACTGGCTGCAAGGCTTCCAGATCCGCGAGACTGTAATTCAGCTCACGCCACTCTCCCCGGCGAATAGCCACGCGGTTGTCCCGGTACTCTTTAGCTTCGCTCAGCGCATTTTCAACTTTGGCGTAGGCATTCGCACGGCTGCCTCCTGCTAGCTGAGCTCCGGTCTCACCCAAATAGGCCTTTTGGGCAACGTCTTTGGCTTCAACGCTATTGAACTCGCCATTGAGCTTGATGGCAAAGCCACGCCCGGCGAATACTCTCTGGGCCGCTACCGCAGCTTCATCCCAGGTGCTGATAGCTGGAAAGACCACCGCGCTGGTAACACCACCGGCCCGGTTGAAAGGAATCAGGGTAGATTTGGGGTTGTACGCGGGCACAGGATTAAACGCACTGCCGATACTTTCCCCAGTTACCGCATTATCGTTAGTGCCACTGGCTGCACTGATCTCCACCAATCCCAGCTCGGAAATAGGTGCAATGACGCCAGGCGTTACCACCTTACCTTTTGCATCAATAACTCTATCAGCCGAAACATTGAGGACAGGAGCCACCTGTTCCACTTTGCCATCGACAACCAGTACATCGGCAGATTCCAGGGAACCCATATCCGCCAAAGTATGCACCTTGCCACCCTTGATCAGGATGCTCTCCGCATGGGCTCCAGCGGTCAAAACCCCCAGGGCCAGCGCACAGAATACAGCTATTTTTTTCACAGTCGCTCTCCCTCTGCATCGAGAATACCCAATTCGAAATCACTGCGCGGTTGACGCTTTTTATCGGAGCGGTCGTACATCAGCTCACCGTCGATAAAAACTTGATCCACATGGGTATAAACACTGAAAGGGTTACCGGACCAAACTACAACATCAGCCATTTTGCCCTTCTCGAGGCTGCCAGTCTGCGCTTCAATGCCCAGCGCCTTAGCGGGGTTAGAGGTCATCCAGGCAACCGCGTCTTTTGGCTGGATATCAAAACCAGCGCGCTGACCTGCCGTCATCGCTTTAGCGACCTCTTCATTCAAGTGCTGTACGCCAACACCGGAATCAGAGTGGATCATGGCACAGGCCTTGGCCTGATCGACGATAGCAATATTCGCCTCAGTCATATCGAAGGCTTCGTGCTTAAAGCCCCACCAATCGGCCCACATCGCCGCACAAACATTGTTCTCTGCTAACAGGTCGGCCACTTTATAGGCCTCAACCGCGTGGTGGAAAGTGGAGATCTGGAAGTCAAATTCCTTGGCAATATCCATCATCACGGCCATTTCCTCACCGCGATAACAGTGATTGTGTACCAGGATATCGCCATTCAGAACGCCTGCTAATGTCTCGAGGCCGAGATCACGCTCTGGCTCATCGCCACCCTTCTTTGCATATTCTTCCCACTTTTTCTTGTAACTGCTGGCCTCAATCCAAGCGTTGCGGTAGCCGGCCACATTGCCCATACGGGTTGAGGGAGACGTGCCTTTACTTCCATAAACACGCTTGGGGTTTTCGCCACAAGCCATTTTCAGGCCATAAGGCGCACCGGGAAATTTCATATCCTGTACGCTGCGGCCCGGCACATTTTTAAGGGTCACACTGCGCCCGCCGAACAGATTGGCGGAGCCAGGTAATATCTGTAGCGTGGTTACACCACCGGCCAGGGCCAATGGAAACTGGGGGTCTTGAGTCCACACCGAATGTTCCGCCCAAACCTGCGCGGTATTCGGGGATGTCATCTCATTGCCATCCTGGGAGGACTCAATGGAGGGCGCCGGGTAATCTCCCAGGTGGGAGTGCACATCAATAATGCCCGGAGTCACCCACTTGTCTTTGCCATCGACCACCTGGGCATCCTTGGGAGCCTTAAGATCCTGACCGATCTGAGCAATTTTCCCACCTTTCAGCAACAGGTCGGTGTTCTCCAACTGCTCGCCGGTACCGGTGAGCAGAGTAGCGCCCTGTATCAGTACCGGTCGCGACTGAGTAACGGAGTAGGTAGATGGGAAAGCGTCCAGGCGAGCAAAATCCGCGGATCTCTGCTCGCTCCCGGCTTGCTTCTCACCGCAGGCAGACACCAACAGCGAGGCACAAAGCAAAGCCGCGATGCCGCGCCCGAAAAATCGAGAATGCAGCTGCATAGTAATTCATCCAATGGTCTTCAAGATGGCGGTGAATGCTATCAGGTTGCCTGGCCATAGCCACTATTTAGGGAAGAAAAGTTTAGGAAGTATTAATAAAAATACCAGCACCCTTCTGAGAGTCGCAGCTGGACGCGCATCACATTTATATAAACACACAATTACAAAAGGGTTTATAAATCACGGCCTGTCAGCAAAGACTGCAAGCCTGATCAAAAAACCTCTGAGTTCCCTATATACTTTTTTGTTTCCACATGATGCAATTTCTGGTGAAAAAATACTCAATAATAATTCCGGAGGAGAATAGGTGATCAAAGATAACCGCTTGCCGGTATTCCCCTCATCCCCCATTGTCACTAGTGGCCAAAATCGGGACTCCCTGCAGGTATACGAAGCCCTGCGAAAAAGCGAAGAACGCTATCGAGAACTGGTCGAGCATGCGAACTCCATCATAATGCGCTGCGACAGACATGGGCGAGTCACTTCATTTAATGAGTATGCCCAGCAGCTTTTTGGCTACTCAGAGGCAGAAATTATTGGCCGGCACTTGGTAGGCACCATAGTGCCGGCCAGTGAATCCAGCGGCCGGGACCTACGTCAACTCATTCAGCACGTTTGCGACCACCCGCAGGAACACCGCTACAATATTAACGAGAATATTACCAAGTCCGGCAAAAGAGTTTGGATTGCCTGGACCAATAAAATCCTTTCGGACGAGAATGGTCGCCCCACCGGTATCCTCAGTATCGGAACAGATATCACCAAGCAGCGCCTACTGGAAGAGGAGTTGCGGCAAGCGCAAAAAATGCAGGCTATTGGCGAATTGGCCGGCGGTATCGCCCACGACTTCAACAATATGATTCATGGCATCAGCGGCTATGCCGAGGTTATTCAACAGATTGCTGAAGACCCCCGTATCAGCGAGTACACCAACCATATCCTCACCACTGCGCGCCATGCGGCCGAGTTGACCAAGCAATTGCTCACCTTCGCCCGCAAAGGCAACTACCAGCTGAAAGATTGCAACACCCATGAAATTACCCGCGATGTCTGCGCCATGCTCGAGCGCACCATTGACCGGCGTATTCGTGTTGAGCAGCAACTAGAAGCCGGTCGGCCTCATGTGGTGGGCGACCCTGCCCAGCTAAAAAGCGCATTATTGAATATTGGTATCAACGCCAAGGATGCTATGCCAAACGGAGGTATTCTGCGTTTTGCCAGCAGTAATATCACTTTTGAAAGGGCTACCACTATTGCTGATTTTGAAGTGCAGCCCGGGCATTACCTACTCATCACCATTCGCGATAGCGGAACGGGTATGCCCCCCGAGGTGCGGCGCAGAATTTTTGAACCTTTCTTCACCACCAAGGAATGTGGTCGGGGTGCCGGACTGGGCCTTGCGGCAGTGCATGGCACCATCCATTTACACAAGGGCGCTATCCAATGCCACAGCATTGAGGGAGAGGGTAGCACTTTTAATCTGTACCTGCCGATTGCAGAGGCAAAGACAAACAAGCAGCCAAGTCAGGCCGAGTCCTTATCTGCGAATCGCCAACTTCGCATTATGGTGGTGGATGATGAAGCAATTGTCCGCAGTTATTCAAAAACACTCTTCGAAATGAATGGCCACAGCGTGAGCACTTTCGCATCTGCGGAGCAAGCGATCACCTATTACCGGCAACATTACGAACAAGTGGACCTGGTAATCCTCGATATGATTATGCCGGGTATGGATGGCCAGGAGTTATTCGCCTTTTTGCGACGGATCAACCCAGAAGTAAAAGCATTGCTCTCCACCGGCTTTAGTGTCGACAGTAAAGTCCAGGAGGTTATTGCCGATGGCGTGCTCGACTGCATCCAAAAACCCTTTACGTATGGCAGGCTCAGCAAAAAAATTGAAGAGTTGATTTTTAGTGGTCAGCTGACAACACCGGAAACTAGAAAGTAAAGCGCGGAAATGCTTGCCAGAAAATTTCTGGCAAGCATTTCAAAGAATAATATGCGGAAGGTAGCGACTCATATCCTGCGTTATTAGATTGCTATCCTCACGAATTGAGATGCCCGCAGCCATGTCATCCACTAACCAGCTGCCTACAAGGGTGAAGTTTTTACCAAACTTCGGCAATGGATGCATAGCTTGGTAAATAAAGCCCTCTTCGCCATAAGGCCCATCAGACAGTGAATGTACATCCCCTCCGCGCACTACCGAAATATTAGCGCCTTCACGGGAAAAAATAGGCTTTTTAACCAACTCCGAATAGCCACTAGCCTTACCCAGCTCATCCTCGAAAAATGATGGCAACAAGTTGGGATGGCCTGGAAATAATTTCCACAACATAGGCAAAAGTGCTTTATTGGATAATATCGCCTTCCAGGGTGGTTCCAGCCAACGCACATTATTGCCGCCCAATAAAGAACCAAATTCCTCGCGGAACATAAACTCCCAGGGATACAACTTAAACATCCAGGTAATAACCTGATCGTCTAAATCAGTAAAAGCTCCCTCAGCATCGCAGCCAATATCCTCAATAAATACAAAGTGATTGGTGATATCGGCTTCACTAGCACAGTCTTGCAAATATTGCACCGTGCCGCGATCCTCTAACGTATCCTTACAGCAGGCAAAATGGAGTTCGCGGCCGGGCGTCAAAAATTGTAAATCGCGAAAGCGGTTAACCAGCTTTTCCTGCAGACTGTTAAACTGGTCGGACTGAAGTGGCAAGGCTCGCCTGTCTACATTGTCCTGCAGCCAGAGCCATTGCCAAAATCCCGTTTCATATAAGCTCGTGGGAGTGTCTGCATTATTTTCATAGAGCTTGGCCGGCCCCTGCCCTGAATAGGCAAAATCCAAACGGGAATAAAGGCTGGGGTCACCGTTTTTCCAGGAATCGCGGACAAAATCCCAGTGCTGCTCCGGAATGCGGAAACGCCGTAACAGCGCCTCATCCTCAAGCACCTTAGCGACAACATCCAGGCACATTGCATGGATTTCTTCGGTGGGGTCTTCAATATCCTGCTCTATCTGTTCCAGAGAGAACTGGTAGTAAGCGCTTTCATCCCAGTAGGGTTGCCCGTACATGGTGTGGAATTGAAAACCAAATTCTTGCGCCCGCTCTTTCCAGCGCGGACGCTCACCGATTGGTAACCTCAGCACCAATCAGCCCCCCCAACTTCCTGAGCGCCCGCTACTGGAACGTCCGCCACCCCAGTTGGACTTGGCCGAGGCCACTGCGCCAAAGCCCCCACGGGAAACCGTCTTGGTCACCTTGGGCTTGGGGTCCATCGCGCTCTTATCCACGGTATAGGAGTTTTTACCGTAGCGCCCGATCACCTGACCATCCGCAGTCATCAAACGATCGTAATAGCGGGAACCAGAAGCGGAATAGCGGTAAACCGGATTGTAATAACCGTAAGAGTGATAGCGTCGGTCGTTATCATTCAGCAGGGAAGCAACCATAAAGCCGGTCATCAACGGCATCCAAAAGCCGCCGCTGCTCTCACGGCAACTGCCAAATTCTGACTCGCATTGAGATAAATTGGCATATTTGGGCCCGGTACGCTCGGCTTCAGCCAGAGCCTTCTGGTAGGCCGCTTGACATTGGGCCTCATCGAGCTGCGTGTTATTTACACAGTCCTCGACTGAGGAAACCACCTTAACCTCTTCATCGGAAGAGCAGCCCACCAAAGCCACGGTGATTCCCATAGCCAGAGGGCGCAGTACAAAACTTGCCCCTCTGCCTTTGCGCATCCGCGCAAGGTTAATATTTTTACTACGCTTCATCCTCACCTCCGCTTAGTAGCTCATGCAAGCCGCGTTGAGGACACCAACAGAAATGGTGGTAGCTGCCAGCATGATGCCCGCACTAACTTCACCGTCTTCAATACGTTCAACAATACGCGGCATAAAGCCAAAACGAATAATCGCAAAGGCAATAAGCTGAGCGATTAGGGCGACGAATGCCCAGGTGGCAAAGTCAATAATGGAAACAGAGTTACTGGCGGCACCGCCAACAGCAATGGCAAAACCCAGCACCGCACCACCAAAGCCGATGGCAGCGGCTGCATTTTTATCTTCACGGATCAACTTCCATTCGTCGTGAGGTGTCACCAGAGCGTAAAGAAATTTAAACGCGATTAAAAAAACCAGCGACAGGCCAAAGTAGGCCGCAAAGTGAAGGATACCAGTCATTAAATCGTAGGGCTGGTCCATTAATACATCTCCTTATTATCCGTGAATAGTCAGCTGTGATGGTGTCAAAGTTATACCGGTACTGATCACCAAGCTGCGACTCAAGTAACCCGCGTCTTCCTCTTTCTCTTCCGCTGAAAGGAACAGGGATTCGGTACGCTGATCGGACAAGTCACGCTCAAAAAGCATGGTGAATTGATCGGTGAGGGAGTAATCCCCATCCTCGTCATAGGTCTTCTCGGCCATATGCACCGGGTTGTGATAGTTACCAGCAGCAGTCCAGACTCTGTTATAGCTACGGTCCTGCAACTGATAATTGGCAGCACCAATTTCCTGTTTAAGGAGCCTGTCCCAAGCCTGCTGATTGGCGACATCGAGAGTATCGTAAAAGTGAAACAGCTTGACGTCCACTACGTGCTCATCGCTTTGGCCCCCTTCTGTCACAACCTGTAGCCAGGCATCGTCATCGGTATAAAAACGATATACCCAGGCACCATCGAGTTTTACTATACCTGCGGCTTTGATAATCTGAGTGGGGGAGCAGGATTCAATAGTGAGCTCATCCAGAATCAGGCGGATTGCCAGCGGGTCCAGTTCAAAGCTTGCGCCAAGCCTCAACCCCATAATTTCAGGCGTATTCACCTTTGGAACTTCTTTTCCCTTCAGTTTATCGATCAGCTTGGTAAACATGTACCTGCGCCCTCTCCTTCATTCATTTTTATATCGAAGCAGCTTTTTTCGGTCAGCCGCTTTGCTGAAATGTAATAGAGCATATCCCCCTTGTTAACTTCATCGGTCAAGGCAGGGTTTACATCGATTTTTATAATCCCCTGGCGACGCACGGCAATCAAGGTTGCGGATAAGTTCTTTTTAAAGTGATCAAATAATGCGGAAAATAGCAGCGGCTGCTCACCATGATACTCAATACTGTATTGAGTCATTCCATAAGTGCTATCGAGAAGTTGTCGGTGCAGTCTGGCAGAACCAGGGTCCAGGGAGGATTTAGCCAACAATTCCACCGCCACGGATGGAATACATTCAATATTGGGGCAGTGTGAGCGCAACAACTCACCGACATTTTCATCCTGGAAATAGGCTGTTTTATGGCTATTAGGACTGTGCTTATCACAGAACAGGGCGGTGGTGAGTGTTACATCATCCAGGGGGTTATCGATAATAATTCTCGCGGCATCGGCAATTGCGGCGCGTTGCATACTCTCGATATGGGAAAAAGATTCAACCCGTACAAAATCAATTTTACCGGGCATCGGGTTCTCAATATCGGCCTCGACACAAAGCACTATCTCAGTTGCTGTGCCATTGGTTTTCGATAGCAATAATTCTATTAAGCGAAGGGTTCTGGTTCCGTTCCAGCCAATAATGACTGTGTGATCTACGCGATTTGTCATGCGCAACCCCCTCTTTCCTCTATGTACAAACTCCGAAATAACAAAGCCCACCTTGGTTAACACCATGGCGAACAAACTCAAACCAAAGGGGATTACCCAGGTTGCCACAACCACTTTGCCCGCGGGAGTCACTGGCGAGAAATCGCCGTAGCCTACAGTGGATGCAGTAACGACCAACCAATAAATAAAATTGGTCGGATCGACAATTTCGCTCTCTCCGGCGGCACTGAGCAGCAGGTAACTACCCACCACATAACCCAGGACACCGACAAGAATGGCTGCTGTGTTGGCCTTAACAAAAAGCGACGCCAGAAGGCGCCGCACGCGATAAAGTAGCACTGGATCAGGCCTTTTGGCGGCTCGCCAGTAACTGGGCCAGCTTGTCGCTACCGCTGACCTGGCCACCGGGCTTGATACCCGCCGCCTTCAGCTTGGCATCCAGGCTGGAGCCACTTTCTTCCGTCGCCAGCTCTTCCGCAGCTTCCAGCTCCGCAGCGCGTTCCTGCTGCTTGTTCTTGATGCGGTCGAGGCTGTCCAGAGCCGTTTTGATTTTGCTGTTAGCACCCATATGGCGGGAGGAAACCGCTACCTGGGCCTTTTGAACTGACTCTGTGGCCTTAATCTGGTCGATCTGCTGCTCCATGCGGCGCACATTGATTTTCGCCTTGGAGATATTCCCCTTCAGAGAGCGCTCGGAGTTGATAAAGCCTTCCAGCAGGCTCTGCTCTGTTTCAAGCTGGGCTTCCAGCTCGGTAACGCGCTCCGCACACTCCAGGGCCAGGCTCTCATCGCCTTTCTCACTGGCGTTGATTGCGTGGGTGCTGTAAGTCTCAATATCGGCTTTCAGCGATTGCACTTTGTTTTCAGCCAGCTTGCGCTTAGCCATGATCTTAGTCAGGTTCTCATCACAAGCTTTCAATTCGGCCTTTGCCTCCCGCAGCTCTTGATCAAGAATACGAATAGACTGGCTATCCGCAACTGCTTCAGTTCCTTCGTTGACCGCACCTTTCAAGGCAGTCCAGATTTTTCTCAGGCTCATGCTACACCCTCCATTTCAAAATGATCCGCAAATAAATCCAGGAAGTCACCCACATTGGAAAATAGGGTTTCAACTTCTTCAATCACCACTTCGTCTTTACTGGACACAGACAGCGCGCCGAAGGCGACATAGTAACGCTCACCGCCAATCATTTTGATAGCGATCGCCGTCAGGGGAACCAGTTGATGAGTCTGGAGAATCATCTCGTTAAGAGCGACCACATCGGCTACCTGGCTCACAGGGAACAAAATGCTCTCGACAACGATTTGCTTCTCACCGACATAAACGAATGCATCGACACCCTCGTCGTTGGAAATGCTGAGGCACTCTCCCTCAGACTCCACCACCCATCCGGTGTGGTTTTCCGCCAACTGGCGTAGATTCTCATGGTTCCAGGTCATCTCGACTCCCTCGCTGTGGAATATTGGTCACAAATATAGCATCAAAAAAAAGGTGGTCAATAACTTATTTCAAACTTATGTTGCAAATAATACACACAAGGATAGTATTTACCACATAAGTGACATCAACTGTAACGGAGTAGAGCCCATGGACCACAAGCAAAGCCTCAGCAATCAGCAAGCACTGGCTCCGTACAAGCAGGCCATCGCTCGCTATGTGCGCGCCTCAATGGCTTTGCGGGGTATGCGTTACGGGGATCTCGCCCAGGCCCTGGCCGAAAGAGGAATTTCAATGACCACAGAAAACCTGCGCAGCAAAGTAAGCAAGTGCATGTTTTCAGCGGATCTGCTAGCGGCCATCATCGATGCGTTATCGGTGGAAGACAGCGCTATGCCTGAAATCCTCAAGCAAGCGCGGGAACTGCAAGATCAAGGACTCAATACCGAGCAAGAGAGAAGCTAACACGCCCTATCGCGGAGTACCAACTGGTGGATCACTGAACTGGAATAGCGATGCTATCCACTTTAACGGCAAGGGCCTGCCAGATAGCTAGTAGTGATGTAACTTATAGACTGGTTCACCGTTACCGCACTTCCCGACAACCTCCGGCTCAGAGAGCTTTGCACCAGCCGGTATCACCTTATTGGTAGGCCACCAAACGAAGCAGGCATAGCGGAAATTGACTGCCCAATTGCAGTAAAGACGTCCGTCGTCCTCCTCATAGAAACGCGCCTGACAAAAACTCAGAGTCGGGCTCCGCACCCCGTGTTGCTGCTGTGCATCGACAAAAATCACATCGACAGCTGCTACGGCAGATACCCAAAAGCAAGGTATCAATAACCACAATTTCATAGGCGCTCTCGGCGAAACTGCAAACTGGACTCCTTTTAAGCCTAGCAGTCCCGGCGCAACTTTCATTGTTGCGTACTCTTACATTGGCCTTGATAGCAGTATTCAGTACTCGCTCTGTTGTGACGTCTTTTTCAACACTTCAAGAATGCGCCTTAGACAGCTTTCTGGGTCACGCACCCAACTGATATAGGGCAATGGCAACACTCTTACCCCCGCTCGGTGCAATACTTTGTAAGTCTGGATAGTAAAGTGCTGCCGATATTCCCCGGGGTAACCAATCAAATCTACCCCCAGTATTCGCCCGCGGTGCTCACAAACCACATCCACACACTGGCCGGCAATAGGAAATGCGACCCAATGCCTGATCTGTGCCCGCTGCAAGCCTGCACTCACCTCTCCGGCAAACTCACAGGGAAATACTTTTTGTTGGGTACTGAAGTCCACCCCATGTCCAAAATCAATGTAGCGGCGCAACAAGTGCTCAGGTGGCAGGGACTCAGGACTAATGGAATAAGCCACCAACTGCCGCTCCTTAGCCCGGGTTACCGCCACATTAAACATATCGGCGCGATTGAGATAAGTCGCCGCACGCAGGGATTGATTATCTGCCGCAAAAGACAAGAGCATAAGATCCCGCTCTTCTCCCTGAAAACCATAAGGTGTTGCAACTAATATAGAAAAACGACGCAGTACATCTACTGGAAAAGCCCTGCTTACCTCAGAAGCGAGGTAGTCCGCCTGCTCCCTGTAGGGAGACAGGACCCCAACCGTTGGCTTTACAGGAGATTCGGCAAAGCAGTTAATGTGTTCACGCAGCTGCTCAATGACCCAATCTTTTTCGACCCGATTTCTGCCGTTCTTTGCTCGTTTCCCCTCCAGATATTGCAGAACCAAAGCTCCTTCACCAGACGCTACCGGTCTCGCCTGCATCACTTTCAGCCTATCGGCATAAAAAGCGTGATTACTAAAAGCGATAAGCTCTGGCTGGCTGCGGTAATGCTCATCTAACAGGGTAACCGCCTCCTGACTTTCCAGTGAGTCAGAGACAATATCCAACAGGGACTGGTCCCGGTAACTAAACGCCACGGGTAATTCTTCTGGGCCGTTCAGGCCCTCCCACAAGCGTTGTTGCTGCTGTGCCGATAAAAAGGATACATGACGCAGCTGCTTGCCATCGCCCACCACAACCGCACGACTTGCCCGGTACAGTGCCGGCAGCGCACTGGCAATATCGCACTGGGTAGATTCATCAAAGATGACGAGATCAAACAAGCCCGGGGAAAGAGGTAATATTTCATTGAGCTCATCCAGGGTCGAAAGCCAAATAGGATAGGCCTGCAAAACAACCTGCATATTCGTTTGGGCAAAACGCTCTGCCTGGGTTTTGGAGGTCCGCGCCCTGAGTGCCTGATTGAAAAGGGATAAGTGCCTTCTTTCCCGCTTTAAAAGACTCAAAAGAGTCTCTTTACGATAGGCATTAATGTATCGGGAAGCTTGCAGCTCGAAATTTTTTCGCAAATGCCCGATAGTCTCTTGAAACTCCCAAAGCGCTTCCGTATCCAATCGTCGGCCTAAAACGCGCACCCCAAAAGCCGTAAACCAGGTGCCAAAACCTCCTGGGCCTAACATCTGTGCAGTCTTTAAAGCCCTGCTAAAGCCTCGCTCAGCTTTTCGCAGGATCTTTAAAGTAGCTTTGAGGCGACGCTTTAATTTGGCAACACTCACATCGGGAGCTGCAACGCCCTCTTTTAGTAGTGAGTCCAAATGGGATTTCAAACTGCGAATAAAACCTAGCTCACCTGTGTGTACATAGCCTTCTTGTAAACCGTAAGTCTCGCGCAATTTTTGCCGAACAACATTTATTGCCTGAGAGGTTTTAGAGACAACCAGAACGCTATTGCCATGCAGCATTTGATCAATCGCCATTGCCGCAATGGTAAAACTCTTGCCTGTACCTGGGGGGCCAGAGATAAGACTCAAAGGTAAATTCGCAGCATTTCGCAACGCCCTCTCCTGAGTCTCACTCAATATCCCTGGCAACATCTCGGGCTCACTGTTACTTCGAGGGAAATGGTCAGCACATTCCCCGAGAACGGCTTTTAAAGGGGCAGAAAGTCTTCGAGCCTTACTTAGAAGTCGCAGTTCATGAAGGACTCCTCGCGATCCCCGCGACCTGTCAGCCAATATGAGCGCACAAGCACTACTGACTGTCAGAGTGGAATTTTTGCTCAAGGCATCAGAGTCAGCCGGCTGCAGGTTTGGCCAGCGGCTGATCTCTTCAATGCCACTCAACCGGCTGTTTTCCTCTAGCCAACGCCCTATGGCCGCCACCTTAGCGCTATCCAGTGGAAAACTGGGTATTGGAAAGCTATCTGTCACACTGGAATCTGTGTCCGGCTTAAGGATCAAACGCAACAAAGGAAGGTTGATACGGATATCATCCGTGTTTATCTCGATGAAATACTCTTCATCGCAATATATTCGGGCGGGATAATAGAGGAGAGGGGCACATAGTTTACGCTTGGAATTGATACCTATCTGAGCAGGAAGCTCTCCAGAGATAAAAAAGAGCGAATAAATCAAGCTGCGCTCTTTCCGATAAGTATCTACCTGCTCTGCAAGCTGTGCCGCTGAGGCACCCACCAAAGGGATTCTGGGCAGCTCACCACCGGATAAATAGTCTCGCTCACTGAAAAATACTCGGCGATTATCCGCAAGGCGAGCAATATTACTCAGTGATAAGTCGTGACTATCCGCTTGATAGCAACACCTGAAATATTCGATCAAAATCCTGGAGGAGTCCCGCATATCCGCCTGCACTTCCAATTAGAGGCAAAATGCTACCCGAAATTGTCAGACTGCGACAGGTACTCCTCTTGATGGAGATGAGAGATCGAACCCTGACTAGCCCTCACTGGCCATGGTGCGCAGCCTCTGGGATTCGCTTGGACTCAGGTTCAGGCCATACTTATCGACAATAGAAATAAATCGCTGCACATAAATTTTTCCGACCGGTGCATAAGGCGGCATCCACTCATCAGGCCCTCTGTGCCCCTTGCTTTGGTTGCGGCCATCGTCCACTAACCACAGATTATCAATATCCTCAGCGAACTGCCTTTTCAGCTCTCGACTCCAGCTAGCTCCACCATGATCATGGGCCCACTTCAGAGGCACTATATGCTCTACATCAAGATCAGAAGCCTTGCTGTAAAAGTTGCCCGTGTAGGGGTCCAACCACAACCCAGTGGCAACCTTGCACTGGTTAGCGCGGGTATAGGTCACAGGGGAAAGGGAATAACGAATCAATAGCTCATGCCGGGTATCTTGACAGTCCCGGTCTGTATCAGACCACTGCGGTAACCACTCTGCCCTCTCATAAGTGGTCGCGAGTACTGGAAAACTTAAGGATGCTACTAAAGCAGACAATACAAAGCTTGAAAATGATCGAACACTCATACATCAACTACCAATCAAATCAGGGGCTAGACTACAAGAAAAACTATTGGAAGAGTATGAGCCGGTTCAAATTGGCAGCTGAAAAGAAATAATGGCTTTTAGGTATCCATTGTAGGCGGGTAGAATTAAAAAAATTCAAAGGATTATTTCGTGCATCGTCCAGTGATCTTCATTCATTATGTATTCAACTTTAATAGTAAAAGTTCTTCTCTTGATATCCCCGAAACCATTATCAAATTCGACCCAGCCTTCGACATTGTGGATGCAGTCGCCTCGATACGTAGATTTAGAGTCTTCTTGTCCAGAAACTGCGATGAGCTTAGCGATATGAGGAAGTGGAGCGTATCGCTTAACAAATTTCTGGCTTACTTGGATTGCGTAACGGGAGTCAATGCAAGCTTCCTGAGCTAATTCTTCGGGTGTTTTAGAGCAACTGGCCAGTGCAACCGCAACACACAGCGCGATAAAAGAACGCATTTACAAACCTTTCTTTTATTTCTATTTCAAATTTCAAATTTCAAATTTCAAATTTCAAATTTCAAATTTCAAGGCTGCAGGTTATCCGTCTCTCCCTATCAAGTCGATAGAATTCTTCTTACAGGCAAATACTCCTTCATGAGAAATTGAAAAGGTCGAAGCATGGATACCTAAGAACCATTAGTTGTTTTTCATATTTTTCCTACATAGACCTCATCAGTGGAAGGTAGATGGCAATAAAGGTGCAACAAAGTAATAGCACTTGGTAACAGACCTGATAAGTTTTCATTACAGGTATCGATAGACTTTTTACTCTGACAACAAGACTAGAGCTAGCCAACAAAAATGTAATTTGGACTCAGGAAAAATAATAGTGGTAAAGGTATCCACCTGGAGAACGGGAAAAAATGGAGAGAGAGATAATTCCACACAACACCCTGATGGTACTGTGTGGAATATCTAAAGATCAAACTATATTAGAGTACACTTCAGTTGTTATGCAGAAACCGGCTCTCCTGAGGAAGCCTTCTTGGGCCTAGCTATTTCTTCGGGCGAACTACCTTCTACCTCGTTAGGTTTCACTTTGTGGAAAACTGCATAGAAAACCGGGATAGCAATCAGGGTTAGCACTGTTGCAAAACCCAGTCCCCCCATAATGGTTACAGCCATATCCGCAAAGAATGCATCAAACAACAGCGGAGACATTCCCAAAATAGTGGTGACCGCTGCGAGGAATACCGGGCGCAAACGACTTACGCTGGCACGCTGAATTGCGGTAAGCCTAGGCAGTCCTGCATGAGTTTGCACTTCAATCTCATCCACCAAAACCACAGCGTTTTTAATCAGCATTCCGGATAAGCTCAGTACGCCAAGCAGGGACATAAACCCAAACGGCAATCCGGTGGCCAACAAGCCTACGACCACCCCCACCAAACACATGGGAACCACCAGCCAGATAATCACAGGTTCGCGAACGGTACCGAACAACAAGATTGATACCAGGATCATAATCAGGAAGCCTAGCGGCAAGCCTTTACCAAGAGACTTCTGCGCATCGGTAGAGCTTTCATATTCACCACCAAACTCCACTTTAAAGCCAGGTGGTAACTGCATGCTCTCCACCCAAGGACGAATCTGGCCAAAAGCGGACATCGCTGTCACGCCTTCCGGCGCATCGGCACTCACTGTAATAGTGGGAACCCGGTCGCGCCTTTGGATCAGACCCTCATCGGCCGTAACCTCAAAATCGGTGATCAATTGTCCCGCAGGAATATATCCCTGTTCATTGGGACTCCATACCAGGCGGTCTTCCAGAGAACCCACTTGGTTCCTATCCCCCGCTGGCATACGCGCAATAATGGGGATAATGCGATCGCCGCTCTCGAAATCACCTACCGTATAACCGGCAGTAGCAAATTGAATCATCCGACTAATATCGGTATTCGTGACACCGGCTACACGAGCACGCTCATCATCAAGGTGTGCATGAATTGTGGTCTCACGACCGCGCCAATCGTGGCGGATATCTTCGAGCCCCTTTTCACGGAATTGCTGCTCAACATCCTGCGCAAGCGCACGCAACTTCTGAAAGTCCTGACCAGAAATTCGCACCTCCACATCGGCGCCCCCACCGGGGCCAAACACTAAACGCTTGAAGGTGATCAGCGCTTCCGGCTGCTCTTCACGTAATTGCGCCTTAGCTTTCTCTATTAGCTGAGGGATTTGCTCGCGCGTCTGGGCACGAACAATCAACTGGCCATAGGAAGCGTTGGGGGGCTCAGGAGCATAAGTCAGCATAAAGCGATCTGCTCCACGACCCGCAACAGCCGTTACAGAAACCACTTCCTCCTGTTCTTTAAAATATTCAGTCGCAAGTTGAAGTGCCTTATCGGTGCGATTGATATCACTACCCTGCGGCATGTAGTAATTCACATAGAACAGTGGAGCATTGGAGTTCGGGAAGAATCCCTGCTTCACAAATCCAAAGGCGAAGTAGCTCACCAGAGTAACCACAACCAACAAGCCGATCGTCAGACCGCGATGCTTCAACGCCCCGGCCAGGGCGCCGGAATACATATTGTAAAAGCGACCGTTATAAGGATCTTCCGAATCCGAGTCCTTGCTAGGCTTGAACAGGTGATAGCCCAAATAGGGGGTTACCGTGACAGCGAGAATCCAGCTAAGCAGCAGTGATATACCGATCACAGCAAACAGAGAGAAGAGGAATTCACCGGTAGCATCGTCAGATAGCCCGATACCGGAAAACGCCATAATACCAATAACCGTGGCACCCAGGAGTGGCCAGAATGTCTGACGTACTACACGGCTGGCAGCACTCTTGGGCTTTTCATTTCTCTGAACCCCCATCAGCATGCCTTCAGCCACCACGATAGCATTGTCAACCAACATGCCCATGGCAATGATGAGGGCACCAAGGGAAATCCTCTGCAGGTTTAAACCGAACAGGTTCATGATCAGTACGGTTCCCAGAACCGTTAGACCAAGCACAGTACCCACCACCACACCGGAGCGCCAGCCCATAAAAACACAGAGGACTAGGGTAACGATGACAACTGAAGAGACGAGGTTAAACAAAAAGCCATCGACACTTTCTTCCACCACCTGATGCTGCGCATAAACCGGGTGAATCTCCACCCCCAGTGGCAGCGCCTGCTTTATCTCTTTAAGCTTTGCCTCTACGGCCTTACCAACATTAACAATATTGGTATTTTCAGCACCTGCTACACCAAGTAATACGGCCTGCTTGCCATCATAACGGGCAATAAAACTCGGGCTTTCATCGTATCCCATCGAGATATCCGCGATATCCCTGATAGCCAACATTGCCGTAGAACCAGGCACTCCCACAAGAATATTGCGAATAGACTCCAAATCACTCGCAGGATTATCCACTAGGATGCGGGTACGTAAATCCTGGCCACCAATTTCCCCTACTTTTTGCGTGGAACTTTCCGATTGCAGGACCTGGGCCAAATCGTCAAGAGAAAAACCAAACTGAGCGAGTCGGGATTCATCAATATCTAAATAGGCGACTTCATCAATAATCCCGGAGCGGGATACTTTTGCAACGCCCTCTACACCGAGCAATTCACGGCGAATCGCTTTGGTGATCTCACGCATTTCCGTCAGGGAAAAACCCTCACCGGTAATCGCGTAATAAATGCCATAGACCTCACCGAAGTCATCATTGACCACCGAAGGATAAGCCCCACTTGGGAGGTCTCTCTGGGCATCGTTGACCTTACGCCGCAACTCATCCCATACCTGGGCCAATTCTGCTGAAGCATACTGGTCCTTGATCTTTACACGAATCTCCGACATTCCCGGACTGGATGTAGAGGTAACCAGATCCAGCTGCCCCATTTGCTGGATAGCGACTTCAAGCTTCTCAGTAACTTCCTCTTCTACTCGCTGGGCACTGGCACCGGGATAGAGGGTAAAGACTCGGGCTTCTTTGATGGTAAAGGCCGGGTCTTCCAGGCGGCCAATATCCGATAGCCCCCAAAGTCCGCCGATTAGGCAAATCAACATCAGAAGCCAGCTGTAAACCGGCTTTTCAATAAATACGTCAGAAATCTTCACAATATTTCCCCCCTGTTCACAGGGCCAGAGCTCACAGACAAATCAGTGCTGTACATAATTGCGAACTTTTGCACCGTCATAGAGGTGCTGACCGCCCGCGGCCACCAGCTTCATTGCCGGAGACAAGCCCTGAATGATTTGCACTGCCTCACCATTTGTGCGGCCGAGGGCCACCTGAACTTTGGAAACAGACTGGTCTTCATTAATTTGCCAGACATAAGGCTCCCCCCCACTGCTGCTCTGCACAGCTGCCAGAGGAATCCAGAAATCTCCACTACCTTCCTTCATTTTGACGGTAACCCGGGCTGTCATGCCGGGAAGAATCTGAACATTCTGCGGTCGCGGCATTCCCAGCTCCACGGCGTAAGTCTGTGTCACACTGTCGGCTTCCGCTTGGTGTTCACGGTATTTCAAAGCAAACTGCTTGCCCGGCAGGAATTCAAATTCTGCAAGCACTGAGCTGATCTGCTCTTCGTTGACAGTGGCCAGTAGTTTTTCCGGTACAGAAATCTGGATACGCACCTCAGAAATGTTCTGCAAACGCACAATTGGCTGACCAGGTTGAACATTGGTGTAATTTTCAACGAGTTGCCGTGTGGCCAGCGCATCAAAGGGGACTGTCAACTTGGTATAAGCCAAATCCTGCTCTGCTCTTTCCAGTGTCACTTTGGCAAGATCAAAATTACTCTCGGTCTCATCCAGCTGCTGCTGGGAAATCACTTTCGAATTTGCCAGGGAACGCTGTCTATTCAGTGTTTTTTCCAAGAGCTCAACATTCACGCGAGCCTCCTTTACCCGGCGCCGATAATCCCTATCATCAAGCTCCGCAATTAAGGTACCTTTGGGGATGATCTCCCCTTCGCGTAGATTTAACTTATCGAGCTTACCGCCCACCTGAAAAGAAAGGTCCACGCTTTGCACCGCTTTCACCCTGCCGGCAAATTGGCGATCTGCAACTTTGTTTGTGCTCTGGACTGTAGCGACTTTCACAGGCCAGAGCCTTTCGACCTGTTGCTCCTCTTTTTCCGAGCCGGAGCAGCCCGCAAGAATGACCACCGCCGCCATTAAAAGGGCCAGGGGGGCACGAGAACTTACCGACAATTTCATATTCGTCATCCAAAAGCGTGTTTAAGAAAAAAATCAGGAGAGATCTGCAGAAAGCATCAACAAACGTTCACGTAAGCGGTCGAGCATCGGATCTTCAGGCTCCACAACACCCAACACGCGCCCAAAGAACAAACCTTGGGCAGCGAGAATTAACAGTTGCGCCAGTTCGGGGTCTTTATAGGTTCGGGAGATTTCACTCCGAAGCTCCGCTTCCTTTATTTTTACAGGTTCGAGAAGCGCCGGGTCTTCGGCTACTGCCGCAATTAGCGATCGTGGCAACCCCTCGTCATCTTCCATTAGTTCGAAAATGGAACTCAATCGACAGGTCAGCAGGTCACCGCCCGCCTTAGCACAAGACTCAGCAGTGGCATCCTCCCTGGCAATCGCCGACTCCAACATCGCCTTAAGAAGTGACTGCTTGGTCCTAAAGTGGTGGATTAGACCACCTTTACTCAGCCCGCACTGGGCAGCCACTGCATCCAGAGTGAGCTTACGCGCGCCCTTCTCTCGAACCACCTCTTCGGCAGCGCGAACAATGGCAGATTTATCAACTCTCGACACATGACCTCCCGGACACACCCAACAAACCAACCGGCTGGTCGGTATCTTAGCGTTCCCCTGAAAAAGGTCAAGCTATGCTACCCTCTGTCACCGTCAAGCAAGGTTAATAAGTGTTTACGAAACCACGATGACCGAATGAACGAAAATTCCCGGTTCTGCTATGGAGTTATTTATGACGGATCATACCTGCCCCTGCGGCTCAGGTAAGAAGTTTCAAGGTTGCTGCAACCTCTACCTCTCGGGGCAAGCCTATCCCAATACTGCAGAGACTCTAATGCGCAGTCGTTACAGCGCTTATGCGATGGGGAACCTGGCCTATTTGCGTAAAACCTGGCACCCAGACACTTATCCCGATCTTTCCCAAGAGGATCTGGAAACCCAGTGGACCCGCTTGGAAGTCATCAAGACTAAACCTGGTTTGAAAAAGTCGGTGGTGGAATTTAAGGCTTGGTATTCAGAGAATGAGCAAGAACATGTAATTCATGAAGTATCCCTGTTCAAGCTTTACAAAAAGAGATGGGTTTACCTGGAGGCGCTCCCCGGTTGGCCAGAAGAAGGCAAAAATTAACAACCGGTAAGAATCGGCGGAAACATACAGCTAGCCACAGCTACAAGCGGGGAAATATCGCGGGAGCCTTTCCACTCCCGCGCCTCCCTCCTCATTTTTTGCTTACCAGCAAAACGCTCTCCTGACTTCGCCTTCACATGAGCGCCGCCCTTGCCCATTAATGGGTTACGGGCAACATAATTACGGAATTTCTTAGTCGTCTTAGGTGGGATTTTTTTCATTAATATTCTCCTATTTCGAAACATTTGGCAGCCAAGTACCAAAAGTGAAAATATTTTCCTAGAAGTTTCGGCCAATTAACCGACCTATGCTTCATCAAATAACAACTCCTACAAATAGCGCCTCCTAATAGTTCCTACCAACAAAAATCCTAACCCTTAATACATATCACCTGACGCAGTGTATGCTCCACTTCAACAAGATCTGACTGATTATCCATAACCCGGTCTATATCTTTATAAGCCGCCGGAATCTCATCGATCACTCCCTTGTCTTTACGACATTGAACGCCCCTAGTCTGCTCTTCAAGATCCTGCCGGGTAAATCTCTGGCGTGCCGCGGTACGACTCATTTTACGGCCAGCGCCATGGGCGCATGAGTGGAACGATTCAGCATTCCCACGCCCACGCACAATATAGGACTTAGCACCCATTGAGCCCGGAATAATTCCCAACTGATCTTTTTTCGCACTGATCGCCCCTTTACGGGTTACAAATACATCCCGTTCAAAATGGCGCTCGCGCATCACATAATTGTGATGGCAGTTAATTGCCTCACTGGTCAGGGTAAATTTTGGCAAGTGATTTTTCAGGCAATTCAAAACCAGCTTCATCATCTCCTGCCGATTGGTTCGAGCGTACTCCTGGGCCCAATTTACCGCCTGGATGTAATCCTCAAAATGGTGGTTACCTTCGGAAAAGTAAGCCAAGTCTTTATCTGGCAGATTATGCATATGCCCCGTCATATCCTTTCGAGCCAACTGAATAAAGTGCTGCCCAATGGCATTGCCAATTCCTCGGCTGCCTGAATGCAGCATCACCCAAACTGCATTGTTTTCATCCAAACAAATTTCAATAAAATGATTGCCGCCACCCAGAGTCCCCATCTGGGTAACCCAGGTTTTCTGCGGCTGATGCAGCTTTTTCAAAAGCCCAGGATGCTTTTCAAACAACCTATCCACACCGGGAGCTAAAAGTTTGCAGGCAGATTCCCTGGCACTGATCATCTTGTGACGACCCTGTCCAATGGGTACTTTCACCTCAATGGCCTCCCGCAATGCTTTCAGGTTGTCTGGCAACTGATGGGCATGTAACGAAGTTCGCACTGCATTCATTCCGCAGCCTATATCCACTCCTACCGCCGATGGGATTACCGCGCTCACTGTTGGAATGACCGAGCCGACGGTTGCTCCCTTACCCAAATGCACATCAGGCATTGCTGCCACGTGCGAGTGGATGATGGGTAACTGAGCGATATTTTTTAGCTGCTGTAAGGCCTGCGGCTCGATTTCATCAGTATATATTTTTACCGGCACACTACCTTGCGGTGCATTTTTATTTAGCACAATTTTTACAGGCATATAGAGTCCTTGGATTGACCCAATAAATCAGTAAAAGCTCTCCAAAGCCCTAAACAAAAAAGCCCCGGCAAATGCCAGGGCTCTAGAGGATTCTGGCTTGAAAAGCTCAATTGCTTTTCAAGCTGAAGTACATGAAAAGCGATTAAAAAAACAGGTTGTTAGTATCCACATTTCGCATTTCATGACCCCTTCGTGGCTGCGTTCCACGTTTAAAAGAAGAATACTTAATAAAAAAATATGCCAGCACCAAATACTTTCTAGCCAGCAATGAAATCTACTGCGAAGTTTATTGCCTAGCCCTAGGATGTCAACCTAAATTTAGATTTCTTGTTGGTATTTTTTTCTTGCAGGCATCCACCGATGCATGAATCACCAATGCCGACCAAAATTTTTAAATGCAATCAACGCCCCACAGCAATACACTAGGCGCTCAGCCAAAGCGCTTTTATCAGATCGAACAATGAGCTGTGAACCAGAAATAATCTTTGAAGACGAACATTTACTTGCTGCTTACAAGCCCGAAGGTTGGCTCGTTCACCGCTCAGAGATAGACCGCCGTGAGACGCGTATTCTCCTGCAATACTTACGCGATCTTAGTGGTTATCATTTATATCCGGTACATAGGCTAGACAAGCCTACATCCGGAATCATCATCTTTGGTAAGAGCGGTGAAGTCGCCGCCCGGTTACAGCAACAACTGGAAAGTGAATATTCTCTTAAACAATATCTTGCCGTGTGTCGTGGTTATTGCCCCGAGCAAGAGACCATCGATTACCCACTCCCTCCAGTAGCAGACTTTAAGCATCAAAGAAAACGCCCCAAATCCGAACTCCCCCGCCAAGAGGCCATTACCCTTTTTCGCAGACTTGCCACCGTGGAGTTACCCTATGCAGTAGACCGGTATCCTACCAGCCGTTATTCACTGGTAGAGGTACAATTAAAAACCGGCCGCCGGCATCAGATCCGAAGACATTTCAAGCATATCCAACACCCACTGATTGGCTGCCCCAAATACGGGAAGTCTTCCCACAACCGATTCTTTTCCCAACAATTTGATTGTAAGCGACTACTTTTACACGCTGTAAGATTAGAGATAAGGCACCCCGTGAGCGATACATTACTAGCATTACGAGCTGAGCCACGTGGAGAATTTAAAAAACTGATGGAATTACTGGATTGGAGCGAAGCAATAAATCATTGAATCAAGGGTATTGAATCTTAAAAGAGACGAGCAACACAATCACAACGATTCTCTGTTTAGATTAGAAAAAATGAGTACCTTTGAGGCCCCTTTACGAAACCAAAAGATGCTAGGAAATATCTCCCTGCCCGATCTGATCCTCTGTTCCTTTCTTTCGGACCCCGAAGAGACCTTTTCGCTCAACCTCAAGCCTGGGCTGCGGCCTCAAAAAATAACGTAATTTATCTTTCTCCCACATTGCGTCCTGGTAACCGAGTTCTATCAATTCTTCGATATAAGGCCTCTCAAAAAGCAAATAACTCGCCGCAGAGACCCCGCCTCCAGAACGGGTTGCCCCGGTGGAGCGAAACAACCAGCGCAACGCCGGCGGTAGGTACTTTAATTTTCTCCCTCCCAGCCTGGCCAGACTCTGTGAGGGTTCAATTACGACTGATTCCACCGGTCGCAGAGGGGACAGATCCGCAAACTTATCTTCATCGACAGAATCCAGCAAGGTATTGACCCGATCCATATGCTCAAGGTCACCCTCCAAGCTGTCAATGAAAGCCGCATTGAACCACTGAGCGGCAATTTGGGCCATTGAAGGAGAGTGAACCTGGTTATCGCTACGTCGACTGCCCCAGTGAACTGGCGACCGGTTATCGGAAACACCAACAATAAAAACCCGTTTGGCACCAAGATGCAGCGCTGGACTAATAGGTGCCATCTGGCGAATTGCACCATCGCAGTAATAAATATCATTGATTTTTACTGCGGGAAATATTGCGGGAATTGCTGCAGAGGCCAACAAATGATCTACGGTCAACTGCGTGGAAATCCCGAAACGGCGAAAGCGTTGCCAGCTTCTTACGCCATCGGCAGCCTGATAAAAGCTTACCGATTCACCTTCGCTATAGGAAAGCGCATTAATACAAGTTGCATGCAGGTGGCCCGCATCTATATTTTTTTGGATATTATTAAAATCGATTACATCCCCGAGTAGCTTACGCAAAGGGGAATTATCGAGTAGTGCGAGAGGTTTTTGTCGACCCACCCCCTGGTTGAACAGTGACCGACTGATCGACAACAAGTTACTAAAAAGGCTAAACCAGCTGGTGCGATACACCCGCTCCACACTCAGGCTCATCCACACAGAGCACATGCTCTCAATCGCTTCTTTAAATGTGCCAGGATGGGCCGCCAACATCATGGCATTCATAGCGCCAGCTGATGTACCACAAATGATTCTAAAAGGCCGGGGATTATCTTCGGGCACCACTTCAGCCAAGGCTTTGAGAACACCAGCCTGATAAGCGGCACGGGCGCCGCCACCCGAGAGCACTAACGCACTGTTCTGAACAGGAACCAGGGACTTTTCGCTACCTTTAGACACTGTAATCTTCCAACAGAAACAGGCTATAAATCATGCTATTGGCTTTAAGGCTATTGAAAAGCACAAGCACAGACAAATACCATTACTTATATACAGTGAAACAGGACAATCAATCACCAGCCCGGTCGCAGTTATTCAGGAAGCCTCTGAACAATTCCGCAATGTCTCTAAAGAGCCATATTGACAACGTAGCGACCAATACCATGCCCTCGGTGGAGCCGTGCAAGGAATTCCGGCGCCTGCTCTAGTGATATATCCTCAGCAATAAGTTTTAACTTGTCACCGATATACCAAGGACCAGCCAACTTTTGCCATACAGCGGATTTTTTCTCTATTGGCAACTCCACACTATCGACGCCCAGTAGACTGATGCCGCGCAAAATAAAAGGGAAAACGTTGGCATGAAACTGAGCACCAGAGGCCATACCGCAGGCCGCCACGCCACCACCATACGCCAGAGATTTCACCACATTGAAAAGTGTTTCTCCGCCGACGGTGTCTATTGCCCAAGCCCATAAAGGCTTGGCCATAGCCTTATTGGCAAATGGCGCAAGAGTATCTCGATCAAGAACCTTCCAGGCACCCAATTCGGTGAGGAAGTCAGCCGCTTCAAGCTTGCCTGTAACCGCAGCTACACGAAAGCCCAACTTAGCGAGGAGAGCGACCGCAATTGAGCCCACCCCACCTGTAGCGCCCGTGACCAATACCTCACCATCTTCTGGTGTAGCACCGGCTTCCAAGAGGCGGTCAACACAAAGGGCAGCAGTGAGCCCCGCAGTGCCCAGTGCCATTGACTCCCTATTGCTGAGCCCTTTTGGAAGAGGCAGCGCCCATTCACAAGGGATAGCAATAATTTCCGAGAGCCCACCGGGCGTATTCATGCCCAAATCATAACCTGTGACCAGCAATTCGGCACCTAGGGCAAAAGTACCACTGTGGTCTTCTAGCACCGTGCCAACCGCATCTATCCCAGGAGTATGCGGATACTCTCTGGTAATACTGCGGTTGCCAAATGCAGACATGGCATCCTTATAATTCAAGGAAGAATAAGAAACGCTAAGTAACAAAGGATTGCTCGGTAAATCACGAATGTGTCGATTTACCAGAAGCTGGTCAAATTTCCCGGCGGCAACCTCTTCCGCACGAATCGCTCGAAACTCCCTGTCCAGAAAGTTTTTCATGCCTGCATTATCCTAATGACAGATTTTCCGTTAGGTTGCCCTATCAGCATTCCATTACTGAGCGTGGTGACGCCAAGCGGTTAATTTTGAGAATAGACGTGTCAAGGCCGACTCTACACCTGCCTCAGCTGCCAATCCCATTTTCTTGGCGATATTTTTCTTTTCTTTATATTCCACCTGGAACAGGTCCGCATGTTTTGCACAATCTGTCAGGTATTCATCGGAGGTTTTCAGCTCATCCACCAGCCCCATTGCGAGGGCTTTTTGTCCGAACCAAACCTCTCCTGTCGCCACCTTGGCGACATCGAGTTTGGGGCGATATTCGCTGATAAAGTGCTGGAAAAGTACGTGTATTTCCTCCAGATCACTCTGGAACTTCTCACGTCCCTCTTCGGTATTTTCCCCAAACATAGTGACTGTGCGCTTGAATTCACCTGCAGTGAAAAGCTCATAGTCCACATCGTGGCGTTTGAGCAAGCGATTAAAGTTAGGCAGTTGCGCCAATACACCAATAGACCCGAGCATAGCGAAAGGCGCAGCAAGAATTCTATCTGCCACACAGGCCATCATATAGCCTCCACTGGCCGCAACCTTATCAACCGCAATGGTGAGCTGAATGCCCGCACTTCGGACCCGGGCCAACTGACTTGCCGCTAATCCGTAATTGGCCACCATTCCCCCAGGGCTTTCCAAGCAAAGCAATACTTCATCACCCGCTTCAGCCACTTGTAGAATAGCGGTTATTTCCTCACGCAAGTGCGATAGGCCACTGGCTTTGATGTCACCATTGAAGTGGGTTACGAAAATGCGCTTGCGTTCATCCGTCGAGTCAGCAGCTTTTCCAGTCTCTTCAGAAGCTGTATCTCTCTGTGGCTCTTTTGTCTCAGCCACTGAGCTATCTCCCTTGGAGGCTTTCTCTTTCGCCGCTGCTTTATGCCGCTTAACCAGCGCCTTCTCTTCAGCTTTTTTCTCTTTAGCAAGCTGTTTTTTACGCTGATTAAACTCATGTTTTTCCATTAAAGCTTCGAGCAGAGTCTCTTTAAACTGCTCATAGCGATCATTCAAGCGAGTAACACTGATATGTCCCTGTACCCTTTCCTTCAGTTGCTCACGATTAGCAAAAATAAATCCCACCAATATCATCAGAGCTACGATAACGGTAACAATTTTTGCCAAGAAAAGGCCGTATTCAATTAAAAATTCCACTTATACTCCAGATTGCTGCCATGCAATTTTGATAATTATTAAGCCGCCCTACTGCCAGCCATCTAAGGCAGAGGTCGCCTGCTGATTTAATGGACGCGCCAATAAGCCACCGTGACTGATACGCACTTCGTAAACTGCACCATCTTCCATGGGCAAAAAGGTTGCGCTTCCATAAACCGCGTCAACGAAAGGCAGATTTTTATCAAAGCCACGCACAAATTGCCAAATATCGACGCCATAATTGGTGCCATCAATTTGATGTACAGAGCGTTCACGAATTCGTTCATCTTGCAAAGTAAGGTAGCGGCCGCTCAGGCGATCCAATCGGTAAGCAGGTTCAATACCCCAGCGCGCCAAAGGCCCTTGCCACTTCAGCATACGAGCATCCAGCTGCCATTGGTCACCGTATAATTCAAACTTTTGCGAAATACCATCGGCATCAGAAAATTTCACTTCAAACTGCTGCTCAGCAATTTTTCTAAATGACACGATGCCAACACTGTGCTCATTGGCTAGATTTCGATAGCTGTATACATCTGCTGCAACCAAAACGATCCAGAGCGCTAAACCAAAAAAAACCAGCCCAACAGAACCCCGCAAAAACCCCATCACCCAAGTGCCCCCCAACAACACTCTCGCGCCCCAAAAAACGAGGAGCAGCGCTACTATAGCTATTAGGAAGGTAATCACGATATACATGTCGATATTTAACTCCTCTCTGCTAATTCTGTAGGAACAGAAGGTTTACGACTTCTTTCCAGCTGTCATTAAGTTGGAAAAGGTATGGATCAACTGCCCGGATAGAGTTTGCACCGGTGGAATGGCGGGTAGTGAACGATAATGAAACCACTGTGCCTCCTCAATCTCATTCGGATCGGGGCAGAGCTCGCCCCCCTGCCACTCGGCCAAATATCCCAACATCAACTGACCGGGGAAAGGCCAAGGCTGACTGCCGACATACCTAAGGTTTCCAACTTCAAGCCCAACCTCTTCCCTGACTTCCCGCTTCAAAGCTTGTTCAGCGCTCTCCCCCGGCTCGATAAATCCAGCCAGTGCGGTATAAGTGATATTTCTACGATTGGCGTGACGGGCCAGCAGGCATTCCTCCCCGCGGGTCACCAACATAATGACGCAGGGAGAAATTCTGGGATAAACCGTCAACTGACAGTTTGAACAGGTCCTAGCGCGATCAATGGAATGGTAATGTGTTGGCGTACCGCAACGTCCACAAAAACGGTGATCGCGATCCCAGTAGGCGACCTGTAATGCCCGCCCAGCCAGGGCAAATAAATGCTCCTCGGTAGCAGTGAGCAAACTGCGCAGATTGCGCCAGTTGTGCCCCCGAATCTCAAACTGAGCAGATAAAACTCGAACGCCGCAACTGTGGCCGCCTAGCTCACCGAGGTAGTGGCTTGAGATAACAGCCTCAGGCGGCAGCAGACCTGCCTCGTGAATAAACTGATCTCCAATACAGAGAACCAGACCCTCTGCCACAATAATTTGCTGGGAGAACTCCGGGGCTTCCCAAACATTTGCGGCGGGCTCAAAGCGATCTACCAAAAAGTGACTCCTTTCTCCAGCTAGGCCGCTTCTACAGGGCAACCCAGTGCTGCCAGGCTTTCCACCGCAAGATTCAATGATTGAACATCTGCCTGGCGATGCAGTTTTACTTCACCGAGATAGTATTCCAGGCTGATAATCGCATCGGCAAAAATATCCAGCAGCTGCTCAACTTCGGGAGCAGCATCATGCCGATCCACTACGGTTTCCACAAAATTCAGCAACCCCTCAACTACTGCTGCAGCACGGCGAAGGTTGAGTACGATCAAGCCGCCCCGAACGGAATTCAGAGTGGTGGAGACATTGCGAATATGGCCGTGATCAAAGCCTGAATCGGCATAAGCAGCCAGCGCCCTCTTAATTAGGGCAAGTCCCGCTTCGGCCTCCTTAAGCACCGCAACTTCAGCCTCGGCCAGTTGGCTGTGCTCAAAAGCAATATCAGCGTGACCGTATTCATCGAGGTCAATACTGGTGCTCTGTTTCAAGGCTCGCACAGTGCTGTCCACCATCAAGACTTGGCCTGTGAGTTTCTGTAGCGCGGCGTCTGCAACAGAACCGCCAGCACCGGCTGCACTCTGGTACTCGGCTACGGCATTGCGCAGGCTCTCCCCAATTCGCCGGAAGTTAAGCATTTGCAATGTTCCGGCGACTCTCTGCAAGGTACTGGTGAGGCCATCATCCTCATCAAGACCTGATACGCCGATCATCTCGATATCATCCAACATTCGTCGCACGCTGGACAATTCCTCATCCAGAGCACCGGCAACGGCTGAAATAGCAGTAGCACCGGGGCCGCCGAGGCTTGCCCGCTCTCTTTCCAGCTCATCCTCAGTGTAATCAAGCTCTTCCGCAGAGAAGGCTTTGAGTAGCTTTGCCCCACTTTCATCGGGTCGAGAAAGAGCCAACCAATAGATACACTCTTTTAACAGGATCGGCGGTGCCGGTTGATCCAAAGCCGTATCACACTCTTTTTGCAATGCCCGCAACCAGCGATCAAACATGCTGAAGACCATCACCCGCGAACGGCTGATACGCATTTCAGCAGCAGCCATGCCGCCGAGGGCTGCACCGGCTACCAACCATAGACGCCCATTGGGGCGGCCCGTTGTAATACTAGCGATGCGCTCCAGTGCCCGCGCCATCATGGTAAAAGCCGGCCCCCTGGGCTTGCCGCGTAATAGTGCCAGCAAACCCACTTGGTACATATGGCGAAACCTACGCACAAAACTGCGCAAATCCTCGGACATTACTGCCGATGCCCCTAGGCCAGGTAGCGAGGCACTGAGGTTACAGCGGTAAAAATGGCTCTCCGGCACAGGGGGCTGGGAGCGCGCTGCACGTAAATTATTAATAAAAGGTATTAGTAGTTCGGGGCGGGCGATCGCCCGGCTCTGTACAAAATCAAGATAGCGGCCGAGTACATAAAAGCCCGTACCTAGGGCTTCCATCAGTTCTTCCGTAGGCTGTTGGCGCCCCTCTAAAACCTCGGTTAAAGCGGCGATCTTTTCCTGCGTTAGTAATTCACCCGCGTGGAGTTGCACCATCTGCAAGACCCCACTCACTTGCCTGAGGGCAGAAATACACTGCTCCAGGGACTGTTTCTGGGTGGTATCTGCTGCAAATTTATCCAGGTGAGCGGCAGCATTGTCTATCGCAACAACCAGCTCGTCCTTGACTACATTGACAGAAGTGATGTTGATCTTGCGCAATTCACTTTTTGCCTGCACCACTGCATTCTTCCTGTAACCGAACAAAAAACAACCAACTCAAAAAGAGTAGGCCTAATAAACGGCAATTTATACCAATAGTGAAAAGAGTCCACCTTTCCTCAGACAATTTCCACCGAATATTCGACAAAACTTCTGGCAATAAGGCAACGACCCTTAAATTACTTGAATTTTCCAGAAAACCCAGTAGCGTTTGCTATTTTGATACTTTGATATTTGCGTCTGTACGCATTTTGTTCTTGCGCACAAAAAATAACCAACACTAGAAATATTGCCGCAAGAGGAAGAGACATGGTAACCGGGCAGATCATTGCCATGCACCATTCCCTCCCAAGACTCCAATTTGGCCCAGAACTGGGTAAACCATGGAAGTAAAAGATGAATACCTACAACAATGCAATTACGGCTTCCGGAAACGGTTTTGGGAGAGCCTTTGCTGAGAATTTTCTCGGCGAAGCTCCTGACTGGTACAAACTAACCATCGCCGCCTTCCTGCTATTAAATCCACTCATACTCTATGTCAGCAGTCCCTTTGTCACCGGCTGGGTATTAATCGGAGAATTTATCTTTACCCTAGCCATGGCCTTAAAATGTTACCCGCTGCAACCCGGAGGCCTGCTTGCCATTGAGGCCGTCCTAATGGGTATGACCAGCACCGATGCGGTTTACCACGAAGTGGTAGAGAATATCGAAGTTATTTTGCTGCTGATGTTTATGGTAGCCGGCATCTACTTTATGAAGAGCCTGCTGCTGTTTGTCTTCACCAAGATCCTGATCCATGTAAATTCTAAAAGCCTGCTCTCACTATTATTCTGTGCCGTAGCAGCTGTGCTTTCTGCCTTCCTGGATGCGCTCACCGTAACCGCTGTATTGATTGCCGTTGCTGTAGGCTTTTACTCGGTCTATCACCGGGTTGCATCACAACAACCCCACCACCATCATGGCCACGACCACTCCAACGATGAGCAGGTTGTGGAGTATCACCGCGAGGACCTTGACCAGTTCCGAGCCTACTTGCGCAGCCTGATCATGCACGGTGCCGTAGGCACCGCACTGGGGGGAGTGTGTACCCTGGTAGGCGAACCACAAAACCTCCTGATTGCTGAGAAAGCCAGCTGGGATTTCGTACAGTTTTTCCTACAAATGGCTCCAGTAACCATTCCCACCTTAATCGCGGGCCTTGTGACCTGTGTACTTTTGGAAAAGATCAAACGATTTGGTTACGGCGCCCAGCTTCCTCTCGCAGTCAGGGAAGTTTTAGTGAATTTTTCACGAGAAGAAGAAAGCAAGCGTACCAGCGCACAAGTCGCCGAGCTCTGGGTTCAGGGCATTGTTGCCCTGATGCTGGTATTCGCCTTAGCGTTTCACGTTGCTGAAGTCGGTATTATCGGTCTGATGATTATTGTTTTACTGACCGCCTTCAATGGAGTGGTTCAGGAAGCTCGTATTGGTCACGCTTTTGAGGAAGCTCTGCCGTTTACCGCACTTTTAGTGGTGTTCTTTGCGATCGTTGCAGTCATTCATCAGCAGGAGCTGTTTGAGCCAGTGACGCACTTCGTATTGTCGCAAAAGCCGGAACAGCAGCCGGGTTTGTTATTTGTCGCTAATGGTATTTTGTCCATGATCAGCGATAACGTGTTCGTAGCCACGGTATATATCAATGAAGTTAAATCCGCTCTCCTTGCAGGCGAAATTACCCGAGAGCATTTTGACAAACTAGCCATTGCCATTAACACGGGGACCAATTTACCAAGTGTCGCCACTCCCAATGGCCAGGCAGCTTTCCTGTTTCTTCTAACCTCCGCTCTTGCTCCGTTAATTCGCCTTTCTTATGGCCGCATGGTTCTTATGGCCCTACCCTACACACTGGTGCTCAGCACGGTTGCGCTACTTTGTGTGATTTTCGCACTGTAGGGAGTAACTTGCCGGCTAACAACCAGATTTAACCGGCAGCCTCAAGATGGTGGTCCAATGAAGTGCAGACAACCATCAATAAAAAAGCCCGCAAAGCGGGCTTTTTATATATCACCAGAAATGTTTTCCGGCGGATTTCTGCAGTAGCTCAAGCATGGACAAATGTGCCTCCTGCTCTTGTGCCGAAGCTTGGATCACTGTGAGACGGGGTCGGCTTTGGGATAGCCTGCGGATGACTGCGGACTTGACCTCCCCCTGTGCCTGCTCACCTTCCTCAGAATTCTGTCCATCACCTCCCTGAGCCAAACCTAGATCGGTTTGACCGCCAGTCATCATCAAATAGACGTCGGCGAGTATCTCCGCATCCAGGAGGGCGCCATGCAGATCACGCTGGGAATTATCGACAAAATAGCGCTTACAAAGCGCATCCAGGTTATTCTTTTGTCCTGGATGCTTTTCTCGTGCCAGAGCCAGGGTGTCAAGCACACTGCAATGCGCATTTACATGCTGCCAACGTGGACTGCCCAGCAACTTTAACTCGGCATTGATAAAGCCAACATCAAACGGCGCGTTGTGAATAACGAGTTCAGCGCCCTCACAGAAAGCCATGAAGTCATCGGCAATCTGGGCAAAGACTGGCTTATCCGCAAGAAACTCATTGGTAATGCCGTGAACTTCTATCGCGCCATCTTCAACCTGCCGCTGCGGATTAATATACTGATGATAGTGGCGCCCAGTGAGCTTGCGGTTTTCAAGCTCTACACAACCAATCTCAATAATCCGGTGACCGTTCTTGGGATCTAGACCGGTGGTTTCAGTATCCAGTACAACCTGGCGCATGGTTCACTCCCCGTTAGAATTACAGCTCATCTATACCGCGGTTGGCCAGCTGGTCAGCCCTCTCATTACCGGGATGGCCCGCATGCCCCTTCACCCAATGCCACTCCACCTGATGCCTGGCAACACCTTCGTCTAACTGCTGCCAGAGATCCGCATTTTTTACTGGCTTTTTACTCGCTGTCTTCCAGCCATTCTTTTTCCAGTTGTTGATCCAACCGGTGATCCCCTGCCTCAGGTATTGAGAGTCGGTATGTAAATCAACCTGACAGGGCTGTTTCAGGGCTTCCAACGCCTTAATCGCAGCCATTAGCTCCATGCGATTATTGGTGGTATGAGACTCTCCTCCACATAATTCTTTTTCGTGTTCCCCGTAAACCAGCAGGGCTCCCCAGCCTCCTGGCCCGGGATTGCCGCGGCAGGCGCCGTCGGTGTAGATGGTAATTTGCTTCAAAATCAATGCCAAAAATTGGAACAAAACGACTTCCAGGTGACCTCACCATGGTTATCGCTTCTGATGCTTTTCCCGTGCAGCCACACGAGGGCTTGTAGGTGTTGCCACCAGGGCAGGCTTTCGCTCAGTGCGCCAATCGATCTTGATTGCCCGCACCCGTGCCACTTCTTTGCGCGCGACTATGATGTAAAACCCCCCCCAAGGCAAGCGTAAGCGGGTGGCCAGCCGCTCCATCCAGGCAGTCTTGGCGAGGAGCTCGCGCTGCTGCAATGGCAGGCGAAAAAAGCCTCGATGCAGCTGTTCAGCCTGGAGATCCAACAGATTCATCCAGTCGGCGACTCTGGCCGCGCGCAGCTGGTTACCCTTTTGATAGGCGCCACGGGAAAACAACAAGCGTGACAGACCCAGCAGGGAAAAGGGGTTGAACCCCATCAACAGCATGTGGCCACCAGGTATTAAAACCCTGGCCGCCTCGCGTAAAACCTGGTGAGGATGAGTAGAGAAGTCCAACAAATGATGCAATACCACCACATCAATCGATTCAGAAGGAAGGGGTAACTGCTCCAACTCAACAACGGCCGCCCCCTTCTGCTCAGGGCTCACCGCCAAGCGGAAACAGTGATTAATCCGACTGGAAGCAGCAAAATCCACCGCATCGGTAACCCCCGCCTGCAACAGATGGTATCCAAAGAACCCCTCGATCAGAGGCTGGGTCAGGGCCAGTTGCTGGGAGAGGATCTCTTGTCCCAGACTGCTTGAAAACCAATGGGATAGAGCTGGACTGGCTTTGCCCAGTTGTGATGCTTCTATTGACACTCGAGATCTGGACTTGTCAGTCATTCAGTCTCCTTATTTAATCCCCTTACTGACTAGGTAAAACCAAACTTACAATCCTGGGTTTTTAATAGCCATCTCTTATTAGTGAGTTCTGGGTGTCAGGGAGTTTAACATCACATCAAACTTTCATTTCCAAGTCACCAGGGAAAGCATATAACCTGGTAATTACCCCACTCCACATCTTTCCCTTAATATCCATGGTATCGTTCCAAGATTGAGTTGGCAGGCAGGACTAAGATGCTCTCCGTAACCCCTATACCCGCGTTAAGTGATAACTATATCTGGCATCTTGAGAAAGATGGTGAGCACTGGGTTGTCGATCCAGGTGAGGCTGAACCCGTTATCGACGCCTTACAGGGTAAATCCCTTAATGGCATATTAATCACTCACCATCACTTTGATCATACCGGTGGGATTAAAGCGCTACAGAAACACTATGGATGCCCAGTATTCGGGCCCGAATCCATTAAGGGCGTGACTAATCCAATTGCCGGCGGAAATACTTTTTTACTGTTGGGACTCCCGATGGAGGTCTGGGATATCCCCGGCCACACTCTGGACCACCTGGCAATAATTCTGAAAGAAGAGTCTCCTGACGGCAGCCTGCAACCGCACCTCTTCTGCGGCGACACACTTTTTGCCGCCGGCTGTGGTCGTATATTTGAGGGAACCCCAAAGCAGATGCTCAACTCCCTACAAAAGTTAACCGGCCTGCCAGAACATACCCTCGTATATTGTGCGCACGAATACACTCTCGGCAACCTCCGCTTTGCCCATACCGTAGAACCGGGCAATAGCGCCGTTAGTGAACGGCTGGCCCAGAGCCAAATCCTTCGGCAGGCTGGTGAAGCAACTCTACCATCCACCATCGCTAAAGAGCTGGCAACAAACCCCTTCCTGCGCTGCCATATTGCCGAGGTTGCGCAAAGTGGCGCCCACCACCTAGGCCGGAATACACCTGAGCAACTCGATGAAGTCGAAATATTTGCTAGCTTGCGCGACTGGAAAGACCACTTCTAAAGGGGGGAAGTAACGCCATCAATAAGGCCTGACAACTTATCAACACAAAAAACTGTCTGTTTTTTATCCATCTGCGTTGACCGAAACTATTTCCGCTAATTAGAATCAGAAGGCTATGATCCAATGCTCAGTGTTAGCAAAAAATAAGCGCCCCAGCGCGTGCTGAGCGGGAATTACAAGAATTACTCGCGGATACCAAACATGGTTCACAAGAATTTTGCCGTGGCATTGCTAGCCGCTACGGTTGGCGCCTGCTCGCAAATACCAGAGACTGGCCCATCTCCCGATAGCGAAAACCATCAGGCACAAGAAGCCAGCCCTGCGAACGACCTTGCGCCCCTCTCAGAGAAACCAGCAGAGGCAGCCCTTCCCCCTACAGATATTTGGGAGCGCCTACGCAGAGGATTTCGCCTCAACCACCGCACTGAGGATCCTAAGGTACAGGATTACATTGCCTATTTCTCCCGGAATGAAGGCTATATGTCTCGGGTTACCGAGAGATCACGCCGTTATATTTTTCATGTTGCAGAGGAGTTAGAACAGGCAAATATGCCACTCGAGCTCGCCTTGTTACCAATCGTGGAGAGCGCCTACGATCCTTTTGCTTATTCCCATGCCCAAGCTTCTGGAATGTGGCAGTTTATTCCCGCAACCGGCCGCTCTTTTGGCCTTCAGCAAAACTGGTGGTATGACGGCCGCCGAGATGTACACGAATCCACCCGCGCAGCCGTAAAGTACTTTAAATACTTATACGAGCGTTTTGATGGCGACTGGGAACTTACTCTGGCGGCCTACAATGCCGGAGAGGGCACAGTACGCCGAGCAATCGAGCGCAACCGCCGTAAAGGGCGAGGGACTTCCTTCTGGGAAATCAAGCTACCCCGCGAAACAAAACGCTATGTGCCACAACTACTCGCACTTGCCGAGGTAGTATCACGCCCGGATCATTACAAAATTCCTTTACATGATGTCGCCAACGAGCCCTACTACGCCCGTGTAAATGTTGGCAGTCAGATAGACCTTGCCCAGGCCGCAGAGCTCGCCCAGATCGAATTGGATGAGTTATATCTGCTCAACCCCGGCTTTAACCGTTGGGCGACAGACCCCAATGGTGATCACCACTTACTAATCCCAGTTAAAAGCCTTGAGCACTTTGAGACAGCCCTAAGCGACTTGCCGGTAGAACAGCGAGTTACCTGGGAGCGCTACACCATTGCCCGCGGGGATACGCTCTCTACCATCGCGCGACGCTACCAAACCACCATTACAGCCATCCGCGAAGCCAACAAGCTGCGGAGCAATAATATTCGCGCAGGTAAAACCTTGCTGATTCCCAGCGCTTCCGGCCCTTCAGGGCAATATGCGTACACTGTGGATCAGAGGGTAAAACAACGCCAATCCTCAGGCCGAGGACAGAAATCAAACTATACGGTACAGCCCGGTGACAGTCTCTGGGCAATTTCCCGCAAGTTAAAAGTGAGCGTGAAAGAACTCGCTCACTGGAACAGCATGGCCCCCGGGGATACCTTACGCCCAGGCCGAACACTGGTCGCCTACAACGGAAGCTCAACCAGTAGCAACCGTACCACTCGCAAGCTCTCATACCGGGTGAGAAGTGGCGACTCTCTCTACCGGATTGCGAATAAGTTCAGCATCAAAATCGATGATATTTTACGCTGGAACAAAATCCCCAAGTCGAAATATCTACAGCCCGGCCAACGCTTGACTCTATTCGTCGATAGTGCCCACAACAGCTAGCCCAACGATCTGAAGATACTTTTGTACTAATAAAAAACCCGGCTTTTGCCGGGTTTTTTATTGGGCTAACTGCCAAATTTCACTCTGCCTGTCCTCACTCTACTCCTCCGTAGAACTAAGCTCCACTTTGGCTTGGTCAGATAGGTAGCGACGAATTGCAGCCAGCTCTGCACCACCATTCACGGATGCCAATTGCTGCATCAAGGCCTGGCGCTGCTCCTTACTTTGTTGCGAGAGGTCGCCCGGGCGCACATCACGCAATGCCAGTACAACCTGATTACCACTACTCACACTAAATACCGCCAGCTCCTCAGAATCCGAAGCAGGCGCAGGCAGAGAGAAGGCCTTGCTATTGATCTCAGCGCGCTCTCCAAACCCTCCTCGGCGGGTCTTGTCGCTGGTCTCCAGGGTCAAGCCCTGTTCTTCAGCCAACTCAGCAAAATCATTGCCAGAAGCCAGATTTTCTTTCAGGTTTTCCGCCTTTTTGGCGAGCTGTTCACTGGCCTTATCGCGCTTCAGAACTTCGACAATCTGTTCACGCACTTCCTCAAGAGGGTAGGTGCCAGCAGGCTTAGACTCAGTCACTCGCAGCACCACGGAATGCTCGTTATTGAGATTCAGCACATCGGAAGTGTTGCCATCCTCCATCACTTCAGGTGAAAAAGCGGCTTCCACCACCTGGCCATTTGCCAGTACACCACTACCGTTTGAGCGGGAGAAAAGACCACTGGTTTGCAGCGGGACTCCCAACTCCTCAGCCGGCCCAGACAAACTCTCGGCATTGTACGCCAAGTCCGCCAAGCGGCTCAGCGCATCGAGAAACTCTCTTTCCGCTGCAGCAGTACGCAATTGATTTTCGATAGCAACCTTACGTTCCTCGAAAGTCGGCGGCTCACTCTCCTCTACCTCTAAGAGCTTGATAAAGTGAGTGCCACTATCGGTAGTAACTGGTGATGAAACCTGCCCCACTTCCAAAGAAGCAAGCGCCTCTTCGAAGGCTTGCGGGAATACATCGCCAGTAGTAAAACCGAGATCCCCACCCTCATCACGAGAACCTAGATCCTCAGAGTAGCTCTTGGCCAGCTCTGAAAAGTCCTCACCAGCATCGAGTTTCGCCTGAATTTCGTCCAGCTTTTCCTGATCCGCTTCTTCTAACAGAATATGCGCTGCACGGCGGCGTAGGTCAGAGCCAAAGTTGGCAAGCTCTAGATCATATTGAGCACGGACATCTTCATCTGAGATATCGATATTGGAAGCAAACACTTTTGGGGTCAGCTCAATATACTCAACCGCTACTTGCTCAGGACGCTGGTATTGGCTTTGGTTTTCCTGATAGTACTGCTCAACCTCTGCCTCACTCACTTCTGTGGTAGCCAGTAATTCCTGTACAGGTAACACTACGTAGGAGAAATCCCGCTCTTCCATGGAAGCAGCAACCACCTGCTCAGCATCCACTTTGGTGGTAAAGGCACTGCCGGTAACACTATCCGCATATTGCTGAAGGGACATATCGCCCTCTACAATTTGCGGGAAGCTGGCTGTGCTGTAACCCATGCGGCGTAGAGCATCACGATACAACTGAGTGTTAAAGGTGCCGTCGACCTGGAAAGCCTGGATATCGGTGATCGCTTTATTGACCGCAGCAGTACTCATCACCATACCACTCTCCTGAGCAGCCTGGCGCATTACTGCAGTGGAAATGAGTTGGCGCAAAACCGGCTCGCGCAGCTGCTCATCACTGATCATATCCGCCGGAACATTCTCTCCGTATTGGCTCATGATCATACTGCGGCGGTTTTGTATGGCCCGCTGCAAATCCATATTAGTGATTTTTTCACCGTTGACCTCGGCAACCGCATCGGCGGCACCACCACTGGCTCCGCTAAAAAAATCGATTCCCCCAATGACCATAATGAACCCAAAGAATGCCGCAACAATAATTGCCGCCGTTCCTTTCAGGTTATCGCGCATGGACTGAAGCATGCTCAGCTCCGAAATTTCACTCTAATTGTTCAATTGTTAGCAGATACAAAAAAGGCGTATCCAAAATGACACGCCTCTTTGCACTTCGACTTTTACAAGGTCTCGAAGTTCACCGAAACTTAGTTCACGGCGTCTTTCAGGGCTTTACCGGCCTTGAAGTTGGGAATTTTTGCCGCAGCGATTTCAATCGGATCGCCAGTACGCGGATTGCGGCCAGTGCGGGCTGCACGCTCTTTTACGGCAAAAGTACCAAAGCCCACCAAGGCAACCTGATCGCCTTTTTTAAGCGCATCAGTAATGCTGTCAACCATTGCGTCCAAAGCACGGCCAGCTGCAGCTTTAGGAATATCTGCAGACGCGGCAATTGCTTCAATCAGTTCGGACTTATTCACGCTTAATCCCTCTGTTCTTTTAAATATGTTTAGGGCTTACCCTCAGGCAAGGTATCCCTACTCGTAATTTTCTAACCACCGACAATTTTAGCGCCGGCCAATAAGGCCCGTTTTATACCAACTGCCCGGTAGCGGGTCAAGGAACCATGCGGGTTTCCGGCCGACAGGACAAAACTCAGGCAGCAAAAATCAACTTTGTGGTTAGGTTTTGGTCTTGTAAATTGTTACGGGGTGACAAGTGTCACCCCGAATGTGATCAATGGGTTTGGATAGATCTTTGTGAGCGCTCTTCCGCCTGCTTTTGCAAGGCAGAATATTCCTCATCAGAGAGAGACTCGGGCTTGTGTTCAAGCGCCAACTCAAGCACTTGGTCGATCCATTTAACCGGTTTCACAACGAGATCCTGAAGAATATTGTCAGGAATATCTTTCAGGTCCCGCTCGTTATCAGCAGGAATCAGTACAGTTTTTATACCGCCTCGATGCGCTGCCAATAACTTCTCTTTGAGACCCCCAATTCGTAAAACTTCTCCCCGCAGGGTGATTTCTCCTGTCATGGCCACATCCGAACGAACCGGAATATTGGTCAACACGGAAACCAGTGCCGTGCACATGGCGATACCTGCAGAGGGCCCATCTTTTGGCGTCGCCCCTTCCGGAACATGAATATGAATATCCCGGGTTTCATGGAAATCGGGTCCGATGCCGAGAGCCTGGGAGCGCGAACGCACCACCGTCAGGGCCGCTTGGATAGACTCCTGCATCACATCGCCCAGCGAACCGGTTTTGATCATTCGACCCTTACCAGGTACCGCAGAGGCCTCAATGTTGAGTAGCTCACCGCCAACTTCTGTCCAGGCTAGGCCCGTAACAATCCCAATTTTGTTCTCTTCCTCGGCACGACCAAAGTCGAATTTGCGTACACCCAGCAACTCTTCCAGTTGCTCAGGCTGAACGACAGCCTTTTGGTCAGACGGGTTGCGCACATGTTCGGTGACGACCTTGCGGCAAACTTTGGCAATTTCACGGTCGAGCCCCCGCACACCCGCTTCACGGGTGTAATAACGTACGATATCGCGAATTGTCTGGTCCGAAAGCTCCAACTCATCCTCTTTCAAACCATTCGCTTTACGCTGCTTTGGTACCAAATAGCGCTGAGCAATGTTGAGCTTTTCATCCTCGGTATAACCGGGGATACGGATAACTTCCATGCGGTCCAGCAAGGGGCCAGGAATGTTCATAGAGTTTGAAGTACACACGAACATCACATCGGAAAGGTCGTAATCTACTTCGAGGTAGTGATCATTAAACGTCTTGTTTTGCTCTGGATCCAACACCTCAAGCAGGGCTGAAGCGGGATCGCCGCGCTGATCCATCCCCATTTTGTCGACCTCATCGAGCAAAAATAGGGGGTTTTTAACACCGACTTTGGAAATCTTCTGCACCAGCTTACCTGGTAAAGAACCAATATAAGTACGACGGTGACCGCGAATTTCCGCTTCATCGCGCACCCCGCCAAGAGCCATACGCACATACTGGCGGTTGGTCGCGCGGGCGATAGACTGCCCAAGTGAGGTCTTACCAACCCCGGGAGGCCCGACTAAACACAGGATCGGCCCCTTAACCTTTTTCACACGTTTTTGTACAGCAAGATATTCGAGAATGCGCTCTTTCACCTCTTCCAGGCCATAGTGCTCCTTCTCGAGAATCTCCTCGGCTTTCTTCAGGTCATGCCGCACGCGGCTCGCCTTTTTCCAGGGGAGACTCAACATCCAGTCGATGTAGCTTCGCAATACCGAGGCTTCTGCCGACATGGGCGACATCATCTTCAGCTTGGCAAGCTCGGCTCGGGTTTTCTTCTCCGCTTCAGCGGACATCCCCGAGTCGGCAATCTTATTTTCCAGCTCTTCAATTTCATTGGGCTCTTCAGTAATTTCACCCAACTCCTTTTGAATCGCCTTCATCTGCTCATTGAGATAGTACTCGCGCTGGCTTTTCTCCATCTGCTTCTTCACGCGGCCGCGAATACGCTTTTCTACCTGTATCAGGTCGATCTCAGAGTCCATCAGGCCCAGCAAATGCTCTAAACGCTCTTTTACATTGGAAGTTTCCAGCAGCTCCTGCTTCTGAGCCAGCTCCAGGGACATATGTGCGGAGATGGTATCTGCCAACCGCCCAGGCTCATCAATGCCAGACAAAGAAGTAATTACCTCGTTAGGCACCTTTTTGCTGATGGAGACATACTGTTCAAACTGTGACATTACCGAGCGAACCAAGGCTTCTGCCTCGCCCTCGGACAACTCAGTGGTCTCAATAGGCTCAACGGTAGCCTCGAAGTGGTTGTCATGCTCGGCAACATCAAGGATGTTGACCCTTTCCCCCCCCTCCACTAGCACTTTCACAGTGCCATCTGGAAGTTTGAGAAGTTGCAGAACACTCGCAATGGTGCCAACGCGATAGATGTCCTCGGCGCCAGGATCATCTTCCGATGCTCTTCTCTGGGCTACGAGTAGAACTTGCTTATCCCTGCGCATGGCCTCTTCCAGAGCCTCAATGGATTTTTCCCTGCCGACAAACAGCGGAATCACCATGTGGGGGTAAACAACAACATCGCGCAATGGCAACAACGGATATTCAAGTTTGGTGTCGGATGACTGATCCATAGAACTCCTCTCGGCCCTATCACTGGGTATTTGGCGCGGCATCATGCTGCTGTTGGATAATGACAGCTTAATTTGGGCCACCGCCCTTCAGTTGCTAGAGATGGGGGGGGAGAGCCCGGAATACAAGTCTAATCTCGCGACCAATTTGTGCCGACTTCAACTGAATACTGGCAAGCCGCTGGCGCTCAAACATGACAGACAGGCAAAAAAAGAAACTTTTAGATAACAATCAGCTATAAAAAAAGCCCCACAAGTGGGGCTTTTCAATAAGGAAGGTTATTCCTCTGGCGCAGCCTTCTGTGGCTGGCTTTCGCTCTCATAGACCAGTAGAGGAGCTGACTCTCCTTTGATGACCGCCTCATCAATAACGACTTTAGCAACATCATCTGAAGAAGGGATGTCATACATGGTTTCCAGTAGCACCGACTCCATAATAGAGCGGAGGCCACGGGCACCCGTTTTACGCTCCATCGCTTTGGTTGCCACTGCGTCCAAGGCATCTGGACGGAAATCCAGCTCTACATCTTCCATTTCGAAAAGCTTTGCATACTGCTTGGTCAGAGCATTTCGCGGCTCGGTGAGAATCTGCACCAAGGCCTCTCGATCGAGCTCCTCCAGTGTCGCAGTCACCGGCAGGCGGCCCACGAACTCAGGAATAAGCCCGTAGCGGACCAGGTCTTCTGGCTCAAGGTCCCGCAGAACCTCACCAAAGTTGCTGGTGCCATCCTTGGATTTCACCTCGGCACTAAAGCCAATCCCACCTTTCTCTGAGCGATCGCGGATTACCTTATCCAGGCCTGCGAAGGCACCACCACAGATAAACAGGATGTTGGAGGTATCCACCTGCAGAAATTCCTGCTGTGGGTGTTTCCGGCCACCCTGGGGCGGAACAGAAGCCACGGTACCTTCGATCAGCTTAAGCAGTGCCTGCTGTACGCCCTCTCCAGAGACATCCCGGGTAATGGAGGGGTTGTCAGATTTGCGAGAAATTTTGTCAATCTCGTCGATGTAGACAATTCCCTGCTGAGCCTTCTCGACATCGTAGTCACATTTTTGCAGCAGCTTTTGGATGATATTTTCTACATCCTCACCGACATAGCCAGCCTCTGTAAGAGTGGTCGCATCGGCAATGGTAAAGGGCACATTGAGCAGTCGAGCAAGGGTTTCTGCCAGCAGGGTTTTACCGCTACCAGTAGGCCCCACAAGGAGAATATTGGACTTGCTCAGTTCAACTTCATCTTTCCCTTTAACACCGGCTTTGCTGCGCAGGCGCTTATAGTGGTTATAAACCGCAACCGCCAGTACGCGCTTGGCTCTCTCCTGACCAATCACATACTGATCGAGAATCTCAGTGATTTCTCGCGGCGTGGGTAGACGCCCTTCAGGGCCCTCCGCAGTCTCCTGGACCTCTTCGCGAATGATATCGGTGCAAAGCTCGACACATTCGTCGCAGATAAAGACTGACGGCCCAGCGATCAGCTTCCGCACTTCCTGCTGGCTTTTGCCACAGAAAGAGCAGTACAGCAATTTGCCGCTGTCTTCTCCGCTGCTTTTGTCGGTCATCAAAATACTCCGTGGTCACTGGCCTACCAGGCCCTTTAATTCAGCTATTACAGCAAGATGCTGTCTTTTGGCGTATTTTTCAAGTCCCTCTAACTGAGAAAAGACTCACAAAGAACCGAAGTTCTAATTCCACGCCTTTAGCAAAATAATTTCGTTAAAACTATGACTTTTCCAGGGCCTGACGTCTGGAAAGCACATCATCCACAAGACCATATTCCTTCGCCTCATCGGCACTCAAGAAATGATCGCGCTCAGTATCTCTCTCAATATCACTGACCGGACGGCCGGAGTGGTGAGCCATCAGTTCATTCAGACGATGGCGGATCTTGAGAATTTCCTGCGCATGGATATGAATGTCACTGGCCTGCCCCTGGGCGCCGCCACTGGGCTGATGAATCATTACCCGGGAGTTGGGAGTGGCAAACCGCTTCCCTTCCGCTCCCGCAGTCAGCAGAAAGGCGCCCATGCTGCAAGCCTGACCGATGCACATAGTACTTACATCGGGCTTGATGAACTGCATGGTGTCATAAATGGACATACCTGCAGTCACAGATCCACCGGGAGAGTTGATGTAGAGGTGAATGTCTTTATCTGGGTTTTCAGCTTCGAGAAACAGCAGCTGGGCCACTACCAAGTTGGCCATATGGTCTTCAACGGGACCAACCAGGAAAATAACCCTCTCCTTTAATAGGCGAGAGTAGATATCAAAAGAGCGCTCACCCCTGGCGGTTTGCTCCACCACCATGGGTACCAAACCAGTCGCCAGGGTTTCGATTGAGGCTTGGGGATAATCAATTCGTGCCATAGGTACCATTGCTTCCTTTTGTGGCGTGTTCGGCAGGCCAGCATACAAGCGCTTGGCGCCCGTGCTGAAAAATTAGGTTTTCAGAGCTTAACCGGTCAGGCGGGATAAAGCCAGCCGGTAAAAAGGAAGGAGATGCAACGACGCCCGACTGAAGAGGGCGCCAATGCATTCTTGTGAGACAGGGATAATTAGCTCTGCTTCTGCGGCTTGATAACGTCGTCGTAAGTGCTTTCAACTTCTTCGACTTTTGCAGATTTAAGAACAAAATCCACAACCTGATCTTCCAGAACTACAGATTCAACTCCTGAGAGCAACTCACGGTTGTTGTAGTAGTATTCAACTACCTCTTCAGGCTGCTGGTAGGTTGAGGCAAGCTCTTCAACCTTAGCTTTCACCAGGTCAGCGTCTACTAACAGCTCGTTCTTTTTAACAATCTCACCAACAACGAGACCGAGAACTACACGGCGCTTAGCCTGCTCTTCGAACATAGTGTCTGGCAGCATGCGCTCAGCATCTTCAGCCTTAATCTGACCACCAAACTGCTGGATCATTTGTCCACGCAGAGTGCGAACCTCACCGGCAACCAGAGCAGAAGGCAGCTCGACCGGGTGTTTCTCGAACAGCTGGTCCATTACCTGGGTTTTTACTTTATTCAGCGCAGCATTTTTCAGCTCGCGCTCCATGTTGTTGCGAACTTCCTCACGGAACTTCTCTTCTCCACCCTCTTGAACTCCGTAAGCGGCGAAGAACTCTTCATTCAGCTCAGGCAGCTCAGGTTTCTCGGAGGAGGTTACCTTAATGTTGAAGGTTACCGCAGCACCACGCAGCTCTTCAGCTTGATAGTCTTCCGGGAAAGTCAGGTCCAGGTCTTTTTCTTCACCTGGCTTCATACCCAGAATACCCTCTTCAAAGCCGGGGATCATCTGGCCTGAACCGAGAACCAGCTGGTGACCTTCCGCTTTTCCACCCTCAAACTCTTCGCCATCTTTACGGCCAACGAAGTTGATGGTAACTCGGTCACCTTTCTGCGCCTTGCGCTTGGTGTCCTTCCAGGAAGACTGCTGCTTGCGCAGCACATCGATCATATTCTCAACATCGGCATCGGTAACAGTGGCAACCGGACGCTCTACACTGAGCTCTGCCAGGTCGGCCAACTCAACCTCAGGGTAAACTTCAAAAGTAGCGACATATTCAAGGTTTTCACCAGCCGCAGTCTGCTTGGCCTCAATGCTCGGCTGACCAGCGGGCTTAACCTGCTCCTGCTGTACAGCGTCGTAGAAAGAGCGGCTCATTACCTCGCCAAGCACTTCCTGGCGAACGCCGGCACCAAAACGCTGGCGCACAACCTTCATTGGCACCTTGCCCTTGCGGAAGCCATTGACGCGAACAGTCTTCGCCGCCTGCTGCAGACGCTTGTCCACCTCTTTATCGACGATTTCCGCCGGCAAATTAACCGTTAAGCGACGCTCCAAGCCGGAAGTAGTTTCGATGGAAACCTGCATGTTTATCCTCGTGAGACTATCTCTTTAATCGCGCCGCAGCGCCAACGAATACCGGGCCACCGGGACTTAGCCAGTAACCTCATGGGCACAGCCATCAAAACCACATAGAACTTTGAGCTGACGCCAAATGCACAAGAAGCCCGCACCCACCCCTCCAGGGCAAGTCACACGGACTTCTAGGCTTTTAATTTGGTGGGGACGGGGAGACTCGAACTCCCACACCTTTCGGCACCAGAACCTAAATCTGGCGTGTCTACCAATTTCACCACGTCCCCGAAATTCTCTTGCCGCTAACCCTTTGATAAATATAGGGTTTCAGTCCTTAAAAGACCTCATCGCGACAAGGGGTGCAGATTGTGCCACAGCATTTTGAAGGCATCAACACTTTACTGAAAAAATTAAAAAAGGCGCCACAAGGGCGCCTTTTTTGAGGTGGCAGCTAGGAGTTAAACCCGCTCCACAATAGTGGTAATACCCTGCCCCAAGCCGATACACATGGTGGAAACACCCAGGTTTCCACCCTCGTTTTGCATAACGCTCAGCAAGGTGCCAGTGATACGCACACCGGAACAACCAAATGGGTGGCCTAAAGCAATTGCACCGCCATAAAGATTGACCTTCTCGTCCATCTTGTCGAGCAGATCGAGATCTTTCAGTACCGGCAGCGCTTGAGCGGCAAAGGCCTCATTCAGCTCAACCTTGTCGATATCACCAATAGTCAGGCCTGCATTCTTAAGCGCCTTCTTGGTAGAGGGCACCGGGCCGTAACCCATAATGGAGGGGTCAACACCAGCCAGAGACATTTCCTTCACGCGAGCGATCGGGGTCATACCCAAAGCCTGAGCGCGCTCGGCAGACATTACTAACATGACGGAAGCGCCATCGGTAATCTGCGAAGATGTACCTGCAGTAACTTGACCGTGCTTTGGATCAAATGCCGGTCTCAGCTGAGCCAGGCCTTCCACAGTGGTATCTGGACGGATGGTTTGATCCGTCTCAACCAGGAAAGGTACGCCATCATCATCGTGACCTTCAATGGCGATAATCTCGCGATTGAACTTGCCCGCTTTGGTAGCTTCTGCGGCACGGTGGTGGGAACGCGCACCAAACTCATCCATCTGCTGACGCTGGATGCCGTGCATCATCGCCAGGTATTCAGCAGTCATACCCATGGAGCCAGCGGCCTTGGCCATATAGCGGCCCAGCATTGGGTTGGGGCTGACGTGCTCCATCATGTTCAGGTGGCCCATGTGCTCAACACCACCCACCACATATACATCGCCAACACCGGCCTGGATATTGGCTGCAGCGGTGTGCAGGGAAGACATGGAGGAACCACACAAACGGTTAACGGTCTGAGCCGGAATGGTATGCGGCAGGCCTGCGCGCAACAGAATAAAGCGCGCTACGTTAAAGCCCTGCTCATCGCGCTGCATTACACAGCCCCAGATCAAGTCATCGATCTCAGCGGGATCCAGCTTGTCATTGCGCTGCATGAATTTTTTCAGCAGCTCAGCAGACATGTCGTCGGCACGAACATGGCGGTATACACCATTCTTCGAGCGACCCATCGCCGTACGCGCGTAGTCGACGATTACGGCATCTCTAGGATTTAAACTCATCGCTATTCTCCTTACTTATTGCCGTAGTAGGTTTTGCCACTTGCGGCCATTTCACGCATGCGATCGGTCGGCTTGTACAGCTCGCCCAGGTCGGCGTACTTATCGGCAATCTTCACGAACTCATCCAGGCCAATGCTATCCAGCCATGCGAAGATTCCACCGCGGAACGGAGGGAAACCGATGCCGTAGATCAGGGCCATATCGGCTTCAGCCGGGGAATCAACGATACCCTCTTCCAAGCAGCGAGCCAGCTCGGTTGCCATAGGCACCATCATGCGCTCGATAATTTCATCCTTTTCGAACTCGCGGCGCTCAGCAACATGCGGCTTGAGCAGCTCGTAGGACTCTTCGGTAGCCACTTTCTTCGGGCGACCTTTTTTATCTTGCTCGTAGTTATAGAAGCCTTTGTCGTTCTTCTGACCGTAGCGGCCTGCTTCATACATAACATCGGAAGCGGCGGTGAAGGTTTTGCCCATGCGATCGGGGAAGCCTTCAGCCATTACACTCTCTGCGTGAACGCCGGTGTCGATACCTACAACGTCCATCAGGTAGGCGGGACCCATCGGCCAACCCCAGCGTTCCATAACCTTGTCAACGGCCTGGAAGTCAGCACCATCGCGCACCAACATAGAGAAGCCGGCAAAGTATGGGAAAAGAACGCGGTTAACTAGGAACCCAGGGCAGTCGCGCACAACAATGGCTTTTTTGCCCATCTTGTTCGCGTAGGCAACAACGCGAGCCACAGCGGTGTCGGAAGTTTTCTCACCGCGAATCACCTCAACCAGCGGCATTTTATGCACAGGGTTAAAGAAGTGCATGCCGAGGAAGTTTTCCGGACGGGACAGCGGCTCGGCCAGGTGATTAATGGAGATAGTCGAGGTATTAGAGGCGATTACAGTGTCTTCGCTTACCTTGGTCTCCACTTCCTTCAATACTGCGTGCTTCACCTTGGGATTTTCAACCACGGCTTCCACAACAACATCGATATCTTTGAAGCCATCGTAGCTCAAGGTAGGCTCAATGCGGTTGAGCACTTCACCCATTTTAACGGGGGTCAGGCGCTTGCGATCAACCAACTTGGACAGCAGTTTGTTCGCCTCATTCAGACCAAGATCGATACCCTTCTGATCGATATCCTTCATCTTGATCGGAGTACCTTTATAGGCGGACTGGTAGGCGATACCACCACCCATAATGCCGGCACCCAATACTGCCGCACGCTCGATCGGCTTGTCGGCTTTCTTTTCCCAACCCTTGGCAACCTTGCTGATCGCCTGGTCTGCCAGGAACAGGCCTACCAGGGACTTGGCAGTGCCGGTTTGGGCGCAGAAGATAAACTTCTCTTGCTCGATTTTCAGCGCTTCATCGCGGGTCAGCTTGTAACCCTGCTCGATAGACTCAACCGCAGCTACCGGAGATGGATAGTTTTTACCAGCCTGCTGGCCCACAAAAGCCTTGGTGGTAAAGAAGGCCATCAGCGCTTCGGTGTCATTCAAAGGAATCGGAGATTTCTTGATCTCACGAACGGCCTTATAGTCCAGCTCGCCATTGATGGCGCGTTCAAGCAGTTTGATAGCCGCATCTTTGAGCTTGTCGGTGGGAACCACAGCATCAACGGCGTGAGCTTCCAGCGCGGCAGCTGGCTTTTGCTCCTTACCCGCTGCAATCCACTCAGCAGCTACGTCAACGCCAACAACACGCGGCAGGCGAACGGTGCCGCCCCAGCCTGGAATCAGGCCCAGTTTAACTTCCGGAAGACCAACTTTGGCCTCTTCGCCCATCAGGCGGAAGTCACAACCCAAGCAAACCTCAAAACCGCCACCGAGAGCATAACCATTGATGGCTACGGCAGTCGGGACCGGCAGGTCTTCCAAGCGGTTGATATTTTCATTGTTCTGATTCATCAGATCAGCAACACCCTCTGCGCCTGCAGAGAAAGCATCGCCAAACTCGGTGATATCTGCACCGACTATAAAGACGCTCTTGCCACTGGTCAGCAGTACACCTTTGATGCCGTCTGCTGCCTCTATAGCATCCAGAGCCTGAGAGAATTCGGAAACCGTCTGGCGGTTGAACTTGTTGACGGATTCGCCTTGCAGGTCGAATTTAAGCTCGGCGATGCCGTTATCCAGCACCTGAACCGTGAGCGCTTTGCCACTAAATAACATTGATTGACCTCTTTTATTCTGGGCCGCAATCCTGGACCCGGGGTCGGAATTTTTTTGCAACCATGGACCGCCCGCAACTGCGGTGACACTTGGGCCCATTACGGTCAGCCGTAGTATAGCCAGATTCAAACGATTGTTTGAATACTATTTCTTCCAAAAGGACTGGCACCAATAGCGCCAAAGTACAGAAAACAACCAGTAACATCTCACCGGCCAGGCCGGGCCAGTCTAACGCGGATTAATCTGCCTGTTCAGCCCCGTGGCGCGATTCACCCTGTATTGCAAGCTCCTGTTGAACTTGCACTGGTAAGGGGGCCATATGGGGTTGAGATGTTGTCACAGCACTGATAACCACACAGTCAGTACCCCCGGGATTGCGGAAGCGATGAGGACGCCGCGCGCTGAAATAATAACCATCACCCACCTCTAGCAAGGCGAAATCCGATCCCGCGGCAACTTCCAGCTCTCCGGCAATCACAATCCCCCCCACCTCTCCATCGAGAAGCTGTTGGTCAGGCCCAGAATCTTGCCCAGCGGGAAATACTTTGCGAAGAATTGACATGGAGCGCCCCTGCTGAGCACCACCGAGCAGATGACAGAGAACCCGGCCATCACCAATTTCCGGCATTTCACTGGCACGAAAGAAAATCTGCTCTGATTCGGCAAGATTCAAAGAGAAAAACTCAGCCAAGGACATAGGCACGCTATTCAATATTTTTTCAAGCGACCCCACAGATGGACTCACCCTGCCCTGTTCAATAAAGGACACGGTGGCATTGGTAACACCAGCTTGCCGCGCTAATTGCCGCTGGGAAATTCCATGAATTTTTCGCACCAGTTTCAGCCGGGCGCCAAGATCCCCGGCTTCGTTGACTTCACCACAAACATCCATGTCTGCCATTGAATTTTCCATTTAGTTAACAGCCAATAGGCGTTTTTATCACATCCCGCAATCCAAAAGAAAAACAAAACGGCAACGGCTTCCGGTACTTATTCAGTCATATCGGCAAACGGGTTATTAACATCAAGCTCTACCGGAGGAAAACCGGGGAGGACAACTTTATCGACAGCAAGGTCTATTTGATCCTCATCTATAAGCCCCTCACCAAAACGATAAATAGTTTGCAATTCCCCTTTGCTCGCCTTCACGTCGTAAGCCACTGCCTGCTCAACAACAGATTCATTTTTTCTATGGTGAGTGAGCATCGCTTTTTCCCCATAGCGTTTTTCCAGCATGTTGCGAGTCACATGAGGAGAGAGCACTGCTGCAGTCGCATTATTGCCGCCAAAACCTTTAGAGTTCAGAAAAGCGAGATCCAGAGATGTGGGATCCCTTTCCACATGCTCGCAAGAGATCTGTAAGTTGTCCTGATGGACGTCGTCGGCCACTTTGTCAATTGTGACGATACCCGGCAATATCCCCCGGTTAAAAATTCCCAGCGCGGAAATTAACTGATCTCCACTGGCCACTGCCACCGTGTGGCCGACATAGGCTTTAACTGCACATACAGGCCATTCCCGCACACCAAAAACACCAGCCAAGCGATCGAGAATTGCGGACTCTGTCACTCGATTTTGCGGCGTGCTTGACCCGTGGGCCTGCACAAAGCTGCGCCTCTTCAGGCTCTCGTCCCCGACAATAGCTCTCGACTCTGCCATCGCTCGGGCCATCGTCAGATAGTTTCCAGGCCCCGGAGCGGAGATCGATTTCTTATATCCATCGGCATTGATGTAAACACCCGCAACTGAGCCATGAATATTCGCCCCCAGCTCAATGGCAAGAGTATCGTCCATAAGGATCGCCCACTGAGTGCCCTCTCCCAGGGTAAAACCACAGTTTTCCCCAAATGGACGACTGGTGCGACGAAAATCCACATCACCCGAAAAGATTTTTCGCAAGTTTTCAGTCGTGGCGAGCGCGCCCATAGTGGAATAACCATCGACAATCTCAGGCACAAGAGGCGCCTCAGTGGCTCCAACTACAGCCACCCTAGCCCGGCCGCTACGAATATCCTCAACCCCGGCCCGCAAATTATATAAATAACTGGCGCAGGCTCCGGTCACCGCTCCGGTAGACCCCACATTGCCCAGCACATAGGCATTCACGAAATCTGCGGGCATGCTATTTAAACCAAGCGCCAGCTGCTTGGAGCTTACCCGTGAGCCCCGCAGGCGGGACTGCATCAGTCCCCCATTGCCATAGGGGTCGAGCTGGCTCATGGCTGAAGAGGCATAGACAGAAATATTGCCGGGGCCCGCCGCAGCAACAACCTCATCCCAACCAATCCCCATAGAGAGAACTGCATCAGAGGCACCCAAAACCGCCAGTTGCAATCCCCGTGGGTGAAAGCGGGAGTTGTAGCGCTCACCTGGCTCAAAGCCTGTGGGAAGCTGGCCAGCCGCCCCTACAGGAATCTCGCGAAAGCTGTCCAACATGACAGACAGGCTCGTCGTGGTTACACGCACTCTGCCGCTGCCAATAGTTTCTACTTGCCAGTCGCCCGGTAAGGGGTGGGGTAATTGACGGGTGGAAATCTCAAAAGAGATACCGGTGGGGTTAGCCAAATTCGCCGCCTGGTGATAATGACAGCGGTGGTAATCGTAAATACGCGCTTCCAGCTCACGCACCAAGGTACCCTTGAGTACCTTCTCCTCAAGTCCCGGCTCCAACGGGCCTGTGGTACCGGTGCGCAACCCCATTAGCGCGGCGAGATCGGAGAGGGTATCAACCCGCTCTCTCTGCCCAAGCTTATCGAACACCATTCTGGCATAGCCGCGGTGAAAGGAGCTTCGTCCTGCAGGGTTGAAACCACCAAACGCGGTAATTACGGGAAGGCGCTGCATCCTGACCTCCAGCCAAGCTAAACACTACAAATTTAATATTCGGGAGTGTAGGGGGTGGCGATTCCGCCCAGTTATGGGCATACTGGCCAGCAAAATTGAGTGTTTTGGCCAATGGCGCATATGCGCCTGAGTATGTAATGCGAACGGTTACCTTTCTTCTGATTGATCAAATGCTGGCTACCGGCACTGTACTACCCCTAGAGATGTTACGCGGGGCCGAGAGCCGTGCCCGTGTGGAAGGACTGGCCGAGCCCTTGCGCTTGGTGACAGCAAGCATCGACGGGCAAGCTGTAAAAACCCGCTGCGGCTTTACCTTTCAACCCGATGTGCCTTTGGATGAAGCACCAGACAGCGATCTAATCTATATCCCGGCACTTTGGCGTAACCCTCGACCAGCCTTGAAACGCAGCGGAAAGCTCTTAAAGTGGCTGAGGGCCCAAGCCGAAGGCGGGGCTGCCATCAATGCAGTGGGCACAGGTGTCTGCTTTCTGGCCGAAGCGGGATTGCTCGATGGCAAGCCCGCCACTACCCACTGGCATTATTTCGACCAGTTCAGCTCTGACTATCCCAAGGTCAAATTGAAGCGCCAGTATTTTATCACTCAGGCTGATAAGCTTTTTTGCGCGGCCAGTGTGAATGCCCTGGCAGATGTCACCGTCCATATGATCAGGCAACTCTATGGGGCAGCTGTTGCCAGTCACGTTGAACGTAATTTTTCCCATGAGATTCGCAGGCCTTTTGAGGAAATTGCCTATTCCGAAGGCGCTGTTCACCTGCATCCAGACGAAGATATTGTCCAAGCCCAAGCGTGGCTGAAAGAGCACTGTAATACTGAGGTAAGACTTAGTGAAGTGGCACAAATGTTCGATATGAGCGTACGCTCTTTCAACCGGCGCTTTAAATTGGCCACAGGACAGACACCACTGCAATATCTACAGAATGTACGCGTAGACATGGCCCGGGAATTACTGCAGTCCAGTAATCTATCAGTAAATGAAATCGCTGAAAAAGTCGGCTACCAGGATATGGGCCACTTCACTGCCTTGTTCAAAAAGTTTCTAGCCACTACACCAAGTGAATACCGAGCCACTGTCAGGGCCAAACTATTCCGGGTGAACACCTGATTTTTTTAAGAAAATCACGTCGTTATCCACAAACATCAGTTCAGCACCTAATTTCCGCGCCAACCACCGGAAGGTTTCAGCACTAAAAAAGGAAATATGTGTTGGGTCGCGGATATAGTGCCAGTTGGCAAATCGCTCTGGAGAAATGACCAACTTAGTCATCAGTGCCAAAACGCCACCAACACGTAATTGCACCCATAGCTTTGACAGTTCATCGCCCGGAGAGCTCAAGTGCTCTATTACCTCTGTCGACACGATAAAATCGTAGATTTTTTCGGAGGAGCGGCTTGCAGGAAAGTAAAAATGATCAAACAGTTCAACCTTATGACCATGCCCCTCTAAAATACTCGCCAACAATGGAGCAGGCCCACAACCAAAATCCATTCCCTCACTAGCAGGCGGAAGCATTTTTAAAAGTGGGCTGGCACAACGGCTAAGGAAACGACGATAACCTTCATCTTCCATAGAGTTTTCATGAAGGTCGTAAAAGGCATGCTCCTCAGCTGCAGTGAGATGATACTCAGAAGGGACAAATACCAAATCGCAGCTATTACATTGGTAATAACTGCGAAACTTATCTCGATGGTAGAGCTGTGCCGCACTATGGCGGCACAGAGGACAAGAAAGGAACAACTTAAGCGGCTACCGTATCAGGTTTTTTTCCTGCCTCGGCTTTTTCAGTCCGATCGTGATTTAGTAAATTACCTTCACTAATCTGGATTTTTCGAGGCTTCATCGCCTCGGGTATTTCTCGCACCAGCTCAATATGGAGCAAGCCATTAGCAAGCTTTGCATCGGTCACCTTAACGTGATCTGCGAGCTGGAAGCGCCGCTCAAAATTTCTCGCTGCGATACCGCGGTGCAGGAAATTTCTCTGCGAGGTATCTTCAGGCTTTTTACTACTTACACTCAAGCGATTTTGCTCAACCTGAATATCTAGTTCAGACTGCTCAAACCCCGCCACAGCCATTGTGATTCTGTAGCTGTCCTCACCGGTAAGCTCTATATCATAGGGAGGATAGGAGGGTTGCTTCTGCTCGCTGGAGTTCATCGCATCCAACAGACTAGCCATACGATCAAAGCCGATTGCAGAACGGTATAAGGGAGAAAAATCAAAATTACGCATTGTTATATCCTCAATTCAGAGCAATATTAAATTTAGCTCGCCAATAAGCCCGAGCCTTTCCCGCGGGGCGCTTTCATTCAAAGCCACCGCCCGCACTCAATAAATATGGTTTACAAACTACTTTTCAAGGCGATTAAGAGGAAAAATGCAAAAAAAAGAAAGTTTGTCGGAGCAATCAACTTGTCGACTATTTATTGGCATACGACCTGACGATGCTTCGCAAGTATTCCTAGAGGGCATAACCGATCTTTGCCGTGAGCAGCTCAAAGGAATTAGTGCCAGTCACATTCGCTGGGCTAGCCCCGCTAACCGGCACCTAACCCTGGCTTTTCTGGGAGACACCCAAAAAGAAAAGGTCCCACACCTGAAGCAAGGAATTATTGAGCTCGCACATTCCGTGAAAAGCTTCCAAAGCAGCATTCACTCTCTTAACCCGTTCCCTAGACCGCAATCCAGCTGTCTTGCTATAGAATTGTTACCAAATCCTTACCTGACTGCGCTCAATGAGAAGTGCCAACAACTTATTAGTGAATTAGGTATGGAGCCAGAAAGTAAGCCATATCGGCCACATATCACTCTGGCGCGATGTAAAAAGGGATTTCGACAACTTGCACCACTTAGCTTGGACTTCCCCTTTCTGGCTAAAAATATCATTCTCTACCAGAGCACCCCCCAAGTAGAGCAAAGTCATTACCATCCCTTGCTGGAAGTGAATCTTTACGCTGAATAGCCTGCCACAACCACAAAAAAGCCCGCACAGGGCGGGCTTACGAAATACTATTTAAGAGCATCTAAAGCGTACTCTGGATACATCACCAACCGGGGTCGGGATAAGCGGCGCGCATCAAAGACAAAGACATAGCGCTCACCATCATCTTCGGCAGGAATTGTACGGCGAAACTTCCAGGTATTGATTTTGTAGGTCTGCCGACCCGCCTCAACCGTTGCGACCAGGCGATATTGATTTTTTCCCAGAAACTCAAAAGACTGGTACTCACCACCAGATGGTTTTAGAACTAAGTTACGGAAAGTCTGCTTGTTTTCTCCCTCTTTATCGGAGAGCAAATCGTTTAAACGCTTCTGTTCACGCTTAACGTAAGCAAGTAACTCGGGGTCGATCTCCTTTTTGAGGACTGGGGCTGGTTCCGGCTCTTCCTGCCGCTTTTGGGGCTTCTCAATTGCAGCCGTCTTCAATTTAGGCGGCTTTGGCTTCGCCTCTTCGGCTTTAGCGCGCCTTGCTAAGGCCGCACGTCTTTCGGATGCTTCGGCCTTGGCCAACATAGTGTCCACCACTTGGCCAATTTTATCCTGCTGATCAGAGATCTTTGCCTTGGTTTCAGCAATTACCTTTTTCTCTTCGTCCAGTCTAGCCAGCAACTCCTGATGGTTGGTTTGAATAAACTCCAATCGGCGACTGCGGCTGTCCACGCCCCGTTCGGCCATGGCAAAACCGTGCTTGGCCTTGGTTAGACGGCGCTCTGAATCCGAGGTTCCATTGGATTCATGAATCCGGCGCGCCTCCTCAAGTTCAACACGGCTCGCTTCATACTCCTTGCGAAGCTCAGTGAGAGACTCCCGTGCACGCTCGAGCTTATATTCATAGGAGAGCAGTTCGTTCTCAATATCTTCCAGCTCAACCTGCCTGTTTTCCAGGGACTGCTCCAGGCGTGCCAGTCGGTTTTTTTCCACTGTGAGGTTTGACTGCGCCTGCGCTGCCACCCCGCCAAAAACTACCAAGCCCGCCAGGAAGAGCGAGCAATACCGCTTTACCGCCATTGTCCAGAACCCGTTTTTCGATTTTTCGACATTCGTAAGATAAAAATGCGGAGGTTAAATTTTGTTCAAAACATTCAAGCCCCCTGCCCATTACGGCCAATTTTACGCAGGCCAGCGCTCGCGAGCAATGACCTCGCGTCCACCTCTTGTACCCATTTTGTTAAAAAATCCCTAAAAACTAAGAGTCAAAGACGCTCTAATGACGCTTCGCCGAATTTTATGTGACATTTTCTAGCGATAGCGCTTGATTTTTTTTTTAGCGGAAGCATTATGGGTAACAGGGAGACGATCGCTGGACACAGCGGAAAACCCGACCCGGACGTAAAACACCCAGAGCTGTACAGACAGCAATTATTCGTTGCGCTACCGGCGACTCGGCGATTCAACTGCGGACCCGACCCCTCCCAACTAGGGCGCCCTACCTTCTTTGAATAGCAAACCGCTCAAGCGGCCTGCATGGTTTCCTATAACCGGAGGTATTTATCCATGAAATCTGCGCCTAACGATAACATTGTGTTCCGCGATATCGACAAATCAGCCGCCCTCTCAAACACGGTATCTAAAAAGTTACACAAACTGGAACGTTATTGTGGCGACATCATACATAGTCGTGTAGTTCTGGAAGCTCCCCACCAACACAAAAGCAAAGGCAAGCAATACAAGGCCTCACTTGAACTTGCTATTAGTGGCAATCCCGTGACCATCAGTAATGAAAATGAGTCCATCCACCGGGCCGTGAATGACACATTTGCCTCCGCCGAACGCTGCCTGAAAGAACGCAGCGAGCGCAGAAAAGCGCAGCGCCATCAGGCGCTTTACGAAGTAGTTGAGGAAGAGTAAGGGAGATTAATCCCGCAAAGACAAAAACGGCGCATTTGCGCCGTTTTTGCGTCAATCTGGGGGTAAAGAACTATGTGGATCTGCATTCCAAACGACTTTAAACGTAAGATACGGAAGTAAAATCAACCGCCTACTGGTGTACGCATGGTGACAAATTCTTCTGCGGCCGTTGGGTGAATTCCGATAGTCTCATCAAAGACTCTCTTGGTCGCACCCGCCTTCAGAGCCACAGCCAAGCCCTGGATAATCTCACCGGCATCATCACCTACCATATGCACGCCAATCACCTTGTCGGTATCGGCATCGACCACCAGCTTCATCAGTGTGCGCTCAGTATTTCCACTCACGGTATGGCGCATGGGGCGAAACTCCGACTTGTAGACAGTAACCGAAACCCCAGAGTCTCTCGCCTCTTCTTCGGACAGCCCCACAGTACCAATGTTTGGCTGGCAAAATACTGCAGTAGGAATATTGTTGTAATCAATTTCTGCTGTCTTTCCGGTACGCCAATGCTTCACTAGAGCCATCGCTTCTGCAAGGGCCACGGGAGTCAACTGCGGTTCACCAGTAACATCTCCGAGGGCATAAATAGAGTGAATGTTAGTACGGAAATTATCATCTACTGAAATAGTGCCATCTCTGTGCAGTACCACCCCCTGCTCTTTCAAACCAAGACCTTCGGTATTGGCAACCCTGCCCGTCGCATAGAGAACCATATCCACATTCAAACTGGAGCCGTCCTCGGCATGTACTAGGAAGCTGCCATCCTGCAATTTTTCAATGGCGCTCACTTGATGGTTAAATTTCAAATCGATATTTTTCTTCACCATCTCATCGCGAACAAAGTGGCGAATATCACGATCAAAGCCCCGAAGGAATAAATCACGGCGGTAGGAAAGATGTGCTTCAGCTCCCAATCCCGCAAAGATACCCGCAAACTCAACGGCGATATACCCCCCGCCAACAACAAGTACTCTACTGGGGAAAGTTTCCATTGCGAATACATCGTTGGAGGTTAAGATGAATTCTTTGCCGGGAATTTCTGGGACAAAAGGCCAACCGCCTGTCGACACCAAAATTCTCTGGGCAGTATATTCACGGCCATTCACCAAGACAGTATTGGGGCCTATCACTTTGGCACGCCCATCAATGACAGTCACATCAGAATTTGCGAGCAAATTGCGGTAAATATCGTTGAGCCGGGACACTTCACGAGCATTATTCTCACGCAAAGTTGGCCAGTGGAATTCAGCGGAAGAGCTTTCCCAGCCATAAGCCTTAGCATCGGTAAAATCCTCACTAAAACCACTGGCATAAACGAATAATTTTTTGGGGACGCAACCCACGTTTACGCAGGTGCCCCCCATATAGCGATCTTCAGCCACTGCCACCTTCATTCCTTGCGCAGCGGCCATGCGCGAGGCTCGTACACCACCTGAGCCCGCCCCAATCACAAAAAGGTCAAATTCATATTCAGCCAAAGTAAACCTCAGTCTCTAATTTCAATCCCAGATAAAGCCTATAGCAGACAGCTCTCACAACACACCTTTTGCGTCAGAGCTGCCATTCTGTACTTAATAACCGTTGACTCCTTTTGGCCGCTTCGATATTCATGTGATAACTATCACAAAAAATACCTCGTCAAACAAAGTGTTAAAACAACCGAGCGGGTTTGGCGGATAGAATAACAGTCACTGGAAAGAGTAACCCATGGGCAAGACAATGAACTCTCCTTCTTTAGCCATTCTCAAAACATTGGGACTTTTGTCTTTGCTAATCACAAGCAACCCAAGCAATGCCAATACCCACCCCGCTTACCTCACTGAAAATTACTGTGACAGCGTGGTGGAGCAATTTGTAGGGTCAGGCATGCGCAGCTTGGACAAGTACGTGAATGAGCACTTCAATCCGGAGTATAAAGGCGGTATTCGCAATACCATCCGTTTTCTAGAGCAGCGTCTAGAGTGGCTAAATGAGTGCAATGCCTATTTGGTAGATACCAATAGCACCTACGTTTTCTATAGCCAGGATGACACTCAAAATATCTTTTCGGCGATCACTGAGTTAACCCGGGAACTGCAACACGTGCGCTCTGGTGTCGAATACCGGGACGATGCCGGAAATAACAACCCTACCCCCTTTATCAAGCGCCGCTTTGCCACACTGGCAGAACTGGTTGATCGCCACCATACGCGCTTACTTATGAAAAAGCAGTTCCAATAAGACTCTGCCACAGTTCACCACAAACTCTCGGCCCGCAACCCTTGCGGGCCCCTCCGGCAAGTTCAACGCTTTCGTGAAAACTTCTCTCCAGACTTAGTGGGCGTATGCGCACCCCGACTGCCAAACCCAACCACAGAGAAAACTTCTGGCATACGCTCCTTTAACCCGATGCCAATGCGCTTTATTAATGCAGATAAGCGCGGGCGCTGCTTTTCAGCAAAGGGGATAGGCCTACAGCTTTGCATGGCGGCGAGCCCGATCCGCGCCATAAACAGGCTTGCGCCTACACCCTGCCCGAGGCGCGCGGAAACTGTACCAGCCAGACTGTCTCCCACCAAGTCTGGCCACACCTCACTGATAGCGTATTCACTGGCACCACTATAGGCCACCAATGCGAGGACCTTCTTGAAAAGGCGCCAACGCACCACAATCGATGGCTGCACACCATAAATTTGAGCTACGTCGTCAATCATTCGTAACGACTGGCGCAGAGCTACCAGAATATCGATACTGGCAAAAGGACTGAGGCCCACCAATGCACCCGTTGTCGTTGCATGGCGAACCACACGGCGCTGCGCCTCTTGGTCAAGAGCATTGAGGAAGGTGACTTCAAGGTGCTGCAGTAACTCACTGCTATCATAGTAATCCGGTGCGTCGTCCAATACTCGGTTAAGCAGCACCCCTTGAGGCTTCGCCGAGAAATGCTCTTGCAACTGCCGACGGAAAGATTCCGCCTCCTCATGACTGCGGCATTCCCGCATTTCAGCCGCCATGGCCTGTGTTTTTTGCAGCTTGCGCAGCGGCTGCCCAGCACGGAAAAACTCCCACAGAGCGCTGATAATTACAGCGGCGAAGCTTACAATCACTACACCGGCGAGAATACCGAGCCCCCAGTGTTTATCCGCGGCCCAGGTATATAACTGGCGCAATTCCCAAGCGAGGACAGCCACTATTAATGCAACAGATGAGAGCAGTGCCGGCTTTAACCATTTAAGGCGAAAAACAGGCAAGCGCAGTTCCGAGAAGGCAATCCTATCGGGTAGAGATTCTCCTGTAGTGATAGATCTTGGAATGTCCCCCTCCTCTTCGTGTAGGCTTTCTACACGGGTTGTATCCCTGTGAGGAGTGTCTCTCTCTGGCTCCTGTAAAGACTCTATTCGGGTTACTCGGCGTGGCGCCTCTTTATTCTCATCGCCCATCAGACCTTATCTCCAAGCAGCAAATTCAAGAGCGCATCGACACGGATATGTGGAATGGAGCCGGCATCCATCCCCTGCGGAGGGAGCAACTGGGGCGGAGCGGCATCGGTGTAATGACTCCAGCCGCCCTCTTCACTAGGAAGATGCGAAGATATCTCGGCATTCTCAAAACCCAGATAACGCCCATTAAGATCATGCCCCACCAGCATGCGCCGACCATTGCGCTGATCCTCGCGGGAGCAACGTACGGCGGCAATCGCTTCACTAAAAATTGGTAAACCGCGGTGACGCGCTCCGGTAAATGTCTGCTGCAATTGTTGCCCCAGTAGCTGACGCAGGGCGTCGTGATCGGCAGCGAGCACCTGATCAACCTTGGTAGCGGCAAATAACAGACGATTCACCTTTGGTCGCCATAATTTGCTCAGCAAGCCGGACTCTCCGTAGCGAAAGGTATCGGCAATATGGGTAAACGCCAGGCGCATATCCTCCAGGGCCTGCTCGCCGGCAAACAGGGTTCCGATCATATCCACCAGTACCAATTGACGGTCGAGATGCTTGAAGTGACTCTCCAAAAAAGGGGCCACCCTTTCATGTACATAGGTTTCATAATGGCGACGCAGAACCTGGTAATTACTGCTCTCAGGCAACTGCCTCAATTCATCGGCGCTAAAGCCCCTGAGGTCCAGCAGGGGTAAGACACGGTATTCTTCATCATCCAAAAGCGCGCGCCCTGGCTGCAGATAGCTGAGTTTGCGCTCACCACGACAATCCAAGAGAAACTGGCGATAGTCTCGCCACAAGGCTGTTAGCTCAGACTCCTTTGCTTCAGCCTGAGGAGAAAGCGCAGCCAAACGCTGCAGCAGCTCCGGCGCCAACCCTGCGCGCGTGTCGCCTCCAATGACATGGGCCTGATGCCGGCACCAATCGCGAAAATCCATTCGCATCATCGGCAGGTCCATTAACCACTCACCCGGATAGTCCCGCAGCTCCAGAATCAGGGTCTTGTGCCCACTGCCACGAAAACGGCGGTGGCGTCTAAGATGAATATGCAATTCCATTGCCGAAACATCGCGGGTACTCTGCGGCCACCTGGGCGGGTTTGACATCAAGGCATTCAGGCAGCTTTCATAATCAAATACTGGCAGGCCGGAATCGAGGGCAGGCTTTAACTCCGCGCCCAGTAAGTCTCCGTTTAGTGCAGGGGCAAAACCGGGCAACTGCGCTTTCTGTGGGTGGCTCAGCTGATAAATGAGACTGGTGAGCAGGGTCGACTTACCCGCACCACTCAAGCCCGTCACCCCCACACAGACACGGCGATCCATGAGGCGCTCGGCAACCCAATGAGATTTTTCCTGTGCCCCCCGCCCCCAGTGGCGCAGTTTTTCCTTGAGGCGTCGACTGCGTTTATCTCTTTGATCTGAAGGGTCTTCCAGGCTCACCTGCCCAATCCCTGTCACCTGCGATTCCATGGGGAGTTCACTTCCAAAATAGAAAATTAGGCCGAAGAAAATGAGGCCCTAAAAAGGTGGGCACTGTCTCATAGACAGTGCCAGCTATGAAGTTTGACAGCGGGGGTTAGTCTACCAGTGCAACGTCGCCCGATCCCATTACGGAAAAAGAATCTTTCTGCGGGCGCTTGAGGACGATATCCCCGGACCCCATCACAGAACCACTGGCGTTATCTGCACGCAAGCTACGGCCAACAAAGTCACCAGAACCCATGATTCGAATGTTAACGTCGGCTACACGACCGCCAACTCGCATATCCCCCGAGCCCTTGATTTCTGCTGTGAGCTTCTCTCCGGTGATTCCACCAAGGAAAATATCCCCAGAACCACTGATGCCAATTTCACTGCTGACGGACAATGCCTTATCCAGGATCAGATCCCCAGAGCCTGTAACATAAGCGCTGAGATTCTCTGCTGCCGCTTTGGCAACGCGCACGGTGCCAGAGCCTGTGACTTTTAGGTCAAGCGTTTCACTTTCGAGGGTTTCCGCCACAGCTTGGCCGGAACCTGTCACCTCGATTCCCTCAACCTTTGGCATGGTAACCGTGAACTGTACCTTCTGATCCAGGTCCCGGGTAATGGTGATCACACCAAACCAGTTCTGAGTGTTGTCGTCCACAGACAGCTCCAACGTACTGCCTCTCACCTCCGCTTTAGCGTGAGGCATTACATCAGTTGGGCCAGTCGCATTTACGGCAAAATGGTCCCCCTGAATCACTTCAACATGGGAGCTACCCCGCAGGGAAACTCGGGTAAATCCACTGACATCGAAGTTTTTATTTTCCGTTTTTTCAGCCTCAGCGACGGCACTGCTAAGGGCAAAGAAGGCCAGCAGAGCAAACATCGGGGCTAAAAAAGCTTTTCTAGTGGTTGCCATTGTCAAATTCTCATCTTTATCACTGTCACGTATTACTTGACTACCCGAGTATACGAATTGGATGCAGTGCCTCCAGAAAAAATCTGCAGGCACAAAAGGGACTAACCAGTCAGCTTATGAGTCCAGAAAACTCATCAAGCGCACTCCGCCTCCGGACAACCCTGCTGCTTTAGGGCGCTACGGATCTTCTCTGCTTCGGCCGCTAGCTGCTCAGGTGTTGCACTCCTTTGCAAGGAGAAGTCGAAGTCAGTCAGCTCATTGACGGGAATCAGATGAATATGAGTATGTGGTACTTCCAAACCGGCAATCATTACTCCGACGCGCTTAGGGGAATACACTGCCTTCAGTCCTTTGGCGACTTTTTGTGCAACCAACATCAGGTGCGCCGCAAGCTCTGCAGGTACTTCGTCCCAATGATTAATTTCTTCAACCGGGATTACCAGACAATGCCCCGGTTTGATGGGGGAAATGGTCATAATTGCAATCGCTTTTTCATCCCTCCAAATAAAGTGTCCCGGTAAGTCCCCATTCAAAATTTGTGTAAAAATGCTTGCCATAATTCAATCCAATCAGTTGCAATTTTTTATTTGGCTCAATCGTGCAGTCTAACACCTGCCCTGAAAAACTCAGAATAAAGAGATAAAAAACACTAACATAAATAGCGTTTTTTTATTTGGCGTAGTTAAAAGCACGATGGGTAACTACCTGTCGAACAGAATGACAATTTTCTTAACGTACGTTGGCAGTCCAAGAGAATATGACTTACGCTGCACAGCAATTAATGTTGTACCGTATTTGAGCCAATGCATTCTGTGCATTTTTTCTATCACAATATTTTTTCGGCTCTGCGGAATTTTATATTTCAGTACCAACTGCTCACCGGGGGGAGAGATATGAACAGCCTGTTAGAACAGGTCGGTGGTGCTAAATTTGTCTGTCAAACAGTCAATGAATTTTACGAAACCATAGGCCGCCACCTTTCCAGTTACGAAACCTGTGATCACCGCAAACAACAAAGTCGCCAGGCACAATTTCTAAACCACGCCTTCTCTGAACAACCCGAGCCCGACCGCAGTAGTCGCGCCAGTTTTCTAGCCCGCGGTCTGAATCCAGCCCTGTTTGATGCCCTGCTCGAATACCTCGAGGCCCGCTTTGAAGAGCTGGAGTTTCCATGGCAGCTTAGTACAAATCTTATACAGGCAGCGAGCAGTCTTTATGGCGGCTGCGAACAAGACCTCTCCATCGCTTGTTGATACCCCTTGCGCCGCACAAGTTGCGGCGTGTGTAACCTCTCAATACAATTACTTCCTCACAGCCTTTACCTACCGTTTTCCAGCGCAGCGGTAAGCGCTACTTCACTCACTCTTCAATCAGAGACTATCCATGAAGATTGCCAACCACACAGTTGTGGAAATCAACTACACCCTGAAAGATGCAGACGGAACAGTCATCGACTCCTCCGCCAATGGGGAGCCACTCAAGTACCTGCAGGGCGTGGGCAACATCATTCCTGGCCTCGAGCGGGAAATGCTGGAAAAGGCGCCTGGAGACAAGTTCACTGCCGTGATCTCTCCTGAAGAGGGCTACGGTCAACAAAACCCTGAGCTGATCCAAACCATGCCACGCAGTGCCTTTGGCGGCGTAGAAGAGCTGGAGGTCGGTATGGCTTTCCATGCCCAAAGTACCGATGGCCACCCTATCGAAGTCGAAATTATCGATATTGATGGCGATGAAGTCACCATTAATGGCAACCACCCTCTTGCCGGGGTAGAGCTGCACTTTGAGATCGAAGTCATCTCCGTACGCGAAGCGACTGCAGAAGAGATCGACCACGGCCACGTGCACTAAGCCGCTCGGCGGCCCTCTGGGTCGCCAGCTCCTCCCCGATGGCCCCTATACCCCCTTCTACACCAGAGAAAATCGTTCTTTTCGATAGCCAGTGCAATCTCTGCAACGGCTGGAGTCGCCTACTCCTTAAGTATGATCCGCATTGTCGCTTCACTCTCTGCCGTGTGCAGTCTCAAGCAGGTCAGTATTACTTGAGGAAGCTAGGTTTACCCCTGCAAACCTATGAGAGTGTGATCCTGTTGGAGCGCCAGGGGAGCGCCTTCTTGCAATACCATAAGAGCGAAGCGGCCCTGCGTATCTCCGCCGGCCTCGATGGCTACTGGCGTTACCTTGCATTTTTACGCTACATTCCGCGCCCAGTGCGGGACTGGCTGTACGATCTTGTAGCGCGCAATCGCTACCGCTGGTTTGGTCGGCGCGCTAGCTGCTTGTTGCCATCTGCGGCACAAAAACACCGTTTTCTCGAAGAAGTATCGGAAAAGAATCCCAATGAGTCTGTCTGAACAATACCTGCAACGCTTTGGCGGTATCGGCCGCCTGTATGGTAATCATGCCCTGGAGATACTGAACCAGGCCCATATGGTAGTCATCGGTATCGGCGGAGTGGGTACCTGGGCCGCAGAGGCACTAGCCCGCAGTGGTGTAGGTGCCCTGACAATAATCGACCTCGACGATGTTTGTATCACCAACACAAACCGCCAGTGCCATGCCCTATCCTCTACCGTTGGGCAGATGAAAGTTGAGGTTATGGCCGACCGACTCAGGCAGATCAACCCCGAAATTAACGTCTCTTCTATCGACGACTTTATCGCTACAGACAATCTGGCCGAGTTGATAAACCCGGATAAAGCTCAGATTGATATTGTGATCGACGCCATCGACAATGCACGAGTAAAGGCCGCCCTGGTAGCCTACTGCAAGGCGCGCAAGTTGCGCCTGATAACCGTTGGCTCCGCCGGCGGAAAGCGCTCACCACAGGCTATTGAGTGTGCAGACCTCGGCCGCACCATCAACGACCCCATGCTGGCCAAAGTGCGCCAGCACCTCTACCGTTTTCACAATTTTCAAAAAAGCAGCAAACGTCAATTCGGCGTGGACGCCATTTTCTCTCGCGAAGCGATGGTTTATCCAAAACCCGATGGTGAAGTTTGCCAGCAGAAAAGTGCCATGCAAGACGGGGTCAAATTAGACTGCAGTGGTGGTTTTGGTGCAGCCACTATGGTTACGGGCACTTTTGGCTTTGTGGCAGCCTCCCGAGCCATAGAGCGACTTTTACAGGCAAAAGGTACGAGCTAATTCGGCTTAAGCTGAGCCTTGAGCAAATCCCTATAGCGTCGACTCACAGGGATTTGCTGACCACCTTTTAGGCAAATACGCGCATCCCCACTTTCAAGGGGAGTTATCTCGGCAATTGAATCCAAACGCACAATATAGGAGCGATGCACTCGCACAAAGTCATCTGGGTCCAAACGTTCCAGTAACTTTACCATGGTATCGCGAAGGGGATAAATTCTGTCTCCCAAATGTAAATTTACATAATTCCCCGCAGCTTCCACCCACTCAATATCTCGCACATTCACCAAAAATTCTTTACCCAGCTTCTTTATTAAAAGGCGTTCGGGGCGCTCAACCGAGTCTGTTAGCCGCCCGTCATGCGAGCGTGGAACCGGCTCACTTTGCATACGACGCAGGATAAAACGATAGAAATAGACAGAACCCAGTAGAAAGCCATAAGTACGGAAATCTTTCAGGTACTCATAGAAAAACTCGATTCCCCAATGACCAAAATTGTAGGAACCACCTTCGAGAGAGTAGATCACCGTACGCAGTGCCACCATGGCAACAACATGTAAAAGCGACCAAGGCAGAGTCAATAGTAGGTGAATAATTAAATGGCGAGAGAGTGTTTCCTTATTTAGGGGAAAGCGACGATCCCAGAATAAAATCAACGGGAATAATAACCCCACCACAAAAATGCTGGTCCCCTCCCAAACCAGAAACTCCCAGGGCTGAAACCTGGACTCCCCTCCGAGATGCTCCAGGTACACCACTGTGAATTGCACCAACCAAAGCACAATTAAAAACAGAATCCAGAGCACTATTTCGATCTGCCGTCTGCGCGCCAGGTACATCTGTACCGTCATTTATTCCAATCCCCATGCAGTTTCGCCGGTAGCTTAGCCTCAACTCATCCCTGAAAACCACCATTCACACCTTTAGCAGTGCATCTCACGTCTTTTAGCTGGCTGGCAGGGCAATTCCCCACTGAACATAGCGGGACTCGATTCAAATCCAAATGAAGGAAGCTATGCAAAAAGTCATCCACCGCCGCCATGACATCGATGCCCTCCGCGTGTTGGCCTTTGGCCTACTGATTCTGTATCACCAGGGAATGGCCTACGTGGCCGAATGGGGCTGGCACGTAAAGAGCACTCACCAGAGTGAGTCGCTTCAGATCCTGATGTTGGCAGTCAACCAGTGGCGTATGCCACTGCTGTTTCTCATTTCTGGGGCCGCAACTTACTTCCTGCTTGGTAGACTGGGGAGCGCTCGGTTTTTACTCCAGCGGTTGCGCCAACTGCTTATCCCGCTTCTCTTCGGCATTTTAGTTGTAGTGCCACCACAAGCCTATTATGAGGCACTCTCCAATGGCGTTATAGAGCCAGGATACCTGAGTTTCCTCTGGCAATACTTTACGTTTCAGCCCTGGCCGGCGGATAGCTTTGCAGGCAGCCATGTCGGCTTCACCTGGAATCACCTGTGGTATTTACCCTACCTGCTCTGCTACACGCTAGTCATTATCCCAGTGGCTTATTTTCTACGAGCCTACAAAGCGAAAATGGACAACTGGATAGCTGGTCTCAAGGTATGGCAGCTTCTATTCATACCACTACTGCCCCTCACCTTATACGGTCTCTACCTCTTCCCACTTTTTGGTGGGATTAACTACGCCGTTGTTGGTGATTGGTATACCCATGCACAGTTTTTTACCTTCTTTTTACTTGGCTATCTGCTGGTAAGTAATAAAGCCCCATGGAAGCTGCTCGTGCGCCTGCGCTTCTTCCTGCTGGTTGCGGCTCCGCTTTGTTTTTGCCTGTTCCTGCTGTTCGATCGGGGATTGGAAGGGGATATGTTTCCTGAGCAATCTTTAATTCAGTTGATTGTTATTTATGCAAACCGCTGGTTTTGGTTGCTGGCAGTATTGGCGTGGGGGCACTATTATCTGAACCGCCCCTTTACATGGTTGCCCTATGCCACAGAGGCAGTTTACCCCTGGTATATCCTGCATCAGACCATTACTGTTACCGCGCTCTTTGAGCTCAAAGGGTTATCCTTGGGGCCCGTTATTGAGCCACTACTGGTCTTTTTTATAACGGTGATAGGTTGTCTCACTATTCACGAATATATAATTCGTCGGGTGTCTTTGTTACGCTTACTGTTCGGCCTAAAAGCCAAAACCCTTGGTAAGCCCCCGATCCTGAGCCCGATTAACCAAAACTAATAACCCTATCACAATCGATTTTCACCGCTCTCTACCTGGTGAAAAGCTCGGCGCATTAAGGCGTAAAATCCATTGCTGCGAGACTGACTCAAGTGCTTACTAAGCCCCAACTCTTTAAACAGCAGGGGCAGATCCAGCGCTTCAATTTCCTCCGCAGTGCCACCATCTATCTGCGAGAGCAGTAGTGCTCCGAGCCCTTTTACCACCCGGCTATCGCTATCGAGCCCAAAGAAATGACGCCCATCAATCTCCCTGTGTACCAACCAGGCTTCCGATTCACAGCCGCGCACGAGATTCTCGGGATTACGGATCTCCGGCTTGCGGGAAACCACTTTGCTCCACTGCAATAGCTCTCGATAACGCTCCTGCCAATTTCGATGGGAAGCCAGGCGCTCAAGTTGCAGCAGGGAGAAATCATCTCTGGTCCAGCTAGTGGATTCTACTTCCTCATCTGATGTGGCCAACTGCTGAACTTCGCAGTAATCATCTAAAGCCTGCAAAAAATCCCTGACGTCACTGTCGGTATTGTAGGCAGCCACGGAAGCGCGCACCGTAACCTGATTACCACTGATTCGCCCTAGTATTTGTGCGCAATGATGCCCCACTCGCACAGCAATATCCCGTTCGTCCAGCCAATGCATTAAATCTGTAGCACTACCATGGACCGGTACAAATGCAATGATTCCCAGGTTATGGTGAACTTGGCTGATCAGGCGAAAGTTTGGGGAGGCACTTAGCTCCCGGTGCAGCATGCGTGTCAGCCGTTGTTCGTGTTCGGCCATGGCGACACGATCCTGGCGGGAGAGAAAATCTAGTGCGGCACCCAGTCCGGCAATAGCAGCGAGTGGTGATGTGCCCGCTTCGAACTTATGCGGTAATTCGGCGTAGCGGCTCTGCTGGAACTCTACCTCGGCTATCATCTCACCCCCACCGAGCCAGGGTGGCATCGACTCCAAAAGGGTTTCCCGACCATAGAGAAAACCTATCCCGCTGGGGCCGTAAAATTTATGCGCAGAACAAACAAAGAAGTCACAGCCAATTTTCTGCACATCAATTTCTTCGTGAGCGGCTAACTGTGCTCCATCCACGACCCACATTATGTGCATGCGCCGCAGTAATTGACGTATTAACGAGAGATCAGGACGCAGGCCTATTGAGTTAGAACCCCCTGTCAGAGATACCACTCGGGTACGTTCATTTAACACTTCCCCCAATCGATCAAACTGGGGAACTCCAGCAGTATGTGGTACATAACGCAGGATCAGATTATGCCGCTTGGCCGCCATCTGCCAGGGTACGATATTGGCGTGGTGTTCAGCCGTGGAAATCACGATTTCATCGCCGGGCTCTAATTCACTGCAAAGACAATGAGCGAGTAGGTTCAGGGCCTCAGTTGCACCGCGACAGAAAATGATTTCTTTTGCACTCGCGGCATTCACAAACTGCCTGGCTTTATCACGCACCTGCTCAACCATTTCAGTAGACTTGCGCGCAAGTCGATGGCTGGACCTATGAGTATTGGCACTACTATTAATATAGTAATCCCGCATCGCATTAATGACCGATAGCGGTTTTTGCGTGGTGGCCGCATTATCCAGATAGACAAGACCCGCATTTTCCTCCTGGGCAAAAAGTGGAAACTGCTTTTTGAATTGTTCTGCGGAAAAACTCATAGGGAAAATAACATCTCAGTATTTTTTCGGGTTGCAGTGGCCACTTCCTGCAGGGAAACATCGCGCAAAGCTGCTAGCTCAGCAGCTATTAATGGTAGATTTTCCGGGCTGTTTCGCTGTCCTTGCCGGCCTGACAACGGCATATCCGGCGCATCGGATTCTAATATCAAACTCTCCAATGGTACTCGTGCAACCGTTCGACGGGTTTTCGCCGCGCGACTATAAGTGATAGTGCCACCAACACCCAGATAAAAGCCCATATTCCAATACTCCATGGCCATCTGTTCACTACCGCTAAAAGCATGCACTACTCCTCCCCGAGGGAGGTGGTATTGCTTCAATAGCTTGAGCACTTCGTTGTGCGCTCGATGCACATGTAGAATAAGTGGTAATTGTAAATCGCTGGCAACTTCCAACTGAATTTTAAATACAGCCATCTGACTTTCCAGGGGAGTCGCTATAGCCGCATCCAGGCCGCACTCCCCGACGGCAACACACTGGTTTTGCTTTAGGTGCTCAGCCAGCATCCTGCCCAGTTCGGCCTCGCCCCTATAATCTCGCTCTTCCTCACAATTTTTTGAGAGCCACCATGGATGAACACCTGCAGCTGCATGCCATTGCGGCTGATTGTCGACCAAATGCGCAAGCCTTTGCCATTGCGATTTACAAACACCGGGAATGATCAATTGATTAATTCCTGCATCAGTACAACGCTGCCAAACCTGGGGCCGGTCCGGCTCAAAAATATCAAAATCAAAATGACAGTGGCTATCGATCAATTTCACTTGTGCTTCCCCAGCTTTGCCTGCATCTTAGCATGACGCCCAAAATGGAACCCGAGGCTCCCTTGATAGAAACGCTGTTACCCATCGCTCTTTTTGTCTTTTCCACCAGCATCACCCCCGGCCCCAATAACCTGATGATTATGTCATCAGGGCTTAATCACGGAGCCAGCCGCTCATTGCCGCACCTTCTAGGGATCTGGCTCGGATTTCCGGCGATGATCGTTGCAGTGGGGCTAGGGCTCGGCTCGCTATTCAGCCAGTTTCCCATTCTTCATGAAATTATCCGATGGATTGGCATAAGCTACCTACTTTATCTAGCTTGGCTTATCGCCTCCACTCGTGAGATAGACTCCGCCAGTGATCGCCAGCCGTTATCTTTTTTTCAAGCCATCGCCTTTCAATGGGTCAACCCCAAGGGCTGGATTATGGCTATAGGCGCACTCGCAGCATTTACCAGCCCAAATGGAGAAGTATGGAAAGACATTGTGCGGATCGCTTTGTCTTTTATTGCCATAGGCGGTCCCTGTGTCGCTATTTGGCTGTTCTTTGGGATAGGGCTAAAGCGATTCCTAACAGAGTCCAATCACCTACGGCTGTTTAATATCCTCATGGGCCTACTACTGGCGGCCAGCGTGGTTCCTTTGGGGCTAGAAGGTCTATATTGAGCCAGTGCTCACTGGGAGAGAAAACAACGCAGGAACAAGGGACTACAAGTGCCAACTTGGAGTCCCCATCATTCTAGGAAAAGAAGTCGAAAAATTTAGCGCGATGCGGTCTGGGTAGTAGTCGCAGCCCGCAAGGCCGCAGAGTCCTCAAGCCAAACGATATCACTAGCGTCAATCTGGCTTTCGGTGACATCGGATAAAGTTTCTCCGAGGCTCTGTAGGGTCTTCTCTTCCGAGGTGAAAGTTTCTATCGGCATCTCAACCCAGGCCTGCCCCTCTTCGTCGGTTACCTGACGCACTTCGCCTCCGTCCAGGCTACTGACGTGACGGTCGATTACGGAGCTACTGCCCGGCGGTAAATAAATGGTGCCATTTGTGATATCCACCGCAAAAGCTACCACTCCGGGAATAATGCCAAACAGTAGTGCCGCCCCATCCAGTATCAATATGGCGGGGTCAACTCTCCCACCACTCTGCCCTTTGCGCTCAGGGTATAAAATATAACCACAAGCACTCATATTGATCACCACGGTCAACAGACCGCTGAATACGATGCCACGCTTGAGATTTCTATTCATGGCCTACCTCTATTATTGACTTTGAAAATAGTATCCAGGCGGGTATATCCCCCTGAAATGAGTTCCGCCAAGCCTTTGAGCTTCCCCCAGTACACCTCAATCAACCCATTATCGGCGGGGCGAAAGATAAGCAAATTTACGCCTATCTGCACCAACGTACAACAATTGCTCAATGGTACTGCCTAAACTTTAACCAGCACTTGTTGCGGGATGTTAAGGAGAAGTATTCGATTTCTGACAGTGTGGAGTGACGCACTTGTGATCAGGCCGGGCAGTGAGCAGTCGCCAGGGGTCCGACACCGGAAATTTCAGGGAGCAGTAGTCGTAGCGGGTGCCGCCATGGAATGGCTAAAGCACGGTATCGAATGCGGTACCGTGCTTTTTTAATTTCAGAGAGCGCAAAATTGCACCCTCAAGTGGCGAAATCCCCCACTCTCCCCCTGAAAAAATCCCTCCAGAGCTGTATCCTGCGCCCAACAACAAGAGTGGAGCTCACTACATGTACATAACCAGTGCCTTTGACAGCGGCAATATCGAAGTGATCAACGCTGAAAGCAGCCCGATTGAGCTGGCTATACGCCAGGATAACAACTCCGATTTCTACCAGTGGTTTCACTTTCGGCTAGAAGGTGAGGTGGGCGCCAGCTATCCACTGAGTATTGTCAATGCAGGCAAATCCGCCTACCCGGAAGGTTGGGAGAACTACCGGGTATGCGCCTCCTATGACCGCCAGAACTGGTTCCGTATCGGAGCCAACTACGATGGCAAAACCCTCGACTTTACCGTAACCCTGGATGAGCCCAGCATCTATTTGGCTTACTTCGCGCCCTACTCCTGGGAGCGCCACCTTGACCTGCTGGCCTGGGCCCAGAGTAATGAGCGGGTGAAGATCCAAACCCTCGGTAAAACTCTCGATCAACGTGATATGACCATGCTCACAATCGGAGATGCCGAGAGTGCCAAACACCGTGTATGGATGATCGCACGCCAACACCCCGGGGAAACCATGGCGGAGTGGTTTGTGGAAGGCTTCCTCGAAGCACTGTTGGATGATGCCAACCCCCAGGCCCAGAAACTCCTCGCGGATACTGTTTTCTACGTGGTTCCCAACATGAACCCCGACGGCAGCGTTCGCGGTCACCTGCGCACCAACGCCGCTGGGGCCAACCTGAACCGTGAGTGGCTCAATCCAACTATGGAGCGCAGCCCAGAAGTGTTCCTGGTTAGAGAAAAAATGCTGGAACTCGGCGGGGATATCTTCCTGGATATTCACGGTGACGAGGCGCTCCCCTACAACTTTGTCGCCGCTTGTGAGGGTATTCCCGGCTATGACGAGCGCCATGCGAAACTGGAAGAGACCTTTAAACAGGCCTACGAGGCAATCAGCCCTGACTTCCAAACCGAGCACGGTTATGAGCTGGACAAACCCGGCGAGGCCAATCTCACTATTGGCACCGCATGGGCCGGCCACCAGTTCCGCACCCTAGCGTTGACCTTGGAAATGCCGTTTAAGGATAACGACAATCTACCAGACCCAGTAGAAGGTTGGTCTCCAGCACGAAGCCAGCAATTGGCTCGCGATATCCTGTACCCTATTCGCGAAGTATTAAAATCCTTTAAATAACTTCGAGAAGCGCCACCTCAGAGAAATAAACTCGAGAGGTGGCCATAAAACCTCACCTGAAGCCGTATGGCGCACCCTCTTACTCTCAATAAAGCTAGCTGTAAATTCTTTTTCCCACTCCAAAAAAATCGCCTTACCGTTTTAAAGACCGTTAATTTTGGGCAATAAATGCCTTAATATCTTTTTATATGCACCTAAAAGACTGAATATGAGAATTGGCGTGTGATAACAACACAAATCAAAAGACCTTTTTCACAAAAAACATTCAAATTAAAGCGAAAGAAATCGCACAATTAACTGACATCCACCTCGCTGGAAACTCAAGATATAACATCCTCACTCAAAGCTTTTCTCTCTACACGGCCTTAATAGAAGAAGTAGTCAATTGAGCAATAACATTCTTAATAAGATATTCGAACTTACTCTTCTTAGACTCAATGTAAAAGCAACACTCACCACAAAAATCGGCAACGTGAAACGCCACCTATAGACAGGTAAAGTCATCCATAGTAAAAACAAAAAATAATTAAAAACGCTTTCCATCAACAGAACAAAAACAATAAACCCAACCAAAATCAACCAAGCCCTTCAACTCAAATTCCTGAGTTGAGGGGGGCAGTAGTCCTTCCAAAAACTTCTCGGAGAATAATAATGATACGCTCTATCAAGCAGTTGATTCATGCAGCTTTTTTCATTCTGTTTTTTGTCAGCACACCACTTTTGGCAGATAGCGTCACCGACTTTCTTAACAGTTGGACAGGCAGAGCCCTGGATCTGCAACGACAGATCGACAACCACACCCCTATGAGCGAGAACAATATTCTCGGCACACACAACTCTTATAATTCAGAAGTCTATCGGGCTTGTAATTTTTCTGTAGGTTGTCGCTATCTCGATCCCCAACAGGAATATTCCATCAAAGATCAGTTGCGATTGGGGGCAAGATTTATTGAGCTGGACGTTCACTGGACAGCAAAGATGGAGAGTCTTTTCTCCTACCCCAAACGCCTGCTGCTCTGTCACGGCTTCTGCAGCCTGAATGACAAGTACGCCACCGAAGGCTTCAACGAGGTGAAGGACTGGCTGAATGACAGCGCCAACCAGGATGAGGTGATTATCCTGTATATCGAAGACCACTCCGATGGTCACCACCAGGATCTCTACGATCAGTTAACCAGCAGGTTCGGTGACAAAATCTATTTTAGCGGCGGTTGCCAAAGCATCCCCAGCACACTCACCAAGAACCAGGTGCTCGCTGCCGGCAAACAGGTAGTGCTCTGGAAGGATGGTGGCTGCTCTGGAAACACCAGCATGCAGAATATGGCCTTTACCGGACTCGGCGAAATCGGACGCGTCTGGGAGGACAGCACTACTATTGGCACTATTGGCGAAATCTTCAGTGGTGGCATCGAGAGAATTACCACTAACGATGTGCGCAATGGCTTCGCTCTGGGTCACAACATTATCAACCTGGATAATATGAACACCAGTGACGGCCGTATCGCCGCTGCCATATGGTCCTGGGATCAAAACGAACCCAATAACCTCAATAATGAAGATTGTGCAATGCAGTGGGGCAATGGTCGCTGGAACGACTCCAACTGCAGCAATCAATACAGCTTCGCTTGCAAAAATATAAATGATGGCAGCTGGGTGGCTACCGCCTCTATCGGCCCCTGGGATTACGGAAACGCCAATTGCCAAGCCCTCGGCAGCCAGTATGTCTTTGAGGTACCCACAAACAGTAAAGACAATCAAGCCTTGAAGGCGGCGAAGGAAGCCACCGGCTACGACAAGGTCTGGATTAACTATCAAGACCAATCGAATGAAGGTCAGTGGCTGCGTAGCGAGTAAAGCCCGGCCCAAACATCCCCAAATAATTGCTTATTCGGGCCCGTGTGAGTCACGCGGGCTCTTCCCTCCTACGAACTACCCCAACCTTTCAATACCCCCTTGGGTTCTTTGAGAACTGTCGTTAGTTTGCTTTATATCGTGCATAATCCCCATCTGAGCAAGACTCACAGGACATAATTATGCAAATCCCTAACCTCTGGCGCCGCCTCGGCTTGGCCATTGCCGTCGGCAGCGCTCTGACCGCTTGTGGCAAAGGCACCACCGAAGCCGCCAAGCCACACGCTGATCACGGCGCAGCCCATGCTGATCACCAGCAAGCAACAGACACCAAGCTATTTCTCAGTGAAGCCGAACAGGCTCAGGTTGATGCGATTGCCGCAGACCTACACAAACATATTGCGATCCTCGCCTCCGACAAGTTCGAAGGGCGCGCACCTGCCACCAAGGGTGAAGAACTCACCGTGAATTACCTGGCGGATCAGTTCAAGGTCCTTGGGCTGGAGCCTGGAGCTATGGATGCTGCCGGCAAACCCAGCTGGTTCCAACAAGTCCCTATCGTGGAAATGGAAATAGAAACTACCCCCCTAACATTCAAGGGAGATGGTTTTGAACAATTGCTGCAACCGATCAACGATATGGTGGCCTTCACCCAGAGACAAACCGCGGGCTCCTCCCTGGAGAGCAGCGAGCTGGTATTTGTCGGCTACGGTATTGTCGCACCAGAGAATAACTGGAATGACTACGCCGGCCTGGATATGAAAGGCAAAACCGCAGTCATTTTGGTGAATGACCCCGGTTACGCGACCAAGGACGAAGCTCTGTTCAATGGCAATGCCATGACCTATTACGGTCGCTGGAGCTACAAGTTCGAAGAAGCCGCCCGCCAAGGTGCCGATGGTGCGATTATCATTCACGAAACCGGTGCTGCCGGTTATCCCTGGGAAGTGGTCAGTGGCTCCTGGTCTGGGGCACAAGTCAGCCTCGAAGCCGAGAACAAAAACGCTGACCGGGTTGCCATTGAAGCCTGGATGACTAACCAAGCCGCCAACGCACTATTCCGTTCAGCGGGCCTGGATCTACAAAAGGAAATGGACGCAGCCAAAACCCAGGGCTTCAAACCAAAGGCTCTCGGGGCTACTGCCAGCGTAGAGCTGAAAAACAGCCTGCAAAAATCCAATTCCCGCAATGTAGTCGCCAAACTACCAGGCAAAAAGCATCCCGATGAGGTGATTGTCTATACCGCGCACTGGGACCACCTGGGCGTGAACAAAAATGCGGAAGGTGAAGACCAGATCTTTAACGGTGCCGTAGATAACGCCACTGGCACTGCCGGCCTGCTGGCTATGGCCGCTGAGGCAGTAAAGCTGGATCGCCCAGAGCGCTCACTGCTGTTTGTTGCCGTAACCGCTGAAGAGTCCGGCTTGCTCGGCTCCAAGTACTACGCAGAAAAGCCCGTCGCCCCCTTAGAGAAAACCGTCGCGGGCATCAATTTTGACGCCATGAACGTATTGGGCCCGACCCGTGACATTACCGTCATCGGTTACGGCAGCAGTGAGCTGGAACAACTGCTGGAAGTATCAGCCAAGGGACAGGGCCGCTACCTGGCTGCGGAAGAGCACCCTGAGCGCGGCTACTTCTATCGCTCAGATCACTTCAGCCTGGCGAAAAAAGGCGTACCCATGCTGTACTTTGACTCCGGCACAGACGATTTCGAGCATGGCCGCAAGTGGGCCCAGGAAAAAGGGGCAGAGTATGTCAGCCAGCATTACCATAAACCCGGCGACGAGTATGATCCCTCCTGGAACCTGAAAGGCTCAGCCATGGATCTGCAGCTTGGACTCAAATTGGGTCTGCAGCTAGCCAATAGCCGCGACTGGCCCAACTGGTATGAGGGCAACGAGTTCCGCGCGATTCGCGACGCGAGCTCCGAAGCCCGCAAATAAACACCCCGTCGAACCTTCTACTGCGGTGATTACCCCAGCATCGCCGCAGTAGAAGCCCAATCTCTTTTTATCGATATCGCCTCTTGCCCTATATATCCCGATTAATCTTTTTATCTCCCCTCCGCCGGTAACCAAATATCTCGATTGCGAGTAAAACAAGCCAACGAAAAAAGCCCCACCGTTTTCAGCGGAGCTTTTGGGTAGCCCTCATACATGCACAGGGAAATCGCTCACCCGGCAATCAGTGAATAGATCTTTTTCGATGAGATAGTCGCCGAGGAATTACTGGCGCAGACAAGGGGGGAGTTTGAGGGGATTTTAGTGGACCAGAGCCGCTCAATTGACCGACAGCAACACATCCTTGTGTCGCAGTAACCTGCCAAATATTTACAGGCTAACTATCCATCAAGCGCCGACTGCATCCTTCTTCTTCAATTCTTCTTCGCGCAATTCGCGACGCAGAATCTTGCCAACATTGGTCTTCGGCAGATCTTCGCGGAACTCGACCGACCTCGGCACCTTGTAAGCCGTCATATTTTCGCGACAGAAAGCGATGACCTCTTTCTCAGTCAGAGAGGGGTCCGCCTTAATCACAAAAAGCTTCACCTGCTCACCGCTCTTATCATCGGGAATACCAATAGCCGCGGCTTCGGTCACCTTTGGATGGGCGCTGACGATATCCTCAATCTCATTGGGATACACATTGAAGCCAGACACAATAATCATGTCCTTCTTGCGATCCACAATTTTGATGTAACCATCGTCCTGGATCACTGCCATATCACCGGTATTCAACCAGCCTTCGCTATCGAGGGTGTCAGCCGTGGCCTCTGGGCGCTGCCAGTAGCCTTTCATTACCTGAGGACCACGTACACAGAGTTCACCGGGAGAATTGTTCGGCAAGTCGTTGCCGTTCTCGTCCACGACTTTGACTTCGGTTCCCGGAACCGGGATACCCACGGTACCCAGCTGCACGCCATCGGTGGGGTTGAAGGACACAACAGGAGAGGTTTCAGTCATCCCGTAACCTTCCATTACCACACAGCCGGTCAGTTCTTCCCAACGCTTGGCGGTATCTCTCGTCAACGCCATACCGCCGGAAGCTGTTGAGTGCAGCTTACTGAAATCCAGCTCTGCAAAATCTTTATTCAGCATCAGGCCATTAAACAGGGTATTCAGACCCACAAAGCCAGTGAAACGCTGCCCTTTCAGAGTTTTCACAAAGCCGGGAATATCGCGCGGATTGGGAATCAGTAAGGAGTGGTTGCCGGTGGAGAACAGACACATGCAATGAATGGTAAAAGCGTAAATATGATAGAGCGGCAACGGAGCAATATAGAACTCCTCACCTTCTTTCATACCGCTGCCAAACGCTTCGAGCACCTGCTGCATATTGGCAACCAGGTTGCGATTGGTCAGCATTGCACCCTTGGCAACGCCGGTGGTGCCGCCAGTGTATTGCAACACCGCAATATCTTCTGGTGCGCGTTCAATATCTTCGCTGGCCTGCTGTGCACCGAGGGAGAGAGCCTCACGGAAATTCACCTGCTGGGAAAAGGAAAATTCCGGCACCATTTTTTTGATGTGCTTGGCGACACCGTTAATCAGAACCCGCTTTAGAGGGCTGTGCAGATCGGCGATCTCGGTAACGATCACTTTCTCAACACTGGTTTCGTCTACAACGGCAGAAGCGGTATCGGCGATATTGGCCAGCACTACCAGCGCCTTGGCGCCGGAATCATTCAACTGATGCTTTAATTCACGCGGTGTATACAGCGGGTTGGTGTTGACGACCACGAGTCCGGCACGTAGAGCGCCAAAAACCACCACAGGATACTGCAGTACATTGGGCAGCTGGATAGCAATGCGATCGCCGGGCTTTAAATTAGTTTGGTTTTGTAAATAGGAGGCAAACTTTGCGCTCAGGGTATCGATATCACCAACGGTCAGGGTTCGCCCCAGGCAGGTGAAAGCCGGTCGGTCACTAAATTTGGCGCATGCGCCTTTAAATACATCGAGAATGCTGCGATCAATGTCCAACTCTCTTCTCCCATTCCTGATTGTTGTTATCGCTTGCTCACTTCTCCCGTCCTTATAGACGAAACCTGCCATCTTTCGGAGCCAGCGAGAAATTATTTATTGTTTGTAGTATGTTGCGAGACAATAAAAAAGAGGCTGATTCATGCCCCTCAAAGCCCGCTTACCTCTTTGCTCTGCGCAGGAAACAAACCTGCCAGCGCAGCGGCCAACTCTGTATTTCCAGAATATTGGACATCTCCCAACAAAAAGGCGTGCCTAGCGTTCAAATGGCCATCCAAAATTGCATTCAAAGTGTGATTAGCCATTACCAATATTAGTGCCGGTTCTTCCGTTTGCCCGAACTCAGAAACCACTTCGAGATCATTCGGAGCTCCTTTTACGTAAACATAAAAGTCACAGGCATCCGGCAGGCTGAACTGTACCCGAGCAAGTGGGTACGAACAAGCTATGCGCCGCAGGCGCTCCTGAACTGAATCCGGCAATTGCATCGGAATCTCTCCGTCATTGGCCACTTCGGCGCCGGTAAAAAAAACCGCCGGTGAAAACCGGCGGTTTTTTGCTGAGGTTGGATTTAGAACGCGAAATGCTCTGCGTCCAGGTCCATCAGGTTGGCCGCGCCACTCTGCATAGTTTCAGCATGGCTAGCGGTACGCGGAAGGATGCGCTCGAAATAGAAGCGGGCAGTCTTCAGCTTGGCATTATAGAAATCTGCTTCAGCAGTGCCTTCAGCCAGCTTGTCGTTAGCGATTTTAGCCGCACGCGCCCACAGGTAACCCAGTACGGTGTAACCGGAGAACATCAGGTAATCCACGGAAGCCGCACCGACTTCATCCGGATTTTCCATTGCCTTACCGCCTACGTGCAGGGTCAGGTCGCCCCACTGCTTGTTCAGTTCCTGCAGCTTGGTAACGAAGGGCGCAAGCGCTTCGTTGTCGATTTCCGCCTGGCAGAACTTGTGCACTTTCTTGGTGAAGCGGCGCAGCAGTTCGCCCTGGCTCATCAATACCTTGCGGCCCAACAGGTCGAGAGCCTGAACGCCAGTGGTGCCTTCGTAGATGGTGGAGATGCGCGCATCGCGAACATTCTGCTCCATGCCCCACTCGGCGATGTAGCCGTGGCCACCGAAGCACTGCAGGCCCAGGTTAGCGGATTCAAGGCCGGCTTCGGTGATAAATGCCTTGGCGATTGGAGTCAGGAAAGCCAGCAGGTCATTCGCTTCTTTCTTCGCTTCGTCGTCACCTTTATGAGTGATATCTACCAGCTGCGCACAGGTAACAACCAGCATGCGGCTGCCTTCAGAGATAGCCTTCTGGGTCATCAGCATGCGACGTACATCGGGGTGCACGATAATCGGGTCAGCGGGACCCTCAGGATTCTTGGCACCGGACAGGGAGCGCATTTGCAGGCGGTCCTTGGCGTACGCCAGGGATTTCTGGAAGCCAACTTCTGAGTGGGCCAGACCCTGCAGAGCGGTACCCAGACGCGCAGTATTCATAAAGGTGAACATGTAGTTCAGGCCTTTGTTCGGCTCGCCAATCAGGAAGCCTTTAGCGCCGTCAAAGTTCAATACTGCAGTGGCATTACCATGAATACCCATTTTGTGCTCGAGGGAGCCACACACAACACCATTGCGCTCACCCAGGGAGCCATCGGCATTGGGTACAAACTTGGGTACGATAAACAGGGAAATGCCCTTGGTGCCCGCAGGGGCATCCGGGAGGCGCGCCAGAACGATATGCACGATGTTCTCGGTCATGTCGTGCTCGCCGGCGGAGATAAAGATTTTAGTGCCGGTAATCGCGTAGGAGCCATCCGCATTGGGCTCAGCCTTGGTGCGCAGGATACCCAGGTCGGTACCACAGTGCGGCTCGGTCAGACACATAGTGCCAGTCCAGCTACCTTCAACCAGCTTGGTCAGGTAAACGCTCTTCTGCTCGTCGGTACCGTGCTCTTCCAGGGTGTTCATGGCACCGTGGGATAGGCCGGGGTACATACCCCAGGACCAGTTAGCGATACCCACCATCTCACTCATGATGGTGCCCAGAGAGGGCGGCAGGCCCTGACCGCCGTATTCGGGGTCGTGGGGAAGCGCCGGCCAACCGGCCTCTACAAACTGCTGATAAGCTTCTTTAAAGCCTTCTGGAGTGGTGACTTCGCCATCTTTCCAGGTGCAGCCCTGCTGGTCGCCAATCTGATTCAGCGGAGCCAGTACGTTTTCACAGAACTTGGCACCCTCTTCCAGGATGGCATCCACGACATCAGGAGTTGCCTCCTCAAAACCCAGAGACTCGTAATGCTTATCTGAGTCCAGCATCTCGCGCATTACGAAACGCATCTCACGTAGTGGCACTTTGATATCGGTCATCCTGATACCCTCAATTCGGTTATGTTAAGACCAGCCAGAAACTGCCTGGTCATAGTTGTGACTAATTACTAAGATTGGTTCATCATAGTAGTAAGGCTGCGGCCCCCTCTATGGCTAAATCCGTCCAAAGCGGTGACAAATCGAGGCGGGAATTCGAAAAAATGTGACCAGCTCAGTCAAATATCCAGGCCGGCAGCGGCGCGGCCGCCACGGCGATACTCGCCTGGCGTAATCCCAGTCCACTTTTTAAAAGCGCGGAAAAAGGCGCTGGATTCATCGAACCCAAGCATCTCGGCAATTTGCCCATTAGACAGATCCGGGCAGCTCAGATAATGGAAGGCGGCTTCCATACGGCACTCATCTTTCAACTTCTGGTAGGAAGTGCCCTCTTGCTGCAGGCGGCGGCGCAAGGTTGTCACCGACATATTGAGTCGATCCGCCACAGCTTCGGCGGCGGGCATGGATTCACTCACATCCCGATTCAGGATGGTTTTAACCTTGGTTTTGATACTGTTGGCACTGCCGTCGCTGATCACCAGGTGATAGGGCGCTGTGCGAATAAAATCCTCCACCATCTGGGGGCTCTGCACCACCGGATAGTCGAGATAGCGCGCGTCGTATTCAAGTGCATTGAAGGGCTGCTCAAAAGACAGCTCGTCCGCTTCACTCTGAGCGAGGCTGCGGAACTCTTCCGGGCAGGGAAAAGAAAAATGTAAGCGCGCCAGCGGGATTTCACGCCCCGCCAGCCAGCAGTAAAAACGGTGCCAAACTGCCAAGGTGGTACGCACCACGCTGGGGCTTGTGGATGCCAGCAGCCGCTCAAACTCCCCCGCTTCCAGGGAGCTGATGCCGTGGATTTCCACTCGAACACGGCCGGCTTCATCCCCTTGTAATTCCGGCTTTACCTTAAAACCACGGCAGATTTCCATAAACTCGGCACAGAGCGTAATGGCTTGGCGCAAAGTTGCGCAATTGACCACCGCCATACACAACAAGCGGAAGGAGCCCGAGCGCACCCGCCCCCCGCTGAGCATGCCAAACCACTCATTTTGAGCCAGCCACATAACCCGTTGGTAAAGACGGCCGTATTTGATGGCCGAAAATGCGGCCACGCCCTCCAGCTCCTGCTCATCGATACCGACCGACTCAAGCAACTCCGCACGATCACAGCCGTGGCGAGTCGCCTCCTCCAGCAGTCGCTCCAGGTAGGCAATGGGTATACGAATGTCCTCTTCTGATGCCGCCATCTGTCTACTTTCGCCTGCGCAACCAGCTCAATACGGCCCCAAAACCCATCGCAGCTGCAATAATGACAAACAGCGCTGCCAGCAATAGGACCAGGTAATAAAGAACATCCTTGACAGGCAGGTCCCAGCTATAGATCGCCGCCGCAATAAATGCGACACAGGCGAGCACACTGGTAATAAAGGAGCGGCGACTTTTATTGGCCATGGTGATCTGGATACATTGATTTCAAAACAGGTGAGATAGCCACGTCTTGTGGCGCTACCATTATATTGTCAGTACCTTGGAGCCTCTGAAAGCCTCTCAGAAACATTACAAAATTAATCAAATGTTCCCTAGGTACCGACGCGGCGTCGAATCGTGAGGGATCGGCAGGTATCTGTCAACGCCGCAGGAGGCGCGAATGCCCAGAAGAATGCTGGAACCTGAAGATCAGGCCACCCTGCTGCGCCTCTTTCGCTGGATGATGCTCATGACATTGATTATTACCCTGATCCTGCTGGGCATCGGCATCTTTGCCTGATTTTCCTGATCTAAAGAAGGGCTATTCGCCCACTATCCCTCCCTTGGCCAAGTGTGCTGGGTCCAGCAGCTCCTCTAAAGCCTTACGGTCCAGATCGGTCATTTCCAGAGCCACATCCATCACTGGTCGACCACTTTTATAGGCCGCCTTGGCAATTTCTGCGGCTTTCAGATAGCCGATGACCGGATTCAGGGCGGTAACCAGGATGGGGTTACGCCCCAGGGTTTCCTCAATATGAGGGCGGTTTACAGTGAAACTCGCAATCGCCCGATCCGCCAGCAGCTGTGCGGCGTTGGCGAGTAAGTGGATACTCTCCAGCAATGTGCTGGCTACTAGAGGCAACATGACATTCAGCTGGAAGTTGCCACTCTGCCCAGCCACTGTGATTGTTGCGTCATTGCCCATCACCCTGGCTGCCACCATTGCGGCCGACTCGGCAATTACCGGATTCACCTTGCCGGGCATTATGCTGCTACCCGGCTGCAGCGCCTTAAGCTCAATTTCCTTGAGACCGGCCAGGGGACCGCTGTTCATCCAGCGCAGGTCATTGGCGATTTTCATCGTCGCCACAGCCAAGACCTTGAGCTGCCCAGACAGCTCCACGGAAGTATCCTGGCTGGAAATCGCTTCAAAAAAATTATCCGCAGGGCGGAATTGCTGGGAGGTGTGCGCACTCAACTTTTGCGCGAAAAGCTCGGCAAAGTCGGCGCGGGCATTGAGACCAGTGCCCACCGCCGTGCCCCCCTGGGCCAACTGGGCCAAGCGAGGCATACAACCGCGAATGCGTTCGCGACAGGCTTCCACTTGAGCAGCCCAACCACTGAGCTCTTGCGCCATAGTGATGGGAACGGCGTCCATCAAGTGGGTTCGCCCCGTTTTGACCACGTTTTCCAGTTCGGCGCTCTTATCGCATATTCCGGTATGAAGATTGCGCAGTGCCGGCAGCAGCTTGTCGCGCACTGCGAGCAGAGCCGATACATGTATCGCCGTGGGAACCACGTCATTACTGCTCTGGCTCATATTGACATGATCATTGGGACTGATGGACAGATCATTCCCCTCTGCGGCAAGGTGCGCCAGCACCTCGTTCACATTCATATTGGAACTGGTGCCGGAACCGGTTTGGTAAATGTCCACAGGAAAATGGTGCGCATATTCCTCATCACCAAGACGGTCACAGGCAGCGATTATCGCGGTTGCCCGCGCTTTATCGAGTAAACCCAGATCCCTGTTGGCCTCGGCCGCAGACTTTTTAATCAGCACTATGGCCTGGAGAAATTCAGTGGGCAGGGGCTTGCCACTGACTGGGAAATTCTCTACGGCGCGCTGAGTCTGAGCCCCATAAAGCGCCTCCTGTGGCACTTGAATTTCGCCGAGACTGTCCTTTTCAATGCGGTATTTGTCGCCCATTTATATCTCTCAGGGTGCACTCCTGTGCACCATTCAGAAAAGTGGAATTTGCCGGTGATTACTCGACGACTACAGTGATTTTCTTCGACACTATCGGGTTTTCATGCGGCACGTGCATGTAGTTACCCAGCACCAGTTGTAGCGTATGTTTGCCGGGCGGCAAGGTCACCTGGGTTTCTGTCTGCCCGCCACCGAAGTGGATAATTTTATCAGTCGCCGGCAGGGGCTTACTCAGATCAGGCATATCATCCACATCGATCAGCAGATGGTGATGGCCGGTGTTATCGCGCTGCACGCCCGCCGGAGCGACGCCCATACCAGACAGGCCAAACCTCACAGTGAATGTCTGCGGTACCTTCTCACCATCTTTCGGGGAGATAATGTAGAGCTTGGCTTCTTGTGGAGCCTTTTCCGCGGCTTCGGTCTTGCTGCCATGTTCTGCAGCCTGCAGCAGCGGCGACAACATCAAGGCACTGGCGAAAAGTAGAGAGTTCGCTTTGAACATAATATTTCCTTCCTGATAAGGCGCATGCAGCGCCAATTCTTATCATCTGGCTGAACAGCCCGCCAAACCCACATTCTGCGGTGGGATGGCAAACAGCACTTTACCAGACCAAAGTCCCACTGAAAGGGGGTTTCAGGGAATATAGTTGTCGAACTGGAACAGGGGCCCGAAATCTGTGACTGATGCCTCGCGAAAAGGCTGTCGCACAGGAAAAGGCGAAGAGAAGAAAACTATAAAGAAGCCTTAGAGAGTGCGGGAAGAATTGTGGGAGAGGATTAGTATGCAGGGGGCAGGAATCCCCAGGAGCGAGCCCTGCTAGACACTCACCCGCCCCTCCTGAGTCCACTCGCAGCGCACCTGCATATCACCGCTACCGGGCTCGTGGTAGAGACCCGCGGCCTCCCAGCTAAAGGAGTGCACCCCGGAGAGTTCGGTCTCTAAATGTACCGTGGCGGAAACCCAGTACATGCTCCTCAGCAATTCCTCAAACTTCTGAATCCACATATCCCATTCATACTCCACAGCACGGTAGGAGGCACCAAAATGGATGACATCCGTTTGGTATTGGGACTGCTTCATCTTAATGGTGGGAATGGAGAACATGTCGCGACAGAGGAAAGGCCACTCGTCTGCACTGGGTAGCGCCAATACTGCATTGCGATTGATACGACGGCGTTCGCTGCCGCCGGCAAGGCTATTACTGTCCTTGATACAACCGTAGACTATGGATTCCTGATCGCCCTGAAGCATTAATTCCATTCCTTACCACAGCGCCGCCGGACATCAGGTACCCAGGGCAAAAAAGATCTAGAAGATGCACTTTAACGGCGAAGCGACCAGAAAGCCATAACTCCACAGACGTTCATTAGCGTTGCCCTAAGCTTCGCCGATTTATTTATTCAGGGTTTGTGCGGTTTAACGGAAAGTGCGAGCACTGCTTCACAGTGCCCGCGTACCTAACGTTAAATTTCAAAGCCCCGCTGACGCAACATTTCCATCAGCCCCTCTTCATCCATCACCGGAATATCCAACTCCCGCGCTTTATTCAATTTTGAACCGGCACCGGGGCCCGCGACGACATGATGGGTTTTTGCAGAGACGCTACCGGCCACCTTGGCACCGAGACGCTGCAGGTAGTCTTTGGCCTCGCTGCGGGAAAGGGTTTCCAGCTTTCCGGTCAGCACCCAGGTCTGGCCCGCCAGGGGTTGTTCATCAACACCTGTTTCTTCCACCGCCCAATGCACACCGGCTTGGCGCAAGGCTTCTATCTCCTCCTGAGCGTGGGATTGCTGGAAGAACTCGGCAACAAAATGAGCAACAACAGGCCCCACATCTTCCACTTCTTGCAGCGCCTCTTCACTGGCCGCCATTAACGATTCAAGGGAGCCGAAGTGACGTGCCAGGTTACGCGCAGTCGCCTCTCCTACTTCGCGAATACCCAGGGCGTAAAGGAATTTAGGCAGGGTGGTATCTTTGCTGCGCTCCTGGGCATCAAGTAGGTTTTGTGCGGACTTTTGTCCCATGCGCTCGAGCCCGGCAACCTGTTCAAGATCCAGGTGATAGAGGCCGGAAACCGAGTGCAGCAGCCCCTCATCCACCAACTGCTCCACCAATTTGTCCCCCAGGCCATCGATATCCATCGCCTTGCGCGAAGCGAAGTGTTTGATCGCCTGCTTGCGCTGGGCGCTGCAAATCAAACCACCGCTACAACGTGCAACCGCCTCTCCGGGAGTGGACTCCACGGGCGAATCACACACCGGGCAGTGCGTTGGAAACTCGATGACACGGGCATCTTTCGGACGCTTGCTCTCCACAACCGAAACCACCTGTGGAATCACATCCCCAGCGCGGCGAATCACCACGGTATCGCCGATCATCACTCCGAGGCGCTGGATTTCATCGCGATTGTGCAAAGTGGCATTGGAGACAGTCACCCCGCCGACAAACACCGGTTTGAGACGGGCCACCGGGGTCACGGCACCGGTGCGCCCCACCTGAAACTCCACATCCAGAAGCTCGGTCATTTCTTCCTGTGCGGGAAATTTGTAGGCCATGGCCCAGCGCGGCGCCCTGGCGACAAAGCCCAAGCGGCGCTGCAGGGGAATGCTATTCACCTTAAACACAATGCCATCGATATCGTAGGGCAAGCCCTCGCGCTTCTCACCGAGTTCGCGGTGGTATTCGATGCAGGCCTGGATATCCGCTGCCACACGCATTTCGCTATTCACCCTAAACCCCCACTGCCCCAGCAGCTCGAGCGTTGCCAGATGTTCTTCCGGCAGAGAGGCCCCCTCGACTAGCCCAGTGCCATAGACACAAAGCTCAAGCGGGCGCTGCGCGGTAATGCGGGAATCGAGCTGCCTAAGACTACCCGCCGCCGCGTTGCGGGGGTTGACGAACAGCTTCTCCCCTGCGGCCGCAGCCTTGCGGTTTAACTCGGCGAAGCCGGCCTTGGGCATATAGATTTCACCACGCACTTCCAGCACAGCCGGGTAGTTTGCGATCCCCTCCCCTACACGCAAACGCAGCGGCACCGAGCCCACGGTGCGCACATTCTGGGTAATATCTTCACCGGTGGTGCCATCACCACGGGTCGCCGCACGCTCTAAAATGCCATCGCGGTAGAGCAGACTGATAGCGATACCATCCAGCTTGGGTTCACAGGCATATTCGATTGCGCCCTTGCTATTCAGGCGGTCTCTCACCCGGCGATCAAACTCCAGCAACTCCTCATCACTAAAGGCATTGTCCAGAGAAAGCATGGGCACTTCGTGGCGTACCTCAGTAAAAGAAGACAGTGGCTCTGCGCCGACCCGCTGGGTAGGTGAGTCCGGGCTCAGTAACTCCGGGTATTGCCGCTCTATATCCTGCAGCTCTCTCAGGCGGCGGTCGTACTCCGCATCGGGCAATTCGGGGTTATCCAACACATAATATTGATAGTTGGCCTTGAGGAGCAGCTCGTGCAGGGCCTGCACCCGCTCGCGCATCGACTGGGGAATGGTTTGATTGGTCATCGACTATTCGAGTGAAAATAAATCAGAAAAATGGAATTCCAATGCAACAACGGCCCCAGGCCGCGGTTGAGCCCGAGGGCTTTTCCGCGAGCTGGGGCCGCGCTGTTACAAAGTAAGAATTGTAAAAACTATACGAATAAAAACTATGCGAACTAATAGCGCTGCAGACTATCAGCCCTGCGCCTTATTCAGGGCGCGACGGCGCTGGTATTCCACTACGCGCTGGCGATAGTGCTCAGCGGTCTGGGCAGTGAAAACACTACGATTTTCATCCTTCAGCTCACCACCGAGTAGTTCGGCAATTTTATGGGCGGTCGAAAGCATCTGGTTGAAAGCCTTTATCGCCTCGCCTTCAACCGGTAGTGCTAGGAACATACTGACTCCCGGAGTGGCAAACTCTTCCATTTGCGCCAGGTCAAAAACGCCCGGTACAACAATATTGGCCAGGCTAAAAATCACAGCGCCATCGGCACCGCCATCCTCGTGGTAATGGAAGATATTCATCTCACCAAAACGCATACCCGAGGCCACCATTACCCGCAGAAGATCGTTACCCTCAAAGTAATCCCCCTCAGGGGCCATCACATTAATCACCAACACCTCATCGCGGGCCGAGCTTTTCTCTACAGAGGCGTCTTTGCTGGCCGACACACGCGTATCGGTTTCGCGGGATTGTGGCTCTGCCCTTTGGGACGTGGGCTCTACGCGCTCTTCGGTGAGCGCACTGAAGCTCTCGGACTCATCCAGCGCCGGCTCAAAGCGCTGCTCCTCGCCCACAGAATCCATCAACGTGGGAACCTGCTCCTCCAGATCCAGCACCCCTTGCTCATGGGCACTGCGTTGCGGCGTACTGCCAGCCAGAGGTTTACGTGAGGAAATAAAACTCTCCTGCACCTGGCGGTTCACATGCAGAGCATCTTCCATAGCGCGTCTCTGCACGACACGCACCTGGCCGGGCAACTCACTGGTTGCCGGTCGCGGCTTTGTCTCTTCCTGGGATTCATCGGAAAACTCACCCACTTCCGGTGGGCGAGCCTGCTCCTGCACAAGTGGGTCCACATGGCCCCCCACTTCGGATTGCATCGCTTTGGACATATTGCGCGATACCTTCACCGCGGCTTTTTGTCGCAAAATTGCGCGGCGTACACCATCCAGCACCACGACAAGCAGCACAATAACGAGGATCGTAACCAGCCAGTTATCCATTTAAACGCCCCTCCTTTTACGCCTTATGCAGAAGCCAGCTCAGCAGCTTCTTCCACATTCACCGACACCAGGCGAGATACACCCGGCTCATGCATGGTCACACCCAACAGCTGATCTGCCATCTCCATCGCAATCTTGTTGTGGGTAATATAGATGAACTGAACGTGTTCTGACATTTCTTTAACCATTCGTGCGTAGCGACCTACGTTAGCGTCATCGAGAGGAGCGTCCACTTCGTCCAACATACAGAAAGGTGCTGGATTCAAGCGGAAAATAGAGAATACCAGGGCGATTGCCGTCAACGCCTTCTCCCCACCGGAGAGCAGGTGAATCGTACTGTTGCGCTTGCCCGGTGGGCGCGCCATGATCGCGATCCCGGTATCGAGCAGGTCCTCGCCGGTCAGCTCCAGATAAGCGTTACCGCCTCCGAAAACTTTCGGGAAGAGTTCCTGCAAACCCGCATTGACCTGATCGAAGGTCTCCTTAAAGCGGCTTCTCGTCTCTTTGTCGATTTTCTTAATTGCATTTTCCAGAGTCTCCAGCGCATCCATCAGGTCACCATACTGGCGATCCAGATAATGTTTACGCTCAGACTCCTGTTTGTATTCATCAATAGCAGCGAGGTTGATCGGGCCCAGGCGTGAGATACGCGCGGCCACCAACTCCAGATCTTCCTGCACCTGGGCAATCGTCAAATCCCCAGGCAGTAGCTCGAGCAGCTGATCCAAATCCTGTTCGTCTTCACGCAGCTGTTCTACCAGGCCATTGCGCTGTACTTCGAGAGTTTGTGCGGAGAGGCGCTCCTGCTCCAACTGGGCGCGCACGCCCTGTAAAGCCGCCTCAACTTTATGCCGCTCCTGCTCCTGCTCACGCAGGCCGGTCTCCACCTCTTCGAGCTTTTTACGCGCTTCTGCCAGCTCAGCTTCCACCTCGATACGCTCACCCAGCTTCTCCTCCAGCTCCATCTGGAAATCCTGGGAGGGGTCTTGGGTTTCAGCCATCTGTTCCTGCAGCTGGGCGCGGCGGCTGCGCAAGCGCTCCAATTGCTCGCTCATCACCTGCAATGTGCGCTCCAGAGAAACCATCTGGGTGCGTACCGATTGCTCGCGCATCGCCAGCTCGTGAGCGCGATCCTTGTCTTCGCGGGCACGCTGCCTGGCGGCATCCAGAGCTTCGCGCAGGGCCTCGCGGCGCTCCATAAGCATTTCACGACGATCGGTGTCATCGCTCATGGCCTCCACGGCTTCCTGCAACATCAGGCGCGCCTCGGAAAGTGACTCGCCCTCAATCTCCTGCTGCTCGCGCACCTCGGCGATTTCCTGCTCGATACGATGGCGACGCTCGCTCATCTGTTCCGCGCGGGCGCGGCGGGCGGAGAGCTGACTGCGCAATTCGGCCTCACGACGCCCGAGCTGCTCGGAATCGTTGCGGGCCTGTTCAATCGCCCGCTCAACGCCGGTAACTTGCTCGCGCAAAGATTCACGCTGCTCACTGCACTGTTCAATCTGCTCTTCGCACAGAGATATCTCTGCGGACAGCGCTTCCAGATCCTGCTTGCGGGCGAGCACCCCGGTCTCAGCATCACTGGCACGGCTCACTCGCAACCAGTTCGGACCAAGCCAAAGCCCATCGCGAGTCACTATGGATTCATGGGGTTGCAGGCCAGCGCGCTGTGTCAGCGCTTCATTAAGAGTGTCCGCGGTATAGATTCCGGCCAGCAAACCGGTGAGAGACGACGGCCCCTGTACAACGCTCGCCAAAGTGGGTAGCTGCCCAGCGGCTGCTGCCCCCACCGCAGTGCCATCGATAAAGACGGCCTGACCACTTTGCAGTTGCTCCAGGCCCTCGGTCAGACTTTCCAACTGCTCAACACAGACCGCCTGTAACTGCTGGCCGAGTACGGTTTCCACCGCAGTTTCCCAGCCTGCTTGCGCCTGGATTTGGTCGGCTAGACGCGGGCGATCACTCAGGGATTGCTGCTGCAACCAATTTTCCACCGCCTTGCCCTGCCCCAGCGCAGCCTGTTGCAGCGCCTCAAGGGAAGCCTGACGGCCCCGGCTGGTTTGCAACTGCAGGCGCAGCTGGTCCAATTCGGTCGCCAGCTCCCGCTCGCGATTGCGCAGTTCCTGCAGGGATTCTGTGCGCTCGGCAGTTTCCTCGCGACGCTCCTGTACCTGCATCTCCAGCTCGGCGAGCTGCTCATTCAACTGCAGGGTTTCCTCGTCATCCTCGGAAACTTGTAGGCCAGCCTGTTCTGCTATGAGCTTGTTAATACGCTCCAGCAGTCGCTGTCCGGATGTCTCCAGATGCTGGATGCGGGACTGCTGCACCTCGGCTTTCTGGCGAGAGCCGGAAGCCCCCTGATTAAACTGGTCCCACTCATTTTGCCAGTTGCGCATCTGCTCTTCGGCTTCGAGCAGGCCGGTGGCGGAATCCTCCTCCGCGGCGAGCACCATCTCCAGATCTGGAACGATCACTTCCAGCTCTTCTTCGAACTGGGCTGCCTTCTCGCGATCCACTTCCAAGTTGGTCTCTGCTTCGCGGAATTCCTGCTCGGTCTGGGCTAAATCAGAGTGCAGGCGCGTGGAGCGCTCGCGGGCATGGGCAATACTCTGTTCCAGGCGGGCAATGTCCGCGCCCACAGCATAGAAGCGCCCCTGTACCTCATTAAAACCATCGGATAACTCGTGATAGCCAACGCGCTTTTGCTCGATGCCGGTATCGCAGTTCACCTGCCGGGTTACCAACTCCTCAACGGTGAGTTCCAGTTCGCCAATTTGTTGCTGTTTGGCCACGGCCTGTTCATTGAGTTCGCGGTATTTCAGGGCCTGTAAATTTGCCTTGTGACTGCGCTCTTCCTCTTTAAAGCGGCTGTATTTTTCTGCCGCGGCGGATTGGCGCTCCAAGCGCGACAATTGCCGATCCAGTTCATCGCGGATATCGGTGAGGCGCTCCAGGTTTTCCGAGGTACGGCGCATGCGGTTTTCCGTATCGCGGCGACGCTCCTTGTATTTGGAAATGCCGGCGGCCTCTTCGATATAAACCCTGAGCTCCTCAGGCTTGGCCTCGATCAACTTGGAAATCATGCCCTGCTCGATAATCGCGTAGCTGCGCGGACCGAGACCGGTCCCCAGGAACAGATCGGTTACATCGCGGCGGCGGCACTTCTCCCCGTTCAGGTAGTAGTTATTCTGCCCTTCTCGGGTAACTTTGCGCTTTACAGAGACTTCGGAGAAAGCGGCGTAGGCGCCGGTCAATTTGCCAGCGGAGTTATCGAATACCAGTTCAATAGAGGCTTGGCCAACAGGCTTGCGGCCACTAGAGCCATTGAAGATAACGTCTGTCATAGAATCGCCGCGCAGGTTTTTCGCGGACGATTCCCCCATTACCCAACGCACAGCATCGATCGTATTCGACTTGCCGCAGCCGTTAGGGCCAACCACCGAGTTGAGGTTTGTTGGGAAATAAACAGTGGTGGGGTCAACAAAGGATTTGAAACCCGCAAGCTTGATGCACTTCAGACGCATGTATTCTTAAACTCGGTATTTTTATCTTTGCCGGCCCGATCACCAAACACTCAATTGTACATGGCGCCACCGGGGCTTTCAGCGCGGCTTTTCACAGTATCTTTTCACGCGGATTATCGGCCTGAATGGCCAGTGGTCAAGTCATGATCGCGCATCGACTTTAACTGGTACCCAACGCCAACATTTCAAGCAATACAAAATCAGCAGAAACGGCAGGATAAAATCTTATTAACTGCCGGCGCGGCTGTGACCGCTCGGGCGTCAAATAGTTCTCAGGCCGCGACACTCAAAAGAGCATCGCGGCCTGCCGACGGAATGCTTGAATACCGAATAAATTTACAGCTCTCGGTCGATCACGATGGACTGTGACTCACCCCAATCGGATTTCGGCAGGGTCTTAATTGAGCCCTGCCAGTCGCCCGCTGCAGGACGCGCATCGCCACGTAAAGCCAGGCGCGCGACCAGTTGCACCGTATCCACGGTGGAGATGGAGCGCCCCGGCATCATTGCCCGGGATTCATCCAACACCACTTCGGCAGGCAGCTGCCCCGCGGTCAGGCGCACAATCGCCAGGGGCATGGGACTATCAGTGCTGCGGGCGTAAATAAACACCGGGGTCGATGGATCTGCATTGACTTGATCACTTAAGCTCACCTGCACACGGATTTCCGCTGCGGCCTTGCCCTCAACTGCAGAATCTTCCTCTACAGCGGCCTGAACAATCTCGACCGCACCATCTTTACCATCTTCAGCCAGGGCCTTTTCTGCGCGGGCCACACCCGCCGCCAGCGCCTCTGCCGCGGCAGACCCAGGCGCCAACTGTGCCAGCGCACCCTGCCAGTGATCCCGCGCCTTGCGGTAATCCTTATCCTCATAAGCGGCAATTCCCGCCAACCCCAGCGCCGTACCATTACTCGGCTGAGCCTGCAACACTTGACCAACCAGAGTGCGGATTTCATCGGTTATCTTAGAGCCGCCAGCAAAAAACAACGCTTGCGCCAACTCAGCCTTGACCATAACCGCTTCGGGTTCCCGCGACAGCACATAGCGATAGGCACTCACCGCACCGTCGATATCACCACTAACCAGAAGCCTCTGAGCCAAGACGAAGCGACTGCTCAAATCCTCTGGATGTGTCTCGGCCCGCTGCTTCAACTGATTGGTAATTCGCTCTTCTGCCGAGGGGTCGGTTTGCCCCTGCTGACTGGCCAACATCTCACGGTACAGGGCTACTTCCTGCGGGCGTTCAGACAGGACATAGGCCCCCACTGCAACCACAGGCACCAGAACCGCCAAACCAATCAGCAATCCGGAACCGCGCCGTGAGGGGGTAACTGCATCAGCACCCTCTTTGGCGCTCAACAGCTCCCGGGCCATCTCCGCTTCTAGCTGGGTAAATTGCTGCTCATCCATAGCGCCACTTTCTACGGCTGCGCGAAGCTCTCGTGTACGCTCTCGGTACAACTGCGCCAGGGCTTCACGCTTGTCGCCACCCGAGCGTCGAGCTCCAGCCCCACGAAGCCCAGGCAAAAGGAAGACAAAAGCTAACAGTAATAGCAGGATCGCCAAACCAAACCAAATATCAGTCATTTGCTCTTCTTCCCAGGGTCAGTCAAATCTTCCAGGTCATCACCCAGCAGTTTCTTCAAACGGTGCCTCTCTTCAGCGGTCAACTCACCAGAGCCATCCTCTTGACTGGCACCGGTACCACTGCGAGAACGCACCACAATCACAATCAAAGCCAGCAGGCCCACCAGGGCAAAGATGCCGGGAGCCAACCAAAGCGCCAGGGTATTGCGCTGCACCGGAGGCCTATAGAGAACAAAGTCCCCATAACGGGCCACCATATAGTCAACAATTTCTTTATCCGTGAACCCTTCTTCCAGTAGCCGGCGAATTTCCCGGCGCAAATCGGCAGAAATCGACGCATCCGAGTCGGCCAGATTTTGGTTCTGGCATTTTGGACAACGCATTTCTTCGATCAGCACCCGGTAGCGTGCCTCCAATTCTGGAGAGGACAACTTCTCCGTCTCCACCACCGCCTGCGCCACAAGCGAAAGGCACAGCACACCAAACGCAAGTAGAAATTGCCCCAGCCAGCTTTTCTGTTTCACGGTTTGTCTCACGCTCATACCTGGAAATTTACGCGATTATAACAGTGTCGCCACCTGCCGGACACGCCCACCATCTCACGGTTAAATGCCTTAACTCATTGAAAGACAAAAAAAAATTCAAAAAAGGCGTTGACGCCGCGGGGAATTTCATTAAGATACGCAGCTCCTGACGAGGGGTGGTTAGCTCAGTTGGGAGAGCGACGGCCTTACAAGCCGTAGGTCACAGGTTCGACCCCTGTACCACCCACCACTTCTCTTACTCTTGCCCGGCAAGAGCAACAAAGAGAAGCAGGAATGCGGACCGGTAGTTCAGTTGGTTAGAATGCCGGCCTGTCACGCCGGAGGTCGCGGGTTCGAGTCCCGTCCGGTCCGCCATATACAAAAAAGCCCTGCTCACAAGAGCGGGGCTTTTTTGTATATGGCAATATATGAGACCTTAGCAACAGCTAAGGCCCTCACCTAAGGGCCCGTTAATGCTTGCGCACAAAACCAGCCTGCAACCACCTTAAGCCGCTAATGTAATTTCACTCAACTCCCGAGCAACCGCGCGTACAACCTCTGATCGTAGAGTATTAATAAAAAAGTGGCCATCATTAAACATTTCCAGAGAGACCTCCCCCTCCATGCACTGCCTCCAAGCGAGAAGCTCCGGCTCCAACACGGTTTGATCTGAAGCACCTCCAAAAAGCGCTACTGCGCCCTTGTACTTCCAGTCCACACTGCAAGAATAAGTTTCACTTAGCGAAAAATCGGCACGAAGAATTGGGAGAAAAACCTCCATCAATGGAGGGCTTGCCAAAACTTCCTCTGGTGTACCGTTATATTTCCTAAGCTCGGCCAACAAAGCCTCATCTGGCAGAGTGTGAAGCTTCTTTTCCTGAATCAAGTGAGGAGCCTTCTTGGCTGACAAGATTAGAAGCTTTGGCTCATCAAGACCTAGTAGGGACAACTTTCTGGCGACCTCAAAAGCAATAAGTGCACCATTACTATGCCCAAAAAAAGCTGTAGGCTTTGTGTTAAGCCTGGAAATGACTTTGGCAATAGAATTTGACAATTCATCTAGCGAGTGAAGCAAAGGCTGGCCGAACCGCCGGCCACGCCCAGGTAATTCGACGCCGAGCACCTCAACATCTAGGCCTAACTCACTTTGCCAGCCTTGAAACACTTGCGCACTCCCCCCCGCGTAAGGGAAACAGCACAATCTAATTGGCGCCGAGCTTGCACAGGTAATTTCATCCCGTTGAAACCATTCGTCTACATTTTCAATTGAGCTCGTATGCATTCTTCCCGCATAGTTCATTGTGAAGACAACTCCAATTCTTGAATGACCGACTCCTCCTGATACGCCTTACCGAGCTCAAAATTGTACATCCTATCCGCCACATCAAAGTACTTATCGTCATGAGAAATAACTATCACGGTTTTACCATCTGCTTTAAATGCTGGAAGTAATTCCCGATAGAAATAGTTCCTAAAAATTGGATCCTGATCAGCCGCCCATTCATCAAAGAGGTAAATAGGGGCATCTTCAGCACAAGCTAGTAGCATGGCCAGCCTTTTTCGCTGACCTTGCGATAAATCAATTGTCGATAGCTTTCCATCAACAATATCTACTTTGTCTGCCATCCCCAAGCGCTCGACATGAGGCCAGACATCCACCTTTGAAACCAATTCTCCCTTAGAATTAAGAATGTGCTCAAACAAATAAAAGTCAGAAAAAATAGTAGAAAAATGATTTCTATACCACTGAATGTTTTTTTCTGAAATCTCAACATCGCCGAGATGGATACTGCCTGAACAATGAGAATATAAGCCGACTAGTGCTTTCGCAAAAGTTGATTTACCACTTCCATTTCCACCCCGAATAAAAACTACCTCCCCCTCAGAGGCCTCGAAATCTACCGGGCCAATTGAAAAGCTTAGATCACCCGATTCCTCATAACTATACCTTAAACCTCTAACAGATATCTTACCCCATCCGTTAACATCGTTCTTCTCGGTCACTCTATCCACAAGTTGGTTTTCCACCAAACTTAGCGATTGAACTTTTTTATAAGCAACTCGCCCCTTGAAAAGAAATTGGAAAGAACGCATTACAAAATTTAGAGGCCCCACCATATAAGTAGTAAATAAAACAAAACCCGTTAAAACCACAATCTCAATTTCATACACCGCAAAAGCAAAATATACAAGCAGCCCCAAGCAAAAAAACAGGATAGTTGATGCCCAACTTTGAGTCAAAACCCAATATGTCAGTGCGCTGGACTCGAGCGTTTTTACCTCTTCCAATCTAGGTCGTGCTAATTGTTTTAGAAAGAAACTTCTCCTAGCCTCATTTAAGCTTAACTCCTTACTTCCATCGACCATACCTTTAAACATGCTAAACATACCATCCTCACTATCCCTTAAAGCAGTGAAAATCCTAGCGCCCCGATACATAATATATGCCGTCAACGAGACACCACTACCCAAGGATAAAAAAAGAACGGTGAACATGATCGGAGACAAGTACGCCAAATAGCTGAAGCACAGCAATATTGTTGTGAGGTTTACAACAAATACCGGTATAATTGCCAACGCCTCAGAGAGGCTATTTACATCGGTGGTGATAGTAGCATGAATTCTGTGGCCCCCTATCTTCTCCAGCTGTTCGTAGCTCGTGCCCAATACACTTTCAACCAACAAAGAGCGTATACGAAAGACCAAAGATGTTCCTAGTCTTGCAAGTAGCCATTGCGAAAAAAAACCTAGAGTGAACAACAGAACGATGGCCACAAGAAACGTGAGGACAAAATCATCCATTCCTGCCCCTGCTAGAGAGGCATTGATCATAGAGATCAGCCATAGACTTACGCCTGCACTTAACGCGCTCAATATCGCCGCAAAAAATAGCTTCCATTTATATTCTGAAACAATTTTCGAAATCACTATATATCCTTAAAAGGCAGCAGGCCAGCGATCGACTGCCGGCCTACTATTTACTTCACACCATCAAAGTGATGCAGTATTTACTAACAGCCAGTACTCCCTGTATAGAAACAAGTGAAACTTGCCATACAAAGAGGAGGGGGGCGATTTAGAGCTTTTCACTCAACCGCCGATCAAATACCTCAGATAAACCCCGAACATAAGGGTCTCTGACAAGGTTTGTATGATCGCCCTCAACCTCTATTTGAATAATTTCCCCTTTCGCATAATGGCTCCACCCATAATCACTCAGCTCAGCGTCGCTACCTGGAACTCGGTACAACTCTAAATCTATTCCTGCAACAGCTGGACGATATACCGATAGGGCAAACCCTATATCAACAAGATAATTAAAATATCGATACACTATAGACCTATCCAGCTCCTGAGGAACGAAACCAGTAGAAAAAGCATCATTAACCAACCTATCCACACCCTGATCAACATCAAGAGTAGAAATTTTTTCCCAGTCAAATTGATCTTCAAACAAACCTTTAATTCGATCAAACCAGGAAAATACAGATTTATTTAGATTTTCAATTGGCCTTTCATCAAATAAACCAACATAACCAACTTTGTACCCCGCATTCTTTAATTGAACGGCAACCTCGTAAGCAAGGGACCCACCCAGCGACCATCCTACTAAGTGGAAGCCCCCCCCAGAATGTTGGTTAATTAGAGCCCGCATATAAAATCTCGCCAATTCCTCCAATGAACTAAAACGATATTCTTCCGTAAGTGCAGGAGACTGAACGCCATAGACAGTGCCAGCAAAATTCATACTATTTGCCAACCTCGTATAGCAACCCACATTTCCTCCCAAAGGATGAAAGCAGAAGATCTGACTATTACTAGCTCCGTGCTTTAATTTAATAAGACATGAATCAGCCAAGTTAGAAACTATCAACTCTGATAATTTACTAGCAGGATTAACATTAGGACCTGGACCAACAGAGGTAACGCTTGAAGCAAGAGCCCTCAAACCATTCCTGTACAAATCGACCAACTTCTGAGCCTCACTCTCCGTATATTGAGAAGAGCTGTACTGGAGGTTACAACGTAACTTTCCTCCTGTTGCAATCAAAGTCAAAGTGATCCGATGGGAAGGCCGCCTTCTTGGGCTAACGTTTGAACCAGTTGACTCCCTAGCGACAGAAAAATGATTATTCTGCTTGGTAGATTGGTCAAACTGGCCCAGATAATTAAATAAGATTTCCGGTTTTGAATAGGTTTCTATAAGTGAGTGCCCCAGCATATACCTGTAAATACCATAACCTATACCCTGTGAAGGAACTTCATTAAGTTGAACCTTAACAGCCTGAAGCTGCTTGAGTAGGTTATCACTTGCCACTTCCAGCGCTATAGGGTAAATAGATGTAAACCAACCAATGGTTTGACTTAAATCGAGACCTGAATCCAAGCCATCTCTACCGTGACTCTCAACATCAAAGCGAACGGTATCTTCACCATTCCATTGTTTAATCGAAATTGATAATACGGTTAACAATAGTTCATTGATTTGAGATGAGTAGACTTCACCAGCCTTCAGCAAAATATCCTGAGACTCGCTTATTGACAACTCAAAACCTACATTAGAAAATTCTGAAAGAGTCATAATGTCATCATGCGAATCAACATCAAGCATATCGAGATTAGACCAGTATTCAATTTCATCAATGAAATTTGGAGAGCGAGAAATTTGCAGTAAGTAAAGAGCCCAATCTTTAAAAGAACTAGTCTTGAATCCCGCGGAAAGCGGCTGTTTATTTACTAACTGAGTCCAAAGCTGCTCAATATCCTGCAATAGGATCCTCCAAGAAACACCATCAATTATTAGATGATGAACAATCAATAATAATCGACCCTCACCACTTAGATTCTCAATAAAAATAGCTTTTATCAACGGACCATCTAAAATCGATAAGCTTCTCTGCGCCTGTTCCGCAATATCTGAAAAACCCGAAAATGAATCATCTTCAAAAAAATAACTTTCGACACTAGTAGATACCAGATCTTCAATTTCGAATTGATACTTACCTATCCAGCTTGTATCTCTGTATTCAAAAGTTAGCCTGAAGGAGTCATGCTTACTAAAGACAACTCTCAAAATAGACTTCAACTTTTCGACGTTAAAACCGGGCGGGGTCTTCAAAACTATTGACTGATTATAGTGATGCAGATCCGTATCATCTTGAAAAAATTCACTCTGTATAGGGATCAAGTTAAGTGTTCCCGAGACGGGTTCCTGAGAGACCTCAATTTTATTTAAATTTTTAACATTCGGTGCAAGTGCCGAAATAGTTTGATACTCAAATATTTGCTTGACACTAATTTGGTAACCTTCCTTAGCGGCACTGGAAACCAACTGTAAAGAAAGAATTGAGTCGCCACCAATCTCAAAAAAACTCTTCGTCGTATCAACCCTTGAAATCGGAACACCAAGAACTTGCGCCCAAATAGCTCGAAGATTAGTTTCAATAAGGTCTTTAGGTTCAGTTATATCAACAAGACTAAAAGAGTCCTCTGGGATGCGCAGCGCTTTACGATCAATTTTTCCATTAGGGAGAACATTGAACTCATCAACTTCAATGATCATTGAAGGAACCATATAATCCGGAAGGCGCTCCTTCAGGAAGCGCCTTAGACATTCAGGTACTGAAAAATCTCCCTCAACCTTAAACCCAGTTGACTCCACCCAAGCTATCAGCTGTTTCCTACCATCCGGGCATTCTCTCACGTCAATAACAGATGCTGATACAATGCGATGCTCAGAGAGCTTTTGCTCGATCTCTCCAAGCTCTATTCTAAATCCTCTCAATTTCACTTGGTCATCAGCACGTCCATGGAATACTAAATCACCATTTTCCAGGTAACGAACTAAATCGCCAGTTTTATAAAGCCGAGCTTTAGGTAAGTCAGAAAATGGATCACTGGAAAAACAATCCGATGTTATTCCGTCGTTATTTAAATAACGCTCTGCCAGTATTCCACCTCCGATATATAATTCTCCTACAGCCCCCCATGGAAGAAGATTTTTATGCTCGTCCAGTACATATAGCTTCCTATTCCCTACAGCACTTCCAAGAGGAAGGTATAATTGTGCTTCTGTAATATCCGCAATAGTAGTTGTTATTACAGCTTCTGTTGGCCCATAGGCATTATACAGCTTACATGTTTTGTCAATATTTAGCTCTCGCCAACGCCTTACCAGACCAATTGTAGGAGCCTCACCTCCAACAACGACTCTGCTTAGGGTTGATTTATTCCAAAATCTAGAATTGACCGTGTCATCTGATAATAATTGGGAAAGGTAGTTAGGCGATAGATCCGTAATCGTGATTTTATTTGCATCTACAAATTTTGAAAACTCAATACCACTCCATAAGTCCTTTTCCCGCAAGTATACTCTCGCACCAACTGTTAAAGCAGCAAACACTTGCTCCCCAAAGGTATCAAAACTAAATGACGCAAACTGTAACACTCTATCCTTATCTGATATAGATAGAACTTTAGTTACAGCGAGTATATGGTCGCTCAAAGCACCATAATTAACGACGACACCTTTTGGTATTCCTGTGGTGCCAGAAGTATAGATTGCGTACACAGGACTCTTACGGCTACGTTTTGGAGCTATAAAGTCAGCTTGCCCTTCACCTACCCAGTCATATAGATCTAAGACAAACTGATTATCAACATCAAAATCAAACCTACCCACTAAATGACTCTGAGTGAGTATAGCCCCTGCTCTAGAATCTTTGAGCATAAACTCTAAACGCTCGAGCGGATAATTCGGGTCAAGGGGTACGTACGCAGCTCCGGACCTGAGAACAGCCAGTACAGCAACAATCATCTCAATCGATTGATTCATGCAAATTGCTACAAAGGATCCTTCAGAAATACCGGACCTGATCAAATCATCTGCCAATCTATTTGAGCGCCGATATAACTCACCATAATCTAAGCTCTCCTCCGAAAAAGTTACCGCATGCTGCCTCGGGAAACGTGAAGATTGCAGCGTAAATAGATCTAAAATTGCATGATCGCGCTCACTCACACCAGGCCCAACACTCTCCTCGTTGATTCTATTTAAATCACTAGAAGAAATGCAGGACAGCTCTCCTAATTTTCCTTCAGCACAGCTTGAGATATTCTGTAACAATTGTTCCAGTTGCTCAGCCATTCTTTGAATTCGAGACTCAACAAATAAGTCTGTATTGTATTCAAAGCTTAATTGAAGCCCATCTCGCAATTCTGAAACATTTAACGTTAGGTCATATTTTGCTACTGAACGATCAAATTCATAAAACTCAACACTAATATCCTCCAGCTCAGCCTCAACTGGACTATTAGTATCCATTGAAAGCATAATCTGGAAAAGTGGTGAGTAAGCGGTGCTACGTTCAGGTTTCAGTAGGTCTACCAACTGTTCAAAAGTAAGCTCTTGATGAGAAAGAGCATCCAGATTAACTTTTTTTACTTGGGAAAAATACTCATGTAACGATTGACTACCATCACAATCCAATCGTAAAACCAAAGTATTCACAAAGAATCCTACAACCGACTCAATCTCCTTTTGCGATCTATTTGCAACAGGAGTTCCCAGTACTATATCGTGATCATTACTTAATCTTGACAGTAAATAGGCGAATGAACCGTGAAGCAACATAAAGAGCGTTATATTGTATTTCTCCGCAGCGCCCTTCAAATTAGCCAATAACTTGTTATCTAGGAGTCTATGTATAGTCTTGCCGGAATACCTTTGCGTAATAGGACGAACAAAATCCAGTGACAAATTATGCACTTGAGGTATCCCAAGCAATTGGGTCTTCCAAAAATTTCTCAAATCTGAAAGCTTATCGCCAAGCAACATCTGTTTTTGCCAAACAGCATAATCTATATATTGAAGTGGGAGATCCACCTTTCTAGGGGCCTCTCCCCTACCTAGGGCCTGATATATATCAAGAAATTCTTGGGCGAGTATCCTCATAGATCGTCCATCAGCAGCAATATGATGAACATTGATGATTAGCACTCCATAATCCATCGGTGACTTAATAAAAGTTGCCCTCAGCATCAAGTCAGCTGTCAAATCAAAAACCCTGGATATTTCACTCTTAATTGTAGCGTCTATTTTCTCCTCAATCTTCCACCTTGATTCATTCCCCAAATTTATATACTTGAGAAAAAAGGGACTATATTCAGAAATTACCTGTTTAGCTCCATCACCATCATCAATATAATTAACTCTTAATATTTCATGCCTGGAAATTAGAGCTGCAAACGCGACCTCTGCAAAATTGATATTAAATTGTCCGGAAATTTTTATCGCCAGAGGTATATTATATTGACTGCCACCTCCTTCCAGTTGATCAATAAACCACAATCTTTGTTGTGGAAGAGAGAGATCAAAATGTTTCGCATCTCTATCGACTGGCTCAATCTTTGAATCAACACAATTATTTTCTGAGTTTTCTATTATACTCGCCAATAAATGTAACTCAGGAGCCTCAAATACTTCACGGACAGATAACTTAACATTAAACTTATCAGACACCTCTGCCACTAGCTGAACTGATAGCAATGAGTGTCCCCCTAGCGAAAAGAAATTTGCGTTCTGCCCTATATTTTCAACATCCACTTTGAGTAAGGTAGACCAAATAGTAGCTAGAAATCTCTCTATTTCCGTTTTCGGGGCTAAATATTCCTCTCCTAGATCATTTGGCTCCGTAAGAGCTTTTCTGTCTATTTTACCGTTAGGTGTGATCGGCATTACATCGAGTATGGCTAGTCGCGTAGGTACCATATAGCCAGGAAGCAGTTCTCCGAGTCTCCTGCGAATATCATCTTTAACAAAATTAACCGAGACCGAAATATCAGAGCTCAGAACAACATAACCTGCCAAATATTTATCATCCCCACCACCCCATACTTTCACTGCTGCGTCCTTGACATCAGACAGAGTACTCATTGTGGACTCGACATCACCAAGCTCTATTCGATATCCGCGAATTTTTATTTGGTGGTCCGAGCGCCCTACGTAAATCACCTGCCCACTGCTGAGAAGGCGAACTAGGTCTCCTGTCCGATAAGTTCGACCTTGAGAACTCTCCCCGAAAACAGAATTTGTCAATGATATTTGGTTATTATATCCACTATTGACACTAGCCCCAGAAATTAAAAGCTCGCCAACCATACCACCGGGAACCGAGTTTCCACTACGATCGACAATATCAAAATTTACGCCCTGTATCGGTCGACCTAAAGGAACAGAGATTCCAGACTCCTCGCCAGTTACAGAGGAATAAAGGACATCCGACAATACCTCAGTCGAACCATATAAGTTGAAGAATTTAACGCCTTTGAAAAGGCTAATTGATCGTTTGGATAAATCTATAGAAAAAGCTTCGCCGCTAACAAACCAATATTTCAGGCTTGTCAACTCCGCGGAAAATGATTCTTTTGCCCTACACATTGCGCGCAATAAAGAGGGAGCAGTGACAATCCGGCTTACTTTCGTTCTTTGTAGTTGAAGGATAAATTCCGGAGTATTTTTAATCGTATCTCGCTTGAAGAGAACTAAAGGGACACCGGCACACATAGGTACGAATAGTTCCCAAACAGCTCTTACAAACGCCATCGAAGTAATATGACACGCTATTTCCTCTTCACCAAACGGGAAGTCATTTAACATCCAAGCAATACGATTTTGTGTGGCTCCATGAGTACCCAACACTCCCTTCGGACGCCCAGTTGAGCCGGAAGTATAGATAAGGTGCGCGACAGTACCCCTTCTTATCTCCGAACAAACAGGCTTATCAGAACTAAAGGACAAGTACTCCGTGACAGTTGACGGATGATCTAGAGTAATCAACTCAATATTAGGTGCAAGATCTTGAACCCACTGAATTGATTCCAGATCAGTAAGGATCACCTTAGCTCTGCAATCCTCAAGAATATAGGACAAACGATTAGCAGGTAGCTCAGACGTCAGAGGCACATAGGCCGCTCCGAGCTTTAAAATTGCCCAAATCGAGACAACACGATCAATACTTCTTGAGGTTGCGATAGCAACCTTATGAGTCGATCGAATATCAAACTGCTTAAAAAGATAATTGGCTAACTGATTAGCTTTTTGATTCAGATCGCCGTATGAAATAGCCATATTTTCCATAATAATGGCCGGTTTGTTCGCGTAAATCTCTGCATTTTCTTCGAATACATCAATTATACTTTCGAACTTCTCATCAGTTCTCGGTAGCGCTGCCCCAGACCAACCATGGCCATTCTTCCATGGAATAGAAAATACTGCCGCTTCTGGGTTGCCCACAACGTATGATAAAAGAAATTCAAACTCATTCGCTATCGTTTTTATCGTAGCTTCATCAAATAAGTTTGCATCATAGACCCACCTAAAACTTAAACTGTTGTTTTCAATATTTTCGTTGATATATAAAGTTAAATCATACTTATGCTCTATCTCTCCGGCAGATTTCAAAGCTTCAATTTCCAAGCCAGGAATACCGGCAGTCTCTCCTCCAATATTATCCATATTGATGAGAATTTGAAATATCGGCGTAAATTCCGTGCTCCTATCAGGGCTTAAATGTTCGACGATAAGCTCAAGAGGTACATCTGCATAACTAATCGCCTCAAGATGCTCGTTACGGCAACGAGCTATTAGTTCATTGAAACTTGGATTATCTAAGAACTGTGTTCTAAATACCTGCGTATTTAGAAACAACCCTACCATAGAATCAAGTAGCTGGTTATTTCGACTAACCGATGGCGCACCTACTACAACGTCAGATTCGTTGCTACATCTTCCAATATGTAGTGAAAGCCCAGCCTGCAATAACATAAACAATGTTGCTTCATTCTTTTCCGCTAGAAGCTTTAATGAAGTCGTTATTTTAGAATTAACTCCATTGTAAAAAATGCCTGTGCTTTTCTCACCACCGCTTACCCGGATCCTATCTGTAGGGAGACTATGTATCGGTGGAGCATCGACCAGCTTCTCTTCCCAAAATTTAAGCTTCTGAGCTAAAGTAGCTCCTTCCATGTACCTACGTTGCCATATAGCGTAATCCCCATACTGAACATCCAGCTCCTTTAACTCTGAAGATCTATTTTCCTTTAATGACGTATATATATGCGAAAACTCGTCAAATAGAACTCGCATTGACCACCCGTCTGCGGCAATATGATGCAATGTAAGTAATAGAATTCTATAACTGCTGCTAAACTCCAATATAGAGCCTCGCAACAGTAAGTCCTCCTGAAGATCAAATTTATAAGAAGATTCCAGTTTAATAGTTTCTAGAATTACCGCATCTTGCTCTTCAGGTGAAAGCCTATTTAGTTTTGTAACTTGAAAAGAAAAATCAAATTCCTCTCGTACTACTTGTATCGGACCTTGCTTCCTCTGATAAAAGCACGTTCTCAGGATTTCGTGCCTTTTAATAACCTTATTTATGGCTCTGTTTGCAACAACCACATCAAAATCGCCGGAGATCTTGAAGGCATGGAACATGTTATATTGAGTCGAGTCTGGAGATAACTCATTTAAAAACCAAAGCTGCTGCTGAGCAAATGTAAGTGGTAGCTCAACAATATTTCTATCTCGAGGAGTCAAGCGTACCTCAGACGAACCGGCACCGGACGTAGCAACCAACACTGAGAGCTGCCTTAATGTCCTTGCACTAAAGACATCCTGCACAGTTATACGGACATTAAGCTTATCTTCAATAAGGTTAACTAGGCGTACACTTAATAGTGAATGCCCGCCTAGGGCAAAAAAATTGTCATTGAGGCTAATCCGCTCATATTCTAGCCCGAGTAAGTCGGCCCAAATACCTGCAAGAATTCGCTGGAATTCATTTTCGGGAGCTAAGAAATTAACGCAGCCTAGTAAAGCAGGTTTAGGTAAAGCGCTTTTATCTAACTTACCGTTAACTGTGAGTGGTAATTCCTCTAATACAGAAAAAGCAGCAGGTATCATATGCGTCGGCAACCTGGATTGTAGCGCTTCCAGCACCCAAGTAACTAATTCTTCATCATTTGTATTCTCTACGGGGCATAAATATGCAACTAACTGACCTGGAAGATCATCCCGAACTAACACTACCACGGATTTGATTCTATTTAGATCCAATAGTGCGGCTTCAATTTCTCCAAGTTCAATTCGAAAGCCACGTATCTTTACTTGTTCATCAGCTCGACCGATAAACTCCAGGCGACCATCTGAAAGTTCACGAACTAGGTCTCCTGTTCGATAAAGCCTCTCACTCTCGTTATTAGGGTTAAGTATAAACCGATCAAAATCTAAATCCGGTCTGTTATAATACCCTCTAGCCAGCCCCACACCACCAATATACAATTCTCCGATAGCGCCAGGTGCAACAGGCTGCTTGATCTCATCGAATATATAACAATAGGAATTGGCTATTGGCCTCCCTATGCTCTCCCTGTCAACCCTACCAACATAAGATTCGCGCAGGGATGTTATCGTACACTCTGTTGGTCCATATAAGTTGAAATATGTACGCCCTATAGACCAGTACCTAGCAACATTGAGTGGGCAAGTTTCTCCTCCCGTGCCAATGACCTTGAGAGAGGGTAATAATTGCTCTCTCTCAGCAGCAAGTACGGCTGCAGGGAGAATTGCATGGGTTATATTTTGATCTCTAATTATTGTAGTTAAATCAGACTGAAGGTCTACCAAGTAAATAGTTGCCCCAGAATTTAGCCCTGCAAATAACTGCCCAGTGGCTGGGTCAAAATTGAACGATATACAATGTAGCAATCGATCACCGCAGCCGAGTTTAAAATCCTGGATTTCTACATGGTTGAGATTAAGTAAACTCAGGTGCTCAACTAAGACGCCCTTTGGACGGCCCGTCGACCCTGACGTATAAATTAAGTATGCTAATTGACGGCCATCTCGCTCTACAGCAGGTGCTTCAGGCGACTGCTCCTGCCAAGAACAGCGATCGAGCCACAACACATCAACTGAAATATTGTTCAGTAGTGACTGACTTTCAGTTTCTCCCAGTACCAGACTAGCACCACTATCTTGTAGCATAAAGTTCAGTCGTGTCTTGGGATATGCAGGATCAAGGGGAACATATGCTCCTCCTGCCTTCAACACCGCCAATATGGCAATCACTAAGCGTGGTGTTCTCGGTAAACACAAACCAACTTTGCTTTCCGGTACTACCCCATTATTACGCAACAAATTGGCAAGCTTGTTGGCTTGTCGATTCAACTCACCATAGCTAATTGCTTGCCCCTGCCAAACAATTGCCGCAACATCAGGTTGTAATACTGCTTTCTCTTCAAAACGTTGTTGAATATGGCCACTAGGAACTGGTACTACTTCGCCACGAAGGCCCATTTGAGCGGAGGGTTCAACTAAAGGTATTCTTTCAAGCTTATCATTTCCGTGTAAGGGAATATTTCTCAACATTATCATCAATTGTGTTGCTAGTTGACGAATATGCCCCTCATCGAATAACTCATTGTTATAGTCGAATTGAAAACCCAGGCCTGATTCTTTGTCGGTCACACTTAGAGTTAATTCAAATTTTGCCTGAACATCCTCCTGTTCAAAGCTGCATAGCCGAGTACGAGGCAACTCCAAATTAGTTCGCTCATTATTATCCATCGTAAACAAAACTTGGAATAACGGGCTATATTGGGTACTTCGTTCGGGGTTAAGCCTCTCAACTAAGTGCTCAAATGGAACGTCCTGATTTGCCTGGGCATCTAAATTGACTTGCTTTACCTGCTGTAAATAGGTAGATAGAGTTTGTTCTAGGTTGCAGTTGAGTCTCAGCACTAAAGTGTTAACAAAGAACCCTATCATTTCCTCCAGTTCTTGTTGTAAACGACCGGCAACAGGTGTACCCACTACGATATCGCTTTCGCCGCTATGGCGAGATAATAGCAAGGCAAAAGCACCATGTAATAGCATAAATAACGTCACCCCACTTTCCAGAGCAAACGCTTTTAGAGCCTCCCCGTTACGTTTATCTAAAGTTAAACAAACTCGCTTTCCTTTTTGACTCAATTTTTGTGGGCGCGTGTAATCCAATGGCAGATTATGAACAAGGGGTAGTTCACGAAGCTGCTCATCCCAATATTCCAACTGGCAAGTAAAAGCCTCGCTATTAAACCAATTTCTCTGCCAACTTGCATAATCTGTATACTGAAAAGGAAGCGGCGGCAACTGATCACTCATACCTGCCAAAATAGCTTCGTACTGTATTCCAAACTCTTTTACTAATAGCCCTATTGACCAACCATCAGCAGCGATATGGTGCATATTAATATATAAAACACCTTCATCCTCAGCTGTATGTATGTAGCCCGCACGCAACATTAAGTCATGGGCCAAATCAAAAATTCTGTTCTGTTCTTTGCTAAGCTGCTGCTGGATTTTTTCAAAACGTTGATCTGTAAAAAAATAACTAAGGTCTGAACGTACTAGAGAAAAAGTGCCGGAATCCTGTATACGCTGTTCTACACCTTGTCCTTCATCAACGAATACAGTACGTAAGGAATGGTGACGGGAAATGATTCGAGTAAATGCCTCTTCGGCTGCCTCTTCTGAAAAGCTCCCGGTAACCGAAAAAGCGCCAAACATATTGTAATGGGGACTACCACCTTCAAGTTGATCAATAAACCAAAGGCGTTGCTGTGCAAAAGATAAAGGTATGGGACCGACAATATCACATGACGGGCTTATCTGAGGCCGTAGGGCAGATTCTTGTGTTTGATCAATACGTCGCGCAAATTCAGCCAATATTGGGCATTCAAATATTTCTCGAACTGACAATTCCACGCCAAATTCAACACGTACAGCAGCAATCAGACGTACAGATAGAAGTGAATGCCCCCCAAGAGAAAAGAAATTTGAATTAGCTCCAATTTTGTCTCTTGGCAACTGCAATAGATCAGACCAAATATTTACAAGCCTTTTTTGAATTTTTCCCTCTGGCTTTACATATCGGCTATGTGACTCAATACGACTAGGCTCTGGAAGCGCTTTTTTATTAACTTTACCATTGCTGGTTAAAGGTATTTTATCGAGCTTCACATAAAAGGAAGGATGCATATATGACGGGAGTTTATTGGCAAGTGTACTCTTTATCTCCTCCACTTCGTCACCCACCAATTCAGGGTGACGAAACACAATATATGCAATTAGATATTTCTGTCCTTCAGTTAATTCACGACACATGACAACTGCCGTTTCAACATGCTCGTGAGAAATAAGATGGTACTCTATTTCACCCAACTCAACTCGATAACCTCGTATTTTGATTTGGTCATCTATCCTACCAACATATATAAGCTCCCCTGATGGACGAAGCCTCACTAAATCACCCGTTCTGTAGTATCTCTCACCTTTTGGTATCATTGACACAAATCTTTGACTGGTGAGATCTTGCCGATTCAGATATTCCTTAGCCAGACCATGCCCACCAATGTATAATTCCCCTACCGCCCCTAAAGGAACTTCAGATCTATGTACATCTAGGACCTTTACTCTTACATTATTCAGGGGAATCCCTATATTTGGATATTCTCCTTCTATAACACTATAAGTACTGTTTACACAGCACTCCGTAGGTCCATAGACATTTATAGCTGAACGCTCATGCAGAGTTTTCCATTTAACCAGACGATGCCATAAATCTTGAGATATATCTTCACCACCAATCACTAAGTTTGGAAGATAGGAAGCCAAATTTTGGCTAAACCAACTTTCAAGAAGAGAGGGAGTGCAGTCCATAACCTGGATATTAAATTTAGAGATTAGCCTTCTGAGTTTAGCTCCCTCTCGCTTTATGTCCTCACCAACAATGACAAGGGACACGCCACCAGCCAGCTGAATAATACTTTGTAACGAAGCATCAAACGCATAAGAAGAAACCCAACCCCATACGTCCCCCTCTTTAATTAACCCCCAATCTCGCATATTATTGGCCAGATTGGTCAATGATTCATTCTGAATAAGTGCCGCTTTGGGTTGTCCAGTTGAACCGGAGGTGTAAATCCCGTATGCCAAATCCTTACTGGAGTCTCTATCATATATTGTGAGGTTCGCAGTCGAACGCTGTGCTAACTCAGCCTTAAAGAAGGCATCATCAACAGTAATACTACTCACCCCTTTTACCCGGTTCTGTAAAGATTTATGAGTTATAAGTAACTCGACACCACTGTCCTTGAGAAGGAAGCCCAAACGTGACGAAGAGCTAGACGGATCTAATGGGACGTAGGCTCCCCCAGCCTTCCATATAGAAAATATGGCCACTATAATATCGATCGAACGGTTAAGCAGCAGGCCTACTAGTACATTTTCTTTAACACCATTCTCTCGAAGGTAACAACCAAGCTGATTTGAATGTTCATTCAGCTGTGCGAACGTGAGAAATTCATTACCATCAGATACAGCTATTTGGTTGGGCCTATTTTGGATCTGACTCTCAAACTGAGAGCAAATACTTTTAAAAGTAGTAGAATTGAACTCTGGAGCCGAATCCAACTTATGAATAAGTTTAAGTTCGTTATCATCAATATAATTTAAGTGTCCGACAGGGCAATCAACACGAGCTACTATGTCTTTCAGCAAGCACTGAAAATTAACTGCCATTCGAACAACAGACTCCAACAAAAACAGCTCTGTATCGAACTCAAATGTCAAGCGAATACTATCATCAACTTCAACAGCGTTTAGTAACAATTCAAACTTACTATGACCAGTTTGGCTTTCTATAAACTCCAACTCAACATCTGGCAAATTTAATGTCTCAGGCTGAGTATTATTCATTGAGAACATGATTTGAAATAACGGCATATAACCAGTATTTCTGTCAGGGCATAAGCGCTCGACCAACTGATCAAATGGTACCTCTTGATTGTTTAGAGCATCAAGGTTAACTTTCTTGACTTCATTTAAGTATTCGCTAAATGCAACTTCAGAAGTACAAGTAGTTCTTAGTATAATTGTGTTAGCAAAAAAACCAATTAGGTTTTCTAATTCTTTAGAGCCTCTATTAGCTACAGGCGTACCTATTACAATATCTGACGAAGAGGAATACTTGGCAAGTAACACGGAAAATGCTGCATGCAGCAACATAAATAGGGTGACATTATTTTCTCGAGCTATTTTTTTAAGCTCAAATGATAATTGGCGATCTAGGTTAATCACGTACCTGGATCCACAGGTATTAAATTTTTTTGAGCGGGGTTTATCTAACGGTAGGGTGTGGACTGCAGGAAGCTCTTGTAAATTAGACTCCCAAAAATTAAGCTGAGTTTTAACGCGTTCACTTTCTAAATATGTACGCTGCCAAATCGCATAGTCCACATATTGTACTGGTAAATCAGGAAGTAGCCAGCCCTTATTAGAAGTGAGTTTCTCATATAGCGTAGCAAATTCTCTTAGCAAAACCCCAGTAGAATGGCCATCTGAAGCGATATGATGCATACTAAAGGTTAAAACTCCTTCTATAGGGGATACCTTTGCATAGGAAACACGCAACATAAGGTCTTGAGAGAGATCAAACAGACTTACTCCCTCACTCTCAATCAGGTCTTTAATCTGCTGACTTCTTTCTGCATCGGATAGCTCAGAAAAGTCTAATCTTCTAATATAAAAATCATTGTCTTTAAGCACCTGTTGATACGGTTCACCCTCAACTTCCACGAATATTGTCCGGAGAGATTCGTGGCGATCTATAATGATACGAAATGACTGTTCCGCTATATCAACATCAAACTTTCCAGATACTTTCAGCGCACCTGGCATTATGTATTCTGCTCCATCACCCATTCTATCTAAAAACCAAAGACGTCGCTGAGTATCGGATACCGGAAGTAAGTCAGAACTACGAACCACTGGGACAATCTTAGCTAGATCATCAATTTCTATAGCGCCTCGAGAATCATTCTCTAAAAACGACTGAAGAGACACTTTGTGCTCTCTAATCATTTCAACAAATTGAGGTTTAAGCTTGCCCTTTTTTGCCTTTGCTTTTAATTTCCCTTCAGCAACATACAAATGGATACCCGCACCATTTAATATTCTTATAACTTCGGCTGTCTTATCCATTTTAAAACTCCAACTCATCCAGTGACTCATCCGGTAACGCTGATAATTCAGCCGAGAGTTCCTCTTGAGAAACAATTTGCTTAATCAGTTGAGCAAGCGATCGTAATTCACTTCGCTCAAATATATTTTTAATTTGCAGTTCAACATTAAATAATCTTTTTATTTCAGAAATTAATCTCATTGCCAATAAGCTTTGGCCACCCAAATCAAAAAAGTGTGAGTTAGCGCCTATCTTGCTTAAATCCACCCTCAATAATTCCGACCATATTTCAGCCAAAGAACATTCGAGATCATCTATCAGAGGTTCTAGGCTAACTTGCTCGACTCCAAAGTCAGGTAGAGATTCCGTGTCGATTTTTCCATTTTTGGTAAGTGGGAGGTCTTTCAAGAAGATGTATGTACTTGGCAACATATATCGAGGAAGAATTTGTGAAGCTCTGGACTTCAATTGCTCTAAAGTGATTGTTTCATCCGCAACAACATAAGCACCTATTCTTTTATCTTTATTAGCCTCATCAATTATTTGACTATAACAAGATCGTATACCAGCGAGACCTGCAATAGCCTCTTCAATCTCACCCAAATCAACTCTAAACCCATGCACCTTCAACTGACGATCATAACGACCAAGGAAGATAAGGTTTCCATCATTTTGATAACGTACTAGATCACCCGTTCGATACAACAATTTATTGAGCCACGGGGACTTGACAAAAACTTCAGTAGTTTTTAAGGGCTGGTTATAATAGCCTGGTGAAATACTCGGTCCAGACAAGCACAGCTCACCAACACAACCAGGCAGCACGGGCTTCAGTCCTTCATCAAGGATATAAGTGCTTATATGTGGCAGAGGTTTACCGATTGGAATTCCTAATGGAAACTTTTGGTCTTCGGGTATCTCATAGGATGTTGCAACCACTGTACATTCGGTTGGACCATAAGTATTTATGATTTTTACCTGTCCTTTAAAATACTGATTCCATCGATTGAGGGCTGGCAAAGACATTGCCTCACCACCCAGTACAATAGTTTTTAGCTCTGGCAAACTTGGGATATCATCATTGCCTATTTCTCGAACTAGATAATGCCAATAGGCAGTTGGCAGGCTAACAAAAGATATTTCTTTTCTTTGTAAATACTCCCAAAAATACACCCCGCCAGAAAGTATCTCTTCATCTCTCAGAACCAGGCAATTTCCACCTGATAAAGCTAGGCAAAATTCTTCAACGAAGATATCAAAAGAGGGAGATGAGAACTGGAGAACTCTTTCATTCTTACCGAGACTATAGCTTTTTCGTGCCGAATCAAGATAGCTTGACAGATTTCCTTGTGTAGTCATAACTCCTTTGGGTTTACCTGAAGAACCAGAGGTATAACAAATATAGGCTAAGGATTCAGGCTCAGCCCTGGAGTCAGGGCTAAAGTTCTTTTGCTGACTATTAATAATGTCAGCGGTCTTCATGCCATCAATAGATAGTATAGATAAATCTGGAAATCTGCCTTTATATTCGTTAAGAGTAAGTACTTTACTTAAATTTGCATCAGAAGAAATCGCCTTAATCCGTTCTAGTGGGTATTCACTGTCAATTGGCAGGTATGTTGCTCCTATTTTCCAAAGAGCCAATATAGCAATAACTAGCTCCTGAGATCTTGGCAGACATATGCCAACAACATCTCCTGCAACTACCCTATTAGTTGTTAAAAAGTTAGCAAACTGATTAGCTTTGTTATCGAGCTCTTGATAGGTCAACACAAAATCATCAGCGCCCATTAACGCTAGTTTATTTGGTTCTGAGTATACACACTGGTGAAATTGCTCAATTACACTCTTCAGAGACTTGGATTTTTTTTCTTTTGAACCCCAATATTCCAAACAAGAAAGGTCATCCTCTGAAATGGTGTTCAAATCCATTAAGGACATATTTGGGGAATCTATAAAGGACTGTATAAGATGAGAAAAACGTTTTGAAAAACCAACTATTGTAGACTTATCAAAGATATCTTTATTATACTCCCATCCAAGCATTAACCCATCATCGACTTCAATTATACTCAAAGTGATATCAAGCTTGCTTAGTGGAAGTTCAGGATTTATATATTTAGATTCCAAATTGGGAGCAGAAAAACAACCATTATCATTGCTCTGCAGAATTAGCATAACCTGGAATAGTGCAGAATAACTCATATCGTTATCGACACCTAAAGATGATATCAACTTCTCAATCGGAACTTGCTGATGAGAGAATGCATCCAGCACTAACTCTCTACTTTGCTCTAAAATATCAATAAAACTTAGAGTACTATTGATACGTGAACGAAGAATTAAAGTGTTCAAGAAATACCCAATAAGTGGGTTTAGATCATCTTTCTCCCTACCCGCAGTTGGCGTCCCTATCACTACATCATTTTGATTACCGTGGAGATGTATTAAAATTGCAAAAAGAGCATGTAGCCCCATAAATAAAGTGGCATTATTTTCACGGCAGGTTTGAACAAATAACGATTTTAATTCGGCACTTATTTGACTGCGATATACTCCTCCATGATATGACTGTATTGCTGGCCTTGACCTATCGAGTGGAAGGTTATGTATCTCCGGTATACCCTCCAATTGCTCTATCCAATAACTTACCTGGCTAAGATATTCAGGGCTCTCAATTTGTTTTTTTTGCCAGTGGGCATAATCTGAATACTGTATGCGTAATGGAGGAAGCTCCACTCTATCTCCAGATAAATACGCATTATAATAGTGGTTTAATTCATTTAGCATCACTCCCATCGACCAGCCATCACTGACTATATGATGCATGCTATAAATTAAAATATGCTTCTTCTCAGAAATCTTAATAAGCTTTACGCGCAGCATTTGATCTGCTTCCAGGTCAAATGCTATTTTGCATTCAAGTTTAAATATGGAATCAAGCTTGGAATCTAGTGTTCCATCAGATATCCCGCTTAAGTCAACTTCGTTTATTTTAAAGGAATCCGAGCGCTTAACCACCTGATAAAAGAAGTCGTCTTCATTAAAAAAGTTTGTATGTAGTGAACCATGTCGCTCATAAATCTTCTGAAAAGACCACTTTATTGCGTCCTTTATCAGCTCACCTTGGATCTCTTGGGCACCAATCATATTGAACAGAGATAGCTCGGGCTGCATTTTATCGATAATAATCAGTCGCTGCTGTTGAAGAGTCACAGGTGCAAGCTGATTATTACTAGTTATACCCAACCTAATGTAGTGAGCAATTATCTCTTCTTTTGTTTCTTTGAGTTTAAACTTTATTTCCGAAGTAATTTCATCCTTGTTACCCCGAACCCGAAGCTGCCCATCATCCAAGCTTATAATAATTCTTTGTTCTTTTAACTGAATCAGAAAATTAAACAGGCTCACAACTCAAACTCCTCTATTCTCTCTGCAGATTCCACTTCTATCGACGAAAGATTTTGTATTCTTTTAACATCGGAAAGCTTTGTAGATTTATCACTTTGTATACTTTCAATATATGCAGATAAGTTTGACAAACTACTTAACTCAAATACCTTCTTCAGGGAAATAGTAATGGAGAAAACCCTCTCAATAGAATTCACTAATTTTATTGCCAAAATCGAGTGTCCCCCCAGTGCAAAGAAGCTATCATTTACACCTATATCATCGAGTTTCAGCCGTAGCAGTTGTGCCCAAATTTTTGCCAGTTCAATTTCTATGTTTGTAGCAGGCGCTATATATTCTGCCGCATCTATAATCGATGGTATTGGCAGAGCATTTTTGTCTAGTTTGCCATTTATAGTTAAAGGTAACTTCCCTATAACTGAATAGGCAGCAGGCAACATATATGAAGGTAATTTTGAGGCTAATTCAGATTGAATGATACGAATATATTCATCATTATCGAACTCGCTATTTAAGCAAATATATGCAACAAGTTGGCCAGGAAATTCATCCCTAGTGACTACAGCTGCTGCTTCAATTTCATGCATGCCCAATAATATGGATTCGATTTCACCTAGTTCTATTCGAAACCCTCGCAATTTAACTTGCTCATCAATACGACCTAGGAATTCGAGCTTACCATCAGCAAGTTGGCGTACCATATCACCAGTTCGATAGAGTTTTTCGCCAGTACAAATTGGATTATCTATAAATCGCAATGCATTTTGCTCGGGGCAACCGTGATAGCCTCTAGCCAATCCTAACCCGCCGATATAAAGCTCACCAACGGCTCCCGGTGGCACAGATCGCTGCATATCATCAAGTACATAACAATAGGTGTTAGCTATAGGTCTTCCAATAGTTAGCTTATTTTCTGTTCCGGTATACCGCTCTCTGACAGCCGTTACTGTACATTCAGTGGGGCCATACAAATTGAAGAATTTACGTCCCTGAGACCAATATTGTACAGTTTTAAGTGGACAAACCTCACCTCCAACACCAATCATCTTTAACGATGGGAGTTGCTGCTCTTCCTCAGCGGCAAGAACTGCTGCCGGAAGGATAGCGTGAGTGAGCTCATGCTTCTTAATAAATGTAGTGACACTTGAGTGAGTATCAGCCAGATAGATAGCTGCTCCAGAATTTAATCCACTAAACAGTACGCTAGTTGCAGGATCAAAATTGAACGACATGCAATGCAAGATTCGATCTCCAGCACCTAACTCATAATCAAGTATTTCAAATTCATTTACATTCAATAAACTACGGTGTTCAACCATTACTCCTTTAGGAGTACCAGTCGAGCCGGAGGTGTAGATCAAATAAGCTAAGTGGTGGCTATTATATAAACTCAGTGGCTCTTCGTTAGGAAATTCTGATAAGGTGTGTTCATCCAGCCAGATTATGCTGGTCAAGCTGCCTTTTAGCACCTCCTTACTATGACTCTCACCCAATATTAATTTAACACCACTGTCTTCGAGCATGAATGCTAATCGAGTATTAGGATATGCAGGATCTAGCGGCACATACGCACCTCCTGCCTTCAGAGTAGCAAGTAATGCGATAATTAAACTGGGGCCTCTTTCAAGACACAGCCCCACCCTATCCTCTGGACCTATGCCTTTTTTACGCAGTAAATGGGCTAACTTATTAGACTGGGTATTCAATTCTCCGTAACTGATTGACTGACCTTCCCATATAAGCGCTGGTAAATCCGGTTGTCGTTTAGCTATTTTCTCAAACTTGCTTTGAACTGGTCCTTCAGGTAACGACATTTCATTACCCTTCAAGATATTTTCCGCCGCTGAATCAATAAGCGGTAGATCTATAAGTCGACTGTTCTTGTGTGTAGGAAGACTAACTAACAGCCTTAAAAGCTGTTTAGCTAATTGCAGAATATGATCTTCCTTAAATAGTGCACTGTTATAGATAAGTTCGAATTCAATTCCGGATTTATTTTCACAAACATTTAGACAGAGCTCGAATTTTGCCTGTATCAGTCTGCGCTCTAACTCACAGACAGTTAAGCTAGGTAATTGAAGCGCAACTTTGTCTGTATTATCCATCGTGAACAAAATCTGAAACAATGGGCTATATTGTGTACTGCGCTCCGGGTTGAGACGCTCTACTAAGTGCTCAAATGGTATATCTTGGTTGTCCTGGGCTTCTAAATTTACTCGCTTAATCTGTTCTAAATAGCAAGGTAAATCTTGCTCTAGATCACAGTCAACACGCAAAACTAATGTATTAACAAAAAAGCCTATCATCCTTTCTAGATCTTTATTCCGACGCCCTGCTACAGGAGTACCAACAACAATATCTTGTTGATTGCTATGTCTAGCAACTATTAAAGAAAAGGCAGCGTGGATAATCATAAATAGAGTTACATCCTGCTCAAGAGCAAATGCCTTTAGCATCTCACTCTCAGCTTTCTTTAGACTCAGTGATGCCTTCGCACCTTTTTGCCCTATTTTACTGGGGCGAGGAAAGTCCAAAGGCAGGTTATGAACAGGAGGAAGATCTTTAAGCTGCTTATCCCAATACCCGAGCTGGCTAAGGAAATTTTCTTCAGAAGACTGCTGTAATTGCCAATGAGCGAAATCTTCATACTGAAATGATAAGGGAGATATGTAATTTTTTTTATTTAATAAAACTGACTCATATTGCAAGGAAAACTCTTCCAGCAAAATCCCAACAGACCAACCATCCGATGCAATATGATGCATACTTATGAATAGAATACCTTCACTATCTTTAATTCGGATAAAACCCGCTCGTAGCATTAAGTCAGATGACAAATTAAAGGGTTGAGTTTCTTCACTCTCCAAAAGACGTTCAATTTCGGAATTCTGTTTTTCCCCATTCACCCCCCTAATATCCATGCGTCGAAGGTGGAAAGATTCCGCCTCTTTTACATATGGTTCAACACCTTGGCCATTATCTATAAAGACGGTACGCAAGCTATGATGACGTGAAATAATACGGAAAAATGCTTCTTCGGCAGCTAATTCAGAAAAATTCCCCTGCACTAGAAAAGCACCTGACAAGTTATATTGACTGCTTTCCCCTTCTAAACTGTCTATAAACCACAAACGTTGCTGGGAAAAGGACAGTGTCTTACGACCTTCCGATAAAGAAATAATATTGTGGTGCGTTATTTTTCGCTTTGAAGAGCTAATTCGCTTAGCCTGTTCTGATAGCTCAGCATATTCAAATACCTCTCGTATTTCTAATTCAACATCAAATTCATTGCGCACAGCAGTTGCGAGACGTACTGATAGCAATGAGTGCCCTCCCAGGGCAAAGAAATGTGCATTGCGACCTATTTTGCTTATCGGTATTCGCAACAAGTCAGCCCAAATTTTCACAAGTCTAAGCTGAATATCTCCTTGAGGGGGTTTATAGTCTGATCCAGTTGGTGCGCGCTCTGGCTGAGGAAGTGATTTTCTATCCACCTTTCCATTGGCAGTCAGAGGGATTTGATCAAGCTCCATATAAAATGAAGGCTGCATGTACTCTGGTAACCTTTCTCTAAGATACTGCCTCACATCATCCAAAGAAGTTTCATTTTGTCCTTTGTCAAGACAAACATAAGCAACCAGGTATGTATCCTCCAAGTCATTTGAGCACATATTGACGACAGCCGATTTTACTTTTCCAAGTGTTAATATCTGCTGTTCTATTTCTCCTGGCTCTATACGAAACCCGCGAACTTTAACCTGATCATCAATCCGCCCGAGGTATTCAATTTCATCGCCAGCAATTCTTCGAGCCAAGTCGCCAGTTTTATAGAGCCGTATATCTGGAATAAGTGGATGCTTACAAAATCGCTCTGAAGTCAATACATCTCTGTTAAGGTATCCTCGCGATACTCCATTCCCCCCCACATACATTTCTCCTATTGCACCAGGAGGCAATACATTCATTGAACGATCAAAGATATACAGCCTTAAATCACTAATAGGTGACCCAATTAAACTACCTTGCGCACTTTGGATATCTTTAGTTCTTATTATCCGGCTAGTGACATGAACAGTCGTTTCAGTAATGCCATACATATTCACCAGCTGTGGAGAAGTATCGCCACGATGAGAAACCCACGGCTTTAAGGCCGCCAGATTTAATGCCTCGCCACCAAAAATGACAAAGCGAAGGAATAAGCGGCTTCTATGGGCCTCATCAATGTGCGCCAGTTGATAAAAGGATCCCGGAGTCTGGTTCAGAACAGTGACTTGCTCCTTAATGAGTAACCTGTAGAGATCATCATAAGAGCGAGATGTCTCTTGAGAAACAATGACTAACCGTCCCCCATGGCTTAGCGCTCCCCAAATTTCCCATACCGAAAAGTCAAATGCATAGGAGTGGCACATTGTCCAAACATCATTTGGGCAGAACTGAAACTGCTCATTTGTCGAATTAAATAATCGAACAACATTACCATGCTCAACTAAAACTCCCTTTGGTAAGCCTGTTGAACCTGACGTATAGATAACATAAGCAAGGGATTCCGGTTTCAACTCACTTGTATCAAGATTCTCTTTAGAGCAGTTGTGCAATTCTTCCTGAACTTTGCATGAATCGATCCTAATTATATCGAGATCAGCGTTTTCCTGAGCCAGGGGAACATCTTGATCCGAAATAATTATTTTAAGCCCGCTGTCTTTAATAATATGCTTGATACGAACATTAGGATAAGTAGGATCTATAGGTACGTAGGCGGCACTAGCTTTTAAGATAGCCAGTAAAGTCACAATCATATCGGTTGAACGCTCTAAGTAAACTCCAATCAATACTTCTGCGTTTGCCCCACGCTCTTTTAAGTAGCGGGCCAACTGATTAGCTCGTGTATTTAGCTCAAGGTAGGTAAGCTGATTTCCTCCACAAGTTAAAGCGATCTCATCTCTTCGAAATTCCACCTGCTTCTCAATTAGGTGATGGATGCAGTGTTGAGCTCGATATCCAAGAGGTATAGTAGTTTTACTAAATATAGATTTAAGTTGATCTTCTTTTGTTAGAAGAGTCAAAGAAGATAGTGTAATTTCAGAACCCTGGCACATCGTAATAAGCAGATTCTGATAATGCTCTAAGATACTTTTTGCTAGTTCATCATCAATTTTATCTTGGTGATATTTTAATCTAAACGTAACTTCATCACCCATTGTTACCACTAGCGCAAGTCCATAATTGGTTTCCTCGAAACTTTTTGCTTCGATTAATTGGATTTCTCTAGCGCTTTCACCTTTAAATAGACTAGATGTTATGGGGTAGTTTTCAACTACAACTATGCTATCAAATAGGGATTTTCCACTATTTAAATTTGCCGCTTGTAAAATTTCAGATAGGGAAAGGTAGCTATACTGTTCTCTTTTAATATGTGCGGATTGCAACTCTCTCAGCCATGTTCCCAACTTCTGATCGTCTTCTAACCCTACACGACTAGGTATAGTATTTAGCAAAGGACCTACAATGTTTTCCACACCTGTTAAATCCGCAGGCCGTCCAGATACCGTTACTCCAAAGATAACTTCCTCTTCATTACTATAGCGGCTCAGTAAAAGAGCCCAAGCTCCTTGAATAAGGGTGCTAAAGGTCACCCGACAACTTTTCGCTAACTGGGATAGGTTTTGCACCTTTGATTTTGTTAATACCGAGTTAATTTCAAGTTTTCTATTTTCGCTTCTTGAAGATTTTAGATTTGGCAATGCCGTTGATGAATTTATACCACCTAGCTCTTCCTTCCAGAAATGATTAGCAGATGCTTTGTCTTGGTAGGAAAGCCACTCTAGATAGACTTTATAGGTGCAAGAATTGCGATAAACTGAATCAATCTTCTCTGATAAATTCTGGTAATTTTCAACCAATCTATTGAGCATTAATGATGAAGACCATCCGTCACCGGTAGCATGGTGTTGCGTCCATAATAGCTGATATTGGTTCTTGCCTAAGCACCAAAAAGCAATGCGTATTAGAGGAGCGACATCAATATCAAAACCTATAGATTTATCGTGTTTTCTGAACTCTTCGAGAAGCCTATTTTGTGATTCACTATCTAAGCTTGAAAGATCCTCATACCTCCATGGCAAGATAGCCTCTGATTGGACCAGCTGGTATATCTCTCCATATTTATCTCTCATAAATTGTGTGCGAAGAATCCCTTCCTCATCAAGTAATTTCTGCCAAGCCTGCTGTATTTGAGTGGGATCTAAATTACCTTCCAACTTTAATATTTTCTGACTTACATATGCCTCATTCTCCAAATAGCCATGAAATAGTAAGCCGCTTTGTGTGCCCGTTGCAGGATATAGATCGTCGATGTTATTAGATATTTGCCAATAATCTAACTGGTCTTGACTCAACTTGGCTGGATAATTCCCTCTCCCAAGTAAAGGGAAGTCTGAAATCGTAAAATATCCACCGGCTTTCTTGCAACAGTGATCTGTCACTTCCTCTATAGATTTACATATAAGCGCACATAAACTATTTATACTTTCTAAATCGTATTTATCGCCTAAAAATCGAAGCTCAAAAGTTAGCTTTCCCTTATTGATAAGCGCATTAAGAATTAAAGCGTGGGACTGCGGGCGCAAAGGGCTTACCATATCTCCGGGACAATCTAACATCGAAAACACATGCTCGTTATTAACGACCTGATCAAACTGTCCTAGGTAATTAAACAATATTTCTGGTGTTGGTAAATTCTTAAGCTCTGGTATTTCACTCAAATACTTAAGCACGCCAAATCCAATTCCCTTTTCTGGTACCGATCTAGAAGACTCTTTTGCAGAGAATATGTGACTCTCAATACTTTCACCATCAAAATTAATGGCGAGGGGATACTCTACAGTGAACCAACCAATCGTACGCGAAAGATCCAAATCGCTATTTAAACCCTCTCTACCATGACCTTCCAACGTTAGCGTTAAAGATTCCCGACCATCCCATCTATTAAAAGCTCTAGATAGAGCTGCCAAAAGTAACTCATCTGTTTTGGTATGGTATGCCTTATTTGATTCACCTATAAATTTTTCAGTACACTCTTCACTAATACTGAATTTTTTTATAGAAAATTCTTTCAGCTGTACTAGTTCTCTGGGCGATAGTCCACTGGTTTGTTCCAGCCAATATTGAACTTCGCTTTTCAACTTTTCAGAAGATGCGTAACGATATAAATATTCGGACCACTTTTTATAAGATGCTGTTTTAGGAGGTAGATACAGCTCCAGACCCTGCCTAAATTGTCTGCTCAATTGCTCTATATCTCCCAGCAGAACCCGCCAAGACACACCATCAACCACACTGTGATGGGCAGTTAATAGCAATCGATTTAATCCAGTAGGCAGGATAAACAAAGCAGCCTTAAATAGCGGCCCGACAGTCAAATTAAAACTGCGCTGGTGCTTATTTACATGGTCTTCAATGTCGGGTTCTTCACATCTTATTACCTCAATGGATTCATATGCCAATTGTTCAGTATATGGTTTATATTTTGCTCGCCAAAGCTCTCCCTCTCGAGCAAATACGAGGCGCAAAGCATCATGACTGGCATAAAGTTTATCAACAACAAGATGTAACAAATCTATATCAAGCCACGTTGGAGAATCCAATAACAATGACTGGTTGTAGTGATTTAATTCTGTCGATATTTCGAAGAAACGATGATGGATCGGTAACAGCTTAACTGTTCCTACTTCTTCCTTTTGTAAGTCAACTACCTCTATTTGCTCTATTTTGTCAGCGATATCTCTCAAACTTGGAGTATCGAATATATCTTTAACTTTAAATACCATCCCGACTTCACGTGCGCGTGACACACACTGAATAGCTAAAATCGAGTCACCACCCAACTCAAAAAAATTGTCGTTGATGCCGATTTCTTTAACGCGAAGCCCGAACAATTCCGCCCAAATCTTGGAAAGCTTATATTCAGCATCAGACTTTTTAAGTTTTTCAGCAGAAGTATTTTCATAGCTTTCTGGATCTGGAAGATTTTTACGATCAATTTTTCCATTTGCCGTTAGAGGTAATTTTTCCATCACACAATATTGTGATGGCAGCATGTATTGGGGTAATAACTTCTTAAGAGAGCTATTTATTTCTTTAAGAAAATTGTCTTTTTGAGTGTTACTATTTAAAATTAGATATGCAACTAGTCGTGATCGACCATTATTTCCACAGTGTGTAACTACCGCAGCAATATCTACAGCTGGTAGATTGCTTAGGGCCTTCTCAATTTCCTCTAACTCAATACGATAACCCCGTATTTTTACCTGATTATCCTTCCTGCCAACAAAAATGATATTCCCATCTGGCAGGAACCGCGCTAAATCACCTGTTTTATACAGCTTTGAGTCCGCGTGGCCTGACAACATATCTGGCTTAAATTTTTCAGCCGTTAATTTCGCCTGGCGATGATATCCTCGCCCGACACCATCTCCACCAATATAGAGTTCTCCCACCTCGCCAGTTGGTATGTATTTACAATTATCATCCAATATATATGCAGTGCGATTTGGTAATGGACGACCTATTGGGATTTGATCTGCAACTTCCTCGCCACTTATTTGATAGGTAGTACATCCTATGGTCGTTTCTGTAGGACCGTAGTGATTAATGACATGGCATTTTTTTGTAAATACAAGCGATCGGATCTTATTGTACAGGCTTGGGGAAATGACCTCTCCACCCAAGAAAAGCCAAGAACAGTCAAATTTATCCTTTAGCATTAGAGGGGTAAATAAAGCATCAAAGTGGCTAGGCGTGATCTTTAATAGGTCAATCTTACTTTTTATTAAATATTCACTTAGTTCATCACTCTGCATTACAATGGTTTTATCTAAGATGTAGATACAACCACCATTAACGAGGGACAAATATAAGGATGTATTACCAAGGTCTGTCGCTATACTTGAGAGCACCGCGTATCGCAGCCCCTTGGGAAGTAAATATCGAGAGCGGACTGCACTCAGATAGCTAGCTAATTGCGCATGCTCAGTCAATACACCCTTGGGACGTCCTGTAGAACCGGAGGTATATATCATATATACCAGACTCTCCGGCTTCGCTTCACAAGTTATCTCTGTATCTTTATAAGATTTAAGTGCTTTCTCTACCTCTTGAGAATCAAGCACTAGTTGCTCTATTGCCTGGAATTTAAGTCTACTCGAAGTTTCCTGATCACATATTAGTAGTTTAATTTCGCTATCTTGGACGATAAACTCTACTCTATCCTCCGGAAAGTCCGGATCGATGGGGACATATGCTCCTCCAGCTTTGATCACTCCCAGTATTGCAACCAACATCTCAATTGAAGGAGATATGCAAATTCCCACAAAGAGTTCTGCACCTACTCCTAGATCCTGCAGCATGCGGGACAGCTGATTAGTTCTAGCTTCCAATTCGCCATAAGTTACACTAAGATCGCCACAAACCACTGCGAGGTCATCTTTATATTCGCCCGCGTGCTTAGAGAACTCTTCAACGATTGAAGTAAGTGGAGGGAGCGTAAAAGAATCTATTCCGCTATATTTATCTAAAAGCGAACGTTCAGCTGTTGAAATAAGATCTACTTCAGAAATCGACTTAGCTAGTAACTTAGGTACCTCCCCAGAGAGGCAAACCAACCTATCCAACAATTGTTTTGCGGCTTGATCGCCGTAAAAACCCAAATTATATTCCAACTGAAGCTCTAGCTCCTGCTCCCCCCCAAAGTCGATTAAATTTATACTCAATGGGATCTGTGAGTATCCGCTGGTACAATAATTTGTGTATGCCTCAATGCCATTAAAGCTGGAGTTATAATCAATTTTCAGGTAATTGAAGTTTATATCATGTATACGCGATCGCGTTTTTGCCGACAAATTGAGATCACGATTAAGGTGACTAATTGGGTATCTTTGGTGACGAAAATCTTGTCTCTGTATGGATGCGATTTCGGAGATAAGATTTTCTATGTTACTGAGAGGGTCAAAACATAGCTTTAGTGGGGTAGTACTTGCAAACATACCAACTATTTTTTTATATCTTGCATTACCTCTATTATGTACCGGCATCCCCAGTACAATTTCCTCTAATTGAAATACCCTAGAGAAATAAATATATACTGCTGCGATCACCAACTGCTGCGGCGCTACACTTAATTTTTTTGCTACGCGTAATAGAGATTTACAACTTTCCTCAGGAAATTTCTGTGAAATCTTATTACTTGGTACTACCGAGCTAGATTTATATTCACCCTCAACTCGTCTTGCTAACAATGGCTCAGGAATAGTGGTAAATTTTTTTAACCAGTAATTCTTGCTTTGTGAATACTTACTACTCGATTGATATGTTGTATCTTCAGCAACCGTGGGCAAAAATTGCTCAACATCTAACTGATAAGGCACTCTCGAGCTGTCAATTTTTGTCACACTATCTGAGTAAAGCCTTCCCAGCGCATGCAATATGTTACTTCCCCCCCAACCATCTAGAACTAAATGATGGCCAAACGTAATTAACCAGTGCTCCCTTTCACTTATTCGAATTATTTTCATTGCCACTAGGCAATCTTTCTCTATCGAAAATGGCGTTTCAAAAAGAGAGACTAAATATATATTTGCCGACTTCTCTGGATCATTATCACCTATAAAGTCAATCAGCTCTAAATCGCAAGCTTCTCTTTCGGTAATGAACTGGACAGGCTGCCCATCGTGGACTTTAAAGTTGATCGAAAAGACATCACATTCGCTGGAAACCTGTGAATATACAGTCTGGAGTAAGGGAACATCCAGCTGCCCTCTCAACACTGTATAGCCACATATATTGTATAGAGGGCAATCTGGAAACTGTTGTTGGTGATAAAATACATCTAGCTGAGATGTGCTTAGCGGATAAAATATTTCTGACTGGGTACCCAATGAACCTCTCCTTGTCTTTTGGCTAGCACTTCGACAACTCATTACCTTTCGCGAAGCGAATGTGCCAACCATATGACGAATTTTTAATTATTTAGCCTAAAAAATTCTTCATATTTGAATAGCTATTCGCAAAATTTGCAAGATAATTTCAAATTCTTCCTATAAACTTTTATAGGAATCTTCTTTTACAGCCTCTATACGAAGTTTAAAAATTAGCACCCTACATGCACCTAAAGATAAGCATCTGATCAACAGAAAGATCAAATAAGAAAAACCTATTAATCAGTGAAAACTTCTTCTCGGATAAAATAGTTGAAGGTGCTTTTCTTTTTTTTCTAGAATTTATTTATCAAGCCAGGTATGGCCACTGAGGTCCACAAGGAGGTCATAGAATGTCACAAATGGATATTATTGAAGTTTACCTGAGCAATATTATAGGAACGACTGAACCAAGTAGTGCACAAACTAAAAGTGAATAGACGGCGCAAATGAAGAAGTTTTACACTTCAACAACCAACTGACCCGCTACAAATCTATAGTTATATGCTGATCTACGCCTATGTAGAGGTGTTGTACGGCTAATTATTTTTTGAGGACAATCCAATCTTATAAGTTTACCTCCCCCAGAAATAACTGGTGAAAATAGGCATCTCAGCTGGCAGCTTTTAGCCAAGCCCAAACCAAAATCGATCAAAAATCGATCAACTGCAATTGCTTTTTGCACCCCGATCAAAAACACCATCATTACCATTCATTGAAACATTCCTTTTGAATTTTCTTAAAAAGTGTTGACGCCATAAAGATTATCATTATGATACGCAGCTCCTGACACGGGGTGGTTAGCTCAGTTGGGAGAGCGACGGCCTTACAAGCCGTAGGTCACAGGTTCGACCCCTGTACCACCCACCACTTCTCTTACTCTTGCCCGGCAAGAGCAACAAAGAGAAGCAGGAATGCGGACCGGTAGTTCAGTTGGTTAGAATGCCGGCCTGTCACGCCGGAGGTCGCGGGTTCGAGTCCCGTCCGGTCCGCCATATACAAGAAAGCCCCGTTCGAAAGAACGGGGCTTTCTTGTATATAGATTTAAAGAATAATTACTCCGACCTATCTCTTGTCTTCTGCGCCCAATGCGCCCCCTACTACTCTCAGACTCTCTGTGTGCTGCTTAGGCACGGTTTGTTACAGGCTTATTCTCAAACTTCACCCTCAAAAGTATTGAAAGCTTGATTTCTTTAGATTACTTCGTCAAATCGTAGTCTATTTATACTACCCAAAAATTTTCTTTAAAATCTCCTAAGTTATTGACCTAGCTGAAAATATCATTATGATACGCAGCTCCTGACGAGGGGTGGTTAGCTCAGTTGGGAGAGCGACGGCCTTACAAGCCGTAGGTCACAGGTTCGACCCCTGTACCACCCACCACTTCTCTTACTCTTGCCCGGCAAGAGCAACAAAGAGAAGCAGGAATGCGGACCGGTAGTTCAGTTGGTTAGAATGCCGGCCTGTCACGCCGGAGGTCGCGGGTTCGAGTCCCGTCCGGTCCGCCATATACAAAAAAGCCCTGCTCGAAAGAGCGGGGCTTTTTTGTATATGCCTTTGTATGCGGCAATGATCAACTGACCAGAAGCAGTTAAATAATTTTTTGTAGTCCGCTCTGACTCAAGTTTCCAGAAGCTCACTCTCTTCTTTTTCAATTTCTTCGTGCAGCAGTCTGCTCAGCTCTTCCAGTTCCGGCATCTCCGAAAAGTGTTTGGCCTGACCACCAATCTCATCCCAATGCGCCTTGGAATCAACATACAAGTGAGCCATCACCTTACCTCGAAAATCACTATCGAGCAGGCCCGCAGGAACCCAGAAATGCGTGGTATTACTCATCAAGTGAGGAACAGAGCTGCCGCAGTGGCTGCAGAAATCGGAGCGGTAGCCGCTAGGTTTTCGATAGGAGGAGATTTTGTCCAGCCCCCGCACCCAGCGAAACTGATCGCGGCCAATAAACATGGCGGCATCAGATGCGGAACCACTCAGCTTGCGGCAGAGTGAACAGTGGCATTGATATAGGCCGGGTAGTGGCTCATCCAACTGAAACTCAACAGCGCCACAAAGGCACTTTCCATTCATACTGTCCTCCTTCCCTTATCTTTGTTATTCAAAAATTTGTGTGAAATTGGATTGAAACCCAACCCCTTCGCAATCCTGCAACTCAAAGGCTCACAACAAGAGTGAGTGAGCTCTAACAATCCCACCTGGCAGGTTTGGCGGTAAGAATGGGCATTATGGAATTTTTAAAGGTTCCTTAGGGTAGCAACATTATCCACCCCCCACACAAGCCTCCTACAGGCTAGGGAGGAAGTAAATGCCAATTATCGGGATTTTCCCTACACCCATGGGCCGACCATGCTTCCGATTTCATAAGCTCCATCTTCTAGTGGAATGTTACCCGGTGAGTCACCAACTCCCTACGAGCTCCCGGGCTTTGTTGAAGCCGCCTCATCCACCGGATCACTCAGAAACCGCCTGCCAAGCTCGCCCCCAATCTCATAGCCCCTCTCAAGCAACCCAATCTCCTGGGTAAAGCGCTTTACCGGGAAGTCTGCTGGAGGTGCAATCACCGATACCCGACAGTCCGAGGGTGGCGCCGTGATAAAGTCCAAGGCACGGTTATAGCGCTCTCCACGCTCCAGGACTGCCTCAAACAGGCGGGCGTGGTCGTGGAAAAACTGCTTGATAAACCGTGGCGCGGAACCCACGGGCTTCCTATAGCCCAGAGGACGCGAAAGAATCACAGTAATATCCCGCGCCCCCTGTTCATAAGCCCGAATAACCGGAATTGAGTCCGCCAGGCCACCATCGGTCATGGGCTCTCCGGCCACTGGCGGAAACTCTCGGTAAGCCATGGGGATTGCACAGGATGCAGGGAATACCTCATGCATATTCTCGGGAGTCACGCACACATAGTGGGGCTGCCCGCTGGTGATGCTGGTTGTCACCGCATAGAGGGGAACGCCATTTTTCGTATAGCGCTCAATACTTAAGGGCACATCATTATAGGAGGCGTGCCACAGCCAGTTGATATCGCAAAAATGCCCTCCCCTTAGATAGCGCCGCCAATCAATGAAGTCTGCACGCGTTGCATGATCTAGCAAAATCTGGCGGCTGCGACCATGGTCACCCGCCAGGTAGCCAATCAGGTTAGTGGACCCTGCTGAAACGCCAATAGCAAAGTCAAAGGGGCAGAAATCCTTCTCGATAAAGGCGTCTAAGACTCCCGCTGCGAAAATGCCACGCATAGCGCCGCCCTCTACAACCAGGGCAGATTTCCGGTTTAGCTCTTCAATCCCGCTTGTCATCGTTAATCCGTTATTGAAATCAATATTGTTCAAAGACTACTTTCTAAAAACTATGCCTTGTTCGACTTGGTCAGCTTTCCTTTAGGCTAATCACCGATAAATTGGACAGTGGTTTTGCCAAGCCGATTCCATCAGCACTATGATTGAGCCATTCAGACTGTTCACTGCCTATTGAGTAATTTATGCCTCTTGTTGTTTTTCAAGCCCCCTGGAGCCGCCAACTAAAAATTATCAGCTTGTTGAGCGCTGCTCTGCTTCTGGCGATACCGTTTATCCTGATAGGAAAGTCCCAGCAGAGCCCCTCTCTCCTCTATAGCATTGCCATTGCTCTACCACCGATCATTTTGCTGCTGGGCGCCGCATTTGCTATCCGCGGCTACAGCTTGGTAAACAACAACCTGCAAATACTGAGGCCCGGCTGGAAAACCTCTATCTCCCTGGAAGGACTGAAAGAGGTCAAAGTCGACCCTAAAGCTATGCAAGGATCGGTCCGTATCTTTGGCAATTCAGGTCTCTTTGGCTACATCGGCCTTTTTCAAAACCAACAACTAGGCCGTTACCGGGCCTTCGTTACAGACCAAGAGAAGGCCCTGGTTTTGTATTTCCCCGGCAAAACCCTGGTAATCACCCCGGATAAACCCGAGCGCATGGCTGAAATGCTGCGCCAACACATCAGATAATAAGCGGCGGTAAACTCCCTATCATGACCACCCTCCTCCTCAGCTGACGCCTTGGTTTTTTACAGGCCTAGCCGCATACTGCAGTCGCCAGAGTCACTATTGAAAGAGCATCAATGAAGAAACTTGTTCTCACCCTGTCGCTATACCTTGGGCCAATATTCCTGGCCGCCTTGTCAGTAAATGCCCACTCTGGCTGCGTGATATTGCTGCATGGCCTCGCCAAGTCAGATGGCTCCATGGCCAAGTTAGAGCAAGCCATCAGCGCCGCCGGCTACAAAACCGTCAATGTGGATTATCCCTCCACCCGCTTTCCCATTGAGGAACTGGCCGGTAGGGCCATAGCTCCAGCACTAGACAGATGCGCTGGCCACGGAGAAATCAATTTCGTCACCCACTCCATGGGGGGCATATTGGTTCGCCAATATTTGAGCCGGGTAGAGGTTGAGAACCTCAATCGCGTGGTTATGTTGGGCCCACCCAATAAAGGTAGTGAAGTGGTGGACAAGCTCGGCAATTTCCCAGGGTTTGAATTTGCCTTTGGAGATGCGGGCCTGCAACTGGGCACCGGGGAGTTGAGTATCCCCAATAAATTAGGCAAGGCGAATTTTGATGTGGGTATCATCGCGGGCACTCGTAGTATCAACCTGATACTGTCGCGACTGATTCCAGAAACCGATGACGGCAAGGTCTCGGTTTCCAGCACCAAGCTGGAAGGGATGAATGATCACTTGGAAATGCCGGTAACCCATGTCTTTATGATGAAGGATAAAAAAGTCATCGCCCAGGTACTGCATTATCTCGAGCACGGCTCCTTTGAAAGAAGCACCCAGGTAGCTCCTGCCAACTAAACAACGCACACCAACCACTGGGCTTTTGTGAAAGATCGAGGGCCCACTCCATTCCAGCTTTTTTTACCCCTCAAGTCGGTTTAACATCCAGGCTACCCCTTACAAAATCACCTATAAAAACACAGGTAATATACAGTGCAGTGGCAGTGGTGTAGCTTTCAACAACTCTCTATCGATCAACTTTATGAAATCTTGCGGGCACGCCAGGAGGTTTTTACGGTAGAGCAGGATTGCCCTTATCAAGATGCCGACGGCAAAGATCAAGAAGCCTGGCACCTAATCTGCTGGGACAAGGAGAGCCAATCGCCCCAATTGATGGCTTACCTACGCGTAGTATTTCCAGGCAAAAAATATCCCGAGCCCTCAATAGGTCGCGTGCTTACCGCAGAGTCCAGCCGAGGTACGGGATTGGGCAGAGAACTGATCCGCCGCGCGGTTAAACAAACCCAGGCGGAGTATCCAGGTTCGGGGATTCGCATTTCCGCCCAGGAGCACCTGCGCAGGTTTTATGGAGAGTTTGGATTTGAGCAGGTATCCGCCCCCTACGACGAAGACGGTATACCCCATATAGAGATGTTGCGCCCGGCATCGGAATAGATACCGGACAATGCCAGCTTAGTTACTTCCAACTGGCCGACCAACGGTGGAAGCAAAAGCGCCATCCCGGTGGCGCACCCAGGTATACAGGCAGGAGGCAGCGATACCCGCAGCAATCAACAGCCACACCGCATTGGCAACCAGTGAGGCTCTCACAAAGGAATCCGCCCCATACAGGGAAGTGTGAACCACTACTGCCAGAATACAGGCTGCAATGGTTGCTCCACGGAGCGACATAGACCAACCGGCAACAGTCCCCACAAAAGCAGCTATCACACTCAAAACAACTGTGGTCAGCCAGAATACCTGGGCGGCAGGTATGGCAAAGGCCAGGTAAGTCACAGCACTCAATGCAATGGCAAAAGGAATTCCCCAGACCTGAGCCATCCAAATACGCTCAAGGCGCACTGCCGGCTGCCCCCGCTGGCGCTTGCGCACCAACCAGATATTAATTCCCGAAACCACCAGCACACACATGCCAATCCCCAGCAAGAAATAGGCAATTTTTACTGGGAAACCCGAAAAATGCCCAAAGTGCAGACGGAATGTGGAGAGGTATACCTGCTTGGCGGCATCCCCTTCAGACCACCCCTCTTTTTCTATCAGGCTGCCATCCCCATTAAAGTGGTAACGCTCTCCCCAAACCAGCTTTTCGGGAACCCGCGTCCATACCTCCACTACCTGCCCCTCACGTCCAGGGAAGGCAACCTCAAGCTTAGTGCGCTCCTCACCCGGTGCGATCTGCTCCATTTGAGCAAGAATCGCGGCAAAATCCGGGAGCGGTACCTGGGCGGCATTCTCTTCCATTACCGGATGCTCGCGATACAAAATATGCTCAACCCTCTCTGTATCCCCAGCAAAGAAAACACCGGCAATAGCAAAGGCCGCCACCTGAGAAAGGCCGATAAAAGCACCGGTAATAGCGATCGCCAAGTGAAAAGGTGCTGCCCAGACACCCAGCCGGTTGTGCAAGTCCACCTGCTGCAAACGCTTGGAGCCCGCCAGGCGCAAAGAGAAAGCATCCTTAATGATCTTCGGATGCGCCAATAATCCAGAAATAATCAGTGCGGTCATCAATACACCGATCAAGCCTACAAGAGGAACCCCAAGCCCTAAGGGCAGATTTAATGCAAAATGCAAATAAGCAAGGAAGTGCGTCCACTCGTGCTCTACCTCACCCAGTAGAGAACCGTCCTCGGCGACATAGCGCTCGATATCCCCCACTTCCACGGTCAACCTGGGCATATCTGTATTGGGAATGGTAAATTTTACCGATTCAAATTCTTCGTTCTGCTCTTTCGCCAGGGCAACAGCCTGCTCGGTGGCAAGCTGGTATACAGTGGGGCTGACATCGAGGTTTTCCAGCTCTGAAGCCTGCTCCCAGCGCTCAAATTCGTTGTAAAAAACGGCAAGCGTTCCACTGACACAAACGATATAGAGCAGAGTGGAGATGGCCAGACCAAGAACCGAATGTCCATCCGTCATATCGCGCACAAAGGCGGGAGTTGGCTTTAGGGAAAATTTCACGTTGAATTCCTAGTGAGGTCTCTTTGATCTCAAAATCATTATTAGCTTACGCCGCTGGCATTACGGCAAAGCCACTCGCCAGTGAAAAAACCACTAGCGCCGCGCTGGGGCGCAGCAGCTTCTTATCCGCACTACACCAAACCATTGCCAGAGTCCAAACAGTAACGGCAACAAAGGCCGCCCCCACAAGACGGGCACTCTCACCAAAACCGGTAAAGTTAAAATAAAGAAGTGCAGCCAATAGACCACTGGCTGTTGGTAATAATGCGATAGCCAGGAAACGTAAAACGCCTCGCAGCCATAATTGCCACAAGGCCTCCTTCGGTGCCGCTCCACCCGACCTCTGTTTTTCCTGCCTGGGGGGACCGCTTGGCCAATCGCCTTTTAAGGCAAGCAAGGTCAGGGCGGCCAGCATGACCAGGAGTGTGGCAATACTCACACCATACTCCACCCCCACTACTGCACTCCAGGCGAATGCCGATAACAACAACAGACCCCAACCCATCCAACGACGCAGCGGTTGAGAGCCGCTACGTAGCCAGGCTGAGTAGAGACCAAAAATACCGGCAATGGCAAAAACAGTGGCCAGTCCGGCAATGAGGTAGAAGGAACTTGGCATAAAGATCACACCGGGAGATTTAGGCTCCCGCCCGATGGTGAAACGCAAAAAAGGGAGTTTGCCCACAGACTCCCCCTGCGGACAAACTCCCAGTCTACTCTAACTTAGAAAGTGTAACGTGCCTCAGCAGTCACGTAACGACGCTCGCCGTAGAAGCAATCACCACGGCTCAAACAAGAGGTGGTATGAACCTCATCGGTCAGGTTTTTCACATTCAGCTGAAATTTCCAGCTTTCCAGGGTGTAACCGATGGTTGCGTCATATAAGGTGTAAGATGGATTCTCTGTGGGGAAATCCGCAAAAACATAATCGTAATAAGCAGCATTTTTAGAATCAAAAACTACCAAGGCTGCATGAACGTTATCAATACCGGTATAACTCTCACCAACATGGCGAGCACCTAGCCCAACACTTAGACCAGAAACCCATTCACTAAAGTCATAGTTGCCCCAGAGAGAGAATTGCTCCTCAGGGACAGTCTCGATTTCACTGCCAACTTCAAATGGATTGCTACTTTCTAGCACTTCTGTGTCTATTTGGCTGTAATTCGCCACTAACGTCAAATTACCCCACTGCCCACTGGCCTCAAGCTCAAACCCATCAATCTGCGCCTCACCGATTTGCCGGAAAGATCCATCGAGACCGTAAGTTAAGCGATTTTTCTGCTTAATCTCAAAAGCAGAAGCAGTCATCAGGATATTAGTACCTTCTGGCTGGTATTTAATACCGGCTTCAACTTGCTCCCCTTTAACAGGCTCGTAGGTACCGCCCAGGCTATTCGGATCTGCTAAGACAGCCTCAAAAGATTCTGAATAGCTAATATAAGGAGATACACCACTATCAAAGGCATACATTAAGCCAAATCTTTTAGTGACTTCCGTCTCTCTCTGCTTGCCACTTACATTTTTAGCAACATTACTTTGTGTTCTTGAAGACAATCTATCTTCACGCAAGCCCAAATTAAAAATAAGGCTGCCAAGGCTAACTTGATCTTGGAGGTAAATACCTACTTGCTCAGCATTGACATCGGTATTCTCTCTATCCCGCTCTTCCAGCCCCTCTGGCACATAACCATAAGCCGGATCAAAAATATCAACGACACCACCGAGGCCACGCACTCTCAAAATACTGTTATCGATTTCTGCATTCTGGCTATCAATCCCAGCAGTGATCTGATGCTCTAAAGAGCCTGTAGTCAGCTCGCCTGACAAGCGCAGGTCAAAAATCAAAAGATCGCTTTTCGCGTCTTTCATATAGACCGTCCGCGATACTTGACGGAGATCTTTTTGTAAGCGCAGTTCACGACTGTAATCAGCATACATCGAGTTGTAGTCGACATCCCCTTTTGAATAACGAAGGCCTGCATTGATGCCCCAGCTATCATTTAAGCGATGATCAACCCACAAGCTATAAGCAGTTTGTTCCGTGTCGTACTTATCCCAACCTGGCTCACTAATAAAGGTATCGGTCGGGATTTCACCGTTTACGTTATCAACAATGGTGCCACCCCAGGGCAGGAAGGCCGCAGTGGTACCTGTGTTTTCTTCTTGATGGTTCACCAAGAAAGTAATTTCGGTATCCGCACTGGGACGCCAGGAAATGGAAGGCATAAACAGAATGCTGTCGTCATCGACATGATCAACCTGAGCATCGGCATCTCGGGCGTAACCCGTCACGCGATAGAGCCACTCGCCATTACTATCCAAGGCCCCGGTAACATCGCCAGCAATTACTTTGCGATCATAGTCACCGCCCTGCACCATCAGCTCACCACCAAACTCCTCTTTGGGACGCTTGGAAACGAGGTTCACGATACCTCCAGTAGAACCTTGCCCATAGAGAACGGAAGAAGGCCCCTTGAGGATTTCAACACGTTCGAAGGCATAGAGGTTTGCACGTGAGCCGGTATAGCTACCGAAGGTTGTTTTTAGTCCATCGACAAACATGACTGGGTCAACTGCACGCACAGTAGACCAATCGCCACGAGCATCAACTCCAAACAAGCCGCCATTCACACCGGCAGAATATTGCAAGATATCTTGCACAGTCTTAGAGCCAGTAACATCAAAGAAATCCTTATCGCGCAGTGAGATTGAGAACGGCGTCTCGTCCACCGGGATATCCAACTTACCAATAGAGGTCTGGCGATCCAGGTTGAGCTCGCCGGTTACGTTAACCTCTTCGAGAACTTCATTTTTATCTTCGGCAGCAAAAGCTGCAGAGCTGCCTGCGGCAACAGCCAGCGCCAGCAGAGAACGGCTAAGGCCGGAGATAACCGGAGAGGAGTTTTGACGTGAACCTTGGAAACGAGCGGTGCCCATGGGGATCCCTCAACAATCATTGGAAGTTTTTCTTGTCGCAGCAACCGCTGCCAACATTTAATGAGGCGGATCTTAATAGGAATCGTTATCACTTACAACATTATTAGAACATTTTTTTACTAATGCAACTCACCAAATAGCCAAGGGCATGTAAACGAACAGGCCTAAACCAGGGCTACAAACGTAACTGGCGCAGTAAAAGAGATATGCAGAGGGCCCCAGGCCCGATGGAGCTGATTCATACAGGCAGTCAGTAAAAAGCTGAAATTAGCCAATATTTTTATACTTAGGCGAGGACTTATAACGCAAGCTTGAAGGGATCCGGTCAATTTTTAACCGGATCTTGAGGAAAGATGAGACGCCCCGAGTCTCGGGCACCTCTGAAGGTAAAATAATTTTATGCTCCAGCGCGAATTAAACCTCACCGGAGCCAACTGCTAAGGCGTCGGATAGGTATAGCTCGCCTGCAAACCCAGAGGCATACCCAGGTTCCAGTAAAGGACGAGGAACAGGGTCCAGCAGATCAGGAATACCACCGAGTAAGGCAGCATGATAGATACCAGAGTACCTATACCCGTACTCTTCACATAGCGCTGACAGTAGACAACCACCAATGGGAAGTAAGGCATCAATGGAGTGATGATGTTGGTAGAGGAATCACCAACTCGGTAGGCCGCCTGGGTCAGGTCTGGGGAGAATCCAATCTGCATCAACATAGGCACAAAAATCGGAGAGAGCAGCGCCCACTTGGCAGAGGCAGACCCCACAAACAGGTTGATGAACGCCACCAGTACAATGATCCCCATTAGGGTGATCGGGCCCGGTAGGTTCATAGCCGCCAGCAAACCACCCCCCTCTATCGACAACAGGGTGCCAAGGCCGGAGCGGGCAAACTCGGAAATAAACAGCGCGCAGAAAAAGGCCATCACGATGTAATACGCCATGGAACCCATGGTCTTAGACATCGCATCGATTACGTCCTTACTCTTTTTAAAGGTCCCCGCCGCAAAGCCAAATACCACACCAGGAATAATAAACAGCAGGAAGATCAGCGGCACAATAGACTTCATCACCGGTGCAGCAAAGGAGGCAAGCTGCCCCTGGGAATCGCGCAGTGCGGAGGTCTCCGGCAACATCCAGGCGATAAGGCCGACGATACCGGCGACCATTACGGTAACCGCAAGGTACATGGCCTTCTTCTCGCGGGCTCCCAGCTCCTGCATTACCGGCATATCTTCTTTATCGCCATCGATGGCAACATTCTTCAGGCGGGGCTCAATCACCTTATCGGTCAGCCACCAGCCCAACATGGTGACCACCAGGCAGGACGCCGAGGTGAAGAACCAATTGTTCAGTGGATTGACCTGAATATCCGGATCAACAATCTGCGCCGCAGTTTGGGTAAACCCCTGAAGCAAGGGATCAATTGCCGAGGGTACAAAGTTCGCCGAGAAACCGCCCGAGACACCGGCAAAGGCGGCGGCAATACCCGCCAGCGGGTGACGACCGGCCGCATAGAAAATCACACCACCCAAGGGGATCACCAGTACATAACCGGCATCTACTGCGGTGTGACTGACAATCGCCACCAGAATCAACATGGGGGTAAGCAGCATCTGTGGCGTTACCGCCAACAGTTTTTTCAGGACTGCATTGATAAAGCCACTCTGTTCCGCGACACCCACACCCAACATAGCCACCAACACTACGCCGAGAGGCGCAAAGCCGGTAAAGGTGGTCACCATACTGGAGAGGAAGCGGGCCAGCTCACTACTGGAAAGAAGGTTGGTTACCTGAATTGCTTCCCCCGTGGCTGGATGCAAAGTATCGAAGCTCACACCAGATAGCAGCCAGGACAGCACCCAGATGGCCACCATCAATACCAGGAAGAGTACGGCTGGGTCGGGTAGCTTGTTACCTACTACCTCAATAAAATTCAGTGCCCGGTTGATCCAACCATCTTTGTTATTGGCATTATCGCCCCCTGCGGGGCTTGCCTGAACGTTTTCCATATCGAAACCTGTACTTTCGTTATTTGTTATTAGAGTGAAAGGCGTGGGAAGAACCTTTTAACAGTAACTTCCCACGTTGTAAAAATGGCTACTGGCCAATCTTGCGAATACCCACTGCGTGACGCAACTTCTCGATAAACGGTGCCGAGTAGGCACGGGCCTTGGCTGCACCCTTCTCCAACTCCTCTTCAATTTGGGAGGGATTCTCTAGCAGAGTGTTATAGCGTTCGCGCGCCTCACCAATCTGGCCATTGACCAGCTCGAATAGCTGCTTCTTGGCCTCGCCCCAGGCGATACCCTCTTCGAACGCCTTGCGCATTTCTGCGGTCTGCTCCTGGGTAGCAAAGGCCTGCCAAATTTGGAAAACCGTAGAAGTATCTGGGTCTTTAGGCTCGCCCGGCTCCAGGAGGTTGGTCTTGATCTTATTAATATGCTTTTTCAGCTTTTTCTCTGGCAGGAATAAGGGGATGGTATTGCCATAGCTCTTGCTCATTTTGCGACCATCCAGCCCCTGCAGCACCGCCACATGGTCGTCCACTACCGCCTCTGGCAGGGCAAAATGCTCGCCATAGTGGTGGTTGAAGCGCTGTGCGATATCACGGGCCATCTCAATATGCTGCACCTGGTCCTTACCCACTGGCACCTTATTGGCATTGAACATGAGGATGTCCGCAGCCATCAGGATCGGGTAGCTATAGAGTCCCATGGTGACGCCAAAATCAGAATCCTCACCATCTGCACGATTGGCGTCCACGGCGGCCTTATAAGCATGGGCACGATTCATCAAGCCTTTGCCGGTCATGCAGGTGAGTAGCCAGGTCAGCTCGGGGATTTCATGAATATCGGATTGACGATAGAAAACCACATTGTCAGTGTTGAGGCCCAGGGCCAGCCAGGTCGCAGCAATTTCCAGGGTGGATTGATGTACCTGTTCCGGGTCCTGGCACTTGATCAACGCGTGGTAATCCGCCAGGAAATAAAAAGACTGATTGTTCTCATCCTGGCTTGCCGCGATAGCCGGGCGGATCGCACCAACATAGTTACCCAGGTGGGGAGTACCGGTGGTCGTGATACCGGTCAATACGCGCTGTTTGCTCATAAATCCTTCGTTTTCCGTACTGAGTTCAGGCAATAAAGGAAGAATCATAACCTGTTCGCGCCTGGGGTTGTATCAGCCGAGGGCATCCACTTCCAGACCTTTGCCCGCCTCTCTAGTGCTCCACCTGTGGTCCGCGTGGCTCAGTTGCTATCTACAGAGGGACCAGCTCCACTAGAAAACTGCCTGCGATACTGACTGGGAGAGATCCCAAAGGTTCTGCGAAAGTGGTGGCGCAGAGTGGTGCTACTCTCAAAACCCGCCATGTGGGCAGCACCATCGACTGTCAGCTCGCCAGATTCCAGTGATTTCTGTACCACCCGCAAACGCTGCTGGATCAGCCACTCCTTTGGTGAGGTCCCCATTGATTGGCGAAACTTTCGATCAAAACTGCGGCGGGAAAGATGCGCCTGGTTGGCCCAATCATCCACCGTAAATGACCCCTGCAGATTGGCCAGAGCCCAGTCTAGCGCACCGGCAAAGTAATCCGGTCGCTTGGCCACCGGGGCCTCAATAAATTGAGCCTGTCCCCCCTGCCGGTGAGGGGCCATTACCAAGCGCCTGGCTATTGCGTTAGCCAATTCAAAACCATAGGTGCGCCGCAGAAACTCGATACCCAGATCAATAGCCGCAGAACTGCCGGCTGCGCAAGCCAATTGACCATGCCAAACGTAGAGCACATCGCCCACATACTCCACGCTCGGGAAACGCTGCCGAAAAGACTCCGCATAGCGCCAGTGCGTTGTGGCCTTTCTACCCGCCAGCAGACCGAGTTCCGCGGGAAGAAAAGCACCGGAGCAAAAGGTCAGGATTTGGCGCCCAGCCGCGGCAAACTCTGTAACCGCTCGGTGAGCGCGCGCCACATAGGCATCTATTGGGAGCGACACTGTCGGCCAGTTGGGAATCACAAGCAGATCAAATTCCATCAAACTATTTACCTGACGGCACTGCAGTGCAAGCCCCCCACTCGTTGCAGGGGCGGCCTCAGCAAAAGTAACCACCTCACCACTATAGAGCTCTTCTGTCTCAGGGCGGCTTAGGCAGAACAGCTCTGTAGCACACCCCAATTCAAACAGTGCAACTTGGCTGTGCGCCAATATGGCTACACGCATAGCTTCCTGCTTTATTGTCATAGGGTTATCCAATTCGTACCGCATCCAGCAAACGGCAAAGAAAATCGTGAATGGCGTAAAGTTAGCGTTTATTGGCTTTCAAGCCAATCGCTATAGAAAGCAATTGCGAGCAAACTATTGTTCAGGCAGTGAAATTGGGAGGATATTCTCTAGATAGGTATCTAACCTAAACTCACTGATCTTTTAAGTACTCATAAGCACTCAGCACCGGAAAATACCTATAGAGAAAGCCTATGTATCAATTATTTATTGGAAATAAAAACTATTCTTCCTGGTCTCTCAGACCCTGGTTATTAATGCACCACCTGGAAATACCGTTTAACGAAAAACTGGTTACTTTTGAGGAAGGCGGCAGCTGGGAAAAGTTTCACAGTTTCTCACCAAGCGGACAGGTGCCCTGCCTGAAAACGGAAGAAACCACGATTTGGGACTCTCTGGCGATCTCCGAATATATCGCTGAAGACTTCCCTCAAGTCTGGGCTAGCGATCGAATAACCCGGGCCTGGTCTCGTAGTGCTTCGGCAGAAATGCACTCTGGTTTTTCCGCCCTGAGAAATATCTGCCCAATGAATTGCGGCCTGAAAGTAGAATTGTATGAAGTCTCAGCTCCCCTACAAAAAGATATTCATCGGATTGACGAGCTCTGGACTGAAGGACTTCAGAAATTTGGAGGCCCATTTCTCGCAGGGAAAGAATTCACTGCAGTCGATGCATTCTTCGCTCCAGTTACAATAAGGGCTGAAAATTACAACTTACCCTTCAGCGAAGACGCAAAGCAATATATTAAATTGATTCACAGCCTTCCCTCGATGCAAAAATGGATAGCCGATGCCATCAAGGAGCCATGGAGAGAGTCAGCCCATGAGGAGGAGGTACGGAGCTCTGGAACGATAGTAACGGATTTGCGCCAACAATAAATGATAACGGCTCACTATATTAGAAACCTTTATTCTTGGCATGAAACCACTGCATTAAGCACTACAATTCGATACCCAGTCTGACAACCCCGGTGCAGCAAAGTAAAGCTGCGCCGGCAATTGCTCTATGGCAGAATATCCTCTAGAAAAAATAGCCTTTAGAGCTTCCCCTTAAGAACTTCTCCCTTAAAACAAGTAAAGACAGTAACTGCTAGCACTTAAGACCATAATGTTACAAACAAAGCAAGATGCACCGTTAAACAATACACCTGGATTTATAACAGGCACCCAACCTATAGAATTCTTCGAATTTTCAGGCCTGATACTAGAATGCCAGTTCAGCCAGGAAAGCTATCAGGACAGCCTGTTCACCACACTCGCCATCCATTTTCCAGATAAAATCACTAAGGCTTGCCAAAAGCGTAAATCCGAGTTTTTAGCGGGCAGATATTGTGCACATCTTGCGCTCCAGCAATTTGGACATATTGAGACACATGTACCCATTGGCCCCAATCGAAGCCCCCAATGGCCAACAGATACACCAGGCTCTATTACTCACACCCATGACCTTGCCATTTGTGCACTCAACGATAAGCCCAAAGCTATTGGTATTGATTACGAGCCCACAATATCCACAGAAACTGCGAGAGAAATAAAAAACCTTATCGTTAATCAAGCAGAAGAAACTCGCCTCTCTCAAACAGGTTTACCACTTGAGCAATGGCTGACTATTGCTTTCTCCCTCAAAGAGAGTTTATTTAAGGCCCTCTATCCCACAGTCAAACAATACTTCGATTTTCTCGATGCAGAGATTCAAGATATCGACTGCAAAAACAAAAAAATAGCATTAACATTAAATCGTGATTTATGCCCCGAGGCCATAAAAGGCCAGCGATTTTTGGGGGCCTACAATTCCCACAGAGAAGGTTTTATTACACTGCTTGTATGTTAAAGGTTTCTAAAGCTATTCCTGCCTGTGAAAGTTAATATCCGGCTTTCTCATAAGGCCCGAGGTTTCGACGATAAACCAAGAGCTTCCGTTCAAAGGAGCAGACACAAGCTCCGTCTTGATTGAGAGCCTGGGAGCTAATATGTAAAAGCCCCTGATCCGGGCGCGACTTGGACTTTCGCTTACCCAGAATTTCTGATTCCAAATACAGAGTATCTCCCGCGTAAACAGCTTTAACTTTACATTCTGTCATACTCAGGTTGGCCACCACCTTACCGAAGGTACGGGTTGTTAATGCCATTGCGCTCAGCACAAAAGTCTCTGGCACTCTTACCCGATCACCATAAACTCTACGTGCATAGCGTTGGTCCGCATATCCAGGACTCAAGTCGAAAGAGTGGCGCGCATAATTTAAACAGCTGGCTTCAGAGAAAGTATGACCCGGACGATGCTCAAATATCTGCCCTGCTTCAAAGTCCTCATAGTCGACACCACAGGTTTCGATATAGGTATTTGGCTCAACTTCCCTTAGGAAATGTAAGGAATCCTTCACAGACCTCTCCCACTTGCAATAGAAGCTAATAGTTTTTTGCTGAAAATGGCAGATGATCTCGCTTGTAAATCAGCATGCTAGATCGCATCTCACAAGTTATTTGTTGATCTTGATTAGTGCTACGAAGTGCAACCTCAATCAAACCGGATTCTGAATCCTTCAAATTTGCACCAACAAACAGCACTTCAGTCTCTACATACAAAGTGTCCCCACCAAACACAGGGGCCAACATATCTATACTGCTCCACTCCACTATACGTTTGCGACGATAATAAGTTTTCCAGGTCAGCCCCATTAAGCGTTGAATAATCAAGGTGGTATCGACAAGAGGACGCTTAAATTCTGTCTGTTTGGCGTAATGCGCATCGAAATGGATCATCGCCTGATTAAACGTATTAATACACTCTTCCACATTATCCTGCTGACTAATTGTTACACCTGGTCGATGGCGAAAAACCTGACCCACTTTGAAATCTTCAAAATCCAGTCCATAACGCTCACGGTAGCGATTATTGCCAAGCTGAATATAAGCGGGAAAACAAAACCGATCCATAGAACCCTCTTGAGGTTTTTATACAATCAAATGCTCAAAAACTACTACTTTTCGATGGGAGAGACTAATTTTAGGGCTCGCTCTATCACTGGGAAATCCACCATACGCCCATCAACCACCAATACCCTACTGGGATTTGCTTTAAAGGCCTGAACTATTTTAAGAGCACTCTGTAAAGATTCTTCTGTAGGGGAAAATCCTTGATGAATTGGAGCAATCTGCCTTGGGTTTAAAGCCACTTTTCCGCTAAACCCCAAAGCGGCTACACACTGAGTCTCACGCAATAATTCCTCAGTGTCTTCCAAATCAAAACATGGGCCATCTATCGCGCCGATATTTCCGTAGGTTGCCGCCTGCAGAATACGGCTCCTGGCATAGAACAAAGAGTCCCAACTCATATCAGCACCAATTTCTGTGCAGAAACCTACGGAACCAAAAGCAATAGCCAATACATTCTTAGAAGCAGCTATTTTTCTAGTATTTTGCAGACCTTTAGCCGTTTCAATTAGGGGTAACAAATCAATTGATTGTTCGACTGGCTTAATTAATTGATTTAACCAGGCTATCTCCTCAGCAGACTCCACCTTAGGGAGCAGAATAATATCGGGCTTTGATACCTGCTCCAGTAATAACAACACATCCCTGAGGCCCGATTCAGAGCTCAGTGGATTAATCTTCAATACCCGCAGACCGTCAAAGGACGTGAAAAGATTCCTTACATTCTGCCAGGCAGCTTCTTTGATCCCCGGTGTGATGGCATCATCCAAATCCACACAAGCTATATCCGCGCCACCAGCAACTGCTTTCCGATACCAACTGGGGCGAGCGGCAGGCACAAATAAAATACTGCGACAATGAAGTTTATTCTTTAAGTGCATGGCATTAATCTTCACCTGTCGGGCTTTTACTCCCTTACCACTTCCATATCCATGCATAGTAGCAGCCAGTTACACCCCTAAATAAAGGGATTGAATTAAAAATGCTATTAATGCCCCACAGGCATAGAAGTTAATTTTCAGAGACAGAAAATGCATACGCATGAGGCACTTTATTCAATAGGCTTCGCGCTTAGCCACCCTAAGATCCCACCCATCAATAGCAAAAATAATTAGAATGTCACTGTATGCTTCCCTCTAACGAGGTACTGGGAGTTACTGTGGGAAAACCTGAGACAGACGCAACTGGTACTCGTTACCCGACCAATTTAAGTGCAGAAATCATTAAGGTGGAAGATATTCCCAATGGAAGAAATATTGCCAGAGGAGTTGTCCAGCAATCTTGTAGACTTCAAAACACACTAAAAAATTAAAAGATTGGCCCAAGATACCCACTCAACAAATCTCTACTGGCCTAGCTGTAATGTAAAGCAGGTATTAAAACTCCTTTTACCACTGATACCAGACGGATTCCTTTTGTACCCAAAGATAGCGGACGCGAGATAAGAATCTTAGCGTAGGCGATACACTGCAATGATGAGATAGTGAAATTCAGGCGGGCCCACTTCTGGGCAAGGATAATCAGTACACCCAAAAGAACTGGATTACTCTGTAACGGAAATAGAACAACTGGTTCAGCAGGCAGTTATTGAAGAGCAAAAATTTTGGATGCACTGTAGTGCAGAAAAATATGGAAAGTACGTAAACTACTCTTGAAGCTCAAACCCTTCTGACAATAGCAACTCCCTCAAGGGGTTCCACTGATCTTGTGGCAGTGAAATGGACATCGTCACCTTGCTGGCATAACCCGCCTGCCCACAATTCCCCTGGTAACGAGCCACTAAATAGCGAAGGCGGGATTCCTGGGCAAAATCACAGCTCACGGAAACTTCCTGTAACGGTACAAAAGCCTCCAGGTTCACTGCCTGCAAAGCAGCACCCACCGATCCCCGATAGGCACGCATCAGGCCACCAACACCTAACTTGGTGCCACCAAAATAGCGAGTCACAATAGCCCCTACATTGCCAACCCCCTGCTTGAGGAGCAATTCCAGCATCGGGCGCCCCGCACTGCCTCCGGGCTCACCATCATCATCGGCTTGCATCGTGTCGGGATTGGCCGGATTACCGATAACAAGCGCCGTGCAGTGATGGCTGGCATCCGGGTATTGTTTACGAATCTGGCTGAGCTGAAATTGAAAAGCCGCCTTATCTGTTACTGGCCCAAGCCAACAAATAAAACGGCTTTTCTTTTCTTCGGTCTCACTGACAACGGGAGACGAGGGAATCTGATAGGTCACCGGCAAAGGCATCCCAAGGCTGGTTTTTTAATTTTTCAAATAGGGGCTGTAATTTGGTCTGCCACACTTTGTCGTCCACCACACCAACATGTTTACAGCGGATAGTGCCCTCTGCATCCACCAGGAAGGTTTCAGGAGCACCGAACACACCCAAATCCAGCGCCAAGCGCCCATCCCTGTCGGCAACACTAAAGAGGTAGGGATTGTGGAATTTATCCAACCATTTGAGAGCCGCCGAATCATCATCTTTGAGGTTCACACCAACAATTGGCACACCCTGCTCTGCCAGAGCATTTAGGTAGGGATGCTCAACCCGGCAAGCCACACACCAGGTGGCCCAAACATTGAGCAGGTGCGGCCCCTTGGGCAGGTCTCCCTTTTGCACCACCTGATTGTTATCGGCAACCTTTTCCAAAGAAAACTCTGGCACCGGCTTGTTTAGCAGTGCCGAAGGCATTTCCTGCGGGTTCAAGAACAAGCCACGCCAGAACAGCAACGCCAGGGCGACAAAAATAATCAGAGGCAAAAAGAGTTTTAATCTCGACATTTTATCCTTCCCGAAAATTAAGCCGTTGCCAAATTACCACTGAGCGGTACTTGGCGCGCCGCCTTGGCTTTACGATAACGCTTATCCGCTACGGCAATGCTGCCACCGATGGCCATTAACAGGGCACCCAGCCAGATCCATACCACAAAGGCCTTGTACTGCAGGCGCACTGCCCAATCACCACTGGGGTTGCTGCGATCTATCGGCTCACCCAGAGCAACATAGATATCGCGGAACAAGCCGGTGTCGATAGCCGCTTCGGTCATGGTATTTCCGCCAGAGAAATAATTGCGCTTCTGCGGTAACAACTCTGCAACCGGCTTGCCGTTCTTGCTAACGTGGATCACTCCCTCGAAAGCGCGGTAATTTGGCCCCTGTGCCAGCCGCACCCCTCCGAAGTCAAAGTCATAGCCAGCTACCTGATAGCTGTCACCAGCCCCCATACGCAGATCTTCTTCCACGCTGTACACGGTCGTTAATACAACCCCCAGCACTGCCACCGCCAAACCTATATGGGCGAGATGCATACCGTAGTAACTGGCGCGCTGACGCTTGAGACCGGCGAAAAAAGATTTGGCATTGCGAGTTTTGGAAACAATATCCGCGAGGCTCGCACAAAAAACCCAGGCGCCGATAAAAATACCGAGCACCGCACCCCAGTGATAGTGATCAAATGCCAGGGGCCAGACCAATGCCACCACCAGAGCAGCCAGGAATGGCAAACGCCAAGTACTGAGGAGCTTGTCCCAGCGGCTGTCTTTCCAGTTCGCATGCACCCCCATGCCCAGCAGCAGGCAAAGCACCACCATCAAGGGTACAAAGAAGAGGTTGAAGAAGGGAGGGCCAACACTGATTTTGCCCATGTTCAAGGCATCTGCCACCAGCGGATATAAAGTGCCGGTCAACACCATCGCCATAATCAGGATGAGCAATACATTGTTGCCGAGCAGGAAGGTCTCCAATGAACGGAAAGAGAACACACTGCGGGCACTAACTGATGGCGCGCGCAGGGCAAACAATAAAAGGGAGAGGCCCACAATCACCGCTAAGAACCCAAGGATAAAACTACCCCTCAGTGGGTCGGTAGCGAAGGCATGCACCGAAGTAATGACCCCGGAACGCACCAGGAAGGTACCCAATAGGCTTAAGCTAAAGGCGAAAATCGCCAACAAAATAGTCCAGCTCTTAAACAAGCCGCGCTTTTCCGTAACCGCCAATGAGTGCATCAGTGCCGTCCCCACCAACCAAGGCATGAGCGAGGCATTTTCAACCGGGTCCCAGAACCACCAGCCGCCCCAGCCTAGCTCGTAATAGGCCCACCAGCTACCCAGAGCGATACCGAGGGTGAGAAAAGCCCAGGCGACTACCGTCCAGGGTCTGGCCCAACGGGCCCAAACCGCATCCAAATGCCCGCCCAACAACGCAGCTATGGCGAAAGCGAAGGCGACAGAGAATCCCACGTAGCCCATATACAATAGAGGCGGATGGAAAATCATCCCTGGATCCTGCAGTAACGGATTCAGGTCGGAACCCTCCATCGGAGGGAATGGCAAAGTGCGATCGAAGGGATTAGACGTCAATATAATAAAGAGGAAAAAGCCGATCAGTACTATGCCCAGCACTGATAGCACCCGCGCTAACAGCTCCGGCGGCAACTGGCGGCCAAATAGCGCCACAGCCGCAGCCCAGCCTGCCTGGATCAACAGCCACAGCAGAATAGAGCCCTCGTGACCACCCCACACCGCGGTGACCTTATAGTAAATCGGGAGAATACTGTTGGAGTTCTGCGCTACGTAGTTAACGGTGAAGTCGCTCTGGATAAAAGCGACTGTCAGGCAGACATAAGCGATAAAGACAAACGCAAAAACGCCCAAGGCCAATGGCCTGGCGGCCTCCATCCACAGGGGGCGCGCACTATAACTGCCAGCTATTGGCAATATCGAAAGCGCAAGAGCCAGCAGCAGGCCGACTATCAGCGCAAAATGGCCCAGTTCAGGGATCATATTTTCGCTCCATCGGTGCAACCTTCGTGGGAAACCATACTTTCCGCAACTTCAGGAGGCGTGTAGTTTTCATCGTGCTTGGCCAATACCTGATCGGCACGTAAGACGCCACTGGGCATCAGCTGCCCGCTAATCACCGCGGCCTCACCCTCAGCAAACAGGTCCGGCAGTATTTTATCAAACACCACCGCCAGTTCTGCCTCACCATCAGTAATAACAAACTGTACATCCAGGCTGTCTTCCGTGCGCTGTACACTACCCGGCACGACACAGCCACCGGCGCGAATGCGTTTCTCAAACGGCACTTCTCCAGCGGCAAAGGCGCTGGGAGCATAGAAATAATCCATATTTTCTCGCATCGCATAGGTGACAAAACCCACTGCGGCACTGGACAGAGCGACCAGAACAAGTACCAGGATCAGACGTTGCTTGCGTACGGGATGCATTGTTTAGTGAACTCCATAAGTTTTTGATCTTATCTGCCCAGCCGCAGTAGCCACCGGGCGAAAAACCCTATCGATTACTGCAAGGCCGGAGCCTATGCAGGCTCCTCCATATCCGTCTGTTGCGCTCTGGCCCTGCGGCGGCGCTGCTCAATACGCTGTTGGTTGTGTATTTCCCGCTGCAGGCGACGTCGCGCCAAACGCGGGTAGAGAGCCAGAGCGGCCAGGGCGGCAAAAGTGACAGCGTAGGAAACCCACACATAAATACCGTGGCCATCCATCGCTAAAAATTCTGCAAAGTTGGCGAATTGAAACTGCACTTTACTTCTCCCCAACTAATTCCTGCTGCACCCATTGGGTTTTCATCTCGCGGCGTAGTATCAAGGCGCGAGTATGCGTAAGCAGGGTCCAGGCATAGGTACAATAGAAACCGGCAATCATTACCAGCAGCGGGTAGAACATACTGGGGTCAATACTACTGGATTCCGTCAGGCGGATAGTCGCCGGCTGATGCAAGGTAAACCACCAATCCACCGACTTGTAGATAATCGGAATATTCACCGTGCCCACCAGGGCCAAGAGCGCACTGGCCTTATCGGCTACCTGCTCGCGACTGACCGCCTGCGACAAGGCCATCACACCGATATATAAAAACAGCAGGATCAGCATTGAGGTAATCCTGGCATCCCAAACCCAGTAGGTACCCCAAGTGGGCTTGCCCCAGACCGCGCCAGTAAAGAGGGATATAAAGGTGAGTACCGCGCCGATTGGAGCTGCTGCGCGCATCACCGCGAAGGAGAGTTTCATCTTCCAGATAAGGCCTATGGCGCCGCTGATCGCCATAATGTAGTAGCCAGCCAGCGCCAAAAAGGCCGCCGGCACATGGATAAAGATGATGCGGTAACTATTGCCCTGCTTGGCATCCTCGGGCGCAAACCCCAAGCCCCATACCGACCCCGTCACCAGCAAAACAACGCTGGCCAGTGCCAGCCAGGGTAGCCAACCACTGGTTTTTTGATAGAACCAACGGGGTGACCCCAAACGGTGAAACCATTGCCAAGCCAAGAAGACCTCCGAATCAATTATCCAGGCTGATACGTATTGCCCCCGCAGCAGCCAGTGGTGCCAAGGCTGCGGCAGCGGCCAGCAGAGCAGCCAGAATCGCCAGCTGCGCACTATAGGCATAGCCATCAATTGCCGCCTGCACCGCGCCGGTGCCGAAGATTAGCACGGGCACATACAGTGGCATAACAATTAGCGCCAGCAACAGCCCCGGGCGACGCAGGGCCACAGTGAGCGCCGCACCGATGGCGCCGATCAAACTGAGGCTCGCAGTCCCCAGAAATAGCGACACAAATAGGCACAGATAGCCCTCAGTGGGCAAATTCAGCATCAACGCCAATAGCGGCGATAACAGTGCCAGCGGTAAGCCAGTTGCAATCCAGTGCACCAGGGATTTCGCCAATACGGCGAAATACAGGGGCTGGGGCAACAGTGCCAACTGCTCCAAAGTGCCATCTTCAAAATCCCCACGGAACAAGCTCTCCTGGGAGAGCATGGTGGCTAGCAGCGCCATTACCCAGATCATGCCTGGCGCCATTTTCGCCAACAGTTCGGGCTCTGGTCCCACACCTAAAGGCAAAAGAGCGAGGACCGTTACAAAAAATAATAGTGGGTTGGCAATATCTGCTCGCTTGCGCAGTGCGAGGAGCATTTCAATTTTAAAGAGCGCCACGAAACCAGGGGTTGCGCGGGCTCCAACAACTGGTGATTGGACATCAGTTAAAGACATGCTCTCCCCCCATATCGCTAAAAGATTCCTCGACCAAAAAGTCAGACAGGTCGACGAAATTCAGCCCAGGTAGATTCAAAGGCTGGTGGGAGGTTAGAAGGAGAGATCCACCGCTCTCGAGGTGCTTAGCCATTTGTTTTTCCAGTGCCGCAACACCGGTGACATCCAAAGCGGTCAGGGGCTCATCAAGAATCCACAAACAGGGCGACTGGGGTAGAAATAGTCGCGCCAGCGCCACACGACGGTTCTGGCCAGCCGATAAACTGCTGCACAGAGACCCTTCGAAACCGAAAAGATCTACCTTATCTAGGGCCTCCATCGCCGAGGCCTCTGTAGCCCCATACCAGGCGAGGTTCTCCAGAGGGGTAAGCCCTCCCCGTACCCCGCCGCGATGACCGATATACACCAGGGATTCGCGCATAGCGCGTAAACCTTTAGGAAAGGGATTATTGCGCCAGAGGATCTCTCCACTGAAGTCACTGGTACTGCCAATCAAAGTGCGCAGCAGTGTGGTCTTGCCCGCACCATTGCTTCCTTTAACCTGGATTGCCCCGCCGGCATTCAGTGAGAAATCAAGACCCTCAAACAAGCGCCGGCCATCTCGCTCACAGGCGAGGTCGCGCACTTGCAATACAACTGGGGACTTGGTAGTCACAGACATTGCTTGGATAAAACCGCTCTGACGAAAATCTGAACGGCATTATACCGGCACTTGTGCTAATTGCATGATATTCAACACCCACGATCACCTCTAATTTGATCTCAAACAGAAATCCTAGGGAATTCAGCTGGTTTTTGTACGCCAGTATTGGCGCCATGCCCAAGCTCTGATATTTTCGTGAGGGTTGTGAGTTGGTACCCAGTACCTAACCCCCGTATGGATTCGGGGGAACTCAGTAGTCGACATCAACAGAAACTTTTGATGTGACTCGGTGTTGAACGAAAACGCCGAACCTGCCTGTAAGGACGCACAATAATGACTAGCCTTGCTGTGGACGCCCGTCGCTGGCTCGATGCCAGCGCCATAAGCGGTGAAGATACCCTGATCAATCGCCAACCTTTCCCATTTTTTGTTGCCCGCGACGTTTTAACCACAGAGATGATGCCCTCATTTCTGAAGGACTTCCCCCACCTCAAAGGAGCCGGCTACCTACCCTATGAAAAGCACGAGTGTGGCGAATCCATCAACACTCTGATCGAAGAGTTTACCCATCCAGAATTCGCCGATGCCATTGGGGAGAACCTGGGCATAGAAAAACTCTCCCAATACCCAACTTATGTCTCCATCAGTCGCTCCTTGAAAAAACGTCACGGCAGAATTCATACCGATGGAAAATCGAAAATAGCCACTGCCCTGCTCTACCTCAATCCAGAGTGGACGCTTGATGGCAACGGCTGCCTACGTTTTCTAAGGCGCATCGATGACTTTGAGGATACCGTCGCACCAGAAATCCCCCCATCTTATGGAACACTCGCCGCCTTTAAGCGCGCGGACAACTCCTTCCACGGCCACCTCCCCTTTGAAGGCCAGCGTCTGGTTATCCAGGTTGCCTGGCTGGTGAGCGCTGCCGACAAGGAGCGTAAGGCTAAACGAGGAAAGCTCTCTTACAAACTCAAGCAATTAATGGGCTGGCTTGGGGGTAAGCAGAAAGAAGATAAGGAAGATACCATTACCCAAATGTGAATTTTGCAGACTCTTGAATATTGGTCTAGATATTCAGGCTGCTTGTGAATCACACGCCGCACCGGCCATTGGCTGGTGCACCTCCTCCAATCCTGCCGAACACTTATTCTTTGCCAGTTTCAAAAAACGAACACAAGAGAGGGTTTGGGGAATCTAGAGCTTCTAAAATTTCTATTGATGAATTTTCTTCGCTCAAAAAAGTAATTGGCAGACTTACTATGAGGGACTCAAAGAAATATTTACAAAGCTGGCCTTTCCCTTGTAACCCCACTCTAAAAAGAGTAAATCGAGCACTACCAATAAGAAAAAAAGAAGCTTTTGATTTGGGTGTGCGGTGTGCGGTGTGCGGTGTGCGGTGTGCGGTGTGCGGTGTGCGCCAGCTGATATCTGTATATCATCTGCATCAACCTGGCAAACACCGCACTATTCTAAGACTATTGGTTATTTATTTTCAAATTAGGCATCAAAGTCGTAATCCATTAATTCGCGACTTAAGCGTCTTTCCTCCAGTTTATCCTCCACCATGCGACGCGCATCGCGAGGTGGCTGGGATGTGGCTTGCCTTAGTACTTCTGTTGCAATTTGTGGAATATCCACATTATCAAAAACCATGTGCTTTTCGTTTACGTTAACGCCCATACGAAACTCCATAATCTTGATCCGTGAAAGCAGAAACATCCTTATCGCACTTTACGGTGCAGTGGCAGATTAGCGATGCCGAACAATCCTGGTCAAGCAGAAATTTACTAGGGAACTATGACAGATTTGCTGCAGGCTCTTAGAAAATTCCGCCAAGCAAAACCATCCCTGAATTACCCAACTCAAGGTTACGAACCTAACAATATTCAAGGAAAAGATTAGGAAGAGTTATCAAAATGAATGCATAGAAGAAGAGCGGGAAATGCAGTAACTCTGCCGGTGGCATGTTACCTCAGGTGACAAGAAACAATGCTTAGGGAGGCTTAGAGAAAAATGAGGGAGTCCCTAGAGATCGCCAGAAGCTAAAACACGACATGACATTTGTTGATGTAACGGATAGAATGGCCGCCCTTCGCAGCTAGCTGCAACCCGCCCCCGTCGGTTAACAGGATAAACCACGGACCTCCTAAGTCCGGACTGGTGGTTCGAGTCCACCCGGGGGCGCCATTGATAACCCCTTCTATCTCAACCAAGCCCTTTCGTGCTTCTACCAGTTTATAAAGCAAACGCTTTAGCCGAATGCATAAACAGCGCCAGAAAAAGTCCCGCCAGAAGAAGAAGGCCCCAAATCATTCTGGCTGAGCGGTTAATATTCCTGCCCCGCTTCGCATGATCCCTCGCCACTTTCGCCATAACTCAACTCCCTTTATTCCGCGCTATCGGGCAACAATAGCAGTTTCACTCCCAAGCAGCATAAAAAATCAACACTATACATAGAAGCTAGCCTGAGCTTCGCTCAAAACAAACAAGGCCCGAGTAGAGCCGGGCTTTGTTTGTTTTATTTGACCCGAAGCAACTACTGGTTCTGTTGTTGCTTCTGCATATTATTGTTGCCGCTGCCGTCATTAGTGCCATTAGGGGTTGTGCCTGGATTAGTCGTGCCGTTCGGGCTGGTACCTGTATTATTAGTACCACTACCACCCTGCATATTCATCATCTTATCGGACTTGTCCTTGCCGTGATGACGCCCCATTTTGTGCCACTCATCCTTAAATTTGGTCCAGAAGGACTCTTTGGGCGCTTTGGTGCAAGCCGTAATAATCATCGGTGTCACCTTTTCAGTGCCATCGATATCCAACATATCCCCTTCTTCCTTACCGCGCTTTGAATATGCCGCAGCCCAGTACACCGCTTTTGGCTTGAACTCATCGTCGATGGCCAGGAAATCTGCACAGGTCCAGTCCTTTGCCGGCTTCTTGGGGTGTTTATCCGCCAAGGCAGCAGAAGCAGCAAGACTGGCAATTACCAAAGGAAGGATGTAATGCGTGCTTTTCACAGTAAAATCTCCAAGGTTTTCAGGGGCATTACCCCACGAATTGACTCCAGGTAATATGCAATCCGCTCGCTTCCCAGGAGCTAGCGAAACAAGACCAATTGGTCACCGAGAGTAATCTCTCAGCCGGGGCCAACTCCATTAACTGGCCAATACTTAAACCGGCCTCTATACAGCTCCCTGACAGCGGAAACGCTAGCCAGCGGTCCCTTCAAAAGACTACCTGACCCAATGAAAGAATAGACGCATTTTTCATTTTTGGCGTATTTTTCAAAATACTGATATCACCAGCCCTCAGCCCATCGACTATGGCTTTACTATCGCTCGGCCACCACTGCTCCCCCCCAATCCTTGCTCTCATTTTCACGCCCAAGCAAAGAAGTACCGATCCAGACAAACCAGACTATCTGGCTAATCCCGAATATTTCCGTAAAAATTTCACTGGGATAAATAGTGGCAATTCCTGCAATACCCACGAAGATGCCAAGACAGTTCAGATACCTTGAGAATACCCCCGACTGCAAAGCTACGATACTAACCAGCAGCACCCAGAGCCCACCGACCAGCTCATTACCCCCACCCAGGCTTTCAACCATCAGATAAATAATCCCCCAGGCATCAAAGGCCTTCTCTGGATTGGCCTCCATTAGACCGATAGCATAAGCAAGCCCAATATTTGCGATCATGCCGCTAGCAATCACCAATCCCACCCAGATTGCCCCAAACAGCGACGCCAAAATGGTGAGCCCAGAATTTTTCTTTTTTAGCTCTTCATATAAACCGACTACCAAACACCCCAACAAGACAGCAAAGACCAAATACATCAATGTGTATACAATATTAAAAAGTAATTGGCTTTCCTCCAAAAATTTCATCTTTTCAGCAGGGCTTCCGGCGGACGGGAAAGCCCAAAATAAACCAAAAAATATAAAAGCAGCGATATAGATTAGCCCCATACCAATGGCCGAAACTCCTGCAATCCTATTCATGCCCCCTCCTCTAACTGGAAACTGTTTTAAGGAATTACTTTACTAACTCATGAGCCCTAACGGACTAAGAATATCTTCAATTATGCAGCCTTCAATAACCACTACCACAACCCCCAACGCACTAGAAGTTCAAGTGATCGCAGAACCTAGCCTTTAAGCCAAAGGTAGAAAGTGTCTCTTACCACTAGGCTGACATTAATGTCAGAATTCTTGGAAAACCACAAAGGAGCTTTTATTGATAGCTGCAATACCACCCGGACACAGCGACCAGCTACTAGCAAATAAAATAGCTAGACGAGAAGGTAAAATGGGGCATTGGAAACTTATAAAAGAGGAGGGAGGCCCCATAGCAAAAGCAGCAGCCTTGAAACAATATAATTTGATTACAAAATATCACACGCAACCTAAGAGATTACTTTATAGCAGGCAAGCAATAAGTGGCTTGCCATGGGGTGTACTACTCGTTTTTTTACTGAGCAAGCCTGTATTTTCTGGCAATAGCTTTGAACTGCTGCATGTAAATGGTTCGAGCGGGCTGATAAGGAGGCAACCATTCTTCAGGCCCTCGGCCATCCCGGCTCAGACCATGCCCTTTTCCAACCAACCAAGTGTTAGCCGGGTCCTCAGCAAAAACTCTGCGTTGATTACTACTCCAGCCTCTCCCTCCATGACGAAGAGCCCACGACTCAGGAACAACTGGCTCAACATCCAGATCGGAAGCCTGCTGAATAAACTTACCGCTATAGGGGTCCATCCACAAACCAGAGACCACCTTGCAGCCATATCCTTCATCCAGCGTTACTGGAGCTAGGGAGAGGCGGACTAACAGCTTATGCCGTTTGCTTTCACAACCCTCTGAAGCTTCCCCTTCTTTAGATCCCGCCAAATCGGATGGCGAACGCAATGCATCTTCATTGCAACCAACAATTACAAATATCAGCACCATGAATATAAGACGTAGAAACATCAAAAAAACAACCCGAAAAAATAACAACACTTCTAAATGCTTATTCTAATATGCATACAAGTTTCTGATAAGCCAATCCCCCAACAAAACCTACAATTGCAATTAAAATATTCCACCACCCTCCATTGCGCCACCCAAAACACCCTTGATATAGGTAATCCTTCCACCAAACTTAATTACCTCAATTTCCCTATCAGATAAGTCATTCCTTAACCATATCGTTTTATTCCTGCTAAGGTTCCTTAGCTCCAAATACGTATTGTCACCAGTGAGGCTCGCAAGATCAAAAAACTGAAGCCTATCCCCCTCAACAAAAAATTGATAATCACTCTCATTACCCATAGTCAATATCAATACTCCGTGATCAATAAGGTTTTTCCTATAGGGTAAAGTAACGCTTTTAGCGATGACGCATCGGACACCTAAATAGCGCAAAGTAATTGCCGCATGCTCTCGTCCAGATCCATACCCCAAATTGTGCCCCGCTACAAGAAATAGATCCTCTTTAATTTCTCTCGCTCGCTCATAAAAGGAGTTATCAATTCTGGAAAAGGTATGGCGACTCAACTCTGGAATATTTGACCACATTGGCAATACCTCAGCACCAGCGGGAATAATGTCATCCGTAGTGACATTATCCTCTACTTTCAAAATAACCGGCCCATCAATCACGCTAAGCATCTTCTCCATAACTGGCAGCTTTTTAATGTTGGGCCCTTTTTTTAACTCCACTTTTACAGGAATTTCTTGCGGGGCACCCATCAGCGGCCGCATATCCAATAAGGTTTCCGGTTCTACATAAACGGGATACTCCATATTCATTTCTCTGGGGTCTGTAATTTTCCCAGTGAGCGCACTTACCGTAGCGGTTTCTGGGCTGCACAAATAAACCTGGTCCTCTTTGGTTCCTGAGCGCCCAGGGAAGTTGCGTGGTACCGTTCTGAGGCTATTATGACCACTCGCTGGGGCCTGCCCCATCCCAATACAACCGCCGCAACCGGTATCATGTAAGCTAGCACCCGCCCCTATTAACCTCTCGAGATCACCGCTCTGGATCAGGCCATGTAGCACTTGGCGTGAGGAGGGGTTTATATCGAAGGACATATTACCTGACACATGACGACCATTCACTATTAATGCCGGTATAGAGAAGTCGCGTAACCCGGGGTTTGCAGAAGACCCTATATAGCTCTGGGAGACTGGTCTACCGCTAACTTCTTTAACTTTCACCACCTTATCCGGTCGCGAAGGGCAAGCAATCATTGGCTCGAGCGCGGACAAATCAATAAAGGCCACTTCATCATAAGTAGCACCCTCATCAGCACTCAGCTCCGTAAAATCTTCCTCTCTAGACTGCTGGCGAAGAAAAAACCTAACCTGATCATCAGCTGGGAAAACACTAGTTATAGCTCCCATCTCATGCCCCATGTTAGCAATAACATGCCGATCCATAGCAGTTAGATTTTTTAATCCGGGTCCGTAATATTCAACAATCTTATTCCAGCAGCCGCTAACCGTGTATCTACGTAAAAGCTCCAAAATAATATCTTTTGCACTTACCCATGGCTGCAGATTACCCTCCAAATACACCCCTAAAATTTTTGGCATGACCAGGGTGAGTGGACACCCTATCATCGCCAAAGCGACCTCAATCCCCCCTGCACCCATTGCCAGCATGGAAAGTGAACCTGCAGCACAGGTATGACTATCAGCTCCAAGCATTGTTTTTCCAGGAATTCCAAAACAAGACATATGTACAGGGTGACTAATTCCGTTTCCGGGGCGCGAATACCAAAGTCCAAATTTTCGACAGGCGCTCTCCAGGAAAACGTGATCATCCCCATTTCTGTGGTCTGCCTTCAAAATGTTGTGATCTACATACTGCGCACAAAGCTCAGCTTTTACAGATCTAGCCCCCAGAGCCTCAAGCTCTAGCATGACCAATGTACCCGTGGCATCCTCACTGAGAACCTGATCAATTTTGAGCTGCAAAACCTCCCCCGGAACCATTTTCCCACTAACCAAATGACTCTCAATTAACTTTTCAGCGAGACTTAACCTGCTCAAAACCCTACCTGCTTTAGAGAAGACCAATTGGAAATAACAAAAGCACTCTAATTAGATCTTAATCTGCTTAAATAGAAATTAGCAGCTTTAGAAAAACCAAGAAAAATGGGAATTTTTAATAACATTAAAAATATGAGCCATGTGAACCTTTCAAACTAAAATTTCGAATATAAAAAACCACTCGACAGCTACCATATAGAACCAAAATTCAACAAATGGGCATTGCAAGCACAAAACCAATATACAGCTTCATTCAATTAAAACCACCAGCATTCATGAACGGGATCAAAAAATAGAAAACCATTCCAATGCCGCCCTTAAACCCTTAAACCCTTAAACCCTTAAACCCTTAAACCCTTAAACCCTTAAACCATAAATCTATAAAAAAGCCTCAATAAATTTCCACCTCTCAACTTAAGAAAAGGATCATTACTCCACTTAACCTTAAGAAGAATAGTTATAAATAATCTAACCCCAAGAAGAACAAACGTTTAACTGCTGACATACAATCAATTAGAAAGATCCTGAAAATCAATGTTATAAAAAAAGCTTTAGGTAGGCTGACCAGCCAACTAGCAAATGGCAAAAAATGAAAGAATCCAACACAAGATCGGCATCCAAACCAAGAACTAAGAGCACCCCCTACATCCTTATCGAATATACAACCACTAATGCATATTAAGTCATACTCAAGATATCCCACCAACAGAAGTGAATTGCCGTTTCGCCAGCCACTTAATGGTATCTGGATACACTCCTCTACTATTGGCTGAAATAGTGAAAAACTATCATTTGAGATTGTAAGAAATTTCTTTACCCTAGATTTCCACACACATTTAATCAGAGTCTCAATTTTTAACTTAACGAGGATTATTATATTGAAATATTTGCAGCTTGCTAGCTTTGCCCTGATGCTAATTTTAATGGGATGCGCTTCAGAAAACTCTGGAGATCCTAACCCTGACGTAGGCTCAGATAAGGATAAACATGGATGTATAGCTTCTGCAGGCTACCGTTGGTGTGCCAAAACAAAAGCATGCGAGCGCCCATGGGAACTGGCAGAGAAAGCCGGCTTTCCCAACACCCCGGATGATTTTGAGGAATATTGTAGAAAATAGAAATTGAAAGTACTGTAACAACTTTCCCACGATGCCAAGCCGAGGCTTGCTTCTTAGCTCCAACACAATGATCTCCAAGTCAAGTCCGCTTCCCTAAGTGGCCCTCCTCAACCAACCGGAGGTTAGCCGGATCTTCAGCGGAAGTGGGGCGCTGTTTGCGGGACCAATTGACGCCGCCTCGCCTATGAGCCCAGGCGAGTGGGGCCACATACTCCATATCCAGATACGGAGCCAGGGAAAGGCGAGTTAGCACCTCCTGACGAGTGCTCTGACAGTTGACAGTTACCGTCAGCATTGGACCAACAGGGAGGCCATTATTGTCGTTCGTAGGTCTTAAGCTCAGCTTGATAGCAGCCGCTTTGTATGGCCACCAAGGGAAGTAAACGCATAAAATTCATAAACATCAAGAAGTTAACCCAGAAATAAATACCTTTAAGTTCTTAAAGGTATTCCTGAGAAACTTATTCTAGCCTCTGAATCATTAAACCCTCTATTTCTTAATTCTCTAGAGAATGCATGGTAAATAACCTGAGGGTACTGGGTGGGGCCGATTAATATACTATCTAGCACCTCGGAAATGCTTAGCCCTGTTATTTCCGCCTCTTCATCCTTATCAAAGGAAAGTTTGTATACGATCTGAGGGATACCATTAATTGTTTCGGCATTATCAACTAAAAACTTTTCTTCTATGTCCATTTCAGGAAAATAAATCACCCTCCACTCCCGCTCTTCCTTCAACCCAGGATGTTTCTAGCAGACAGTTAAAATGATCAATGTCATTACCACAGATGACCACACAATATCTTCAGATAAATTTTTTAATTAAGTAACATTATCCTCTATATTATTCATTATTTTATGCAGCTCCGCCTCCAGCTGCTCATTCGAATAATACAACGCGGGACTTAAAATAATCCTCATATTTTTAATTTGTGGAGGGTTATTAAAAACTAATGCTGCCTTACCTGTATCACCACCATAAGCCGCCACATAGAGAGCCTGCCATGCTCACTCTCTTCAGCTATATGAAGCGATCTTGAAACAAGATACGTGTCAAACCTAGATCTTTCCCACCAACTTCTAAACCCATTTACAACACTCTGCCATATGTTCTCACCAATTTGATTCAAAATATTTTGAAATTTTTCACCATTTTCAGAATGATTGAGAAATTTCGTGAACATATCAAACCCACGTGACACTTCCATGTAGTCATTCATGCATGAATGGTTCCTCAGCCACAATTCCTGACTTCAAATAATATTTAAAGCATTTTGTGCAAGAGATGGCAGAATAAATGGTATAAGAACCTGAGTCTCCCGCTAATCCCAATCATCTCCAGTGTGATTTCCGATACTGAAGTTGCATTCATCAACTGTAGCCGAGGCTCCAGCAAAAATACTAGTAGCGCCATCACCAAGTTCTCGCTCAGTTTTTGCCATGAGGGATAAGCGGCTTACCGGGCTACATTCCTGGTATCGCCGCTTATGGTGGTAATGGCTTTAGAGCGATAGCAATCGGTAATATTGAGATAATCAGATAGCTTTATGATTGCGCCTTTGTATTCGGCTGTCCTGAAATAATACAGTAACTACTGGCCAGCAACTTAATATCACTTAACTCTGTGAGAGCTCAGCTAAAGTTGCGAACTGGTGCGCGCCTTTATGGCCGGCATAAATCATCGGTCAATCGTATAGCTTAAAAGAGGTTGGGGGTTTCATAGATGGAAAACAAAAAAGCCCGGCTTAAGCCGGGCTTTTAAAATATGGCGGTGAGGGAGGGATTCGAACCCTCGATGCCTTTCGACATACACACTTTCCAGGCGTGCTCCTTCGACCACTCGGACACCTCACCAAATTGTCACCCCGTTTGGGGCATCCCACTTCTCAGCGGGGCTCTCTCGATGGCTAAATCTTCAAGTAAATCAGAGAGATAGCTGCTGTCTCGTCGAGAGAGCGCGCACTTTACCCAAATGTTTCTCGATGTGCAAGCACTAATCTGCATTCCATTGTGAAAAAAATTCTTCTACCGGTAATTCCGGAGCCTGCCGAGGGGCTTTACCAGGGGTTCCGCAGTAGATAAATCCATCGATTCGCTCATTTTCAGCCAGGCCCAGGCCTTGAGCTACCAGTGGATCACTCGTCAGGGGCCCGGTTCGCCAATAGACACCCACACCCTCGGCATAAGCGGCGGTGAGCATTGCCTGTACCGCCCCAGCGGTGGACATATGCTGCTCCAAGTGGGGGACCTTGGGATGATCTTGCAGACGGGTTATGGCCACAATAATCAGGGGAGCGCGCAAGGGCATTGCCCGGGTGCGCTGACGCTGAGCTTCACTCAGGGACGCCCCACCTGACTGCTCAGCCGCTTTTAGGAAAATTTCCCCGAGACGTTCGCGCTCTTGCCCTTCCACTAAAAGAAAACGCCATGGGCGCAGGCAGGCGTGGTCCGCAGCACGTAATGCCGCGCGAAAGATATTTTGCCGCTGCTGCTTATTAGGTGCGGGCTCGGTCAACTTACCCGTTGATACTCGGTTGTGCAGGGCGCTCAGGGCATCCATCGTTCTCTCCGGTAATTGTCTGAGCGCTGAGTGTACCCTAACCCGTCCGTGCAGCGCATACGTACGAACTGCATAAAAACCAAGTACAGGCATCGGTTTTTTAGCAATCTGGCTTTTGTAGGAGTACACTTCGCCCAGTAAATCACTGCGCGACCACACGGGCCCATAGCTTTACGGGACCGGTCTGTGGCCTGCGCGCAGTTTGTTTATTACTGCTTAACGGACAAAAAGATAACCACAAATGCAGGACCAGCTTGAGGGGAACAAGGGGCAAAGTATCAGCCCTCATTACTCGACCTATTTTCGCACCCTAATTCTATTTGCGGCTGCCGGTACTCTGGCAACTGCAGTCGAGTGGTCGTCCCCCTGGCATCCGGACAAATTGCTCAATCTGGGCACCGCTGTCTTCCTGCTGTTTTACTGCGCTTTTGCCCAGTTCCTGCTTTATAAGGCTCGCGATAAAAAGGCTTTCAAAACCCGCCGCACCCTGACATTTGTCGATACTGTGCTAGTGGGCATTACTGTCGCACTAGCCAATTTCAGTATGCTGCCCTCTCTTTTGTTTATTACGATGGTGCAGCTCAATGCCCTTACCCAGGGCGGTGGTCGCCAGTGGTTTGAACACAATACGGGCCTTTTAGTTGGAGTGGTGCTGGGGTATTTGATGCACCGGCCAACACTATTAATTAATGCCGATCTCACCATTAGCACCGTGAGCCTGATGGGCATCCTCATTTATCTCTGTGCCTATGCTTTTTTTACCCATCGCCAGATCGGTAAGCTAAAGGAAGCCAATCAGTCTCTGGCAACAGAGCAGCGTGTCAGTAAGATGCGCTCTTATAAGCTCTCCAAATACCTACCTCAACGCTTGTGGCGCTCGGTAACTACCGGCGATGAAGAGGCGCTGACGACTCAGCGAAAACTACTGACAGTGTTTTTCTCGGATATCAAAGATTTCAGCCAACTTACCGAGGAGCTCGAGGCGGAGACTTTTACTCTCCTGCTCAACAACTATCTTTCGGAGATGGCCCGAATCGCCGGACAGTACGGTGGCACTATCGACAAATTTATTGGCGATGCAGTGATGGTGGTCTTTGGTGACGATGAAAGTAAGGGCCCGAAATCCGATGCGTTGCGCTGTGTGGCTATGGCCCTGGCGATGCGCAAGCGTGTGCGGGAAATGAAGCAGGAGTGGTACAACAAGGGTATCTCACGTCCGTTGCAGGTGCGCATGGGCATCAACACGGGCTACTGCACCGTGGGTATCTTCGGTACAGCCAACTACCAGGCTTATACCGTTATGGGCACCCATGTAAACTTGGCTTCACGCCTGGAAGGTGCGGCACAGCCGGGGGAGATTCTGATCAGCCATGAAACCTGGGCAATGATCAAACACACCGTTATGTGCCGTGACAAAGGCCATATTACCGTGAAGGGAATTAGCACCCCGGTCAAAGTCTATCAAGTCACCGATTTGCGCAAGAATCTTGGTGGCCAGCAGAGCTACCTGGAGGAACATGCCCCCGGCTTTTCCATGCACTTGGACCTGGATAAAATCCGTAACTACGACAAGGTCAAGGTCCTGCAATCCCTGGAGAAAGCCACATCCAGCCTTAAGAGCAAAGTGATTATTTAAAAAAGTAATTCTCTCAATGCGTAAATTGAGCGGCAGCCTGACTCCGCCATCACATTGTTGTATGCATACGCATTGCCAGGTTCCCCATAATCCAGGCGGTACCCAGGACAATAATCAGTAAAATCAGCGTTGAAAAAAGGATCAGAGCCAGATTATCCCGCCCCTCCTTTTGCGTGGTCACATTCAAGAAGCACTTGAGCTGTACGACCAATTGGGCCACCCCAAGCAAACCTACCAGTATGAGTACACTCTTGTATTCCTTACCCAGAGCCAGTACCGCCCAGAATGCAGCCAACGTAAACACGACTGACAGCACATACCCGGCAAGATAGGTGCGCAAATGTGCGGAAAAACCGGATTTTTCAACCATAGACCCAGCCACCAAAATAAACCACTGAGAAAATCCCAATCCAGATCAAATCCAGGAAATGCCAAAACAGCGCCAATCGTAAAAAGCGCAACTTAACCAGATCAGTCATCCCCACAGCCAGCACCTGCGCAATCATGACCAGCATCCATAGGCAGCCAAAGCTGACATGCAATCCATGCAAAGGCACTAAACCAAAGAAAGCCGAAAGATAGCCACTGCGCTGAGGTGTGCCCCCCTTTGCCGCCATCTCGGAGAAATCGAGTAACTCCAAGGTGAGAAAGCCGAGACCAAGTAACAAGGTCACCACCACCCAAAACAAAAAACTGCCCTGGCTGCGCTGGTGCTTCATGGTGATGGTGGCGATCCCCACCGTCAGGCTGCTGGTAAGCAGCAACATGGTCTGCGCAAAGAGGCTGCCGAAATCAAACAGTTCCCTGGGGCCTGGTCCACCCGCAGTGGCACCGATCATGGTGATATAAATAGCAAAAACGACCCCGAAAAAAATCAGGTCGCTCATCATAAAAACCCAAAAACCAAAGATCACCATATCCGGGTCTTTGTGAACGGCTCCAGGGCTCTCTCTCAAACCCTTATTTAGCGCAGATGAGTTTCCATCCATTGGCAACTAATGCTCCAACTTTGCATAGCCATTGTTCTGCGGGGTGTTTTCCAGATCCCGGCCTACCGGTTCTGTGTTATTTACCAGCGCTAACCATCTCTCTGTATCCTGCTGTACCTGGCTTGCGGGAATAATTTGTTCACTATCCCAACGGAATGTAGAGGCAATGACCACAATGATGATGGCCAGTGCAGAAAGCAGGGCCAGCCACCACATATACCAAACCAGCGCAAACATCAGGATGCCGCTCAGCACACAGAGCAAAAATCCCAAGGGATTATTCTTGGGCATCTCAATATCCCGATAGACTTTTGGTGGCTGATAGGCACGCCCCTGCTCCTTGGCCTCGGTAAATTCATCCCTGTCCGTTACCCTGGGCAGCTCGGCAAAATTGTAAGAGGGCGCCGGGGCCGGAATCGACCACTCAAGAGACCGGCCATCCCAGGGATCACCCACAGGAACACGGTTCTTTTTACGATCCCGCAAGCTGACCAGTAACTGCAATACCAGGCTAATCAATGCGCACAGCACCACCATGGCGCCAATGAAGGCCACCACCATATAGGGCTTGAAAGTCAGATCCATATAGCTGAAGGAGCGCCTTGGCATTCCCAATAAGCCGGCACCATAAAGGGGAAAGAAAGTCAGCATAAAACCGACTATCCACAAATACGCTGACCATTTCCCCAACCGCTCATCGAGGCGAAAACCAAATGCTTTGGGGAACCAGTAGTTATATCCAGCCAATACCCCAAACAATACCCCAGGAATCAGTACATTGTGGAAGTGCGCCACCAGGAATAAGGTGTTATGCACTTGGAAATCTACGGTGGGGTTTGCCAGGATCACCCCAGACAAGCCACCAATCACAAATAAAATCAAAAAGCCGATGGCATAAATCATCGGTGTGGTAAAACGAATCCGGCCCCGATACATGGTTGCCATCCAATCGTAGACCTTAACCCCGGTTGGAACCGCAATCAGCATGGTGGCAATACCAAACACAATATTGATCGTAGGACTCTGTCCCATGGTAAAGAAATGGTGGAGCCATACGGTAAAGCTCAACACGGCAATGCTCATGGTGGCAAATACCAGCGACTTGTAGCCATAAAGGCGCTTGGCAGAATAGGTGGAAAATACCTCGGAAAAAATTCCGTATGCCGGCAACACCAGTAGATAGACCTCAGGATGACCAAACAACCAAAATAAATTGGCGTAGTTCATCATATTTCCGCCAAGGTCATTGGTAAAAAAGTGGAAATCCAAATACCGATCCATACCGAGCATTAACGCGGCCACACTGAGCGGCGGCATGGCAAAAATCATTAGGATAGAGGAACAGAGTACTGTCCAGCAGAACATGGGCATACGAAAAAAATTCATGCCCGCAGCGCGACATTTGAGAATTGTAACGGTGAAGTTAATTCCCGTAAGGGTGGTACCAGCCCCGGAAAAGACAATAGCCCAGATCCAATAATCCGGCCCCACACCAGGGTTAAAATCCCCACCTGTATAGGGCGGATACGCAGACCAGCCACCGGTGGAGAATTTCCCCACCACCAGGGAAACCATCAGCAGCATCCCCGCTGAAACTGTCACCGCCAGGCTAATTTGGTTTAGCACCGGGAATGCCACATCGCGGGCGCCAATCTGCAGCGGCATCACTAAGTTGACCAGCCCCACCACAAAAGGCACAGCGACAAAAAATATCATTATCGTGCCATGGGTACTAAACAACTGTGCGAAGTGGTCTGCGTAGAGAAAGCCATCCGGTGCGGCGGCCTGCTGCGCTCTCATCACCATGCCTTCCAGCAGCCCTCTCGTCATCATCACCAGTGCGAACACTATGTACATGATGCCGATTTTTTTATGGTCCGTGCTGGTCAGCCATTCAGACCAGAGAGTGCCCCACACCTTAAACCAGGTCAGTAATGCGAGAGTAGCGATTGTCGCAAAAATAACGATAGAGCCAGCGGTGCTCCCTACCGCTGCACTTACCGAGAAATTGTTAATCAAGTCGCTGAAAACGATGGAGTCCCAGCTCAACTTTCCCAGCCAACCGTAATCGGTAATATTCATGGCTGCGCTCCCTCGGTTTTCTCTTCACCCTGACCAAACTTCACAGTACCGGGTTGCTCTTCCATGCTAAGAGGTTTACCAGAGTGGTATCGCATAACAATGCTCTGGAAGAGCTGAGGGTCGGAAAGGGTAAAGTAGAGGGCATTGCTCGGCATTTGCGGTGTCGCCAACTGCTTTTGCATCTCCTTACGAGTGCTTCTCATGGCCAGGCGCTTATAGGTCTGAGGATCCAGAGTAATGCCATCGGTACGAACCTGCGCCACCCAGGCCTGAAAGTCCTCTTCACTTTTAATCAATACATCAAATTTCTGTTCAGTAAATCCCTTACCGGTATATTGGGTATTTTCACCCTGGGTTTTTCCATTTTTTGTCGCGATAAAATTGAGCCTGGTGGTCATGCCTGGCATGACATAGATTTGCCCAGCTAATGCCGCAATCCAGAAAGACTGCATCACCGTATCGCTGGTGAGGATCATAGAAACCGGAGTATGAACAGGAACAACCAGCTCACCCACTGTGGCAATTTTTAGCTCGGGATAAATAAACAACCATTTCCAATCCAACCCCACCACTTGCACCTGAACTGGCGGCACCACGCCCTCTATTTCCTTATAGGGGTCCAGCATGCTGGTAGCGCGCCAAAGCATAAAGGAAAGAATAAAGATCACCAGAAAGGGGACGCCCCACATAATCAGTTCCAGCGGACCGTAGGATTCCCATTTGGGCGCATAAATACCTTTACCCTTTTTGCGCCGGTATTTAATCAGGATAACCGGCACTAAAACAAACACCGGCAATATCGCCACCATGGTGAGTGCCGTCGCCCAGAAAAAATGTGTTTTCTGTTCATGGGCAACAGGCCCCAGGGGCACTAAAAAGGTTTCGGTGGCATAACTGGAGTGAGGGAGCAGAAAAAATAGCAGGGAAAGGGAAAATATCAGACAGAAAGAGCGGTAACCAATATACCCCCACAGCTGTGTCCAATATTGCAGTCGCCTGACAGGGGCCCCGGTATTCCAATCCATTGCAAAGCCTTCCGACCTTCGGATTCCGCAGGCACTCGCATCAGACTACCCGCTACAACAAATTCACCATACACAATGAAATATGCCAAGTGTTTACTACACACTGGTGTACAGCTCTTCTCACCAGAATAGCTGAATAAATAATGCTTTAACTTCACTCATCGAACAGCGGAAAGGAGTTAGTGGCGCTCATTTACATACGCAGAAGGTAGATGCGCCTAGAAAACGCCATCTTTCATCATTTCCTGAATAACCGTTTCCACATACTCCAAGGCATCCCCCTCCCTGGGACGGCGAATTTCACCCATTATATAGTTCGCCAGGAAACTCTCAGACTGCAGAGACCAGTACACTTCTTCAGTTGGCGCTAAATATAAGCGAGTTTCAACAATGGCCACTTGCGAATTTGGGACATTTCTGTTCAGGCGTTTAAAGCTAATCAGCTGTGTTACCAATAGGGTATCAAATTGATATTCGGTCAGGATATCAGCCAGCTCTCCCATGGAGGGCACCTTGCCATCCACTGAAAAATAACTCCATGAGAGAGCATTCACGCCGTACCGGCCCAACTGCTCAACCCATACATCTTCGACATGAAGCCCAACTATCGGCCGGGGGAACAATGTATAAGCCAAAACCAAGGTGTTTCCCAAGGGGCGCGCAGTAATCAAGGGTGAATGCCAGGTATCGGTTACTATCGTTCGCGGTGAATTACAGGAGAGAAAAAAACAACACAGTAAAATAACGCCCAGGTTCCTATTTACTATCCTCCCCGCTCGACTAAAACGAGATGCGACTGGTGAACTGAGTTCGCCAGACTGAACCATAGGCTCCATCCCTGTCCTCCCGGGTTCCATAAAGGGCCTCAACGCCAAACAACCAATGCGGCGTCGGCGTCCAGGTCAGGTTAATACTGCTGTATTGAGTTTGTTTAAATGAGGAGCCCGGCTGGAAGTCCAGGTTGTCCTGCTGCACAAGTCCATAACTTGCCACGGTATACAGGCAGGGGCTCCACCAATGTTGGTAAGCCAGATACCAGCCCAGAGTTGGGATCGCTTCCAAGCGATTGTTGACAAAGTCATAGGTCGCATCGAAGGGTTCATCATCCAAAAGCCCCCCATAACCATAACCATAACTTAATGAGTAAGAGGCAAAATCCGGCGCAAGCCTATCGGGCATATCAATAACACCGCTCAGATTGATACCCCAACCGGTATCCGAAACGGCTGACTGTGGGTCTCCACTACCACGCAAATCCCGCAGGATAAAACTGCCCTGAAAATTCACCCGGTCCGTCTGGGAAATTACAGCAACAACGAAATCCGGCCAGCGTGAAACCTCCTCGGCATTCTGAAAAACCCGATCAGTTGGTGCATCCAGGGAAACCTGTAAGGTCAGCGTTTCATGAAAAGCGCGACTCCAGCGCGCAACCGGGCGCATCAAAGCCAACAGTGAATTGGGCCCCTCATAATCCAGCGTATTTGGCGCGGCAGTTAAGTTACTGAAGGTGGACCAATCCAGACCTAGCCGTAAATCCCCGCCCAGTAAAATATCGTTCACTTGACCGTAAGCCTTACGCAGACGTAACAATGGCTCGCTAATACTGGGGTCTTGAAGGAAATCGACAGAAAGATCATTTTCGATCAAACGTCCACCCCAGGGAGTTCGCGTCTTAAGCACTAACCTCGATACCTGAACAGAGACATTGGTCTGGCCGTCTTCCCCCTCTGCCGCAGTTCGATCGCTGGTCACAATGGCGCTGGTAGTAAACTCTGCCGGGCTCACAATGGCGCCGGTATCGTAGTTTGCATCCAGCTCGGCAAAGCCGCTGATTTTTAGTCGCATGCGACTACCAAGCACAGGGATAGACCCCGGCCAATCCGTCGGAACACTGGAGATAATTTCTTCAATATCGGTTTGTTCAACCAGTTTTGGGTCCCCCCTGGCCTGTGGAGGCGGTAGAGAACCCGGAGGTATAGCTTTATGAATGGCTTCAATCTGATCCTGCAAGCCATCGAGCCCCACTTTTTCCACGGGCTCCACGGACACGCTATTTCCCCTGGGTAATGGAGCTGGCGGTGCTGGTGCAGTTGGGGGGCTCTGAGGAGGTCTTGCCCTGCGCAACTCTTCCACTTGTTGCCTGAGAGCTTCCAGGTCGGCTTTTTGCCGCTGAATTTGCGCTTCCTGCGCTTCAAGTTGACGTTGCTGCGCCTCAATCACCTTCATCAATTGATCGGCTTCGACATAGACTTGGGCACTGGCAGGCGAGGAGGAAATAAACTGGATAAAAACCACAAGCACAGCAGGCAGCGCAGGAGACTGTGTTTGGATTTCCATATCTAGGTCTCGACCCTATCTCCTGCAGTTCGAGGCTGCCCTTCGCCAAATGGTGAAATACATGAATCCCAACTATTTCACTGTCACCGGTGCAACATTCCGGCATCAATAAGGGCTGCGAATATTCTTTCTAGGCCAGCTTCAGCCGCTAGCGATATCTCAGTTGCTATCTGTTATAACAGTCCGTTTACTTTTGTGTCGGAACAATAAAAAGTGCATCACCATTGATGCAGCGGAACAGGCTCAGAAGGAAGCAACTTTCTATATATTTGCTTTCAACAAACCCCATCCAGAAAAGCTTAGTTCAAGAGGAGATAACGCCATTTACAGCAAAAGGCGCAAGGCAAGCACACCAAAAACCAGCGGCCCAATTTACTGCTAATGTTTTAGGCGATATTGGCCACCCAATTCCTTGCATGGAATTCCTGTGACCAATATCACCAGAGGTTTTGAGAGTTTATTGGCGGGCAAAGCGCGGCGGTAGCGGCTTTTCAATGCGAGTGGAGCGTATGGGATTGATATCCAGCCCTCCCCGGCGGGTATAGCGGGCACAGACTGTTAGCTCGGAAAAGTCTGCAAGGTTTTGCAGATCGCAAAAAATCCGCTCTACACAGTGTTCGTGGAAATCCTGATGCTCACGGAAGGAAATAAAGTAAGCGAGTAGTGCCTCGCGCTGTAGCATCGGCCCCTTGTACTCCACCATCACCGTGGCCCAGTCCGGCTGACCGGTAACCGGGCAATTGCTGCGCAACAGATGGCTGTAGAGGGTTTCTGTAACCTCCACACCACTCTCATCCAGCGCCAGCAGTGCCGAATCCGGCTGGTACTGCTCTACGGCAATATCCAGCTGGTCGAGACAAAATCCTTGTGGCCTCTGCACATCCAGGGAGATATCTTCCACCTCCAGCAGAGTAACACTCACGGCGGTACCCACCGCTGCACTCAAATCCCGTAACAAGGTATCCTGCACCAGGCGCCAGGATTCAAAGCGGCTTTGGTTAAAGGAATTCAAATACAATTTAAAAGACTTGGACTCCACCATACAGGGGCTTTCCGCTGGAAAGCTGAAGCGCGCCACGGCTACCTGGGGCTTGCCTCTGGCGTTGAGCCAGGAGAGTTCAAAGCCCCACCACTCATCCTCTCCGAAAAATGGCAGGGCACCGACGGACAGCCCCAGCTGGCCTCGAGAGATAGAGCGCTGAATCGGGTGCAACAGCTCCGGGTTATAACTGGATTCGTAAACGGTCTCCCGGCCCAGCGGGAGGTTCTGCCAATCTTCTCTGCTCATACTTAACCTCAGTGCCTCAATCGCTTGCCGTGACTCATCAGGTAGAGTCCCCAGCTGGCGAGAAGTGCAATAAATACCAAGACCCCAACAAATGCCCAGGCCACATTGATATCGGAAACCCCCAATATTCCATAGCGAAAGGAATTCACCATATAGAGAATCGGGTTCAGTTTCGACAATCCCTGCCAAAAGGGTGACAACAGGTCAATGGAGTAAAAAACACCACCCAAATAGGTGAGTGGGGTCAAAACGAAAGTGGGAATAATCGATATGGCATCAAAGCTGTTGGCATAAATCGCGTTGATAAAGCCCGCCAGGGAAAACAATGCCGATGTGAGAAACACAATTGCGATGGTGACGCCCAGGTGTTCAACACTGAGGGAGGTAAAAAACATCGCTACTAAAGTGACAATCAAGCCTACGATCAAACCGCGCGCCACACCGCCCAGCACATAACCAGCCATTACCGCCCAGTTTGGTGTAGGTGACACCAACAGCTCCTCAACGCTGCGCTGAAACTTGGCACTATAAAAAGAGGACACCACATTGCCATAGGAGTTGGTGATCACCGACATCATAATCAGGCCCGGCACCACAAACTCCATATAAGGGTATCCATCCATTTCCCCGATACGACTGCCAATCAGAGAGCCGAAGATCACAAAGTACAATGTCATGGTGATCACCGGCGGCACCAGTGTCTGCGGCCAGATGCGCATAAAACGGCGCACCTCCCGGCGCAAAATGGTGCTGAAGGATATCCAGGTCAACTTACCGCTCACGACTCCAATCCCTCTTCTTTTTCCTCGGACAACATGGAAATAAAAAGCTCCTCCAGGCGGTTGGCGCGGTTACGCATGCTGGTTACGGTAATCCCCTGGGCTTTGAGTTCGACAAAAGCCTCTGTCAGCGACTGCCCTTTCTCCACCGTAATCTCCAGGGAATGGCTGTCCAGCAGACGGCATTCGAAGCCTGCAAGTTCCGGCGTTTTACTAAGCAGCTCACTACTGTCGAGAATAAATGTCTCGCGGTTCAGGGTCTTCAACAGGGATTTGATCGAGGTATTCTCAACAATAACGCCCTTATCAATGATGGCGATATTGCGACATAGGCTCTCCGCCTCTTCCAGGTAATGGGTGGTGAGAATAATCGTGGTACCCCGAGCGTTAATTTCTTCCAGAAAGGCCCACATGGAGCGGCGCAGCTCGATATCCACGCCGGCAGTGGGTTCATCCAGAATCAACAGCTTTGGCTCGTGAATCAGCGCCCGTGCGATCATCAGGCGTCGTTTCATTCCCCCAGACAACATCCGCGCCTGGGTATTTCGCTTGTCCCAAAGCCCCAGTTGCTTCAGGTACTGCTCTGTACGCTCCTCCGCCAACTTGCGCGGCATCCCATAGAAACCGCCCTGGGTGGCGACAATATCAAAGACCTTTTCAAACTGGCTGAAATTGAATTCCTGTGGCACTACCCCCAGCAGACGTTTGGCAGCGGCAAAATCACTATCGATATCGACACCAAAAATCGACACGCTGCCGGCAGTTTTGCGCACCAGTGAGCAGATAATGCCAATAGTGGTGGATTTGCCCGCACCGTTTGGCCCCAGCAGGGCAAAGAAATCTCCCGGCTGTACTTCAAAGCTGATGCCTTTCAGGGCCTGGAAGCCGCCATCGTAGGTTTTTTGCAGATCATGAATAGATAGCGCGGCAGTCATTGCGAATTCCTATCACTGAATGCGCCATTCAACGCATTTAGCCGAATAATTTCAACCGGTGGAAACACCGGGGAAGTCCCTAGCCGCGGAGGGCGGAATTCCAGGCGCACAGTCGCTCCCCGGCAATACCAGTGCAAGTAATAAACTTAGAAGCAATATATCGGAAAATAAAAAAGCCGCTCGATTGAGCGGCTTTTTTATCTTGGAGCGGGAAACCGGGTTCGAACCGGCGACCTCAACCTTGGCAAGGTTGCGCTCTACCAACTGAGCTATTCCCGCATTTTGCGTTGGCCCGGCAGCATTGCTGCCGGGCCGTATTGGCATCCCCAAGGGGAGTCGAACCCCTGTTACCGCCGTGAAAGGGCGGTGTCCTAGGCCTCTAGACGATGGGGACAGAAACTTTGCACTACAACCACTTCGGTCCCGTGCTGCCACGCTGTCCATGGCATTGCCACCTCGCGGTGACTTCACCTTTGAATAGGGCCAAAGATCTATTCAAAAGCAAAATTGGAGCGGGAAACCGGGTTCGAACCGGCGACCTCAACCTTGGCAAGGTTGCGCTCTACCAACTGAGCTATTCCCGCAATTTGACCCGGTAGCACTGCTACCGGGTCGTATTGGCATCCCCAAGGGGAGTCGAACCCCTGTTACCGCCGTGAAAGGGCGGTGTCCTAGGCCTCTAGACGATGGGGACAGAAACTTGCACTTCGACCTTATGGTCCGGTGCTGCCATGCTGTCCATGGCAATGTCACTGATTTCTCGGTGACGTGCTTTGTGAGCTGACTAGAGATCATCTCGCAAAGCGGAAACTTGGAGCGGGAAACCGGGTTCGAACCGGCGACCTCAACCTTGGCAAGGTTGCGCTCTACCAACTGAGCTATTCCCGCGTGGCATCCCCAAGGGGAGTCGAACCCCTGTTACCGCCGTGAAAGGGCGGTGTCCTAGGCCTCTAGACGATGGGGACCCAGAAACCTTCTGTCGTTTCGCTGCGTTTTAAAGTGTAGCTCTGCGTCAGAAGTGGGGCGCATTCTATGTACCGTTCGGGATGCTGTCAACACCCGAAATGAAATTTTTTTCTTTTATTGTCAGACACTTACCTAACCCCACCGTTTGCGGAAGGATAATTTAAGTGTCAGAAGCCCCACCGTAGCGCACACTGAGTACGCGCAGATGCAACTCTTCGAGAAATTCACGGATACGCTTTGCATTGGCGCCCAGGTCACTCACCCCTACACGGGAGCTGGAACGCACATCCACTCTTGAGCCCCCATCGTCTTCCGACCGCACTCTCACCACTATGTCATCGGTAAAGCCTAACAGCAGGGTCCGGTCGGTTGCCTCTAGGTGCCCTTTCTCAGGCTCGTAAGAGACAATCTTCCAACCCAGTTTCTTTGCCACCTCCGCCGCCAGCTCGGTGGTGCTGGCTACGGACATATGCACATGCAATGGATAGATGTCGGAGTAGATATCGGTCTCACGCTGCAGTTTTGCCACAGGCTCTCCAGCATACTCGGCACTATTTTCGCTGGCCCTTCGAAGAGACAGGACCGCCTGATACTTTGGAGGGTTGCGGGTATCGGTAGTGATATCGTGGATTTTGGGCACGTTGAAGTTGTCTTTACCCACAGTGATCAAGGGCACTGCCACCGGTAGCAGTCCTAGCAGGGCCGCCCAGAGGGCGTTGCTGCGCACCTGTGGCCTGTGGTTGCGCGAACCCCAAACAAATACGAGCAGGCTGGCCAGAGCGATAGCGAGGGCCGCCCCTCCGGCGTAGGTAAATACTTTGAAAACCACACCGAAGCGCAACAGCCCAAACCTCAACGCCAAACCCGCGAGCACGATAATCCCAAGTAGCGCCCACTGTATCCATAACAACCAGCGACTCCAGTGCACCCTGCTCATTTGTCCCCTCCTCCCTCTTCCCCGCCAGGCTCCTGATCTAATTTCACCGACAGGGAGTTCACGCAGTAGCGCAGACCGGTTTCGGTGGGACCATCATCAAACACATGCCCCAAATGACTGTCACACTGACTGCAGCGAATCTCGACACGCTCCATGCCAAAACTACTATCGGCCAGCTCCCGAATAACACCCACAGTGAACTCCGCATCAAAGCTGGGCCAGCCGCAGTGGCTCTGGAATTTTGCCTCGGATTCAAACAAAACCTCGCCACAGCAGCGACAGCGGTAGACGCCGTCGTCAAAAACATCCCAATATTCGCCACTAAACGGGGCTTCTGTCCCACCCTTGCGACAGACCTCAAACTCCTCATCTGTCAGCTGATCACGCCAGTAGTTATCGTCTTTTGGTTTTGCCATACTCTCTCGTTCCGTTTTTAACCGTTCCCGCAGGAGCGGCAGTCGCCGCCAGTGAACGTCCCGCCTATCGCGCAGCTCGCTCGCGGCCCAGGCTGCTCCTGCCAAGTTACAGGGCTGCCGCACCACCATGAAGGACATCCATAAATCTGAAAAACTGCACGGCGTCTGCTATGAGATTCGCGGCCCGGTGATGGAGCAGGCCCATCGCATGGAGGAAGAAGGGCACCGCATCCTCAAACTAAATATCGGCAACCCCGCGCCCTTCGGCTTTAACGCCCCGGATGAAATCATCCAGGATGTCATCCACAACCTCTCCCAGGCACAGGGCTATGTGGAATCCAAGGGATTGTTCGCCGCGCGCAAAGCCATTATGCAGGAGTGCCAGACCCTGGGTATCCAGGACGTAGAAATTGACGACATTTATCTGGGCAACGGCGTCTCCGAGCTGATTTCCATGGCCACCCAGGCACTGCTCAACAATGGCGATGAGCTGTTGCTGCCCATGCCCAATTATCCGCTTTGGATGGCCGCCACCAATCTCGCCGGAGCCAATCCGGTACTCTACCGCTGCGATGAGGAGTCTGACTGGCTGCCCGATATTGAGGATATCAAGGCAAAGATCACACCCCGCACCCGCGGTATTGTCGTGATCAACCCCAACAATCCAACCGGGGCTATTTATCCAAAGGCCTTGTTAGAAGAAATTGTAGAGGTGGCGCGCAGTCATCACCTGGTGATTTTTGCCGATGAAATTTATAGCAAAATCCTCTACGACGACGCGGAGTTCACTCCCATGGCCAAATTGGCACCGGATGTGCTCTGCCTGAGCTTTAATGGGCTGTCCAAGTCTTATCGCCTGGCAGGCTTCCGCTCCGGCTGGATGATTATCAGCGGCATCAAACATCGCGCAAAAGGATTTATCGAAGGCATGGATATGCTTGCCTCCATGCGCCTGTGCGGCAACGTGCCAGCCATGTTTGCGGTGCAAACGGCACTGGGAGGTTATCAGAGCATTAATGACCTGGTACTACCCGGCGGCCGCTTGCGCCAGCAGCGAGACCTGGCCCACCGCATGCTCAACGACATCCCCGGTGTCAGCTGTGTCAAACCCAGTGGTGCCATTTACCTGTTTCCCAAGTTGCATTTGGACCACCATAAAATCGAGAATGACGAGCAACTGGTATTGGAATTCCTGCGCCAGGAGAAAATCCTTTTGGTACAGGGCAGCGCTTTCCATTGGGACGCACCCGACCACCTGCGCATTGTCTTTCTGCCCCGCGCCGACGACCTCTCCCACGCGATTGAACGACTGGGTTACTTTTTGGAGCGATATACCCGCTGATGTTGGACGATTTACATATCCACGATTTTTACCGCGATGCCGGCAGGATTTTGCTGGCACTGTTTGGCCAGTTCCCCCTGCCCTCCACCCTTTACGTGGAGGACATTGCCGGACCAGATACCCCCGATGAATTCGGCCTGCACTCGCCCCGGCACCTGGCCTGCCTGGGGGCTATCAGCTGGTTAAAACAGAGTGGCTACATTCACTTCTCGCAGCTGGTGCGCCAGGAAGCTGCGGAGGAAGTGGTACTGAGCCACCGGGGATTTTTGTTGTTAATCAACAAGGAAGAAAATTCTGGCCAGAGCAACGCGCAGCTGCTCAACAGCGCCGTGCGCGATGGTTCCTCTGCAAAGTTACAGGCGCTGGTGGAGCGCCTGATGCGAGAGTTTGCCGTACTGTAAGTTAGGCGGCCGAGGCCGCAGTCGTTAGGGGCTGGTTTCGTTAGGAGTTGTTGTCGTTAAATGGCGCCGCTAATGCTGGCGGCGATATTTAACATGCAGCATTTTTAGGGCGGCGTCCGGGTCCCGGTCCGGGAAATCCGGGTTTTGTGCCAGCCGCTCTACCACTTCATAGCCGCTATCGGCACCGAGAATCAATTCGCGAAAATGCGCTTCGCTGTGGCGCGGAGAGTTAATCACCATCAGCAGGTCCGCCTCATCGGCGAGGCAGGCAGGTAGCTGTTGCAATAGCTTTTCGTAGTTATGGCTCACGTCGAAACGGCCTTTCTGGCGTGTGGGCGGGTCTACGATAGCCAGCTCAAAGGGTCCCCGGCGGTCGAAGCGCTTGAACTGGCGCAGCGCATCGAATTGCAAAAATTGGATGCCTCGCAGGGACAGGCCGTTCACCTCGTGGTTTTCACGGCCGCGATTCAATACGCCCCGATTCACATCCACATTGACGATCTCAATACCCCCTGCCGCACGGGCCACGGCAGAAAAAGCACAGGTAAACGCAAACAGGTTCAGCATCTTTACCGATTCGCGCCCCGAGCGCTCTCGCACCTGCGCCTCAAGCCAGGCGCGGCCGGGCTCGATATCCAGAAAGAAGCCGACATTCTGTCGATCAAAGGTCAGCGGAAACTGCAGACCGTTGCGCAGCGCCTTGGGTGCAGCTACTGGCTCGCCATACCGCCACTCCAGTGGCGCACCGGGCAGGTAGCGGCGCTGTGCGGCTACACCTTGATAACCGAAACGCTCGGCCATTTGCCAGAGCTTCTCACACAGCTCCCCTTCCCCCTCGTACTCCTCAAAAAAAGTAACCAGCAACGCGGGAAAAAAACTATCGACACAAACCTGCTCCAGGCCTGCAAAACAACGACCGCGTCCGTGAAACAAACGCCGGCTGTCACCGCCGCCCGGTACTAACTTGGGCTCAACCTGCTGCAGCAGCACTTGCCAATCGGTAGACACTCAAACTTCTCCATTACTCAGGGGGTAGAGGATCGCATCGCGGTAGCCGGTAACCACACGGATAAAACCATTCCACTGCCGATCCAGCTCGGGGTCGCCGCTATCCACCAAAAGAGGACGCCCGCCGAGCTCAGTTATTTTTGTTTTGGTGGCAACAACTATCAGGTTTTCGCGACCGACTTGGCGCAGAACCTTGGGGGAGAACTGCTGGTTACCGCGGCCGATCAGATGCCCTTGCCCACCAATAGCAGTGAGCACAATCTTCACTTGACCATTATCTTCCGAATTTCTGTACTCGGCGATCGCCGCCTCAATTTGCGGAGCGCTGACATCTTTTTGCACCAAGGCACCATTACACAGCAGGTCCACCCCCAGCAGAGTGCCGTCACACCCCAACTCGTTCAGGATGGCCAGCGTGGTTGAGCCGGGGCCAACGATATACAAGGTATCCGGCTCCAACTCCTCAACGACCTCCGCGGCGATATCCGCTACGGCCAGTTCCTCTACCTCGCGTCCTGCATTCTTTACCGCCTGCAGAAAATGGCCTTCCTGGGGCACCAGCAACTCTCCGTAGTGACGAGTGCTCACCCGCCCCTGGCGAAAACTGTTCTCATCGATATCGCGCACTTCGCGCTCGCACAAATCCACCAGCTCACCAGCTAACAATTTTCGCAACACCTCGCCACCGGCTTTGGGGGAAATGGCGAAACAGGCGGAGTGCATTTTGACGCCGGCGGGAATACCCAACACCGGGAAGTGATCCCCCAGGGCATTGGTCATATTGCGCGCAGTGCCATCACCGCCAATAAATACAATCAGGTCGGCACCGGCATCGCGGATCGCCACCGCCGCTCTCTCGGTATCTTGCGGTGTTGATGGAGTGGACTCGGCTGCACCCACTTCGCGCACGGCAAAGCCCAGTTCACGAGCCGTCTCTGCGCCCATATCGCCGGCAAAACACAAGAACTCCAACTGCTGCCGAAACGGTGCCAAGGCCTCCAGGGCAATCGCGGCACGCTTATGGGATTGGGGTTCGATACCGGCCGCCAAGGCCTGTGCCACCGTCTCGGCACCGTCGCTGCCTTTTAGCCCCGCTGGGCCGCCAACACCGGCCCAGGGATTGATAATCAAACCGAGCGTCTTAACTTGCTTCTCTAATCGCACTTGAGCCCCAGTACTGCCAATGCTTCTCTATCTTTTTCACCCAGGGTTTGCGCTGCAGTGTGGTAATGGGAAAACTCCAAACGCTCAGGGTATTCACGGCGCAGGCGATCGAAAGCCTTGGCCATAGGTTCTGTGCCCCGTGCCGCTTCACGCAGGCGCGCGTCATCTTCGCGTGGGTCGTACATTTGCAATAGCAAATCCGCTATCGGCGCCGCACTCTCATTCACGGGTTCAATTGGAGTGCGCCCGGCCTCAGCTTGCGTATGATCGGCATCACCGATATTTTCTGGCAGAGCCAGATCCAGCGCATTAGAGAGCGCCTCGCGAATCATACGAGTGCCGGCGAGCTTGCCATCCAAACTGTATCCGGCGATATGCGGGCTACCCAAGTCCACCAGCTCCAGCAACTCGGTATTGATACCTGGCTCTCCCTCCCAGACATCCAGCACCGTTTTAAAACGTTTTTCCCGCTGTAATTCCTGCAATAGCGCTCGATTATCGACTACCGCTCCGCGGCCAGCGCTAATCAAAACAGCATCATCGCGGATCTGAGCGAGTTGCTCCTCACCGATCATATGCAAGCTGGGAAATGGCCCACTTTTTACTAGAGGCGCGTGCAAACACACAATGTCCTGACCCAGTACCTGCTCCAGAGGAGCAAAGTCGGGGTTATCTGGCAACCAGGGGTCATAGATAGCACAGCTGGCGCCCAATGCGTGTAGACGCTTTTGCAGCAGCCCCCCTACATTTCCACACCCGACGATGCCAAAGCTGCGCCCGCGCCAGTCGACCTTCAGGGCGGCTAACGCACAAAATACATATTCAACCACCGAATTGGCATTGCAGCCGGGCGCGGCACTCCAGTAAATGCCGTTGCGCTCCATCCAGTCGGTATCCAGGTGATCGGTGCCGATGGTACAGCTGCCCACGAAACGCACCGGTGTGCCCTCCAACAGGCTCTGATTCACCCGGGTGACAGAGCGCACCAGCAGTATGTCCGCATCGATCAATTGCTCGCGGGTCAGTGTGCGGCCCGGATAGCGCACCAGCGTGCCCAGATCGCCGAAATACTGCTCCAGTGCCGGTATATTCTCATCGGCAACAATCTTGAGGCCAACGCCCTGTGCGTGGCTTTCACTCATGTAGATTCTCCTTCAGCGCTCATCAGAGTGCGCTCCATTTTTCCCACCAGCCCACCGATCCCAAATTCCCTCGCCAGAGCCATAGCCAGCTCCAGATCTACCGGCTGGGGACGCAAATCCATCACCTTGATACCAAGGGGAATATCCTCCACCAGGCTTGTCAGGCGTTTTGCCAGGCGCAACTGATCGGCATACTCTTCCAGCCGCCGGGCAAGCCCTTTTGCGCCTCTAATAGGCAGTGTTGCCACACGCTCTCGCTGTGCCAACAGCGCTTCGACATCATCAAACTCTTCCAACAACCGCGCCGCGGTCTTGGCGCCAATGCCGGGCACTCCGGGAATATCGTCACTGGTATCCCCCACCAGTGCCAGGTAGTCGGCAATCTGCGCGGGTCTTACGCCAAACTTCTGCTCAAGAGCCGCGCTGTCCATATGCTGGTTTGCGGCGAAGTCCCACAGACTGGAGGCTCCTCGAGCCAGCAACTGCCCCAGGTCTTTATCGCGACTCACAACAATCGGAGCGTGATTGCGGAGTTTTCGCGTCAGTGTGGCTAGGATGTCGTCCGCTTCATAGCGCTCACTGGAGAAGCTGGCGATACCCAGGACTTCCGCCATCTCCCGGCAGGCCGCCAACTGGAAGGCCAGGGCCTCGTCTGGCAGTGCGCGACTGCATTTATAGTCCGGGTAAAGCGTATTGCGAAAGCAACTGCCCAGAGATTCATCGAAAGCACAGGCGATATGGCGCGGGCTTCTCGCCAATAGATCCAGCAGGAAGTTAGTGAAGCCGTAAACCGCCTCTGTGTCATAGCCACTGCGGCTCTGCCAGTTGGGTGGCAAAGCGAAGTAGTAGCGAAAGATATAGACCGATGAGTCGATCAGGTAACTGCTCACGATAGCTCCGACAGATGATAGGCGTCGCCATTCAATGGATCTGGCTGGGTAAACACCTCCGCAAGAGCCGCAGCAAAAGTACGTGCACGCTGGTTGGGTCCCTCGGCACAGTAGCGTTGGACTTGGCGCCAAATCGCTTCTTTGAAACTGTTACTGGGGCCAAGGCCGCTCTCCAGGTTGTCTACGCTGACGCGGAAACGAAGGCCACAGGCTCGGGCAAAAATCCACTCCAATGCCTGGGGCTTGACCTCCACCTGCTCGAATTCGGCCTGTTGCTCGGCACTGCGCCCATCCGGCGCGTACCAATAGCCATAGTCCGGCAATTGCCGGCGGGCCTCGCCGGCCACGCACCAGTGAGCCACCTCATGTAAAGCACTGGCGGCATAATCCAGGGTGAACTCCACCTGGTGGTAGTCCTGCTGGCCCCCGGCGGGCCGATAGTAAGGCTCGGAAAAGCCGCCGCAAAGTCGGGTATTGAGCCCCTCTGGTGCGGCAAAATAACGGTTGAAGACCGCCACAATCCCTTCGGCAGTGGATCTGGCTTCAAGGGGTGTTTTAGAAACTGGAGCCATTTCTGGGTTAGGGGCAGGCAAGATGTTCTCCGGGGTACCGCAAAGGCGGGGACTATATCAACGGGGGCGCTTCGATCAAAGTCGTGCCGCCTTAACAGGTGCTCCCAGGCCCGGTTGTATTTCTGCAAATCAACATATACCTTTATTCACAGGGAGGCCGCTGAGCACCCGTGAGTACCCGCCTTTCAGCGTATTCCCCGAGGAGGGGTCTAAAGCAGTCAATTACCCTCCTGCCCCGGTCTTCCTTCAGAGATAGGGCCTTGGCAGTCGCACCTTAGATCTGATCGGAGACGGTAAATAACCGGCCCTGCCAGGAGGTGTTCCATGACAGACCACAGCATCAACAATGTGGTTGACCTCTTCACCGGCGAGCCGATCGAAACTTCTGCGGACAGGCGCTTCATCCGCCTTTCGCCGGAGCTAGACGGCTTGGAAATGCTTTACTCCAACAACTCCAGTGGAACAGATCTATACAGTTTGAAAATACTCTGCTGGGGACTCAAAGCGAATGGCGAGGTCGTAGGCCTCGTTCCCTGGTTAAACTCCATAGTGGCCTGTCCAGATATCAAGGACCCTTTGGACGGACGTTTCGAGGGCTACTATGACCCCGGCATTGAGGACATCTTTCACCATCCCCCCATCCATAAAGTCGTCGAGTTGGAGACTGCGGCGGAATACTTTGAGTATGAAAGCAGCAAGGCCGAGGAGGTGCTGCAGGAGATTCCCGACACCATTGGCACTCACGCAGTGTTTATGGATGAGGACCGGGAGAACCTGACACTGATCGAGGTCATCAGCTGGAGACTCCACGCCGACGGCGCTATTCACGGTATGCTGATCGACCACGACGTGGTCGAGACCACCCCGGTGCTACCGGGGGACCACTGTTTATACCCGGCGCAGGAGAGTGAGGGCTTTCGCTACTTCTTCCAACACCACATCGCCAACAAGATCAAATCCGAGGACCCTGAGGCACTGGCCGCCATTGCCGCTCTGGTAACGACGCCATAAGTACCAAGCGACCCAAGAGTCGATTAGAGGTTTCACCGGGAGTGTGTAACCCCGGTCCTGTCGAGACAGGGCCGGGGCATTCGCTGACCCGCTATTCCGCCTTCTTAATCCAAAAGACGAACTCGTCGTGCTCCTCCGCGTGCTGCACCAGTTCATAGCCGAGAAACTGGCAGAACTTGGGTACATCCCGCTGAGTCGAGGGATCGGTGGCCATCATCTTCAACACTTCCCCATCGGCGACATTTCGCACCGCTGAGTGCAGCATCATTACAGGTTCCGGGCACAACAGGCCGCGGGCATCGAGGGTGTGATCAAACTTCATGGTATTTATTGTGCGCAATTTAGCGCACTTCGTCATCAGGAAACTGGCTGTCGACTCTTCCGCAGACTGGCGCACTAGAATCCACTAAGACCCTATCGCGTTTTGGGGACATGATGATTTATGTATTGATTGAACGGGAAATCGCCGCCGAGATGCAAAGCAGCTACGAGGAGGCCGCGCGCAGAATCCTCACCAGCGCCTACCGCACCGTTGGCTTTATCGAGGGGCAAACGTATATCGAAAGGGGCAATCCACTGCGCCGCTTTACTCTGTCCAAGTGGCAGTCCGAACTGCACTGGCAACACTGGTACACCAGTGAGGATCGGCGCGCCCAAATGGCCCAGCTGGCCCCCTTGTTGGTGGGTCAGGAGCGCATCACGATCCTGGAGACCGCTGCATAAAGCCCGCCGCCTTATCTATCGCCGAAGCCCAGTGTTGAGCCTGGGTATAGCCGCTGGCACGACGGGGTTTGAAATCGTGGTCACCATCAGCCAGCCACTCAATCTCAATGGAATCCGACAACCCATAGGTCACCACCTCCTCGCGACTGCCAAGAGGATCCCGGTCTCCCTGCACAATCAAAGTGGGGCAAACACTATCCAATAGATGCTCAGTACGCAGCTTGTCCGGCTTGCCCTGGGGGTGGAATGGATAGCCCAAGCAAATCAGCCCGGCAATCAAACCCTGCTCGAAGCTTTTGTCCGCCAAAAGGCTCGCTACTCGCCCTCCCATAGACTTACCCCCAATAAACAGGGGTAGATCCCCCGCAAAACGCTCAATCTGCGCTTCAAAACACTCCTGTAACTGCGGCATGGTGTTTGGCGGCCGCTTGCTGCCACCACTGCGGCGCTGAGCCATGTAGGGAAACTCGAAACGCACCACTTCGATGCCCTGTTTACACAACCCAACAGCGAGCGCCTGCATAAAGTCGCTGTCCATAGGCGCGCCGGCACCATGGGCAAACAGAAAGCGCGCTTTAGGGGACTTAAGCGCTTGAGAGGCTTGGGGCCTATCGATGATGTATTCAGACATCGGCGGGCAGATCCTCTGCCAGCACCAGATTGACTGTCTCCTCGCCGGGATCGAACCAAATTACCACTTCGCCCGACTGCATCTGGCGGCGCAAGCTCGCCACCTTCTCCGGCAGTTCCACCTCGCGCTCACCATATTCGGTGCCCTCACGGGTGGCATACTCTTCCAATAGGTTTTGTAAGGTGTTGGGGTCCAACTGCGTAAAGGGAATGATCATACAACTTTCATATCCAGAGGTGAGACGGGAGCGGCGAGCGCCACTCCCGGTATTTACCAGTATTGGTAGAAGGGCATTAAAACTCAGGATTTCGGTTTGCGGAAGCGCAGGGTCATACGATCGCTCTCGCCGATGGCCAGGTACTTCTCTTTATCTTCATCACCCAGGCGCAAAGAGGGCGGCAGGGTCCAAACGCCTTTCGGGTGCTTGGCGGTATCCTTCGGGTTGGCGTTAACTTCACTAGCCTCTTCCAACTCAAAGCCGGCCTTCTTAGCCACTTCAATAACATATTCCTGGGTCACATAGCCGCTCTGGACCATGTCCTCTTTACTGGTACCAGGCTTGGCGCGGTGCTCCACTACACCGAGAACGCCACCGGGTTTCAGCGCGTTATAAAAGCTGGCAAAAGCCTTGTCTTCATAACCACGGTACATCCAGTTGTGTACGTTACGGAAAGTCACTACCGCATCGGCGCTGCCTGCGGGGGCTATCTCACGACCGGTTTGCGGTGAGAATTCGGTGACTACGACATTCTTGTAGGCTTTCTTATTGGCGGCCAGCTTGTCTTTGAAGCCCTTCAAAGAGCGCTGGTAGTAAGAAGACTCGCTATCCTCCGGGAAATGCGCTGCGTAAAGCTTGCCCTTCTCGCCCAGGTAGGGCCCGAGGATTTCGGTGTACCAGCCACCGCCGGGAGTGATTTCCACCACCGTCATATCTGGCTTAATACCCAAAAATTCCAGGGTTTCCGCCGGGTTACGGTATTGGTCGCGTGCGGCGTACTCCTTGCTGCGGTGATCCCCCTTGATGACAGAATTCAGGTCGGCGGCCTGGGCGCCGCCAGCCAGGGCCAGGGCACCGGCCAGAGCCAGCAGGGATTTCTTGATATTGATCGTCATAATCGTTCCTGTGTTGTTATCGTTAATCCAGCTTCGATCGCACGCTGTCGATCTTATCCTGTAATGACTGGTTCCGGTCCGTACGAGTTCCCAATTTCAGGCTGGTGGTGATGCGATCCGCGCCCATCGCGTGGACTCGCTCATGACAAGCTTTTACCGCTGCCATCACCGTATCCCAGTCCCCCTCTATGTTGGTGCCATAGGCATGTAGGTGGTGAGTGAGCCCGGCTTCCGCCAGCACCTTTTCACACTCCGCAACATACTTACTGACAGACACCCCCACACCCATGGGTATCACGCACAAATCGGCAATGACTTTCATTGACAGTCCCTCGCTAAGTTACCGGTTATTCGGAAAAGAAAAATGGCTTTGAGATTGGACGATAGAGTTATCCGACGAGATCCTATTACAATGCAAGTGACACGTCTTTACTGAAGCAAAGGAACCAAAAAGGGAACTAAATATGCAACAGCATCTCGTTATCTCCATGATCTGCAACGATAAGCCCGGTGTTGTAGAAAAGCTTTCTGCAGTCATTGCGGATAACGGAGGCAACTGGGAAGACAGCCATATGGCGCATTTCGCCGGAAAATTTGCCGGTATATTGCGCGTTGCCGTCCCTGGAGATAAAACCCAAGGCTTGAAGGATGCCCTCGCTAGTCTCGCCCAGGCTGGTTACAACCTGATTGTTGAAGACGCAATCGCCGTTAGCACCAAGCCCCAACAGACCCTGACATTGAAGCTGGTAGGCAACGACCGCCCCGGCATTGTGCGGGAGATCTCCCGTGCACTCAGCGCTCACCATATCAATATGGATCAGCTGGAAACCACCTACGGCAGCACTCCGTGGAGCGGTGAACCTCTGTTTACTGCCGAATGCATTATCAATGTGGACGAAGATATGGATCTCGACGGCCTGCGTGATGAACTCGACCAGATTGCCAATGAACTGGGGGTCGAGATCGACTGTGAGGAGATCGCCACTCCTCTCTAATTGTGGAATAATCCGCTGCCATACAAAGCCGGGCCCGCCGCCCGGCTCAAATCACCCTAGCTAGAAAGTACCGCACCAGGGCGTCCGCCAAGCAATGTTCAAAATTGTCCTATACCAACCGGAAATTGCCCCGAACACCGGCAATATTATTCGACTTTGCGCCAACACCGGCGCCGAGCTGCACCTGATCGAACCCCTGGGTTTCGACATGGACGACAAACGCCTGCGCCGTGCCGGGCTCGATTACAGTGAATATAGCCGCGTGGTCCGCCACCCTGACTGGCAAGCTTTTATCGAAAACGAAAAACCTGCGCGGGTGTTGGCCCTCTCCACCAAAGGCAGCCACAGTCATACCTCGGTGGAATACCAAGACGGCGATGCCATTGTGTTTGGCCCCGAGACCCGTGGTCTACCGGCGGAGTTTCTACAAATGGTGGGCCCGGAAAACACCCTGCGCATCCCCATGCGCGCCGAGAGCCGCAGTATCAACCTGTCCAACGCCGCCGCCATTGTGATTTATGAAGCCTGGCGACAGCTCGACTTCAACGGCGCCATAGACCAGCAGTAAGAATTTTTTTGTTATGCCAAGCTCCCAAGCTCCAATAGGCCTGTTTTACGGCTCCAGCACCTGCTACACCGAAATGGCCGCAGAAAAAATCCGCCAATATATTGGCCCCCAGTGGATCGACCTACACAACGTGGCCGAGGCGGATATTACCCTGGCCGAGGACTACGATTTCTTACTGTTTGGTATTCCCACCTGGGATTACGGGGAGCTGCAGGAAGATTGGGAGAATATCTGGGACGACCTGGCAGGGCTGGACCTGCACGGTAAGACCTTCGCCCTATTTGGGCTCGGCGACCAGGAGGGCTACCCACAGTGGTTCCAGGACGCCCTGGGTTATCTGCACGCCCAACTGCTCGCCTGCGGCGCCCGTGCCGTGGGCTATTGGCCTGCCGAAGGCTATGAATTTGAGGAGTCCAAAGGACTGACCGAAGATGGCAGCCAATTTGTCGGCCTCGCCCTCGATGAAGAGAATGAATTCGACCTCAGCGAGGAGCGTATTAGCCGCTGGTGCGACCAGGTCATGCGCGAACTCGGCCTTAAGGACGGAGCCTGAAGGTAGTATTGAAGTGAGCAAATCCAGCAAACACGCGGATATCCAGTGGCGTGAAGATGGTCAACCCCTGTCCCGCGCCTATGACGATATCTATTTTTCCAGCGCCTCCGGGCTGGAGGAAACCCGCTACGTATTTCTGCAACAAAATGCGCTGGCGGAACGCTGGGCAACCCTGCCTGAGAACGCCACTTTTACCATTGGCGAAACCGGCTTTGGGACCGGCTTAAACTTTCTCGCCGCCTGGGAGCTATGGCAGAAAACCGCTCCAAAAAATGCGCAGCTGCACTTTATTACAGTGGAGAAATTTCCTCTGCATCCCCAGGATCTGCAGCGCGCCCTGGCACTGTGGCCACAACTGCAGCCCTACTGCCAAGCTTTGATTGAAGCCTACCCCCCATTATTGGCCGAAGGCGTTCACCGCATGCAGTTCGGTCCAGTGAGGCTAACTCTAATTATTGGGGAGGCCAGCCAGGCTTTAGATAGCCTGCACTTAGGAAAAGAAAACCGCGATCGATATGTCGATGCCTGGTTTCTGGATGGTTTTGCACCGGCCAAGAATCCGGACATGTGGACTGAAGAGTTGTTCGCAAACATGGCCCGCCTGAGTCGACTCGGCGCCACTTTCGCCACCTTCACCTGTGCGGGGCTGGTCAAGCGTGGCCTACGCGAGGCGGGCTTTGCCCTGCACAAAGTACCGGGATTTGGCAGCAAACGGGAAATGCTGTGCGGCACTCTGGAACAGTTACATAACTCTCAGCACCATAACACTCCTTGGCACCTGCCCCGCAGCGAGCCACAGCAGCCGAAATCTGCCACAGTAATCGGTGGCGGTATTTCTGGCGCCACCATTGCCAGGGCACTCGCAGAGCGCGGTGTACAAGTACAAATTATTGAGCGCGGACCAGCCCCCGGCAGCGGCGGCTCCGGCAACGACCAGGGCATACTCTACGGCAAGCTCTCCCCCAAACCGGGCCCCAATGGGGATTTCAATCTGCACGCCCTGATGTTCGCCCAGCGATATTACAAGCAACACTGCCCGCAGCTCGCACATTTTAACGGCCTGTTACAACTGGCTCAGAGTGATAAGGAGAAGCTGCTACAGGAGCAGATCGCCACTAGCCTGGCAGAGCACCAAGGGCAAAACCTGGCCCGATTAGCTTCTCATGAGGAGGCCAGTCAGCTAGCGGGCGTAGACCTTCCTTTTGGCGGGCTCTACTTCCCCGAGGCGGGCTGGCTGGAACCCCAAAAAGTCTGCGCTGCGCTCCTGGAACACCAAAATATCTCCCGATACCAAGGCACAGCAGTGGAAACACTGACTCGCCAACATGACAAATGGCTGCTGCGTACAGAAGGTAAAGAGATAGAAACGGAGGCGCTGATTCTCTGTGGAGCCAATGATATTCGCAGCTTTGCACCGGCTGAGGCCCTGCCCCTGCGTCCAATACGCGGCCAGGTCTCCCGAGTGCGCGCCACAGAGACCTCCGCAAAATTAAAAATTGCCCTCTGTGGTGAAGGCTATATCACTCCGGCCCACGAGGGGCGCCAGAGCTTCGGCGCCACCTTCAAGCTCAAGGAAACCGCCACAGAGTTACGTGAAAGTGAGCATTGGGAAAACCTGCAGACACTGGCAGAACTGCTGCCGCAGTTTGCCGAGGAATTTTCCAACCAGGATTTTTGTGGCCGCGCCGCACTGCGCGCTGCTACACCGGACTACCTGCCAGTTGCCGGGCCAATTCCCGACTGGGAATCCCTGGATAGCACCTATGCAAACTTGCGCAAAAACCGCAAATTATTGATCGATAAGCAGTCGGACTATCAAGCGGGGCTCTACGTGATGGGCGGCCTTGGCTCCCGTGGTTTTACCTACGCGCCGCTAACGGCCGAATTACTCGCCAGCTGGATAATGGGCGGGCCCTTGCCTGTCAGTGCGGGCCTGGCCAAGGCTTTACACCCAGCGCGCTTTGCCATCCGCGATCTGGGCAAAAATCGCTAATCGAGTTGGGAGTTGAGGCTTTTCTTAACTCCCATATTTGAGACATCCCCTGCTTTAAGCTTTTTCTGCTTTCGTTTTCCCCGGCGGGGCCAACAGACTAGCACTGCCGGCCCCGCAGGCCACGATAGTTTTCATGGCCGCTTCAACGCTTACGCCAGGCAGTATTTCCACACACTCCGCCGGCACATGGAAAACAAATCCCGATGTGGGCACTGGAGCCGTTGGTACGTAAACCGTCATCTCGCCATTGGCGTGCTGAGAGGTCACAATCGCCGTCACCGTGATCGGATTATCCGCACCGTGGATGCGCACTCGTGCCACAGGCCCGGAAAGTACCCCCTCACCGCCACCACCAATAAATTGCACAACCAAATCTTTAATGGTGCTATACCCTGGTGCCAGGCGACCGAGCCAATGGTCAACATGGCGGTGCAGCCAGTTGCCGATACTGGTTTTCACCAGCAGGCCAATCAAGAAGCAGCCCCCCAGAATCAGCGCTATCACCACAAGCTTGGCAAGGGTATCCTTGAATTCGGTATTCGCTTCCAGCCAAGTAACGGCGGGGGCGACAATTTCACTGACCTGGCCTAACAACCACTGGAATAAAAGTACTAAGATTGCGATGGGCAGCACCACCGCCAAACCACCCAAAAGGGTCAAGGTAATAAAGGTTTTTACTCTGGTCATAGATAATTGATGTACCGACTTACTCTCCGCAGCTGGATACCGCTGCTCTTATCTTGCCTGCTGCCAATAGCAGCACAAGCACAGCTAAAGGCAACCCCCTTCTCCATTCTGGAGGAGCGCCAACGGGGGGGGGATCATTTCACCCAGGGACTCTATTTCGACGGCCAACGCTGGTGGGAAAGCAGTGGCCTCTACCGTCGTTCTTGGCTCGCCGAGTATACCGACCCAAGCAAAAAACCTGTAAGGCGCAAATGGCTACCAGGCAGGCTGTTTGCCGAAGGGCTTACCGTTCTGGACGATAAGCTCTACCTACTTACCTATAAAGCCGGTGAATTGCATATCTACAGCGCGAGTGATCTGCAGCATTTAGGGGTTAAGCAATACAGTGGCGAGGGCTGGGGGCTTACCAGCGATGGCGAATCCCTGATTATGAGTAATGGCAGCGATAAACTGATCTTTCGCGATCCCGACACCTTTGAGGTCAAGCGTCAGCTCAAAGTACATGGAGCGGGAGAAATCTGGTCGAATCTGAATGAACTCGAATTTGCCGAGGGCTTGATCTGGGCCAATATCTGGCAGGACAGCCGCATCATCGCCATAGATCCCAAGAGCGGTGAAGTACGTGGCGCGATCGATCTAGGTCGGCTAAATCCCGATGTACTCCAACACCCAGACACTGTGGCCAATGGCATCGCTTGGGATAAAAACCGAAATGGTCTTTGGGTAACGGGAAAATTCTGGAAACAACTCTACCTGATCCGGCCTCAGGGCCTGGGCTTTACTAAAAGCACAGACCATTGAGCTCAGTGCCTGCGATCAATAACCGTCAGAACTCCACCGTTACGCAAATAATCCATTGAGGAGAGCTGCAACTGCAGGTGAAAGCCGTGGTCCCGACTTTGCAAGCTGACACCATCAAGCCCTGCCTGTCCATCGTAAAGCATGGTGGACTCACCCTTTTCATCCTGCCACTGAATTCCCTCGACATTGCGCATACCGAGAAGCTCTAGCGATACCAGGGTAAACTGGTCAGGCAGCGGCTGTAGCTCAATCTGTGCAACCCCAGAGGCGGTGGCCAGAGAAAATGCCAACTGATTCTCCGGAGCCGGGCGCCAGCCCAGATGTGTGTCCGCCACAACAGACTGCACAAGTGTACGCGGAGTACTAGTACTAGAGGAGCAGCCGAAAAGCCCGGCCAGAACTGTCAACCACAACACAAAAAGCACGATCAAAGTGCGCATAGACCTATCCTTAGGCGACCGCTGTGATGAGATGCGAGGTGAAATGTGATTATAACCCGTGAATTCTGTCACAACTTATAAGCTGCCATTGCATTGTATTTCAAGGCAACCCACCCTATAAACCCACCGCACAAAGTCGCTACGCGGGGTATACTCCGCCGCCATGAATTCCCCACAACATATTCTCGAACACGTCTTCGGCTATACCCACTTCCGCGCCCCTCAGGAAGAAGTCATTGAGACACTTATGGTCGGCGGTGACGCTCTGGTGCTTATGCCCACCGGTGGCGGTAAATCCCTGTGCTACCAGATTCCAGCCCTAGCCCGACACGGCTGCGGTGTGGTGATATCGCCATTAATCGCATTGATGCAGGATCAGGTGGAGGCATTACAAGAGGCTGGTATTCGAGCCGCCTACTTGAACTCTTCCATCTCCTTCGACGAGGCCCAAGCTATAGAAAGCCAGTTGCTATACGGCGAGCTCGATTTACTCTATTTAGCCCCGGAACGCCTGTTGCAACCTAGAACACTGGCGCTTTTACAGCGCGTCGAACTCTCATTGTTTGCCATTGACGAGGCTCACTGTGTCTCCCAGTGGGGTCATGACTTCCGTGCGGATTACCTACAACTCAGCTGTTTGCACGAACAGTTTCCCAGGGTGCCGCGCATAGCGCTGACTGCCACGGCGGACAAACGCACCCGTGCGGAGATAGCCAAGCGCCTCGATCTGGAGAGCGCCCGGCATTTTGTCAGCAGTTTTGACCGTCCGAATATCCAATACCGAATCGAGCCCAAGGACAATCAACGTAAACAACTCCTGCAATTTCTGAAAAACGGGCAGGAGGGCCAGGCTGGAGTGGTTTACTGCCTGTCACGCGCCAAAGTGGAAAACACCGCCGAGTGGCTCAGCCAGCAGGGCTTTACCGCCCTTCCCTACCATGCGGGCTTACCGGCAGAAACCCGCGCAGAACATCAACGCCGTTTTCTGCGCGAGGAAGGGGTGATCGTTGTCGCCACCATTGCCTTCGGTATGGGTATCGACAAGCCCGATGTGCGTTTTGTGGTGCATCTCGACCTGCCCAAAAGCGTTGAAGCCTACTATCAGGAAACCGGTCGGGCTGGGCGCGATGGAGAAACCTCTATAGCACTACTGCTCTATGGCCTGGAAGATGTGGTCAAACTCGGGCAAATGGTGGAATCCTCAGAAGGTAGCGAGGAACACAAACGCCTCGAGCGCACAAGACTCAATGCCATGTTGGGCCTATGTGAAATGACCAGCTGTAGACGTCAGGCACTACTGCACTATTTTGCGGAAACTCTCGAGCACCCCTGTGGCAACTGTGACATCTGCCTGGAACCACCCGCCACCTGGGATGGCAGCGAAGCAGCCATCAAACTGATCTCCTGTGTGTACCGAACCGGTCAACGCTTTGGAGCCAGCCATGTGATTGACGTACTGCGCGGTTCCGATAATGAAAAGGTTCGAAAATTCAATCACGACCAGCTCACAACCCATGGTATTGGCAAAGATCTCAGCAGCAGTGAGTGGAGAGCCGTGGTACGGCAACTGATTGTAAGAGGCTATTTGGACGTTGAAGGTGAATTCCAGGGGCTTAGACTCACAGAAAACTGCCGCCCATTACTGCGCGGAGAGGAAAAACTGCAACTGCGTAAACTCCCCAAGAAAGCCCCTCGTACCCAAGCTCGAAATGCGGCAGTTCTGGAAGATCTTGACCCGGAAGAGGAACCCCTCTGGCTGGCGCTTCGCAGCTGCCGCAAACAACTGGCCGAAGAGCGTGGAGTACCGCCTTATGTCGTCTTTCACGATGCCACCTTGCGCGGGATGGTAAAAGCACACCCCCAAACCCGCAGTGAACTCCTAGCCGTCTCCGGTGTTGGCGATAGTAAACTGGAACGTTTTGGCGATGCTTTTCTCACCGTACTTAGGGACTTCCCCAAACACAATTAAGGACTACTAACCAATAAAAATTATAAAAAAATAAAAACGGCTCAAGTGGAGCATTTTATTCCAGGCTCCAACATCTGGTGGATTTTCCCACCTGGAGTGACCTGTGTTACAAAGGCACAAAGAGGTAAAAAAATAACGTATAACCCCCCAGTGAGAGGAAACCATGAAAGTTATTGGTCACCTGATTAATGGCAAGCTATCTACCAGCGACGATTCGTCTCAGCACCCTCGCCTGCAAGATGTAGCCAACCCCTCAACAAATGAAATAATCGGTAAAGTCGCGCTGGCCAGCAAAGACACCGTTGAAGAGGCCATCTCAGCGGCAGAAGCCGCCTACCCCGCCTGGCGTAACCTGCCCACAGCAAAGCGCGTGCGTATCATGTACCGTTTGCGCGATCTTTTGGAGGAGAATGCGGAGAAAATCTGCGAGCTGATCACTCTGGAGCACGGTAAAGTGCTCAATGATGCTATGGGTGAGCTGCAGCGGGGCATCGAGAATATTGAATATGTCTGCTCTGCACCAGAGATGCTCAAAGGCGAACACAGTAAGAACGTTGGCCCAGCCATTGACTCCTGGAGTGAGTTCCAACCTCTGGGCGTCTGTGCGGGAATTACCCCGTTTAACTTTCCCGCCATGGTGCCTTTATGGATGTGGCCAATGGCGATTGCCTGCGGCAACACCTTTATCTTAAAACCCTCTGAACGAACCCCCTCCTCCGCCCTATTTATCGCCGAACTAGGTATCGAGGCCGGCATCCCGGCCGGGGTTTTAAATGTTGTTAACGGCGATAAAGAGGCCGTGGACACATTGCTAACCGACAAGCGTATTCAGGCGGTAAGCTTTGTAGGCTCAACTCCTATTGCAGAATATGTCTACACCACAGGTACTGCCCACGGTAAAAGAGTTCAGGCCTTTGGCGGCGCAAAGAATCATGCCATCGTGATGCCGGATGCTGACTTGGACAACGCAGTAGCCGCATTAATGGGTGCTGCCTTCGGCTCCTGTGGTGAGCGTTGTATGGCTATTTCTGTAGCCGTTGCGGTTGGCGATGAAACAGCCAACACTTTAGTAGCAAAGCTTAAAGAACAAATTGCCCAACTAAAGATTGGCGATGGCATGAACAACCAAAACGATATGGGACCTTTGGTTACCCAAGCGCACTTAAATAAGGTGGAAGACTTAATCAGTGCCGGTATCGAAGAGGGCGCGGAACTGGTAGTGGATGGCCGCAATATGAAGGTTCCAGGCTACGAAAGTGGCAATTACCTGGGGGCCTGCCTGTTTGATCGTGTTACCCAAGAGATGGCCATACATCGCAGTGAAATTTTTGGCCCAGTACTCTGTGTAATGCGTGTAGATACCATGCAGGAAGCGATGGACATCATTGATGCTCACGAGTACGGCAATGGTACTTGCCTATTTACTAGAGATGGGGAAGCTGCCCGTTACTTTAGTGACAATATTAAAGTGGGCATGGTGGGTATCAATGTGCCTTTGCCCGTGCCTGTAGCTCATCATAGTTTCGGCGGATGGAAACGCTCCCTATTTGGGGACCTGCATGCTTATGGGCCAGATTCTGTGCGATTTTATACCAAGCGTAAAACTATCACTCAGCGTTGGCCCGCGAGTGGAGTAAGAGAAGGGGCACAATACAGCTTCCCAAGTAATGGCTAATTAGAGATAAAATTAGGGGCGGACACCCGCCCCTTCCACCAGCAAAAAAATATCAAACTAGCCCCACCCAAACTAAACCTGCCTCCCTTGATGTATCGGCAATAACGAAAGCCTTAAATCTAAGGAGATAGAGATGTCCAAGAGACCTAGCAACAAAACAATAATTAAAGCATTTACAGCCATCCTATTTTTCTTGCTTACTACCGCCACATCTTCAATATCCATAGCGCAAAGTGCCACTCTGAAGCAGTGCCAAAGTTGGAACAATAAGATTGAGCACTATCAGGACAAAAGAAAAAAGGGAGGCTCTGGTAAAAAGATGGATGAATGGAAGGGAAAGATTCGGCAGTACAGAGATAAATTCAGGAAGAATAAATGCAGCAGGTACGGTAGAAAATTAGGCTAAAGTAGTTCAGCTCAAAAAATTTCGCCCAGCATGTCAAATAATTTATAAAGCCAAAAAAAAGGGCGCATCGCGCCCCTTTTCAAAGGATAAGATTGATTACCAATTGAAATCAAACTTATAGCCTACACCGATGTTGAATACCCAGGGATCGAACTCGTAGTCACCTCCGAATCTGTGCTCCCACCAGCGGTTAAAATCGTCATCATCATCAAAGAAGCGGCGATTAAAGGTATCCACTTCAACGTCTGTGGTTACATCATAGTAAATAGCAGCCACATTAATCAGCCAGCTACTATCATGGCCAAAGGTGAAATCAACACCAATTTGCCATGTATAACCCCAGCTATCGCCAAAGTTCACGCGGCCATCCCAGTCGCGCCAGATTAGGTTCTCATCATCATCCTCATACCAGAAACCCCAATGTCTGAGGCGCTCATCACTGAAGTCGGTATAGTTAATACCGATGCCCATGTAGGGCTGTACCAGGCAGCTGGGATCCAAAGGATACCAGTTCAGGTACGCGGCCGTGGTTTGAGGCTTCCAGCGAGCAAAATCACCTCGACGGCGATCAAATAGATTGTCGTCCCAGTCATCATCCCAGAAACGCCACAGCCAAGGATCACGGCTACCACCGGTATGGCGATCACCTTGCTGGTAACTCAGGGAAACACCCCAGTGATCTGTCGGCTTCCATTCAGCATTAATAAACCAACCCCACTCACCATCAGGGTCAAGGTTGGTTCTGAAAGCACCCCAATCACGGAAACGATTGAAATCATCATCATCATCATCATGATAACGTAACCACCGATCAGCAAAGGTTACATTGTCAGAGTTTGGTGACCAGTAAGCCCCGCCAATCCGGATCTTGAACTCCTGGGTAGGAGGGGGTGGTGGGGCATAGCCAGCAGGTCCTGCCGAAGCGACACTAGAGATTGCTAAGGCGAGGGGCGTCATAACGGGGATCAGAATACGCGTCATCTTCATTTGTGGTAACTCCATTGAAATTCAGCAGATCAAACAGCAATCAGCCCAATCAATGGTCAGTCTAGTCGCACGAAATCACAGATGTTGAAAAAACAAACAAATGTTGGCGCCCAAATATAATTCTACGTTTTTATGGCACTGATAAGATCTTTTGACGCGAAATTTAACAATCAGATCTTAATCTCATAAGGAGTTTAACGCCCACAGCATTTATTCAGGTGAAAGTTGGACAACGAGTATTGATCCAAATTCCAATTGGGCACTGACACAATAGAGTGCCTAAAAATTAAAAATGGAATGAATCAAAAGACCCAAAATAGAATTGGCAGAAAATCCCACATCTTACTTTTAGCTGGAAAAAAATAAGCTTTCAAAAAAATTAAGCAGGTTCCACATCACCAGAAAACACACCCTTGAAAGTCGGAGTTGAATTTTTCTTCATCAAGGGACTAAAAGCGTGGCAGTAAAAAACGTATGAATACACTTGGGGAGATTTAAACTTACGAACACATAACCAGGCTGCCCTAAATTGGGTCAGAGCAGCCTAGTTTTTAGAAACCTCTTCCCTCTATAAAAACACTCTTATCAGGGGTGAGTGTCACTGAACCCTACGAACTTCAAGTAATCTACATGCGGACATGCGGAAATAGCTTCTTGATATAGCCTGCTGCCACTTACCCTTTCTTACTACCACCCTGACACTCAGGGCTCTCTGGAGCGTCGCCTTCCCATTCATCCGGTGCATAGGTATGGAGCGCCAAGGCATGAATGGGGCCAGCCATTTCATCAGCAAGAACGGAATACACTTTTTGATGACGCTGGACCTTTCGAATTGATTCGAAGGCCTCGCTCACCAACACCACCCGGAAGTGCATTTCAGATCCTGCTGGGACATTATGCAAATGGCTTTCACATTGGACATCAATAAATTGGGGGTGAAAGCTCGTAGTTAGTTTTTCTTCGATCTGTTTTGCAAGACTCATAAATTCTCTTTAAAAACTTTCTTCTGGTTAATTCTCAAGATTTTTTATTTCGACAACAAGTTGAAACAAAATATTTATGTACTACTCCCAGCTAGCTGGGAGAAACAGCCGGAAGGCTAGCAGGTTTTTCTACCTGCTGAGCATTCCAAGTCGAACTGCCTAAGCAAGGCGATTAACTGGCCACTTTGGCCTTGCTCTTCCGGGCTTCAACAATTGCTTCATACGCAACGGTAATGCTCTTCATCTGATCTTCAGCGTGACGCATAAATTCCTCAGGAAGCCCCTTGGACGCCATTTTATCGGGGTGATACTCAGCGGCCTTACGGCGATAGGCCAACTTCAAATCCTTATCGCTGGTTTCCTCAGAGCAGCCAAGCACTGCGTAATGCTGTTGAAGCTCAGAAGCGCTGCTTCCCCTACCGTACCCAAATTGATTTTGCATGGCCTCAAAGAGTGATTCATGCAATCCCAAATCCGCAGTAATTTTTCTGAGAATCACTTCCTCAGAGGAATGCAACTCACCATCGGCGTAAGCAACGGCAAATAAAAGGCGATAAACCATCTCCCGCATCGCCTGGTTTTGGACCAACACACGATACTGTTTTGCATAATCGTAAATGCTGTACTTATCGGTCTTCGCATTCTCAAAAATTCGGATTGCATGCTTGCGATCCTCGGCGCCTAAGCGAAGATTATTCTGGATAAAATCTTCGATCAGCTGCACTTCCGCCTTGGACACCTGTCCATCTGCTTTAGCCATCTTGGCCAGCATGGAAAATAAGGTCACAATAAAAACTTTCTGGGCGCCCTCTCTATTTAGGACCGCAGCTGCACCACCCAAACGCTTTAAGCCAGATCCAAAGGAGCTACCAATCCAGGCACCCAAGGCCGCACCAATCGGGCCTCCAAACATAAAACCGAATCCGGCACCAATTCCCGCCCCTAACCAGGACATACTCTCTCCTCCGAGCGCCAAACAGCACTCCAATATCATCTAAATCAAACTGTTAAATCCCGGCTATCTTACCACGTGTAAGAGAACGTCAGCCGAAAGACGTGACTAAAAAGTCAAGCGCACTTTTCCTCAAGGCGTCACCTTGATCCCTGTCAGGTACATTTAGTTTCCTAACAGTCTCCCCCTATCTGCCACAATGATGTACAGGGCATTCTCATAGGAAATGAGGAAAGGCTAAATGAAACTGCGGCGAGTGGCAGGCTTATTGCGCCATTTAACAATGAGCCTTCTTATATTGCTGGTTTTCACAGGGTGCGGAAACCGGCAGGATACAGATAGTCAGGCTAACGGGTCACAATCTAGTAAGGTTGATACCACTGGTCATCAGGACTGGGAAACCATTGTTGAAGTACTCCTTCACCCCCGCTGTTTGAATTGTCACCAGCTGGAATTGCCCCTTATTAACCAAGGCTCCCCCCATGTACCCCGCGTAGAGCGGGGGCCCGATAACATGGGTCTGGGCACAATGCGCTGCAGTAACTGCCACTCCAACCAGAACAATCCAGTGACTGGAGCGCCCGGAGCTCCGGGTTGGGCTATGGCACCCATCAGCCTTAACTGGTCTGGTATGTCATCGGCCCAAATCTGCAAGCTGCTGACTACCCCCCAAGATAATGGCGGCCGCTCCCCGGAGCAATTAATGCAATTTATGAGTGAGAATCCCCTCGCGCTTTGGGGCTGGAACCCTGGTGGCAAGAGAGAACCCGTCAATATTCCCCACGAAAAACTGGTGGAAGCATTAAAAGGCTGGATAGCCGCAGGAGCACCTTGTCCACCACCGGCTCCTTCAGATTAACTCCCAGCGGGAAGAAGGCTGATGTAGTAAGAGTTAGAGGGGCACTATTTATAAGCCCCTCTATTCAAGTCCTCTGTATTTAAGCCCTTCTTCCCTTGATAATGTCAGGGCCAAGTCATCCAGCCACCCCTTATGCCCTCCCCTCCAGGCAATAAAAAGCTCTTCTTGAGGCTCTACAAATTCACCGACAACCTTTATTTTTGCCCCACCGACATCCTCAACAAGGGCCTCTGGCAGCAAAGCGAGAAACTGACCCGTTTTAATCAGGCGGCTAAGCACACCATAGTCATTCACTATGACCTGAAGCTTTCTGGCAGGTAGGTTTTCCCCCCAGCCATCACTGCCAATGCCTCTCTCCTCACCACAAAATGGAGAGATTCTCGGTGCGGCAAAGGGGTATTGTTGAAGAACCTCTATTGGCACCCCTGATTTTGACCATTGACCAGATGCTAACGGGTGACCTGGGCCCGCAACGATACACAGAGTTTCTACTCCCAGCATGCAGGTCGTTATCTGGGTTGGTACCTGGCCCAATATCGCACCAGTAATTATGGCCAAGTCCACCTCCCCTCTGACCAGCATACTCAGCGCCAGGGATTCATAGGCAGAAGTGAATGAAAGGCGGGCATTTGGGTGTCTTTCTGCCAACTTACATTGAATAGCCGTGGCCCAAGTCAATTGTATGACGGCAGGCGCTGCCACCCGACACTCGGGCAAATTGCCCAACCCGTTGAGTTCAGCCTGGGCCTGCCGCGCAATGGCTGTGATCTCAGCGGCTCGCCCTTGTAATCGACGCCCTGCATCATTGAGCCGGATTTGTTTGCCCACCCGGTCGAATAAACGTGTGTTCAACGCCTTTTCCAGACGGCGTAAAACCTTACTCAAACCCCCCGGGGTAGTATCCAAGCGGTCCGCCGATCGCTGCAGGTTTTCTGTAGCGGCAATAACAAGAAACTTCTCTAGATCCTCTATTTCCATTTTGGAACCAAAAGCTACCAATATTGAATCGATTGGTAACTAATGTACGTTTAGAATCGCAAAACACCAAGCCTTTGGGTCCGCTAAATAGCAATTTCCTTCCTATCTAGCGGCCCCGCCACTAGGAACACAGACTGATGGGCAAACTTTCTCGACTCTGGGGATTAAGTATTTCGGGAGCCTTAGCCCTGGCAGCAGCATTAGCGTTTGCAGACGATTCAAACGGCACTCATGGAATAGCGCTATTTTCTATTAAAGGGCAACTCATTGCCTCCCATATGCCGCTTCACGGCAAGCGCCATGGGCACCAGATTATTCTCGCGCTGGAATCAGAGAAAGAAAAAACCATTGCTGAACTGGCTCAGAAGACACCGTTCATTTCACTCAAGCCCGAAGAGTTCTCCTTAAACCGTCTGCGCAACGGCGATTTAGGCTTTTTTACTGGTGAAGTCTTTAATGGCCACTTTGAGCGCGATGGAAAAACTCAACTGAAGTCTATTCCATTCAGGGTCACCAAAAAGTTACTCGACCTACCCCTCACTCGCAAAGAGAATGGTCACTACCGATTGGTGCGTTTAAATTCAACAAGTCTGCTTATCCACGAAATAGCATCTCCTCCCAGTTTTGACCAGATTCTGGAAGTTATTGCCGACCCATCTGCTCCCAACACTATCAACACTGACAGTAAACACCCTATTTCTGAAGCCCACTGGCCTGAAAGTCTCAATGAGGCGGGGATCGTATTTCGTCGGCAGCTCTACCTGGAAAAGCAGGACTTTCAATAAGATGCAGAAACCGATTCTTATTATTCAGCATGAAGACAATGAAGGTCCGGGATATATTGCCGACTGGGCAAGCCAACACCAGATACCAACAACCATTATTAACCCGCAAAAGTCTGTATTGCCAGAAACTGGTTTTAGTGGCGTCATCCTTTTGGGTGGAATGATGAACGTTAAAGACCACAAGTTACTACCATGGCTCGCGGACGAAATTCAATGGGTAAAAAGTACTATTCATCAGCAAATACCCTTTTTAGGCATTTGCCTGGGGGCACAAATACTCGCTCACGCACTGGGAGCGGGTGTTAAGCCAATGAAGCAGGAAGAAATGGGCTGGCACTCTATTAACTGGATAGCAGAAAAACCCTCCGCCATAGAAAAAGTCTTTCAGGCGCATAGTTATTATTTTGAAATCCCTGAGGGGGCCAAGCGCCTGGCGCGCTCTAAACTCTGCCCGAACCAGGCATTTTTATACAGAGATAATATCCTCGGCTTGCAGTTTCACCTGGAGTGGTCACAAGAGAAGGTCGCACAACTCTTTCCAGAGCATATGAAAAAATACGGGTCGCCAGAGAAGAATCACTCAGCCAGCCGTAAGGCGTTGTTTGAAACCCTAAACAATCATTTTGTTAAGTTATAAAGAAAAACTGGATTAAAAAAACAGTTAAAGAAAGCACAAACGAACTGCCACATGTAGACGTAAAGTCATCCACATTAGCTCCCACCCGATTTCACCCTCAAACAAAGAAAACCAAAACACGCAATTCAAAGTAGGAAATTACTATCATAAATTAGTAAATCCTTCCCGAAAACACCCAGAAAATACACAAGCAATCCTTATTTTTACTTTTAGGGTCTATCATTTTTTAGCCAAGGCATTCTCTCCTGGCATGCTCACCAAGGATTGGTCTTGGCTTTTTCTTTAACATGAATGTTATTGTTTTGTACAAGGAAGTTTACATGAAGATTTTCAGCCAAAAGGTTCTGGCATCCATAGCCACTGCCGCCCTGGCACTCGGCTCCGCCACATCTGCATTGTCCCAAACGGACAGCGAAACTAGCGTTATCACATTGAATTATATGAGTATGCAAACTATTGATATCGCTTTTGTGAATGATCTTAACCTCCTGGCGCCACCAGATGGTACACCTGGCCCTATTCTCGCTGAAGATACCTTCTGTGTTGCTGGAGTAGGCTTTCCGAATTTTGGCATCACTTTTAGTAATCCAGGGAACCCACTGGGAGGACCATTTGAGCTAGAGTCTGCTGTAGCTGGCGCAGTACCAATAATGTATGAAGTTTTCTTTAAGAACGACATCCTCCCAGGGCCAGGCATGCCTGTTGCACCCGATGCTATTATCCCTGGAAACATGATACAGACACCTATGTGCATGGACCCAACGATGAATAACGCAAAATTTAATATTGAAATTCAAGAACCACAATGGGCTGGCAGAGCGCCCGACGCCCCATTTACCGGCTTGTTAGAAATCACGGTGGAAGCTGAATAAGATTTTGCATAGGATTTATTAACATTAGCTACGCCAGAAAACACTTCTGGCGTAGCATTTTAAAAAAAGAACAAACTGAAAAAATGCCTGCTCATACGCTCCATAATGAAAGACCTTAATCGTCGCCATACATTTGGTTACCAAATCTCACCTTACGGTAGCACACACCTCAATAGACGCCATCGTAAAAAGCATTCATGGCACTCACACCGCAAGAGTCCATTTGATAAAAGCTTTCACATTTACGGGGACCAAAAAGAAACTTATCTGTCACAGCCTCTTCTCAAAAAATAAGAAGACATTCTCAATCTTTAGTAAATTCCTCCCGAAATAACTTAGATCAGAAGTCATATACTCCCCCCTCCCAGATCAACAACTAGTCTTTTTATACCAAGAGTTACTCACCAAGCATCCTCACTTCTTCGCTTCGGAGTTGTTTTTAACACAGTCATTGACTGATCTTATGTAACAGGGAGATTTTTATGAAGTATTTCGCCCCTAAGCTACTGACAACCATAGCCGCTGCTGGCCTTGCGTTCGGTTCAGCTACATCGGCACTAGCTCAAACCGACAGTGAGACTACCACCATAACACTCATGTTGATGCAAATGGATAGTATTGATATAGCATTTGTTGATCCTGTAAATATTGACAACCCTGTCCCTGGAATGGCTGCAACGGCTGATGAATCATTCTGTGTAGCCGGAACAGGCAGCGTTAATAACTACAGTATTACTTTTACCAATCCTGCCACCACAGGACCACAGTTTGAGTTAATGTCACAATCAAACCCTGGCTCCCCGGTCATTAACTATGAGGTATTCTTTAAAAACAATAACGGCCCAGGACCCGGAACAATAATGGCTACGCCCAATGACCCCATCCCAGGAAATTCGATCGAAGCATCCGCCTGTAATAACCTTACGGATGAGAATGCCAAATTTACCATTCAAATCCCCTTTCCTGAATGGGATAACAGAGAGAATGACTCACCATTTGTAGGGCAGCTATTGATTACGGTAGAGGCCGATTAAAGCTCTCTTAATGAGCCTTTAAAATTTTTTACCAATTAAAAACTGCGCCAGAAATGCATTCTGGCGCAGAACTCAAGGTAAAAAATAGAAGATTCAAAAGGCGCCTCCAGACACACCCAATGAAAACCTTAACCGCAGACAAAAACTTTTAAATTGAAAGTAACCTCAGCATACAAATAAATTGTCAAACGCAGCCCCAAACCAACCCATATATCCCCCACAAAACCACCCTAAAAAAATCACAACCACGACAGAAGAGAACCATTGACAGTAAGCCCAACTAAAAAATAGGAAATTCTTCTCAAACACTAGTACATATTTCCTGATTTTTACTTAGAGCAAAAACCATAGACATCACCTTCCCAATTTAACAACTAACCTTTTTATACCCGGACTTACGCACCAAACACCCTCTTGCAGTTTTTAGCTTTGGCGCTGTTTCAAGTACAGGTATTGTGGACACTTATGTAAAAGGAATTTACTTATGAAGATTATCGCACCAAAATTACTAGCATCTCTTGCCGCTGCCGGCCTAGCATTTGGCTTTGCAACAACTGCACTATCCCAAGTCTCAGATAGCGCGCAAAGTATGATTACTTTGACTGTCAATGAGTTTATTGTGATAGAAGACGTTGATAATATAAACCTGAACCCAAGTCCAGGACAGGATGCTCAACAGACTGATTTTTTCTGTGTTGCCGGCAGTGGTTTTTCGACGTTTAGCATTACTTTTGAAGGAGTCGGCACAGGCACAGGATCACCATTTCTTTTACAGGGCATGGGTAGCACTACACTGGGCTACCAGGTCAATTTCTTAAATGCTACCTCAGGACCAGCTCCTACAGCGGCAATGCCCGGCATCCCTATAACCAACAATACACTTCAGGCAAGCAACTGCGCAGATAATAACGCCCTCTTTAACATTTTAATCCCCTCTTTTCAATGGGAACCTGTAGCCGGAATGGCTCCATTTATGGGCACGCTAATGATCACTGTTGAATCCGAATAATTCAACACATTGCTCTAAATAGCATTCGACCATGCTGCACCAGACATTAACTCTGGTGCAGCAGTTTAACCTTTTAGCAAAGCTGCTCTGCCACCATATAGGCTCACTAAAAAAATAAAGTTACTAAAAGTAGGAAAGCTTTCTCATAATCCTCAGACACTCACTTAAAGCCACCTAAAAATATACCTACCAAAGACCCAACCTCAGATTACTGGCTATTATTTTTAAACCAAGGCAATTTGAATTTTTTGCTTTGTTTTTCAACAGAAGCGTTGTAGTTTTTTTACGCAAGGAAGTATCTGATGAATCCTTTTACCCCCAAGTCAATATTATCGGCAGCTCTTTTTAGTTTGGCACTTGGCTCTTCCACATCTGCACTATCCCAAAATATGGATATGGAAACCAGTGTGATCCAACTCATCTTCAATCAAGCCCCATTCATTGATATAGCCAATGTTGGTAACGTTGATATCATAGACCCCGCCATTGGTTCTAATGCAACTGGATCTGATGACTTTTGTGTTGGTGGAACTTTTGGGGCCTACATTATTACATTTACCAATCCTATGGGATCAGATTTTACATTGATGAGCAGCAATAGTACTCCGAATCTTCCATATAACGTAACTTTTTTCAACATGATAGGGGGACCCGGACAGACAGTAATCCCTGGCGACCCAATCCCCAATAATCCGATTCAGGATACCCTGTGCGATGCCACCGTGGTCAACTCAAGATTTGTGGTTGATATTCCCTTTACTATATGGGATGGCAGACAGAACGATGGTCCATTTACTGGAATGCTAGAACTCACGGTAGAAGGCCAATAAACTCTTCCCCAGACAAGTTAATAATATCGCTAGGCCAGAGTACATCTCTGGCCTAGCACCTTAAAATCAACTGAAAAACAGATAGACTTACCCAATTAAAAAATAAAGATTTAATATTGTTAATTAACTCTCACTGTCGAGTTATTTGTCATAAGCTACGCCAGAATAGACTCCTGACGCACTCTAAAAGAATGATGGAAGTGTTCTCGAAAACGCGATGGCAGGCATGCCTATTCCCAACATTCTGATTCAAGCAACCAATTGCGCTGATGATAATGGCACTTCTGACATAACCATCCCTAAAAACAAACGAGAGCCCAAATAATGCTTACTACGTGAATAAATAGCACTCTAAATAGTACTCGACCATGCTGTACTAGCTATTAATTCTGGAGTAACATTTAACCCCCTTATCAGGCTGCCTAGCCGGGCATCTAAGCTCATAAATAAATTCAGAGAAATAGGAAAGCTTTCTCATAGACGATAAGACTTCACTCAAAATCACCAAAGAAAACACCTACCAAAGATTACTGACTATTCTTTTTATACCAAGGCATTTTCAAAATTAATATTGTTTTTGCTTTGTATTTTTCAACAGAAGCGTTTTTGAGTTTTAATGCAAGGAAGTATCTGATGAAGTTTCCCACCCCAAAGACTCTGATATCTGCAATTTCACTGAGCGTAGCACTTGGCTCATCTATCCCTGCGCTTTCCCAAGTCACAGATAGCGCGCAAAGCATGATCACCCTGTCGTTTGTTGAGTCCATTGTGATCGACAATGTCAACGACCTCAATATAACCCCAACAGGTGCTAACTCACCCGCTACGGGGATGGATCTATTTTGTGTCGCCGGTACTGGATTCCCGACGTTTAGTATTACATTTGGTAGTGCATCCATGCCTTTTGAGCTTTCCAATGCCAATGCAGAGACGATTAATTATGACGTCTTCTTTGACAACGGCCTTAGTGGCATAATAACTCAGGCATTTGCCGGTGTAGCTATTCCAGGGCAGATGATTCAGAATAGCGATTGCACAGCTGATAATGCTGCCTTTGAAGTCTCCATTCCTGCATCAGAATGGCAACCTGTGCAAAACCAGGGACCTTTTATTGGTAACCTTTTTATTTTGGTTGCCTCTGAATAATTTCACACATGTATACCAGCCACCGGCTACAAATAAATTGAGTAGGTATGCACCAAATACTTACCTACGTCGGCATTAACATCCGGCGTAGGTTTTAAAGAAAAATTAATCCGCCCTCAGTCTGTATAGTTGTTTTCACACTGTGAATAATCTAACTTGGCGACCCCTTCCCCCCCATCTAGTCTTAAAACAATTAACCCGATAAAAGCGGCATGGAAGCAGTGCCCAAATCTTTGCACTGCACAAGAAATACCGCTAAGCGAGAGAAAAGATGACAAGCACTCATAGAGTTGGCAACGAATTCACTGCGGCAGTAGTCAGGAAAGCGGGCAGCCCTTTCGTATTAGAACAGGTGAGGCAGACCGAACTACTGGAAAATGAAGTGCTGGTTAAAATCGTCGCCACGGGTATCTGCCACACCGATATGATTGCCCGCGACCAGGATTATTTAGTTCCGCACCCTATTGTATTAGGGCATGAGGGCGCAGGAGTGGTAGAGGCGGTTGGTGATAGCGTACTTAAGGTGACCCCTGGGGATCATGTTGTCTTAACTTTCCTCTCATGCAGTAGTTGCAGGGAGTGTATTTCCGGCCATCCGGCTTGCTGCGAAAACTTTCGCGATCGAAACTTCTCCGGGCGTCGCATAGATGGCAGCCACGCCCTTGCCGATCAACAGGGAGGGACGCTTAACGACCGCTTTTTTGGTCAGTCTTCCTTTGGCGAGTACGCGGTAGCCAATGAGCAAAACGTGGTTAAGGTGCGCAAAGATGCTCCCCTGGAATTATTAGGCCCTTTAGGGTGTGGCATTCAAACGGGTGCCGGCACCGTTTTAAATTCACTTAAGGTGGGCCCCGGTTCCAGTTTTGCAGCCTTTGGGGCAGGCGCCGTGGGCTTGGCTGCAGTGATGGCCGCGTCAGCAGCGGGGGCCACTACCATTATCGCTGTGGATATCCTTCCCTCAAGGCTGAAACTGGCAATGGAAGTTGGCGCCACCCACACAATCGACAGCACTCAGGGCAAGGTTGCAGAAAAAATCAGGGCAATTACCGGCAAGGGCGTGGAGTTTGCCCTTGACGCCACAGGAATCCCCGCAGTGATTAATACCATGATCGACTCTTTGCGAAGCCGTGGCGAGGGGGCGATTATCGGACTGTCGAAACCCGGCGAGAAGCTCACTCTGGACCTCATGGACCTGCTCAACCAATGCAAAACTCTGCGAGGTGTGGTTGAAGGAGACAGCCTACCGGATCAGTTTATTCCCACTATGATCGACCTTTATATGGCCGGCCGCTTCCCATTTGATAAGCTTATTAAGTTCTACGATTTTTCTCAGATTAACCAAGCCGCTGAAGACAGCGAGAAGGGGTTAACTTTAAAACCTGTTGTGCGGTTTTCCTAGCGCCTGTACCTAGGAATTTCTTGAAACAGACAATTGCAGCAGGTGCTTCTCATATGCTTGAGAGGGTGCTAGAGCATGAATGAAACGCCTCATGCCACAATGAACATTGAATATATTCTCGCATTTGTGGCTGGTTTTGCTGAGGCTGTCTGTGTTTTGGGCCTGTTTACCAGCTTTACCACTTTTATCACCGGCACCATTGTGCTCTCAATTACCGACTTTGCCAGTAACAATCCAAACTACATTATCAAGCTATTTATTCTCTCCGCCTTTATCTTCCTGCAGATTTTTTGGATCTATCTCATTAAGATTTTGAACCTGCAAAAAAGCAATACAGCAACTGTCATGCTGTATATAGAGAGTTGTTTGATGTTTTTATTTTTCATTTTGGGCAGCTACGTGGGAACACTTACGTCACCCTACGCTGCAAACACTTTCTTGGTTTCTTTCTTCGCGGTTGCCGCCATGTCTCTACACAGCACCATCTTTTTCAGGGTGCTCAATAAGAAAGCGCCCACTCACTTTATGACAGGCAACTCCACCAACCTCTTCGCTGCCGCCCTTGAAATGTTGGACAACTATCGAGCATACAAAAGTACTGGGGAAGCGCCCTATCCACAGGCATCTACCAAGGCAAAATATTATTTTGGGGTGATTTTTTGCTTTATTTTTGGTGTAACGCTCGGCACTGTGGGCTACAAGTTGTGGGGGTTCCCCTCTCTCTTATTGCCTGTATTGCTGGTTTTATTGACAGCTCTATTAAGCCTGAAAGCAGAAAGGCCTCCCACCGCGACTTCCTGATGCATTGGGAGGTGAGCAAGAATATCTAGTTAAAGATATTGAAGAGGCACTGGGACAAATGGAAGACTATGCCCAAAAGCCCCTCTGCCTAGTATGTATCGAAGCCCGAGCTATTCCGCTGAACAAGTAATTCTATTCTCAAAACAAACACCACCCCGTGTGGAGCAGGTTTCAAGCAACTTGCCTTTTGCTTCTACTTCTGAAAAGCCTTTGGAGTGCATCCCACCAGCGCGTACATCTTTCATATAACAAGCCCATCGGGGGCGCTCCTTCACTGGCTGAAGAACCACATCAGGATGGGTATTTTTAGACTGTGCTTCAACCAGAGCCTGCAAATCCAGAATCAGATCCTGCATGGAGCGGATATCCTTGCGCAACCTGACAACCTCTTTTTTGAGCTTGCGCATTTCAGCCGCTTCTTCATTTTCATCCTTCAGAGCATGGACTTCTTTGCGAAGTTTTACCACCTCTCTTTTGATCTCGTGGATGTCTTCAGCGGTGCGGTGGTTGTCGTGGGCCAGTAGCGGGGTGGAGAAAAGAGCGAGGGAAATCAAAAGGGGCAAACTACGCATGGTCTTACTTCCAGTAAAATTTCTTATCACAAGTCAATATGCTGGGAGGAATATAGCGCAGATAACCTTAACTCAAAATGAATCTTATCGAGGGAGGGTGTCAGCTAATCTCAAGGCATTAAGCCCTGTAAGAAAAAAGGCGAACCGAAGCTCGCCTTTTCGATTGTAACTTTTGATTGACTCAATCAACCGCCAGTTAAGCTGCGCACCATACTGATCATCACCCCTGCCGCAACCGCAGAGCCAATCACCCCGGCCACATTCGGGCCCATGGCGTGCATCAGCAGGAAGTTGTGCGGATTGGATTCAAGCCCTACTTTGTTGGATACCCGCGCAGCCATGGGCACAGCAGATACACCGGCAGAACCGATAAGCGGGTTTACCTTGTGCTTGCTGAAGACATTGAGCAATTTCGCCATCAATACCCCTGCGGCGGTACCAATCGCAAAGGCCACGATACCCAAGGCGAGGATTCCCAGGGTTTTTGGGTCGAGGAATTTATCTGCGGCCAGTTTCGAACCAACCGAGAGGCCCAGGAAAATCGTGGTGATATTGATCAGCGCATTCTGAGCAGTATCCGAAAGGCGAGACACCACACCGCATTCCCTCATCAGATTACCGAAACAGAACATTCCCAACAGCGGCGCTGCTGCGGGGAGGAACAAGGCAACCAGAATCAGCAGCAACAGCGGAAAGGTAATTTTCTCGCGCTTGCTCACATGGCGCAGCTGCACCATCTCAATTTTGCGCTCCTGCTCGGTGGTGAGTGCGCGCATAATCGGTGGCTGAATCATGGGTACCAATGCCATATAGGAGTAGGCTGCCACCGCAATCGCACCGAGCAAATCGGGAGCCAAAATGCTGGAAACATAGATTGCCGTGGGGCCATCCGCACCGCCGATAATACCGATAGCCGCAGCATCGGCGATGGAGAAGTCCATAATCCCCGCAACCGAGAGACCGACGGCACCTAGCACGGTGGCAAAGATACCGAACTGTGCGGCCGCCCCCAGGAATAGGGTGCGCGGGTTAGCGAGTAGCGGGCCGAAATCGGTCATGGCCCCCACCCCCATAAAAATCACCAGCGGGGCTACACCCGAGGCAATAGCCACGGAATAAAAGTTGTACAGCATGCCGTTGCTAAAACCGGCATCACTGGCAAACTCCGCAGCCTGTAGCTGTACCGCAGCCGGGGCAGCACCCAAGGCCGCTTTTAAGTCACTGAGGCTGGCGCCGGTATCCAGCCCCAGGATCTGGGCCATTTGGGCAAGAATTGCCGTATTCCCCTGGGCCAATGCGGTCTCTGCCGCAGAGAGCGCCAGATCTGCTCCAGGAATATTGGCCAGGATACCGCCGAAGCCAATTGGCACCAGCAACAGTGGCTCAAAGTTTTTGCGAATAGCCAGAAACAGCAGCCCCAATCCAACAAAGATCATGACCAGCTGCCCCGGCATCATCTGTGCGATGCCGGAGGATTGCCAAAGCGTGAGTAAATTATCCACTTGCGACTCCTACCCCAATCTATGCGATAGACAGCAGGGCATCACCCACCGCCACGGAATCGCCCTCTTTAATCGCTACGCTGGCAACACTACCACCGCGCGGCGCACTCACAACGGTCTCCATCTTCATGGCTTCGAGCACAATAATGGCCTGGCCTTCGGTGACCTTGTCACCGGGCTTTACCATGACCTTGAAGATATTGCCCGCGAGGGGCGCATTAACCGGCTCACCGCCGTTAGCTGGAGCCGAATTGGTTGTTCTGGCTGTAGGGGCAGCCGCACCCACCGGGGCAATATTGGTCAGGTCGCCACCATCGGCCACCATTACGGTGTAGCTCTGGCCTTCCACGGTGACCGTGTAAACCTCTTCCCCCTTGTCATTTTTCACTGCGGCATTTTCATTACCGGTTGGCACTGGCTCAAAAGCCTCAGCGTTGCCGCGATTCTTCAGGAACTTAAGACCGATTTGTGGGAAGAGTGAATAGGTCAGGACATCGTCAATCTCACCTTCACCATTGGTTAGGGCGATATCCTCTTCCCCGGCTTTTTCCTGTAGCTCCAGGGTGAGCTTGTCCAACTCTGGAGCGATCAGATCCGCAGGGCGACAGGACACTGGTGCTGCGCCTTCCAGCACCTTCACCTGCAGCTCCTGATTCACTTCGGTAGGGGTCGCACCGTATTCCCCTTTCAAAACGGCTGCGGTTTCTTTGGAGACAGATTTATAGCGCTCGCCAGTCAGCACATTTAACACCGCTTGGGTGCCTACAATTTGCGAGGTGGGCGTTACCAGGGGGATATAGCCCAGGTCCTGGCGTACGCGGGGGATCTCTTCGAGTACCTCATCCAGGCGCTCGCCCGCGCCCTGCTCGCGCAGCTGGTTTTCCATATTGGTTAACATGCCACCAGGCACTTGGGCCACCAAAATGCGCGAGTCCACACCTTTAAGGGAACCTTCAAATTTCGCGTACTTCTTGCGCACCTCGCGAAAATACGCAGCAATTTCTTCAAGCAGATTAATATCCAGACCGGTATCCCGCTCAGTGCCTTCGAGCATGGCAACCAGAGTTTCGGTGGGGCTGTGGCCGTAGGTCATGGACATGGAACTGATGGCAGTGTCCACGTTGTCGACACCCGCCTCAATACATTTGAGCGCGGTGGCAATAGAAAGACCCGTAGTCGCGTGGCAATGCAGGTGGATGGGAATATCCACCGACGCTTTAAGGCGCTTTACCAGATCGTAGCCTTCGTAGGGGCGCAGTAGGCCGGCCATATCCTTAATGGCAATGGAGTCCGCCCCCATATCCTCAATCTGGCGCCCCAGGTCCACCCACAAGTCCATAGTATGTACCGGACTCACGGTATAGGAGATAGTGCCCTGAGCGTGCTTGTCTTGTTTTTTTACTGCGGCCAGGGCGGTCTTCAGGTTGCGCATATCGTTCATGGCATCGAACACGCGGAAGACATCCACCCCATTCACTGCGGCGCGCTCGACAAATTTTTCCACGACATCATCGGCGTAGTGGCGATAACCCAGAATATTCTGCCCACGGAACAACATTTGCTGCGGGGTATTGGGCATGACTTTCTTTAATTCGCGAATCCGCTCCCAGGGGTCTTCGCCGAGATAGCGAATACAGGCATCAAAGGTGGCGCCGCCCCAGGATTCCAGGGACCAAAAGCCGACTTTATCGAGCTTTTCTGCAATCGGCAGCATATCGTCCAGTCGCATGCGGGTGGCGAACAGTGACTGGTGGGCGTCACGCAGGACTACGTCGGTAATCCCCAATGGCTTTTTAACCTCAGTCATGGGTTATCTCTCTCGGCAGAAATTATTGGATGTTGTCGTGAAGCGAAATTTAGCGATTAACGTTTTTTTCGGTGTTGTTCGATGGCCGCCTTGATAATGGCGTGCAAGCGGGCATCGTCATCGCTGCCACTAGCGGGCGGTGAGGCGACTGGCTCCGCTTCAGGAAAGTGGCGGGTAATAATTCGGGACATGATGCCGGTGCCTACCACCAGTAACAGCAGGAAGGTAAAAACAATTCCCATACCGAACAGGGTGATGTCCAATCCCTGTTGAAGTAGCGTATCTTGCACTCTGTATCCCCCTAAGCCTTCGGATAATACAAGGTTAATATCCGGGTGATTATTCTTCGGCCCGTGGCCGTTTCATGTTAAGCAGCCGCTATGCTTGGGCGCCTATAACCCCCCCCCAAACAATACCGCTAAACTTCCGCACAAATTCCAGCTTGTTCCAACTTGCCGAACACCAGGCCGCACCGACGACAAATCCCAAAGTACCCTGCGACTGAACGCAGTGGTCTAATTGGCGATGAACGCGACTTGGCGATGACCACGGCTGGCAATCCCTATTACGCCCGGCAATCTAGTCGTCAAGCAGAGCAAATACAACTGTGTTGGCGGCCCCACCCCGACAAGTAACAAAACTATCTGCTGCCAGAAAGTTTTTCTGCAGCATGGAAGTGCAGTCAATTTTCTATTATCAATACAAGTTGCTTTTAAAATCAAACACTTAATGGTTTCAGTGGCAACGGTGGCGCGTGGTTCATCACGCCCTTTATTGGTGCAAACACACTCGAGTTTGAGTTTACATCTCCTATGAAAAGTACCCCCGAAATGATCATTGTTACGAAATAGCGCCCACTAGCTGATAGAATATGCGCCAACCATCACACCCATTTTGCCGATTCCCAGCTTTATGACCGATAAGACTATTTCCCTGCAGCCGAAGATTTACCAGGCCCCTATGGAAGGTGTTATCGATCACCATGTGCGCAGGCTGCTTTCAACGATTGGCGGAGTCGATATCTGTGTAACCGAATTTGTGCGTGTTACCGATACCCGTCTTCCCCGCCGGGTTTTTACTCGTCTGTGTCCGGAGCTCTTGGAAGGCGCCAAAACGGCCAATGATGTCCCGGTACGCTTGCAACTTCTGGGCGGCAATCCCGAGGCCATGGGCATCAATGCCGCCAAAGCGGTTGCCGTGGGGGCAAAGGCGATCGATCTGAATTTTGGTTGCCCAGCCAAGTCGGTCAATAACAGCGATGGGGGCGCCTGCCTATTGCAAAGCCCGCACCGGGTGGAGGCGATTGTCGGCGCTGTGCGCCGAGCCGTACCGGATCACATCCCTGTCACGGCGAAAATCCGCCTGGGGTTCAACGACCGCTCTACCTATATGGATAACGCCCTGGCCGCAGCCGCCGGTGGGGCCAACGAGTTGGCGGTTCACGCGCGCTCAAAAGTCGATGGCTACAAGCCGCCAGCTTACTGGGAATATATCGGTGAGATTCGGGAAAAACTGCAGATTCCAGTAGTCGCGAATGGCGATATCTGGACATTGGCGGAATTTCAGCGCTGCCGCGAGCAAACCAATTGTCAGGCCTTTATGTTTGGCCGCAGCCTGCTGGCAAGGCCTGACTTGGGACTGCAAATCAAGGCCTTCTGCGCCGGGGAGAAATATCAGCCAATGGCGTGGCCGCAGATTGTCGAATTACTCTGGGGTTATTATCAAATTACCCGGGAAGTTTACCCGGCCAAGTATTTGGGCAACCGGATCAAGCAGTGGCTGGCCTATCTCAAGCTCGCGTTTCCAGAAGCCCAGGTATTTTTTGAGAAGCTCAAACGCCTGCGCGAGGCGGAAGCTATTGAGGCCATTTTTTTCCAGGAATTGGAGTCCCCACAGGAAATCACTAAGCAGAAAACCATTGCAGCCGCTTAATAGCGACTGCAAAGTGCGCTAGAGTTCGGCCGTTGACTGGCGGCTCAGGTAGGCCGGGTTGTAATACTTTTCCGGCAAATCATGAGCCTGGGCACTCTCATAAATAACCCGTGTCTCGGTGCCAGTATTGATCGTATCCTGCAGCAGCATTTCCGCCACCACCTGTCGCCCCTCTCTTTGCCCGGAAGTAAAGTGTGCAATCTTGGCCAACTTACCGGATTTCAAATAAAGCTCGGCTTTTACCGGAAAATGACTTTCGCTATCCAGCCACAAGTTAATACGCTGGTAGCTGGCCCCTTTGGTTTTGGCGGTAAGATTCAGGCGATTGGCCAGCCGATCCTGTAATATCTCCTGCCCTGCATAAAAGCCCTGGTAATCCTCACTCCAGGTGAGTGTGGCCACATCCCCCACCGATGCGCCCCCCAGCAGTTTTTGCATGGGTGTAATCCGTATGGGACGGCGGCTGCGCGGCATCAGCATCCAATAGTTATCTTGCAGCATTAACATTTTGGTGCCCTCCTCTCCCTTGCCTTTGAATACCACCAGAGATTTGCGCTGTGGACGGGTGTACACATGGTATTTATCCATACTGTCTAACTCACCATTTTTGTAGACCTGCACTTCTGTCACTACCCGGGCGGAATTCTCTTGCAGACGGTAAAAGTCGGCTTTGGCAAGCATGGCCTCCACCTGCTGTGCGGTGTAGTTAATCTCCCTGCTGGCCCCACTGTTGGTAATTTGAGGATTAGCCAGTGCCATGGGTGCTACGGCTAATACCAGAGCGCTACCCAATAGTTTCCACGCATTTTTTATTTTCGCTAACTTATACATGTACCAATGCCTCTGTAATCGGTTTGTTTACACCCTTGCGTGCCGCCATAAAGGAAGACAGAACACAGATTGCGGCTACTGCTAATGTGATCATCCAAGCCAGGTTCATGGAGAAATACACCACCAGGGGGTAGCTCTCTGTTTTACCGGGAGGGGGCGGCATGGTGACTTCAAACATCATCAACCCCATACTCACCGCAGCCGCCAGCAAAATGCCCACGATCGCTCCTACCAGAGACAACACCAACGCCTCCAACACAAAACCCAGCAGTAATTCGGCGCGGGATGTTCCCAGTGCGGAAAGAGTGCCGATCTCGCGGGTTCTTTCTGTAACCGACATCGCCAAGGTATTGAAGAGGGAAACAAAAATTACCATCGCCATGATTACGCCCATCAGGCCAAAAATTCGGTCGTATAGACTCTTTACCCCTTGGTAAAAGAAGGCACGATCCTCCCAGGTGGTAATTTCCAACTCTGGTGCCAGATCAGCCAGGCGTGCGTTTAATACTTCGGTGTCCTCCAGCTCATAGCCATACAGATGCATGGTACTGACCTTTTTACTATCGAGAATAAACTGGGCAGAATTTATCGACAGATATACCTGGCGCTTATCCATATCAGGAACACCAGTTCCAAAAATTCCCTGCACTTTAAAGTCCAGTGCGTTAAGAGCCCCATCTACGGTGGTGGACATCAGGGTGACATAGTCCCCGGCTTTTACATTCAGATTTCTGGCCAGATCCTTGCCCAGCATAATCTGTGGGTCGGTAGGATCTTCATTTTTACTGAGAATGCCACCTTCGGTCATATTTAAAAAAGGCCCTTTTACTCGAAACTCGCTCGGTAAAATCCCTTGCCCCAAAAATATGGTCGACTTCTCTCCAGTGGAGATTAACCCATTCAAATAGATACGCGGCTGTACCGCTTTCACCTGGCTGTCTGTCAATAAGCGCTTTCTCAATTCATCCGCATTTTCCAAGCCGTTTTGTAATGGATACTCTTCATCACTGCTGAAATAACCCGGCTGGGTAAACACCAGATGTCCCTGGCTGCGTGCCGCGCCTTCTTTCAGGGATTTATAGGTATAGAGTCCAAAGCCCCCGGAAATCATCAGAGCCATCACCACAATAGCGACAATTGCGACGGTCAAAAGACTGCGGCGGCGGTTGCGTAATAAATTCAACACTGCCAGTTTTAAGCGACGCATGGGGCTTCCTCCTGCAAAATCACACCGTCTTGTAAATTAATTACTCTGTCACAGTGCTGAGTCATACGATCATCATGGCTAGCCACAATAAAAGCCGTTTTCTGTTCCCTGCCCAGATGTTTCATTAGTTCAATAATCTGCTGGGCCGTTACACTATCCAAACTTGCGGTGGGCTCATCGGCAATCACCAATTTGGGCCTGTGTACCAGTGCCCGGGCTATTGCCACCCGTTGTTGCTGACCACCGGAGAGACGATCAGGTCGGTATCGGGCAAATTCTGCCAAGCCCACATGATCCAACATCTGCATTACCCGCTGTTTTACCTCTGCTGAATCCACACCATTGAGCTGCAACGGATAGGCGACATTTTCAAAGGCACTCATCACGGGTACCAGGTTGAATTTTTGAAAAATAAACCCCATCTGAGTGCGACGTATCTTCATCGCCTGCTGGTAGTCTCTGGTCATTAACTCACCGGCAAAGTGCGCCGCTCCTGAGTAATCCTGATCCAGCAAACCGCAGATGTTCAGCAGAGTACTCTTGCCAGAGCCAGAGGGCCCACAGAGGGCCACCATGTTGCCGGGACGAATGGCCAGGTTGACGTCTCGTAAAGCCTGGTGTTCTATTTCACCGGTCTTATAGGTCTTTTCTATATGTGTCAGCTGCAACATCGATTCTGCTCCAATTCCAACTACTGCTCAGTATCCGGCTTACAAAGAGCCAGCGCCCCTCTTGTGGTGGCCACTGTCAGCCACTCACTTTTCAGCTCAGACTTCTCCACCAAATCTGCAGACTCCAGAGCGCCACAGTAAATCCAGCTCACTGCCTGTACCGGCATATGCGACAGTCGTGGATCCCCCATCAGCTCACCATAGAGCTCAAAACCCCGATCGAAAGCATTAAAGAAGGCGGGTACCTTGGTAAAAGTGGTTGCCGCAATCCCTTTAAAAAGTAAATCCCGGGGCATTCCCCTAGCCGAACGGCCCGGATCCTCTAGCTCCTCAATCATCAGCAAGGCTTTGTCCATACGGGCAATACCATTTTCCGCATAGCTCACCTTCTTCCACGGCAGCCAGCTCTCCTTGGCCATCAGCGTCTCGCTGGCCCCCAGGTAAAACAAAGCAGCCGGATCTGCGGGATCTCGCTGCTGAGCAGCTTTGAAAGCCTCGTAAGAAACTTCAATGGCATCCCCACCCTGCTGCGCCGCCTTGTTGTAAAGCCCTTCCAGCTGGGTATCCACTGCGGCAAAAACGGAAGTTGTCATACCCAGATGAATCAGTGCCGCTGCGATAATCTTCTTCATAATTTCTCTCCTTGCGTTTAGGTTGAGAGCAGATTAGCGCTGGTTATGGAGGGGTTCTTGATGGTGCGATAAAGGGATGAGGAGAGGGATAAACGGGAGCTGTTGTGGCTGAATGGGGTCAGAAGTGGCTGATAAGCGTTAAACAACGAGAGACAAACGGTAGCGACGAGGGGCTAGCCCCAGAAAGTAGTACAGTAGAACCGATCTGTAAATATTGTCTCATAGCCAATATACAGCCCATTCAAACAGCTACAAGTATTAACACGAGTTAAAACCATTTAGAGGGTAAGCCAACACTTACCCATCTCGGATTAATTAGTAATCAGTATTCTAGGTATTATCCCCTGTCAATTTTCTAATAAATTTTAAAGCAGAGAATTCAGAGTTTTTCAGTTTTTCCAAGTTCTTGATTATTTCTGATGATAGATAAGGCTTGGCAGCAAGCACGAACTGATCCGCCCCAGCCGGCGCTCCTGATGAAACTTTTGAAGAATAAAGATTCCACAATTCATAAATAGAAATAGAGCCCTGCTCTTTCAACTGTTTATCTATTGCATTTATAATCAGCAAACCACAGTCATAGTGTACACGTGGATTCTTACGTGATGCATCCAGGTAAACCGGATTATCCTCCAGGCTGGCAAGGCAACCTCGCTCTGCCTGCTTTATCTTTTGCAACAAAAAACCCTTAGAAATGATACTCTCAAATGCCAGGCCAGCAAAATAGTCGGCCGCCCCTTCATGTACCCAGGAATCAGTAGTATCTATAACATCGGCACCCTCTCTTTGATAGAGATGAGCAACTTCATGGGAAAAGAGCCAGAACAGTTCATCGACATCAATGGCTTCAATAACAGACTCCTGACCATACCAATGCATAAATATCTGACCGGGCAAAGTTCCACCTTGATGGCCAACTCGACCATCATCTGTTGAGCTATAAGAAGCAAACAACGCAGGTCTATAGCCAAGCGCCCCCATTTTATCCGCGAAGAAAACCATCAGCTTAGGCAGCTGTATGCTCATTTGATATTGGAGCTTCTCTGGTAGAAGCTCATCAATCACACTAACAAAGTGGTCACTCTGTATCGGCTTTCCATGACCAATATAGATCTTACTGCCCTCGTCTAAGGCCTCCCACTGAATACTTTTCTGATAGATCTTGCCATGCAAGATAATATTGTCATACTCGGGCGTAGCTATTGTTAAATGCCAATGATTTAAACTGGGTTGACAGGATTCTGCACAAGCAAAAAACCTCCCTGTATGCAAAAGATAACCTCCATCAGAAAATGGCGAGAAAGGAGCGTATTCTTTGGGGAGAACAGTATAAGTTGGGGTTAGGTGAAAGGTAACTTCTGTAAACTCACCATCATCTTCACGCAATACACTTTCTCTTCCGTCATTAAACTCAAACTGATACCCTGTAGCAGTAGGAATCCAGCGTTTACTTCTTGAGTTATCGGGGGAGCTTTTAAAAGCAAGCCGCTTTATTGGCTTTTCTGACACAAAGGTTACAAACCAGTTATCATTTTCCTTCTTTTCTAACTTGGCACTTATATTATTTGCACTAGCTATAGAACTAAACCCTAAAAAAAACCACAGTAGAGCCAAAGCAACTACAAAGGATTTTTTAAGAGGCAATATCCTTACAAAAAACAACGCTTTCATTATCATGATCAACCTTAATTACAGCAGCTATTGCCCTAAATTTTCGAATGATAACTAAATAACAACACTTCGGACAGGTTTAAGAGATGGAATGGGCAGGAACCATGGACAGGGGCTGAGAAAATAAGGTTCTCAGGTCTTATTAACGCAGCACCTGCCCATGGAAGACGTAATTAAAGCAATTTTCGTTCGAACATCCAACATCAAAAAACCGCAAATAAAATTCACACTCACGCTGTTTGTTGTACTGTTGGTTTCTCAGGGGAAGACGACATTTATGAACATAGAGCAGTACAGTTTTTACCAGTGAGAGGCGTTATCGTCTATGGTCACGTCGCAATTTTGACTTCGTTAAGTTCAATGCAGAAGTGTTCATGCAGACGTACCCAAGCGGTCATGAATACATAGCTGCTATAGCTGCCAGCTTTATCAATAAATCAGCGAAAAAGACGGAAGGCCTAAGCTGGTATTACAATGGTAGTGCCGGAGCCTCACAACGTGGCCTTGTAATCTCTTTGATCAGTATCACTGACCTGAAGTCGAGTATTGCCGATGCCATAGATACTCAGCAGAAAATAGACGAAGAAGGCCGATCTCGAATTGAGCTATATGCTCACCATACCGTCAAACTTGCACCAGCGTTCCTTGATCTCGGTATTAAATAACTTGCTGCAGATACCTACTACGCCAAGGTGAAATTTGTTCCAACCATCATTCCAACGGGGTTACAATTCATTGGCAAGATGCGATGGTTATAGGAAGGCGTTTACAGCGGCACAGAACGGACCCAAATCACGATGGAAAGGTTGACTTGAATCGTTTAGAGCATGTTGGGGCTTTGAATGATACCACTAAGGTTTACGCAAAAGCAGCCTATGCCAACTTTTTGAAAAGAGTTATTTATGTTGTGATACTAAAGTCTAATAGTGGCGACAAAGACGATCATGCACTGCTGTATTCAACAGACACAGAACTGAATGTGAGGAAAAAGATTTGAATAGGGCTGATGATAGAGAAGACAATGTGATAAATGATCTGTCAACAAATATCAGCGCGGCTCTGGTTGTTGTCGATATGCAAAATGATTTTTGTTGTTCGGGGGGGTATTACGATCGCAGGCAGCATGGTTCCAGTAATATGGAGCTTAAAAATCCGTCGCCATCTAGAGATTGGAGTCCGCGGATCATCCGCAAAGGTGATGATCTAAAAAAGGTAGTTAATAATATTTCTTTATGTATGAGGATTGCCAAAGAGAGAGGGATTCCTGTTCTTCTGTTGCAGACAATTATTAAGCCAGATCATAAATATCGTAATTCTTTTCTTCGTGGCGAGGAAAATAGAGGAAGGTGTTACTACCCTTGCAAGTCAGACACTTGGGGTGCGGAAATAATAGAGCCTATCTGGCAGCTGGTAGAAGAGGAGGTAGTTGTAGTTGAAAAGCATGTTTATAACGGCTTTGTTGATACCTCCCTGGAGGAGAAATTACTAAGTTTAGGGGTTGATACAGTTTTTATTGTTGGTGTGGAAACACATATTTGTGTCCTGGCTACTGCGCAAAGTGCTTCATTTCGCTTCAAAACATATATTTTAGAAGATTCTGTTTGGAGTGCCAATTGTGAGCTTGCTAAATATGCGCTTTCAATATTTAAAGATGGTTATGGTTATATCACTGACCACAAGGTATTGTATTTTGTGGGGGCATCACACGACTCGCCTTAAGCGATATATTGGAGTTGGCTTATCCTGAATATATTTTTCTGTACGATCTATTTTGAACAGTTTGCCATATCCTAAACACTTCGCACAGTTTTAGACAGTAAAACAGGTCCACTCCATGGATAGATCCTGAGAAAATAAGGTTTGATCCAACCACCAACGCCGGACACTCACTTAAGCGATAAACTACGCGACAAGGGTGCCCAATGACAAAGGCCAGTAAATCTTTGATTGTCGCGATAGTTTCCACTTTATCCTTATCAGTGCAATTTAAGGCGTGGGTTCACTGCACGGTTGGCCTGACTAAGTAAATAGAGCAGTATGGCCTTGGGCCAGCCGTGGATTGTCGCCAAGTGCATTTGGTAGAGGGAGTGGTAGGCCAAACTGGCGATACGTCCCTCAAGGGTAAGGTTTCTTCTTACAAAAGCAGTCCTTAAGTTCCCTACAGCAGTGTTTGTACTAAGGGAGACCAGCGAACCACGATCCCGGTAATAGAAGTGCCCCAGGGATTTGTTCTCTATCAGGGCGATCAGGTTGGTGGAACAATGCTTGGCCATCTGTTGCGCAGCTAGTGCGCGCAATGGTACACGCTGCTTGTTACCGTCGATACAGCTGGCACAATCCCCCATAGCAAAGACATGGGGGTCATTTTTGCTTTGCAGGGTGGTTTTCACCTCTATCTGGTTGAGTTGGTTGGTGACGAGACCATCCAACTGAGTGAGGAACTCCGGTGCCTTAACCCTGGTGACCCAGGCTCGAATTGCTGCGGGGATCTCTCTGCCATCATCTGTAGTGAGGCTGTTGGTACTGACACTGATAATATGGCTGTTGGTAAGTACACGAACCCCCATCTTACATAGTTCGCGCTCGGCGCTGTTACCCAATCTTGCCGGTAGACCCGGTAGCAGCTGAGGCTCGGCCTCGACTAAGGTAATGTCAATGGCACCGGTACAGATACGCCCATATTGGCCAACCTGTCTAATAGCCATCACCAGTTCCGCAGCAAGCTCCACTCCGGTACAGCCACCGCCAATAATGGCAATTTGTAATGTTTTATCGGGGTAGGCTTCTAGGCATAGAAGGTGATCAAGCAAGTGCTTGTGAAAGTTGTGTGCCTGCTCAATGCTGTCGAGAGGAATACAGTGCTCGCGCACTCCCTGTATATTGGAGTCATCGCTCATGCTGCCAACGCAGAGCACCAAATAATCGTACTCCAGCTCGCGTGGAGGTATTAGTTCGCAGCCTTTGTCATTCAGCACTGCCCCTAGGGTCAAAATCTGGCGCTTCCTGTCGAGGGATTGCAATGAGCCGAGCTGAAATTCATAGCCATTAGAGCTGGCGTGAACTTGGTAGTTAAGAGCATCCATACTGGTGTCTAATGTGCCAACGGCCACCTGGTAGATTAGGGGTTTCCAGATATGGGTGCGATTCTTATCGACTAAGGTGATCTGAGCGGATGGCGCCTCATGCTTAAGCCCAAGCATCCGGGTAGAGTTGAAATAACGTCCAAGCCGAGTTGCCAAATGAAGGCCACTGGCTCCGCCACCGATGATCACAATCTTTTTCATGGAGGCTGGTCGTCCCGTTTATTACTTAAAAAGTTGACTCACTAATCTGTGTAACTCTCGCTGTATATAGGTGCTTGCCAACATCTATTTTGAAGCCAAAACTCTCCGAATTAACGGCTATTAAGTAATGTAGGCTAGTACGGGGTTAACGACTTGGTTGTATTCGACTTCGCTATCGCGGGTAAGTAACTGCCGCCAATGGCCATCTCTCGCAGACTTACCTTTATACCCTTAGTTGTAGATTCTCGTTTCTGCTGATCACACCGATGATAGAGGGCCTGGCTGGAACCACTCTGCAGTAAAGCGCGCGCGCAGGGCTCCGTTTTGTCTACAGGCACTTCGGCGAGCAGACGGCCACAGGTCTGAGGAATCTCTATGTGCCATGGATTGTCCTTCCGACAGGTTTTCCACATATACGTAGGCGTTTTGCCGCTGCATGCTAGATAGCCAGGCGAGCTCGAGGCATTGGCGGTCACCGGGAATCATCGACAGTGGCTCGGCGATCAGTGTGGCGTCGAGCCCATCGGATTTCAGTATTTCCAGTCAGTGATCGAGCAGGCCAAAGCCGGTGACATCGGTGAAGGCGTGGGCGCTGTGCGCAATCTCCTTTCTATCGTTTATTCCTATTAGTTTTTCTTGAGATCTCGAATTTTTTTTTGCAGGCTTTCCGAATCGGTATTGATACTCTCTACCGGTTGTCCTGCGATTACCAGAACTTCGGGAAATAAGCGGCGTTTACTTTTCTTTTTAGACTGCTGCGCTGAGTTTTCGTCCTGGGCATCGGCACTATGTAAGGCAATAGGGATAACCGGAACAGATTTGCGCCGTAAAATCTCCTCAATGTCTTTCAGAAATGGCTGCAGCTCACCGTCTTCACTGATTTTCCCCTCGGGGAAAATACAGAGTAACTCCCCGTTGTCCAAGCTCTCCTCTATAGCTTTGTAAGTGCGCTCACGGCTATTTGGATCATCGAGATCCAAACCTATAGGGATAGCATCGCTCATATGTAAAATACAGCGCAGCAGACGGGATTTATAGATTTTAGGGTGTGCGATAAAGCGCACATAACGCTCGACGGTATCCGCCAATATCACTGGATCTAGAAAGCTGATGTGGTTACTAATAATGAGAGCGGGCCCCTCTCTGGGGATTTGATCCAATCCTTTTTGGCTGGCCCGATAGAGGATTCGTGCAGGCAGCAATAGCAGCCCGCGCATGATGAACTCTGGTAACTTGGCAAAAATCAGAGTGACCACAATCATATTTAGTAAAGCGATAATGACAAAATAATTAGGGATAGAGATCTTTAGAATATCCAGGAAAGTAATGCTCACGAGAGCGGCTGTCACCATAAACAGCGCGTTGAGCATATTGCTGATCGCAATGATCTGCGCGCGAATCTCTGCACTTGCGCGGTCCTGGATCATTGCGTATAAAGGAACAGTAAAAATACCGCCAAAAATCCCAAAGAGCGTCATATAAAGAAGGATCAAATAGGAACCATGATGGTTAAAAAACTGGGTTAGGCTTGCGTTGGAAAGTGTTTGAAAGCTGCTGGATTGGAAACCGAGCGCCAATCCCGCGCAACTGATACCAATAGCACCCAGTGGCACCAATCCCGATTCGATACGCCCTCGGGATAGCCAGTTACACAGCAGTGATCCCAAGGCTGTGCCCACGGTGAGGCTGCACAACAGCAAAGTGATAATATCTTCGTTTCCCCCAAGGGTGTCGCGGGTAAAGTTGGGAATCTGCGCAAGAAATGCCGTGGTTGTCAGCCAGAACCAGGAAATGGCGAAAATGGAGTAAAACACAGGAGGTGTTTGCCACGCCAAGTACATGACACGCATGGCATGTGCCACGGGATTCCAATTAATGCGCAGTTTTGGAGATGAAGGCGGGGCCTTGGGAATTGCGCAACTTGCCATAAAACCAATGACGGCCGTTAATATCAATATAACCGCGATAAATGTTAATCCGTGCTGACCGGGATGAGTGAATCCGACCAATATAGTGCCGACAATTGTTCCGGTCAGGGTACCAATAAAGGCTCCCATTTGGATCAACGCATTGCCAGCAAGTAGCTCACTTCTATTTAATTGCTGGGGTATCAGGGAAAATTTTGCCGCACTGAAAAGTGTGGAGGAAGTGCCATAGCAGAAAAAGACCACCAGGCTCAAGGCATAATGCTGGGTAAACATCGCGATAATACCCACGATACCTATACCTATTTCGGCCAGTTTGTAGATTGTGATGAGCTTGCTTTTGTCGAACTTATCGGAGATTTGGCCTGCCAAGGAGGAAAAGAGAAAATAGGGCAGAATAATCAGACCAGTGGCAATATTGATCAGCGTATTAGATTCCTCTTCAGCCATACGGAATGCCAGCAGCACTATTAGCCCATTTTTGTACATATTCCGACTGAAAACTGCTAGAACCTGAGTGATAAATAGCGGTAGGAAACGTCGTGTACCGAGCAGCTTAAACTGGTTTTGAGCCATTCTTTATCGCTCTTGTGGGGCTGTGCTCCGCATGCTAACTGCGGCGCTATAGATTACTGCCTGAAGATCCAATAACGCCTAAGGTAACTATGAATCTTTCGACTGAAATCCGAGGCTGCACCTGAATATAGCGAATTCAGTAAACTATCCGAAGCGTTGTCTCGATAATCATCTTAAAAAATAATTTCAATAAACTGGGGTTTTGAATTCTCGAAGAAGCATTGAATATCTTACTAGCATTATATCCACGAACCGCCTCTCCATTAATAAGCAAGACAGTAACACTTCTTCCATCTAGGCGATCATACTGAGATCTGCCCTCCTGGGATTTCTCAATATCATTTTCATAAATGGTATATTATATTTCTTGATTAATTAACGCGATTTTTGACAATAACCGCGCCATTCAGTAACGTAGAGAATAACGCTTCCAGAGTATTGAGCAGTCTAACCTGGAGGTGGATTGCAATACTGCTCTATTCTGCCCTAACTTTGTAAAAGCAAAAAATTCACAGCCAAAATCAATACGTTTCTCACAAGCTAACTTTAAGCCCCGAAAATAAATAAGACAGCACTCTTTCACAACACCTACACATCAATACTGCGACTAAATATCTTTAAAGAAATCAATCTGACAAACCTTTACCAACCCTAATAGTTATTGACGCCAATCACATTTATGCACGAAGGAAGTTTAGTAACATGTACCATTCTTGGCTTACAAGGTATCTTCAAAACAAAATCCATCCAGAGTATCATGCGAGAGATTCTTAATTTCAACAAATGAAGGTATTCTAAACTAGATAACCAAGTTCCAAATGGAGCTTATTTGGGAGAGCTCCAAGCGATACCTAATCGATATAAGCGCTTTTTTTGCATTAGAGAGAGGCGGAAACACTATACGCCTCCCTCTTCTATTTTTTATTCTTTACAGAGTTCATCAACTGTCAGAATAGAGAAATGATTTTCCTTTTGTCTAATCTTAACCTAACGATCAATCCATGATTTTAATTTTAGATTTTCCATACTCACTCACAATATCCCCATAGGTATCTGCCTTGGGGCCATTCACCTTTCTTACATCCTCGTAGAGCCTCCAACGGCCGACAAACTGATCAGTATCAAATTTGGTAATTAGATAACCAGCGCGATTACCCTTGCGGAACTTCATATGGGGGTTCTTCTTGAGGGCTTTCTCGGTACTGCGATTATCAGCAATCTCGTACCAGAGAGCACCGCCATCGCCCCGAGTCAGGGAGGGTGCAGTAATTTCAACAGCTACGTTATCGCGACCAGCACTGTAATCACTGGCAAAGGGGTCCAAGGCCAGACCGGCTGCCATCGCTTTGTGCAGGCCACCGGACAAAACAACAATATTGTTATCTAGCTCTGAGAACAGCTCTAGTAGCCACTTATGAGACTGGGGGTAAGCCCGCCAGGCACTGGGAGAGTAGTTATCCCACCACTCAAACACCGGAGCGCCGGAGCAGACAATCCGCCAGCGGGCAGTGGATGTCCGAAGTGCCTGCTCAAACCAGGACGCTTGCTCCTGGCCGATGATACTGCGGCCGGGGAAATCGTACTGCTCAAATACTGGCTGACGCTTGCTCAGGTTATCCGGCATATCATTAATTGGCTCATCGCGATCATAAAAGCACATATCTATAAAGAAGATATCGGCCAGATTGCCATAGGGAATAGATCGCCAAACACGCTTGGGGGCAATATAGCGGATGGGCATCCACAAAAAGAAAGTTTCCATGGCGATATCCATCGCCTCATTGAAGTCAGCACCATTAATGGCCGGCCCTTCTCGCCAGACACCGTTCCTTAAATCGCCATCATCCCAAATCACCATCCAAGTATGCATCTGATGTGCCTGCTGCAGGAAGGCATCCATTCTTATCTCAGAGTAGCGAGCCCTAAAACTTTCCCGATCGAACTTGAAGTCGGAATGACTAAACTTGCGGTAGTCACCAGAATTGGAGGACGCATAGGAATAATCACCAAGATGAATGACCGCATCAATATTCTGCTCTCTTTCCACCATATCCCGATAGCCAACAAATTCACCATGCTCAAAATGCGAGCAGGATGTCACTATAAATTTTAGAAACGAGATATCGGTATTGCTCTGGGGCGCCAGTCTCAAACGACCAACCGGTGAAGACTGATCGCGGTATTTAAATCGATAAACATAGTCACGGCCAAAATTCAATTCGGTCACATCCAACTTGACTGTGAAATCCTTTGACTCATCGGTTTGCGTATAGCCTGTTGATACAATTTGTTCAAAGGAGTCATCTAGGGCTACCTCCCAATAAACCAGTGGCGCCGCCTCTGCGGAGGTGACCCTTGTCCAGATAATGGCTGAATTGACGGTAGGATCTCCAGAAGCCACTCCATGCAAAAAGTGGCTGGAAGTGCTGGCAGCACCAGTATATTCATATTGTTTCACCCCGCTGCTAGACCAAACGGCTGGCGCCATGGCAGAAACAGTTAGTAGGCCGCCCCACTTCAACAATGTGCGTCGATTTATTTTTGTCATAACGAAATACTTTTCATTTGAAAGGTTTAATTACTGCCCTCTCAGTAAAACAAATTATCGTTACAGCTGCATGAAATTCGACAACAGATCCCCCCATTAAAAGAGAGATCCTTTTGAAACTAAAAATAGAAATAAACGATGAGAAAAGAGAGAAAAACCTAATGAATTGAGACTTCTACAGAGGACAAACAACTAAAATGGATAGCGACCTTATACAAATCATAATAAATGCACACCCATATCTACCAAACAAAAATTAGATTTACATTAACTTCTAAACAATAGGAATCACAGATTATCCACTCTGAAACAATCTTGAGAAAATAAGCCGGGGGACTCTCTAGGAAAAATTTTGCCTCTCCATCCATGGAATAATACGTTCAAAAGCTAATTCAATGTTTTCAATTGAGGTCGCGTAGCTGAAACGCAAGGCGTTACGGCAAGATTCACCAAAGGTATCTCCAGCAATGGTGCACACTCCGGTCTCCCTCAACATACGCAAGGCGACATTATTACCATTTATCCCCTCGGGTAACGATGGAAACATATAGAAAGCTCCCTCAGGGGTATAACCTTCAAGGTATGGTGTTTGTTCAATTAACTGGACCAGACGATCTCTCCTTTTTTTATAATTTTCAATAATATCCGCAATAAAACTACGATCTCCTTTTAATGCTGCTACACCAGCCCACTGACAAGGGGTATTTGCAACGGTAGTGGTGAACATATGATATCGGCGTAATTTACGGATAACTCCCTGACTTGAAATCATCCAACCAACGCGCATACCAGCCATACTAAAAGTTTTGGAAAAACTGCTGATAATAATTACATGATCGAGATCAGAGCAGCAAGAGAGCACACCGGCATAATCACGGTCATCGTAAATTAGATGATCATAAACCTCATCGCTAATCACAAAAATACCGCGATACGCAGCCTCTTGCACAATAGTTTCCACGGTCTCACGTGGATAGACTGTTCCAGTGGGATTACTAGGCGAATTCAAGACAATAGCATGGGTATTATTGTCTATTGCATCAATGACCTCTTGTGGGTCTAGCTGATGATTATTTTCCGCACGGGTGGGAATATAACGCACTTCCCCACCATTCATACGAATTAACGGGGCGTACAATAAAAAAGATGGGTCGGCCATAATAAACTCGCGCCCCGGCGCCGACATGGCCGTAAGTGCCAAGTAGATGGCTTCTGTTGCACCGGTAGTGACAAGTATATTTTCTGGAGTGATCTTACGGCCATAGCGTTCACCATTATACTCAGCAAGCGCCTCTAACAGTTCTGGTAACCCCGCATCCATGGTGTAGCCGGTTTGACCTGCTTGTACCGCATCAACCGTGGCCTGGATAACATGAGGCGGAGCCGGTGAGTCAGGTTGTCCGATAGACAAATGAATCACGTCATCCATGGTGGCCGCCAGATTAACCATCTTGCGGATACCGGGTACCGGAATCGTTAAAAGCGCTGGGTTCCAGACCGGGTCCTCCGATTCGTAGAAATCAAATTCTAACCGGCTCACACCTTTTCTCCCTCGGCAATATTGTTATAAAAAAGCTTTGGGCGTTTATCCGTCAATGGAGCGGCAAGCTGGTAAGCCTGCCCGGCCCGCAGCACCGTAGCATCCTCAAAACGCCTGCCTACAAGCTGCATACCAATAGGTAAACCGTTAGAGGAGAAACCACAGGGCACAGAGAGTGCCGGTTGGCCTGTCATATTGAAGGGGTAGGTAAACGGTGTCCACGAGGGCCAGCGGGTACTGGGCCAGCCCTCTGGTACCTCACGGCCAGCTTTAAAAGCTGTAATCGGCAGGGTCGGCGTCATCAGCAGATCGTATTTATTATGGAACTGAGCCATATGTTCACACAGGGCTGTTCGCTCATTCACCGCGGCGAGGTAATCCAACATTGAGAGCTGCGAGGCCTTGTCGGCAACAGCAACCAGCTGGGAATCCATTAACGTGCGCTGGCGCTTGCCGATAGTGCGCAGGGCATTGGCTGCACCGCCATAAAACAGATGACCGAACGCTGCGAGAGGATCTTCAAAACCCGGTGTAACCTCAGTCACTTCAGCGCCAAGTGACTGCAGGAGCTGCGCGGCATTGTACACAGCCCGCTCTACATCGCGCTCATTTTGTACATATCCCAAGGTTGCGCTGTAGGCAATTTTCATTCCCTTGAGCAGTTCGCGTGGCTCACCGGAAATCGCCTTAAGATAATCAATGTTGCGACGGGGAATCGCATTGCTATCTCGCGGATCGGCTTCACTCAATACATTCATCAACAGAGCGCAGTCGGATACCGTCCAGGCCATGGGACCCGCATGCGCCAGGGTTCCAAAAGGACTCGCCGGCCAATGTGGTACTTCGCCAAAACTCGGCTTGAGCCCAACAAGACCACAAAAGCCCGCGGGAATGCGAATAGAGCCACCTGCATCGGTACCCAAGGCCAGAGGTCCCATACCGAGCACAACAGCCGCTGCACTGCCGCCGCTAGAGCCGCCAGCAGTTTTATCGGTATCCCATGGATTACGAGTAACACCATCGACCGGGTTATCCGTCACCCCTTTCCAGCCGAACTCCGGTGTCGTGGTCTTGCCCAGAGGGACATAGCCATTGCGGTTCAAAGCCGCAACACTTGGCGCTTCTTTACCCAGGGTGGATTTAGGATCGATGGTTTTAGAGCCCTTGATTGTGGGCCACATCGAGGTAAGGAAAACATCTTTAATCGCCACCGGTACGCCATCCAGCACACCTTGAGTTTCATCGCGATAGTAGCGCTGAGTTGAGGCTTGAGCTGAGGCCAGAGTGGTCTCTTTATCTACAAGGCAGTAGGCATTAACAGCAGGGTTACAGGAGTCTATCTGCCTCAACAGCGCTTCTGTCACTTCCACCGGAGAAAATGACTTATCTTTATATCCTTTTAACAGCTCTAAGGCCGTCATATGGGCAAAATCATTCATACTCCCTCCTTTTATTTTGGTTTATGCCCCCTATCGTAGTACCAGCCTACACAGCTCCCGCCATATTCATGTGGACTAAACCGCCCCGATTTTCATATATGAGATATAACCAAACCGACAATGCTCCAGATAAGGAATATCACAGGCAAGCAAGGACTGGCGATCAAGTCAATTAAGCCGGGCTTAAAGGCCTATTGAATTAACAGGGTATCAATGAGCTTTTAGAGTAAGGGAAATGCAGTGAGGCCAAGCCCAACACTCACGATTAAAATCTGGAGAGAAGAAATTAGCGCCCCATTAGCTCACACAAGAAAATGGGGCGTAACTGTAGCGCTTACTTGAGGGTCCGGTTGAGGCAGCAGTTGAGGGCTTGAGGTTTCAGGCGTAGTGGTATACGGCTAAAAATCAGCTTGTTACCAGCGCGCTAGGAAGTGGGACCTGTAGTTTTTCGGCCCAAGGCTGCAGATCCCGCATGATAGAAGGGTATAACTCGACTCCATCGCGCAACTGCCGCGTTCTCGTGGCCCAGGCACGCTGGCCCGGCACCCGTACAGGCTTGCCACTATCGCTTCGGTTTTGCTCCCAAAGATGACTCAAGGCAATTGTTTGGCGCAGAAAATCCGCCTGGGTCCCAAAGGCTTGGGGATCAATAACCTGTAAAAAAACCGAATTGGCTTCTTTGTCTTGAGTGGCCGACTCATCACCGCGACCGTAGCCTCCCAATGCCATCGACAATACCTCTAACATTGCACTGAGTGCCGCCCCCTTGTAACCGTGATCAGCCCCACCTACCGGCAGAATACTGCCGCCATCATCAAAAACCAAAGGGTCATCGGATAAATTGCCATGCTTATCCTTTAGGCATGGCGTAGGCATTTTGGTATTTTCTCGCTTAGCACGGGATACATAGGCGCCAGCCGTGACCGACATACTGATATCGAATAACAAAGGATAATCACCCGCAGGAGCTGCAAAAGCCAAAGGATTTGCCGAAAACAGGGGATCGATCCCTCCCTGTGGGGAAACCGTATTTTCGCCAGGTGTCGAGCAGGTAAGAATCGCAACATATCCTGCTTCAATAATTTCAGGCAAGTAAGCAGCCAGACACGCAATATGCTGACTGCGACGAATGGTTGCCGTGACCACCCCCTGTTCAGGTATTCGAGATAAAGCCTGCTCGATGGCCTTGGTTAATACCCAGGGGCCAGGTAAAAATTGAGCATCCCAGTTAAAGCAATTACCACGATCAGACAACACCAGAGGATCGCCACTGAGCCGGGATTCACCACTTTGTAACCACTTTAAATTACTCACCACCCGCTGCAGGCCATGCGTGGTGAAGCCAAGCAAATCTGCCTGCAGGAAAACATTAGCCATTACATCCGCACGATCCTTGGCGAGCCCCAGCCGCTGAAACAAGGCGCCAGCAAATTTCTGTAGTTCTGCGGCTGGGTAGTAACTAGACATAGTGACTCCGTATTAATCACAGTGAATTTAGTGGCATCCGACGTGCGTTATAAACTGAAAAAAATTGATTTACTTTAGAGCGATCTATCTCAGTCTATTTGCAGTTTACAGCACATAGCTTCACATAGATTTAAACATGGCAGCAGCTCTGCGGCTAACCGAAAACATTTGCCCATCCTCCATAATAACTGTGGCTGAACCGGTTAGACCCCGGCTTATTTTGTCGATTCGTTTCACACAGACAATCGTTGAGCGGTGTATCTGCCAAAAAAGGTCCGGCTCCAGTTGCGTTATAAGCTCTTTGAGTGGCGTACGAATAATATGCTGCCCCTGATCAGAGTGGACAGTGGTGTATTTGTCTTCAGCAACAAATGCCGATATCTCATCACAGGAAATTAAATGTACATCCTCTCCCCTGCTGGCCCTGATCCAACGTAAATATTCCGGTTTGCCAACATTGAGTTTTTGCAGCAAAGCGGCAATGTTTGGGCTCGCTTGCGCCTGTTCATCTGCCCTGCTATCCAGCCGATTTTTGATGCGATCGCATGCAAGCTGCAAGCGCTTCTCATCAATGGGCTTAAGCAAATAATCTACGGCCTCCTGCTCAAAAGCATTAACGGCGTATTCATCATAGGCAGTAATAAACACCACAACAGGCTTGGTTTCCAGCTTGTTAAGCGCGGTGGCGACTGCAATACCATCCAGGCCCGGCATCCGGATATCGAGAAAAATGACATCTGGTTGCTCTTGCTGGCAGAGCAATAACGCCTCCTCGCCATCGGCGGCCTTGCCAACCACTTCGAGCTCAGGGAAAACATCGGCCAGCATTTTGTCCAGATGGTGACGCAACAAGGGTTCATCGTCGGCAATTATTGCGCGCATGGAAACTCCAATCGAGCGGTAACTCCGCCCTGCTTATTACTACTTATCTGCAGCTTGCCCTTTTCCTGGAACAGGGTGGCAAGACGCTCCTTGATATTATTCAAAGCCAAACCATTGTGCTTATTCGGCTCAGGCGTATTGGATGCAGCCTGCAGTCCAACGCCATTGTCCTCCACCTCTATTACCCACTGGTTAGCTTCTGTCGCCACCTTAAGGCAGACCAAACCTCCCTTGGAGGAGGGCTCAATACCATGAAAAATGGCATTTTCTACCAGAGGCTGGATTAACAGTGGTGGCACTGCTGTGGAGGGGTTAACAGTTTCTGCCAGTTCAACCTTATATTGAAGGCGCTCTCCCAAACGGATTTGCTGAATAGCCAGGTAGCTCTCCAGGCTACGGAGTTCATCTTTCAGGGACACATAATCAGAACGCGATTTATTCAGGCTAAAGCGCAGGAGATCACTAAAATTATCCAACAGCAATTCTGCTTTCTGCGGATCGTGCCGGATTAACATTTTCAAATTAGCCAATGTATTAAATAGAAAATGGGGTTCTATTTGACTCTGCAATACTTTCAATTGACTTTGTACCAAAGTTTTTTGTTGCTGGGACTGTAGTAATTCTGCCTCTCGGCGCTCGGCCTCTAACTGATGAGATTGCTCACGATTAAGGTAAAACTGGTAAAGCAGAGTTGTTAAGAAGGTGGCAATGATCAATGAATTGATCAGGCCATCAAACGCCGGAAAGGCACCAAAGCCGGAAACCCACCACCAGACATTAACAGTACCCAACACCACCGTTGCTGAAATAGTTATTGCATATTTGAGTGCATGCGGCCAGTTCGGTTTTAAATGAAGAATCAACTTGCGTGTAGAAAATGCAACAAAACCATAGGCCAGAGAGATGCAAAAGTGGAAAAAATAACTCCCTCCCCATACCTCCCTAGTAATGAAGGCCACAACAACGCAAAGAATCAGGATACGTAAGAATTCACTGAGTAAAGACACCATGATTCCTTTTAAAAATTCATATTCGCAGTTAAAGTAACGTGGGTATCACTTGGCAGTTGCGCAAAGTACGATTGTTTAGCGCCGCCAAAATACCTCATCGATGTACCGAGAGTCCAACTACTATTCACTTCACGGTGAATACCAGCTGTCACAACCATGCCACCATCATCAGGGGAATATAAAAGATCTAGCTTCGGGTTGTAATCGTGATTGGACAAGCTCCAATGCAACATCACATTATGGCGATTGCGACCCTCACTCAAAAAGGCTGCCGCAGAGGCATACCTAACCCCATCCCAGCCAGCTCCCTGCTCCCGGTACCAGCGGGCATTCTCTGACAGTTTTTTCCAGTCACGCGTATGCCACGCCCGACTATCAAACCAGTATTCCGCAATCACTGTGTGTCCTGCCCTGTGGGTCCAGGTCATGCCTAATAGGGCCTGCCAGCCATCGCTCTGCTCTGCCTCACGGGGTGAAACGCTAGCTTCCGGTGCATCGGGCTTTAGCCACTGACGATAACGCTGCTGATAACGGCCCTCGCTGTGCAACTCCCAAGACTCTCCATAGGTCGCAACCCAGCTAGAGCCGATATTCAGACCGCGCTGATCATCTAGGTAGCCAAGTAATTGCCACTCGCTCTCACCCTCCAACTGATACCAACGTGCAGCTATTCCTTTCGGAAGTGCCTCATCAATAAGCTGACTTGCATTGGCATCAACCAGCATCAGGCTCAGCTCTCCGCTGGCAGTGAAGCGACTGGCAGACACTACAGCAACCCCCTCATTCGTGCGCAGAGATACAGGATTGCGTTCCATAGGCAGGAATAAATCCAACGGTCTATGGGCATAGCTCACGCCATAATCCAGGCGCCGCTTACCCGCTAACAAATCCCAGTCAAACCAGCCCCCCTGCCAGAAGAACTCTTCTACAATCAGCTCAGACTCCTCGCCAGCGCCATTATCCGCTTCATGCAGCACAGATACCTGCCCCTCCCAACCTGCTAACTGTAGGGCACCTTGTAATTTTGCCTGGCGCTCATACCCTGACTCAATATCGAAAATGGCACTTTCCGAACGGCTCTTGGCATTAACAGCCACGGCCAACTCCCACTGCTGTGCAAGCGATGCAGCCTTGAGCTCACTCGCCGAAAACAACATCAATAACAGCCAAAAAGCATTCCTTCTCATCATCACCTCCTGTTTGATAGAGGCAATTTAGCAATGCTGTTTGTCGACTCCAGCCCAACTGATCAGTGGTATTTATATAAGATAAGTAGTAACTGGATTGGATAGATGGCAAGCAATAACTCTTGAGGGATTAAATATGCTTGTGGGGAATAAAATAATGAATCCGGCCCTCTAAAGATCTATGCCTTCAAATAAGTATCGTTTAGCTAACTGAGTTCTGCAGACAAAGTGACTCGCGGTCCATACATAGCCCGAATTAAGTACCCTGTCATCCAAGGCAAAAAAACGTACCCCCCCAGGAATGCCTCTTAAGGGCAAAGCAAACACTCGTCACTATTGCTAAACCACCAAACAACTTCGAAACAGGTGAAGATTTTTAGCCTGCCGCGACGAAATTAACTAAAAATACCTTAAAAACCACAATTGGTGGAACCGTACCAATTGGCAAGAGTCCATCCTTTAACTCATTTAACACCGGCCATTACCTAATAGCGATAATTCGGGGGAAGAATGCCTGGTTTACTTAAAATTTTTAATGCGCTCACCTTAACCCTATTTCTGGCAGCCTGCAGTGGGGGCTCTGGAGGAGGCAACTCCGACAACAATCAGCCAAATGGTGAAACTAACAGCGGATCTAATAACGGAACGAGCTCCGGTAACGACGAGGGGAATGAGGGGAATGAGGGGAATGAGGGGAATGAGGGGAATGATGATAATGCTACCGATACCGGTGACTACACATTTAACCCTGCCACTCCTCTAAGTACATTAGTGGTAGGCAGTAGTGAGTATGCCCAAGGCTCGCTTAAGCTAGAAAATACCGATAGTAAAAGTCCCACATTCCAGGCGGGCAATTTTTCTGGAGAGTATGGTGACTATAAACTCTATGACAGTGGCAATTGGGAATACCAGCTGAATAGCAATACAAATAGCTTGAATAACGGCGCTACTGTCGAAGACACCATTACTTTTCCACTGAGCAATGGCGACCAACTCAGCGTAACCTTTTCAATTCAGACGATTGAAGCCACGCAAAATAGTATCGTTTTTGTACTGGTAAATTTTTCAGATGCGTTAGTTACTGACGATGTCAGTATATCCCAGCTTGCGGATATGACATTCAACGATACCGATTCCCTTGATAACACCTATAAAGAAAATTCGTTGGGACAGCTAAAATTCAAACGCCATCTCAGCGATAACAACTCTCTCGCTCAATATTGTTATGGAGAGGAAAACAACGAAGAAAGCTCTATTGATTGCTTTATATATAGCATTCCAGATAGCCAAAACGGTGGTGTTTTGAGTGTGGAAAATGCTCAGGCTCGCGCCAGAAGCTCACAGGACAGCCAATACTCTGATGGCGGTTACACCTGGCGAGACAATGCAACCCGCTGGATCGAAAGCAGCTTTATGGATGCCAATAATCGCCCCGTAGATCTTAACGAATGGCGCCACCGTGTGTTTATATTTCCAAACGCCGCATACAACGCCGGGTTGGTTGGTACCGGGGTGGCAGCAGTAAATGGCCGTTGGAGTATCGTCACAGCAGATAGTGACCAGCTGATTATGGGGCACGAGCTTGGCCATAATATTGGCTTAGGGCATGCAGGCAATGACACCAACAATGATGGAGACACCAACGACCGAGGGGAAAGTGAATATGGCTCGGCGGCCGTATTTATGGGTAACAGCTGGCAATCCCGCTTATTTGGCAGCGCCCACAGGGAATTTATGGGGTGGTACAACAGCTTTCCCAACTATTCAAAATCTATTGGCAGAAACCCTGGTGTCACTTCGGAAATACAACTTCAAGCTATCGAGCTTACTGCTGGGGAACTTGAAAATTCCTTACCACAGCTTGTAAAAGTGGAGGCGAATGGCAGCAGCAATGGAGAGGATTACTATTTTGTGGAATATCATATTTCACACCCCATCCTCAACCCCCGCTCACAACAAGAGCAGGCTGTCACAGTACATTACCTTAAGGATGGTACTGCTAACCAAGTGGCAACACTGGAAGAACCGGGCAGTAACTTTACCGATGCCTCTGCAGGAGTAACTATCCAACTCAAATCCAGAAATGACGACACAAACACCGCCACCATTTCAGTTAGCTATTCCAATTAAATTGAGAGGATAATGCAATGCGATTTTTTCTCGCCTTTATTACCACTTTTTCACTTATCTCATATGCCTACGGAGAAGAAACTATAACAGGGGTATTAGAAGAGGAAGTTTCTGAGAACTTCAAGACCGGAAAGATCGATCATAGATTTTCTATCAAAGATGAAACTACCGGAAAATATTATTTTGTAGATGCGAAAGAAATAAAGAAGAAGGGCATGAAGTCCGGTGAGCGGGTAAGAATACGTGGAGAAAAGCAAGAGAACCGTCGGATTCAAATAAAGGAAACCCAGAGGATTCTTCGCGAAGAATAAACCTGCATTAATCGGCCACCTAAAAACCTGCGCCAGGGCATCCACTTCATCCAATGAGCCCTGGCGACGTAGAAACCTTCCAGATAGCCCAATGCAATAAGCCGCCCCGTTTTTGCTATTATTTCACTGGTTACATTCAGGAATTTGCCAACCCTCTGATGTTGGCGATACATATACCAGGGAGTAGCGGATGAAAACAGTTGTATCAATCGTTCTGGGTATCGCTCTATCACAATCACCATTTGCAAGTGCCGCTTGGACGCAACAGGCACGCATTGATTACCTCAAAGTACATAGCCAAGGCGTAGATATTCAGTTAAAAGGATTTAAAAACGACAGTGCTGAGGTGGTATGTCTCGACACTAGTACTTTTGTACTAGTCAGCGACGATTCACAAATCTATGACACTAAAGTCTCTTTCTTACTCTCTGCCTATATGTCCAAAACACCGGTGAACTTTAGTTATTACGGGTGCCATGAGGATAAGATACGGTTGAGTTCCGTTATGATCAAGGATTGACCTACTCCATAAAGTACAAGGGAAAGAATTAGGCATGCTCGGAGGATACAAGGAAGTATCCACTACATCATAGAAAAAAAGTTGAGGGAAGTTGAATCAATTCAAATTTCTTATAGAAGATCCGCCTAGAAGTTAAGCGGACCTTAAACAATCAATCGTTAGCAATTATCAAGGAATTACAACCTCTTCGATTGCCACAGATTCAATCACTGGATCAGCGATGATGGTAACATTTTCCAACCCATAATATTCCACAACCCAGGAATAACTTTCAAAAATTTCGTATCGACTGGGGTAAGCATTACCCACAACGTCCCAGCGCTTACGGGATTTAGAGTAGCTGGAGCCTTTGATAACACCAGTCAACCTGAATTCATCACCGTTATGAGGGTTGGTGACGGTGCTGGTATAAGGGATTTCAACTTCGCTATTTTCCACCATCATACGTGCCACCAATAGGCTATAGGCTGGCACATTTGCAGGCATAGCTTCTTTAACTGTCCTTTGGTTACTAACCGCTGAGGTCTCACCTACAGTAGTTGAGGCAGAGAAAGTTTCAGAAAAATTGAAAGTGATTGACCCGCTATTTTCAACAGTACCGGGCACACCCACCTTGTACCCCTCGGTTAAGCTCACTCCGGCAGTCACCGAGATGCCGAGTGTATTACTCCAGGTGTCAGTTTCACTCTTGCCATCGGTATACCAAACCTCGGTGCTATCACTCTGAGTCACATCAGAAATGTTTTCCAGTAACCGTTCGCCAAAGAACGTTTTAGTGTTCTCAGGGGTCTCTACGATTTGATCCCAGTGTATTTCCACTCCACTCTCAATCAAATCAAAGCGGTCGGCCACGCAGGGATAAATACTCCAAATTTTACTGTCGCCCGCGGTACCAGCAAAACCCACCACTGAACGAGCATCAATGCTTAGGTGATACTCCTGCCACTTATGCCAGCCATTGTTACTGCCAAAGGTTATTTCCCTGGTAGCGTTATTAGACATATCTTTCAAGTACACACGGACCCGGGAAATATTACCATCACGCTTCTTATAAAATCGCCAGCCTTGGATATATTCCATATCACCAAGAAGTTTTCGGAAACCAGAACCCGTAGTTTTCCCTACTTCATCATCATCGGCATATAGGTATTCGAGCTTGAGACCCTTAATACGTTCGTCTCCACTATAGCTAGTAATAGCGGCTATTTTATCCCCCGGTACACGCTTGGAGGCGTAGCTATCGCACATATCAAAATCACTGCCATTACCACTCTTACCATATGAAAATATATCATCGTATCTTAAGGTACCTCCGTTATCTGCGGTATTAAAATAAAGGTCCAATATGTTGGTTGTTGCCGCAGCTGGGCCGGCAAGTACAAGCATGATCATCATCGTAAGAATATACTTCATGGTATCCACCCTTTTTTTGCGTTATCAATCGGTCATTCTTTGTTACCTCAATACATCTATCAAAAAAGTTATTTTCCCCTTGCTCACCTCCTATGATTGCCTAATGGAACTCCATCCTGTGTGAGATTCTGTCATGACATATACATATCTTTTAATAGCTTGGCTTATAGCCTCCGAAAAACTCACCAATCACCAGAAGCTTCCCACTACCAAAGCTGTAGCAATCAAAAGCAACACTGAAAGCACGCGGTAGTTACGCCATAGTGGCTCTTTGCGCAATGTTTCAGTCTCCGCATCAAAGTCTTTGCGAGACCAAACAAATTCTTTTACTTCTTCGCTGATCCTTTCCGGTGAAATCAAGCTGGAAACCACTAAAACCAAAGCACAAAAAACATAGAGAATTGGCGCAATATAGAGAAAGTGAAGATCGGTCCAGTCCAGTACCTCATTAGCCAAAAAGAGACCTGCACCGCCAGAAGTACCCAAAGCCAAGGTTGTAATAGCACCCTTGGAAGTTGCGCCTGACCAGAAGAACCCGATCAGGAAGAGAGCCAAAACTGGGGGTACAGCATAAGAAAGAACTTTTTGCAGATACTGAAATAAAGAACCAAAATTTTCTATCTGTGGTGCCCACAGCACAGCCAAGACCATAAAGATAAAGGTAACCAACTGCCCCACTCGCATCAGTTGGTGTTGATTCAATGTAGGGAAACGCTCCCGCACAAAATCCATGGTTACCAGAGTGGATGCGGAGTTAAGCGTTGAGTCAATCTGAGACATAAGCGCTGCAACAAAGCCAGCTAAAACCAATCCAAGAATGCCCACAGGTAACAGCTCAAACAACAAGGTGGGATACACCATGTCAGCTCGCTCCAACTCTGGGAACAAAACAATAGCCATGGTACCGGGCAAGACCATAATAAAAAGGACTGGCAGTTTAAGAAGACCAGCAAACAGCGCCCCCCAGCGTCCATGATTAATATCCTTGGCACTCAACACCCGCTGCACCATAAATTGATTAGTGCACCAGAAGTAGAAACCCAGTAGGGCCACTCCAGTGACCAACCCCAGCCAAGGTACACTGGCATCCCCAATTGGGCGTATCAGGCTCAGTTGATGGGCGGAAACCTGGGAAACTACATTCTCCCAGCCATCGGCGCGATCCAAGGCAAAAATACTGATTAAAATTGAACCGACAATCAGCAACAGCGCCTGGATAGTATCGGTGTAGATTACTGCGGCCAAGCCGCCGGCAATCGTATATACACCGGCAATTACTGCCAGTATCGAAATCGTCACCGACATCGGCATCTCTGGAAAAATCAGCTTCATTACCAAGCCTCCGGCATAGAGGCTACCGGCGGTATCCACCACGATATTCAGAAAAATGGTCAAACCGGAAAAGTAAGTTCTGGCCGTGCGATTAAAACGCCGCTCCAACATCTCAGGCATGGTATAGATGCGGGAGCGAAGAATTGTAGGAAGATAAAAAATAGCGAAAAACACAAGGATGACCGCTGCCATCCATTCATAGTTGAAGACCGCAATGCCCGTGCTGTAGGCATCACCTGCCAAACCAATCAGGGTGGTGCTAGATATATTGGAAGCAAATAGGGAAAGGCCTATCAAGGGCCAAACCATTTTACGTCCAGCGAGGAAATAATCCTCTGCGGTATCGTGTCGGCGGCTGAGGTAAAGCCCCAAACCGATGGTGAAAACGAAATATACGACCACAATGATCGCATCGATGGGGTGGAGACCAAAATCGACCGACATAACTCCCTCGTTCATCGCAAGCAGCGTATTTTTAGAATGATTTGCTGAAACTTGCAAAAAATTAAATCACAGTGGTTTAATTAAGTAAAGAAAACCTGGGAAAACGTACAAATTACTTTAAAATCAACTAGTTAGAATTATTTCATATCGTTTCACTTTCATTGAAAACGATAAGTAAAGGTTCTAAAATTCGAAATGTTCTATTTGTCACAACACAGCTAATGATCGACTTGCGGGTTGACGTTTTTACTAAAGGGGGGCTCGGATGGGCAAAGGAAGTAACTCTAGTGGCTTGCGCCGTTACAACGAACGGGTGCTACTGACGGCCTTGCGCAAATCAGGAAGCGCCTCGAAATCCGACTTGGCCCGTCTCACCAACCTCACTCCCCAGGCCGTTACACGCATTGTGGATGAGCTGGAAAGCACCGGCATGGTTATGCGGGAGGGGCGCAGGCTCGGCGGCAAAGGTCAGCCCTCCATCATGTACACCATCAATCCTACCGGCGCCTACTCCATAGGCATTAAAGTTGGGCGGCGCAATGTTGAATTACACTTAACAGATTTCGGCGGCAATGTTCTCAAGAAGATATGCCAGGAATTTGATTGCCCCGAACCCGATTTTCTACTCAAAAACATCGAAGCGGGCATCAAAAGCTTAAGTGCTGAACTAGCCAGGAAAGACCAATCCAAACTTGTTGGCATAGGCATCGCCATGCCCTGGTTTATCGGTGCCTGGACCAAAGAGCTGGAGATGAGCGAAGTCCTGGCGGAAAAATGGCGAGAAATAAACTTCGCAGAAGAGGTCTCCAAAGTCACACATCTGCCTGTCTTTTTCGAGAATGACTGCTCGGCAGCAGCAGTCGCCGAGCTGCAGTTCGGCAAAGGAACTGAAGTTTCCGATTTTCTCTATATTTTTGTCGGCACTTTTATCGGCGGTGGCCTGGTGCTCAATAGCAGCTTGGAGGCTGGCGTTCATGGTAACTCCGGCAACCTGGCCACTATGCCAGTCCCCGCCTCCAAGCTCAGCAGCACCCCAAAAGCCGAAGGGGCTTTCGAGATCCTACTCAATCGAGCCTCCCTATTTGGCCTGCGCCGACACCTGCGTACTAACAAAATCAATATCAATGACTCCTCCGATTTATTGTCAGTTATGGATGAAGCGCGCCCGCTGATACAGGAATGGTTGGATGACTGCGCAGATGCACTGGTATACGCCATTCTCTCTGCAGTCAGTGTGCTGGACCTTGAGGCCGTTATTATCGATGCGCACCTGCCGCGCTTCCTGCTAGAGGAACTGGTGGAAACAATCTCCAGGCGAATGCAGCAAGTTGCTCCACCCGGTGTTTTCAAACCTCAAATAATGAGCGGTAGGATCGGCATTGATGCCATCGCGATTGGTGGCGCCATCCTGCCCTTTTATTCCAATTTTGCACCAGACAAAACGGTGCTACTGAAGGGCGGCGTGCCTGAACGAGTCCCGGTTTAGCCAGGCACGGCAGAAATTTTGCAGCCAGCCAATGGGGTTTTAAAACCATATTGGCTCGTTTATACATAATGATAATAGCGAGGTGACCAGCGAATGGCGTTCAACTTAGCAGACAAATGGGTTTGGGATTTTTGGTTCGCTGTTGATGGCGATCAATACCATATATTTTATCTACAAGCAGATAAATCCCTTGGTGATCCAGAGTTGCGCCATTGGAATGTCTCAATCGGCCACGCCATTTCCACAGATCTGATTCATTGGAACCCAGTGCAGGACGCGATAAAACCCTCCCCTTATCAGGAAGGTGATCCCTGCGAGGCTGCAGATTCCTATACCACCTGGACCGGCTGTGTACACAAGGAAGACGACACCTGGTATATGTTTTATACAGGCACCAAACGTTCGGAAAAAGGGCTAATTCAGCGGGTCTGCCTGGCCACCTCCAAGGATCTTTTAAACTGGCAAAAACACCCGGAAAATCCGCTGGTTGAATTGGACCCCAGGTATTATGACGGCCTGAATCTGGATTACTGGCATGATGCCTCTTGGCGCGACCCCTGGATTGTTAAAGATCCCAGTAAGCCTGTTTATCATATGTATGTCACCGCCCGCTGTAATCAGGGCAGTCCCGACGGGCGCGGCGTTGTGGGCTATGCCAGCTCCACCGATCTCATTCATTGGAAGGTCGGAGAACCTATACTGGCGCCGGGCTGGTATGGTGAAATGGAAGTCCCTCAAATTGAGGAAATCCAGGGTCGCTACTATCTTTTCTGCTCGGTCTCCAGCAAATTCCACAGCCAAGCTCACCGTGACTCTATGAGTGGAACACCTCTTAGCGGTACCAAATACTTTGTCTCCGACTCCCTAAATGGCCCCTATAAAGTTATTGGCGATGGCTTCCTCGGCGCTGACGAACAGGGCAGCCTGTATTCCGGCCGGGTGGTACAGGGGCCAGACCAACACTGGTACCTGCTCGCTTTTAATCGCGACGATGCACAAGGCAATTTTATCGGCGGGGTTTGCGATCCCCAAAAGATCGAATTCCTTGAGGACGGACAGTTAAAACTGGCATAACAGCCGTAAGGTTGTTCACAGTATTCAGGGAGTGTTGGCATGGAAACATTAATGCCGCTCCTAAAATATCTATTAGGGCCTGAAAACTAACTTTTGCGCTATGGGAATTTCAAAAATGAGAATTTCCCATAGTTTCGCGATTTAATAGATATTTGTCCCTCTAGAGCACAGATTCAGTTCCCTTCAATCCCGTCGACATCTACAAGCAAAGCTTACTTATAGACTCCCCTGACTCACCTCCCCTTCAGTGAAAATTAACTCTCACTGATTGATTTAATTATTTTTCTTTCTTCTAAAGTCTTCTTTTGCTCACAATATTGTTGCCCAGATTAAATCACAGTGGTTTAATAAATAAAAATGGCCGTGTAGCCAGACCTAACAAGCAGATAGTAGAGCCCAAGCCAATGGGCCGTCAGAGAAAACTAATAACCATAAGAGATGATTGAGGAGAGCGTCGTGAAGGCAGAGGACTTTCAAACCGATTGCAAGCAGGCCGGGGGCTTTAAACCGAGTTCAATCGCCCTGGCGGTAGCAGTGGCATCCAGTATCAGTGCCCCGACAATTGCCCAAGAACAGCCGGAGATCGAAGAAGTCATCATTACCGCTACGGCACGCCCCGTAACGAAAATGGAATCCAGCATCTCCGTCAGCGCCCTAGATACCGAAGAGCTATCCAACTACGCTCCCCGCTCAACCGCAGAAGTTTTCCGCAGCCTGCCAGGTATACGCGCCGAATCTTCTGGTGGCGGCGGCAATGCCAATATCACAGTCAGGGGAATCCCACTGGCCACTGGCGGCTCAAAATATATGCAGATCCACGAGGATGGGCTGCCAGTACTCGAATACGGCGATATCAATTTCGGCAATACCGACAACTTTATTCGAGCCGATTCCTCCCTATCCCGCATTGAAAGTGTACGCGGCGGTTCCGCCTCTACTTTTGCCAGCAATTCCCCGGGGGGTGTGATCAATATGATCAGCAAAACCGGAGAAGAGCAAGGTGGGAACATCGGCCTCTCCTTTGGGGCCGATTACGATGAAACCCGCCTGAACTTCGGCTACGGGCACCACCTCAGCGATACCCTGCGGTTTTATGTAGGCGGCTTCCTACGCGAGGGGGAAGGTGTTCGTGAAACCGGCTTTGATGGCGATTCCGGTGGCCAATTAAAGGCCAATCTCACCAAAGATTTTGACAACGGTTATGTGCGCCTTTACTACAAACACCTGGACGATCGGGTGACCACTTACCTACCCGGCCCGGTAATTTATAAAGGCAATGGAGAGTTCGGCACTGTAGCCAACTTCGATGCCAGCAGTCAGACCCTGCACTCAGACAATTACCGCGATATTTCCACTTTCGATGCCTATGGCAACCCGGCAAATCGGGATCTCAGCGACGGTATTGAATCCCTGGTAGAAGCCTATGGATTTGAGAGTCAATTTGAATTTGAGAATGGCTGGACCATTACTGACAAGTTCAGAATTTCCGATATAAGCGGTAGCTTTATCTCTCCATTTACTGACACCTTTGGCAATTACGGTCCACAATCCGCACAGAGCATGGCAGACCAGATCTGTGTTAACGCCATTAGCGGGAATGGCTCCGCCGTTGACTGCAGCGCAGGAACTTCCGTGACCTACGCCAATGGTGGAGAGGTCGATGAATTAGCCTATTTGAACCTGCTGTTTGATACAAAAATCCATGACCTGGGCTTGATCGTCAACGATTTCAAAGTCGACAAGCTCATTAATGACAATATTGTTGTTTCCGCAGGCTTTTACTATTCCAAACAAAATATCAAAACCAGCTGGAATAGTTGGAATGCCTTAATCCAAACCGTAGATGGCAGTGACTCACAAAACCTAACTATCACAGCGAATGCCAATGGGGATGTATTAGTAGACGACGGCCTCTGGTCAGCAAGCTTCCTGTCTTGGGCCTGGGATCTGGAATATGAAACCTACGCTCCCTATATGAACGTGTCCTTCGATGTCGGCGACTTCACCTTCGATATCAGTGCACGTCACGATATGGTCAATGCAGAAGGCTCCCTGGTTTCCAGTTGCTGTGGCGGCGATACCGATTACGATATCAACGGAGACGGCATTATCAGCGATGTGGAGGATGCCAGCGCATCGGATGCCTTCGGGTTTACCGGTGGCGTTATCACCATGGCCAACGATAATACTCAACTAGTCGACTACGATGCAGATAACACCTCCTTCTCCCTTGGCGGTAACTATGCAATTAACGAGAGTATGGCAATATTTGCCCGCTACAGCGAAGGTGGCCGCGCAATTGCCGACCGCCTGCTGCAAATTAACGGCGCTTTAAATAGTGATGGTAGCCTCAGCAACACCACTGATGGCTTTGACTCTGTCGACCAGCTGGAAATTGGTTACAAATTTACTGCTGGCGATTTCGATATTTTTGCCACCTACTTCAATACCGTCACTGAAGAAACCAATGCGGAAATCACCAGCGGCCTAACTTTCGTACGCGAGTATGAAGCACAAGGTATAGAGCTGGAAGGCTCCTATATTTATGGCGATTTCTCGGTTAACGGCAACCTGACCTGGACGGATGCCGAAATCAACAAAGATGCAAATAACCCATCGGTAGTCGGCAATACTCCCCGCCGTCAGGCAGATATTATTTACACCATTACCCCTCAGTATAATTTTGGTGACAGCCTAACCTTCGGCGCCAGCCTGCAGGGCACCACCGAGTACTACGTTTCCGATTCCAACCAGCTGAAACAAGATGGTTATGTCTTGGTAAATCTGTTCGGCTCTTATTATGTTACTGAGGATCTCACCGTTTCCTTTAACGTAAACAACCTTACTGATGAATTTGTTGTAACTGAGGTTGAAGAGTCTTACGCAGAAGCGGGAGATATTGTTCGAGGCAGGGCCATCAGCGGCCGCTCCACCAGTGTCAGCTTCAATTACACTTTTTGATCGTTGTCCTCCCTACTCCAGTAAGTCGTTTGCAGCCCGCTTAGGGCTTCTTGCAAACACCGGGTGTCCAGCCTCCCCGTTGGCACCCGGTCTTTTTCGTTAACGAAAAACTTACTGTAATCACTCCTCCTATGGAGTAGCCTGTTAAAATAAACCGACAAAGTATCTCTATAAATAGAATACCCAGCCAGTGGAGCAAATTAGGATGGAAGTGCAAGGCAAAGCAGTAAATACCTTGCTTGGAGGCATAGAAGCCGGCGGCACAAAATTTAATTGTGCAATCGCCGCAGGTCCCAATGATGTCTGGGAGAGGGCCAGCTTCCCAACCACCACCCCGGAAGAAACCCTCGGTCAGGTCATTGAATTTTTCCAGGCCGGCGCCCAACGCCATGGCCCCATTTCCGCACTGGGTATCGCAAGCTTCGGCCCGGTGGATTTGAACCCGCAATCGAGCCAGTACGGGTTTATCACTAACACCCCAAAAAGCGGATGGTCCAATACCAACCTGGCCGGCCAGTTGCGGGTGGCCCTTTCTATCCCCGTGGCCTTCGACACTGATGTTAATGGTGCGGCACTGGGAGAGCACCTGTGCGGCGCCGCTGCGGGTGTAAAGAATTTTGTCTACGTCACCATCGGCACCGGTATCGGCGCCGGGGTCATGGTAGACAGCAAACTGATTAACGGTGCCATACACCCGGAAATCGGCCATATGTTGATGCCACAGGATCGACGAAAAGACCCCTACCCAGGCCACTGCCCATTCCATGGCAATTGCCTGGAAGGCCTCGCCTGCGGCCCCGCCATTGAAGACCGCTGGGGCCTGCGCGGCCAGAGTATGGACAGCAACCATCCAGCCTGGGATCTACAGGCGGAATACCTAGCCACCATGTGTATAAACCTGACCAGCTGCTACTCACCGGAACGAATCATCCTCGGTGGTGGCGTTATGGAACAAGCGCACCTGTTTACACGCATTCACGACAAGTTTCTCAACCTAGCGGGTGGTTATTTCCCCCAGGTATCCCAGGGCAATATCCGCTCTTTTATAGTCCCACCAAAACTCGCCGGCCGCTCTGGCGAGGTGGGCTCTCTGCGTATGGCCCAGGTGCTTTGCCCCGGCTGTTAGATAACCAAATCCTCCCTTACAGGATGTGGAAGCGCCAGGGGAATATTCCTGGCGCCACTTCACCCGCCAAACTGCGCCCCACAACTCCCTTTCCAACTTATATACTCATCTTTGCGACTGTTGGCACAGCGCAAGGTAGCTAGTCTCGTATCCGATCTGATAGGCTTGTCAGTCTTGACCGCCTTAGGACGCGGCTGAGCACACTTAAGCGTGGCTCATTAAGGGATAAAGATGAAAATAATTAAAATATTGTTTATAGGCTTAATGGTTTTGGCCACTCAGTTTGTGCAAGCCGGCACCGCTGAACCCACAACATTTACCCGCCAGGGCATTCTCTCTTACAACTTTCATTCCGACTTACTGGGGCGTGGATTTGTAATTGATGTGCTACTGCCGCTCTCCTTTAACCCGGAAGACAATACCCAGTATCCGGTCATATATATGACCGACGGGTATATGAATTTCCCTATGGTGGCACCGAACCTAATCCACGAACAGGTACCCGATGAGCAAGGCAATACCAAGCTGCCGCCAGTGATTCTTGTAGGCATCTCACACCCACTGGACAGTTCCAACTTCACCTTGCGTTTAACAGATTTTACTCCAGTACCTGGAGAGATTAGGGGGAATACTCTGGGTGGTGGCGCCAACCAATTTCTGGAATTTTTGGAGAACGAGCTCAAGCCTTTTATCAATAATTCTTTCAAGGGAGATGAAAGTGACGAAACACTGGCCGGCCACTCCCTCGGCGGGCTCTTAGCCCTGCACGCCCTCTTCAATCACACCGATAGCTTCGATCGCTATGTGATCGGCAGCCCCAGCATCTGGTGGGCCGATAAGCAAATTCTAGAAAGCGAACTCGCCTACGCTGAACGCCAAACCGATTTACCCAAAAGCGTGTATATGTTTATCGGTGGGGAGGAAATCTGTTTAACAGAAAAGGATGTCTGTGGCGTTCAAGATTTTAGGGACCTAGCTCAGCGGCTCAAGTCCCGAGATTATGAAAATTTGACTCTACGCAAACGAGTCATTAAGGGTGAAAACCACGATACCGTAGTTAATCCAGGCTACGATAAAGGGATAGAACAGGTTTTTAAAAGCAAAGTGTTACCACGAAAGTATTCGTTTTAATCGAACCTGCCGGCCCTATAGCAGAGAAACGCTACAGGGCCCTGACACTACTCGCCTGGCTTGCTATCCATTACTCATACGCGTCACTAATACACTCCTCGGCCTCCAAAAAGACCAACATAGTCTTCTCCAGACTTTCTGCTGCGTCCATAAAAGGCAAGTGATGGCTATCCTTTAGTACCGAGAAACATTTACTCCCTTTATACCTTTTATAATCTGCCTTTACCTGTAAAGGCGTGGTAATGGAATCATTTTCACCGACAACAAATAGAGCAGGAATCTGTAAATGATCGATACCTCCATTAACGCTCATCGCCTGAAGCTCATCATTCATCTTGTCAGCCAGGCTTCCACGCCGCTCCCGCCACCCGGGGAACATCTCATCAATCTTTTCGACTACTAGAAAACCAGAAATATCGACCCCGTTCGCGATGCCACCATTCGCCCTGCTCGCCCACTTTGATAGAAGCAGAGAATGTTCAGAGGGTGATTCCTGATATTTCTGTAACTCCTGTATTGCTAACTGATTGCCTTCCTTCTCCGCCCATTGCAGAGTTGCTTCTAAGCTGGTTTCTGCCTGCTTCTGCGCATCCTGAAAGGAGGAAATAAACACCAACCTCTCCAATGTCTCATGATGCTCACTCGCATAGAGAGCTGCAAGCCCCCCGCCCCAAGAGTGACCAACCAAGGTAACCTTATCTTTCTTATAGTGCGTTTTTAAAAAAGAAATAACATTGTGCACATCTTGAATATTGTTCTTTATCGTTAATGTGTCTTCGCTCACCTTAAGAGACTTGCCGGCCCCTCTTTGATGAAGATAAGCTACTAAATACCTTTCTTCGAGCGCCCGCCCAACAGTTACCTGAAATGGAACCAACCCCAACTCCACATCTCCCGGGCCGCCATGTAGAAATAGGATTAATGGTTTAGAAGGGTCACTACCAGACACCTCTAGGTGCAGCTTTGCACCATCACTATCCACTACTCCTTTATAGTCGACCTCTCCCGCAAAGGTGTGCCCGGCAAATAAAGCAAGAGAAGTCCTTACAAGGAAAACATTCAACCACTTCAAATTTAACATATCTTCACCAAAATAAAGTTATAAAAGAGCTTAGGATTTTCAGTGCCCAACTAACAAGATATAAGACAACAATACGATGCTCTGACTTCAAAGAATTTTTATTATAAAAAACCATACAAAACATCAATTTTGAGGTGAGACGAGAATAAAATCAGGTAAAGCAGGAGCCCGCTGAAAAATCTAAAAGCCCACATTCTTAATGGTTAAGAGATACATCAAATCCAAGATCTATTAATAGGAATGTGCAGCTCGTTCCGCCAGGGTTTAAGTGGCATATTTTTTTAAAATCAGTGCGACCACCAGCTGAATCAAAGTTTATTGCTTCACAGATCACAAATAGCCGACCTTCACCGCCCCAAGTATTTAAGCTCCAAGAGAAATTCAAGAGTTTCATGGGCATACTACGAACTACCCAAGCAACAATTCACAAAGATGATAAACTTTAATCCCGTTCCAAAAGTTGGCCGACATTGTGCTCCTTGTTAGCTACCTTTAGAGCCTCCCCAAAACTCAAAATAGAAGAACTCATTGATCTAGGTGATAGCGCCTTCAAGTTTTTCACTGAAATCTCCTCAACGTCGGAGAAAGGTGCAAAAAGTGAAACCTCTTCTAATATATCTAAATCATTACTATAAGATTTTAGCGGAGATACTCTCAAAATATCGCCAGGTATATTTGGGATGTGTACATCAAGGCAAAAACCGCTAATAAAAGCAATTTTAGAAAGAATAAATGGCCATGGCGAAAACAACCGATGCTCCAACCCCCAACAAGGCTCAGCATCTCGGTGCCTTAATACCTTTGGAGACAAAAGTTCACTTATAGCCGCCTCCATCTCATGAATATTCCCTTCGCACAGAGCAATATAAAATCGGCAGTCAATAGCGTAAAGCTTGTATTTTTTAGGAGACCCTGACAAAAAGGCCTCAGCTCTACTTTTCAACAAGCCCCAATCACCGGCAAGCGCCAGCCTAAGTTGCAGAGCATGGAATTCAGGGTTGTTTATATTATCGCAAACATATTTACCCTGACTTTTCCTTAGTAAAGGAATGAAATATTGCTTGCCCCAATGGATTAATTCCGGACTATCTGACATCAATGGATACAGAAGCTGACTATCTGGACTCTTCCCCATATCAGCAGGATAAAAGTATGAATATAAAGCTAGCACCCTACCAACATCAAATGCAGATTTTTTCGCCTGTTCGATATCACCCTGCTTAAATAAAGCCTGTAAAGTCTGCGCTTCAAGAGTATCCATTAACATGAGCAATGGCCCACTCACTTTACCTCCTTCACTCAGGAGGCGCTTAAAGCTACTTTCACATCGTTCTATATCTCCGGGCTTATCAGAAATTTCTAACCGCTTTAACCCATCCAAGAAAACTCGATCACTCATCTATAAACAACTTATTAAAAGTTAACACTGAAGCCCTTAAGGCTAATAATTACAAAATATTTTCATAGCCACCGGGCATACAACATAGAAATACAAACTCCTCAGACGATCTTTTGGACCAAGGTGAACGAGATAATCTCTATAAGGTTTTAGATTGAATAGATATATACAAACCCACAAGCCCACCCGATCCCTATGACTAGGCGACATTGAATCAACGATAACCACCTTCACTAATAAACTTATCGTCCATGCGCCTCTAGAAAGTCAACCCACTGCTCGACCAGCTCTTTAAACTCCACTGTTGACAGCTCTAGGTCAGGAGAACCCAGATCGCTTATAAACTTCGTGTTCTGGTGCTCGATATAAGCCAACCCAAAAATCTCGGCACCGAGCTCAGTATATTTTTTCTCTCCAGACAAAACTGAATCTATTTCCGGCAACACATCCTCTTTAATTTCTTGAGAGGCTGCCCACACCTGAAAAAAACCTTCCAAGACCTCCTCTTCATCCAGCTTAGGATACAAGCTATAGCTATCATATATTTTGGCTATGTCTATTCTTCTGTCTGCAGTCCTTAGCTCGCCCACCACAGAAAAAGGAGCGTAGATTTTCATCGATTGTATCCCCACAAAAAAATTCCACTTGACATCAAAGACAAGCCGTACCGAAGCAACGATAATCCCTCATTAAACTTATTGGCCATGTATCTCTAGAAAGTCAACCCACTGTTTGATTAGCTCTCTAAACTCCATTGTTGGCAATTCCAGGTCAGGAGCCATACCCCCTAAAAGCTTCGTAACCTGAGGCTCGATATAAGCCACGCCAAAAATATCAGCATCGATATCAGTAAACTCCACATTACCAGATAAGACTGAAATCACTTCCGGCAACAAACACTCCTTAATATCTTGAGAAGAGTCCCAAGCTCGAAAAAAATCATACAAAATCACGTCTTCATCTAGGTCTGAATACAGAAAATAGGCGCCACTCTTTTTGATTATATCTATTCTTCTACCTGCGACCTTTAGCTTGCCCATCACAAAAAAAGGAGGATAAATTTTCAACGATCATATTCCTAAAAAAACTTGTTTAAGCTCAAGCACTAAGCTGTGTTTAAGTAACAGCTTTTAACAAGTACAAGCAATCGCAGCCCACCCCGCAATCTAATTACGCTGATTGATGGTACGGTTTGAGCTGAGGCGGCCGTACATCACGAACTCCACCTAAAAAACAGTTAACCAACCAGCCGTTTTACCCAGCGGTAAGGTAAGAGTGAAGTTCAGTAGGCGCCAAAGGCTGAATCCATTGCCTTTTTACTCAGTTATTTATTAGTATCCTAATTGGCCACCAATAGATAGGTCAGGTAACGAACTCCCAATGCCATGGGTGGCTACGCTTACCAGCCTGCTATCACAATAGCAGCGACAAGGCCACCCATCTCCACATCATTTTACTTGCAAATATTTACAGCCAATATATCGCCCACCAATAATACAGGGAATATATATTATTAATGCATAAACAATGGCCAACCCGGAAGAATTCATAAAAGCAATAAAAGTAATCAGCAAATAGGGGACCGCCGCAACAGCCAATACAATTTTGGCGTTCATTGAGGCAGTATCCTCACTTGTACGCGCAGCCATAACGCCACCCAATAACAATATCAGGGGTAATGAGATAATACTCACCAGTAAGTACAGAGAGCTGAAAGGAATAGCGGATAATAGATACAACCAAGAGGCCAAACCGGCAGTAACGGTAAAGAATGCTATACCACATGCCGCCGGGCTTTGCGGTATATTCTTACTGGTTGCTGCGCGGTAAAGAGAAACCAATATAGCAACAGCCCCAACTATTAACAAAACATTCATATTAAACCTCAATTCTGTTATCTACAGCCGCACAAAAAAGCCTAGAAAAGAAAATTCACCAAAAAATACATATCAAAAAAAATAACAACCCACTATAAAAAGTGAACTCTCCCAGCCTTACAACTAATCTTTAAGAGAAATAATTAAAAATTTTACCAACAAGCTCCAAATCCTGATAACCCTTAGGATCAATTTCTTTGCGAAGCACCCTTTTTATATAGTCGACATCTCCCAGCAACCCTTTCACTACACAATAATAAGCACAGCCAAAACCACGTGTTTCCTCTGGAACACTTTCATAAAAGCCCTCCCTAGACTCAAAGTTATACTGATTAGTTAAATAATCTTTACCCACAGTAAAAATACAATCCATTCTGTGTAAAACTTCAGCAACGGCCTCATCTTGACTCCCAAAATCTTGAACATAAATCCTACGACCATGAGCCTTATCTAACGCTTGATGATCCAAATCAATATAGAACATCAACCGTCTCACTGGGATACAATCATCTAACTCACTGTAAATTTTATCAACCTCTGGAATATAGATTCCAGCTGCTGGCTGTAAAAGAATTGATGAGGGTGATCCATGAAAGCTCCACTCTGGATCAATAATTACTTCACAATATTTTTCCGGTCGAATGTAATATTTATTATAAATAAATTTCCAGCCGTAATATTTGGCCGCCTTAGTTTTGACGGCTTTTAATATCTCTGATTTAAAAGTCATGCCAATCTCATGCAATAGGATAAACTTTACTTATTCTTAGCTTATATTTTGTTAATTTGTCGTTTTTTGTATAACTAATTTTGTAGTTCCACCCGATCTCCATGGCTAGGCGGCGTTGAAGTAACGATAAAAACCAAATCTATAGAGGCCTTATTGAACAACTGATGAGGAATCCCAGCGGCTATATGTAAACCCTGGCCGGGAGAGAGGGAATACTCTTCGCCACCACATTCAATCGTGGCCGTGCCCTTTAGTACAAAGAAAAACTGTTCAGATTGCCGGTGCAGGTGTCGAACTTCTGAGCAACCAGGAGGCACTCTCTCCTGAATCACACTGAGAGAATCGGTTCTTACCAAGTGCCAGCCATCGCAGCCCTCCCCCCAGGAGTAGTGCTCAGCATTCTCTTTTGAGACGACTGGCATCACTCCTCCCCCCGCAATCTCCGCAAATACTCCTCGCGGGATTTACGCATGTTGATGACATGGCTTGAGCTGAGGCGGTCATGCATCAGGTTTCCACCTAAGAAGCAGTTAATCAACCAACCGATCTTTCCCAACGGTAGGGTGAGAGTGAAGCTCAGTATGCGCCAAAGGCCGTGGCCATAGCCTATTCGCTCAAATTTTTTGTTGGTGACCTTATAACCCATCAGATATTTCCCAGGCGTGGCCTGAAAACGGGAGCTCTCTGCAATCCAGGCCATCAGCAGATAGGCCAGGCAACAGATTCCCAACGCCACGGTTGTGGCGGCGCCTTCTGGCATATCGTATACCTTCATCATCACAATGGAGGCGATAAAGCCAACCGCGACGTACAACAACAATACATCCAGTAAGACCGCAACGCCTCGGGCCAGCAAGTGGCCAAAGTAGTATTGATCATAGGTTTCTTCCGGCTGGGTGATTTTCTGCCGGATCAGCTTGCGCCCACCTCGGAGCCCTTGGGCGGGGTCTACAGTAACTTCTTCGCTTTGCAGCGAATTAAATATGCAATCACAAAGGGACTCATCCAAGGCGCCGTATAAATAGGAGGCATTACCATTCCAGTCGAACAAGCTATTGCAGTACTGAAGAATATTGTTAGAAATCTGAGCTTGTTTTTTACCTTGAGAGGTAGCTTCACTAGCCTGCAAATTTATTCTGGCAAAACGTTCGAAGATTGAGAGACCCAGATTCCAATTATATTCCTCATCGAGCATATAGGGTGTATCGGTGAGAAAACGCCAATGCTCTTTTACATTGAAATTACTGGGTTCTTGCAGCAGCCTATCCACTTGCTCCAACACCCGGTGGTACTCGGCAATTCGCAGTGCTCGCTGTGGGTCTTGTTCACTGTCATCCTCTTCAATAGGATTTTCTTGCACATTATCTTTTTGTGTATTCTTACCTTCAGGATGCTGCTCTTCAGCATGTTTCTCTGTAGAGGCCCCCTGCTGTCTCTCACCCCCAGTTTCCTGATTCTGGGCTTGGTTCAGGTCAAGAGAGACTTTTGATTGAGCTTGCTCAATAGCTTCTGAAGAGATTGGGGAGTGGTCTTGATGATTCGGCTCACTATTTTGTTGCACCTGGGGCTCTGCTTGCCCCTGTAATTGCACGGCCTCAGGGGAAAGTGCAGCCCGCTCAGCACTAGCAACTTCCGCAAGCACCTCGTTACTTTGCGGTTCCTCACTTTCGCTTTTCTCTTCTTTAAGCGCCTCGGCGGCTTTCAGCGCCCATTTATAGGCGCTGTGTAACTGCTGAAACTCTTCGGGCTTTTCATCCGGACGGGTTTGCTTCAGTTTTTTTGCGTAGGCGCGCTTGATGGTTCGCGCATCATCACAGGGCTCTAGTTCGAGTATCTCCCAAGGACTCATTAAATCCAGTCCTCACCGTCGAGCTTATCGAAGATTTCAGTGAGTTCGGCACGCGCCTTGCCAATCTCCACCAGGTTTTGTTTATCCAAAACCCGATCGAAGCTGGCGAGCAATTTAGCAATATAATCGCGCTGCTCGCCGAGGCTGGCTTCATACAAGCGTTCACCACGGGCAAGCAGCGCCCGGTTTTCCTCATCTTCACGGGGATGAAACTTGAGCTTGGCCAGTTTTTCCAGGGCTTGGGCTTTATCCTGTTCATTCAGGGCGCCCGGCGTAAATTCCACTAACTTATTAAATGTTTTACCGGTGGAAATGACGGTGACATCCACTTCCAGCAAACCGTTCATATCATAGCTATAGCGCACTTCCACCACTTCCTCGCCCCGGGGTTTCTTGGGTACCGGCACCGTGAGTTCGCCCAGATAAACATTTTTCTTTACCAGGCGATTTTCTCCCTGATAAATATCGATACAGACCTCGTCCTGATCATCGCGGGCAGTGCAGACGCTGCGCACAATACTGACAGGCACCACGGTGTTGCGCTCAATAATCGGCAGGAAGTAATTGCCCAGCTGCGGGCTGTCTTCATTCACTATGCCGGTACCCAGGGTGTAGGGGCATACATCGGTGAGGACGATATCATCCAGCGCAGAATTTTTTTCCTTGAGACCAGCTTGGATTGCCGCCCCCATGGCGACAACGGTATCCGGGTCCAGGTGGCAGGAAGGCAAGCGGCCAAACATGCGCCCCACCATAGAGCGGAACAGGGCCAAGCGGGTGGAGCCACCCACCAATACCACTTCGTCAATTTTAGCGGGTGGCAAATCGGCATCGCGCATGGCGCGCTCAATCGGGCGCTTGGCTCGCAGCAGCAACGGGGTACTGAGTTTCTCGAACCATTCGGGGGTCGCTTTCCATTCGAGTTCGCGTCCACCGAGGTTTAATTTAAGCAACTGCTCTGTCTGCTGGCTGATACGGCGCTTGGCCGTTTCCATCTGCATATACAGGTTCTGCAGTTCGCGCGGTTTCAGGGAAGATTTTTTCAGCTGCAATTCTTCCAGAACGCTGTCGATCATCGCTTCGACAAAATCCTCACCGCCCAGGTAGTTATCCCCGGCACTGGCATGTACTTCCATAATGCCATCGAAGAATTCCAGGATGGAGACATCGAAGGTACCACCACCCAAATCAAGCACCAGGAAATTCCCCTCCCGCTTGTCGTGCAGGCCGTAGGCAATTGCCGCAGCGGTAGGCTCGTTGATCAGGCGCTCTACCTTGATGCCTGCCAGCTCTCCAGCCAATTTTGTCGCCTGGCGCTGGTTATCGTTAAAGTAGGCGGGCACACTGATTACCGCTTCGCTGACCTCTTCCCCCAGGAAAGCCTCGGCATCCTCTTTGAGAGAGCGCAGTACCAAGGCGGAAAGTTCGGTTGCGGTAAATTGCTGGCGACCCAGTTTGACCTTATGGTCGGTGCCCATCAGACGCTTAAAGGCGGCAACGGTGGTATCACTGTGATTGATCAGGCGCTCTTTTGCGGTTTTTCCCACTACCAGCTTGCCAGCGTCATCCAAGCCGACCACCGATGGGGTCAAGGCCTCTCCCAAACGATTGGGAATCAGCTTCACGCCGTCTTCCATCAAAATCCCACAGGCGCTATTGGTGGTACCCAGGTCAATTCCAATAATGGCCATAATTCCCCCTACCTATTTTTCTTAAAACTTGATCAAGCACAGCTGTACCAGCAGGTTTTTATACGGTATTCCCCGCAATCTGGTTGGCGCGACATTCTAAGCGTCCCTGCACAAAAATAGCCAGAGAGTGCAAGCACACGAAAGGCAGGTGCAGAAAAACCAAACGAATAGCCTGGCCGTAGAACAACCCGCTTCTGGCGGTTCCACATAACTGCCATATCCTTAGAGTCATTCGAAACTCATTGAGAGGCGCGGCCTTGTTGACGGGTAGATTTTAGGGAGTGAAGCTCAAAGGGGACCTCTTTGGTGGAGTCACCACAGCCGTGGTTTCACTGCCCATGGCACTGGCGTTTGGGGTTGCTTCCGGGGCAGGCGCCAGTGCGGGGTTGTGGGGGGCCATTCTGGTCGGGTTATTTGCCTCCCTCTTTGGGGGTACCCGTACCTTAATCTCTGAACCGACCGGTGCCATGACCGTAGTAATGGCCGCGGTGATCACCACCATGATGGCAGAGTACCCCGACCAGGGACTGGCAATGGCCTTTACCGTGGTCATCATGGCGGGCATTTTTCAAATTGCTTTGGGGGCATTAAAGCTCGGTAAATATATTGTTTTGATGCCCTACAGCGTGGTCTCAGGATTTATGTCCGGTGTCGGTATTATTCTGGTAATTTTACAGATTGGTCCGTTACTCGGCCAACCCACGCCCGCTGGCGGGCCGATGGAAACCGTACAAGAATTGCCGGAGCTAGTCAGAAATACCCACTATGGGGAACTCTTCCTCGGTCTGCTCACCCTCGGAATGCTGTTTTTTTTACCAAAGAAACTCAAACAGCTGGTTCCCCCCCAACTGGTGGCACTAGTCGCCATTACCTTGCTTTCCATGGTGTTGTTCGACAACGAAGAGATCCGGCGCATCGGCAAAATTCCCAGCGGCCTGCCCTCCCTGGTTTTACCCAATATCACTTTTGATATGTTGTCCACCATGCTGATTGAAGCGTTGGTGCTCGGCACTCTGGGCTGTCTCGATACCCTGTTAACTGCGGTGATAGCGGACAGCCTGACGCGCAGGGAGCACAACCCCAGCCGGGAATTGATCGGCCAGGGCATCGCTAACACCGTATCCGGTTTGTTTGGCGGGCTGCCCGGCGCGGGTTCCACTATGGGGACCGTGGTGAATATTCAGGTAGGGGCGCGCTCTCCTCTGGCCGGTATAGTACGTGCGCTGATCCTACTACTGGTGGTGCTCTGGTTTGCCCCCCTGACGCAACCGATTCCTCTGGCGGTATTAGCCGGTATCGCGGTGTTCGTCGGCATTAATATTCTCGACTGGAATTATATCCGACGCGTTCACCATCACCAGGTGGCGATATTCCCAACCTTTATTATGTACAGCGTTCTGCTGATGACCGTATTTGTGGGCTTGATTTACGCCGTGGCCATTGGTGTATTCCTTGTCAATATCATCACCATTGAGCGGCTCAGCCGTATTCAGGAAAAAAGTGTTAAAACGATTTCCGGTGTCGAGGAAGGCGACCCGCTCAGCCGACGGGAACGGGAGATGCTGCGGCAGTCCAAAGGACAGATACTGTTTTTCTTTTTGTCGGGCCCAATGTTGTTTGGGGTATCCAAGGCCATTACTCGCCAGCAGGCCGCAGTGGGTAACTTTAAAGTCATCATCATGGATTTGAGCACAGTACCCATGATTGATACCACTGCGGCATTGGCACTAGAAAATACCATGCGGGATGCCGTTAGTTTGGGCTGCAAAGTCTATCTCTACTGCCCCAATGAACCAACACTGGATAGATTGGAGAAGCTGCATATCCGGGATTGGATGGACGAGGATTGTTTTGTCGAAAGCCGGGTTGAGGCACTCATCAAAGGTTTGGATTACCTCAATCACGAATGTGAAAAAAAGACCTGATCTTACTGACCCTTTTCACCAACAAATTCAGGGCTTCAATAGAAAAGCATATATTCGAGCTGAGGCCCTTTAAATCGCAGCAGTATTATTTTTAATGAACAGGTTCTTTTAAATTCTGCAAATACTCTTTACTTACTTCTGTTCTGCCTGAAGGAAAAATATTAAAAACCAAATCAAAAAGCGGGGATAATTAACTAGCCCCGCTCCACTTTTCCATATCCTGTTTTTCTAAACAGCGACAGCCACTAAGGAGACAAACGATCCAGCGTCCACAGACCACTATCATCGGCGCGGTAAATAAAACGGTCGTGCAGGCGATTGGCACCACCCTGCCAAAATTCCACCGCATGTGGCACTACCCGGTAACCGCCCCAAAAATCAGGCAACGGCACCTGCCCATCTGCAAAGCGCGCCTTTTCCTGGTCAAACTGTTTTTGCAGCTCCTCACGGGATGACAGTGGCTGGCTCTGATGGGAAGCCCAGGAAGCCAGCTGGCTGTCCAGGGGGCGGGACTGGAAATATTGCTCCGCATCCTCGCGTGCTACTGACTCCACTTTGCCGTAAACAATGATCTGGCGCTCCAGGCTGTGCCAGGGAAACAGCAGGGATACCTGCGGATTCTTCTCCATATCCTGCGCTTTTTTACTCTGCAGATTGGTGTAGAAAACAAAGCCGCGCTCGTCAAAACCTTTCAGCAATACAATGCGCTGGGAGGGCTGGCCGCTGCTATTAGCTGTGGCCAAACACATGGCATTGGGGTCAGAAAGTTTGGCCTCCAGAGCCTCCTCAAGCCACTCGCGAAACTGCTCCACCGGGGTTGCTTTTAACTCCGAGCGGCGCAGGCCGCCGAGCAGATATTCGCGACGCCATTGATCGATTTCCATGGTGCTACTTCCTAAGTTATTCATGCTCAAAATATATCCAGGCAATTGGGGCAAAGCGAATTTCCCCAACCACAACTCCCCTTGCGCAGGAAATTTTACAACCCAAGGGCCAAGTTTCCTGTCGCGATACGGGGCGAATCTCAATATTCCTGCGATTTTCCCCTCGCAGATGCAGACTCTGCGGGCGCTTGCGTGCTTTTTAGCGTGCCGCTAGGCTCACGGCATTTTTACACAAATAAGGAAAATGGTGGCTATGTCCTCTGCGCCCACATGCGCCCAGGTGCTCATGCGCCTGCTGCGCGACTACCAGGTGGAAAAAGTCTTCGGCATTCCCGGTGTCCACACCATCGAACTGTACCGCGGTCTGCCCGGCAGTGACCTGATGCATATCACTCCGCGCCACGAACAAGGTGCCGCCTTTATGGCGGATGGCTACGCCCGTGCCAGTGGCAAGATTGGTGTCTGCTTCCTGATCACCGGCCCCGGCCTCACCAACGCCGCCACCGCCATGGCTCAGGCCTATTCCGATTCGATTCCCATGCTGGTGATCTCCGCAATCAATCGCCGCGAAGACCTGGGCATGAGCCGCGGCCGCCTGCACGAACTGCCGCAACAGAGTGATGCCAGCCGCGGCTTCTGTATCTGGCAGCACACGCTCACCCAGGCAGAGCAATTACCAGAGGTAATGGCGCGGGCATTCCAGCTGCTGCAGTCCAGCCGCCCGGGGCCTGTGCATATCGAAATCCCCATCGACCTGTTCCCGGCTCCCATGCCCGGCCAACTGGAAGACTACAAAGCCGCACCAGCCGCTATGGCCCCGGCGGCAAATAGCGCCGCTATCGCCACTGCCGCCGACTGGCTGCAATCCGCCCAGCGCCCGGTCATCCTCCTCGGTGGCGGCGCCCAGAGCGCCGGAGAGGCGGCCACCCAAATCGCCGAGAAAATCGCTGCACCGGTGTTTCTGTCACTCGCCGCCAAGGGCGTTGTAGATGAACGCCATCCTCTGTGCGGCGGCGCCAACCTGAGTTTCGATTGCGTACGCAACCGCGTGGAGAATGCGGATGTGGTGCTGGCCGTAGGCACCGAGTTATCCGAAACCGATCGCAACCTGGTGCGGGACGATTACGCCTTCTCCGGCAAACTGATTCGTATCGATATAGATGCTGCACAGCTGGTATGCAACGCCCAACCAGACTTGGCCATCTGTGCAGACGCCAAGGAGAGCCTGCAGCAATTGGAGGCCGCGCTGGCCCAACGCGATACAACAGCAGGCGAACAGTCTGTAAAAGAGGTTGCCCAGTTACTGAAAGATTGCCGCAAAGAGTGGTGGGATGGTTCCGAGCAACGCTTCCCTTGGGTTGAGGCCCTGCGCGAAGCCCTGCCGGAAAACGGTATCCTGGTGACAGACTCCACCCAGCTGGCCTATAACACTAACCACGCCCTGCCCCTATATCATCCCCGCAGCCATGTGACCTGTACTACCGGTTATGGCACCCTGGGCTTTGCCCTGCCTGCGGCCGTTGGCGCCAAGCTCTCTAGCGAGCGGGATGTGATCGCCCTGATCGGCGATGGCGGCTTGATGTTTACCCTGGGCGAATTGGCGGTGGCCGTTGAGCAACGCTTACCTCTGCCCATCCTGGTATGGAATAACGCCGGCTACGGCGAAATCCGCGACTTTATGGATGCGGCGGAAGTACCACAGGAAGGTGTAAACCTGAGTACCCCGGATTTTGTTGCCCTGGCCAAGGCCTTCGGTGCCGAGGGCTGTCGTATCGACCGGCCCGGCCAATTGGCACAAGCAGTAGCCGATGCCCTGGGCCGCCAGACCCCAACCCTGATCGAAATCAGCGCGCCTTCAGGCGCAGAATAAATGGAAGCGTGACATGACAGATCTCAGCAAACTGCCCACAGGCAAGTTGTTTATTAACGGCGAATGGCGCGAGCCTCTGGGTACAGGGACTCACCCGGTGATCAACCCGGCCACCGAAGAATTCATCTGCCAAGTGGCCGAAGGCTCGGCCGAAGATGTGGATCTCGCCGTGGAAGCCGCGCGCCAGGCCTTCCACAGCTGGCGCAACAGCACCGCACAGATGCGCCGCGAACTGCTCAACGCCATCGCCGACGGTATGGAAAAACGCAAGGAAGATCTGGTACAAGCCGTGTCCCAGACACTCGGCTGCCCCGAACATATCACCCGCTGGCTGCACGTGGATGGCCCTATCTATGCCATGCGCTACTACGCCGAGCGCACCGCGGAAATGGAGAAAACGGAGAAAGCCGGCCATTCCGTATTGTTCCGCGAGCCCGTGGGCGTGTGTGGTTTTATCACCCCCTGGAACTACCCACTCCACCAGTTTGTGGGCAAAGTGGCCCCGGCCCTGGCCGCCGGCTGCACCATGATCACTAAACCCGCCGAAATCACACCGCTGCAGGATTTTGTGATGGCGGAAATTATTGAAGAGGCCGGAGTCCCCGCCGGTGTCTTCAACTTGGTGCCCGGAGCCGGCTCCGAAGTGGGAGCGGCGCTCTCTGCCCATCCGGGTATCGATATGGTCTCCTTCACCGGTTCCACTCGCGCCGGCGTGGAAGTGGCCAAGGCCGCAGCGCCCACGGTGAAGCGCGTAACCCAGGAGCTAGGTGGCAAGTCCCCGCTGATTATCACCCCCGATGCAGATCTGGAAGCCGCCGTGCGCTGGGGCTGCGAGGATGTGTTTATCAACAGCGGCCAGACCTGTACTGCCCTCACCCGCATGCTGGTGCCTGCCGAGCGCTATGACGAAGCGGTAGAAATCGCTCGCCAGGTGGCCGAAGACATCGCTATGGGCACCGATGAAAACGCCTTTATGGGCCCACTCTCTTCCGCACGCCAGCGCGAGATAGTGCGCGGTTATATCCAGAAGGGTATCGACGAGGGTGCACGCCTGGTCACTGGCGGCGCCGAGGTGCCCACCGGGCTGGATAAAGGCTTTTATGTGAAGCCCACGGTATTTGCCGATGTGCACAACGACATGAGCATCGCCCGCGAGGAGATCTTCGGCCCTGTGACCTGTCTGATCCCCTACAAGGATATGGATGAGGCAATTGCCATCGCCAATGACACCGAATACGGCCTGTCCAGCGGCGTTTGGGCAAAAGATGCGGAAAGTGCCATGCCCCTGGTGCGCCGCATTGAAGCTGGCCTGTGTTTCGTCAACGGCGGCGAATTCAATTACGACGCGCCCTTTGGCGGCTACAAGCGCTCCGGCAACGGACGTGAATTTGGTGAGGCCGGTCTCGGCGAGTTTATCGAACTGAAATCCGTGCAACTGCCGGCATAAACTTCTGCACCGCCTGCAATCGTGGGCGGTGCAGTTGACTGCCAATCCCCTCCCCGCTATCTTTGCTCGCACATCACGAGAGTGGCTGACGCCAACGCCAACCTGCCGACCGGGGCAAGGTGGTTCTCTCTCTGCTGGCACACCAAAGCCTGCAGGGAGGATGGGGCTCTACAAGAGCAATCCAACCGGATTAGCGAATATCCTTTCGCCGCTTCCACGTCAGTCCTCCAAAGTTTTACCCTTGGAGGGACCATGTCCGAATCACCGTTATCCAGTAAAGACGTTATAGAAATTCAAATTGCCAACCAACGCAGCCGCACCGCGGTGAGAGCCGTGAGACGCGCCGATCGGCAATTGTTGTGGCAACTACTATTCGACACCGCGGAAGAGGCTTTAAAATTCGCCACCAGCTGCCGCGCCAGTGAGCAGCCGATCACGGCCCATAAGGCCTGCGAGCTGGCGGGATAAACAAGAATACAGTGGCGCCACTTTAGTTCGCGCCGATACCTAGTGCCACGAGCACCCGACAGGAGCTAAAAACAATATCATGTCCAAGCCAGAACAATTCTTTGAGCACCTGCGCAACGAGCTAAAACAAATCGATGCCGACGGCCTCTACAAGCGCGAGCGGATCATTACCTCTCAGCAGGCCGCCGAGATACAGGTGAACAACGACACCCAGGTACTGAACTTCTGCGCCAACAACTACCTGGGCCTGGCCAACCACCCGGACCTGATCAAAGCGGCCAAAGAAGGGCTGGATCAATACGGCTTCGGCATGGCATCGGTACGCTTTATTTGTGGTACCCAGGACATTCACAAGGCCCTGGAATCGCGCCTATCGGAATTCCTGCGCACCGAAGATACCATCCTCTACACCTCCTGTTTCGACGCCAACGGTGGCCTATTCGAGACTCTACTGGGCCCTGAAGACGCGATTATCTCCGACGCCCTCAATCACGCCTCCATTATCGACGGTGTGCGCCTGTGTAAAGCCAAGCGCTTCCGCTACGCCAACAACGATATGGCGGACCTGGAGAAACAACTGCAGGCAGCCGATGCCGCAGGCGCGAAGACTAAGCTGATCGCCACCGATGGCGTCTTCTCCATGGATGGTGTGATCGCCAACTTAAAAGCCTTGTGCGACCTGGCGGACCGCTATAACGCCCTGGTGATGGTGGACGACTCCCATGCTGTGGGCTTCCTCGGCCAAAATGGCCGCGGCACTCACGAATACTGCGATGTTGTCGATCGCATTGATATTATTACCGGCACCCTGGGCAAAGCCCTGGGCGGCGCCTCTGGCGGCTTCACTTCCGGGCGCAAGGAAATTATCGATCTGCTGCGCCAACGCTCACGCCCTTACCTGTTTTCCAACTCCGTGGCTCCCGCTATCGTCACCGCCTCATTAAGAGTACTGGATATGTTGATGGATGGCGCCGAGTTACGGCAGAAGCTGCGCGATAACTCCGCCTACTTCCGCGAGCGTATGACCGAAGCTGGCTTCACCCTGGCCGGAGCCGACCACCCAATTATTCCGGTCATGATCGGCGATGCCGCCCTCGCTCAGAAAATGGCAGACAAAATGCTAGAGCGCGGTATTTACGTAGTGGGCTTCTTCTACCCAGTAGTACCTAAAGGCCAAGCTCGTATTCGTACGCAGATGTCTGCGGCACACACTCGCGAGCAGCTCGACCAGTGCATTGATGCCTTTATTGAAGTGGGCCGCGAGCTAGAAATTATTTAATTCCGAAATAACCGCGGCATTATTTGAGCAGAGGATATTCCCCTTGCCAGGTAGCGCCGGCCTTTCTTTTTGTAGTTAGAATGACAATGAAAGCACTTTCTAAACTGAAGTCTGAAGTGGGCATCTGGCTCACCGACGTGGAAATCCCCGAGCCGGGCCACAACGACCTGTTGATCAAAATCCATAAAACCGCTATCTGCGGTACGGACATGCATATTTATAACTGGGACGAGTGGTCGCAAAAAACCATCCCGGTGCCCATGGTAGTGGGGCACGAATATGTAGGTGAAGTGGTTGGTATGGGCCAGGAAGTTGCCGGTTTTGAAGTTGGCGACCGCGTTTCCGGCGAAGGCCATATCACCTGTGGCCACTGCCGCAACTGCCGCGCAGGCCGCCGCCACCTCTGCCGCAACACTTACGGTGTTGGTGTGGACCGCCAAGGCGCTTTTGCCGAATACCTGGTTATTCCGGCACTAAACGCTTTTAAAATTCCAGACAACATCTCCGATGAGCTGGCTTCCATTTTTGATCCTTTCGGCAACGCCGTACACACTGCACTGTCATTCGATCTGGTGGGCGAAGATGTGTTGATCACCGGTGCCGGTCCTATCGGCATCATGGCCGCAGCAGTTGCCAAGCATGTGGGTGCTCGCCACGTGGTCATCACCGATATCAACGAATATCGCCTGGATCTGGCCCGCAAGATGGGTGCCACCCGCGCCGTCAATGTGTCTAAGGAAAATCTTAAAGATGTTATGGCGGAGTTGGGCATGGGCGAGGGCTTCGACGTAGGCCTGGAAATGTCCGGTGTTCCCGTTGCCTTCCGCGATATGCTCGCGGCAATGAACCACGGTGGCAAGATCGCCATGCTCGGCATTCCCGCCGGCGAAATGGCTATCGACTGGAGCCAGGTCATATTCAAAGGCCTGACCATTAAAGGTATCTATGGCCGTGAGATGTTCGAAACCTGGTACAAGATGGCCAGCCTGATTCAATCTGGCCTGGACCTAACCCCAATTATTACCCACCAGTTCCCTATCGACGACTTCCAGAAAGGCTTCGACACTATGGGCTCTGGAGAATCCGGCAAGGTGATCCTCAACTGGCAATAACTATTGCTCTTGGCCGTGGATAACTCCACGGCCAGCCCCTCCAGCGCTCCCCTCTTCAGAAAAGATTTTTTGCCCAGCTCCACCACTTTTTGTATCTTCTAATACGCACTGCTCAAACAGCAGTTTTGATGGCTAAGAACTGATGGATAAGACCTATAGATGCAAAAGGAATTTTCTACATTTTGGCGTAGCCCAAAACACAGTGGCATAGAACTATTTCATGCGCATTTTCGCAGTTTTGCCTTTAACAAGCATTGGCACGATGAATTAGCCATTGGCATTATCCAGGCAGGCGCCGAGAAATTAGATTATCGCGGGCAAACTAACATCATCCCCCAGGGAGATATCGTCGCCATTAATCCCAGCGAAATTCATACTGGCTATACCGGTAGCGAACAAGGCTGGCATTACCGCATGTTTTATTTTGATACAAAACTGATTGAACAAGTGTTGCGACAACATAGCAGCTTTGGTAAAACCCCCATGCCTTTTCTTAAGGGGCCTATTATTCATGACCCAGAGCTTTTCCAGTTACTTTTTCAACTTCACTGCAGTTTGAGCGGTACTTATTTATCTCTTGCCTCAGATAGCCTGTTAACCCTGGCACTTACCAAGCTATTCACCAATCATAGTGACCAGAACATCTACCCTCGAAGTCTAAAAGATAAATCGGCCGCAAGAAAAATTTATAACTACCTGTGTGATCACTGGCAATACAACGTAACGCTTGAGCAACTTTGCCAACTCACTGAGATGAGCCAATATCAATTAATCCGCTGTTTTAACAAGCACTACGGTATAGCCCCCCATCAATTTTTGGTTCTTTACAAAACCCATCAGGCACGCCTTTTACTTCAGCAAGGGCTGAATGCTGCCACGGTAGCAACTGAGTGTGGTTTTTTTGACCAAAGCCATATGAGCAGGAACTTCAAGAAGACTTTTGGTATTACACCAGGGCGTTATCTCAAGTCTATTTAGAGAAACTCTAAAAATACTGAGTATTTTTGGCTGACCCTGTGTAACCTGAATCACCCAAATCACTTTTTCTATCTAAGTAGGCATTAAGAGTAATGCCTACTTTATGCTCAAATGATTAGCCGACCCATTTTTCTTGGGAGCTTAGATCGTTACCAGAGCTAGGGGAGCGGCAGGCAGTAAAATGCAGTTTGGTATAGCTTAGTTTATTGTCTTGCATGACCTTAAGGACATCCGCAAGGTGTACACTTGCATCTTTGTTAACCAAAATTAAGTCGTGATGGTGAATACCACTTTGCCAGGCTTTTTGAATATTATCTAAATGTGCGGGACTTTTTTCATTGTGTGAAAGATTATAATTATATACCGAGGCGCCGCCACCAGCGATCGAATGCACTTTTCCTGAACCCATGTTAAGGAATTTCAGGGTTTTGCTAAAGTCGGCAATGCTATTGGCTTCCTTGGCGGGTGTGCCATCTTTAGTCAAGCTTTTCACAGCATGGTCCGAAGAGGCTGAGCCATGGAATGAGTAAAAATAAATGGCCAGATTGTCAGGCAGCTCTGCCTTGCCGAAAGAACCCTGGTCGAAGGAGCCGTGAGCATAGAGAATCGCTTCATTGCTCGGGGATTTATCTTTCTTGTAGATTGTTATTTTTCCGTATTCAATAGTTTCCATTGCTTCCTCTAATCTATCATCCGTTTGTGGGGCTTAAATTAAACTGCAAAAAATATCTTTTTGAGAGAAATTATCAGACTATCTATCCATAAGAGAAAAGCATTGTATACCTGAATTTCCGAGTTCGGCAATAGAATAATTACTGCTTATAGTGGTGACTATTTTTATTTTTTTGGTTCTACCCCTTTGTGATGCTTGTTTCGTGAGGTGCGTGCACATTTCTTCCACATTTATACCGATACTTTGTAGTGAAACTCTCGCTCCCGTTAAAGTTTTCCTCAAAAAAATATGGGAAGCCTTGAAAAATACATCTAGCTTTCGCTGTTCAGTATCCTATTTATAAAAATTGAGCAGATTTTGACCCAAATCAAATTTTCATTGGCTAGCTCTTTATAACGCATCTAGCCCTGCCCAAGTAATCACTTGATACAGCGAAATGGGTCTCCACATTCACGAGTCTGTACCTTGATTTTTTATGCTTTTCTAATTGTATCTTTCGCCGGAAGAGCTTTCTGTCTGCCGCGCTTCATTGTGATTTACCACTCCACATCGAAATCTCGTAGCTATTCGCGATTCTCCAGATCTGCGTGATCAGAATCGACTCTTCTTTAACTGTGCAGAAAATTTTTTATCGCGGTCAGATCATGGGTTTTGATTTCTATGGTATGAATGTTATGGACAAGTTCCAGTATGCCATCGATACCACCGTACACTTTTCCAAAAGTGCCACTAATTACTTTTTTATCTGATGCATTTCAGAATATCGAGTTTTCGTTTTTTGTTGAACTTGGTGCAGAGATGATTGTGGCATCAATGTTGGTTCTTCAACTTAACATTATGCTTTTAACTCACAGGTAGGCACTGATTGTTTCGTGGAGATTCGAGTTAAGATCATTATTTTCGAGAAAGTAGCAAAATTTGATAGTCGCTGTCTGGCCAAGGATATTTCCAGCAGGTGCCAACCCAGTAAAACTGTGCTTGAGCTCTATCTCATAGAGAGCACCCTCTTTGCAGATAACCTTTGTAGATAACCTATTCTGCCCGATCGACTTAGAATTATTCAGAGACTCTTAAGTGCAATTTTGTACAAGAAGACAATAGTCGCATTCTTTAAACTCACTCCTCACCGCCAGAAAAGTAGCTTACAAAATCTTTAACTGGCGAATGCTAAATATCTGACCAAGGTACCTCTTATGAGCATGGAATTTTTTCTTGCGTGGCTAGCTGTTATGTTTCCACTTATCTTTAGCCCAGGCCCTGCAAATATCACCTTCGCCGCAGCCGGTGCCAGCCTGGGTATACGCAGATCACTGCCATTACTAGCCGGCATCGACTTGATTTTTATTGTCAAAGGCTTTCTTGTCGGCTTTGGCCTAATGGCTTGGTTGATACATTACCCAATCGCCCTGAAGTTACTTCAGGCTGGAGGAGTGACTTATCTAATCTATCTTGCCTATCATTTTGCAAAACCTAAATCAGTAAAAAGTCAAACTGAGGCGCCTGAGGTTTCCATCTGGAATGGGATATTGATTCAAACCTTGAACGTTAAAGGCTGGATTATTACATTTACTATGTTTTCTATCTTTGCACCCAATCTTGAAAATGAATCCACAAAAAGCATTCTAACGCTAATTGCATTAATGACTATTCTCAATTTATCAACTCACCTATGCTGGATCGTATTCGGAAATGCACTGGCAAAACTTGCTACAAATGCCAGAGCCCAAAGAATACAGGGTATGCTATTTTCTTTGAGCTTGCTCTCGGTGGCAATTTGGCTCGCATTAGACAACCCAACCTTAATGATCGATTAAATAAGAAAAGTATTAATCAACTGCCTTAAAGTTGAAATATAGGAAGCATGTGAGCTCATTATAAGCTTATAGATATAGGTTATGTTATATTCCATAAGCTACAGCCCCTACATTCACAAGCGGTAGAGATTTATTGCCGTCCTTAGTGAAGAATAACGCGCCAAAGCAGGGCAACATCATCCATTTCTGGTTGATGATATTTATATCCCTGTTAACATTGAAAAACATTACAGCCGTCAGACTAATCAGCTATTGACTTCACACTACTAATTGCAGTCAATGCTAAGCATAATAGCTGAGGGGGCACACACCGATTTCCCAATAAAAACACATCAAATTTAAGAAACACAATGAAGCCAGCTTCCTTTACTTCTATTCTTTTTCGGCTTGGAGCTTTTGCAGAAAGAAAAATATCAGGCCTAAATTTTCGAACAATCGACATTGAAGAAGGCAGAATTAGTTACTTGCAAGGTGGGTCTGGCACCCCCCTAATGTTCTTACATGGATTCGGGGCCGACAAAGATAATTGGGTACGTTTAGCCAGATATTTAACTCGGCATTTTCAAATCATTGCGCTCGATTTACCTGGATTTGGCGAGAGTTTTAAGAACCCGGGACTGGACTATGATGTACAGTCCCAAGTTCAGCGCCTGAACAGCTTTGTTAACGCAATCGGCTTAGAACAATTTCACCTTGCCGGCAATTCAATGGGTGGATACATAGCAGGAAACTATGCTGCAACCTATCCAGAAAAAACAATAAGCTTATGGCTTCTGAACCCTCTTGGAGTGCAAGATTCTCCCAATAGCGAAATGTTCGAACAGATTTTGCGCAATGAGTTACCTGTGATCCTAACAAAAAGACGAGAGGATTACGAGGTACTCTTAGATCATGTGTTTCACAAAAGACCCTTTATACCTGGCTTTGCAGTTTCAGAGCTATCAAAATCGGCCAAGGAAAATTTTTCACTACACCACAAGATATTTAAAGATATTCATAAAATCAAAGGTGGAAACATTGAATTTTCATCCCCTCTAGACACCAGACTAAAAGGATTTCCCAAACCCACTTTAATCACCTGGGGCGAGAAAGATAGAATCCTCCATCCAGAAGCAGGCATCAATCTATCAAGAAAAATAACCGGCTCCAAATTGAAATTAATGGAGAATATCGGACACTTACCTATGATCGAATCGCCAAAAATGACAGCCAACCAATTTATCTCATTCGAATCTTCCCTGCAGCAGGAATTACACTCATAAAATTGGCCAATGAAGGGAAAATAGATAAATTATTGAGATCAATCAAGTATAGAGAAAAAGCACAATCCTTATGGCTATTTAGGTATCGGAGTCAAAAAATCGGAGATTTAACTCCCAATTTACCCTCTACCTCATTTCCAAGAATATAGTTCAAGCGGTTATAGCTTATATCTCCAGCTTTCTTATCAAGCGCCCACTGGTAGTTCCCTGCACTAACAAGGAGAACAATACCACACCGAACACCATAGATTGAATCGTCCACCAATAAGGTAGTTCAACGGGAAGAGAGAGCACCAGGGCCACAGCAATCACTCCGCGCAAGCCTCCCCAGCTCATTAGCAGCCTCCAGGGTTTAGAAATTGGGGGACCAACAAAGCGAGTTAAAGGAGCCACCAACACAACGGAAAGTGCTCGTGCACCAAGCGCTGCGGCTGTGGCGATTAGCATTGCCAACCACTGATGAGTAAACATTTCAAAGGTGATGACCAACCCCATAATCACAAAGATAATAGAGGTAAACAGCAACCCAAGCCACTCCCAGGTTGGCTCAGCATCAACCAAATAAGTTTTTCTCTGTTTTCGCAGGCAGGCTCGCGCCACTATGGCACAGGTCATTACAGAAATAATACCGGATACATGCAGAATATTCTCAGCCAGGTAAAAACTACCAAAAGCGACAATCACCAGAGTCATTAATGCCGCACTAGGTGTTCGCAGAAACAAAATAACCAAGGTGGTTAGCAGGCCTAAAATTAAACCTACAATAATTCCGCCAAAGAATATCATGCAGAAATATAAGGTGACTGAACCAACACTTAATGACGGAGCTTCAGCTCCAGCACTAGTGGATTGCACAATGGAATAGGTAGCCAGGCCAAGCACTAAAGAGTAGAGCACCACCGCCGCGGCATCATTAAATAAGCTTTCCCCCTCAACAAGGGCAAGTAAATCTTCCCCTGTTTTTTCCTGACGAAGTTTGCTCACTACCGATATTGGGTCAGTCGCTGCCAGAATTGAACCGGTCAACAGGGCTGCTATCCAGGGAAAGCCCTCTGGGTGACCAATACCATAGTAAGTAATTGCAGCAATCAAGAAAGCACAAATGATCAAACCCAAAGTTGAGAATAATAGAATCGGACCAATCCAACGCTTTAAGACCCGTGGGTCCAACTGCCAAGCAGATTCAAAAATTAAGACTGGAAGAATTACAAAGAAAACCAGCTCCCTTAAACTGGTTGCCCTAAGCCCAGTATCATAATCAATCACCGGCAATAAAAAGGCCGCCAGAACACCTGCCAAGAGACAACCCAAAGTGTTGTCAATTTTTAGAATTCTAGAAAAACCCAACCCCACCACAGCTACTACCGCCAGGAAGAGCGCCTGCCCTACAATAGTGACTACCTCGTTCACACAAATACTCCCAGCCTGCGCCCGGGTATTACTACCGCCTAAGAATTTAAATCTATTGAGCTAAAGATATTTTCACTCCAACAGCCTTTCTTCCAGCATAACTCTCAAAAAAGTATGACTTGATCAAATAATGAAACCAACTTCGAGACTGCTTCACAATCAGAGCGCTCACTAAAAAGGGTGGTGGTTTGTACACAATCTGCTAGGGGGTGCAATAGTTGTTGGCAAGAGAGGACTGGCTGAAAAACATCACTATATGGAAGCCCACAGACACCAATATAACTGGCTACCTGAATGACACCTGTCGACCAATCAGTCATTGCCGCCAGCTATCCTTTCTCCGTACCCAGTAGTAAATTTCGAACATATTTTGGTTCCCACAGCCCTAATCAGTAATGGCAAATAGATACCCGATTAGTATAGGAAACGAGGAGGATTTACACGGCGGTGTAGGAGATCAACAATAGCTGTAGATTATAAAAACTTATTTGTCTAGCAAGATATAAACATTATCAAAAAATAGCCTATACAACCTATCTTGCAACCGATCAAATAACGGACCTTCTAACCGAAGCGCCCAATAAAATAACAAAAAATAAGCACGGTGATACACGGCGCACCTCCTGATAGTTGTCCCCCCTTTCTTTTTCGACAAGAATCACCAGAAAATTGGGGACGTGATCCTTAAAACATCTATCTCCGCGAACAAAAGGGGGATATCCAGACTGAATCAGTCAGAGGGCTTGCTGGCCAGGTAAGAAATGTGAATACAGTAAATATACCGCACATAAAATTAACAGCCCACCCATGACCAGATTAAACCGTTTTATTCTAGAGGTTCCGCCCAGCAGATGTCGAATTTTATCTCCAGCAAAAGCCCATAGAGTCAGCGACGCATAACAAACCCAAAAGTAAACAAACACAAAGTAAACCAGGCTTAACTGACTGTGAGGACTGGAAAACAAAGCAACACCGGATACACAAGCAATCCATGCTTTTGGATTTAGCCATTGCAGAAGAAAACCCTCGTGAAAACGCGGCAGAGATCTTTCATCAATCGCTATTTCCTCAGCAGGGGCACTGGCAATTTTATACCCCATATAGATTACGTATAGCGATCCAGCTATGGCTAGGTAGTGTAATAGCTGTGGATAGCTCTCCAGTATTTGGTAAAACCCAAAACCAATTGCGGCAAGTAGTAGTGTAAAACCGATTGTTGCTCCCGACACAAATGGGATGGTGCGAGCGAAACCATGTTGCACTCCAGATGAAACGATCACCATATTGACAGGGCCTGGTGTAATCGACATGGTCAATGAAAATCCAAACATAGCCAGGAACAAGGACATGTTTACTCCACAGTAGTAATTAAATTATTATTTCAAAGTAAGTCGCTATTGAGGCTGTCAATCAAAAAAATCACAATCGGCCAGCTTTAAGCCATTATCGGCTCTAAAGATGACTCCGGGCAATTCACACCAAGGGTTTCAAGTTGAAAAAATTCATTTTACTGGCAATTTTGTTGATATGTACCAACTTTCATGTCTATGCGAAAACCTCGACAGAAGAGCATATTACAGGATTCATTAAAGAATTCTCTTCGAATAACATAAAAGGAACAGCCTCTCGATTCTTCACAGAATCTCCCCATTTTATTTTTGGCCCTCATATCCTCACCCCGAAAGATTCTGAGGAAGTGGAGAAGGTACTCTCTGAGATACACGGTGCCCTGGCAAAGAAAGGCTATATGAACTCAGAAATTGTTAATTTTGAGACACATTTTCAGAGTGGGAACATGTCAGTTACTACGATATTACTTAAACGCTACACCTCAGAAGGGCTGCTATTGGATCACCAGTGCAGCACTTATACATTGGCAGACACTTCAGAAGGCTGGAAAATCCTATCATGGCTTCCCTCAGAACCTAAAGATAATACACGATGCTTTGCTAGTGAAAGCTAATACCTAGGCTAATTGGTAATACCGATCCATACAGGCTAATTAAAAGGCGTTTAAAGTAATGGCAAACAGTGAAATACAAGCAATTCTTACACAGCTGTACCAAGTTATCTCTGGCCCCGAAGGGTTTACTCGTGACTGGAAAAGACAGCAGGAACTATTTGCGCCCTACGCCAAAGTGATTCGTACCTCTATAGACAGTCAAGGCAATCCCCAGGCACTGGTTTTAAGCATTCAGGATTATCCTGAAAACTTTCAGCGGTTAGTTGGAAACGCAGCTTTTTATGAGGTAGAAACTCACAATATTATCGAATCATTTGGCAACATTGCCCACGCATTCAGTACCTATGAAGCCTGGAGAGATAGTGAAAAAACTCAGTTTATCAAGCGAGGGATTAACAGTATTCAACTTTACAGCGATGGCCACGGATGGAAAATAGTCAATATGATCTGGGATGATGAGCGACCAGGGTTAACCATGCCCCCCAAATACAACCCTTTAACTAAAACTCAAAGTATACCCAGTAGCCATCCAATAGTCTGAACCAAGGATTTCCTAGCTAAAAGACTCTGCTTGTTTAAATATTTTCGGATGCAAGCAACCTCTCTAAAGAGCATTACCTATGAAACTTTACCGATTGCTTACCGGACCAGATGATTCCAATTTCTGTTTACGTGTTACCGAGGCGCTTAACAATGGGTGGGAACTTTATGGAAGCCCAACGCTCACCTCTAGTGGAGAGAGCACTCTTGCGGGTCAAGCTATTATCAAGGAGGTTGCAAATGAGGACTTTAAAGGAAATATCTCATTGGGGGATTATTAGGTTCTTTGAGAAGGTGAGAAGAGGCTTTTGAGCTCTATAATAGGCTTCTCTTCCAAGCTCTAATTTCCTCGACGTAGAGATTTGGCTGTTCAAAAGCGGAAAAGTGCCCTCCCCGCTTCAAGTGATTCCAATAGCAAATATTGTTATAGCGACCTTCAGCCCATGAGCGGGGAATTCTCACTATCTCTCCCGGGTAAATACTGACCCCGGTTGGCAATTGCACTACCTTATCCTGATCAGGACCGTAGGGGATATCGAAGCTTTCCCAGTATAATCGAGAAGACGAAGCCGCTGTATTTGTCAGCCAATAGAGCATGATATTGTCCAACAATTCATTTCTGGTAAAAATGCTCTCCAAAGTGCCCTGGCAATCGGTCCACAGATGGAATTTCTCCAATATCCAGGCAGCCTGACCTATAGGCGAATCCGCAAGGCTATATGCCAATGTTTGAGGGCGAGTACTCTGCTCCTTGGCAAAACCTGAATCCCACCGATTGAAAAATCGTATTCCGGCCAGAGCCTCTTTCTCCTCCTCACTGGGCTGTATCAGGGCCTCAGCGGTTGGCTCCTCTTTGGGATTGTTGATATGTATAGCTTTGCAGGCGCCCCGGTTCTGAATGCCAATCTCAGTAGTCACCGACCGCCCCCAATCTCCTCCCTGGGCCAAGTAGGATTGATACCCCAGTCGATTCATCAACGTATCCCAGGCTGTGGCAATTCTGGGCACTCCCCATCCCGTTTTCGCCGGCTTACCGGAGAAGGCGAAACCGGGCAGAGATGGGCATACCACATGGAAGGCATCCTCGGCATTTCCAGCAAATTGGGTTGGCTCCGTCAGAGGCCCTATTACTTTAAGAAATTCAACAAAGGAGCTGGGCCAACCATGAGTGATCACAATTGGCGTGGCACTGGTATGGCTGCTCTTTACATGGATGAAATGAATATCTAAATCGTGAATAGTCGTGGTGAACTGGTCATATTGATTCAGCCTCTGCTGGGTGGCAAACCAGTCATACTCATTTAACCAGTAGTCGCAGAAATCCCTAAGGTAATCCAGAGGGACACCTTGCCCCCACCATCTACGGTTTGCGCCTCAGGCCAGCGGGCTTCCCTCATCCGCCGATGCATATCTGCCAATTGCGATTCCTGTATATCAATACTGAAAGGTTTGACCTGCGCCATTCGTCGATCTCTTCCTTAAAAATAATGACTGAGTAGCCGCTGATAGATAATCATAAAATGTGATTGAGCATTGCTTTGTACCAAATCGCAATCGTAAACTGTACAAACATACAGTCCACTAGTTCCAATGAAAAAAATAGAACCAGACAAGCCACAGCCCTTTCATAAAGGGCGCGGAGCCGCCAGTAATATCACTGGTCGTTTTGCCGAGTACACCAGTTCGCGGGAGAGCGATGGTTGGCAAACAGAGGCTGAGCCCCTTGAGCGGCTGCTGACTACCGCCATTGAAGAGAAGGCCAAGTCGATTATCGCCACCAATCAGTCGCCTGATATCCCCTTTACCCAGTCTATCAACCCTTACCGTGGCTGTGAGCATGGCTGTGTCTATTGCTACGCGAGACCAGCTCACGCCTATATGGATCTCTCCCCTGGGCTCGACTTCGAAAGCAAGATCTTTTTTAAGGCGAACGCGCCCAGATTGTTGGAGCAGACACTACGCAAGCCCAGCTATGTATGCAGCCCCATAGCCCTGGGCGCAAATACCGACCCCTATCAACCACTGGAGAAGGAAAAGGGTATAACCCAGGCACTGCTTGAAGTTATGCAGCAGTTTCGACAACCGGTCACCATTGTCACTAAGAGCCAGCTGATTTTACGGGACCTCCCTATCCTGTCGGAAATGGCACAGGACAACCTCGCCCAGGTGGCAATTAGTGTGACTACCTTGGATAGGGATCTCAAAAGGAAACTGGAGCCACGTACCGCGGGACCTTCTGCCCGCCTGCGCACAATTGAACAATTGAGCAAGGCTGGGATACCAACTGCCGTACTTGCCGCTCCAATGATTCCGGCACTCAACGACTATGAACTGGAGGCGATTTTAAAAGCCGGGCGGGACTCAGGTGCCGAGAGGGCGGCCTATATCCTCCTGCGACTGCCCCATGAAGTGGCACCACTTTTCCGCGAGTGGTTAGCGCTTCATTACCCACAAAGAGCCGACCATGTGATGAGCCTGGTACAACAGAGCCGCGGTGGGCGGGATTATCAAAGTGACTTTTCCCAGCGCCGAACGGGTACAGGAGTTTTCGCCCAGTTACTCCGCCAACGGTTTATTGTCGCCATCAGGAAATTGGGGTTAAATCACCGGCGCCTATCACTAGATAGCAGCCAATTTAAGCCACCGCCTCTAGCCGGTGAGCAGCAGAGTCTCTTTTAGACAAGACAGTGGTTTTAACAAAAAGTGTATTAACTAAAAACGAACCGAAGGGAAACCCCTCTAAGCGAGCAATATTTTTGATGGAATCCTGGTTTGTTTATTTAATCCGCACTTCCAGTGGTACGCTTTACACGGGAATCACTAAAGATATTCAACGGCGATTTGCCGAGCACAGTAACGGCGGTACCAAGGCAGCCAAGGCCCTTCGCGGCAAAGGACCTCTCACACTCGAATACCAGGTAAAAACTCGAGACAAGTCCTCAGCGCTAAAGTTGGAAATCGCTATCAAGAAATGGCCCAAGCAAAAAAAAGAAGCTCTCATTGCCGGGGCCCTGGAATTACCAATATTACTCGATTAACCAATCACTAAGGCTTTGCCAGGCTGTGGGTTGCTAGCGTTTACTGAGCAGCCAAGCCACTTCTCTTGCAGGCACGAGGCCTTTTAAGCCGCCGGGTACATCCCTGGAGGCCAACATCTTTACGTGATATTCCTCATCGTAGCGATCAAAAATTTCCTGGGAACTGATAGAAAAAGGAGGACCGGCTAACTCAGACTGCTCATACTCAAAGGAAATTAATAACTGAGGGGCCACTTTTGTAATGGCCATAAGGTGCTGGGTATATCCAGGGCGAATATCTTGCGGCAACGCCACCAGGGCAGCACGATCATAAATGCCATCGACTTCCTGCAGTAATTCCTCACTCAGATCAAAAATATCCCCGACAAAAATATCAATATTTTTTGCCTTGTAGTGCTTAATGCTGTCAAGCTGATCGATTTCGGGGGTGAGTTCCATCTCCTCAAAAAGCTGTTGTACCGCCATTTCACTCAATTCAGCCCCGGCAACACGATAGCCCTCGGAAAGTAACCAACCGATATCACGGGTTTTGCCACAGAGAGGAATAAAAACTCTATCCCCTTTGGACAGGCAAAGCTGTGAAAAAAATTCAGACAGCAAAGAGTTTCCAGAGGCTTCATGAAAGCCTATATCATTTTTCTTCCACTTATCATGCCAATATGTCGCTTCCATGTTGCACCCCCATGTGCATTCTTAAGGCTATTACCGATTGACCAGATAAACCATTGAGAGATCAATTAGTCCTAATACAAAAGGTATTCCAATTCTGAATCTACTTCTGCTACAGAGACCTCAGGACCGGTAAACGCCAGTGCAGTTATAAAAGCAAAAGCCCCTGTAAATAGAATGCACTTGAACATCACCGTTACCTCTAAGGAATCTCTTTTACAAACTTTTAAAATGGAGTCTGAGTCCTAAAACATTCGCGAGCTATAACCAACTATTCACTGGCTGTCGAGCCGGAGATAAAAAGCCTACCCGGCCACAAATAATCGACCAAGCCCGCTACCATGGCACCGAGCGCAGTAGCTGTAATCAGCAGGAAATAACTATCGAGAGAAGCTGGCAGCTCAGCTGTAAAGGCAATTAAGATACCCACTGCGTAGCTGATAATGTTGCCAACTCCGGTGAGCAGCCCCATCGCCCAAGCTCCTATAGCCGCCAGTAATAAGGCCATTGGAAGAGCCAACCAGGACTGCTCTAATTGCCAGCCTGTCGTTGCCACAGTGGCAACCAAACCGAGCCCCAGCCCTGTAACCGCACAAGCCAGGTTATAGCTGCCGGCACGTAAGTTACCGCCTCTGGCAAAATAGGTAACAGAGCCCAAAGCTGCCACCCAGGTGGGTACACCAGTAAGGTTGGCCGCAATAATCGCTAGGGAGCCGCTCAGCAAGATACGCAAACCAGTAAAAAGACGCTCCTGAGATGGCCCATTACTGTTCCTGAGGCTTTCAGTTACGCTGCTCATTGATTTCATACTCTCTTAACTGCACTCAATGGGAACCGGCAGCTCCTTGCCTAATTGCTTTTGCGCCACGCGAAAGTTGGCTCACTAAAAGCGTTAGGAGCTATGGTCACCCCTCCAATAAGCGCATTTTCTCGCGTCTTTTAAATCACGGGGTAGCAGACTTCTTCCGCATCCTTGCCCAATCTTGCAAAGCATGCTGCAGGCGAGCGAATTCAGGGATATCTGCGCCTAGAGCGGCAGTTATTCATCGATGTGTCATCAGCAGTGGTTGACTGAGGTAAAGAGAGGCTACCAGGGGATTTCACTGCCATCGTAATTATAAAACCGGCCACTCTTGTCCTGACCCGCATGAAGGAGGATTTCTCTCAGGGCCGTGACACTTTGCTCCGCTGAAATCAGAGCACCAGGACCGCCCATTGCGGTTTTAACCCAACCCGGATGCAGGGCAATCACGGTGATTCCCCGGTCTTGAAGATCAATTGACAGGCTTTTTACAACCTGATTGAGGGCTGTTTTGGAACTTCGATAGACATAGCCACCCCCCGAGCGATTGTCGGCGATACTGCCCACCTTGCTGCTCATCATGGCGATCAATTTATGATCGCTGGCCGCCACGTTATCGCAAAAGGTCTCCGCCATCATATAGGGCGCGATCGTGTTGGACTCCAGTACCCTGCGCCACTCGTTGCGGTCCACTTTGCCAAATGCCATGCCTTTTGGGCCGTAATATCCCGCATTGTTGAACAGGATATCGATAGGCTCTCCTTCCAAGGCCTTACCAAGAGAAATCATTTGCTCGTAGTCGGTGACATCCAGCTCAATGGGCTGTATTTGGGGGTATTTAGCTTGCAGTGATTTGAGCTCGGTGGCCTTCTCTAGATTCCTGCAACAGGCCAACACATTCCATCCATCTCGGGCAAACTGTGTGGTCAGTTCAAGTCCAATGCCACGATTACAGCCGGTGATCATTATGGTGCCAGACATCGCTGCTCCTTCGGTGTTATTCTTGCGCTTCGCGATCATAGCAACTGTAGAACAATGTACTACTCACCTGACGATCTTCTCTGGTTCCTGTTATTGGCTGCTGTGGCTTGGTATATCTGGGCCAATATGGCGGCAAAAGAGCAAGTGAGACGCGCGGCAGCCAATCACTGTAAACAATTGGGCGTACAGCTTCTCGACGATACCGTGGTGTTGGCACGCACTCGCTTGAAGCGTGACCGGCGGGGCCACATCAGCCTGCAACGCAGCTATGAATTTGAATTCACCTCCACTGGAGAGCACCGCTATTCCGGTGTGGCAGTTCTCCATGGCCGTCGTATCGAGCAGCTGCAGCTGTCACCTCACCATTTGAGTTAACTTGGTATTTATTGATGAAGCCCGGCCTTTACCGCCACTACAAAGGGAATCTTTACGAAGTCCTGTACACAGCCATTCACAGCGAGACAGAAGAGCTATTGGTGATTTATCGCGCGCTCTATGGAAACTGTATTGTTTCGGCTAGACCATACAACATGTTCAACGAAACGCTCTCCGAGAATGGGAAGACCTTTCGCCGCTTCCAGCTAGAAAAAGCCTTCGAAATGATGGATAACAGCTACATAAAAAAGGAGCCCTAGAAAGGCGTCATAGGTCATAGATCATAGGTCATAGGTCATAGGTCATAGGTCATAGGTCATAGGTCATAGGTCATAGATCATAGATCATAGATCATAGATCATAGATCATAGGTCATAGGTCATAGGTCATAGGTCATAGGTCAAAAAAATAAGCCTGAATAACAATCCCTACCAAGCATCAAACCCTATCTTGCGCCATTTCACCTCTCGGGGATAACCTTTCCCCACCAGACCGAAACAAATGCAAGTTAATACAATATAACGCCTGATAAACAGGCAAGGCCCGCTCGGGCAATCTGCTTTAGAACCCACAAGGACCACCGGTGAACAACAAAAATATTATGATCTATGGCGCCTACGGCTACACGGGCGAATTGATTGCCCGTCAGGCTGTAGCGCAGGGTTTTCGTCCCATCCTAGCCGGCCGCAATGCGCATAAATTACAACCCCTGGCAGATGCTCTGGATCTCCCGGCTATGGCCATCAACCTGGAGAATACGGAAGTGCTGGAACGCAGCTTACGAGACGTCTATTTGGTCATTCACTGCGCCGGCCCATTCTCCGCAACCGCCGCACCCATGATGAGGGCCTGCCTTAACAGCCGCACCCACTATCAGGACATCACCGGCGAAATTTCCGTCTATGAGGCCGCCTACAAGTTGGATGCTGAAGCAAAAGCTACCGGGGTAGTGCTCTGCCCAGGAGCGGGCTTCGATGTTATTCCCACCGACTGCCTGGCAGCCGCACTGCACAAAGCCATGCCTTCGGCCACTCACTTAGCACTGGGGTTTGACTCCGAATCGAGCTTGAGCCCCGGCACGGCCAAGACTTCTATCGAAAGCCTGGGAATGGGGGGAGCCATTCGGCGCAATAGCAATATTGAAACCATTGGCCATGGGCAGCTAACCCGCCACATAGATTTTGGTCGGGGCGAAAAATTTGCTGTCGCGATTCCCTGGGGAGATATTTCCACGGCCTACCATTCAACTGGCATCCAGAACATCGAAGCGTATATTCCCATGAGTCCCACAAGGGCAAAAAGGTTAAAACGTCTGAATGGATTTCGATGGCTGCTGCGCACCAACTGGGTACAGAGCTGGTTGAAAGGAAAAGTTAGCAAGTCTGTTCAAGGGCCCAGTGAAGAGCGTCGGGCAGGCCAAAAGACCTGGGTCTGGGGAGAGGTACGCAATGACCGCCGCGGAGAGCGCAAAGTGGGCCGGGTCACGACAGCCAATGGCTACGATGTCACCGTGTCAGGCTCTCTGGCAATCATGCAATATCTGCTCGACTATCGGGGCGAGGGTGGATATTTCACCCCCTCAAAACTCTGTGGCCATGAGCTGATAGAAAAATTGCCTGGCTCCGGGGAAATCGAAATTAAGATCGCCTAACCTCTGTCACAGATATCTCCTATTTCGACACCTTCTATTTCTAAAAAATTCTATTAGTGAAAGCTGCTATTTTCTGCGGCTTTCTTCGATGCAAGGAGCTAAGAGCGGTCGCTCCTTGCGCAATCTCACACTTTGTCTTCAACTGCCACTCCAACCAATCCTGCCCCGTCCCATCTTGCAACCCCCAACAAGTTCATTTTTCTGCCAAAACTAAAAACAAGCAGCTGAACGACGTAATTATTATCTATTTTGAGATTTCATTATTGCGACATCATTTGGTCAACTCCGTGCAATAATCAATTCTTAAGTTGGCCGCATGCGAGACTTATCCATGAACCTGAAGAGTATCGATGTGTCCCTGGTCCTGTATCTCACGGAGCGGGCGTCACGTCCCACTTCACGCAGACGATACTTGTGGCTATCTAAGTCCGGGGATGGCTGGCTCACTGTCGCCGTACTCTTCAGCTACATAATTTCCAATGCAGCCACTCAGCTTTTTATTGCCGCCTGCTCTGGATTGGCGGTGGAGCGCTCTCTCTATTGGGCCATTAAAAATACAACGCGGCGCAGGCGTCCACCCCAAGCTATACCGGGTATGCAGCCGATTATTATCGCCCATGACCGCTTCAGCCTACCCTCGGGACATACCTCCGCAGCCTTCCTTTTTATTACATTTATGACCCAGCAGGTGAGTCCCTTATGGGGACTTGGATACATCTGGGCTACTGGAGTGGGCGCTGCCCGCGTGAGCCTGGGTGTACACTTCCCTTCGGATGTTTTTGCAGGCGCCATGCTCGGTACTTGTGTGGCACTGGCGACGAGCGCCACCCTTTTATGAAAATTCTTTATGGTGTGCAGGCAACCGGCAATGGACATATTGCCCGATCACGCACACTGGCCAAAGCATTAAACCAATACCCACAACTTGAGATTCAATGGTTGTTTTCCGGGCGCCCAAAGGAAAACCTGTTTGAGATGGAGTTATTTGGCGACTATTGGTGGCGCGAGGGAATGACCATTGTCCACAGCGAGGGGCGCCTCAGGAGCTTTGCCACTATTGCGCAGGTAAAATTACGTCGGTTAATCCAGGATATCCGAGAACTACCAGTTAACGACTTCGACCTGATTATCAGCGACTACGAACCAGTCACCGCTTGGGCGGCCAAAATCCGCAAGAAGCCCAGTGTGGGTATTGGCCACCAGTACGCTTTTTTATATTCGATCCCAATGCCCAGATTTAACTGGCTTTTTCACACAGTTCTGCGCACATTTGCGCCCACAGAAAAAAGCCTGGGGCTGCACTGGCATCACTTTGGCAACCCCATACTGCCGCCCATAGTCCCCGTACAACCAAAACCAGATAACAGTGCGAATGATTATGTCCTTGTCTACTTACCGTTTGAGCACCCTATTCCTATGTTGGAGGAATTGTCGAAGGTACAACGGCAGTTTATTGTTTACGGTGTTCCGGTAAATCTGCCCACCGCAGACAATATCCAGATAAAAGCGCCTTCAACGGAAGGATTTCAGCGGGACCTGGTCAATGCCCAGGCGGTAATCTGTAATAGTGGCTTTGAATTACTCGCTGAGACCCTAGCTCAGGGCAAGCCCATACTGAGCCGGCCGCTAGCCTATCAGTTCGAGCAGGAGGCCAATGCCAAAGCGCTAGAGCAGCTAAACCTGGCGAGGATCGTCAGCTCCATCAACGCTAAAAATATTCATTCCTGGCTCAAAGAGCTGCCTGTGCCGAAACGAATCCAATGGCCGGACGTGGCGCAGGCCGTGGCCGCCTGGATAGCCGAAGGTTGTAAAAAAGATCACGCAGAGCTTGCCCGCGACCTCTGGCAAAAAGTAGTCCCACGCCCTACCAAGGGACCGACGCCAGCTTACCAAAGTGTCGCTGATTAGGTGCCAAGTTCATCGTCAATTGCACACTTGGCGGGATTGATAGCGACTGACTCCGCGCCCAGTTGATACCCTCTCCCACCATATCGCCAAGTGCATTCACACAAAAAGTCATTGCCCGATTTTGGGCCTAAGCTTTTACTATCCGATTAATCCAGCGGCGAGCACGATCCCATAAATTTACTTAATAAGAACTTGTACCAATCATCCACCCATAACAACGTGATTGGTCTGGATTTTTCTTTGCCGGGATAATAAATTTTGTAACTCAATAAAAATAATGAGGTAGGCATGTCTTCTCCATTGCTCAACGAACGCAATACTGAATTTTATCTCTATGAATTTCTCAATACCGAAGAACTGCTGCAGCGTCCACGCTATAAGGAACACTCCCGGGAGATTTTTGATGCAACCCTGAAAACCGCACGCACTATTGCTGAAAAATTTTTCGCCAATCACAATGCCAAAGGCGACGCCAATGAACCCAGTTTCGATGGCGAAAAAATACAGATGATTGCAGAAACCAAGCAATCCTGGGATGCCTTCGCAGAGGCAGGTTTTCTCGCGGGTCACTGCGACTTTGAAGAGGGCGGCATGCAGTTGCCCAAAACCATAATGCGCACCGCACTCGGCTACATGAGTGCCGCCAATATTGCCAGTGCCTGCTACCCATTTTTGACTATCGCCGCCGCCAACCTGTTGCGTTCTTTTGCCAGTGACAGCCTCAAGGCACAATTTTTACCGCAAATGCTGGATGGTCGCTTTGCCGGCACCATGGCGTTGACCGAGCCAGACCAGGGTTCAGCCCTCGCCGATATCCGCACCAGTGCCGAGCCTGCTGAAGACGGCAGCTATCGCATTCGTGGGCAGAAGATGTATATCTCCGGCGGAGATCAGTCGCTGACCGAAAATATCGTTCACCTGGTATTGGCAAAAATCAAAGGCGCCCCCGCCGGAGTCAAAGGAATATCCTTATTTTTAGTCCCTAAGCTCCTCCTCGACGAAAATGGCCAAGTTACTGAGCACAACGATGTCAAGCTGGCCGGATTGCTGCATAAAATGGGGTTTCGCAACACGACCTCTACGGTACTGAGCTTCGGTGAAAATCAGGGTGCGGTGGGCTACCTGATTGGCGAGCCACACCAGGGGCTCAAATATATGTTCCAGATGATGAATGAGGCTCGAATCAGTGTCGGCGCCGGCGCCTCGGTGCTGGGCTACCAGGGTTATATCCACTCTCTGCAGTACGCCAAAGAGCGTCCTCAGGGACGCCTGCCCTCCAAGCACGACGCCAATTCCAAGCAGATACCCATTATCCAGCACGCCGATATACGCCGGATGCTGCTGATGCAAAAAGCCTATGCCGAGGGCGGCCTGGGTTTAAGTATGTATGCCACTTCCCTCTACGAAGACCAACACAGTGCACACACAGAGGAGCAACGGCAGTTCGCAGCCACCCTGCTGGACCTGATCACCCCAGTGGTGAAATCCTGGCCCTCAAAATACTGTCTGAAAGCCAATGAACTGGCTATCCAGGTGCTCGGTGGTGCCGGTTATATTCGTGAATTTCCCCTGGAGCAGCTGTATCGGGATAACCGCCTGAATGCCATCCACGAGGGCACCGAGGGTATCCACGCCCTCGACCTACTCGCGCGTAAAGTGCCCGGCAAAAATTTCCAGGCCTACCAGCTGATGCAGACAGAGATTCGCAATACCGTTAACGAGGCTCGTGATAAGGAGAGTCTGGTTAGCATGGCCGATGACCTGGAGGAATCCCTGCAAAAACTCGACGAAACCGGCATGGCCCTGTTTGCACAGTTACAGGAGGACATCGATCGAGGCCTCAGTAATGCCACGCTCTACCTGGATGTTTTCGGCTGTATCCTGGTGGCCTGGATCTGGCTGCGCCAGGCGATTGTTGCGACGAATGCCCTGGAGGCATCTGCCAGCACGGAAGATGCCAACTTCTACCGTGGCAAGTTACACACCGCCCGCTTTTATTTCGAATGGGAGCTACCCAATGTCCAGCCGCAGATCACCCTGCTGCAAAATGGCAACAATCTACCGTTCGATATGCAAGAAGACTGGTTCTAGCCAGTAGCAATTAGGTTGGCCAATGGAAATTACAGCAACACGGTAATTTCCGTGCCCCCCTGGGGCAGGGGTTCAGCGCTGATTTGCCCCTGGTAGCTCTCGACTATATCCACCACAACAGCCAGGCCAATACCCTGGCCTGGCTGTTGCTGATCGGCACGCACACCGCGCTGGGTGACTTCGCGCCATTTATCCCTGTCTAGACCGGGCCCATTATCGGCAACACGAATTGAGAGCTTGCGTCCCTCCTCGGGATTCTCAATAGTGACATGCACCTTGCCAGCACCGTATTTATAGGCATTGTCGAGTAGATTGCCGAGCAGCTCCATGAGATCTCCCTCATCTCCATAGAAGAGGGCATCCTCGTTGCAATCTCTGTGAACTTCACAGGGCTTGCTGCGATAGACCTTCTCCAGGGCATCCAGGATTTTTTCAAGGAGTGGCGCCACCGGTATGCCTCGCAAGATAGACTTGGGCGAACTGGCAACCGCGCGCTGTAATTGGTAGCTGATAATGCTGTCCATACGCTGGACCTGATCAGTCAGAGTTTTACCAGCGGCCCCTGGGTCCTTCTCCAGGCTCAACCCCTTGAGCACCGCCAATGGCGTTTTCAAGCTGTGGGCCAGATCCGCCAAGGTGTGGCGGGTCTTCTCGCGCTGGCGCCGCTCATTTTCGATCAGCAAGTTCAGGTTGTCGGTGAGCGGACGCAATTCCAGCGGGAAATTCCCCTCGAGGTGATCGCTGCCACCCTGCTGCATATCCCGCAGGGCCTGCGCCAGTGCGCGCAGAGGTGCAAAGCCCCAGCGCAACACCAGCCACTGGGCCAGAATCAGTAACAGCGCCGCTACGCCAAGCCAATTCCAGATGGTTGAGCGAAACTGCCCTACCTGAGCCTGCAACGGTGCCGCATCTTCCATTACCACAAAGGTAAAAGGGTTCTCGTTATCGAGGCCCCAGGCCACCCCCTGGCGAAAGCTGCTGTAGTTGGCATCGCCACCGGGGAGGGAGATCCGCATATAGGACTGTTGCCCTTGCGGTAGAGGGGAAAACTCCATTTCAGGCATTGCCAGGGCCGATTCAGAGCGCCAGATAACCCGGCCCTCGCCATCCAAAACCGCGCCAATCAAACCCGAGTCCGGCTGATTAAAGCGCTGCTCGGGCAGTTCAGGGGGCAACGCTAGGCTTTCACCCTCCGGTTCTGCCAGCGCCAACAGGGTATAGATATACAACTGCAGCTCGCGCTGTTTGGCCTCGTTCAGAGAAGTGCGGTAAGCGTGCTCCAACACTCCGGAAATCAGCAGCATAAAAGCCACCAGCACCAGACTGGTTACCAGTGCCAAGCGGCCTTTAAGGGAGTTCAGCCAGAAGGAAAACAGGTGCATTACAGTCGAGATTAGCGGGGAGCGATAAAGCGATAACCCCGGCCGCGCAGGGTTTCAATGGGCTTTAGCTGAGCCGCCGCATCAAACTTCTTACGCAGACGACCAATAAATACCTCAATTACATTGCTGTCGCGATCGCAGTCCTGCTCATAGATATGTTCGGTTAGGGTGGTTTTGGAGACCACCTCATCGGGGTGCAGCATCAGGTACTCGAGCACCTTGTACTCAAAGGAGGTCAGCTCTAATTCGGTATCGTTGACGGTGACCCGTTGGGAACTGGTGTCCAACAGTATCGGGCCCGCTTTGATCGTAGGGGAAGAGAACCCGGCAGAGCGGCGCACCAACGCATTCAGGCGCGCCAGCAATTCCTCAGTGTGAAATGGTTTTACCAGGTAGTCGTCTCCACCGGCCTCCAATCCGGCCACGCGCTCCTGCCAGTGGCCACGGGCGGTGAGAATCAGAATAGGAAAGTGCTTGTCTTCGCCGCGCAGGGTCTGAATCACCTGGATACCATCTATTTTTGGCAACCCCAGATCCATAACTGCAATATCGTAAGGGTATTCCCGCCCCAAATAGAGCGCTTCCTCTCCATCCGGCGCCTCATCGACGGTATAGCCTGCACCGCGCAGTGACTCCGCCAGCTGCTGGCGCAGTAAAACTTCATCTTCGACTAATAGTGCGCGCATATTCTTTCCCTTGTACTGCGTGTCTGTGGTAGCGGGGAATTAACGGGAGATCCTGCCGCTCTTTTTGTCCACAAAAACTACATAGACCTGACTTTTATCGGAAAGCCCCTTTACCCGGTAGACCACCTGGCCCTGCTTGCGGGTTTCAGAGACCGACAATATTTTGCCGCCGTAGCGCCGCTTCACCAGCGAAGCGGCCTTCTCCCGGGAAATACCCGAGTCCTGCACCCAGCGGAATTCATGCCGGTAGTTTTCCCTCTGCGGCGCCGGCCCTCCCTGCCAGGAGGCGGCACAAAGGCTCGGAAGCAGAGCGATTAGGAGAAGAAAATGCCGTTTAAAAGTGCGGCTCGATTTCACGGTGCGGCTCCTGTGGATGTCCTGGTTTTCCACCTTCAACTATCTTCGACCGCCTCCCGCCGACTTATGGCGCCGGCGAGACTGCGACACGAACCCGGATTCTATCGCCCGGATGGTAATCTGTACGAGTCAGATAAACCTGACCATTATACCGATAGCGCACATCGTATCCGACTAATTCTCGCTGTGAGCTGAACTCGTCGACAACCTGGCAACGGGATTCTGTGGCGTAATAGGTCGGAGCGTTGGAACGACTGATCTGGTTGCCAACCAAGGCACCTACCAGAGCCCCCGCGACAGTGGCCCCGGCCCGCTGGCCGCCATGGTGGTGATGATAACGACCGTGATGACCACCACGTCCCAGGCTGTTACCAACAGCGGCGCCGATCAGCCCACCGACCAGGGTACCCGCCGGGGAGGCCGGCTCGCGGTAAGCTACCTGCTCATCCCGACAGTAGGTACGTGGGGTCCGCACCTCGACATCGGTGTAAACGGGGGTAACCTCGGTGACACGGGCAAAATCGTAGCTGTCCGCACCATAGGGGTCTGAATAGCCCCGAGGGCCCGCTTTGGCGGTAGCACTCAAGGCCACCAGCGCGGCGACTGCCGCGCCGGCGATAAACTGCTTGAAGAGTTGCACAATCGATCTCCCGTTATTCATCAACGGGGGCCAGATTAGTCAAATCGATCTGAATAGACGCTGAATTACACCTGAGCTGGCGAAAAATATCAGGCCCGATCTTCGCTTTCACGCCTCCGCCGATGCTCTCTTCGCTCCCTGCGCTGTCCTTCCCGATGACTCCGGCCCTCCCGGCGGCTCCGCCTCTCCCGCTTGTCGGCCCTATCGCGCTTATCCTGCTTCCACTTTTCCCGCAGCTCCCTGCGCTGCTGTGGCGTCATCTGTCGAAAGCGCTTACGCGCCTCCCGGATACGCTGTCGCTCCTCCTCGGGCAAATCCATAAAACGGCGATAGGAATCCCGCAATTGGGCACGCCTCTCCCGGGGCATATCCTGCCAACGCTGATACTGCTGCCGCGCTTCTTGGCGCTGCTCGGGGTTCATTTCGCTCCAGCGCCTGGCACCTCGCAACAGCTGCTCGCGGCGGTCATCACTCAGCTGTGACCAGCGATCCTCAAAGTTGTGCAGCAGCTGCCGTTCGCTGTCACTGAGGCTTTGCCACTCTTGAGCCAAAGACACGCCTGCGAAGAGAGACAGATACACCACGGCCAACCAGCCACACAGCAAATGCCTTCGGTCACTCATCGCGCAGCTCCTCGCGGGTTTCTCTATCTCCAGCACCATGCCGATCTGTTACCGCCTCACTCTCCAGCTTGGGTAACAACATCTCCATTGCTTCTGATGCCTGTATATCTCCCTGCTCGTCCGCCCATTCCCCGACAAACATCAGGAAGTCCTCATCCAGGGGCTCCAGCTCTTCCGCTGGTAGCGGGGCACCGCATAAGAGCAGAATGAGACAGAGACCCCTACCGGCTTTTCTCTTGAGGAAAAGACCGCTCCCATCATTAAGAGGAGTGCCCATTCAATTCTTCCGCCAACCACTGGTAGAACTCCATATCCTCAACCATCTCAACATCCATTTCTTCATACAAAAGCCAATCAGAAGCGCTCAGTAACTCGGTGGTGGCCTGTTCATTGGGCGCCGGCCAGAGCAGCAGTAACAATAATGTTGCACAGGCGCCAGTGAATCCGACCCAGCCAGTCCAGTCTAGATAATACGTTTTCTTGTGTGCCAATGCGCGCTGTCTGGCACTGGCAAGCTGCACCAGGGTGTCCGCATCGATTTTGCTATCCCGGCGTGCAACCGCATCCCGAGCGGCTCTCTGTAATGCACCACTCTGCGCCGCTAAATCTTCTTGCTGTCGATTCATTGGACTGCCTCTAGTTCGAATGCCTCTAGTTCATATGCCTTTAGATGGGTACGCAAACTGCGCATGGCTCTTGATAAATGGGTCTTGACGCTGCCCTGGCTGCATGACATTGCGCGGGCAGTTTCGGCAACATCGAACTCCTCGACACAACGCAGCAGGAAGGCCTGCTGTTGGCGCAAAGGCAACCTGGTTACAGCGCTGTCGATAGCTTCCAGCAGGCGCTCACCAGCCAAAGCCTTATCTGGGGTGGGATTGTAACTATCGACCCACTCCAACGGAGCTGGGTCTGTTTCATCGGTATTTGCAGGTAGTTTTTCTCGTAACAACTGCCAGCGGGATAACTTATTGTTGCGCCTATGCCAATCGGTAATTCGATTGTTGAGAATGGTAAAAAACAGCGGTCGCCATTCGCTGCGATCGCGACCACTGTATTTCCTGACCAGCGCCAACATGGAATCCTGCACAATATCCAGCGCATCATCCCGATTGCCTACGGCGTAATTCGCCATGGTAAAGGCCCGCTTCTCCACCTGGGCCAGGAACTGATTCATAGAAGCCGGCTGAAGTCCTTGCGCACGGAATGCTCTTCCAGATTCTTTTTATGGTTTATGGAGCCCACCTAAAAGACTCCACTCGCACTCTTAGTTTTATCTGAATAACCAGTTCGCAAGGTCAGCCCTCTTTGCGCTTGCGGGTTTTAGCGCGCCGGTCCATATGGCGATCTACACGCTCTCCCTTTTTGTCCAGTCGATCATTAATTTTTACGCCCTTGTTATCCAGCCTTTCGTTGACACGTTCCCCTTTTTGGTCGAGGCGGTTATCGATGCGATCCCCTTTGCGGTCCAGTCGCTCGGCCAGCTTGTCATTGCCATTGGCAGCCGCCTGTTCAGATCTCTGGTCGAGACGCTCATTGATACGATCACCCTTGTTATCGAGGCGCTCCTCAATGCGGTCTCCCTTTTGATCCAATCTCGACTCTATACGATCGCCCTTCTGATCTAGACGATCCTCGACATGATCACCGTGATCGTGCCGCTCGCTCTCATCGCTCTGTGCATAAAGTGAATAAGGAAAAGCCAGGCCAATAGTCAGTAGTGAGAGTCCAATCAGCTTTTTCATAAATTGCTCCTTCATAAATCGCCTCGGTTCCATTCGAGGAGATCCAATAAGATTTAAATTGCACTGATTAAAACGCTCTGTTGGGCCAGCGGTTGACAGGATTCATTTATTTTTTTCAAATTTTTTCCACCGGCCGACAACTCTTACTAATCTCTCTACTGGTTATCCCTCTACGATCTCGGGACCGGGCATTTCATCCCCGAGCCAACGCTGGGTCAGGGTTCCCGCGGTCATAGCGCCGTTTACATTGAGCGCGGTACGCGCCATATCGATCAGCGGCTCTACAGAAATTAACAGGGCCGCGATGGTAACCGGTAGTCCCATTGCCGGTAGCACCACCAGTGCGGCAAAAGTTGCCCCACCACCCACGCCGGCAATACCAAAAGAACTGATGACTACCACAGCCAGCAGAGTGCCTAACCACATGGGGTCCCACACGTTGATCCCCAAAGGCACCGCTACCATCGTGGCGAGCATTGCAGGATAGATTCCCGCGCAGCCATTTTGACCGATGGTGGCACCGAAGGATGCGGAAAAGTTGGCGATGGCTGGTGAATTACGCAGCTCATCCACCTGTGTTTCCACATTGAGGGGGATAGTGGCCGCGCTGGAGCGGGAACTAAAGGCAAATACCAACACGGGCCAGACTTTAATGAAGTAATGCAGCGGATTCACGCCATTCACTAGCAGTAAAAGACCATGCACTAAAAACATCAGGCCAATCGCACAGAAAGAGGCCACGACAAAACCGAACAGGTTAGCAATGTCTGCCCAACTGGATTTAGCAATTAACCCCGCAACCAGTGCCATCACACCGTAGGGCGTGAAGGCCATCACCAGGCGCACCAGCTTCATAATCCAGACTTGAGCGACATGTACAAACCGCTCAATCGCAGCACCCTCCTTGGGAAATTCACGCCGCACAGCCAGGGCCGCCAGCCCCAGTAACACCGCAAAAATAACCACCGAAATCACAGAGGTGGAGCGGGCTCCAGTCAAATCCAGGAAAATATTGCGCGGAATAAAGGAGGTAATTATTTCAGGAATTGAGAGATCACTGACTCGCCCGATGCGCTCATTAAGCACTTCCACCCGCGCTGCTTCGCGGGAGCCCTCGACCAGCCCCGCGGCTGAGAGCCCAAACAAATCGGCCATAAAAACACCGATCAGGGCGGCAATTGCTGTTGTCCCGAGTAATACACCCAATACAGACACACTGATCTTACCCAGCGCCTGAGTGTCACTCACTTTTACCACGGCCACCAGAATAGAAGTAAGCACCAGTGGCATCACCAGCATATACAGCAGATTTACGTAGCTCTCGCCCAGCATTTCGATCCAGGGCAGAACCTCATCAGTGGTATTCCCCCAACTGCGCGCTAATTGCAATAACGCCCCAAAAACCACGCCTAGAAGCAACCCGACAAATACGCCCGGCGCCAGGGTATCCCTGCCGCGTTGCCAACGATGCAATCCGAACAAGAGAACCACGAAGCCAAAAAGCAGAACAAAAGCGCCGATATGCATGGTATGAAAATCCCACCCTGGGCAAACTAAAAAGTGGCGGCATGCTATCAGCGATAGGCTAGTGCCCTATAGTTACCTTGGTTATAGATACTTTGTTTATAGTTATATTGATTTGTTTTTTTAAATTATTATTTAAAAGCGCCCTTACTGTAGGGCCGCTCTAAGATCCTCTGCGGTCTGAGGCCCCACCAGTGTTTTTTGCCAGCGGCCATCCCGGCCAATTATGAAGGTAGTAGGCAGCACCTCTGGCCAGGGTTGGCCCCAGCGTCCTTCGGGCTCTTCGGTCAACAGGGGAAATTCTATACCCAGCTTCTGCGCCTGTTCGATAGCTGCGGGGGATGGCAAACCATCAAAGTTAACCCCCAACACGACGATGTCGCTATTGGTCTGTGCCAATTCATTGAGCACAGGCACTTCTTCACGACAGGGCTTACACCACTCGGCCCAGTAGTTAACCAATATTGTTTTTCCCTCAGTATTAACCGGTTCGCCACCGGTGGTATGCAAACGGCTTTCGTTGTCACAGCCGCTGATTGCGCTTGCCAAGGACAGAGAGATTGCCCCCAGTACCTTCTTCATTCTTTTTCTTATCAGCAACTGCAGCATCGTCTTCCCCCTCCGCTTCAACAATTTCATTTTCCATATTTTTTGAAGTTCCCGCCTCTTGCCCCGCCCCGCGGCTTTCGGCCTCCTCTTTTTCCAGAGCGTCGCTAAAGAGCGATCCAATCGTAATATCAAGCTGCTCTCTGGCGGAACCACGGGTATTGGCAAAGCGACTCTCCACCTCGCTGTACCATTCAAACCCTTTTAAATTGCCCGGGTTACCGCTGGGAATCCACTGGGGGCTCAACCAACCGGTCAGCTCCATCAGTGATACCGCGTTCAGATCCCGCAGTAAGACATAATCATTCCCGTCGGTCTGGGCGATCACCCGGTGCCCCTGTAAGACATCACGCAGTCGCCGCCACTGGCCAAATTTTATTCCCAATAAAGAGATATCCCGCTCACGCAGGGGTTTGCCACACCGCCCCCTTTTAAACATTTGCCAGAGGACAATCAGGATCGCCACTAAATCGGAGTGTCTGTGCCCCTGGGTCGCTGCTCGATATACCGACAGGGTGCGCACCAGCACACACCCCGCCAGCACCAGCATCCACATCATATAAATCCACAACAGAAACAAGGGCACAAAAGCAAAGGCACCATATATCGCCTGTACCGAACTACGCGCGACAATGGCCCCGAACAGGTATTTCATGATTTCAAAGGCGATGGAGGTCACCACCCCCCCTTCGATGCCATGGCGCAGGGGCACATAGCAATTGGGCACGGCGATAAATAGCAGGGTAAAAACGATACTGGTGAAAATAAAAGGCAGTACTCGCAGCACGACCGCCATCATGCCAATGCCCTCCTCTCCACCTAAAAATAATTTTTGCGAGAGTAGGAAGGTACTGGCGGCGAGCCCGGCCCCCAGCAGGATAGGCCCGAGGCTTAAAATGGCCCAGTACAATAGAAAACTCGAAACTCCGCTGCGCCCACGGGACACATCCCATATGGCGTTAAAGGTACCTTCAATACTGCGTAGCGTGAGCCCTGCAGTCACCGCCAGCATGGCGATACCCAAGCCGGTGAGTCTCTGCGCCTGGGCGGAAAAACTGCTGATATATTCCTGTACTTCACGCCCACTCTGCGGCACAAAGTGGGAGAACAACTGCTCCTGTAAGCGAGTCTGCAAGCCGGCGAAGTCCGGGAACAGCGACAGCATCGCATAGCTCACGGTCACCAATGGCACTATGGCGAACAGAGTCATATAAGTGAGCGCAGCCGCACTTTTCTGGCAGTCTTTCTCGACAAACAGAGTCCACAAGGAGGTGGCAAAACGCCGCCATTGAACGAGCCTATCTTTCACACTTGATTTCAATTTCATTCCCTGTGTGCGACCTCTAGCAAATGCGGTGAACACTCGACTTACGCCTTAGAATTCCATTACGGTATTCGGTTAGAATACGCCAAACAGTAACAGGATACCGACATAATGTGGACGATCTACCACAACCCGCGCTGCTCAAAATCCCGTCAAACCCTGCAACTCCTGCAGGATAACGGCGTGGAGCCGGAAGTGATTCTCTACCTGCAAAACCCGCCTTCGGCTGGTGATCTCAAACAGATCCTGCAGAAACTCGGTATGCCCGCACGGGACCTGTTGCGCACCGGTGAGGAACCCTACAAGCAACTCAACCTAAAAGACGAGGCGCTGAGCGAAGCGCAATTGATTGAGGCCATGGTAGAAAACCCCATCCTGATCCAGCGACCGATCGTGGTAAAAGGCGACAAAGCCACCATTGGCCGCCCACCGGAAAATGCGCTGGAGCTGCTTTAAATGGCACCCGATAGCGAAGCCTATGTGCTGATCCTCTATTACAGCCGCGGCGGCGCCACGGCGCGTATGGCCGCTGAGCTGGCGCGGGGCGTTGAAGCCAGCGGCATCGCCGCACGCCTGCGCACCGTTCCCACAGTCTCACCCGATACCCAAGCCAGCCTGGCGCCGGTGCCCAACGAGGGCGCACCCTATTGCACCCTCGAAGACCTGCGCCAGTGCGCCGGACTGCTCATGGGCAGCCCCACCCGCTTTGGCAATATGGCATCGCCACTGCGATATTTTCTCGATCAAACCAGCGATATCTGGCTGGAAGGTAGCCTCACCGGTAAACCCGCCGCTGTATTTACCGCCACCGGCAGCCTGCACGGCGGCCAGGAGACCACACTCACCTCAATGATGTTGCCGCTTCTGCACCACGGTATGTTGATCGCCGGTATTCCCTACTCAGAAGCTGCCTTAATGCGTACCAGCACCGGCGGCACTCCCTACGGCGCCTCCCATTGGAACAAAGGGCATACCAGCGACTTGAGTGAAGATGAGATCACCCTGTGCCGAGCGCTCGGTGCTCGCATCGGTCAACTGGCCCAAACCCTGAGCCCGGCGACTCAAGCTGCCAAATAGAGGATTCAGCGTGAACGACACTATTCAGCGCAAATTACATATTGCGCTCCGTATCAATTGGTTCTGCTATATCGCCCTATTGGTGCTAATTGCAGTTCGAAACCTGTTTATCGAGGGCGGCTCCCTCGCGCTTTGGCTGATCCAGACGGTACCGCTCTTGCTGGTGTTGCCAGGCCTGATCAAGCAGCGTTATCGCAGTTACCTTTGGCTCTGTTTTATTCTGCTGCTGTACATCACCACCAGTATTGTCGATGTAATGATGCCTACACGCGGTTGGCAGGATGGCGCAATGATGGTTTTGAGCCTTATCCTATTCTTTTCTGCAATGATGAGCAGTCGCTGGCATCGTATGCAGTAACTCCATTGGCGGAATTTCCGCCAATGGTTCCCGACACAAAGCGTGGAAATATAAGACTTCCACACGCTAAGGAGTTTTGAGGTTTGACTGATTCACCCCAGAAAAAAGGATTTGCCCGAGGCTTTTTAGCTGCGATTGGCGGCTCCATCACCTGGCTGAGGCGAGTATTCACCAACATCATCTTCCTGCTGATCCTGCTATTTCTCGGCATTGCCATTTTCAGCAAGGACGAGCGCTTGGTGGTGCCCCAGGGCGCGGCGCTGCGCGTAGCCCCCAGCGGTTTTCTTGTGGATGAGCTGACCCAGCCCGCCACCCTGCCGATTTTTCTAGGTGGCAACCGCGGGCCTTCCGAGGTGCGCGTCAAAGACCTGGTTGACGCTATCGACAACGCCGCCACAGACAAACGCATTTCCTCGCTAGTGCTGGAACTGGATCATATGGTGGGTGGCAGCCTCAGCAAACTGGATGAAATAGGTGCGGCACTGCAGCGCTTTAAAGCCGCCGATAAACCCATCTACGCGGTGGGCGACAACTACACCCAGCCCCAGTACTTCCTCGCCAGCCACGCCGACAAGGTATACCTGAATCCCATGGGCTCGGTCATGCTCACCGGCTTCGGCGTTTATCGCAACTATTACAAGAGCGCCCTGGATAAACTCAAGGTGAACTTCCACGTGTTCCGCGTGGGGGATTACAAGGACTTTATCGAGCCCTACACCCGCGACGATATGTCTCCCGCCTCGCGGGAAAACAACCAGCGCTGGTTGAATGAACTCTGGGGTGAATACAGCGAGCAGGTCACCGGGTTGCGCAATCTGCCCGCTGAGAGTATCGACCTGTTTATCAACGAACTGCCGCAGAAGCTGCAACAGCATCAGGGCAGTTGGGCCGAAGCCGCCCTGGCCAACAAGCTGGTAGACCAGCTCGCCAGTCGCATCGAGGCGATGAATGAGCTGAAAAAGGACATCGGTGAAGATGATAGCAAAGAGCGCGATTACAAGTTTATCGACGCCCTCGCCTACCTGCGCAGCCACAAACTCGCCGAAGCCGCCAAGCCCATCCGGGAATCCAAGAAAATCGGCCTGATCACCGCCAGTGGTTCCATAGTCGACGGCGAAGCTCCCGCTGGGCGTATCGGCAGTGAAAGTCTCGGCAAATTAATTCAGCGTGCGCGCGAAAAAGAAGTGGATGCCCTGGTACTGCGCATCGACAGCGGTGGCGGCTCCGCGTTTGCCTCCGAAGCCATTCGCCAGGAGCTGCTGGCTACTCGCGAAGCAAAAATCCCGGTGGTGATTTCCATGGGCAGCGTCGCCGCTTCCGGTGGCTACTGGATCGCCACGGCTGGTGACCGCATCTGGGCCTCGCCGGCCACACTCACCGGTTCTATTGGGGTTTTTGGCGCCTTCCCGACCTTTGAGAATTCCCTCGAGCATATTGGTATCTACACCGATGGTGTAGGCACCTCTGACCTGGCCGGCAGTATGCGCCTCGATCGCGCCCTGCCGCCAGCTGCGGCCAGTATTCTGCAGCAGGGGGTGGATAACACTTATGCGCGCTTCCTGCGCATTGTTTCCGAAGCTCGCGGCAGTACCCCCAAAGAGATACACAAAATAGCCCAGGGGCAGGTGTGGACCGGCCGCGCCGCGAAGAAGTTGGGATTGGTGGATGATCTCGGCAACCTCAGCGATGCCATCGCCGACGCCGCGCAGCTTGCTGAAATCGAAGAATACGACGTAGTAGAGATCCAGCGTGAACTGAGCCCCGGCGAAAAATTCCTGCGCGCCTTGAGCGATAATGTAGACGCGAAAATTGCCGCGAGCCTTGAAGCCAACCTGCCACTCGGCGCCTGGTTAAACAGCGTACAGCCGGTGTTGGCACCAATCGGCGAGCTGCAGAGCTATCGCGACCCCCGCGCCCTCTACGTGCGTTGCCTGCCCTGCCAGGCACCTTAAAGCGTCTCACACTTTCACCACAAACTCCGCCGCCGGCTCAATGCCGGCGCGGACGTCCGTAAAGCCCGCGCAATTCTTCCTTGGCCTTTTCCAGTAGTCGCCGCCTTTTCGCAGGCAGCCTCTCTCCCGCCCGGTTGATATAGAACGTCAACATAGACATGGCAGAGCGATAAGGGTCGGACTTGCGCCGCTGGCTGGATTCTGCAGCGGCTTTCAATCCCCGTGCGATCGCTTTCGGGTCCTCCAGGCTAAAGAGGCCCTCACTCAAATCCAGGGCACGACTGTGGCGCGTGACCTCTTCCGACCAATTGGCCTTTTTCACGGGACTCACCGACACCTCCACTCATTGACTGACCCACCTAACTATATGGTGGCGATGTGTGGGTTGGTCGCACAAGCAATTCAGACTTCGCTGTCAGTGATTTTGACCCGGCGCAGGGCACCACTTAAAGCCACCAGAGCAAAGGCGAGCAGACTTAAAATTCCCGCCCACAGCAAGGTGGTCAGGGGGGCGGCGTATTCACTCAAGACGCCAGCGGCCAATGCTCCAAGGGCAGCGGAGCCAAACAGGGCAAACTGGTAAATGGAGATAATGCGGCTGCGGTATTCCGCCGGGGCGAGTAACTGTACTATGCCGCGACCGAGGCCAGCGGAAGCCGCCGCCACCGCCCCCCAGCAAAGACACAGCAGGATCAGGCCTAGCTTCGTAGGACCGAGACTGATGGCAATCAACAGCGCCGCACTGTAGAGCAGGCACATAAGAATACCGCGCCCAGGTTCAGCCCCCTGGCCGCGACGCAGCATAGTCACCGTGGCGATGACGGTACCGGCTACGAAGGCCAGTTGCAGCGTGGCGTAATAACCGGCGCCGCGACCGTAGTCCTCCGCCAACAGCGGCAGCACCACCAAAAAGACACCGATGTGCACAAATCCGTTAAAGGCCATCAACGCAGTCAATTCGCGCAGTACCGGGTGCCGCCAGGCCTGGGATAAGCCATCGAGAATCAGGCTGTGAGTGATTTTTTCCTTAGTCATGCGGTTGGCCCCACCCGCGCGCAGACTAATCAAGGCTGTAGCCGCCAACAGCAGTACCCCTATCTGCACTAACAGCAAGGCTTGCAGCCCCCAGTGTTCGAAGCGGCTCGCCAGCAACATCCCCACAGCCTGACCACCGTATTGGGCCAACATCATCCAGGTCACCGTTTTCTGCACCCGCCGCTCGGAGGTTTGCCCACCGCCTTGGCGTGCACTGCGCTGTACCAGATTGTCCCGCGCCGGTTGCAGGAAAGCGCTGCAAATCCCCAGGCAAATACCGTAGAGCATCAAAACCGGCAGGGAGATCACGGACAGGAGGTAAACCAGCAGCAGACTTGTGTGGCAGAGGGCCAAACCAATGCAGGCCAGTGCGGAGACCGCTGCCGGATCACGGCGGTCTGCCAGGGCACCGCCGAACAGCAGGAACACCAGATTGGGCAAAAGCACTGAAGCCTGCACCCAGCCCAGCTGTAGAGCCGGCAAATCCACCACGGTGAGCGCAATCCAGGGCAGGAGGATCACCTGCAGCCCGGTTGCCAGGGAAGTGCCGCTGTAACCCAGCAGAAATTTTTGCAGCCTGTGAGGCATCTTGCGCGATAGACCTTCCAAGGGTTAGTGACCAGCCTGCTGGCTTTTATTTGTCGGAACTCTTATCGGAACTCTTAAAGGGAGCCTCAAGCGCCAACGCAGCAGACGGCGCAGCTCCATTAAAGCCTCTTTATCCCCACCATAGGCTGCGCGCTCAAAGGCGTCCGTCACCTGCCCGGCAAACTCTGCCAGCTGGGGTTTCTGCTCGGCGATGCGCCCGGCGAAATCCCGGGGCGCCTCACCGGGGCGGCGAGTGATACCGGCTCTGGCCATACGCTTGCAGAAGACTGCGTAGAGACGCTCCGCGGCGGGCCGCTTGCGCCCCCGGCCGGTCAGGCGAGTCCATAGGAGAATGCCAAATAATACGACAGCCACCGGAGTAGCAAAAAACAGTGCCATACGCATGGGAGAAAGATCACCGAGCAATCTTTGCAAAGTATCCCGCTGCTTTTCACTATCAAAACTCACTACCGTCTGATACCAGCGGTAATTGATCATGTCCCACTGCAAGCGCAGCTTCACCAGGATATCGAAGCGGTGCACCGGCAGCAGCGAGTCCTGCATAAACTCCTCGCCGGCGGCACTTTCAAGACCATCCCGAACCCGCTCCGGGGAGACGGCAGCCGTGGGGTCCACCCGCTGCCAGCCGCGGCCATCGAGCCAGATCTCGGCCCAGGCATGGGCATCGTACTCGCGCACCAACAGGTACTTCTCACCACTCACCCACTCGCCACCCTGGTAGCCCGCTACCACCCGCGCAGGTACACCGGCGGCACGCATGGCAAACACATAGCTGCCGGCAAAGTGTTCACAGAAACCCTTCTGGCTGTCGAATAAGAACTCGTCCACGCTGTCACTGCCCAGTGCCGGTGGACGCAAGGTATAGGTAAATTCGCGGTTGTAGAGCGCCAGTAGCTGTGACGAAATCTCTTCAGCCCCCAATCCCCGGCGGCGCAGGCGCTCGGCCCACTCGCGGGTGCGCTGGTTCCCATTGGCCGGCAGCTGCAGATTGCGGCGGCGCTCAGCGCTATTCAGTGGCGAGGGAATAGCCTGGGGGTCTCGGGGCCAGGAGCGCACCTCATAGGCAAAGCGACTATACACCGGCGAGCGCTTTACCAGGCGGTCATCCGCGGTTTCCCCGACACCGGGGCTATCCGAAGCGGGCCTTGCCAGGGCAAATAACCATGGGCTGCGGCTCGCCTCCTGAATCACCTGGTAGCGGTAACGTGGGCCGATTTGTGGCAGCGGGCGCTCGCCACTATTCCAGTACACCTGACCACCATTGCGCGGGTCCACGCCCAATCCCTGACGCCAGGTACGCCCATCGAACTCGGAGTACACCAGCCCTCGCCAGTAACGCTGCTCTGGCGGCGGTACGGGTCCATCAAAGGAAATACGCAGTACCGGCTTGGCGGATTTGGACAGGCGGGTGAAATCACCCGGCGCCATGGAGTCACTCACACCGGTGCGGCCGGCAGAGGTATCTTGGGGCACATTCCACAAAGGGCCCAGGCGCGGCATCACCACAAACAGCAGCAGCATCAGCGGTGTGGCTTGCGCCATTAATCGCAGGGAGAGCCCCAGGGCCCGGCGCGGCCGCGCACTGAAGCTTCCCAGCTGTGCCGCCAGTGCAGCGGTAATCACCAGGGTAGCGATCAAACCGTAGAGAGCATAGGGAATCGATTGTTCGCGCACGAACAGGGTCGCAGCAACAAAATAGGCCAGCAACAAACTGACAAAGGCATCGCGGCGGCTCACCAGCTCCAGGTTTTTCAGGGTAAAGGACAACGCTAATAAAGCCACCATCGGCTTCAGCGCAAACCAGCGCTGGTAGGATTGCGCCAAACCCGCCACCGTTAGTGCGATCACCAAAAGTTTGAGGGCGCGCCCCGGCAGATCACGGCGCCCACGAAAGACCTCCAAGCGCCAATAGACTGCAAACGCCCAGGCAAAACCAATCCACAGTGGCAATTCGCTCAGCTGTGGCAGCAGGGCGACAAACTGCGCGGCGAAAATCCACAACAGGCTTTCGCGGGGCAATAGATCCCGGTTGTTCGCCATCAGCCACCCCACTTTGGAAAGAGGGCCAGCGCCGCCAGCACTCGCTGCTGGTGCTCGGTGCCGAGAGAGGGCGGCAAAGTAGTGCCGGGGATGCTCAGGCCATAGGCAACGCCCTGCTTCTCCGCCTGTAAGACCCAATCACACAGGTTGCTCAGGCGGGTCTCTACATCGCGCCCATCCAACAACTCCCAATCGAGCCACAATCGAGTATCCGTACGACTCTCATACTCCTTGCTATAGAGATCGCGACCGGCGGCATATTGTTTCCAGGCCAGATGGCGCAGAGAGTCACCAGGCTGGTAGGGTTTGAGGGAAGCATAATCATCCCCGCCGCGACGTACCTGGCCGGATGTACCCTCTACTAAGGCTTCTCCCAACGGCAGGGGCCCGGCGGCGAGCGGTCGCGGATACACCAGGAATTCCACATCCAGATCGATACGGCTCCAGCAGCGAAACAGTCCCAGCGGAAAGCGGCTCTCAACTCTTAATCGCGGCGCCTGAATTCGCCCCCGCTGCAGGGCTGGCAGCGCAATGCGGAAGTCCGCCGTGGACTCCTCACAGAGATCCACATAGGCGCCCTCCTCCGGTGGCCAACAAATTTGTATCCACTCCCGTTGGCGTTTGTCCGCTCGACTCAGGTTGATCTGTGCCTCGGCAAAGTCCCCGGCAAAAGCCGTTTCAGTGCCCAGTAATTGCAGGCGCAGGCCGCTCAGGTTGGCGAAGGTATGCACCGGTAAGATAACGAAGACACTGATCAGTAGAAAGGTCAGGGCAAAAACCAGATTGTTCTCGTAATTGGTGGCCAGTAACCAGAGTAAAGCGGTTACCAGTAGGTAACCGAGCCCCGCGCGGGTAGGCAGAATAAATAGGCGGCTGTGATTTAGGGTGATCTCCCGTGAGCGGGGCGCGCGCCGGCTGAGCCAGCGCTCACCCAGCCTGCGAAAAAAATTGCGCGAGCTTTTCGAGGTTGTCGAGCCTGTAATGGAAGCCTGCCGGGGAAAATCGCGGTTCACACTCATCTGCTTAGGCCGCGATAATATCCACCTGGCGCATAAGGCGCTCCACCAACTGATCGCCATTGCCGCCATCACTCTGCAAGCGGTGCCCGGCCACCGAGGGCAGCACCGCCTGGATATCCTCCGGCAGGACATGGCCGCGATTGTGAATCAGCGCCCAGGCCTTGGCGGCACGCAGTAACGCCAGGGCCCCTCGGGGCGATAAACCCACGGCACAATCCGGGCTCTGGCGGGTGTGCAGCACCAGGCGCTCTAAATAATCGAGCAGGCTGTCTGAGGCCTTCACCTGTCCCACCAGGCTTTGCATTTTTTTCAAGGTGGCGAGGTCAATACGCGGCTTTAGCTTGGCCAGCTGTTGGCGGGGGTCAGCCCCTAAAAACAGCGCCCGCTCGGCTTCGCGAGTGGGATAGCCGAGGCTGATGCGCATCAGGAATCGGTCCAGTTGCGACTCCGGCAGGGCAAAAGTACCGGACTGCTGCAACGGGTTCTGGGTGGCAATCACAAAGAAAGGCTGTGGCAGCGCGCGGGTTTCGCCGTCCACGCTGACCTGGCGCTCCTCCATTGCCTCTAACAGGGCACTCTGTGTTTTGGGGGAGGAGCGGTTAATCTCATCAGCCAGTAATACCTGGCTAAAAACCGGTCCCTCATGAAAATGAAACTGGCCAGATTCCCGCTCAAAAATCGATACACCGAGAATATCCGCCGGCAGCATATCGCTGGTAAATTGCACCCGTTTATAGGAGAGGCCGAACACCTGGGCCAAAGCATGGGCCAGGGTGGTCTTGCCCATTCCGGGCAGGTCTTCAATCAACAGGTGGCCTTTAGACAAAAGGCAGGCCAAGGCCAGCTTCACCTGGCGCTCTTTTCCCAGCAAAACACTGCCAATATCGGAAACGATGGCGGAAACTATTTTTTGCACGGCAAATCCATTACTGCTCATTTTTTCTCAGGCCAAGAGAGGCCCGGTGTAAGCGCCCGCCAACGCTGTGCGGCAGGCGCCATGGTGCCAAGTCCGGATAAAAGCGGATTTGGTACCCGCTATTAATCATAGGAAGTCAGGGACCGATCCGGCCCAATCAAGGCCCGGCGACACGCTTATAACAGGGACAGGCCCCGCATCAGATCGCGCTTCAGATCCTCGGCATTTTCCAGACCCACAGAAATACGAATCAGGTTTTCGGTGATACCGGCGCGGGCTTTGTCCTCATCACTGAGACGCCCGTGGGTGGTAGTAGCCGGGTGTACGATAGTGCTCTTGGCATCGCCGAGATTGGCCGTGCAAGACAGAATTTTACAGCTGTCGATCACCTTCCAGGCTTCCTCGCGGCCACCGCGCACGGTAAAACTCAACACCGCCCCGAAGGCGTCCTGTTGTTCGCGGGCCAAGCGATGCTGGGGGTGTTTGGGCAAGCCGGTGTAGTTGACCTTCTCCACCATCTCCTGCTCATCGAGCCACCAGGCCAAATCCAGGGCATTGGTGCAGTGGGCCTGCATACGTAGCTTGAGCGTCTCCAACCCCTTGAGGAAAACCCAGGCATTAAACGGACTCATGCTGGGGCCAGCGGTACGCAGGAATACCACCAGCTCATCCATGATCTCCTTGCGACCCACGGCGACACCGCCCAGGGCGCGACCCTGGCCATCGAGGAATTTAGTGGCGGAGTGCACCACAATATCAGCGCCGAGTGCCAGCGGGCGCTGTAGCGCCGGCGTGCAGAAACAGTTATCCACCACCAGCAGGGCACCGGCACTGTGGGCAATTTCCGCCAAGGCACGGATGTCCGCCACTTCACACAGGGGGTTGGAGGGGGTTTCCATAAACAACAGCTTGGTGGAGCCATCCACCGCCTGCTTCCAGGAGTCCATATCGGTGAGATCCACATAGCTCACACGCACGCCGAACTTTTCCATATAGCGTCCGAACAGCGCGGTAGTCGTGCCGAACACGCTGCGGGAACAGATCACCCGGTCGCCACTTTTCAACAAGGACATACAAATACTGAGGATCGCGGCCATACCGCTGGCCGTGGCTACCGCAGCCTCGCCACCTTCCAGCGCGGCGATGCGCTGTTCGAACATTCGAACGGTGGGGTTGGTATAGCGGGAATAGACGTTGCCGGCACTCTCGCCGGTAAAGCGCGCAGCAGCTTCCGCGGCAGAGGGAAATACGTAACTGGAGGTGAGATAGAGGGCTTCGGAGTGCTCGCCCTCTTCCGAGCGGACCTGCCCGGCGCGAACGGCCAGGGTTTCCAGAGCGTAACCGTCGTCTTCAAACATATACCGCTTCCTGGTCAGTATTTTTGGAAGCGGTCATATTAACCGAAACGGCCGTGCATGGCGCCCTCTTCTGCCGTGAACAGAGCGCCGCCGGAGATAACTTACAGAGCGCTGGTATCGGTCTTCTTGTGCTTGGCTTCGTCGTTGCGCGCCGCGTGAAGACTATCGAGGTAATCTTCATCCACATCGCCGGTAATATAGTTACCGTCGAAAACGGAGCAGTCGAACTGATCGATTTTCTGCTTGCCGCCGCTGGAACTCACCACCAAGTCTTCCAGGTCCTGGTAGATCAACCAGTCTGCACCGATCTCTTTACAGATCTCTTCAGTAGTGCGGTTGTGCGCCACTAGCTCACTGGCAGACGGCATATCAATGCCATACACGTTCGGGTACTTCACGGCTGGTGCCGCGCTGGCGAAATACACTTTTGCGGCACCCGCATCGCGGGCCATCTGGATGATCTGCTTACAAGTGGTACCACGCACAATAGAGTCATCCACTAACAAGACATTCTTGCCGCGGAATTCCAGTTCGATGGCATTCAGCTTCTGGCGCACAGATTTCTTGCGCTGCTTCTGCCCCGGCATGATGAAGGTTCGGCCGATATAGCGGTTCTTCACCATGCCCTCACGGAATTTCACCCCCAGGCGGTGTGCCACGGTCTGGCCAGCGGTGCGGGCGGAATCGGGGATGGGAATCACCACATCGATATCGTGGTCCGGGCGCAGGCGCAGGATCTTGTCTGCCAGGTGCTCACCCTGGCGCAGACGCGCCTTGTGTACGGAAACGCCATCCATAATGGAGTCCGGGCGGGCGAAATACACATGCTCGAAAATGCAGGGGGTGAGGGTCGGGTTCTCTGCGCACTGCTCGGAGTGCACCGTGCCATCCAGTTCGATATACAGGGCTTCACCGGGGGCCACATCACGTACCAGGGTGTAGCCCAGCACATCCAGGGCAACAGACTCAGAGGCCACCATATACTCGGTGCCTTTGTCGGTCTCGCGCTTGCCGTAGACCAGCGGGCGAATACCGTTGGGGTCGCGGAAGGCGACGATGCCGTAACCCACAATCAGGGCCACACAAGCGTAGGCGCCGCGCACACGTTTATGCACACCGCGCATAGCGGTGAAGATATCCTCAGCCTTGGGGTGCAGCTTGCGCAGCTTGTGCAGCTCATGGGCAAATACGTTGAGCAGCACTTCGGAATCGGAATCGGTGTTGATATGGCGTAGATCCTGCTGGAAGATCTCCTCCACCACATCCCCCACATTGGTGAGGTTGCCATTGTGTGCCATGGCAATACCGTAGGGAGAGTTCACATAGAACGGCTGCGCCAGGGCGGGGCCGGAGCTACCCGCGGTGGGATAGCGTACATGACCGATACCAAAGTTACCTTTCAGGCGCTCCATGTGGCGCGCGCGAAACACATCGCGCACCAGGCCATTGGCTTTTTGCTGGTTCAGGCGATCATCGTCACAGGTTACGATGCCCGCAGCATCCTGTCCCCTGTGTTGCAACAGAGTGAGCGCATCATAGAGCTGCAGATTGACATCACTCTTACCGACGATACCGACGATACCACACATATATTTGACCCTATTGATCGAAAAAGCGGCGCTAGCGCCCGGTTAAAATAACTCTACGAAATAGTCCTTCACAGACTTGGCCAGCTCCCGTGCACTGCCCTCGAATTCGAGGAAGTGGGGAATCAACACCGACTCACTCCACCAGCTGTCCTGATCCACCGGAGCCAGTGCCGGGGCCAGAATCAGCAGTGCCATCACCACAATGGCTCCCCGCGCCAGACCAAACACCATACCCAGCACCCGATCGGTACCGGACAAACCCGTGGCCTCGACAAAAGCGGAGAGCATCATATTCAACAGAGCCCCAGCCAGGAGCGTACCGAAGAACAGAATGGCGAAGGCGGCGATCGCCTGGAGAGATGGGGTATCGACAAGGTTTGAAAGCAGTGGTGCCAGCTGTTCGCGAAACATCATCGCGACCAAAAAAGCGGCGACCCAGGTGAGCAGTGACAGGGTTTCACGCACGAAACCTCGACTAAGGCCGATAAGTGTGGAAACACCCACAATAGCCACGATGGTCCAGTCAGCCCAATTCATTCAAACCTACCTGCGTGGCGGCTGCTGCCGCGAAGAGCGCGCATTCTAACTTAAGGGACTAAGCGCGTGAAGCCGTAGACGAATCGATTGGAATTTCCTACCCCAACTGTAAAATTTCGTGGGCGAATCGCCTTACCGCAATGGATTTATGCCGAAAAAAGTACAGGCGTATAGCCGCTTTCAGCGCGTCACCCTCCGGGGAAAGACCATACACCAGCGGGTAACGAACCTAGTAAGAAATGAATGACGCCCAGCCAGTTTCACTGCCACCCGCGAAATACTGGCACAGGCTGGAAAAATTGCCGCTTCTTTAGAGTGAGAGAGAGCCGAATGGCGAGAGAGAACCAAGAGAGGGTCGAAAAAAGCGAGAGCGGCTCGTCAGGCTCGCCCTCTAGCATCGCTGTAATTACCTGCTTGCAGGTCATTAAGCCATCAGGCTTTAAAGCGGAGTACCAGGGTTTGTGCTTGCAGCAGAGAATCCAGCTCCCGCTTAATTCCCTCGGCATCGGCCTTATTGACCTTGGGCCCCACAAAGACCCGCACAAAGCGCCCTTTGTCCGTTTCCACCGCGCGGGTATAGGCGCGATAACCCTTATCCATCAGGCGCATGCGCAGCTGCTGCGCGCGGGAGTCATCCTTGTAGGAGGCCACCTGTACCACCCAGGCCATCGGCTGCCCCTGTTCGTCCACCAGTGGCGAAGCGGCCTTTTTGGTAGTTTTGGCAGCATCGCTCTCCGCTTCCGGCACGGAATCGCTCACGTCTTGCTTGGACTGCGAGCCGGACTGAGAATCGGAGTTAGAGTCGGAAGCGGCAAACTTGGCCGCCCCCTCCGCAGGGTTGGAAAACTTCTCCGGCACTTCCGGTTGAAAAACCTCTCCAGCCGCAGGAGCCGGCGCCACACCGGCAACAGGCTCGGGTTTGCCAATCTCAACCGGGCGAATATCGGGCTCCGCCGGGATCTGGCTCGCTTCGCTGATAGGCCCCTTGGACTCCCGGTCCAGTAGACTCGGCAGGAAAATTACCGCGAGCGCAATCAGCACCAGCGCACCAACAATGCGCTGTTTAAAGCCGTCGTTCAGCCGCCCTCTGAGGGGGGACTTATCCTCGCAATTCTCCATTACCCTCGTCTCGTATCTGCTGCAGAACTTCCGCCACAGTAAAGAAGGATCCATAGACAAGCAACCTGTCCTGTGGACCGAGGGTCGGCAACAGTTGTGACAACCCTTCGGCTACAGTTGGACAGCGCCGATCCATATTCGTCTCATCCACCCCGGCTTCTTGAAGACCCGCACACAGCGCCTCACCTTCGGCAGCACGGTTATTTTCCGGCAGCAGGGCCGGATGCCAGCGATCCACCAGTTCGCGGAGAGGGGCAAACAGGCCGGGCAGGTCCTTATCTTTCATAGCCGCTACCAAAGCATGGGTCTTCCCCTCTACCGGGTTGGCGGCAAGCCAATTTGCCAGGTGTTCCGCCGCAGCCGGGTTATGCCCCACATCCAACAGCAGATTTCGTTCATGCCAATAGACTTGCTGACAGCGCCCGGGCAGCGTTATTTGGGCCAGGGCTGTCTCGCTACCCTCTTGAGGTAGAGCATCCAGTATTGCCAGAGCGGTGAGCGCGGCAGCGATACTGGGACGCGGCAAGCTGATATCCGGTATCGACAGTACCAGATCACCAAAGTGATAGATCTCACTGTCCCCGCTCGAAGTGATACTGAAATCCTGGCCAATAAAATAACTGGAACTGGCCTGCTTTTCGGACGCAGACAGCACCGATTGAGGCGGTGCGCTATCTGCACAGATGAAGGGGGCACCGGGGCGCAAAATGCCCGCCTTTTCACGGCCGATAACCTCTCGATCACTGCCCAGCCAATCCTCGTGATCGACCGCCACACTGGTGATAATCGCCAAGTCGGCATCCACCAGATTGGCCGCATCCAACCGGCCACCGAGGCCAACTTCCAGCAGGGCATATTCCACTCCCGCGCGCTGGTATAACCAGAGTGCGGCCAGGGTGGTGAACTCGAAATAGGTCAGACTGGTTTCCCCTCGGGCGGCTTCCACCGCCACAAAAGACTCGACCAACTGTTGATCGGATACCTCCTCGCCATTGATACGTATCCGCTCATTAAAACGCAGCAGGTGTGGGGAGCTGTAAGCCCCAACAGAGTGACCGGCATGACACAAGAGTGCCTCCATAGTCGCCACGCAAGAGCCCTTGCCATTGGTGCCTGCCACGGTAATCACCTTGGGGGCGGGTTTTTGCACCCCCAGGGTAGCGGCGACAGAGGAGACACGCTCGAGCCCCAGTTCGATTTCAGTAGGGTGCAGCCGCTCCAGGCGGGCGAGCCAATCTTGTAATGAGGACATAATCGGATAGATCGCTGGTAAGAGGCAGCAGCCAGGTTTTCTTCCTGGCTGCTCTTAAGCACCTCCGGGGAATGGGGAAATCATTAATTACCGCTCAGTTTACCCAATAGGCGCGAGACGGTGGTGCGCATATCCTTGCGCGGAATAATCATATCGATAGCGCCGTGCTCCAGCAGGAATTCACTGCGCTGGAAACCCTTGGGCAATTTCTGGCGGATGGTCTGCTCAATAATATTGGGACCGGCAAACCCGGCACGTGCGCCCGGTTCGGCCGCATTGATATCCCCCAGCAGGGCCAGGGAGGCCGAAACGCCGCCATACACGGGGTCGGTCATAATGGAGATATAAGGCACGCCCGCCATCTTCATTTTTTCCAACACCGCCGAGGTCTTGGCCATCTGCATCAGGGAGATCAAAGCCTCCTGCATGCGCGCCCCGCCAGTGGCTGAGAAGCACACCAATGGAATGCGCTGTTCCAAGGCGCGCTGGGCCGCGCGGGTAAAGCGCTCTCCCACCACATAGCCCATGGAACCGCCGTGGAAGGCAAATTCGAAGGCCACTGCTACCAAAGGTTCTCCATTCAAGGTGCCCTGCATGGCAATCAATGCGTCTTTTTCACCTGTGGATTTTTGCGCCTGCAGCAGGCGATCTTTGTATTTTTTGACGTCTTTAAATTTCAGGCGATCCACTGGCAGCACATCCGTGGCCAGCTCTTCACGCCCGTCCTCATCGAGGAAGATATCCAAGCGGCGGCGGGCGCCGATACGCAAATGGTGATCGCACTTGGGGCACACATCCAGGTTGCGCTCCAGCTCCGGGCGGTAAAGCATGGCGTCACACTTGACGCACTTCTTCCATACCCCCTCTGGGACCTTGCTGCTGCCGGCACGTCGCTCGGTGCGAATTACCGCGGGAACAATTTTTTCTAACCAGCTCATCTCGTTTCCAAATCCGGATGCTTTCTGTAGGCCGGCGCATTTTACCGACCGGTGAGTTTCAGGCTACGAATTAAAACACTAAGCTGAACATCAAACCCAGCCAGATCAGCCGCTATTTTTGGTGATCTGGCCAGCTTCTTGCCTTAGCCCGGGGCAAGCCTAGCGGTCCAGAGCCCGGCGCATCTCGCTGACGATGTCTCCCAGCTTCGTCTTGGCAGCAGCCAGATCCGCAGCGTTATCTACCGCTGAGACCAGCACACTACCCACTACCGCGCCGTCGCCATGGGCACTGACGGATCGCGCCGAGCTACCGTCTTTGATACCAAAACCCACACACAGGGGCAAATCGGTAAAGCGGCGAATATGTTCGAGATTATCGCGCACAGAGTCCAAATCGAGATGGCCGGCACCGGTAACGCCCTTCAGGGAGACGTAATACACAAAACCACTGGCCAGGCCGGTAATCTCGCGAATACGCTCTTCGGTGGTGGTGGGCGTCAGCAGGAAGATATTGCGCAGGTTGCGCTCCGCCAAAAGCTTATTGAGCGGCCCCGCTTCCTCCGCCGGCAGGTCTACCGTGAGAGCACCGTCAACTCCGGCATCGAGCGCGGCATCGGCGAACTCCCGCTCACCCATACGCTGGATCGGGTTGGCATACCCCATCAGGATAACCGGGGTTTCCTCATCTACCTGACGGAATTCTTTCACCAGCGCCAGACACTTGCGCAAGGAGGCGCCGTTGGCCAGGGCGCGCTCATGCCCCTTCTGGATTACCGGCCCCTCGGCCATGGGATCGGAGAAAGGCACCCCCAACTCGATAATATCCGCACCACTGGCCACCAACTGATGCATCAACGGTACGGTATTTTCCAAGCCGCCATCACCGGCGACGATATAAGTTACCAGGGCCTTTCGGCCCTCGCCGCGCAGTCTGGCAAAGCGGCGATCAATTCTATTTTGTTCTGTCACTGTGTATTCCCTGAGCTACTCCTGGCTTAGCGCCAGCTCACTTGGTCACGATTTTTTTGATAGGCCCACCCGAGGTGGTGGGCAAAACGCCGTTAAACCTCAATACCGTCAATCGCGGCAACGGTGAAAATATCTTTGTCACCACGACCGGAGAGGTTCACCACGATGTTTTGTTCAGGCGCCATTTCAGCCGCGAGTTTCATCGCGTAGGCAACTGCATGACTGGACTCCAACGCCGGCAGAATACCCTCGGTGCGGGTGAGACGACGGAAGGCCTCGAGCGCCTCTTTATCATCGGCAGTGACATACTCAACACGGCCGATATCTTTGAGCCAGGCATGTTCGGGACCGACACCTGGGTAGTCGAGGCCCGCAGAAACCGAGTGGGTCTCGATAATCTGACCGTCTTCGTCTTCCATCAAATAGGTGCGGTTGCCGTGCAGGACACCGGGAATACCATCGTTGAGAGGCGCCGCGTGCTTGCCGGAAGCCAACCCTTCACCGCCGGCCTCAACGCCAAACATTTTCACTTCAGAGTCATTGAGGAAGGGGTGGAACAGGCCAATCGCATTGGAGCCACCGCCGACACAGGCCACCAGGGCATCGGGCAACTGGCCAAACTGTTCCAGACTCTGGCGACGCGCTTCGCGGCCAATAATGGAGTTAAAGTCCCGCACCAACTGGGGATAGGGGTGGGGGCCAGCCACGGTGCCGATAATGTAGAAAGTGTTATCGACATTGGTCACCCAATCGCGCATGGCCTCATTCATCGCGTCTTTCAGCGTCTTGGAACCGGACTCCACCGGCACCACTTCGGCACCCAACAGCTTCATACGATAGACATTGGGGGATTGGCGCTTGACGTCCTCAGCCCCCATATAAACGGTGCACTGTAACCCCAAGCGCGCGGCCACAGTAGCGGTGGCCACACCGTGTTGGCCCGCACCGGTTTCAGCAATCACACGACTCTTACCGCTGTGCTTGGCCAACAGTGCCTGGCCAACGGTATTGTTTACTTTGTGCGCACCGGTATGGTTGAGATCTTCCCGCTTAAGCCAGATTCGCGCACCGCCCGCTTGCTCAGTCAATCGCTCAGCGAGATACAGCGGTGATGGTCTGCCTACATAGTGCGCCAGATCGTGATCAAAGGCAGCGACAAAATCCGGATCATCTTTCAGGCGGCTATACATTGCCTGAAGCTCATCCAATGCGCTGATCAGCGTCTCCGATACAAAGCGACCGCCGTAGGGACCAAAATGTCCGCTCGCATCCGGGAAGGTGGAAAAATCGATAGCACCTGGCTTACTCACACTCATACTCCGTGGGTCACGTGGTTTTTAAACTGTTTTATTAATGCTTGAATAGTTCTTCCTAAACTATTCAAGCATCGCCAGAAAATACTGGCGCAGATGCGTGGATCTGCTGGTATTTACTGGCTCGCGCCGGCACTGCCGGCGGCGGCACTTCCCTGTGCCGCTTTCATCCTATGTAGGGATAGTTCCTCCTGAACCATTCAAGCATCGCCAGAAAATACTGGCGCAGATGCGTGGATCTGCTGGTATTTACTGGCTCGCGCCGGCACTGCCGGCGGCGGCACTTCCCTGTGCCGCTTTCATCTTACGCAACAATAGTTCCCTCTGAACCATTCAAACATCACCAGAAAATACCGGTACAGATATACAGAGCTGCTTGTATTTTCTGGTTGGTACCGGCTTTACCGGCAGCGACACATTCTTGTGGCGCTAAAATATTCTGCCTCGCCAGCTAGTTGCTCTTAGCTGCGCGAATAAAAGCACTCACTTTTTGCCGGTCTTTAATACCCGGCGCCTCTTCTACGCCGCCGCTGACATCCACTCCCTGGGGGCGCGCTGCCGATATTGCTGCAGCAACATTGTCCGCAGTCAGTCCGCCGGCGAGTACTATGGACCGGCCACTTTTCTGCGGCACTCTGTCCCAGTCGAAGGTCTCACCGGTGCCACCGGGAACACCTGGGCGATAGGCATCCAGTAAAAAACCGCGTGCTTTGGGGTGTTCCTGCATTGCAGCGACAACATCCAGGCCTTCTTTCATGCGCAAAGCCTTGATATAGGGCCGGCGAAACTGCTCGCAGTAACGGGCCCTTTCCTCACCGTGAAATTGCAATAGGTTGAGGGGAACCAACTCCAGTGCCTGATCTACTTCACTCTGAGCGGCATCCACGAATAAGCCTGTCAGGGTCACGAAGGGAGGAACTGCTGCGGCAATTACTGCGGCAGCCTTGGGGTCGATATAGCGAGGACTGGCCTTATAGAAGACCAATCCCAGCGCATCCGCGCCGGCGTCAACAGCCATCAGGGCATCTTCTACACGGGTGATGCCGCAAATCTTCACTTGCATCGCTTAACCTGGAGCCGGCCGAGCGGCCAACAAAAATGAGGGAACTCAGGATACTAGCAGATTGACACGGAGGGCGAAACGCGTGCTATTTCGCCGAAACTGCACCCTGAGAGCCCGACTGAAGGGATACGCGATAAAATCCGCCTATTATTTAAAGCTGCGGGAGCGTACCGAGTGCCAGGGGCACCAGCAAAGGCCCCGGTTCGCAGACAGGCAATTGAAATTCCCGCGGATATTGCACATCCACCAAATATAAACCGAATGGCGGCGCAGTGACTCCACCGGCGGAACGATCGCGTTTCTCCAGCACCTCCCGTACCCAGTCGGGGCTGCGCTCTCCTCGCCCCACGGCCATCAAAACACCGGTAATATTGCGCACCATATGGTGTAAGAAGGCGTTGGCGCTCACTTCCAACACGATCAACTGCCCCACACGAGCGATATCCAGGCGGGTGATTTCCCGCACTGGGCTCTTGGCCTGACACTGGGAGGCGCGGAAACTGGTGAAATCCTGGCGGCCAATCAGGTGCTTCGCCCCGTCGCGCATGGCATCCATGTCCAGTGGGTGCTGAGTCCAGGTCACCTCGGCCGCACTGTGTGCTGAGCGGGTCGGCGCACTGTGAATTAAATAGCGATAGCTACGCGCATGGGCAGAAAAGCGCGCATGAAATTGCGCCGGCATCTCACGAACCCAGCGCACTCGCACAGAGTCCGGCAGTTTGGTATTCACGCCTTGAACCCAGGCGCGCTCCGGGCGCTGAGCACGGGTATCGAAGTGAATCACCTGATTCGTGGCATGCACTCCAGCATCGGTACGACCAGCGCAAACCAGGGTGATAGGTTCCGCAGCGATATTGGAGAGGGCCCGCTCCAGATGGGCCTGTACAGTCTCGGCGGCAGACTTCTGTTTTTGAAAGCCGTGCAGCCGCGCGCCACAATACTCAACACCCAGTGCGATTCGACGCAGCCCTTCGGGCAGCTGTTCACCGGGGGGGACCTCTCCATTAGCTTTGTAGATGTAATCGCGATCTGTCGCCTGCGTCATAACGGCAAAATTACTCTGATGATGTGCCGCCCCCAAAGCCGAGGGCAGTATTTAGTAGAAAAATCCGACCACTCGAATAGAGCGCGAAAAATTAGCCGGGGAGCCCCCGGCAACATAAAAAAACCTCGCAGCCTGTGCGAGGTTTTTTTGGGGCGGAGTCGTGAAGCGGTTAAACCATGCGCTCCAACATCTCCTCTGCGCGGTTCTTATGCTCGCCACCACCATCCTGGGCCACTTCCTTGAGGATATCCTTGGCACCTTCTTTGTCACCCATGTCCATATAAGCCTGGGCCAACTCCAACTTGGTACCCATCTCGTCGCCACCTTCTAGCAGGCTGAGCTCGGAATTGAGATCGCTCTCCAAATTGAAATCCAAACCGGCAAATTCGGACTCGGCATCTTGCTGTTGTGTAGCAGCCACTTCACTACTCTGCTTATTGCCAGCCAGCTCCTGACCAAGTGGCTCCTGAGCTGGTGCAGACTCCAGATCGAGATCATTCTCGGTGCCCACCCCCAAAGCCAGGTCCCCGTCGGTAGATTCGTCGATCAGGGCCAGCTCGTCTTCGAGGGAAAACTCCTCTTCGACAGCGCCTTCGCCGATAGACAACTCTTCACCGGTAGCCTCTAGGGAAGCCATATCGAAGTCGAGATCCTCTTCCTGTGGCAAGCCATTAGATTTGGCATTATCGGCAACTGCGGCGCTGGTTGCGACCTCCAGAGATTCTGTCGAAGCGAGATCCCCGGCAAGATCGTCGAGATCAATGCTATCGAGATCCAACTCACCATCCAACTCTGAGCCAATCATATCCAGGTCGTTCTCGGAGAAAGCCTCCAGCGAGAACTCATCCTCGCTACCCACACTTGGTGCTGCATCGACAACAGCCTCCAACTCCTGGGCTTCCAGGCTATCTTCAGCCGCCGTGACCTCTTCGGCGTGCAGTTCCTTAGCGTCCCCTTCCATCATGGAGAGGTCTAATTCAAAATCCAAACCGCCAATGGAGCCACTAGACTTGCTCTTTTCAGTCTCTACACCGGCCTCTTCCAGCTCAGCAGCCAACTCATCAACGCCAGCCTCAGGGCTCTCAGCGGTGTCGAGCGCCAAGGCGTCGAGATCCAGTTCAGAGGTGTCAAAATCGATTGGGGCAAGGTCTGCTTCGCTCTCTGCGACAGCTTCACCAGCCAGCGAATCTTGCAGCGCCAGTTCATCGGCCCCTGTGGTATTCAGGTCACCGAGATCCAAGTCGCCTAAATCGAGATCGTCGAGATTTAACTCTTCATCACTATTGGACGCCAACAGGGAGTTGGCCTGATCGGTATCCAGAGCGTCATCGAGATCCAAATCATCGAGGTTGAACTCGCTATCCAGATCGAGGGAGTCACCCGTGTCCAGCGGCGGCTCCGCAAAGGTGTCATCCAAGTCGAGGGACAGTTCCTCTGTAGATAGTTCGCCATCCGCTTTCTCATGGTCCAGGGACAGATCCATGGTGAGGTCGTCGAGTAGCGAGTTATCGCCATTAAAGCCCTCCTCATTAGAATGGGCTGGCTCGGCCCCGGAGAAATCCTGGTCCAGAGCGGCACCAATATCGTCCAATTGTGCCGCTTCCAGCGACTCGCTGGAGAAATCCATCGACGGGGCTTCAAAGTCAGGGGCACCGGCAATCGTTTCACGCAGGCGTGCCGCGCGGTCGGCCGCAGGGCCATCGCTGATAGCAAGCAGCTGGATATAGTGGTCGTCGAACTTCTCAATATCCTGATTGTGGGCGTAAACCTCCATCAGCATCAGGCGCGCATCCACTACCTGGGGGTCTTTTTCCAAGCCGAGCAGCAGTTTGCTCTCGGCTTCTTCGTACTGTCCCAGTGACAGGTGAATTTCCGCCTCAGAAATGGGGTCATCGGTACCCACATCACCCAGGTCGCTGAGGTCGAAAGCATCGTCGGCTTCCATACTCTCCACTGCGGCCAGGGTTTCATCCGCTGTGGCGGCCTCTTCAGGCAAGTCCAGGGAGGATTCCTCTGCGGCCAGCTGTTGCTCCAGTTGCTGCTCAGCCTCCTGCTCAGCCTTGCGGCGGCGCCAGGTAAAGAAACCGAACAGGCCCGCCAGCAAACCTGCGGCACCGATGCCGACCAATTGCATATTATCGCCGAGCTTCTCCATCAGGCTGGGCTCGGGCTGGGTTTGAACGGACACTACGCGATTGCGCGATTCCGGCTCGGCGGCAGTCGCTTGCGCAGTATTCTGCTCGATAGAATCATCGAGGGATTCGCCTGCAAAGGCTTCTTCCGGCTGACCTTCCGCGCTGTCCAACTCATTGTTGGCCAGTTCATTGTCGGCCAGCTCGTCGCTTTCAATTTCGCTGGTATCGAGAAGCGGATCAGACAATTCGGCGGCGGCCTGCACCGCGAGCATTTCATCATTGGAAACCTCGACCAAGGCCTCCATGGTATCGATCTGTTCATCGAGTTCGGCGATACGCTCGCGCAACTCAGTATTTTCCAGCTGGGATTTATCCAGCTCTTCTTCGGCTACCGTCAGGTCGCCTTCCAGGGCCTCGCTATCCTCGGAACCACTACCGGAGCCAGAGATAACAGATTCGTTGTCGCCGGGGGCGGTCAGGCTTACGCGACCTTCAATCTCGGTGCTGGCGAGGCGCTCTTCTTCTACGGGGCGCGCATCCAGCGGCGCTCCTGTAGCGACTTCCTCGGAGCGGTTACGCTGACGCCAGGAGTCATTCTGCTGTGCCACCTCGGAAATTGCCTCGGTGAGGCTCAGACTGCGCAAATCTTCGTTGTTGGGCAGACGCAGCACCGCACCCTTTTTCAACAGGTTGATATTGCCGTTGATAAAAGCTTCCGGATTCAGGCGCTGGATCGCCAACATGGTTTGCTGCACGGAAAATTCGCGGCTAACACGATTTTCCAGGGCGATTTCCCACAGGGTATCGGCGGAGGAAACCGGGCCGTAAACCTGGCTGCTATCGCCACTATTTGTAGAGGCGCGCTGCGGCTGACGACGCACAGGCTCAGGTTGCTGTGCGGCAGGTGCTTCAGTGGGCTGCTCCACTTCTGGCTCGACAACCGGCTGCGGTGCGGGTTGCGCAGGACGCGGAGCAGGTCTCTGAACTTGGGTATCGCGGCGCACCTGCTGGCGCTCGCGCTCGGCCGCGCGCACCGGCTGCTGAGCGCTGTTCGGTGAAAACGCCGGCAGATCCATCAACAGGGTGTATTCCCGCAGCAGGCGTCCACTGGGCCAGCGGGTTTCAACCAGGAAATTCAGAAAGGGTTCGCGGATAGGTTCGCGGCTGGTAATACGGACTACCGGCTTGCTGCCCGAATAATCCACATCAAAACGCAGTGAAGTGAGTAGGTAGGAGCGCTCTACTCCAGCGCGGTCAAATTCATCCGGCCCTGCCAGACGCACTTTGATCTCAGCATCATCCAGGCCGCGGGTTTGCAGCAGGCCAATCTCCGCATTGAGCGGTTGATTAAGGGTGGAGTTGAGTTTGATCTCCCCCAGTCCGAGCGCCAGAGTCGCGTTGCTTCCCAGTGCACCGACTAGACCAACTGCAAGTGCCAACTTACGCACACGCATATCCGATTCCCTTTATTGTTAGAATCTTCCCAGGGCTTCCGAAAAGCGCGCCTTCAGAAAATCCCCATTACTGAACAGTAATCGTTCGACTAATTGACCGCCATACGGGCGGCCACCAACCAGGGCGAATCATTCGCCATTCGCAGCCGGACCAAAGTTAAGACTACACCTTCACTATGGCGGCTAAGTATTAAATATCAGTAGTTTTTTAGCAACAAGTGAGCAATTTGTGCACAGTTCATTGCAACGTCTTTGCGCAGATTATCCGACACCGCACAAAGGTTTATCTGCCGCTTGCCAAGTAGGCTTTGGCGCAAGCGACCGATGATTGTCACGTCACTACCCACGGCATTTTCGGCCGAGGGTTGCTCCGCCAACTGAAGACGCACACCATTGGCTAACAGTGCGCGTATTTTTTCCAGGTCCGCCTCTTCGCGCAAAACAATGCCCAAATTGGCCAGCTGGCCGTGAAATACAGAAACGGTGTTAATGCTGGCATCAATAGCGACGCCATCGCCAAGCAAACGGCGCAAGTCGTGAATTAAAGTCAGCTCGCCGAGGGTATGGCCACTGGCGAGCAGGGCTTCACTGGCGCTGAGCTGATTAAATGCAAGGCGGTGTCCAATGGCGGGATCGACTTCCGCATCCTGGCCACTGAACATACGCGCTGTCTGCGCCGCAGTGGCATCGATGGCAGCTTTGCCTAAGGCGGATACCGGTTGATTGAGTTGCACCTGCACACCCTGCAGATTTTCTGCCAGGGGAAATAGTGCTTCGGCTACCATGGCGGCGCCGGCACTGGGCACTGCCACTACGCGGCGCTCTGCGCTGGCCAGCTCTGCGGCGTTGAAAGCGGGATGGATCAGGGCAACACTCTCGTCGCCGCGGGTGTTGTTCGCCGCATCCACTACCCAGGCACCGCTGTTTTCGGCGCTGGTTATAGCCACATTAATGGCTTCGCTGGAGTCCAGCAAAATGACCACCTGCCCCTTAGCAAAAGCGAATTTCTCCAGGGCTTGCACAGAAATACTGCGATTGGCAAATACCTGCGGATCGACTTCGCGCTCCTCGCTCTCCAGCAAACACAGCTGCTCGGCGGTAATAATTTCCCGCTCCTCCAGGATTTCCAGCAGAGGGGCAAAGGCGGCGTTATCGACACCGACGATGACCAGTTCGCGGGCGGCTTCGGACATGGCTATTCACTTCGTTGGGTTGGAAAGGAAAAAATGAGGGGGCGATTATACCCGCGGGGGAAAATCGAAAAAGCCGCTATGACAACTAGTAGCGGCTTTTTACTTGATGGGGTTCACAGCTTGGCAAAATGTCCTCTATTAACAAACGCTGCAACATGCGCCGCTGGAGCACTTACACCAAGCTGTACCAGTTACAGCTTACCCAGCAAAATCAGCAGGATACGGCGCAGGGGTTCGGCTGCCCCCCAGAGTAATTGGTCGCCCACGGTAAAGGCGTTCAGATACTCTGGACCCATGCTTAACTTGCGCAGGCGCCCCACCGGGATATCCAGCTTGCCAGTCACTGCTGTGGGCGTCAGCTGCTGCAGAGTGGCTTCGCGCTCATTGGGTACCACATTGACCCAATCATTAGCAGTGTCCAGCAACTGCTCTATTTCTGCTAGCGGCAAATCTTTTTTCAGCTTCACAGTAAAAGCCTGACTGTGGCAGCGCATTGCGCCGATACGCACACAGGTACCATCCACCGGAATTGGACTCTGGGTTTGCAGAATTTTGTTGGCTTCCACCTGAGCCTTCCACTCTTCACGGCTCTGGCCATTGTCCAACTGAGTATCGATCCAGGGCAGCAGGCTGCCGGCCAGAGGGGCACCAAACTGCGCAGTGGGGAAATCTGCCGAGCGCATGTCCGCAACCACCTTGCGATCGATATCCAAAATGGCGCTGGCGGGATTTTCCAGTTCTGGCGCCACGCCGTCCCGGATCGCGCCCATTTGCGCAATCAGCTCGCGCATATTCTTGGCGCCGGCACCGCTGGCGGCCTGATAGGTCATGGCACTCACCCACTCCACCAGATCCGCTTTAAACAGGCCACCCAAAGCCATCAGCATCAGGCTCACAGTGCAGTTGCCGCCGATAAAATTCTTCTGCCCCGCATCGATGGCACGGTCGATCACATCGCGGTTGACCGGGTCCAGTACGATTACCGCGTCCTCCTGCATACGCAGGCTGGATGCCGCATCGATCCAATAACCCTGCCAGCCGGCCTCGCGCAGGCGGGGGAAAACCTCTTTGGTGTAATCGCCGCCCTGGCAGCTGACAATGGCATCCAGCGCCGCGAGTGCATCGAGATCATAAGCGTCGCCAAGCGGCGGCAACTCGCGGCCGATATCCGGCGCGTTGCCGCCAGCATTGGAGGTAGAGAAGAAGATCGGTTCAGCGATATGCGCAAAGTCATCCTCGGCGCCCATGCGTTCCAGTAATACCGAGCCAACCATACCGCGCCAGCCGATAAAACCTATTTTCTGCATTGCTTTGTCCTGTTTGTGAAGTGATCTGAGTGCGCCACCGAGAAAGTGGCGCGATAGTGAAATGGGCAAATTTTTACCGTCACCAGCGCTCAAAGCGCGGCGACGACAGCGGCGCCCATCTCCGCCGTGGAAACTTTGCGGCAACCCTCTGTGTAAATATCGGCAGTGCGCAGCCCCTGCTCCAGCACCTTACTGACTGCAGCCTCAATGGCATCCGCCGCTTCACCCATATCCAGGGAGTAACGCAGCATCATCGCCGCAGACAGGATAGTGGCGAGCGGGTTGGCGACGCCCTGCCCGGCGATATCCGGAGCGGAACCGTGGCAAGGTTCATACAAACCGAAACCGTTTTCGTTTAGGGACGCGGATGGCAGCATGCCGATGGAACCGGTGAGCATGGCGGCGGCATCGGAGAGAATATCGCCGAACATATTGCCAGTCACCATTACATCGAACTGCTTGGGTGCACGCACCAGCTGCATCGCGGCATTGTCCACATACATATGTGACAGTTCCACATCCGGGTACTCCGGCGCCAGGCGATCCAGTACTTCGCGCCAGAGCACGGAAACTTCCAGGACATTGGCCTTATCGACAGAGCAGAGCTTGCCATTGCGTTTTTGCGCCGCCTCAAAAGCCGAGCGGGCGATGCGCTCAATTTCCGATTCGCTGTACACATAGGTGTTGAAACCCTGGCGCTCACCATTTTCCAGGGTGCGAATGCCGCGGGGCTCACCGAAATAAATTCCGCCGGTGAGTTCGCGCACAATCAGAATGTCCAGCCCGGCCACCACTTCCGGTTTGAGCGAAGAGGCGTCGGCCAGCTGCGGATAGAGAATGGCTGGGCGCAGATTGGCATAGAGGCCGAGCCCGCTGCGAATTTTCAGCAACCCCTTTTCCGGACGAATTTCACGCGCCAGGGTATCCCACTGGGGGCCTCCGACTGCGCCGAGTAATACCGCATCGCACTCACCTGCGACCTTGAGTGTTTCGTCGGTGAGCGGCTCACCGTGCGCATCAATGGAGGAACCGCCGATCAGGCCCTGCTCAAAGCTAAGGCCCAAATGGTATTTACCGGATACGACCTCCAGCACTGCCATGGCCTGTTCAACAATTTCAGGGCCAATGCCGTCACCCGGCAAAATCATCACTTTCTTTGTCACAGGAATTTCCTTTAATTATTGAACCGCATCGAAAAGCCAGGGCGCTTTTTCACGTCGCTCCGCTTCATAAGCACGGATATCATCGGCGTGCTCCAGGGTCAGGCCAATATGATCGAGACCGTTAATTAGACAGTGCTTGTAGAAGGCATCCACCTCAAAGGCAATCGTCTCGCCACAGGGCTTATGTATACGCTGTTGCTCAAGGTCGACCGTGAGCGTGTAACCTTCCTGCGCGTGCGTTTCCTCGAACAAGCGGTGTACCACGGCTTCGGGCAAGACAATTGGCAGCAACCCATTTTTAAAGCAGTTATTAAAGAAGATATCGGCAAAACTGGGCGCAATGATTGCGCGAAAACCGTGATCTTCCAGCGCCCAAGGGGCGTGCTCACGGCTGGAACCACAGCCAAAATTTTCCCGCGCCAGCAGCACCGAGCCACCCTCATAACGGGGGAAGTTCAGGGGGAAATCCGGGTTGATTGGGCGGTTCGAGCAATCCTGGCCGGGAAAACCTTCATCCAGGTAGCGCAGCTCATCAAAGAGATTGGGGCCGAAGCCAGTGCGCTTGATGGACTTCAAAAACTGCTTGGGAATAATCAGATCCGTATCCACATTGGCGCGATCCATAGGCACCACGATGCCCTGGTGCTGGGTAAATGCTCTCATCAGGCCATCTCCTCTTGCGCTTGCACTGGTGCCATCTCGCGCACATCAACAAAGTGTCCGGCAATCGCCGCTGCCGCCGCCATAGCGGGGCTGACCAGGTGTGTGCGGCCACCGTAACCCTGGCGCCCTTCAAAGTTGCGATTGGAAGTGGAGGCGCAGTGCTCACCAGCCCCTAACTTGTCCGCATTCATTGCCAGGCACATAGAGCAGGAGGGCTCGCGCCACTCGAAACCGGCCTCGACAAAAATTTCGTGCAACCCCTCGCGCTCCGCCTGGGCCTTAACCGCCTGGGAACCCGGAACAATCAATACCTGCTTAACACTGCCGGCCTTGCTGCGGCCCTTGGCTACAGCGGCTGCGGCACGCAAGTCCTCAATACGGGAGTTGGTGCAGGAGCCGATAAAGACGCGATCGAGTTTGATATCGCTGATCTTCTGCCCGGCGCTCAGTCCCATATATTCCAGGGCGCGCTGCATACCAGTGCGTTTGGTAGTGTCGTCTTCGGCATCGAGGTCCGGCACATTGGCACTAATAGGAACAACCATTTCCGGCGAAGTCCCCCAGCTCACCTGGGGCTCAATCTCCTCACCCTGCAGTACTACAACCTGATCAAAGTCCGCATCGTCATCGGAATGCAGGTGGATCCAGGCCTCAACCGCTCTATCCCAATGCTCACCTTTTGGTGCGTAGGGTTTATCTTTCACATAATCGAGGGTGATCTGGTCCACTGCCACCATGCCCGCGCGAGCACCGGCTTCGATCGCCATATTGCACACGGTCATGCGGCCTTCCATGGACATCTTGCGGATGACTTCGCCGCCGAACTCAATGGCATAGCCGGTACCACCGGCAGTGCCGATCTTGCCGATAATCGCCAGCACTACGTCTTTGGCGGTAACACCTGGAAGCAGCTCGCCATCCACGCGTACCAGCATATTCTTCATTTTGCGCTGGATCAGACACTGGGTGGCCATCACATGCTCCACCTCGGAGGTGCCAATGCCGTGGGCCAGAGCCCCCAACGCACCGTGGGTGGAGGTGTGGGAATCGCCGCACACCACCGTCATACCCGGCAGGGTGGCGCCGGTTTCCGGACCAATCACATGCACAATGCCCTGCCCCGGCTCGTTGATACCGAACTGCACCACATCGAAATCCCGGCAGTTTTCATCCAGGGTCTGCACCTGGATACGGGAAATATCGTCGCGGATACCGCTAACACCGGCCGCACGTTCAGCGCTTTCGGAAGGCACATTGTGATCGGGAGTCGCGACCAGGGAGTCTTTACGCCAGGGCTGCCGGCCAGCCAGGCGCAGCCCTTCAAAAGCTTGAGGTGAGGTCACCTCGTGAATCAGATGGCGGTCGATATAGATCAACGCGGACCCATCGTCACGGATCTTGATCAGGTGGTCCTGCCAGAGTTTGTCGTAGAGTGTTTGCCCTGCCACAGCCGTTCCTCTCAATAGTTAAGTGCTCGAGTCTACCCAGGACTCAAAAATAACACCAATTTATATTTATTATCCAATGTATTCCAAAAAGGAATTTGAGGTACTATTGGGCCCAGAGTTCCATCAGTGAGAGACATAGCAATTGGAAATTCAGTGGTTGAAGGCTTTCCTGGCAATTGCCGAACAGGGTTCTGTATCGGGGGCGGCAGAGCAACTGCACCTGACCCAGCCCGCCGCCAGCAAGCGCCTCGCGGCACTTGAGCAGCAACTGCAGGCGCCGCTGTTTGATCGCATAGGCCGCAAGCTACAGCTCACCGATGCCGGGCGCGCCCTGCTGCCCCGCGCCCGCCACATCCTCAATGAAATCTCCGACACCGAACAAGAGTTGCGCGCCCTTGGCGATACCGTTAGCGGTAGCCTGCGCATCGCCACCAGTCACCATGTGGGCCTACATCACCTCCCGCCAGTACTTAAGGAATTCAGTAATCGCTACCCGAAAGTAGCCCTGGATATCGACTTCGTAGATTCCGAGCAAGCCTACGAAGCCCTGATGGCCGCCAAATACGAACTGGCCGTGGTTACCCTTGCTCTCAAGGATTACCCACACCTGAACGCACAAGTGATCTGGCCAGACCCCTGCGTAGTAGTGGCGGCACCGAACCATCCTCTCACCAGAATCCCAGAATTGGAGCTGGCTGACCTAGCCAATTACCCCGCCATACTGCCAGACCTCAATACCTATACCGGGCGCCTGATCAAAAGGGAATTCGACGCCCAGGGCTTGAAGCTTACCTCCAAGCTGGCCACTAATTTTCTGGAAACAATCAAGATGATGGCCTGTGTCGGACTGGGCTGGAGTGTTTTGCCCCAAACTCTGGTGGATGAGAGCCTGGCAGTACTGCCGGTGAGAAAATTGCAGGTCTTGCGCAACCTCGGTGTGATTAGCCATCGCGGGCGTACGCTGAGTAATGCCGCCAGCGCGCTACAGCGAATGCTATTTGAAGCGAACCCCTAAACTGCCAAGCGGCGGGAAATAAGACAAAGTCTCGTAAAAATTCCGCCCACCTTCGCCCGCCTTAAATAGCACAACGCCCCATTCTTTCTGCGACATTAAAATTCCACTGCAAGCGCCACTCTTGCTTAATCGGCCGACAAATTTGTGAAAATGTGCAACTTACAGCAACACATTAAAAATAACCCTGTACACTCCGCGGCAAATTTATCACGGAGAGAAACTCATGAAGAAATCTGCTATTGCCCTGTGCGCCCTTCTCAGCAGCGGTGCCGCCAGCGCTGATACGATTCTCGGCCTTGATGCCAGCCTCGGTGCCTGGCTGCCAAATTACGACGGTAATATTGGTAAGGACGATTATAATCTGGACAAACTCTCCCTCAGCGAAGACCACATCACCTTTATTCAAGTCGCATTGGAACACCCAATTCCGCTGGTGCCCAATGTCATGCTCGCACACAGCAACATTGATACTGATGGCAGCGCCGAACTGCAAAGCACCGTCACTTTCGACGATGTAACTTTCCAGACTGGCTCAACCATCAACACCGACCTCGACCTCACCCACACCGACGCAACTTTCTACTACGAAATTTTGGACAACTGGGTAAACCTGGACCTGGGCATTACCGCGCGCAGATACGACGGTGAATTTACCGCCATCAGTGAAGATCGCACAGAAACCATCCAGCTAACAGGCTACCTGCCAATGGCCTATGGAATGGCGCGTTTTGACCTGCCATTTAGCGGCTGGTCTGTTATTGCCCAGGGCAATGGCACCGCTTATCGCGGCGATACCCTCACTGATTTCACCGCAAAAGTGCGCTGGGATTTCGTACCCGCTGTGGATCTGGCTATTGAGGCCGGCTACCGCGTAATGAACCTGGACCTGGATGAACTGGATGACTTGCAGAGCGATGTTGAGATTAAAGGCCCCTATATTGGCCTAAACCTGCACCTCTAAAATTACCCAGCTAAGCCTCAGGCCTAATTCATCTCCACCAATTCAAAAATTACTCCCGGCCCGCTATAGCTAGCGCGCCGGAATTCCCCTAAGGTGAGCCCATACCTTGCCCCTTGAGAAACCACTAGGCGGCGCGGGAACCTCCCCAGATGCCGCCGGCTAAAATCCCACTGAATATTCTTGAGGGCCGCAGAAACACAATTAACTCTTTTCAGAGTTCCCTTAACGCAAGAACAGCGAGGCGAACGGGCAGTGCAATCTTTTCTGCAAACACTGGGAATTTCCCACCCCATTTTTCAAGCGCCAATGGCCGGCGTCTCCACCCCAGAGCTTGCCGCCGCAGTCTCCAATGCCGGCGGACTCGGCGCCATCGGCCTCGGCCCCTACTCCCCACAGAAAGCCGCTGAAAAAATCCAGCAGACCCGAGAACTCACCGAGCACCCCTTCAACGTCAATGTTTTCTGTCATCAACCGGCAATTGCAGATCCCCAGCGTGAAGCCGCCTGGCTCAATCACCTGGCACCTTATTTCTCGGAGCTGGATGCAACGCCACCTCAAGCGTTACATGAGCCCTACCCGAGCTTTATTGGGAACAGCGAACTCCTGGAAGTGCTCGTACAAGAAAAGCCCGCCGTGGTGAGCTTTCATTTCGGATTGCCCGAGCAAGCAGCCATCAGCACGCTCAAAGACTCTGGAATAATCCTGCTCGCCACTGCCACTACCCCCGAAGAAGCGAAGCTTGCTGAAGACGCAGGAATGGATGTCTTGATCGCTCAAGGCATAGAGGCCGGCGGCCATAGAGGGGTATTTGATCCAGAAGAAGATCGGGAAATAGGGACGCTCGCTCTAGTCCGTCTACTTTGCAGCCAAAGCAATCTGCCCATTATTGCCGCCGGGGGCATTATGGATGGAGCCGGTATACACGCAGCCCTCTCCCTCGGCGCCAGCGCTGTGCAGATGGGAACCGCCTTTATTCTTTGCCCAGAATCCGCCGCTGACGATAACTTCCGGGCAGCTCTTAAAAGTGAGCGAGCTCATAACACCGCGATCACCGCCAATATCTCCGGGCGTCCCGCTCGCGGTATTGCCAATCGTTTTTTCCGGGATCTAAACCGCAATGCGCCAGCAAGGCCTGATTACCCCATTTGCTACAGTGCCGGCAAGGCTCTCGCCAACGCCTCGGCTGCAGCTGGCAGCGATAGTTTTGCGGTGCAATGGGCTGGCCAGGGTGCCCCCCTGTGCAGGGCCCTACCAGCAGCAGAATTAATTACCACCTTGGCCGCAGAACTGGAAGCCACACAGTAATTATTGACCAAATGTACTTTCCCCGAGAATATTTTGACTCGGGGAAAATCACCGAGCAAAAATCGCTACCTTATTCCCATCCAGATCGCGAAAATAAGCACCATAGAAGGCTCCAGGGTCTCTATGACCGGGCTCACCTTCGCTCACAGCACCCAAGCTAAGAGCCATACAATAAATACGATCAACTTTCTTTTCATTCTCGGCTTTAAGAGTAACCATAGTGCCATTACCAAAGTTGGCAGACTCATTATTGAACGACACTGTTAACGCGAGTTTCGTAGATGAGTTGGAAAATCCCCAAAAGACCACTCTACCAGACGCATAAATTTCCTTACCCCCAAGCAAGCTAATTAACTGGCCATAAAAACTGCGAGCCTGCTCCAGATTATTGGTACCAAGAGAAATATGTGAAATCACTACAATCACTCCTGTTTAGGGTAATTGACGTAAGATATTTTTTAGGAGCAGCGTATCAAAATATAGCCGGGATATTACCCGGCAATATTCTGTTCATGATTTATCATCTGAGGCTATCGCCCAAAGTGACATAACTAGCGAGATCAGCGGGAGAGAATTGCCTCAACCGCAGTTTGAACTTCATTATCACTGGCATCAATACCAAGAGAAAAAGACAGATATTCATCGCCCCGCCCCCCAAACCTACGGTCAATTTCGGCTAGGCAGTGAATCGTTTCTCCATCCAAAATAAATGAAAGTTCGACTTCCTTAGCCCCGAAAAAGCCTCCGCCTTTAAATTCTATTTCCTGATAACAGCCAGACTTTGAAGAAAAGGAACCACCACTCAAATAGCCTTTTTCAACATCTGCTTTCACCAGATCAAAACCCTCGCCTTCAATTAGAGCGACAATTGACTGGACTACCGGCAGGGGCTTAACTTCCAGGTAGTCCCTATCCTTGGGGTCAATGGCAAAATCTATATCAAGTGTCGTTTCCAACCAAACACGACATTCATTCTTGCGGGCCCTAAGTGCAGTAATTGGTGCCTCATCGTTTAACTTAAATTCAAAGGGAACTTCTATACTTTTGCCGGCATCAATTGTAAATGGTTCTACAATTCTTATGTCATCCAAAGTAAAATGGATATAGCTAGTGCCATTATCATTCTCTACTTTTACCTCAGTACAGAGCTTTAAATTGATTGCATCAACTTCCTGCTCGATATCACCTCCCCGGATGTGGATACTTCCTCTGATCAGCTCCCCCTGAAATACGCTAGTGCTATCTAAAACAGTATCGACCTTAGCCGCACCAATCCCCAAAGAGGCTTTCAACTTCTGCAACATAACTTCTAACTACCAACCAAGAAACGGAATGATCAATACTAAACACAGCGCCGATCAAAAGACAAATCAAGTTCAAAGAAGAAGTAGGACTTCCAAATAAAGACCATAATCATCCGTTATCGCGCAACTACTGGTTATATGTGCTGAAGTACATTAACAAGCTTTCCAAACGGGTCACGAACATAGAACCTTCGAACTCCCCACGGCTCTGATACTGGCCCGTATACAATTTGAATATTTTCAGCCATTACTTTCTTTAATACCAAATCAAGATCATCAACCTCAATTGACACATCAGGAACAGCAGTCCCCGAGCCACCTTCAGATGCCACACTTATTTGGGTGGTCATTTCTTCCCCTGAGCTATATGTTTTGATCCAGCCATGGTCCATAACAAGATCAAGGTCAAAGATAGATTCATAGAATATTTTGGCATTATCTGGATTTGCAGCTTCGATATTTAAAACTATTCTCTTTACTTTCATTAAACGAGCCTCAGGGTAAGTATTGTAGTTAACGCTTTTATCACCTTCGCCGTAGGTGTCGAGTGCCTATACTTGTTAACTTTTGGGGCCGGCCAACAATACATACCACCCAACGAAGTAGCGGCTTCAGTTGCAAGCCCAGCATCAAAAAGACCTTTTTCCATAGCCAAATTCCAAAGCGCTTGGCCACCTTTAGCCTCAGTCGGTATTACGTAGCTTGCTGGGCTCTCAGTGGTAAAAAAGTGAATATCATCCGAAAACATGTAATCCGTGGCTTCAAAACAAATACGCTCAATTTCTGACCATCGAAATTTGTCATTCCACTTTTCTTTTCTAGGAGCAGCGATGTGTCTACAAATAGACTCGCTACCACAAGTAACAAAGATCCAACTTTCGAGTTTTTTACCTTCTTCTCTAGCTTTAAGCCACGCTTTGAGTTTCTTTATCATTGTGACAAAGGTCTTGCCCACAATAAGAGCATCCTCTTTTTGTGGGCAAGACCAAGTAAGACTTACCCAAAGAAGTGGTGTAACCTTGACAAGCTAAATGCTTAGACTGTAATAACAAAACCAAGTTGCACAAGCCCCCAATAAACCATAAAAGAAATTATCACTAAAGTACCGGAAAAAGCATGATATTTATAATTTGGAAGGTTACGAAAATATCTATAAGCCGATATTATGAAGTGTATAGGTGCAATGGCAATGCAGCCTATGAACCAAAACATACTTGGGATTATAAGAACATCTACTAGACCTATTTCTGTGTAATAAAAAACATAGTAACCAAGTAGATAAGAAAGAATCAGAAAAATAGAAATTATGCTAGTAATGTATTCGATACGAAGCTTCATTTTTGGCATTTAACACCCACCATGAACGGCCGAGCGATAGTGAGATCCGGCGACCGAAGGGAGCGAATTTACGTTAGCCAATTTTTCTTCCTCAGGTCGATTGGTAGAGAGATATTTAGTAAATACCCAACGAGCCACATCACCCGACAACCCTTCAACGCCACCATCATAGTACCTGGACATTCTTGACCAGCGATCTTTGACCTCAAAGACTTCGACTTTTTGACGCCTATATATTGTATTTGTGGCTTTTCTATTTTTGTTTAGAGCCAAGCGCACATTAAGATTATCTGATGTCACGTAATAGTCTCTAAGTCAATTGGCATTCGCATATGCGTACGAAATAGTGAAAAGTACGAAAATATTGCTAGAGTAAGCTTTTTGTGGTAAACCCTTTTTAAGCAGGGCACCGCTTGCAGTGCCCCTGACTTACTTTACGTTATATTTTATTTTTCCGTTGAACCAAACTAAACCAGTTCCCAGAGTTGTCTATGCCCATAGCTTCGACACCATAAAGCTGCTTTGTAGGTGGCTGGATAAATTCCACTCCTTTAGCCACAAGCTCTTCGTACGTTTTTTGGCAATTTTCAGTTTCGAAAACGCCCGCTCCAAATGCACCTTCTTTGATTAAGCTTCGTATTTTTTCGGCAGAGTCTTTAGTGAACATCGGCCCCTCTTTTGGCTCTGCCAATACAAGCTGAAGTTGTGAATTAGATTTAGGATATACAGTCAGCCATCGGAAACTTCCTTCCACTTTCATGTCATCACCGACCTCGAAACCAAGCTTGTTTTTGTAAAAATCAAGAGCTTCGTCCTGATTAAGTACATATATTGTTGCATGCGCTATGGATGTAATCATCTATATATTCCCAGCTATTAATTCATCTATATTTTATAAAAACAATCAAGATGATATTTCTCCAATATTGCTCAACTAGCCAATTTTCCTAAAAAATGATAGGCATAGCATGCCGGTATAGCCTGCGAGGGAAAACAATATGCCTCAGTAGACAAAGCCCAAAGCTTACGACGATATAAAGTAGGTGCCATGCCAGTTTGTTTTAAAAACAATGAAGAAAAGCTGCCAAGGCTTATGTAACCCACTCTCTCGCAAATTTCTGAGACACTCAAATTTTCCATAATAAGCATTTTCTTAGCTTTTTCGACTCTAAGCCGAATCAAGAATTCGTTAGGTGTTTCCCCAAAAGTATCTTTGAAAGCACGCAAAAAATAATAGGGGGACATATTAGAGTACTTTGCTATACCGGGTAAGCTGAGCGGTGCTTGATAATTGTCAGCAATATAATCCCTGCCAGCACTCAATTTTTTAAATTTATGGTTCGTAGTCATAAAATATATTTTTCAATCACATAAAATCTAACGCCTGCAGTAACGGTCGCAATGTAGCAGCGAAGCTGTGAAATGAAGCCTCCCACCTTAAAGTAGACGCCACCTTATACTGATCTAATACGGACATTCTTTCATATTCATCCGGGCTTTTAAACCCAAGTGAACTGTATCTTCTCTTCAAATTATAGTATCTATCAACGTACCAAGATAAGTTAGCCCTAAGATCCTCAACCGACTCAAAGTAAAATCCTTTGATACTCTCAGTTTTCAGTGTCTGGAAAAATGACTCTACATACACACTGTCATTCATAAATTCTAGTCGATTCATGCTCGGCTCAATACCTAGCTCTTTGAGTCGGTTTTGGTATACATAAGCACCGTACTCAGACCCACGGTCACTATGAGATATTAGATCTGATTCTATCCTTCTGCGACGAATAGCTTTATTTAGCGCTGACAGTGTTAATTCAACGGTTCGAGTATTTGACAATTCCCAATCCATCACTTTTGGAGAGTAAAGATCAATAATTACTGCTAAATATTGCCACTGAGCATTGATCTTCAGATAGCTCACATCACCTGCCCAGTGAGAGTCTGGTTTAGTCGACAGACCATGCTCTCGTTGTAAATTTTCAACCTTAATACAAGGATCTCCAGGAAATGGGCGTTGACGATAGATCCTTACTGCTTTCCCCTCGATTCAAGCCTCTCCCATAAGACGCTCAACACGTTTGTGAATTATTCGCTCACCATTAGCTTTCAATTCTGCACTAATTCTTGGACTTCCATAATTACCATTATGCTGTGTGTAGGTGGTCTCTATACAATCTAGAATTCGCTTATTTTCTATGTCTCGAGCACTCTCAATACGGTTAAGCCATTTATAAAACCTCTGAGGCGAAACATCCAAATATCTACGCAAGTACCTGACACCAAAGTCCCACCGATTGTGGGCTATGAATGCGAATCTTTCAGCTTTTGATCTTTCAGGTACGCTTCCCACTTTTTTAGGAGATCATTTTCCTTCTGTAATTTCTCGATCTGCTTTCTTAGACGTTTTATCTCTTTATCATTTGTCTGAGACTGAGGTTTCGCTGTCTTCGTCATATTTATTCTACGGCTAGGCTTCTCAACCAATTTGCCCTCTCTACTTTCTTGTCGCCATCTATACACCATTACTGAATGTAGGCCAATGATGTTGGCGATAGTAGTCGTATTTACTTTCAGTTGATTAGTGAGTGCGACCACTCTAACTTTAAACTCTGTTGAGTATTCAACAACACGTTTTTCGCTCAATATTTTCGGAATTTTCTCCTACCCTATTCAAAAGGTAGGCGTCTACTCCATGGGGGAAGGTTTCAGATACTCCCCTGGTTTAAATTCCATATTCCTCTCCTAATTAGTACTTTTCACATAACGTTGCCAGCAAGGGCAGCCGAAGCGGAGCGTAGGCTGTCCAGCCCAGCCTTCAGCTGGGCGATCTTGCCTGGCCTGGTTAAATTTTATGTCCATTGAGGCCACCCCAGCGATTTAAGCCATATTAAAAAACTGATACAGCTCAGATATGGTAAACAATTGTACAGTCTGAATCGCTGCCTGCGATACCATAGAAATAAAATAGCCAAATACGTCGCGGTAAAATCGGCAACTACATGGAGAGCTAGCCTCGCAACGTCACAAGACTCGTTTGTATGGACAAAGCCCACCTCAATGACATACCAGTTTACCCACATAGCCGATAACCACGGTAAAAGTGAAATCACAATGAGAGAGTTATCAATACGACTCACTGGAGATTGCCCTTAGGAAATTTAACGCCGCCGGCAGGGGCAGCTTACCTTGTACGCTTTTTGCGCGAAAATGGAAGCGCAGCGACCTGTGCAAAACGTGCACAAGGTAAGCTGTCCCGTGGAGGGCCGTCGGCCCAGAGCAAACTGCCCGGCTTTGTTAAGGTTTACTGGGCCGGATGTCACCAGGATTTACCCCTACCCTCTTTACTTGCCACAAACCAGAACTCATATGAAAAGCTACTATTTTTTCTCCGACCTGGACATTAGGAAAACCGCACGAGCCAAGCTCAATTTCGATTAATTTCTTTTCTAAGCCGGCGCCTAATAATGTTTCCATGATCGATACTTTAATGGTGCGATCATATAGGCCCGATATTTCCATGGGAGGGAATTGATCTTCAGTAACATTTTCGATGCTTTTTACTCTGAGGCTAGAGACATACCCTACATAAATGCCTTTCGAATTTTTTATCAAGTGGTCAGTAGTTTCCTGCGGTATTTCACAAGCATTTGTCACTTGGCAGATAAGACCAAGAAGTAGAGCCGCAATGTATTTCATGCTTGAAACCTTAACGTTGCAATAACCGGAGGTCGGAGCTGTTTATGAGCGAAGCGCATTGCGTAGGCCGTCCGGCGCGCATCTTTTGCGCGCGTAGTTCATTACCTTGTTAAAAGTGATGCGCCCCACCAAACTGCAGCGCCAACTACAAAATAAAGCGAAATTTCTATTATAATATAAATTACACCAATATTTAGCCCATCCCCGAAGACTAAGTTAGCCAATGAAAACGCTATACCCACAGCACCACCAGAAATAGCCGCACTCTTAAATGGCTTAATTTTACTATTCTTTGCAGCTACGACACCTGCCAAAACTGAACAGAGGGCTAGTAGAACTCCCATTGCGTTAATTGGCATACCATATACATTTATAAACAGTGAGAAGCTCAGCCAAAGGACAACATAACTGAAAATCCCCCAAATTATTCCTTTCATATTCATGACTTTATACTTTTAACGTTCGCATTTGCGGCGACTGGAGCATAGCGTAAGCCGTTCGGCCGCGATAGCGGCGAACAACATGCGCTTGTTAAGTGTTTCGATACCAAGCATCACTATTGAATTCCTCGGGTATATTTTGTTCAGCTGGATCATCAAACCCCATACTCTCTAATTTATCAAACCATTTATCTCGTTTAGAACCCGGTAGCTCTAGACCACACCATGGACAAAACTTGATAGAAATAGAGCTATTACCGCCGTCATGGATTATGAGACCATATTCATCGAATTTCGGGATATAGGAGACAAGGACGCCTGGGCACTCGTAGGTACTCTCATGATCCTTACAGTCAAGCTCGACTCTTTTCCCCATTTCTTCGCAACAATGCATAGTTATCTTGGACACTTAACGTCAAGGTAATGGGCAGCCTTGTGACGAAGCCACGCTTAAGGCTGTCCAGCCGAAGGCGACATTGACCGCCTTGTTATATTTATGGGTAGGTCATACCCTCTCATTGTGTCCCAAACTAACTATCCCTGGCACTCATAGTAAGAAAAATATACAGCGCTAATGCTTAGTGTTTCCATTTCAGATGGAGCTGCGTAAAAGTATGCTTTGGAAAAACCTCTTTCGTTTTCTAGGGCTAGCCCTGACGCTAGCTTAACCTTTCCTTGTTCTTTTTTATGCAGATTAATACTGCTCAAATCTCTTGAGTTGTATTTTTGAGGCAAGGAAATAGACACATAATAAAGCTCGCCATCAAATTCACTTTTTATTGAGTAAACGTCTATATCCATTTTATACCCATACTCAGTACCTTCTACTCGGCTAGGGCATGGATTGGGCTCTTCGACAGCAATACAGTTAACCGAGAGGAAACTTAAAATCACGAGAAGAACTTTGTTCATAAGTAAACATAACGCCGTTAGCAACGGCTGACTTGTTGTTGTGGCGGCTGTGCAATAATGGCGAAGCCATGCACAGCTGGCGCAATGACAAGGCTGTCCAAGGAGCGAAGCGACTGATGTTGCCTAACCTTGTTATGCATGACCATGTTTGCGGCCCAATATAATTGAAAAAAAAGCCAATAATACAACAGCAAGAGACCACGAAAAATTGAAAATATGAGGCTTTGTGGCAGCAGTTACCCCGAAAACGGAAGCACCAATAAGAACTTGTGAGGTAGCCGATGCATAGAGAAAAGCTTTAGACGAGTGCTTGACAACCACTAAGCCAGAGATGCCTGAAATTAGTAGAGCCAAACCCATTACAATCCCAGAAATCTGAGAGTAAAGCATTGCCAGAAAAACGGTACCTATCCCAATGAGTATCCCACTCGAGGTACCTAGCATTATTTTAACCGCATTATTCATTTTGGCTACCCCCCCATAATGCATAACGTCCGCAACAGCCGTGAGCGTAGCGAGTCGGCTGCTTGCGTTTGTTAGCGCAACTGATCTAGCTCACTCTTTATTTGATTAATTTGTTTTGCAGAGAACACAGACTGACTAAAATTTATGCTGCTTTCACTGCCTATTATGCAAATAGTCATTGGCCACCACCCCTTAACTACATAATCCTTATACTCAGAGATAGGCATGTAATCAGATCCTGACAAACTACGAAAAACTATTGCATCTTCAGTAACTGAAAATGAGTACTCCTCGACCTTAGATTTACCACTATTAAATACTGCGAGCCAAACTGTTACCCCAACTGGAATGATGAAAAGTCCTGTCACGTAGAATTTTGTATAATTTTGAGGAACATCCTTTCCAAGAAATACCATTGCAATCGATACTAAGCAGATACCAATTAGAGAGGGGACTAAGTTATCTAATCTATAGATAAGCCCTTGGACACGAGTTTGTACAACTTTCATACTTATCGCTCTTATGATGCTAACGCCGCGAGCAGCGGCAGCTTACTTTGAGAGCTTTATGCGCAAAAATGGGAGCGAAGCGACCTGCGTATAAAGTGCACAAAGTAAACTGTCCGGTGGAGGCCCGCAGGGCCGGAACGAAATGCCTCGCCTTGTTATGAATTAGACCCACTAAATACAAACCGTGCAGATTAGTTGGTACAACTCAGATTTGTCTTTCATTGCAGGCTTAGATGAAACTCGGATTGCTTGGTCGAGATCATGCAAAAAACCTTTGCCGGGTGGAAAATGGCCTTGAAGCTCTCCCTGCTTTATTGAGATCTCCCAATATTCCAGCTGCCCGCCTTCCATATAGTATTCAGCGAGCTCTTTCATTGCTGCATAACATTGTTCACTTGTAGGCCATTCCATCGCGATCCTTACGATTCATAACGCCTTGCTAAGGGGCAGCCGAAACGCAGTGTAGGCTGTCCCGCGGAGGCCGCACATTTTTTGCGGCCGGAGTGAACTTGAGCAACTTGTTAAGCCTTTACTCATTGGTTGGTAGTGTTACAGGAACACTGAATTTAATACGGCTAGCTGTTTGGCTTTCTTGGTTCGATTGCCCAGATGCACCAAGATTGAAAACCCCTGCAATCACACCAACGCCGGCCTTTGTTCCTGTGCCCTCAGATGCTGTTACTGCAACATCGAAGTCTACATGCTGGATTATGTTGCCTTTAGTTGAAAATAGTATTTTGTGTTTTTCGAGCACACTTTGCTGGCGATTAGAGTATTTGGGACTTATCTCTGCATTTGATTTGCCAATACTTCCTTGTGCCTCTTCAATACCGGCAACAATCTGTATTAATGCTTCACTTACAAATTCCTTTAATTCCATATGATCTCCTAATGAGGCTTAACGTCTCAATAACCCGCAGCTGGAACGCAGCGAAGCGGAGTGTAAGCTGTCGGGCGCCGAGGGCGCGTAGTTCATTGACTTGTTATGCATTTGTTGGACTAAGTGCTGAGGTTGCCTTTGATATTGCGTGACCATGCCCTTCGGATAGATACTCAAGGGTACTTTCTAGGCATTGGCGCTGAACAGCAGACAACCACGAATACCGTGACCTTGCTTGCTTCTCTCCTTCAGCAGCAAGCTCAAGATCGTAGATTATTGTATCCGTAATCGTATCAAAACGATTAGTGCAAATTACGGCCTTTCTTAGCAAGTTGGGCAAAAGCCAATTCATACCACGAGCAGACAGATTTGGTAATTCGGAGTGGAGATATCGAATACCATCCATAGGAATTTCAGCTTCAGAGTAGCGCTCCATATGCTCAACAATATACCTACAGATACAATCTTCTGCTCCTTGATTTGTTAGCCTATAGCCCTTGGGTTTACTCTGGAATGGAAACGAATCTTTCACCATTTCATAAACTTCTTCCCGAGATTTGTATCCTTGGTATGTCATGTCTTCCTATGCATAACGCCGCAAGCAAAGGCGCGCGTTAGCGCGTCCAGCCCGCAGGGCGATTTTGCCTTGCTTTGTTATGGGCATTTTTCACCGTGCTCGTCATATGGATACTTTGCCCAATCTGTGCAGCTGCTGCCATGACATGTAACTACGAACTCGATGCAACGGCCACCACCTGTATATAAAAAGCCAAAATCTGGTTTTGACGATACTGAAGAATTAAACGGTTTTAACCCCTCAAGAGGCAATTGATTCTTTTTTAAATATATCTCGATTGTTTCCCTAGCCTGACTTTCCATTTCTGGGGTAAGTTCTTTAGTTTGTTTGCCACAGCCTACCAATAAAAGGATACAGGTTAGAAAAATCATTTTCATTATTTATCTCAGGCCTCAAGCCCCATAACGCCCACAGCAGGGGCGGCTTACCTTGTGCGCCTTTTGCGCGAAAATGGGAGCGTAGCGACCCGCGCAATAGGTGCACAAGGTAAGACGTCCCGCGGAGGGCCGAAGGCCCGGAGCTTTACTGCCTGTGATTGTTAGCAACTTGGTGGCACTCACTCTGCGGCACCTCCCGCTCCATAAGGTGATTTAGGTAGCTTAGTACCACACCAAGGGCAGTACGAGATGAGATTCCCTCCGCCAATCACTCTCTGTGGAACCTCGATGTACCAGACTGAATCCCCTTGGAATGAACTGGTGAATTTAACAATAACTTCATCACCTCTCTCAGCTTCCTCTACAGAAGAAAATAGGCCGATACAGCAGTAATTTTTTGTTTTCTCAAATCTGTTCATATCACTAAGCGCAAAGAAACTTCGCTTCACTCGTATTGCTAACGACTACAACAGGGGCGGCTGGAGCGTAGCGAAGGCCGTCCCGCGAAGGACCAAAGGCCCGTAGCAACCTGCTTGTATTTGTTACGTGTTTTCTGGATTGAGGAGTGATGTAAGAACATGATCCTCCCAGCAACCATTTATTTTTAGGTACCGCTTGGCTTCTCCCTCTTTACAAAAGCCTAAGCTCTCGAGCAACTTTGCCGACCTAAAATTACTAAGCATGTAGTTTGCCATAATGCGATTTAGCGATAGCTCTTTAAACGCATAATTTATGGAATTTTGGCAGAGGGCTTTCATGAAACCTTTGCCCTCATATTTAGCGGCCACAGCATAGCCCATATTGCATGCCATAAATGGGCCCCTCACGATATTGGTGAACGAGCAAATGGCAATAATTTCATTATTACTTGGTACGATTGAAATGAAATGTACCTCATTGCCCATTTCTCTGGCAGTGTGCCACTCCTGCAAGCGCTTCCCCCATGCCGCTACAGAATGATACCCATCCTCTCTACGAGGTTCCCAACAGCGTAGGTGCTCTTCGTTTTCCTCGTAGAATTTTGACAACTGAGCGGCGTCACTCACAGAAACTAGTTTTACTTGCATGCTTGATTCTCGGTGACACGTAACGTTGCCAGCAAGGGCAGCCGAAGCAAAGCGTAGGCTGTCCAGCCCAGCCACCGGCTGGGCGATCTTGCCTGGCCTAGTTATAGCTGGCGCGCACAGAACAACCTACTTGCTCTTTGCCAGCCAACGTTGGCTGGCCACTGCCCGGTAAATTTACTGGAAAAAATACCATACTTTCCCCAACGGTTAACTAACTGACTGGTACACCACAATGCTGCAGCTAGCTTGCAGAACTTGTTGGCTTTAAACGAAGGCACTTGAACGGAACTCCGGTACCAACTTGCAGGAAAACTCTCTAGAGAAATGTGATCAAGAAGAGATTGGTGCTTGCAGCAACTTCAAACTACTTAAAAAATGACCGCCACAATAACGCCCGCATTTGGGGCGGCTGAAGCGCAGCGTAAGCCGTCCCAGCCCGAAGGGCGACAACATGCGCTTGTTATACGCCGAACTTTGCAACAGCGTGCTCATAAACGGGCCTGTATTTACTAAATATTGGTAGCACATGCTTAACCGCTTCTTTCTCTGCTTGGTCGTGCCAGCCAAAATAGTCTTCAGCTATATATAGTTCCTGCAGTTCTTCTTCAGGCAACCCTAAGTCAAGGTCAAAGAGAATTCGTGCTATGGCATCGAACAAAGACAATTGTTCTTTTGAATATTTACTCGCAGCTTCTCCTGCAATAAAGTCTTGACTTGGCTCTCCATAAACTTGGAATTCGCGGCTTATCAACTCAAGTATCTCAGAAACATCCATTGCCAAAGATATGCTCTCAATAAATGGATCAACACCTTCATCGGTGTATTGGGAGTACGCCCACTCAATAGCTTTCTCGTAAGACATTACATGCTTCTTCAAGAGATAGCTGAGAACATTGTATTCGGCTGCACTGTGTTTCATATTGGTTGCGTATAACGCCGCATTCAGCGGCTTGTCCGCTGCAATGCTTTGTTATGGCTTAATTGCCACGCCAACAACATTAGAGACAGGAATAACATAAGATTGCTTATTGTCATCTTCATAGACAAAAATAAAGTTTTCACTTGTTCCTATCAACTTAAAATCTGTCGCTGATATATCCGCTATTCCGGGAAGAGAGCCTCTCCTTAACTCAACTGAAACATCTCTTTCGTAACTCCCTTTAAATAAATCTGCAAACGCGATTTGAATAATAAAAGGCATAGCAATAGCAGAGACCACAAGGTTTATAGTCATTGCCCTGCTTTTAAAGATCGAAAGAGACTTCAGATCCCGCGATCTTTTTCTGTATATAATAGAAAATACTATTCCTACATATACCAGTACACCAAATCCAGCTAATAGGGAAAGAGGCTCTCTAAATGCTGCAAGTAAGAAGTCATTTAATTCTGCGAACTCAAATATATTAATTTCATATTTGGCAAACAACACACCAGACTGCGCCATACCAAGTAAAGTAAGATAGAGATATCCTAGTGATGCAGCTAAAGCCCAATGCTCTCGCAAGTATCCTAAATATAGCTCTAGACCAGAGCTTTCTTCATTAGTCATGAACATTCCTTTCTACGTAGCCATAACGCCCAGCGCACAGGCGAACGGAGTGCAGCGTAGTGAGTCCAGCCCGCGTCTTTTGCGGGCGATTGTGCCGCTGCTTGTTATGTGTTTGTTTCATACTGCCCTCCTTAGCCGCTTAAATGTATATAAGGCATAGATAGCCGGCGGCCCAATTGAGATAACTACGAAGAGGTAGTTTTCCCACCAGGGCGGTGGCGGGCCACATTCATCTGTAACACACTACCCAATGCCTACGTACAAAGTGGACAAGATTAAGATCACAAGAAACCATGCCAAGCAAAAAGAGATTACTTTCAGTAGCCCGATAAGCACAGCTTTCATAATCTCTCCGCTTACTTTTACACATAACGCCGCCATAATTTGCCGCTTGGAGCGCAGCGTAAAGCGGTCAAATTGATGGCCTTGTTAGCAACTGATCTCATCGAGGCTCACCGGATTTAATTAATGTATGCCTTTCATCTGTCCATGGAAACTCTGACAGAGCTAGAAATACAGTGTTGCGTAGCTTTAGCAGATTTACTGACTCTAACGAAAAGCAGCCACCAACAACCACTAAGGTATTGGAGTCAGCCTCCCCGAGCTTTTTCAATGCCTTCTCAACAAGTCCACTTTTAACGACATCTTTTCTATTGTGGGGAAATGTTATCAAAGTACATAGCTCAGAAAGCTGGGCTTCACAAGCTGATGCCAGGTTTCTGTATTCCGTCGGTACGCGCTCTTTAAGTATGCGAGTTTCAATATTCTTATCTATACGAAATTTCATACTACCTGCTAACGCCGCAAGCAAAGGCGCGCGTTAGCGCGTCCAGCCCGCAGGGCGATTTTGCCTTGCTTTGTTATGTGTTTTGCACGAGATAGTACAAATTGCCATATTCTCTCGGATCCGCTTTCTTTATTTCTTTGGCTTCAATAGCCTCTTGAAACCATTGTTTAATATCACTTTCTTTTACATTGGGATATTGCTTGCTACGAGTACGAACGAAGCCACATAGTCTCCACTCATCGAAACCATCAATACGACCATTGGCTCCATAGTCGAAGTCAACAATGTCTTTTTTACTGATATGAACTTTACAGCCAATACCGTGGAAAAAGTACTTATGCTTCCCTCCAAGAATGCCAACCTGCTCAATAGGCGGCCCCCAATTATGAGGTTCATCAATCTCAAGATACTTCTTTAGTAGCTCATTGGCCTCTTCAACTTTTTCTTTGAAGTCGGAGATGATTTTTCGAAGTTCAGTATTCATGATTTACACATAACGCCACGAGCAGCGGCAGCTTACTTTGTGCGCATAAAGTGCACAAAGTAAGCTGTCCGGTGGAAGCCCGCAGGGCCGGAACGAAATGCCTCGCCTTGTTATGAATTAGACCCACTAAATACAAACCGTGCAGATTAGTTGGTACAACTCAGATTTGTCTTTCATTGCAGGCTTAGATGAAACTCGGATTGCTTGGTCGAGATCATGCAAAAAACCTTTGCCGGGTGGAAAATGGCCTTCAAGCTCTCCCTGCTTTATTGACGTCTCCCAATATTCCAGCTGTCCGCCTTCCATATAGTATTCAGCGAGCTCTTTCATTGCTGCATAACATTGTTCATTTGTAGGCCATTCCATCGCGATCCTTACGATTCATAACGCCCGGCTTTGGGGCGGACTTGTAGCTGCGAAGCAGCGGAAAGGCCGTCCCAGCCCCAAAGGGGCGACAACAGCCGCTTGTTAACTGCCTTGCACAATGCCATAAGTTATTAGTACTGTTCCCGCTAGTACCCCAACACCAAAAATCAAGATAAAAACCCAGGCGAAAGGCCTAAACCCCAACCATATCAAAGATCCTTCAAAGCTCTTAATCGGTCCATACATCAGCACAATAAACAAGCAAAGCATGCACCAAAACCAAGCAATAGTTAGTATCGCTGAAGACAGTGGGGACCATGCAACAAATGGAATAAAGGGCGCGAGAACAAGAACCCAGCGAGCTGGATACAGTTTATTCGCTATTCCATGAAAATAATTAGTAAGTGCTTTCATTCTCTTTGTGCAGTTAACGCCGCAATCAGACGCGGCTTAGTTTGAGTGCTTTTTGCACGAAAATGGGAGCGCAGCGACCGTGCAAAAGGTGCACAAAGTAAGACGTCGGCTGCATTGCTTTGTTATGTGCTTACCGACGCTGCGGTCTCAGCACTTTCACATTCCCGGTAAAGCTTTTGTAAGTTTTCATTAAACCAAGACACCGCCTCTAAGCTCACAGTGTTCTTAAACTCGTCAATTTCGAAATCAGAAATTGATTTTGGATGCATTAGTGAGTTTCGCAACTCAAAGAACTTGCCCAAACTGTCCCATCTATGATCACTTATGTTTGGTGAAAAATGAATACTATGCAGCTTTGCGAAACAGGAAAATAGGAACAAGATACTTGGTTTTAGTTTTTGGAACTGATCTTTTTCCTCTAATTTTCCTTTGCTATTGAGCAGCACTGTTTTTTCTTTTAGCGCCAATATTTCCTGATAGTTAAAGATTGTGGGTACATCTTCAAGGGCAGCAAGACACACCAATCGCAATTGGTACAACGTACCCTCTATGTATGCCGCACTTGTTCTGTATATTGTCCTGAGAGAGAACGGTGTTGGATCATTCCGTGCAATATCTCTTGCAGCTCGAATATCCTCTAGTAGCAGAGACTGAAACTGCCACATTTCCTTATATGCGTATTTAACTCTCACAATTTATCCTTGGGCACATAACGCCCGCAGTTGCGGCTGGTTTGACGCGCAGCGTAAAACCAGTCCGGCAACCTGCGCTTGTTAAAGGTCGGTTCAATCTGAACCACCCGAATCAGAAAAACTACTATCATAACTAGATTCTGATACAGAAGGATCACTGCCATTCATCGAGGAAACAGCAGACTCAATTTCTTTTCTAGCCTCGATTGGGCTAAGGCTTATATCAGACTCTGAGCAATATAAATCAAACTGCTTTTTCTCTGACCACATATATATTGCGTACACTGCATGCTTAGACAATCCGGGATAGTGATTTTTCACACTGCTAGATATTTCGGTGGCAGAATATTTCCTCTTATTACCCCAGTCATCAGACAATTTACGCCTCAAATCTCTTTTAAAGACCTGTATGGCCTTACGCTTGCCTCTCGATTTGAACAACCACATTGCTAAGACCCTTTAACAGTGTATTCAAAAGCAACTGCATTATATCACCCTGCAACATATCCCCAGATAAAAAAACCACCAAAAGCCTAAAAAATTATTAACAAATCAAATAGTTAGCTATCGCTGACATAGAAATACTCAAGTGGATATATTGCAGCTGCAATATATCTTGTTATTTTGTTGCTTTTTATCACAGATGTAAATCGTTCAAAATCAAGGAGTTAATTCTTATATTACCGTGGATATGTGCAGCTGCTTTTGATCTTGGTTATTGACAGCACCGAAAAATGATAAATACTGTATATAAAAACAGCATGAAGAAATTGTCATGGATGATATTCGCCCTAAGCTACCTTCTAAACCTGAACGTTTTATGGATATTTTACGTCAGCACATTCGCAAGCAGGAACTATCGTACCGAACGGAGCAAACTTACACGCACTGGATAAAGCGATTTATTCACTTTAATCGATTGAAGCACCCTGCTGGTATGGGCCCGGCTGAGGTTGAGGAGTTTCTGACTCACCTTGCTGTTCAGGGTCTTTGCGCACCCAATACGCAAAGAGTGGCTTTGAACGCTATCGCCTATCTCTACAAGCAGTTCTTAGGTGAGGAAATTCCAGACTTGGATTTTAAGCTTGCCAAGAAGCAACGACGGCTGCCTGTTGTTTATAGTCGTGAGGAAGTAGCCGCGGTTCTTAGTCATTTACAGGGAGTCTTCAGATTACAGATAGAGCTGATGTATGGCTCTGGGCTCCGTAGTGCCGAGCTACTATCTCTACGAATAAAAGATGTGGACTTTGGCAGTAATAATATTTTTGTCCGCGGCGGAAAAGGAAATAAGGATCGAACTACCCTTCTTCCGCAGGGAGTAATCCCAGATCTTGAACGTCAAGTTCAGTATGTATCTCTCCTTCATCAACAGGACTTACTGGCCGGCTACGGTTTGGTTTACCTACCGGATGCACTCGATCGAAAATACCCTAATGCTGCCAAACAACTCGCTTGGCAATACTTGTTTCCTGCTACCTCTATTAGTAAGTGCCCTCGATCAGGCATCTACCGAAGACACCATATGCACTCGTCCACATTGACACGTCAAGTAAGTACCGCTGTGGGTAAGGCTGGATTCAACAAACCAGCACGCTGCCATGCCTTTCGGCATAGCTTTGCCACACATTTACTCGAAGCAGGTTACGATCTACGTACTATCCAGGAATTATTAGGGCACTCTGACATCAGCACTACTGAGATTTATACCCATGTAGTAAATCGTGGTGATAAAGGGGTTTTAAGCCCTTTTGATCGCCTTCGTAGTATTCACAAAGTTGAGGAAACTTGCCCTGGATATGTGGCTGAGATTACTGAGTTGCAAGAGCAACGTCTTCAGGCCGTGCTGTAATTTGGAGGATAATGGATACCGGCTTTCGCCGGTACCTTGTTAGAAAGACTGCTGTTTAGTGGCAAATCAGCCGGGAGTCACATCTCCATTCTGGCCCCGGTGGCGTAGAGTGTGGTCCATTAACACAAGTGCCATCATTGCTTCAGCAATTGGCGTCGCACGAATACCTACACAGGGGTCGTGGCGACCTTTGGTAACCACCTCAATAGCATTGCCGGAGCGATCGATACTTCGGCCGGGGATGCGTAAGCTGGAAGTGGGCTTCAGGGCAATATGGGCAACGATATCCTGGCCACTGGAAATACCACCGAGGATGCCTCCGGCATTATTGGAGAGAAAACCCTCTTCAGGAGTAATCTCATCACGATGTTCAGTGCCCTTTTGCTCCACACAGTCAAAGCCAGCTCCAATTTCTACCCCTTTTACTGCGTTGATGCTCATCAGACCGTGAGCCAGGTCTGCATCCAGGCGATCAAAAATCGGTTCGCCCAGCCCGGCGGGGACGCCGCTGGCATGTACTGAGATACGTGCGCCGATGGAGTCACCCTCTTTAATCAAAGCCTGCATATAGGCTTCCATTACGGGTACTTTTTCGGCATCCGGGCAAAAGAATGGGTTCTGCTCGACTTGCTCCCAATCCAGTTTTTGTACCTTAATCGGTCCCAACTGGGACAGGTAACCGCGCACTTCGATACCGTATTTCTGTTTTAGCCATTTTTTGGCAATAGCCCCGGCCGCAACACGCATCGCGGTCTCCCGCGCAGAGGAGCGGCCGCCGCCGCGGTAGTCGCGGATACCGTATTTTTGCCAGTAGGTGTAATCGGCGTGCGCCGGGCGTACCTGTTCGGCGATATTGCCATAGTCCTTAGAACGCTGATCGATATTTTCAATCAACAGGCCGATAGGTGTACCGGTGGTTTTTCCTTCAAAAACACCAGAGAGAATTTTCACCTGGTCCGGCTCACGGCGCTGGGTGGTATAGCGGGAAGTCCCTGGCTTTCGGCGGTCCAGCTCCAACTGAATCTCCTCCTCACTGATTTCCAACCCTGGAGGGCAGCCATCAACAATACAGCCCAGGGCTGGGCCATGGCTTTCGCCAAAGGTGGTGACGCAGAACAGCTTGCCAAAGGTATTGCCCGACATATGCGACTTTTCCAGATAACAGTTGGTGAATTAACAGCGGTTGGCTTTGCGAAGAACCGCGCATTATAAAGGATCTAGTTGGCGCGCGCGGAGTCCATGGCAAAAAGCACAATTGCTGCAGGTATGTGCCCCTAACAGAAAGCCCGGCAATAGCATTTGCCGGGCTCATAAAAAGAATTACTCTTTTTCAAAGTGGCTTTGGTAAGCGAGCAACTCTTCACGACTAATGACAAATACCCCGTGGCCACCGTCCTCAAACTCAGGCCACATAAATGGCACTTCCGGGAAGGCTTGCTCCAGAGCTTCCCAGCTGTTGCCCACCTCACAGACCAGTAGGCCTTCCGGCTGTAGGTGATTGGCGGCCTCGCACAACAGGCGACGAGTAAAATCCAGGCCATCTTCACCCGAACCCAGGGCAATTTCCGGCTCAGCCAGGTACTCTTTCGGCATCTCTGCTAAATCGCAGGCATCCACATAGGGGGGGTTGCAAACGATCAGCTCATAACTCATGCCCTGCAAACCACTGAAAAGATCCGACTGCACGGCCCGCACACGCTCGTTGAGTTCGTGACGGTTGATGTTGATCTGCGCCACCTCAATGGCACCTTCAGAAATATCGCTCAGGTCCACTCTGGCCTCAGGGAAAGCCTCAGCACAGGCAAGACCGATACAACCACTGCCACAACAGAGGTCGAGGATTGCCAGCGGCTCCACATTGAGCCAGGGCTCGAAATTGTGGCGGATCATTTCGCCTATGGGAGAGCGCGGCACCAGCACTCGCTCATCCACATAAAAAGTCATATCGCAGAAGTGCGCTTCATTGGTCAAATAAGCCGCCGGCAAACGCTCGGTAAAGCGCCGCTCAAGGAGCGTGAGTACGTCCCGCCGCTCCTCCATGGTCAAGCGTGCATGCAGGATTTCCTGCTTGCTATAGGGCGGTAAGTACAGCGCGTGGGTTACCAGCAATACCGCCTCATCCCAGGCATTGTCTGTGCCGTGACCATACCAGAGGCCTGCTTCACTAAAACGGCTGGCTCCCCAGCGGATATAGTCCAAAACCGTGGTCAGCTCATGCAAGCTGGATTCACGCCTTTCTATCATTGAATCTATCCTTAAGTACTATGTATCTCATCAGGGCCTATTGTCACTAATTCGGTAGCCTCTGTTGTGGCTATAGAAGCGCCAATCAAGGCACGAGGAGTGTAGTTTGGTTGTTCCAAATAAGCGACGAGTAACACTGAGTGGCGCTTTTATTGCTGCAACCCGAAGGGCCTAGGTCATTTTCCGCCCAACTGCATTATCGGTCGTTTATGTAGAGTGATTAGGTTTCACCCCTTTTGCCTTCCCGAGCTAACAATGACCTCTGGCAGAGGCTATCAAATTGGTGTCAGTAGGCCCCTAGGTCCGCGCGGATCTTTACTCTCGGGTTACAAACGCTTAGGGTAGCGCACCCGCCCCTCGGGCTGAGATGTTGGAAAGAGCAGCATGAACGAACACTACGCACGAATTATTGAAGCAATCGGCGAAGATCTGCAACGCCCAGGGCTCAAAGATACCCCTGAGCGCGCCGCAAAGGCCATGGAATACTTGACCCGCGGTTATCAGCAGACCGTTAAGGAAGTGGTCAGTGACGCCCTCTTCCCCAGTGACTGCACCGACATGGTATTGGTCAAGGATATCGAACTCTACTCCCTCTGTGAGCACCATATGCTGCCGTTTATCGGTCGCGCTCATGTGGCCTATATCCCCCAGGGCAAAGTACTGGGCCTGTCCAAGGTAGCGCGTATTGTCGATATGTACGCACGCCGCCTGCAGATTCAAGAGCAGCTGACTACCCAGGTTGCCAAGACCCTGCAAACTGTCACTAATGCTGCCGGTGTCGGCGTTATTATTGAAGCGAAGCACATGTGCATGATGATGCGCGGTGTGGAAAAGCAAAACTCCGTGATGAAGACCTCGGCAATGCTGGGCACCTTCCGCGAGAACCAAGCCACACGCAACGAATTTCTTTCCCTGATTAGCCGCCCCTAAGGCTGCCAGCCAGAACAGCGCGGCCCCTGCTGGGGTCGCCCGTATTCACGGAGTGAATTACCATGCCCCATCTGGTTATTGAGTACGCTAAAAACCTGGAAGATCGGATTTCTGTCGCCGCCCTAATCAGTTCGGCCCAAGAGGCGATGCACAGCTCCGGTTTGTTCGCCTCGCACACCATTAAGACCCGCGCCAAGGCCTATGACCAGTTTATAGCCGGTGAGCATGGCGATAGTTTTATCCACGCTGAAATTCGCCTGCTGGCAGGCCGCAATAAGCGGGAGCGGGAAGCACTGAGTTCCGCGGTGTTTAACTGCCTGTGCCAGTTTGCCGATGGAGTGCCAGCTGTATCGGTGGAAGTACGTGAAATGGACCCCAGCTGTTACTCCAAACGTGTACCTTTCTAGGAGCTAGGGGCTAGGGCCTGTTGACACTAGTCAGTCTCACCACGCAGGAAAGGCCCAAACCATTCGGCTATGGCCTCGGCGCCCTCCTCCATATGCAAGTGGTGGCCGCCAGGTATCTCCCTGACCTCGATATTTTTATAGCTCTCCAACACCGGACGCAGCCGCTCAATCATATTGGCAATCCCCTCCTCCGCCAGTACCAGGTGCACCGGCATGCTGAGGCGCGACAGGAAAGCACGCACCTGCGCCTCGTTCAATTTGGCTGAGGACGCGGCCATCAGGCGCGGGTCATTGCTCCAGGTAAAGCCGCCCTCGAGCGGCAGCGTTCCCCGCTCGGCCAAAGCGCGCGCCGCCCATTCGGACAGGGGGAACATGCCGTTCATACGCGCTTCTACCGCCGCCTCAAAAGTGGGGTAGACCTTCGCCCTGCGCTGACTGTAGCGGGCACGCTGGGCGATAGCCTTAGCGAGAATGTCCGGTGCCTCGCTATCTTTCGTTGCTGGGGGGACCAGACCATCGATCAGGGCCAGGCGTTTGATGCGCTTGGGGAAAGTGCCTGCCGTTATCACACTGGCAATAGCACCACGGGAATGGGCCAGCAAGGAGAAATTGCGCCAGCCCAGGGCTTCGGAGACACCAATAATGTCCTCGGCCTCCTCCCAAATATTATAATTGGCGTGAGGAGAGCGATGATAGCTGCGCCCATGGCCGGCCATATCCATGGCGACCAAATTAATACCCTTTAGCAGCGGCGCCAAACGGTCAAAGCTGGCGCAATTATCCAGCCAGCCATGCAGGGCTAATACCGGCTCCCCTGTGCCATCCCCCCACTGCCTCGCGGCAATGGTCTTACTGTCGAATTTCAGGCTGATTTCGCGGGGGGCGGCTTGCTTCATGCGCGCTGATTCCAGGAGAAAACTAAGAATAAAGAAACAGATGGTGCAGGCCCTGGGGCCTGCGGGCAATGACAGTTAACGCCAGCCATGTGGGGATTTGGGTGCAATAGGCCGACCGAGAGAGAAACCGGCGCGGAAAACAGTTAGCCGGCGTGCTGTAACCACTGCAGTTCGGCACAACCATTGGCCCACACTTCCGAGTTCACGCAAGCGAGACTGGAAGTGCCCATGGGGTGTTGATTGCCACTGCCACAGAGGTCATTCAGCAAGCTGCCCACCAGCGGCTGGTGACTCACCAGAAGAAGGGGAAAGCTATCGGCCTGCTGCTCTTGAAGCCTGTCGAGCAGCTGCTGTGGGTCGGTGTCGCCAATCAGCAGAGGCTCGGTGACAACCGGCAGCCCCAGGTGAGCGGCGACAATATCGGCGGTTTGCTGGGTGCGCACAAAAGGGCTCGCCCAGATGGCGCGCACCGAAGACAACTCCTCAGCGCGCTCTTTGCATACCTGCGCCACCTGCTTTCGGCCGCGCTCAGTAAGCGCGCGGTCGGCATCGTTACCGTACATGGGCTCGGCCTTGCCGTGGCGCAGGATAAACAGTTCCATGGATTTTGCCTTAGCCCCTTTAGTGTTTGTCACCGCGCTTGTCAGACTCGCCCTCCTGGTCATTGAGAGGTGCGGTAGATTCTTCCGCGCTCTCTTCTACCAGCTCAGGCTTATTATCATCGCTCCCGAGGATAATCGCCTCTTCGGCCTCTTCTTCCTTTTTTGGCTCGGGCTCAGTTTTTTTCGCGGGCTCTTTATCATCCTCGGAAGCCACAACCTCAGCATTAACCTCTTGCGCCCCCTCGTAACCGGACAAGTCATCCACCTCGGATTCCGGCCATTCGGCAAAGGGGAAAGGCTTTTCCTCAGAGTTGTAAATCAGAAACTGTATCGCCTGATAAATATAGGAGGCGAGTTGATCGCCAAAGCGGCGCAAATTGTCGTTGGCACTGCCGCCGATAATCGAAAACAGGAACTGCAGTACAACCACCGCCAGCAGCACCCAACTGGCAATCTGTAAGCAAATTGCGAACAGCACCATGTAGATCAGCCGCACCCACTGGTTGCCAGAAGTCAGGTTGCGTTTTAAGTCATCATTTTTCATAAGGGGCTTCCATCAAGGCTTGGCCGAGTAGGCCACATCGAAAGTTTGTGCGCCCGACATTAAATTACGAATTACCTCTGGAATCGGTCGCTCTTCAAATAATATGGCGTGAATTGCGGAAACCAAGGGCATATAGACGCCCATTTCATCCGCTTTCTTTTTAATCAGACGAACCGTATTCACCCCTTCGGCAACCTGACCGATTTCCGCGACAGCACGATCCAAAGGCTTACCCTTGCCCACCAGATAGCCTACCCGGTAGTTACGGCTGAGGTCGGAGGAACAGGTCAGGATTAAATCGCCAACGCCCGCGAGGCCGATAAACGTCATAGGGTCTGCCCCCATAGCCTCGGCAAAACGCATCATCTCTGCGAGGGAACGGGTAATCAGCAGGCTGATGGTATTTTGCCCGCGGTCCAGGGCCGCTGCCATCCCGGTGACAATGGCATAAATATTTTTCAGTGCCCCCGCCAGCTCCACGCCAAACACATCGTTGCTGGAGTAGACACGGAAGGTTTCAGAGTGCAGTGCGGACTGGATATCCTTGCACAGGGCCTCATCTTCACTGGCAACCACGGTTGCGGTGTAGTGCCCAGCGACAATTTCCTTGGCGAAGTTGGGCCCGCTCAGCACCCCCACGCGCATCCCCTGGGTCTCTTCGCGCAGGATATCGCTCATCAAGTGGAAACTGTCATGCTCAATCCCCTTGGTGGTGGAGATCAACATGGTGCCCGGTTTCAACAGCGGGGCTACACGGCGCACCACTTCACGGAAAGACTTACTGGGGATGGCGACAAAGACAATGTTGCAACCCTGCACGACTTCTTGCAGGTTACTGCTGATGCAAAGCTCGGGATGTAGAGCCACTCCGGGCAAATATTTGCTGTTCTCACGGGTTTCCCGACAGGCTTCCGCACTCTTCGAATCCCGCATCCACTGGCGGGTGTCGTGGCCATTACCCGCGACAATGTTGGCAATAGCCGTACCGAAACTACCGCCGCCCAATACAGCGATGGAGAGAGGGTTGGAAGTTTCCTTTTGCATATTGATACCGATAAAGCTTCTCGAGGGCAGGGATTATAGAGCTATGACCCGCTCAGCCCAAAGGGTTCAACTTTCAGGATCTTGCGCGTAAAGTTACAAAATAATACGCCAAAAACGGAAAACGGCCCCAGCGGGGTAAGCTGCCGGTTCCACAACCGGGCTGTTCCACTGGGGCCGTAGAAATAAGGCGCGGGAGCTTCAGGAAGAAACCACCGCGCCAGGCTCCTAGGAGCCTGAAGCAACAGACTAAAACTTAGCCGTGCATTTCCAGCAGCAGAGTATTCAGGCGACGCACATAGTCGGCTGGATCTGTTAGCTGGTTGCCCGCTGCCAAGTTAGCCTGGTCCATCAGAATATTGGTGAGATCGGCAAAGCGATCCTCATCCTGTTCCTGATCCAGGCGCTGTACCAGCGGGTGCGATGGATTGATTTCAAAAATCGGCTTAGCTTCCGGTACCGCTTGACCGGCCTGCTCGAGGATACGGCGCATTTGCGGACCCATATCCTGCTCGCTCACTACCAAACACGCCGGCGAGTCCACCAGGCGAGTGGTAGCGCGCACGGATTCAACGCGGCTATCCAGGACAGACTGTACGCGTTCAACCAGCGCACTAGATTCTTTCTCGACTTTCTCGCGCTCGGCCTTATCTTCTTCGCTCTCGGCTTCGCCCAGATCCAACGCGCCTTTGGCCACATCCTGGAACGGCTTGCCATCGAACTCGTTCATATGGCCCACGAACCACTCATCTACCTGATCGGTAAGCAGTAGAACTTCGATACCTTTCTTGCGGAATACTTCCAGGTAGGGGCTGGATTTCGCGGTGGCGAAGTTGTCTGCGCACACGTAGTAGATTGCCTTTTGGCCATCTTTCATGCGACTGACATAGTCTTCCAGGGATTGATCCTGCTTGTCGGTATCGGTATAAGTAGTGGCGAAACGCAGCAGCTTGGCCACTTTCTCTTTGTTGGAGAAGTCCTCGGACGGACCCTCTTTCAGCACATTGCCAAACAGGTCCCAGAATTTCTGGTATTCGTCACCGTCCTTTTTGGCCAGCTTGTCCAGCATATCCAATACGCGCTTGGTCAGCGCATTCTTGATCGCATCGGTATTGCGATCTTTTTGCAGGATTTCGCGGGAAACGTTCAGGGGCAGATCGTTGGAGTCCAGCACCCCTTTTACAAAACGCAGATACAGCGGCAGGAACTGCTCGGCATCGTCCATGATAAAAGTGCGCTGTACATACAGCTTGAGGCCACGGGCAGCATCGCGTTGGTACAGGTCAAAAGGTGCGCGCGCGGGGATATACAGCAGGCTGGTATAATCCTGCTTACCCTCAACACGGTTGTGGCTCCAGCTGAGCGGATCGTCGAAGTCGTGGGAAATGTGCTTGTAGAATTCCTTGTACTCCTCGGCTTTCACTTCGGAGCGCGGGCGGGTCCACAGCGCCTGAGCGGCATTGACCGCTTCAAATTCAGGGGCCTTCTCTTCTTTTTCCTCGCCCTCTGCCGCCGGCATTTCCTCTTTCAGCATTTCCACCGGAATGGCAATGTGATCGGAGTACTTTTTGATAATGGAGCGCAGGCGCCAGCCATCGGCAAATTCTTTCGCATCTTCTTTCAGGTGCAGGACTACACGGGTACCGCGCTGGGGCAGCTCCGCATTCTCTACGGAGTATTCGGCTTCGCCGTGGCACTCCCAGTGCACGCCCTGATCGGCTTCGAGGCCAGCGCGACGGGTAAATACATCCACCTTGTCGGCAACAATAAACGCGGAATAAAAACCAACACCAAACTGACCGATCAGGTGTGCGTCTTTTTTCTGGTCACCGGTGAGTTGCTGCATGAAAGCAGAGGTGCCGGAGCGGGCGATAGTACCGAGGTTTTCGATCACTTCATCGCGGCTCATACCGATACCGTTATCGGTAATGGTCAGGGTGCCCGCGTCTTTATCGAACTCGATACGAATGCGCAGGTCCGCATCATCGGCAAATAATTCTGGCTTGGACAGCGCTTCAAAACGCAGTTTGTCGGCGGCATCGGAGGCATTGGATACCAGCTCGCGCAGGAAAATCTCCTTGTTGGAGTAGAGCGAGTGAATCATCAGGTGCAGCAGTTGCTTGGCTTCTGTCTGGAACCCGTGGCTCTCTTTGTGGGCCTCAACGGTCATCTGTAGGTCTCCCCATACACGTCAATCGGAACAGGGAGCAAATATTGGGACCTGTTGACAGGTTTCAAGGGCGAAGTCGGAAATAGGGAGTCTCTACTTGCGGCTGTGGCTCAATCGCCTCTTACTTTTTAGTCGCCATTTGGGTACGGCTTTGCGGGATGGGCACGGGTTTCGGGGAGGCATCGGTAGAAGTGGGTTTTCCCTTAAGGCCCCATCAGTCGGGGCTCTAAGGGAATAGCATCGCTGATTATTGGGCGTTCAGCTAACGCTTGCGACTGGCCTTAGCCTTAAGGGTAGCGGCCTTACCCTTACTGCCGGTCACATCGATCACAAAATTTGCGGTCATATCAGAAATCACCCGCGATTCGGCATTCATCAGGATAGCGATACCGATTTTCAGTTTTTCCGAATAGGCTACTGCTGCACGGAAACCAGCCACCCAACCACCGTGATAGATAATACGGTCATCACCGATGGTGTAGAGACGCCAGCCGAGGCCGTAGCCGGCGTGGGTCAGGTAATCCCGCCAAATACGGTGGCGCATATGGCGCTGGGTGGACACCCGCTCGGTGGTCATATCTTCAATCATCGCTGGAGAGAGCACCTTGGGGTAATAGCCCATCTGCGCCTTCAGCCACTGGGCCATATCCGAGATACTGGCATTGACACCCGCCGCGGGGGCGGCGAAATAGTATTCTTTCTCGACCTTCACCGGGCGCCAACCGCTGCCGGTTTGCACGTGGGGCGCGGCGCGATTGTTTGAGGCCATAAAGCTCTCCCAACCCACCGAGGCATTCTGCATTTTCAGCGGCACAAAAATTCGCGACTTCAGTTGTTTGGCAAAGGTGGTTCCCGTCGCCTGAAAGATTACATCCTCAATCAGGCTGAACAGCACATTCTGATAGCCATAACATTTTCCTGGAGTGCAGCGCGGATCGATATTGGCAAACTTTGGCAATATCTTGCTGAGTGGCTTATTGCTCTCAAGGTAATCGTCGTAGGCGTTGGGCGTGAGGCCGGAGGAGTGGCTGAGCAGGTGCTCTACCTGTAGCTGGCGCGACAGTGACGGCGTCTTGAAGCTGAGGTCCGGCACATAGTTGATGACCTTGTCATTCCAGTTAAAGCGCTCCTCATGCTCCAGAATGGTGGCCATACTCCCGGCAAAGGTCTTTGAGACCGAAGCCAGGCGAAATATAGTATCGAGATCCACCTTGCCCTTCTTTCCGCGTATTCGCACACCGTAAGTGTCCATGGCGACCACCCGGTTACCATCAACAATGACATAGGCGCCACCTGGAATGGACTTACCGGCCATCATCTTGCGGAAGTATCGGTCAAACTCCTTGGCCCTGGCGTCTATATCCATCGCGCGCGCAGGCAGTGCCACAGCACACAGGAGCAGCAGTGAAAGAATGACTCGCGCCTTCCCGGCACGGAGGTGGTAGACAATATTCGAAAGAATTGCAGGTCTCATACGCAAATCGAGCCGCCAAAGCAATCCGGTACATGCAGATAAGACTAGCAGCCAGCGAGCAAAAACTCTATTTAGGCGCCACGCAGGACTGACTGCTGAATTCTAGTCTCTTACCACTGCCCCTGTGTGAATCCCCATGCCACCCGCTTAGGTCTGCGTATTGGCACTCATTAAAACGAAAAAACCGCCTTTCGGCGGTTTTTTCTGTATTGGGACTATTGATTAGCCCCAGCGACTTCGAGCTTACAGCTTTTCAGCATTCTCGCTCAGGTAAGCCGCTACGCCTTCTGGAGAAGCGTTCATACCTTTGTCGCCTTCCTGCCAACCGGCAGGGCAAACTTCGCCGTGCTCCTGGTGGAACGCCAGGGCGTCAACCATGCGCAGCATTTCGTCAACGTTGCGGCCCAGTGGCAGGTCGTTCACAACCTGATGGCGAACCATGCCTTCCTCGTCGATCAGGAAGGAACCACGGAAAGCGACGCCAGCGTCGGCTTCTACGTCGTATGCTTGGCAAATTTCGTGCTTAACATCAGCAACCAGGGTGTATTTAACCGGGCCGATACCACCCTCGTTCACCGGGGTGTTACGCCATGCGTTGTGAGAGAACTGGGAATCGATGGAAACACCGATCACCTCAACACCGCGCTTTTCGAACTCAGCGAAACGGTGGTCGAAAGCGATCAGCTCAGAAGGACATACGAAGGTGAAGTCCAGCGGGTAGAAGAAAACTACCGCTTTCTTACCTTTGATTGCTTCTTTCAGGTTGAAGGTATCGACGATCTCGCCATTACCCAATACCGCTGCAGCGGTGAAATCCGGAGCCGGCTTGCCTACCAGTACTGCCATGAAAACCTCCTCAATCCAATGATGGGTTGTTGATAAAGAGAGTGAAGTGTTCAATTTATACGCAACAGCTATAAATTGAATAGGAATTGATAGTGGGCCGCTATGATACACATCCACTTATTACAGGCCCATAAATTTTTTAAATGAGCCTGATAGCAGAAAAGCTATGCGTGAACCAAGCCTCAAAATAGGAAATAACCACTGCCATATCGCACAAAAAAGAAACCATCAGTTCAAAATTTAAACTTATGGAAATCTTATTGACACTCATTCTCAATTGCAATAGGATTTACATCAGTCTAGTATTGAGTAGAAATTGAGCAGAGCCCACGACGATGTATGTATGTATCTGTAAAGGTATCACCGACCGCCAAATCAAAGAGGCTGTCTACGATGGCTCCACCTCTGTGAAGGCCCTGAGGCGTCAGCTTGGTGTCTCTTCCCAGTGTGGTCGCTGCGCCGAACAGACCAAGGAAATCATCAGTGAGACCCTGGGTGCCGGAATGATCACCGCTGCCAACAGCGGGCTGTTTTACTCTGCCAGTTAAGTTCCCCTTTTCGGCCGCCACACATTGAAATTGAGTGGCGGCCAAATCCTCCCCTCTGCCCTCCCCTCCTAAAACCCTCCCCTGCAGACTTTGCCTGCCGCCCTATGATGCGCACACGTGATGCTCTAAGCTGAGGGCACATCAATGGCTCAGTTTGGAACATGAAGAAGCATTTTCTGCACCTCTACGAAAAACTTCGCTCCAGTTTTTGGAGTGTGCCTCTCATCATGATTTTGTCGGCGCTGCTGCTCGCTTACATGATGCGTCAACTGGATGCTCTATTAAGCACTCTGCCACTATTTGAAACCGGCCAAATTACCACCCTCGACTGGCTGCATATGCGCGATGTCAACAGCGCACGCGCCTTGCTCTCCGTTATCGCCGGCTCGACCATTACAGTGGCCGGTACAGTGTTCTCAATTACCGTGGTGGCCCTAACCCTCGCCTCTAACCAGTTCGGCCCTCACCTGATCAGAAATTTTATTCGCGACCGCAGCACCCAAAGCTCGCTTGGAATTTTTCTCTCCACCTATGTCTATGCGCTGGTCACGATGCGCAGTATCGAGGGAACGACCGGGGACATAACGACTTATGGCTTCGCCATTCAAATTGCCCTGCTGCTCACATTGATCAGCATCGGCTACCTCGTTTATTTCATCCACAATGTGGCGCAATCCATTCAGGTAGATAACATCGCCCATCAGATCAATCTGGAGTTCCACCAGGCAATCGACCGAGAGTACCCAAGCTCTGCAGAGTCCGACAAGGGGGAACACTTCGATACTGAGCGCCTGGAACTAGGGGCGAGCTGGATCGCAGTACCCACTCCCCGCGGTGGCTACGTACAGATTATCGACAGGGACAAAATCATTGCGATTGCGGAAAAATTCAATTGCTGTGTACAGATCAGTTGCCACCCCGGCTCCTACGTACACAACTGGGGGCAAATCGGCAGGATTTACCAAAACGCCGACTCGCAAGAGATAATTCCGCAAGTGCAGTCCGCCCTAAAGATTGGCGCTCTGCCCACTGCCGAACAGGACATTGTTTTTTCCGTGCGCCAATTATCCCAAATCGCGGTGCGCGCACTTTCCCCCGGCATTAACGACCCCTTCACGGCCTACTCCTGTGTCGACCGCCTTATTGAAGGGCTGGGTACGGTGCTGCAAAGACCGGAACCGGCAAACTGTTTTACCGGTTCCGCCGGGGCTCTGCGCTTAGTCAGTTGCAAACTGGAATTTGCCCAGCTACTCAATGCTTCCCTCGATGAGATCGTCGAACACGGCCGAGCCAATGGAGTATTTATGCGCCACCTGCTGAACGCTTTGGACCACCTCGCTGAGGTATGCCAACGACAAAAAGACAAAGTTGCGTTATTTAATTATCTGCAACGCCTGGCCAACGACATTGAAATATTTATTAAGAGTGAAACTGATTCCAATCAAATTCAGGAAATAATATCGGCTATTCAAAAAAAGCTGACTGTCTGACGGCGCAACCTAAACAAGAATCATTTTCGTTGCTATTTTCGGCCAAATTCGTGTTAAAAACCGTGTTTTTTCTGCATTCCGCAGCTAACAACTTCCCCTTGACTTGCCGCAAATCGCAACGCAAACTCGGCCCGGATTGCAGTTGCCACCCTAAAATAAATTGTGGGAAATCGGTCAGCCGCAGACATAAGTGACTAACACAATTTAGTGACTTTTTATTGCTACTTATTTCAAGTAATCAACAAATAGGAATTCTCTGAGGGTGTTATCTAGCTCGCAGGGCCACAGGAGCAAAAAGCTATGAAAGGCGATCCCAAGGTTATCGAACATTTAAATAAAGTACTGGGCAATGAGCTGGTAGCGATCAACCAGTATTTTCTGCATGCGCGCATGTACGACAACTGGGGACTGAAAGAGCTGGGTAAACAGGAATACCACGAATCCATCGATGAAATGAAACACGCCGATTGGCTGATCGAGCGTATCCTGTTCCTGGAAGGCATCCCCAACCTGCAACACCTGGGCAAATTGATGATCGGTGAAAATACCGAGGAAATGCTCAAGTGCGACTTGAAGATTGAATCCAAGGCGATTCCCGATCTGCGCGAAGCCATCGCTTACTGCGAGTCTGTACGCGATTACGGCAGCCGTGAATTACTGGAAAAAATTCTCGACTCCGAAGAAGAACATGTCGACTGGCTGGAGACTCAGCTCGAACTGATCGACAAAGTAGGCATTCAAAACTACCTACAAACCCAAATGGAAACTGCAGCCGGCAACTCTGGCAAGTAACTAAAAATGCCTTAACTAGGCATAAAAAAACCGCAGTTGAAACTGCGGTTTTTTTATTTTCAACAATGCGCTGCCACTTTCCCCGGGCAGATACATTGAAACAAAAACGAAAATTAACCTTCGCCTTCGCTCTCCGCTGATGCCTCTTCGATCAGGGTTTTCAGCTCACCATTTTCATACATTTCCATAATGATGTCGCAACCGCCGATCAACTCGCCCTTCACCCACAACTGAGGGAAAGTCGGCCAGTTGGCATACTTGGGTAATTCCGCGCGAATATCTGGATTGGCCAGGATATCCACATAGGCAAAGCGCTTGCCGCAGGCCATCATCGCCTGGGAAGCGCGCATGGAAAAGCCGCACTGGGGGGCGTTGGGGCTACCTTTCATATAGAGCAGGATGGCGTTGTCAGCGATCTGCTGTTTGATGTTCTCCAGTGTATCCATAAGCGTGAGAAACCTCAGGTGGTGGAAGCAAAATTAATTAACGTGTATCGCATCGGCACCCAGCCATTGCGCACGGCCGGACATTGTACCCCAGCGCAGGGGGGAATAAGTACCCGCTGCTGAGCGCGACCAAAAAATAAGCGCCGCACCTCCGCCGCGTATACCCTCTCTCTCATAGAAGTGAAATAGATGGGCCACACGACGCAAAGCCTGTGGTAGCATTGATGATTCAGGATATTTTGCAGAATAAAACACACCAAACAAAATTTTCTGCGGAAGCCGACCTATATTGAATAATCAAACTGAACACCAAAGAAGAAAGGAGGCGCCTCAGTGTCCCCCCCCACACTCATGCACAACTATGGCGAGAGAACCCTGACCCTAATCCGCGGCGAGGGAAATTACGTGTGGGATGATTCCGGCCACCGCTACCTGGATGCCATTTCTGGCATCGCCGTATGCGGCCTGGGCCACTGCCACCCCAAGGTCACTGAGGCCCTGCAGGAGCAGGCTAACACCCTGCTCCATGTCTCCAACCTGTACAACATTCCGCCCCAACAACAGCTGGCCGATCGGCTCGTATTCCTGTCGGGAATGGACAATGTATTTTTCTCCAACTCAGGAGCCGAGGCCAATGAGGCCGCCATCAAATTAGCCCGCAAACTGGGCAATGAACGCGGGCTGGCAGCCCCGCAAATTGTTGTGATGGAGGGGGCCTTCCACGGGCGAACCCTGGCCACCCTCACGGCAACCGGCAACGAAAAGGTTCAGCAGGGCTTCGCCCCCCTACCCGAGGGCTTTTTACGGGTGCCATTCAATGATGTACAAGCCATTGAAAATTTGGCGCAACAGCACTGCAATATCGTCGCCATACTGGTGGAACCAATCCAAGGGGAAGGCGGTATTCGAATACCCGATCTGGATTATCTACATAAATTGCGTGCGCTCTGCGATCGGCAGGACTGGCTATTGATGCTGGATGAGATTCAGACCGGTAACGGCCGCAGCGGTAAAATGTTTGCCTATCAGCACGCGGGCATAGTGCCGGATGTACTCACCACCGCCAAGGGGCTCGGCAATGGCGTCCCCATCGGCGCCTGCCTCGCCCGCGGTAAAGCCGCTCGCTTGTTCACCGCAGGCAGCCACGGCTCTACCTTCGGTGGCAATCCACTCGCCTGCCGCGCCGGCCTTGCCGTACTGGAAACTCTGGAAGCTGAATGGTTGATCGAGCGCGCGGAAAAATTGGGCGCTCAACTACTGCACTCCCTGCGCCTGCGACTGAGCGATTGCCCTGGGATAGTGGATATCCGTGGGCTGGGATTAATGATTGGTATCGAACTCGACCGCCCCTGCGCTGAATTGGTGGAGCGGGCGCGGGAGCAGGCGTTGCTGATCAATGTCACCGCCGGTAATGTCGTGCGGCTTCTCCCGCCCCTGACACTCACCGATAGCGAGTGCCAGCAGCTGGCCGCTGATATCGGCACCCTGATTCAACAATTTACCCTGCAAGCAGTCTGAGGCACACAAAGGAGAACAATTTATGGCGATCAGGCATTTCCTCACCCTAATGGATCTCTCCGCAGAGGAACTAAAGCAAATTATCGAGCGCGCTATCGAATTAAAAACCCTGCGCAACCAAGGCATTACCACCGACCTTTTTCGCGGAAAAGTGCTGGGGATGATTTTTGAAAAGTCCTCAACCCGCACCCGTGTCTCTTTTGAAGCCGGCATGGCACAGATGGGCGGCAGCGCCCTATTCCTATCGCCGCGCGATACCCAGCTGGGGCGCGGCGAACCCATTGAGGACAGTGCCCGAGTCATCTCCCGGATGGTCGACATGGTAATGATACGCACGTTTGGTCACGAGACTCTGGAACGCTTCGCTGCCCACTCGCGGGTACCCGTAATCAACGCTTTATCTGACAGTTACCACCCCTGCCAGCTGCTCGCCGATATCCAGACTTTCGTCGAGCACCGCGGCAGCCCCGCGGGCAAAGTGGTGGCCTGGGTGGGTGATGGCAACAATATGTGCCACTCCTATATCAATGCGGCGCGGTTGTGCGACTTCGAACTTCGTATCGCCAGTCCCCAGGGCTACGCACCCGATGCCGATATCGTCGCCGCTGCCGGCGACCGGGTGAAAGTTGTGCATAACCCTGTGGAGGCCGTGCGCGGTGCCGATTGGATCACCACCGATGTATGGGCCTCGATGGGCCAGGAAACGGAACAACAGACGCGCAGCGAGGCTTTCGATAATTACCAGGTGAATCACGAATTGATGAGTCACGCCAATGAAGGGGCGATTTTTATGCACTGCCTGCCGGCACACCGCGGCGAGGAAGTCAGCGCCGAGCTATTGGAAGACGAGCATATTTCCAAGGTTTGGGATGAAGCGGAAAATCGTCTGCACGCACAGAAGGCACTGATGGAATTTTTGCAGGAGCACAGTCAGTAAACCCAATTACACGCCGGTCGATGGCACCATTAACTACTTGTCGGCCGGCCCTTTCTCTACCCTACCAACCCCTCTCCACCGGTATCTGCACAAAACTTAATCATCCAGTTTTATTGCTCGGCTTCCTATGGCGCTTAAATACAGATCCGAACAGAATGCCACAGGTGAGCGAATAATAAACAAGCGAGCATCAGCATAAAATTCACGCCACAAAATTGATCAACTTAGTACCAACTTGCTCAAAATGCGCTCATTCGAAAATGGTTATTGCCGTTGTTAATTTGAAGCGTCCCGGCTATTAAAAAAAATTGTAAGAGCTTGTATTGGCCCCTCCCACACAGCGGTGAATACCACACACCCCAGCTGCGGCGGGCCCTGCCGCAGAAGTGGCTACTGACTCAACACGCCTACCCACAATTTATCCACAAACAACCACAAAGTTATTCGCCTTGAACTGACCCGCCTACCGCATTATCTTGTAGCGCACTCGAGGCAGACCCCCTATATATTGGGGTAAAGAGCCTGGAGCATCCCCAAATCCAGGGGCGAATCCCGGCGCTCCGCCACACTTTTGGCGGTCGGTGCCAGACGCTGCTTTTTTCAAAGCAGAATCAGAGGTAAGCGGGCGGAAAGGAATTATCCGCCACAGACAGCAGCCGGCAGACCTTAACTGAGAGCCGGTCGTCACGCCGCCTGTTTCCAGTGCCTCCACGGTGTGGGAGGAATCACTGGCCAAGCGATGGACCCGCTCCGCACATGCCACGCAGTCCAGTGGCGCTGTTCTAGTGAACACACGCGGACAGACAACATTACAAACCTTTCGGAGATTTACATGCACACAGAGACAGGGCGCTCTCAAACCGTGCCTGCGGCAAAATCGGGCACCTCCAGCGACCAGGCTACTGACGGCACCACTCTGGCTGCCACCGCACCGGGCCAGATCCGTGTCATCAAACGCAATGGCACCGTTGTCCCCTATGATGACGGTAAAATTTCCGTTGCCGTCACCAAGGCCTTTCTCGCTGTTGAAGGCGGCACCGCCGCTGCGTCCAGCCGTGTCCACGAGCAAGTCGAAGAGCTCGTTGGCCAGATCAGCGCTACCTTCAAGCGCCGTATGCCCTCTGGTGGCACTATCCATATCGAGGAGATCCAGGACCAGGTAGAGCTGGCCCTGATGCGCGCCGGTGAACACAAAGTTGCACGCGACTATGTACTCTACCGCGAAGAGCACGCCCGTCTGCGCGCCGAAAAAGAAAAAAGCGCCAAGCCAAGCGAACAAGCTATCGATGCGCACCCCAGCATTCGTGTCAAACTCGACGACGACAGCCTCGTTCCCCTGGATATGGAGCGCCTGCGCACCGTTGTCAGTGAAGCCTGTGAAGGCCTGAAAGACGTTAACGCCGAAGCCATCCTCAGCGAGGCTTTGAAGAACCTGTACGACGGTGTCTCCGAAAACGATATCAACACCGCGCTGGTGATCACCGCGCGTACTCTGGTTGAGAAAGAGCCAAACTACACCTTCGCCACTGCCAGCCTGCTGCTGGACAAGCTGCGCTCCGAAGCCCTGCGCTTCCTCGACATCGCCGAGCGCGCCACCCAGCATGAGATGGAAAAACTCTACGCTTCCACTCTGCCCGCTTACGTGGAAAAAGGCATTGAGCTGGACCTGCTGGACCCGGCCCTGGCCACCTTCGACCTGGAAAAACTCGGCAAAGCTTTAAAAGGCGAACGCGATCACCAGTTTACCTACCTGGGCCTGCAGACCCTGTACGATCGCTATTTCCTGCACAGCGATGACACTCGCTTCGAGCTGCCGCAGATCTTCTTTATGCGTGTCGCCATGGGCCTCAGCATTAACGAAGAAAACAAAAATGAGCGCGCGGTAGAGTTCTACAACCTGTTGAGCTCTTTCGACTACATGAGCTCCACCCCGACGCTGTTCAACGCCGGCACCCTGCGCCCGCAGCTGTCCTCCTGCTACCTGACCACGGTGCCGGACGATCTGCACGGCATTTACGGCGCCATCCGTGACAACGCCATGCTGTCCAAGTGGGCCGGCGGCCTCGGCAACGACTGGACGCCGGTGCGCTCTCTGGGTTCCTATATCAAAGGCACCAACGGCAAATCCCAAGGTGTAGTGCCCTTCCTGAAAGTGGCCAACGACACCGCCGTAGCCGTCAACCAGGGCGGCAAGCGCAAGGGCGCTGTGTGTGCCTACCTGGAAACCTGGCACCTGGATATCGAGGAGTTCCTCGAGCTGCGCAAAAACACCGGTGACGACCGCCGCCGCACCCACGATATGAACACTGCCAACTGGGTCCCCGACCTGTTTATGAAGCGCGTGTTCGAAGACAAAGAGTGGACCCTCTTCTCCCCGGCGGATTGCCCGGACCTGCACGATCTGTTCGGCACGGCATTCGAAGAGCGTTACAACCACTACGAGCAACTGGCCGCCGAAGGCAAGCTGCGCTTGTTCAAGAAAATCCGCGCACTCGACCTGTGGCGCAAGATGCTGGGTATGCTGTTCGAAACCGGCCACCCCTGGATCACCTTTAAAGACAGCTGCAACCTGCGCAGCCCGCAGCAACACGCCGGTGTAGTACACAGCTCCAACCTGTGCACCGAGATCACCCTCAACACCAAGGCCGATGACGAGATTGCCGTTTGTAACCTGGGCTCCGTCAACCTGGCCCAGCACATTGGTGAGAACGGTGAACTCGACCGCAGCAAGCTTGCCAATACCGTAAAAACTGCAGTGCGTATGCTCGATAACGTTATCGACATCAACTACTACGCGGTTGAAAGTGCACGCCAGTCCAACATGCGTCACCGCCCGGTGGGCATGGGCCTGATGGGCTTCCAGGACGCGCTGTACAAAGCCGGCATCGCCTACGCCAGCGACGAAGCCGTGGCCTTTGCCGATAACACCATGGAAGCCATCAGTTTCGAAGCCATCTCCGCTTCCAGCGACCTGGCTGCCGAGCGCGGCAAGTACCAGACCTACGAAGGCTCCCTGTGGAGCAAGGGTGTTCTGCCACTGGATTCCATCCAGATTCTGGCTGAGCAGCGCGGGCAACAATTTATCGAACAGGACACCAGCTCCACTCTGGACTGGGACGGCCTGCGCGAGAAAGTAAAAGCCCAGGGTATGCGCAACTCCAACGTAATGGCGATCGCTCCCACCGCGACCATTGCCAATATCACCGGAGTTTCCCAGTCGATCGAACCGACTTACCAAAACCTGTACGTGAAATCGAACCTATCCGGCGAATTCACCGTGGTAAACCCCTACCTGGTACACGACCTGAAAGATCGCGGCCTGTGGGATCAGGTCATGGTTAACGACCTGAAATACTACGAAGGTTCTGTACAGAAAGTCGATCGCGTACCGGAAGACCTGAAAGCGAAATACCGCACTGCGTTTGAAGTGGAGCCGCGCTGGATCGTGGACGCCGCCAGTCGCCGCCAGAAATGGATCGACCAGGCCCAGTCCCTGAACCTGTATATCGCCGGCGCCGATGGCAAGAAACTGGACCTGACCTATCGCATGGCCTGGTTCCGCGGCCTGAAGACCACTTACTACCTGCGTGCCCTGGCTGCCACTACCACAGAGAAATCCACTGTGAACAGCGGCACCCTGAACGCGGTAAGCGCACACGGCGCAAGCAACGGTATGGCTGCGGCAGCGCCCGCAGAACAGGCTGCACCAGCTCCGGCAGCAGTGCCCCAGGCCTGCTCCCTGGACGATCCAGACTGCGAAGCCTGTCAGTAAAAATTTGGCCCCGTTAGGGGCCAGCACTCACTCTCGGGGGAGAGCGTCGTAACCGCACGTGCGGGCATGACCATGCGCAACGACCCCGGCTCGCCTGGCAGCCAAAAGCCGGGAAGAATTTTCGGGCCGGGGATCGTCTGCGTCTTTTTCCCAAATGCGTTTTTAAATAACTCGCACAGATATGTGCTGAGTACAGAGACCACACAAAAAACTTTGCCATAAACCTCACCAACGTGCAGAGAAAACCCAAAATAATATTTGGGAAAAAAGCAAAGTAATAATTGATCTGGCACAAAAATTTTGTGCCCCCGCGGGTTGAAAATACCTGCAGTGAATGACTACTGCCGGAGAATTCCGGATACCATCCCTGGCCTCGCTCTGCGAACAAAGCGCCAGGAAGAATACAGAAATGATTATCGAATTTTCGATAGCGAGACCGATTAAAAGGGCCAACTATGCTGAGCTGGGACGATTTCGAAACTAAGCCCCAACAATCCGAAAAAGCTACGGACGCGCAGGTAGCGCCGAAAACCCAGGCGAAATCCGTGCAAGAACCCAGTGCTTCCTACACTGCCGAAGCCGCAGCTCCGGCGGCCAGCGCTGCTCCCCGCAACGGCTCCGCTGCCGTTGAAGCCGCCCGCGCAGCCGTTGCCAGCCTGGACCCGGCGCCCGGCCTGGAAGAACTGGAAATGGGCGCGGCCCGTATCCAGGTAGATGAAAAACGCATTATCAATTGCCGCGCCGACCTCAACCAGTTGGTGCCCTTTAAATACGATTGGGCCTGGCAAAAATACCTGGACGGCTGCGCCAACCACTGGATGCCCCAGGAAATCAACATGAACAAAGACGTGTCCATGTGGAAAGACCCCAACGGTCTGACCGAGGACGAGCGTCGTATCGTGGAATACTCCCTGGGTTATTTCTCCACCGCAGATTCCCTGGTTGCCAATAATCTGGTGCTGGCTATTTACCGCCATATCACCAACCCGGAGTGCCGCCAGTACCTGCTGCGCCAGTCTTTCGAAGAAGCGATCCATACCCACGCCTACCAGTACTGTGTAGAATCCCTGGGCATGGACGAAGGCGAAGTCTTCAATATGTACCGAGAAGTACCCGCCGTTGCCAAAAAGGCGGCCTGGAGCCTGTCCCACACCCAGGCGATCGGTGACCCCAACTTCAAAACCGGCACCGTAGAATCCGACCAGGAATTGCTGCGCAACCTGATCGCCTTCTACGCCGTCACCGAAGGTATCTTCTTCTACTGTGGTTTCAGCCAGATCCTGTCCATGGGCCGCCGCAACAAAATGACCGGTGTTGCCGAGCAGTTCCAGTACATCCTGCGCGACGAGTCCATGCACCTGAACTTCGGCATCGACGTGATCAACCAGATCAAACTGGAAAACCCACACCTGTGGACGGCGGAATTCCAGCAGGAAGTGACCCAGATGATTCTCGAAGGTATGGAACTCGAAGTGGCCTACGCCCGCGACACCATGCCCCGCGGTGTACTCGGCATGAACGCGAATATGATGGAGGAGTACCTCCAATTCATCGCCAACCGCCGCCTCAGCCAGCTGGGCCTGAAAGAGCAGTTCCCAGGCGCACAGAACCCATTCCCGTGGATGTCTGAGATTATGGACCTGCGCAAAGAGAAAAACTTCTTTGAAACCCGCGTTATCGAATATCAGACCGGCGGCGCACTGCAGTGGTAAGAGAGGCTTCCGGCCAGTGAATTACTACAAAAGGAAAAAGTAGTCGCTCACAGGAAGAGAAGTATTGAAAACGGGCTTTCAGCCCGTTTTTTTTATTGGGGAAACCTCAGTTTGCTCTTCATGCCAATCATGGATTTATATTCCACAAAACCCCTCTAGGCTCCCTATTACTCAGCATCAAATCAAACCATTTGGACAGTTCCCTGTATTCGCTCATAATCCCTCGCTTTGACTGGTGTAACCATTACACTACCTATTGGGCAGGTTTCAAATTTCCACCTACCTACTAACCAGCTACTGTGAATTTATATGACCACTCCTGAACTGAATAAAGTAATTAACCTAAGCTGTGAAGACCGCTACGAGTATTTCCTGAGCATGGCCGGAGAGGAGCGAGAAATCTGGATATTAGTCGATAGCCAAAACTGCTTTCTCAAAATCCATACCGATGAGGACGGCGGCTTTGAATATTTACCGGTATGGCCCAGCTCGGAGTTTGCAAACGCCTATGCAGAAAGTGAAGCCGGACTCACACCCAAAAGTATTCCCCTACCGCAATTTTTAAAGAAATGGCTGCCCGGATTGAGTAAGGACAATATTGAAATCGGCGTATTTCCTGCCCCAGATAAAAGTGTATGGATCACCGGCACAGAGGAGCTGGAAAGCGATCTGCGCGACGAACTAGACAATTTTTAATTTTACCGACAATAATCGGTGACTCTACTACAAACAGCTTGTACAGAGCAAAGATCGCATTAGCAGCATCAAAAATAAATAACTTCTCGCAACAAAAAACCGATATCAAAATGGGATTTTGTTGCGCTCCCCTGAGAAAAACCCTTGTCGAAATGACTTCAGTAGGTTCCCCTTATTGGATAATTATTTTCTGGGTTGTGAATAAATTCGATTCCCATCAGGAGGGTCTGCAAGTCTGGTCTGGCAAAAGGTGCATTGGAGATATCAACAATCTGCAGTCTACCAGCTTCATTGACCACAAAAATTCCCGGCTCAGCGAAAGGCCTGTCAGTTTCCTGGGGTGACCTGGGGTTGGAAATATAGAGTCCCAGTTGTTGCATTTGCGGAATAGCCAAATCAAACCCAACAGGGAAATCTGGATTAACCTCTCTCATATGCTGCAAAGCTTTATCTGCACTATCAGCAGATACAGCAACAACAAAAACCCCTTCCTTATGATATCTCGGTAATAGCGCATTCAATGCACGCAAATATTTCGTACACAAAGGGCAGTGCTTCCCCCTATAAACCACCACCATTTGCCAGGGAAAACCACCTGCGGGCTTGCCCAATTGCATTTGCCCTCCTCCCAGTTTTGCTACATCCAGAACCGGGAAATCACTACCCGCTGCCAGTTTGAGATTGCCCATAGTGCCGCCCCTTGAGACTATAGCTTGAATCTACAAGAAGTAATGTGACCGCCAAGACTTAAACTTTCGTACCATAAGTATAGGGGAGCCAATGAAATCATTTATCAGCACTTTATTCTTTTTCATATTGTTAACTAGTCTGACTGGATGTTACTCGGACTCTCATGAGAGTGAACTTAGTGTCAATCAGGCGCACACACTGGAATTCTTGCCCGCATTAAAGGGAGATTATTTCAAGATGGAATCAAAAAATATGGGGCGCCCCTATCATATTTATATCCGCTTTCCGGAAGACTATCATAGTGACCAAAAGACACAGGAAATAAAGAAATCCTACCCCATAATTTACTTACTGGACGGGGACTCTCTGTTCCCAATACTCGCCGCTAACCATCTGTTTCTGAGTTACGATGATCTTGTTCCCGAAGCTATTGTGGTAGGCATTGCCTATGGGTCTTTCGATCCGGAGGTTAATAAACGCAGCTATGATTTCTCCTTACCCGCAGCCGACAACAATCCCGAGCGAGGAGGAGCCGAGAAATTTCTCAATTTCCTGGAAGATGAGCTAATACCTGCTGTAGAGAGCCGCTACCTCGCCGACCCAAATCAACGGATTCTCTTTGGCCAGAGCAGAGGTGGACATTTCGTGCTCTATACCGCATTTACCAGACCAAATTTATTCAAGGGCTTTATAGCCAGCAACCCAACTTTCTTGCCGCAGAAAGATTTCTTTTATGGAAAACCACACAGTGCAAACATAGATGATTTGAACTTGGTTATTACCAGTGGTGAAAATGACACCCAAAAGTTGAGGGGAGACGCTCTTACCTGGAATGCCCACTGGAGCAAGCAGGAAGAAATGCCCTGGGAAATAACATTTAAAACCATTCCCGCAGGATCTCACGCAGCAAATAGTACGGATAGTTATCGCTTAGGTTTGAATGTCATTTTCAGAGACGAAATCGCACAGCAACACCATCAAACTGCGGGGGGAGCTAATGAGCAGTATTAGACTTTCCCTACAAAAACAAAGCCCGCTATTAAGAGCGGGCTTCATCCTGTGAGAGCATATCAGGGAGAGACTTCGCCTATCCCTGCTAAGTTTTTAAAGGCTTAAAACACCTACAGAAGTCACTGTGTACAGGCAGCGATACGGCCAGCACTATTCTTACCAATTCCGCAGTTCAGACCATTAGGAATGCCGGTATAATCTGGGGACATGATGCCACCATTACGCTGTGCGTCATGGTCAGTATAGAGGCTTGCCAGGTTATAGGAGCGCGCGGTGCCCTTGTGATCGTTATCACAAGAGAAGGTAGCGCTGCCATAAGCAATGCCTAGGAAGGTTTTGTATTCCTTTAGGTCTGAATAGAGATTACGCTTGGCAGAACCTGAGCAGTTCATCTGGGATGCGAGATTAATATAACCATCGTCCTCACCAGCAAGCAATATAGAACTTGCGGTTGCAACACCAGGGAATCCAGCATAACCACCAATGGTATATACGGGCGATGCCAAGTTAGTGCCCACATAGTTGCGCACGGAGTAAACATCATTAGTTTGCAGATAACGTACCGCTGAGCATTCACGACCGATAAACAGGTCGTTAACCACGCTTTCGATCCAGCTACCATTACACAGGCGATCGACGAACTCGGTGCCTGTAATAGCGCCCCCAGTAGTAAAGATCGCAGCAATACCATTCATGGCTTTGTCGAAGTCAACCTCTACGGCATAGCGATCATCTAAACCGGCAACATTTCTGGTTTTGGTTTCCGTTTTACATCTCTTCCAAAACCAGCGGCCAGTACAAACCTTATTACTCTCAGTAATAGTATTACTATCAAACTGATTATAAGCACGATTGTAATAAGGAGACCCAGGCACTGCGTTACCAGATAAGTACATCATTTGTGCAGCGCCCTGGCTATGGGCAATCACCCAAAAAGTATCATCGGCGTTACATTGATTCTCATGTTGATAGCCATCTCCCTTACCGCTGCGAATATCGATAATCTGTCTGGCAATTTCGCCAGCTGTGCCATCATGCCAGTAAGGCATTTCACCTTCATCGGTGGAGTTATAACCTACAACTCCATAGTTGCCGCCATTGATTCGCAGCTGCTCAATAAAATTACTGCCGTTATATTTATCAAAGAAAGCTTCACTCCAATAATCTAGGGCGGGTTGCTCTAACTTACCCTGGGAGTTGGTGCGCTGTTTTATATGTCCTTCGGTACCATGTCCGTGAACCAGGATATAGCAGTTATCTGCCGCAGCAGATACGGAAGCAAATAGGCCAGCCAGTGCAAGTGAGAGGCTTGCACCTAATCGTTTACAAAGAGTCATTGTTGTTTCCTTATATTTATTTCCCGGCTCTAGATCACACTTCCCAAAAAATTATTTTTATTGGCCGGAGTCATTTTTGGACAGGGAAAGTTATCCGGGGATGCTCAATGGATATAGGACTTAGGGCGCCAAACGAGAACCGGGGGCGACAGGCTTGCGGACTAATCAGTCAAATTGAATATCTTAAACAAACTATTCGTTTCATTCGTAACTATTTTTTCCTTAAGCGTGCAAATTCATGAACTCACTACAAAGAATATTCACTTTATAAAGCTACTTTTAAAGACTTATTAGTCGATACTGATCAAATAGTGTACGAGTTGTTCACGCTTATTTTTGAGCGGTACAAGAAGTAGCTTAGGGAAAGCCTAGAAGGCAGGTTAGTTAATACCTTAAAGCCCAAATATGAATAATCTCTAGTTATCGCCCACAACCCCTTTGCCACAGGCTCCAAATGTCAAAATGTTCCCCGAAGGAGAGTCTTGGCCAAACTTAAGTGGAGGAATACCTCTACTTTCAAGATGCACTCGGGAATTCTCAGGGGCCCTACTTACATCAGATTAGCGATAAATTCACCAGTAGCAGATACCCAAAATACGAAAAAGGGGGTATGAAAGTTATTCTATTTAAATATCATCTCCAACCATGAGGTTATTTATGCAGAAATACTGTAGAAAGCTGCAACCTCACAGACAAATACAAAGCCCAGCATTATTGCTGGGCTTTTTATTTTCAATCATTATTTTAGTTAGGCACTTAGTTGGCACTCTTAGAATGATAAATCATCGCCTGCCACACATTCTGCTGTCCCCCACCATAGTTTTCAAAAGTAGGATTCTTGATATAGCTCCAGGCCACCTTGCCATCACCTAAATACATTGGCTCATCCAAGCCTCCCCAGCCATGATTGGGAAGCTGAACTGGTCCTTCAAGGATGTTGAGGTTCGCATCAATTTCCATCACGTAGAAAGCTTTTGGGACCAGCATACGCATAGCGCCCCGACTGGCGTATATACGCTGATAGCTGAGGTTATCGGAAATGCACTGGAACTTGGCATAACCTAATAAATAACGTCCATTTTTCAAGTCAACCAATTGCGGATCACTGATCTGACAATCAGGGTCCTCAACCAACCACTTAAAACTCTGTCCACTGATACTGCCGCTTCCATTTACCTTGGCAATACCTATTCTTGTTAGAGAAGAAGAATCCAGAGCGTCGCCAGAATAAAGGCCTTGACGTTCGATTATAGGGTAGTCATCGCCAGCATAAGCCATATAGGAGAGGAAGCAATTGGTGGATTCATAATCCGCACAATCTTCATCAAAAGGGCCTTCAGTATTGGGATCGATACCCACTTCATCACGTAGGTAGCGATCCATTTCTGTCTCTTCTATATATCTAGGTGAGACAATAACAGACAGGTTGGTATCTTCATTTAATGGAACAACGGTGTGCCCACCACCGTTAGAGACCATCGCTGCGGTAGAAGGAACAAAGTGATTAAAATAACCTTCATAACTATTACTGCCAGATTCCATTTTAATAGCAATAGTACCCAATTGACCTCGATCTTTACCCATCCAATCATTCCAATCACTGGTACATAGAGCCCCATAATTTTCACTGTTAGAATTATAAAATGCTCGGATGTTCACCACATGACCATCGCCACAAGCCCAATACCAGCCACGGTTATCAGAACCACTCATATTAAGCGACCAATCATTTCTGTTTACGATGGTTAGTCCCGCAGAATAGTGTGAGTCCCCTTCCCCATCGAAAACTCGTGCAGAAGCAGAGAATGCATAGCTAGAACGCCCGAGACTATCGGTATCTACATAAATCAGCTCTTCTGTTCCCACATGGGAGCCGCCATGCATTTTATTGACAACAAAAGCATCGGGCTTTTCATTAAGAGATTTCTTGTCCCATTCCAGCAACCAAATTTGATCATTGTACCTGTAACCATTGTCACGAATATGCTGCAAAAGATCGTTGTAATCTGTCGAGGAAAGGTTATTAACGATATATTCCATTTCCTCCTGCATTGCAGAACCTTTAATGGTGGTAAATGATAGTGAATCACCAAAATCGGTATCTGGAAATGTAGATTTTAAGCCATCTAGGAAGTCATCAAACTTGAGTGTTGGATGCTCGGTAAAAAAATCGATGTATTTACCATGATTTGTTGCCAACATCAGTCCAATTTCATTGGTAATACGTGCATCAATTTTGTCGATATTGTTCTCCATTGTCATCCAGCCAGAGCCATATTGATCGACAAGATCTCCCTGGACCTCATAGCGCTCATTGGCTTGGTATTCCGTATTACAGAGTACGGCGACTCGCGAGCAGTCCTTACTTGCAGCGATACCATGAGATTCGTAGCACTGCTTTAATATCGAAGCATTTCCAGCCTGATCGAAACTAGAAGTTTCTGGGTTGTACTTCAACTCATACACCGAACCATAGGTAGCGGCATCAGTACTGCCACCTTCAGAGAGGGTTGTTGAGACAAACATTCGTGGAGTCTCAGTATCTGTTGCACAGGTGGCAACATAACTGCGGATAGGAATATCAATATCTTCCTTATTACCCTCACCATCAGTACGAGCAATATAGTGAGCCATTTGGTAAACTTCCTTGGCATTGTTCATTGCCTCAGGCAACGTCACATCTACAGAGGTCAGTGTGGCAAACCCCAATTCCGTCACTTCAACATCGCCCACCATAACGGAAGTACCCACATTATCAGATATCGGAGTATCTTCCTGTCCTGTACCCTGACCACTGCCTTGACCACTACCAGTATCCCCCGAAGATCCCTCACCATCCGAAGAGGAACCCCCACCGCCACTGCAAGAAGCCAAAATCACTGTTAGTGAAAGTGCCAAGAGCTTTTTATTAAAGATTATTGCCATGAAACCTGCTCGCTCAGTAAGTCGTTTTAAGATAAATACAATTGAAGATATTTACTGCAATTGAGTTATCCCAGATAAGAACAGCGGCGACCTTATTAGTTCTGCAATCGATTGTCTGTGACCCACCCGAAACAGAAACTGTGGACTACATCAAGAAAGGAGTATTCAAGGTACAAGAAGGTTTATTGAGTAAAACAATATAAACATAAAAATCCGAAGCAAAACGGTCAAAAATTAAACGATATATCAGTAAAACATCAATTAATGAAAAATAAAGCTATAAAAAAGACATTAAACAAAGCACTAACAATGAAAAAAATAAAAGGCAGGGTATTTCTTCATATCGACTCATTAATAACCCAAATTATTACTTACAGACAGAAAACAACCAATTACCGTAGCTTATAACAAAAATTGTCACCCTTTGATCTATTAGGGCCTGAAAGCAAGATATGCATATATAATATGGAGTTCATCCATCATAGAAGTAGTGCCTTTACCAATAACCCTCAATAAAAGGATACTGTAAAATGAAGTGGTTTTTCCTGTTCTTCTCCTTACTATTCTCTACCCTTTGTCTGGCAGCTCCTGAAATCAGGGGAACCCCCCAGGATTTGCGAGGACTGCTCCACCCAGCGGAGAATATCGTTACCATCCATGGCAGCGCGGAAGAAACTGCATATTCGGATAGGGCTATTGTCAGCTTGATTGTAACAACAGAAGAGGAGCTGCTTTCAGATGCGATTTCCGCCAACCATAGGCTCCGCTCCATATTGCATCAGAGCCTGACAGAGGCTGGGATCAAGGGAGCAAATATTAAAAGCTCAAAGTTCTCATCCTCCCCCCAATATGGCTGGGTGGGTAAGAAGCCCAAGAGTTATAAGGTTGTTAACCGCATAACTATTTCAATCAACGAGGAAAACCAACTACATAGTATTGCGCAGCTCACAGACCAAAACAGAGAAGTTGAAATAGCAAACACTGCATTTGAGCATTCAGAAAAGCGTTTGTATAACAAAAAGGTTAAATCCAAGGCTCTGCAAGATATTCTGGAGCAGAAAGAGGATTATGAAAAGGCGCTTGGTGTCCAGCTGGCACCCGTTGGTATTCGCGGTGATAACATCCATTACCGAGCTACTGAAGGCGCCATGGCGGTAGAGGAAGTAGTTGTCTCCGCTGCACGTATCTCCAGCTCCAGTGTTGAGAGCGATTTTTTTGAATCTGGCCAGGATAAATCATTTGATGAGATCATCTATGAGGCGGAACTCTCAGTAGACTTTCGTGTTCGCCCTCAGCCATAGTTAATCCTAGCTCCAGTATTATTACTTTCTCATTTTCGGAGCCCATTCTTTAGGCTGCTTAAGCAATCGGCTCCATCTACTTGACCTAACCGGCTAGCCAACAGATAAAGATAATATCTGGCTGATCTCATTTAAGCTGCGGTTCGACTGCCCTTGCCAGGTTTCAATGGCGGCTTGCAGTGCGGCCCAATCTTTTTTTGAAGAGGGAGACTTATCTACCACCCCCTCTCTTACTAGAGCACGGATAGTATCGCTGGCGAAAACTAGTGTATCCACCCCCATACGACGTAGAAAAACCTGAGCCGTTTTGCCTCCAAGTCGATCACCGCCCTTACGTAAATACTGCAGATTCTCTACATAGTTTCCCGTATTCCAGCCCGCAAAATACTCCCCCAAACTGCCATTTTCATTGGATAAATGCCAGAAGAAGTCAGCGTTCCGCGGGATTGAGCGAGTTTTGGTCCAGTGCTTAATCATGCCTTCCTGGCGCATCAAATCATCCAGAGCTTCCTCAGAGAGATATCGGCAAAAGGGCAGGTCGAAACCATAAAAAATCTGCTCAATACCAGGCCATTTTTTCTCCACCACTTTCCAGCTGAATCCAGCTTGAAATACGGCTCGAGATGCTGACGATAACCATTGGCTATCAGGTATCTCTTTCAAGGACTGCGTAGGTTTAGGCCTTACCAGCTTCGATTGAAGGCTATCCCACCCTCCAAATCGATCAATTACAGGTGCTTCAATGGCAGCGAACTCACGCATAACTCACGCCTTTCAGTCAATTATTTCTCTACGCTAAGTCTATAAACCGAAACTTAAAGCATATTATGTTTTAGCAAAAAACTAAAGATAAGGATAGGCACTCAGCCCCCTAAAGGAGAGTAAAATTCAAAAGATACTTGAAGTTAATACTGTGGAAGGTGACACAGGAAAAACGATTCAATTACACTAGCAAATAAAGGGAAGCTTGCTTCCCTTTATTTGCTGCGCACTTAGATGAAGGTTAGGAATAATTAGCCATTCAAAATTAAATTAACATTAAACTGTTAAATCAGCACACCATATATATTGGTTAACCACATTACTTAACCTTTTTGTCACTCTCTATATTATTATGCCCAAGCAAATCGAGGTAAAACGCATACTGCAAGGCAGTCTCTTTATAGCGACGAAAACGCCCTGAAGAGCCTCCATGACCTGCTTCCATGTTGACATTGAATAGTAGCTGGTTTTTATCGGTCTTTAATTCGCGCAGTTTCGCAACCCACTTCATAGGCTCAAAATACTGCACTTGGGAGTCGTGTAAACCTGTAGTAACCAGCATATTAGGGTAGTTCTGAGCTTTCACCTGATCATAAGGTGAGTATGAGAGCATATATTCATAACTATCCTTATTATTAGGATTTCCCCATTCATCATATTCATTAACGGTCAGAGGAATTGACTCATCCAGCATGGTGGTGACCACATCAACAAAAGGCACCGCAGCAGTGATGCCCCGATACAAATCAGGCTCCATATTGACTACAGCGCCCATCAACAAGCCCCCTGCACTGCCACCAGAAGCAAAGATCTTGTCAGTAGCACCGTATTTTAATTTGCCCAAGGCCTTGGTAACGTCGATAAAATCAGTAAAAGTATTCTTTTTGTTGAACATCTTTCCATCTTCATACCAGGCACGTCCCAATTTTTGACCGCCACGGATATGGGCAATAGCAAACACGAAACCACGATCAAGCAAGGACACTACTGAGGAACGGAACCAGGGATCAACAGTACTGCCATAGGAGCCATAGGCATACTGCAGCAATGGATTAGTGCCATCTTTTTTGAATTTATCTTTGCGATATACTAAAGATACTGGCACTTTAACACCATCACGTGCTGTTACCAGAATTCCTTCGCTCTGATAGTTTTCAGAATCAAAATCACCCGGAACTTTGTCCTGCTTAAGCAACTCCAGATCGCCGCTATCCAGTTTGGCTTCATAAATACTATTTGGTGTCGTCAAGCTAGAATAGGAGACTCTAACACTCTCAGAATCCAAATTTGGATTTTCACTCAAGCCTAATCTATATACTGGATCATTAAAACCTACCAGAAGGTCCTCATTATTCTCTAAATTGATAATTCGAAGACCTGTTTGACCAGCTTTTCGCTCTATTACTGCCAGGTGATGGTCAAACAAGGTGAAATCTTCCAATAAAACCTCACTGTTATGCGGTATAACTTCCTGCCACTTAGACTTATCTGCTGCATCTTCAGCAGTAGCTTTCATCAGACGAAAGTTTTCAGCCATCCAGTTAGTGAGGATATAAAAATCACCCCCCAACTTTAGTGATGAGTATTCATGGTCTTCTTCGCGAGGATGTAAGGGGGTAAATTCAGCCAGCGGGGAATTGGCATCTAGAATGGATTCGCCACTACTAGTAGTAGAGCTGTGGTGAATTCGCACTAATTCCCCGTCACGTGATTTGGAAATCCAGGTATAAAAAGCCTTATCTGCCTCTTCATAAACGACAACATCTTCACTCTGTGGCGTGCCCAATCTATGCCGCATTACTTGATAGCCGAGCAGAGTCTGATGGTCTTTATTAATATAAAAGACAGTCTGATTATCATTTGCCCAAACGGCAACAGGTGAGGCATTTTCCAACCTATCGGGTAGCATCTCACCGGTTTTTAAATCTTTGAAGCGAATAGTGTAAACACGACGTCCAACACTATCTTCAGGGTATGCTAACAACCGATTGCTAGGGGAAACTGCTAAGCGCCCTACACTAAAGTAGCCACTACCTTCGGCCAGCGCATTTACATCTAGCATAACCTCTTCAAGAGCTTTCTGGGTGCCTTTACGCCGTGCATGAATCGCATACTCTTTTTCCGGCAAGTAACGGCTGTAATACCAGTAGCCATTATAATAAACAGGAACCGTCGACTTATCTTTCTCCAGGCGCTCAGTCATTTCCTCAAAGAGTAATTCCTGTAACTCTTTCGTATGCTGCATTACCGAGTCAGTGTAGGCATTTTCTGCTTCCAGATGAGCAATAACATCTGGCGCCTTACGTTCATCATCTCGCATCCAGTAGTAATTATCGATACGTTCATGGCCATGTATAACCATCTTATGGGGCACCTTTTTAGCCACAGGAGCAGAGGCTTGCTCGCTAAACAAGGTTTTTTCCTCTGTTGTTTGGTTATTTTTCGGTTCGCCACACCCAGTCAAACTAAGGACGAGCAATACTGTTGCTGTTTTTTTATTCATCGAACTCTAACTCCTATCTATTTTTCTTTTATCCATTAACATTTCTATGTATCGAAATTTGATCATCAGGGACCCAACTAACGCTTGAACTCCAAAGCCTAATCATGAAATAGATACTCTAACAACTATACAAGCCCATTATTTAGCACGAGCAAAAAACTAACCCGGTAATATCAACCAGCTCATACCCGCAATAATCAACGATGCCGTCACACTGAGTACCGCCCCCTCTCGCACCATATCCTGCATGCGCACTTTACCAGTCCCGTAAGCAATGGCATTCGGAGCCGTGGCAACGGGCAACATAAAGGCACAGCTAGCGCTCATGGCGGCGGGGATCATCAATACCATAGGCTCAAAACCCGCAGAGGTCGCCGCTACAGCGAGGATAGGCATGAGTAGAGTCGCAGTGGCTGTATTGCTGGTAATCTCTGTAAGAAAGGTGACCCCCAGGCATAAAGTCACCAACATCAACCAGAGTGGCATAGCGGTAAGGAAGGACAATCCATTGCCGAGCATATCGCTCAAGCCGGAAGTGGAAAACCCCTTGGCCAGGGCAATACCACCTGCAAATAACAACAACATGCCCCAGGGTATGGTTTCCGCTGTCTGCCAGTCCAGCAAACGTCCCCCCTTGCCATTGGGTACCAGGAACATTGCCACCACTGCGGCAATAGCTACCGTACTGTCCCCCGCAGCTCCTATACCAAACCAATCGCTCCAACCACCAAATGGTGCATTTCGGGTTACCCAAAAGAAAATAGCAATGGCGAACACCAGCAAAGTGCGCTTCTCCTCTGCCCGCCAGTCACCCACTTGCGGCGGTTCAATCTTATTCTGCAAGTGAACATTGCGGGTAAGCCAGAGGGCCATGATCGGCAATGTCACCAGGGCAACCGGTACCCCAATCTTCATCCAGCCTAGAAAGCTAAACTCCCGGCCGGTTACTTCTTCATATATCCCCATAAAAATGACATTGGGCGGTGTCCCTAGAGGCGTTCCCACCCCTCCAAGGCTTGCGCCATAAGCAATTCCCAGCACCAGGGCCACGGTGAGACGCTGATTATCTATTCGAGAAAGAATTGCCAAGGCAATAGGTAACATCATCAGGGTTGTGGCGGTATTGGAAATCCACATGCTGAGGAAGCCAGCGGCCAGCATAAAACCGAGCACTAAACGCCTACCATTGGATACCCCAAATATACGCAACATATACAGGGCCAGGCGTTCGTGTGCACCGCTCTTTTCCAGAGCTTTCGACAGGATAAAAGCGCCCATCAAAAGCAGAATTACATGGCTGCCCAGGGACGCCGCAACGGTCTTGTGATCCGCAACTCCAAATAGGGGTAGAAGCACAATTGGTACCAGGGAGGTAGCGGGAATAGGGAGCGCCTCCGTTACCCACCAGGTCACAGTAAGCAGAGTGATTGCTGCAGTCACTGCAGGAAGATACTGCATCCCAGCCAGGGTCAGAAAAATGTAAAACGCTACGGCCAGTAATGGCCCCAAAACGATAAATTGTTGCCGTGCAATCGACATACCAGCCCCCAATCTCCCCCCTAACCAGAAGGGTTAACATTCTTATTGATTTATTCCCCAGGCAAATTTGATTGGCAGAGGTACCACTCAGCATCTGGGAGCTGCACAAAATACAAGAAATCGGAAGGCTTTCGCAGCCTTGACCTGAAAAAAATAGTCAGTGCGGAAGGGGTGTTTTTACTCGAGCAGGCTTAGTAAGCATCGTTAAGTAATGTAGCGACTGTCGCCAAAAGATTAAACCTTCTTTTATAGAGTAGAGGTACGCGAATCCACTCACATTGAGAGAGAAACCTTCTTCCCGCTCAATTGGCACATATGTACAATACGCGCCAATCCCGACTTTACGACACATAGCACCCGGTATTACCCAAGTGCATGTCGCCTGATTGAATTGAGGTACCCCTTGAAGCAAATTGCTCTCACCGCCCTAGTCGCATTAGTAAGTACCAGCGTTTACGCAGAAGAAAAGCCCTTTTACCTAAAAGCCTCACTGGGCTATATGCACTTTGATAGCGAAGACTCCACTGCGGTAAAAGAGGATCTCAACTCAACCGGCTACGCGTTTACTTTTGGTTATCGAGTGAACGACTATATTGCCTTCGAAGGTGGCATGGCGAACCTCGGTGACATCCGCAAAGAGCATGAACGGAGCGTTCGCGGCCTCGAATGGTACTATAGCGATGATGAAATCCTTGTAGAAAACTACGATTACCAGAGTAAGCAAGAAACCAAATACAAATCCTATAACCTGGGATTAGCCCTTTCCACGCAAATCCAACAGAACCTGAATGCCGGCATTCGTTTTGGCGTCCACCAATGGTGTGCAAATGACAGCGGTCGGGCTGAGCATTCCGGTAACCGCAACTGGTATAGCCTAGATCGAGAACTCTTGGATGCGGAGTCCTTCGATAGGTCTTACAGCTGGAGCAGTAACAAGAACAGCGGCAGCAACCCATACTATGGTGCTGAAGTAAACTGGACGACCGGTGACTGGGGTATCAACCTGGAGCACACCATCTACGAGATTCAAGACGAGAAGGCCAACCTGTCTTCAGTCGGCGTGACTTATAGTTTCTAGTGGATACTTGTCCAGCTTCTCATTAAAGCCCTTAAGCTTGAACCTTGTGCGGCGGGTACTCACTAACCGCCGGCACAAGACCTTCTGAAACCTCCGCCTGCAAATTAATCACCCCAAGCACAATCTCCCCTGCTCCGCCCTGTACATCTCATTTTTATCCGGCAAACTATCGCCCTCAAAAATAACACTAAAGGGGCGGAAGGGATTCATGAGTACAATACCGAATACCGTGGCGGTACTGGACAAACTGCGCTGGAATGCCCATCTGTGTAAGCACAGCCACTTCCGTGCCTCTATGAAAGGGCGCAATCTGCACGTACTCTGCGGTGTGCCAATCGTAGTGGTGAACCTATTTCTCGGCTCTCTGTTCTTTTCCCTGATCAATGCTGAACTCCCCGACTGGACCAAGTGGAGCGGCGCCGCTCTCGCACTATTGGCCGCTTTACTGGGGGGTGTACAAACTTTCTTCAATTTCAAGAAGAACTATGAAGGGCACCGCCAGGTAGGCAATGAATATCTGGCCATTGCCAGAGAGTGTGAGCGGCTGATCGCCCTCTACTTCGATCGCATTCTCGACTTGGAGCACCTATCCAATAAAATCTCCGAGCTGAATACCCGCTACAGTGAAATCAATCAGCGAGCTGAAGAATTTATTGTCTCCGACAAGGTCTACCGTCAGGCCATGCAGATACAAAGCCAAAAATCCAGCAAGGAGCCCTCTTTAGTGGAGCGTATGCGGAATTTGCACAATACTTCTCTCGAGGAAGCTAAAATAGACTCACAGGCATCACCAATAGAAAATAATTAAGAGCCACTTAAAAAATTAGTCGTCATTTCAGCAGTGGTAACCATGCAGAAAGAACACAGCGATCACTCTCCAAGTAAACACAACTTTTCCCTTTGCTATCTAACCACCGATATTCGCACCCCTAGTAATATCGGTGGGCTCTTTCGCATAGCCGATGCTTTAGGCATAGAGAAAATTTACCTGGCCGGAACCAGCCTGTTACCGCCTAACTCCAAGATCCGTAAGGTATCCCGCTCAACAGAGCAGCATGTTCCCTACCAATACGAGGGTGATGCCCTGGATGCCGTCCTGAATTTGAAGAGGGAGGGATACCGAATAATCTGCCTGGAGATCACATCTAACAGCGTTGAGCTAAGCCAGGTTCCGATCGTTGAGGGCGATAAAGTCTGCTTGGTTCTGGGATCAGAGAAAGATGGAATTCCCCCAGAACTGCTAAAGGTCGCCGATGCAACTGTACATATTGCTATGCAGGGGGTTAACTCATCGATGAATGTTGTCTCCGCCTGCGCCATTGCCACTTATGAGATCACCAAGAAAATTGGCTCAGACCAGGCGGGATGAATTGTAGGGTCAGCAGAGACTATGCAAACAGACAGGCGAAAAGTTTAGTTAACATAAATCAATCAGGCACTTTTAACGTTATATTTTTCTTGTGTGCATAATCCGGATCACCACCAAGCCGGTTATTACAGTTTAAGTTATTAATCAACTGGATATCCGTGTTGCTAAGATTAAAGTCGCTTAATAAGAAGTTAGTTCTTATATGCTCTAAAGACTCCGACTTAGGTACAACAATACGGTGCTGCTGAACATTCCACTTTAAGATAACTTGTGCCGGCGTAGCCGAATACTTTTCAGCGATCTCAGTAATCACCGGGTCCACAATTGGCTTCTCAGCCAAAGGCACCCCAGACCAAGCCCCTGTGCCCAGAGGGGACCAGCAACTAATTGCAATTTTATGGAATTGACAGTAGTCCACCAGTGGCTGCTGGGTAAAATATGGATGTAACTCTATTTGATTAATTACCGGGCGAATTTCGGCAAAAGACGCTATTTGCTCAATATCTGATTTGCGGAAGTTAGATACCCCTAAGGCTCGAACTTTCTTCTGTTGATGGAGCGCCTCCATCGCCTCCCAGGTTTCTCTCGTGTAAGCGGGAACAGGCCACTGGATTAAATAAAGATCCAGGTACTCCAGCTTCAAACGCTCCAAACTTCGCGCAAAGGCATCGTGAGTTTTCTTGCCACCCTGCTCGGTATCCCAAACCTTGCTGGTAATAAACAGCTCTTCCCTTGGGATACCCGACTCTTTGATCGCCCGACCCAGAGCCCGTTCATTGCCATAGACAGAGGCGGTGTCGAAGTGCCGGTAGCCAATGGCCATAGCTTTTAGGAGAACTTCTGTGACATATCCATTGTCCTGCTGCCAACTTCCTATCGCAGCCATCCCCATTCCGATCTGGGGAATCTCCACGCCATTATTTAATTCGATAAAGTACATAATCGATCCTTTGCCATATACCGCAACTGTCAATCTCAGTAATGAACAGTGGCTTCTGCTCTAGTACCACCCGGCGTTGAATGTAGGTGATACAGGTTTAGTCACGAAGAATATTTTTAATCAGATTGGATATCACAAAAAATTCTTAAGAAAAGAATACATTGCACCCGAAATCCGATGAGATGTAGGCATCGATTAAGAGCATACAGAGATTTATATACAGCGCATCTCAAGAGCAAAGTATTCCTTATTTCCGACCCTGCAGTAAAAGCTGAGCATACTTTCGCTAAAAATGTAGAGAATCCCAGCCATTATTTTTTCTCGAGTCTTTGAGTTTTGTGCTATTTAGGCGGTAGCGACCCGGCGAATTCCACTCCCCGATTTACCCACTCATCAAGGTCCTGCTCCACTGCATCCTCCTCCACATACACCATACCTTTCAGGGGACGCCCGGTGAAATCCATGGGTCGGGTATAGCGCTCCGCTAGGGCATCCTGGTAATTATCCGGCCCTACCCGCACCATTAGCTCTTCACCAACCACACCGCAAGCCATATTGCCATTTAACATAAATGCCAGGCCGCCAAACATCTGTTTTTCAGAAAGGCCCTGACTTCCCTGTAACAAGTTGCGCACTTTTTCTGCCAAAGTTTCGTTGTACGCCATGACAATCTCCTTAATCACTTTTGCAAGGTGGGGAAAAGAATTTCAGGTACTGCTGGGATCTGCGCCAGTGGAAACGCGACAAGCGAAAGATCAATCGAAGGGGATTTGTGAGTGCCAGTCCATGCCAAACTCTCTGCATGAAGGCTAAATAACATATTGGTAATCGATACAGATAACTGCACCATAGCGAGAAAAGTTATTTCGAATAATCGTTTAAGTGTAGCAGGAAATATCAATACTGCTTTCTGAGAAGGATTATGACGTCAAATATCTGCGCCAATAAACGCTTAAAGATGTTTTTAACGGCAAAGATGCCACTGTAAAACACCTGTCGATGAAAGAGGTGAACCAAAGACGGTTTAAGAAGCGATATTGGCAACCGTGACAGGCAGCATCTTTGTGCCACATAAAGCCCTTTGCCAATCAAAAAAATAATTGGCACCCCGACAGAACGCCAGGGTGCCGAAGTACGTGAAATTAGTCGACAAACACTCGCGCGTTGCGGAACAGGCGCATCCAGCCGGAGTCCTCGCTCCACTCATCCGGGTGCCAGCTATTGCTGACCGCACGGGCTACACGCTCAGGGTGCGGCATCATAATAGTGACACGACCATCCTCGGAACACAGAGAGGTAATACCATTTACCGAGCCGTTGGGGTTGGCCGGGTAAGTTTGGGTAATTTCTCCTTTGTTATTCAGGTAGCGCATCGCGATGGTGCCGGAAGCTTCGCATTTCTCCAGTGCCTGCTGGTCGGCAAATTCCACACGACCTTCACCGTGGGCAACCGCAACCGGCATATAAGTGCCCGCCATACCTTTGAACAGTACGGAAGGGGAATCCTCGACACCCACCAGGGCAAAGCGCGCTTCATACTGCTCGGACAGGTTGCGCACAAAGCGCGGCCAGTGGTCGGCACCGGGAATCAGCTCTTTAATCACAGAGAACATCTGGCAACCGTTACACACCCCCAGACCGAAGGTGTCTTTGCGGTTGAAGAAGCCTTCAAACTGATCGCGGGCACGTTCGTTGAACAGGATGGTCTTGGCCCATCCCTCACCGGCGCCGAGTACGTCACCGTAAGAGAAGCCACCACAGCCCACCAGGCCTTTGAACTCATCCAAGGCCACACGACCGGAAAGAATATCGCTCATATGTACGTCGACAGCGTTAAAGCCGGCGCGATGGAAGGAGTGCGCCATCTCCACCTGGCTGTTAACACCCTGCTCGCGCAGCACAGCCACTTTCGGGCGAATACCTTTGGCGATATAGGGAGCACTGATATCTTCATTGATATCGAAGGTGAGATTCACCGATAGGCCCGGATCTTCCTGGGCAATCGAGGCAAATTCCTGTTCGGCACACTCGGCGTTATCGCGCAGAGACTGGATGCGGAAACTGGTTTCCGACCAGATTTGCTGCAGTTCAGCACGGGAGCGCTTTAAAATTTCAACACCGTTATTGGTGATGCACAGGTGTTCGTTGTTGTTCAGATAGCCGATTTGATGCGCCGGTACACCGACAGCGGCAAAGCGCTGTACCAACATATCCGCTTCACAGGCGGGAACCTGCAGTACCGCACCCAGCTCTTCACTAAACAGTGCGGCAATGGGGTCATCACCCAATTCGTAGATTTCCACATCCATACCCACACGGCCGGCAAAGCCCATTTCCGCAAGAGTAGTGAAAAGACCACCATCGGCGCGGTCGTGGTAGGCCATGATCAGGTCTTCATTCAGCGCTTGCTGCACCACTTCGAAGAAACCTTTCAGTTTCTTGGCATCGTCCAGGTCGGCTGGCTTATCACCCAGCGCGTTATAGACCTGCGCCAGGCAGGAACCACCGAGGCGGTTTTTGCCGGCACCCAGGTCGATCAGCAGCAGCTCGCTCTCACCTTTATCGGTGCGCAATTGCGGGGTAACGGTTTTGCGCACATCGGTGACGGGGGTAAAGGCGGAAATGACCAAGGACAGGGGTGCGGTAACCGCCTTCTGCTCGCCCTCTTCCTCCCAGGCGGTGCGCATAGACATGGAGTCCTTGCCCACCGGGATGGTAATCCCCAGCTCAGGGCACAGCTCCATACCTACCGCCTCGACAGTGCGATAGAGTTTTTCCTCTTCACCCGGGTGGCCCGCGGCACACATCCAGTTGGCGGAGAGTTTGATATCTGAGAGTTGCTTCACCGGGGTACAGGCGATATTGGTAATTGCCTCGCCCACCGCCAAACGGCCGGAAGCCGGCGCATCCAGCAGGGCCACCGGAGTGCGCTCCCCCATGGACATGGCCTCACCGGCGTAGCTGTCATAGGCAACCGTTGTCACGGCGCAGTCCGCCACCGGCACCTGCCAGGGACCGACCATCTGATCGCGGGATACCTGGCCGGTTACAGTGCGGTCACCGATGGTAATCAGGAAGCTCTTGCTGGCCACAGTAGGCAGGCGCAGTACGCGCTCAGCAGCTTCATTCAAGTCGATATCCGCAGTGGAAAATGCCTCGGTTTCAACCTGGCGAGTTTCCGCCTCGCGGTGCATACGCGGCGGTTTGCCGAACAGCACAGACATGGGCAAGTCCACAGGCTTGGACTCGAACTTGGTGTCGTTCAGAAGTAGGTGCTTGTCTTCGGTGGCCTCACCGACAACGGCGAAAGGCGCACGCTCGCGTTCACAAATTTGCTCGAAACGCTGCAGGTCTTCCGGCATGACTGCCAGTACGTAGCGCTCCTGGGATTCGTTACACCAGATTTCCAGCGGGCTCATGCCCGGCTCATCGCAGGGCACATTGCGCAACTCGAAGTTACCGCCGGTGCCGCCGTCTTTAACCAGTTCGGGGAAAGCGTTGGACAAACCGCCCGCTCCCACATCGTGGATAAAGGCGATGGGGTTTTTCTCGCCCAGCTGCCAGCACTGATCGATGACTTCCTGACAGCGACGCTCGATTTCCGGGTTCTGGCGCTGTACAGAAGCGAAATCCAGATCTTCGGAACTGGAACCACTGGCCATACTGGAAGCCGCGCCACCGCCGAGACCAATCAGCATGGCCGGGCCGCCCAGCACTATCAGCTTGGCGCCAGGAGAAAACTCGGGCTTCTCGACATGCTCTTCGCGAATATTGCCGTAGCCGCCGGCCAGCATAATCGGCTTGTGATAGCCGCGGCGCTCACCATCGAAGTTTTCTTCAAAGGTACGGAAGTAACCGCAAATATTTGGGCGGCCAAATTCGTTATTAAATGCGGCACCACCGATAGGCCCCTCGATCATAATATCCAGGGCGGTAACGATACGCTCAGGCTTGCCGTAGTTGGATTCCCAGGGCTGTTCCCAACCGGGGATTTGCAGGTTAGAGACAGTAAAACCAGTCAGGCCCACTTTCGGCTTGGAGCCGCGGCCAACCGCACCTTCATCGCGAATTTCGCCACCGGCGCCAGTACCGGCACCAGAGAAGGGAGCGATTGCCGTGGGATGGTTATGGGTCTCCACCTTCATCAGCAGATGGATAGCTTCGTTGCTAAAGCCATATTCCTTGCTTTCTGGATCGGGGTAAAAACGCCCAGCCACATTGCCCACAACAACTGCAGCATTGTCGGCATAGGCGGACAGTACATTGTCTCCACCCTTGCGATAGGTATTCTTGATCATGCCGAACAGGGAGTGCGGCATTTCTTCGCCATCAATCGTCCAGGAGGCATTAAAGATCTTGTGGCGACAGTGCTCAGAGTTCGCCTGGGCGAACATCATCAGCTCTACGTCGGTGGGATTGCGATCCAATTCCTGGAAGCTGGTGAGCAGGTAATCAATTTCATCTTCGGCCAGGGCCAGGCCCAGCGTCACATTGGCAACTTCCAGTGCCTCACGGCCACCCTCGAGGATATCCACACCACGCAGCGGGCGAGGCTCCTCTTCAACGAATAACTGCTCTGCCTGTTCGAGTTCGGCAAAGGCTACCTCAACCATGCGATCGTGCAGCTGGGAGGCCAATGCCTCGCGCTCGGCTTCGCTCAACTCGACACCACTCAGATAGTAGGCGACACCGCGCTCAAGCCGATGTATCTGAGTGAGACCAGCGTTGTGGGCAATATCGGTGGCCTTGGAAGACCAGGGAGAAATAGTGCCCGGGCGCGGTACCACCAGGATTAGCTCACCTTTCGGTTGGTGCTTCTCTTCGGTGGGGCCGTACTGGAGTAGTCGCTCAAGCAGCGCCATCTCCTTGTTATCCAATGCATCGCTGTCGGCAAAATGTACGAACTCGGCGTAGAGATCGTCGATAGTCGGTTGCAGCGCGCGCAGTTGGTTGAGTAGTTTTTTATGGCGGAATTTCGACAGTGCGGGAGCACCACGCAGAACTAACATTGCGGGAGATAGCCTCTTGTCTAAATGAGAAAGATTGCGCGAAAGAAGGATCGCACAAGGCCCCGGAAATTTGAGAGGCGCAATTGTACCCGAAGCGCCGCAACTCCAACACACCTACCCATCACTTGAGTACACATGAACTAATTAGCAATCAATATGTTCAAAAGGCGAACAAAACTGATCGTAAATTCGCTGATTTCACTAGACGCCAAAAATCTCCTACAAAAGTCTCAACAGCATTTCAAGCGCCCGTGTCACAGTGCCCAAAAGCCAAATTGGGCAGATTGTCGTCAAATAATGTAAAATTGGCGGACTGTGCCAGCATTGGCGAGAAAAGCCCTCGCGGAGGTGCCCGTACCAGGCCTTAGGCATAACAGCGATAAAACCAACGGACGAGCTAGAGGGGACAGCCTATGATGATGAGAAGCCGAGCGCTGCGCTATGTCCGCCGCGTATGCAAAGGTATCGCCCTGTCCTGCTGTGCCTCTCTATTAGTTGCCAGCAAGGCACCGAATACCCTGGAGCGAATTAAAGCTTCCGGCGAACTGGTTGTCCTCTCGCAAAACGGCCCCACCACCTATTACGAAGACGCCTCCGGCAATCCCACCGGCTTTGAGTACGGTATGTTGCACGCCTTTGCCGAAGAGCTGGGAGTCAAGCTGGTCATTCGCGATGTGCACAGCCTGGACGACATGTTCGCGCGCCTGCGCGACCCCGAAGAAGGTGCTCACTTCGCCGCCGCGGGCCTCACCGTCACCCCGGAACGCCGCGAACAGGTGCGTTTCTCTCCCTCCTATTTTGAAGTCCGCCAACAGATCATTTACCGGCTTGGGGAAAAACGCCCGCGTAAAACCAGTGATCTGGAAGGCGAAACCATCGCGGTTATCGCCGGCAGCGCTCACGCCGAAGAATTAAAAAAACTCTCCCAGCGCTATCCCAATTTGCGCTGGGAGGAGGTTTCCGATGTCGACGCCATGGAATTGGTGGAGATGGTGCATCAGGGCCAATATAGCTATGCGGTGGTGGACTCCAACGCCTACGCCGTGCATCGTGGACTCTACCCCAAAACTGGAGTGGCTTTTAATCTCAGCCAGTTCCAACCGGTTTCCTGGGCTTTTCCCAAGAGTGATGACGATAGCCTTTACCAGCGCGCGCGACTGTTTATGTTGCGCGCCAACACCAACGGCATGATTGCGCAACTGCGAGAAGAATTCTTTGGCCACGTCAGCGACCTGAATGCAGGGGGCGCCCAAGCTTTCGCCAAGCGCAGCCGTGAACGACTGCCCAAGTGGCGCGGGGTTATGCAAAAAGTGGCCGACCAATACGAGCTGGATTGGCATTTGCTGGCGGCACTCAGCTACCAGGAGTCTCACTGGAATCCCCGCGCTCGCTCACGCACCGGGGTGCGCGGCCTGATGATGCTCACCCTGGGTACCGCCAGGGAGCTAGGTGTAAACCGGCTCAATCCCGAAGAGAGTATTGAGGGCGGCGCTCGCTATATTGTGCAGATCCGCAACAAACTGCCGGAGCGTATCCGCGAACCAGATAGAACCTGGATGGCCCTGGCCGCCTACAATGTGGGCTACGGCCACCTGGAAGACGCCCGCGTACTCACAGAGCGCATGGGCGGCAACCCGGATTTGTGGCCCGATGTGCGCGACCACCTGCCACTACTGGCCAAACGCCAGTACTACAAATCCACCAAGCACGGCTATGCGCGCGGTTGGGAACCAGTCACCTATGTGCAAAATATTCGCCACTACCAGGCCCTGCTGAGCTGGAGCAGCCGTATCGAAGAGCAGCGCCTGGCAGCCAACGATGAAAACGGCGGAGCCCTTGTTGAGAACAGCCCTGTAGAAGCCGAGGGCAGTGCTGCCCCCGCCCTCTAAGTTTTTTTATAGGCCCTAAGGCTGTCTCAGCTGAAGCTAGAAGCTAGGCTGGCAGTACCGATTCATTAGCAACATCTTGTATCCATTATCTTAACTTGGCCCAAATCAAGAGACGCTTGAGAGATGGAAGAAAAAGACACTGCCAAAGAAATCGAGGCGTTTATCGATTACCTAGTGCAAGCAGGAGTCCACTGTCGAGTAGATGAGCTGGAAAGTGTCTACCACAGGGACATGCAGGTTTATATGCTGGATGATTCAGACCAGCTGACGGTGGCCGACAAGACCGCTTTTATCGATCTATTTAAGCATAAGCGGGATGCCGGTGAATTACCCCTTAACGGCTGGACCAAAATCCACCATGTGGCCGCTAACAATAACAGCGCCCTGGTGATTTTTTCCCGAAGGAATAACCTATCTGGCCAGGAAAGAAAATTAAGGCTGGGGATTGATTTAATTTATGAGGATGGGCGCTGGCAGGTCATGCGGGAGATCATTTTTCTGGAGCCACCCGCCCCTGATTCAACCCGTCAAAATTAATAAGTAGAGACCTTTAATTCTCTTCTTGAGATAGCGCCCAGTCTCGGGGCAAAAACTGCAAGTCTTCAGGCTCATCAATATCATGCAAGATTTCCAGACGCCGGCAAGACATATCACACTCCTGTAAGCGCTCCAGGGTTTGCCGGGCAACAACCTCTGTACTCCAGCGAATATCTTCAAACAACCTAAAGTGCAACCGTTTGAGCCCTAACAAAGTGTAGCCGCCATCTTTTGCCGGATACATAACCGCATCGACGCTCGTTAACGCCGCAGCCGCCTCACGGAGGCGCGAAGCAGTTAACGCTGGACAATCTGTGCCCAACAAAAAAAGACCCTGGCTTGCTACCTGGTGAGTATTAGCAGCCTGCCACAAACGCTGACCGAGGTTGCCTTGCGACTGATTAAGAAGAGTTACCCCAACGGGTAAGGCGAATGTTCGCCAAAAAGGATGCTCGCAATCTGGTGCAACATGCAACTCTACCGGCCCGAGCTCTGCCATTACAGCCTCCTGCAAAGTTTGCTGTAACAGCTTTTCCGCTAGAGAGGCTGCCCCTTGTTCCCCTAAAGCTGGGATCAAGCGGGTTTTGGCATAGCCAGGCAGGGGCGCCTTGGCCATCACCACCAGGCGTAAAGAGGGAAAAGAAGAATTACTCATAGCGTTTTGCCAAGCACTCCGCAGAGACGCCACGCCAGTAATCGAAGCGCAAGCGCCACATCAATAACACCGTGCGCCAAATACCAAATTTTTGCCAGCGGCGCCCCGAGGTGCTGGCTCTCTGGCGCAGGCAGTGCGGTCGGGCCGTTTTCAGCAGCTGACGGCTCAGCTCTATGTCTTCCATCAAGGGCTGCGGAGCATAGCCCCCTACATTATTGAAGAGGTCACGGCGGACAAAAATTGCCTGATCGCCTGTAGCGATGCCGCTCAGGCGGGAGCGCCAATTAATCATGGCAGAAATCAGGGGAAACCAGACGCTGTCGCCGCTGATACGAATATTAAAACGGCCCCATTGCGCTCCCCGAACCGAAGCAGAGGCAATCGCACTCAGGGCGCCTTGGGGCAGGCGTGTATCCGCATGCAAAAACAATAACCAATTACCGCGGGCAACCGAAGCACCGGCATTCATTTGGAGAGCGCGTCCGCGCTGGGAATGAATGACCTTCAATCCGGCGGCACTGGCCATTTCTGCACTACCGTCAATACTGCCGCCATCGACCAGAATGACTTCGCAGCTGCTATAGGCGACCAGCTCTTTCAGTTGTGCTACCAACTTTGGTAACTGCTCCCGCTCATTTAACAGGGGCACAATAACACTGTATTGCACTGTCTTGCCTCAACTCTGTCTCGCCTTTTCTCACGCTCGTCTTATCCCCGCCTCCAGCGGTGGAACTTCTCCAACCATCGCAGCAGACTCTTGGGTGCATGAGCCCGCTTCCAATTTCCTGCCACATATTTATTCGCTTCAGCCATAGTAGGGTAGATATGAATTGTGGATAAAATCTTGTTCAACCCAAATCCCTGTTTCATCGCAAATACAAACTCAGCAATCAGCTCCGCCGCATTTTCACCAACGATACAAACCCCCAGGATTTTATCCCTACCCGGTGCTGTTAATACCTTAACAAATCCGGTTGCGGCGCCATCGACAATCGCGCGATCCAGGTCATCAATACCATAGCGGGTTACCTCATAGGCCACCCCTTGCGCAATTGCCTGGTGTTCACTTAGCCCAACACTGGCCACTTGTGGGTCAATAAAGATTGCGCTGGGTATCAAGCTATAATCCACCGCGAACTTTTTTATATCCCCAAAGAGCCCATTGACCGCAGCATACCAGGCCTGATGGGCAGCAATATGCGTAAATTGATAAGGCCCGGCGAGATCCCCCGCTGCAAGAATATGAGGGTGTCGGGTGCGCAGGTAGTCATCCACTTGGCATTTACCCTCCTGCACAATACCTAACTCCTCGAGACCTAGCCCCTCGGTTCTGGGGCGTCTACCTAGAGCCAGAATAACCTCATCAAATGTCACCTGTATTTCACCTTGCGCATTCCGCAAGGTGACCGCCCCTCCCTGCCCGCTTTGATTTCCGGCAAATGCAGTAGCCTCGTGCGCGGTAAGTAATCGCACCCCCTCCGATTCCAGCGCCTGGGTTACAGCAGCAGAGACTTCGTGATCCTCTAGGGGCAACAGACGCTCGGCGCGTTCGATCAAGGTGACCTCGGAACCCAGCCGCGTAAATGCCTGAGCCAGCTCACAGCCAATTGCCCCGCCACCAAGTAACAATAATCGAGAGGGCACCTTGTCTAGCTGAGCGAATCTGTCCCACAGGGTTTCACTAGTCAGATAATTGACCGCTTCCAATCCTGGAAACTGCGGTACTGCGGGCTCAGCTCCCGTAGCGAGGATGATCGCTCGTGCTGTAAGCGTCTGTTCTGTACCATTTTCTTTAGAAATATTTACAGTCCAGGGATCGACAAGGCGCCCCCGCCCGCGAACAACTTCCACCCCCAGATCGTTGTAGCGCTCGACACTGTCGTGAGGCTCAATCTGTTGGATCGAATTACGCACATGCGCCATGACTGCGGGAAAATCAATTTCGGGCTCAGGCAAAACCACACCGAATCTCTTCGCCACGCGGGCAGAGTTCGCAACCCTGGCACATTGAATCAGTGCCTTACTGGGTACACAGCCGGTATTCAGGCAGTCTCCCCCCATATTTCCCGACTCCACCAGGGTAACCCTGGCTTTTACCGCCGCAGAAATATATGCACTAACCAGCCCTGCAGCTCCGGCACCGATCACAATAATATTACGGTCAAATTTTTTGGGTTTACTCATTGCAGTCATTCACTGAGCCGCGCGGCGTCGCTTAAGCCAACTGAGAAAGTATTTAGCCAGTAGAGGGAAGATTCCCAACAAGACAAAAGACAGCAGCAATTGTGGGGAGGCGATGTCCCCTAAATTTTCAATACGCGCAAGCTGAGTGCCCGCATTCACATAGACAATTGTACCTGCCAGCATACCCAGCTGGCTGACCCAATAAAATGTCCACACGCGCAAGTGCGTCAGACCCATTAATAAATTGATAAGGAAAAAAGGGAAAATAGGCACTAATCGTAAGGCAAATAAGTAAAACGCCCCCTCCCGATCAACACCATTGTTCACCACTTGCAAACGTGTTGAAAAACGCTCCTGCACATAATCGCGGAATAAATAACGGGCCATTAGAAAAGCCAATGTCGCACCAATACTGGAGGCAAAGGAAACGATCAGTGTTCCCCACAGCAAACCAAAAATGGCACCGGCGGCTAATGTGAGAATCGCAGCCCCAGGCAATGAAAGCCCGGTTATCAAAATATAAAAAAACAGAAAAAGAAAACTAACCAGTATTGGCGAGGTGGTTTTCCACTGCTGAAATTGATCCCCGCCTTCTTTTAGTCTTTCCAGGTTTAACCATTGGTTTAGGTCAAACCAATAAAAGGCGGCAATTAAAGCTACAACGAGTAACAGCAGCGCGACTCTTTTCCTCATAACGGCCTAATCCTATATTTCCATGATTCCGTTAGAGCGCCCCACCGCAACTACTTCCCTGCCCTGCCGTACAGCCATAGCAGTGGTCCGCTACCGCTATCGCTCCCCCTTGCAGGTCCTGGTTGAGTAAATCGCGCAAATGTGGCCGACCCGGTATAGGAATATTGAGTTGCTGGTTAAAGTCACAATCAAATAAATTTCCCTGCCAGTCCACACTCACCATAGTGCGACACATAACACCATCAAGATTTGCATCGCTGTAATTATCCCGCAGCAGAGCCATATAATCTTTAAACTGCCCCTTGGAGATCAGCATGGAACCAAAGCGTTTTATCGGCATATTGACGAGCGCAAATAAATGATTGAACTCGATATTAAACTGCTTTCTCAACTCCCGGCGATAGTCTGCCTCCAGGGCAGTTTGCTCTGGGGGTAAGAATGCCCCCTGGGGGTTGTACACTAAATTTAACCGCAACCCACTTTCTGGCTTGCCATAACCAAGCTCATTGAGCTTTTGCAGCCCGGCAATACTCTTGTCGAAAACGCCTTTGCCGCGCTGTTTATCGACGTTATCCATGGAATAACAGGGAAGAGAGGCTATCACTTCCACATGATTTCGAGCGAGAAACTCTGCTGTATCCTCCTGGTTGGGCTCGAACAACACGGTGAGATTACAGCGATCAATGACCTGCACTCCCAATCCTCTTGCAGCCTTGACCAGGTCTCGAAATCCCCAATGTAATTCCGGGGCACCGCCGGTGATATCCAGAACTCGAATATTGCGCTTCTCGATCACCTCCAGCAGCAACGCTAAATTTTCATCCGACATCATCTCTGTACGGTTGGGACCCGCATTGACATGACAGTGCACACAGGATTGATTACAGCGGTAGCCAATATTGAGTTGCAGGGTTTCAATGCTGCTGCGGCGTATTGCCGGGAAATCGGATATTTCCAGCAAGGGCAGTGTTTCATGCATAGATCTCAGTGCTCCACTTCTTCTAGCACTGGATTAGACGGTTCGAGCAGTGGTTTTATTACAGCAAGCTGATCTACCGACATGGCTTCCACGGGGGTAACTAAACCACTGGCCAAGGCTGTATGGGCGATGGAGTCGGGTTTCTCCGTTCCCAGTAAACGAATGGCCTCTGCCGCCACCTGTTGGGCGCGCACCGCATTTTGCTGCAGATTGGCGATGGCCACTTCTGCCGTCACAGCTTCCTCTCGGGGATGCCAACAGTCGTAATCGGTGGCCATCGCCAGAGTGGCATAGGCAATCTGTGCCTCTCGTGCCAACTTGGCTTCCGGCATATTGGTCATACCAATGACCGATGCACCCATACTGCGATACCAGTGGGATTCCGCCCGCGTTGAGAACTGCGGGCCCTCAATGCACAGATAAGTGCCGCCCCGGTGTAGCTGCACCTCCTGTCCAGCCTGGGTGGATTCAAAGGCTCGCGCCAGGCAATCCGCCACTGCCGAACAGACTGGGTCTGCCATAGAGACATGGGCGACCGCGCCACGACCAAAAAAGGTGCTGTCGCGTTTGCGCGTCATGTCGATAAACTGGTCGGGAATCAACATATCCAGCGGCCTAACCTTCTCTTGCAGAGAGCCAACCGCAGAGAGAGACAGGAGGTAGCGCACGCCCAGCTGGCGCAGCCCATGGATATTTGCCCTATAGGGCACTTCGGAGGGGATCAATCTATGACCGCGCCCGTGGCGGGAGAGAAAGGCAACCGGAATGCCCTGCAGCTTGCCGCATACAATAGGGTCTGAGGTAGGTCCAAACGGGGTCTTCAGCTGAACCTCTTGCACATCTGTCAGCCCTTGCATTTCATACAGGCCACTGCCCCCGATTACGCCGATCAGTGCTCTAGCCATGTTCTCTCCTGGATAGTTAGTTTTTTGGCAGTATAGGAGTGGGAACAGGTCGTGTATATCGCCAGCTTGAGGACAAAATACTCCTGACAGGTAAACCAGAAGGCAAAATAAAAGCCGAACCACCTAGCGCATTGCTATCGATCGTGAGCCACTGAGCTCCCCCGCGCATATCAAGAACCGACCTCAAAAGTATTTTCTGTACACAAACCAAGCGACAATCTATATTTACCCGGGTAATAACATTTTACCCAGATAAATTTATAGGAGGTCCTAATGGCGCCAGAATACATAGCCATTGACCGACAAAACGTGATTGCACGGGGCACACTGGAAGCAGTTGTCCAACAGGTAAAATCCCTTGAGCCTCAAAGAGAGCCCATGGTCTTTTCAACCGACAACTGCCAACGAATCGAGATTGATTGGCAAGGCGATTTTGAGACGGTACTGACCAGGTTGAAACCCAGCACAGCCCCCAGCAACGCAAAGCGGGGACGCCCCAAGCTTGGAGTCATCTCCAAGGAGGTCACATTACTCCCCCGCCATTGGGAATGGCTAAAACAACAGCCGGGCGGAGCCTCTGTTACCCTGCGCAAGCTGGTGGAGCAGGCACAAAAACAAATCTCTGTCGAAGAGCGTATTTCAACTCAACAACAGCAACTGGATAGATTTATGCTTCAGGTTGTAGGAGATGCTCCAGGATTTGAAGACGCCAGTCGCGCCCTCTATCGAAATAGTAAAGTGAGCTTTGAAAAAGCCGTCAGCGACTGGCCAGATGACATCAAACACTTTGTCTTGGCCAAATTTAACAATATCGCAGAGATGCATAAGGGTAATCAGTAAAAGGGATTTTGTATGACCCAACAGCAAGACAATATCTTTCTCAGTGGTGCGCTTTTACCAGTTTTCTTTAAAACTGCAGCACCTATCATTTTTATAATGCTGGTAAACGGCTCTTTTACCTTGCTGGACGCGTACTTCCTGGGAGAGTATGTAGGCCCCGATGCACTGGCTGCTGTCACCCTGACATTTCCGATGTTTATGTTGTTGGTCGCACTGTCTTCCTTAATCTCTGGAGGCTACTCCAGTGTTCAGGCCAGACTCTTGGGTGCGGGGAAAACGGATAAAGCAAGGCAGGCATTTTCCCAGGCAATTACCTTGGCACTGATCGTTTGTGGTCTTCTTATGGTGTTGTTTACTCTAGGAGGCAAACAATTGACACTGTTGGTAGCCAATGGCTCCCAGCCTTTGGCAGAAATGGGCTACACCTATTTAACGATTCTTGTTTTTCTCTCTCCCGCCCTATTTATTGGCGCCGTTAACTCTGACACTTTGCGCTGTGAAGGGAAATTACCCTTGATGGCTAGTGTTTCGCTAACCTCCGTACTTCTCAATATCGTCTTCAACTATGTTTTTATTGCCCACTTGCAAATGGGGGTCGCGGGTTCCGCTTATGGAACAGCATTGGCTCAATCAATCGCCCTTGCGATAGTAGCTGGCTATCGTTATTACGGAAAAACAGTAATCGCTACACAGGTGATTCGATTTTCCAGCCAGAAACAATACTGGTGGGAGTTTCTATCCCTGGGGTTGCCATCCAGCCTGAGCTATATCGGCGTATCCCTCACTTCCATGGCGGTTATATTCAGCCTGCAGGCGTGGGGAGGAGAACACTATGACTCTACCGTTAGTGCCTATGGCATTACCACCCGGATCATGACTTTTATTTTTCTCCCGTTACTCGGCCTGAGTCAGGCCTTTCAGACGGTAGTTGGCAATAATGCCGGCGCGAAGATCTGGTCACGCATGGACAGTAGTATCAATATCGCCCTGACCGTGGCATTCAGCTACTGCCTACTGCTTCAGCTTGCCGTTATTATTTTTAAGGATACCCTGGGAGCGTTATTTGTCAGCGATCCACAAATTGTTGCAGAAGTTGCGCGCATTCTGCCGATGATGACTCTGGTTTATTTCCTGGCGGGGCCACTGATGATGGTCAATATCTTCTTTCAAGCGATTGGCGACGCTAAGCGCGCGACCATACTCGGGCTGGCAAAAACGTATATTTTTCTGCTGCCTTTGATATTAATTCTGCCCCTGGCTATTGGTGAGGTGGGTATCTGGTATGCAGGGCCTATAGCAGAAATACTATTACTCACATTAACGGCGTTTATTTTATATCAACGCAGCCGCGCACACGGCCATAAATATGGCTTGTACAGCACCTAGCCACATTGAAGAGATTAGTGCTGCAGAAAGGAAAAGGGAGTCATCGACTCCCTTTTTTCGGCCACCTTAACTGCGTTGAACTTGCTCTACATGATTGGCCTTGCAAAAGATCTTGGCAGTGTCAGACGCCTACCATCATACAAATAGGAAAGCATATCCAGATCACCCGCGCTGGGATGCCAGCTGGCGTTATTCACCTGATTGGGAGTGATTTTACAACCACCGGTCCTGGTATTTTCTCTGACACCCAAGGCCTGCGCCTGATTGTCATACATCATGATAGATTGAGCATCGAATGTGGAGCCGTGTGTCATAAAGCGGGCCATGGTCTGGGTGCGGGTTTGCACTTGCAAAGAGTCCAGCGTGTTCTGTACCGCTAGAGGCGCATCCGAGCGCATATGCTCATGGGCCAAACCCAGGGTATGACCAATTTCATGTGGCAGCGAGGCAATAGCGGCCCTATTACCCCTCCAGTTCACACCGCAATACTGGTCTGTTTTATTGGTGTATCCCACAGTCGCACTACTATCGTTATCCCTAATAGTAATTACCCCCTGCCCAGCAGCCCCCACCTGAATAAACTTGATTGCCGCAAATCGAAACGCCCGATAAATACACAGTTCCCAACGAGACATTGCTTTTTTAACAGCGGTCACATAGCCCGCATCCAGATTGCGCGGCATATAATATTTCACTATTCCGTTGGGCCAGACACCACCAACATCTTCATTTCTATCTAAAGAAAAACCACTAAAAACCAATTTATAAGAAATATTTCGAATATTTTTATCTATTGACAATCCCATGCCGCAGACCTCCACCATTATCAGGTTATTATTCTGAAGGCTAATAAATGCTTTATTTAACTTATAACTGGACCAAGAAAAAATCGACATCCAAGTTTTATCACAGCATGAAATTTATACCCTAACAATTCCCAAACACCTAGGAAAAACTTTAACAACCCTTTCAAGCCCCCAACAACCAACAAACAGTGAGATAGCTTCTCAAACAGCAATAAAAATCATTCGGTATTAGCTTTCAAAAATGACTTACAACAACACACCTTAAATCGGTAAAGCAACCCAAAAAAACCAACAAAATAGAGAAAAAGAAAAGCCACGTGTTTGAGCAGGGAAAGGGAGAAGAGAGAAGAGAGAAGAGAGAAGAGAGAAGAGAGAAGAAAAATAAGCTACACAGAAAAAAGCGCAATTAAATGGCAACTTAAGGCAAACCTAGGCTGGGCAAAAATAAAAAAACAGCCTTCAAAACAAAAAAGGCCACCCAGAGGGTAGCCTTTTCTAGAGTTAACTATCTAGTAACAACTTACCAGCCAGTTACTTCCTTCAGCGCGTCACCGATCTGAGCCAGGGAGCGCACGGTTTTAACACCAGCGTCTTCCAGAGCCGCGAACTTCTCGTCAGCGGTACCTTTACCACCGGAGATGATCGCGCCCGCATGGCCCATACGCTTGCCGGGAGGAGCAGTTACACCAGCGATGTAGGAAACGACCGGCTTGGTAACATTTTCCTTGATGTAAGCCGCCGCTTCTTCTTCAGCAGTACCGCCGATCTCACCGATCATTACGATCGCTTCGGTCTGCGGGTCGTTCTGGAACATTTCCAGAATATCGATGAAGTTGGAGCCCGGGATGGGGTCGCCACCGATGCCCACACAGGTGGACTGGCCGAAGCCGTGGTCGGTAGTTTGCTTAACTGCTTCATAGGTCAGGGTACCGGAACGGGAAACGATGCCCACTTTACCCGGCTTGTGGATATGACCCGGCATAATACCGATCTTGCACTCACCAGGAGTGATCACACCCGGGCAGTTCGGGCCAATCAGGCGTACGCCCAGCTCGTCGCACTTCACTTTAGCGTCGAGCATATCCAGAGTCGGGATACCTTCGGTGATACAAACGATCAGTTTGATACCAGCGTTGGCTGCTTCCAGGATGGAATCCTTACAGAAAGGCGCGGGTACGTAGATTACGGAAGCTTCTGCACCGGTCTCTTCTACCGCTTCTTTCACGGTGTTGAATACCGGCAGACCCAGGTGAGTCTGACCGCCTTTACCCGGAGTTACACCACCAACCATCTTGGTGCCGTAAGCAATCGCTTGCTCGGAATGGAAAGTACCCTGGGAGCCGGTGAAGCCCTGACAGATGACTTTGGTGTCTTTGTTAATCAATACTGACATGATTATTTACCCTCCGCAGCTTTAACCACTTGCTCAGCAGCATCGGTCAGGCTGGTAGCCGCGATAATGTTCAGGCTGCTGTCGCTCAGAACTTTAGCGCCCAGGTCTGCGTTGTTACCTTCCAGACGCACAACAACCGGTACTTTAACGCCCACTTCTTTTACTGCGCCCACAACGCCTTCGGCGATCATGTCACAGCGAACGATACCACCGAAGATGTTGATCAATACGGCTTTAACATTCTCATCAGACAGGATGATCTTGAACGCTTCAACAACACGCTCTTTAGTCGCGCCGCCACCAACGTCCAGGAAGTTAGCCGGCTTACCGCCGTGCAGGTTGACGATATCCATGGTACCCATGGCCAGACCAGCGCCGTTCACCATGCAGCCGATATTGCCATCCAGCGCTACGTAGTTCAGATCGAACTTGGCAGCGTGCGCTTCACGCGCGTCATCCTGAGAAGGATCGTGCATTTCGCGCAGGTCTGCGTGGCGGTACAGGGCGTTGCTGTCGATAACCACTTTGGCATCCAGACAGTGCAGGTTGCCTTCGGTGGTGATTACCAGCGGGTTGATTTCCAGCAGGGCCAGATCTTTTTCCTCGAACATTTTTGCCAGGCCGAGGAAGATCTTGGTGAACTGCTTAACCTGGGTCGGGTTCAGGCCCAGTTTGAAAGCCAGCTCGCGCGCTTGGTATGGCTGAGCGCCTACCAGCGGGTCGATGGTGGCCTTGAGGATTTTTTCCGGAGTCTCTTCCGCTACTTTCTCGATCTCAACGCCGCCTTCGGTGGAGGCCATGAAAACGATACGACGGGTGGAGCGGTCAACAACGGCACCGAGGTACAGTTCTTGATCGATATCGGTGCAGCTTTCAACCAGGATACGGGAAACCGGCTGACCATTTTCGTCTGTTTGATAAGTTACCAGGCGCTCGCCCAGCCACTTTTTGGCAAACTCTTCAATTTCTGCCTTGGAATCTACCAGCTTTACACCGCCAGCCTTACCGCGGCCACCAGCGTGTACCTGGGCTTTTACTACCCACTTATCACCGCCAATTTCGTCAGCCGCTGCTACTGCCGCTGCCGGGGTTTCCGCTGCAATGCCTTTGGAAACCGGCAATCCGTATGCCGCAAACAGTTGTTTGCCCTGATACTCATGCAAGTTCATAGTCAATACCAATTCACATGTGAAATGTGTTTATTAATTGCAGATCACTCTGCACCTGAGACACAGAATTCAAAATTTCCGTCGTTGCAAATTTTGAATTCTGCAAATGAAACCGGGGCAGCTAATTAATGAATAATTAGTGCCCCGACATCGAAAAAACTTCTTACTTACGCTTCTTGCGATTTACGGTGTGGATCGCATGGCCGTTTACACCCAGCGCCGCTTCCTTCACGGTCTCGGATAGGGTTGGGTGCGCAAATACGGTCATACCGATATCTTCGGCACTGGAGCCGAATTCCATCGCGATCGCCACCTGCTGAACCAGGTCTGCCGCAGATGGGCCAACAATGTGAGCGCCCAGTACGCGGTCAGTTTCCGCGTGAGCGATGATTTTCACAAAGCCCTGGGTATCGTTGGCAGCCATGGCGCGACCGTTGATCGCAAACGGGAAGCTGCCTACGTTGTAGGGCTCGCCGTCGGCTTTTACCTGCTCTTCGGTGCGGCCAACCGCAGCGATCTCCGGGTGGGTGTAGATCACGTTGGGGATCACATCGTAGTTCATCATCGGCTTCTGGCCGGCGATGCGCTCGGCAACCACAACACCTTCTTCAGAGGCCTTATGTGCGAGCATCGGGCCACGTACAACGTCACCGACCGCCCATACGCCCGGTGCGGAAGTCATGCACAGGTCGTTGACGTAGATAAATCCACGTTCGTCCATCTTCACACCGGCATCTTCGGACAGCAGACCTTCGGTGTAAGGGCGACGGCCCACACAGACGATCAACTTGTCGAAGGTTTCCTGGTGCTCCTTACCGTCTTTATCCTGGTAAGTGACGACCACTTCGTCGCCCTTCACTTCAGAGCCGGTTACACGGCAGGAAAGGCGGATATCCAAGCCCTGCTTCTTGAGAATTTTTTGGGATTCTTTGGCGACCTGCTGGTCCATCACCGACAGGAACTTGTCCAGGGCTTCCAGAACCACAACCTCGGAACCCAGGCGGTTCCAAACGGAGCCCAGCTCCAGGCCGATAACACCGGCACCGATCACGCCTAGACGCTTGGGTACTTTGGTGAATTCCAGAGCACCGGTGGAATCGACAATAATTTTGTCATCTACCGGAGCGGGCGGAATATTTACCGGTACAGAGCCGGAGGCCAAAATCACGTTTTCGGCTTCGTAAACAGTGCTGTTGCCTTCGTCGTCAGTCACTTCCACTTTCTTGTTGGCCAGCAGTCTGCCGGTGCCAAAAATGGAGGTCACCTTGTTGGCGGTGAACAGGCCGGCTACACCGCCGGTCAGTTTGTTGACGATCTCGCCCTTGCGCTCGATCATCTTGCTCACATCCATCTTGACCTTGCCGACTTCAATGCCGTGCACGTCGAGCGCGTCTTTGGCCTCGTGGTACTTCCAGGAGCTGTCCAGCAGAGCCTTAGAGGGAATACAACCTACGTTCAGGCAGGTACCGCCGTTTACGTATTTGCCTTCCTTGTTTTTCCACTTTTCAATACAAGCGGTTTTCAGGCCCAGCTGAGCGGCACGGATGGCAGCGACATAACCACCAGGACCAGAGCCAATTACGATTACGTCAAATTTTTCCGACATGATCAGTTCCAGATATTTCTAATGCAGTGTGATCGAGGGGGCCCGCAGGCCCCTGGACTTATTTCTTAAACTTCGAGCAGGATACGCGCTGGGTCTTCGATCATTTCCTTGATCGCTACCAGGAAGCCAACCGCTTCTTTACCGTCGATCAGACGGTGGTCATAGGACAGCGCCAGGTACATCATCGGCAGGATTTCCACCTTGCCATCTACCGCCATCGGGCGCTCCTGAATCTTGTGCATACCCAGGATTGCGGTTTGCGGTGGGTTCAGGATCGGGGTGGACAGCAGGGAACCGAAGACACCACCGTTGGTGATGGTGAAGGTACCGCCAGTCATCTCTTCGATAGACAGCTTGCCATCGCGGGCGCGCAGGCCCAGGTCGCGGATATTGTTTTCCATATCCGCCAGACCCATGTTCTCGGCGTTGCGCAGAATCGGCACAACCAGGCCTTTCGGCGAGGAAACCGCTACACCGATGTCCTGGTAGCCGTGGTAAACGATATCGTTACCATCGATAGACGCGTTCACCGCTGGGTAGCGCTTCAGTGCTTCTACCGCTGCCTTTACAAAGAAGCCCATAAAGCCCAGGCGGGTGCCGTTGTGGGTCTTTTCGAACAGGTCTTTGTAGTTCTTGCGCAGATCCATCACCGGCTTCATGTTCACCTCGTTAAAGGTGGTGAGCATGGCGGTGGACTGAGAGGCATCCAGCAGACGCTCAGCGATACGCTTGCGCATGCGGGTCATAGGTACACGCTTCTCTACGCGCTCACCCGGAGCCACTGCCACTTCGGCAACAGCGGCAGGCGCGGTAGCTGCGGGCGCAGTACCGGCTTTCATCACGTCTTCTTTAAGAACGCGGCCGCCCTTGCCTGTGCCTTCAACACCGGCCAGGTCAACGCCTTTTTCCGCCGCCATTTTCTTGGCAGACGGCATGGCGATTTTGTCACCGGCAGCGGGCGCTGCGGCTTCAGCGGCAGGCGCTTCGGCTTTTTCTTCCGCCGGAGCGGCAGCGGCACCGGCACCCTCTTCAAACTTGGCGATCACCTCATTGGAGAGAACGGTATCACCCTCGTCCTTGATGATTTCGGAAAGAGCGCCGTCTGCCGGCGCAACCACTTCCAGTACCACTTTGTCAGTTTCGATATCCACGATCAGTTCATCGCGGGACACGGCTTCGCCGGGTTTCTTGTGCCAGGTGGCGACAGTACCGTCCTGAACGGATTCCGGGAAAGTTGGCGCTTTAATCTCGATCGTCATTTTTCCTGTTTCCTGAGATTGACTCTGCTTTAATTACTGCCGCCCGTTACTTGACGGTCAGCGCCTCGTTGATGAACTTATTCTGTTCTTCTAGGTGCGTGGACATATAGCCCGCCGCAGGTGCCGCCGATGGCGCACGGCCCACGTATTCCAGATCCATCTTCGGATGGGTTTCCGACAGCAGGCGACGCAGGTGATGCTGGCTGGAGTACCAGGCGCCCTGGTTCATGGGCTCTTCCTGACACCAAGCGACACTCTTGATGTTTTTAAATGCCGACACCGCTTCCACAAACTCCTCGTCCGGGAAGGGGTACAGCTGCTCGATACGGACGAACGCCACATCTTCCTGCTCGCGCTCCATACGCGCTTCCAGCAGGTGGTAGTACACCTTGCCGGAACACAGGATCAGGCGCTTAACCTTGGCTGGGTCCACACCCTGATCCTGAATCACATTGTGGAAGCGGCCTTCGGCCAGCTCTTCCAGGCTGGAAGTCGCCAGCTTGTGACGCAGAATCCATTTCGGGCTCATAATAACCAGCGGACGGCGCATCGGGCGAATGGCCTGACGGCGCAGCAGGTGGAAGATCTGCGCCGGCGTGGTCGCGTTACACACCTGGATATTGTGCTCGGCACACAACTGCATAAAGCGCTCTAGACGCGCGGAGGAGTGCTCCGGGCCCTGACCTTCGTAGCCGTGTGGCAACAGCATCACCAGGCCGCACATACGACCCCACTTGTGCTCACCGGAAGTGATGAACTGGTCGATGACCACCTGGGCGCCGTTGGCGAAGTCGCCGAACTGGGCCTCCCAAACCACCAGGGACTTGGGCGTGGTGGTCGCATAGCCGTATTCGAAAGCCAGTACGGCCTCCTCAGACAGCAGCGAGTCGTAGATATAGAACGGTGGCTGGTCTTCGAACATGTGCTGCAAAGGCACATAGCTCTGGCCATCTTTCTGGCTGTGAATTACCGCATGACGGTGGGAGAAGGTACCGCGACCCACATCCTCACCGGTGAAGCGGATCATAAAACCCTCTTCCAGCAGGGTGCCATAAGCCAGGGTTTCCGCCATGCCCCAGTTCAGCGGCAAGGCGCCACCGGCCATCTTGCGGCGGTCATCGTAGATCTTGGAAACCTGACGCTGCATCACTACGCCATCGGGCACAGCGGTCATACGGTTAGCCACATCCTGCAGCTTCGGCAGCGCATAGCCGGTATCCGCAGACACCTGCCAGTCGTGGCCCAGGTAGGGACTCCAGTCTACAAACATGGAGGAGTCCGGCTGTTTCACCAAACCGGTAGCCACGTCTTCACCCGCATCCAGTTTGTCGCGGTAGTCGTTGGCCAGCTTGTCCGCGGCAGCCTTATCGAGGATGCCATCTTTCACCAGCTTCTCGGAATAGAGCGTGCGGGTGGTTTTATGCTTGCGGATGGTCTGGTACATCAGCGGCTGGGTACCAGAGGGGTCATCGGTTTCGTTGTGGCCACGGCGACGGTAGCACACCAGGTCGATAACGATGTCTTTCTTAAATTCGTAGCGGTAGTCCACCGCCAGCAGCGCAGCCAGCACAACCATTTCGGGGTCGTCGCCGTTTACGTGCAGCACCGGCGCATCGATCATCTTGGCCGGATCGGTGGAGTACTCGGTGGAGCGGGCATCTTCGCGCTTGCTGGTGGTAAAGCCCACCTGGTTGTTTAGTACGATGTGCACAGTACCGCCGGTGTAGTAACCGCGGGTCTGGGACATCTGCAGGGTTTCCTGCACAACACCCTGGCCGGCAAAAGCCGCGTCGCCGTGGATGTTGATCGGCATTACCTTCTCACCAGTGGCATCTTTACGGCGATCCTGGCGAGCGCGCACGGAACCGACCACTACCGGTGCACTGATTTCCAGGTGCGACGGGTTAAAGGCCAACGCCAAGTGCACTTCGCCACCGGGGGTCATGACATTGGAGGAGAAGCCTTGGTGGTATTTTACGTCACCTGAAGTATCCAGGGTTTTCTTGCCCTCGAACTCTTCAAACAGGTCCGATGGGTTCTTGCCGAGGATATTCACCAGGGTATTGAGGCGGCCACGGTGGGCCATGCCGATTACGATTTCCTTCACCCCGTAGGTACCGGAGCGGCGGATCAGAGCGTCCATCATCGGGATCAGACTCTCACCACCTTCCACACCGAAGCGCTTGGTGCCCGGGTATTTCGAGTCCAGGTGACGCTCCAGGCCCTCTGCTGCAGACAGGCGCTGCAAGATTTCAATCTGGATATCGGTGCCGAAGTTGGCCTTGGACTGGCTGCGCTCCAGGCGCTGCTGGAACCACTGCTGCTCTTCCAGGTTGGAGAGGTGCATGATTTCCGCACCCAGATTACCGCAGTAGGTGCGCTCCAGACCCTCTACGATCTCGCGCAGGGTGGCTTCTTCTTTGCCCAGGAACAGGCTACCGGTATTGAAGGTGGTATCGAAGTCGCCTTCAGTCAGACCGTGGTAGCTCAACTGCAGGTCGGGCACCTGTTCGCGGGCCATCAGGCCGAGCGGGTCGAGGGTGGCCTTTTTGTGACCGCGATGGCGATAGGAATCGATCAGTTGCAGAACTTTAATCTGCTTGCGCTCGTGTTCGATATTGACGGAGCCGGAGCCCGGCGCCACTACCGGGCGCGCGCGGTGTTTGCTGAGCAGCTCGAAGTGCTGGCGCACTGCGGCGTGTGAGACATCACTGCTGCCTTCAACGCGGGGGAGGCTGTCGAAGTAATTGCGCCACTCCTCCGGTACACCGTTGGGGTCGTGCAGATAGGTCTCGTAAAGCTCCTCCACATAGGCGGCATTGCCCCCGGAGATATGGGAGCTACGCCACAGCTGCTCCATGGTACTTTCGTGCATTTTGATGCCTACCTCGATTGCAGTGGACTCTCATCGCTCTGGCCACTGCGCTTTCCTTCACTCACAAAAGGGGAGGCGCATAAAGCCACCTCCCCTTTTTAATTTAATACCGGCCGGAGCCGGTTTTTGTCATTCGATCAGCGCCCTACCTGGCACCGGGCCCACCCGAGGCGGGCCCTGATGAAAGTCATCTCGTGACTTTCATCAATCCCTATACCGCGCGTGTCAGCAGCATATTGCGAATATGGCCAATGGCGCGGGTCGGGTTCAAACCCTTCGGACATACGTTGACACAGTTTTGAATGCCGTGGCAACGGAACACACTGAAGGGGTCGTCCAGGTTGGACAGACGCTCATCAGTGGCCAGGTCGCGACTGTCCGCCAGGAAGCGGTAAGCCTGCAACAGGCCGGCCGGGCCGATAAACTTATCCGGGTTCCACCAGAAAGAAGGACAGGCTGTGGAGCAGCAGGCGCACAGGATACACTCGTACAGGCCGTCGAGCTTTTCGCGATCCTCAGGGGATTGCAAGCGCTCAATCGCCGGTGCCGGGGTATCATTCTGCAGGTACGGCTCGATCTTCTTGTACTGCTCGTAGAACTGTTCCATATCCACAACCAGGTCGCGGATCACCGGCAGGCCCGGCAGCGGGCGCAGAATCAGTTTACCCTTGGGGGCAGCTTCAGACAGTGGCGTAGTGCACGCCAGACCGTTGCGGCCGGAAATGTTCATACCGTCGGAACCACACACACCTTCACGGCAGGAGCGGCGGAAGGACAGGGTCGGATCCTGAGCCTTGAGCAACTCCAACACGTCCAACACCATCAGGTCCTTGCCCTGGGTGTCGAGCTGGTAGTCCTGCATGTAAGGCGCTTTATCGGTTTCCGGGTTGTAACGGTAAATGCTTACTTTCAACATACTCTATTCCGCTCCCGAATCAGTAGGTCCGAGCTTTCGGTTCAAAGGCTTCCATGGTGGTCGGTGCGAAGTTTACCGCACGCTTGCCCACACGCTTCTCAGTTGGGAAGTACATAGAATGACACAGCCAGTTTTCATCATCGCGCTCCTGGAAGTCCTCGCGGGCATGGGCGCCGCGGCTCTCAGTGCGGGTCTCCGCGGCAATCGCGGTGGCCTCGGCAACTTCCAGCAGGTTCTGCAGTTCCAGGGCTTCAACACGGGCGGTGTTAAAGGCGCGGCTTCTGTCGTCTAAGCGTACGTTCTCGATACGCTCGCGCAGGTCGGCCAGCTTCTTCACACCTTCTGCCATGTAGTCGCCGCGGCGGAATACGCCGAAGTGATTCTGCATCACGCCCTGCAGTTCTTTGCGCAGATCTGCGGCCTTCTCGCCGGTCTCATTGCTCTCCAGGCGGTTCAGACGCGCCATCGCCGCTTCGAGGTCGGACTCGGAAGCTTCGCGGTGCTCGATTCCTTCACGCAGGGCCTTCTCGATAAACAGACCGGAAGCGCGGCCGAATACCACCAGATCCAGCAGTGAATTACCGCCCAGGCGGTTGGCGCCGTGTACGGATACACAGGCAACCTCACCACAGGCATAGAAGCCGTCGATGATCTGGTCGTTGCCGGCAGCATCCTGGGTCAGGGCCTGGCCGTGAACGTTGGTCGGGATACCGCCCATCATGTAGTGACAGGTGGGAACAACCGGAATCGGTGCTTTAACCGGGTCGACGTGTGCAAAGGTCTTGGACAGCTCACAGATACCAGGCAGGCGGCTGTTGAGCAGCTCTTCGCCCAGGTGATCGAGCTTCAGGAATACGTGATCGCCTTCCGGACCACAACCGCGGCCGTCGAGGAGCTCGAGCACCATAGAGCGGGCCACAACGTCGCGAGAGGCGAGGTCTTTGGCGTTGGGCGCATAGCGCTCCATAAAACGCTCGCCGTCTTTGTTGATCAGGTAACCACCCTCACCGCGACAACCTTCGGTCACGAGTACACCGGCACCGTAAATACCAGTCGGGTGGAACTGCCACATCTCGATGTCCTGTACAGGCATACCTGCGCGCAGGGCCATACCCACACCGTCGCCGGTGTTGATGTGTGCGTTAGTGGTGGAGGCGAAGATACGGCCGGCACCACCGGTGGCGAATACGGTCGCCTTGGACTTAATAAACACCACTTCGCCATCTTCGATGCACATGGCGATCACACCCACCACGGCACCGTCCTGGTTCTTCACCAGGTCAATAGCAAACCATTCGTTTAGGAATTCGGTTTGGTGCTTAACGTTGTTCTGGTAAAGAGTGTGCAGCAGCGCGTGGCCGGTACGGTCGGCGGCAGCACAGGTACGGGCAGCCTGGCCACCGCGGCCAAAATCTTTGGACTGACCACCGAAAGGACGCTGGTAAATACGGCCCTCTTCAGTACGAGAGAAAGGTAGGCCCATGTGCTCCAGTTCGAATACGGCCTCAGGGCCTACGGAACACATGTATTCGATCGCTTCCTGGTCGCCGATATAGTCGGAGCCTTTAACGGTGTCATACATGTGCCAGCGCCAATCATCATTGGGGTCGGAGCTGGCAATCGCACAGGTAATACCACCCTGGGCAGATACCGTGTGAGAACGGGTTGGGAATACTTTGGTGATTACCGCAGTCTTGTAGCCGGACTGGGCCATCTGCAGGGCCGCGCGCATACCCGCGCCGCCGCCGCCAATCACAATCCCGTCAAAAGAAATAGTTCGCATGTTCGCCATTGCTTATACACCCCAAAGAATTTCAATGCCCCACACCGTGTAAAGCACGGCAATCGCAGCCAGGATCACTTCCACGAACAGACGCAGAACAGTGGCCTTACCGCCCATCACCCGATTGGTGATGTAATCGGTAACCACGGACCAGAGACCAATCCAGGCGTGAATCACGGTGGACAGCAGGGCGACCAAGCTGAATACACGCATCCAGCGCTGGGCGAACAACTCAGACCAGGCCTGGTAGCCAAAGTCTTTGGTGAAAAAGATAAAGCCCACTATAAAGAGGACGTAAGCGAGCAGTATCACTGCGGTGACGCGCTGGTAGAGCCAGTCGAAAGTACCGCTACGGCCGAAGCTAGTTACTGTTCTTACCACAACCATACTCCCACTAAAAGAATAAGGATTACACTCACCACCAGCACGGCAATAGCGCTGCGACGACCACCTTCGAAGCTCTCACCCATACCCAAATCCATAAACAGGTGACGCACACCGGCCAACAGATGGTAAATAAGAGCTGCCAGGGAGGCCCACAAAATGAGCTTGGCAGGAATACTGTTAAATGCCGCCGCCATATCGGCGAAGCCCTGTTCGGATTCCAGGCTGGCATCGAGCATGCAGAGCAACAGCGCCACAACGGCGAAGAGCACTACACCAGATACACGGTGCAAAATGGAAACCAAAGCGGCAGCGGGAAGCTTTATAGTGGAAATGTCTAAATTGACAGGTCTGTTTTTGTTCACAGGAAAAACACCTTGTTGCCCTGAACGACCGGGCGCCCGTTAGCTTTTCAAATTGGGAGGGACGAGCTGCTTGCTGATCACTTTGCACTCGACCTGATGAAGCCTTGTACAAAGTAGCCGTACCATGGCGCAAGCCGCGCGGATTATAGGCATTCAATAGTCAAAACACAACGAACGCCTTGTAATACGCCAGCTCAGCGGGCCTCGCAGGAACAGGATTTGAGCCAACGGGATTTCCACAGATTTTTGTGTCCACCACCAGGCAAAAGCTCTACCAGTCAACGCTGTCGCCGGATATCCTGTTGCTGGCAGACTGGCCGTCCACTCCTTTGGGTTTGACAATTTGCGGCGCGGCACTTAAGTTTGGCCCCGCTCAAAAGGCCGCCAGCACCCGAAAACACTAGGAAAAGGCCGCCATAAGAACAGTTTTAGGAGTCCGCAATGTCCGATAAAAAAGCGCAACTCACGGTCGACGGTATCGACGGCGCTATTGAAATGCCCGTACGCTCCGGCACCCTCGGCCCCGATGTTGTCGATGTCGGTAACCTGACCGGCAAAGGCTTATTCACCTACGACCCGGGCTTCGTATCCACTGCCGCATGTGAATCCAAGATCACTTTTATCGATGGCGCCAAAGGTCAACTTCTGCACCGCGGCTACCCCATTGAGCAGCTGGCAGAGAAGTCTGACTACCTCGAGACCTGCTACCTGCTAATGAACGGCGAACTGCCCAACGCCGAGCAGAAAAAAGATTACGTGGACACCATCATGTCCCACACCATGGTGCATGAAGCCCTGGTGAACTTCTTTAAAGGTTTCCATTACGACGCTCACCCGATGGCGATGCTGTGCGGCGTGGTTGGCGCTCTCGCCTCCTTCTACCACGACTCTCTGGATATCACCAACCCAGAGCACCGTGAGATCTCCGCACACCGCCTGATCGCCAAGATGCCGACTTTGGCTGCCATGTGCTACAAGCACTCCAAAGGCCAGCCCTTCATGTATCCGGACAATAGCCGCAGCTACTCCGAGAACTTCTTGCACATGATGTTCGGCAATCCCTGCGAGCCCAGCAAAATCGATCCGATTGTCGCCAAGGCAATGGATATCATCTTCCTGCTGCACGCCGACCACGAGCAGAATGCTTCAACCTCTACCGTGCGTCTGGCCGGTTCCTCCGGCGCCAACCCCTTCGCTTGCATCTCTTCCGGTATTGCCGCCCTGTGGGGACCGGCACACGGCGGTGCTAACGAAGCAGTACTGAATATGCTGCAGGAAATCGGCGACGAGAGCCGCATCGACGAGTTTGTGAAGCGCGCTAAAGACAAGAACGACCCCTTCCGCCTGATGGGTTTCGGACACCGCGTTTACAAGAATTTCGACCCGCGCTCCCGCGTAATGCAGGGCATTTGCGACGAAGTTCTGGGTGCAATGGGTGCCGAGAACGATCCACTGCTGAAGATTGCCAAGCGCCTGGAAAAAATCGCGCTCGAAGATGATTACTTCGTCGAGAAGAAACTCTACCCGAACGTCGACTTCTACTCCGGTATTATCATGAAAGCGATCGGCATCCCCACCGATATGTTTACCGTGATCTTTGCCACCGGCCGCACCTCCGGCTGGATTGCACACTGGAATGAGATGATTTCCAACCCGCATAAAATTGGCCGTCCGCGCCAGCTTTATACCGGCTATACCCAGCGCGATTACCTGCCGCTGGAACAGCGCTAATAGAGCCAAAAATAAAAAACCCGGCAAGGCCGGGTTTTTATTATCTGAAATAAACAGCCACAACCAGATTAATATCCAACAAATTTAAGATAGTGCAACAATCGACATCGCAGCCGATTGTGATGCGCATCACAATTTTAAAATAATCATCCCGTTGCAACTCCCGCCATACAGTAAAAACCCTGTCATGCAATGTAAAATCCGCGCCTCCCGGACCGGGTGAATTTGCACTGTAGTTCCCATACCACAGCAGCCACCTGCCCGCGGTTTTCCTTACTCGCACAATTCACAAAATTAAAACTATCAAGGGCACAGCATATGCTTAGCTTCATCTCCGGTATGTTCCGAGGTAGCAAGTCTTCCGACAGCGTCGACCTGGAAGAAAAATACACTCGCAGCAACTATGCCAGCGCCAAGGGCAGCCGAACCATTTCTTACGATCCAACACTGATCAAGGCGCTGGAAGATGACCATCGAACCCTGATTGGCATTTTCCAACGTATGTGGTCTGAGGGTTATGAAAAACAAAACTATCGCCAGCTCTCTCAGCTACTGACTCAATTCAAGTCCGGCTTTCAGGCACACCTGATCAAGGAAAATGTGCGCTTTTATGTCTACCTGGAGCAGGCTCTTGCCGGTGATGCGCACACTCTGCAGGTCGTAAAAGACTTCCGCACAGATATGAATGAAATCGCCAATGCCGTTGTGCAATTCTGCAAGCGCTACAACCACGAAGCCTTCACCCCAGAAATGGTTCGCGACTTCAAAATGGATTACCAAAAAATAGGTGAGGCATTGACTCGTCGCACCGCGCTGGAAGAAAAGGAACTGTACGTTCTCTACCAGCCATCCTAAGAGATTATTTTAAATAGAGGAGCCGATTTCGTTACTCGACTTTTATAGGAATTGGGCACAAGCCAATAAGTGAGTAACAACTTATCTGGCAAACACTCTGTAAAAATATCTGCGACCCACAGGGACGGGGCGCATATTTTTTTAGCCACCTTGAAGCCTACACCCCATGGCTAATCAAACTTACCCACCTAGTAGGTATTGACAGTAGGCCGCCTAATAAAAAAGGTTTTCTCAATATAAAAAATAAAGCACGCATAATCGGGCCGACCGCTACTGCGCAGCGACAACGCTCAAAAAAAAGCGAGCGATAACAACAGCTTAACAAAACTTTCCAGCCAGACCTCCCTTAACTCCCCCTTATCTACCACCATTTCTATTCAAGACTAGACGTTTATTTAATTTTGTTTAAACATATGGAAACTAGAATTTAAAAAAACTTACAACGGTGGAATATTGGTCTAGAAAATTCTGAAAGCTTTGTGGCTTAAAAAAAAGAATGACAAACAGGCCAGTATTAAAAGCCGGGGGATTCGGGGGAAATATGACTGAACTAAAAAGTTCAGCTGCTCGTCAATGTTCACCAGATGGCGCCCGCACCAGCGACAGCGGCTATCCAATATATGTGATTGTAGGCACTGGGCCAGTCGGTGTCCGCTGTGCACAAAAACTGCTTGAGTTCTGTGACGAAGCGCAAGTTGTCATCTATGGTGCCGAAACAGAATCGCCCTACAATCGGGTAAAGCTATCTCAGTACCTATCCCGTCATGTAGAGCGAGAGGAACTCGACAATCCCATTCTCGGCAAGAGTGATCATCGGCTCGCAGAATATATCGATCGCAAAATCCTCTCTATCGATCGCGTCAAAAAAACGGTAACGGATGCTGCCGGTAATATTCAGCCCTATACTAAGCTGATCCTGGCCACTGGCTCCAACCCGAAGATTCCCGCAGTCCCCGGTGCGGATCTACCCGGCGTTTATCCGTTTCGCAGCCTGCGCAACACCAATGACCTGATTGCCCTGCGGGAACGACACGCCGATATATGTGTGATCGGCGCCGGCGCCTTGGGACTGGAAGCGGCAACCGCACTAAAAACACCGAAAAATACTGTCACGCTACAATCTCGCGGCAAATTACTGAGCGGCCTATTGGGTGAAGAAGGTGAGGAGTTTTTGAAATCCTCCCTTGCCGCCCTTGGTGTGGAATTGAAAGTTGGCTCAAACCTGAAATCCATTGAACGGCAAGGGGAAAAATCCACCCTTCAGTTCGCCGATAGTGGAAGCCTCAGTGTCGATGCTATTGTTCTCTGCACTGGTATTCAGCCAGAAGTCTCCCTCGCCCAGCAGGCCGGGCTCGAAATTGACAGAGGGGTAGTTGTCAACGAGTGGATGCAGACCTCCGACCCGGATGTCTACGCCATTGGGGAGTGCGCCGAGTTTGACCAGAAGGTTTATCAGCTGGTTCGCCCCGGCTACGAGCAGGCGGAAAGTTGCTGCTCGCATATTCGTCGCGACCATGGCGGCGAGATTTTAGAGCGCCCCTACTCCGGCAGCTATACAGATATTCAACTCAAGATCGCCCATATTCCCTGTGCCATTATGGGGGATGTTGCCTCCGACAACCTTCAGCAGCAGGAAGGTTTGCAGAGCCATGTTTTCCGCAACCGTTTCAAGGGTATCTATCGCCGACTATTTGTTAAAGATGGACGCATTCTCGGTGCTATTTATATCGGAAGTTGGGACGAGGCAAACAGCCTGCGCCAAGCCGTGGCGCAGGAGGAAAAAGTCAGTACGCGAGCACTGAAACAGTTTGCCGACGAAGGCCGACTTTTCGGCCAACAGACTTCAAACAGTATTAAGAGTTTCCCCGACAGCTACCTGGTATGCCAGTGCAATTCCGTCAGCAAAGGCGAGTTGTGCAAGGCGATTTCCGAGGGCAAACGCACACTAAACGAACTGCAACAGGCCACCACCGCAGGCTCTGTCTGCGGCAGCTGTCGCCCCTTAATGGCCGAGCTACTCGATGCGCCTGTGCCCAACCTGGTTATGCGCCATGCCAAGGGCATACTGATTACTTCGATCATTTCCCTTCTCTTGATTACTTTGTCATTCCTAATGCCGCCCCCACCGATATCCGACTCTGTGCAGAGCGGCCAGTTTTGGGAAAAACTCTGGTATGACAATTTCTGGAAACAGGTAACCGGCTACACTATTCTCGCACTGTGCTTGTTTACTGCCGCACTGAGTCTGCGCAAACGCTGGAAAAAACTTTCCTACGGACATGTGGATCACTGGCGATATGCCCACAGTATCACCGGAGTGATTGCCGTGGCTGCCCTTGCTGTCCACACCGGCTTCCGCATGGGGCAAAACCTCAATCTTGCACTCATGCTCGTCTTCCTTGGCGTTACCGCTACCGGTTCCCTTGTCGGCGTCTTTATGGCCCGCAACCATCACTGGACCGACCTCAGGTTGCGTGAACACCGCAAATGGTGGTCATACGTTCATTACGCCTTGCTTTGGGCACTGCCGGTACTCCTCGCCTATCACATTCTTGCGGTTTATTACTTCTAAATGAAATCTTATCAATTTAAATTTTGGCACTACGGCCTGCTGTTGACCCTGGTAGTGGGCGCTTATGCTTCGTATAACCTGACTGCAGATGACAAGTCCCTGTTTATCACCGGTGAACCCACGCATGGCCACCACCAGATAGAGCTCGCTTGCACCTCCTGTCATACCGATGGTTTTGCCGGTGAAGAATCTATTCAACAGTCTTGCCTGAACTGCCACGCAGAGGAACTGGAACTGGCCGATGACTCCCATCCCCGCAAAAAATTCCTCGACCCCCGCAATGCTCAATTGCTGGAAACCCTGGATGCGCGCCAATGCATCAGTTGCCATACGGAACACAAGCAACAAATTACCCGCGAAATGGGCGTCAGCCTGGCCGGAGATTTCTGCTTTCACTGTCACAGCGAAATTGCCGAAGAGCGCAGCAGCCACCAAGGCATGGGATTTGAAACCTGCGCCAGCGCCGGCTGCCACAACTACCACGATAACGGCACCCTCTACGAGGATTTCCTAATCGCCCATGTAGGGCAACCGGATCTACTTGAAGATGCAAAATTGCCGGCGCGTACCGCCATGCAGTCCTGGTTGCAGAAACACCCAAATAGCAAACCATTACAGTTGCAGCAGGCAGATATCCATGAAGAAACTGCAACTGCAGAAATCGCTACGGCCTGGGCACAGAGCCCCCACGCACAGGCTGAGGTGAACTGCAGCAGTTGCCACGCCGATGGGCAGATGCAATTTACTAGCACGGAAGTGGTAGAGCAGTGCGCTAGCTGCCATAGCGACCAGCGGGAATCCTTTACGCAAGGAAAACACGGCATGCGACTTTCTTCCAAGCTACCGCAAGAGTTTGTCCAGCAGGTCGGCGCCATGACGCCGAACCAGGCCTGGATACCCATGCAGTCTGACGCCTCTGGGGAGTTGAGCTGTACCAGCTGTCACAGCCCGCACGATGTCGATTTACAGTTCGCCGCAGTGGAAGCCTGCCTCAGTTGCCACAGCGATGAACACAGCTTGGCTTACAAAGAGTCACCGCACTTCGACACCTGGCAAGCAAACTCAGATAACGGCGTCAGCTGCGCCAGCTGCCACTTGCCAAGGGAAACCCACGGTGAGCAGGTCGTAGTTAACCACAACCAGAATCACAATCTCCGCCCCAACGAAAAAATGTTACCCGTCTGCCTGAACTGCCATGGGGCGGAGTTTTCCCTGGCGGCTCTCGCAGACAAAAAACTGATCTCACAGAATTTCAAGCATAAGCCCGCGGACAAACACGAAACGTTTGACTTAATTCGCGATCGCATTGCGAGAATTTCCAATAGCAAAAAAAATGAAACCAAATCCCAATAGGAGGGGAACACTATGCGTATTGCCGCTTGTTTTATCGCCGGACTGGCTCTACTTACTGGCTGTGAAAAAAACCAGGGAGTAGCGCCTGAGCGAATGGCGGATGCCATCTTTGCCGTTATTGAGGCAGATAGGGCAAACTACACCAACAAGGTAGTTAACCGTTTACAAAATGAAGAAAAAGTCTTGGATGCCGATGAGCATTGGCAGGATAAAAAACTGCTGCCTCTGCCCGCACAAATGATGCGCATGGGCGCTGAGCGAGTTGCAGAAAAAGGTTCTGGCTTCAGTTATGCACTGCTATCTCTGTGGCCGGTGAACAAACAAAACAAGCCTCGTACCGAAATGGAAAAGCAAGGCCTACAGTATGTCATCGACAACCCGGGTGAAAATTTTTACGGCCGTGAGACACTGGGTGATACCGAATACTTCACCGCGGTTTACGCCGATGTGGGCGTCTCCCCAGCTTGTGTCAGCTGCCACAACGACCACGCCGACAGCCCTCGCGATAATTTCGAGCTCGGCGAAACCATGGGTGGCGTGGTTATCCGTATACCACTCTAATCCATCTCTTGAGATCGCTTAGATAACCTGAACCCCGGCACTAACTTGCCGGGGTTTTTTCTAGCGCCCTGCCAAGCTCGCAGCCCAATAGGTATCAACTTCTTCTCCTCAAGCTTTTTTAACAATCTAGATATCAATTTCGTGCGAAATTAGCAGGAAAATATCTTAAAGAAGGCAAAGAGAAACATGGGGAATATGGAAGGAAAATTGGAAGAAAAATTGAAAAGTACAATTAATTAGCGGCCGAATTCATTTCGACCGCTCCCTCTTTAAAATGACTGGCTCTACTCCCGCTGCAACCTCGCTGAAATCATTTCAGACCAGTGGTCACCCGCTGTGGGCCTATTTCCGGGTAAGTCCAGTCTCCATTACGGACCGCTTCTTGTTAACGCTTCGCTCCGCAAAGCTCACCTAGGCACTTATATAATAGGCTCACATTAAAGAAGATCAAAGTGAACGCCTTGGCATAACACTATGCCTGGCAGTCTAAAAAATTAACTTTGAGAGAGGTTCAAACAGCGGAAAAGATAAACTGAACCGCTGAGTTATTTTAACGGCGCAATCAGTCCCTCAAGCCCCTCGATCTTGATCTCCAAAGTCAGGGCCATCAGCTGCCCCAGTTTCCCCTCTGGAAAGCCCTCTTTGGCAAACCAAAGCAGATACTCCTCGGGGAGATCAATCAGCGGCCTGCCCGCATATTTACCGAAGGGCATTGGGGTTCGTGCAATATCAACCAACTGCTGCTTTTCAAACATCGGAAAATCCTTCAAATCCCTTATTTTGTACTATAAGCGGCTAACAACTTAGATATTTGTTGCTGCCCCACCCCCACCCTACACTGGCTGCGAAATAATTCGGTCAGTTTTGCCGAATCTCTATACCTTAAGCATCACTGAAAGAGGTGACTATGCGTATCAAAGCCATTAAATATCTCTGCCTCACCGCAGTGTTGACTGCGGGCCTTGGCGGCCAGGGCTGCGCCAATATGAGTGATACTGACCGCCGCATAGGAACCGGCATCGGTGTTGGTGCCGTAACCGGCGCCCTGATCAGTGGTGGCCGCCCCGGTGGTACCGCGGCAGGTGCAGTTATCGGCGCGGGTGCAGGCTACCTTTATGATAGAGACAGAAAGCGCAGAGACTACTATCGCTATCGTGGTCGCTACTATCGTTATTAATTCTTAGTGGAGAATAGATAGGCTGGGAGCAGTTGCCTGGCTTATCCCGCGGTGCGGCTAGCCACACCGCGGGATATCCATGAAGAACTGAGAATTGACCACAAAATATCTCAGCCTAGGAATTAGCCCCTTTCCGGACAAACAAAACTAGAGCAACTTGGTCTTGGTTTTTCCGCAGCGCTCGCAAGAGTATTCGGTAACGAGTTTACCCTGCTTCACATCAAATTTACGCTCGGTGACCACTTTCCATTTGTGGAAACCATCCCGGCAAAGAGAGCTGCCCTTATGCTTCTGCCAAGCAGTTTTTCTTTTAAAAGGAATTACATCGCCCATATGTTCTCGCACAATAAAGTTTGAACACTAATTTTATTTTGGAACAATAAAGTTTGAACACTAATCACTTCAAGAGCCTAACTGTACCTTTGGGGTATCAAACAGGTGAGATAAATGAAGAGGTAAGTTGCTTCAAATTACACATACATACCGACAATTTTATCCTAAAAAAAGAAAAAATTAGATATAGCATACCAAAAAAAATCTTTATTCAAAAAATTTTTTCTAGTTATTTGCTTATTGGTTGGTTACACATCTAGCGCTCATACCTCATCATTACAAGTGAACCACTCGATCTTTGATGGAATCCATCTAGATTTGTAGCAACGCAGCCACTAATCCTCGGCAATGGAGCGCTCAGTCAGAAAGGTCAGAAATAGAAGAGTTATCTAGGTGGTAAAGACACGTCTAACGCCGCCCCCAGCTGTATTTCCCTACTTAACCAGGGAAATTAATAAACCCCAGCCCCCATAGCCTCTGAAATTCCCTATCAGATAGCAGGAATACACCTTTCGATAATCACAGATACTCAAGGTTCATATCTCTATCCAGAGATGGCTAATTCTGCGCTCTTGCAAGAGCGATCAATCGAGAATTACTCTCCTCCCAGTTTGCCTATGATAATTATAAGTGCCGGGAGGGTGCGCGTGCATTTTGAATTCAGAAGTAAAGTTTCAGCACACTATCCGCAACACAAACCATGCGACCTGAACCTTCAACCTCTACCTCAATATGATTGATCATTTCCACACTACGCTTCGATGGCACCAGGGACTTTAAAGTCGTACGAGCTCGGATACGATTGCCAGTCTTAACTGGATAAGGAAAACGCACCTGTTCAAGGCCGCAGTTTATAATCATTCTAGCTTCAGGGTAAGGCGGTTTTTCCGGATTGACAGTATCGGTGAGCTCGGGAATTAGCGATAGGACCAAAAAGCCGTGGGCAATTGTGCCTCCAAACGGCGATTCAGCCCTTGCTCGTTCTGGATCAATATGAATCCACTGGCGGTCCCCAGTTACTTCGGCAAAACTGTCAATGCGCGACTGGTCAACTACAATCCAGCGCCCAATATATATCTGCTGACCAATACGTGCTTGCCAGTCTTGGTAGAAAGCGATGGCCTTAGGGTTCTTAATGACTTGTAATTCACGATTGCTAGCAGGATCAACAACCGGCCCAGCTTTCGAAGTCCAGGAATTTTTAAGCAAGTTACTGATGTAATAGGACAACTGATGCAGGTGATTATCATGGGTGCTTTTGAGGTCCAAATTGTTAATCCGAGCCCTAAGCAACCTTTCCTTTTCCCTGATGTACTCAAGCACGTCCATCATCTCATCCTGTATTAATGACATTGAAGCAGCGTAACTGGACCTAAAATTAATTTTGTGCGGCAGCTACTTCCAACTCCACGTCTTGTTTCTAAAACGCCTTGCGGCTGAGTAGGTTAAAATGGTTTGGTTCCAATCGACCCAAAGGCGACAACGCCGGCGACTCCATCGCTACACAAAGCCAATAACGTTGCGCCAACGTGCAAAGGTTAAACCAAAAGCTCCCCCTTTCTCTTACCTTACACTCAAGCCACGTGGCTGGTTGCGAGTTAAGCAAAGATACAAGATCAAACTCGATCGTAGAAAAAGGCAGTCGAAGCCCCAAACCACACGCTTTGGACACAGACTCTTTAATGCACCAAACCCTTGTTAACAATTCACAGTGAGCAGCGCTTGGGATAGTCATTACCTGGTCATATTGCTCTGGACTAAGTAAATGCCTGAAATTTAGACCTGAGCCCAGTTCACGAGCAAGGGGCTCCAGATCTATACCTGGATCAACGGTAGAGCTAAGCGCAATCGCGACCACACCACTAGCATGAGAAATACTAAATTTTATTGGGGCCACACTTTGGTTTAAAACTCTAGGCCTGCCTTGCTCATCAGGGAAAATTTCCCAATCTGCCGGCAAAATACTTACGCCTCTTTTAGTGGATAAAACATAACGCAATAGGTAACGACCAAGCAGAAAATGTAGGCCCGCCGCTCGATTAACAATCCCACTATATCTTTTCTGCTCAGCCTCGCTAACTGTGGTGAAGACAGTTTGCGGATCATGCTTAATTAGAGTTTCAAACTCCTTCACGGTAGCAATCCAAAGACCTATATCCCTGTTAACTCCGGTCTTCATAGGGTCCGCTCAAAAAGAATAATGCAACTTAAACTCGATAAAATCCTCATCCCGTACTGGATACAGCCAAGTATCACTGCGGCCCACATTGAGGAATAAAAACGCCCGAGTTTCGATTCTAAAATAATCACTCAGACGGTGTTCTAAGCCTAAGTCGAGGTAGTTGCCATGACTATCGAAGTCATAACTTATGACTCCTCGAAATTCGCTGTCACCGGTATCACCGAAGCTAGCTCTAAGGCCGACAAAGAGATCGTTCTGACCTAATGTTTCAGCTTGCTCATCCCTATCGTCGATTAGATATTCGGCGATCAAGGACAGATCTTGCATACTATCCGGTAGCGAATAAATCGGGTGCTCAAGGCCAACGTTTGCAGCAAAGAAACCTTGCTCCAGTTCGCGACCAGTTTTCGCTTCCAACTTAAAGGTCGTGTCGCCGAGGAGATAAAGTGTGTCCAGTAAAAAATTCTCGGTTTCGATGTAAAAGGGAGTCAACATCGTCGCTGAAGGGCTAGGCCTTACCAGTAGTGGCGCCCGCCTAGTGCCTCTGAAGTAACCGATCCCTGTTTCTAAATCACCAGCGTAAAAATGGCCTCGCAGAGCAACATCTCCACCTCTATTCGAGCTTTCAAAAAGTGCCCGGTCCGAAATCGGTAGTCCGAATGACGGGCGCTCTGGAAATTCTCGCTCACGAAAAGTTGGCAGATAGAATATCGATAGTTCGCCGTTATCAAAACGCAGACCTAAAGATGCGAAGGTCTGCCCCATCTTTTCCTTTCCGTCGATAGCTTGGCGCAAGTCAGCCTGATTAAGTACATTGACTATATTCAGAGATTCAGAAACGCCCCAAAAGAAAGTACTAACACCGAGATTCAGCGATAACTGATCACGGCGCCAGTGAAGGCTGGCTTGGCGGATATCGGCATAACGACGCTCCCCATCCTGCTCATCCCAGCTACCAAACAACCGCAACTTATAGCCAGTATCACCAATATCCCCCTCAGCATTTGCTTCAATTTCAAGCCCCGGTCCGAAGCGGTAGCTATCATCAATGGCCAGCGACTCCTCTTCTGCAAATATACGAGCCGTGGCCGCGATATCAACAGAATACTTGTCAACCTTGACCTCTGCGAGGACCGGCATAATGGTAAGGCTTAGACACAGCTGCACCCAAAACGCTAAACGCAAGACCCCCATACCCTTAATCCCGGAGTGTATTGCGATGGAAATTCGCAACTGAGAGACCGGTACCAAACTCGATGCGGCTATAGCTTAAGATCGTTACGTTTCCACTCTGCTGATTATGCATAACCACCTCCATGGGCCTCCAATAACGATCGTCGTAGAGGCGAAAATCCCTTGCGGAAAAAGTCTTGAGCAGCGTTTCCTTACGGTCGAAATAGTCTATACGGAAGATACGTCGAGCACTCTGATCAACCCAGACCCGCTGCCGGCTATATGCAGAGTGAGAGTCTTCTGGCACTCGGTCAATTACGTCACAAACCAGGGCACCATCTTCGCATGATTCCTCTCTCACGTAGGTATAGCGGAAATCGTCGACCGCCTTATCAGACAAGTCCTCGAACGAAAACTCACTACCGACGAACGCACCACTCTTATTGCGAGATGAGATCCTCTTAATACGGGAATAGGCAGGCAAATATAACCACTGCTTATCGGTATCCTCTAACTGCGGATGCGTTAGAAGCGCCGTGCCCCGGATATCGGCAGGAAAATTGAAGCGGATTAACGATTTGTCTCCACCCTCGTGACTCTCAAGTGAGCTGATCTGCAGTTCACGTCGAGTTTCATCTCCGGCCCTGTTGCGTAGAATCATCGTCAATTCGGCAACACTGTCGCCGTAACCAAGGTCACGGTTATCCACTGCCACTGCGACCTCCCGCCCCTTTCTAACATCGCTAGCAGCGCCTTGAACCGGCAAACCGATTAGGCCACAAAGTATTGTCACTGGAAGGAGGAGACGGTAATCAGTTCGCATTATTTAGTTCCTTGTCGGTACGAAATTGCAGGTTCGACGTACGTGTCCTGCGCATAAAGGTTAGAACCAAGGCCGGTAGTAATATCAAGTCAAACACCAATGCCAACACAATAGACATCCCCGTGAGCATACCCATCTGGGCATTTTTCTCGAACGCCGAGGTCGACAATAGAAGGAAGCCTATCACTAGCAGCATTGAGCTAATCACGATCCCACCCATAGTCTTACTAATGGTTTCGCTTACGCTATCTTCAGGACTGAGCCCCCGCTTTAGACCGTTGACATACTGATAGAGGAAGTGAACTGTATCATCGACGATTATGCCGATCGCCATTGCCGACACCCCAGCCAGCCCCATTGAGATTTGACCATTAACGAGATACCAAAATCCAAATGCTGCCGCGACTGGAAGCAGGTTTGGAACCAAGCTCAATAGACCAATATCGAGTGAGCGGAATACCAGCATCAACGTCAATGAAATCACCACAAACGCTAGCGAGGCACCTTCAAGGAGACTTACAATATTTGATTGGCCAATGTGGGAAAAAATCACTGCGGGACTGCTGTGATAGATATCAATGGAGCGAGGTTGGTTTTGCAACAACCACTCTTCGACCCGTTTTTCAAAAGCAATTAAGCCCACCGAGCTTAGATTCTTTAATCGTGCAGTCAGTTTCACCGAGGATTTATTCAAATTCACCTGATGGGTCACATCACGACCAAACGGCAACGACATCTCGTATAGCAGGAACTGCTGTGCAGCGGTAATTGTATCGCCAGGTAACCGGTAAGAGTCCTCATCACCACCATTCATCAAACGGTTAAGATCCTTGATTCGGTGCAGGGGGCTTGCAGTTGTAAAAACTTCTGGCTGCTCATGTAGCCAGTCATCGAATGTATCAAGAAACTGTAAAAACTCTGGCTGAAACATACCGTTCTGCTCTGGTACCGAGAGCGAGTAATCGATTGTATAAATACCAGAAAAGTGGCGATCGATACGTTCAGAATCAGCACGGAAGGGCTGTGACTCATCAAAATAGCGGATTAAATCATCGTTTAATTGATTCAATGGACTGAGTGCAGCGACGCATAGGGACAAAGGTAGCATTAGCCACAATATCCGCCGGCGGTAAGCGATAACCCAGCCTGACAACAAAGCCATGCGATTAATCAGTCGGTTGGCACCTGTTTCCCGCGTTGAAAAACGAATACGCAACAGAAGCTGTGGTAGAACCGTCAACGACAAAAGTAGCGAGAAGAGCACACCTAAGGCAACTATATTGCCAAGATCTCGAAACGGCGGTGAGTCACTGAAATTCATCGCCAGAAAACCGATAATAGTAGTGACATGGCTCACCGCAATCGGCTTGAGATTGCGCCGGTAGGATTGCAAGACTGCTTCTTCACGAGAAACACCACTGCGTATCTGGCGCTGAATATAGCTGAGAATGTGGATGGCCGACGCTACTATCACCGTGAACATGATGATTGGAGCCGATACTGATGGCGCAGACAATTGAATACCGAGCCAACCAGCTAGACCCAAAGACCCTAGCAGTGCCAACACTACTACCGTCAAAATAGCGCCACCTGCAGCAGGTGATCCGAGAATCAGAGCAGCGCTGACCAGCACAAAAAGGATCATCAACGGTATCAGCGTGATGAAGTCTTTTTTTGCCGCCTGGAAAAAGGCACCGTTCATCTCCACCACACCGGTGACAAAAAAACGATGATCCGGATATTCCATCTTGAATGACTTAATCAATTCATCGACAGCACCGGTAACGGCTAGCACTTCGGCCTTATGGTCTAACCCTGGCAACCGAATGGTCGCATTGATCGCGGTAAATCGTCCGTTCTTACTAACCAAATTGCCAACCAAGTCCCTCTCACTACTAGCGGCAGTTTCAATAAAGGCGATCCTTTGCGGCGTCAATTCGTCAAGCTCGTAGACGAACTCCTCAATCAAAATATCATCGTCTTCAGCAGAGCTATAGGGGAAGTTCGTTAGCGAATCTACTCGAGAGACATGGGCCGTCCGCCACAACGCGCGTGTCATTTCATGTATAAGGCTCAGAGTACGCTGGTTGTAGATGTTGTCATCCACCGGTTCAATCATGATGAACACGTTATCAGTCGTGCTATAAGTATCTTGCATCTGCTCCAAGCGCAGTAGGTCACGATCGTTATCATCGAAGAAAACGCGATAATCACTGGCCAGCCCCATCCGTTTTAGGCCAACAGCCGACATCAATGTGAGCAACAGCACCAGCGCTAATAGCCACTTACTGGCGCCAGAGCGAATGATCCAATCGGTCTTTATATTTTTGTTCAAGGTATTTCTTTCCTTTCGGATAAAAATGCTCGCAGCGGCACCATTACTCGCTCTACATCCTTCTCAACCCCCATTACCAGCTCCGACGCTCGACAACTAAGCCATTTACGTCCCACTAAGAAAAGCCCAGGCTCTGGAGTCCTTCCATAGTTTTCAATGAAGCCCCTCTCATCGACACAGTGCGGCAACTTTAGCCAGCTCGTTCGGTCGCAATAGCCTGTTGCCCAAATCACTGTATCTATGTCATGCCAACCGACGGAGTCGAAACGGATTTGACGGCCAGAGCACTCCAAAGCACGGCCAACAATCTTTACGCCTTTAGCCTTCAGCCGTCTATTGTTGTATTCACCACAGGGGACAGGGTTACGCTTTTTTAATATCTTCGCGATGAGGCTGTTCTTATCGGCGGAAAGGATACGCAAGCGATCAAGCCACCAAAAAATATCACGTCCGAACAAACGGTTGGGAGGCAGGCCACGTGGGGAACCCGTGGCCAAAAACACATTGCAACGCCCCGCTAGCCGGTCCACGATCTGACGCCCAGTAGCACCATCCCCAATAACGGCAACAGTGTGGCCATCAGAAATGACATCGGTTGAGGCGAGACTACCGTCTAGTTGCTGCACCTCTCCAGCAAGTTGGGAACTTATCGCCGGCACCTGGGGTATCTGATTAGCACCAGTTGCATTGACGATACTGGTGGCGAGCAGAGACGTGCCGTCGGCAAGGTCGACCTGAAAACTGCCGTTCGAAAGGCGATCGAGACCAACAACTTCACAGCCTTCTCGAACCTGAAGATCAAAGTGGCCTGCATAGCTGACCAAATAATCAGCTATTTCTACTGTAGTCGGGAAGCCCTCAGGATCGCCCGGAAAGGCTAGTCCTGGCAGGGCACAGAATTGACGTGAAGTGAATAGCTTCATACCTTCGAGCCGGTTACGCCAAACGTCGCCAATACTATCCCGTTCAAGCAGAAGGTAGTTGAGATCAGCCTGCTGCAGCATTCGTGCGGTGTGAAGACCGAACTGGCCTCCACCGATAACTATGCAATCAAGTCGCGACATCAACTGCGCTCCAAAGCTGTTCTTGAAAAATTCTTTTCGAGATGTGCCACAAGAGCGTTAATCGTTGGGTAGTCGAAGGCTAGCGTCGGATCGACGTCAACAGAGAGGTGGTCCTCCACCATAGTCGATAGCTGGACATGGTCTGCCGAGTCTAGACCTAGACTTGAGAAAGAGGTGTCACTGTGCTTATCAATCGAAAATTCTGGTGTTTTAGCAGCGATAAAATCTGTGATCTGTTCCACCAGGTTTTTCATTCTAAATTCATTCGTCATCTTATATTTCCTATCAACGGTTCATGCGAGCTGCGCCTCTTCGGCTGCAATCAGATCCCTGCAGGCAGTCCTACGAACTTTGCCGCTGGTGGTTTTCGGAATACCGCCAGGCTTGACCAGCAAGAGCTGGTCGAGGGCGACATCATGTGCCAACATCACTGCCTCACGCAGCTCCTGTCGGAGTTCATCGTGGTTTCGGTTAAGAAAGGCGTGGCGGCGAATCTCAACAATGGCTGCCAGTCGGTTTTGGCCATTGCTATCCACAGTGAAAACCGAGGCTCCGTTATTGCCTGCCGCATCAGGATGGTCACTACAGGTACGTTCAATATCGTATGGATAAAGGTTGCGGCCGCGCAGGATTAACATTTCCTTGATCCGCCCGGTGATATACAACTTATTGTCACGGACGAAGCCCATGTCCCCGGTTTTGAGGTAATAATGACCGTCGCAGGGCGATATACGAGCACCGAATTGCTGCTTACTAATCTCAAGGTTGTTAAGATAACCTTGTGCTATTGAGGCACCACTAATCCATATCTCACCAATACAATCCTCATCTGCTAGCCGGCCACTCTCCGGATCAACAACCTTCAAAATCATCCTTGGCGTGATACGACCGCAGCTAACCACTTGACGCCCCTCACCAGTAGATTGCAGTCGACCAGAGTCAAATGCTGCGGGATCGAAAGCCAGGGTTTCAATGCCTACGCCTTTCGGTCCTCCAGAGACAAACAAAGTGGTTTCAGCCATGCCGTAGCAGGGAAAGAAAGCAGTAGAGGAAAAACCGTAAGGCTGGAAACGTTCAGCAAATATCCTCATAGTGTCGGCGCTGACAGGCTCAGAGCCATTCAAAGCCACCTTCCAGCAACTCAGGTCTAATCCCGATAGGTCCTCTCGCTCACCTATGAACTTGATGCAGTGCTCATAGCCAAAATTAGGTGCAGCAGAGCTATGAATTCGATAGTGAGATATCAATTCTAACCACCGGCGTGGACGCTGAACGAACTTCATCGGTGGCATGAAGACGTAGGTACCACCAAGGAACAATGGCTGCAGCATATGGCCTATCAGTCCCATATCGTGGAACTGTGGCAGCCAGCCGCCAGCAATTACACCTTCGCTGTGGCCACACGCCTGCTGGATAGCCAATTGGTTATCGATAATGTTGGCGTGACTTACCATTACACCTTTGGGTAGATCAGTAGAGCCTGAGGTGTACTGAACAAACGCCAACTCATCTGGAGCCGGAAGAGGTAACTCTACATCTTTAGCAGCACCAACCTGCTGCTCATCAATCCAGGCTTGGTCGCCCAAATTAATCGCCGGTAATTCTGCTAATTGCTCAAATAGCTGTTCACGAGTCTCAGCGGTCGTCAGAATGGCTTTGGTCTTTGCATCACCAAGAATACGAACAGTGCGCTCTAATTGCTGAGCATTGCGACTCAGGTTCAGGGGTACAGCAATGACGCCAGCCGCGAGGCAGGCGAGGAAGTTGACCACAAAATCAAGACCAGCAGGGAAAAGCAGAGCAAGCGGCTGGCCTCTATATCCGCGCTCGACTAACAGTCGGGCCCGTTCCAGTACCTGCTGATTCAGTTCACCGTAACTCAGCGATAGAGCACTATCAGGCCCATGAGGCTGGAATACGCAGGCGGTACGGCTAGGCTCATTAACCACGTGTCGGGCGAACTGATCCATGAAGCGCTGAGCTGGAAAAATCTTATCCGTCATGAGCCCAACTCCTCACCCTTTAAAGCTCATGCTTTTGAGCTGTGCCACGCACCGCTGCAATGAATCAACAAAACGATCTATATCATCAAGGCTGGTAAAGCGGCCGAAGCTAATCCTGATCGCACTTTGTATTTCTTCATCACTTAGCCCCATTCCTTGTAATACAGGCGATAGTTGACGGGTCTTGTTGTTACTGCATGCAGAGCCAATCGACACCACAATCCCATCTTTCTTTTCCATTAACAGAGCAAGCGCCTCACCCCGAATGCCTGGAATCGATAGGTTTAAGGTATTGGAAATCGCCCCCTCATAATGACTAGCACCATTGATATGTGTTTCGATAGAGGATTTGCCAAGCTGTTCGATCAAGTGCTGTTTGCACTTCAGACAGTGATGGTCCCAGTACTCAAGCTCCCTGCGACATTCGTCAGCAGCCTCACCGAGTCCGGCGATAGCGACCAAATTCTCGGTACCAGAGCGCATTGCCATCTCTTGTCCACCACCATGAATCAAGGGAGATATGCGATCTATATTCTGGATATATAGGCCGCCAATACCCTTGGGACCATAGAATTTGTGTGCGGAAAAAGAAACAAAATCAGCACCTAATGCCTCGACATCAAGAGGCCGCTTACCTACTGCTTGCACTGCGTCGACATGGAACGGAATGCCTCGGGAGCGGGTCAGCCTTGCCACCTGATCCACAGGTTGAATAACGCCGGTTTCATTGTTCGCATACATCATGGAAATCAACCTGGTGTCAGGCCGGATAGCTTCAGCGACAGCCTCAAAACTGACGGCGCCGCTCGGTCCCGGCTTCAAGCAGGTGACTTCGAATCCGAATTGGTGGGCGCAGTATCGGATAGTTTCTAGAACTGAAGGGTGCTCAATCGCCGTGGTTAGGATATGGCCGGCCCTACCCAGGTCGTTCATCAGGCTTCCTTTAATAGCCCAGTTATTGGCTTCAGAACCGCCGGAGGTAAAGAAAACTTTTTCCGGCGCGGTACCCAGTAGGCTAGCGACATGGGTCTTTGCTCGCTGGATTAGCTCACGATTACTGGTCGAAGGAAGCGTACGCCCAGATGGATTAGCAAAGAGCCGAAGCGCAGAGGACATAGCCGTAGCTACAGCCTCCGACACCGGGGTTGTGGCGTTGTAGTCGAAGTAACCCTCAATCGAGTGAGCATTTGTCATGGCATCACCTCCCGACAATCTTTGCCAACTAAGCTCAGCAACCTATGATGAAGCTGCTGCAAAATCTCAACACAATGGTGTTGTGATGGCTCTAGTTCACCAAGCATGCCTTCTATTTCGCTACTTGTTCTCCCGGCAAGCTGTTCCGGTGCCAACCCCTCAAGCGAGGCACAGAAAATGTTGGCCGTCGCCACCGAAGTAGCGCAACCCCAAGCTCTAAAGCGAGCACTGTCAATCAGTCCATTGGTGATGTTGATCTGAACGCGAATCCGATCTCCACATACTGGATTGCCAATTTCATATTCGTAATTGGGTTCGTTGATATCACCGACATGAGCCGGGTCGGAAAAGTTGTCAATGATGATGTCGTTGTACATGTTGTAGCTCCATCTTGGACAGCTGTAATTAGGCGACGACTGGACAACTGCCGCTAGCAGCCTGCTCTGCGTCCAAATCTTCAAGCCGCTTATCTAAATTAACCGCACAGCAACCAAATTCTTTTGACTCAGGTAGGCGCATTACATACTGCATGCGTTGACCACTTCTTCCCGAACGACTCGCTTCAGGCAACAGTCGCACCAAGTCCTCAGTAAGCATGAAACCAGGCGTCGAACGTGCGAGAGGGTCAAGAATTGCCAATTGGCCGGTCTGGCCCGGTTCGACCTCTCGATCTAGTTGTTTGGGGTCTCTTACCGAGAAATGAACGAAGGGGGAGACATGCTTGATTCCATACTCATCGTCAATAGCAATGACATTGGATTCAACCAAGGCGTAGATATCACGGATCTGGCTCTCTTCAACGCCCAAGTACTCGATACATTCACTGTTGAATTCTGCACGTGACAACATCTGGCCTGAGAAGCGCTTCCACCCCCCAAGAGTGATGATGTAACTACTCTTATCGAGTTTAATTCGGGTGTTGGTAGCTTTGAGGTAGCTGATAAAACGATTGATCAGGAATGGAGGACCAATCAAATGGCGACTGAATTTATCATTCCAATCCTCAAGCTGTTCTAAGGCCTCTTCGGGCTTAAAAGATTCTTGCCGAACCATGAATCTATGAGTGTCCAGTAGACCTGCGAGCATATTGAGCGCCTTGATCATGCCCATTTCAGGAATTTCCTCGGTTGAGGGGCAAAGATAAAGGCCGGCACCTTTGGAGATCTTTAGGAATTCGCGATACATCGAGTAAATCCCCAGCACCGCATTGTCAACGGTGTCTGCGCAGCGGCGCGAAACGCTGGGAATACCAGAGGTACCTGTGCTTCGCATTTCTAGCTCTACATCACGTAGGCTGACTGAAAGTAACTTATGGCTATCGTTTGATTTAAAAAGCTCAATGGGAATCAGAGGTATTTTGATCAGGTCAGCTGGAGTTGAGATCATATCCGGTGTCACTCCTTTGCTATCGCAAGCGGAGCGGAAAAAAGCATTGTTCTCATAGTGATAAGCGAATGCCTCATGGATCAAGCCTGTCTTGAAATCCAGTAAGTTATCCTCTGTCATCGAATAGAGTTCCGCCACAGATGACAGTGCCACCTTTAAAGGGTCTAACCCGTTTTCCTTGAGTATGTTTTGTAACTGTATCGACATTTCAATCTCCGTTTTTAAAGTCAAATAAGACACGGCCTCAATCGTCTATGCGGAGGCATTTAGGCTATTTTTTTACTGTTTTAATCAAGCTGATATATATCAAAAAACTTAACAAAAACCTCAAAGCTTGAATTAAGAATGGTTTAAACATCAGAGAATTTAGAACTCGACTGAAAGACCACCCGTCCGGGAATCATGCCGGGTAAACCTGCCGGGTAAACCTGCCGGGTAAACCTGCCGGGTAAACCTGCCGGGTAAACCTGCCGAGTAAATCTGCCGGGTAAATCTGCCGGGTAAATCTGCCGGGTAAATCTGCCGGGTAAATCTGCCGGGTAAATCTTTGACCACCATCAAGAGTCTCTACTCATCGATTCTATTTATTATTTTCCGAGAGAAATATTAAACACATTAGAAATTTTAACAATCACTTCAAAGTAATTTTCTTTATTTTTTTATTTTTCTTGCCGCGCAGTATGGTTTTTTTTTGCTACATGACCAGCCCATCTCACTTACACCCGCTTACAATCTTACCCCTTCAAATTACCTCTAAAAATTAGCCAGAACAATCGGTCCGCCAATCACATGAAAATCATCCTGCGATCATGAGCTCACAACAAAACGAACAGGTTTTATGCGTATTTTTTTTACTATTGAAGCTTGCACTCACACCTAACTCCGACTCCCAACGGGAAACCCAAGAAAGCTCCTTGCCGCCAATTACAGCAAATCACAGCTTATATTTTGGTAACATATTGTGACCAGTCAATTAACAAATATAAACTATTTGATGACAAGCTTACTGGAATTAATTCCATCTTAGGGGTAGCGTAAATTCGCACAAACATTCAAGCGTACACTGTCGTTTTTCCTCAATCTTTAATCTCCCTGCTATTTTTCAGCAGAAAATTCGTATTTTTAAGTAAAGATTGACACATCACATTCACATAAACCACACCACAATTAACAATACGCCCCGCAACCCAAAGTAATTTATTGGATATTTTTTTATTACAACAATCCACTTTAAGGAGAATAGTACCAAGTAAGGCGCAACTGTACTTCCACCTCCTTTTCTTTTACCTGCACCAACTAAACGCCATTAATTCTCATGACTAAAATACAAAACTCAGTCTAATTTATGAAATTCGTCCATGATAATCTATTTATTACTCTTTATTTTTTAACTATTAACAAAAAATCATCCGCATTATCATTGCGAGATTCCCTATTGCACAATTAAAACCACAGAAGCAATGGCCATTTTCAACACACAAAAAACCAGAATACCGCTTTAGACATCCCTCAGAAATACCCAATCGTGCTTACACATTTTATTACCGTAGGGAAATAGCTATTTAGCTGGCACTTTAGAAGCATCCACCAAACTAAAAATGCTGAAAGCTGAGCACCGGGGATAGATTTATCTACATTCGTAGATGAACTGAAAAGCATTATCTTTGCTGGCCAGTTTACAGAAGCACTACAAAATCGGCTTCACATATAAAGCGCATACCAAATCTCGCAGATATGACTGAGGATAAGAGCTGATTTCTAGCTAACTTTAGGAGCACTTTGCAAAATGAGAGAGCATACGGCACACGCAACCTACGTAACATTCTCTTATTTCATCTAACAATGGCGATATTTAGTATCTATAGAAACAGAGCACCTTTCTAGCAGCTCCGAGCCCCCCATTTAAGCCCCATACTTCGCCCTAACTTAGGGTTAAATTATTAAACTCAACTTTCCCACCAAAAGTATCCACTAGGCCGGAAGTTATGAAGAGTATAAATTTTTACAGGCACAGAACCACACACTTAATTGAAAATCGTTATCATTACCAATATTACCTATAGAATATGAGCGACAGAGAACTTTCTGAAACATCTAACTCGATGAAACAGCTGCTCGACAACTATTTGTCATACTGCTTTAAGACTGAAGAGATATAGATCAAATCACCGATCTAAAGCATTGCACCATACTTTGCGAGGAAGCTCACTTAGTAGACATTAATGCCGCGGCTCAATATTCTTTTCAACAGAAGGTACGTATCAATTTTTAGTTATAGTCGACTAAAGATTTAGAGCTATGAAAAAACACTTGAGGATTTCTTAGGCTTCTATACCCAAATGAAAGATATTCAACACCAACAATACTTTGACTAGGTCCTTTGGAGGCTGTAAGGGAATATTCGGCAGTATATAATAAAAAAATTTCTGCCTAGACCATCTAGGTCAAAAGTGAAAAAAGTGCGTCATGTCATAACGCACTAAAATGGATACACAAAACTGCTCTATGAGAGAAAAGCACTCATAAGTTCGCCAACTCAAGCCTTAAGGGATCACTGCATCTTTTGCTCTCATAAATTAGTGACAAGCATCTTCAGGTAAGACTTCCATTGATCTACAAACTATTTTAGACAAGCCACTAAGAAGCTGATATCACTCATTACTATTAAAACCTTAAGGTCACTTAGGATATTTTGGCTTTTCGAGTGGACTCTCTCGCCTCTTTAAGAATCAAAAAACCACCTCGAATAACAACAGCTGAAATTATTAAGCCTATAGCAAGATCAGGGAAACGACTATCGATTACCGCGACTAGTAGACCTGACATAATCACTCCTAAATTTGCTACAACATCATTGGCTGAAAAAATCCAAGCAGCTCTCATATGTACCCCTCCTTCCCTATACTTAGATATTATTAGGAGGCAAACAACATTTGCTAACAAGGCAGAGGCCCCTATTGATATCATCAGTATACTTTCTGGCTCACTGCCAAAAAGCGATCTCCTACAAATCTCATACAACACCCACAACCCCAATATAATTTGAATTATTCCACTGACATTAGCTGCCTTTGCTTGATATATAACCCCTCTACCTACAACAAATAAAGAAATCCCATACACAGCAGCATCAGCTAACATATCCAGAGAGTCTGCAATCAATCCTGTTGACTGAGCAAACCATCCAAGAGTTAATTCAAGCACAAACATAATTGCGTTGATCACTAGCAGCACCATTAAAGTGCTTCTCTCTAATTTATCTGCTTGCTCTAAACCGCAACCACATTCAGACATATTCACGCCCTCTCTAAACAGAACTCCACTTAGGGATATTTATGCTTTAAATATCAACAATTACTTACTTCAAAGTCTCGCTCAAGGCTAGTTCCTGTCTTTTTTAAAAAACTCAGATCATATTTATAAGTCAACTTCATGAGAAGTAAAATTACAATTCACTAAAATCAGAAATCAAGGGCACCAGCACTTCTGTCCACTCTATTTAGGATCTATAAAGGCTGCCTTTGAACCAGAATAAAAATCTGCAAGCAGTAAACCCATACTAAACCTACACACTAAAACCCCGTCACTCTATTGAGACAATAGAAACATCTATTATTTTCTACTTATCTAATGTAAATATCAAACGTATCCATCTCTTTCATACTCAAAAATGAACCAGCGCACACTTAAATATTTTTATTAAAATTTTGCCCACCCCTACCTAAATATAGGCAAAGGTGAGCATCGTAAATTATGTTTTTATTTTTAATATACCCTCTCTTCCATGCACTATCCGATAAAGCAATGGCAGTACAAACAAGGTTAGGAGAGTAGAAGAAATTATGCCTCCAATCACCACCGTAGCTAGTGGTCTTTGAACCTCTGCTCCAGTGCCTACATTCAAAGCCATAGGAACAAAACCGAGACTCGCAACCAACGCAGTCATCAATACTGGACGCAGGCGGATCATAGCGCCATCGATAATAGATGTGAGCAACTCACCACCTTGCTGTCGAAGTTGTCGAATGAAGGAGAGCATTACCAAACCGTTTAACACCGCCACACCAGATAGTGCAATAAATCCTACTCCGGCAGAAATAGATAAAGGCATATCGCGCAACCATAGGAACAAGACACCTCCAGTAAGCGCGAGGGGTACTCCACTGAAAATAATTAAGGCATCCTTGAATGAACCAAAGGCCATCACCAGAAGCCCCAGAATTACCAATAGTGTCAGTGGAACCACTATCGAGAGGCGAGTACTGGCGGACTCCAATTGCTCGAAAGTGCCGCCGTATACTAGCCAATAACCTGCAGGCAAAGAGACCTGCTGATCAATACGACCCTTCGCCTCTTCAACAAAGGAACCCAAATCACGGTCACGGACGTTGGCCGTTACCACAACACGGCGCTTACCATTTTCCCGGCTAATCTGGTTGGGGGCAGGGGTCATTTCCAAGTTAGCAACTTCTGACAAGGGCACATAGCTACCTAATTGGCTATCAGTGGGTAACGGAACAGGTAAATCCCCAAGGTTCTCATAGTCTCGTCGTAAGCCTTCCGGCAGACGCACTACCAGATGAAAACGGCGATCGCCTTCGTAAATCAGTCCAGCCTCTTCCCCTCCAATAGCCGTTGAAACCAAATTTTGCAAGGTTTGCAGATCTATTCCATAGCGGGCGAGTGCGACTCTCTTTGGCACTATTGATAGAATCGGTAGACCTTCCACTTGTTCTACACGAGCATCAGCAACACCCTCAATTCCATTTAACACACCGAGAATTTCATTTGAAGAAGCCACCAGCTGATCCAGATCATCACCGAATACTTTAATACCTAGGTCTGCACGTACACCGGAAATTAGTTCATTAAAACGCATTTGGATTGGTTGGGTGAACTCGTAGTTATTTCCCGGTAACTGACGCACAGCTTTTTCGATTTCAGCAACCAATTGTTCCTGGGGCAATTTCGGATCAGGCCATTGGTCACGTGGTTTCAGAATCACAAAGTTGTCGGCTACATTTGGCGGCATTGGGTCTGTTGCTACTTCTGGTGTACCAATTTTTGCGAATACTTTATCTACCTGGGGAAACTCCTTAATACGCTGCTCCAACAAGCTTTGCATTTCTACAGATTGCTCTAAACCAGTACCAGGAATACGCAGGGCGTGTAGTGCGATATCACCCTCATTGAGCTGAGGAATAAATTCAGAGCCCAGTGTTGTTGCAAGCCAGCTGCAGAACAGTACTAATGCAAGAGCCCCAGAAAGTACTAACCACCGCACTTTCATTGCAGCAATCAACAATGGTTTATATAAAGATTTGGTCGCAACAATAACTTTGTTTTCTTTTTCACTGATTTTACCTGTCAGGAAAACGGCAACTGCTGCAGGCACAACGGTTAAAGAAAGCACCAATGCAGCGAGTAATGCCATCACTACAGTGGCAGCCATGGGGTGGAACATCTTCCCTTCCACACCTGTAAGCGAAAATAGGGGGATATACACCACGGTAATGATCAAAACACCAAACAAACTTGGGCGAATCACTTCGTTGGTAGCTTGGAATACTAGCTCCAAACGCTCTTGTAGGGGCAGCTTGCCTCCCTTGCGATGCTGGGCTTCTGCAAGTCGGCGAATCGCGTTCTCCACAATTATCACGGCCCCATCGACAATCAGGCCAAAGTCAAGAGCTCCGAGACTCATCAGGTTGGCGGAAACACCCGTTTGCACCATGCCGAAAATGGTCGCAAGCATGGAAAGCGGGATTACTGCTGCAGTAATAAAGGCAGCTCGAATATTTCCCAGCAACAAGAACAATACCACGATAACCAGCAGCGCACCCTCAACAAGGTTTTTTTGCACTGTAGCGATAGCTTTATCTACCAGAGTGGTCCGATCGTAAACCGCCTCTACCTTAATACCTTCTGGCACGGTTGATTTTATTCGCTCTAAGGCTTCCGCCACACTTCGAGCTACCTCCCGGGAGTTTTCCCCGACCAGCATCATGGCTGTACCCAATACGGTCTCTTCACCATCGCGAGTGGCTGCACCGGTGCGAAGCTCTTTTCCAATAGCCACTTCGGCCACATCCGAAATTTTAACCGGCACCCCGGCGCGACTGGTAATTACCACATCCTCAATTTCGGCAATATTTCGCAACTGCCCAGGTGAGCGCACTAGAAGTTGCCGTCCATTCTCCTCCAAATAACCAGCGCCGCGACTTTCGTTATTGCGACGCAGCGCTAGGGCGATATCTTCCATGGATACGCCAAAGTTAAGCATCTGCCGGGGTTCAGGTGTTACGTGATACTGCTTGTTATAGCCACCGATGGTATTAACTTCAGTAACTCCGGGGACTAAGGATAATTGCGGTTTTATAATCCAATCTTGAATTTCCCTCAGTGAAGTAGCGTCGTAAGGCTGCCCATTGGGCTGGGTGGCGCCAGGCAGAGCCTCCACGGTATACATAAAAATCTCACCGAGTCCGGTAGCAATAGGACCCATTTCAGGCTCTAACTCCGGAGGCAAATGACTTTTAATACTACTGAGACGGCTATTAATTAAGTTCCGAGCAAAATAGAGATCTGTACCCTCTTTAAAAACAACAGTGACTTGGGACAAACCGTAGCGAGAGAGCGAACGGGTATATTCTAAATTAGGCAAGCCCGCGAGTGCCGCCTCCACAATGTAAGTAATCCGCTGCTCCGCCTCTAAAGGTGAATAACCAGGAGCCTCGGTATTAATCTGTACCTGAACATTGGTGATATCTGGAACCGCATCAATTGGAAGTCTCTGATAACTCCAAACCCCCAGGCCCACCAATACAAAGATCAGGGACAGTACAAAGTAGCGCCGCTCAATTGAAAAGCGCAGTATACTTTCAATCATCTTCTGGCCTCATTTAATGGCTATGTTCAGCGCCGGACTTTTCAATATCCGCTTTGATCAGGTAGCTGTTCTCGGTGACATAGCGATCACCCACATTGAGACCACTCAACACTTCGGTAACAGTGCCGTCGCTACGGCCCAGTTTAAGTGGACGAATTTCATAGGTTTCTCCCACTTTGATAAATACCACCGTCCAATCGCGGAAAGGTTGTAGCGCACGATTCTCGACCACTAAAGGCACAGATTTTTCATTGGTTACTACTTGGCCTTGGACCATTAGATCGGTAGTCCAGAGTTCATTGGGGTTTTCAATCACCGCTCTTGCAATCGCGAAGGGCTGACCATTACTGCTCGGAGCAAGGCTGGTGATAGTTGAGTCAAAAGAACGGTCACCAGCTGTAATTGAAACCTGTTGGCCTAATTTGATCTGATCGCGACGCATCGGAAATACTTGCAACTCAGCCCACAGCTGGTCGTAGTTAGCTATGGTAAACAGTACCCGTTCGCCACTGAATTCACCTTGGCTGGCTTGCTTATCAATTATCTGACCGCTAATAGGAGCGACCAGTGGATAAATTTGCAAGCTGTCATTGGATTCGATAGTAGCAAGCTCTTCCCCTTTCGCTACCAAATCGCCAAGCGTTTTATTAACAGTGATTACGGTTCCTGGGTAACGTGCACGCACATGACTGAGGTTACGATGATCTATCGCAGTTTTACCATATAAGGTAACGCTTTCTTTAATTATACCTGGAGCAGCAATTGCAGTTTTAATGCCTGCCTTTTTTGCCATTTGTTCAGAGATCTGCACTCGACCTTCATGGGACTCATAATCCCAACTTGTGCGCTCCCCGTTGTAAAAAACAGAAACGGCAACATCAAAGGAGTGAGGTTCCTTTACTACGCCTTCACCGCGGTAATACCCAACACTATCCTCCCAGGCAAAGGGTATTTGATCCACTTTTCCGCCAAGTCTTTCAAGCTCTACGGAAACACGAGCATTCTCTAAAGGTTTACCATTCAGAGAAATCCAGGCTCGAAACTCTGGCTTTACACCACTTTCATAAATAAGCAACTCAGCCGTTAGATCCCCCTCAGTCAGTAAACGGCCACCATTGGGGCCCTTTTCCTCCCGATGGTCTTCATGTCCGCCATGGTTATCATTATGTCCATGACTAGAGAATTTCTTCTCTTCCCGTTCATCATGCTCATCATGGCTATTATTGGAGCCCGGCTCCTCAACTTGCTTAACATGTTCATCATAACCACCATTTGCATGACCCAGGCTTGCAATCCAAAATCCAGAGAAAATGAGGAATATGGATAATATTGCCAGGCGAATTACTTTACTTAATCTGCTCATATCTAAATCCAAAATTATTTTCCGTTTCCTACACTCTCGGAACCTAAAGGCCCTGCTGTAAGCTGCTCAATCTCAGCGCCGAAAAGAAGTACAGACCGCGCTGCTTCGATTCGTGCACGTTCAGCATCAAGTAACTCTTCCCGAGCAACAATTAAGTCAAGATAAGAACTCCGGCCACGACGATAGGCACGATCTACTTCAGCCAATGCCTCGCGAAGCTTAGGGATTACAGAATCCTGCAAACTGGAGACAGTAGCCAAGGCCAGTTCGCGACTGGTAACGGCAAGAAATAGCTGAGGATAAAGTTTTAGTAATGCCGCCTCGCGACGGAGCATAACCTCATCCAACTCAGTCATTGCTGTTAGCTCGGCACCACGATTGCGTTTTGCAGTAAAGAGTGGAACTTCGAAACCAGCTAAAGCAGTAGTTTCGTCAACAGCCCGATTCACGAGAAGACCTGCAAACCACCCGACATCAGGCTTAGAGTTGGACTGGGTGAGGCGAAGCTGTGAGGCTCTAAGACGGTCTTCGGAAGCAAAGCGCGCTATAGCTGGGTTTTCCTGTGCACGCGCATAAAGTTCGTCAAAACTAGCTCCGGGCTCAAAACGATAGAGCTCACTGGAGTCTACTCGATAATCTATACTCGGCTGTCCCCACAGAGCCGATAAGGCATGCCTGTAGTACACTAGCATGCTCTCATCCGTCTGCTTAGCGAGGTTTGCTTTTTCCAGGGCGGACTCCGCTCGTAGGCGTTCAGAAACCGGGCTAGCAGCAGCGCTGACTCTGGCGCTAACAGCGCTTAGCGTTTCACGTGCGAGTAATACCTTCTCTCCAGCCAATACGACTAATTCCTGGGCAGCAAGAACCTGAGCATAGCGACGGATAACTTCTGCCAGAAGATCTAGCGCCTTAGCTTGCTCATCCGCGATCAGTAAATTACGCTGGGCATTGACTACATCTATTCGAGCTCTACGTTTATCCCCTAGCTCAATTACGGACGATAAAGTTACCGTCAATTCAAGCTCATTGTCGGCATCATCCTCGGGATCTGGCGCATTATTGGAGCCACCATCACCAAAGTTCTTGTATTGAGCCTCACCTCCTAGGCTTAACGCAGGCCTAAGTGCTGCTGTCTCTTCAGCACCATCTAGACCTCTTCTCTGTAATGGGAATACCGCAAGCTCCGGATTCTGTGCGAGCGTCAGCTCAATCGCATCCGGTAATGTCAGTAAATCCCCCTCCTGCGCGGATACTGATTGCGCAGCTAAATACATTATCGCCACCATCAACTGGAATATGGCACGACGACGAATCACACTCTCAGTGAGCGTGCAGTAAAAATCCATGGGTATCTCCCAAGTCAGTTTTTATTCGCGCAAGGGGCCTAGTAGCTCTCCTTACTCGCGCGGTATTGGAGCAATCAGACTTGGGTTATAGGTGGGCGGAGTAGAGGCGTAAAATAACCACTGGGAACACGTGTATTGCCGAATTCTCGATAATTCACGATTCCGTTCAGAGTAGAGTGTAGTGATTGACCTACCAGAACGGTACACGTACTTCCATGGCAATGACAGCAGTGATTACATAAATCCAGAAGAAGTGAAGATTGGTCAGTCTCATCCCCACTGGAGGGGGCCTGTAAACTTAAATCAGAAAAGGAACTGTCCGGTTGAAACGGTAAATTTCCGAGCAGATCTTCATCATGATGTAGAGACAGGTGATTCGTTACCTCCTGAACTTCTTCATGGCTATCATAGAATGCACCTGCGGTCTGAAAGACCATAAGTACAATCAACAAAAATGATAGTCGAACTACATTCATAAAGGTTACAGGGAGACCAGAATCTACTGACTGCGATTTTAGCAAGTAAATCCAAATGCCTCAACTAAGCTCACTGCCTTAAAGTTATCATTAATCCTAAAGTATCTATTTGGTCACACCTTCTATCCAAGTGAGGAGTCAGCCTCTAGAAGGCTCGACTTACAGATAGTGACACTTACACTAGTAAGGGGTCTATCAGCCCCATAGTCTACGGAATTTTAGTTGGTAAGGTAGAGCTTTAGAAGGGCTATATTCTTCAATTAATCAGGATGCGAGACCATAATACTAATGTTAAAGTCATTGGATAAATTCGATTTCTTTTAGCTACCGTTAACCTTGCGTGAAAGTGGGGGGTTAACTTTGAATAAGCGACCCAAATAAAAGTCTATGCGACATTCATTTAGGAATGATTTTGATAAGAGAGCTTTCGTGAAGTCTTAGGAAGTTTATTCAATTATACGAGAGGGCAGAGTTTAAATATGCCCACATTATAACTTACCTTGGAGAACAAATGAATGAAGACACTTACTCGTGAATACTTATCAGAAACCCCTATGCTTGACTTTGAGAATAAAACCATTCAGATGTTAATTGAAAATAAGAAATGGCGTAAGCTATCTCAGTATGACGCCATTGGTGCCATCTATAAGTTTGTTCGTGATGATATTTTATTTGGTTACAATAGTGATGATCGTATTCCAGCTAGCAGGGTACTGAAAGACGGGTACGGACAATGTAACACTAAAGGAACATTGCTAATGGCTTTGCTTCGCGCTGTTGGCATTCCTACACGCATTCATGGATTTACTATTTTTAAAGACCTTCAGAAAGGTGCTATACCTAGTTATCTATTCTATATCGTACCTGAACGAATTATCCACAGCTGGGTGGAAGTATATTCAAATGATAGGTGGATCAACCTTGAAGGATATATTATCGACCGCCCATACCTGAACAAAGTCCAAGAAGGGTTTCGTAACCAATGCTCTGAGTTTAAAGGCTATGGTATTGCCACAAAATGCCTACAAAACCCACCCATTGACTGGGAGGATAAAGATACATTTATACAGAAAGAAGGTATCGCAGACGATTTCGGAGTTTATACGCAACCTGATGATTTTTATCTGCTCTATGGAAGTAATTTAACTGGCATTAAGAAATTACTATTTCGCTTCGTGATCCGTCATTTAATAAATATCAATGTTAAACGGATTCGAGCAAAGGGCTTAGGTAAATGTAATACCTTAGAATTAAGCTGATAAAGTATACCAACTCTAGCTCTAGTTTGAGATCTAAATATGTAACTTAACTGCCACTATAGGAGATATGGTGGGCATCATTTCCTTTAGATACGATATCCCTAATGAATCCCAGAAAATATAAAACAATCTTTTTAAACAAACCCAGGGTTACATAATCATATAAACTAATTTAACTTTCATATCAACAACCAATCAAAGTGGAGTATCTAAATAATATTAAATCGAGTACTCTTGATCTTCCCGCAATAAAAGATTAAGAGTCATAAAATACAATAGCCATCTATGAATAGATGACACAAATTTCTATGACATGAAAGGCAGAGGTTAAGCCTCTTATACAATCAAAATTATATTTATAATAAGTACATCACCTATTCGAATCAAACCAACGATACATTTTTTAAATAGTCAAGTAAGGAAGTATTCTCGAAATATTACGTGCATCATCCACACCGCGATGCTGCTGACCTTCAAAGACAATACCGAGAGACTGTAGAGCAGATCCAAGTCCTGAACGACGCTTCTTACCTGTCTTTTCTTGCCATACTGCTTTCAGGTTGATATGCGGTTTAGCAAAAAAATCTGGCGCGCAACCGTGCCGTGTCAGCTCTACTTTGATCTGCTTCCAATCGTATTCCCCCCAGCTAGCCCAGGCTTGATACTCATAATGAGATAACCATAGGTTAAGGAGACTCGTGCTTTCTCTAAAATCAGGCGCACTAGCCACCATGCTATTTTTGATACCTGTAAGCTCACTGCAAAACTTACTAAGTTTCGGATTAATCACTGGTCTAACAAATTGACTATGACTAGCTAAGATGTCACCATCCAAAGTAGTCAGTACAAGTCCGAATTCAATGACCTCCATTACCCCAACAGATAGTGGGCGATCATTCCAACAAGTTGCCTCAAGATCTACAATCAGCAGGCGCTTAATACCATTGAAGCAATTCTGAAAAACCATGCTAAACCCTATAGTATTTTTTAAAAATGAAAAAAATCATTAGCATACAAAAATTATAATATACATATAAACAGAGTGAAATATTGAGAATGAGCCCGACATCAATTGACGTGGCTCAATAGAGTATTGGAAATTTTTCAAGGGATATACTATATGGAAACAATAACATGTCCTTTAAGTACTTTTAATTATTAAATATTAGATTTCTTGGTATGTCAGTAGGTATTCATAAAAAATAATAGGCATTTCAAAATATATGTGTGTATATTTATGAAACTCTATAGCTCTCAGAAAAAACTTATCAGCAAGCTAGATAGAGAAACTACAATCCACACAATATTTCTATATTGACAATATGGTATAACCATGCTTAGAGCATTGCAACAGCCGGATGAATCCATCCATTCCTTTATATTAAGAGTTTTTATAAAAGCTGGGTTTCGGAATATAAATAGCTTAATAGCTGGCGGGGGTGGATGGAGAGAGTACCCTTCAATTCCGGATACAGCCAAAAAATATTTCACTTTTTATCCCGAGAAAGTACTGATTGATATTTTTGACTCTACTTACTCTATCGGAACAGAGGACACTTTTAGCAGAAATAGATTTACACATTTTAAAGGCTTCCCACAAATTCTTAACTACTCTCATGGGCAATTTACTGGAAAACGAATACCTATTAAGTTTTGTAAAAAGTGTATTGAAGAAAAACTTGCAAATCAGGGTCATGCGTTTTTCGAAAGCAAGTGGTTATATATATCATATTGCGAAAAGCATAACTGTCCGTTATGGCAAATCAAAAGAACTCCTTCAGTAAAAAACAAAATTAAAAACGTGATTTTAAGTGTTTTATCGGCTAACTGGGAGAAAGTATCCAACTCAATAAAACACTTAACTTCAGAAGTAGACAGCAATAAATATTATCTGGACCCCATAAAGAAGTGGAAACTTTATTTTTCTCCCTGTGCAAAATTAAGCTACATAAAATATTTTGTTCAGACTTTATCCTATCAGAAAGATTACATTGAAAGGTTTTCTGATAGGAGACTAGCAGAACCCACGGGCGACCTAAACCTCTTAAGAGCAAGATTAAAGAGGTATTGTCTATTGAGCTTTTATGATGTGTACAGCAAAGAATTAAAATCAAACTACAAAAACATTAAAAACTTCGAAAAAGAAGATCTTGAAATTATAAAAGTTAGACAATGGGGAATGGAGTTCCCTGTACTTAAAGATAAAAAAGAAACCTGCGCATCTTGTGCCCGATGGAATATAGATTCTTTCACTGATTGTTCAATTTCAGGCGTTATAGCTAGTTCTCGTGAAAGCGATCATTCAAGAATGGTAATTAACAGCAATAACTATATTGATTTTACAAAAAGGTGCACCATTACTTGGCTAAATATACAAAGGTATGAGTTCCGCAAGAAGTATGGTTATAAACATCCCTTAGGCCTCCCTGCACCTCTCAATGAATAAATATTTCCTCTATTTTTTAGGATACCTCCCTTTAGCCTTTAGAGGTTTAGGTAGAGCAACCTCTAGCCACTCACGATCATATAAATACAACCAATAAAAGGCTTTATTACAGTGAAACTTAATATCTTTACGAATTGCTTTAGGGTGTAATTTGTAATATTTAAGAATTTTTAGTCTATAGCGACGTCGCATTGACTCCATATGGCATCGTTTACGATAAGTTACTAGTTCAGGGTGAGTTGAGATAACTTGCTCTACTGATCCTACACCAATTTTGCAGATTGTAGCTATTCGATGCCGGTTCATCCTTGTATACCCTAGGCGAATAATTTCATCTATACAGGCCTTAGATATTTTTCGCGGCTTAAGATTCAAGGGGATATTGTGGAGCGCTGCAAGTCTTTTCAGATAAGTTCTACTTCTTCCTGTAATTTTAGAAGTTTCGTTAAGCGACCTGCTTCGTAGAAGCTCAACACATTTCCTCTCCCTCCTTTTCGTCCTCTTAGCAAATTCCTTTTTACGGGTCTTAAACTCAAACTCTACACTATTATGACCCTCTAATAATTGCTGGAAGGTAGAAAAAAGCCAGCTTGAGAAAAAAATATGCTGGAAGGGATTATGGTTTTCTCCTGGGACTAAAAGTTGAGAAATATATCTGAAGTCTTCAGACGATTTGGGGAGCGAGCTATTATAAAATGGTCGATAGTTTTGTGAAAATACATAAAAATTTTGCATTAATTTTAGACGCCTAATACGGCCACTATTCGTTACCAGGCCCATACTTTGCAATTTATAGCGATATTTTGAAGAAATATCTATTAACGGAATAGGCCATTTGATCTTTCTTAAAAGATCATATCCAAACTTACCTACTTTATATTCAACACTAGATGCTTCTTTAGCACGGCAGGTTACTGATGGTAACATCCCAAGGCTAATTCGTTGACGATTATGTAAGTCAATTCTCTCTAAGAGAACTGGATGTATACCACAAGAAGAGACTCCAGGGATTTGATGCGATCTATGCCAATAAGCAACTCCATATTGATTTATATCGCTACAGGCGCACTCTTGACACCATTTCAAGCATAGCGAAGAACCTGCACCAAATGATGGGAGCTGACTTTCCCTTATTGATCTCGCGCTATCATTACTCAACATAAATTTTATTATGTTATTTGAGTACTTAGGCAAATAAAATATATATATTGGAGCCAATGTCTGACCAAATAAAATTTCGTACGGTTCATCATCTGTAAGGGCTGAAAGTTTTTTTAGATTCGATGTCAAAAAGGGGTGTATGGAGGCCCTCTCCTCAGCAAGATATATTTTATTAAACTCTTTACCCTTTAATCCAGAAATAGTAGCAAAGCGAATAACTCGACTAAAGAAAAGTTCATCAGGAAAAGCTTTGGGCAGGAGCATATTGCCACATATGGGGTGAAACTTACTTTGAGGATAGATGCTTGATCGGATTTTTAAATAAAACTCCCATTTTTTTTAACTCAGCTTCAGGATTCTCTGAAATAGATGCTCGCCTTATCAAGTCTGGATCTTTAATAAGTTCATTTAAGTCACCAATAGATTGTAAGTAAGATAGCTTCTGATGAAACTCATGGTGCTGGGGGCGATTTAAATCTCCAGGGATAATCATAACTTCTGATGTCGAAGTATCTATAGATTTAAATGAAATTTCACTAGTTTCGACCTTAGACCTATTATTACTCTTTTCCCTTCTGATACGCCGAAATTTTTCAAGCCTATTTATCCTTGCTTCATCTACAGATTTTTTGGAGAAATTTATAGCTTTCTTTGCTGCATACTCCAGGACATATTCCGTTATAGACTCGTTATCTGAACCAATTACTAAACGCTGAGATTCCCTATAAATTCTTACAGCCAGATCCATATTACCAATAGATAGATCATATAATTTGTCACTAAGAGATTTAGTTAAAGGAGTTTTTTCCTTTGTCCATTGCAACACCCAAAGTTCTTCAATAAACATGCTCCACTCCTCATCATTCTTCATCAAGTCCATAGTAAAAGAAGCTTGACTTTCTGCACGCCTTGCTGTCTTTAGAGTTTTCCCTAATAACTTGTCAAAGGGAGGGTTTGCACACAGAAGAATGGGAACTCCCAATTCATTCATAAGATTATGAAGAAACCCCAGAAATTTATCTTCGCCTCCAGCTTTTGCCAAATTTAAATGCTGCATTTCATCTATTATTATGACACCTAAAAAGCTAGACTTTATTTTAGCTTCAATTTGCTTAACAAGTAGATCACTCGTTTTTTCTGGCTTAGTCTCTTCTCCTCCAAGCTTTCTATCAATTTCCGATAAAATCTTAAGACAAAGGGCTCTGATACTCGAATTTTCTGGGCAATCTACTTTAGCCCATACTACTTGCTTAATATATAAAGGCTCACCTTGGTATTTACGATGCTCAATAACTTCTGGAAAACAATTTAAAATCTGCTCTAGCATACAACTTTTTCCGACACCGCTTTCCCCAAGTAAAGTTATACCACTCCCGTTAGATTTGAAATAACCTGTTCTAGGAGCAACTTTAGATCGTTGGTCTATAGGGTAGTGTAAATAGTTCATGGTTGTCGGCGACAGGGGATTCTTGCTTGAATAACCTTTCTTAATCGCAATTTCAATTGCTCTAAAGCATTCTAGATATACTGGAAGAGGCTGCCTTAACTCATCGATTCTTGTAAGGTATTCAATACGCTCGAAAGCACTCAATTTTCTCTCGCTTTCAGAAAATGAAGGATAGCTACTTAATTTTTCTACCAAATCCTCATCTTTCAATTTTTTTGGTAATGCTTCGATCAAGGGGTTCCCCCGATGCTCCGGGAGTATTGCAATGTTATACTCTGCATCATTTACACCCCTCACTGGTTCCGCCTCTTCCTTTTTATTAATGAGACAGCTTCATTTTTCCTTTTTGACTCTAGGTTCTGATCATCGGGATATACTTCTGATTTCTCTTCTCTAATGGATTCACCGTGTTCAATTCGTCTATCAAGAACCGCCTCTTTTCTTCGTGTTCTCATTCCCTTTATTCGCTCAGTCTTACTCTTATCTTGTATATCTTTTTTTGTTTCACTTTTTGCTACTTGGCTAACTAATTTACGTCTATTATGTCTTTCTATAGACTTTTTACCTGGTTTATTTTTACTTTTTTCTTTCTTTTTCCAATCTTTAAAATACAATATATCAGCTTGATGTTTATCACTAAGGCTTGCAGAAAACTTCATCAAGTTGCATTTAGTGAACCCTTCGCGCTCCTTAAGGCGAACATATATGAATGAAGAGTTATCTTGATCGATACGAGCTTCCATTTTCCAGCACTTGGTAGACCGGGCAAGCACTTTCCATTCTTGAAATTCTTCCCGGTCACATTCATAGTACATATCCTCATTTAAGCGGATACCTTTACTCGTCATAGATACTTCTACCGCAGGTAGAAGTTTAGCCCTTACTTCGGACTCCTCTGATCTACTTAAAGCATGTCGATGCTTTTTTAGATGGATATTCCAATAATTAAGCGGTGTAGGGGCCAATCCATTTTGCACTAACAAGACGGATTGTGCAGCTAAGCCGTCAAATAGAGAATTATTATGCTCCATAACTTCATCAATAAGTAATTTTGTCACTTCATCTAATGTATATGTTGCATCGAGACGTGGATCACGATCACCTCGAATATAATGATGTCCTCTAGTTGTTCCTAATAATTCATGGACTAGATTTTTATTCAAAATTTCGAATCTTCGTTCCACAATGCCTTTAAGATCGGCGCGATAAGGTGGAGCTATACTCAGGTGACCGATTAATGGAACGGCTAATTTTTCAGCGCTCTTACATATAAACTCCCCTCGATCGCAAAGCAAACGCTGGGGGATATGATGGCAAGGCCATTCATGATCTTCGATTTCGATACCGAACCTAGAGCAATAACTTTTCTTATCCGTAAAGCTATTGACAAGAGCTTGACGGCCTGCACGCCAAGAAGCATATTCCATAGAAACGTGAAGCCCAACAATCATCCTGCTTTCTTTATCTACCACACAATAAACAGTAGGCCTACCTAGAACATGAGAGCGCCTAAATTCAGAGACAATATGAACATCCAGTACCGTTGAATCCAATTCAAAGCAACTTCCAGGAACTTCGGTATGATCTGTCGCAGCTCCTCTTAATCCACGCTTGTTTCTTTCAAAGTCACCCGCTGTAGTTTGCTTTCGGATTATTTCATTTTTTGGAATTAATTTTTTAATCCAATATATAAAAGTACGATATGATGGAACATTCGGCGACCTAAATTCACTCTCTGCCAGTATTAGTTCTTGTGAGTATAACTCCTTCAACATTTTTTCATAAACTTGACTAAATGGAACTCGACGCCCTTTCAAGCCATACTTCTTCATCGCGAAAATAAAATTATTCTTATCATTTTCCGTAGTGTTAACCCCTTGATATATTTCCATGCTCGGTGTAAGCATTCTTACTGGAGCTCCACGTTTAAGACATCCTGAAACCCTAACTCTTCCAGCTCCTCCTGAATTCTTGTAAGCAGGCAGGAGGGCATTTCTTTCTTGCCCACCCCTCCAATATTGATTTAATAACCTATATATTCTCTGAGCCCTTACCCCTTTACTTTTCGCCTGATTTACCAGAACTTTGCTTCTTTCTTCAGTAGAAATCTCAAGGAGAAAATCTGGATTTTCTATTAGCTCACTTATCAGCTCAATATTTCTATCACGTTTTTTAATATGAGCTTCAGGTATCAACCCCTCATCAGCTAGCTGATAGTAGGGAAGAGGACTAAAGTTTCTTTTCACAGCTCCTCCTTTAATCGCACACAAAAATCTGGAGCTATCAATCTTAATAGGCCTTCTTAAACCTCCAGATTCTTCAAGATTAAAAAGAACCAGAATATTTATATCATAAAAAAGTTCAAGAACACGATACACACCACTATCAACCCCATCAATATCAGTTACACTCCAAACACTGTTTCGTTCAACTCGCATTTTTACCTACCGATTGATGAAAGAATATTTGTTATATCTATAACTCCAGACTCTACTATCGGTTTACTTAAGTCTACCTCAACTTTCTTAATAGCGATTAAATGCTTCAAAAGTACTAAAGCTTCATCGTTCTCAACATCTAAATTTTTACAGAATCCATTGCATATATCTTCGATTAAATTGATCCCAACATGTAATGTCTCTATGGCTTGCTTTTCTATATTTTCCTTAAATCTACGTCCTTGTCTATATGCAGAGGTAAACCACTGAATATTTTTAGATTGAATAACCGATATTTCATTTATAGTATATATATGGAAATTTACCCCCAGAAGCTCCCACCAAATACGTTCAATTTCTAATTTTTCAGCTGTACGCTTTATTGATAGTTCTTGGGCTGATTTAACAGAGATAGCCTCATACCAAAAGTCGTGTTTATCTGTGCAAGTCAAAACAAAGTCTGTAGTCATGACATTGTATGATCCAGAACCAGGCACTTTTGGATGATTTATATCTAGATTCTTTGCAATCTTGATAGAAAAGTCTAAGGGGAGAAGGGGAAACTGTTCCCTTATATCGATTACTGAATCACAATTTTCAACCAGATAGAAGAGACAGCTTTCGTTTTCTGAGAGGGTATGATGCTCTCTATTAACTTTAATGCCCTGAATTTTTCCACTATTTCCCTTAGATTTAACATCCTGAACTCTCAGCCAGGGTTTGTATTCTTCTCCAGCTCCCAGCCCATACTTGTTTTTCAGAGCTCTTTGAAAATCAGTTAGCCTCTCTAACCTTCTGTGTCGCGCCAAAACTTTTCACCCCAATCTGATTTATGACTAAAGCATTAACATCTTAGGTCTGTAAGATTTATTAATCCGATATCTATAGTATACATACTGAGGTCATATTTAAGTGGTTGTGTTCATCCTTATTCAAACATTATGAAATTTAGCAAATCTTACAAATTCGTAGGACCGCTATGCCTAAACCGTAGAGTGTTTCTACCTATTATAAATCTGATTTTTTTATGTTATATGATTTAAGGATTGTCTTGATAATTTCTTATAAAAAGAAAATATCTCATAAAATTTTCAGCCAAAGTAAATCTACTATGAGTCATAGAAATAGGCTCTATGACTCATTTAATGGGTATTTTGTGAGTCATAGAAATAGGCTCTATGACTCATTTAATGAGTATTTTATGAGCCATATAAAGCCTTACACAACTTCTGAGCTTGGCTTAAAATACGGATGGCCTTAAAAGGTGGCATTCAAGTCAACAGTTTGCACTTAAAATCTATATATAAGATTTGGTTTGTTATCGATTTTGAACTAGTAACGAAGGATATATTGTTATATTCATCCTCATTTATTCCAGCTGCATAGGCTGCACGACTACCTCTCCCGCTGAGTACACTCGCAGATGTGGCAATATTCAAACTTTATAATTAGTGTTCAAACTTTATTATTCAGTGTTCAAACTTTTTCTACAGTGTTCAAACTTTATTGTACCGGCACACCATATCAAGCGACCTCCCCCGCCGCATGCCCAGAAGCCCAAGCCCACTGGAAATTAAAGCCCCCCAACCAGCCGGTCACATCGAGTATTTCGCCGACAAAATACAGTCCCGGTTGAGTTTTGCACTCCATAGTGCGTGAAGAAACCTGATCGGTATCTACACCACCAAGAGTCACTTCCGCAGTGCGATAGCCTTCGGTGCCAGCGGGAACCAATGTCCAGGTTTGCAACTTGGCCCCAAATTCCTGCAACTCTACTTCAGTAAACTGTTTAAGGGGGCGGCTGTCGATATGCTGCCGCTGCAGAAAAAACTGCACCAGCTTCTTTGTCCAAACCTCGGCCAATACGCTGTGTAAGTGAGTCTCAGGGCTCTCCTCACGGCGATGCTGTAGCCAATCCGCCAGATTGCGATCGGGGGCCAGATCGAAAGTTACTTTTTCGCCCTCGCGCCAGTGGCTGGATATTTGTAACACGGCTGGCCCACTCAACCCTCGGTGAGTAAACAGCATCTGCTCGTGAAAGCTGCCCTCATCACAGGATGCTGTTACGGCCAGGGCACTACCGGGCAAACTATCTTGCCTTTCCAACTGACGCTTATACTGGGTAAAGGGCACCAGGGCCGCACGGGTGGGAATGATATTGAGTCCAAACTGACGAGCGAGATCATAGCCAAAACCTGTGGCTCCCATGGTGGGAATCGACAGCCCACCCGTAGCTACCACCAAAGATTCACAGCGCACCGCCCCCAGGCTGGTCTCCACCCGATAACCACCCTGCCCCGACTCTATTGCGGAGATGGCACAGCGGGTACGGATCTGAGCTTTAGCCGCACGGCATTCCGCCAGTAACAGATCGAGAATATCCTTGGACTTGTTATCGCAAAACAACTGGCCCAGGGTTTTCTCGTGGTAGGGGACCCCATGCTTTTCCACCAATGCAATGAAATCCCATTGGCTATAACGCGCCAGGGCAGACTTACAAAAGTGGGGATTGCGGCTGTAGAAATTTTCCGCACTGGTATAGAGGTTGGTAAAGTTGCAGCGGCCACCACCGGACATCAGGATCTTCTTGCCAACCTTATTGGCATGATCCAGTACCAGCACATTGCGTCCACGCTGGCCGGCCGTGGCCGCGCACATCAAACCCGCCGCCCCGGCGCCGATGATCAATACATCGACAGATTCGGGCAGCTGGCTATTGGATACATCACTCATGTGTTAGGGCTGCGCAATCACCCAGGTATCAGGTACGAGGCAGGGTCACGCCGCGCTGCCCCTGGTACTTACCACCGCGATCTGCGTAGGACACGTCACAAACCTCATCGGACTCGAAAAACAGCATCTGCGCGATACCTTCATTGGCGTAGATCTTCGCCGGCAGGTTGGTGGTGTTTGAAAACTCAAGGGTCACATGCCCCTCCCACTCCGGCTCCAACGGCGTTACATTGACGATAATGCCGCAGCGCGCATAGGTGGATTTACCCAGACAGATGGTCAGCACCGAGCGCGGAATACGGAAATACTCCACAGTGCGCGCCAGGGCGAAGGAGTTCGGCGGGATAATACAGTACTCCCCTTCCACATCGACAAAGCTGTTCTCATCGAAGGTCTTGGGGTCCACCGTGGCCGAGTGCACATTGGTGAAGATCTTAAACTCACCGGCACAGCGCACATCGTAACCGTAACTAGACGTACCGTAGGAGATGAGTCGCTCGCCATCATTGCCATGGCGCACCTGGCCCGGCTCAAAAGGCTCAATCATGCCGTGCTGCTCTGCCATGCGGCGAATCCACTTATCGGACTTGATACTCACTCCGTCCCCCTGAAAACAATAGATAGATGCTCGATAAAAGAGGCGGAATCATAGCGGGTTTGTGCTGTGCAAAAAAGTGCCAATCGACGCCTTTCGTCCTTGTCGTCAACCAGCAACTACTGTATAAATTCACAGGCAGCTGTATATGCATACAGCTATTTAGCTAGATCCGATTGAAGACTGAAACAAGTATGCAGGGTGGCAATGTGAATAGAGCTAAAAATCCCTTACAAAACAATCACTTGGACTGCCAAACCAGCCCCTCAATCCGACTGCGTCACTTTAGAGGCAGGGAAGTCTCCCAGGCAGCCAATGAACCCCAGAGCCCAGGCGCAGCCACCGGTTTTGCTAGCTTGGACGCCCTACTCAAAGACCACGGCTGGCCGCGCGGGGCTACTACTGAATTACTTGTCGGCCAGTCAAACTCCAACGAGCTGGAGCTCTTACTACCCATACTGGCTGAGCTAACGCAAAAGGGAGAGATGGTGATTCTCATCAAACCCCCATTTACCCCCTGTGCCACAGAGCTTACCCAGCATGGTGTCCAGCTGGAGCACCTAATATTAATCCACCCCCGCGACAAGAGAGACTGCCTCTGGGCCATAGAGCAATCTCTACAATCCGGTGGCTGTAGTGCAGTTTTGAGCTGGCAGGGCAATCAGTCGATAAGTTATCGAGAGCTACAGCGCCTGCAGCAATCCGCCGAAGAAAGCGGCTGCCTGCACTTCCTGTTTCGCCCGCAAAGCGAATCTGCCAACCCTTCACCCGCCAGCCTACGTGTGCAGCTCAAATCTGATGGGCAGTTGGCTCTCAAACTCCTGAAGCAGCTCGGGGGTGCCCGTGGTCAGAATCTCTATTTAGCCAGGCGTGCGAGACTGGTCCTCCGCGACCAACCACTACACTAATCAGGTTATCCTATGCTCTGGCTCTGTATGCAGTTCCCCAAACTCCCCCTGGAGGTGCTTACTCGCGCGCAGGCAGAGAACTCGACTCCGCAAGTCGTCGTTGAAAAGCAGCTGGTTATCGAGCATAACCTGGCCGCAGCCCAGTGTGGAATTGTGAACGGCCTGAACATCGCAACCGCATGTAATCTCTGCGCTGATCTACAGTTATTAAACCGCGATGCCCAACGAGAACAACTACAGTTGCAGCAACTGGCCCAGTGGGGCTACAGTTTTACACCGGTCGTCTCGCTCCAGCCGGCGAAACCCGCAAGCAGCGGGGAAAGCACAGCAGCTCTCCTTTATCTAGAGTTGAGCGGCTGCTTGACGGCTAACGGCGGCTTCAAAGCATTGATAGAGCAGCTCCGCAGTGAGCTTAAGCTGATGGGGATTGATAGCATAATGGGGCTCAGCCACAGCCCCAGTGCCGCACACCTGCTGAGCCAATTAGCAGAGCACCGCCAGTGGCTTTTACAGACATGTATCCCGCCCAGCCCCCAACAGTGGAAACAGTGGATAAGTTTGGCTCCAAGCAAATTACTCGACTGCGATAATAAAACCATTTCCAAACTCTACGCCTGCGGCCTAACAAGAGTCAGCCAACTGCTCGCCATCCCCTTGTCAGAGGTGGGCTCTAGCTTTGGGCGCTCATTTGTCGACTACCTGGCCCGCCTCAATGGCAGCCGCCGGGACTCAGTTTGTCACTATCAACCCACAGCACAATTTAACAGCAAATTATTTCTCCCCAACCCGCTGAATAGCAGCGAACAACTGCTTTCCCCTGTCGGGCGATTATTGCGAGAGCTCTATTCACAACTGCAACGTCGACAACTCTACACTCAGAAATTGCACTGGCAACTGGGCTTTGGCCAGGGTAATACCGAGACAATAACTGTAGAAATATCGACCCCACGGTTAGAGCCCCAGCGCCTGATAGCCCTAACCATACTGCGATTGAGAAATTTACCCTTAAAGCATCCCGTACAGTCGATAAGCTTAAACTGCAACCAACTGGTACCACTAAAGAAAGAGTTAGCGGGCAATAATTTATTTGGAAGTGACAGCCAAGCCCATCGTAGCCAACAACTTTTAGACAAGTTAAAAGGCCGCCTTGGCCGCCAAGCTATCTCAGCAATTGCGTTCAAAGAAAGCTAAGCCAGTGCAGGTTTGGCAAACTGCGTCCCTCTATTATAAGAGGGTAATTCTAAGGACTAAAAAATTAAGTCCATTAAAGCGTCCAGCCGAAACTGGCTGCGGACTCGTTCACGCAAGTTAGAAAACAGTGATAAACTATTTTCCCAAGGCGAACCTTACTGTTTTTTTCAGGATCGCAAGCTGAGGAATAATTTTTATAGTTAACCCTCAAACCCTGAACTCCTGGCTCCAGCCGGAATGGCGAAATATTAAAATCTTACTTCTCTAACTTTTTATATCAGAGTTGGGGACGATTAATTCCTAGATTCTCACAATAACCAACACACTTAGCGATAGCGAGAGAGGCCAGCTGGCTGCAGGCTGGTAAGCTTCCACACAAACAAGCCAGGAATCTCATGGGAACCCGTACCAACCAGCTGATCTTGAAAGAACAATCAGATTGAGGCCCTTAAGGGACAGGACTATCCAGCTCGTGCCATTACACAACGCCCCCATCGATCCAATAAGACAATCTCTCGCGAACTTCATCGTTGCAGTCCTTACTGTGCCGAGAGTGCCCACCGTCAGACGCTGCAACGGCGACACGGAACTCTCAAGCACACCAAGCTCGACTTTGCCATGCAGGTACAAGTCAAGCACTAGCTAAAAAATGCAAGCCCTGAACAAATAGCTGAGCGAATGCGGCTTGAGTGGTGCACAAAAACAGTTAGCTGTTCAACAATTTACCGCTGGATCAGTCGACTTAACTGGAGGTCGCGTCTGCCAAGGAAGAGTAAACCTTATCGTAAACGGGTAAACTCAGAGGCTGGCATAAAGCTTATTCCAGGGCACATAGATATTGACCAAAGACCTACGATTGTTGATGAAAACACTGAGGTCGGTCACTGGGAGGGCGATACGGTTGATGGCCAAGATGGCGATCTGGTGACACTGATTGACGAGTTTCAAAGTTATTGCTCACTCGCAGAGCCCCAAATAAGAGCAAGAAAACAGTGAGTCGAGCAATCAAGCGGCTGCTGAAGCCATATCAAGCCATTTGCAAAACCATAACCGTCGATAATGGAGGAGAATTTGCCGGTCACCAGCCGATTGCGCAGAAACTAGGGTGTAAAGTATATTTTGCGAAACCATGCCACTCCTGGGAGCGAGGGCTGAACGAAAATACTAATGGTCTCTTGAGACGCGTCTTCCCAAAAGTAGTGGAAATTGGCAAGGTACCAAAAAGCTGTATTGATGATGCAGCGTTTCGAATCAGCACTCGACCTAGGAAGATGATAAATTACTTGAGCCTACTAGAATTTTTGGTATGCAAACATGTGCTACTTATGCTGACAATCTAGGAACAATCTCGAAAACATATCTCTGCACAAGAAATTGCTTATTGTAACAATGGAAAACAAGTAGCATTCATCGGTCTGGTTACTTGCCTCCAGAAGCCAGGAGATGCTTTCGGAGTAATGTTTCTCACATTGGAGGATGAAAACGGTATAATAAATATTATTCTTTGGGGAAAGCACCAGGAGCGCCACAAATCAAAACTTAAAAAAGGTGTATTCCGGAGGTCAGGGGAACTGTTCAAGCCAATCAAGAAGATCAATTACGAGAAAGCCGATAGCTCACTTGGTCGCACAGAAAATTTCTTTTATAAACTGGCAAGAAATACAATTAGTGAGAAATTTTCACTAAAAATGCAAGCGTATAAATATAAAGCAAACAAAAATTAAAACTATAAGAATCACATTTCAAACATAAAAAGCTCCACACTTGTGGAGCTTTTATTCTACTTTACATAAGGCAAATTGTAGAAACAATTACGATCCTTATATAAAGTCATCTATTAATCTGCAAGGCCTGCACCTTCCTGACACTGGTCATCATTAGCAGCAGTAGCACCGACGGTCGCAGCTGCTGTATAAGTAAGAGCTCCATTCTGATCAATAGTTGCAGTTACAGTACAAGCATCGTCATCCCAAACCAAAGTATCTTGAGTATCCTGAGCAATATCATTTCCAGAGCCTGTCACAAGCTCATCGACCTGTCCGATTTCTGCGTTCAAGCTGCCGCAACCAATACCAGTTTGGATACAAGCTTGGGCCTTGGTAACAAAACTCGCTACGCCCTTCATTGCAGCAGAACCGTGAGAAGTAGCAACATACTCACGATACGCCGGAATCGCTACTGCAGCCAATATACCGATAATCGCTACTACGATCATCAATTCAATAAGAGTAAAACCCTGTTGCTTTTTCATTGTAACCGTCTCCATACAGACTTTAAAAAAGTGAATCCCGTGAGGAAGTCGTCAAACAAGATACAAGGTTTGTGCCAAGTTTGGCAAGACAAGACAGAAAGGCACGGTTACAAATGGGATGCAAATCACTGTCACGTGATTTTATGAAGGCCCATTAAAAATCGTTGACATTTAGACGAATTATTTGACAAAAAATGTCACCTTTGGACATCAAGGGAGCCCCTCAAAGACTTGCAACACCCTCATTGGCTCAACAAACTTTATTCGCTATATTTGCCCCAATTTTGACACACTTGCCATAAATATCTTTAGACTTAAAAATAAACAGTAAAGATCTCTGGTTAGATCAACAGCACAGCAATAGTGGTTTCTCGCATGACTAGCTCCCCTCTTAGCGGCTTGGCAAAACGCTTGGTAGCCGACCAAATCCTTGACGAAACCACCGCCGCCTCCGTACAGAAGGCAGCCCAGCGCGCAGGGCAGAGTTTTGCTCAGCATGCAGTGGAAGCCAAACTCGTGAAAAGCCGAGAGCTTGCCAACATTGCCTCCCTTGCCTTTGGCACAGCACTCTTTGACCTCGGCAGTTACAACTTCGAGATGATCCCCAAAGGGGTGGTCGACGAGAAGCTGATCAGCAAACATTTCGCCCTTCCCTTATATAAGCGCGGAAATCGCCTCTTTATTGCTGTCGCAGATCCTACCAACCTGGCGGGGCTGGACGAGATCAACTTCAATACCGGTCTCAGTACAGACGCGGTTTTAGTAGAAGCTGACAAGCTAGGCAAGGCGATAGAGAGCTACCTCTCTGATGGCGGAGACATCGGGGGTGGTCTAGAAGGTATTGATGATGAAGAGCTAGACTCGCTCAATGTTGGCGAAAGCGAATCTGAATCCGATGATGAAAGAGAGCCGGGAGGAGACGAAGCCCCAGTTGTTCGCTTTGTCAATAAAGTTCTTCTTGACGCTATTCGCACCGGTGCTTCCGATATCCACTTTGAACCCTACGAAAAGTCTTACCGGGTGCGCTTTCGCACTGATGGTGTGCTCCATGAAATTGCCAGGCCTCCGATTCAGTTAGCAACACGGCTTTCTGCTCGCTTGAAAGTGATGTCCAAGATGGATATTTCTGAGCGGCGGGTTCCGCAAGATGGTCGGATTAAGATGAAACTTTCCAAAACCAAGGCGATCGACTTCCGGGTAAATAGTCTGCCTACACTATGGGGGGAAAAAATTGTTCTACGGATTCTCGACCCCTCTTCGGCAAAACTGGGGATTGATGCCCTCGGCTACGAAGACGAGCAAAAGAAAATCTATATGGATGCCCTGGCTCAACCTCAGGGGATGATTCTGGTTACCGGCCCCACTGGTTCGGGCAAGACGGTTTCCCTCTATACCGGCCTCAATATACTCAATACTGCCGAGCGCAATATTTCTACCGCAGAAGATCCCGTTGAAATCAACCTAGAGGGCATTAATCAGGTGAACGTGTCCAATAAGGTGGGGCTTAACTTTGCCGAAGCACTACGCTCATTCCTGCGGCAAGACCCTGATATTGTGATGGTGGGGGAGATTCGGGATCTGGAGACCGCCGAGATAGCTATTAAGGCAGCGCAAACCGGGCACTTGGTGCTCTCTACCCTGCATACCAATTCGGCCCCAGAAACTCTCACACGTCTAATGAATATGGGTGTTCCCACTTTTAATATTGCAACTTCGGTCAGTGTTATTATCGCCCAGCGCCTAGCCCGACGCCTATGCAGTGAATGTAAAAAGGCTATCACCCTACCGAATGAGGTGTTAGAAGCCGAGGGTTTCTCTACTGTGAGCATCCCCAAAAGCGAATGGACACTTTTCCAGCCGGTTGGTTGTGAACACTGCTCCAAAGGCTATAAGGGTCGTGTAGGCGTGTATGAAGTGGTTCGCATCACCGATGGTATCTCCAGAATTATAATGGAGGGCGGCAACTCTATTCAGATTGCTGATCAAGCCCGTAAAGAGGGCTTTAACAATCTAAGAACTTCGGCACTGCGCAAAGTAGTAATGGGTATTACCAGCCTGGAGGAAGCGAACAGAGTGACCAATGATTAAACTCGAGAGGCCGACCTCTCCGAGTTCTAACCTGCAATGATGCTAAGGAAGTAGTTTGCTCAGCTTGCCTCTGAGTTTCTGGACTCTCAAGAGCAAGATAGATACCAGGCATGGCGTAAGTCCAGCCAACGAAAGAATCAGGATAAAAAGTATGGCCAATGCCGCAGCAGTCGCATATATCTACAAAGGTGTGGATAGCAAAGGGGCTAAGGTTCAAGGTGAGATCAATGGTACCAGCCCTGCGCTGGTAAAGGCTCAGCTTCGCAAGCAGGGTATTATAGCCAGCCGCGTACAGAAAAAGCCCAAGCCACTATTTGGCGGTGGCAAAAAGAAAGTAAAGGCCGCAGATATCGCCCTATTTACCCGGCAGCTAGCTACCATGATGAAGGCTGGCGTTCCCCTGGTGCAGAGCTTCGAAATTGTTGCCGATGGCTTAGACAATCAAGGATTAAAAGACCTAATTTTCAAAATCCGAGATGATGTTGCCTCAGGTACCGCTTTTGCCGATGCATTACGTAAGCACCCTCTATATTTCGACAATTTATTTTGCAACCTCGTTGCGTCAGGTGAACAATCCGGCGCCCTTGAAACTATGCTCGATCGTATCGCCACTTATAAAGAGAAAACAGAATCTCTTAAGGCAAAAATTAGAAAAGCAATGACCTACCCTCTCGCAGTCATTGTAGTGGCAATTATCGTAACTTCTATTCTCTTGATAAAAGTAGTCCCCCAATTTGCAGAAACTTTTTCTGGCTTCGGTGCCGAGCTGCCTGCATTTACCCAGTTCGTCGTTGGTATTTCCGAGTGGATGCAGGCCTATTGGTTTATGGCTTTAATCGGAGTTGTGCTCGTAGTCGGCGGAACTATAGAAGCCAAAAAACGCAACAAAGCCGTTGCTCAGTTTTTCGATAAGCTAATTCTAAAACTGCCCATACTTGGCCCCATTACTTATAATTCGATTGCAGCAAGGTTTGCAAGAACTCTATCCACTACCTTTGCTGCAGGTGTTCCTCTGATAGATGCCTTAAAGTCAGTTGCCGGGGCAACGGGAAATTGTGTTTACGAGTCTGCAACCTTTAAAATCAGAGACTCTGTTGCAACGGGTATCCCTTTAAATAGTGCCATGCGCCAATCTGGGCTCTACCCTGTAATGCTGGTGCAAATGACCTCCATTGGTGAGGAATCTGGAGCGCTGGATGAGATGCTGAGTAAGGCGGCAGACTTCTATGAAGAAGCTGTTGACAATGCCGTTGATAATTTAACCACCCTTCTTGAACCAATGATTATGTCTATTCTCGGCGTATTAGTCGGCGGCCTGCTTATCGCCATGTATCTTCCGATTTTCCAGCTCGGCAAAGTAGTTTAGTTATCCATGCTTGAATATCTTTCTAATTACCCAGCGCTGCTACTAGGCAGCGCTTTTATCTTAGGCCTCGTGATAGGCAGCTTCCTCAATGTAGTAATCCTTCGCCTGCCAATAATGATGGAGCGCGAATACAAGCGGGATTTTTATAGCTACTTCAATACCAAACCAGATGCCAAAGAACAGGAGGAGCTAGAGAAGCCTTTTAATCTAGTACTACCCAACTCCCACTGCCCAAAATGTAAAATCGAGATTAAGCCCTGGCAAAACATCCCTGTAATCAGCTATCTGCTTTTACGCGGTAAATGCGGTTCTTGCGGTACACCTATTTCCAAGCGCTACCCCTTAGTTGAGCTGGCCACTGGCATTCTCACCGCGGTGGTAGTTTGGCAACTGGGCTTTACCTGGCAGGCGCTGGCAGGCTGTGTCTTTACCTGGGCTTTGGTGGCGCTTACTGGTATCGACTTCGATAAACAGCTATTGCCAGACAGTATTACCTTACCTCTACTCTGGGGTGGCCTACTGATAAATCTGTGGGGAGTTTTTGTCCCGCTGCAAGATGCCGTTATTGGGGCTATTGCCGGTTATCTTTCCCTCTGGTTAGTGTTTCATATCTTTAAGCTGGTTACTAGCAAAGAGGGGATGGGAGCTGGGGATTTTAAGATTCTCGCGGCTATCGGTGCTTGGTTTGGCTGGCAGATGCTGCCGCTGGTGATTTTGCTCTCTGCCGCTGTGGGCGCTATTGCCGGTATATCCTGGAGTCTGGCGGTTGGGCGGGATCGCAATCTGCCGATTGCCTTTGGTCCTTATCTAGCCGGTGCCGGTTGGATTGCCATGCTGTGGGGTGAGCAGATTGTCGGTTGGTACCTGAGTTTTTCCGGTCTGTAGTCAGCCAGCGCTATCTGACTATTTTCCAATCCAATTACCCTTTATAGAGCCAGTGAATTACCATTAACCCGGCTACTAAATAGCCGGGTTTCTTGTTTTTAGCCCCAATTTTTTCCCCAGGGAGACAATCCATTGTTTCGAGTAGGCTTAACTGGAGGCATAGGCAGTGGCAAGTCGGCTGCCGCAGGATACTTCCGTGAACTGGGTATTCATGTGGTGGATGCGGACTGGGCCGCCCGGGTGGTCGTACAACCAGGTAGGCCTGCGCTAGAGCAGATAGCTCAGCATTTCGGAGCGAATGTCTTGCTGGAAAATGGCGAGCTGGACCGGGCTCAGCTACGCGCCTTAGTGTTTGATAATTCTGAGGAGCGGACCTGGTTAGAGAGGCTGCTACACCCACTAATTCGCGAAGAGATTATCAACTCCCTGGAACAAAGCACCAGCCCCTACGCAATACTGGAGTCGCCACTACTCATCGAGTCCGGCCAGTATGAGTTGGTAGATAGAATCTGCGTGGTGGACTTGCCGGAAAGTTTACAATTGGAGAGGGCCAGTGCTAGGGATGTCAATCACCCGGAACAGATCCGCAAAATCATGGCGGCACAACTCAGCAGGCAGGAACGCCTGGCCAAGGCCGACGATGTGCTGGACAATACCGCAGGCTTGGCGGAATTGCGCAGCCAAATAGAAGCTTTACATCAGAAGTATTTGCAATTGGCGAAGCCATAGCGCGACTCTACGATTAAAAAGTAGCCTGCTCAGAAACTAACTATCACATCGAAAAAGTTGTACCCAAACCTACTATGTCCAAACCCAAAGAAGCCCCGACTTTAAATTGCCCCACCTGCAAAAAGCCCATCGAATGGAGCGATAAGTTCCCCTTTAAACCTTTTTGCAGTGAGCGCTGTAAGCTAATCGACTTGGGCGAGTGGGCCAGTGAGGGACACAAGATTCCGGGTGAGCCAATCTACGATGATGTTTTGAGTGACGACCTGGACCCGAGCAAGCAGCGCCATTAAGTCCAGATCTATGATTGCAGCCTATGCACAAGACTCTGCCAAGACTTTACATAGGCGTGCTCGATTTAAGCTTCCGCAGCCTCGATGGCCTCAATAATCGCCTGGTTGGCATCTGGGAACTGATAATTCTTTAGTTCCTTTACCGCCACCCAGGCGGTCTCCTGTCCTTCGCGTCCCTGGGCCTCACCGGCAAATGCCGTTACCTGCCAGGTATCGAGAAGTACGGTTTTTTCTGCATAGTCATGCTGAATTTTCAGCAGGGGCTGTAGCTGTTGCACCTCAATCGCGACCTCTTCGTAAAGCTCACGGGTCAGAGCCTGCTGTATGCTTTCCCCTGCCTCCACCTTGCCACCAGGGAATTCCCAGCGCCCGCCCATATGCAAATGATCGGGGCGTCGGGCAATTAAAATTTTGCCGTCACTGCGACGAACAACACCAACAGCAACATGAATCACACGGCTCACAACAACTCCTCAGGTGCGGTATTCGGCGTTAATCGTGACATACTCATGAGAGAAGTCACAGGTCCAAATATGCTCACTAGCGTTACCGCGGCCCAGTTCTATGCGAATGGTAAACTCAGGTTGGGAAAACACCTGTTCGCCCTGCTCTTCCCGGTAGTTAGCAGAGCGGCCTCCGGCCTCCACGACTTGTACAGTGTCCAAGTAAATATTGACCTTGCCGGTATCCAAGCCGTTCGGCAGTACATTACCAATCGCCATCACCAAGCGACCCCAGTTAGGATCTGAAGCGTAGAGTGCCGTCTTTACCAGGGGAGAGTTACCCACCTCGAAGGCGACGTTAAGAGCCTCATCACGACTCTCTGCCCCCTCCACCTGCACAGTGACAAATTTAGTGGCTCCTTCTCCGTCCCTAACCACCTCTTTGGCCAGCTCGATATGCACCTGAGTGATGGCTTGCATCAATTCGCTGTAACCCTCGTCAGCGGGACTATTGATAGGCTTGCCCGTCGCTCCACTGGCGATCAGCACGCAGGCATCATTGGTTGAGGTATCACCATCCACGCTGACACGATTAAAGGAAGCATTAACGGCCTCCTTCACCATTCGATCCAGCAATGGCTGGGCGATGCTGGCATCGGTGGCGACATAGGCGAGCATGGTCGCCATATTTGGCTGAATCATGCCGGAACCCTTGGCGATCCCCACGACCGTAATTTTTTCACCGCCAATATTCAGGAAGCGCTTGGCAGTTTTCGGACGAGTATCCGTAGTCATAATGGTTTTTGCCGCCCGCCCCCATCCGCTTTCGATAAGCTCAGTCGCGGCTGTGGGGATGGCATCCAGTAATCGCTGCAAGGGTAGATGCTCGCCGATAACGCCGGTACTAAAAGGCAATACCTGCTCTGCCCGAACATTCATCGCTTCGGCCACTGCCGCACAGCAGGCCCTGGCGTCGCTTAGACCGCGCTCACCAGTGGCCGCGTTGGCATTACCGGCATTCACCAGCAGGGCACGGATATTTCCCTGTCCGATATGCTCTTTGGCTACCAAGACCGGTGCGGCGCAGAAGCTGTTCTGGGTAAAGGTGGCCGAGACCGATGCGCCTTCGGCAACCTCTATTAACAACAGGTCATCACGGGACCAATTTTTGATCTTGGCAGGCACACTGGCAAGGCGAACCCCTTTTACAGGAGGAAGTAGTGATTCAGGCATAACGGTTCAACTTAAGCACCGGCTTCGGCTGCTTTAATAAAAGCTCGCCTTAGGAAGAAAAGCGTCATTATTAGGTTCTGGCCCCGCTGAGGCAAGAATTATCCGCACTTAATGCGGATAAAAAACATAAACCCGCAGAATATTTATTATCAGATTAAAAAAATACCCCGCGTAAAGCGGGGTATTTCTTGTTGGCGCCACTACGATCAGAGAGTTATCAGCTCTGGGTAGAGGAGGCCAGCTTGCCGTGGCACTGCTTGTACTTCTTGCCGGAACCGCAGGGGCATGGGTCATTACGGCCAACCTTTGGTCCGCGGCGCTCTGGAGCCGGGGCCGCCTGCTGCTGAGGTTCACTCTCTGGTAGAGCCGAGGCCTCGGCGTGCTGAAGCTCCAGCTGCTGTTTGCGCTGCTCTTCCAAACGGCGCTGCTCCAGTTCGTCCATTTGCTCGCGGGTCATGGGTTCCACATGGGCGAGAATGCGCACCACTTCGTGCTTGAGATTTTCCAACATGCTCTGGAACAGGTGGAATGACTCGCGCTTGAACTCCTGCTTGGGATTCTTGTTGGCGTAAGCGCGCAAGCCAATACCCGCTCTCAGGTGATCCATGCTGGAGAGATGCTCTTTCCACAGCTGATCCAGCACCTGCAACATGATCTGACGCTCCACGGTTGGCATCAGGTTGGCGTCGCCGGAGGATTCACTGATACGCTCCACCTTGGTGGCGTAAGCGGCTTGAGCTTCGGCAACAACCTTCTCGCGCAGCGTTTCCTCGTGCAGGTTGCGGTCTTCATCCAGCCATTTTTGGATAGGTAGCTCAACGCCCAGCTCGCCGGCCAGCTGCTGCTCCAGCGCCGGGATATCCCACTGCTCCTCAACACTTTGTGGCGGGACTGAAGCCGAGATAATTTCATTCACAACGTCTTCGCGAATCGCGTTGATGGTATCGCTGATCTGATCGGCTTCGAGCAGCTCATTGCGCTGACTGTAAATCACCTGACGCTGATCGTTGGCCACATCATCGTATTCCAGCAATTGTTTGCGGATATCGAAGTTGCGCCCTTCCACGCGGCGCTGGGCTTTTTCAATTGCATTGGAAACCATGCGGTGCTCAATAGCCTCACCGCGCTCCATACCCAGCATCTGCATAAAATTCTTCACCCGGTCGGAGGCGAAGATACGCATCAGGTTATCTTCTAAAGACAGGTAGAAACGAGTTACACCCGGGTCACCCTGACGCCCGGCACGGCCACGCAACTGGTTATCGATACGACGGGATTCGTGGCGCTCGGTGCCGATAATGTGTAAGCCGCCAGCTTCGATCACCAGCTCGTGGCGCTTCTTCCACTCCTCTTTCACCTTGGCTACTTCCGCCTCACTCAAGGCGCTGCCTTTTTCCTGGGCCAGAGCTTCCGCTTCGGCCTCCCAGTTACCACCCAGCACAATATCGGTACCACGACCAGCCATATTGGTGGCGATGGTGACCGTACCGGGGCGACCAGCCTGAGCAATGATATGCGCTTCGCGTTCATGGTACTTGGCGTTTAGCACCTGGTGCTGGATACCCGCCTTCTGCAGCATGTGCGACATTTCTTCGGAAGTCTCGATAGAAGCGGTACCCACGAGGATCGGCGCCTGCTTTTCACGGCAGAACTTAATGTCCTCGATAATGGCTTCCATCTTCTCTTCTTTGCTCAGGTAGACCAGGTCGTTGAGGTCATCCCGCTGAATATCTTTATTGGTGGGGATCACCACCACATCCAGACCATAAATCTGCTGGAATTCAAACGCCTCGGTATCAGCGGTACCGGTCATACCGGAAAGCTTCGGATAGAAACGGAACAGGTTTTGGAAAGTAGTGGAAGCCAGCGTCTGGCTCTCACTCTGGATCTGAACATTTTCCTTAGCTTCCAATGCCTGGTGTAAACCTTCTGAGAGGCGACGGCCAGGCATAGTGCGGCCGGTGTGCTCATCGATCAGCACGACCTGGCCATTTTGCACGATATAGTCCACATCCCGGTTAAATAGCACCTGGGCGCGCAGTGCAGCATGTACATGGTGTAACAGACCTAGGTTACCGGGCGCATAAAGAGACTGGTCTTCCTTCATCAGGCCGCTGCGGGACAACAACTCCTCCACCAGCTGGTGGCCCTGCTCAGTCAGCTCTACCTGGCGGGTCTTCTCATCAACTGTGTAGTGTCCCTCACCGCCTTCCTCGGCACGTTCGAGCTGCGGAATCAGCTTGTTCATGGCCAGGTACAAGTGAGAGGAATCTTCCGCTGCACCGGAAATAATTAGCGGGGTACGCGCCTCATCGATCAGGATGGAGTCCACCTCATCCACGATGGCGAAGTTTTGCGGGCGCTGGGTGCGATCTTCCTTGCGCAACACCATATTGTCACGCAGGTAGTCGAAACCGAATTCATTGTTGGTGCCGTAGGTGATATCAGCCTGATAGGCGGCCTTCTTATCGTCCGGATGCTGCTGGGAAACAATCACTCCCACCGTCAAGCCGAGGAATTCATAAACCGGGCGCATCCAGTTGGCATCCCGCGATGCCAGGTAATCATTGACCGTCACAATATGCACACCCTTACCTTCCAGGGCGTTCAGATAGGCCGGTAATGTCGCCACCAGGGTTTTACCTTCACCGGTACGCATCTCTGCGATGCGACCTTCGTGCAGCGTCATACCCCCAATCAGCTGTACATCGAAGTGGCGCATACCCATTGTACGGCGGCCTGCTTCACGCACTGCTGCGAAGGCTTCGGGCAGCAGCTGGTCCAGAGTTTCCCCATCTGCAATACGCTTTTTAAACTCTTCTGTTTTGGCGCGAAGAGCTGCATCGTCCAGCTTCTGGAAATCCTCTTCCAGCGCGTTGACTTTCTCCACGATGCGTCGCATGCGCTTCAGCTCGCGGTCATTTTTTGTACCAAAGACCGATTTAATCAGTTTGCCAATCATTATCTAGAAACCACTTATCTTATGTGCGCTGTCGGCGCTAATGCTGGGCAGATATTGCACCGACACTCCTTTATGCGAGGGGTGCAAGTAAACAGGAAGGCGCAAGCGCTGGCAACTCTTATGCCAAGCTGCCAGCATTTGCGCGTAAGGGAAGAATAGTTGTTATCTGCCTGTGCGGCGGATGTAGCTGGCCGGGTCGACGGTGCGATTATTCTTGAAGATTTCGAAGTGCACATGAGGGCCAGTAGAGCGTCCACTGGAGCCCATCTGAGCAATCACCTGGCCTTTTTTAACCACATCACCGAGGCCAACATTGAGTTCACTGTTGTGGCCGTAGCGGGTGGAATAACCATTGCCATGGTTAATTTCCACCAGCTGCCCGTAGCCATGACGCTCATCGGCCCAGGTAACTACCCCTGCGGCAACGGATACTACGTCTGAGCCCATCTTGCCAGCAAAGTCGACACCTTTATGCCAGGTGCGACGCCCGCTGAAGGGGTCGGTGCGATAACCGTAACGGGAGGACATCCAGCCTTTAGTGATCGGGCGCCCGGCGATAAACTGCTCATCTTCAAGCTGCAGATTCGCCATCAGGGATTCGAGGGTGTTCAGCTGCATCTGGCGATCGTCCACCTTGTGAGACAATTCACCAATCACTTCGAGAAATTCAGGAGGCTGGTAAGGCAGCTCTGAAGCCCCAGCGATACCGGGGTCTTCCGGCCCCCCCACCGCGGGGGCAGCGCTGAATTCGAATTCACCCTCGTCGAGGTTAGCGGCTGCGGTAAGACGCTCACCCACGGCATCCAGACGTGTTAGACGGGCCTGCAACTCAGCCAGCTTTACCGTAAGCGCGGCGAGTTGCTCGTGAGCCTCACGATCGGCCTCATCAATTTCCTGCTGCTGCTTACGCAGAGCGCGCTCCCACGCCTTGGCCGTGCGAGCATCGAACAAATCGGTTTTGGTCACAGGCAGATTGGCGCCCAGGAAAAAAGCACCAACCGGGAGGCCCAACAGGCACAAGCTCAGTAGTGCCTTGCTCAGTCCACCAAAGTTGAAGCTGCGGGTGGCGCCACGCTCATTGACCAGTATTACTTTCATAACAAGCAGGAGAAATTCGATATTTTGTAGTTTTGTTGTCTCTATAAGTGAGACGAGACTCCAGTGCAGTACCTCACACTAATGGAGCGGTAAACCTAAACATCCGGAAGAAAGTAAGGTTACCAGAATTGCATCAACCTTCTCTGGTGATTCAGTCACGTAAAAAAGCCGGCAGTATAATGCCGGCTTCTTGCAGAGTTTAAACAGCCAAAATCGGCTTGACGTAGGAGATCGGAGCCTCTTGCTCCCCCTCGAAAGTCACCATTTCCCAGGCATCTTTCTGTGTCATCAGATGACGCAGGGACTTATTGTTCAGAGAATGGCCAGATTTAAAGGCTTTAAACTCACCAATCAGGCTGGTGCCAAGCAGGTAAAGGTCACCAATGGCATCGAGAATCTTGTGTTTCACAAATTCGTCTTCGTAACGCAACCCACCTTCGTTCAAAATACGATACTGGTCGATCACGATAGCGTTATCCACGGAGCCGCCTTGAACCAAGCCCTTAGAGCGCAGGTATTCAATTTCGTGCATAAACCCGAAAGTGCGCGCGCGACTCACCTCTTTCACGAAAGAGGTGCTGGAGAAGTCCACAGAAGAGGTCAGATTGCGCCCCTGGAATACCGGGTGGTCAAAGTCGATGGTAAAGGAGACCTTAAAACCATTGAACGGCAGGAAACTGGCAACTTTATCGCCCTCTTCCACCGTAATCGGCTTCTTAATACGCAGGAATTTCTTCGGCGCGGATTGCTCTTGGATACCGGCAGACTGGATCAGGAATACGAAAGGACCGGCACTGCCGTCCATGATCGGCACTTCCTGGGCGGACAGCTCGACAATCGCATTGTCGATACCAAGGCCAGCCATTGCCGAGAGCAAGTGCTCTACGGTAGCAATGCGGACATCGTCCTTCACCAGGGTAGTGGAAAGCAGTGTATCGCCCACATTCTCTGCGCGGGCTTCAATTTCGACCACCGGATCCAAGTCCGTTCTACGGAACACGATGCCGGTGTCTACGGGAGCCGGCTTAAGGGTCAGAACGACCTTTTTGCCAGTGTGCAGACCTACGCCAGTGGCGCGAATAGCATTTTTAAGCGTGCGCTGTTTGATCATGAAACTATCTTTTCCCAGTCGGTGGTCTACGCGTAATGCGCAGCAAGCCGCCGATATTAGCACAATTGCGACGCCAATACCAATTGTGGGCGCGTGGTCAACTCAACACATCGCCACCGTCCTTCCAAGGATAGTTTAAAAAAAGATTGGAGCGCCACATCTTAGTCGCAGATACAGTATTCTAAGACTACGTGCGCCGGGATCACTGTAAAAAATTGTTAATTATACCCACCAGTCACTTTACTTGACTCTCATTGCCCTCAGCGAAAGCCCGAAGACAACTGCATGACTAAGGCAAAATCTTTACTATCACAGAGCTCAACTCTCTAAGCTAAGGCCAGCTAAACTAAGGCCAGCCAAGATGCTGCAATGAGCCGCACCGCAGAGGCGACACCCAACCTTAAGTTGGGTGGACATGAGCAGTGTACTGCCTCTGCGGCGGCTACACTCAGTCTGCCTGACGGCGTAAGAATGCCGGAATATCCAGGTATTCCATATCAGCATCTGCCGGGTTCAGAGACGGAGCTGGGCGCTTGGGACGCTCGACATCTACCCGCGGGCGGGTGTCGGCAGCACTCTCGCGAGAAGCCAGCCCCGAAGCTCCGTGACTTTCTCGCATATCGCGCATATCGCGGCTCTCACGAACATCGCGGGATTCACGCACTTCACGCGCTTCCGGACGACGTGTGTTATCCACAACCTTGGCTGGTCGAACCGCAGGGGTTCCCTCACCCAGGCCAGCGGCTACAACGGTCACCCGCATCTCATCACCCAGCTTGTCATCCACTGCGGTTCCAATAACCACAGTGGCTTCATCAGAGGCGATTTCCTGTACGATCTCACCAACTTCGGAGTATTCGCCCAGGGTCAGCTCCTGACAACCAGCCTCTTCACTACCGGTGATAATGTTGACCAGAATACCGCGGGCACCGGCAAGGTTAACGTTATCCAACAGTGGGCTGCGTACAGCTTTCTCCGCCGCTTCACGGGCACGGTTCTCACCAACAGCAGAGCCGGAGCCCATCATCGCCATACCCATTTCAGACATCACCGTGCGCACATCGGCGAAGTCCACATTCATAATGCCGGGACGGATCATCAGATCGGCAATGCCCTGTACCGCTCCGAGCAACACGTTGTCGGCCTCTTTATAGGCGGACTTCATGGTGATCTTACTACCCAGCACTTCCAACAGGCGGTCGTTGGGGATAGTAATCAGAGAGTCGACTTTATCGCGCAACTCGAGAATTCCCTCTTCGGCTACCACGGTGCGCTTGCGACCTTCAATTTTGAATGGACGGGTAACAACAGCTACGGTGAGGATGCCGAGCTCTTTGGCAATTTCAGCCACAATCGGCGCACCACCCGTGCCAGTACCACCGCCCATACCAGCGGTGATGAAAACCATATCAGCACCGTTCAAGACTTCAGCGATGCGATCGCGGTCCTCCAGAGCGGACTGACGGCCAATGTCAGGGTTGGCCCCAGCACCCAGACCGCGGGTAATGGTGTTGCCAAGCTGCAGGATTGTTTGCGCTTCGACATCTTTCAGCGCCTGAGCGTCGGTGTTCGCGCAGATAAAATCCACACCTTCCACGTCACTGGCAATCATATGCTTCACAGCATTGCCACCGCCGCCGCCGACTCCTATTACCTTGATGACAGGTTTATCCTGTACGCTATCAACTAGCTCGAACATCGCTGTTCCCCTTTCTTGCTCATGTCGAATTTTACAGCCACGCCTAAAAAAAATCCCTTATGGGACGGCTAATTCTGGTTGCATGCTATTACAAATTTCCACGAAACCAGTGCTTTACTTTGTCCCACCACTGATTATCGTTGCGCGCAGGCCGGGTTTTTCCTTCGGTAACCACTTCCTGTTGCATCGCGTACATCAATAATCCAACTCCGGTGGAATAAATTGGGTTGCTCACAATATCGGTCAACCCAGAAATTCCCTGAGGTACTGCGAGACGCACCGGCATATGGAAAATTTCCTCAGCCAGCTCAACCGCACCCTCCATTTTTGAAGAGCCCCCAGTTAAAACCACACCGGCAGCGCACAGGTCCTCAAAACCACTGCGACGCAGTTCCGCCTGTACCAGGGTAAATAGCTCGTCGTAACGAGGCTCTACCACTTCGGCCAGAGCTTGGCGAGATAAATCCCGGGGCTCCCGATCCCCCACACTAGGCACTTTAATGGTTTCACCTTCCCGTGCCAGCTTTGCCAAAGCACAGGCATATTTTATTTTTAAATCTTCGGCGTGCGGTGTCGGGGTCCGCAAAGCCATCGCAATATCGTTAGTCACCTGGTCCCCAGCTATGGGAATCACCCCAGTGTGACGAATTGAACCACCGGTAAATACCGCGATATCGGTGGTGCCACCACCGATATCCACCATACAAACACCCAGCTCTTTTTCATCTTCAGTCAGCACTGCGTAGCTGGAAGCCAGTTGTTCGAGAATGACATCCTCTACTTCAAGACCACAGCGGCGGATGCATTTCTCAATATTTTGTGCAGCATTGACCGCACCACTGACCAAATGCACTTTCGCTTCCAGGCGCACGCCGGACATTCCCAACGGCTCTTTTACGCCCTCCTGATTGTCGATCAGGTACTCTTGCGGCAGCGTGTGCAAAATTTTCTGGTCTGCGGGAATAGCGACCGCTCGAGCCGCATCGATTACCCGGTCCAAATCCTGCTGGGTTACCTCGCGATCTTTAATTGCCACAATACCGTGAGAGTTGAGGCTCCGAATATGGCTGCCCGCAATACCGGCATAGACAGAATGAATTTCACATCCCGCCATTAATTCAGCTTCTTCTATGGCACGCTGAATAGATTGCACAGTGGATTCAATATTTACCACCACACCTTTTTTCATTCCGGTGGAGCGATGGGAGCCAATACCGACAATATTGAGATCCCCATTGGCAGATACCTCACCCACGATGGCAACTACTTTAGAGGTGCCGATATCCAGCCCAACAATCATGCGCTGATCGGATACTTGTGTCATTTTTGTTCCAACCTCGCTGGGCCATGTCCCGGTTTTTCATTAGTTATCAACCGAACCACCGCCTTCGCTTTTAAACTTTATTTTCAACTGCGGCTATTGCCGCTTCCCTGTTTGCTCTTGCTCGTTCTTCCATTGAACCGCTACCGCGTTGCCGTAACGGGTATCTACCTCGGCTACTTTTTGTAAATAAGGTTCGAGTAATCCACGACTCAAAGTGAGAAAGCGGTTAACTCGCTCCAACAGTGCCTCATGACCGAGTTTTAATTCAATTCCCGACATTAACTCCAGATGCCAGCCACTCAGGTCATCAAATGACAACCGTTTTACTTCCATATCTCGCGTGGTCAAAAGCCCCGCAAGCGCTTGGTACTGGGACATGATCTGCCCCACCAACTCTTCATCTCCAGCAAGCTCAGGTAGCGTACCTACCTGCATTTGCGCCGGTCGCGGCAGCAGTGCACCACTGGCAACCAGCAAACGATCATGTCCCCAGACTGCAAGTGGCTGCGCCTCGGTGACTTCAACAACCACACCTTTAGGCCAGCGGCGACTTATGGAGACCCTGGTAATCCACGGCTGCTCCACCAATGCGGTGCGCATCGCGCGGATATCAACAGAAAAAAAACCCGCTTGCAAATACGGCAGTAAAATTTCTTTTATCTGCTCTTCAGTAACTGCATTAAAAGTTCCGCGGACCTCCACCTGCTCGAGCGCATCAACCCTACTGAGCTGAATTGCCGGCAGGCGCTGCCAAAGCCAATAACCACTTGTAACGACCCCAAAGGACAAGATCAGAAAAACAATTGAAAGTAACCAGGGGCGCCAGTGGATTCTGCCCTCCTGTCTTTGCCCGAGGGGGCGGGCTCCACGAACCTGGGCCTGCTTAGCTCTCGCATTTTTTTTCTGTGTGGACCTCACTTACACTCAAGCCTCAAGGTCTTTCTCACCCAGGCGCCACTCTGCCAGCCTTTGTGAAAGAGCACCAACATTGCCAGCTCCCTGAGTCAGCACCACATCACCTGGCTCCAAAAGATCAGCCAAAATAGGTGGAACCTGATCAACAGTCTCGGCAAAAATCGGATCGACTTGGCCTCTATTGCGCAAGCTGCGCGCCAATGTTCGTCCATCAGCCCCAGCTATCGGCGCCTCGCCGGCACTGTACACATCCAACAAAATTAATTTGTCCACTTCGGACAGAACCTGAACGAAATCCTCAAACAAATCTCGGGTTCGTGTATAGCGATGCGGCTGATAAACCATCACCAAGCGCCGCTCAGGCCAGCCATCGCGCACAGTTCTGATAGTTGCCGCCACTTCACGTGGGTGGTGGCCATAATCATCCACCAACATCACTTTTTCTGCGTTACTGTCGTCACTAATAGAGAAATCTCCATAAATTTGGAAACGACGACCCACGCCCTGAAAACCTTGTAAACCTTTTTGAATCGCTTCATCGCCAATGCCTTCATCGGTGGCGACAGCAATGGCCGCGGTAGCGTTCAGCACATTGTGAATACCTGGCGTATTTACCGAGACCTCCAGCAGGTCACCCGCTGGGCGCTGCACCTTGAAGTGGCTGCATAAAGGCTCTTGCTTCACCTCGACGATGCGAAAATCATTACCCTCGGCAAACCCATAGGTCAGCACAGGGCGGGAAAACTTCGGTATCACTTCCAGCACATTGGCATCATCACCACAGACCACGGCGAGACCATAAAAAGGCAGATTGTGAACAAAATCAATAAAGATCTGTTTAACCTTCTCGAAGTCCCCACCATAGGTCTCCATATGGTCAGCATCAATATTCGTAATCACCGTCACCATCGGTTGAAGGTGAATAAAAGACGCATCACTCTCATCCGCCTCGGCAATCAGATAACGGCTCTCCCCTAGTGCAGCATTGGCGCCGGCTGAGTTAACCAATCCACCAATCACAAAAGTGGGATCTTTTTTGTCCGCAGCAAAAATTGAGGCGATCAGGCTTGTGGTTGTGGTCTTACCGTGTGTACCGGCAACGGCGATGCCATAACGGTAACGCATCAGCTCGCCAAGCATCTCTGCACGGCGGACAACCGGGATACGGTTTTCATGGGCTGCGACCAGCTCGGGGTTATCGCCATGCACTGCGGAGGAATTCACAACCACATCGACACCGCGAATATTTTCCGCACTGTGCCCAATTTGAACTTTCACTCCCAGCTTTTGCAGTCGATCTGTAACGGTCGACTCGCGAAGATCGGAGCCAGAAACCTCGTACCCCTGGTTCTGCAGTACTTCGGCTATACCACTCATGCCCGCACCGCCAACACCAATGAAGTGGATGCGACGAATGCGACGCATCGTCGGTACAGCGTAACTTTTTTCCAACTTGGTACGCTCAGAAGCCATACTTTCTAACCTTGATCCACTCGTGTTGTATTTGTTATCTGGCAAGGGCCAGCTGTTCAATGCAGGCACCTATCACCTGTTCGGTTGCATCGGCCTTTGCCACACTGCGCGCGGCTTTCGCCATATTTAATAGCGCTTGCGGATCGGAGAGCAGTTTATGCAGTAGCTCCGACAAGCTCTGCGCATCCATGTCACTCTGCTGAACGACTACAGCACCGCCAGCACTCTGTAGCCACTCACCGTTGCGTGTTTGATGATCATCAATGGCAAACGGAAAAGGCACCATAATTGCACCCACACCGGCGGCAGCGATTTCCGAAACCGTCAATGCACCGGAGCGGCAAATAATCAAATCCGCAGCACTGTAGGCATCGGCCATATTTGCGATAAAAGGCACGACTTCGGCCTCTACCCCAGCGGCCTGATAGGCTTCACGAGCCAACGCTATATGGCGCTCTCCCGCCTGATGGACCACTTTCGGTCGCGGGGATAGCGGTAATAAAGCGATGGCTTTAGGTACTAGTTCATTAATTGCCACAGCGCCGAGACTGCCGCCGAGCACCAACAAGCGCAGAGGTGTCTCACTACCAATGCGCAACTGGGGCTCCGAAAGGTTTGCAATTTCGGTGCGCACGGGATTACCAACCTGCTTGGCGCCGGGCAAGCTACTGGGAAAAGCTTCCAACACCTGACTGGCGATACGTGCGAGCAAGCGGTTAGTAGTGCCGGCAACTGCATTCTGTTCGTGAATGATCAGTGGAATTCCACTGAGCCGGGCTGCCACACCACCGGGACCGGTGGCAAAGCCACCAAACCCGAGCACCGCATCCGGCGCTACCGCCTTCACTACGGCACGGGCCTGAGCCACCGCACGTAAAACCTGCACTGGCGCCTTGAACAAGGCCAATTTGCCCTTGCCGCGAACACCCTCCACGCTAATACAGTGCAGAGGAATATTGGCCTCGGGAATTAATCGCGCTTCAATACCGCGCTGGGTACCGAGCCACTCGACATCAGCACCATATTCTTGCAAAGCCTTTGCCACGGCCAGTGCCGGGAATACATGACCGCCGGTGCCACCGGCCATAAGTAGAAACTTCTTACCGGCAAATATTTGTTCTTTATGGGACATCAAAGTACCTCCCCACCGCCGACACCGGCTCTGACACGGCGCCGGGTAAATATTGGCAACTGCGCAAACAGGCCTGGGGTTTCCTCTTTGCCTTCAATTGGGCCACGCAGCTCAGTGCGGACTCTCAGGGCCAATCCCAACAGAGCGCAGCAAATAATTAAACTACTACCGCCGGAGCTAACAAATGGCAGGGTCAACCCTTTGGTAGGCAACAAACCTGAAGCCACGCCCATATTCACAAAAGCCTGCCCCGCGATCTGCACCGCCATGCCAAATGCCAACAAGGCAGCAAAAAACTTCTGCTGTGCCAAGGCCTCACGTACCAAACGCAGCAATGAGCAAGTCAGCATCACAAACAGCCCAACAACAACCAAGCCACCAAACATGCCCCACTCCTCGGCGAGGATGGCAAAAATAAAGTCGGTATGCGCCTCCGGCAGGTAAAACAGTTTTTGCACACTGTTACCCAGACCTACGCCAAACCATTCACCGCGACCAAATGCGATCAGTGACTGGGTCAGCTGATAGCCGCTGGCAAACTGATCCCCCCAGGGGTCTAAAAACGTCAAAAGACGCTGCAAGCGATAGGGGCTCATCAATGCCATCAGTGCTAAACCACAGGCCGCTGCCGCCACAAGTAAAAAGGTGTGCGGCAAACGCGCGCCCCCCAGAAACACCATTGCCAGCACCGTACCGGATAGCACTACCACTGAGCCAAAATCCGGCTGCAGCAACAGCAATAAAGCGACCACAGCGAGAATGACCACCGGCACCATAAAGCTGCTCCAGTGATGCAATTGCTTGCTACGCCGAGTTAAAAAGCTGGCAAAAAATACCAGCATACAGAACTTGGCAACCTCTGCAGGCTGGATAGTGATTCCCGCGAACATTAACCAGCGCCGACTGCCATTCACCTCTCGTCCAATACCCGGCACCAACACCACTACCAATAACAGGCAGGAAAACAGCAGTAGTGGCCAGGACAGCCGCGACCAAATAGCCAGGGGAATTTGACTCACCAGTAGTGCCGCCATTGCGCCAATCGACAAAAATGCCAAATGGCGTTTCAGGAAATACCAGGGATCTCCATACATATCTGTAGCGAATGCAATTGAGGCCGAAGCCACCATCACAACCCCAATGCTTACCAGTGCCAACACACTAAATGGCAAAAGAGCATCGAGAAAATCACGTCTAGAATTCAGGGAGGGCAATTCACTCATTGCTCCTCCCCTGAGCCCTCGCACAAAATCGCTACGATTTTGCGAAAGTCTTCACCGCGCGCTTCAAAATTGCGATACATGTCAAAGCTGGCACAGGCTGGGGACAGCAATACATAGTCCCCGCTATGAGCCAAGGTGCTGGCCTTACTGACAGCATCCGCCATGGAGTCAGCTCTGAGTGTTGGGCACTGTTCGGCAAACACCCGCGCAATTTTGTCTCCATCGACACCGATTGAAACCATTGCGCGCAGGGCGCTTGCGCTTTTCTTCAGAGCGGAGAAGTCCGCACCTTTACCGTCCCCACCAGCAATCAAAACTATTTTGCGGGTTGAGGTAGCCAACCCATTCAGTGCGGCCTGAGTCGCACCGACATTGGTGCCCTTGGAATCATTGACATAGGTAACGCCGTGCAAGTCCGCCACCCGCTCACAGCGGTGAGCCAATCCAGGAAAGCTACGCAGGACCGAGAGCATGGCGTCCGTTGGCAGACCCACTACATTGCCCATCGCCAGGGTAGCCAGGGCGTTGGCAATATTGTGTTTCCCAACCATCGCCAGCTCATCGACCGGCAATAAATTCTCATTGCCCTGGGCCAACCAGTCACGTCCCTCATAAGTGCGCACACCAAACTGCTTGAGATCGGGCCGGTCCAGGCCAAAAGTCCACTCTCGTCTCTCTCTTGATAATGGCCCCTGGCTCAGAGGGTCCTCACGATTGACCACGAAGACTTCTGCACCGCGATAAATCCGCTGTTTGGCTCGGTGGTACTCCAGCATACTGGGGTAGCGGTCCATATGGTCCGCGCTCATATTCAAAACGGTAGCCACTGTCGGAGCTAGGGAGTTGGTCGTCTCCAGCTGGAAACTGGAAAGCTCCAGCACAAACAATTCCGGCAGGGGGTCATCCAATAAATCGAGCACCGGCACGCCGATATTGCCGCCCACCCGCACAGAAATACCGGCGGCTTCAGCCATTTTGCCAAGTAGTGTGGTGACGGTACTTTTGCCGTTGGAGCCGGTAATCGCCGCAAGTTTCGCTTTAGACTGCTTGCGCTGTAGAGCCTGGGCAAACAACTCGATATCCCCCACCACAGGAATACCTTCAGCAATCGCCTGCTGCAAAAGCGGTTCCGCCAAGGGCACACCTGGGCTGGCAATAATCAAACTGGCCGCAAGCAGGGTATTCGCCCGCATGGGCCCGGTTTCCACAGCAACCTGGGGAAATTCCCTCTGAAAATCCGCAAGCCCCGGTGGGTTATCACGACTATCCACCACTACCGGGGTATGACCGTGACGCAGCAGGTAGCGCACCACCGATTGCCCGGTAGCACCCAGTCCAATTACCACTTTATGCTGCGATGAGGTCGCGATCAGACTCATTGTTTTTTATCGGAGTTTCAGAGTTGCCAGTCCAGCCAAAACCAGAATTACGGTAATAATCCAAAAACGAACAATTACCCGTGGCTCGGGCCAACCTTTCAATTCAAAATGGTGGTGTAGCGGCGCCATGCGGAAAATACGCTTGCCAGTTAACTTGAAGGAGGCCACCTGCAAGATTACCGAGACGGTCTCCATCACGAATACGCCACCCATAATAAACAGCACGATTTCATGACGGGTGATCACCGCGATAATACCCAGTGCCGCCCCCAGTGCCAGAGCACCCACATCTCCCATAAATACCTGGGCCGGATAGGTGTTAAACCACAGGAAACCGAGGCCGGCGCCACACAAAGCGGCACAAAATACGGCGAGTTCCCCGGCACCAGCGATTGCAGGAATATGCAGATAATCGGCAAATTCCACGTGCCCGGACAAATAAGCAATAATGCCCAATGCCCCGCCTACCATCACCGTGGGCATAATTGCCAAGCCATCGAGGCCATCGGTCAGGTTTACCGCATTACTGGAGCCCACCACCACGAAATAGGTCAGCAGAATAAAAGTGACCGGCCCCAGGTTAATAGCGACATCCTTAAAGAAAGGCACAAAGAACTGGGTTTCCGCCGGGCTGGTCGCACTCATAAATAAATAAATGGCTGCACCCAGACCGGCAATGGACTGCCAAAAATATTTCCAACGCGCAATGAGACCGCGGGGGTTTTTGTGAACAACTTTTTTATAGTCATCAACAAAACCTACCGCGCCGAAGACAAAAGTCACCAGTAATGTGACCCACACGTAGCGATTGCCAAGATCGGACCACAGTAGTGCTGAAGCAAAAATTGAAGCAAGAATCAGGGTACCGCCCATTGTAGGCGTACCGGATTTACTCAAGTGGGTTTCCGGACCATCATCGCGGATCGCCTGACCTACCTGTAAGTGGTTCAACCAGTTGATCATGCGCGGGCCAACGAGCAAGGAAATCCCCAGCGCGGTTAGGGCCGCAAGAATTGCGCGAACGGTTAAATAGTTGAACACCGAGAAGGCGCTCACATGTTGTTGTAATAGTTCCGCCAGCCAAAGCAGCATTACGACTCCCCTCTGCTGTTGCCAAGCAGGGCCTGAGCGACCAGTTCCATACGGGCACTACGAGAACCCTTCACCAAAACGGTGGTGTTGTTATCTAATTCCTGGGACAAGGCCGCAATCAACGGCTCCCGTTCCCGATAATTTTGTAGAGGCGCATTATGTCCCTGGTTAAATGCCAAGCTGGCGGCAGTGCCCAATGGGCCCAGAGTAAATAGCGCATCGAGGCCGCGCTCCCGCGCCAAGTCCCCGACACCTCGGTGCATATCCTCGGCATCAGGCCCCAGTTCAGCCATATCCCCGAGCACCAGGATTCGCTTACCCGATCGCTGCGCCAATAGCTCGATAGCCGCCCCCACAGAACCCGGATTCGCGTTGTAGCTATCGTCAATAATCGTAGCCCCACCAATGCCGCGTTGTTCCTGCAAGCGACCGTCGACAACTCTCAGGTTGGAAAGCCCCTGAACAATTTCTGCTGCCGATATTCCCGCAGCAAAAGCACAGGCTGCCGCTACCAGGGCATTGTGCACATTGTGCTCACCCAAAAGTTGAAGTTGCAGCGGATGGGCAAGCCCTTCGATCACCAAATCAAATCCAGCACAACCACTCTCATCCAGAGCAATATTTTCCGCATAGATCTCACACTGGCTGGCAAGGCCTACCTCTAGCGTGCGCACGCCTTCGGGCATGCGTCCGCGCCAATAGTCTGCGTAATTGTCATCGGCATTGATAATTGCGGCACCGCCAACATCCAAGCCGGTATAGATTTGCCCCTTGGCCTTGGCGATCGCATCAATAGAACCAAATCCTTCGACGTGCGCGGGCATGACATTGTTGACGGCACTGATTTGCGGTTTACCGATACTGCATAGATAAGCAATATCGTCCGGCCCATTAGCGCCCATTTCCAGAATCAGTACATCGTGTTCTTTACCGAGACTAAATAGTGTTATCGGCAGGCCATACTGGTTATTTAGGTTGCCCTTAGTCACACAGGGTGTATGGCGCTGACAAAATATCGCCGACAGCATTTCCTTGACTGTGGTTTTGCCACAGGAACCGGTAATCGCAATTACTGGCCCGCTGAACTGCTCACGGCACAGGAGACCAATCTGGCCGAGTGCCATGGTGGTATCCTCTACCCGCCACTGAGGCAGGCTGCAGCCCGGCACCTCCCGATCCACAACCAAGCCAAGAGCCTGCCCATCCAATTCGCCGACAAAATCATGGGCATCGAAATTGTCACCCACCAATGCAACAAATAACGCTTGGGAATTTAACTTGCGTGTGTCTGTGCACACCTCGGAAAACTCCACCGAGCCATTGACCAACTCGCCACCGAAGCGTTCTTGTAACTGTTTTAAACTCAGCGCTCCGATCACTGGGCTTCCCCCTTTATTCCTTCAACCTTAAGGGGCTTTCCCATACGCCGGAGCAGCGCAGCAGCGGCCTGCTCGCGATCGCAGAAGTGAATTTTTTCACTGCCAATAATCTGGTAATCCTCATGGCCTTTACCGGCAATCAGCACTATGTCTCCCGGTTGTGCGGCAGCTACTGCCTGGCCAATAGCTTTGGCTCTATCAATTTCTACTTCGATATTACTGGCGGCACCTTCGAGGATATCGTCGATAATTTTTTGCGGCTCTTCACTGCGCGGATTATCGCTAGTGACAATAGCGCGGTCGGCCATTTCCGAAGCTATACGTCCCATTGAGGCGCGCTTGCCGGTATCGCGATCGCCACCACAGCCAAACACACACCACAATTTGCCGCGGCAATAAGGCCGTGCAGCGGAGAGTGCCGCGCGCAGGGCATCTGGAGTGTGAGCATAATCGACCAGCACACCCACCTCATCCGCATCCTCAACCTGCACCCGCTCCATGCGCCCGGGGACCGCTTGAATGGAGGGAAAAGCCGCAAGGATTTCATCGAACGGCATCCCCGCCGAAGCAGCGGCGGCCACTACTGCGAGGGCATTGTAAATATTGAAGTCGCCGATCAGGGACGCATTGAGTTCACCGCTGCCCCATGGGGAGTTGAGCTGAACAGAAAACCCTTTTTCGTGACGGCGCAAATCTGTCACGTGCAAATCGCCCGCCTGCAAACCATAAGTCAATACACGCAAGCCGCGTAACCTGCAGCGCTCCGCCAGTTGCGCTCCGAAGGGATCATCCAGGTTAATAATGCCGCGCTTTAATTTTGGCAGACCAAATAACTTCTCTTTGGCTGCCCCGTAGGCGGCCATGTTGCCGTGATAATCCAGGTGATCGCGGGAAAGATTGGTAAAAATTGCAGTATCAAAAATAAGACCGTGCACCCGTCCCTGCGACAGGGCGTGGGAAGAAACTTCCATTGCAGCAGCACCCACTCCGCGCTGGCAAAAACCGGCAAAGTCTTCCTGCAGACGGACGGGGTCGGGAGTGGTAAGGCCGGTTTCTTGAAGCTCGATCGCTCCCTGGTTCCAGATACCATTACCGATAGTGCCAATCAGGGCGGCACTGCCGAAGTGCCGAGCCAATAACTGCGAAGTGAGATAGGCACAAGTAGTTTTACCATTGGTGCCGGTGACGCCCACCAAGTGCATTTTTCCACTGGGATTGCCGTGAAAGCGCGCAGCAATTTCGCCCACACGCTTGGCAAGTCCGGGCACAGTCACCACCAGAATATCCCTATGGGTTTTGCACTCCAGCTTGTCCCCATCCGCCAATACAACGGCTGCACCCGCTTCTATTGCGGCATCAATATATTCACGCCCATCCACGACAGAGCCACGCAATGCCATAAACGCATCGCCGGCTTTCACCTTGCGACTATCCAAAGCCACACCACTCACAGGCACATCGGGAATACCCGCATATCCGGGTACCAATTCCTGCAGGGAAATAAAAGAATGTTCGCGCTGAGTCACGATTTTGAACCCCTTTCGCTTAACTGCGCGGCCAGTTGCCGTTCCGCCGACTCCTTAAGATCTGGCGGTACCTGCAGCAGGCGCATAGCCCCAGACATCACAGCGCCAAACACCGGCGCTGCCACTTCACCGCCGTAGTACTTGGCGTGACTGGGATCGTCTATTACTACAACCGCAGCAAGGCGCGGCTTGTCCGCGGGAATAAAACCCGCAAATACTGAGCGGTAGCGATTATCGGCATAGCCTCCACTACCAACCTTGTGCACAGTGCCGGTCTTGCCAGCTACGCGATAGCCCTCAACGGCTGCCTGACGGCCAGTACCACGCTTGCCAATTACCGTCTCCAGCATTGCAGTCACATCTTTAACGAGAGGCCCCTCGACTACCCGCTGGGTTTCCGTATCGGGCTGATCACCCGATAAAATCAAGGAAACCGGGCGCTTGAGCCCCCCATTGGCCAACACGCTGTAGGCCTGGGCGAGCTGCACCCCATTCACTGTTAAACCGTAGCCGAAGGCAAAATTGGCCCGCTCGATTGGGTGCCAGCGACTGCGGCTGGGTAAGATTCCTGGAGTTTCGCCAGGAAAACCACTACCAACTGCCTCCCCCAGGCCCAAGCGGTAAAAGAGTTCCCGCAGCGTATTTGGTTCCAAATCCAGGGCAATTTTTGTAATACCCACCTGGCTGGACTTGGTAATGATGCTGGTTAGATCTAATTTTCCGTAGTTGACTGGATCGACCAGGGTTTTACCCGGCACACGGATATAACCCGGGCTGGTATCTATCTGGGTGTTCGGCTTATAGCGACCGCTCTCCAGAGCCGCCAATACTGTTAGGGGCTTTACCGTGGAACCCGGCTCGAACTGGTCTATCAAAGCGCGATTGCGCATAGCCGCAGCCTTGACCCCCTTGCGGTTATTGGGGTTAAAGGAAGGCTGGTTGGCCATGGCGAGGACATCCCCACTGTGGGTATCCAAAATGACCATAAAACCGGAGGCGGCACCGTTTTCTGCTACAGCACGCTTTAATTCCCGGTAGGCGAGATATTGCAGGCGCATATCAATCGACAGGCGCAACTCCTGACCGGGCTGAGCCTCGCGCTGAATAGCCAACTCCTGCACGGTCCGGCCTTTCAAGTCCTTGACCACCTGCTGTGCTCCGGGCTCACCAGACAGCCAACTGTCGTAGGCGAGCTCAATGCCCTCCTGGCCGCGATCATCGATATTGGTAAAGCCCAGTAACTGAGCAACCACTTCACCAGCAGGATAAAAACGGCGGTATTCTTTTTTGCTGTAGACACCAGCTAGATCGAGGGACAACACCCGTTCCGCCTGCTCTGGGGTCAGGTGGCGGCGCAGATACATAAACTCTTTATTGCGATATTTTTCCAGACGCGCGGCCAACTTACCCGCTTTCATCTCCAGCGCCTTAGCGAGTTGGCTTATCTGCTCAGAACTGCTTTCACGCAGCAGTTTGGGATTGGCCCAAAGGCTGTGCACCGGGGTGCTAACCGCCAGCAATTCACCGTTGCGATCAACAATTGAACCTCGGTACGCGGCCATTTCTTCGGTGCGAATAGTCCGTGCGCGGCCCTGATCCTGCAGGAATCGGTAACCCCGCTCCGCCGCGGGCACGACCTGTAATCGGGCTAAATGCGACACCAATACCAGGGCGAGCAGGCACAGCAGGGCCGCCACCAGCACAAAGCGCCAGCGAGCGATTCCCGGTTGAACTTGCTTTTTCTTAACTGCGCCCATAATTTTCCAATTGGCGTTATATTGTCATCCTGAGGGCCAACCTCTTAGCGGGGATGCTTGCCCAGCACCCCCAATAGCGTTCCAGCACACCATTTCTTATGATTATTTCGTGTCGCCATACTCAATTTTAAGCGCGCACCGTTTCCGCATAAAACGAACAAAAAATGCATAAATAAAAGAACCACTGAGCTACTTTCGCCCGAGCCCGAGCCCTATCCCTAACCCTACTCCGCCGGAACCAGTACCTGCTCCGAGGGGCTCGGCATATGCATTTTCAATTCTTCCCTCGCCACTTTTTCCACACGGCTATAAGCGGACCAGGCTCCCCGCTCCAGCAATAGACGCTCCTGCTCATAGCGCAATTCATCACGCGTTTTCTGTGCCCGGCCCAGCTCCGCAGTCAGCTCCCTGCTGCGCTGGGTTGAATACACCACTGCCAAAGCCGAGGCGATTGCTCCCAGCCAGAGCACAGCTATGCCGAGAAGCGACCTGATAGGCACCGGATCAACTCTCAGCCAACTTTTCGGCAACCCGCATTACCGCACTGCGCGAACGCAGGTTTTCATCCACCTCAACGGTGTTGGCCTTGATCGCTTTACCCAGTGAGCGCAAGGGCTTAGCAATCTGGCTATCCATCACCGGAAGCCCGCGGGGCAATTTTGGCCCGCGCTCCTTTTCGCGGATAAAGCGCTTGACCATACGATCTTCCAGGGAGTGAAAGCTGATAATCACCAACCGGCCTCCCGGCGCCAGCAACTGTAGAGATTTTTCCAAAGTACTCTGCAGATCATCCAGCTCGCCATTCACATGAATTCGAATCGCTTGAAAGACCCGGGTCGCCGGGTGCTTACCCTTTTCCCAAGCTGGGTTGGCCGCCTTGACCACCTCAGCAAAATCCAGGGTGCGCTCGAAGGGTTTCTCGGCACGGCGGCGAACGATGGCAGCGGCCATTCGCCGCGCGAAGCGCTCTTCGCCATACTCTTTGAATACCCGAGCCATCTCGTCTTCGGCTTCGCTATTCACCCACTGTGCAGCACTGATACCCCGACTGGTGTCCATGCGCATATCCAGTGGCCCATCCTGCATAAAGCTAAAGCCGCGCTCAGCCTGATCCAACTGGGGCGATGAAACCCCTAGGTCCAGCAGGATTCCGTTGACACTTCCCGCCCTCTCGCCAACGGCGAGATCCATATCGGCAAAGGAGCCGTGCCAAATAGAAAACCGCGATTCACCGGCAAAGCGCTGCTGCGCATAGTCAATCGCCTGGGGGTCTTTATCCACAGCCAACAATTGCCCTTTGGGGCCCAACTGTTCGAGGATCGCAGCGCTGTGTCCGCCGCGGCCAAAGGTTCCATCTACATAGAAACCTTCCGGGTCAGTCACCAGGGCGTCCACGGCCTCGCGCAACAACACACTGCGATGCAATTCTTGAGACACCCGGTGTACTCCTTATAAGGAGAGGGAAGCCATTTCCTCGGGCATTCCCTCCTCGTCTTCACTGTCATCGAGCCAGGACATCCAGCGTTCCTCGCTCCAAAGTTCTAATTTCTTGCCCTGTCCCACGAGCATCAGTTTTTTCTCCAGCCCCGCATATTCGCGCAGGGTGGGGGGAATCAATACGCGGCCGTTGCCATCCACCTGCAGCTCACAGGCATATCCGATCAAAAGCCGCTGCGCCCGACGCGCCACCTTGTTGAAGCTGGGAAGCGCTTCCACTTTTGGCAAAATTTGCTGCCACTGTGGCGCCGGGTAAACCAGCAGACAGCGCTCTTCAGTGTGGGCTGTGACCACCAGGCAACCGGCGCACTCCTCCAGCAAGCGGTCACGGACCCTTGCCGGTATCGCCAGACGCCCCTTGGCGTCCATATTGATTGCATGGCTGCCCAAATACACTTTGTGAGTTCACTCGCTCTTCTGTGCGCTAGTCGCGACAAGCCCTTTTCCAGCGGGCCGATAGCGGGAAAAATTCAAATTTACGCCGCGCTGTGTAAATACCCACTTACCGGCGACGAATAAACCACAAAGTTCCACGAATTTCCACTTTTCCCCACTTTCGACACTATAAAACTGGTCGACACAAAGTCAAGGAAATCGACCGCAAAGTCGGCACAAACCCCAGTAAATTCGGGGTCTGCAGGCCAGATGGGAGTATTGGCACAAAAATCACTGTCACAAAGCAACAAAATAGTGCGAGCGCTCACTTACAAAATAATCGACCATATTAAACTAGCCGCCATTCCACCAGTAAGCGCGCCACGGTCAAAAATGGAGCCGCATCCGTTCTATTCGCCGCCAAGGAGGCTCTGCTGAGTTAGAGGGAGCAAAATAAAAAGCCCGGCGGATGCCGGGCTTTAGAATTATGTGAGCTGGCCTGTAAGCCGGGTTCTGTCGAGGACAACCATTCATCTGGGATGCCTGTCACCAGACACCTCAAGCGACCTACCCGCCCTCAGTGCGGGTCACACCTATAGAGGGCCTATTTGGTCTTGCTCCGAACGGGGTTTACCGTGCCGCGAACTGTTACCAGTCGCGCGGTGCGCTCTTACCGCACCCTTTCACCCTTACCTGTGCTTCCCCAGACCGAAATCGAGGGAGGCCATCGGCGGTCTACTCTCTGCTGCACTTTCCGTAGGCTCGCGCCCCCCAGGCGTTACCTGGCGTTCCACCCTATGGAGCCCGGACTTTCCTCCATCGCACAAGGCGACAGCGATTGCCCGGCCAGCTCGCGGCGAAGAGTAATGAGGCGACAGCCGGAATGCAACAGGCATTTTCCCTCAGCAGTAAAAGACCGCGCCTTATTTTTGCTGCAGGCTCCAGTTATACAGGGTCTTTTTATTCACACCGGTGATCTCCGCAGCAATGGCGGCGGCCTTTTTTGGCGGTAACTCTGCCAGCAGCAGAGTCATCACCCGCTGCGCCTCACCGTCCAACTCAGTGTCGCGACGACGCTCAGCCCCGCGCACCAGCAATACAATTTCACCACGCTGTTGATTGCTGTCGGAACGCACCCAGTCCACCAACTCCCCCAAGGGCATCAACTGGAACGTCTCGAAGGCCTTACTCACTTCCCGCGCAATGACGGCTTCGCGCTCGGTACCGAAGATCTCCGCCATAGCCTGCAAGGTATCGGCGACCCGATGGGGCGCCTCATAGAAAACCAGAGTGCGGTTATCACTCGCCAGCTCCTGCAGTGCGCGCTCACGGGGGCCGGCTTTGGCTGGCAGGAAACCCTCAAAACTAAACCTATCACTGGGCAGACCGGCGGCACTCAGCGCCGCGACAAAAGCACAAGCACCGGGAATCGGCACTACGCGAATGCCCCGCTCGCGCGCCTCGCGCACCAGGCGGTAACCAGGGTCGGATATCAGCGGTGTGCCGGCATCGGAGATCAACGCTACAGTTTGCCCCTGCTCCAGGCGCTGTAATATCTGGCCGGTGCGCTTGTCATCGGAATGATCGTGGTACGCCATCAGGGGCGTTTCGATATTGAAATGGGAGAAGAGTCTCTGACTGTGACGTGTGTCCTCTGCCGCAACCAGATCGGCACATTGTAGAACTTCAATCGCTCGCGGTACCATATCGGCCAAATTACCGATGGGCGTAGCAACAATGTATAGCAGCGCCTGATCCGGCCCCATAGCTGTTCACTCCAAATATAAATATTGCGGGAGAAGAATATGTCCGCCTCTTCCCGGCGCACCTCTACTGTGATCACCAGCGTGGCTGCCGCCGCCCTGACATTGGCCCTGGCCGCCTGCCAGACTCCGGCCTCACGCCCCGGGGGCTACCAGCCCACTTATCCGGCGAACCAACAGATCAGCCGCGGCGACGCCGTGCGCTTGTTGCGCCGTGCAGATACTCTGCCGACACCCGCCAGGGATCAACAGCGCCTGCAGGCGGCGGCTATTCTATACGAGCTGGGCGACAAAGAGACGGCCAAAGAGGCAGTAACTAAAATAAATCCCGAACAGCTCGATAACACCCTATTTGCCAGTTACGCCCAGGTATATGGCCATCTCCTAGTCGATAATGACGATTTCTTCGAAGCTTTAGATCTGGCAACCTCACCGCGACTCGATGATGTCTGGCCGCGACTGCCACAAGACACAATCCTGCCGCTGCGCAACTTGCGCGCCGACTTGTGGGGACTTTTGGGGGATTTAGATAGCGCTATTTCTGAGCGCCGCGAGATTTCCTACTTGGCCAAATCTGATGAAAGCATCACCGAGAACAATAACGGCTTCTGGCAACTTCTCACCCAGCTGCCCTCCAGCGAACTGCAACAACGTGCCAATAACAGCAGCGACACTCAAATGCGCGGCTGGTACCAGCTTGCGCTACTAGGGCGCGACACCCAGGCCGACATCAGCACTCAACTGACCTCGCTCAGCCGCTGGCGCGAGCGCTGGCCGGCACACAGCGCCAACACCCATCCACCCCAGGCGCTGCAACTACTGGAACGCCTGGCGGCGCAACGCGCCGACAGCATCGCCCTATTGCTTCCCCTCAGCGGCTCACTCGGCAGTGCCGGTCGCGCGATCCGCGACGGCTTTATGGCCGCGCACTACACCGCTCTGAAGGCGGGTTCGGCAACGCCCCGTGTCATGGTGTACGACACCGGCACCGAACAACCTTTCGAAGAGGTTTATCAAAGTGCGGTGGATGCGGGAGCTCAATTCATTATCGGCCCGCTCGATAAAAGCAAGGTTGCCAATCTTCTGGCCACCGAAAAACTACCCGTGCCCTCCCTCGCCCTCAACTACGGCGATCAGGGTCGCCTGACCGGTGACCTGGTTCAGTTCGGCCTTGCCGTCGAAGATGAAGCCCGCCAGATCGCTCGCCACGCCTACCGCCAGGGACACCGCCAGGCAATGGTCTTGAGTAGTGATAGCAGCTGGGGACAGCGCGGTGCCGAAACCTTTGCGGAGGAATGGCAGCAGCTCGGCGGCTCTGTAAGCATTAATAAAACCTTCACTAATAACAGTAAATTTGCTGACCTGGTCAGCGATGCCTTACTGATTCCCGACAGCAAAGCACGAAAGAAGGCTCTGCAGGGACGCCTGTCCGCCCCATTGGAGTTCACCCCGCGCAGGCGCGGTGATGTCGATATGGTCTTCGTTACCGCCCTGCCGCAACAGGCGCGGCAACTCAACCCGATGTTGACCTACTACTATGCCGGCGATCTGCCGGTCTATGCCACGTCCCATGTGTTTGCCGGCCAGGCCAACCCAAATCGCGATCGCGATATCAACGGTGTGCGCTTTACTGCGCTGCCCTGGCTGTTTGAAGACAGTGAGACCAGGCGGGATATCGAAGAGCAGGCAGCCCCACCGCCGGCTTTTGCCCGCCTTTATGCCCTGGGTGCCGATGCTTTCCGCCTCTATCCCCGCCTACCCATGTTGCGCCAGTTCCCCGAACAAAAGGTGTACGGTCTCACCGGCGCCCTGAGCCTGAGCGCGGATGGCCGCGTAGTGCGTGAGCAGATGTGGGCACAAATTGAAAAAGGCGTACCAGTACCGGTTACCACCATGGAACCCCTGCTGCCTTCCCGTCAAACCAGCCTGCAACCGGAAAATAGTGAAACTTTTTAAAGGCTCTGCGGGAAGTGTCGGCGCCCACATGGAAGACGCCGCGGCACGTTATTTACAGCGTGCCGGGCTCTCCCTGATCGAGCGAAATTACCGCAGTCGTCACGGAGAGATAGACCTTATCGCCCGTGAAAGCGATACTGTAGTGTTTGTGGAGGTGCGCTTCCGCCGCAACAACCGTTTCGGCGGGGCCGGAGCCAGTGTGGATATTCGCAAGCAACAGAAACTGCTCGCCACCGCACACGGCTATTTGCAACAACACAAACTGGACTGTCCCTGCCGCTTCGATGTCCTTGCTATAGAGGGCGATGCGCAAAACATTCAGTGGATTAAAAACGCCTTCGAAGCTTGAGGCAAAACCGAGATTTACCTTGCCAAGTATGGCGAACCCCAGTTCGCCAGTATTAAGGACACAATGGAACAGCGAGTCGTAACCCTTTTTCACCACAGCCTGGAAGCCACCATGAACGCCGGTGAAATACTGGCGCCTTTGATTGCGGAAGCCAGTGAGATGGTGGTGCACACACTGCTGGCAGAGAGCAAGGTGCTGCTCTGCGGCAATGGGGTCAGCGGCGCCCTGGCACAGAGCTTCTGCTCGCAACTTACCGGCGGATTCCAACGCGAACGCCCGGGCCTGCCAGCCATGGCTCTCAACAGTGACGGTGTCTCTATGGGCACCGTTGCGCAAAATCACGGCAGTGCCGATACCTTTGCCCACCCGGTGCGCGCCCTTGGGCAACCCGGTGACCTTTTGGTGATTATTAGCAGCGATGGTCGCGATTCCAATCTGGTGCAAGCCATGCGCGCTGCACGGGATCGCGATATGGGCATACTGGCGCTGACCGGCGGCGACGGCGGCGATTGCGCAGCCCTGCTCGATACACACGATATTGAACTGCGCGTGCCCTCTGATGTCGCAGCTGAGGTACACCAGGTGCACCTTCTGACTATTTTCTGCCTGTGTGATCTTATCGACAGCAGCCTTTTTGGTGGCTACGAGGACTGAACCATGAAAAATAACCAGCTTTCCTTGGGAAAACGCCTTCTCTCTGCCCTTGCCGCAGCCGCACTGCTCGGTGGCTGCAGCACTGTTATGGAGGCCACCCACGATGGCCCGATCGAACAGGACCCCGGCAAGCGCTCACTGGGCACTTATATCGATGACGAGAGAATCGAAACCATAGTGACGGTCAATATCAATAAAGCCCACCCGGACCTGAAGACTTCAAATATCGACGTAACCTCCTTCAATGGTGTGGTGCTACTCACAGGACAGGTACCCGATCAGGAACTGCGCCTGCTCGCCGGGCGTACGGCGAGCCAGGTACAAAATGTTCGCCAGGTTTACAATGAAACCCAGGTTCGCGGCAAAGTTACCTTTCTCGCCTCTACCAGCGATGCCTGGCTGACCACCAAAGTCAAAACCAACCTACTCGCCCACAAAGAAATTGATGGTGCACGCATTAAAGTCGTGACAGAAAATGGAGTGGTTTACCTGATGGGCCTGCTCACGCCGGCCGAAGCCGAGCGCGCGGCTGACCTCACCCGCTCGATTGGCGGGGTTCAGAAAGTGGTGAAAGCGGTGGAATATATCAACTAATAACACATCCACTGCGCGCTACTGCAGCTAGGCCTGAACGAGAGCCTGGTGATATCGGTCAAAAAGAACAAGCGCAAAAAAACGGAGGCAAAAGCCTCCGTTTTTTATTTCTAACTATCGCGCGGAACTTATACCCGCTCAATCGCTACTGCTGTGGCCTCACCGCCACCGATGCAGAGGCTCGCCACCCCTTTTTTCACATCGCGCTTTTCCATCGCCGCCAGCAGGGTGGTCAGGATGCGGGCACCGCTCGCGCCCAGGGGATGCCCCAGTGCGCAGGCGCCGCCATTCACATTGACCTTCTCCCAGGGCAGATCCAGCTCGCGCATAGCCGACATAGTCACCACAGCAAAGGCCTCATTGATTTCAAACAGGTCTACATCGCTGACGGACCAACCGGAGTTTTCCAGCAGCTTGTGCATCGCGCCCACCGGAGCGATGGTGAACCACTCGGGCTCGCGGGCAAACTGAGCCTGAGCCTTGATCACCGCCAACACTTTGAGACCGCGCTTCTCCGCTTCGCTCTTGCGCATCAGCACCAGGGCGGCGGCGCCGTCGGAGATAGAGCTGGAGTTGGCTGCGGTGACAGTGCCATCCTTGCGGAAGGCCGGCTTCAGCTGGGGAATCTTATCTGGGCGGGCGTTGCCGGGGGCTTCATCGGTATCGACTAGTACCTCGCCCTTACGGGAAGCGATGGTCACCGGGGCGATCTCGCGAGTGAAGCTGCCACTCTCGATGGCCGCCTGGGCCCGGGCTAGGGATTCCAGCGCGAAAGCATCCTGCTCCTCGCGGGTAAAACCGTATTTTTCGGCCGTGCTCTCGGCGAAGGTGCCCATCAACTTGCCGTCTGCCGCGTTTTCCAGGCCGTCGAGGAACATAGAGTCTTTGACCTCACCGTGTCCCAGGCGCATGCCGGAACGGGCCTTGGGCAGCAGGTAGGGGGCATTACTCATGCTCTCCATACCGCCGGCAACGATGATTTTCCCCTCACCCAGAAGCAATGCATCGCGGGCCATCATCACGGTCTTCATACCGGAACCGCAGACCTTGTTGACTGTGGTGGTGGGCGTACCCTCAGGAATACCCGCCGCCAGGGAGGCCTGGCGGGCAGGCGCCTGCCCGACACCGGCCGGAAGCACACAGCCCATCAGTACTTCATCGACATCGGCAGGGGATACACCGGCGTCTTCCAGGGCCGCGCGAATGGCTGCGGCGCCCAGCTGCGGCGCGCTCAAGGCCGACAGGCTCCCCTGCATGGCACCCATTGGGGTGCGCGCCATTCCAACGATCACTACCGGATCTGAAGTTACATCGCTCATTCTGTCTGCTCCCAGTTCAGCGCCGCCATCCCTGTCGTGGCGGCAATTGTTTTTAATGTCGCGGCATTATAGCCGAAGCCATACCCCGCTTCGCCAGAACCCCACGGCAATACGTCTCGATTGCCACGGAGGGCATGTTACTATCGACGCCAATCACAAGAAAAAGTGGCGAGGGAATTATGGAGATTTCAAGCATCGTCGTTCTGGTTGTTTTGGCCGCACTATTGTTCTACGGAATCGGCATCTACAACCGGCTGGTATCCCTAAAAAATCGCAACGAAAATGCCTTCTCCCAGATTGAGGTGCAGCTTAAACGCCGCCACGATCTGATCCCCAACCTGGTGGAAACCGCCAGGGGCTATTTAAAGCATGAAAGGGACACCCTTGAAGCGGTAGTCAGTGCACGCAACACTGCCATTAGCGACCTGAAAGCTGCGGCAGCCAGCCCTTCCAACGCCAACGCCATCGACAACCTCGGGCGTGCTGAAAGTGCCCTAAACAGCGCTTTGGGCCGCTTCAATGCGGTTATGGAAGCCTATCCAGACCTCAAGGCCAACCAGAATATGATGCAGCTCAACGAGGAACTGAGCAGCACCGAAAATAAGGTTGCCTTTGCCCGCCAGGCCTTTAACGACGCGGTCACCAATTACAACATCTACAAACAGAGCTTCCCCCCCGTTCTACTGGCGGGATTCTTTGGCCATCGCGCCGACGGCCACTTACTGGAGTTTGCCGACAGCGAAGCCATCCAGGTGGCACCGCGAATCGAGTTTTAAGCGATGAACTTCTTCGAGTACCAGGATAAGGCCAGGCGCAACAGCGGCTTGTTGGTCGGACTCTTCGCATTGGCGTTAATTCTGCTGGTTGGATTGACCACCATGGTGGCTGCCGCTACGGTTTCGTATTCCCGCGGCCAGGCTTTTTCCCCATTGGCAATTGAGCAGCTGCTCGGCTGGCAGACGGTGGGCTATATAGCCCTCACCATTGTGGCTATCGTGGCCCTGGGTAGCCTATACAAACTGCACCAGCTGGCAGCCGGCGGCAAAGCGGTAGCGGAGTCGCTGGGCGGGCGCAAACTCAATATCGCCCCTCAGGGCCCTGCCGAACAGCGCGCCCTGAATGTAGTGGAAGAGATGGCCATCGCCTCCGGTACCCCGGTGCCGGATGTTTACCTGATTGAAGATCCAGCCATCAACGCCTTCGCCGCCGGCTACAAGCCCAACGATGCGGTGATCGGTCTCACCCGTGGCTGCATTGAACAGCTCAACCGAGACGAGCTGCAGGGCGTGGTGGCCCATGAATTCAGCCATATTCTCAATGGCGACACCCGCCTGAACATCCGCATCGTCGGCCTGTTAAATGGCATCCTAATTATTGGCCTATTGGGGCACTGGCTGGTGCGCGGTGTCTACCCCAACAGTAGTAATAACCGCGGCCGTATACCCCTGTTTGCTTTGGGCCTAGCTCTGATGGCAGTGGGCTACGCGGGCACATTACTTGGCAACCTGATCAAATCCGCTGTGAGCCGCCAACGGGAATATCTTGCAGATGCCTCTGCGGTCCAGTTCACCCGCAACAACGCAGGCATTGCCAACGCCCTCAAGAAAATTGGCGGCTACAGCGCCGGCTCAAACCTCAGCAGCGGCAGAGCGGCGGAATTCAGCCATATGTTTTTTGCCAGCGGCCTAAAACGCTCATTTTTCAACTTGTTCGCCAGCCACCCTCCCCTGGCCGAACGCATAGCGCGGCTAGAGCCCAGTTGGAATGGCCACTACCCCAGCGACAGCAGTTCCACCGCGCAATCTCAATTGAGAAAAGCGAACCCTGCACCGGTGGCAGTGGCAGGTGTCGTAGAACCCACACCCTTTCAAGTGGCCCTGGAAGCGGTAGACAACAGTATTGCCTGCCCCAGTGAGCAACAAGTGCAATACGGCCGTCAGCTACTAGAATCCATCCCCTCCGCTATCCAGCAAGCCGCTCACGATCCCTTTGTCGCGCGCGCTTTGGTTTACCACCTACTGTTGCACAAGGATGAGAACGAGCGGCAAGCCCAAGAGGTGCTGCTGAAGAAAATCGCCCACCCCGCGGTAGTGAGAGAACTACAGAAGCTGACGCCGCAACTAAAAGCCCTGCCCGACAATGCGCGCCTGCCGCTATTGGATCTCTGCGTGCCTGCACTCAAAGCACTGGTCCCACAGCAGTATCAGGTATTTAAGCGAAACCTGATTAAGTTGCTGCGCAGTGATGGAAAGATTGAAATTTGGGAGTGGGCCCTGTACCGGGTATTGATGCATGCTTTGGAAGAGACACCCGATCGGCAGCGTCTTTCCAACAAGAAAGGGGCTAGTAAAGATGCCGCTCGCTTCCTAATTGCGGCCATTGCCCATGCGGGTAATAGCGAATACCTACCGGCAAAGCGCGCCTACGAGCAGGGGCTCAAGTTTTTACAGCTGGAAGTGACTCCACTGCCGGGCCGCAAAGATATCGGCCTGCAGCACCTAGATAAAGCCATCGCGATAGCCAGTCAAATGAAGCCTTTGCAGAAACCCTCCTTGCTAAAAGCCATGGTACATACCCTGAACCACAATGGCGTTATCATGGCGGAAGAGATCGAATTACTGCGAGCGGTAGCCGACAGTTTGGACTGTCCCATGCCGCCCTTAGTGCCCCAGGTGACTAGCCAGTAAATCTCTATAATTATCCACCTCAATGAATATGGTGCTGATAAATTGGGCCAATGCCCACACTCCATAAAATAACGGAGGCAATCAGCACCGTAACCATCATTACCAGAGCCACGGTCAAGACCGCACAGGCATAGAGAAAGGCCCGCTCTTTATTCATATTCATCAATATCGGAATACCAGCAAACACCAGGTAGATAGAGTACATACCCGCGATACCCACCGCGGCCATGGTCAACCATGGGTGCGGGAAAAGCACGACGATGCTGGCGAGAAATATCGGCGTAGTGATAAAGACTGCAAGCGCAGTCCCTTCGTAGTGTCTCGTGGGTTCATCCCCTTCAACCCCATAAGACTTGGCCATCCAATTAATAAATTCCCCAAGACAATAAACACCGACCAGAAGAGCGAAATAGGTAACGATTGATAAAACCGCCGCGCTCTCTGGAGTCAATTTTGCCATGTGCCCGCCGATCTCAAACCCTACCCGAGTCACACCGAAATAACCGGCTACCGTGGGTATCAGCGCTAAAAATGGCACATGGGTCATAAAAACTTGAAAAAAGGAATGGCGGTCCGCCCGTATGGCTTTCCACTCTTTCTCTGGATTGGTCAGAATACCAATAGTGTGACTGAGTAACCGCACGCTTATTCTCCGTTCAATACCCTGTTTTGCAGTATCGGGGGCTGGCGCGGAATTAACCAATGCAAAAAAGAAATTAAGCGCCACTATTACATTAGGTTGACTTATATCAAGTTTCGAAAGGGCCTGGCTTTCTACTTATCGATTTGACTTAGAGGTGTAATGGGAAGGGCTGACTGTAAGTATTTTTCCAATACTCCACTGAAAGAGAAGGAGTAGCTCAATCGCCAATGACCTCAGAAATATTTAACAAGCTTTCTAAGTCAAATTGCACTCACCCTAAGTCAAATTGCACTCACCAATCATGCAACCAATCAGATAGGCACACTTATCCAGACAGAAGTGTTTCCAGACATAAGTGTTCAACAGTCTTCATAACGCATCGTTGAGAAAACATCCCCCCAAATAAGCACCGTTACAGAATTGATTTGGAGAACTGGCTGAAAGTTCACTTGAGAATTTCTACAATTACCTTGAGTCAGATACGAAGTAAGTCAGATGCGAAGAGTAGCCCACCGCTAAAGATCGGACTGAAAATGTATATTCATACATTTTCGAGGGCTGGGTGCCCTTTTTCCTAACTTCCTAGGTAAGCTGCCTTGTGATACAGGCGAAAATCAGTCGGCACAGCGATAAGCGTGTGCCAAACTGATCATATAGTTTCTCTGCTAAGCGGTAGCGCTTTTAGGGCCGAGGAAAAACCACAGTATCAACCCTATTACAGGCAAGAACAGGACAAGTAATATCCAGATCAACTTTGTCCCCGTACCACTTCCAGACTGTACGATATTTAAAATTGCCCAAATATCGGCAACCAGTATCAAAAAACCTAATATGCCACCTACTTGAATATCCATACTTGCTTCCTTCTTAAAGAATCTCTCATTAACTGATTATTGAGTGGGAGGCTCTCGCTTCGTTATAAGGTGTGCAACCAACGAAACCACAAATAGCAACGCAAATACCACAAACAGCACCTTAGCTAGATCAAGAGCGCTACCGGTGGGGCCAGAAAGGCCGAAAAGCCCAGCGACAACTGACAACGCTAAAAAGATGTTTGCCCAAACGAGCATTGGTGACCTCTATCCTCTTCAAAATCAAACCATGAAATTTTGTGAATAGCGCCTTACTCAAAGCCCGAGAGAACCGAGCCTTCTTAAGTTTCAGCGAGAAGAACCAATCGGTCCCTCCTACCACACTTGATAGGTTGCAACCTCCGTGCCAGCAAATTCCTTTAAATTATCGTTAAATTTCCCAATAATTTTGTAGCAATTACAAATCTTGCCCCACCTATTAGATAATTTTTACAGAAACTCTCCCGTAAAACAGACTAACTGCAACTCTACTAAGCCCAATCCCGCGGCATTGCTACATTTTTTTAAGTTGGCATACTCCTTGAATAACTCTTATTGGAAACTTAGAAAATCAATGCTTCACAGAACAATTTTCTACGTACTAATCGCAATACATCTACTGAGAAAGAGGACTTACAAGATGAACAAGCTGATTTTAATTTTTTCGATCATGTTCACCGCTTTTACCCTGACTGCATGTGACATTGATGAAGGTGGCGCTGAGGAATTTGGCGAGTCTGTTGATCAAACCGCAGAGGACATCGGCAACAGTATCGAGGATGCCTGCGAAGACGTGAAAGAGGGCGTAAACAGCAAGGATAAGGATTGCTAATCCAATAAAATAGAGTGGCGCTCGCCGGCTGATTCCAATGCCGGCGCCCCTCAAATCGTTCTCGGCAAATGGCTCTTTAAATTGAAACGCTCCACTCCTTGAATCGCTGTAAAATTCAACCCTGCACAAGCGTTTTAAAACCATCGCAAAGCACAACTTCACATATTTAAACTCCCTCCACAGGCAGGCTTTCAGAAAGTTCTGAGCGCCAAGGTTGTGTTTTGCAAATTCGTCCCAATTAAGAAATACCCTTTGAGATAACAATTTTTTGTGAAAACTGGTTGCTTCAAGTTCCGCAATCACCGCAAACTAGGTTGTCTATTTAATCCCTACTAGAGAGGAGCTGGGATCTTGCAACGGGTATTATTGGTAGATGACGACGAAAACTTTACGAGCGCAGTCTCCCCGCTAATTGAAAATATGGGGTTTACTGTAGATGTAGCCGACAGCGTAAGTGAAGCCCGCAGCCACCTCGCCCGCAATCGCTATCACACTTTACTACTTGATTTGATGCTGCCCGAAGGCAGCGGATTTGATGTACTGGACTCTCTCGCCCTGGACCGAACACCCGACCAAATTGCCTTTGTTACCGGTCACAGTGCCATCAGATCCATGGTTGATCACCTTGCCGGCCCCAATATGACCTACCTGGTCAAGCCGATCGAGATCAAGCAGTTACAAGAGTTACTACTCCGGAAAAAGTCGACAGCGCCCAGCACCTACAAACGGCATTTCGGGGTCTTGGTTGGAGAATCCCCGGCCATGCAATCACTGTACGACATGATCGAAAAAGTTGCGCAAACACAAGCTAATGTGTTGATCCAAGGTGAGAGCGGCACCGGTAAGGAACTCGTCGCTCAGGCGATTCACAATGCCTCCGCCGCGCAAGGTCCACTCGTAGCCGCCAACTGTGGGGCTATTTCCGCGGAGTTGATTGGTAGCGAACTATTTGGTCACGAAAAAGGCGCTTTTACCGGCGCTGTAGCGCGAAAACCCGGGCTATTCGAACGCGCCAATGACGGTACCCTCTTTCTGGATGAAGTGACGGAGATGCCGATCGATCAGCAGCCGAACCTTTTGAGGGTACTGGAGACCGGTAAGGTAACCCGGCTTGGGGGCACCACAGAGCTGGAAGTCTCCTGCCGAGTGGTCTCCGCCACCAACCGCAGCAATGAAAACATTGCCGATGGCGGTCATCTGCGCGAGGATATCTACTTCCGCCTGGCAGTCTTTCCTCTGCAACTCCCTCCGTTGCGTGATAGAAAAGAAGATATCCCGCTACTGGCACAGTCATTTATCGACCAGATGAATGAAGAATACGGGACCAGCTACACCCTCGATAACCACGTTTTAGATGCGCTGCTCAGTTACGACTGGCCGGGAAATGTACGCGAGTTGCGCCACGCACTGCACCGCGCATTTATTTTGTCTGACCGCAACCAAAATACACTCACGCTACCGCCGCAACTCGGATCACCTTTTGGCCGCTCAAGCACAACGACAACAAATTCTGAAGAAAACCAGGCTTCTGACTCTCCCGTCCAGCTAGAGGCGGGAAACACTATCGAAGCCATGGAAAAACAATTAATTGCAAACACTTTGGAGGCAGTCGATGGCAATAAAAAGCAGGCTGCAGAATTACTCGGTATTAGCTTGAAAACCCTGTACAACCGCCTTAACCAGTACAAGCAGGATGGACAATGAGCGAAAATAATATTCATCACAAGCTTCGCAACCTGATGAACAATATTGCTATGAATGCGGAGCTGGCAAAATTGCAGTTAAGCCAGCAAGCCCCCCCTGAAAAGATTCTGGCAAGCCTCGAAAAGGTTACCGAAGGTTGCAAAGGCTGCGCCGAAGTACTCGACAGCGAGTCTCACAACAATGGATAAGAAACCTTCCAAATTACGCTACTTCTGGACAGCCCTTATCTTAGGGCTCTGCTTCTTATTTGTTGCTAATAGCTACCATACTTACCTCAATCTCAATGAACTCGGGGAAAATGCAGCTCGCTCGGGGCAAACTCAAAGCATCTTACAGTTGGCGAGTGATACTTACTTTGCCGTGCATACTGCCGAGCTGCGATTAAGGGAATTCAAGCAAAATAAAACGCCCTCAAATCTGGAAAAGTACGAGAACGCGGTTGCGCGCGCCTCGGAACTCGTCACCAAGTTGCGCAACAAGGAAACCGAAATTCCAGAACAGGCCATTCGTTTTGAAGAGCTCGAGCGGCTGCTTAACCGCCACTACAGCGCAATTGGTGCTGCGGTAACCCAGCATATCCCTAGCACAAACCCAGCTGATAGCCCCAACGCTCAAGACAACCAAGAAACGATAGAGCTAAACACCGCCCAGGATACACGTGAAGCCAGAAGCTTGGCCCAGACAATGGAAGCCAGCCACGATAGCCTTGAGATGCTCTCTGAGCTCATCGCCACTATCGAAGAAGAAGAATTTAAACATATCCAGTCGCTGATGGATGATTCCGCTCTGCGACGCCAGGAAGTTACCCGCGCGGTCCTGTTCGCCAATTGCCTGGGTATCGGTTTGATTCTGGTGATCGCCATGCTGACCAGCCGCTCCATGCGTCAGCAAAGTGAATATGCAAAACAACTCGAGCAGCGGGTTGCCGAACGTACCCAGGAACTGGAATTGTATTCACAGGAATTAACCCGCAGTAACCGTGAGTTGCAAAATTTTGCCTTTGTCGCCTCTCACGATCTACAGGAGCCCCTGCGCAAGATCCGAGCATTTGGCGACCGACTCACTGATCGTTACAGTGAAAAACTCGGTGACGGGAAGGACTATGTCATGCGTATGCAGAGTGCTGCGAAGCGTATGTCTAAATTAATTGAGGACCTCCTCGCCTTTTCACGTACCTCTACGAGGACGACCCCCTTTGAAGCAGTAGACCTTAACTTGGTCGTCGAAGAAGTGCTCGATGACCTGCAAATTAAGAGGGAAGAGACCAACGCACAGATTGAAGTCCAGCCGCTGCCAATGATCCAAGCTGACCCAATGCAGATGTCTCAACTATTCCTCAATCTAATCGGGAATGCGCTCAAATTTATAAAACCGGATAACACCCCAATCATTCGGGTTGAATGCGAGAAAGCGGAAATTTCTCACGCAGATATCACCGTGCCAGGATACCGTATTACCGTAAGCGACAATGGTATTGGCTTTGATGAGCAATACGTTGAAAAAGTTTTTTCAGCGTTTCAACGGCTGCATGGTCGCAATGAATACGAAGGGACGGGCATAGGCCTCGCCATCTGCAGAAGAATCATGGAGCGTCATTGCGGAGAAATTGACGCTAGCAGTACACCAGGGGTGGGAACAACTTTCGAACTATTAATACCAGAAACACCCCCTGTACAAGTAGAATATAATGATTCTGAACCGCGCTTACTCGATACCGGTTCGCAGTCGTATCAGAGCATTAAACTTTAAGAGAATGATTTATGCAGGCAGCCAAATCCATCAACATTGTCCTCGCGGATGATGACAAGGACGATCAGCTACTCACTCGCGAAGCGCTCGAAGAAAGCCTCGTTAAAAGCGAGCTCTCCATCGTAAATGATGGCGTTGAGTTATTATCATTTTTAAAACGGGAAGGCGAGTACGAACACCTTTCCAATGAATCTCTGCCCGACCTTATCCTGCTGGATTTAAATATGCCGCGCATGGATGGTCGCCAGGCGCTTGCGGCCATCAAAGCAGACCCGGATTTTCGGCGTATCCCGGTGGTGATTCTCACAACCTCTAAAGCCGAAGAAGACATGCTCAAGTCCTATGATCTTGGTGCAGCTTCCTATTTATCAAAGCCGGTCACCTTCGAGGGATTGGTAGACTTGATGCGCTCTTTGGGTCGTTACTGGGTCGAATTCGTTGAGTTTCCTGGTAAGCAACGGAGTTACCAGTAATATCCTTCCCCGCGGGGTACCAATAAATTAATCAGTCAGGCAGGTTGTTGAGATGAGCGTCACCAGGTTACTGCTGGTAGAAGATGACGAAGACGATTTTATTATTGCACGGGATCTTCTGCAGGACATTAATCCTGATGGCTACCAGATTGTGTGGGCTCGCTCGCCAGAAGAGGCTCACAAGCATTTTTGTTCCAGCAACTTCGATGTATGCCTGCTCGACTACTCCTTGGGGGCATTTACCGGCCTGCAGATTCTGGCAGAGGCCCAGCGACAGGGATTCGATGCCCCAATTATTATGCTCACCGGCCACGACGATAGCGCTCTCGATGCAGAGGCGCTATCAGCCGGCGCTGTCGACTATCTGGTAAAGTCCCAGCTCACCGCGGCCCGACTGAGCCGGGCTATCCGCTATGCAGTGGCGCGTCGGGATATGGAACAGGAGCGTTTGGAACGACTCAAAGCCGAAGCAGAGAACAAGTCAAAAAGTGAATTTCTGGCCCATCTGAGCCACGAATTGCGCACACCTTTAACCTCTATATTGGGCTATACCGACCTCCTACTACAAAATCAACCGGAGCAGCCACAGCTAGATCACCTGAGCATTATCAAGCGCAATGGCTACCATCTGCTGAGTTTATTAAACGATGTACTCGATTTATCAAAAATAGAAGCGGGCCGACTGGAAATACAATCCAGCGAACTGGCACTTCCCAGCTTTCTAACAGAACTCTATCAATTAATCACCATCAAGGCAGAAGACAAAGGCATTCGCTTTCACATAGAGGCCCTCACAGAACTCCCCTCCCAGATCATTACCGATGCAACGCGACTGAGGCAAATTCTATTAAATTTTCTCAGTAACGCTGTAAAATTCACAGATGAAGGAGAGGTGCGTCTCGATATTTTTGCCACCCGCTTAGAGGACAGCTGCCGTTTAAGCTTTCGTGTAATCGATACCGGGATTGGTATATCTCCAAGCGAACAGAAAAAACTATTCACCCCATTTGTTCAGGCCAAAGGTGAAAGTTACCGTTCAGAGCTGGGTTCAGGCCTGGGGCTTGCTATTAGTCAACAGTTAGCCCATCTGCTGGGAGGAGAAATATCCTTGCAAAGTGAAATTGGGGCCGGCAGCTGTTTCACCCTCACACTAGAGTGCAAACATCCCACAGAGTATCACTACCAAACCTGGGATCTTCAACAGCCAACAGCATCCATTCACTTTGAATCACCCTGTTTATCCGGTCAGGTATTAGTCGTCGATGACCTGAGAGAAATTCGCGAACTGGTCGCCCACTTATTGGAAGGCGCCGGCTGTAAGGTTCAACAGGCTGCGAATGGCCGTGAAGCAATAAACCTATTACAGATGGCTCGCGATAATAACAAGCCATTCGATTTGGTCGTGATGGATGTTCAGATGCCGGTGATGGACGGCCTCACCGCTACCCAGGAATTACGAAAACTGGAATTTGAAATACCCATTATTGCGCTCACCGCACAAACAATGCTTGGCGAACGGCAGCGCTGTCTGGATGCGGGCTGTAGTGAACACCTGGGTAAACCTGTGCAGCCAGACCAATTATTTGACCTTCTTGCGAAGTACCTCTCGGATTCAACAGTCGACAAAAAGCTAATTCTTATTGAAGACGATGAGGATGCGCGCAGTGCAACCCAGCAACTGCTCTCGGCATTGGGCTGGGAAGCGAAAGCTTGTGGTGATGGTGAATCTGCGCTGCAGCTCTTTGAAACTTACCAGCCAAGTCTCATTTTAATGGACATAAATCTCCCAGATATAGATGGTTTCACACTGGCCAAAAGAATGCGAGACATGGCCTACACCGGTAGACTCTTGGCCGCTACCGGCGAAATCCCGAGCTCAGACAAACTTGCCGAGTCTGGATTTGATGGCGTTCTCAGTAAACCCTATGACCTTAGTAAGCTCGCCCAACTATAATGGCCAACACTTTTTGCGATCCTTTTCCCATTTGTTCTTTTATCGGAACTGGAAACAGGTTTTCGTGAAAGATTTTTAAGCATGCCAAAATTGGGGCAGCCATAAGTGCCCCTCCAACACCCCAAATCCAAGTCCAAAAGACCACGGCCATAAAGACCGAGATTGGGGAGAGTTTCAATCTTTGCCCAACAATTGAGGGGGTAATCAAATGTCCCTCAAGCGTCGTAATCACCATAAAGGCTGCTGGCGCTAAAAGCCCCGCCCATAGCGTTTCATAGGACACCAATCCAACGATTGTTAGCAGGCAAACCGTTATTAGTGGACCGACATAGGGAGCAAAATTCAAAAGTCCTGCCAGACAACCCCATAATAAAGGGTTTGGGAAATTCAACATCCATAATACGAATGATGTAATAATCGCCTGCGCCAGATTGACTAACGCGATCGTATTTAAATAGGTTGATATTTGTCTTCTAATCTGCGTGGCAATACTCATTAAATGCCGGCGCCCTTGAAAATCACGACCAAACTGACCAATATGCCGGGCAATACTGCCGCGACTGGAGAGCAGAAAAAAAGTTAGAACAATAATGATCAATGCTTGACTGGACAGAGTTGGAATATCATCGGTAACAACACTTTTCAGCCAGCTTTCTTTTTCAACCGATACTGTTACATGGCTTTGATCTTCCGACTTACCCAGCTTCGCCACTTCATCCCCTGCCTTACGTAAATCCAGCAGGGGTTTTTGTACGATATTGAGTTTTTCTCGAACTTCAGCAGTTTTTTGTGGCCACCGCTCTATCCAATCACTAGCGGGTTCAGCCAATAGACGCCCTGCAAGAAATATCATAAACACAGCGATAAGAACCAAAACACCTGCAGAGATAGGGTTAGGTATCCCTTTTTGCGATGTCCAACGGACAATAGGGGACAATAGAAGAGAGCTCATCCACGCTAAAGTGAATGGCAGAAGGACTGTTCGCCCCAGGTAAAGGGCTGCTATGACCGCCAGAGCCGTTAATATAACGATGCAGGTGGTAAGAACTTTGAACTGTCGACCACCTCCAGTTTCAGCACAAATATTGGGAGATCCTATAGATTCTCGATTAATACTATCTTGTTCATTCACTCAGATATCCATCCTCGTTGAACCACCTATATACAGGCCCCCAACATATAATCTCTCACCAAGGTCTACTGATCTCCCCTCAAAGCTGTCACCCTATATAAACTTCTTATGACTTGTTTCTTCAAGAAGCAGCTGACCCGTCTTCGTTAAACTCATCCCAAAGCTGAAGGCCATAATCCACCAGGATGCTGTAGCTCAACCCAGAAAATAGGACTTTCAACCTTTCCTTACCTAACCCGGTAAATGCTCGCTCCGAAGCAAAACCTGCGCTACATATTGCCGCTAAGCTAATTGGTTTCACCGCAATTTTTTCCGAACAAGTTTTTAATCCAAACAAAGCTTTCTTAGTGTTAATCAAGCCATTTTTTTCAGTTAGCCTCGCTGCCTCGACAGCTGCTTTTTCATTTTTCAGTAGGAGATCCAGCATCGGGGGCCTCACTTTCAAAAACATTGAGATCAATAGTAATCAGGCGTAATAGACGCCTGCTTTGGCGCCACAACAGTACTATTGCCAGTAATTGCATACAAAAAATAACCGGCAAACCCCAGGCCCAATGACCCAGTAATTGCCATATGGCATAGGCTGCACTAAGGGAAAGAGCAAACCAGCTGAGCGCAATAACAGCACCAAGGCTTACGAGGGTAACCAGGGAAAGGGAGACGGCCGCCAGACTCAATCTCCACTGAGCCCCAATTAATGCCAAACGCCCTCTGAGCACTTGCTCTAATGCTGACAACAGCGCCTGAGCCGTTACGCTCAGACGCTGCCAGTCAGACACCTCAACAGAGTCCTCTACTCCAGAGCTGCATTGCTGTGCGTTTTTAAAGTCCGTCATATTTTAACGACGACGAATTAAGGCGCTGACAATCGCGCCAGTAGCAAACGCTATACCTGCGGCTGCCCATGGATTTTTCTTCGCAAATCCCTCTACTTCTGAACGGGTTTGGCTTGCCGTCTGCTTGAACTGGTCCCGTTTTTGCGCGAGAGAATCAGAGGAGCTTGCTGCGGTTTCCCGAATCTTCTCCTCCGCTACCGCCGCTCTATCAGAGAGACTATCTACCGCCGAGTGAGCTCGTTCTCTCGCCATTTCGGATAGAAGCGCTTCATCTCGTGCAACATCTTTACCGTTCACACTTTTATTCGCATTTTTTGAGTTCGCTGCTGTAGCCATGTGTATCACCTATTTTGCAAAGTTCGCTGAGGAACTTGCAGGTAGCATGCCAACTCCATTTCTGTCGCCCAAAGCTCTTTATAGCCTCTCTATAACCACCATAGAGACGCATCATTTAACAAAAGCAGGTTATAGCGTGGAAAGTTTTCACTTTTTACAAACAAGAAAATAATAATTTTGAAAATCTTACACAGGTGAATCAACTACCACGGGGGTTCAAATTATTTAATAAGCCTAAGGATCCACCTTCCTGAGTGCTTTTCACAAATTGAATTTACCTGAAACCCAATAAGCATGCGGGTTTCAGGGCAACCAAGAAAAAATTAACCTCCCTCTCCACAAAAGTTGGCATACCGGTTGCAACCATCACATCAAGCTTCACAGCTTAGAATCAAAAATACTTTTTTCGGTTTAGCCCTACAGGGAACACACCGACAAGTAGTGCAAATATTTTCATCTGAGGATTATTGTTATGAACTATGGAAAACTATTAGCTGCAATCACACTGACTACTGGACTTGCCGGACAAGCTGTTGCACAAGAAAGCTTTGACCGCACCAAGTCTGAATTTTATGTAGGTGGTGGTTACGGCCAATACTCCATTAAGTGGGATAACGAAGAAACCGATTTCGATGAAGATGCTGAAGTAGTCAAAATTTACGGCGGGATGAAAATCAATGAGTATCTCGGTGCTGAAATTGGTTACCTGAACTTTGATGAAGCCAACGATTTCGACAATAACGCAGAAATTGATGGCTTTACCTTTGCCGGAATTTTATCTGCACCACTTCATGAGCGTGTCTCTGTGTATCTAAAAGGTGGTTGGTTTACCTGGGAAGCTGAAGTGAAATCTGACCTACCTGTTATCGGCCGGGTTTCTGAAGACTTGGACGGCGGTGATTGGTTCTACGGAGCTGGGGTAAAAGTAGGTGTAATGGAAAATCTTGATCTGCGCTTAGAGTATGAACGCTTTGATCTGGATGATGACATTGAGCCGCAAATTGATATTGCTTCCGCTTCCTTGCAGTTCGCCTTTTAAAACGGGAAATCCACTTCACTGTAGAGGTACATGGACGTGCCTCTATCAGTGAATACCTAATTCATCACAGAAGGAGACAGACATGAAGTCACCAAAACTATTCGGCAGCCTGGCATTAGTCGCAGTAATTTCTGGCTGCGCCACAGGAACCATGCCCAGCAATGAGATTGCAGAGGCGAAAGTACATATCTCCACGGCCGAGGCCGATAAAAGTGAGAAATTCGCCGCTCAACACCTCGCTACCGCGAAGGAACATTTAGGCAGTGCGCAGAGTGCGGCCGATAAACATCAATTTGATCAGGCACGCATGTTCGCAGAGAAGGCTACAGCAGATGCCAAGCTAGCCAGTGCCCAAGCGCGCTCTGAGACAACCAAGCTGAAACTCCGTGAGCTGAATGCCACGCTCTTGCAGCTCAAACGTGAAATAGATCAGGGATCTTGATCTAGCCCATACATGCAAATATCACTGCTATTTGCCATTCAACAGATAGGATTTGATCATGAATAAGTCGTTAATCTCTCTTGGCCTCGCCACTGCAGTAGTAAGCGGCTGTGCGAGCACAGATATTCCAAAACCTTTGGCCGAAGTTGAACATCAATACCAGCTCATGAGTAACAATGAAATGGCCAATCGCCATGCGGCGACACCGCTCAGAGCTGCGGGTAAAAGCGTTAGTGAGGCCAAGACAGCGTGGCAGGATGGCAATGAAAAAAGTATGGCGCATCAGGTCTATCTTGCCGAAAGAATGCTAGGCGTGGTTGAGCATGAAATCGATATTGCCGATATGGAAGCTCAATTCAAGAACGCAGACATGGTACGCGCCGGCCTTGTGCTGCAGGGTAAAAATTCTGAACTCACTCAAAAGAATCAGGAACTGAAAGAGCTGAAGAAAGAGCTCGAAAAAATGGGCAGCAAGCAAAACTCTGAAGGCAACGTCCTCACTCTTGGCGATGTACTCTTCGCCTTCGATGACCACAAGTTGCAGCCAGGTGCCAAACCCACAGTGAGAAAAGTGGCTGACTTCTTAAGCGCCCATGAAAACACCAGAGTTGTGATTGAAGGGTACACCGACTCCCTTGGTAGTGAAGAATATAATGTCGGCTTATCTGTTAAGCGTGCACAGTCAATCCAAAAGGCCCTCGTCAAGGCCGGCGTGACTAACGAACGTATTACGGTTAAAGGCTACGGAGAATCCAATCCGGTCGCCAGTAACAAATCCGCTGTAGGACGACAGCACAACCGACGCGTAGAGGTCGTACTACTCAGTGAAAATGAAACCTATGAATCCCCAACCGTTGCGCGCATGAACTAATCCTCTCCGCTACCTCCCCCAAGGTAGCCTCGAAGGCCCATCCTTCGACCCTTTTGCCACGGACCGCCAATATCCGTGGCTTTTTTATTCCCGCCCCTAAATTCCATCAATGTTGGCTATGTTTATCAAGTCGAATTTTGGCCCAGGGAGTCAATGCTGATATAACAGGAATTTTCTTAGAAAACACGCATCAAAAGAGTGGAATCTAAGAATTACCGCACGAGGCTAGAAGCTTACAGGAAAGATTCAGAGTGCGTCTCTGGAGCAGTGTACCCCTCCCTTTTGATCCGGTGGAATTGCTAATTATGTAAAAAATAAAGTCCAAAATAAGTAAGAAAAAACTGTGAGTCCCATTCAGCTGGAAAAACCTAAAGATCTCTCTAAGGCCTGTAACAACTTGAGCATTTGGCTCACCCCTTACAAAGATCTGGCAAAGAGAGGCAAATAAAATAGGGAGGACTGATAAAAATTTGGAATGGATAAAAAGAAAGCCAGGAAAAAAGCCAAAAAAGAAAGGAGGCAAGATGCCTCCTTTCTTTAGTGAACTTACTTCACTACCCGCAGGGCGGGCTTTTTCACCGATTTCTTACCCAAACTGGTGGGTGGTGTCGGCTCTGGTGGCTCTGGAGTTTCCTCAGGCTCAAATACCATACCCTGTCCATTTTCGCGGGCATAGATACCAATAACCGCCCCCACGGGGACCTGTATATCGGTGGGCACGCCGCCAAAGCGCGCATTGAACCTGATGGCATAGTTATCCATCGTCAGGCCAACCACAGCGCTCTCCGAGACATTCAGTACTATCTGTCCGTCATCGTTGACATGCTGCTGGGGCACTAGGACACCAGACAGGTGGGTATCCACCAGGATATAGGGAGTGCACCGGTTATCGGTTATCCACTCATAGAATGCCCGCAAAATATAGGGGCGATTGGATGTCATAGCCGGCTTACTCACAGAAGTATCCTCAACGCATTTCCCGTTCGTACTCGGTCAGGCTCTGCTGGAAAGCCTCGCGAGCGAACAGGCGATCCATATAATCCAGCAGTGGCTTAACCTGCTTGGTTTTGGGCAGGCTGATTTCAAATTGTTCGAGACGCCACAACAGGGGGGCCATGCAGCAATCTACCAGGGAGAACTCTTCATTAAAGAAGTACGGCAACTCGGTAAACATCGGCGCGATGCCCACGAAACTATCGCGCAGTTCCTTCCGGGCGGAAGCTGCATCCTTCCCACCGGCCAGAATCTTATCCACTAACGGACACCAGTCGCGCTCAATGCGGTGCATGATCTGGCGGCTCTGAGCGCGGGCAACCGGGTAAACCGGCAGTAGCGGCGGGTGTGGGAAACGCTCGTCCAGGTATTCCATCATTACCTTGGTTTCAAACAACACCAAATCGCGGTCTACCAGGGTCGGCAACGAATTGTAAGGGTTGAGGTCAGCGAGCTCGGCTGGTTTATCATCGGGATCGACATCAATGATATCGACGGAAACTCCCTTTTCTGCAAGCACAATGCGCACACGGTGGCTGTAGTGGCTGCGACCATCGGAAAAGAAGGTCATTGAGGAGCGCTTGTTGGTAGGCACACCCATGTTCAATCTACCTCAAACTAGTCGGTCGGCAGGCGCCAACCTTTTATTCAAAATATAAAAGGGTGGCGGAGCAACTCCACCACCCATCAAAGAGAAACCGGCGAAACTTAGTGGTGTATGTCTTTCCAGTACTCGCGGTTCAACAGCCAAGCGAAGATAAAGAATACAAAAATAAACGCCAGCACGTAGAAACCAATGCGCTTGCGATCTTCAGCCATAGGCTCGGCAATGTACTCCATAAAGTTAACCAAGTCATACATAGCTTGGTCGAACTCTTCAGGATTCATGGAGCCCTTCACGCTGCCCACTTTCAGGCTGCCACAATCCGCATCCATAATGGGGTTGCCCAGCTCATCGCGCACAATCTTACCGTGGTCGCGCTTAGGGCCGGGAGCACACTCCGGCAAACCCTGCAGCTCCATCAAAACATGGGGCATAGCGACACTGGGGAATACCAGGTTGTTCACACCGGTAGCCCGACTGTCATCCTTGTAGAAACTGCGGAGATAAGTGTAGAGCCATTCCGGGGAGCGGGAACGAGCCACCAGCGTCAGGTCCGGCGGCGTGGCGCCGAACCATACTTTGGAGTCGTCTGGGCGCATGGAGATCTCCATCAGGTTACCGATCTTGTCGTTGCCCAGAACCAGATTCTGCATCATCAGCTCATTAGGGATATCCAGATCGGTGGCAACGCGCTCCCAACGGGAGTAGTTGGCACTGTGACAGCCCATGCAGTAGTTGACGAAGTACTTGGCACCGCGCTGCAGGGACGGCTTGTCCTGCAGGTCGATATCGATGTGGTCCAGCTCAACGCTGGACTCGGCACCAACCGCCTTAATCGGGATAAGGGTCAGTAGTCCGACAACCACGATACCAATAAACAGGATACCGAAAGTCTTCGCACCAGACGGGCTGGTTACACGCTCAGGCTCCGGATATACGTCATCGCGGTTAGTAATCCACGGCAGAGCGGCAAAGAAGCCCGCCAGCAGAAGGGTTACCACAGCCATGAAGGTATTCACAGAGAGGTTGGCAACGGCCATCCACAGGAACAGTACACCGAAGCCGATGCTTACAACCCAGGAACCAATGCCTTTTTTGCTCTTCGGATTCGTCCAGACCGGCATGGTCAGGAAGAAGGCGAAGTAGAACAGAGTCGCCACCTGAGACAGGAAGTTGCGTTCAGGGGTCGGAGATTTAACACCAAGATAACCGAGGATAATAAATACCGCAGCGAACACCAGCAGCAATGCCTTGGGCAACCAGCCTTTGTAGCGGATGGAACGCACCGGGCTCTTATCCAGCCAGGGCAATACAAACAGCACAGCAATCGCCGCGCCCATAGCAACAGTACCGAGGAATTTAGCCGGCAGAGGACCAATATCCATAGTTACTGCGCGCAACACAGCATAGAAAGGTGTGAAGTACCAAACCGGGGCGATGTGCGGCGGTGTCTTCAGCGGGTTTGCCTCTTCGAAGTTAGCGTACTCCAGGAAGAAGCCGCCCATCTCGGGGAAGAAGAACACCACGGTTGCGAAGATAAACAGGAATACCGCAATACCAACCAGGTCGTGAACAGAGTAATAGGGATGGAAAGGCACACCGTCTTTGGGGATACCGTTCTCGTCCTTGTTCTTCTTGATCTCGATACCGTCTGGGTTATTGGAGCCCACTTCGTGCAGCGCAAGAATGTGCAATACCACCAACAATACCAGTACCAGAGGCAGGGCAATGACGTGCAGGGAGAAGAAGCGGGTCAGAGTAATACCGGAAATCAGGTAGTCACCACGAATCCACTCCACCAGGGTGTCACCGATACCGGGAATAGCGCCAAACAGGGATACGATCACCTGGGCTCCCCAGTAGGACATCTGGCCCCAGGGCAGTACGTAGCCCATAAAGGCTTCCGCCATCAGCACCAGGTAGATACACATACCGAAGATCCACACCAGCTCGCGGGGCGGCTTATAAGAGCCGTACATCAGACCGCGGAACATATGTAGATACACCACCACGAAGAAGGCAGACGCACCCGTCGAGTGGAGGTATCGGATCAACCAACCCCACTCCACATCGCGCATGATGTATTCCACGGAGGCAAAGGCATCTTCCGCAGAAGGTGTATAGCTCATAACCAGCCAGATACCGGTCAGCAGCTGGTTGACCAGTACCAGCAGGGAGAATACGCCGAAGAAGTACCAGAGGTTAAAGTTTTTGGGCGCGTAGTACTTGCCCATATGCTTATCCCAGGCTTGGTAGATCGGCAGACGCTGATCAACCCAGTCACCGAAATTTGCTAGCCATTTCATGCAGCGCCCTCCTGGTCTACACCAATCACGATTACAGCATCGCTCTCATAGGAATAAGGCGGAACCTCCAGATTGGTAGGCGCCGGAACACCAGCGTATACACGGCCAGCCATATCGTACTTGGAACCGTGACAGGGACAGAAGAAGCCCCCCATCCAGTCGTCACCACCCAGGTCGGCAGCACCGACTTCAGGGCGGTACATCGGCGCACAGCCCAGGTGGGTACACAGGCCAACCAGAACCAACAGCTTCGGCTTGATAGAGCGGTTTTCCGGGTTTACATAAGCCGGCTGGATAGACTCCTCGGAATTGGGGTCCCGCAATAGCGGTTCCACCTTTTCCAGGTCTTGCAAAATCTCGTCGGTACGACGGACCACATATACCGGCTTGCCACGCCACTCAACGGTGACCATCTGGCCCGGCTCAATTTTGCTAATGTTGTACTTAACCGGAGCACCCGCAGCTTTCGCCTTGGCACTCGGCTTCCAGGAAGCGACGAAAGGTACGGCCACCCCAACCGCACCCGCACCACCAACTACAGAGGTAGCAGCGGTTAAGAAACGGCGCCGTCCTACATTTACACCGTCATCACTCATGACGTAGTTCTCCCATCACAGCGATCCCAGACAAGCCGGAAATGCGCTGGCCCAAACCCAAAAAGTCTTGAAAGAAGTCCCGCTCCGGCAGATTGCCCGCGCGAATAAACCCCACAAATCAAGCGGATACAAATCCGCGCAATGTTAAAGAAAATGCCATTTTGATACAAGGCAAAGACCTGGGGAACGTCTGGAATTGCGCGGTGAAATTGCGAGAAATTGAACAATTCCCGGTTGGAAATTCCAAATCACAACTACCGGATAGAAAAAAGCCCGGCAGTTGCCGGGCCAAAAAGAAAGCTTAACGCTTGGAGAATTGCGGCTTCTTACGCGCTTTGCGCAGACCCACTTTCTTACGTTCAACTTCACGGGCGTCGCGGGTAACAAAACCAGCGGCGCGCAGCGGTTGACGCAGCTCCTCATCGTACTGCATCAGGGCGCGGGTCAGGCCGTGACGGATTGCACCCGCCTGACCGAAGGAACCACCACCTTTAACAGTTGCGATGATGTCGAATTTCTCGACCATGTCGACCTTTTCCAGCGGCTGACGCACGATCATGCGAGCCACCTGGCGGCCAAAGTATTCGTCCAGGCTGCGACCATTTACGCTGATCTTGCCTTCACCGGGTACGATGAATACACGAGCAGTGGAGGTCTTGCGGCGGCCGGTACCGTAGTATTGAGTAGTTGCCATCAGATTTCTTCCCGTTTAGATCGCCAGTTCAATCGGCTGTTGCGCCGTGTGAGGATGTTCACTACCGCCGTATACTTTCAGCTTCTTGAACATGGCGCGACCCAGAGGACCTTTCGGCAGCATGCCTTTAACGGCGCTTTGAATGGTGCGCTCGGGCGCTTTTTCGATCAGCTTTTCGAAGCTGATGGACTTGAGACCACCGGGATAGCCGGAGTGGCTGTGGTAGATCTTGTCTTTGGCCTTGTTGCCGGTCACGCGAACCTTCTCGGCATTGATCACAATGATGTAATCGCCAGTGTCCACGTGGGGCGTGTATTCAGGCTTGTGCTTGCCGCGCAGGCGGTGGGCGATCTCGGCGGAAATACGGCCGAGGGTCTTGTCCGCAGCGTCAACAATGTACCAGTCGCGTTTTACCGCTTCTGGCTTGGCACTGTATGTCTTCATGTTATAAACACCTGTAATATGACCCCCTGGTATTAGGGGCCGTCCCACAAAAGAGCGCGGATAGTACAAAAGGAGTGCTCGCTTTTCAAGCGGTTTATACGATGGGGCTATTCCGGGCGGTGCGCCCTTTCCAGGTACTCCCTGGACTGCATTTCCAGTAGTCGACTGACCGTACGTTCGAACTCAAAACGCAGGTGCTGCCCGCCATAGAGTGTCTCTGCCGGCACCTCCGCAGAGATCACCAGTTTTACGCAACGATCGTAAAATTCATCCACCAAATTGATAAAACGGCGCGCCTGGGCATCCATACGCTCATCAAACTTCGGCACCGCCGCCAGAAGAACCGTCTGGAATTCCCGTGCCAGTTCTATGTAATCATTTTGTGAGCGGGGACCATCGCAAAGATCGGTAAAGTTGAACCAGGCAACATCATCCGCCACCTTTAGAGCCCGAATGGGGCGCCCCTCAACCTGCAAGTCCACATTACTGCGCACCTCGCAACCGTCCACGATTAGCCGGGAGAAACTGTTGGACAGGTTTTCGTCTGCCGCCTTGTCGAGCGGTGCGTGATAAAGCTCCAACAGTTCCAGGGTACGCAACCGGTAATCGGTGCCACCATCCACATTCACCACCTTGGTGTGGCGCTGTAAAAGGTCGATTGCCGGCAGGAAGCGGGCCCGCTGCAGGCCATCTTTATAGAGCCCCTCCGGCACAATATTGGAGGTCGCCACCAGCGTTACCCCACGACGGAACAAGGCCTCCAGAAGGCCCGCTAGGATCATGGCATCGGCAATATCGGACACAAAGAACTCATCAAAGCAGAGCACCCGTACCCTTCGCGCAATCTTGTCGGCCACCTTTTCCAGCGGGTTTTTCTCCCCCGCATACTCTTTCAGATCCTGATGCACCTGGCGCATAAACCTGTGAAAATGGGTACGCTGCTTCTGCTCAAACGGCAGAGACTCATAGAAGGCATCCATCAGATAGGTCTTACCCCGCCCTACCCCGCCCCAGAAATAGAGGCCCCGCTCAGGACCGACATCGGCGCCGCGCAAGCGTGAAACCAGACTTGCGAGAAAACCCCGCTTAGCCCTGGCCACCAGGCGCAGGTGTAGATCCTGCAGTTCCTGAACCGCCGCCCGCTGGGATAGGTCCTCAATAAAATCAGGGCGCTGCAGGTCGCTCTCATAGCGTTCAAGGGGGGAATGTAAGAGAGGTTTGGCGGGCAACATAGATGAAAATTTCTTCAACAACCGAGTAACAGGCGCGCACTCTAACAAATTCACCACCGAGCCGCCTAGGCGGCGAAGTTGCAATATATAGGTAGTACCCTTAGACCCTACCAATTATCTGATCCCCGTCCGATTCGCCAGCCAATACCGGCGATTCGGAACTGGCGGTAAATTGGCGTGTCGCAATTAACCAACAATCTTAATTGTCGGATTAATAATCGCGTATACTGGGCCCGCTAACAGGGGGCGACAGCCACTTGCAGATGGCTACCCAGGGTCCCAAGCAATAACATTGCCCAGGTAACCACCATCCATCACCATGCACCAGGGATCGCCAGTGCCATATAAGAGCAAGTTCGGGAGGTAGGAAGTGCACTCTACATCGGTATTAATTTTAGTTGGCATCCTCGGCATGACGCTGGGTGCTTTCTTGGCCTACCTGGCGATTCGGGGACGCACAAGTGTCGATCGCACTCAGGAGCTGGAGCAACGCCTGCGCGAGGCCAATAACAAACTCGAGGATTTTCAGCTGCAGGTCAATGAACACTTCGACCAAACCTCTCAGTTGGTTCACAACCTGACCGAAAGCTACAAAGAAGTTCACGAATACCTGTCCAACAGCGCCTTGAGACTATCCAATCAGGATATAGGCCGACAAATGCTGGAAGCGGGTAGTGGCAAGCTGAAAGAAGATGACAAGCAACTCCAAGAGATGGGACCGCCGAAAGATTGGGCGCCCAAAGAACCCGGTGCCAAAGGCACCCTCGACGAGGACTACGGCCTTGAAAAAGAGGCGCATGTAGGCAGCTAACCGCTACATCTTCAAAATTTCTGATCTCACTTTTTCAGTTGAGACCAGAAGAAAGGCAAAGAAAAAGGCGGGGTGACCCGCCTTTTCTCATTGAGCCTGAAGAATTACAGGCTCTGGTAATAATCCATCAGGATCTGCGCCACTTCCGGACGGGAGAATTCCGGCGGCGGGGCAATACCATCCCCAAGCATCTCACGCACCTTGGTGCCAGACAGCAGAATAAAGTCTTCTTTGGTGTGATCCGGCACATCACGCATCATCACCACCTTATTGAGCTTCTTTGAGTAAGCGGTGTGGTCGGCACGGAAGATTTCTATTTCCAAAGCCCCTTCAGGAACCTTCTCATCGAAAATAGTCTGGGCATCAAAAGCGCCGTAGTAATCTCCAACACCAGCGTGATCGCGACCTACGATCAGGTGGCTACAACCACAGTTCTGGCGGAATAACGCATGTAGCACGGCTTCACGAGGGCCTGCATAGAGCATATCGAAACCATAACCTGTTACCATCACGGTATTGGCTGGGAAGTACAGCTCTACCATCTTGCGAATCGAAGCATCGCGTACCGGCGCCGGAATATCACCGGGTTTCAACTGCCCCAGCAACATGTGAATCAAAACTCCGTCCGCCTCGACGGCCTCAAGAGCCATCTTGCACAGCTCTTCGTGGGCGCGGTGCATAGGGTTACGGGTTTGGAAGGCGACCACCTTGCTCCAGCCGCGCTCGGCAAATTCGTTGCGAATTTCCACTGCTGTACGGAAGGTATCCGGGAAGTCACTAATGAAATAACTAAAGTTCAGTACCTCAATCGGGCCTGAGATGAGCTTGCGACCAGCAGACTTAAAGGTGGCTACACCGGGGTGCTTATCATCCAGGGTACCGAAGACCTGTTCGGCCATGGTGTCCATCTGCTCATCGGAAACGGTTTCGATCGCCTCCACGTCCATAACCGCCAATACAGGATTGCCTTCAACATTCGGATCACGTAAGGCAATTCGAGACGCGCCCTCAATTGCGCTGGTGTCTTCAACAACATTTAGTACTGGTACCGGCCAAAACAAACCATCGACTGTGCGCAGGGTGGCAGCCACACTCAGGGCATCGGCAAGATTCATATAACCGTGCAGGGGATTGAAGTAGCCCGCACCCAGCATTACCGCGTTGGCGGCAGCGGCAGAGCTGACCACAATAGAGGGCAACGACTCCGCTTCATGCATCAACTGGTGATGCCGCTCGCTGTCATAAACAAAGCGAGGCTGCAGCTCAACACTGCCGTGGGGACGAACTAAGGACATTTTGGTCTCCAAATACAAAATTTGCCGGTTAGTCAATTATCGACTGGCTATTATACGCATCTGCACAGACTGACCAATGTCAAACCGATACAGAGAGGGCAGTATAGACCCCAGCTCTTTGGAGTTCGGCCGGCACAGGGAATACCAGCAACCAAAGATCCACCTCAACTATAAATACTCCAGCAAGCCGTCACTTCGGCAAGGGCGCAATTTCAAAAGGCGACGCATTGCTTAAACTGCAGCCCCACAGAGAAGAGCCTGTGAAATACAAGCCTCCGAAGAAGTATCGAGGGCTAATAACAGTAATCGTGAAATAGGGAGAGCACAGAGGAGCAACGCTAAACTTTTGCGCAGAAGCTCCCAATCAATCCCATAGAAAAGCTAAGAGGCTTTTAAAAGATTGGGGATTGATCTAGAGATGCCCGTAGAAATTATTTGGAGGATTTACAGTAAATAGTGATTGATAGAGCTGCTCTGAATACTAGCCCTCTATGAATAATACCTTTTAAGAACCAGGGCCCCCAAGAATAGATAGTCAATAAGCTTTACAGCGGCCCATTCATAGAAGCCACGAATGAGCACCTACTTTTCATTCCGATTAACTCTTCCTCGGTTCCTATGCAACACCACCAAAACAGCAGCAGGCTCCCTTCTCGGCGAATCCCCGACAAGACGTGTGTATAATCAGCGCAAAGAGGAGTCTCGAGTGTCCCAAAATCGCTTTTTACAGGATTGGGCCCTGCCTGCCCTGATCGGCTTGGCTATGGCCGCCCTGCTATTGGTTATATTTCCGCAACTGCGTGGCGTAAACCCCAAACCCTCCCAGGAGGATTGGCAGGGGCCGGTATCCTATGCCCAGGCGGTGAATATGGCTGGGCCCGCCGTAGTCAACATTTATACCCGCATGGCCCTGCCACAGCGGCAACACCCGTTATTTAATGACCCCCTTTTTCGCCGTTTGTTCGATAACATGAACGTCCCACAGAGGGAGCGCATGCAGTCAAACCTGGGCTCCGGGGTTATCGTCAGTGACAATGGCTATATTCTCACCAACCACCATGTGGTCGACCAGGCAGACGCGATCGTCATTCTGCTGGCCGATGGTCGCGAGGCGCAGGCACGCATGGTCGGCAGTGATGCTGACTTTGACCTTGCGGTTTTGAAAATTGAACTGGACGGCCTCACTTCTATCTCGGTAGGCGAGCCCGAAGCTGCCCAGGTAGGTGATGTGGTACTGGCAATCGGCAACCCCTTTGGAGTCGGTCAGACTGTGACCCAAGGCATTATCAGTGCCAAAGGGCGCCACCTGGAAAACTCCGGCACCGGCAGCCACCTGCAAAACTTCCTGCAAACTGACGCAGCAGTGAATCCCGGCAACTCTGGAGGGGCACTAGTGGATTCTCGTGGGCGCCTGCTCGGTATCAACACCTCAATCCTGAACCAGTCTGGATATTCCGGCGGAATCAGCTTCGCTATTCCCGCCAATATCGCCTTCAAAGTAATGCAGGACATCATTGCCTACGGCCGGGTTGTGCCCGGCTGGTTAGGCATTGAAGCCAGCGCGATCAGCCCGCAGATGGCCAAGGAATTCAACCTCGCCTCCACCGGAGGGGTCATGATCACTGCTATCTACAACGAAAGCCCTGCCCACAATGCAGGGCTCAAGCCCGGGGACGTAATCACCCACATTGATGGACTGCCTATTGGCGATGGAAAACAGGGCGAAGCCACCATGGCTACCCTGCGACCTGGAGACACCATTTCCATCACATTCACTCGTGAGGGGGCATCCCATACCGTGGAGGCGACAGTGTCAGTCAAACCAGATACGACAACCCCCGCAGAGTAATCCTTTAAGAAGCAAGGAAGCCAAGCTATGCGCGCAATCACGCTAACCCTTCTCCTGATTATGGCTGCGGGGCAGTCTAGAGCCGATGACAGAGAGGATCTCCAGAAACTGCTGCACCATTTTATCGACAATGCCGCTAGCAGTGCAGAAGCCCATCAACGCTTTTGGGCTGAGGACCTTATCTACACCAGCTCCGCAGGCAAGCGATTTGGTAAAGAGCAAATCATGCAGGGCATGGAAAAGGGCGCAGATGAGCCGATGACGGTGAGTTACGCTGCGGAAGATATCGATATCCGCCTGCTGGGAGATACGGCAGTAGTGGCATTCAAATTGGTAGCCAATGATAGCGGCAAAGGGGAGAAAAATTATTACTTCAACACGGGCACCTTTGTGAAGCGCCAGGGAGACTGGCATGTACTCGCCTGGCAGGCAACCCAAATTCCCAAGGAAGGGAGCAAGCCAATAAATTAACGGACCGCGAGGGCCGGGCTAGTTCCCGGCCTGTCTCTCGCGCCAGCTCTCACGAACATTGGCCATAAAGCGAGACTCACTGGGAACGTTCGCCTTGGCAATTAATCCCCGCGCAAAAGCCTCAACTTCTTCCCTACCTCTCCCCTCGCCGGAAAAAGAGGCACGCACTTTAATAAACTTATCCTGACGCACAAATAAATAGGTGTGGGTATCAAAGCGCTCCCCGTCTGCGGCAAGAAAATAACCTGAAAGCCTGGTTACAGGCAGGTCCTGCCCCTGGACATGCCAGGTTTCAGAGGCTTCCTCGTTAAGATCCAGCGCCTGCCACTGCGCCTCTTTCTCCACTAAGTGCAACTCCTGGCGAACTCTATCCAACTCCCGCACCTGTGCCAGCTGCAGATCCCCCCATTCCCAATTTGGGATTGGATAGACAAACACATCGACCGAGTCGAACTGAAACTGACGATGCACGTAGCGCGTCTGGGCACCAAATAAAGGATGACTGGCAAGCACCAGGGGATTGCTCACATACTCGCCGACCGACTCAGGCAAATTAAGAGTCGTGTGGTAATCACTCGCTCCAATTGACTGATAGAGATATTCCGGCTCCATTGCCCTATCGCCCTGTAGCTGCGAAATTAACTGGGATGCCACCACCTTGGCTAAATCTCGCTTCGCATTGACAGGAGAACTCAACAGACTGATTGTTGTTGTGAATGGAAATTCCAGTTGGTAGCGCTTTAAGGGCAGGCCATGCCAAGTCAGGATTGCATCTACATGGATGTCCCGGGTAGTTCGCACAGGAGCCAGCATCATGGTGGCCCCAGCAATCACTGCCTCACCGATATCCTCTATACCCTCTTCGGAATATCCAGCTGAGCTTACCAATAATTGATAGGGAACATCGTCATTGCCGAAATGCACAGAATTAAAGACGGTGGAGGCCTCCAACTCGTTAAACAATTCCGTGTAATCCACTACATCGTATTGGCAGTGTTTAAGTAAAGAGCTTTCAGAATAGTCATTACAGCGCCGTTCAAAATCCTCTTCAGGCATCTTGGCAAAGAGAGATAAAGAGGGAAGACTTTGCTCCGCATTAGCATACTCTGCCACGTTATTTTCATCAGTTGTCACACAACCAAACAACGACAGGACGGCCAAACACAGAAATAGTTTACGCATGATGTACCTTACTGGTGCCAGATACCGCAACAAGGTGAACGCTTACTTCTTGACCCGAAAGGCGGCAGATCGAGCATGGGCTTCCAACCCCTCACCCCGTGCGAGAGTGGCAGCCACACGACCGAGCTGATCGGCACCTTGCGGAGAACAAAAAATAATCGAACTGCGCTTCTGAAAATCGTAAACACCCAAGGGCGAAGAGAATCGCGCTGTACCACTGGTAGGTAATACATGATTGGGACCAGCACAATAGTCCCCCAGAGCTTCTGCAGTATAGCGGCCCAGGAAAATCGCACCGGCATGGCGAATTTTCGGCAGTAGAGATTCCGGATTCGCTACGGAAACTTCCAAATGCTCGGGAGCAATGCGGTTGGAAATTTTCAGCGCCTGCTCAAGGGAATCCACCAGGATCAGAGCACCGCGATCGAGAAGAGATTTGGCCGCTATTGATGCGCGAGGCAATTCTGCCAGCTGACGTTGCAGAGATGACTCCACCGCATCGAGAAATTCAGAATCGGGGCACAACAGTATGGATTGTGCCTGTTCGTCATGTTCGGCCTGGGACAACAAATCCATTGCGATCCAGTCCGGATCGGTAGCGCCATCACAAATAACCAAAATTTCCGAAGGTCCAGCAATCATATCGATCGCCACATGGCCAAAGACCGAGCGCTTAGCGCTAGCCACATAAATATTGCCGGGACCGACTATCTTATCTACCGGAGCAATTGTCTCGGTGCCATAGGCCAGCGCAGCCACGGCTTGTGCGCCACCGATGGTGAGTACTCGATCCACCCCGGCAATAGCCGCTGCGGCCAATACCAAATCACTGATCTCACCCTCAGGAGCCGGAACCACCATCGTCACTAAATCCACACCAGCAACCTTGGCCGGTATAGCATTCATTAACACAGAAGACGGGTAACTGGCTTTGCCACCAGGCACGTAAATGCCAACGCGTTCCATCGGGGTAATCTGTTGGCCGAGTACCGTGCCATCTGCCTCGGTATAACGCCAGGACTCCTGCTTTTGATGCTCGTGATACTCGCGCACGCGCTGGGCGGATATTTCCAGGGCTTCGCGTTCTTCTGAGCCGATACGTCTAAGGGCCTCACCCAGTACCTGCGGCGTTAACAAAAAGTCTTCTGCCTGAGTAAGATGACGACGGTCAAAGCGATTGGTGTATTCGATAACCGCAGCATCACCGCGAGTGCGCACCTGCTGCAGGATCTCAGCAACCGTTGCCTCAACCTGCTCATTGGCGACTGCCTCCCAGGCGAGCAGTTGCTTTAGTTGCACATCAAAATTTGTGTCAGTGGCATTCAGCCGGCGAATAACCTTGCGAGTCATAACTTCAAAATCTTCTAGTTTTGCGCGACAGCCGCCGACAATTTTTCGATCAGCTCACTAATGGGCTGATACTTCATCTTCATTGCAGCCTTATTGACGATCAAACGACTACTGATATGTGCAATCATTTCGCGAGCCTCCAGGCCATTAGCCTTTAAGGTATTACCGCTATCGACAATATCCACAATCTCATCGGCCAGATCCATCAGTGGGGCTAGCTCCATGGCGCCATACAACTTAATAATGTCTGCCTGCCTTCCCTGAGCTGCATAATGGCGCTTGGCACTCTCGACAAATTTCGTCGCCACTTTGATCCGCCCTGTTGGCAGGGCAGCCCCCTTCACTCCCGCAGTCATCAAGCGGCAGCGCGCGATACCCAAATCCAGGGGCTCATAGATGCCATCGGCGCGATGCTCCAGCAGAGTATCTTTGCCGGCAACGCCCATATCCGCGGCGCCATGCTGCACGTAAGTAGGAACATCAACACCGCGCAGGAGGAGCAGGCGCACCCCCTCGCAGTTGGTAGGGAAGATCAACTTACGACTTTTCCCCAGGTCTTCGAGTGGTTCCAGGCCCGCCGCCGCAAGTAAGGGTAGGGTTTCTTGCAGAATGCGCCCCTTGGTCAGGGCGATAGTGATTTGCATAGTCATTATTAAAGCCGGCTTATTTTCGAGGGCCGCCCTTGGCAAAAGGCGGCCGCCTCAATTTGCTAACCAGGCACTCGGCGAATATTCGCCCCCAGTTGCTGTAATTTTTCCTCGATACACTCATAACCCCGGTCGATATGATAAATACGGTCGACCGTGGTGGTACCTTCAGCCACCATTCCCGCAATCACCAAACTTGCCGAAGCGCGTAAATCCGAAGCCATCACGGGTGCCCCTTTAAGCTTTTCGACACCGGTGACAAACGCCGTATTGCCCTCAAGAGTGATATCCGCGCCCATACGATTCAACTCGTGTACTTGTATCAGGCGATTCTCAAAAATGGTCTCCACCACTGCAGCCTTGCCCTCGGCGACGGCATTCATAGCGGTAAACTGCGACTGCATATCAGTGGGAAACGCCGGATACGGTGCGGTACGGAAGCTGACCGCCTTAGGGCGATTGCCCTTCATATCCAACTCAATCCAGTCGTCACCGCAGCTCAGATGCGCCCCCGCCTCTTCAAACTTTAACAGTACTGCATCGAGGATATCCGCGCGCGTGTGTAGAAGGCGAACCTTGCCGCGAGCTGCAGCCGCCGCTGCGAGGAAAGTACCGGTTTCGATACGATCCGGCATAACACTGAAGGTGCATGGAGCCAGCTTGGGAACACCGTGAATACGCATGGTGTCAGTGCCAACACCTTCTATCTGAGCACCCATGGCAATCAGGAATTCCGCCAGATCGACGATCTCGGGTTCGCGCGCTGCGTTGTGTAATACCGTGGTGCCTTCGGCTAAGACCGCAGCCATCAGTAGGTTTTCCGTACCGCCTACAGTGACCTTCTCCATAACGATATTGGCGCCTTTTAGGCGGCCGTTAGAGCGGGCCCGGATAAAGCCACCATCAATCGTTATTTCGGCGCCCATCGCCTCTAACCCTTTCAGGTGGATATCCACCGGGCGACTGCCGATAGCGCAGCCACCGGGGAAAGAGACATTGGCTACACCGTGGCGGGCCAGCAGCGGGCCCAACACCAAAATCGAGGCGCGCATGGTTTTTACCAGCTCGTAGGGCGCCGTCAGATCGTTGACCGAACGGGGGTCTATTTCTACACCCAGCTTCTCATCAACCGTGATATCACACCCCATACAGCGCAGCAGGGTAATCATCGTAGTGATGTCATTAAGGTGTGGCAGGTTGTGAATATGCACCGGACCATCAGCCAAAAGTGCAGCGGCCAAAATTGGCAGTGCAGAATTCTTTGCACCAGAGATTCGCAGGGTGCCGGAAATTGGACTACCACCCTCTATTATTAACTTATCCATTCGGTCTCATATTTCGGGGGTCGCCTGGATACAGGCGACAGGTTATCGACTGGCTTCTTCTGGAGTAAGGGTCTGCATTTGCACGGCATGCAAGGTGCCGTCAGCAATTTTGTCGTTTAGCGCGGCATAAACCAGCTGCTGCTTTTTTAAGCGGCTCAGACCTTCGAAGGCACTACTCACCACAGTTACCATCAGGTGACTACCTTCAAAGGCGACATCGACATTACTCTCGGGGATATGACCCTCAATGAGGGCTTTGATTTCATCTGGTTGCATAGGAGGGATTTGCGTTAGTTGAAAAACAGCACGCAAGTGTACTTGAATCGAGGAGGGTGCGCAGCTGCGCACCCTGAAGTTCGCCGACTAGCTCACTTTATCGGCAACATCCTGCCCAGCGGACCAGTTGGAGATTACCTTATCGATATCCCCGTAGGACTGCATAGACTGGGAAAACTGGCTGCGGAAAGTTTTACCTAAATTAACACCATTCAAGATAACGTTGATCAGTTTCCACTCACCTGCACGGTTGCGCACCAGGGTGTAGGAGACTTTGGTGATACCTTCCTTGCTGCGCACTTCCTGCAAAACGTTAACCCGGTTACCGCTGGGTAAAGTCCCAGGGTTTACCACTTTCACATCGAGGTCGCCAAAATTCGCCACACCGCGGGCAAATGTTGCCACCAGATCCCGACGGAAAGTGCTGGCAAAGCGGGAGCGTTGGGTCGCGGTAGCCTGCTTGGCATAACGCCCCATAACACCGCGCGCAATAAAGTCAAAATCCACCACTGGGGTCAACACGCCCTCAACGGCGTTGTAGTACCTCTGCGGGTCAGAGTTGGCATATTGGGCATTTGAGCGAATAACACCCAGCAGCTTTTGGGAAACCCCCTCAATCATTACATAAGGGTTTTGATCGGCATTCGCAGCGGGGACCACAGCAGACACCAATGCTGCGCAAAGTACAAATCTTAGCCATCGGGAAAACCCGTACCGACCAATCCAAAATGATGTATTCACAAATACTCTCCAATTAGCAAATCATTCCTTGGACGCACACAGCGTAAATAAGTGCCATGACGAGACTGCTGGCATTTCTCCCCAGAAGTGGGGATTTGTCGTTCATCCGCTGAGTGACATAGCTGACAGCAGCGGCGGCAGACTATACCATGACCGCGCCCGGTGGTGTGGCAGTGTACGAGCGTGTCATTTGGCACTTCGGCTAGCGCCTGTGTTCCGACATACCTGTTACCTATTAGGAGTAGGCGCTCGTATCTCGTATATAGATTAGCACGACAATCACACCTGCTGCCGCGGCAAACACAAAGCAGGACGCCGGCATCCTGCTGGGCGAAGAAAGCCAGCAAAAATATCTTATAAAATCAGAAGTTATTTAATTAGAAGTCAGTTACCAGAGGCACCCAATGACCCAGGATTTGATATTGCAGGCTGGGCGACGCACCGTTCGTATGGAAACGGAAGCTGTCGCCGCACTGGAACAAAGGATCAACGGCAACTTCCAGCGCGCCTGTGAGATGATCCTGCAATGTCCCGGCCGCACCATCGTAACGGGTATGGGCAAATCGGGGCATATCGGGAGAAAAATAGCGGCAACCCTCGCCAGCACTGGCACCCCGAGTTTCTTTGTACACCCCGGAGAAGCGAGCCACGGCGATTTAGGGATGATTACCCGGGACGATCTGGTAATCGCTATCTCCAACTCGGGCTCTTCCGCAGAGGTACTCACTTTACTGCCGCTGCTAAAACGCCTGAGCATCCCCATGATCAGCATGACAGGCAAGACTGACTCGCCCCTGGCACAGGCAGCAGAAGTCAATCTGGATATTTCAGTCCAAACTGAGGCCTGCCCTCTTAACCTAGCGCCAACCTCCTCAACCACCGTCACTCTGGTCATGGGCGACGCACTGGCGGTAGCCCTACTTGAAGCAAGGGGCTTCACCGCCGAAGACTTTGCCTTCTCCCACCCAGGCGGAGCCCTTGGCCGACGTCTATTGCTAAAAGTAGAAGATGTCATGCATGCCGGGGAAGAGCTGCCCCAGGTCCAGCCAGACACTCTGCTGTCCAAAGCCCTACTGGAGATGACCAGCAAAGGGTTTGGTATGACCACCATTGTCGATCCAAAGGGAGAACTACTTGGTGTATTTACCGACGGTGACTTGCGCCGCGTGATCGACCACAAGATCGAGCTGGACAAGGCCACTATGGATCAAGTGATGAGCCGCCGCCCTAAAACGGTATCCGCCGAGACCCTGGCGGCAGAAGCACTGCGTATCATGGAAGATTACAAAATCACCGCACTCGTCGTAGAGGATGAAGCGCACTTCCCCGTAGGCGTATTGCATATGCACGATATACTGCGCGCCGGCGTAATCTGAGATAATCAAAAGATTTGCGGGGCAAAATGCCGCACCGCAAACAGCAAGTAAGGATAACTCTGGTGGTTTCAGAAAAAGAAATAAACGCGGCTCTGCAGAAAGTGCGCTGGCTGGTATTGGATGTAGATGGCGTCCTCACCGACGGCAAACTCTATTTTGACAACAATGGCAATGAGCTGAAAACCTTTAACACCCTCGACGGACACGGCATTAAGATGCTGCAAAACTCCGGGGTTCGCGTAGCCATTATCACAGGACGGCGCAGCTCCGTGGTGGAGCGCCGCGCTCACGACTTGGGTATCAATAAGCTGATTCAGGGGCGCGAAGATAAATTTACCGCGCTGCAGGAACTTTTGGCCGAGGAACCCTGCCGCTTAGAAGATATCGCCTACATTGGCGATGATTATCCGGATCTCCTGGTGATGACCCGCATCGGATGCCCCATAGCTCCTCCCAATGCCGCAGCCCCCGTCAGGGAGCGCGCTCTGTGGGTAACCCGAGCTCGCGGCGGAGAAGGCGCTGTGCGCGAAGCCTGTGATCGAATCATGCAGGCGCAGGGAACCTTTGACTCGGCTCTCGCCCCCTATATTGGAGAGCAATAATGCGCACCTGGCTGCCGCTGCTATTAGTAGTATCGCTAATCAGTGTTGGCCTGTGGCTTTCGGAAAGCCCGCCCGATCAGCTGCTGGGGATACGACCGACCCCCCAGCAGCATGACAAGGCCGCAGAACTGATCATCCGAAATGCCAAGACACGGCACTTCAATGAGGAAGGAAATCTCGCCTACCGGGTAGATGCGGATCAGATTACCTACTACCAGTTTAAACGTCGTGACCGGGCAGACCTGGCGGAACCCCGCATGCTCTTTTACCAGGATGACCAGCCGAAGTGGCGTACCGAGTCTCGGAAAGGGGTCGCTTACAATCGCGGTGAACGAGTAGTCTTGGATGGCGATGTCGTAATTGATGAACTACCCGCCCCCGGCGGTATCAAACTGGAAACATCGAGCATTACGATTCTGCCCGCGAAGGAATTCGCCGAGACAGACAAAGTTGTTACTATTAGCTCTGGCCCTAACCGCACAACGGGTAGGGGTATGCGCGCTTACCTGAATGAAGACCGGATGGAAATCCTATCCGACGTAAAGAGCATCTATGACACTGACTAAATACCGCCACCTGCTAAGAATCTCCGCTATTACCGCACTAGCGCTCATAGCTTCAACGGCTGTTGCACTGCCAGAAGATCGCCAACAGCGGATCAATATCAGTTCTGATGCAATGAATGCCGGCCTCAACAATAACTTGGTGGTATATAGCAACAATGTTGTTATCACTCAGGGTTCGCTGAAAATTCAGGCTGACCGCGTCGAGGTTTACTTCACTCCAGAAAAAGAAATCAGTCGCGTGATAGCCGTAGGCAAGCCCGCGCATTTCCAACAAAAGATTCTTCAGGGCGAAAATCCCGTCAAAGCTAGAGCCCAACGTATTGTTTACCAGGTGAGCTCTGAGGAACTGCAGCTCACAGGCAAGGCCCACGTTGACCGTGAGGGCAATACACTGGCCGCAGAAAAAATTGACTACGATCTCTCTACCGAACAAATGAGTGCCAAAGGGCAAACCGGTAAGGGGCGCGTAGAAATGACATGGAAGCCCGAGAAAAAAGAGAACACGCAAGGCGCCAGTGATAACCAGGAGCAGCAAACCCCCTAATTCTCACTCAGGCACTAAGCAACAGATATTATTTGCACCGGCGGGCATCACTCTGCCCGCGGCATGGATAGATTTCGGTACACACTATGCCAACGCTCAAAGCGTTACACCTCGCGAAACAGTATAAAAAAAGAAAAGTTGTCCAGGATGTCACCGTCAGTGTTTCCAGCGGGCAGGTTGTCGGGCTTCTAGGCCCTAATGGCGCCGGTAAAACCACCTGTTTTTATATGATTGCCGGGCTGGTTCAGGCCGATGCAGGTAGGGTGATGATCGACGATGAAGATATTACCCGACTGTCTATGCACGGGCGCGCACGCAAAGGCATCGGCTATCTTCCCCAGGAAGCCTCCGTATTTCGCCGCCTGAGCGTAAAAGACAATATTCTCGCCATCCTAGAAACCCGCAAAGACCTCTCACGAGCCGAGCGACAGCAACAGGCTCAAGCCCTGCTTGAGGAATTTAACATTACTCATATTGAGCAGAGCTTGGGCATGGCACTCTCTGGGGGGGAACGCCGCAGAGTGGAAATTGCCCGCGCCCTGGCCACCAATCCCAGTTTTGTCCTGTTAGACGAACCTTTTGCCGGCGTGGACCCCATATCGGTAAACGATATCAAAGAAATCATCCGCCACCTGCGGGATCGAGATATCGGAGTACTCATTACCGACCACAATGTGCGCGAGACCCTCGATATTTGCGAGACCGCCTACATTGTCAGCGAGGGCCACATCATCGCTGAAGGCACACCAGAAGATGTTCTTGCCAACCAGCAGGTTCGAGAAGTTTATTTAGGACATGAATTTACCATTTAAGATGAAGCGGCAATCCCCATCCTTAAATTCTTCAATTTGAGCTTAATTGCTCATGCTTCAGCCACTTCGAGCCTAACATTTATCACCGGGTCGGCACGTTTATTGCTTGTAATAAATTAGAGGGAGGGGTAGTCTGCGCCATCTTAGGACAAATTGATCTAAACACTGTCTTATCGGCCAGCGGCTCTCCACTATGAAGCAGTCACTCCAGCTCAAGCTCGGCACACAACTGACTATGACTCCCCAGTTGCAACAGGCGATCCGCCTTCTGCAACTGTCTACCCTCGACCTTCAGCAGGAGGTCCAGGCGGCGTTAGATAGCAATCCAATGCTGGAGGCGGATAGCGAGGAACAACCCTCAAAGCTGGAGAATGGCCAATCTCTGGCTGAGCACGAGTCAGAGCGGGTGCAGGACCATACTTCACAAGCGGCTGAGGAACGAGAGCTTGCTGAGGGGGACTGGGACCAGGCAATTCCCGACGAGCTTCCTGTCGACTCCCGATGGGATGATATCTACACCAGTCACAGCGGGAACCCAGAGCTGGATACCTCCAGCTACGAACGCAACTCCACCTCTGTCGACTTACAAGGCCACCTGCGCTGGCAGCTGAACCTGACGCCTTTATCCGAGCAGGATAAGTGGATCGGTGAAAACCTGATTGACAGCATAAGTCCCAGCGGCCTCCTGGGCACCTCGTTAGAGGAGGTTGCCTCCTCTTTAGCTGTAGATGAAGATGAAGTACTGGCAGTCTTAAAGACCATCCAACAGTTCGAGCCTGCCGGCTGTGGGGCTCGGGACCTAAAAGAATGCCTGCAATTACAACTGCAACAGTTACCGCCAACCACCCCCTGGCTCGACCAAGCGCAAAGCATCATTGAAAAACACTTAGACTTGCTCGGCAAAAGAGATTTTCGCCAGCTGAGTCGGCGCACACGCCTTAACGAGGCCCAGCTCGGCGAGGCCATTCGCCTCATCCAGACGCTAAACCCGAATCCGGGAGAGAGCTTTGGCGGGCAGGAGCCGGACTATGTGATCCCGGATATCATCGTTTCCCGCAAGGCCCTGCGCTGGCAAGTGGAATTGAATGCAGAGATCACTCCTAAGATTCGAATCAACAACCACTATGCCTCAATGGTTAAGCGTGCGGACAACTCGAGAGATAACAACTTTTTGCGCGACCACCTGCAAGAAGCTCGCTGGTTTATGAAGAGTCTGCAGAGCCGCCACGAGACCCTGCTAAAAGTCGCCAATTGTATTGTCGAAAAGCAGCAAGGCTTTTTTGAGGAAGGACCAGAAGCCATGCGCCCCATGGTGCTGGCAGACGTTGCCGAGTCCATTGGCATGCACGAGTCCACCATCTCCCGGGTAACCACCCAAAAGTACATGCTCACACCCCGTGGAGTGTTCGAACTCAAGTATTTCTTTTCAAGTCACGTGAGTACAGACTCCGGTGAGGATGCCTCCTCAACCGCCATTCGCGCCCTGATCAAAAAGCTGATTGATTCGGAAACACCGCGCAAGCCGCTATCCGACAATAAAATTACCCAGGAACTAGACCAGCAGGGCATCAAAGTAGCCCGCCGCACAGTAGCCAAGTATCGCGAATCAATGGGTATCCCCTCCTCCAGTGAAAGGAAGCGCCTAGTTTAATTTGCCCTTACCGGGCACGACCAAAAAGGCGGAGCAAGTCATAACCTGGCGCCAGTAGCGACGTCTTCACAACCGAACTCCAAACTTTGAGTGTATCCTTCCATTCTGGGCCACTTCCTAGTAGGGTTGCGACCCGAAAGGAGGCTCGCCGTATTGTGATGCACCTGGTAAGGAGAAATCCATGCAGATCAACATTAGTGGTCACCACGTCGACGTTAGCTCACCAATGCGCAACTACTGTGAGAACAAGCTGGAAAAGCTCTCAAGGCATTATGACAACATAACCAACGCGCAAGTTATTCTATCTGTAGATAAATTGATCCAGAAAGCTGAAGCCCGAGTACATATCAATGGTCACGACCTCTGTGCGGGTTCGGAAGACAAAGACATGTACGCAGCCATCGATGCGCTTACAGATAAGTTGGACCGCCAACTGAAAAAACACAAAGAGAAGTTGCAGAACCACCGCTAAATTATGACACTGGAAGCTTTACTTTCTCCCCGCCTGAGTCTTTGCCACCTGGCGGGGAGCAGCAAAAAGAAATTGCTGCTCAATATTGCCCAAGCCATTGCCGAACAATATCCACAGCATGACTCCGACACAACATTCAATCAATTGATCGCTCGAGAGCGCCTGGGTTCGACGGGTATTGGCGAGGGGGTAGCCATACCTCACTGCCGCCTTCCTGGCTGTGAGCAACCTATAGGCGTGCTTTGCACAATCGAACCCGCCATAGATTTCGACGCTATCGATAGACAACCTGTCGACTTACTCTTTGTCTTACTCGTCCCTGAAGATTCAGAACAACAACATCTGGACACACTGGCAGAAATCGCTGCGCTTTTTTCCAACAGCCAAGTCCGGGATAAGTTGAGAAAAGCCGACAGTAGTGATGAGCTCTACGCCCTAGCCATAGATTCTGCCGCAGCAGCCTGATTCTGGTTTTGTACTTTTATTCTGGTAACAACTGAGATTCTACTGAGTCGCTCCTTAAATTACCGTTAGGAATAAAAACACCATTTCTCAAGCGATTAAATGGTATAAAGAGCTAAAAAGAGGGGGTCCCCATGCGCTTGGTCATTATCAGCGGCCGCTCCGGCTCCGGTAAAAGCTCCGCACTACAATTGCTCGAAGATGTGGGCTTTAACTGCATTGACAACCTACCGATCAGCCTGCTGCCCGAACTAATTAAGCGGGCCGAGCAACAAACCCCAAAGGGAGACACTCCCCTAGCCTTGGGAATAGACGCACGCAACCTCTGGCAGGATATCAAGCAGGCTCCACGTGTCATAGAAGCCTTGCGCAGCACAGGTGTCCAGTGTGACATTATCTACCTGGATGCCCGTGAACCCGTCCTCGTTCAGCGCTTCAGCGAGACTCGCCGAAAACACCCCCTCAGCAATGACTGCACCCACTTACTCGAGGCCTTAAAACAAGAAAGGGAATTGCTGACACCGATCTCAGCCATGGCGGATATGGTGATCGATACCAGTAGCCTCGGCCTACATGAGTTGCGAGAGCTAATTAAAAGCCGAGTGGTGGGCGAACACTCAGAGGGAATGGCAATCCTTTTTCAGTCGTTCGGCTTTAAATACGGCGTTCCCGTGGATGCCGACTTGATGTTCGACTTGCGCTGCCTGCCAAATCCCTATTGGGAACCCAGTCTGAGAAAAAAAACCGGATTGGACCCCGAAGTAGCCGAGTTTTTACGCTCCCATCCAAAAACCAACAAAATGGAAGCGGACATCACAGGCTTTTTAGAAAACTGGCTGCCCTCCTTCCAAGAGAGCAACCGCAGCTATACCTGCATTTCCATTGGCTGTACCGGAGGAAGGCACCGCTCGGTATATATGGTTGAGCAACTAGCCCGTACTTTTCTGCATAAATTTGGCAATATTCAAGTCCGTCACCGCGAACAACAGAGATAGTCGAAACACCGCAAGCCCCTATGCAAAAGCAGCGTCTCATCATCATTAACAAACTCGGGCTACACGCCCGCGCAGCCAGTAAATTTGCCCAGACTTCTGCCCGCTTTTCTTCAAATATCAAAGTGAACTGCGGAGACAGATCCGTGGACGGTAAAAGCGTGATGGCGCTCATGTTGCTCGCCGCCGGCCAGGGTACTGAACTGGAGCTGGAGGTGGAGGGCCGTGATGAGAGCGACGCACTCGATGCCATCTGCACCCTGGTCTCTGAGCGCTTCGGCGAAGCCGAGTAGTTTGCAAAGGCAACCGGCAGTGGATAGAGTCCGCCATGGTATCAAAACGCCACGACCTTTCTGTGGCCTCTGCCCCCCTAATCACCGCTGAGCAGTAAGGATTTATCGTGTCCAGCCCACCCCAAGCCGAAATCAAGTTCCGCGCGCAAAACCAGCTCAGTGAGTTGTTCGCCGCTCTCGATAGTGGTACCGGGCAGGAAGTCCGGCGCATGCTCAAGACCCTTACACCCCAGAGCATTGCGCAACTGTTGGAAAGCTCACCTCCGCGTATCCGCCAGGTTCTGTGGAATCTGATCGACCGGGATGTCGAGGGTGAGGTTCTGCAAGAGCTGACCGATGAAGTGCGCAGCCAGATCCTCGACACCATGGATACTGAGGAGATGGTAGAGATCATGGAGGGGCTGGACGCGGACGATATCGCCGATATCCTCCAGCAGCTCCCCGAGCGTGTCGTCTCGGAAGTCCTCTCGGCAATGAGCGAAACAGACCGCCTGCGGGTGGAAAGTGTTCTCGCTTACGATGAGAACACCGCTGGCGGCCTGATGGACACCGATACCATATCGGTGCGGCCCAACCTGAGCCTGGATGTAGTACTGCGTTACCTGCGCCGTCATGAACAGCTGCCGGAGTCCACAGACAGCTTGTTTGTGGTCAATCGCCAGGGCCAATATATCGGTCTACTTCCGCTTTCCAAGCTTCTCACTACAGACCCATCCGTCACAGTTCGCGAGGTGGTCAATACCGATGTGGAACCGATACCCGCAGATATGCGCGATACCGAAGTCGCCCGGTTGTTTGAAAAGTATGACTGGATCACCGCACCGGTAGTGGATGAGGACAACCGCCTACTGGGCCGTATCACTATCGACGATATCGTCGACGTCATCCGCGAGGGTGCCGATCACTCTCTAATGAGCATGGCGGGTCTCGATGAAGAAGAGGATACTTTTGCCCCGGTTAGACGCACTGCCCGTAGACGCGCTCTATGGCTCGGTATCAACCTACTTACCGCCCTGCTAGCCTCCTGGGTCATCAGCCTGTTTCAGAATACGCTAGATAAAGTCGTTGCCCTTGCCGTTTTAATGCCCATCGTCGCAAGTATGGGCGGGGTGGCTGGCAGCCAAACACTCACCGTAGTGATCAGGGGTATGGCGCTGGGGCAGATTGGCAAGAGCAACCTCAGTTGGCTACTCTCGCGGGAACTCGGATCAGCAGCTCTAAACGCCCTACTTTGGTCCCTGGTGATGGGGCTGATCGCCGCGCTATGGTTTGACGACATTACCATTGCTGTCATCATTGTTGCCGCAATGGTCATTAATTTGATCGTAGCGGCGATGGCAGGGGCAATCTTGCCGGTTGTATTGCGGGCAATACGAATCGATCCGGCACTGGCCGGTAGCGTCGCACTGACAACCGTTACCGATGTGGTGGGGTTCATGTCCTTCCTGGGCCTCGCCACCTGGCATTTTGGCTGAGAGGCAATACACTGCCTGCTCAAACAGAACCGGGGCAGCCCGGAACCTATACACGGAACTCCAGATGTACGAATACGACGATGAAGACCTGCCTAAGAGTAAGACGCAGGTAAAGCAGGAAATGCACGAGCTGCAGGCCCTGGGCAAGCAATTGACCGAGCTATCCAAAACCCAGCTCGCTGAAGTGCCCATTGATGAGGATATGCGCGAGGCGATTGATACCCTGGGACGAATCAAGTCTAACGAGGCGCGCCGCCGTCAAATGCAATATATCGGTAAACTGATGCGCAGTGCTGACCACGAAGCCATTGAAGCCGTACTGAATAAATTCAAAGAGCGAGATCAGCAACACCTACGCTTTGACAAGATGGCAGAAGACTGGCGCGGGCGCTTACTCGAAGAGGGCAACAGTGCCCAAGAAGCTTTCTTTGATCAGTACCCCCAGGTAGACCACCAACAACTTCGTCAACTGGTGCGTGATTCCCTGCGCGAGATCAAAAATAGCAAGCCCCCCAGCAATCAGCGCAAGCTGTTCCGCTATTTGCGGGACTTTTTTATTCAGTCTTCACAGTAACCCAGCATCACTCTTGCACCGCTCGGGCGGCCTGGCACCGCCCAAAAATCTTTATATTGCAACATTGGCTAATGCTAAAACCAATCTAGCAACCGATAAGCGTTGCTAAAAAAGTTCCATTCTTTTTAACCGCCGTTTCAATTGGCTACAAGCCCAGTTGGTTACTGTTCACGCCCCTTTGCAGGTTCAAAGTCCAGGGCCAGAGAATTCAGACAGTACCTCAAGTTTGTCGGAGGGGGGCCGTCCTTAAAAACATGCCCCAGGTGCTCACCGCATTTCGATAATACTTCTGTACGCCTAAGCCCCCAGCTGAAATCGTCTTTTAATACGATATTTTGCGGGTAGGCTACATCCCAAAAACTGGGCCAGCCTGTGCCCGATTTAAATTTGTGCTCGGAGCTGAATACCGGCAGACGGCAACCTGCCGTAATGTAGACTCCTTCTTTTTCGTTGTATAACAACTTGCCGCTAAAAGCCCGCTCGGTATCCCCTTTCCAAAGAACTTTATATCGATCCTCAGGGAGTAATTGTTTCCACACCGACTTGGGAATCTGCTCCAGGCCTTTGCCCTCAGCGATACGTGTCTTAGCCTCTGCCACTGTCATATCTTGAATTCTCTGATCATCGGCCTCGGAACAGGCCGATAAAACCAGGATTAACACCACTAGAAGCGATAGCGTCGAAGTCTTCACCATATTGCAAACTCCTGTCCTCATTAGGTCATTACCTTAAAAGGTTAGAAAGCTGCGTTCACAGGCTTTCGGAGTCCTCCCCCCCAGACTTGTTAGCTCAATCAACAAGCGGGTTAAGAGCCGGCTCCGTCAGCTAACGGAGGGGATGGGGTATGGCTGGAATCCGCCACCCCCTGCTCTTGTCTTGCCTCTTTTCCAGATGCCTCAGAGGCCGCTCCCTGGCGCTCAGCGCCATCTCTATCAAAGAGTTTTTCAAAGCGCATCTGTGGATCGGCCCAGTCACCGCTAATGCGATAACTGACGCTGGCCATTTTCTTCACCTGCTTTTTAAAGGCTTTACTAATGAGGTAAACGCCCGCCGCGGCCGGGAGTCCTCCGGCCAGTGCAGCAACCAAAGCGAGGTTATTACTTACCGGCAGGGTAGCGACTAGAGTCAGATCCAAATCTTCACGTACCAAATTCACCCGCCCAGCCATCTGCAGCTCACTGGTGGGTCCCTCAACCTGGATAGGTACTGCAATTAACAGCTGCCCATCTCCTTCGAAAACCACCTCACCGCGCACCCGGTCAAAAGCCATACCACTTTTGTAAAGGTCAGAAAAATCCAAGCGCAGGCGGCGGGCCCAGGTGTCGAAATTAAATAGCGACAATAACCTTAGGACGGTTGAGCCTGCGGTACCGGTTGAACGAAGGAAGCGGCCATCGCGAATGTCTATTTTCAAATCTCCCGAGAACAAGCTGCCCCTGGCCATCGCGGGAGATCCGTCCCAGCGCAATGCCGTATCAAAGGTAGCGGATTTACTCTCAATCAGCGGCTCATGCCCCATTTCACGCTGAATATCCGCCAGGTCATCGGCTGCCAGACGCCCGATAAACTGGGATGAATTGTTACCCTCAGCATCACGCATCCACATCAGCTGCGCTCCCAGGGCTTTTTCACCACCGCCACGCCCCTGTAACTGGAAACCGCGCACACTGCCACGAATATTACTCAACACCAGGCGCTCTTTAGATGGCCGCACTTCAAGGGACCAACGTCCAAGCTCTTCCTCGCCTAAGCGCAGACTTTCCGTACTGAAATCAATCGATGGCAAGCTCTGGAAGTTAAAGTTCGCCCAGGGGTCCACCGACTCTTCTGAAAGGGGCAACTCAGTAGAAGCCTCCCCTGAAGCAGCCTGTTTTTTTTCAGGAGTGGGAAGACGCAGATGCGCCAATTTCATACGGAGAGGCTTTTTCCCCCCTAGCGTTCCAGAGAGTCTCCCCGCCGCCATTTCGCTATCGAAATCCAACTGCCACTTGGCACCCACCCCTCGGCCAGTGACATGTATATGCTCAATTTCCGCAGTGCCCAACTGCAGGCGGTCAGTACTGAGATCAAGGCTTACCGGTAAAGGACTGGATACTCTGGCCGTTGCCAGCGCACTTTGGGAAGAAGCTGTTTCGCCCTGGCTATCGGTCTTCAATTCAGGACTCTGTGTGAGCGTTTGCCCAGACTGAGTAGAGGGCTCAGACACCGCCGGTGCATCATCGCGGTATACACTCAACAGTTTTTCCCAGCGGGGCAGATCAACACTGGAGATATCCCCAAGAATACTTAGCCCCCTCTCTTCAGGCAGTTTCGCCTCGGCATTGAGTGCTATTGCTGCACGCTCAAGAGCCCCATCCACCAACCAAAACTGACCTTGCAGGTGTTCACCGTAATTCAAATGGAACAAACTACCCTGATCACCGATGGGGGCGCGCAGCACAAAATTTGTTTTTCTCTCAGCAGCTTTACCGAGGGGCTCAGGAAGATTGACTGCGACACTGGCAAGATTCGAGGTCAACTCAAAAACTGCAGCGTAGGGGGCCTCTTTTGATCTTGCCGGAATGGTCACCAATGCCCGGTAATCCATGGCACCATCTAACCATTTCAGCTCGGGGCGCTGACTCCAGCGGTAGATCGACTCGGTAGTAGCATTCCCATCCACTACCACCTGAGTATCCCGGGAATCGCCCTCACCAAAGTGACGAATACTCGCTTTTATCGGCCGGCCCCAGAGCTCGCCTTTCAGTTGAGTTCCCTCGAGACCAGCATCGCTGTCATAGATCACATCGCCAGCCAAAGCTTCAGCATGTAAACGCAGGTTCTGTAGCTGCAAATCACCACGATTAAGCTGCAAATCAACTCTTTGACTTGGGGATAATGCCGCGCCGCCGAGGGGCTGGGAGAGTCTCAGTTGTCCACGAATATCCCCAGACAACTGCCACTCATCAAATGCACTGCCTAGTTGCTTACGCAGAGGAGATTCCTTCAATAGACGCAATCCATCCTCAGCTGGCCCCTGTAGCTGTGCGGTTACATCCAGGCGTGACCCTTTCTCAGGTTGTGGGGTTACTTCAACTAAAACCCCATGGGCATCCACACCCCATATGCGCGCCTTATTGGCGCTGACGGATACGTTTCCGTCATCCAGCGAAAGGCGGCCATCCACCGACTGAACCCTGGGCCATTCATCGGCATACTTGAGACTGGCGTTGGAAAAGTCCGCGGCCAGCTGTACCGTTTGGCGCTGTGTATGAGCCCCCAGAGCGCGTAGAGACTCCTCCTTGCCATCTTTTGGATAATTGCTACCTCGATAGATAAACGCGGCAGTCTCAACCCGTCCAGGATTCTCGGCACCCAAACCGTCTTTTAGCCAACTGCGTAGGTCTTCACTAACCGTTGTCGGAACCAGTTTCTCTTGGGTTCCTACGCTGGCATCACGCAACGACAGGGACAAGGCCAAATCCGCCGCACGAGTATGTGGGCGAAAAGGCAGGGACAGCAAAAACTGTCCACGCACTTCTCCCACCTCACCATCCAACTGTAAGGGGCCAGAGAAGACATTGATTTCATTCGCACTCTTGTCCAGATTCCAAGCCAAGGTGCCGCTGGCCCGCTCAAAAGAAAATGTCTCGGTATACAAATTTGGAAAGCCCGCTTGTAAGCTGGAGCCATCAAGCTCCACCCGGCCGTCGCCCCCGGCAAATTCCAGGTAGCCACTCAATCCCGCCACCGAGGGAGCTCCGCGGTAGGCCTGAGTGGCTATATTGTGCAAATTAGCACTCAAGCTCACTGTCCCATCAGCTTCTTTTCGCAGCTGTACACGGCGCAGCTGGCCCTCGGGTTCCAGTGACTTTAACCAATCACCTGCAGCCCCCTGCAATACGTCCAGCCGCCTGAGAATATCGCTCCATCCCGCCAAGTCGATCACGTCTGCCGACAATGCAGTCCCCTGCCGATCACTACTTACCTGCAGGTTTAGCGGCGGCATTTGCAGGCCCTGCCAATCTACTTGGGTACTCTGTAGAGCCAGACGCCAGTGCTCACCGGGCAGCCAGCGACCTGAAATATCTCCAGAGAGCGCGCGCAGCGGAGCCATTATGTGGTCACCACCTTCCGTCAGCTCACCAGTGTTCCGCTGACCTTTCTCCAGCTCCACCTGTGTTTCATCCAGGTTTTCCACCTGGGCGAGGCCTACTCGCCCAAGCAGGCGATAGCCTTTATTGGCATCACTGTGCAGCCATAGGCGTCCATCCGCCCACTTGCGCCCCTGCCAATGGAATCGATCGGGAAGTGGGGTCAGCTGGTGAAGGAGAGAAACAATATCTTGGTCCAGTAGCAGCTCGTTGAGCTGCATATAGCCTCTCAGTGAAAAATCTTTTTTGTTTCGCGGATTACCGCGTCCCTCTACAACCAAACGAAGAGTCTCGGAATTGCTTGTGGGCTCTTCCCCCTCACGGGCAATAAAGGCGCGGGCAGTTAGGCGGTGAAAATCCCCTCGGTTTTCCAAAGAGATTTCCGGCAAATTGATCTCGGCGATCTGCTCATCAGGCAGCCTGACGGTGATTGCCGCATCGCTAATCCAAACCTTGGGACTGAGCTGGAAGAGCCGTGCCGGATCGGCCGCTTTGGGGTTGGACACAACTCTGCCGTCGGGCTTCAAGGAGATATCAGGAAAGCCGTCCAGGCGCCACTCTCCCTGTTCATTTCGACTGAGGCCGGCGGCAAAAGCGTGCATTTGCAGGTCTTTCCACACCAGCTCCCGGTTCCAAAGACTGGCGAGCAGATCCAGCTGGAACAATCCGTGCCCCATACGTAACTCGCCCTTCTCTCCCAGACGCAAGCCATCGAGCTGTAATGACACTTGTAGTGCCTCCCAGCGTAGGGAGATCCGATCCATCTGCACCGGCACTCCCAACTGGCCGGTGAGCCAGCGGCTGATCTGCGGGCGATATTCTTCCACTTGAGGGGATAGCAGGCGTCCAGTTTGCACAAGGATTGCCAGGGCAATCACCAGGCTTACCGACAACAACCAGAACTTTCGCGCGAGCCAGCGCAACAGGATCATTATCACCTCCACTCACTCATGGGGCGGCCGCAGGCATCGCAACGGCCAGTACCGAAAAGCTGTGAGGAGACGAAAAATGATTTATACAAGAACAATGTCGTACTGCTCCTGGTTGTAGATAGGCTCTACTTGAAACTGTATGGGCCTGCGAATAAATTCCTCCAGATCGGCGACGTTTGCCGACTCCTCATCCAGCAGCAAGTCGATCACCACTTGGCTAGCCAGAACCATGATCTTTTCACTGTCGTAGGCGCGTGCCTCGCGAATAATTTCCCGGAAGATCTCGAAACAAACCGTTTCTGCACTCTTTAGAGTCCCGCGGCCCTCGCACACCGGGCAGGGCTCGCACAGAATTTGACCCAGTGATTCCCGTGTACGCTTGCGGGTCATTTCCACCAAACCGAGCTCGGAGACCCCGGTAATACTGGACTTAGCGTGATCCCGCTCCAGGGCTTTTTCCAAGGTGCGCAATACTTGGCGTTGGTGTTCCGGGTCCTTCATATCGATAAAGTCGATAATGATAATTCCCCCCAGATTACGCAGGCGCAGCTGGCGGGCGATTGCTGTCGCCGCCTCCAAATTCGTCTTGAAGATAGTCTCTTCCAGGTTGCGATGACCCACAAATGCGCCGGTATTGACATCGATGGTACTCATCGCCTCGGTTTGTTCGACGATGAGGTAGCCCCCTGACTTCAGTGTCACCTTATGCTGCAGGGCACGGCGGATTTCCTCCTCAACCCCATAGAGATCAAACAAGGGTCGCTCACCGGGATAATGCTCAAGTCGCCCGGCTATTTCGGGTGCGTACTTACCGGCAAACTCTGCAGCGCGGCCGTGCGCCTCGCGGGAGTCTATACGAATCTTCTCGGTATAAGGGCGCGCAAGATCACGCAGGGCACGCATGAACAGTGGCAAATCCTCATAAATTACGGATGGCACGGCCCGCTCTTTGATACGCTGTTCCAACTCCCCCCAGAGTTTGTAAAGAAAGGGGATATCACGCAGCAATTCCTCCTCGCTGACGCCCTCCGCCACGGTGCGCAAAATAAAGCCGCCGTCAGCGGAAAGACCATCCTCAGCGAGGCGTGATGAGGCGGCTTCCACCAACTGTCGCAGGCGTTCCCGCTCACCTTCATCCTCTATACGATTGGAAATCCCAATGTGGCGGGTTTGCGGCATATAAACGAGATAGCGTGCAGATACCGACAAATGGGTGGTTAATCTCGCCCCTTTACTACTAATAGGATCCTTGACTACCTGTACAACTAAGGGTTGACCCTCCCGCACAAGAGCACGAATATCTGCCACTTCGGCATCCCTGGACTCCATGCCCTCATCATCCAGCGGGGCAATATCGGAGGCGTGAATAAAGCCGGCGCGTTCCAAGCCAATATCCACAAAGGCCGCCTGCATCCCCGGCAGTACCCGGATCACTTTGCCCTTATAGATATTGCCGACGATACCTCGGCGCGCACTGCGCTCCAGGTAAACCTCCTGCAGCACACCGTTTTCTACCAGTGCCACCCGGGTCTCAGTGGGCGCAACGTTGATTAATAATTCTTCGCTCAAGACTCGGCCTCCTGCCAGTAGGGAATTCCGGCCTGTTCCAACATCGGAACCAGTGCCTCCAGGGGCAGGCCAACCACATTGCTATAACTGCCGCTGATAGACTCCACCAATGCGCCCCCCCTGCCCTGAATACCGTATCCGCCGGCTTTATCGGTAGGCTCGCCTGTCTGCCAGTAGCCTTGAATGGTCTGGTGTGACAAATGGCGAAACCGCACACGGGTTTCCACCAGGCGGCTAAACTGCCGCTCTTGATTACGCAGGCAAATAGCGCTCATTACAGAGTGCTCCCTGCCAGACAGGGCCAACATCATGGACTCAAAGTCAGTGAAATTCTGTGGCTTCTCAAGCAGGCGATCACCACAAAGTACAACCGTATCGGCACCCAGCGCCCAGATCCCGGACTGCTCAGACGCCGTCAATAACCCGGCTGCAGACTTATCCTGAGCCAAGCGCTGAATATATTCTTGAGGAGTCTCTGAAGCTTGTTTCTGTTCAGGCACAGACGGGGGGCACTGAGAAAATGCAACGCCTATCTGTGCCAATAATTCGGCCCGGCGCGGCGATCCCGAGGCGAGAAGAAGACGGTTTGAAGAGGTGGTATTCGTCACTGTACTACATATTCCCTGTGGGCCAGCGGCTGATTATAGCGAAGTTGATCGAAAAATGATCAGAGTTTTACATTGATTTACAGACTGGGGAGACGCTCAGCGGACCTGCAACCGACCACAGAGGCGGTGCAACAGCGGCGCCACCCAAGGCCATAGCAGGGCCGTGGTGAGCGCGGGCCATAGGAAGGTTAATCCGGGGACGGTTTTTCCCTCCAAACCGTGCACCCAGTTACCCACCACCTGGTGGATACCCACCAATACAAACACCCATAAAAGCTGCTGGGCAGGATTGAAGGCCCTGGTACGCTGGTAGGTTAACAGGCTGAAATAGGCCAGAACCGCCAGAGCTAGCGCATGGGTGCCGAGACTGGCCCCACTAATCAGGTCTTCCAGTATCCCCACCAGCCAGGCAAAACCGACGCCCAAAGCCTGGGGCATACGAGTAACCCAGAAAATAACCAGGAGGGCCGGAAATGCCGGGCGAAACCACAGCCACTGCTGTGGTAAAGGCATAACCACAAGCAGCATCGAGAGGAAGAGCGTGAGCGCGATAAACCAGCGATTATTCGCCTGCAAGGCCCTACCCCCCATCCCCGATCACCGCCAGAACGAAGCGGCTGCGACTCATACGTCCGCGCGGAAGTACTTCCGCCTCGGCAAATGGTTGACCTGGATCTCGAGTGATCGACATTACCTCACCCACCGGGTAGCCCGCCGGAAAACGTCCACCGAGACCGGAACTGAGTAGCAGGTCCCCCTCGCGGATATCGCTGGTGTTCGCAAGATGCCTGAGCTTGAGTCGATAGAGGTCGCCAGTGCCCTCGGCGACAGCGCGCATACTGTTGCGCAGCACCTGAACGGGAATTGCGTGGCTGGAGTCGGTAATCAGGAGAATCCGGCTGGAGGTATCCCCAGCCTCAATCACCTGCCCGAGCAGGCCACTGGCGTCCATCACCGGTGTGCCTACATCGATACCGTGATCGCGCCCTTTGTCGATCAATAACACATGCTCGAGAGGGTCCGGTGAGACACCGATGACCTGGGCCACCAGTACCCGGTCATCAACCATTTCCGCCGAATTCATCAGCTCTTTCAAACGCGTATTTTCCGCTTTTACCGCGGCTAACAACTGGCTGCGCTGCTCCAGCAGCAGTACTTGGCGCTTAAGGCGGTCATTCTCTTCAAGTAATTCTTCGCGGGAACGAAACTGCTCACCAGCCCAGTCCCCAACGCGTTCCGGGGCACCAGTGATCCAATAAAGCGGGGCCGTAACACCGGAAAGGCGCTCGCGGGTGGACTGAAACCAATTGGTGTAGTGGTCGGCAACGATCAGAGCGATTGCCAGGGGCACTAATAACAGGAGGCGGAACTCAGGGGAGGGGCCGCGGGTAAAAAGCGGTTTCAAGGGCAGCCCCCTTTGTACAGGTCAGTGATTATTGGTCTCACAATATATCGGATGTCCCTGAAACGTGAAACTAACTGCCGACAGGACTACCGCAATTATCGCTAGGGTAACCTGCCGGCTTCAATCGACTCAGTTGGACATCAGGTACAAACGGCTGCGATCCAGCATATCCAGGGCCTTGCCGCCACCTCGGGCAACACAGGTGAGGGGGTCATCGGCAACGATTACCGGAAGGCCAGATTCCTCCATCAGCAAGCGATCCAGGTCCCGCAACAGGGCGCCGCCGCCGGTCAACACCATGCCGCGCTCAGCGATATCCGAAGCCAGCTCTGGAGGAGATTGTTCCAGGGCACTTTTCACCGCTTGAACAATTCCAGTCAGCGGCTCCTGCAGTGCCTCAAGAATTTCATCGGAATTCAGGGTAAAACTACGGGGCACCCCTTCTGCCAGATTGCGGCCGCGCACATCGATCTCCCGAACCTCACTGCCCGCGTAGGCGCAACCAATTTCTTCTTTAATACGTTCAGCAGTGGCATCACCGATAACGCTGCCGTAATTGCGGCGCACATAGTTGACGATAGCTTCGTCAAAGCGGTCGCCACCGATACGCACGGAATCGGAGTAAACCACACCGTTAAGAGAGATAATGGCAATCTCTGTCGTACCACCACCGATATCCACCACCATAGAACCGCTGGCCTCTTCCACATTCAGGCCAGCACCGATCGCCGCCGCCATCGGCTCTTCGATCAGGGATACTTCGCGGGCGCCTGCACCCAGGGCAGATTCGCGAATCGCACGGCGCTCCACCTCGGTGGACTGACAGGGAACGCATACCAGCACGCGGGGGCTCGGTCGCATCCAGCTGTTCTCATGCACTTTCTTGATAAAGTGCTGCAACATCTTCTCGGTAACCTGGAAATCGGCAATCACACCGTCCTTTAGAGGGCGAATCGCGGTGATATTGCCAGGGGTACGGCCGAGCATGCGCTTGGCTTCCACTCCAACTGCCTCAACGATTTTCTGGCCATTATAGTGACGGATTGCGACGACAGAGGGCTCGTCGAGAACTACGCCGCGATCGCGAACGTAAATCAGCGTATTGGCGGTTCCCAGGTCGATGGAGAGGTCACTGGAGAACATGCCCCGCAAACGTTTAAACATGGAATTCGATTACCTTGTACTAATTGTCAGCCCCCAGGTCGGGCACTGCGGGCGCGGCTTATTTTATGGATACAAATCCTAGTTAGTCCACGCAAATAATTCTGAGTTCCGAGCCGCATTTCGAATCGGAATTTACGCAATACGCCGGAGTCTCTGGGCGCCCGGCAGGATTGGGCAAACTCTAACAACGGCGCCGGTTCAGAGCAAGGCTGAAGCCCCGCTAATCGATTGCAGATTTACCCCTATAGCTGAGCCGGTGAGAATAGCAGCCTATTGTGCTAAATTTGCCGGCCCTGCCCCGTCCTTATACGGAGCAACCCAGATTCGCAACTGAAGCCGGAGGAGCTCTATTGCCATGGCTGTGGATACGCAAACCGTAGAGAAGCTGGCGGAACTCGCCCGCATCGCCATATCCGAAGAAACTATCGAAGAAGTCAGCGGCCGCCTTGGGGATATCCTGCAGCTGGTGGACCAGTTGCAGGCCGTCAACACTGACGGCGTCGCCCCCATGGCGCACCCGCTTGATGAAGTGCAGACCCTGCGCACCGACGCGGTAACAGAAACTGACCAACGCCAGAGTTTCCTGAACTTGGCCCCGCAATCTGAAGAAGGACTTTATCTAGTCCCCAAAGTCATCGACTGAACAGGGCCCCAAGCAAGCACCTAATTATTCGATTTCGCCCTGAGCCCGCCCAGAGCCTTTTAAGGGAATAACATGCACCAGCTTACTATTGCCGAGATGATCCGCGGCCTGCAGAGTAAGGCATTCTCCAGTGTGGAGCTAACTCGCCATCTACTCGCACGAATCCAACAGCTAGACAGCAACTACAACAGCTTTATTACCGTAACCGAAGAACTCGCCCTATCCCAGGCCGAAACCGCCGATCAACGCTTGGCTAAAGGCGGAGCACCCGCGCTGTGTGGGGTCCCCATTGCCCATAAAGACATCATCTGCACCAACGGCGTACGCACCAGTTGCGCCTCAAGGATGCTGGATAATTTTATTCCGCCGTACGATGCCACTATAGTGGAGAACCTCAATGCCGCCGGCACCGTAACCCTGGGCAAAACCAATATGGATGAGTTCGCCATGGGCTCTTCCAACGAAAGCAGCTTTTATGGCCCGGTGAAAAACCCTTGGAATACCCGTTGTGTACCGGGCGGCTCGTCCGGTGGTTCCGCAGCAGCGGTTGCAGCGCTACTGGTACCCGGCGCCACCGGCACTGACACTGGTGGCTCCATTCGACAACCCGCCGCTTTAACCAACACCACCGGCCTAAAACCCACTTACGGCCGTACATCCCGCTGGGGTATCGTCGCTTACGCTTCCAGCCTGGACCAGGCCGGCCCTATTGCACGCAATGCGGAAGATGCAGCTTATTTATTATCCGCCATGGCCGGCCACGACCCGAAAGATTCCACCAGCCTGAATCGCTCGCAAGAAGACTTCACCGTGGGACTGAACAACGCCATCGCCGGTCTCAAAATCGGTGTACCCAAAGAATACTTTGGGGAAGGCTTGAACTCTGAAACAGCCACCCGCGTACAGGATGCTCTTAAGGAATTTGAAAAACTCGGGGCCGAGCTGGTGGATATCAGCCTACCCCATACAGAGTTGGCTATACCGGCTTACTATGTCATCGCCCCAGCCGAAGCCTCCGCCAACCTGTCCCGCTTCGACGGGGTGCGCTATGGGCACCGTTGTGAAAACCCCAAAGATTTGCGCGATTTATATATGCGCTCCCGTGGGGAGGGCTTTGGCGAAGAAGTCCAGCGCCGTATTTTGGTTGGCACTTATGCATTGTCAGCTGGCTATTACGATGCCTATTACAACAAGGCCCAGCAGGTACGCCGCCTGATAAAACAGGATTTTGTAAAGGCCTTTGAAAAAGTCGATGTCATTATGGGGCCCACCACACCCTCCCCCGCTTTCGAGCTGGGTGCCAAAGGCGCCGATCCGGTGGCCATGTACCTGGAGGATATCTATACCATCGCCACCAATCTGGCGGGCTTACCAGGTATGTCTATCCCATGCGGATTGGTAAACAATTTACCCGTGGGGCTTCAGATTACCGGTAACTACCTGGGTGAATCTCGCATGCTCAATGTTGCGCATCAATACCAACAGGTAACCGACTGGCACCAAGCCAGCGCCGTATAAGGAGATCTATCGTGGAATGGGAAATCGTTATCGGGCTGGAAATTCACGTACAGTTATCCACCCAATCCAAACTTTTTTCCGGCGCAAGCACCCGTTTCGGTGCAGCACCGAATAGCCAGGCCTGCGCCGTGGACTTGGCCATGCCTGGAACCTTGCCTGTACCCAATGAAGAGGCCTTTCGCTACGCGGTAATGTTTGGCTTAGCGATGAATGCGGAAATTGGCAAGCGCTCTGTTTTTGAGCGTAAAAATTATTTTTATCCAGACCTACCCAAAGGCTACCAGACAACCCAGCTGGAACAACCTATCGTCGGGGCTGGCGAAGTTGAGATTCACCTGGAGGACGGCAGCAGTAAAAAGGTGCGCCTGCACCACGCCCACCTGGAGGAAGATGCCGGCAAGTCTCTGCATGAAGATTTCCACGGCATGTCCGGAATCGATCTGAATCGTGCGGGCACACCGCTGATAGAAATTGTCTCAGAGCCCGATATGCGCAGCGCCGCCGAAGCGGTCGCCTATTTGAAAAAAATCCATAGTATCGTCACCTATCTGGGCATCTCCGATGGAGATATGTCCCAAGGCTCCCTGCGCTGTGATGCCAACGTTTCTGTGCGATTAAAAGGTGAGGAAAAACTGGGCACACGCACCGAGCTAAAAAACATCAACTCCTTCCGCTTTGTTGAACGTGCTATCAAAGTCGAAGCCGAGCGCCAAATCGATACTCTCGAAGACGGCGGCAGCATAGTGCAGGAAACCCGATTGTATGATGCGGAGAAAAATGAAACCCGCTCCATGCGCAGTAAAGAAGTTGCCAATGACTATCGCTATTTCCCCTGCCCCGATCTATTGCCGGTAGTGATCACCGACACTTACATAGAGCAACTACGCGAACTGTTACCAGAACTGCCCGATGCCAAAGCCGAGCGCTTCCAATCAGAGTACAGCTTATCTGCTTACGACGCCGATCAGTTGACCCAGGAGCGCATAATTGCGGACTACTTTGAAGAGGTTTGCAAATCCTGCGGGGAACCAAAACTGGCCGCTAACTGGGTTACCGGTGAGTTAGCCGCACTGCTGAACCGCCAGGAAATCTCTATACAGGAGTCCCCGGTTAGCCCCCAGCAACTCGCCGGGTTAATCGTACGAGTCAAAGACAACACCATCTCCAGCAAGATTGCCAAACAGGTTTTTGAAGCTATGGCAGAGGGCGAGGGCAGCGCAGATGAAGTTATCGAGAAGCGCGGCCTCAAGCAGGTATCCGATACTGGTGCCATTGAACAGATGGTAGAGGCGGTTATCGCCGCAAGCGGCGCCCAAGTGGATAACTACCGCAAAGCCGACGAATCCAAGCGCCCCAAAATGATGGGCTATTTTGTCGGTCAAATCATGAAAGCCTCCAAGGGCCAAGCAAATCCACAGATGATCAATAAGATCCTCAAGGAAAAGCTCGACGCATTGCTTTAGACCTTTTAAACACAAAGCCAGGTCCGCGCCTGGCTATTCTCACAGAAGTAAGGAATTGATTTTGAGCCTGAAAAAAGACAAGCAAAAAGTCCTCGGCGAAGTGTTTGACGAGGAGCGAATTGCCGGCTTCCTGGTGGGGGAAGCACCTGAAAATACCAACCGGGATTTTCATTTACTTGAGCGCGCCTACCGCAGTATGAAAGCGGAAAGTTTTGCCACTTTTGTACAATTGTTTCTCGCCGATGGCCACGACCTCAACAGCACGGGACCCGATGGCAATACCCTGTTAACCCGCATAAGCGAGCACCGCCAGAGTAACGAGTATATAGAAATCCTAAAAGCCGCTGGCGCAAAAGACTGATTAACTGCCGCGCTCCCGCGAGAGGTAATTTTATGACTTCAAATCCAGTCCACGGTATTGACGCGCTGGTGCGCGGCGCCCGCTTGTTAACCCGGCGCGAGCTGCGCCCATTTATCCTTGTCCCCCTGCTGATTAACCTGGTGCTGTTTATTGTAATCAGCAGCATCATGATTACTCAGCTTGGCGGCCTCAGTGACTATATCAGCAGTCTCCTATCACACACCCCAGTAGATACCACCAATATGTCCTGGTGGGAAGCCGTCATGGCTAAAGGCGCCGCCTGGACCGCCAGCATTTTTCGCTGGCTCGCCTGGATTATTGCCATTCTGGTTTTATTTTTATTCTTCCTCGCTTATGGCTATTTGTTTGGAATAATCACCAATATTATTGCGGCCCCTTTTAATGGCCTCCTAGCCGAGAAAGTCGAAGAACTTCTCACCGGCAAAGCGCCTCCTGCTGAACCAATGATACAGATGGTATGGCGCACACTGGGACGGGAAATGCGCAAACTGGGTTACTTTATTTTCTGGGGAGTGATCATTTTTCTGATATCCACAGTAACCAGCTGGACCATAATTATCCCTGCCGTCCTGGCTGCAGTATGGGGTGCTTGGTGTATGGCAATACAATATGTTGACTACCCTCTCGATAATCACCAGCGTCCTTTTGGAGAATTAAAAAGTGTATTACGCCGGCGCAAACTAACCACGCTCGCCTTTGGCGGAACCGTGATGCTGGCCAAGATGGTACCGATTTTAAATATCTTTGTGATGCCCGCTGCAGTAGCTGGGGGTACCGCACTCTGGGTAGAGCGGCTGCGGAGAGAGGGAGATCCCGGCACAAACTCTCACCAATACCCAGCCTAGATAGAAACGATACATAGAAACAAGGTAATTGTCTGTCTCTTGATCTCTACCTAAATGTTTCCTCAACTCCAGTGAGTGGCAGAATAAGTCTGCCACTCACTAAAAATGCATAACACTGGCTAGGCAGTTACTCACTCATCTAATTATTAGTACAAGCGTTAATGAATATCCTAATGATTACCAATGAATTCCCACCCTCCATCGGTGGGGTTCAGACTCATGTGCTCGAACTCTCTAGAGCGCTTGCCAAGCTCAATCACTCAGTACACGTACTGACCAGAAAGCCTTATGAGAACACTCCCGGAACAGACTGTTTTGACGATGTAACTGTTGAGCGCCTGAAGTTGCCAGATAGTCATCTACTCTACGACTGGCTATTACGCAGAAAAATTCGCCAACAAGTACGTGAACGTAAAGTTGACATTGTGCATGTGCACGGCATGCGCCCTTTAAATGCCTGCAAGGGGCTAGATGTTCCCGTTATTTTCACCAATCATACCTCCTCATTTGTCAAAAGAGCACAAAAAGGGAAGAAAGCGCTCAAGAAGATGCGCAAACAATTGGATATTACTTCTAGCATACTTGCTGTCAGTGAAACCCTTATTGCCAACACTAAAGAAACTGGCTACCAAAAACCGATAAGCTTCACCTGTAATGGCGTAGATACTTCTGTATTTCATCCGGGAGAATCCTCCCTCAGAGAACAGTTATCGATCCCAGCAAGTGCTTATGTTATTGCTATCGGCTGTCGACTCGAGCGGGTAAAAGGTGTGCGTTTTTTAGCTGCGGCAGTTGCAGCGATTGATGACCCTCAATTGTATCTGGTTGTTGCTGGTGAGGGTAAAGAGTCAGCAGAAATTAAAGAGTTACTAAAAGATAAAATAAGCTCAGGACACGCACACTTTCTCGGTAATGTAAGCAACAAGGAGATGTCAAACATTTACCGTGCAGCAAACGCCTCTTCGCTACCTTCTTTTATGGAGGGAATGAGTATCGCCGGGCTGGAAGCAATGGCCTCGGGACTCCCCCTGATAGCCTCAAATGTTGGCGGCACGCCTTATATTGTCAACGATGGCATTACAGGCATTTTGACAAGGCCTGGCTCTGTGGAGGATCTACAAGGAGCCATTAAGCAACTAATGAATGATAGAAATTTGAGCAATCGTATGGGGGATGCCGCACTTGCCGTGGTACAAGAGAAATTCAGCTGGGAGAAAGTTGCCCACCAAGTACTCGCTCACTACAAACAGTTGACTCGCAAATAAAAAACCAGCTGGTACCAGAAAGCACTTACAGTAGAAATCAGCTTCGAAGAGACCACAACCGGGGTACATCAACTGGCTTATCTTTAATAACGGGGGACAAGCATCTCACAATTCCTTCAAGCTCACGTAATAACAATGGGTTTTCGGGGTACTCTCCCATCAGGCTTTGCAGAGATTCTCTTAACAGAGCATCGCGCAACTGTTGGGGATGCCTCACACCGGCAGATAGAATCTGCGGTAACCAAGAGGATAAATCCTGCAGGGTTAAATAGTCATTTCCCTCTTCTGGATACCCAGAAAAGTCATCACTAAATGCCAAACCCGAAGAATGTTTAAGAAAATTATTGTTAAGCGATTTATTACAGCACTCAAATCGCCTAAAGAAGCGCTCTGCCTCAACTTTTGCAGGGTAAGGCTCCAAAACTTCCAACCTCATCATCGGCTTGAGTTTTTTAATCTCCGACTTAGAAACGCCAAGCTCTATTAACTTATTAGTTAACAGAAATTCCTTTCGGCCGACTCCCTCATTCACACGAACAGATGGGATGCAAAAATCCACTCCAAGCAATGAGCAAAAATCACTAACCACATCGCCTTCACGCAAGAACTCAGTAGAGAAATCCCGCACATTCAGGGCAGCTTCCCCAAAAGCTGCAGCCCATATTTTTAACTTTGAAAAATAGTCAAAATACATCATTAAGTCAGTACTGAGATGTGGGAAAGCGCCTTCGCAATGCCCAAATAACAAGCTGGAGGGACTGACATCAGGTGCTGCCGCCCGTGCAGCCTGTCTTTTAAATGAGAATGCCTGTAAATCCTGCCGTCGCAAATAAACAACGACTTGGCAGCGATCGAAAAATCTTCGACACTCCTTGTAGAGGCTATCAATATCTTCAAAAGTATGCAGAAAACACAGGTGCTCCGCAGATACAACGACATTATCACCGCGACTTGATGCCAGTAAGTCACTAAGTCGCCGGTTCAGACGATAGGACATTCGGCCATTTTTTTTCTGGATATCTACAGTGCGAGAGGAACTGCCTTTTTTTCCAAGAGACAGGAATTCTATCCCTCTCGAACTTAATAACTTTGTGGATTGTTTTAAAGCAAGCTGTAGTGCACTAGAGCCAGTTTTATGGAAACCGATGTGAAGGAAGAGAGTTCGCATTCGAGTCTTTTTGATTTTACATAGGTAAAAACATCCGAACTCAAGGCCAATTAATTCAAGTATCAAAAAAACCTGACAGCCTACGGAATGGTGGTCCCAACAACAGAAAAAATCTTTTCAAGTGTAGTTCAAAGTAAGAGAGGGGAAGAAAGGAGAAAGAAAAAAAGACAAAAATTGGTACATTGACCACGATTTAAGTTAATAAAGTACTCAAATACCTGAGGGCGCCAATAGGCCATAATGACCTATTGGCATAATTAAGATCAGTAGCGAGAGCGCCCTCGGCCACCACCGCGGCGATTACCGTGCCCTCCACGATGATCCCTGTCGCCACCACTGCGACGCACTTCAACTCTCGGAGGCTCCTGTAGTAGCTCTTCCGGTGGCACTTCGCATTTGAGCTTCTGCCCCAGTAGCTGTTCGATTGGCTCCAATCGCATGGCATCATCTTCACAGGCGAAGCTGATGGAAGTACCCGTCTTGCCGGCTCGTCCTGTACGGCCGATACGATGCACGTAGTCCTCCGGCTCTTCCGGAAGGGTGAAGTTCACGACATGACTAATGCCGTCGATATGGATACCACGGCCGGCCACATCCGTGGCTACCAATACCTTGGTTTTACCCGACTTAAAGTCATCGAGAGTACGTACGCGCTTGTTCTGTGCCACTTCGCCGGAGAGTAGACCGGCGGAAATGCCGTGGGCAAGCAGGTGTTCATGCAAACGGCGACACTGATCCCGGCGATTGGCGAAGACAATCAGGCTGTCCACCTCATCCCGCTGCAAGATATTGTAGAGAAGTGCGTACTTCTCCTCACTAGCTGCCAGATAGACATGCTGCTCAACGGAATCGGTGGCAACCCGCTCCGGTTCGATTTCTACCACTACCGGCTCTTCGGTCCACTGCTCCACCAGGTCATCGACCTCTGGGGTGAAAGTAGCGGAGAAAAACATGGTCTGGCGATGGGTCTTGCGGGGTGTCTGACGAACGATTCGGCGCACCTGGGGAATGAAGCCCATATCCAGCATGCGGTCAGCTTCATCAATCACCAGCACTTCTACCTGATCCAGGAAGCAATCGCGGTTGCCGACAAAGTCCAACAGACGACCCGGTGTCGCCACCAAAATATCCACCAAACGCTCATTGAGATTACGCTGCTGCTTCTCGTAATCCATCCCTCCAACCAGGGTATGAATCTCCAGACCGGTGTATTTGCACAGCGCCTTGGCATCATCGGCGATCTGCATCACCAACTCGCGGGTAGGCGCGATAATCAGGGAGCGGGCCTCGCCGGCGTAGCGCTCCCCATCAAAGGGGTGGCGCAACAGATCATCAATAACGGTTATCAGGAAGGCTGCGGTCTTACCGGTGCCTGTCTGGGCCTTACCCACTAAGTCGTGGCCATTCAGGGTATGAGGTAGAGAACGCCCCTGGATCGGCGAGCAGTACTGGAATCCCAAGTCGTGAATACCACGCATTAATTCTGCTGGTAAACCCAGATCATGGAAACGGACCTTGCCCTCCTGTTCTGGAATCTGAAAGTCGTCCAGAGACCAGGGCGTTGCTGCTTCCGACTTGGGGGTATGGGTGCGCTGGCGCCCTCTATGGGAGCCTTTGCCGCTGCCCCGGCGTGAGCTCCCCTCACCTTGACCAGATTTCCCCTCGGCTTTTTGGCCCTTACGGGGCTTACTGGAGGGATTCTGGCCACTTTTACGCTGCTGGGAGCGTTCATCTCCCTGGCGGGGGCTCTTCTCCTCAGTAGAGGAGGAACGACGGAACAACTTTCCTATCAAGTGAAATACTCGCTCAAATGTTCAAATAATCGGCGAGTATACCACCACTCTATGTGGATTCTCGCCCGCTACAGTGGCGGCACAGCCAATAATCAATACTGAAGAAACGCCCGGCCCCACTGCACAGAAGTACCAACAGCATAATGAAGTAAGTCGCCGAAAACTCAATACCATTCTTCAGGACGGTGAAGCCGCCGGTCTCTGACAACCATTCATAGTTACCATGCTCTTTTAATAACTCTATGGCTTTCTCCTTGCGGGTAATGGCCTCATCAATCAGGTCCTTACGCCACTCCCAGGGGGGCATCAGGGTTTTATCCGGCAAAGCTGACCAACCATTCTCCCAGTGTGCAGTGACCGCAGCCACTGCCATCACAAACATCAGGGGGATTGCCACCAGCCGGGTGGCGAAGCCCAGGAGTATGGCAATGCCGCCAAAAAACTCCGTCAGTGCCGCCGCCCAGGCCATGAACAGGGGGGCCGGTAAGCCCAGCCCCCAATCTGGATTGCCAAACCAAGCGGCCACGCTGTCGATGTCCCCCATCTTGTTGAGCCCGGCCAAAATAAAAATCGGCGCCAAATAAATTCGCAATGCCAGCGGCCCCAGCCAGTCAATCTTCTGAACCCAGTGCACAAAGCAACCATACCAACGACCCAGGGTATTCATAACAGGACCATCCTTATCACCCTCTCTTCAGTGTATGTGTTCACTTTAGTCGAGCGACCCAAGCATCTCTTACACTGCCTCTGACTAAGCTTGTTCTTCCAGGTGACGGGATGAGGTCAGTACAAAGTGAATACCTACCTATTGGTGCATGGCTTATTTCTCGGGGGATGGTGTTGGGCCCCCGTGGCCAGGTTGCTGATTGCCGGCGGGCATCGAGTATTCACCCCCACCCAGACAGGTCTGGGGGAGAGGCATCACTTGCTTTCACCCTCGATTGGTTTGGATACCTTTATCCAGGACCTGGTGAATGTGATCGAGTTTGAGGAACTAGATCAGGTGATTTTAGTGGGGCACAGTTTTGGGGGCATGGCGGCCGCGGGCGCCGCTGACGCACTCCCCGAACGCATTCGTCATCTCGTTTACCTGGATGGAGCTATCCCCAAGCCCGACCAAGCGTTTATCGAACAATTGCCAGAAAATTTACGAGAGAAACGCCTGGCAGAAGCCAAAGAGATTTGTGGTACCCGCTGCTTTTTACCCATGGACCCGGCTCAGTTGGGAATTAGGGACCAGGAAATATTAAATTGGCTGCGTCGTCATATGACCCCGCACCCGGTGAAGACCTATTTGGACCCCATCCAAATAAAAGTGCCCCCTGAGCAGGGGCCGGCCTGCACCTATATTCGCTGCACCAAACCCCACTATCCCCCAGCAAATAAGAGCGGGGAGCGCGCACAAAAAATTCCGGGGTGGCACTACCGGGAAATTGACGCTAGCCATGGATGTATCTTTCTCACACCGCACAAAATTGCCAGATTATTAGAGGATATTTCTCAGTAGCGGCTGGGAGAAAACGCGAATTGGCCGTAGAATAATCTGCCTTTTTAGCGGCGGAATATCCGTGCTATAGAGTCCCTTACAGCCCCTCACCCCGCTTTAAGGGTTATTTGGCACAACTGACTGCCCAATTATTTTTTTCTGCCCAATCCCGGCTGAACTTGGCTGATATACCAAAATCATCGACAGGCTCCGCCTTAATAAATCTGGTTTTTCCCTTGCTCAAGATTTACCGACGCGCCATCTCCACCGAACTCTCGCACCTCACCACATTGGGAGGCCCCCTGGTTGTTAGTAACCTGGCCGTGGTGAGCATGGGCGTTGTGGACACGATTGTCGCCGGCAACGCCGGAGAGGTGAACCTGGCCGGACTGGCATTGGGCTCCAGCATCTGGGCTGTGTGCGCGGTTACCCTTATCGGTCTACTCGCCGCGGTTTCCCCGGTTGTCGCCCACCTGCGCGGCGGCCGCGATGAAGAGGGCTGCGCCGCCCAGCTACACCAGGCGCTTTGGATCGGCTTAGTCGGCGGCATATTGGTGCTGCTCGCCCTACTCGCCGTTCCGGTGTGGAGCCAGTGGATCGACACTGAAGAGCCAGTCCGGCAGGTATTGCAGGGTTATATCCTGGCACTCACCGTGGGCACACTGCCCTTCGCCTTGGGAACCGCCCTGCGCGGCTACTGTGAGGGTATGGGGCAGGTTCGCCCGGTCATGCGTATTTACCTGGCCGCCGCCCTACTCAATATTCCTTTGGATATTCTCTTTGTCTTTGGTGCCGGCCCCATACCCGCCATGGGAGGCGCAGGCTGCGGCTGGGCAACCGCTGCGGTCAGTACTCTGATCGCCATCGCCCTGTTCTGGCACGCCGCGACAGATCCGGCCTATCACCAGCTCAAACTTAAACTGATACCACCCAAGCCCGATTGGCCTATCTTGAGGCACCTTTTGGCAGTCGGGCTGCCAGTGTGTGTCGGCGCCGCCAGTGAGGTGACATTTTTTGCCAGCCTGACAATTCTACTCGCCCCCTATGGCGCAGCCATTGTGGCGGCTCACCAGATTGGTATGAGTATCGGCTCAATTTTTTACCTGGTAGCACTGGCACTGGCACAGGCTCTAAGTATTCGTACAGCACACCTGCTCGGGCAGAACCGCCCAAAGAGAGCGCTGTTTGCCGGTAAAGTGGGGATCGGCAGCGGTGTGGTATATGCCCTCGGTACCGGGGTATTGCTGATCACCTTTCGCCACCTGTTTGTCCAGGCTTATACCAACAACGCGGAAATTATCGCAGTGGCTTCTAACCTACTGCTGCTCTGCGCTGCCTACCAGCTGGTGGACGCCGCCCAGGCCATGGCCTGGGGCGCGTTGCGAGGCTACAAGGACACCCGCGTGCCCATGTATATCCAGTTGTTCTCATACTGGCTGGTGGGGCTCTCCAGTGCCTATTGGCTGGGCGAAAACTTCTGGGGGGTTTATGGCTACTGGACGGGCGTCTGTATCGGCCTGGGTACTGCCTCAATCCTTTTGGCGCTACGCCTGCGCCGCACTAGCCGCAAGGCAATCTCCAAAACCTGGGGAGTAGGGGCTAGATCACATTCCCAGGGAACACTTTGACTATACTGGCGCTCCAAGTCCCCAAGCGTGCCGGGCAACAACAATAACCGGCACTGCCCGCACATGTTGTTAACCGGAGTTACCGAATGATCCCGCGCCCTATTCCCAACAGGCCCCGGCGCCTGTTGAGCCTCGCCCTGCTATTGACCTCAGCCCAGACCTGGGCCCTGAGTGACTCCAGCGGCGCGCAAGAAAAACCCCAAGAAAAGGTGCAGGAAAAAGTACAGGAAGAAAATCAGGCGGAAGCAGTCTCCAAGGCGGAAAACTTAAAGCTGGACCAACCAGTAATCAACGAACTGGGCCCACCCACCGGCGTCGCAGAGCAAAATGAAAATCCGCAGGCAAATGCAGAAGAGCCCTCGCAGGAGTCCCTGCCCCAGGCGGAAAACCTACAATTAGACCAGCCCATCGGCGAGTTCGAAGGGACTCCAACAGGCTCCACAAACCAAGAGGCGCAAGCCAAACCCGCGGAAAAACCGGCAACTCCGCCAGAAGCCCCCCCAACCGGGAATGTTTCCCTGGAAGTGGAAAAGGCCAAGCCCCTGCGCCTACTCGGTGCCGAAGTTGCCCCGGCAACCTCCACCCGCCTGGCCTGGTCCCCCAGCCAGCACTTTGAGGGCGTCTACAGTCCCACCGCCGTATTGGTTGTCAACGGCGCCAATCCTGGGCCAGTACTCTGTTTGACCGCCGCCGTACATGGGGATGAATTAAATGGCGTGGAGACGGTGCGCAGGGTCATGTACAACCTGGATGCGAAGCAGTTGAGCGGCGCCGTGATTGGCGTACCCATCGTCAACCTGCAGGGTTTCCATCGCAGCTCCCGCTACCTCACCGATCGCCGCGACCTGAACCGGCACTTCCCCGGAGACCCCAACGGCTCCTCCGCTTCACGGATCGCCAATTCTTTTTTCCACGAGATTATCAGCCACTGTAATGCCGTGGTTGACCTGCACACCGGCTCTTTTTATCGCACTAACCTGCCGCAATTACGCGGTGATCTGACCAACCCGAGAATCGTGAAAATGACCAAGGGCTTCGGCTCCACGGTGGTGTTACACAGCGCCGGGGCCAAGGGCACTCTGCGCCGCGCCGCTGTGGAAGCGGGTATTCCCACAGTCACCTTGGAAGCTGGCGCCCCCATGGTGTTGGACGAGCGCTCAGTCAGCCATAGCGTGAAAGGGATTCGCACACTGCTCAACCAGCTGGGCATGGTAAATAAATTCCGCCTGTGGGGAGACCCGGAGCCCGTGTACTACAACTCCACCTGGCAGCGCTCCTCTACCGGCGGCATTATTTTCAGCGAGGTAGAGTTGGGAGAATTTGTGCGCAAAGGGGACTTGCTGGGCACCGTAACCAATCCCATCACCAATGTGCGTACGGAAATCCGCTCACAGCACTACGGCCGCATCCTCGGCATGGCGCTGGATCAGGTGGTACAACCGGGCTTCGCCGCTTACCACATCGGCATCCAGGCTCCGCAGGAGCAAATCAGCCCTCCAGAAGAGGTGGTCGCAGAAGAACCACCGGTGCAAAAGCCCCAGTCCCAGGCAACGAATGCTGCGAGCGAGCCTGGCGATGGCACCGCCGAATTAAGGGGTGACGAGGATTAGCCCACTACTGTGGATTACTCACCTTGTCGATAATCCTGGGCTGGGGCTGTACGAGAGGCTCCGGCTGCAGGGTGATGTGATCAATATCAAAGCGTTTGATTAAAGTCTCCCGCAAGCGCTCCAGCACCGCCGGCCAGGCGGTTAGATCATCCACCACAATATGTGCCGACAGGGAGATGGTGCTGGAGTCCAGGCGCCAGATATGCAGGTCGTGTACTGAGCGCACACCGACCACAGCTGCCAGGGTCTCACCCACCACTGGCAGGCTCAATTCCCGCGGCACACGCTCCATTAGCACATCCACCGCGTCACGCAGCAGACGCACGCAAGAAATCAGAATCAGAAAACAGATCAATAGCGATAACAACGGATCAATAGGTACCCAGCCAGTGAAGTAAATCACCGCACCCGAAACCAGGGCGGCTACTGAGCCGAGCATATCCCCCATCACATGAAGCAATGCGCCACGAATATTGAGTGTGCGTTCGCCACGCAGTAGTACCCAAGCCGCCAGAATATTGATCAACAGACCCGCTGCAGCAATCAACATCACCGTACTGCCATGCACCGGCTGGGGATTGCGCAGGCGATTGATCGCCATAAAGGAGATTCCCACTACAATCAGCAACATAATCAGGCTATTTGTCACTGCTGCCAATACTTCCGCACGCCCCCAACCAAACGACAATTCACGATCTGCCGGCTTTTTTGCCAGCACCGCGGCAATAGCACCCAGTGCCAAGGCAAAAGTATCTGTGAGCATATGGGCGGCATCCCCAAGTAGCGCCAGGGAGCCCGACAGCCATCCACCGATGGCCTCAACAATTGAAAAACTAAGCGTCAGAATCAGAGCAATAATTAGCGGGCGGAGGGCGCCATTTCCATTGCGATGGTGAACGTGATCGTGCATGAGTTCCCTCCCTTTAAATTCCTAGTAATACCCGCCCGACTAGTTTTTGCGTCCTAGGGTTATACGCTCCCAGCCGGAATAATCTTTGCGGCTCTCAACCGCGCAGTAACCCGCGGCGCTAAAAATTTCCCGTACAGACTCGGCCTGCTGCCAACCGTGTTCAACCATCAACCAGCCGCCGCCTTGCAAAAAGTCTGCAGCGCCTCTGGCGATCCTCTCTATATCCGCCAACCCCTCATGCGGAGCAACCAGCGCAGAGTGCGGCTCGAAGCGCACATCACCTTGGGCCAAATGTGGATCGGCCGCATCGATATAGGGGGGATTACTGACGATCAGGCCAAATTGCTGGGGCTGCAACTGTGCAAACCAATCGCTTTCAAGAACCTGAACATTGGCAAAGCCGAGCCGTTTTCGGTTTTCCTCAGCAAGTGCCAGGGCGGCTGGGGATTTCTCCGCGGCGACAATCTGCCAACCGGGCTTTTCCGAGGCCAGCGCCAGGGCTATGGCACCGGTACCAGTGCCCAGGTCGAGTGCGCACAATTTCTCTTGAGGGCAGAGTTCCAGGGCGGTCTCCACCAACAATTCGGTATCCGGCCGTGGAATTAATGTGGAAGCGTCGACCTTCAAAGTGAGCGACCAAAATTCCCGCACGCCAGTCAGGTGGGCCACTGGCTCACCGTTTTTACGTCGCGCCAGTAGGGCATCCAATTCCTCCTGCTCACTCGGGCTCAGCTCGTATTCCGGCCAGGTATAGAGCCAAGTGCGCTCGCGACCGAGAATATGCGCGAGCAGCACCTCTATATCGAGACGCGCCGACTCGCTATCGGTGAGTTCAATACTGCGGGAAAGATTGCCCTTCACACTGCTCATAGGAAAGTGCTACCCAATAGCGGCAAACAAAACGTCAACTATTGTCCCATCGCCGCCAGCTGATCCGCCTGGTGTTCGGTACGCAGCGGCTCAATCACCTCTTCCAGGGCACCCTGCATCACTTCATCAAGCTTGTACAAGGTCAGTCCAATACGGTGGTCGGTCACCCGGCCCTGGGGATAGTTGTAGGTACGAATACGCTCGGAACGATCGCCGCTGCCCACCAGGCTGCGGCGCGCGTCAGAAATTTCCCGCGCGGCGGCTGCTTCCTGCTCACTGGAGAGCTTGGCCTGTAACAGCGCCATCGCCTTGGCTTTGTTTTTGTGCTGGGAGCGTTCATCCTGACACTCCACGACGATACCACTAGGGAGGTGGGTCAGGCGCACGGCGGAGTCGGTTTTGTTAACGTGCTGACCGCCTGCACCGGAGGCGCGGTAAGTATCCACACGCAGATCAGCCTTATTGATCTCGATCGCGTCGCGCTCGTCCGGCTCCGGCATCACCGCTACGGTACAGGCGGAAGTGTGAATACGTCCCTGGGACTCGGTTTCCGGCACCCGCTGCACACGGTGTGCACCGGATTCAAATTTCAGTTTGGCGTAGACATCCTCACCGGCCACACGGGTGATAACCTCTTTGTAGCCACCGTGTTCCCCAGCATTCTCACTGACAATCTCGATGCGCCAGCCCTGTTTTTCCGCATAGCGAGAGTACATGCGGAACAGATCGCCAGAAAAAATCGCCGCCTCATCGCCGCCGGTACCGGCGCGAATTTCCAGGAAGACGTTCTTGCGATCATTGGGGTCGCGGGGCAGCAGCAGGGTCTGCAGCTCGCGCTCCATGGGCTCAACCTGAACCTCCGCCTCGCGCAACTCCTCCTGGGCCATTTCGCGCATTTCCGGGTCACTCTCGCCGAGCATTTCCCGCGCCGCCGCCATATCCTCCTGCAGCTGCTTGTAGCGGCCGTAGCACTTGACCACCTCTTCCAGCTCGGAGTATTCCCGCGACAGCTCGCGGAACTGGTCCTGATCGGAGATCACACTGGCATCACCGAGCAGCGCGGAAACCTCTTCGTGGCGCTCTTGCAAATTCTCCAGCTTGTTCAGTAGGGATTCTTTCATTTCTGTTTTTTCTCTAATTCGGTATCGGCGAGGTCGTCGAGCCCCACCACTTCGCGGGCAATACGCAGCCGCTCCAGGTCACCATCCGCAGTCGCTTTTCTCAGGCTGATCGTGGGAGCATGAATTAATTTATTGGTCAGTGAGCGGGCCAGCTGCTCCATCAAGCGCCTGGGATCTTCGCCCTTATCGAGCTGTAACAGGACTCGCTCAAGCTCGGCCCCACTGATTTGCTGGGCGCGCTGGCGGTAGCTGCGAATCGTATCCACCGCTCCGAGGGCGCGTCCCTCTTTGGTAAATTCCGCCGCAGCGCTATCTACGATCTCCCCGGCGGCCTCGGCGGCGCGCTCACGGGAGCGCATTCCTTCATCGATCACACCGCGCAGATCGTCAACGCTATACAGGTAGACATCGTCGAGTTCACCGACCTCGGTTTCGATATCCCGCGGCACCGCGATATCCACCATAAACATGGGGCTGTGGCGGCGCTTGCGCAGGGCGGACTCCACCGCGCCCTTGCCCAAAATCGGCAGCTGGCTGGCGGTGGAACTGATCACGATATCGGCACGAGCCAGGTGCTCGGGAATATCTGCCAACAGTATTGCTTCAGCGCCAAAGTTTTCCGCCAGTAACTGTGCGCGGCTCAGGGTGCGGTTGGCCACAATCAACTGCTTGATGCCCTGGTCCAACAGGTGACGCGCCACCAACTCCACCGTCTCACCGGCACCGATCAACAGTGCGGTCTGTTTCTTCAGGTCAGTAAAAATACGCGAGGCCAAGGACACCGCCGCATAGGCGACAGAGACCGGGTTTTCACCGATTGCCGTCTCGGTGCGCACCTTTTTCGCTATGGTAAACACCCGCTGGAAGACCCGGTGTAACTCGCTGCCGACACTGCCACACTCCCGCGCCACGGCGTAGGCTGACTTGAACTGACCGAGAATCTGCGGCTCCCCAAGAACCAGTGAATCGAGACCGCAGGCCACACGCATCATATGGCGCACCGCCTCCTCGCCGGTGTGGATATAGCTGCAACCCCGCAGCTGCTCCAGTGGTACCTGATGGTATTGCGCCAACCACTGCAGCAGCGGCTCCGCTTCCACATTCCCATAGATCTCGGTGCGGTTGCAGGTGGAGAGAATGGCGAGTTCCCGGCAGTCGAGCGCCTTGCGCGCATCCCCCAGGGCACCGGGCATCACCTCGGGCGCAAAAGCGACCCGTTCGCGCACCTCGATAGGCGCACTGTCGTGGTTGATCCCCAGGGTAACAATTGGCATAGAGTTCCGTCGGCTAAATCTAGAGGCGCGTCATCCGCATTGGGGGCGCATTTTCACGGGCTGTCGCTTCGCTTGCAAGCTGGTGATACGGTTTAATTGTGCGCTGATTTGTGCAACCGGCCCAGGGCCCGCACTCCAGGAGCGGATTCACGGCTAGAATTATATGGCGATAAACGTTTAAAACGCGCCACTCTTACACCGCTTCTCCGCAGCAGCCATGTATGGATACGATCTATGCTCCCATCCCGTCAGCCGCACAACCCTTGTAGAATCAAAGCTCCATCGCTCTGCGCATTCTGCCTGTCACTCGCCTACCTGCTGGGTGCCTGTGCTCAAGCGCCATCTCAACCGGCAACTAGCGAAGAGTCCCAACGCCAGACACAGGAACAGCGCAGCGATGAGCAGACGACTGTCGCCGCGGAAGAGAGCGAAGCTCGCAGCTTTCCCATCGATACCTTTTACACACTGCTGGTAGCCGAAGTCGCCGGTATCCGCGAACAGTATGACGTAGCTCTAGCCAACTACTATCACCAGGCTGAGGTCACCAAAGATGCCGGCGTTGCAGCCCGTGCGACCCGCATTGCACGTTTTCTCAATGCCCGTCAGGCCGCTCTGCGCTCAGCGCAGCTATGGGCCGAACTGGAGCCGGATAATGCCGATGCCCAGCTGGCACTAACTGCAGAGCTCACCCTAGCAGGGGAATTTTTAGAGGCCCTGAAACACGCGGAGAAGGCACTGGCTCTCGGCGGTAAAGCGCCGATGCAATCCCTCGCCGCCACCGCCATCGGCCACGAACAACTGGATGATAAGCTCCGTGCAGAATTTGCTCGGCTCGCCGAGATTTACCCCTACAACGATGAAGTGGTCATGGCCCACGCCATAGTGCTGCGCGATGCCAAACAGTACCGGCGGGCCCTCTCTCTGGTCCGCCGTGTTCAGGAGCAACACCCAGACCAGCTGGATGCCCCACTGCTGCAGAGCCACTTACTGGTGGACCTGGATAGACGCATAGAAGCTATCCAGCTACTGGAAAATTTAGTCAAAATTTACCCGGAAGAAACCCGTTTACGTTTGCAATACGCGCGCCTGCTCATCCGCGAAGATCTGGCCCTCGCACGCCAGCAATTCGCCGAGTTGGTCAAGCAACGCCCAGAAGACGGTAACCTGATTTTATCCCTGGCGCTGATCCACTATGAAACCAACCAGCTCGCTGAAGCCAAACCTTTACTCGACCGGCTACTAGAACTGGAGCAGCACGAATCCGCGGCACACTTTTACCTCGGTGGACTCGCGGAGAAACAGGGCGACAACGTCACCGCCGCCGCGCATCTCAAGCAAGTGGAGCCCGGAGCTGATTATGTAGAGGCCATCACCACGGGCACCAAATTGCTCGCAGCCAGTGGAAAACACCTCGAAAACAGCCAATGGTTTGCCGAGTTACGCGAGCGACACCCCGTACAGGCAGAACATTTTTTCCTGATGGAGGTCGAATTGCTGCGCAAGAGTGGCGAACCACAGATGGCGCTGCAACTGGCTGATCAAGCTGTAGCCACTCTGAGTAACAGCGGCCGCTTGATTTATACCCGCGCCCTGCTTAACGACCAGCTCGGCAATAGCGCGGAGTTTGAGCGGGACTTGCGCAAGCTGCTGGAACGCGACCCAGACAACGCCACGGTTTTAAACGCACTGGGCTACAAGTTGATCGATGATGAATCCCGTCGCCCGGAGGCCCTGCAGTTGATCAGCCGAGCCCTGGAACTGGAGCCCGAGGACCCGGCCATCATCGACAGCATGGGCTGGGTGCAGTACCGTCTGGGAAATTATCGCGCCGCGGAAAAATATTTGCGCCGGGCTCTGGAGAAACTGCCGGATCACGAAATCTCCGCCCACTTGGGAGAAGTACTCTGGGTTCTGGGGGATCGCGATGCTGCGCTCAAAGTCTGGAAAGACGGGTTGACCGCCAACCCCGAGAGCAAGATCATCCCGGCAGCGATGAAACGTCTGCAAATCAAAGAAACACTGGAACAACATGCATCTGACAACTGACGCCGCCAACCGTAAGTTTTCTTTTCTACTGGTAACAGTCCTCACCCTGTTGATCTCCGCCTGTGCCGGTCAGAAGACCAAGGAACCCGCTGCGTCGGAAAGCCCCGGCGAAACTGCAGCGCCCACATCGGTTGCCCAACTCAAGCAGTGGAGTATTAAAGGCAAGCTAGGTGTGCGCTCTCCGGCTGATAACGGCAGTGCCAACCTGACCTGGCAGCAGAGCGGCCCGCAAAATTTTCGTATTCACCTGAGCGGCCCTCTCGGTGCCGGTACTACGGTGATATCCGGTTCCGCTGGAGGTGTCAGCCTGGTGCGCGGCAATGAAGCCCCTGTGGTGGCCCGCGACGCTGCCCAACTCACCCAACAGACCCTGGGTTGGCCCCTGCCCGCCAAGGAAATGTTCTACTGGGTGCGTGGCCTTCCCGCGCCCGGCCCCAGAGGCGCGGAAAAACATAACGGCCGGGGAGAGCTTCAGAGCCTGCAGCAATCCGGCTGGTCCCTGCGCTTTAGCGATTACCGCCAAAACGGTCCCTACCTCCTTCCCACTCGCATTAAAGCCCAGACTAACGGTGTCGCCGGACCGGTACAGGTGACTCTGGTGATCAAGGAGTGGGGTTTTTAAATGCCGAACCCCTAGCATGCGGGTATTATGGTGCCACCAGAATTAACCGGCCCACTCATCCCGCATGCTGACTTTACCCGCCCCCGCCAAGCTCAACTTAATCCTGCGCATACTCGGCCGTCGCCCCGATGGCTACCACGAGCTGCAGACCCTTTTCCAAATACTCGATTACGGCGACAGCCTTGAATTCTCCCTGCGGGACGATGGGGTTATTAGCGTCGACGCGGGAACTCTGGATGTTCCCGAGCAGGACAATCTGGTCTACCGCGCAGCCCAGTTGCTTCGTAAAAATATACAGAAGCAAGATGTCGCTCTTCCCGGTGCTCATATCCGCCTGAATAAAAAACTGCCACACGGTGGTGGTATTGGCGGCGGCAGTAGCGATGCTGCCACTACACTGCTCGGCCTTAATTATCTTTGGCAATGTCATTTATCGATCGAAAGCCTCGCCGAGCTGGGCCGACAACTCGGTGCGGATATACCGGTGTTTGTGCGCGGGCGCACTGCCTGGGCTGAGGGTGTCGGGGAAAAACTCACACCACTTTGCACAGAAAAACGCCACTATCTAGTCGTAGCTCCCGGCTGCCAAGTGAGCACTGCAAAAATTTTTTCCGATTCCCGTTTGACAAGAGATTCCGTCGCAATTACATTAGCGGCCCTTCGCGAGGGGCAGCTCAATGAAAAGCCACTCAGCAGCAAGAAACTGGAAGCTTTTTCCGGTAACGATTGCCAGGCGCTCGTTGAGAGTCTCTACCCTGAAGTTCGCGATGCCCGAGAGTGGCTGCAGCAATTTGCTCCAGCACAACTCACCGGCACCGGAGGCTGTGTTTTTGCCGCCTTCGAAACTGAGCAAGCAGCCCAAACGGCACTTGCCAGGTTACCGCGAAAATGGCAGGGTTTTGTTGCAGCCGGCGTACAGGTTTCACCGGTACACCAGCGACTCGCGAAATTAACCTCAAGCGATTGAGGAAAGATGCTGGGGCGTAGCCAAGCGGTAAGGCAGCGGGTTTTGATCCCGTCATGCGAAGGTTCGAATCCTTCCGCCCCAGCCATTTTCTTTTACGCAGTGGCACCAGCAAAAACCCGGTTCCGACATGTTCCAGTCGACACTGACCCAACCGGCCAAGGCCACCCGTAACGGGCTGCAAAAAGCCTATCCCCGAATTCAAAGAAACAATGTCGAAGGCAGCTTTGCGCGCAAACCCCTGCCGGCGACCCGGAGGCTCTCCGAACGTCAAAGCAACCACCTGGGCGATCCGGGGCGGCCAGCGCATGTACCCGCTTCGCTACCCGTACTATCGCCCCCTATTAAAAGTGGTGCTATCGCATCCTAACTGCTAGCAAAAAATGCCGGCATCTACACTTCAACTCACTTCAAGACAGAATTAAAGGAACTCGCAGTGGCTGACTTAATGGTCTTTACCGGCAACGCAAACCCGGAACTGGCACAAAAGGTTGTCGACCATATGGCGATCCCCTTGGGCGAAGCTACGGTCAAGCGCTTCTCCGATGGCGAGATCGCTGTTGAAATTACCGATAACGTGCGCGGCCGCGATGTTTTCGTGGTGCAGTCCACCTGCCAGCCCACCAATCGCAACCTGATGGAGTTGATCCTGCTAGTAGACGCCCTGCGCCGCGCATCCGCCGGCCGCGTTACCGCAGTGGTACCCTACTTCGGCTACGCCCGTCAGGATCGCCGCGTGCGTTCCCAGCGAGTGCCGATCTCTGCAAAAGTGGTTGCCGATATGATGGTGAGTGTGGGCATCGACCGCGTACTGACCGTCGATCTGCACGCCGAGCAGATTCAGGGCTTCTTCGATGTCCCTGTGGATAACGTTTACGGTTCCTCCGTATTGCTCGACGATATCGAGCGTCAGAAGTACCAGAACCTGGTTGTGGTCTCCCCGGACATCGGCGGTGTTGTACGCGCCCGCGCCGTGGCCAAGAGCCTCGACTGCGACCTGGCCATCATCGACAAACGCCGCCCCGCCGCCAACGTTGCCGAAGTGATGAACATCATCGGTGAAGTCAGCGGCCGCACCTGCCTGCTGGTCGATGACATGGTCGACACCGCCGGCACCCTGTGCAACGCCGCCAACGCCCTGAAAGAACACGGCGCAGAAAAAGTCGTGGCCTACTGTACCCACCCGGTACTATCCGGCAACGCCATCAGCAACCTGAACAATTCTGTTCTGGACGAGCTGGTTGTTACCGACTCTATCCCGCTGGGTGACAAGATGGAAAAAGCCCCGAAAATTCGCCAGCTGACTCTGGCTGCCATGCTGGCTGAATCCATGCGTCGCATCAGCAACGAGGAATCCCTCTCCGCGATGTTCCGCTAAGAGCGCCCCATCAGGGGTCTCCAGTCGACAACCGGCAAATAGTTAAAGTGCCCCGCATCGCCGGGGCACTTTGCGTTTGGGCCCGATTCCCGTAGAATACGCGCCCGCCCGGCCTAGCCGGGCAATTACTTTTGGGCAAACGCCCAATTTACATAAACACCAGAGCGGTCCGGTCGCAGGTCTCTCTGGACAGACAACCCGAGGTTTTACCCATGTCTGATATCAAACTGAACGCCATTGCCCGCAGCGATGAAGGGAAAGGTGCGAGCCGCCGCCTGCGTCGCCTGGAAGGCCGTGTACCCGGCATCATTTACGGTGGCGAAGTTGAGCCGCAATCCGTATCCCTGCTGCAAAAGGACCTGTTCAAGGCCCTGGAAAACGAAGCTTTCTTCTCCTCCATGCTGACCATCGACGTCGACGGCAAAGAAGAGAAAGTTATTCTGCGCGATCTGCAACGTCACCCTGCCAAGCAACTGCTGCTGCACATTGACTTCCAGCGCGTTTCCGCCAGCACCAAAGTACACGTGAAAGTGCCTCTGCACTTCCTCAACGAAGACACCTGCAAAGGCGTTAAGGCCGGCGGCATCGTTTCTCACACCCTGACCGAACTGGAAGTCAATGCTCCTGCCGGCAAACTGCCCGAGTTCATCGAAGTGGACCTGGCGGACCTGGAGCTGGATGGCATCCTGCACATCTCCGACCTGAAACTGCCGGAAGGTGTTGAGTCTGCGGATCTGAGCCACGGCGAAGACCACAACCTGGTTGTAGCTTCTATTCACAAGCCTCGCGGCGCTGTTGAAGCTGAAGCCGAAGAAGCTGGCGAAGGCGAAGAGTAATCACCTTGGCTGCGGCACCGGATACTCCGATCCAGTTGATTGTCGGCCTGGGCAACCCCGGGCCGGAATACGACCGGACAAGACATAACGCCGGTGCCGACTTTGTTGTCGAGCTGGCACGCCGCCACGGCACTCAGCTCAGCTCCGACAGCAAATACCACGGCCTCACCGGCCGTGTGCGGATCGGCAACCGGGAAGTCCGGCTGCTGATTCCCACCACCTATATGAATCGCAGTGGCCAGGCTGTAGGCCCGCTGGCGAACTTCTTCAAAATTCCCCCGGAAGCCATATTGGTCGCTCACGACGAGCTGGATCTGGCCCCCGGTATCGCGCGCCTGAAAGCTGGCGGCGGTCACGGCGGACACAACGGCTTGCGGGACATTATTGCCGCACTGGGCAACAACCGGGATTTTATGCGCCTGCGACTCGGCATCGGCCATCCCGGAAGCGCCAGCGAAGTGGCGCGCTTTGTCCTCCAGCGCGCCCCCAGGGCGGAACAGGAAACTCTGGCTGACGCCATCGATCGCGCGATCGACGTGCTGCCCACCGCCGCCAGCGGCGACTGGGGCGCAGCCATGAAAACGCTGCACACCGCCAAATAGATCCCCCCGGGCGGCTTGCCTTTTGTCCCGGAAATCTCGATAGTGTGCTGCGCCAAATTGCCGGTATTTTCCCGGCTGGCCCGGATCATTCGGAGGCCGTGCTAACCAGCCCGCCCAGACTCCCGCCAGCGCAATCACTACCGGACTTCTAACGCAATTAGCAGAGCGCGCGGTACGCGCCTCGGGCAAACGGAAAAATATCACCATGGGTTTTACTTGCGGTATTGTCGGCCTGCCTAACGTGGGCAAATCCACCCTCTTCAACGCACTGACCAAAGCGGGAATCGACGCAGAGAACTTCCCCTTCTGCACCATCGAGCCCAACGCCGGCGTAGTGCCAGTGCCGGATCCCCGCCTCGACAAGCTGGCGGAGATCGTCAAGCCTCAAAAGGTGATTCCAACCACCATGGAATTCACCGATATCGCCGGACTGGTTGCAGGTGCTTCCAAGGGTGAAGGCTTGGGGAACAAGTTCCTCGCCAATATCCGCGAGACCGACGCCATCGCCCATGTCGTGCGCTGCTTCGAAGACGACAATGTCATCCACGTGGCCAACCAGGTACACCCGGTATCCGATATCGAAGTGATCAACACCGAGCTAGCCCTCGCCGACCTGGACACCGTAGAAAAAGCCCTGCAGCGCTTTACTCGCGCCGCCAAGGGGCAGGACAAGCACGCCATCAAGATGAAAGCGCTGCTGGAAAAAATCCTGCCGCACCTGAATGAAGCCAAACCGCTGCGCTCCTTCGGCTTGTCCGAAGATGAACTGGCGGACCTGCGTGAACTGAGCCTGCTCACGGTAAAGCCCACTATGTACATCGCCAACGTGCACGAAGACGGCTTCGAAAATAATCCACACCTGGACGCCGTAGCCGCCATTGCCGCTGAAGAGAACGCTGTACTGGTGCCTATCTGCAACAAGCTTGAAGCGGAAATCGCCGAACTGGACGACGATGAGAAGCAGGAGTTCTTGGAAGAACTGGGTATGGAAGAGCCCGGCCTGAACCGGGTGATCCGCGCCGGTTACCAGCTGCTGGGCCTGCACACCTACTTCACCGCCGGCGTGAAGGAAGTGCGCGCCTGGACCATTCCGCTGGGAGCCACCGCTCCGAATGCCGCTGGCAAAATCCACACGGATTTCGAAAAGGGCTTTATCCGCGCCGAAGTGATTAGCTACAGCGACTTTGTCGATCACAAGGGTGAGGCCGGAGCCAAAGACGCGGGTAAATGGCGCCTGGAAGGTAAAGATTATGTTGTCGCCGATGGTGACGTGATTCACTTCCGCTTCAACGTCTAATACCCTCCCACCTATCTTTCGCCTCCCCACCCGGGGAGGCAGTCCCTGCGGCGTAAAATCCATGGCGCAATCAAACTGGAAGATCGGCCTGCCCCTGGCGCTGATTACAGTGTTTATGTGGGCAGCCCTGCCCATCGCCCTCAAAGGCCTTCTGGAGCATATCAGCCCTGAGACCGCCACTTGGTATCGTTTTGCCGGCGCAGCACTGCTGGCGGGGCTCTACTATGGCCGTGCACGGCAATTGAAATTGAAAACACTCTTCAGCCGTGGCCTGCTGTTATTCACCCTGCTCGCCGTGGCCGGACTGCTGCTCAACTATCTCACCTATGCCAGCGGCCTCAACTACATCACCCCCGGTGCAGCACAGATCGTGATTCAGCTGGCGCCCCTGTTGCTGTTGATCTCCAGTGTGCTGTGGTTGGATGAGCGTTTTTCGCCGCGACAGTGGTGCGGCGTGGCCCTGGTGGTGATGGGCTTGCTGTTATTTTTCAACCAGCGCCTCACCGAGCTGGGCAGCGGTGCCGATAGCAACTACCTGCTGGGGCTTGGGCTGATCCTGATCGCCGCCATATCCTGGGCGGTGTATGGCTTTTTCCAGAAGAAAATCCTCAGCCGCGCCACGCCGCAGGATTTGCTGGTATTAATTTATATCGCCGGCACTCTGTGTTTCCTACCGATGGCCGATCCGCTAGATGTCGCCCACCTGGGCTGGCTGGATTGGTTGCTGCTGGCGTTCCTGACCGCCAACACCCTGATCGCCTATGGCGCTTTCAGCAAGGCCCTGGCCCACTGGGAGGCCTCCAGTGTCAGCGCTACCCTGTCACTGGTGCCAGTGATCACACTGTTGTTCAGCACCCTGGTAAGCAGCATCTGGCCCAATTACATCGCCGTGGAGCCGCTCAATTGGATCAGCTGGAGTGGTGCCGCCGCGGTAGTATTGGGCTCTGCCCTCGCCGCCATCCGTTCCGGGCGCCGTGCTTAAGGGTCGCTGACTCCAGATGAAAAAATCGCTAACTAACTGAAAAGAATACAAAAAAAGTGTTGACACACCCAGCCCATCGATTAATAATGCGCGCCCTCGGGACAGCCGAGACAACAAAAGAAATGGCAAGGTAGCTCAGCCGGTTAGAGCGCAGCACTCATAATGCTGAGGTCGGGAGTTCGAGTCTCCCCCTTGCTACCATTTCAAATCACAGAGTCTATTCTTTGTGAACCTTGAAACTGGGGCGTAGCCAAGCGGTAAGGCAGCGGGTTTTGATCCCGTCATGCGAAGGTTCGAATCCTTCCGCCCCAGCCATCTTACAGAATTTATCCCGCAGGCCCGATCCAGGGCAGCACTCAAAACTAGATTCTTCGTCAGCCGACATCTTTGTTCGTTGATATCAGCTTATCGCTGCCAGCACGCAATTGCGTACCAGCCACCACCAAGCATCCCTACCCGGCTTTAACGCCCGGCGCCAAGCTTTCCTCTATTGCAGCCGCCTCAGCTTCCGTAGCCGACGCAAATTCTGAGATGGCTCCACGACTGTGCTCGCGGCGCAATCCCAGCGCGCGCAGCCACTCAAACCCCAGTAGACACAACAGCAGCGCCAGCAGTACCAGCGGGCCGCCCAGACCACTCAGCGCCTGCCGCTCAGACACGCAAGTCCACACAAGCTGCACAACACACAGTAGAGCCACAATCAGTAGTGTGGGCCTGCGTCCGAGAAGACTCACGACAAAAACGCCCAGCGGTGCCCCCAAGGCCACCACCGGCGCCGCCGCCAGCCAATTGCCAAAGACCCCCGGCTGCCAATCACCGGCCAGCGATTTCACCAACACGCCCAGCACAGAGCAGAAGGCCATAATCACTACCGAAGTGGGGATCGCCACTTTCAGATCCACACGACTCAAAAGCACCAGAGCCGCATACACTAGCATATCCACACCCACGCCGGTCACGGAGACCACACAAAAACCAGCAAAAGCCCCCAGCAAAAAACCTACACGAAAATCCGTTGGGCACTGCGGATCACCCTTGTGCTCACAATCGGTAATCTCAGCGAGGCGGTATAAATGAAACACCCCAAAGCTACCCCAAAGCACTGCGAAGGAGAGTTTTACCCACAATTCAGGGATCAGTGGGGCGAACAGTAATATACCTGCGGGGATAGCCAATAAAGAACCGAGCAGAGCGCCGCGCAACATCGACCAGGCCAGCGCCTGTCGCCGACAGAGAATAAACAGGCTGGCACTGACCATACCGATGGACTGCACCGCAAAACTGAAATCGCGGCCGAGACTGGCCGGCATATCAAATAGCAGCACCAACACCGGAAAGCCAACAGTGCCTCCGCCCATGGGCGTGGAACCAGCGGCATAGCTGCCGAGCGCCATGGCCAGTGCCATGGACCAATGTTCCAGTGCCAGGGCCAGATTATCCCCCTGTAAAACAAGGAACAGCCACACTCCGTAAAACAAAACCAACCAGGCAAACCAGTAGCGGAGAGATAACCGCGCTAGGAATTTCATCTTATTATTCGCGAACTTAAACGTCAGAGGGGCTAATAGTGGTATGAGTGTAAAGCGGGATCAAGGTGGGAAAGTGACCGCTGATAACTACATCGCGAAAAGACGATGCGGAAAGACCACCCGGCAACCGCAGTCACCGGGCTTTACAGGATCAGTTCAGGCGCTTTTTGCGAATCAGATTTTGAACCTGCATGGAGGACATCATGGAAGCGTAAATCGCCGGCAGAGCACCGCGCTTACGCAGCTCCAGGAAGTCTTCATCAGACAAATTGTTCAGCTTCTCTTCGTCAATCACGTAGAAACCGGTCAGGTCGTAGGGCTTATCCTCTTCGTTAATACGCAGAGTCAGCTTCTTCTGGGTCAGCAGATCCTTGGATACCAGGAACTCGATAAAAGACTCGGTAACAGACACACGCTGGGCAGTTTCCACCACCGCCTGGGCACGGTTCTTCAGGTAGTCGGTCTGCTCACCTTCACCGTCGAACAGGGCCTCACCTTCGGCTTCACTCAGCATCTTGGAGTCTTCATCAATACACAGTACCGCCTGATCGGTATTCTCTGGGTTCTTCACCAGTACGAATGGGTAGGTGCGAACCTGCAGAGGAATGTAGCTGCCGTTCCAGCCGTCAGCGCCGGAGAACAGGTTTTCACCGGGACGCAGGCCAGTGAGGGCAACCACTTTGAACTGATCGGTGTTCTGGTCTTTTACGAACAGGATCGGATAGCTCTGGGCCGCTTGAACAATCTCCTGAACCACCAGCGGCAAAATATGATTGCTGCTCACATGGTCAAAAGTGATGTCCTGGGTGAGTTTCAGGTTGGCATGTGCCTTTTTATCCAAAGCTTTGATCTGTGCCATAAGTACAACTCCTAGCTACTTTTATAGTTACTTAATTTTCAGAGATACCCTAACGTACCACTTAATTGGCTTATAAACGATGACAAGCGCTTTCCTCTAGCCGTCGAATAGTCGCCGGAAACCAAAGCCAGCATTAAACAGCGAAGCGGCCCAACAGGCAATCTCGGCCAGTGGTAATTTATCTAAAGACAAATTTTCACCGACATGCCTCTCCCTGCTGAGACTAGGGTTTCAGCACACAGTAGGGGGAATAGGGAATAACAGCCCTGACCAGCGAAGGAAACCATCGGTGCACAATTATTTAAGGTGCCTCAAATAGCTAAGCAGCCCAGCCTGCCCTACAGCTAAAAAGCAACCCATAGGCAGGTCAGAACTGTTCAATAAATACGCAGTCAGAGAGCTGAGCCAGCGATCGAGCTTTTTAAGTCAGCGAAAGCCCTTTCCAGCACTTGGTCCTCACCTGATCGCACAGTATCCAGTGTGCGCTCTACAAGTATATCTGGCTGGATACCGTAGCCAACAAACTCCCGCCCATCAGGGTAAGTATCCCGCTTGGTACAGACTCTGAAGGTACCACCTCCAGGAAGGTCTACGAACATAGGTTCTCCCGTACTGCCAAAAGTGGGCTCACCTACAGTAGTGAAATGTTCGAGAGAATCTGCATACACCAAGAAATCTTCAGCGGCTGAAACGGTATTTCGACCGATCAACACATAGGTTGGCACTATGTGGTTGCTATCCAATTTGGGCTCAACTATATCCCCGGACTCCTCACTAAATTCCCATGAAGCACCCTCGGCATAGGGGCGATACTTCTCAAATTGCTCGAACTGATTGGCAAATGATCCCCAAGCTTTATAAGCCGCAATATGTTTGGGAGTTTTCCAAACAGAGCCGGGTAAATCCCGATCAGCCAAATAAGAGATTATCTCTCCGGCAAAAGCAGAGTTACCTCCACTATTAAAGCGCAGATCAATAATCAACCCTTTAGACTTAGTAATCTCCTCGTAGTGAGATTTAAACTGCGCAACAATCGCTTCATCATGAAAACCATTTAGCGCTACATAACCAATATCATTCTCCAGCCATTTGAACTCAAACAGCTCACCATTGGAGGCGGGCTGTTTGATTGAGGCATATTCGATCTCCCTACCCCGTGCATCCCGCTTAACCTGGATACTCTTGGTTGCCCCATTTGGAGTTTGAATAGTGAATTGGGCCATGCTGCCCGGCTTTCCATCAAGAGCATCCCGAACCGCAGTATCCCAGAGAATAGGCTGAGTAGAGCTGGCAATATATGGCATCACCTGCTCTTTTAAATGAGCTTCCACGGACTGCCCATCGATCGCGACGATAATTGAGCCAGGTGGAATTTGTGACTCCAGCCCCTTTTCAACTCCTGTGATCACTGCCTTACCCCCGGCCTCAGTTAAGCGAATAGCTGGCCAGTCTATATAGCTGGAGGACATACCCTTTGGATAATAAATATTGGTATGACCATCCTGCAGGAAGGCATTGAGGCGCTTCAATTCGCGGTAATATTCATAGGTGTTTTGTGTTGCTAAAACCCGTGGAATAAATTCCCGATACTTAGCATCGAAGTCCAACTCGGGAACCTGGTCGAAGAAAGCGAAGTTATAGCTAACCTCCTTCCAATAGAGAGAAAGCCCAAATAGTTTATCTGCATCAGATAAATTATCTTGAACTTTATTGGTATCCTCTGCACAAACAATACCAGCAGAGAAAGCAGCCATAGAAAACGCCAAAACAATTTTTTTAAGCACAGCAAAAGCTCGATAAATAAAAGGATTTATATTTTAGGACTTGGGGATAGATGGTAAATACCGGCTACCGTTAAAAACCTGCAATTTGTCGACTATGAAAATATAATATGGCTGTATTTTCCATCTAATAGCCCCTCCTATTTGGAAGCCCTGGAAATAAGTGCTAGAACTTCGTTTACCACCATATCCGGCTCATCATTTTGAGGGTAGTGATAACTCTTTTCTGTCAGCACCACCCGCCCCTGTGGAAATGCATGGGCCCAGTTTGAGTGTAATTCGCCCCACATATTTCGAGCCTCATCAGTAAAAAAGAGTAGCTGAGGGTCGTCATACTTCTTGATTGAAGCAATCACAGTAACGGGGATATCGGGAATTTGCGGGTAATCTGGCAAGGGACGCTTGGACCAAAAATCCAAGTACTGATTCGACATGCCATTCTTCATATCATCCAGTTTTACCTGAGCAATCTGCTTCTCAGCCAGCTCCAAATCCAGAGCACGCATAATATCTACATCGTGCTCAGAAGAGGGCTCAACCAACATCAAGGCAGCCAATTTCTCTGGATACTGCGCAGCAAAAGTTCGAGCAACATTTGCACCATAGGAATGTGCAATATAGATAACCTTACCTTTAACGCCCAGAGCTTCCAGTAAAGTCTTAACCCCTTGGGCATAATCCTCAGAGCTAAAATGCTTCCTAATAGCTGTGGAATTGCCATTACCAACACGAGAGTAACGTATGACTCTTGCGTGCTCCGCCAGCTTATCATAGATTGGATTCCAATCAGACATACCAGCCGAACCACCCGCTTCTAGAAATAAAGTAGCCTCGCCAGCCCCCTTGATCTCGTATTCAATACGGTATTCACCAACAGAAATTTTTTCTGGTACCGCAAAAACACCCAGGGGAAGAGCAAACATTATGAATAGCAGGACTAGACGCATATACAACCTCTAATAACGACCAAAGAATCGGGAGCCAAAATAGCAGGGTGCCGCTATGTTGCAGCTACTCTCTGCCCCAAACGCGCTTCGTTGCCGGGTCCAGGTTGCTCAGGCACCAACTGCGCCAACCCCAGCGAAACCAAAGCCATCAAAGATCCTGCAAAGAACACCATGGCCGGAGAGGTGAGCCATAGCAGACCGAACAGAACCGGTATAACAACCGCAGCGATATGATTAATGGTAAAGCTGACTCCAGCGGATGCAGCTATATCACGTTCATCCACGATCTTTTGGAAATAAGTCTTGATCGCTATTGCCATAGAAAAGAACAGGTGATCAATAATATAGAGTGCTGCAGCCATCGCCGCACTCTCCACCAGTGCATAGCCAGCGAAAACCAGTATTAAGCCGAGATATTCCAAAGTAAGAATACGGCGCTCTCCAAAACGGACAATAAATTGGCCTACTTTTGGTGCAATATATAAGTTAAGCAGGTGATTCACTGCATAGAGGGCAGCTATTTCGCCCACACTGTAACCAAATTTTTCCACCATCAAAAAACCAGCGAAGACAATAAAGATTTGCCGGCGCGCGCCACTCATCATTGTCAGAACGTAGTAAAGCCAATAACGTTTCCGCACTATCAGCTGCTTTCGCTGGCTGTGAGGCTGGGGAAACTGAGGAAAGAGTATCCAAGCTACCAAAGCAACCAAGACTGTAGTACCACCTCCAATCAGGTAAACCCAAGAATAATCCAATCCAGCCAAATTCATTAAGCACCAAACCAAGCCATAGGCCAGCAACGCGGCAAAGGAACCCGCCGCAGCCATACGCCCCATCCAAATTGCCGAGGTCTGTTTGGGAAACCACTGCAGGGCTAATGAAGTCTGCAAAGTTTCATAGAAGTGAAACCCAATGGACATCAATAGGGTTGTCAGTAACAGCCCTGTAAGTGAAGGGAAAAATCCTGTCAGCATGACTCCCACTCCCGTCGCAATGAGCGAAAGAAGCGCCAACCGCTGCTCACGGATGAGTAACAATACAAAGATTACCGTGAAAGCGAGGAAGCCCGGTATTTCCCGCACGCTTTGCAACAGACCAATATCAGCTCCAGTAAAGGAGGCCTTAGTAATTACAAAATTATTGAGCAGAGTATTCCATACGGAGAAAGAAAGGGGCATTGAAGCAGCCAAGAGCAACAATAATATTTCTGGCCGGCGGAGACGTTGTAACATAGCGAGACTCCTACATTAGGGGTTGCAATATACGCTATAGGTTACAGACGTGTAAATTGAGCCGAATTACTTAGAATGAGGAAGGAAATAGTACTCTTCATTTGGGATGCATATAGTTTATAGATCCTGGCCATTGAAAAGTAGAATCTTTCAACCACGTGCCTTAGGGGCCATGCGCTCATTCATTATATACAGGCAATAGAGTATAAAACCATACCGGGTATAAAAATACTAAATGATGTTGCTGGCCACACGTGAAAACTAGACTCAAGAGCTCTTTGGAAAACCCCTGCATAACTCCCAATATCTTTTTTCTTATGAGACACCATTAATCATCTAAGCTATGAACAACCTCTATCAGCCATACTCTCGATATCAACCACGGTAGCAAGTCTTTGTCCTTTAGAGGCGCTTAGTCAACGGAGCTGCTAAATGAATATATTCACTAAAATTTCCAGCTTATTGCTTCAAATTGCCATCTCTATCCTTTATGCGTTATCCACAGTCTCCTATGCCTCTCCCCAGGCCAATGCCCTGCCGGATCGCCTCACCTTAAAGGAATGGAAAGTGCCTTGGGAGGGGTTACCAAGGGACCCGCATGTGGATAACCAACAACAAGTCTGGTTCTGTGGACAGGCAGGCAACTATATTGGTCGATTTAATCCGACTAATAAAGAATTCAAGCAATTTGAGGTACCCGAAGGGACTCACCCACACAACTTGATTGTGGATAACCAAGATCAGATCTGGTACGCCGGTAACCGCAGCGCACATATTGGCCGGATGAATCCAGAGGACGGCAAAATTCATCAGTATGCTATGCCTGAAGGGGTTAATGATCCACATACACTGGTCTTTAACCAGGAGGGGAATATCTGGTTTACCGCCCAACAGAGTAATCGGATTGGCTTATTGAATGTATCCACCGGTCGTGTACAGATCGCCACGCCACAAACCAGTAATGCGCGCCCCTATGGCATTAAGGTAGACCAACAAGATCGCCCCTGGGTAGCCTTATTTGGCACCAACAAGCTTGCCTGGGTAGACCCCAAAACCATGGCGGTAACAGAAGTTTCTCTTCCACGCTCAAAAGCCCGCCCGCGCAGGTTGGAAATCGATCAATCTGGCAATATATGGTATGTGGATTACCCAGAGGGTTATATCGGTCGATATATTCCCAGTACAAAAAAATTCAAGGAGTGGAAAGTTCCCTCTGAAAACCCTCGACCTTACGGCACTGCACTGGACGATAAAGGCCAGCTCTGGATAGCGGACACTGGAGCTACGCCGAATATTATCTTTGCCTTTGATACCAAAACCGAGAAATTTACCAGCCAAACCGCAGTGCCAAGCGGTGGCAATATCCGCTACATGTATTTTAATAACAAAGATGGAAGTTTCTGGTTTGGAGTTGATACAGGATATCTAGATCAAGGCATACCTAAGAGCTAAACCCTCAAAGAAACACATGGAAAATACCTAAAAGTAAAGAGCCCAACCCTATTTAATACAAGCATAGGGCCCTAATTGTAAGGAGGTTGCCAATTGATCACAGGGGGATATGATTTATCTTCACACAACCAAATCACGGCTCGGACCCCAGGGCGAAGACCACTCTCTGGGGCAGAGACTTTTTGCCAATCACTCGGCTTAAATACGTTTCCCACAAGGCGAAACTGTTCTAGCAGCTCACTCCAACCAGACATAGAGAGTTTTAGATGCTCACTGGTGCCGTAATCAGTTTCCATCCACAACTCAAAGCTACCATTTACCAGCTTTAATTTAGACACCTTCCCTTGCCAAGAGGTTAGCTTATTCCTATCACAAGTAACGTAATCCGGTACGGCAAGCCGCTGAGCCTCAGTACCGATACTCAGTAAACACAGAGCATAAAGAATTAAGAAAAATCGAATGTTTCGCATAAGATAAAATATATCGGGGGGGGAGATCCCCCCGATTACCCCCTACAGCCCGCGATAAGTCGCGCTTTGCTGGTCTGCTCGTGTAGCCTGCCCTTCAGTGAACTCATACATGCAGCTATCGTCGGTATAATCCATGAAGTTTGTCACCGGGTCTAGCCCATCAGCATTTCTTCCCCGTGTACAGGAATCCCGCCCTATCGGACAGCCATAGGCGGCAGATCTTTCTGCGGGAGTATCTGAAACATAGTCTCCCCTGCCTCCACATCCCCCTTGGAAAGTATGATAAAGACCCAACCAGTGACCAACTTCATGAGTCAAAGTATCACCTTCATTGTAAGGGGCCGCATCACCACCAGGCACCGATCCAGTTAAAATCACCACCCCATCATCGAAGGGATCAGAGGCATAGCTGCTTGGAAAAGTTGCCCACCCCAATAAACCGTCACTAATTTCAGCTACATAAACATTTAAATCCCCAGCATCACCAACGCGCAAAGCATTTTTCATATTACTCTCTGCGGAGGAACCATAACCCACGTTATACCAAGAATTGTTAGCTGTTACCGAGGTAGAAACTAGATTAAAAGTAAAGGGGGTGTTTGCATATGCATTATTCAGCACATCCATTTGTGCATTGATAACATTGCTGGGAAGGGATCCATTATTGGAAGAATCAGTAATTACATGGAAGTACACATCAATACTAACGGAGCCATTCGGTCGTAATGTATGGCCTCCATCAGCAACAGCTGATTTCTGCCGCAAAGCAGTAAAATGCTGCTCTTTCAGCGCAGCCTCCTGAATAGATGGATGCTGAGTACCACAGTGCTTATATTTTGCTTTGCCATTACTACGCTCAATGTCTGAAATATTTTCAGCGAGACCAATAGAGGATGAAGTTAACAGACAAAGAGACAATACAGTTTTCATTGAAACTGAGAGAGCAGTCTTACTCATAACCTGGACCTTAAATTTATTATTGAAATTAGGTACCCCAAACAGCCCGTCAACTTTCTATGCTTAAACCAACTACTGTCAATAGTACCAACTCACAAAACCAGGATAATGACATCGGTTTCTTTAATGAGGCAGTAAGCTCAACCAAATGGCATGAAAAGTATTAGGATTAAGCAATCATTAAAATGAAGCCACTACAGCAGAAACACAATAAAGACAGGAAAAATAGTTTCACATGAAAACATATACATATGTGAAAGATAGTTACATATGAAAGCATGTGAAGCCATACATCTCGTAATGAGCAGGCACCATTACAGAAATAAAATAAAAAGACGATTGACAAAAACCCGAACTATCCACCTAGCAAATAACATAAAAACCTAACCAACCCTATCTTCACACGACCAAAATTCGAAAGGCGAAAATTTTGGTTATTTAACTTAGATAAAAATAAACATGGCACTTTAAGATTTCTTGGTTTCGGATAATAAGTGCAATTAGTAAAGAAGGCCTCAGCTAGTAGAGTCGGCACCTCTCATGACCAAGAGGAAGACTCTAATGAGCTACTACCAACTGAGCGAGAACGAACGATACAAGGTTTACAGCCTAAGAAAGCCGAACACTCTTAGAAAGCAATAGCAAAAGTGTTAGAGAGACATCCCTCGACGATCAGCCGAGAGCTATAACGCAATATAGGCTTGCAAAGATATCGCCCAGGGCAAGCACATAAGCTTGCAGAACTGAGACACCAGAAAACTGAAAGCTATTTAAAGAGACTTACAGCTGTATCGTTACATCATAAGACGATCTATCAACTAATTTATTTAGATCAGGCAAATGATGGAGACTTATATAAACACCTTAAGATTGCATCAAACGCTATCATAAGCGATACAGAAACGCGGAAAGATTAAAAACAAAGTGAGCATAGATGAACGGCCAGCGGTTATTGATCGGATGAATCGGATAGGTGACTGGGAAGGTGATACCATAATAGGCAAGGGACGTGGTGGAGCTTTGCTGACCATGGTTGAACGCAAGACGTTATTTACTGTTATTGTCAGATTAACGGGTAAACGATCAGACTTATTGGCTGAAGCAGCGGTTAGTCACATGGTGAGCTTCAAAGATAAAATCAGAACAATTACCTTCGATAATGGTCTTGAATTTTCTGGTCATGAAACAATTGCAGAAGGCTTAGGAGCTAATATTTATTTTGCTCACCCATATTCATCTTGGGAGAAGGGTATTAATGAAAATACAAACGGTCTCATTCGACAGTATTTCCCAAAGGATACCAACTTCAATAAAGTAACAAATGAGCAGGTTCAATTTGTAATGGATCGCCTGAATAGTAGACCAAGAGCGAGTCTGGGTGGGAGGTCACCGAATGAGTTATTTATGGGGCTGCAAGATGATCTGCTTGCGTTATAAAAGGATTGCACTTAATAGTTGAAACCAAGATCATTAGAATCGTACCTCGTGTTTCACTTTCTGAATACTTTATCAATAACACCTGGTTCCATCCATTTTCTTTTTGCATGCTCTAGTGTATCGAGACAACTCAACCGAATAATTCGATTATTATAACAAAAAAGCAGTTGAGTTATCATAAATATCAAAAGCCGCCTCTAAATCTACCCCCCCTTAAAGAAGGATTTAAAAAATCTCCATCTTCCAGGTTGTCACTTATCTTATATGAAGCTCTATATGCTAATACCTACCTATCCATAGAGTTAGACTCCTTTTAAATTAACAATATCACATTCCTCATAAAACGGCCTCCCTGCATAATAGGCAACCAATTCATCTGCAAAATAATAAAAAAGGTGAGGCTTAGATAACTTTTTTATAAAGTGAAAAGGAATTTTTGACTCTCCATAAAAAGCACCAGCTAGTTGGCCATATATTGCACCTACGGTATCGCTATCTCCACCAAGATTTACAGCTTTAACGAGTCCATCTTCAAAATTTGAAGAATTATAAAAAGCCCATAAGGCAGCTTCCATAGAGTCAATTACATAACCTGAAGAAACTATCTCGCCTCTTGCTTTCCCCTTATATGACCCGCATGCAACTTTTTTGACTTTAGAGCAAAGGGGATGAAACTCCCAATAGCGATCAACTGGTGCATACATCTCACTCAAAAGCACATCTTTTTTTTCACCATATAGAGCACCAAGGATTAAAGATGAGAAATACCGACATGAATCTACACACTCAACTGCACCATGAGTAGTTCTTGAGCTTTCACCGGACATTTGAATGCCATCCTGAGGCATGCTTGCAAAAAAAAGGGGGACAGGAGCCAACCTCATCAGAGATCCATTACCTGCAGATCTTTCGTGGTTAGATCCAGAAAATTCTAGCCCTGTATCACAAAATTTTCTGAGCGCTCTAACTGTAGTGTTCCCTATATCAAAGCAATTTCCCGTAGAGCTAAAAAGACCCTCTTTCCACCAGGCCACATATAGTTCCATTTGGTTTTTTGCATCAAAAGATTTTCTATCAAGCAAGCTATAGGCCAAGCAGAGAGCCATACTTGTATCATCAGTCCATTGGCCAGGTTTCAAATTAAATGGCCCCCCCCCTACAATCTCTTTTAAATCCTCTTCATCTCGCCTTTCACTAAACTCTAAAGTTGTCCCCAGGGCGTCACCAATAGCCAAACCCAGTAAGGAGCCTCTATAGCGATCAGCTAGAATGCTAGAGTTCTTTCCCATTGACCGAATAAAATTAAATAACTCAACTGGTGACCGAGAAGATTCTCGATAGATAAAGTAATTTAATAGCCACTGATTTTTAGTTTGACTTTCCTCATTAAATTTATTGGACAATGGGGGAATATTCACTTTAACAACCATCATTCTTCTTCCAATTCAATTCGCCAGATACCATTTTCATCTTTTTCTTTCTTAGTTATTTTAAATTCTGTTTCTGGGCGGAACAAAACCTCATCCTCAGAGGGGACAGCAGATATATCGTCTATCTTTACACCAGTCTTTGACTTTATAGTCATCTGTACATTTCCAGAAAAAGCTTTATCGGGGTCTGAAGTTGAGCTACTAAGCCCTTTATCTGAATATGTTTGTCCAACACCAGGAAAACGTTCATGAACTTTTTCTTCTTTCATTGGGGCACCGAGGTAAGTCATTCCCTCAAAGTTCCTTAAGGAATCAGCAGAGAGTTTTTCAAGCGCTCTACTTGCTGCACTATTAACAGGAGCCCACGTATCCGTTATTTCAGGGTACTTTCCTCTTAGTGCCCCATTCATTTGCTTATAGTAAGGACCAGTATAAGTACGAAGTGCTAAAAACTCATGCTGATAAAGATTTTCTGGTAATCCCTCTAGAGAGTCCTGTAACTGATTACTATTGTCGACAAAAGAGAAACCTGCATGTTGCTCAACGACATTATTGACATTTAAATCTTCAAGAAAATCAAAGTCATCTGGTATTTCATTTACTTCAGCCTTGGGGCAATCATCACTTTTTGCAGTAAGCCCAAATGGATCAACCCATCTCAGTGGATTAGGCGCATACTGATAATTATTAACCCCACCCAATAGCCCAATCGGGTCCTGCTAAGTAAACTCCCCAACCTGCGGATCGTAAGGCTAAACGGTTGCCTTTGACCTGAGTGGCGCTGGTCTGCCTCTTGGCTTCGTCTTTCGAGTTGGCGGCGGCCAGAATATTGTGTGCGGGGTCGTGCACAAAGTATTCGGGGTTGGGGCCGTCTACCTGGGTGAGGCGGTCGAGGGCGTCGTAGTGGTAGCTGCGGGTGCCGCGCAGGCTGTCCTCAATTTGAGCGATCTGGCCAGCTTTGTTGTACTGGTAGCTGCGCTCCAGGATGGAATTTGGCTGAGTCGGATCTGATACCGGACCATTGGCCTTGCCCAGGCGCAGTTTTTGCAAGCGGCCCTGAGGATCGTAGTCTCTCTGGCTTTCCAGCCCATTGCCGTGCTGGCGCTGGCTTTCCCTACCCTGTTCATCGTGGTTGATGCTGGTGATCAGTTGATCAGCGTCACCACCGACAGGGCGGCGGTGCAGGCTTTGGAATTGGCCGGCGGAGTTGAAAGCGAAGTTCAGTACTTCACCATCGGGTAATGTTGTGGCAATACGATTACCGGCGGCATCGTATTGGTGGCTCAGTTTGTCTTTGCCCTGCCAATCGGCCACAACGCGGCCATTGGCATCGTACTCCCAGCGCAATTTACGATGGGCATTTTCCGCTTCAATTAACTGCCCACTGCGGTTGTAGCGGAAGTTAGTAATGCCGTCTGGAGTGACTTCTTCTAACAGGCGGCCGAAGGGATCGCGCTCGAAGGTGGTGTCGATACCCCTACCAGTATCAGTGTCGGTTACGGCTCTGAAGCTGATCAGTTGGCCGGTGCGATTGTAGGCATAACGGGTAACGCGGCCATCGAAGCCGGTCGGCCAACACCCTCCGAGGGATTGAGACTGTATTGGGTGCGGGCATCACCTGCGCAGATTACCGCCTGGATACGATCCTGAGCATCGTATACGTAGACAGTAATCAGAAACCTGATTAAAGATTAATTAAACACCAATAATTTACTCTGATCCCAACTATTACCATCTGGAGTAATTAGCGCATGGATAAAATCCTTTGCATCGTACTCACAGCCGGTATTTAGAAGCCTAATTAAAGGTTAAAGAAACGTCAATATTTTATCCTGCCCCTATTATTCAGCTTGACTCCAAACATGACATCGCGCCACCCATCCACAATCATATGACCACCGGCATAACAGCCCAACAATCATTTCTTGAATATTTTATCCAAAACACCAAGTTCCTCCCATTTTCTTTTTGCATATCCCGGAACGTCGGCATGATTTAGCAAGTAAGGAGACAAACTGTGCAAGAGAGCGTACTCAAAATATCCCTTTTTTTTAGGTGACGTGTAAATGAACACTTCTTTTCTTGACAAATTAAACTCAACCTCTATCGAGTTTTTAAACTTCTTACAGTGAACAAAAACAGTATCCTTATCGCATATTTCTAGATCCACATTTAGACCGGTATTAACCTCAAAAATCGACTTTAAAACACTCAGATCTATCTGATCATCTTTTAGCTTATAAATCTCTCTACATAAAGCCATTATTGAAACCACTTATGAATTAATGAAGGAGTTTTTGCCCACCATGGAGGGTTTACCCCTCCCGCTTTTAATATGTCACATACAGCAGAGGTGCAACTATTATTGATTAAGTTGTATGGGCCAGCTGTTTCTTGAAAACTCATTTCATCTGCCTTATAAAGAGCCGCCCTGGCCTGTTCAATATCTACTTCCCTAGTCGCAACTTTGGTATTTTTTGAAATTTTTGCGCCATGCCTCAGAATTGTATCTTGCCCTCCGCGAATCAGGCCCATAACACCTCCTGCAGACTCTGTCATGACTAAATCAAACCATTGTGTTTCCTGCCCTGGCAGAGTGATACCGATATAAATATGCCCAACTGGTTTGTTAGGCCGATAAGCGACATGAATTTGTGCTTTTTGTTCCTCACATTTTAGGCCTAGAGGGTCGGTCCAACCTGTTGGGTTTGGTGCATACCGATAATTATTAACTTCACCTAAAAGTCCAATAGGATCCTGTTGAGTAAACTCCCCAAAAGGCTAAACGGTTGCCTTTGACCTGAGTGGCGCTGGCCTGCCTCTTGGCTTCGTCTTTCGAGTTGGCGGCGGCCAAAATATTGTGTACGGGGTCGTGCACAAAGTATTCGGGGTTGGGGCCGTCTACCTGGGTGAGGTGGTCGAGGGCGTCGTAGTGGTATTCCGGGCGGCTGCCATCTGGGTTGGTGCGGGTCTTAACCTGGCTTAGGCCGTCATAGGCGTAGCTGGTACTGCGACCTACGGAGTCGGTAACTTCGGCCAGCAACCCCCTGAGGGTTGTAGCTGTATTGGGTGCGGGCACCATCTGGAGTGATTACCGCAAGGATGTAATCCTGAGCATCGTATTCGTAGCCAGTGATCAGAAACCCGATTAAAGATTAATTAACGTCAATAATTTACTCTGACCCCAATTATTTTTGATAAATTGTATGTGATTTTTAGATTTTTTATTAACTTCTACTCATCACAACTCAAAATCACTCCATCCAGAAAAGGAGCCAGGAGGAGCTTTACGGCGAGAATTTTTACAATAAGGTGCTTTCACAAAATAAACAGGTTCAACTTTATCTTTATTTAGGAACTTGGAGAACCAAGCTCTCCAGAATGTACCATCTATCCCTTTCTCTACTCCTCCGCTCAACATTGAAGATTCTATAGATGAAATTAGACTTTCCGGGCAACTGGATCTTACTTCACTACCTAAGATGTGATTTAAAAATAGTTCAGGCATTTCGATATAATGATGCGTAAAGTAATGCAACAACCCTTTCTGCCAAACCCAAGTCCCATCGGTGTGGTATGACTCATAAATAAGATCTTCACATCCAAAAGGGCAATGCCTAATCCCAAGGAAGGGAACAGCGCAAGGACTTTCTTCTAAGTAATCGTAAATTTTTCTCACATTCTCCTGGGTATATGGATAACCACACCCTCCGTGCCTAACCAACAATTCATATTTATCATTATTCCCTAAGCTCTTTACGCTTTTCATTGCTACCCACCCTCCCCAGGCCTATACATAGTGAATTTATCGCTTCCCTCTAGCAGAATTACCTCTTCACTATCTGGGTTTTCTTCTAGATATATCTTAGTCGCCTTTTCATCTACAACCCCAATCGAACCATCATCGCCGACACCCATTCGTCCGTTGCCTGCCTATACTGGAACTCCTAAAGTATCTGCCAAGGCCTGCCTTGCAGGCCCTGGTTCACGACAACAAGCTATCACCTCAACACTATTAGGTGTAAAACCATATTGCTTAAGCTTGCCCCCGAGTTGCTAACCAGATACAAATAATGCTTTCTTTCGATACTTAGGCACAAATACCACGTGGTACCCGCAATAATGCTTCACGTGAGCTTGGCACTGCAAATCTCGCATATGGCCTCCTTTATAGAACTTGCTGGTTCATGGAGACCATATTTTTCATTCTGCACGCCGGAACGGCAGAGCCCTATCAAGTCTCACCGCCAGAGGCGGTGGTTTACCTATGTATTAATTAAATTGCGCTCGCCGTCGTAGTGGTATGCCAGGCGGCTGCCTTCCGAGTTGGTGCGGATCTTAACCTGGCTGAGACCATCATAGGCGTAGCAGGCACTGTGGCCTTGGGCGTCGGTAACTTCGATCAGTAACCCCTGGGAGTTGTAACTGTATTGGGCGCGAGTACCATCTGGGGTGATTACCGCATGGATGCAATCCTGAGCATCGTATTCTTAGCCAGTGATCAGAAAACTGCTTAAAGGTTAATTAAACGACAATAGTTTACTCTGACCCCATTTATTCTAAATACTGCCCGAATACTGATCATAATAAGAAAAATTATGAAACTGACTCGACACAAATACCAGCCTCACGAAAAAAATCAATTAAAATACCTTTATCTTTTACAGCTTTAGCCACCCCAAGCATAATTTCTTTAGGTTTACTTTTAGTTATCAAACCTAGCCGCCATCGAACAGGATGTTTTTTTTTCATATTTTCATTCCAGGTTTTATTTTCCTTCATATAAACTCGAAATTCAGCCTTCCCACCCGGTCGTTCTTTGGCAAGGATTTTCCTTATATTTTTCATTGGAAGCACTCCCTTCCCCCCTGACAACTGAATTTCTTTGCTACTTATTGTGCACACAACCTCATTAACATCTGTAGGCTTTTTCAACCACAAACAGCCTTCAGAATAAATTTCAACATGAAAGTCAGATCCATAAGCTTTATCCATCATTCTTCTCACTTGAACTAACTAGCTTTTTAATTGAGGAGTGTAGTTTTTTCGGCCTACGAACTATCTTACCTGCATCAGGAGGAGTCACTCCTGCAGCCTCACTAACCTCACAAGCAAAAATTGCACACTGTCGATTAAGTAGATTATATTTAAATTCTCCTGACTCTGTTTTATCCGCATATTCATAAATTTTCTCAAGTGCCTTATCAGCCTGCTCTCTTGTAATTGGAGTAGATAATGTCGCAAAATCTGGATTTCTTGCAGATATTTCAGCCAAAGTACCAGAATGAATATATCCTGGCGATCCCTTCAAACCATTAAATAAATCTTTAGGCCCAGTATAATTCTCCATAGATAAACCAGCTAAAATTTCATTTGGCATCGTACTCCCAACGCAATTTACGGTGGGCATTTTCCGCCTCAATTAATTGCCCACTGCGGCTGTAGCGGAAGTTGGTAATGCCGTCTGGAGTGACTTCTTCTAAAAGGCGGCCGAAGGGGTCGCGCTCGAAGATGGTGTCGATACCCTTACCAGTATCAGTGTCGGTTACGGCTCTGGAGCTGATTAAGTGGCCAGCGCGATTATAGGCATAGCGGGTCACGCGGCCATCGAAGCCGACTTCTTCAATCAGGCGCTCATTGAGATCGTATTTAAGCTGGTAGCGCTCTCCGTAGTAGTGGCACTCCAGGTGGCTGCCGACCTGGTTGATACGCGTCTTAACCTGACTGAGGCCGTCGTAGGCGTAACAAGTACTGCGACCTTCGGAGTCGGTAACTTCGGCCAGTAACCCCTGAGTGTTGTAGCTGTATTGGGTGCGGGCACCATCTGGGGTGATTACCGCATGGACGTAATCCTGAGCATCGTATTCGTAGCCAGTGATCAGAAACCCGATTAAAAGTTAATTAAACGTCAATAATTTACTCTGCCCCCATTATTTTTCAGTGTCTGCAGCTCGAAGCTGCCAGCGGGGCTTTTTATGGTTTTTGAGGTGGTGCCATTCTTGCGGTTGGGCTTATCCTTGCTGGCGAGGTGCTCCTCCAGCTCCGCTTTCATGGCAGCTTCAGTGAGTTGTTTGATCAGAGGGGTGAGGATGCCATCTTTGCCGCCAAGGTCTTTACCCTCAGCCAAGGCTTTGACCGCGGCATCCATATCGAAAGCAGGTTTGGTCATGGGTCATCTCTTTTTTGTTAATAGTAAAGAAATGACACAGAATTCTGAACACTACCAGCCAGTAGCCCTTGGGAGTTGTAGCTGTATTGAGCGCGGACACCGTCTCGGGTAATTACCGTATGGATCATCGTAATCTTAGCCAGCAATCTGAAACCTGATTACAGGATTAATTAAACGCCAAAATAATACTCTGACCTCATTTCTTCAATTTATCAGAAACCAAATAGCGCCAATAAACCTTCAGATCACAGCAAAAACTCATCATTCCGTCCCTGAACCCAAAATACCAGTGCAATTCAACCTCCGCCAATCCTTTCTACTTCCTCAGATATTGCATCCACAAATCCAGGCGGAGGCTTATAACCATACTTTGCTACCGCAAAAATTACACTTGAGTCAAAGTAATAATTATCACCGCAGTTATTATCAACCAATATGTCACACCTACCTATACCCTGGTGAAATCTTTGACCTTCTATATCAATATCCAGAAAACAGGCCTCCTCTTCGCCATTAGGCAAGCGTAAACTTGCAATATGCCTTCTTATATTTGCTTTACGCCCATTTTCAATAAGAAATAGCATATTTCGCAACAACTCAAATTTCTTAAGTTCTTCACTACCAGAAAAATACATCCCTCCTTGAAAAGGTTTTATCTCAATAAAATACTCTGGGTGCACTGTCACACCCCCCGGAGATCTTTTATTCATCATTCAACTTTAATCCAATCATTACCAGAGCTTTTATAAAAACCGTCTGCAGTTTCCTTGTAAACTCCATCCGTGTGATAAATGAGGTTCGAATTTGGCGAACTTGAATCATATGTACATGCTGCCCAGTGACATTCCCCCATATTTTCTCTAAGTAATTTATCTAATGTGATTGGACTATCAACCGTAACAGATGAGGAAGATATAGTTAGCTCTCCATGAGAGGGGTATAAAGTAAACTCTGGGACTTTATCACCGGGGCCATATACCTTTTTATAAGCATCATTCAGAGGAAGGTTATTCTCAATTGCAACACCTAAATCATCTGTTATTGTAGCCCCGTTTTTACTATATACGATAAGTGTAGTCCCTTCAGGAATGACTAGTTGTTTTTTTTCATTCACACTACCATGCCCAGCAAATACCGTTCGATTCTCTTCACAAGCAAGCCCAAAGGGATCAATCCATTTAATCGGGTTAGGTACATACCTATAATTATTATCCCCCCCTAAAAGCCCTATCGGGTCCTGCTGAGTAAACTCCCCAACCTGCGGATCGTAATACCTAAACCGGTTGTAGTGCAGGCCAGTCTCTTCATCAAAGTACTGCCCCTGGAAACGAATCGGTTGCTCTATCTGATTTTCATGGGCCAGAGCAATATTGCCATAACTCTTGTAGGCAACACTCCATACCACTTCACCATCCTGATTAGTGAGGGTATCTGGAGTTCCCAGGTGATCCAGATGGTAGTGATAAACCTCCTCTTTATCTTGTTTGTTTTCTTTTAATCCAACAGGTTTAAATGTGCCCGGCTCAAAGTAGTAGGTACGGGTATTGAGATCCTGCTTGGCTTGGGCATCACTTTTGTTTTCCTGCAGGAGGACATCGCCATCCCAGAGAAAATCGGTTTGTTCGCTTTCATTCGCTTTACCAATACGGCGGCCCAAGGGGTCGTATTGGTAGTGGATCACCTGCTGGAACTGTTCTGTGCCGTTTTCTACCTTAAGCTTTTCTATACGGGCCAGCTGTTGGCGGTGGTTGTAGTGGTAGCGGGTTTGCAGTTTTTGCCCTTTACCGCGCAGTTCGGCGATGCGGTTGCCATGAATATCGTAGCGGTAGTGGGTATCACCACGAAAAGCGAGGCGGTTGCCTTTGACCTGGGTGGCACTGGCCTGTTGTTTAGCTTCGTCTTTCGAGTTCGCGGCAGCAAGAATATTATGTGCGGGGTCATGCACAAAGTATTCGGGGTTGGGGCCGTCTACCTGAGTGAGACGATTGAGGGCGTCGTAATGGTAGCTGCGGGTGCCGCGCAGGCTGTCCTCAATTTGCGCGATCTGGCCGGCTTTGTTGTACTGGTAGCCACGCTCCAGGATGGAATTTGGCTGAGCTGGATCTGATACCGGACCATTGGCCTTGCCCAGGCGCAGCTTTTGTAGGCGGCCCTGAGGATCGTAGTCTCTCTGGCTTTCCAGCCCATTGCCGTGCTGACGCTGGCTTTCCCTGCCCTGCTCATCGTGACTGATGCTAGTGATCAGCTGATCGGAATCGCTGCCCAGTGGGCGGCGGTGCAGGCTTTGGAATTGGCCGGCGGGGTTGAAAGCGAAGTTCAGTACTTCACCATCGGGTAATGTTGTGGCAATACGATTACCGACAGCATCGTATTGGTGACTCAGTTTGTCTTTTCCTTGCCAGTCGGCCACAACACGCCCATTGGCGTCGTACTCCCAACGCAATTTACGGTGGGCATTTTCCGCTTCGATTAGCTGACCGCTGTGGTTGTAGCGGAAGTTGGTAATGCCGTCTGGAGTGACTTCTTCTAACAGGCGGCCGAAGGGGTCGCGCTCGAAGATGGTGTCGATACCCTTACCAGTATCAGTGTCGGTTACGGCTCTGGAGCTGATTAAGTGGCCAGCGCGATTATAGGCATAGCGGGTCACGCGGCCGTCGAAGCCGACTTCTTCAATCAAGCGCTCATTGAGATCGTATTTAAGCTGGTAGCGCTCTCCATTTTCATTGGTGAGGCCGACTAAGTTGCGCTCACCGTCATAGTGATATTCCAGGCGGCTACCGTCCTGATTAGTGCGGGTCTTAACCTGACTGAGGCCATCGTAGGCGTAGCTGGTACTGCGACCTTCGGAGTCGGTAACTTCGGCCAGTAACCCCTGGGGGTTGTAACTGTATTGGGTGCGGGCGCCATCTGGGGTAATTACCGCATGGATGCGATCCTGGGCATCGTATTCGTAGCGAGTGACTTGGCCGGGGGCATGCTGCACTTCTTCCAGGCGGCGAGCATTGTCGTAGCGGTAGTGCTGGGCACGGCCCATGGGGTCTTTAACTGCGGCCAGTTTACCCTCGGGGTTCCACAAGTAGCGGGTGGTATTTCCCAATGGGTCGGTAACGCTGCCGATCAGACCAACGGGGTTATAACCGTATTGGGTAGTGTTGCCGAGAGGATCTTTAGTGGCAACGATCTGACCTTTTTTGTTGTACTCGCGTTGCCACTTATTGCCTGCAGGGTCAGTAACTTTTGCGGGCAGACCTTCGCTATTGTATTCAATGCGGCGCTTATTGCCGGCGGCATCGGTTTTTTGTATCAGGCGGCCTTGATCGTCGTATTGATAAATCTCTTCGCGCAAACTGCCATCGTCGCATGGCAGCTGTACCTTAGTGATCTGGCCCAGGTCGTTGTAACTGTAAAGGGTCTCGGCACCTTCCGGGTCGCGGTGATAAATGGGCAGGGCGCGATCATTGAAGCGATAACGCTCTTTACCGCCGCGGGTATCAGTTACGGTGACACCCTTGCCATCATCATCCCAATCAAACTGGTAGTTGTATGTGGCCTGCCCATCGATAGGATCGCCCCACTGGCGTACACAGCGGGCCGAGGGACCTTCGGCATCCCATTCGAAGTGGAAGCGGTAGCCGGTTTTTAGGGTACGCTGCTTAATAACATGCTGGTGGTACTGATACTGCTCGCTGTGGCCATCGGCATCTGTGGCTTTGATCAGGTCACCTTCATCACTGTACTCATAGTTGGCGAGTACTTTAATGCGGCCATCGCGGGTTTCTTTTTTCAGTTCACCAATACGCAGACTGTTAGCCTGCCCTTCTGGTGGGCTGATATGCAGGGCTTCACCTAGACTGCTCTCAATGCAGATTAAACGCTCATCGATATAGTGGAACAGGTAGAAGTTGCCGTAGCCATCGCGAATTTCTGCGAGCTTAAGAGTCCCCTTATCCCCGATAGCTTTAAAATGCTTCTGCACTCCATTGGGGGCGCCGTAGGGGGTCACTATCCAATGTTCATCATTAACGCGAGTAAGCGTTAACTGCTCCACCACATTGTGGCTGCGGCCACTGTCACCCGGTGCCGGCAAGTTAATCACTCGGCCCTCGGCGTCGTGGAGCTGCACCGCTTTACCAGGCCGCCAAAGCAGTTTTTCACCCAGGGTATGGGTCCAGCCGTGTCCCAGGCCGAAGTCCTTGGGGTTACTGCTGCGGTAGGTGCGCGCTAAGGTAAGAGGCAGTGGGCCGTCCAATACCGTATCTACAAGCGAGAGGAACTCCTCACCAGTTTTTAAATTAACCGGATCACCACCATGGTGAGAGTTCTTAGCACACTGAGCCTTTTTACCATCAGGAGTCTCGCCGGTTTCACTATTGGCACTATCCGGCTCATTGGAAGTGGAACTGCCGTTGGCCTGGCTCCCACCATCGGCATTGGAGCCTGAACCACTACCCTGGCTGCTTTGATTGCCATTACTGGAATTACTGGAGGAGCTATTGCTAGAAGTAGAGCTACTGGAGGAAGAATTACTCGACGAGGGGCCGCCGGACGAAGTTGGTACCGCAGCTTCAGAGGAACTCAGGTCAGAGAAGCTGGCACCATTGCCCTTAGCATTACCGCCGCGTTTTTTGGAGAGCAGGTTGTGCTGTTTTTTCAGCTTGGCAAAATCCATCATCAGATCGCCGATGCCGCCAAAGGCTTTCAGCAGGCGTGTATTTTTGGCCATAGCGGCTACCGCACCAATGCCACCAGTAGCCGCCGCTAACACGATAGTGAGAATAATCTCAAAGGCACCACCGCCCGCTATTTCGGTGATTTCCAAGCTATGTTGGGCACTCGCGTAATCTTTGGCAAAGCGGATGAAGGTATCGCGCAGGGCTGGATCTTCATATATCAGCTCAGCCACCTCAACAGCCAGATCAAATTGCTGCTTGGTGATTTTGGTAGGGTCGAAGCCGAGCACATCCACGGCTTCCCGCTGGACCGCGGATAAATATTCCCGCTGGGACTCTACCAAGCTTTTATCATTGAGCAGGTAATTGACAATGGCTTTATTTTGCTCAAAGGACTGACGTATAGGATTAACCAGCGCCGCTACCTCGAGTACATCCTTACTCCAAACTACCAAACCCCAGGCAGCGTTGCCCAGGCCGGTAGCGCCGCGATCAATATAGGCACCCACCTTCTCAAGATCCGAGCGCTGTTCATGGCGCTGCTGAATCAGCGCGGCCTCCGCTCTCTCCTGGGCGATAATCTGCTGAAGCCCTAAGCGGATTTTACTCAGCAACTCAGCCTGCTTATCGGCCAATGCGGTGGCAGCAAATGGGGCTTCTTCAATAATCAGGCGGTTTTGCACCAGGGCCAGGTAGATTTCTTTTTCCCGGCTGCTTAGGTGCCCCGGCGCTTCACTCAGGGGCCCAAGATAAACCGTTCCGGCTTGGCTGGACTGAATACTGACACTCAGCGTATTGCAGGAAATACCATTCAGGCCGAAAAAGTGTTCATAGATTTCCTGAATGGCAACGTCCTCAAACATGGAGAGCAGTTGGGTGGCATCAACCTGCATGGGGATACCCATCTGGTACGCCCAGCCAACTCTCACCATATAACGAATGCCTTGCCTGTTCTCGACACTTAGCTGCATGGATAATCCTTCAAACGCCGTAAGCCCGCTTTGCGCCAGCTTCTTGTTATCTTTGCCAGATCCAATAAATCATCCCGACTTATCTTCTCATCTATCAACAACCCAGCCCCCGGGGCCTGGTACCGTCCCAACCCAAAATTGTTCAATTTACACACAGCAAACTGATTACTGCCCGCTGTAGTGCGTCAAATTTTGTTGGATTAGGGTATTCACAATTTGTGAAATCTAAAATAGTGAATCTCATTACCCCGAAAGTTTATGGAAAACTACTTGTCAATAGTTCCAATTCACCGGTACCTGGATGGGATGAGGCCAAAGCTACCGGTAAGGGATACCTGAAATTGCGACCTATCCGGGCAGATTACCGCAAATAGATGAAGGGGGGTAGATAAACGGCATTACACGAGTACGACAGCAGGGATTAAAATGAAGATCAACAAAATAATAAAATTATTTTGAATTGAGAGTATCAAGTTAATACTCAGACACCCAAACAGCAGATAATTTATTACAAAGCTCTAAAAGAAAAATCAAATTCGAATTAAACCAATCAATTTCAATTCAAATAATGCCAATCCAAATTAAAAGAGCACCGGATTCTGCAGTTTTCCTCATCACTTAAAGTAGCAAGTGATAATTGGAGCTATAGGGGCATTTAAAGACAAAAAAGATTGTGAACAGCATCACAATATGCTCTCAGGAAGGTGTGAAAAATAAAGATGAGGTTTAGCAGCAGGTGGGTCTAATGGCAGCTAAAAATATGCAGAAAAACTAATTGATAATCTTTTTATAGGCCAAAAGCCATTACTATTTTCGGATGCCCCAAAGTAAGTAATGGCTTACACCTAAGAATTTATTCGATCTCTTTAATGCGCATCGAATTGGTATGTCCACCCACATTGAGGCGCTCACCTTGGGTGATCAGCACGCGCTGACCTTTTTGCAGGTCGATACGCGAGCCCAGCACTTCAATAATAGATTCTGTGAGATGCCCGAGTGGTACTGTGGATGGGTCATAGCTGATGGGCTCTACTCCACGCAAAAGTACCAGCTGGCGTGCAACATTGGGGTGCCTTGTCATGGCATAAATCGGTAGGCGGGTATTGGCGCGGGACATCATACGCGGAGTACGGCCGGACTCGGTCAAGGCGGCCACCGCGCAGAGATTCTCTACACGGGAGGCCACATCAATCGCGGCCTGGGCAATCACCGTATCGATACGGTCCGAAGCGCCATGCTCCTCCGGTGCATAAGGCACACTGCCCAGATACTGCTCTGCCCCCACAATCACCTCGCTCATGGATTCCACCGCAGATACCGGGTAATCGCCAGCTGCGGTTTCGGCGGAGAGCATCACCGCATCGGTGCCATCCAATACAGCATTGGCCACGTCCATCACTTCCGCACGGGTGGGGGTCGGGCTGGTGATCATGGACTCCATCATTTGCGTCGCAGTGATTACACCGCGATTAAGCACATTGGCACGGTGGATCAGTTTTTTCTGTACTCCCACCAGAGCCGGATCGCCAATCTCCACCCCCAGATCACCGCGGGCCACCATAATCGCATCGGAGGCGAGAATCAGGGCATCCATCTGCGCATCGTTGGCAACAGCCTCAGCCCGTTCAATCTTGGCCACAATGGCGGCCTCACTACCAGCGGCCTGCATGGCTTTGCGCGCAGTCTCAAGATCCTCGGCGCAGCGGGGGAAACTCACCGCGAGGAAATCCACTTCCAATTCCGCAGCCAGTTCGATATCCCGATAATCCTTTTCCGTCAGAGCCGGCGCGGACAAGCCACCGCCGAGTAAGTTAATACCCTTGTTGTTGGAAAGCTTGCCGCCCTGCAACACACGGCAAAACAACTTGCTCGCGGTGGTGCCGGTTACCTCTAGGCGAATCTTGCCATCATCGAGCAGAAGAATATTGCCGGAATGGCAATCACTGATCAGGCTGGGATAATCGACCCCTACACGATGCTCATCGCCACCTTCTGCAGGGCAGTCGAGGTCCAGGGTGAATTCGTCATTGTTCTCAAGCGTCACACTGCCTGTGGCAAAGCGGGCAATACGAATTTTGGGCCCCTGCAAATCGCCCAATACTCCGACTGTTTTCCCCTGTGCTTCAGCGGCATCGCGCACTTCCCGCACCCGGCGACGATGGTCATCGGCGGTACCGTGGGAAAAGTTTAAGCGCACAACATTGACGCCGGCACGAATCATTTCATCGATCACTCGCGGCTTATCGGTGCCGGGCCCCAGGGTGGCGACAATTTTTGTATGGCGAATCATATGGTCCCATCAGATGTTTGAAGGAAAAAGAATTTCTGTGGCCGGCTAAGTTCTGCATAAAGTGAATTTAGCCTGCCCGCTAGTGTACAAGACGAACTCACAGGTTTTCCCACAGCAATTTTCCGATGCCGGGCCAACCAACCCATGACAAGTGTATGTTCAGGCAGATTCCGCCACCGGCATATCAAGCTGCAGGGCCGCCGCCATGGCCAGGCTGGTATCCAGCATACGGTGAGAGAAACCCCACTCGTTGTCATACCAGGCCATCACCTTCACCAGGTTGCCGTTCACTCGCGTGTGATTGGCATCGAAGTGGCTGGAAGCGGTGGTGTGATTAAAATCCACGGATACCAGAGGCTGGTCACAATAGCTGAGAACGCCGCCGCTAAGCTCTGCGGCGCTTTGCATAATACGGTTTACCTCTTCAACCGTAGTATCGCGGCCCGCGATAAACTGGCAGTCCACCAGGGAGACATTACTTACCGGCACCCGTACCGCCATTCCATCCAAGCGGCCTTTTAATTCCGGAAGCACCAAGCCTACGGCTGCCGCCGCACCGGTCTTGGTGGGGATCATATTATCGGCCGCGGCACGCGCCCGATAAATATCCGCATGCACCGCATCCTGGGTATTTTGATCGTTGGTATAGGCATGCACCGTGGTCATAAAGCCGCGTTCAATACCCAGCTCGCGATGCAGGGCCTGTGCCACAGGCGCAAGGCAATTGGTGGTGCAGGAAGCGTTGGAAACCACGCGGTGATCCGCCGTCAGGTTGCTATCATTTACGCCGTAAACCACGGTGAGATCCGCATCTTGTGAGGGGGCGGAAATCAGCACTGCGGCAGCACCGGCTTCGATATGTGCTGAAGCAGAAGACTTATCGGTAAAGCGGCCGGTACATTCCAGCACCAGATCCACTCCCAGTTTTTTCCAGGGCAGCTTAGCCGGATCGCGCTCCTGACAGACCTGTACTCGATCCCCGCCAATAATCAGTGCATCGCCATCCACTTTAACTTCGGTGGCAAAGCGGCCGTGAATAGTATCGAAACGAGTTAGATGCGCATTGGAGGCAACTGGAGCCAGATCATTAATCGCAACCAGCTGGATACGATCGCTATAGCCAGACTCGTAAATGGCACGGGTGACGTTGCGGCCGATACGGCCGTAACCATTGATGGCGACTTTAATTTTCATCTGGCTTTAACCTTTCTTATTAGCTTCTGGTTTTCCCCTGTTGCATCCATTGACGAATGCAGCCTAGCGAACTTTTATGACGATTTGGCTGGAGATAGAGCGCCCCTGTATCAGTCGTTGAAGTGCCACCGGATTAATACTGTGGTCGGCACTCAGCGCAGGTACCGAATTAAGATTTCAATGCCGTAGCCTGCTGCGACAGTCGGGTGATCTCGGCCCAGTTTTTCTCTCGCACCAGAGCGCTGGAGGCCATCCAGGAACCGCCCACACAAACCACGTTATTAAGGGCCAGGTAATCCGCAGCATTATTGGGGCTCACTCCGCCTGTTGGACAAAAACGCACTTCCGCCAATGGGCCGGCAAGGGATTTCAACATGGGCACACCACCGGCAGCCTGGGCAGGGAAAAACTTCTGGAAGCGGTAACCGCGCTCGTAAAGGCGCATTACTTCTGAAGCACTAGCGGCGCCGGGCAATAGAGGCACATCGCTTTCGTCGGCGGCTGCCAGTAATTTTTCTGTAGCGCCGGGACTTACCATAAAGCCCGCTCCGGCATCGACAGAGCGACGTAGGTCATCGCTATTTAATACTGTGCCAGTGCCCACATGTGCCTCGGGCAGGTGTTTGGCAATCTGCTCCACCGCGGCCAGTGCTGCTTCTGTACGCAGCGTAACCTCCAGAACATTCAAGCCGCCTTTAAGCAAGGCCTCCGCCAGGGGCAGCGCATCCTCAGCCTGTTCGATAACCAACACTGGGACAACGCCAGCAGGCTGCAAAATGTTGGCGATATTTTTCTGCATCAATCAATTCCAAATCGTTCGTTAAGGCGCCCAATACACAGTGACCGGTTTCAGCCCCTGCTTGAGAATACTGCGCACCGGCATCTCCAGCTCATCACTACCGAGCAGAGCTTCACGATAAACCTTGAGTTTTTCCTCACCGGTAATCAGCAGCTTGATGTTTTTTGCCTGCAAAATAGCGTTTAGGGTTAGCGTCATACGCTCGGTATTGGCACCAGTCACTGCACTCTGCTGCGCGGTGATTGCGCTACACAATTTATCGGAGTCCGGGTTAAGTGCTTCAGCAAGGCCCTGTGCACGGGGAAATAAAGAAGCTGTGTGACCATCATTGCCCATTCCTAGGATGCACACATCGAAGGGGCGCAGCAGCTCGCCATAAGCACGTTCACAGTCAGCTTCACCCTCTGCGGCACTGCTATGCGGATTTTTCATACCCAGCAAGGTGGCCTTAGCGGCATCATTCTGTATCAGGCTGTTTTCAATAAAGGCCTGATTGCTACCGCTATGGGTTTTATCTACCCAGCGCTCATCTACCAGCGCGGCGGTAATTTTTGACCAGGGCAATGGGCGCTTGGAAAGTTCACGATAAACCGGTTCCGGGGTGCTGCCTCCCGATACCAGAAAGGTAGCTTGGCCAGACTCTTTAATGCCTTTTTGCAGCTCGCAGGCACAATCGTGGACCAACGCCTGCACCAGGCGCTCGCGATCAGTAAAAAATTTTTCTTCTGCCATGAATATTTCCATTCATCATTGTGGATCACCGAAAAAAAGCCGGGTAATCCACAGATTCGTTACTTGGCGTTAAACCAGTGACGACCACTGCGGGCCAGTAATTCATTGGCCTCCTCTGGTCCCCAGCTGCCCGCAGGATAGGGCTTGGGCTGATTGTTGGTTTCACGCCAGTGTTCAATAATCGGGTCTACCCAGGCCCAGGCCGCCGCCACTTCATCGCGGTGAATAAATAGGGCCGAATTATTGGCGGCGGCATCCAGCATTAACCGCTTATAGGCATCACTGCGAAAACTGTCATAAGTGTCGGACAGGGTTAAGTTCAACTCCGCCGGTTGCAGCTCTGTAGTGAGGCTATCCATTTTTTTTGCCATCAGAATCAGTTTGATACTCTCTTCCGGCTGCAGGCGGATAACCAGGCGATTGGGAGTTACATTTCCCGCGCTTTCGTTATAGACGTGGTGAGAAACTTTTTTATACTGCACCACAATTTCTGCACAGCGTTTTTCCATTCGCTTGCCGGTACGCAGGAAAAACGGCACTCCCGCCCAGCGCCAACTGTCAATATGCGCTCGCAGTGCTACAAAGGTTTCAGTGGCGCTGGCACCATCGGCTAAATCATCCAGGTAACCGGGCACCTTTTGCCCATCGATTTCTCCGGCCATATACTGGCCGCGCACCACGTTCTCATTCACCAAATCACCTTTCAGTGGACGCAGCGCTTCCAGCACCTTGATTTTTTCTGCGCGAATATTTTTCGCCGTCATGGAGTTGGGGGACTCCATAGCGATCAGACACAGCAACTGCAAAAGGTGGTTTTGCACCATATCCCGCAGCGCACCGGTTTCATCGTAAAACCCGGCGCGGCCTTCCAGGCCGACAGTTTCAGAAATACTGATCTGAATATGATCGATGGTTTTTGCATCCCAAAGATGCTCGAACAAAACATTACTAAAACGCAGAGCCAGTAGGTTTTGAACGGTTTCCTTGCCCAGGTAGTGATCGATACGAAAAATACTACTCTCTGGGAAATAGCTCGCCATCTTGCTATTGATTTCTTCAGCAGTCTGCGCGTTATAACCAAGAGGTTTTTCCACTACTACCCGGGAATTTTTGCTAATTAATCCTTTAGCTGAGAGGTTTTCACAGCAGGGGCCAAAGACGCCCGGGGGAATGGCCAAATAAAAAATTCGCACTCGGTCCGGGTCTGATTCGAGGATATCTGACAAATGCGTCCACTGCTGGTCGGGTATAGAAATATCCAGGGCCACTGGGCGTAGTAACTGACTGAAACCTGTCCAGATAGAATTACAATACTCACCATCGCGCAAATATTGCTGCAGGGACTGAAGGGCCACATTTAAATATTGATCAGCGTCTTCCTGGCGGCGACAAACGGGGAGAATGCGGCAGCCCTCTGCCAAGCTGCCCTCCCGGTAAGCACGATACAGTGCCGGAATCAGCTTGCGCAGGGCAAGATCACCACCGCCACCAAACAACACCATATCAAATGGGTTAGACATAAAATTTGCTCTGAAATCGTTTCTCTTGCACCGCTATCTATGGGCGGCACACTTTAATAAAGAATACTGGCGCCGCTCTCGGCACCACTGGCAATAGCGCGCATATTGGCGAATAGCTCGCGCCCCATTCCACGGGTACTGCCCGACAAATCGCACTGCGCAAGTTCGCGCGCATTAAATTCCGCTTCATCCACCAGGACACGCAACACCCCGGCCTCAGCATCCAGTTCCACCAAGTCACCATCGCGTACTTTGGCGATCGGACCACCTTCGACTGCTTCCGGAGACATATGGATTGCCGCCGGCACCTTGCCGGATGCACCGGACATACGCCCGTCAGTGACCAGGGCCACTTTGAAACCGCGATCCTGTAACACCCCCAGGGTTGGGGTCAGCTTATGTAGCTCCGGCATGCCATTGGCTTGCGGCCCTTGAAAGCGCACTACGGCAACAAAATCCCGCTCCAACTCGCCGGCCTTAAATCGCTCCAGCAGTTCATCCTGGTTGTGCAGCACAATCGCCGGCGCCTTCACCTTGAGGTGCTGTGGTTTAATCGCAGAAACCTTAATGACACTGCGGCCGAGATTGCCCTCCAGTAACTGCAAACCGCCGTGATGGGAGAAGGGTTCACTCACCGGGCGAATCACCGTGGTGTCGGCACTCTCTTGCGCTGTTGGACGCCAAACCACACCATCACCGGCCTCATTAAGGAAGGGGTCCTGGCAGTAGGGCTCCAGGCCGGAATCGCCCATTACTGTGTGTACATCGCCGTGTAGCAGGCCTGCAGCAAGTAGCTCACTAATCAGGAACTGCATACCACCAGCGGCTGCAAAGTGATTGATATCAGCCGTGCCGTTCGGGTAGACATGGCACAACAGAGGCACGACTTCGGAGAGGTCCGCCATATCCTGCCAGGTAATCTGAATTCCGGCGGCACGCGCCATCGCGATTAAATGCAACGTATGGTTAGTGGAGCCGCCCGTGGAGAGCAGCCCCACAATGCCGTTAACAAAGGCTTTTTCTGTGAGAATTTTTGCGATGGGCGTGTGATGGCTGGGTTCGGTAATTTTGGCCAGTTGGGCCACAGCCGCTTCGTTCAATGCATCGCGCAGGCCAGTACCGGGATTCACAAAAGAACTGCCCGGCAGCTGCAGGCCCATAATTTCCACCAGCATCTGGTTGCTGTTGGCGGTGCCGTAGAAAGTGCAGGTACCGGCACTGTGATAAGAAGCGCTCTCCGCCTCCAACAACTCTGCACGGCCTACCTTGCCCTCGGCATAGAGCTGGCGAACCCGCACTTTTTCCGCATTGGAAAGCCCAGTGGGCATTGGACCCGCCGGAATAAAGATTGAGGGCAGGTGCCCAAAAGCGAGGGCACCGATGACCAGTCCCGGCACAATCTTGTCGCAGATACCGAGGAACATAGCGCCTTCAAAGACATCGTGGGAAAGTGCTATGGCGGTGGACATGGCGATTACATCGCGGGAAAAGAGGCTCAACTCCATACCCGGGCGCCCCTGGGTCACCCCATCGCACATCGCCGGCACTCCGCCGGCCACCTGTGCAGTGGCGCCGTGGCGCGCCGCCGCCTCTTTCAGGCGTGGTGGGTAGGTGCCGTAGGGTTGGTGCGCGGAAAGCATGTCGTTATAAGCGGTGACAATCCCCAGGTTGGGGCCGCGCCCGGAAGCAATAAGTTGCTTGTCCTTTTCTGGAGAGGCTGCAATGGCATGGGCCAGGTTACCGCAGGACAAGTGCTCAGTGGCACGCCCTTCAATATGCGCTTTTTCCACCTGGGCCAAGTACTGAGCGCGAGTTTCCTCACTGCGCTGGATAATGCGCTCGGTAACCGCCTGAACCTTGCTGTGAACCATGACTCTTCCGTATTAATTCTGCTGCGGTGCAGCCTGAGACCGGCACCGATGCCATATTGCGATGACCAAATAGCCACCAGTGATCTTTCTTCCCTGAAAGGGCCTGCGGCAAAAAGTCCCGCCGCTTGACTGGGTTGTAGTGCGGCCCGCGCCCTATCACCCGACTGAAGATGGAGAAACCGGAGAACTCCATTACCCATCTTGTGAAGAAATTGCGTTCCTGCTTCAAGAAGAAATAAAAGAGCACAGTTAAAGCCTATTTGAAGCTCTAAGTACGCACTTTCTTGCCAGAACCAATTTTTGCCGCTGCCCTCCAAGCCCACCAGATACTAGTGGGTCGACAAGAGCTAAACCTCCCCCTTCCTGGTGGAGTAGAGACTTCAGGATCTATGAGAAGTACAGCAGTAATGTCCGGCAAGCTGATGGAGCGCATTATGTAGTAAAACTACAAAAAAGATCAAGGGGCCTCTGGTGAGCAATACGATTATCCAGCTGGAAACTGCTGGATACCCAAAATTAGCGCTAATTGTCTCAATATAGAAAATCAAGCGCCATAAGACCGAGTAATACAGGAATAATTTTTTGGTGCCAAAAGGCAAAAATGTAAGAAAATTACAAAAAGATGAATGAGTGATAAGCCTTCATCACTCGCCAGCAGCGCCCACCCGGCCTGCCTTTCCAATAAAAGAATGTAAAGCCCCTTTGCACTGCCCCTGTGCCATATTCAATTGTTGTTAGAATCCGCCGCCAGCCGAGATTGTGAACAGCTGCCAAACTGTCTACACCGGGCACTCTCCATTGTTTCGGGTGGCTGAAGTAACAGAGAGAGCGATGAACAGGAGGCCTGCGCCTCCCCACGACGGGTTTTGCAAGAGGAAACGGTGCCGATGAAAGTCACCATTAACGATGTGGCCGAACGCGCAGGCGTATCGATCAAGACTGTTTCGCGGGTCATCAACAATGAACCCTCTGTGCGACCCAGTACCCGCGAGCGGGTTATGCGGGCGGTAGAGGCACTCAATTACCGCCCCAATTTGGCGGCGCGCAACTTGGCCGGCACGCACACCTATTCCATCGCCTTTATTTATGACAACCCCAATGCCTACTACGTGATCGACATGCAAAACGGCATTCTCGAAGCCTGTCGCGAACAGGGTTACGAACTGCTTATTCATCCAGGCAGTGGCCAAAGAGACACTATTCACGAAGAGTTACGCAAACTGGTGGAACAAAGCCGGGTTGCCGGGCTGGTGCTCACCCCCCCTTTTTCCGAGACTCAGGAAGTCATCGATACATTGAAATCCCTAAATGTGGAATTCGTGCGGATAATTTCCTCGGAGGGTTGCAGCCAGGGAGAAGAAAATTGTATTGAGATTGATGACGAGGCAGCCGCCTTCACCATTACCCAACATTTGTTGCAGCTGGGCCACAAGCGAATCGCCTATCTTGGCGGCGGCTCCGAGCATTTATCCACACACAGCCGACTCACGGGTTACAAGCACGCTTTACAAAAAGCAGGCCTACCTTTTGTAAAAGAACTGGTGATTGAGGGCGAGTATTCTTTTGATTCTGGTGTGGCCGGGGCTACCGCTTTGCTGCACTCCGCCAATCCCCCTACCGCTATTTTTGCCGGTAACGATGAAATGGCCGCAGGAGCACTGTTTGCCGCACGCATGCTAAATATTGAGGTACCACAACAGCTTTCCATCGCCGGCTTCGAAGACAGCCCCTTTTCACGCCAAACCTGGCCCAAACTCACCACCGCCCATCAACCCAACGAAGATATTGCCCGCTGCGCAGCAGAACTGGTGCTTGAACGCATTCAGTGCCGGGGAAGCCAGGAAAAAGAACAGCAAGTAAGAGCAAAGACGGACAGCAATTGTCGCAGCTTTACTCCCACTCTAATTGTGCGGGACTCCAGCGGGCCTGCGATGGAAGAAGTTTTTAACCAACAGGTGTAAGGCAGCCTTAAGAAATTAAGGAAAAGTCAAAGGGTTAATCACCATAAACCTGGCGCCCCCCTATCCAGGTTTTCTGTACCTGCAAATCCCGGTCGAGCAGAATAAAATCCGCTCTGGCACCGGGAGCAATCTTGCCGCTTTGCAAGCCCAGAAACTGGGACGGGTAGAGGCTCGCCATGCGCAGCGATTCATAAATATCCAAATCGCACCAACCGCTGATATTGCGCACCGCTCCCATCATATCCAGGTGCGAACCGGCGAGCTCACCGGTACTGGAAGTCAGCTTGTCCCCCTCTCGGGTCACCACCCGATCAAATAGCGGGAAACTTAGCGCATCGCTTCCCACCAGGGACATGGCATCCGTAACTAGCAAAAGTTTTCCGCGCGGCTTGGCCTTGAGAGCCAGGGTAATGGCCTCAGCACTGACATGATGGCCATCGGCAATAATGCCGCACCAGGCCTTATCGCTAATTAAGGCAGAGCCCACCATACCGGGCTCGCGGGAGTGCAACGGCGACATGGCATTGTACAAATGCGTAAAACCCACAGCGCCGGCCTGCAATGCCGAATGCACGGTTTTGCCATCGGCATTGGAGTGCCCCAGGCAAACCCGCACCCCCAGCGAGGCCAGCCTGTAAATATCCTCCACAGGTACAGTTTCCGGCGCCAGGGTAACCACCTTGATACCCAGATCCCCGCGCTCATAAATTTCCCACTCCTCATTACTGAGAGGGCGAATAAATGACTGCTCATGGGTACCCTTCTTGGGCACACTCAGGTGTGGCCCTTCAAAGTGGATACCGACCACGCCAGGCACCTGCTGACTCAATGCGGAACTGACCGCATTTGCGGCATTCTGCATAACATCGAGGCGGTCGGTAATCAGGGTGGGCAGGAAGGCGGTGGTGCCATAGCGGGCATGGGCTTCAGCCATGGTACGCAGCCCCTCGACAGTGGGCTCCTGATTAAACAGTACGCCACCGCCACCATTCACCTGTATATCCACCAGCCCAGGTGCCAGCAGTCCATGGAGATAGGGTGCTGGGGACTGCGGGTCTTCACCAATGGAAGCAATGCGGCCGTCATCGCCCACAACTAGGGGCACATCCTCCAGGATTTTTTCGCCCTCAAAAAGTTTTTCTGCGACCAAGGCAAAAGCCACAGCCCCTCCTTAACTCTGACTTACTAAATAAGGGGGAAGGAAAGGATACACTGCGCTCGGGACCGTATGAGGCATGGATGCCGATTACGAGCTTACAGGGATGTATTCACAGCGCGTCTTGAGCGCAGTGTATTCTTTCCTTCTGACCCAGTAGTAACTCTGAGTATTTTTTGTCGTTGGATTTCCGGCAGATTATTACACGGTCTGCGTGACCTTTTTCAGCCCCGCCGGCTCATCGGGATTAATACCGCGGTTTACCGCCACATGGGCAACATCGATATAAAAGCGCTGCAGCAAGGCCAGGGGCGCGACGCGAGGGTGCACCCCTTTGCTGGGCACGTGAAGATTAATCAGGCTTGCCCCCCTATGCACTATGTCATCAATCTGTTCGCTGTGCGCCGTGAATGACTCATCCTCAATAGGGACATTCACTACCGTCAGCTTGTCCTCAACGAGAGTAACCGGTCCGTGTAAGAACTCCGCACTGGAAAAAGACTCCGCGTGAATATTGCAAACTTCCTTCAACTTCAGCGCCAGCTCCCGGGTTATGGCATAACCGGGACCACGCCCGAGCACTACCAGGTTCTGTACTGAGGCCAGATCTTCGGGCCTCAACTGAATCTCTGCGCGCACCGCCGCCTGTAGCGTTTCGGGCAATTTTTCCAGCGCCTCACGCAGCGCTTTGTCACCACTCCAGCAGGCCACCAGCTGCAAAATTGCCGAGAGCGTGGCCAGATAACTCTTGGTGGCCGCCACCGCTTTCTCCGGACCCGCCTTCAAGGGAATCAGCAAATCGACGATATCCTTGATTGGCGCCTGTTCATCATTCACCAAAGCCACGGTATAGGCGCCGCACTCCTTGGCCATCTTGGCCTGAGCGAGGATATCTGGGCTGCGCCCCGACTGGGAGATCACCAGTACCAACGCCCCTTCCAATTTAAGCTCGCGGCCATACACACTGGAAACCGAGGGTGCTGCGGCAAAAGTAGGGGTCCCAGTTTCTATTTCTATCAAATACTTGGCAAAGACACCGGCATGATCGGAAGAGCCACGCCCAACAATCATGACAAAGCGCGGAGCATGAGCCCGCAAGCGCTCCCCAAGTTGCTCCATGACTTTGGCATTGCCTTGTAACTGCTCAGCAATTCTTGCCGGAGCCTCACGGGCTTCGGCCTCCATGATCGTCGTAGTCATTCCATCATTCACCCAGGCTGTCTATTCCTCCCGCTACAACCGAATTCACCCGCGCTAAACCAAGGAGGATTACAACTATCAGTCTATGTGCTGGCTAGACAGAGTGAGCGGCTGTGATGACTGCAGGAAATGTCATTGTCATCTTTTTTATCTATTCAACCCAGGAGCTGCTATTTATGGATCTGGCAAGGCCCGAAGAGTCCAGCTACACACAAGTCAAAACGAGTAATTTCACGCCATAAGAAGCCGATTACCCGATCATCTATGCTTTCTAATAATTCCCCGGCATCAGTCGGGCAATGTCTATAGGAAAAATCGATGACAAAGCTGGATGGCGCGCCAATACACCACTTCTGGCGTGTTATTGCACTTTTACTCTTCTTACTATTTATCAATAGTTGTTCCAGCATCCAATTTGCCTACAACAATGTGGATTATTGGATTCGCTGGAAAACCCAGAAATATGTGGAGTTGGACCGAGCCCAAAAAAGTGAGCTGCAGGGCGCCCTCAACAGCTTTTTTCGATGGCATCGACAAACCCAACTGCCCCGCTATGCCGACTTCCTGAACAATCTGGCGGAAAGGGTCGATAAAGGGGCATTGGAAAACCCACAGTTACAACCTGTCGAAGAGCAGGTCCACCAGTTTTTAGCCGCGGCCAGTGAAAATGCTTACAACCTAATGTTGCCACTGGCGGCGCAGCTCAATGAACAGCAAATCAACGAGCTGCAGGGCAATATGTGGAAAAAAGAGCAGAAGACCCTGGAAAAGTGGCAGCGATCACCGGAAAAAATACAACAAAAGCGAGACAAGATTATCCGCAGGGAAAGTGTTCGCTGGCTCGGTACCCTTACCGAAGAGCAAAAAAACCTGATTACTGCATGGGTTTCCAAAATGGAATACAGCCCCCTGCAGCGCATTGAGCAGCGAAGGCTCTGGCAATCAAAAACCTTCGAATTGTTACGCACTAAACCCGAGGGATACCTGGAAAAAATCCGCAGCCTGCTACTTAACCCGGAACAACTATGGTCACCTGAATATCGTCAAGCCCAGGAGCAACGCCAACAGCAGGCGCAGGTACTGGCAAAAAAAATATTAACGAGCACTAGCCTTGAGCAGCGCCGTCACCTCAGCCGCACCCTCAGGGAGTATGCCCAGGATTTCCACTCACTGGCTAATCAATAAGCGGCCGGAAAACAAAGATAAAAAGAACCATCCACGTGGTTATTACCCTCACATACCCGCGTAAGAAACCCCTGAAGACTCAGCCATGGGGCTGACGAAACCAGGCCCATACTGCTAAGCTCGCCACCTCTAATGACCAGTCAGGGGACATCACGTGCAAATCGAATCCGCCAGTATTGACCAGTTAGCGGAGTGGGAGAAAGAGCTGAGCACCCACTACGAGCGCATCCGCCAACACGAACTGAATCTGGATATCACCCGCGGCAAGCCTTCAACCGAACAGTTAAATTTATCGGATAAGCTCGACGGCATCCTCTGCAGCGATTACCGCGCCGCCGGCGGGACCGACACCCGCAACTACGGTGGTTTGATCGGGCTTACCTGTGCCCGTGAACTGGGCGCGGATATGCTGCAAGTGCCCACGGAAGAAGTCATTGCCGGAGGCAATAGCTCGCTCACCCTGATGTATCACGCGGTGTTGACCGGTTACCTGTTCGGCTTTGCCGGCAATACTCCCTGGCGTGAACTCAAAGCGCCAAAATTCCTCTGCCCGGTACCCGGATACGATCGACACTTCACCATCTGTGAACAGTTGGGGGTTGGCATGATCAATATTCCCATGAATGGGCAAGGACCGGATATGGACCTTGTAGAAAAACATATTCGCGAGGACAACGAAATTATCGGCATCTGGTGTGTGCCCAAGTATTCCAACCCCAACGGCGTCACCTACAGCAATGAAACCGTAGAGCGCCTGGCGCAGCTGGGGCAAATCGCCAATCCGGGCTTTCGTATTTTCTGGGATAACGCCTATGCCGTGCACGACCTGGGCCACTATGTCAGCCTAGCCAGTATCCGTGCGGCCGCTCTGGAAAATGACACTGTGGACTCAGTACTTCAATTTGCCTCCACCTCCAAAGTGACCCATGCGGGAGCCGGTGTGGCATTTGTCAGCGCCAGCAGCGCCAATCTGCAATCTTTGCAACAGCAGATGCAAGCGATGACTATTGGCCCAGATAAAGTGAACCAGCTGCGCCACTCTCGCTTCTTTACCGAGTTCACCACCCTTAAGGAACACATGCGCAAGCATGCGAATATCCTCAAGCCCAAGTTTGACTGTGTGCTGGAACACCTACACAAGGGGCTGGGCGATACGGATTTAGGCCAATGGGAAAAACCTGAGGGAGGCTATTTTGTCTCCTTTAACACGCGTCCGGGCTGCGCCAAGGCGGTGGTCAAGCTGGCAGCGGAGGCCGGAGTAAAACTGACTCCAGCCGGGGCCACCTTCCCCTACGGCAAAGACCCTGAGGATAGCAATATTCGTATAGCACCGAGTTTCCCCCCACTGGAAGAACTCGATACCGCCATGTCTGTGTTCGTAATATGCGTGAAACTAGCCAGTGTGCGCCAGAAACTGGAGCAACTGCGAAAGGCGGGATAGCAACCGAAAATAATTTTGGCAATCAATTAAGAGGGCGGCTCTTATAACCGCCCTCTTGAATTAAGCGGCATTTTCGCTGGAGAGGTAGCGCCGCGCGAACTTCTCATCGGCAAGGTGCAAGTCAACCACCACAAGCCCATCGACGGAATCACAGAAATCCGGATCGACATTAAAGGCGTGAAAGCTGGTGCCGCCCGGTTTCGTCAATGCGGCGTACTTTTTGAAAAGTGGTGGTAAAACCACCCCCTCTTCGCGCAACACCACCTTTAACTGGCGCATATCTGCGATAGAGTCCCCAGAAAGATCTGGCAGGGGTGCACCGGCTTGTAGAAAGGGCAGGCGCGCATCACCCAGTGAATTTTGTGGAGCGAAATAATGGGAGAAATATCTTACGATCGCCGACTTAGCCCGCACCGAAAATGTTCCCGGCATAGAGACAGGGCCAAATAAATAGCGCACATTATTGCGTAAAACCCACTGACCGATAGCACTCCAAAGCAGGTCTAACCCCTTTCCTCTCCAGTATTCCGGCAGTAAGAAACTGCGGCCCAGTTCCGCCGAGCCCGGTAGGCACTGACACGGTGGCGAGGGATAATTGAATAAGGTGCTGCTGTAGATTTCATCCTCCGCCAGGCTCTCGGTGCCAGCAATGCGGTAAGCACCAGCTATCTGCTTGTTCTTATGGTCCCACAGCAGCAAGTGGTCATAGTGTGCATCAAATGCATCCCAGTCCCGGCTCTGTCCGGTTCCCTCACCCACTGCGCGGAAGGCCACCTCACGTGTACGCGCCAACTCACGCATTACCGGGCAATCCGGCCTCTGGCGATATAAGCGCACGGAAAAGTCCCCTTGGGCGGTCAGGGCTTCACAGCTCTCTATAATTCTCTCCACCTCGCCACGAGGCTCCGCAGCAGCGATAAGATCGGGACCCAGGGGCGCGGGAGACCGATGTAGCGTGTATACATGTTTGCGCCATAGCGCGGCCTGGGCGCGAGGGGTTAGCGGCCAACTGCGAAAATGTTCCGCTTCCAGGGGGCGGCCAATTCGGATATCAATGCCACGACTGGCCTGCTTGAACATTTCTCGAATAAGCCAGAGGGTCGAAAGGGGTTTATTCAGCATCGACAGACCGTAAAACCACCAGGAATTTCTGCCGAGTACTTGTACCGGCAGAATCGGCGCATTCGCCTTCTCCGCGAAGCGCACAAATCCAGGGTTCCAGCGCCCATCACGCACACCCTGGGGACTGAGGCGCGAAACCTCACCGGCGGGGAAAATAATTACAGCCCCACCCTGCCCCAGATAATCGTAAATACCCTGCACATCCGAACGGCGGGTGCGCCCATTAAAATTATCCACCGGCAAAAAATAGGGGCGCAGCGGATGAATATTCCATAAAAGCTGGCTGGCAATTGCACGCACATCCTTGCGCACCCGGGCAACCATATCAATCAAGGCCAGGCCATCCAGGCTGCCCAACGGGTGATTCGCCACAATAATCAGGGGGCCTGTCACAGGCACCCGTTCCAATTCCGAGGGATTTAATTCATAGCGGAAATTAAGGTCACTAAATAGCTGGCGAATAAAATCCAGCCCTCCCAGATGGGGGTAACGCCGTCCAAACTCTACAATTTGCTCCTCGCAACAAATTTTTTTAAGAGTGGCGGAAACCAGTTTCCGTGTTGGCTTCTGCGGCGCTGCGCTATACCAGGCATTTTTTTGCAACAGTGTTTCGAGCTGAATCATGCGGCCACCACCTCTGTCATTATGCTGGCTATTTTGGGGGCCCGGTACCAATGGAGCAGTTCCAGGCTGCCATCTTGTTGTTCTACCACGGCACTCATCGAATCGACCCAATCGCCGCAATTGGCGTAGGTCACAGTGCGCTCGCCCTTGTTTTTACTGCGCAGTGCGGGGCGATGAATGTGTCCACAGATAACCCCATCCATGCCTTTGGCCGCTGCTTCAGCCACGGCGATATTTTCGAAATCGCTCATCATTTGCCTGGCAGCGCCAACGCGGTTTTTTACCTGGCTGGCCAGAGACCACCAGGGTTTATTGAAACGACTACGCCAGTAATTAATCCAGCGATTAAATCGCAGCATCAGATAGTAACTGCGGTCCCCAATGTGGTAACTGAGCGGATTAATTTTGATGTGGTGTTCAAATTGGTCTCCGTGGGTTACCCAGTAACGTTTACCGCTAGCAGCTGTGTGAATCCAATCGCGCTCGATACGGATATTACCCAGGCGTTTGCCCGCCCAGCTGCGCATGGGGGCATCGTGATTTCCGGGAATATAAATAACTTCCGGGGTGAGACTACTTAACTCCGAAAGCATACCCAGCAACATGGAAGATGCCTGACACCAGGTGCCCTTCCCTTTGGACAGGGCGTACATATCGAAAATATCCCCCACCAGGTAAACCTTGTCAGCACGATTTTGTGCCAGGAAATCTGCTAATCGGTGGGGCTCACTGTCTCTACTACCCAAATGGACATCCGATATCCACAACGCGCGGTAGCGATTGCTCATAGCAAGGTTCCAGCCATTAACCCGTAATCAGCTCGTGTAAAGACAGATAATCAGCCTGGCGCGCCAACCTGGCGCTACAGTGGAATTTATCAGTCAATAGCTTGCAAGCCGCGAACAGGCGAGTACTTATTAGATATCGATTAAATACCAATAAGTCCGGTGATCGCCTGCGCTGTCACTTTGCAGCGATTTGATGACAGTCCGGAGGACCTTTATTGAAGCTTATATTGCAGTGAAACCCGGCAGACTGCGAGGGTTTTAGGCGCCCGAATCAGCCTGCCCGAAGGCCCGCTGATCCGGTGAAAAGAATGGTTGATTACTCGGTATCCTGGGGATGGCGAATGGGCGGCGCGAAGGGAAATTTAGCTACTTTATCGCCTTTAACCTCGACAATTTTGCCGGTCCCCTCTTTTTCCACTTCATCGATTCGCACGATGCTGTGCATAGGAATATAGGAACGGGTTACCGAGGCAAACTCGGTTTTCAGCTTTTCTTCGCTGGGGTCCACTACCAGCTGGGCCTTCTCCCCAAATACGAACTCCTCGACCTCGATAAAGCCGTACATATCGCTCTGATAAATCGCCCGGGCATAGAGTTCATATACCTGGTTCTGGTTGTGGAAAATCACTTTATATATCGGGTTGGCCATAAGTCTCTCAGGATGGGGAATACCCCGAAGCTCGAAGTTGTTCAGAAAGCGGGCAATGCCCGAAAAAGCGCGCAAGAATAGCACAGGTTCTCAAGCGCTAATATAGCCATCTATGCAGTGCCGGGTCCTGTCGCTATAATGCCCCACCCGTTTAATTGACCAGTTTTTAATCAGGCACGATATGTCCGATACACCGGCGAAAAAGCTATACATCAAAACCCACGGCTGCCAAATGAATGAGTACGATTCCGCCAGGATGCGCGATCTGCTCGGCGAGTCACACGCGATGGTACCCACCGACGATCCCGAAGAGGCGGACGTACTACTGGTCAATACCTGTTCTATTCGCGAGAAGGCCCAGGAAAAACTGTTCCATCAGTTGGGTCGCTGGAGACGTCTCAAGGAGAAAAATCCCGAGCTGGTTATCGGCGTTGGTGGCTGCGTGGCCAGCCAGGAAGGCGAGGCAATCGCCAAGCGCGCCCCCTATGTTGACCTGATCTTCGGCCCACAAACTCTGCACCGCCTGCCGGAAATGATGGAAACCAAAGAGCAGAAAAATGGCGTAGTGGTTGTGGATATCAGCTTCCCGGAGATCGAGAAATTCGACCGGCTGCCGCAACCCGAGGCCGATGGCGCCACCGCCTTTGTCTCCATTATGGAAGGTTGCTCCAAGTACTGCACCTTCTGTGTAGTGCCCTACACCCGCGGCGAGGAAGTGAGCCGGCCAGTTGCCGATGTGCTGGAGGAAGTCGCCCACCTGGCAGAGCAGGGCGTGCGCGAAGTCAACCTGCTGGGCCAGAACGTCAATGCCTACCGCGCTGCCGGAGTGGATGGACAAGAGGTGGATTTCGCCGAGCTGATCACCTATGTAGCCGCAATAGACGGTATCGACCGCATTCGCTACACCACTTCGCACCCGGTGGAGTTCTCTGACGCTTTGATCGACGTCTATGCTCAGGTACCAGAACTGGTCAGCCACCTGCATCTGCCGGTACAAAGTGGTTCCGATCGCATTTTGATGGCGATGAAACGCGGCCACACCGCATTGGAGTACAAGTCTAAGATCCGCCGCCTGAAGAAAATACGCCCGGATATCTGCCTGTCCTCTGACTTTATCGTGGGCTTCCCCGGTGAAACTGACAGGGACTTCGAAGCCACTATGAATCTGATTCAGGAAGTGGGCTTTGACCTCTCTTTCAGCTTTATCTACTCACCGCGCCCAGGCACCCCGGCAGCTGATCTGCCCGACGACACCCCGGAAGAGGTCAAAAAAGAGCGCCTGCAGCTACTGCAAAACCGTATCAACCAGCAGGCCCAGGCCATCGCGCGGCATATGGTCGGCAATACCGAACGGGTTCTTGTGACCGGAGTTTCCAAGAAAGACCCCGGTCAGCTGCAAGGGCGCACCGAGAACAACCGAGTGGTTAACTTCCGCGCCGACGACCTGGCCCTGATTGGCAAATTTGCCGATGTCCTGATTGAGGATGCCCTGCCTAACTCCCTGCGCGGCACACTGATTACCTCGGAGCTGGAAGAGGACCTGTTCTAAGGGGTGGGGATTACTTTAAATCCAGGCAAGGTGTGCTTAAAAACCACACCTTGCCGCCCAAATATCCTAACAGCACCACTGAAATTACAAGCTGTAATTAAAATCGGGTAAAGTTAGAACCTATTGGTAACACCCAAAGCTTTCCCATACAGGGAAAATGGGTATACCCTAGCAATGAACCCTACAGATTAAGGTGCCGGAAACCAGTTTGGAAACGCAAACCCTCGCTCACAGTATCACCCTCGAGCCCAACGACGCTCGCCGCCTCGCCAACCTCTGCGGTCAGTTCGACCAACACCTACGCCAAATAGAGCAGCGACTGGACATTGAGATCCGCAATCGCGGCAATCAGTTTGCCGTCTACGGTGAGCCAGATAAAGCCAAGGCCGCCTGTGAATTGTTGAGCTTTCTCTACAAGGAAACCGGTTCGCGCGATCAACTGACCCCCGATGAGATCCACCTGGCCCTACAACAGGCCGGTGTGGAGGAACTGCTAAATAAGGGGGAGAAGGGCGAATCCAGCGAAGCCGACCAAGTGGTACTGATTCGTACCAAAAAGTGTTCTGTTCGCCCCCGAGGCCTGAACCAGCGCAAGTATGTGCAGGCGGTTCAGAGCAACGATATCAATTTCGGCATAGGCCCAGCCGGTACCGGCAAGACTTATCTGGCAGTGGCCTGTGCAGTCGAAGCCCTGCTCAAAGACCAGGTAGAGCGCATCCTGCTGGTGCGCCCAGCAGTAGAAGCCGGTGAGAAACTCGGCTTCCTTCCCGGTGACCTGAGCCAGAAAGTGGACCCTTACCTGCGACCACTGTACGACGCACTCTACGAAATGCTCGGTTTTGAAACCGTCGGCAAACTGATCGAGCGCAATGTGATTGAGGTAGCGCCCCTGGCTTATATGCGCGGACGTACCCTCAACAACGCCTTTGTGATCCTCGACGAGAGTCAGAACACAACCCGTGAGCAGATGAAAATGTTCCTGACCCGGATTGGTTTCGGCTCCACTGCGGTGATTACCGGTGACCCGAGCCAGGTCGACCTCCCGCGAGGACAGGCCTCAGGGCTGCGCCACGCGGTAGAAGTCCTCGGCAAGGTTAACGGTATCAGCTTTACCCATTTCGGCGCTAAAGATGTTGTCCGCCACCCCCTCGTGCAGCGCATCGTAGAAGCTTACGATATTCACGAAGCCGAGCGGGAAGTTAATATCGGTAGCAAAACCGACGAGAATGCCGCCTGAGGTTCCCCCGCAGAGTTATGATTGATTTGACCCTTGATGTGCAGCGTGCCAGCCGCTGCACAAACCTGCCCCCCGATGAAAAGATCCGCACCTGGGTCACCAACGCCCTGTCCGGCCGGCGCAAAGAGGCTGAAATGGCTGTGCGCATCGTCGACGAAGCGGAGAGCCAACAGCTCAACTTTCAGTATCGCGGCAAAGACAAGCCGACCAATGTTCTGTCTTTTCAAACAGACTTTCCCGCCGAATTAAACCTACCAATACTGGGCGACTTAGTCATTTGTGCTCCAGTTGTGGAAAAGGAAGCGGAGCAACAGAACAAAACGACTGAGGCGCACTGGGCACATATGCTGGTCCATGGCACACTGCACCTTCTGGGTTATGACCATATCGAAGATAGCGATGCGGAAATCATGGAAAAGCTGGAAACGGGCCTGTTGACCCACCTCGGCTTTGCCGACCCCTACACCCCTCTCGATGAGGCGGGATGACAAGGGGTCAAAATGAAATTACCCACTTACGATTATTGATTGAAATAGACGAGAGATATCCGGAGCATGGCCACTTCCATGACCACAGACGAGCCCCCAAGTAGTCACTCTTCCAGCAAACCCCGGTCGAGTGAGAAGAACTGGCTGGAAAGATTGTTTGGTGCATTTTCTGCCGAACCCAAGTCCCGCGATGAACTGCTGGATATCATCAAGGACGCCGCTGAAAATCAGCTGGTCGATGCCGAGGCTCTATCCATCATCGAGGGTGCCCTGGATGTGTCCAACCAGCAGGTGCGGGAGATAATGATCCCCCGCTCGCAGATGGTGGTTGTGGGACTGCAAGATAAGCCCGAGGTATTTCTGCCCAAGATTATCGAGTCGGGCCACTCCCGCTTCCCCGTTGTCGGTGAGAGTATCGACGATATCCGCGGGATACTGCTGGCCAAAGATCTGCTCCCCCTCCTTCTCAAAGGCGTTGAAGCATTCCAGCTAGAAGACATCATTCGCCCGGCCAATATCATCCCCGAGAGTAAGCGCCTGAATATCCTCCTGCGGGAGTTCCGTGAAAATCGCTACCATATGGCCGTTGTAATCGACGAATATGGCGGCGTTTCCGGCGTTGTGACCATTGAAGATATCCTTGAGGAAATCGTCGGTGAGATCGAAGACGAAACCGATGAGGAAGAAGCGGATAGCTTTATCCGCCGGGTGGGTGAAAATGACTACATCGTCAAGGCACTCACGCCCATCGAGGAATTCAATGAATTTTTTGATTCCGAATTCAGCGATGAAGAATTCGACACGGTTGGCGGTCTGATTATGCAGTCTTTCGGCCATCTGCCCGGCCGCGATGAAGTCACCCGCCTCGGAGACTTCCTGTTCCGGGTACTCTACGCGGACAGCCGGCAAATCCACCTGCTGCGCGTAGCCCATATGCGTAAGCCGCCCGATGAAGACTGAACTGGGCACCTATAGATCTAGTCAAAACATTCTCTGCTAGGGATACAGTCGCAGCTGCGGCTACCGATTAAGCGAGTCTATGCGAAGAATACTATTATCTCTCGCCGGTGCGGGTGCCGGCGGGCTAATGACACTTTCCCTGGCACCCTTCAACTATTGGGTGTGTGGACTCCTGTCTCTCGCCCTATTTGCCTGGCTGCTCCTGTTCGCCTCCCGCGGTCAGCCAATGCGCGGACGCAGCACCTTCTGGTTGGCCTTCTGTTATGGGCTTGGCCTGTATGCGACTGGTGGCTCCTGGGTCTATGTCTCAATCACTAACTTCGGCAACTCTTCGCCTCCCCTGGGGTTTGCGCTCACCGGCGGGTTTGTCGCACTCATGGCGGTACTCCTGGCGGCGCCTTTCTCTTTTCTCGGTCGCTTTACCGCCAACAAATTTAGCTTTGCTCTCGCCTTTGCCGCGCTCTGGTTTATCAGTGAATGGTTCCGCAGCTGGATGTTTACCGGCTTCCCCTGGCTATTCGCCGGCTATGCCCATCTTGGCACCTGGATGTCTGGCTGGGCGCCAGTATTGAGTGTCTATGGTATCGGGCTGTTACTGGCCCTCTCTGGAGCCGTGCTCGCTCTAGCCACCAGCGGCCGTCTGGCTCCCCTCAAGCGACCGGCGCATATAGCACTGATTGGTGCAGCAGTGCTGCCCTGGCCTCTCGGAGCTGCCCTCGCCAATATTCAGTGGACCCAGGCCGAGGGGGGCATAATCACCGTTGGGATGGTCCAGGCCAATATTCCCCAGGAAAAAAAGTGGCTGCCGGAGTTTCGCGGAGAAACTATCAGTCGCTACCAGGAGGGCACTCGCTCACTGAGCGAACGGGATGTGGATGTCATTATCTGGCCGGAAGCGGCACTGCCTATGCTTTACGGCCAGGCCCCAAACCTGATGCAAGCCCTGCAGCGCAATGCCGAGAAAACCGGTATCGATCTGATCAGCGGTATTCTCTACGACACCCATAACTCCGAGGATGGTACCCGCAAGGTACATAACTCCGCTGCAGTCTTTGGACGCAGCCCCAGTGTTTACCACAAGCGTCACCTGGTGCCTTTTGGCGAGTATGTCCCTCTGGAGAACCTGATCAGGGGTACTATTGAATTCTTCAATTTGCCCACTTCTTTTATTCGTTCCGGGCCCGACCAGCAAGGGCCTCTCAATGCCGGGGGAGCCAGCTGGGCGCCTCTTATCTGCTATGAGATCGTCTATCCCCGCCTGGTGGCGGATAGCGCTCTCGCTTCCCAGGTACTCCTAACCATCAGTAACGATGCTTGGTTTGGCGAGTCCATAGGGCCGCTGCAACATATGCAAATGGCGCAAATGCGCGCGCTAGAGACCGGCCGCTATCTTGTGCGTGGCACCAATACCGGGGTCACCGCGATCGTCGACCCCCGCGGGCGTATCATCGAGCAGCTACCCCAATTTGAGCGGGCAAATATGACCGGTGATATACGCGCAATGCGCGGCTCAACGCCTTTCATGCTCGCCAGCATTTTCTCGGTGTTTGCCCTGGCCCTGCCTATGTTGGCCCTAGCACTCCTTCTCAGCCGCAAGCGGTCCGATACTGCTGATAAGCCCATCCCCGGAGGAATCACCGAGTAATCATCTTCTGCCACCAATCACTTCACCGCATGCTGCCAAAACACCCCGCAATTGGGGATGACTGCTATGCTGCATGCAATTTACCTGTGAAATTTTGGCGGGGATGGGCTGTTTATGCATTGCTTGATCAGTGGTGGCACCGGCCTAATTGGTAGACTCTTTTGCCAGCGCTGGCTAGCCCGTGGCGATACTCTTACAGTACTAAGTCGCAACCCCGATAAAGTGCACCAACTCTGCGGCGAATCCGTCAATGCCTGCAGCTCGCCGGAAGAAGTACAAGAACCGGTAGATGTCGTGGTGAATCTGGCCGGGGAACCCATCTCCACTCGCTGGACCGAGAAACGTCGCGCCGAGATTCGCAATTCCCGTCTAAATATTACCGAACAACTCGTGCGATGGGCCCTCGCCCAGAGAGAGCGCCCCAGTTACTTCCTTTCAGGATCGGCTATCGGTTATTACGGAGATCGCGGCGGCGAACTGCTCAAGGAGGACAGCCCACCGGGAGGAGGGTTTTCCGCACAATTATGCCGTGACTGGGAAGCGGCCACGCTGCCACTACAACGGGCTGGGATGTGTGTTGGAACCATACGCACCGCAATTGTGCTCTCCAGGCGCGGCGGTGCACTACCAAAGATGCTCCCAGCCTTTCGCCTGGGACTCGGTGGGCCAATGGGTTCTGGTGAGCACTGGATGAGCTGGATTCACGAAGAAGATGAAGTGGGTTTATTACTCCACGCTATCGACCAGCGTCTGTGTATACCTTTCAACGCGAGCGCCCCAGAGGCGGTTACCAATAACAGCTTTAGCCGCTTACTAGCAAAACAACTACACCGCCCATGCCTATTCCGTTCACCCGCCTGGTTGCTGAAAACACTATTTGGGGAAATGGCAGAAGAGCTACTCCTCGCCAGCGAAAGGGTGGAGCCTCACGCCGCCCTCAATAGCGGCTACAGCTTCCAGTTTCCCACACTGGAACAAGCATTGGCCGACCTACTGGATAAAGACAATGCCAGTAACAAGGTGCGCGCCTAGAAGCAGACTATTGTTGCCAAAGTGCTCAAGCCTTTTGGTTTAAGCCGCAACTACACCGCTCTCCAGGGCCTGGGTCAGATAGCGCCGGCTAGATTCACTAGTGACTAAATCTCCGTGGCTAGCCATCGGTGCAGAGCCAACCCACTGCGCATGCCAGCGGTACCACTGGGACTCCTCTGCATTGACACGCAGTTCGATAAACTCCACTTCCGCTGGATCGAGACCAAACTCGCGGACAATTTGCCCAGCAAAAGTCTCAAAATTTTTGTTTAACTGAGCCCCACTTTCGGCCCCGCCGCACAGGAAAAAAAGCGTTCTACCATCCTGATCTACACGCTTGAAGCCAATCCATACCGCCCGATTGAGCCTGTTGTGTAACTGGATGGGAGCAAAGGAAACCGGGATGCCCTTCATCATAAGGTTATCTCGTTTATTGTTATGGTTGTTATCCACAGTCGCTACTCCATATTAAGTAGTAATCAGCGGGTGAGATCTGTGGCGCCAGTCGCCTATTTGCCCGATACAACTAGCCAATAAAACAGATGCATTCCCTAGCCGACGCCTACTCCCTCATGCTTAATAAATCTCAGAGACCCCTTCGCCACAAAAGTTCCTCAGCACTTTTTTGCCTGTGGAAGCGGTCGAAATTGATACCATACCTGCGCCATAAGCTCTCTCCAATAGGTCTGAGTTTGTAACAGCGCCTCCGCATTGGGTATCCAGTGTATAACCCTACCCCGTGCCCTCGGTGACATCTCAGAAATACTGCCCACCGGCAGGGGCTGTACCTTTAGACCCGCTCGTTTAAAGACCGCAGCGGCCCTGGGCATGTGCCACCAATGAGTGGCGAGCACAATAGTATCCACACCTGCGCCCTGCAATATCGCTGCGCTGTTTACCGCGTTCTCTGCGGTAGTGTGACTGCAAGCATCGCGCCAACTCACCGGACGGGACAACTCTTCCAGCAAGCCTGCCATCAGTTGTGATTCAGAGGCATGCTCATCCGGTGAGACACGACCGCCAGACACCAGGATTGGCATGTCTTCTGGTCCTTGCTGAGCCGCCCAAAGCACCCGCTCCATACTGGATGTGGACAGAGATTCATAGCCAGATTCACCGTCCCGATAAACCCCTCCACCCAACACCACCAAAGCCTTGGGCGCTGGTGCCGCATCTGGCAAGTCTGCCGTTGAGCCCAAACACTTGCCGAGCCAGCTGGAAAAGGCCGGGGTGGCACTGAGCCAAAGCAGGCAAAATGAAAAAACCGCCAACGGCAGGGACGACTTCTCCAGCAGAGAGCCCTCTGGAAAAAAGCGAATAAAGAATGCCAGAAGCAGCCCCAGCATTGGCGCCAGGGGCGGCATCAGCACATTAATCGCTATTTTATACAGCTCAATCAATACTCAAGGCCGCCTTCTATCTGCCTGAAACAACCATATCCACAGCGGTGACAGGGAGTAATTTGGCTATTCTCCGGCGGCTGGGCGAGATAACCGCAGCCCAGGCACTGCAACTCCTCATCGGCCCCCACTGTCTCACCGGCGAGGGCCCAGGGTTTGCCTTCACGGATACAGCGCATAAGATTGGGCCAGGCCGTTTCTGTGGGGTCCGCGGCATTCAGTAACCAGTCGCCCCCGCGCTCCTCCAGAGTCAGTAGTTCTCCTCCCAAGCCACGCATATAGTCCCCCGCCCGATGTAGATCATCTTTTAACCAGGCGCGAAGAAAAGCGACTTTATTTGCGGTAAGGTTCTCTACCGCCAGTTCACCCTCGACCAAATCCTCCAGGTCTTCACGAAACTCATCGGCCAGATCGTCCTTCGGCGGCAACTTCGGTTCCTTCGTCACGGTATCCCTCCTATAATCTCGCGTTTACGCATCCTAATAGATGCTCAGGGGGAAGTCCTTGATCGCAGTCAATCCTTTTGCTTGCCGATCCAGAACTTCTCCCACTAAAACACTGAATATTTTCCCCGCAAAATTTGATCACAGAGTATAGGTCCCCAATCAATGGAAGAGCAGTACAACCCCTCCGCAGTCGAAGCTTCCGCCCAGGAATTCTGGGAGACAGAGAAAAGCTTTGAGGTTCAGGAAGATACCGGCAGGGAAAAGTTCTACTGCCTATCCATGTTCCCCTACCCCAGCGGCAAGCTGCATATGGGCCATGTGCGTAACTACACCATTACCGATGTTATCTCCCGTTTCCAGCGTATGCAGGGGAAAAATGTCCTGCATCCTATGGGCTGGGATGCCTTCGGCTTACCGGCGGAAAATGCCGCCATCCAGAATAAAACTGCGCCGGCCAAGTGGACTTACACCAATATCGATTATATGAAGGGTCAGTTGAAAGCCCTCGGCTTTGGCTTCGACTGGTCCCGCGAGCTGGCCACCTGCCAGCCGTCCTATTATCGCTGGGAGCAATGGTTCTTCACCCGCCTCTATGAAAAGGGCTTGGTTTACAAGAAAAACTCCGCAGTAAACTGGTGCCCCAATGACCAGACAGTGCTCGCCAATGAACAGGTTGAAGACGGAGCCTGCTGGCGCTGCGGCACCACCGTGGAAAGACGCGAGCTGGCTCAGTGGTTTATCAAGATCACCGACTATGCCGAAGAGCTTCTCGAGGATCTGGATAAGCTGCCGGAGTGGCCAGAACAGGTCCGCACCATGCAGCGCAACTGGATCGGCAAGAGTCGCGGCGTGGAGCTGAGCTTTAGCCTGCCCACCACTGTGGCGGGGATGGACCATTTCGATGTATACACCACCCGCCCAGACACCCTGATGGGCGTCACCTATGTATCCCTCGCCGCCGAACACCCTATTGCACTGGAATTGGCAGAGTCTAACCCGGAGCTGAAAACCTTTATCGCGGAGTGCAAAAAGCAGTCCCTGTCCGAGGCCGACATGGCCACCATGGACAAGAAAGGCATGGATACCGGTCTCAAGGCCATCCACCCCATCAGTGGGGAGGAAGTCTCCGTCTGGGTAGCCAACTATGTTCTGATGGATTACGGCTCTGGTGCAGTTATGGCCGTACCCGCTCACGATCAACGCGACTGGGAGTTTGCACACAAGTACCAGCTGCCAATAACCCAGGTCATCGCTCCCACCAATGGCCAGGAGATTGATCTGGACAAGGAAGCCTTCACTGAAAAAGGCAAGCTGGTGAACTCCGGCAATTTCGATGGCCTGGATTTTGATGGCGCCTTTACCGCAATATCCGAAGTGCTGATCGCCGCCGGTAAGGGACGGGTAACCACTAATTACCGTCTGCGCGACTGGGGCGTGTCCCGCCAACGCTACTGGGGCGCACCTATTCCCATGTTCAACCTGGCGGACGGTGGCGAAATCCCAGTGCCAGCCGATAAGCTGCCCATTTTGCTGCCGGAAGATGTGGAGCTGGACGGAGTTCAATCCCCCATTAAAGCCGACCCTGAGTGGCGTAAGGATGAACTCAACGGCACGCCGGTCGAGCGCGAGACAGATACCTTCGATACCTTCATGGAATCCAGCTGGTACTACGCACGCTACACCTGCCCGGATTTTGATGAGGGTATGCTGGACCCTGATCGCGCCAACTATTGGTTGCCTGTCGACCAGTATGTAGGTGGTATCGAACACGCCATCCTGCACCTCCTCTATGCACGCTTCTTCCATAAGCTGATGCGGGATGAGGGGCTGGTCAACAGCGATGAACCCTTCAAGCAGCTGCTGTGCCAGGGCATGGTTTTAGCCGAGTCTTTCTATAAAGAAGAAAATGGCCATAAAACCTGGATCAACCCCGCCGATGTAGACGTGGAGCGCGATGACAAGGGCAAACCCATTAAAGCGGTCGAGCGCGCGACCGGTGAGGAAGTGGTCGCCGGCGGTGTTGTTAAGATGTCCAAGTCAAAAAACAACGGCATCGATCCCCATGCCGCTGTTAAAGAATACGGTGCCGATACGGTTCGCCTATTCACCATGTTTGCCGCTCCTCCCGAGCAGACCCTCGAGTGGCACGATGCCGGCGTTGAGGGCGCCAGCCGTTTCCTGCGCAAACTGTGGAAGACCGTACATTCGCATGTTGCCACAGGCACCTGCAGCACTCAGATTGACCAGCAATCCTTAAACGACCAACAGCAACAACTGCGTCGTAAAACCCACGAGACGATTCAGAAAGTGGGCGACGACTATGGCCGCCGCCAAACCTTTAACACTGCTGTCGCCGCAGTGATGGAGCTTCTCAATGAGGTGGGCAAGCTAGCGGATCGCAGTAGTGAGCAAGGGCTTGCAGTAGAGAGAGAGGCCCTGCAGGCAGCAGTCTTGCTACTGGCTCCGGTCACTCCACATATTTGCCACCAACTGTGGCAAATCCTTGGTAATACCAGCGCCTTGATCGACGCTCCCTGGCCAGTAGTAGATGAAAAAGCACTTGTGCGTACGTCCATTACCTTGGTTGTTCAAGTCAATGGTAAAGTGCGTGCAAAGCTGGATGCGCCTGCTGATGCGGACAAAGAGGGTTTGGAAAAGCTCGCCCTTGCCGATGAGAACGTCCAGAAATTTATTGGCGATGCTACTGTGCGCAAAGTTATTGTCGTACCGGGCAAACTGGTTAACATTGTCGCGAAGTAAAAAATCTGCGCAGTAAAAACCAACCGACAGCCGGGAGCACCATGCTCCCGGCTCGTATCTGCAAAATCCCTGTTTACTGGTACAAAAAAGCCAGGTAGTTTATGAAAATAATCGCACGTCGTATCGTCCTTCTATTTGCCATTGTGACCACCGCCAGTTGCGGTTGGCACCTACGCGGAGCTCCAAAGAACTTTCCTCCTGGCAGCACCATTTATATTTCCAGTGAAAATCCACGCAGTGATATTGCGGATGAAATCAGCCGCCTTCTGGAAAATGGTGGGGTCCCTGTTGCCGCATCTCCTATTGAGGCAGATTACCTACTCACTATTCACAAGGAAATGGAACGTAAGCTTACTGTTGCGGTGGATTCTGAAGGTCGGGCTTCTGAGTACGAATTGATTACTAGCGCTATTTATAGTGTACGAACACATAGTGGCGAAGTGCTTTTAAATAAAGCGCAGGCCGATGTCTACAGATCACTGGAGTGGGACGTTTCAGAAATTGTCAGTAAAGGGGAAGAGGAGCGTCTCTTACGTGCAGAGATGCGCCGGGAACTTATTAGCCGGATGATCAACCGTCTGCGCCGTATTGATGTCAATGCACCACTGCAAGACAAGAGCTACTAGGTAGCTCCGCCATGCGTATCAACCCCCAACAACTTTCCCAGCAGCTTAGAAAAGGGCTGGCGCCGGTTTATATCATCTCAGGCGATGAACCACTCCTTGTACAGGAGTGTTGCGACCAAATACGTGCGGCAGCAAAAAAAAACGGTTTTGGCGAGCGCGAACTTCTTCATGCTGAACACAATTTCGATTGGGGATTATTACTTGCCTCAGCCGGAAATATGTCCCTGTTTGCGGAAAAAAAACTTATTGAGCTGCGCGCACCCGGTGGCAAGCCAGGGGATAAGGGTAGCAAAGCCTTGCAGGAATTTTCCTCGCTTGCCAGCCAGGATTTAATATTACTGCTGATTCTGCCCAAACTTGATAAGTCTCAGCTCAATAGTAAATGGATTAAAGTCCTTGAGCAGGAAGGTGTGCTGGTACAAATTTGGCCGGTCAGCGCCCAGGAGATGCCACACTGGATTAGCCAAAGAATGAATGCCACGGGGTTAACCGCCGAGAAGGAAGCTATAAAAATTCTAGCTGAACGGGTAGAGGGCAATCTACTTGCTGCCAGCCAGGAGATCGAAAAGCTTAAGCTTTTAAATAATGACGGCGCAACAATAACTGTTGAGCAACTGGAACAGAGTGTTACCAGCTCTGCTCGCTATAGTGTTTTTGACCTAATTGACCGGGCACTGGCGGGAGAGCCTGAAAAAGCGATTAAGACTTTGCAGGGTTTACGCGCAGAAGGTATTGAGCCACCGGTGGTACTCTGGGCCCTGACAAGAGAGATACGCTCACTGTTAGAGCTAGGTGAAAAACTCAACCAAGGGCAGCCCATAGCAAGACTGGTTCGTATAAAAAAGCGCCAACCACTCATACAAGCTGCGTTATCCCGCTTAACGCCCCACAAACTGGAGGCTCTTCTGCTAAAAGCCAGAGCTGTGGATTCCTCAATTAAGGGTGGCAGTAAATACCAGTCCCCATGGAATGGTCTCCTGGAACTCACTCTTAATCTGAGCGGGCAAAGAAGCATCTAGGCAAAGAGCTGTTCAAACAAGCGAAAGTTGGATTTTATATTCGACCAATAAAAAACCCCTCCCCTAAACGGGGAGAGGTACTGACAACAGTCGCTATAGCGTATTAGTTTTGGGAAACTGCAGCCATATTGCCGTTACCCATCTGGTGGACACTCGCCATGTTGAAGTTGCCTGTCTGGGTAACAAAGGTAGCGTTTTCGCTACCAGATTGTCCCAGGTGAGCACCATGCTCAAAGCCAGTTTGAGATACAACCATTAAGTTGAATTCCCCCATGTCTTGGTGGATTTCAGCCAGGTTCAGCTCACCGGCCTGATCAATATCTAGCGTATTGGCCATGCCATCGGTATAGCCGAAGGCTGAGTTAGCGCTACCAGACTGGTCAATGGTTGCTACGTTTAGGTCCCCTGACTGGGAGAACTCAGTCCAGTTTAGGTCACCATTTTGTACCAAAGTAGCAGCATTGTTGTTGCCATACTGATACATATCACCGATGTTATTAGTGTCATTCTGAGTAACAGTCATCACGTTGGCATCGCCGTATTGACCGGCTGCGCTGGAGTTACCGGTACCAGTCTGGGCAATAGTGGTAACGTTATTGGCACCATCCTGGGATAAATCCAAGTAATTGTAATCGCCAGTCTGTACCAGGTTAGCCGTGTTTTCCACGCCGCCCTGATAGACGAAGCCAACGTTACCTTCACCTACCTGACCACCTAAGAAGCCATCTGCCGAGCTGTACCAAGTGCTGCTCCAAACACTGTTGCCTTCACCTGCTTGGGTGCTGACAAACAAGTTGCCGTTGCCATCTTGTTGCAGGGCGGCCATATTGTCATTACCGTCTTGAACTGCATCAAGGGTATTGTCATTAGCCTCGGTGTACTGATCCAGGTGCATGGTGTTTTCACTACCAATTTGAGTAGCGTAAGCTGTGTTTCTCGCACCATCCCACTGGTGAATAACACCTTGGTTACCCTCACCTTGCTGGTAAGTATAGGCCTGTGAGCCATTTTGATTATATTGATCAGTTTCAGAATAGTTGCGGTTACCTACCTGGGTCTGGTCAATATAGTTAGCATCGGCTGAAGACTGGCTTGCATTAGCGCGGTTATCGTCACCTTCTTGCCATTGGTAAGCAGCGTTATTGGTGGACTCAAACATTTGGTAAATGTCTGCAGCATTATTATTGCCAGTCTGTAACTGATCACCATAATTACTATCGGCCATGGCCTGCCCAGCACCAACAAGCATTGCAATCGCAGCAGCAAGTGAAAGCTTTTTCATTTATGCATCTCCATCAGACTAAATAAACAAATACGAACAAAAAGAAACAGTGCTTTAGTCATATTGAACTACTTGCACTGCATGGTTGTCACCGAACTGCGCGACAAATCCAAATAGCCCATCTCCGTTTTGGATGATATTGGCTGAATTGGCATTACCCACCTGATTGATGAGGGCAATATTATCTATTCCATTTTGAATAGCTGTTGCCTGGTTATAAGCACCAGACTGGGAAATGGCAGCGTAGTTATATTCACCAGCCTGCTGAATTACAGCTTCATTCGAATAGCCTTCTTGAACCAGAAAAACTTGATTGTACTGTCCAAACTGGGATGCTTCGGCAACGTTATAGTCCCCACTCTGAACAACTTCAGTCAGTTGGCCCGTAATAGATTCATCACGCTGTAACATAAGATCCAGCGTCCCCTGACCAGAGGACAGCTCATCGTAGCCATCCAAATCGCCTGCCCAAACAGCGGGAATACAGGTAACCAGCAGGAGTAAAAAATAAAAACTCGCCTTGATAGCGCCCACCCAAATCTCCCTTAGTGAAATTGAAGCAAGAGCGACTTCGCCCACCGGAGACAACTATAGAAATATAAGAAGGGACAATAAATCAGAAGAAAGAATATTTTTCTTAAAAATAATGCGAAAATCTTAAGACTTTTGTATGAGACTCTTGATGATTAAGAGGATTTTCTAAGAGACCAACAAGAGGCCAACAAGAGGCCAGATGGGAAGCCGCACAAATTACACAAACTTACGCTCAAACACAAGGAAATATTTCCTAAAAGTAAAAGAGCGTAAGCTTTCTTAAAATATAGCCGACAGATATAAAAGAAAAATAATCGAAAATTATTTAAAGTATTTTCACAGTAGCATCTGCATATTCACTCAGCACAGAGCTAGGGAATTCATTAACATCTTGCATTGCCCATAAATTGTTGGTTACACCGTTGGCGATTAAATGTATGACTGCTGACTCAATCGCAGAAAGAACACAAAGCTGAGCGGGGTCATTGGTCGTCATCCCTGCTTCAATTTCTAGCAATCGCTTATACTCCACGAATGTATAAACATCACCCTGTATTTGCCTTGATAGAATTTTTTTACTTGTCAGGATACTATTTAAAACTCTACCAGTTCTAACATCAACTGCGCGTAAGTTAACAGTAACTTCATCTACTCGATATTGTTCATTGAGTCCAATCCCGAAATAACGGGCACCAGCACCACCAGTTTTAATATTGGTATCATAGGCGACTATCCCGCCCTCCAACATTATATTGGCGGACATTAAGGATGGCAGTTCGAATGGTGCTGAAGATTCTTGCTCTTTGATAGCTGCTCGAATTATTTTCCGTTCAGTAAGCAAGTTTTGTAAACCTTCCCGCTCTAGAGTGACAAACCAACCTGACTCATTGAGCACTTGAACAAGCATTGAGGCAGCGCCTTGTGTTACGGCAGTAGAGAAAGAGCTGGATGGAGCTGGCCTATATTGACCAGTTTGATCGCTAAAGCCATAAACAGCTACCACAATCTTTCCCCTAGGGGGTGGCAGACTCAATAGATCCGCATAAGTACTCATTCTATCCGTTAGAGTGGCTTTCTGTTCACCAGGACCAAATAAGGCCTCACCAGCACCTTGAAAAAAAGTACAACCACTCAAAAGTAGAACAGAAACTATAAATATTATTCTCACCGCCATCACCACCACCCCTAAAAACAAACCATCCGCTGGCCAATTAAATCAGTTACCGGGATTTAGGCCAACGACTACAATCTCAGAAAGCTCTCCTGTGACAGCATCTGTAATAGTTATAGTCAAAGTACCATCTACATCGAGTATATTTACAATGAAATCATCAGTTACCAAAGTACCGTCATTCCCATTGCCGACATCAGTAAGCAGCTGAGATAACAGTCTTGACTCAAGGGTATCTGTAAATCTATCGAGTGATGATGAATCAGAGTAAGGCGACTTCCCTGCTTTAGGATCCTTCTTACTATTCTGTGCACTGGCGTTGTTTAATAAGTAATTACCATTGAGAGGGTTACCTCCAAAAGATGGGTTTACTGGGGTATATATAAGCTCTGTCGCAGAAACAGAAGTAGACAACAGAATAGCAACCAAAAGTAATGAGAACCTCACTACAGCTCCTCCCCGGCCAAATCTAAATTTTGTGAAAATAATGCCTGCAGTCTCTGCTGCCTAACATTGTTGTTTATTTGAGCAACAGCTTGCTCAACCACCTGACCAAAACGCCTTCGACCTGGATAGATAACAGTCCTAAATACTTCTTTATTTTCATAATCTACCCATACAACACTACCCCATCTCGCAGAGGGCCTCTCATGAACAGTAAGGTTATAATCAAAGTCTGATAGATTGGACGAAATATAAAGAGAAAGGGAGCGTGCAAACTCATGCCCAATACCGCTCACTGTATTATCTATAACTAGTCCAGTAAGAATGGACTCTTCGCTCTCAGAAAGTACTGACTCCTGAGAAATTGATGAGACTGGCAAGCCCCCTAAAGAAAAAACCAATAGAAGCTTAAAGCAAAATAAATAAATTTTTTCCATATCACAAATTCTGACTTGCCCAACTACTTGCTTCCAGCCTGTTCTTACAACCAATCTTCTTATAAACTTTATACAAATGGCTTTTTACAGTGTGTTCACTGACACATAAGACTTCAGCAATATCAGCATTCGTTCGACACTCGCAGATCAGCTCCAATATCTGCCTCTCCCTTTGAGTGAGATTTGAGGAGGAACTCATCCACCTTTTGGGACGCCTGTGCTGCCGAAGGAAATTATGTAATACCTCTCTAGGAAACCAATACTCTCCAGAGAATATCCTCCCTAACCGTTCCATTATGACACCAGGTTCAGACCTAGCTGGCATGAGCCCGAGCACTCTCTCCCAATGTAGGACAAAGTCAACTTCATTAGGGTCATCAACATTTAAAAGAATAATGCTGGGCGGATTAATAGAGGCGTGAATGTCTCGCAATAAATGATCAAGATCTGACTTCAAAAGTCCCACGCAGTCTAGCAATAAATAATCAACTTTTAGCCCATCAATGGAAAAAGATGGGGTACGCTGTACGATAGAACATCTCGTATTAAACTCTTCCTCAATATGTCCCGCAAAAATTGAACTCTGTAAGTTGACCGAAGAAGTTAAGAAAGCAACGGCCGGCCCCTTACAAACTTTTTCCGGTGAAACAACTTTGAGACGTGCATAATCCTTATGCAAATTCATCTGGGTTCCCCCAACACACATACCTTTAAGATTTAATCTGACGTTCTCTTACTTTTTTATTATTTTCTGTCCGTAGCATATTTGGTATGAGCTAAATCTATTCGATCAACCCTAACACTGCAACAGGTAGTGAAGCAGATAACAAAAATTCAATCTTAAGTGTGCCAACAAATAAGACAAAAGTCATTTTTTAATACAAAGGTACTACAATTTCACAGGATTACATCTCCGGAGGGCATGCTTTTGTATAAAGCTAAAAGTATTTTTAGAGCATAGAAATAGCAAAAAAATTGTACTAATCCGCATATTTAATGGATTTATTTTAACTAAAAGGTAGCCGAAAATTTCCACCTGGAGCATCAGAATGCCCCCGCTTACCGACACAAGCCAAACCATAAAAAAATTGAAAAGACATCTATCCAACTACTTTCAAATAAAGAATATGTTTCTCATAAAGAAAACGATATTGTTTTGAATAAACCACATACGAGTTTAATTGAATCAAAAATTATTCATGCTCATTGTATATCTCATCGAAATCGATCAGTGTTTAAATAACGTACAAAGGTAGACTGTTTTATAGTTTTACATTGGTAGTATCTGATCATTAATTTCATCGGGAAACTGGCAAATTTGTACCAAATAGACCGAGCCTAGAGACCTTACCCCTCATATTTGTAAACCCTAGAGGCCCTGATCATGAGCGATCAACTTCACCCCTCAGCCCATGCAACTACTCATCGCGTAAACAATCAAACCCCACCCCTATGTGGACACAACTTGTATGCTGGCGATCAAGCTCTAATTGATTCAGTGCACCTCAATGGTGGTCATTGGGCTGAGGATGATTTGCAGCGTTATGGTGAGGTTTGCGGAAGACCTGAAATGATAGAGCGGGGCTATGCTGCCAATGAGTTCAAGCCAATATTTGAAAGCCATGATCGAACCGGTAACCGCATAGATCTGGTTCGCTACCACCCGTCCTACCACCAACTTATGCAACTTGCTTTATCAGAGGGCCTACACTGCTCTCCATGGAGCGCCCCCCGTAATGGGGCCAATGTAGCTCGAGCAGCAAAGAATTATTTACATTGCCAACTTGAAGCGGGTCACGGCTGCCCTATAACAATGACTTTTGCCTCTATCCCCTCGATAAAATTAAATCCAGAGATAGCGGAGGAGTGGATTCCCAAGATTCTCAGTCGCGGCTACGATGGCAGTAACCGCCCATACTTTGAAAAACACTCCCTCACTATTGGCATGGGTATGACTGAGAAGCAGGGAGGCTCGGATGTACGGGCAAACACATCCACTGCCGTCCCTACGGGGGATGGTACCTACGAGCTTCTCGGCCATAAATGGTTTATGTCTGCGCCTATGTGTGATGGTTTTCTGATTTTGGCTCAAGCGCCTGGAGGCCTTTCCTGTTTTCTGGTTCCCAGATGGCGTCCGGATGGAAGCAAAAACCCACTGGAAATCCAAAGGCTCAAAGTAAAGTCAGGTAATGTATCCAATGCTTCATCAGAGGTTGAGATGCGAGGTGCTTTGGGGTGGCTACTGGGTGAGGAGGGCCGTGGGGTCAACGCAATCATCAAGATGGTAGCAATCACACGTTTTGATTGTATGGTCGGATCCTCTGGGGGCCAGCGACAGGCCGTAGTGCAAGCAATTTATCACGCAGCACAAAGAGAAGCCTTTGGGAAAAAGCTAATAGACCACCCCCTAATGCAAAATGTCCTTGCGGACCTTCAATTAGAGCTTGAGGGATCTGTTGCCCTAACAATGCGTATGGCTAGGGCGATGGACCATGAGGATCAAGAACATGAACAAATGCTACTCCGACTGGGAGCGGCAGTCGGCAAATATTGGATCTGCAAGCGCAGCCCCCATCACGCCTATGAGGCTATGGAGTGTTTGGGCGGGAATGGAGTTATTGAGAACTTTATCACCGCCCGTCTCTACCGAGATGCGCCAATTAATGCTATCTGGGAGGGGTCCGGTAATATCCAGGCCCTTGATGTACTGCGGGCTATCATGAAAACACCCAGTGTGGTTAACCACTGGTTGGATGAAATGGCAATAAGCATTGGTATTGATGTCCGGTTCGACAAAGCAGTAGATTCTCTAAAAAAAGAGCTTTCCGACTTGGATCAATTTGAATACAGAGCACGCGGTATTGTAGATAAAATGGCAATCACAATGCAGACACACCTACTACTGCAAGCTGGTAATCAGTCTGTCAGTGATGCTTTTATTCGTTCAAGGCTGGAAACAAGAGGAGCCCATAGTAGTGGAAGCCTACCAATAGGTATAGATATCGAAACACTACTCAGACGAGGTGATCCACTTACAATAAATAATTAAGCAAGCTCAAAAAAAACAACTCGCCAACAGACGAGTTGTTTTTTTAAAAAGTAAAACGTTCGGCTATAAAACTGTAGCGAAAAACCAATTGTCCACAAACTCCGCAATACTCTACCTGCTTGGATCTATCTTTATCACCTATATAGTAAGTTAATGGTTCATTAGTAAGATTTAAGGCTTCAGCAAAGACAACCAGCTTGTCACTCAACGTGTAATTTGCTCTCATATTCAGGCTAGTATAAGGCCCATAGTATTGATCTTCATTTTTATTGGCATCATGCTCCTCAATATACTCGCCCTTACGATTTTGAGTCAGGCGAATGGAAAAAAGCACCGTCGTCATAATAGGTATGAGAGATTATGCAATAAACCGGCTTAACGAGAAATTGGTACAGATTCATCTCGACCCGGAATATGCATTTTTGAATCCATTAAGGTAACATTTGCTGAGCCCCCCAATATTGGACAGGAATCCTGGCAAGAAATCTAACTTGTGAACCAGGTTAAACTCCAAGCCTCTCAGCGAGGTATTATCACCATTATCCGGGCTATAAACCTCAACTCCAGAAACCCCATTATACGCTCCCTCTTTCACATCTGTAAAAATTGGATCAGTAATATCTTTATAGAAAAGACCCGCAGATAATACCCCCGAATTGTTGAAATAATATTCGTACAACACATCAAAGTTCCAGGAGTAAGTGGGTTCAAGATCTGGATTACCACCTATAAACTCATTATCTTGCCCGGCATAGTAACCACCTGGATTGAGATCACCAAAATCTGGTCTTGCAAAGGTTCTAGTTAGTGCAAACCTGAGATAACTCTCTTCTGAGAGTGCATACTTTAGATGCGCCGAAGGCAAAATGGATAAATAATCTTTATCCACATTAATAGCAACTTCTTCTCCGCAGATCAGGAGCAGGCAGGCTTGGTTTTTAGTGGCCTTTCCGGTGCGGATTTTACCGTACACGCTATAGAGGAAATTTCTTCTGGGCATGTGGATTTTCTATTCCTACATCTGGATGATCCCGATGGTGCCGGTCACAGTTCCTGTTTTGGCGATCGCTATAACGAAAGTATTCAGACGAGTGATACAAAACTTTGTGAGCTGTTAGATGCCGTAGATTCGCGCATTGCTAGCAGAGAAGAATGGCTGGTGCTGGTAACCACAGACCATGGTCGCGATACCCTGGGCTGTGATCATGGATTACAGACGGTCAATGAGAAAACTATATTTATTGGTAGTAACCAACCATTAAATTCTGAGCACAGCGATTACGTTGAGGATATCCATAATAAAAACTTCGATGGTATTTATGGCTATTCGGCACAAACGTCGATAGCCCTACAATACTGCGTTTTATGGGTATCGATCTGCAGACAACCTGGAAACTGGATGGAAATCCATTGATTGGCACAGCCCTGGCACGCGTAAATTAATGTCGGCCAGTAATATATCCATCAATTGGTATTTCATAGGTAGCGGCCCAGTAGAAATCTATCAGAACGATCGACTTATTGATGTAGTAGACGCTAGTACACGGAGTTGGACTGACTACACAGGCGTTCAGGGCATTCTAGATTATGTACTCGTCTATAACGATACCCCAGTCGCTCTGCGTAAAAGCGCCCCGGAGATTATTGCCGGTCTTGACTGGAACGGCTCGCGTGCATACTACTTTCGTGGAGACAACCATTATGTTCGCTATAACAAAATTCTAGACAAAACCGCAAATGATTATCCACGTACAACAGATAACAGTAGTTGGTCAGGATTAGAAGATTATGCCAATCAGGTTGTCGCTGCCTTTAAAGCCAATAGTGATAAAGGTTATTTCTTCTTAAGCGATGGAGGTTACCTGCGTTACGACCTCAATGATGATCAGGTGGACTCCGGCTACCCCAAACTCGTGGATAACAATAGTTGGCCAGGTATGGCTTCCTACGCGTCAAAAATTCGTGCAGCCTTGAAGTGGTCGAATAGCAAAGTCTATTTTTTTCTGGAGGAGGGAAATTATTTGCGCTATGACTTGGAAGATGATCGGCTTGACAGTGGTCACCCAAAACCTATCAATGACAATACTTGGCCGGGGCTCGGCGCCTATGCTACGAAGATTACGGCGGCCCACCAGTGGAACACGTTTCGCGCTTATTTCTTCCTGAAAAATCAACGCTATATACGCTATTACATCACCACTGACCAGGCCAACAGCGGATATCCGCGAATAACAGACGATAACACCTGGCCAGGCTTGAGAGCCCCTGATTACCTACCAGGGTAAGCGGCTACCATCCCAAAAAAACAGGTTACCGCTATCGGCAGGGGCGAGTTGTTGCAGTACATCTACAATACGCCCGGCACTCAGTGCCGGGCTGTATAATTTGCCCGGAGCAAGGTTACTTTGGAATGGTTTCGAAAGTGCCGTATCCGTCGTTCCCGGATGGATTGCCACCACACAACTCTGTTCCAAACGGCGCCCCCATTCAATAGATAGGTTTTTTACCAGCATATTGAGCGCTGCTTTGCTGAAACGGTAGCTATACCAACCCCCTAGAGCATTGTCACCAATACTCCCCACTTTGGCTGAAAGGGATGCCCACAGCAGCGGCTGCTTTCGCAGTAACTTCCTGTCCAGAGCCTGGGCCAGGTGCAAGTGAGTCAGAAGGTTGATTCGCATGGACTGTATCAACCAATCATCCTCACATTGAGCCAGGGATTTTTCCGGGCCATGGAATGCATCGTGTAACAGCCCACAGCAATGAATCACCCAGTCGGGCGGAGAGGAAAACTCAGAGAGAAAGGTCTCAACGGATTTAACAGAGTGCTCATCAGCGAGGGAAACCGCCAGGTGCCGACGCTCCCCGGCATGCCCCGGCACCCGATCCATAGCGGCGCGACTCAAAGTTACCAGTGTAATATCGGGATAGCGTCGAACTATTTCAGCGCCTATTGCACGAGCCAAACCGCCCGAAGCCCCAGCAAGCAATACCGTCCTTGGTTGATCAAACATACCGGCCTCCATGCCGGATAGCTCATATCGTTTTATTTAGTCTTTTTAGCACCGGACTTCTTGTCTTTGACTTCTTCAATGCCTGGCACATCCTTAACCACGCGCAGCATGGGTTCATCGGAGCGGAAAATCAGACCGTGAATCTCCGTGGTATTTTGCCCCTGTAATAACTGCTGTAGGAACTGCACGATCTGTGCGGAAATTTCCTGCCCGGGAACCAGTACTGGAATACCCGGCGGGTAAGGCACTATCTCATCAGCGCTGGTGCGGCCAACCAGATTCTGCGTAGCGTTAACGCCGTTATCCATCAATGGTAGCTCTTCTGTCTCAGCAAAGTAGGCATCCGCTGGCAGACAGGTAAAGCGGGTGAATTCAGGCAAACGACGCGGTGTACCCACATGGATACGCTTATGGGTATTGCCCGCCAGCTGTTTGAGCGCGTGAATCAGACGCAGCAATTTACTCTCAGTGCTCCCCAGAGTTACCAATACCGTGATGGTATTGTAGGTGGTCTTTTCCACCTGAATACCATACTGGTCAAACAGCTTGATCTGCATTTCATTGCCCGAGTAGCCACTGCGGGAAATATCGATCGTTACCTTGGTGGGGTCCAGACGGATGTTGTCGCCAGACAGGGGCTCGGCAATCAGGTCGTCGCGAGTCAGGGCGCGGAATACGCCTGTTTCGTTCACTGCGCGACGCAGGGTTTCCACCATCTGCAGGCACTGCTTGAGGCGCCCGTAACCCTCCATTGCCATCTGCTTGCGGGCTACATCAAGACTGGCAATCATTGCATATTGCGGACTGGTGGAAGCGTGCATGTTCAGGTTTTCGCGGAAGCGGAACTCGTCAAAGTCCGGGTCCTGCACATGAATCATGCTGGCCTGGGAGAAGGCCGACAACATCTTATGGGTACTCTGGGTCACGTAGTCAGCGCCACACTCGAGCGCTGTCGGACGCAGTTCCGGGTGGAAGAAACCGTGGGCAAACCAAGCCTCATCGACCAGCACCTTAACCCCGCGCTCGTGGGCGTAATCGATGATGGGCTTCAGATCGTAACGCAGCCCGTCGTAGGTGCAGGAGGTGATAACCAATAGACGCGCATCACTGTGTTCATCCAGGGCCGCCTCAATATCAGAGCGCTTCACCGGACCATAAATGCCGAATTCTGGGTGCAACACCGACTTTAGGTAGACCGGCTCACAGCGGTTCATCACTATCGCATGGTGAACCGATTTGTGGCAGGCCTGGTCGACAATAATCTTACCGCCCCCACCGAGGATCTGTTGAATCACTACTTTGTTGGCGGTGGAGGTGCCATTGGTCAGGAAAAAGGTATGGCGCGAGCCAAATGCCTGGGCCGCGAGATCCTGTGCTTCCTGGATTACCGAGTGCGGTTCCAGCAGGCTATCCAATATCTGCACCGAAACAGACAAGTCTGTATTGAAGACGTGCTCGCCCATAAAACGGTAGAAATCCCCCACCCAGGGGCTATTGCGCAGACTATCGCCACCAGAGTGACCGGGGGTATGCCAGGCGTCACGTGCGGAGAAAACGTATTCTTTCAGGGTATCGGCAAAAGGTGTGGAGGCTCGACGGGCAATAAACGCCTGCACCAGGCGGAACATGTGGTTAAAGTTGCCTTCCCGGCGGTCAAACAACTCATCAAAACGCCTGCGCAGACTGGCCAGTGACTTAACGCCACTCTTACCCGCCAAAGGTGTGCCGCCAGCGACATCACTCTGGGCCACCAAAAAAATATTGAGCTGGGAACGAAGTGCATGTATCTGGTCGGCAAGCATATCAGCGGCCTCCAGCCCCTGAGCATCAGTGCCACCATCCACGATCATCGCTTGCAGGCGGCCTTCCTGCAGCGCCAGATTTTCAACCTCCGCAGGAACCACCGCCTCAAAAACCAGGCCGAAGGGATTCTCATGCAGAGCTGCGGTGTTGTTGAGGGCGCTAACCCAGTCTCCCGCCAATTTGCTGTCTGCGCTCACCAGCGCTACGTGGCATTCCAGCTTCTGTGCGCTGTGCTTCAGGTTGCCCAATTCAGGCATCTTCATGTCCAAACCCATATTCTTATCCACCAGCATAGCCCGCAACTTCTCGAGGGCCGCTGCTTTAATTATTCAACTGTTTGATTTTATTAACTTTTATTAAGTCCCCCGGCAATAGCGGAGAATCTGGAGTTCTTGGGTAAAAAACCAGGGGGCAAATACTAATAGAGAGAACTAGGGAATTCCGCGATGTCAGTGCTTTTGGCGAAAATCGCCAAAAGCGTGCTGACCGACCAGATCTATTGCCAAGGAAGGGGATAAAGTTAGAACTTTGCGCTGCGAACAACGCCATCGAACTCGAGACAGTCCCTGACTCTCTGCCGCTGCACCTCGGAGAGGCGCTCAAGGGGAAAATAGGCTACCTCTGAGTGCTCACTAGATAGGGTGATGTGCCTTCTATCGGTGAAGCGGGCGCGAAAAATAAAAACATGGGAGTTGTAGACCTTGTGGTAATAGACACCACTGAGATATTCGATACCCACCTCCCGGCCCAACTCCTCACGGCACTCTCGCCGCAGAGCCTCGTGGATAGTCTCTCCCGGGTCCAGGGCACCACCGGGAAGCCCCCAGCTGCGATTGGCATATGTTGCCAGCAACTGTAAGACTTCCCCCGCATCATTGGTAATCACCGCATGCGCACTGAGTCGGTAACTGTCTTCAAATCCCATCGGTCCCTTCCCTGAACCACTTCTCCCTGACCCACTTCTGACTCATCCTTTAACAGGGGCTAGAACCCCTGAGCCAGGGTGAAACCGAAGCCAAGAGTCTGCACTGACTCATCGTAGTCAATCAGGCTTTCTCCGTAACCGTTAAAGTAGCGAATATAGCCATCCACTCGGTCACCAAGGGGGAAGCCCCAGGTGAGCTCAAACGCACCGTGGTTATCTGAGCGCAAATTATTGCGCACCATAACGGCTATGGTGTGATCGCCATCCCGGTAGCGCCCACCCAGCTCAAAATGTCCCATGTAATGCTCTATATCCGGGTTGTCATCATCGTCACGATCCTCCGGGAGTCGATACCAGGGCTTGATGCCAACGGAAAAATTATCCTTCTCAAACAGGAAGTTAGCGTATACCCGGTTCCAGCTTCGGGAATAGGGTTCATTGCGGCCGTTGGACTGGTGGTTGAAGGCGATCTGGTTCGCCACATTTTGCCAGCCAAACAAACTCCAATCATTGAGCCAGGTAAGAATCAATTCCGGTTCGTGGTTGGTTTCACGAAAGGGTGATGAGTTATCGGAGTTATAGGCCTGCCAAAAACTGCGGTTGGTGTAGGCCACACTCATAAATGAGGCACTGCCGAGGAAGCCCCGCCACACAGGTACCTGCACCGACAGCTGGAATTGCACCTCGATATTATCCAGGTCTTTACCTTCACCTTCATAATCCGACAAGCCGCCCTTCTCGGGAGACGGGTTATAGGTAAATGGCAATATATAGTTGGTCTTATGGGAGGCCAGGGTAAAGGGGTTGCTGGCAGCATCGCGAATAGCTTGGGCACGGCCACCGAGCAGGACCTTATCCGTGGGCAGTTCCTCTGAGTACTCCTCCACCACCGGATCGACCTCAAAGAAATCCTCCTCCAGACCCAGCTGAGCCCTGACCCGGTCAGCACAGAGCAAGCGAATCTCCCTCAGAGTGGTCTCAGCAGAAGAAATTAACAGTTGCTCTTGCAAACACTGCTCCTGCTGTTTTTCCGGTGCTTTATCCAGCTCCTTGAGCTCTACCTCTGTCTCTTCATCGATACTGGCCAGAGCGACATTAAAGGGTAACTGTGAAGTCACAAATAAGGCGACCGCCAGCGGCATCCCCCAACGGGAATTAGATTTGATAAAAGGCAAAATGGCTCCCCCATTAGCACAATAGTGACGCAAGCTTACACTGCGGTTCTGAAAAAATCCCGCCGTATAAATTTGTCAGTACTTTCTCAAAGATCTGTTACGGGCGGTTGACTAGGATGCCCACTGGAGACTAAAAGTTCAAAACGCTGGGGACGGAAGGCATTTGGGGATAATTTTCACAAGTCGTAGAAACCCTGAAAGTTTTTCAGGATGAATGAGACGTCAATCAATATTCATTATTCACTGGACTGATAATTCAGTTGTGTTCACAAACTTCAGCCTAAGTGAACACAACCACAGAAAAGAGAAGGGATATTAAAAAAGCAGGCTGGTTAGACTGGGGGACCACTCCAGGTCTCTGAGCCGAACCTGCCACAGGCGACCAGTGCTGGAAGGCCAATCATAGCCAACCAGCAAACTACGATTATCGACATAGCAGTGCGCATCCCGCTCAGCTTCATCGCCCTGATAAATATAACCGCTAATATCCGAACCCAGGTCCTGGGTGCGCTGGCTAGCCTGGTCTCCTGCCATAATTCGTGCTGTGCGGTGACTCACCCTTGGGGACAATAATTTGCCCCGCTGAGAGGGGTCCACAATATCCGGTGAGACGACCTCTAGGCCTGCTGGGTGTTTTATCAGTGTTTTCAATAGCGGCCCCATAAAAACTCGCATCAGAGGAAACAGCAGACGGTTATCACCACCTACCCGCAATTCCTGCGGGCCATTGGGCCCACTCCAGCTTGCCTTTATTTCATCACCTAAACGGGGAGAGTGTCTCTCAGGAGAGCATAAATGATACTGGGCAGTGACTTCGTCAACCTCATCGCGCCAGCTCACTTGGCACTCACTCACCAAACCATTACTTAAGAGCGCAAAGACCTCTATGCCGAAGCCCTGATCGCCCACCAGCCTCTGACTGACCAGAGAGCGGCGCCCCTGGGCGTCAAAGCCCAACTGCCAGCTGTCCTGTACGGGCATTTCGCGTCCGTCGCAGCTGTAGTGATAACGCCCTTGTGCAAGGGTTGAGTTCAAACGCATTACAGATTTCCTCCCTGCTCACTGCATGCACTAGACCAATGGTTCAGTACCCAAAAAGTATTGCACAAGGAGTATTGGGCACACCGGCTTTGGCACTTTATTCAGCTATATATTTATAGTTTTTTTAAGAGGTTATGATCACAAATAAGGGGTTTTAAAATAGATATATCCCAACGCTATCAAAACGAAGAACTTGAGGATTTACGGAGACCACTCAGCTCTCACCTAGACCATTTCCAGAGGAAATACAGAAATAACTGATAAAAAAATCAGCCTTTGAAATAATTCGTTAATAAACTCCAAGTTAATGACAAGCTTGGAAACAGGAAAAACAATCTCAAAGGCCGAGCAGTGTTTTTAAACGATTACTTTAATTGCGATTAAAAAACACAGAAGTTAAGTCCGATATTTACCACCAGAACCTGAAAGCGATTTTTTAGCCGTCATAAACGCTTTGAAGATCAGTCAGAAATCCTGAGTTAAAAAATAATATCGCGCCAATTTTTAGCGACAAATGCCTGGACCTACCAAGCCATATTTACAAAGAAGGCTGGCTTTTCTTATTAAGAAACGGTATTAAAGAATAAATCTGATTCGACGATTCAATAAAAATGAGTAGCCGATATGCCAACCTTTGCCTACCAATCCATTAACTCTAACGCCAGTACCAATCGTGGTGTGAGTGCCTCCAATAGCCAACACTTCACTCGCGTCACCCACAATCACCAAGCTGCTCAACAAAGCCCCTGGTTTTTGGTAATGCCAACAGCCGAAAGCCTGGAACCCCACATTCCGATCTGTGGCCCAGCCCAGTTGGTTGCTCAAGCACCACAAGGTTATATGGCCAAAGGCCAACACAATAACGGTCAGTTTCTTAGCATGATTGAAGGTAAGGCGCGGCAAACCCACCAACATCTCTATCGCTCACTCAGGAAACCTTGTGACCTGCTGGTATATGGCGAAATGGATGGAGCCCATAGCGAATGGGGTTCCATGCAGCAGCACGCAGGCGATTTGGTAGGATCAAGCTCTACCGGTAAAGCCTGTAACAGCTTTAGCGTTCATGCTGCCAATACCACTCAACACCAGATTCTGGGTTCGGGCATGGGCTGGATCGCGGTAAAGACAGGTAATGTGAATGCTGTATTTGTGCATGTCCCCAACAGCATTGCCAAAAGTGAAGGACAGGCAACATTGTTCTACCAAAATATTAATAAATTTTTATTACAGCAAGGTCACGGTAGCATTGATCTCGTGATGGGAGACACCAACCAAGGCAGCAACAGCTTTACCCCATCAGTAATTAGCCGAGCAACAAACAATATATTTCGTGACGCTCACCCCGCTACTGAGGTGACGCCTTCGGACTCTTATCAACGCAGTTTTTCCGGCACCAATAGTACCGCTAGTCAAAAATATGATGTAGCTGTCTACAACACTGCAACCATCAAAATTGTTAATGTGGACTATCTATCTCAAAGCACGGTGGTCAGCATTAATGGAGCCAATAAAGCCGCTGCGGTTACTGACCATATGGGTATTTTTATTGACGTTGCCAAGTGATACTTGGGACGATGATATTCAGAGGAAGGATTGTAGAAAAATGGTTTTTCCGTGACCGGCCTCTCTGGTGGGCACCAGAAGGTCGGTCACGGTTTCCCCTATAAACTTACGCTACAGCAGCTTGCTGAGTTTGAGGGGTAATCCATTTCATAAAGTTGCTGGTTTGCTGGTTGTCATACACAGCACTGCCATGCAAGTCATTCACCACTTGCGCAGCACGCCAGGACGATAGACTCAGCTGTGGTTCAGCAATTCCATGGCTGGTACGGCCCGTGCCAAGGAAATACAAACGGCGACCACTCTCATCACCGCTGAGTTTTGCCGCAAAGGCATCATCCAGTAACAAACGACCCTCTGCATCACGGGCGATATGTTCCTGTAAGGGCGCCAGGCAAGGGGGCAAAGCCTCGCAAAGGCCGGTGCACAAAATAACGATATCGGCATTTATCCATTCGGTTCCGTCCGCCTCTCCCAGCAGGTGATTTTCCAGCTGCAACTGGTAGTCACCACGGTGAGACATATCCATCAGCTCGCGGTTAGGCATTAATGCCACTCGCTCAGCATCTTTTTCCAGGTGCACAAGGCGATAGAACAACTGGTAAAGCTCCTTAAGAGTATCCGGGGAGATACCATCGGAAGCCAGCTTTTGCTCTGCGACAACTTCTTCACGACGCTGTGGGCTCAATTGACGGAAAACATCGACATATTCCGGGGTAAACCAGTCATTGGTAAACGGTGTCTCATCCAACGGCAAGTAGTTGCTGCGGCGGGACACCCAGGTTACCTGCTGCGGACGACCCCAGTGTTTGCTCAGAAGATTAATAACCACTTCTGCACCTGTCTGACCGCCACCGACCACGGCTACACGCTTACCACTGACATCTGGATTACGCAGGGCAATTTCCAGTGCATGGAAACAGTTGTCTGAAAGGAATGGGCGGCTGCACTCTGGGATATTCGGTTTTTTACCAGCGGCTACACATAAATTCTTGGCAAGCACTTGCTCGCGGCCATTGGGTCCATGTACATCCAGCTCAAAGTATTCACCATTATCCACTACGCTTTGGACACGGCTACTCATTTGAATGGAATCCAGGCGACGCGCAGCCCAAGCCAGGTAATCGGCAAACTCACGGCGAGTTACGGTGCGCTGCTCCGCATGCAGGAAGTCATAGAAACGCTTATTTTCCACCAGGTACGCCAGAAAGCTGCAAGGGTTGGTGGGATCGACCGGTGTCACCAGATCCTTCAGATAAGAAGTCTGCATCATAGCGCCGGGCAACATTAAACCCGGGTGCCAGGAGAATTCCGCTTTAGCATCAAAAAAGCGATGGCTCAAAGATTTGTTCCGCATTAGGGCGGCAACGGCCAAATTAAAAGGACCGGCTCCGATACCGGCGAGATCTAGGATATTACTCATAATTAAGCCTCTAAAGCGGAAGCGGTTTCAGGTTGGTTTTGTTGTGACTCTTGTTCAGCGAGCCAAAGTGGATTGGTCAGGTCTCCACCGACAATGGGGACAGGACGCTCGGCACTGTCATCGTAGCCCTGGCGCAAACGCACGCGATTAATACAGACACGTTCAATATGGGGACGGAATAAATTAAATTGCTGGAAACGCTCTGTCATATCAGCGTTATCCTGTTGCGCAGATTTTTGATAGCGGCGCAAAACCTTAGCTAAAACGCCGTAGAACTCCAGCTCACCCAAACCGATCTCTGTCATCAATTGGGCAGATAAATAGCGCAGCACTGTGACAAAGTGGCCAGTGAACAGGTCGTGAATAATATAATTCGCTGGCAGCTGATCGAGGACCTGTGCCGCAGACTCTGGCAGGTCTGCACGGTCCGGGAACTCACCCTGGGCAAGGCGTAGGTCTCCCTGGAAATCCTTTAAAAGAACGCGCACCACTTTGTTATCGCGCAATACTAGTGTCAGATTTTGTGAGTGCGCCACCAGGCCTATGCCATAGCGGCTAAGCAGGTGATAAAGCGGCACCACCGTAGCGTCGAACAGGTGCGTGAGCCAGGCTTCTACAGAGAGACCGGAAGCCTCTATCAAAGCGGCAGCCACAGATTTACCGCCGGCATCTTTTTGCAGTAGCGCAGCCATTAAAAGGTGGCGCTCACCTTCTGCACACAAGCCCGCCGGACTCTGCCGCCAAGTGGCTCCCAGTAATTCACGGTAACGATAAGGCGTGCCCTCAACCGACTCTTGATGTGAGTGCGGCACATGTAGTCCGGCTATTTCCTGTAAAACCCCCGTACCGCGCGACTGCAGTTGCTCATCACGATCACAAAGTGACTGCATCCACTCGGATAATGCCGGCCCGCAGCGCATAAACTTGCCCGGAATCCCACGGTAGCAAGAAGTATTTAATACCGTTAACGGCAGCTTTACATGCAAGGCGCGCGGGCGCTCAAGGTTTGACAGAGTGCGCAGTGATACCTGAGGCAGGTAGCTATCGCCAAATTCACCGAGCAGGACCAGATCGCCGCGGAAAATTTGTTGTGCATAATGCTGGCGAATATGATGCTGCCACTGCCATGGATGTACAGGCAATGGCAAAAACTCTTGCCAGCTGACCCCTTTTTCACTACAAGTACGATCCAGCTGCTGCAGCTGTGCCTCATCCAAGCTCTCGGCTAATAGCTGTGGCCAATCCCATTGCTCGCTATTGCCACTCACGGCCAAATCCCGACGAACGGCTAACCATAAAAGCCGAACCCCCTGAGCCGCCTCCGTGCCGTAAGCATTAAATTCCTGTGCTCCCCAACCGATACGCCCTTTATTCACCATGGCCTTGGGGTGCCCATCCAGCAGGCATTGCAATTGTTCATCTGGCAATGTGGCCAGAGCCTGAGCATCCATCCCTTCGCGCTTTTGCAGTAGGACGACATCGGCAACCAGAGTATTGGCAAGTTCGTGCAATAAATTGCCCAGTGTGCTGGAAGTAGCCTCTAAATCTTCGCTAGCATCGATAAAAAACTGTGCCGCATCATCTGCAGGCAATGCCTGCCCTTCAAATTGCCGCTCGATGGTTTGCGCGTCAATCAACAGCCAGTCCCAAACTGTCAGCTGGCCCTTAAAGCTATAAATAACACCTGATTTAAGAGTCACAGAGTAACGGCCTGCACCCTCGTCCTTAGCGATAAGTGCCTGCTCGTAGCAGAGCTCCGCTAATGACTTTACCAACAGAGTCCTGTTGACCTGCTTCCAGTATTTATCCGTGCTCATACTCCCCCCATGCTCCGGAAAAATTCATCCCGCTTGCACATCACCAGTGCAGCGCGCTTGTGCGGAAAATCAAACTCTTTAATTTTTTTCCAGCCAAAGGTGCCGTTGATATACTTGAGTAAGGCGCGGTTATCTGCGCGCGGCTCTCCAACTAAAGTTTCGGTGCGCGCATCGTCCAGAAACATAAAATGACTAACACCATTGAACCAAGCCTGGGCAAAGCGCCCGCCCAAAAAACGCTGGTTGCCAACTAACATATGCGCACCCCGATCAAATGGCTGGCTGTCGTAGTAGGGTGCAATACGATCTTCGAGAGCCCAATAAATTTCAAAGTAGGCAAAGGGCTCATCGTCAAAGCAGGCAATTAACGGGTGCTTGTGGGGGTCCTGCATCACAGAGTCGATAAACTGTCTCTGTTTCTCGGCATCGCCCTCTTCCTCCCAAAAAAGCGCAACGCGTTCCTGGTTCATCCAGTCCGTAAAACGCTCCAAATCCTCCTGCGGGTCCAGATGACGCAAACTAAAATCCATTCCCAAGGAGTGGAAGTGGCGACGGTAAACCTCTCCTTTTGGCGGCTCTGCACGGAGAGGGTGACGAACCCCCTGCTCATTCACCACCCACTGCAGTGGAAACTTGCCACCATTGTTGCCCTGATACCAAAGCTCGGTCCGCTGATAAAAGCCACTGCGGGATACACGGCTTACGACAGTATCTTCTTCTGCGATATCAATAGTTTGAAGTGTCGCATTCAGCGAAAAAAACCAGTCGAACCAAAGGTCCAACTCTGCCAGTTGATTATCACCGGACAGCAGAATAAAACGCGCAGTTTCTTGTCCGGGTGTATATTCAATCTGAAAATAATTTTCGCCACTTGAATGGCAACGATATCCGCCCGCAATAGTTTGCCATGCGCGCCCATCGGGGAGCTGACCGCGCTCCCCTGAAGAAATTTCAAGCGCAGCTGTTGAGCTGGTCATAATTCTTTCCTTTCAATTTTCATCGACACAGGTTTCAGGCTTCCGCAGCTTCAGCTTCTACTGCCGTTTGCAGTGGATTCACCATGGTGTGATAGATGGAAAGCGGGTCATCGGTGGTCGTTTCATTCATACCAATCACCGCACATTGAAAATTGCCTTTTGCCCAAATTTTATCGGCGGTGAGCAAATACTCCAGACAACTGCTGTCACGTCTCTGCCCCTCATAAAGCAATTGCAGGCGTTCACGCAACTGACGTAACAACGCATGCTCAGATAATAATCCCGCAGAGGAAAGCGCACAGATCAAACCAAAGCAGCTATTAACAATCAGGTAATAAACAAACAGGCGATTGGCCATCTCTTCATCAATAACATTCTCACTGTCCTGGGCCAGATCAGGCAGGTAAGGTTTGAGCAGTTCCTCGCCCAGACGGCTATAGCCACTGCCCTGGCAGTCTCTGAAATAACCTGCCACAGGCAGAGCACCATCAAATGACAAAATCAGGTTTTGCTGGTGAGCACCAAATAAAATGCCAAAATCGGCCTGGGCGATTAGCAAAGGCTCGATCACTGCATCGAGAAAAGCGTTGAACCAACGCTTGGTAGCGGCTTCTGTGGAAATTTTTTCCTCTTCAGCAAGACGCTGCACCAACTGTGCTGCCCGACAGGGATCACCATTGGGATGATCCTGGGTCAGAGTGGCCAGCAAGCAAGTATTTTCTGCAGAGGATTCCAGGAATGGGTTTTCCCTGAACATTACCAGGCTTTCTATAATCTGCTCGCCACTGCTATCGGCAAGCATCAGATAAGCGGGTTCCGCCAATACCTGAAAGCGCGGGTAGCGGCTGGCAAACTCCTGTCCCAGTGGCGTATTGCGAACTTTTAAAACTTCGAGACCGCGCACCATTTCTTTTGGCTGCAAGGTGCGCACCGAATTTGTCAGTCGCAAGCTGAGGGAAAACTTCAGCATATAAGGGCTTTTGCCACTATAAATAGCGCGCAGTGAGGAGGTCGCCCGCCATGGCTCACGACCTTCGCCCAGCTCAATAATTTTTCCGCTCGCAACTAACTCTGCAATGCGAGGATCTTCACCAAGTTGACGCCACTGCCAGGGGTGTGCCGGGATAGCTACAAACCCCTGCGGGGCGGCCGGAGCAGCATCTGTTGCACGGACCAGTTCGGCAAACTGCGCTTCACTGATTTCCGCCCCACTGGCTCCGCGTAAATAATCCAGGTCCACCCCCAACCACACCAGGGCAAAGCTATTGCCAAATTCTGGTGCAAAACGTTCGGCATCCTCATCAGTGAATGGATCACGACTTTTAGGGGTCGGGTGAATAGAGTGGCCACACAAAAGTGCCTGCTCCGCCTCGGCAAAAGTCAGCGGCTGCGTAAATAGCTTTTCAGTATCGGTTTTGCGTGCTGCCAGCGCCTGAGCCATGTTTTTTACGCTGGCCGAAACCCGGCGGGTAAACTGCACTCTCGACTCTGTGGTAGCGCCGGGAAAAAACGCGGGCTCCTGGGCAACCAACTGTGCCGCTTCGGCTAGCTCAATAGCTTTGCTGACGCCATCCGCAGTTTTCCATACCATAGGCAAGGCGAACTGATGCCTGCCACATTCACTGCGGTAAAAAGCATTCAACCAGAGTTCGTCACCACTGGCGGGCAGAGGAATACTCACCGCTGGCACGCTGATACCTTCGGGGAGTTGCTCGCCAGTCCGCTCATGCCAGACAGCACTATCCGTTTCCCGGATTAGCGCATTGAAGAAACAGTTGGCTGACATTCTTTCCGCAGCCATATTGACCTCGGTAAGCCCGGCGGTCATAACTGGGTTTTGAGCAAAAGCATCGCCATCAATGCAGCCGGCATTAGCCGCATCGGATTGAGGATTATTCATGGTGGTGATTCTTTTTTGAGCTAAATCTAAGTGAGAATGGTTTGCATTAGCCTTATGATGCAGGTAAATTTCTCGCACTTCAAGCCCGCTGCTAGAGAAATTATCTGGCTGTGAACTCATGCACAGGAAAGGGTCGCACTTTTTTGTGCATTCTTATTTATTTGTTGTGGAGCCCCGGATGCGGAAACCCCAGAACCGCTCAAAGAATCACCAGCGTAAAATCAATATGGTGGTGGCCAGCCAGGGAGCCGCCCAGGTTGTCCTCCTGACTCAAATTCCGCTCATAGTCGAGCGCTGCGGCCTAAGCCTGGCCAGTATTGGGGGGCTTGTAGCCCTGGGAACTTTTTGCCTGATGATTGCCGGGCCACTCTGGGGGGAAATGGGTGACAGGATTGGCCGCAAGCCAGTACTACTCGCAGGCTTAACCGGTGCCCTACTGGCCCAGTGCCTTTTTGTTGCACTGCTAGTAGCCATGTCCCAGGGATATCTTGACGAAGGCAACGCTCTTATCGCACTGGCGATCAGCCGAATTATTTATGGATTAAATGCCGCGGCCATCTATCCCTGCTGCCAGGCTTGGGCCATCGACTTGGGAGAAGCGGATAAGCGCTTATCCATTCTTTCAGGCTTGAGTGCGGCAGCCAATCTGGGACGAGGTCTCGGCCCCCTGCTTGCCCTGCCGGCACTTCTGGCTGGTGCACTGTGGCCGTTGGCCTGGTTGATCCTGTTACCGTTAAGTGCCCTGCTGCTAACTGCCGGATTGCCCAAGGGAGAGAGTCATGTGCCGGAAGTACAATCCCCCGATAATTCTTCTCTCCCCTCCGGCGCTATTGCGCTTTTTGCCACCGCTCTACTGGGTACCATTAGTGTTGGTCAGCTACAGGTGGTTATGGGCCCTGCTCTTCAGGATCTTTACGGTCTCAGCGCTATGGGGGCTTCGTCGACCACCGCCGTATTGTTGGCTGCGGTGGCGATTTGTGGGTTCCTGGTTCAAGTGGGGTTGGTGCGAAAGCTCAAAGCGCCACAAATGAGTTTTATGCTAGGAGTGACCTCCCTGTGCACGGGCACCATATTGCTAGCTAGTACCTTGGGTAGCCTGTTCGCCGCTGCCGGACTACTGATCTTTGTGGTGGGGGTCGCTTTTTTGGTGCCGGGCTACAGCGCGCTTTTAAGCCAATCGCAACAGCGTGGCGGCAGGCTGTTTGGGCTGCTGTCACTGATGCATACCGGTGGCTACACCATCGGCTTTGCTGTCGGTGGCTGGCTGTATGAGAGAGAACCACAGCAACCCTTACTTGGATTGCTGATCAGCGTCTCCTTAATCGCGCTTTTTGCCGTAGTCGCCAGCTTGATCGGCAAGAGGAAAAAACTGCAGCAGGCGCAATACGATTGTTAAATCTGTATCTAATGGATCGAGAGGAGGGGTGGCTAGATGTCCCCCCAAAACTTACCAAAATTTACTAAAGCTCAAAGGTACCGTTGCCAAAATTCTGCCTGACCAAATTCTTCTTCTAAGGTGTAGGGTTTGAAGCCCACCCTGCGGTAAGCATTCTTTGCCGCAAGATTTTTTTCCAACACCTCCATCGTCAGTTTGCAACACCCTCTCTTTTTTGCCTCTTGCGCCACAAAATCTATCATTGCGGCACAAACGCCCTGCCCCCGGGCACGCTCGCTGACGATAACATCGTGAATGTTCACCAGGGGCATACACGCAAAAGTCGAAAAACCAGTAAAACAATTCACCAAGCCTAAGGCTTTATCATCGTCATAGGCCAATACACTGAAAGCACCGGGAAAATCCGCGAGTTTAGATACCAATTCATTGCGGCACTGCTCCGGTAATGGACCCCCGCCACCAAAGGGATGACGGGAGTATTCTTCCATTAAAGTAATGATGTCTTCAGCATGGCGGCGGTCTGAATAATTCGCCAGAACCACGCGAACTGCAGTGGAAGTCTCCTGGGTAACCAAGGCCATTTTTATTTCTCCGAAATTTTTTCTGCTGGAAAAGCGCGCAACGGCTCATTGGACCCTATGTAAACAAATTTTTGATAATTTGGCGATTAATACTCAAAATTTAAGTTGGTCGAGCTTTCCGCTCATTTCTTTCTTTTCTGGAATCCAACAGAGAAGAGAAAATCAAACCAAGGGCTCCCTTTCCAGCTCTTGATTAAGTGGAATATCCACCTCGCCCGCAGCATCAACAACATCTATCTCTTCAGAGTTAGAGAGGTAGCCACGCAAGCGGGTTCGCCGGGCCTGCAGCTGTCGCATACGCAAACGGTGCCGATCGACAAATCCAGAACGCACAGATCTACGTTGTCGTCTGCTGGGACCCGAGTGATTTCGCCTCGCCATTATTCTTCCCTTTATAAGACCCAAACCTAAAAACTAGTCATCCTTGAGGTTAGTTCAAACCCCCTTGGCCCGCAGGAATAAAGTCGCTATCCTGCCAACATAATGTCCAATTGGTCATCTCAGGATACAACAGCATTGCACCCGCTAGATCATCTCTTAAAAAATAACCACCACTGGTCCGAGGCCACCCGCAAGGAAAACCCGGACTTTTTCCTCAAGCTGTCCAAGCAGCAATCACCAGAATATCTTTGGATAGGCTGCGCAGATAGCCGCGTGCCGGCTAATGAAATTGTCGGCCTGCTGCCCGGTGAACTGTTTGTACACCGCAACGTCGCCAATGTAGTGGTGCATTCAGACCTCAACTGCTTATCTGTTTTGCAGTACGCCGTAGAAATTTTGAAGGTGAAGCACATTATTGTTTGCGGCCATTACGGCTGTGGCGGTGTACAGGCGGCCCTACACAACGAACAGCTCGGTTTGATCGACAATTGGTTGCGCCACATTCAAGACGTGCGCGACAAGCATCACACTCTGGTCGACCTATTCCAGGAGCAGCAGCGCACTGACCTACTATGCGAGCTCAATGTCCTTGAGCAAGTCATCCATATTTGCCAGACCACAATCGTGCGCGACGCCTGGCGCTCAGGGCAGCCACTCTCCGTCAACGGCTGGGTCTATGGATTGAAAGACGGCTTGGTACACGACCTGGGAATATCCATTCGCCACCCCGGAGAGATCGCCGACGTTTATCAGAATGCGCTGGCCACTATTTCCCAAGGCAATAACGAATAGCAGCGCCCTCCTACAGTCTCCCTTATATTTGCCTAGGGTCTGTTAACAATAAGTACCCAACCCCGGCTGCCTTAACAGCCGGAGACTGCCAGTTAACGCGGGGGTGCCATGCCTAAATATCGCCAGTGGGAATGCCAAAACTGTGGCTGGATCTATGATGAGGCCAAAGGCTGGCCGGAGGACGGTATTGCTCCAGGCACCCGTTGGGAGGATATCCCCGAGGATTGGTGCTGCCCCCAGTGCGGTGCCAGTAAACAGGATTTTTCAATGCGCGAGCTGGGTACACCGGAAGGTGGCGCAGCTTCCCCTGAAACAAGCCCTAACTCCCCTTCGCCATCCCATAAAAGCACCTTCACTTTTCGCATTTGGGAGTGCATGGTTTGCGGATGGGTCTACGACGAAGCACAGGGCTGCCCGGAAGAGGGCATAGCGCCCGGCACCCGCTGGGAGGATATCCCGGAAGACTGGTGCTGCCCGCAATGCGGTGTGGGCAAGGAAGACTTCGATATGGTGCTGGTGTCTTCGGCACCAGAGCAAATAAAAAGCGACAAAGAACCGAGCCATCATAAAGCCCCCACGGCCCCCATGGAAATCCGGGCCCCACTGGTGATTATCGGCACCGGCCTGGCCGGATATAACCTGGCGCTGGAATTCCGCAAACACGACCGCACCACCCCCCTAATGCTGATCTCCAGTGACGATGGCACCTTTTACTCGAAGCCCTTATTGTCCGCTTCTCTTTCCCATGGCAAAACAGCCCAGCAATTATGCCAAGCCAGTGCCGAGGAAATGGCCCGCAGGTTGAACGCGCAAATTCTGGTGCATACCCATGTCGTTTCTATATCTCCCCATTCCAGAGCACTGACCCTGCGGCAGGAAGCCGGGGGCCACACAGCAGACATCCATTACGACCGACTGATATTGGCCACAGGGGCCCAGTGCCGCAAACTGCCAGCTATCGCTGGTGATGCCCACGCGCGGCTATTTCGAATCAATAACCTGACTGACTACCATCGCTTTCGCACCGCGCTCGTCGGGTGTCAACGGGTGCTATTGATGGGCGCAGGTCTCATAGGCTGTGAATTTGCCAACGATTTGGTGCAAGCTGGCTTTAACGTAACGGTAGTTGACCCACAAGACTGGCCCCTCGTCTCTCTGCTGCCAGAGGCCGCTGGTCGCGATCTTCAGGGGGTACTGAGTGATAATGGGGTGCGTTTTAACCTGGGCAGGTCCATACGTTCACTGAGTCACAGTTCAAACGGCATTGAGGCCAAGCTCGATAACGGTGAAATATTAGAAGCTGATATTGCCCTGGCAGCATTGGGCCTGGAAGCCGATACCACTTTGGCCGAAACTGCGGGACTCAAAATTCAACGGGGAATTACCGTCGACCGAAGCTTACAGACCAGTGACCCATATATATTTGCTATCGGCGACTGTGCAGAACTGGAAGGCCACCAGCTCTTTTATGTCGCCCCTCTAATGACTTGTGCCCGCGCACTGGCGCTAACTTTAAGCGGTGAACCCTGCCCTGTACGCTATGGGGTTATCCCCGTTGCGGTTAAAACGACACTGCGCCCAACTACCGTATGCCCACCCCAGCCAGATGCCGAGGGCAGCTGGCAAATTTCTTCTGACAATGAAGGCGTCTGTGCCGAGTTTCGCAATAGCCATGGGGAACTGCTGGGCTTCGCCCTAACAGGTGCTGCAATTGCAAAGAGAGAGCGGCTCGCCAGCGAATGTGCGCCACTTATGAACAATAAGTCATTTGAATAGCAGTATTCGAACATCTTTCACTAGCTTGCGAGGCAAGACGCGCAATCAGTACGCTTTTGCCGTAAAATGGTCGGCTAGCACAGTTTTTGTACAAGCAACCATCGTATGTCGACAGAAAGAAGCCCTATTATCACGCCTTCCCCTCAACAAAGCCGCCTGTTGCGCGATACTCTGGGGCAATTCGCCACCGGGGTCACAGTGATTACCACTCGGGATTCGGAGGGCCAACCTGCGGGAATGACCGCCAACAGCTTTAATTCTGTATCCCTAGACCCCGCTCTAGTGTTGTGGAGTATCGACAAACAGTCTCTAGGCTATGAGGCCTTCACCACCCGCGAACACTTCGCCGTACACGTACTGCGCGCTGACCAGCAGCACGTTTCCAACCTGTTTGCCGGACGTGGGGCTGATAAATTTGGACAGATTCAATGGAAAGAGGGCCCCGATGGCATACCTCGCCTGGAAGAGTGCGCCGCCTATTTCCATTGCCGTCGAGCCCAATGTATTGAGGGCGGTGATCACACCATCCTATTGGGAGAGGTACTGGAGTTTTGCGCTTACGGCGGCGAACCCCTGGTTTTCCACCGGGGGCGCTACCGCGCCTTGGCTGGGGAATAGGAATCTATAGAGGGATTCCACAGGCAATTTTTCAAAGAGGGCCAAGGGCCCTCTTCCTTTATCCTGTTTCTATTCATTAAGTCTGTACAAAATATTTCGAATCCTACCGAAGTTTGCAGCCGATAAACTTTGGTAACCCAATCATCCCATCGTCATAATTCCATGACAGACTCAAAAGATTCTCCGGGGAGTTTAGCGACAGTGAATCCAGGCACTCTTTTTTGCTTCGCCCATCGTGGATACCAGCTTCGAGCCAGTGAAAATACCCTGCAGGCCATAAGCCAGGCTCTGGAATTAGCCGTCGATGGTATTGAAATTGATGTCTGGAATATCGGCGGACAATTGCTAGTTACACACGATAGGCGCTTGGGAAGGCTGCTTTCCGGCAACGAATTGATAACCGATCTTCACCCGGATACTTTACGTGAGCGTACCTTACCCTGTGGCAACAAAATTCCGACCCTACGGGAAGTATTGGAATTAGTCGGCAGCAGTGCCCAACTCAATATAGAGATCAAGGGCCCCGACTCAGCAGCGCTGGTAGCGAAAGAAATCCGAATGTTCGTCAGCGACGAAGGAGCGAGCTTCGAACAATATATTGTTTCCTCTTTTGATCATCGCCAGCTGCACGAGTGCTTGCATCTAATACCAGAGGTGCGCCGCGGTGTTTTATTCAGCGGTATTCCTTTGGATCTGGCCGCGAGTACAGGGCCTCTCAAAGCTTACTCATTACACACCTGCCTGGATTTTCTCGAGGCCGATTTGATCGCCGATGCGAAACGCAGGGGTTTAAAAAACTATGTTTTTACCGTTAACAACCCAGACGACTTATTACTGCTAGCCACTCAGAGGGTGGATGGTGTCTTTACCGATGAGCCACAAATAGTACTGGACTTCAATACGCAGGTTCTTGCGGGTGCAAAATCCAGCTGAGGAATTCTCTCTAATGAGGGTAATGAATCAACACCAAAAAACCCGGCATACGCCGGGTTTTTTGGTGTTGACAATAAGAAGCTATAGAAAAGCTAGATTGGCAATGATCATCCTTTAAAGAAGACTAAGGAAATCGCCCCAATCAAAACACTCTGTCTCGTTAAAATTCTGCACTCGCACGCAGATACCAGAAGCCTCCATTAAAGCCAAACGGTGAAGTTAGAGCGTGACGCACCCCTAAATACTGCAAAGTACCATCTTGCTCATCATCAGGCTGTACATCTAAAATATTTTCACCACCTATGGCTAATTTATAATTCTCATAGAGGGTAAAAGTTGCCTCTAAATCCACCAAAATTTCACTACCGTAGCTGTAGGTATCCGAAGCGTCACCTGGCCCAAACAAACCACCAGTAGACTCCCAATCACTATAACGGTTCAGGCGCAAATAGCCGCTAAATATAGCGCCAGTATCAATATCAAAAGTCAGTGTGGTGCGGTCACTGGGAACCTGATTTTCCAGATCAAAAACTCTGGAGGCATTAATAGTATTGGCAGCGACATTACTCACTTCCTGCTTATTGTGATTGTGGCGTAAATCCACAACCAGTAAATTGCCTGCCAGCTCAAAGTCACTGGTAATGGCCAGATCGATACCGGAGACTTCTGAATCGTATGCATTGACAAAATAGTTGGCATTGCTGCCATTTAAAAGCTCCGCATTTTCAATTCCTGCACCAAGTAATAAATCAATCTCAGCGGTCCCTATCGCGTTGCTGCGTAAAGCCAACCGATCCTCAATATCGATATTGTAATAATCAATAGTGATGTTGGTATTGTTAAACGGCGCAAACACGGCCCCCAAAGTAAAGCTGGTAGACTCTTCCGGGCTTAACTCCTTCGCCCCCAGGGCCATCGCTATCGGATGATTCACTGGGTAGGTACCATTAGGAATTAAGTTACCGCTGGAGTCCGCCGTAGTGGTGACATTGAGGGTGTTCACCTGCCCAGGTGTTGGGGCACGGAAGCCGGTATTCACAGTGCCACGTACGGCTAAGTTTTCATTGATGTCGTATCGAGCTGAAAGCTTCCAGTCTGAAGTAGATCCAAACTCATCAAACTCTTCGATGCGCACTGCTGCACCAAGTGTCAGTGCATCCGTTATATCAGCTTCAAGGTCGATATATGCGGCAATACTCTCACTACTATAACTACCTACCGCTTCTGAGGGAAAACCTTGGAACCCATCCGAGCCCACGCCAAAATACATCGCAGTGGGGCCTACTTCTGTGGATGCGGCATCGCCGGCACCAATTGAATAAGTTTCTTCTCGCCATTCCGCACCAAAAGCGATATTCAATGGCGAAGCAAAGGCGGCGATATCGATGGGTTTCACAAAATCTGCATTGAGGCTGGACTCTTCCTGGGTGAGAGTACCAGGTTTAAAGCTAGTGGGTGACAATAACCCAAGACTGGGGTTAATAGAGTCTTTTAAAACATATTCTACTTCGTTCTCTGCAACCCGAGCGCGCAGATCCCAGGTTAAACCATTTTGAAATTCTCCACGAGCACCCACAACAGCGGAAATATCATGAATTTCTGCTCCAAATTGCGGGTTGTAGCCACCGGGGAACTGGGAATAAATTGGGTTACGCAATACATAGCCGCTGGGGCTGGAGTCATCTGCTACCAGATAATCAGACGGATTTAAGCCCTGACCGACAATATAATCAATCAGTGACTGTGGTGCCGGATCTGGAATATAGTCGATACTATCTGGATTGCTGGGGTCATTGGGCATATCAACCTGCAAAGTACCCCGAGCGGTGAACTCGTATTCAGGATCTAATACAGGACCGCGATAAAAGAAGTCAGAAATAGTTTCATTCGTGGAATAACCGAAGTTTCCGTACAGTTCCACATCGTCGTTGATATCCAAACCGCTGTTGGCAAAGAGTTTTAAAGCCTCCACATCTGGGTCACCCCAGCGTTGGCCAAGGCCATCTAATGGCACCAGATTTTCACCAACTACAGAGCCCACAAACGCTGCATCTGGACGAGCAACACTTCGCCAGGTTTTATCTGCCTTTGAATATTCCACCGTGGCATTGACAAAGCCCTGATCAAAAAGGCTAAAACCTGCATTGGCGGCAAAAGAATTGCGGGTACCATCTCCCTCAAAGTATTCACCGGTCTGAGCGGACAGCCCAAAACCCTCGGCATCATCCTTTAGGATGATATTAACCACACCAGCAATAGCATCAGAGCCGTACTGGGCCGAAGCACCATCGCGCAGTACTTCCACCCGTTCGATAGCCATGGATGGCAGTGTGGAAAAGTCCACCGCCTGGGCCCCCTGGTTTACAGTGCCCAGAGGAGCGAGCTGCAAGTTCACCAGGGCAGAACGGTGCCGGCGAGTGCCATTGACCAATACCAAAGTCTGATCTGGGGATAAATTGCGCAGAGTCACCGGTCGAATAAAAGCTGTACCATCGGCGATAGGAAAACGCTGGGTATTAAAGGATGGAGCAATTTTTGCCAGGGATTCGGTGAGATCGAAGCCTGCTTGATCCACCAGCTCCTCCCCTCCCACAACATCGACCGGGGAAAGCGTTTCTGTTGGGGAAACCCCTTCCTTCCGAGTACCGGTAGTAATCACCTCTTCCATTGTACGATCATCGGCAGTCGAGGCTTTTTCACCTCGATCCTGAGCAAAGGTACCTGGAGCCGTTAGTGCGACAACGATTGCCAACGATAATGGTTTTAGCAAATGGGTTTGCATATTGCCCGTCCTCTCTTCTCATTATTGATATGGACAGCACACCACCTGACACCCCAAGAAGTGATGCACAGTAATTTACACACGCAAGTAAAATAACCGAGCGCTCTTTCTTATGAGGGAATATGTCAGCTCGCCTCAATGATTAAAATTTTGGCCTCAGCGCAAATGCTTCTAAGCTGTTGGCACTTCCCCTCAGCTGATTAGACAACAGTTACTCAAGAAACCAAAACTCATGGCGTTTAAATTTATTTAAAACAATAGCTGACACACCCAGCTAGCAGTCATTACTGCCAGGTATGCCATTTCTCAGACTAAAAGTAAAATCAAGAATGGAATTAAAATGCCCAGGGTGAGGTTTACCCCGGGCGCTCGTTGATTATTGTGGGGTATAGGTGACATCCAACTCAAAGCTAGAAGTCTGCCGGCTGTATCCGCGGACCATGATATAAGCCTCGCTATCACCAGTTGGCACTTGTAACGTGCAATTTTCGGCAGAACCATTGTCGTAGGGCCGACAATCATAGTAACGCCAGGTTGGAGCAGCCCCAAATCGCACATATAAATCTGCGTCATTTGTACCGGTCATATCCGCCACAAAGCTGGTGCCGGGTGTTACGCTAAACGGCCCGTAATGCTCTTCACCTCCTCTCGATACACTACCGGAGAAACTTTCAGTTTGCTCCTGGCCGGGATCTGGGTCTGGATCAGGGCCGGGATCATCACCAATCGCTCCCTTAGCCAACTCTGCCACATAAGCTGCCGCCAGCTTGCCAAACTTCACGGCATGGTTGGCATCGCCGCCGCTATTGGCCAGGGTGTCGTTGATAGTATGGATGTAGGGATTAGAACCATTAAAACTGGCCTCAAAAGGGAAGGAAGCCGCAAAGCCCTGGTCATGCCATGAGGCATGATCGGAACAGGCATAGCCACAAGTAGTCGTGCCGACGCTGAGGTTACCCTGGTAAGTCTGCACCAGATCTTTCAGGAAAGCATTCTGTGAACTGTTTGTGTAATCACCAATAATATAGATGTCACTATTGGAGCCGTAATAGTTGGTCATATCTAACTGCATAACGCCAACCACATTTTTATTCTGGCTCTTATAGTCCGAAGCAATATCATCAGAACCACGCAGGCCAACTTCTTCGGCCGCATACCCCATAAATGCCAGGGTTTTCGCCGGTTTATAGCCTGTTGCCACAATGGCATTCACCACATCGGTCAGAGTCGCGATACCCGAAGCATCATCATCAGCACCCGGCGCCCTGGTGCCCTCTCCTGTACTCCAGCCAACGGTGGAATCCAGGTGTGCTCCCAGCACCACGATTTCGTCGGGGTTTGTTTGCCCCTGAATCGTGAGAATAACCGAAGGCTGTGCCCAGCTATGGCTATAGAGCTGCACCGAAGCATCACTGCGAGAGCTCGTCAAGGCCTGCCATTTGTCCCGAATCCACTCAGCCGCATCGACGCCTGTAGAAGTGGTGTAATAGCGATTGGTAAAGTTGGAAAGGCTGGTAATTGTCGTGCGAATATTTGCTTCAGAGATTTCTGCCTGCAGGGCATTCACAACATCCGCATTATCAATGGTGTAGCTGACAATACTCGACACAGTATTAGCCAATGGGGAAAGCTGAGCATTTTGCGCCTCCTCTAAAGAATCATGCACCATAAAGCCACCGCAACGATTGTGGCTGTTATGCATTATTGTAGAAATATCGGATAAATTATCTTCATTTACCTTCAGTATGGTTATACCGTTGCGCTCTCCTTGTGCATCTAGAGCCTCTTTAGCCATTAACGCACTGTTTTTTTTCAAGGATTGATAACCATCGCTGCCGATCGTTATCCATAACTCCTGTGCCAAAATTGTACCGGGCACAACCAGCAACCCTAGTAGCGATGTACAAATCATTTTTTTCATTATCTTCTCCACATTGATTGATTCTCCCTGCGCAAGCCGGCAATTCCCCAAGAAATACAGGAAGACATCAAAGACTCATGCAAAATCCTTGCACAAACTGCAAGATTAAATGCCGGCAATATTTGAAAAACCCATAAAAACCGATCTTAAAGACGCAACCTGACTCAAGAGGATATGCTGCAAGACATATGGATTTATTTTTATTATTTAAATTTTGGAAAGCGCAGTGATTAACAGATATAAAAACTCAAAAAAATCAAAAAAACCAGCACCAACAAACGAATGGTACTTGAACAATTTAGCACCATTCCCAAAAAAACAAATAATAATTTTTAAGACTTAAGAGAACTTAAAAAACACTGGATAGACAAGTATTGCTATTGGAAATATATAAAGAGAAAATCTAAGAAAAATGAAATCCAATAAGGAGATATTAGAAAAGACTCTCGCTTGATAGCCATAATAAAGATAGTTAGATTAGTAAACCTTGTTTATCCTCCTGAGTAACCCCCTTTACCTTTGCATAAAAAGCGATCACCGCATAATTTGTTCTGTTCTCAGTTGTAGATACTCACAGTGTTGTTACACCATGCCGATGAGATCTAGGTGCCGAACGACCACTAAGCGAATTAATGACTCCAATTGATGCAGATTGGCCTCTTATTGGTTTTCTTCAGCTCGCAGTCAGGTTGATTCCTGTAAACTGCCCTTTTCTCCCAATCACAGGAAGTAGCAGTGAAGCTAAGATTTGGAACCCTCTCTCTAATCACCCTGATCTTCTTGAGCGCTGGATGCGCCACCATGAGTGAAGATGAGTGTCATGTAGCTGACTGGCAAGCACTAGGTTATGAAGATGGAGCCGAAGGAAGAGCACTAAGTCACATGGGTAAGCGGCGGGAATCTTGCGCTAAGTATGGTGTTCAGCTCAACACCAGCACCTACCGTATTGGTCGGGATGAGGGCCTGGAGCTATTTTGCACAGAACTGCGCGGCTTTTCTGAGGGGCGCTCAGGGGAAAACTACGCCGGCGTCTGCCCAGCAGGCCTGGAAGGACTCTTCTTAAAGGGTTATGAAACCGGCCGGGATCTTTTTGTTGCCAAAAGTGCAGTAGAGGAAATAGAGGCAGCTATCCACGATCGGGAGCTTGAGCGCGAGCATCTATTAGATGATCTGACTGAATTAGGTACCCTGCTGGTGGGAGATGAGGCTACACGAGATGAGCGAGTTTCAATGCTAGCCGACATTGCGCGCTTTAAAGTACGCCACACGGAAGTAGGACTGGAGATTGACGACCTGAGGTTCGAGCTGGCGCAAAGGCGTATGGAATACCAAAATTTGCTAGCTAGATCCCCCTACCCTCAATAAAAAACTGCATTCAACTGGGCAGAATAATCTGGCATCTGGCATCTGGCATCCAATTACTTTGCGAATATTTCCTGGCCACCTGTAATAGATGCCAAGCAAGTATCATAGGGTTTTGAGTGCGCAATTTACTCTATTTTCCTTTTGTGCAAATTTTTTCCGTGTAGCCTTACATAATTTATTTATGAATTTACTACGCTAGTGAGAGCACTTTTGTACATCACAAGTTAATACCGGCTCCTAGCGACTATAAGCTATCGATGGGTAATTGTCTTCAATTACCCAGACTCGCTATACAAAAATTACTATAGAAAAGTTACCTAAAAACCCTCTTCCGATTTAATCCCTGATCTTTCCTCGCATAGCTTTTACTTGCGAGCGGCGACTTTTACTTTGCAAACGCCGCTCCTTTGCTCCCCGGCTGGGTTTCGTTGCTATGCGCGGCTTATGCACTCTAGATACCTGTTCAATCAACTGTTGCAGGCGCTCCAGGGCATCCGTTCGATTCTTCTCTTGGGTGCGAAAACGCTGCGCCTTAATAATCACAATGCCATCGGCAGAAACTCTTTGGTCCCGCAACTGTAACAGCCGGGATTTTATTTCCTCTGGAAGTGAGGATTTTTTGATGTCAAAGCGCAAGTGAATCGCACTGGAGACCTTATTTACATTCTGGCCTCCCGCCCCCTGAGCACGGACAGCACTGATCTGCACATCAGCCGGATCGACCTTTAACCGGGCATTTAACATATTTTCAGGTCCAAGATTTAATCCATATCTACCAGGGAGAATACCCATATTTTACCGGAACTCCCGATTCATTGGGGAGAAATACCTTGCGGTACTCGGGTACCTGTCACTCAGGTGAAAACACTTGCCCTCCCTCAAAATAAATCGCACCATGCAGCGAGTGATTAAAAAGCTGTAGCGCATTTACCTAAAAACAATCATTCAGTACTATTGCGCCACTTTGTAGCGTGCCTCAAGGCCACCTCATAAAAGAGGTGACCAAGCAGCCAGCCACTTTACCCGTGACTTATTTTATTGTTCGGGTCAATTCGCTAGTATTGCCGAGCTTCCTTGAGGTACAGGAACAAAAAACAATAAAAGATGCACGCCCAGTTGTTTCCTCTGGATTCCTCCCGATGTCTCCGCGGGTGTGCGATTACCGCGACTAGGAGAAAACCATGCCCAACGCCAAGCGCAGCCTTGCGGCGGCTATTGCACTTGCATCCCTCACCAGCGTTTCTGCAATTGCAGAAGAATCGGCCTTCAGCCAGGTTATTGCTTTTGGTGACAGCCTCACCGACTTAGGCAACTACGATGTATTCACTAATGGTGGCGATGCGAACGATATCGCTATTAATATCCTGTCTCAGAATTTGGGGCTGGGTTCTTTAGCAGCATCCTGTGCTGGTATGCAATCTTCTCTCTGCCTACCCAGTATTGACCCTGCATTGATGACTGACCCCGCCAAGCTTGAAGCAGATGTTTCGCGACAGGTTTTTAACGGAGTCAATGAAGCAGGGTCTGTATGGGCTGTTGGTGGCCACAAAGCTGCTGACGTACTGATGAATATTATCGGTACCGAGAACTACATGGCTTTCCTTCAAGCTAATGGTTTAGACCCTGACGTCAATCGACATAATCTTCTTAGCGCTTTTATGCCAGCTGTAGATGCCGAAGGAAAACCAGCCTACCCAGACCAACAATTGGCCGGCTTGCTAAAACAGAAGTTAACCGAAGCTGGGACCTACGCCGCTATGGCAGAAGCCGCGAAAGCGCAAGGTGATTTAGTCGCTGCAGCCGGGTATCAGCAACAAGCATTAGCAGCCAAAGGCGAGGCTGATCAAGCTCTAGAAGAATTAGGCACTAATGGCAACCCACACCCTCTGGGTAGAGGTTACTTAGAAACTACTCTTGGAACTGCCGATGGGAACGCCCTTTACTGGGTAAATGGTGGTGGCAACGATCTGCTCACAGGCTTCAAGAAAGTCTCTTCTGGTGATATGACCATGGAAGAGGCCACTGCAGAAATTGGCGTCGCCTCTGCAATGATGGCAACGGCAGCTAGCGCACTCTCTGGTGCCGGTGCCAACTATATATTGGTATCTAATGTTCCAGATATCAGCAAAACTCCAGCTATATATGCAGGCGTTTATGAGAAAGTTAACGCTGAGTTGACTCAAGCAGTTGCTGCGGGCCAAATGACCCAAGAGCAAGCTGATGCAGCTTTGCCTGCCGCTATTGATGAAGTGCTGATAGAGGCCAGCAAAGCCTCTGAAGCCTTTAACGCCAGCCTGCTAGCCCAAGCTAAAGATATCGACGGCGTGCTGATGGTGGACCAGGCTGGCCTGCTTAAAGTCGCTCTGAACAACGCCGGTCAACTGGGCCTGTCTGCCGAATTCGATCAAAGCCAATTCTGCTATGACGGCAGTGGCGGTGAATGCATCGAGCATCCTGTCTACGGTATTAGCCAGGACACTGCCGACGCTTCCAAGCTGATCTTCAACGATACCGTACACCCCACCCAGGTTGGCCAGCAGGTTCTCGCCGACTACTACACCGCTATTGTGAATGCCGCCCAAGTGGCCGGCCAGCTTCCGGACATTGGCGCCCAGGCTGCCCGCACTCACATCAATACCTTGGATGAAAATCTGGTTGGTGTTCGCTACAGCCAGGCTCAAACTGCGGTCTTCGCTGGTAGCGTTTTCGGTGATATCGACTACGACAACAGCTTTGCTGCGGATATGAGCGGCGATAGCAATGCCAATCTGATCGGTATGACCTACGCCCTGCGTGACAACCTGGAGCTGGGCTTCGCGGTTAGCCGCTCCGACATCGATGTGGATAATGCCCGTTCCGATATCGAGTCCACCTCCACCAACTACAGCCTGTTTGGCCGCTTCCATCACGATGTCTTCTTCGTGGAAGGTAGCATGACTCTGACCGATGTAGACTTTGACCAGGTAAACCGCGCTCTGACCCTCGGCAACAGTTTTGCTTCCGAGCTGGAAGGGGATACCTCCGGTGAGAACACTACTCTGAGCCTGACTGTTGGTGCCAACCTGTTCAGTGAATCCAGCTACCAGCTTGGTCCCTTCATTGGAGTCACCCGAGCTACCATGGAAGTTGACGGTTATACCGAGAAGGCTATTGAAAGCTTTACTTACACCGATACTCAAAGCAATGAGTACGACCCTCTGGGTATGAACTATGGCGACCAGGAGCGCGACTACAATACACTGCGCTTTGGTGCCTTCGCCAACAAGAGTTGGAACACCGTCAATGCTTACGCTCAGATTTGGTATGAAGATACCAACGGAACTGATGACGACACCCTTGAGGTTGGCGTTAAGTCCATGGCAGGCAACATGAATGCTATGCCTAGCTACTCCAGCGTCGATCAGGGCCTCTTCGATGACGGCATGGGCCTCATTGCCGGTATTCGCTGGCAAGCGGCTGATTCTCTCGCATTGAGTGCCAATGTGACCTCACGCCCCGCGGCTGAGCAAGCTTCTGTCAATGTGACCTACCGTTTCTAATCCGGCTAGTGCTTGACAGTGTGCCCCCTCAAGGGGGCACAACTTTCTAGAACCCCCTCCCTGCCCCCTCCCAATAACCTCGCCAAACACAGTTTCCACAGGCAAAATAAACGCCTTCAGATTTCCCTGAATGGCCAAATTCATGTTCCAACTCAACACGCCTAATTTAATACTGCGTGAGCTCCGTGAATCCGATGCTGAATTAATCCTTCAACTTCTAAATGATGCCGATTTTTTACGAAATATCGGCGATCGAAGAGTCCGCAACCTGAAGCAAGCACGCCAATATATCCAAAGTGGCCCTATGGCGATGTATCAAGAGCATCAATTCGGCCTCTATAAAGTCTCACTTCCAGACGGCACCGGAGTTGGCACCTGTGGACTGATCAAACGGGATGGACTCGAAGATGTGGATATTGGCTTTGCTTTTCTGCCGGAGTATCGGGGAAGGGGTTATGCACAGGAAGCCGCCCGAGCGATTATGGATTATGCCCGCGGCCAACTGGCACTGAAACGCATCGTCGCTATAGCGCGCCCCGATAATACCGCCTCTGTAAAACTTCTGGAAAAAATAGGCTTAAAAGCCGAGGGAAGAATTACTTTGCCTGGCGAAACCATGGAGTTGCTATTGATGGCCTGGGAGGCCTGAACTATCAGTAATTCGCAAAATCTATAAAAAATGTTGTTTATAGTTTCAAAGGTAATTTGATCCTCCCACCAGACTAACAGCAGTAAGGACAAGAATTTTTCGCCACCACATTGATTTATACCAATGCTAAATACCTTATGAAATCTATGGTTTCTCATTGACAGAGGATGGGGCTGAACTAGTCTCCAACTTACTAACCAGGAGAAGACAGCCATGATTATCGCGACAGATATGCCTGAAGTGAGCAGATGTGCCGCAACTCAATGCGCATACAATGCCAACGACGCCTGCCATGCCAGAGCTATTACTATTGGTGAAGGCGCGGACCCGGATTGTGACACTTTCTTCACTAATTCCAGACACACCCGTAGTTCCCGCACCGCCGGTGTTGGCGCCTGCAAGATGGAAGACTGCAAGTTTAATGATGACTTCGAGTGCTCCGCAGATCGCATAGAGGTCGGACGCAATGGCAACTCAACAAATTGCCTGAGCTACACCCACTGAGCTGACTACTTTAAATAGTAAGCCCTAATAAAAAAGCCCGATAACAACTTGCTATCGGGCTTTTTAGCCTTAGAAATTAGGCCACCTCAATCCACCGCCTGCAAATCTGGCTGAGTTTTTTGTGGAGTTAAAGCATCTCGAGATTCCCAAACCACCCCCTGGGTATCAGCATGTTGCTTAAACAACGGCTGATAATAGGATTCCAGCACTTTTCGCTTAATTTTAAGTGTCGGAGTCAGGAACTCATTGAGAGGGGTCCATTCCTCTTTACAGATAAAGATTGCACGAATGCGCTCATGGTGTGGCAGGCGTTCATTCACTGATTCGAGCACACGCCGAAGCTGTTCATTGACGTCAGCTCTCGGCAGCTTTTCCGCAGACTCTGACAGGGTTGCCAACATCACCGGTTGATCCATACCATGCCCCAACACACAAAGTTGTGCCAGAAGGGTTTCATTACCAAAATGTCCCTCCAACAAGCTGGGCTGGATAAACTTGCCTTTACTGGTTTTAAAGGTTTCTGAGATGCGACCGGTAATATGAAGCAGCCCCTTCTCATCGATGAAACCTGAATCCCCTGTGTGGTAATAACCATCACGAATAGCTTCAGCGGTTTTCTCCGGCTCTAAATAGTAGCCTTTCATCAGAGAGCCACTCTTGAAAAGAATTTCACCCTCATCAGAAATTTTTACCTCGCAACCGTGATATGGCTTGCCTACAGTGCCCGGTACCGGATCCTCACCTGGCATAACAAAGCAGCCATAGATAAAGTTCTCTGTCATCCCGTAGCCATCGGCTATCTGCATACCCATGCGCTCATACCAGCGCAGCAACTCGATAGAAATTGGCGAGGCCCCACTTACCAGCATTCGCGCTTGATCCAATCCGAGCCCGGCACGCACCTTATTTTTCAACCAGCTATTCAAGCCAGGGATGCGCAGCAATACATTTTGCAACGCAGGCGGAATCTTCTCATCAATTCCCTCCTTAAACTTGGTCCACAGCCTGGGAACCGAGAAGAACATAGTCGGCTTGGTACGCTGCAAGTCTTCCAGGAAGGTATCCAAGGATTCGGGAAAGTGGACTGGCGTACCCGAGTAGAGGCAGTGGAATTCCACCAGAATTCGCTCGGCGGCATGGGCCAAGGGTAAATAGGAGAGCACACGGTCGCTCTCATTGAAGCCATAACCGCGGATCATATTAGGCACAACAAACACCACGGATGACCAGGTGTGCATCACACCCTTGGGGTTACCGGTAGTGCCAGAGGTGTACATGATAGTGAAGAGGTCATCCTCAGCAAAAACAGGACTCTCTTCATAACGCTCATTAGAAGCAATAACAGCTTCGAGTTCTTCATTACAATGTATTTCACAGCGCTGTATTGCCACAGAAGGTAGGGTGTCCGCAACCTCCTGTAGGGCGGCGTTGTTATCGGTCGCCCCACAAAATAGCAATTTCGATTCGGAGTGCTGCAAAACATAAGACATAGAGGAGGCGGATTGCCCCGGATACAAAGGCACGCTGACCATACCGGCGAGCATGATACCCACATCGACAATAATCCAGTCGGCACAGTTCTTACCGTGAATAGCAATACGATCACCGGGTTCGAAACGGCTGCGCAGGTAGCCGGCGATACGCCTGGCCCTATCCATTACTTCACGCCAAGTATAGTCCTGCCACTGACGACGCTGCATCTGTCGAAGGAATACCGTTTCTGGCTCTTCGGCCTCTCTCTTATAGAGAAGCTCTAAAGGCTGCAGGCCCTTAACCTTCTCGTATCGCTCTTCCGGGGTCATCGCTTTCTCTCTCATTATTGTGTTTATAGTGGTTTGATACTGACCAGCACTACAGGAACCTGTACTCAGGTACTCGCAACAGCTTAATTCCAGATAACCGGCTCATTAGACCGCAAAAATGAATCACCTTTTTAGTGCGCTTTAGTACGCTCTGACCAGCCCCTTTCTTTGAGTGAGAGCTGCTACAGAAATGAGGGCCAATCCCGGCTTATCGTAATTATTTGGCCTAAAGTTACTGAATATGTCCCTCCAGTGCAATTCCCAGACACCAAAGTAAGGTATACCACCCACACAAGAGTGTAGACTATATAGTCTAATCGCTGAGAAGGTTATATTGGTCCGCCTTTTTAAAAGATTAGGAAAAAAAGTATCTACAAATCCTTGATTTAAAGGTATACGCAAAATAAGAGTGAGCTTAGGGTTCTGCTATCTACCTCTCCCCTAAAAAGTGAAGTGTTTTATCCATATACACTCGCTCTAAATAAAAAAATTTCCTCAATACTGCCTAAACATTTCACCAAACCTCTATCCGCAAACCCAGTGTACCGCTCCCGATTAGGGGAAAGCCTCTTCTCAGCCTTTAACTGAACCTAAAGATTTATACTTAAAAAATAGTAAAAAATGCGGGAAACCAATTAACCTTCATGGTTGCTTGAGATAGGGATACTGCTTAAAAAGATGGGCGAATGCCTCCAACACGCATCACCAGCACTGCGGATCTTTACCTTTTTCCACTGAAAATAAATAGGGTATCGTGAGTGAATAATTCCACAACAATCAAAAAAATTTTTTTGAGCTGGAAGTAACTGCCGAAGCCTTCAATATATTGAAAAAATGTATACGGCGGAATTGAAAAGATAAAAGTGAGGGGAAACTAAATTAGATATATAAAATTATTAAAAAGGGGAAGCGCACTGCGGTCCCCCTTAATTCAACTTTAACTCACCTTCTCTCCGTGAGCCTGCTTATCCGCATGGTAAGAGGAACGCACCAGCGGGCCGCAAGCGGCGTGCTTAAAGCCGATTTGCTCGGCGTAGCGGCGGTATTCATCAAACTCATCGGGGTGAACATAGCGCTGCACAGGCAAATGTTCCTTACTCGGCTGTAGATACTGGCCGATGGTGAGCATATCAATATCGTGCTCGCGCATATCGTCCATTACCTGGAAAATTTCTTCCTTCTCCTCACCCAAGCCCACCATCAAACCAGACTTGGTCAGTACATCCGGGCGGCGTTTTTTGTATTCCTGCAACAGCTTTAAGGACCACTTGTAATTAGCACCTGGGCGGGACTCGCGGTACAAGCGTGGCACAGTTTCCAAATTATGGTTGAATACATCCGGTGCCTGCTTTTCAAGGATATCCAGAGCGATGTCCATTCGTCCGCGGAAATCCGGGGTGAGGATTTCCACTTGTAAGTTCGGGGATAGATCCCGTGCTTCGCGAATACACTCGGCAAAATGCTGAGCACCGCCATCGCGCAGGTCATCCCGATCTACCGAGGTAATGACAACGTAGCGCAGACTCATCGCGGCAATGGCCTCCGCCAGATTCTTGGGCTCTTCCGGATCCAGAGGATTGGGCTTACCGTGGCCAACATCGCAGAAGGGGCAGCGGCGGGTGCAGATTTCCCCCATGATCATAAAGGTGGCGGTACCGCCACTAAAGCACTCGCCCAAGTTCGGACAACTGGCTTCTTCACATACCGTCGAGAGCTTTTGAGAGCGCAGAATACTCTTGATACGATCCACCTCTTTAGAGGCCGGCACTTTTACCCGGATCCAATCTGGTTTACGCAGCACGGTATCACTGGCAATGACCTTGACCGGAATACGCTCTACTTTATCGCCATCACGCAGTTTTTCCCCCTGCTGGAGGCGGCGGGTGCGCTTTACCGGCACCAGATCGGGTTTATCAGCCATTACTCAATTCCTGCTGTTCCGCGCTCAGTTGCGCCAATACGTTTTCTTCTAACGGCTGCCACTCCGCTGGGGGCAGCTCCAAAGTGCACAGTAACTCACGCACAAAATTCTCAGCTACCTGTTTCCAGGTAGGGACCTGCGGCAACAGCTCGGCCATTTGCACCATTTGCATGCCGGCATAACCACAGGGGTTGATTCGAAGGAAGGGGGCCAGGTCCATATCGATATTGATGGCAATACCATGGAAACTACAGCCACGGCGTACACGCAGCCCTATGGAGGCAATTTTGTTGCCACTGCGCGGCCCTTCTAGCAGATAAACCCCTGGTGCATCGGCGCGGGGGGCGGCCGCAATCCCAAAGGTGGCCAGCATCGCTACGGTGGCCTTTTCCAGGGCAGTCACCAAATCGCGTACGCCAATTTTGGCGCGGCGCAAATCCAACAGTGGGTAGACAACCAGCTGACCGGGGCCGTGATAGGTCACCTGGCCACCGCGGTCTACCTGTACCACCGGAATATCGCCGGTATTCAACAGGTGCTCCGCCTTGCCGGCCTGCCCCTGGGTAAATACCGGTTGATGCTCCACACACCAAATTTCATCCGCGCTGTTTTCATCGCGAAGGTCGGTGTATCGAGACATGGCGCGCCAGACAGTCTCGTAATCCCGCCGGCCAAGGTTGCGAACAATGGCCATCAAAGCACCATATGTACCGCGGGATGAACTTTCAGCTCTTCAAAGAGGGCTTTGAGCTGATCCTCACCGGTAGCGAGGATAAAGAAAGTCATAGAAGTAAACTTCCCCGTGCTGCTATCACGCAGGGTTATGCGCTCTTCATCCAGGCCTGGGGCATGGCGGCGCATGACTTCCAGCACGAACTGGTGCGCTTCTTCATTAGCGTCACGCACTACTTTGACCATATAGTCTTCGCAAGGGAATTCTATCTTCGGGGGATTCTGATTGGGATCTTGACTCATACCACTCTCCGGGACCGGCCTATAGACATAGAGAAAAGCTTAGGTGCAGCCGGGCGGCGATTATACAGCGAGCGCAGAGCAGTGGACAGGGAATGGCGGAGGAACTGGTCAGAGATGCGGGCGAGCCGGCCAGGGAGGCAATCTTGCCACCCCTAGCCAGTCAATTGAGCAAATTTAATTGAAAAAGCCCATGACAAAGCGCTTGATGGAGTCCCACATACGCTTAAAGAAACCGGCGCGATCAACCTCTTCCGCAGCGACTGCTTTCACATCGGCAACCGTCTCGCCATCGAGAGTCACAACGACCTTACCAACTGGCTGGCCTTTCTCGACCGGAGCTTCCAGCTCACCGTCTACGATCAGATCCGCCTTGATACCCTCTTCACCACCGCGGGGGATAGTGACAAAGATATCCTTCTCAACCGCGATGCCGACGCTGGGCTCTTTACCGCCCCAGACACGCTCGCTCTGCAGAACTTCACCCTGACCATATACCTTGTGAGTCTGGTAGTAGCGGAAGCCGTAGGCCAGCAACTTCTGGGTTTCTGAGGCGCGCTTTTCATCGCTATCGGTGCCCACCACAATGGCAATCAGGCGCATGCCACGTTTCATTGCAGAGGCCACCAGGCAGTAGCCGGCCTCTTCGGTATGGCCAGTTTTGATACCATCCACGGCGGAATCACGCCACAGAAGACGATTGCGGTTGGGCTGGTTGATACCGGAGTAGCTGAAATACTTCTCAGAGTAGATATCGTAGTGCTCGGGGTGGTTGGTGATCAGCGCACGCGCCAAAATACTCAAATCGCGGGCAGTAGTCATATGCCCTTCTGCCGGCCAACCGGTGGCATTGACGAAGTTCGTATTTTCCATACCCAGAAGCTCAGCCTGCTGGTTCATCACCTCGGCGAAAACTTCTTCACTACCAGAGACATGCTCAGCGAGGGCGATACTGGCGTCGTTGCCGGACTGGATAATCACGCCGCGCATCAGGTCCATTACCGGAACCTGGTCGCCAACCTTAACGAACATCTTCGAGCCGCCCTTGCGCCAGGCTTTCTCAGAGATACGCACCTTGTCGTCTTCTTTGATACTGCCTTTGATCATCTCTTCCGAGACAATATAGGCCGTCATCATTTTGGTCAGACTGGCGGGTGGAACCTCTTTATCAGCCTCGTGTTCTACCAACACCTGGCCGGTATTGGCATCCACAAGCAGGTATGAGGTGGCTGCCAGCTGAGGCGGAGCCGGAATGAGTGATTGCGCCTGGGCCAGGCCCGCACAAAGCAACAAAAAAGAGCAGGCGATAATCCGTGTGATCATAGGTGAGAGTCTCATTAATCCTCGTGTTCGTTGGCTGGCTGTTAACCCATTACTTATTTTAAGCGATTAATTCACGGTATAGGTTTGTCACCAAATGCCGCGAGCCAGTAATACATACAAAATACAAGAAAATTCGCGCCAGTGCGCAGTATTTTGTGAACGGCCATTCTTGTGACCGTCGAATCCAGTAGTGGTCACTTACCGCCGGGTAAAGGCCCTGCACCACATCTACAATTTAAGACTGGTTGCATAAGGCCTTTCAATAACCTGCATAACTTTCAATAACCTGCATAAATAGTACAGCTCTAAAAATTACAGCTGACTATGCATGGCAGCAGTACATCTCTACAAGCGTGAATATTCACCGCTCAGACCGCTCATTTTTCCGAGCAAGACCTTATTCGTACACTATCTGGGGGTCTCCCAGTTGATTCCCTTGCACCGCTTCCCGCGCATTGGCCAGGGCTCGCTGCTGGGAAATCGGCCCTATACGCACCCGGTAAAACTGCTTGCCACTGCGCTCAACCGGACTGACAAAAACAGGATAGTCAATTGCTGCCGCCAAGTGAGCTCGAACTTTCTCAGCTTGGGCTGGGTTACTGTACGCCCCCACCTGCAGGAAAGTATTTTCCGGCAGTCGGATACTCGTGTCCTGCGGCAGACCACCGCTGACATCGCCGGCCAAAAGAGTTTCAGTGACGGGCGGCAGAGTGTTGGGGTCCAGCGCCTCCACTTCGACACGGGCAACGCCCTTATTCACATAGCCCAACTTCTGAGCGGCGGTATAGCTCAAGTCAATAATTCGACCGTGGACAAAGGGGCCGCGGTCATTGATACGCACAATAATACTGCGCCCATTATCCAGGTTGGTCACCTTGGCGTAACTGGGTAAAGGTAGAGTTTTGTGGGCCGCGGACATGGCATACATATTATATATTTCGCCATTGGCAGTGCGCCGACCATGAAACTTGGTGCCGTACCAGGAAGCCTTGCCACGTTCTTTATAGCCTTTGACCGCATTACGCACGTGATAGGTAACACCGTTGACCTTGTAGGGAGTTTTATTCCCGGCAGGCCCAATTGGCTCACGCACTGGTGTGGGTTCCGGTGTGGCAAGCATATTCACCGGTTTAGCCGGGCCGCTATCTTTGACCTTGTCGAAGTCTCGTTCGCCCTGTTTGGCTGGCTTGATTTGCGGGCCGCCACAAGCGACCAAAAACAAAGCGGCGAGTAAAAAGACTCGCCGTATATTGCGCTGAAACATAATCCCCCCGGCGCGCGGCAGCTCTAGGCTACCGTCTCCCAGCCGCTGTTATCTATGACTGCTCAGTGAAACAGAAAAATTTCGATTACGACTACCGCCATTAGTTCCCCAATTCTGGCAAATTTTCTCGGGGATTATTCGTGTATTAATTAGCTTTTTCCGCCACGTGCCTTGACGATTTCCTGGGCCAACTCATTCACTGCCATGGCGTAGAGGCGACTGCGATTGTAAGTGGTAATGGTCGAGAAGTTATTGAGCCCCAGCCAATACTGTTTGCCCTGCTCTGTCTGCAGGGAGAAAACGATCGCGGGCATTTCCGGCGCAACCTGACTGGTCGCGTTAAAGCCCTTTTCCGCTAATTCACCCACAGTCCACTCGGGCTGCAGGGTATCGTTGACAATGGTCATATCCGCATTGGGGCGCGGGTTGGCCAACACCGTGGTTGGTTCGCCAGGTTTCCAGCCGTGCCTTGCCAGGTAGTTGGCGACACTGCCGATCGCATCGGTGGTGTTGGTCCAGATATCCACCTTGCCGTCTTCACTGAAATCCACCGCATAGGCGCGATAGCTTGAGGGCATAAACTGACCAAAACCCATGGCGCCCGCATAGGAGCCCTTCAGTGCGAGGGGATCCATACCCTGCTCGCGAGTCAGAAGGAGGTAATTTTCCAGTTCCTTGGTGAAGAATTCAGAGCGACGAGGATAATTGAAAGCCAGGGTGGAGAGCGCATCTAATACCCTGTAGCCCCCCATGTTGCCACCGTAGCGGGTTTCAATGCCGATGATCGCAACGATCATCTCAGCTGGCACGCCGTATTTTTTCTCGGCCTCCGCCAGCGCTTCAGCATTCTTATCCCAGAAATCCACACCACCGGCAATGCTCTGCGGTGTCAGGAAAAGCTTTTTATATTCATACCAGGGCTTGGCCTTTTCCGCGGGACGCTTGATCGCCTTGAGGATGGAGTCCTTGCGTTTGGCATTACGCATCAATTCCTGCATCTCTTTGCGGTCAAATTGATGCTCTTGCACCATATATTCCACGAACTTTTGCGCATCGGCATTATCGCCATGGCCGGGCTCCTGCGCACAGGCTGCCAGTACCAGCCCCATTCCAATCAAAAGTCCCGAGGTCCACTTCAAAACCACCGCTCCTATCTTCATCTCGCGTCTCTACATCCAGTTTTTTATTTACGCCGCATGTCCACTAAAAATGCACCCTGCGTCGCTCGGTCCCTACGGCCATGAGAATACCGAATCCCGCCATCAAGGTAATCAGTGAGGTGCCACCGTAACTGATTACTGGCAAGGGTACCCCTACCACTGGCAACAATCCCGTAACCATACCAATGTTTACAAACACATAGACAAAAAAAGTGAGGGTTATACTCCCCGCCAGCAGGCGCCCAAACAGATGTTGCGCCATAAAGCTAATATAGATACCGCGGGCAATCACCAGCACATAGAGTAAAAGCAGCAGTAAAACACCGCGCATTCCCCACTCTTCCGCCAGCACCGCGATAATGAAGTCGGTATGACTCTCCGGCAGGAAATCCAGCTGCGACTGCGTGCCCTGCAGATAGCCTTTGCCATAGATCCCCCCGGAACCGATAGCGGCTTTGGAATTAAAAATATTCCAACCGGCCCCGAAGCGATCGTCGTTGGGATTCAGCAACGTCAGGATACGCTGGCGCTGGTAGTCCCTGAGCCCCCACTGCCAGATTGGCCAGGCGGAAACCACCAAGCCCATGGCCGCTGCTCCAATCATTTTCCAACTCAACCCGGCCAAATAAAGCGCAAACAGGCCAGAGGCAGCAATCAGGATAGAAGTCCCCAGATCTGGCTGGCGCACAATCAAAGCGGCCGGAATCGCCACAATGGCCAGGGCCCCTATAACAGTCACAAGAGATGGGGGTTGGGCACGCTGATGCAGGAAAGCCGCCACCATCATCGGCACCCCCAATTTCATCACCTCCGAGGGCTGGAAGCGAAAGCCGGCAATCTCCAGCCAGCGCTGAGCGCCCTTGGCGCCGGTACCAAAGAGCAACACTCCCACCAATAGGGCACACCCCCCTAGGTAAGCCCAGGGAGACCAGCGCCGGTAAAAATCCAGTGGGATTTGCGCAACAATAAACATGCCGGTAAAAGCCAGACACATAAAAATAGACTGGCGTCGCACGTAAGTCATATCGCCGCCAGAGGCACTGTAGAGCACCCCTAGCCCCACTGCGGCCAGAACCAGCAACAGCACCAGTAGCGGCACATCCATATGCAGCCGCCGCGCCAGGCTCACCGGTTTTCGAAGGCTACCGTGGGCATCGGACAGCCGGTGGGAAAAATCTCGGCTAGCCATTATCCGCCCCCTCAAACAACCTGGTTTCCTGTGCCGTCTTCTGCTGGGTGTCCGGGCGCGGCACCCACTCGGCAAATACTTCACGAGCCACCGGCGCCGCCACTTTGCCGCCGCCCTCGCCGTTTTCCACCAGAACGGCCACTGCGATTCGAGGCTCATCCACAGGCGCAAAAGCGACAAATAAAGCGTGATCCCGATGACGCTCTGCCAGAGCTTCTGAGTCGTAGCGCTCCCCCTGGGCAATGCCCACCACCTGGGCGGTACCGGACTTACCGGCAACACGGAAATTCAGCCCTTTGCCGGCACGTTTACCGGTACCATTACTGTGGTTTACCACCGCTTCCATTCCCTCAAAGACCAGGTCCCAATTCTCCGGGCGCGCCTCCAGGTTATGTAAAATTTCCGCGGGTTGTTCCACACCGTTGATGCTTTTCACCATCTGTGGGCGATAGTGAGTGCCGCGGTTGGCGATGGTGGCAGTCATCACCGCCAGCTGCAGAGGTGTCGCCAATACAAAGCCCTGCCCCAGTACCGCATTCAGGCTATCACCAGGAAACCAGGGCATACCTCGCGCACCGCGCTTCCAGTCCCTTGAGGGGAACAGGCCCGCACGCTCCATAGGCAGATCAATACCCGTCTTGGAACCCAAACCAAAGTGGGTAGCCATATCGTGCATGCCATCGATATGCCAGCGGTGGGCCATATCCCAGAAATAGACGTCGCAGCTCTGCGCCATAGCCTGAATCAAATCCACTTTTTCTCCATGCCCCCAGCGCACATGGTCGCGGTACAGACGCGGATCATTGGGTAGCTTGTAGAATCCCGGATCCTTAATTTTGGTATCTCGGGTGATCAGTCCAGCCTCGAGCCCCCCTAATCCCATCAACGGCTTCAGAGTCGAACCCGGCGGGTATTGGCCCTGCACGGCACGGTTAAAAAGGGGCACATCGAGGGAGTCGCTGAGGGCGCGATAATTGGCAAAACTGATCCCGGTCACAAACAGGTTGGGATCGAAGGAGGGTTTACTCACGAAGGCCAATACGCCCCCGGTATTCACATCGATAGCGACAACCGCACCGCGTTGGTCGCCCAGGGCATCGGAGGCCACCTGCTGCAAATGGGCATCCAGATGCAGGCTCAGGTTCGAGCCAGGCTTGGGGTCCTGGCGTTCCAGCACCCGCAACACCCGCCCGCGTGCATTGATCTCCACATTTTCATAACCCACTTCACCGAGCAGGGTTTTCTCATAGGAGCGTTCCAGCCCCACCTTGCCGATACTGCGGGTACCGCGGTAGAGGCGCACGTCCTCTTTGGTGAAATTGCTCAGGTCGCGATCACTAATACGCCCCACATAACCGACACTGTGGGCAAACAGATCCCCCAAGGCGTAGTAGCGCACCGACTCGGCTTCTACGGAGACCCCGGGCATACGGAACTGGTTGACACTGATACGCGCGATTTCCTCTTCACTCAGGCGAAATCTCAGAGGTATCGGCTCAAACGGACGGCGGCGTCCCAGGCGCTTGCGAAATTTGGCCACGTCGCTGTCGTCGAGGCGGATCAGGTGACCAATCAATTCGAGGGTCGCGTCCAGGTCCTTCACCCGTTCGCGCACGATGGAGAGGTTGTAACTGGCACGGTTATCGGCCAGCAGAATTCCGTTGCGATCGTAAATCAGTCCGCGAGTCGGGGCGACAGGACGCACCTGGATACGGTTCTCATCGGACTGGGTGCGGTAGTCGTCGTAATTAACCACCTGCAAGTTATAAAAACGCGCAATCAAAACTCCCAGCAGTGCAATCACCCCTACAATGGCCACCAACATACGGTTGCGAAACAGTCGCTGTTCCGTGTGCGGGTCCTTGAGGTGATGATCGTGGGGCATTGGCGTTTTTTAAACGATTATGACTGGCGCGGGAAAAGACTAATTCGGACTACATTACCACAGCGAGCGCGCGGAGAGAGAATCCCAGTTGGCAAATCTCTCCGCACTTGGTCGCAAATGTCCTATTTGTGATAGGGATGGCCGGCAAGCAGTGTCCAGGCGCGATAGATTTGCTCAGCCAAAACTACACGCACCAGAGGATGCGGCAGGGTCAAAGCCGACAGGGACCAGCGCTGCTGTGCCCTGCTCAAGCAGTCTGGAGAGAGCCCATCCGGGCCACCAATCAACAGGCTGACATTTTCCCCCAACAGCTGCCAGTCGCGCAGCTGATCGGAAAGTTGCTCTGTGCTCCAGGGCTTACCTTTAACATCCAGTGCCACCACGTGATCGCGCGGACCAAGGGCGGCGAGCATTGCCTCGCCCTCTTTCTTGCGCGCCTTTTCAATCAGCGCCGCAGAGCTTTTCTGGCCCCGCTGCCCCAGAGGGATCTCCACCATTTCCAGGGCAATTTCACGGGGCAGGCGCTTGGCGTATTCGGCATAACCCTCTTGTACCCAATTGGGCATTTTGCCTCCGGCTGCGAGGATGCGTACCTTCACCCTAATCAGCCCTGGTGGGGATCGCTGCCATCCGCCTCGTCGCGGGTATTCGGTGTCATAGACCAGAGTTTTTCCAGGTCGTAGAAATTCCGTACGTCTGCCAGCATTACGTGCACCACCAGGTCGCCGTAATCCACCAGTACCCATTCGCCCTGTTCTTTGCCCTCAACACCGATCGGGCGCACGCCCTCTTTCTTGAGTTCATCGACCACATTGTCTGCCAGCGACTTCACCTGACGACTGGAGGTACCGGTGCAGATCACCAGGTTGTCCATCACATCGGAGAATTCAGAAACATCCAAAGCAACAATGTCTTTGCCCTTGAGATCTTCCAGAGCGTTCAGCGCGATATCTTTAATATTTGTCATAACACCTTGATTCATTACTGGTCACCATTGGTGACCGATTCTGTATAGAGTTGATGGTCTTCAATATATTGCAACACAGCTGCTGGCAGCAAAAAGCGCGGCGATTGGCCGCTACCCAGCAGCTTGCGAATCTGTGTGGCGGAAATTGGCAACAGGGTTTGCTCGCGCAAAACCAGGCGGCCGTAAGCGTGCTTGTGTAAATCGGCCACAGTGCCGGAATGCTGCTGTAGTATTTTCGCCAGTTCAGCATTACCACCAGGCTCACCCACTTCCGGCAAATGCCAGCCGGGTCTAGTCACCACGACCAAGTGAGCTAACTCCAGCAGCCGATGCCAGCGATGCCAGCGATGCAGGGTCAACAGGGAATCGGTGCCCATACAGAAACTGATGGACACTTGCGGCCCCAATTCCTTACGCAGTGCTTCGAGAGTATCCACCGTATAGGTATCACCGCCACGCTGCAGTTCCTGCTCATCCAGCTGTAATTCATCGCAACCCGCCAGCGCCAATGCCAGCATTTCACTGCGCTGACGCGAGGAAACACCTGGGCTCTGTCGGTGACGGGGCTGGTGGCTGGGTAGCAGACGCATTTCATCGAAATCCAGAGCCTGGCGCAGCTCCAACGCCATGCGTAGATGGCCAAAGTGCACCGGATCGAAAGTGCCGCCAAATAAAGCAATGGTCTGCCGCTTAGTTGCCAAAATTACCTCTTTGTTGGCTGCCGAACCCGGATATTATCGGCGGATATGCCCGTCACCGAACACGATCCACTTCTGCGAAGTGAGCCCCTCAAGCCCCACCGGTCCGCGGGCGTGGATTTTATCAGTACTGATACCAATTTCCGCCCCCAGGCCGTATTCAAACCCGTCGGCAAAGCGCGTGGAGGCATTGACGATCACCGAACTGGCATCCACTTCGGCGAGAAAGCGACGGCTACGGCTGTAGTCCTGGGTCACAATGGCCTCGGTATGGCCTGAGCCATAGCGGGCGATATGGTCCATGGCGCCATCCATATCCGCCACAACACGGACAGCAAGAATTGGCGCCAGGTATTCCTCACTCCAGTCGCCATCACTGGCGGCGTTGATCTGCGGCAGTATCTCGCGAGTGCGCTCACATCCACGCAATTCGACGCCCTTCAGCGTATAAGCCTCGGCCAGGCGCGGCAGCATTCTCTCGGCAATGGCCTCAGCGACCAATAGCGTTTCCATAGCGTTGCAAACGCCATAGCGGTGAGTCTTGGCATTCAAGGCAATTTCAAAGGCCTTCTGCTCGTCAGCAAGATCATCGATATAAACGTGGCAAACGCCGTGCAAGTGTTTGATCACCGGTACACTGGCCTCGCGGCTGACCCTTTCGATCAAACCGGTGCCACCACGCGGCACAATCACATCCACATAGTCGGGCATGGTGATTAGGGCGCCCACCGCAGCGCGATCGCTGGTATCCACCACTTGTACCGCGGTTTGCGGCAAGCCCACCTCAAGTAAACCCGCACGGATGCAGGCAGCGATAGCCCGATTGGAGTTCAGTGCCTCACTGCCGCCACGCAAGATGGTCGCGTTGCCGGATTTCAAGCAGAGACTGGCCGCATCGATAGTCACATTGGGGCGGGACTCATAAATAATGCCCACGACACCGAGGGGGACGCGCATTTTGCCCACCTGAATTCCGCTGGGGCGATAGCATAAATCCTCAATTTCCCCTACAGGGTCCGGCAGATCGGCCACCTGCAGCAGGCCTTCGATCATACCGTCGATACGCTCATCATTGAGTTCCAGTCGATCGAGCAGCGCCGCATCCAGACCGCGCTCGCGTCCGGCCTGCATATCAGCCGCATTGGCCTCGGCTAACTGAAGGCGCTGGGCCTCAAGCTCAGCGGCTATAGCCTTGAGAGCACGATTCTTGGCCTCGGTATCGGCGCGTGCCATCACGCGAGAGGCCTCGCGGGCAGCTCGGCCCATTTGTTCGAGCTTGTCGCGGGTGGATTGCTGATCAGTGGTAGCAGTCGTGGTCACTTGGCTCTCCGTGCGAAATCCGGTCGGCCGCGCAGTATACCCCAGCGGCCGGGGGTTTAAACGGCATAAATATGGAGCTGCAGGAGGATTGTTACAGTCGGGTCACTCCCGGCTCCAACGATCCAGGTTCTCGGCGATATTGGCGAGACGCGCTAGCGGATCTTCCAAACCCAGCAGATCCACCCTGGCTTTATCTTCAAGAGGTAACAGCTGGGCCAGCTGCCAGGACAGCGCATCGGCGGAATCGACATTATCAAACTTGAGCGAGAGGTCCTTAGCGCGCTCCTTTAACTCCTCCAGCACTACCAACAGGCCATCGCAATCGGCAGGTATCGGCCGGGGTGTGCTGTCTGGCAACCACTCCACATCGCCGAGCAAAAGACCGTCCTCAGCGCGCTCGGTATGATTTATGCGGAAACGCCGCCGTCCCACCACCTGCACATGCAGCAGCCCCTCCTCACCCTGACTCCAATCGACAATATGCACGTAGACCCCCAGGGGCCAAACAGAGGCATTACCCACCTCCCCGCCAGAGCGAATCAACACCACACCAAAACCGCTCTCACTTTTTAGGGATTCGCTGACCAGATGTAGATAGCGCTGCTCAAAGATACGTAGTGGCAGGGCAACCCCTGGATATAGAGGCACACTCAGGGGAAAAAGGGGAATCTGTTGCAAAACGCTCTCTCGTCGGCTGTGTTTGAACACTAAAGATACCATTGCCAATAGGCTCACCGAGATGACTGATGAGACGTTTTAACGCCAATCCGGCAAACTGAGACCTAAATTCACCCGTATCCCGACAATTGTCGGTGGCAAGAGCGGCTTGCAGCCATTAAGCTGCAGCGGTTTATCAACGAATGGAGACTATTCATGCCCAAAGCAACAGCCCGCCATATCTTGGTTCAGACTGAAGACAAGTGCCTGGAATTGAAAGACCAGATTGAGAATGGCGCCGATTTTGGCAAAATCGCCGAGCAATTCTCCCAGTGCCCTTCCGGCCGTTCCGGCGGTGACCTGGGCGAGTTCAGCAAGGGTATGATGGTACCGGAATTCGACAAGGTCGTTTTCTCTGAGGAACTGCACAAGGTACACGGTCCAGTGAAAACCCAGTTTGGCTACCATCTGCTGGAAATCACCAGCCGCCAGGATTAATTGCTAAAGCGCAATTAGCCCAAAACCATCAAGCGCCGGTTAGCTCAGTGATTATTGCTGACTGGTTGGCAAAAAATCCGGAATCCCTCCAAGGACTCCGGATTTTTTTATATTTCTGCCCGCCGGTGCCTGCAAACTACTTTGCCGTACCAGAAGAGTACCGGGTATTACTAGCACCTGATTGCATCATTCCCGCAATTGGAGGTTGCCCACAATAGGAGTTTATAGAATCGAGACCAGCGTTTATATCTTGCGTAAAACGCTTTCCCTAAGCATGGCATCGCACCCCAAGAGCTGAGCGATATTTCGACTATCATCTAAGCCTGAATGCTGCCTACCTTTAAATTCAAGCCCCTCCAGCTGAAGAGCCCTGCCGAGGCCGACGCTCTGCCCCCTTTTCCGAGAGAATAGCTCTTTGATGTTTATATGAGGCAAATACTCCAAAGGATTAGACAACACCTTGGCACCCGTCTCCATTTGTATTTGCTCAGCATCGAATGCACCCCAGCTTCCCCATGCAGATAAATCATAGAGAGAAAGCCAATCACTAAACAATTTCAATACCTCTGCCAAGGGCGGCGCACGATCAACTTCGCCCTGAAGAATCCCAGTTAAGTCAGTACAAAATGAGGTTAACTTGCTGTGAATCGAAGGACTGACGTAAAACTGCCTTTCATCCAAGATGAGAAATGAGTCTCCTGACAATTTAGCAACAATGGCGCCCAGCTCGATAATCTCCATCTCTTCACGCGCTATAGCAGGTGCATCATTACAGGTACATTCGAGATCGACGATTAGAATTGATACCTGGCTTTCCATTAGAAATAATGATTTTTTTGACATACCTATAAGTAAAAGAGGATACAACCGTGCCTGCAGACTCAATATCAAAATACTGCCAATAGATGAACTTGAAAATAGCTTTAAAACGCCGAGTATTTCTTCAGCCCAAAGCACTAAAAAAATAAGCAGCCGACAATAGTATTGCAACCTGACAAGAATACTTCCGACTCAAACTGCAGGCCCCCTTTACTCATCGCAATACTCCGTCTTCCCTTTCAAGGGGGTCATCATTTTTTGACTCATTAGAGAGTTAAGCGCCCATCGGCAATCAAAACTTACTCCATAGCCTTTCGCACTACAAAGTGAAAATCCCGCATTCTAATGCCCGCAACTCATACAGCAAGACTATAATTTTCCCCTTGATGAAAAGGAAAAACTGTCTACTCAGCAGCGCGATCTTTTACAAAAAATGTAACAGAAATATTCACTAAACTTGGCACACCGCGGCAACACACAACCAACACAGCAAACTCAATATCGTGTCGCAAAATATTTTTCTTTATGGAGCCGGGAAATTGGACACCGACAACCGTATAAATAGCTGGCAACCACCAGCGTTAGCGGACCCAGCCAGATATTTAAAGCTGACAGATAACCCCTGGTTTAACCTATTGGTAGATCTGCAAGACATCATCACCCGAGAAACCGCAGCATTCTGGAAAAAACGGGGCATTGGAACCGTTCACCTGCCAGTGACCACGGGAAGTATCTCGAGCCCAAATGGGTTGGGCAGCGATTCAATGCCTGTTCGCATTCAAATGGACGGCCATGAAACTTATTTGGCCGACTCTATGCAGTTCCACCTGGAGTTGTGCTGCCGAATGAAGCCTCAGGGGGTTTATTACTTGATGCCCTCTTTCCGCGGGGAGGACTGGGATACCACGCATTTATGTCAATTTATGCACAGCGAAGTAGAAATAAACGGCGGACTGCACGATGCCATGGCCCTAGCCGAAAGCTATATCCGCTCACTCTGTAACGCTATCCTCGCTGAACAGGCAGAACCTGTTCTAAATGCCGCCGGCGGCTTAAATCACCTAGAGGAATTGGCCTCAGGCAAGTTGGAATTCAAAGAGATTACATTCGACAAAGCCGCCGATCTACTTCGCGAAAAGCCTGGTTTGATAGAGTCAACCAAATACGGGCGACATTTAACTCGAGGGGGCGAGAGGGAGCTGATTAAAACCATTGGGCCTTTTGTCTGGGTTACCAAATGGGATCACGGTGTTGTTCCTTTTTATCAGGCGCTAGATAAAGATGGACACAAAGCGCTAAACGCTGATCTCCTATTCGGCTGTGGAGAGGTAATAGGTTGCGGTGAACGACATATCGATCACTTGGCCACACTCGAAGCCATGCAGGCCCACGGCATAAATCCAGAGCTTTATGAATGGTATACAAATATGAAGCAACAATGCCCAAAGCGAACGGCTGGATTTGGTATGGGCGTGGAACGGTTTCTTCTGTGGGTCCTCAATCATGACGATATTCGTGATCTTCAGATCTTACCCCGTCGAAACGGATTCGAATTGACACCATGAATTCACTGGATGGCCAATCTCCAATTGGTAAAACCCTAGATCACAGCGACAACTTTACTTCGGAAAAAAATACCCAAAAAATCCCGAAGCACTTACGTCCTATGTTTTTATTTGTAAATTCATGGATTGAGGAACAGGAGCGGCCGTTAACGGTATCTATTGGTGGAAGTATTGTTTCCTGTGAGGCCGATGTTTTTAGCGATCTAGACTTTACATTTATATTCTCCTCTAATCTTGCACGCGATATGGCCAAGATTCACTTCGAGCAATCGCTTAACAGACATTTTTCAATTTCAGTATCCTTTACCGCAGAACACGCAGGACTACCCAACCTACTTGTGTTCTACTCAACAGATAGCAACTGGGTAGTAAAGCTCGATGTGAGTTTTGAGACTTGCGTTGGGCCTCATTATTCCATTCCAGCACCACAAATTTTTTTGCGCAAGGATATACCGGTCCAACTCAGCAAAAAAAATTACAACACCCCATTATCTGTGGAATATATATTGCGACGCTACTGCGGGTGGCTTTGGTTTACTCATACGAAAATCAAACGTGGTGAATATTTAGCCGCTTGTGACTCCCTCGCTTTCACACGTAAACACGCAATTGTTCCATTAATCCAAATGGCCACGGGTACCAATTTACAAGGCGATAGGAGATTGGAAGAGCGATTACCCACTAGTTGGGTGGAGCAACTTCACCAGTCGCACCCCACAAGGCTTACGGAAGAAGATCTTCAGTCCAGCCAATTGACTCTTCATCAAATTTTCTTACGCGCACTTAAAGGAGCCAGACAGAATCACTTACTTATTAAGAACCCGCAGTACAAAAAAATTATCGACATTTTACGGCAGCAAGGATTATCCCTTGACTGGCCAAACTAAGATCTGCAGCACCCAACCCATACCGTCACTTGTGTTGATAATATGACTATTGCGTTTCGCCCTCGCCTCACACCTGGAAAGGCAATCGCTGTTTTCTCACCGTCTTCCAATGCGGCAAGTAAATACCCAGTCCGCTTGCAGCAAGGTATTAAGTCCCTAGGTGCCGCGCTGAATGTCGAGGTTGTACTACCCACACAAGTCACTTACTCAACGGGATTTACCGCCGGGAGTGCAGCACAACGCGCACAAGTCCTAGAGGATTTATTACTGGACGATTCTGTTACAGCGATCATTTGTGCAATCGGTGGTTTTAATTCAGCAGAGATATTAGAGCACCTGGATGCAGAGGTCGTTCGCCGTCACCCTAAAGTGGTTGTTGGCAATAGTGACGCCTCCGCCCTACTCCTGGGCATCTACGCAATGGGTGGCTGGATCACCTACTTTGGCCCAGCAGTTTTACCGCAGTTTGGTGAATACCCTGATCCATTCCCTTTCACAGTTCACAACCTGCAAGCCGTTATATCCAATGAAACCGACCTTACAGAATTAGGTGATCCAAGGGCGTGGACTCAGGAATTTGCAGACTGGGGAAAGAATCCCCGTCAGCGACACTTGAAGACAGAAGGTAGTCAGCGGATTGTTTATCGAGCAGGTAGTGGGAGTGGCATATTATTTGGTGGGAACATTGAAACTCTCAACATGCTGATTGGAACTCCATACTTAAAGGTTCCAATGGATAGTATTTTTTTTTGGGAAGCACATGCTGAAGAGGCTCGCCTCGAACGAGTCCGACGGGCTTTAACTCACCTTCGCCAATCTGGTGTGCTCTCCCATGTTAGAGCCATGCTAATCGGCCGCTCCCCCCGATGTATAGAAGTTGCGGAGCTAACCTTAAAGGACATCGTACTTGAAGCCTGTGAGGATTATGATTTTCCGATTATTGCCAACCTAAGTTTTGGCCACACAGATCCCATGCTCACCCTGCCAATAGGAGCGGAAGCCTATGTTGTAGCAGAACAAAGGAAAGAGGCTCGTATCACCCTTGTCTAATCTACCCTCTAAACAATCAGACTGTCCCTGTGGATATTGCCTTAACAGTTCAGAGGAAAAATCGCTGTTTACTGTTTTCAAGAATGACTGTGCCATAGCGATGGTACCAGAGCGACCCAGAATTCCAGGCAATGTGGTAATTATCCCCTATATTTATCACACTGACTTTACCTCTCTGAGCAAAAAGGAGTTTCACGGATTATTTCTCTGTGTCCGCGAAGCCACGCTAGCGGTGGAAAGAGCTTATGACCCTGACGGCACAAATGTATGGTGTGACTGGGGTGATATCACAGGCCGATCTTATCAGCACTTGGTCTGGGAAATTGTGCCGAGAAATGATCGTAAGGAAGGGAGAAAATATCGCTATAAAGATATTCATTTGTGCCCAAAATGGACACAGGCACAACGTGAAGAAGAGGCAACACGGCTGAGAGAAGCCCTTCATCACTCAAGATAATTTCTATACTTTTTTTTAGATTTCAGAATAGCTCCTCGGTATCTTTAGCTGTCAGTCTGGCTCGCAAAGAGGCTCAGCAGAGAAATCATGGATCGATTATTTGGTTACTCTAACTTACAACAATCTGCGTTGAGTTTATTGTGCCTTACACATTTCGGGTTCGAAGGCCCTGTCCATTATGCACTCTAATGCACTCCAATATCCCGCTGATACAGGTCAGAAAGCATGCCTGTCTGGCAATTAATCCGCGACAACGCAGCAGAGGAGCACTGCTGGTAATGCCTTTTACGCACACTCACCATCTCACGGATTGTAATCCGCAAGAGTTATCCGACATTAGTGATTTGACGCTAACTGGAATACATTTACTAAGGGAAACACTGGAACCTGACGGCATTCATACCTTCTGTAATTCCGGCATGGCAGCTGGACAGTCGGAAGATCACATGCATGTGCAAATCATTCCAAGATATGCTCAAGAGCCATACTCTTTCGCACCCAGCGATGAAATACCTATTTCAAGCGATGATGAACTGATGAGCATTGCGATCAGTTTACAGAGGGGCAAGGAGAAGATTAAGTAATTCTACTGTTCATTGCGGCGGCGATATGGGCGAGCTCAACAAGGTCATTTTCTCTGAGGAACTGCACAAGGTGCTCGACCCGATAAAACCCGGTTTGGCTACCACCTGCTGGAAATCACCGGCCGTCAGGACTGATTCCCAGCGGGATAATCTGCCAATAAAAAGCCGGGCTGTTGCCCGGCTTTTTATTGTTAGTTTTGTAGAGTGTCCCCTCAGGCCTTGGCCGCACCCTCTGGAATGTCTATCTCACCACTATCTACAGAACCGGCTCCCAGTGGCTTAACCATCACCAGCAGCAGTGGCAGTAACGTCAATGAGCCCAGCAGTGCCGCGGACATCGCCAAGGCGGTCAAGAGACCAAAGTAAATAGAAGGCACAAACTTGGACAGCGCCAAAATTGAAAAGCCGGCAATAATCGTGATGGCCGTGTAGAACATGGCACGACCGATTGTGGCGTGGCTGCGATGCATGGTAGCCAAGTAATCGCCGTCTTTGGCAAACTCGGCGCGGAAGCGGTACAGATAGTGAATCGCGTGGTCCACACCAATTCCCACGGTAATCGCGGCGATAGTGATCGTCATCATATCCAGTGGAATACCAGCGAGGCCCATACCACCAAGCACCACACAAGCCGCCAACATATTTGGCACCAGCGCAATGATGGCAATCGACAGAGAACGGAACAACACCAGGAACATCAGCAGGATGCCCACAAACACCGCACCCAAGGTCAGGATCTGGGACTTAAACAGGCTCTGCAGCATATTGTTATAAAGCACTAGCAGTCCTGTTTGGTGGATGTTTTCCGGTGCTATGCCCATCTCGTTATGCGCGTAATCGTAAATGCGCTCGATCAATTCACCACGGCGCAGATTTGGATCTGTCTCCATCACCCTCAGGGTGATGCGGGCCTGGTTGTGCTCTGCGGAGAGATAGGGATCGACCAATACATCGCGAATTTCCGGCGGCAGGCTGGTATTGGCCACTGCTAGTTCGAAATCATTCAGCTGGCCGCCTTTTAGATCCCGCGCCACCTTGTACAGGGTAGCCAGGGACTGCACCTTGCCAATCTCGGGTTGCTCTTCCAGGTAGTCGTGCAACTGCTCCAGCGTGGCGAGACCGGCTACGGTAAACCAGTAACTCTGCTGCGGGGCCGCTTCCTCACTGCCGAAGGGGTCTTCTTCGGAAGCGGCGAAGGGATCCTCCTCTAGCGCAAACGGATCTTCTTCCGCTTCCACGGCAAAGGGATCTTCCTCGCCCTCGAAGGCCACCGCCTCTTCTTCGGGTTTATCGAGGATGATATCCAGGGTTACAGTGCCGCCCAGGCGGCGGTCAATCACCAGCATCCCCTGATAAATTTCGGTGGAGTCATCGAAATAATCGATAAAGCGGTTTTCCACTTTGAGCTGAGACATGCCCACCACACTGACTACCGCAGCAATCAGGGAGACCCCCAGCACCACGAACTTATGGCGCTCGGCAAAGCTGGAGAAGCGCAGGGTGAAGGCATGAGAATTATCCTCACTCACTTTGCCCTGGCGCTTAGGCAGGATCATCAGAAAGCTGGGGATAATCAGGAAGGACAACACCAGGGCCAGGGTGACGCCCATCGTCATCATCCAGCCAAAGTCGATTACCGGTCGAATGCCGCTCACCACCAGTGACACAAATGCAACGATAGTGGTCAGGGCCGTGTACAAACAGGGTTTGGCCATAAACCGCACTGTCTGCAGAACCAGTGTCTCACGGCTCCAGTCGGGGTTTTGCGCAATATATTCGCGATAGCGCACCGCTAAGTGGATGGTGATGGCCAGGGTGATAATCAACAGCAGAGCGACAAAGTTGGCGGAGATTACGGTCATACGCCAGTCGAGCCAACTGAGCAGGCCAAGAATCATCACTGCGGTGGTGACACAGGTGAGCAGCGGTAACAGCACCCAACGGGGCTGACGGAAGATCAGCAACAGGGTAAGGATAATAAAGGCGAGGATGCCCAACCCGAACACCAGCAGATCGCTCTTGATAAACGAAATCATATCCGCGGTGATCATGGTGACACCGCCGAGGAAAAGCTCAGCGTCATCATCGTAACCGGCGAGAATTGCTCGCACCGTATCCACCCGCTGGTGGGCTTCCTGCTCTTGAACGGTGCGGTGCTCCAGGTAAACGGCACTCACCTCTTCCAGGCGCGCAGCCTCTTCCGGGCTCAGGCCCTCGCTATTGCGTTTGCGGCGCAAGGCATCGCGCTCGCGCACCAGTTCAATACCGCGGCTGTCCAGCGTCAGGTTGGCGAGCAGTGCCGTGGTCTGGCCGTCTGGACTCAGAATCAATTCTCGATAGATAGGGCTGGAGAGAAACTCCTGACGAGCCAGGTCCCGATCGGTGTCGGACTGGGACAGGGTGCGAATCTCATCGGTTATATCAGTTAGAGACAGTTTTGGGCTGTACAACAGCGGTACATCCAGAATGGACTGCACACTGGAAACGCCATCTACTCCGGCCAACTCATCACGCAGCCTGCCCAGCGCCTCCAGGGACTTATCGCTAAACAGGTCGCCATCTTTGTAACGGTAGGTCACCACTAGGAAATCACCGCTGGCATAGCGCTCGGCGATCTCGCGGAAATAATCCAGCGATTTGTCTGCTTCCAGGGTGAGGGAGTCCGCCGAAGCATCGATTTTGAAGCGGGGCAGACCCATCGCTGCCAGCAGGGTGAGTAGGCCGATAACCACCAGTACAGCCAGTGGCCGTTTGGTTACCAGGAATTCATAAGAGTTCTTCAGAGCTGACAGCATAGGTTTCCGCTTGTATCCAATAAATCAGTGGGCCGCAGTACGGCGCATATTTTGATCGCCTCGGCAGTGCTGGTGCAAATACAAAATTTGCGTTTACACGGCGCTATTGGAAATATTTTCAGGGAGTATCGATATGTCCCAGGTCGCGCTCGGGAAATAGCAGGTCCCGCACGCGCCGCTTGAGTTCCTTTGCTCCGGGAAAGCCGCCATCGCGTTTGCGCTCCCAGATCAAATTTTCACCAATTCGGATTTCGAATATTCCTCCAGTTCCGGGTTGTAATGCAACCTGTTGAAGGTCATCCGCAAAAGTGTGAAGCAACTCTTGGGCCATCCAGGTGGCCCGCAACATCCAGTTGCACTGCGCACAGTAGTGAATAGTTATGCTCGGTTTCACTATTTTTTATCTCCCGGTGACCTACTCACCCCAGGGCGGTAGTAACTTTTGTTCCACGCCCAGCTGGTCGAGTAACCTCGCCACCACAAAGTCGACAATGTCCTCGACCGTACGCGGCTTCTGATAAAAACCGGGGCTGGCGGGCAGAATCATCACCCCCATACGGGTGAGTTTGAGCATATTCTCCAGATGAATCTCCGAGTAAGGTGCCTCGCGCGGAACCAAAATCAGCTGGCGGCGCTCCTTCAGTGCCACATCCGCTGCACGCTCAATCAGATTATTAGAGGCTCCACAGGCAACCGCCGACAAGGTGCCACCGCTGGCCGGGCAGATCACCATACTGGCCGACGCTCCAGTGCCGGATGCCACCGGCGAAAACCAGTCGCGCTTGCCAAACAATTTCAACTGGCCCTCTTGAGCGCCGAAGCGATCGGCGAGAAAGGCCTGCAGTGTATCGTCGTCCCCCTCCGGCAGTTGCAGGTCGGTCTCGGTGTTGATCACCACCTGGGCCGCCTCGGACATCAACAGCCAGACGCGCACGCCGGAGGCGAGCAGGCACTGCAACAAACGCAGGCCGTATTGGGCTCCGGAAGCCCCAGTCATGGCCAGGGTGACAGTTTTATTAAATGTGGCTTGCTGCAAGATCACTTCCCCGATCACTAAAGTGCCGACTCTGTTCAGGTCGAATAGTTATATTTTTGCTCCAGAGCTCCGATCAAACGCTGATGGATACCACCGAAGCCACCGTTGCTCATCACCACGATATGGCTGCCTTCACCGGCGAGCTGTAGTACCGATTCGACCCCATTCTCGATAGTGTCAAAAATCTTGGCCGGCACCGGAGAGTGGTGAGCCACTTCATCCAGGGACCAATTCATGCCCTGGGGCTGATACCACAGGACCATATCCGCGCCGCTACAGGCATTGGCCAACTGGCCCTGGTGCACGCCCATGCGCATGGTGTTGGAGCGGGGCTCTATTAAGGCGATGATCTTGTCCTTGCCCACTTTGGCCCTGAGGCCCGTAAGCGTGGATTCGATCGCAGTCGGGTGGTGGGCAAAATCATCGTAAACGCGGATACCCGCCACTTCGCCCAGACATTCCATACGGCGCTTAACGCCCTGGAAACGCCCAAGAGCAGAGGCGCTCAACTCCGGCACCACACCCACATGACGAGCTGCAGCCATGGCGGCGAGACCATTGCGCACATTGTGCATACCGGTGAGATCCCACTCCACACGCGCCACTTCGGCACCCTCGAACAGCACACTAAAGCTGCTGCCATCCGCGGCGATATCCACCGCTCGCCAGTCGCCGGCACTGATCCCCGGCTGGTCTTCACTGGCAAAGCGCTGAACTTCACTCCAGCAACCCTGCTGCAATACCTTCTCCACATTATCTTCTGCGGCGCTGACAATCAGGCCGTTGCCGGGCACCGTGCGCACCAGATGATGAAACTGTCGCTGGATCGCCGCCAAGTCGTCGAAGATATCGGCGTGATCGAATTCCAGGTTGTTGATAATCACTGTACGCGGGCGGTAATGCACAAACTTAGAACGCTTATCGAAGAAAGCCGTATCGTATTCGTCCGCCTCCACCACAAAGAAGGGGGATTCCCCCAAGCGCGCCGACACTCCAAAGTTGCCTGGCACACCGCCGATCAGGAAGCCCGGCTGCATATCCGCCGCTTCCAGAATCCAGGCCAACATGCTAGCAGTCGTGGTCTTACCGTGGGTGCCCGCTACTGCCAGTACCCAGCGCCCGCCGAGGAAATGGTCGCAGAGCCACTGGGCACCAGAGGTATAGGGCAAACCTTGCTCAAGCACCGCTTCCACGGCGGGATTACCGCGGGACATGGCATTGCCGACAATCACCAGGTCCGGGGCCGGCTCCAGTTGAGCCGGGTCATAGCCCTCGGTAATTTGGATACCCGCCTGCTGCAACTGAGTGCTCATGGGGGGATAGACATTGGCATCACTACCGGTGACCCGGTGTCCTTCGGCTACCGCCAATTGGGCTAGGCTGCCCATAAAGGTGCCGCAAATACCGAGAATATGGATATGCATGGCGAAAATCTGTACTCCTGGGGGTTGCGGCGCAAGCTTAACACGGCCAAACAGACCAGTAATTGCCAAATACCCCGTTTGCCATGCAATTTACTCGCTATTCCATTAGACTCCGCCCCCGCACAGATCGGCCTCACCCCCGTTAGGGTGGTAGGAGTTTTCCAGCTACGGCCGACACCCGATACGAGCTCCCGGAGTTCCCCACTGGCGCCGCCAAAGAGCGCTCGGCGGACAACCGGATCGGGTCACTTCCCAAGATCGCTATGAAATACAGGATAACCATGTCGAAGAAGAATGCCTTTTACGCGCAGTCCGGTGGTGTGACTGCCGTAATCAATGCCTCCGCCTGCGGCGTAATAGAAGCGGCCCGTGAAAATCAGGACAAAATTGGCAAAGTCTACGCGGGGCTGAACGGCATCCTCGGCGCACTGCGCGAGGAACTGATCGACGTGAGCCAGGAAAGTGTGGAAGACATCGCCGCACTACGTCACACCCCTTCCGGCGCCTTTGGCTCCTGCCGCTACAAACTGAAGAGCCTGGAAGAGAACCGCGCAGAGTACGAGCGCCTGATCGAAGTGTTCAAGGCCCACGATATCGGCTACTTCTTCTATAACGGCGGCGGCGACTCTGCCGATACCTGCCTGAAAGTCTCACAGCTGTCTGAGACCATGGGTTATCCAATCCAGGCCATCCATATTCCCAAAACGGTCGACAACGATCTGCCGCTAACCGACAACTGCCCCGGCTTCGGCTCCGTAGCCAAATACGTTGCAGTTTCCACCAAGGAAGCGGCCATGGACGTCGCCTCCATGTGCGCCACCTCCACCAAGGTCTTTATCCTCGAAGTAATGGGTCGTCACGCGGGCTGGATTGCCGCCGCCGGCGCCCTGGCCCAGGAAGAGGAAGGCGATGCACCGCACATCATCCTGTTCCCGGAAGTGGCCTTCGATAAAGAGAAGTTCCTGGCCAAAGTGCAAAAGACCGTAGACGAGAAAGGCTACTGCGTAATCGTCGCCTCCGAGGGTGCCCAGTACGAAGACGGCACCTTCCTCGCCGATGCCGGCACTACCGATGCCTTCGGTCACAAGCAGCTGGGCGGTGTGGCACCGACCCTCGCCAATATGATCAAAAGTGAGCTGGGCCTGAAATACCACTGGGCACTGGCCGACTACCTGCAACGCGCCGCCCGCCATATCGCCTCCGCCACCGATGTGGAGCAGGCCTACGCCGTCGGTCGTGCCGCCGTGGAAATGGCGGCAGCCGGCAAGAACGCCATTATGCCGGCAATTATTCGTGCAGAAGGTGAAGAGTACAGCTGGTCTATCGCGGAAGCACCACTGTCTGAAGTGGCCAACGTCGAAAAATTTATGCCGAAAGAATATATTAGCGAAGACGGCTTCGGCATTACCGAAGCGGGACGCGAGTACCTGTTACCGTTAATTCAGGGCGAAGACTACCCACCCTACAAAAACGGCGTGCCCCAATATGCCAAGCTGAAAAAGCAGCTGGTAGAAAAGAAACTGGATACTGAGTTTAAAGCTTAAGCGAAGATCTTATCGCCTAGAATAAAAAGCCCCCAACTAACAACGGGGGCTTTTTTATTGGGTGCGTTTCACAAATTTACTCTTACTATTCCATATCTGACCAAACTGCGAACTCATTGCCACTGGGCTCGGTAAAATGAAAACGTCGACCGCCAGGAAAAGAAAAAATTGGCTTAATCACATTACCGCCACAGCGCTCTACTTTTTGTAAGGTATCTTCTAGGTCAGAGCTGTATAAAACTACCAGCGCTGCACCGTTTTCGGTTTTACTCTGCTGCTCGGCCAGGAAGAATCCACCATCGAGGCCTGCATTGGAAAATGCAATATATTCTGGGCCGTAATCAGTAAAACCCCAGGCAAAAGCCTCTGCAAAAAAATCCTTGGCCTTCTGTAAATCTTTGGATGGAAATTCTACATAATTAATTTTTTCATGAGCGTGCATCTTAGCTTCCCTTCCATTAATTGTGTGAGTTGTGGGATTTAGGTGGCCGATTTAGCTGGAGTCTCCGCCACCCGAAAACTGCCATTTGCTATTGCTAGCGGTCTGTCATTATGCACTATGACCGCTCGATCCAACATCAGGTCAAAATCCAACATCGCGTACAGTACAACACCACGACGCCCCTGGTAGACCTCTGGCCAGTAGATCAGTGTCGCCATACGCACCCCCATGGGTTCGTAACAATAACGCGCCTCTCCTACCAGCTTTCCCGAGGCAGTGACATAACAGTTGGAATCTGTGTCATAACTGACGATATGGGTGGACAGTTCGGGGAAATCCCCTTGCTTGGAATAATGGGTGCCAGTCCATTCCAGGCTCAGCCCGGTAAGACTTTCGTAGGTACGCGACATAAAGGATGCTGCCCTGCATTTCTATGTCTAACCATTATGGCTTCTCCGCCCAATTACAAAGGATGGGGATAGAATTTTTTCGGAAAAAAACTGTATCGGAAAAATAAAAAAGACCGCACCACCAGGGTGCGGCCATTCGCTTCTAGGGAAAAGCTATCAACTCAAAGAATCCTGGTGAAGCGACGACAGGAAATGCAAAACCCCAGCGCCAGGGCAACCAGAATATTTATTATTAATCAAAAATTGACATATATCAGCGTGGCCAGGAAATTTTTACTACTTGGGAGGCGCTGTCTTCTGCACCCTCACTATCACTCACTGTGAGGGTAATTTCGTAATTGCCGGTTTGTGCGTAGCGATGTAACGCCCAACGTCCGTTGCGCTGCACTCCATCCCCAAAATCCCAGTGGTATTGCAGTTTATTATCCCCACTGTATTGGCTGCGATCTTCCACCCATACCCAACGAAAAAAACGATGCAGCTTAAAGTCGGCTTGCAAAGAATCGGCATTTTCCTGCACTTCAACGATCTGCTCCTGTGTGGAGACCGCACCGCGATCATCTTCCACTTGCAAACGTACCAAATAGCTACCCGGTGCATCGAAGTGGTGGCTGGGGTTTTGCTCGGTACTGGTTACACCGTCACCGAAATCCCAGAGCCAGCTCAGCAGTTCACCATCCGCATCGCTACTGCTGTCGATAAAATCAACCAACAACCCTTTGGATTCCCAACTAAATTCTGCCGTGGGTGCCAGGTTATCCGCACCCAGGTCCAGCTCGACAATTAAGGGATCGTGATCGGATGCGCGGAAAGGCCCAATGGAATAGAGATTTTCCTGTTGCTCGGCGCTCTTGTGCTCAATGTTGTAATCCAGCACACGGGGTTCGTCCGCATTGATGTGCCAATCCACCGCGGCGGTAACCAGCGGAGCCAGTGAGGGGCTGGCGAGTGCGTGGTCCAAATAGCCAGACTGGCCGTCGTAGACATAGGAATAAGCCTCTCCTGCTCCGTACCATTCGAGCAGGTCGGTATAACCCGCACCCTTCAAAGTGGTAATGGGGTTTTCCATGGCGTAGCTGTTGAGGTCTCCCAGTACCAGCACGCGATCAATTCCGGTTCCGGTGAGATCACTGTCGACCCAGCTCACCAACGCATCGGCAGCTTGAGTCCGCAAGGCATTCCAGCAACCTTGGCCATCCCCCTGATCACTATTCAGGCTGCCATCATTAGGGCAGCTACCCTTGGATTTAAAGTGATTCACCACCACGGCGAGCTCCTCGCCGGAGGAAAGTTCAGCGAAAGCCTGCAACAGCGGCTGGCGGTTACCGTCATCAAAAGGGTAATCCTGCAGAGTAACGGCGCTGCCAATCGGCATAACGCGGTCACTGCGGTAGATCATCCCCACGGCGATCTCATCACTACCCAGCTGCGTGAGGTCCGGCTGCACAAACTGGTAGCTCTGTCCTGATGCGGCAGCATTGAGCCCATTAACCAGATCCTGGATAGCGCTGTCGGCTCCATAGCCATCATTTTCCAGTTCCATCAGGCCGACGATATCGGCTTCCATACGCAGGATTGCAGAAATAATTTTATCTCTCTGGCGCTCAAACTCCTCCAGAGTATCGGCACCGCGCGAAGTGGGGAATCCACCTCCGTTGCCGTCACCATTGAAGTAATTCAGCACGTTAAAGCTGGCAACGCGCAGGCTGCCATCGCCCGGCAGAATCGGCGCTTCATCGCGGAAATTGACCGGAGTAAATTGAGGCACTTCCACTGGGTGTACACGGTAAGCACCAAAACCATAACCCATCACACCGGTGAGCCCTGCTAAGGTATCGCCGCTGCGCAGCGTATTAGAAGCGCTGAGACCGGAGGCCGGATAGGGCATTTCCTCAGGATTTTGTACGGTGGAGCCATCGTCCAGAATCATCTGGTTGAGTGCATTGGCTTCCACTTGAGCTGCCGCCGCGGCGCCCGGCATATTGTTGTGGGTGGGGATATACAGGCGACCGTTGGACAAGATCACTTCGCCATAGCGACCCAGGTTGTAATGACCGTTGACGGTGAGGCTCTGCGGGAATTCAACTAGCATGCCTTCGAGCCGCTCCTGCTCTTCTACAGAGCTAAATGGCATCTGCACATTAGCGGGCGTTACCTGATAACCGCTTCCACAAATGCTGACACCGTCGATTTGGTTCAACTCGGTGAAATCAAAAAACTCATCGACGATACCGCCAACACGCACTAAGTCGCCAACCTGTACGTTCACACCAAAGGCATTGTCGTGTACAAACAGCCCTTCGGAAGTCGCATCCACGCCATCCTGATCACTGTCCTCTTCCTGCAGGAAGAAGCCGGCCAGGCCGGTATTGGGATCTTGGAAATTGCCGACAACCACCGCCTCGATTTCGTGGCGCTCGCCTTCAAGCGCACTCGCGCTACCGCTGCCCTGTATCTGGCTGATTAAGGTTGCTGCATCACCACAGGCTCCAAGCTCGACTCCGCCATTGTCATTGTCATCACCACCTCCGTTGTCATCGCCTCCATCGGCACCGTGCCAACCGAGATGATCGAAGCTATTTAGGCCAGCGCTGGACCACTCCAGAGCGGGATCGAAAGCGCTGCTGCCATCGGTGCGGCCAGTCTGCACATCCAGGTTGCGGGTCAGTGTCTGATTCTGTGTTCCAAGGCTGCTATTGCCCCACTGGCTACCGGGATCTGTACCAATTTGGCCGATCACATCGACAAAACCATTGGGGCCTACCAGCGCTACGGCATCATCACCATTAAACAGGCCGCTGGTATAAATCTGGTCGGCCTGATCCAGCAAGGCTGCATCGGCACTGCCGTGGGCCAGAACAAATACCGCACCGCTCTGCAGGGTGCCACTCAAAGCGATATTCGCTGAGGCACTATCGGAACCGTTGAAAAAGAGCTGGATTGAGTAATCGCTCAAATCAATCACAGTTTCGCTGCCGTTAAAAATTTCCAGCGCCTTATTGTTACCACTGCCCTCGATGTATTCCGAAATAATGAGGTCGCTGGCTTGGACCTCTGCAGCCATCAGTGGAAGACCCAGGGCTGCCAGAGCAGCCAAGCCAAATTGTTTCATCGTCGTTATTCCCAGTTGCCTGATACGGATTAAGCGGCGCACAGAGTGGCGGGGAATTCCTAAATTTCGATGAAACAAATGTTAAATTTCGGTTTCAATTCTGCGTACTTAGAAACACTCGGCATTTGCTGATAGTGGAAAATGCGAGATCGCGACCAACTGCGATCAATTGAAAGGTTAACGGGATCACAAGAGTTAGGTGAAATCCCGCAGCAGAAAGAGATGCTCTACAATTATTTATATAAGCACTTATATAAATTCAACGCTATGAAATACAGCCAGCTGGGTACTCGCCTCAGGCATTTAATCGAATTACTGGATGGCGATGTCGCAGATAGTTACCGCGTCTGCGGTATTAAAAACTACAAGCCGCGTTATACACCGGTAATGCGAGCCCTTATCCACAAGAGCCCGGTCACCATCAATGAAATAGCGGCCAGTGCCGCAATCTCCCAGCCGGCGGTCAGCCAGACGATCAGGGATATGCTTCAACAGGGGTTGGTAGAAACCCTCACCGGGGAAGATGCGCGCCAGCGCAAGGTCCGCCTCAGCCGTAAAGGCCAGCGCTTACTACCAAAGCTTGAAGTCCACTGGCAAGCCACGGTTGAAGCGGAACGTTCATTAAATCGGCAACTGTCTACACCTCTAACAGCACTCGTCGAAGAGGCGATTGCCGCTCTGCAGGAACACCCCTATCTCAATCGCATTCAGCAGTGCATTGCCAAGGAGAATAAAAAGCCATGAAACTGATTGCCGCCTTCAGCCTGGCCCTGTGCCACACTATCTCTTCAGCGGCTTACGCAAGCGATGAGGATTGCCAGTTTAATCCCACCGTAGTTATCCAATCCGCCGCCAGCGCTATTGCAGAAACTTATGTACTCACAGAGAAAGCCCACAGCGTTTCCTTGGCGTTGTCTGAGATGGCCAGTAGCCCTGAAGCTTTGCGCCTTTGTCGGGACTCCGAAAGTTTTGCCACGCTAATTACCGAGAAAATCCGAACACTGTCCGGAGACAAGCATTTCTATTTGGAGCCGGTAAGCCCTGATGAAGATTCCAACAACTGGATAGCACAGTGGCGGGCCGAGGCGCCCAAGAGCAACTATGGTGTAAAGAAACTAGAGTTATTGCCCGGTAATATTGCCTACTTCAAACTCTCTTCATTCCATACTTTTGAAAATGCCCGGCAAAGCCTGGCCGCGGCATTTACCCTGTTGCAACACAGTGACGGTCTGATATTGGACCTGCGCAATAATGGCGGTGGTGATAGTGATACAGCCACTGCCATCCTCGAGTCCTTTGTGGACCCCACTAACCCCCTGCCATATGTCATTGAAACCAGAGAGAAGCAACATTCCCCTGAACGCATCAAAGAACTTCCTTGGCCGGCCTATGGCACCCAGAGACCCATGGTAGTACTGATCAATGGGCGCTCCTTCTCTGCATCAGAAAGCATCGCCTTCTCACTGCAACAACTCGGTAGAGCCACTATTATCGGTAGTGCCAGCGCCGGCGGAGCCCATATGATGGATGCGCCTCAGCCCCTGCCATTTAGCTTTGAAATTGGAATTCCCTCTAGTCGCCCGGTTTCGACTTTATCGAAGGAACTGGTTAACTGGGAGGGTCAGGGGGTGAGGCCGAATATTGAAAGCAGCGAGCAAGAAATTTTACAGGTGGCGTTAGAGGTTCTTAAAAAATAAACTGCGTTTTAAAGCACACCCAAACTTTAAAGCAATGGAAATGTAGAACTCAACAATGCGTACCTCTTTACAACCTATAACCCAGAATAACTATGAGGCGATCTGGGTGTCGCCGAAGCGCAGCAAGAATACGTCGCCTGCAATATGTGGTCACTGGTGGAGGCACAGTTCAATTCTGGATATGAAACCCGTGCGATTTATACGGGAGAAAAGCCCGCTGGTTTTCTTATGTGGGTGAAAGAGAGCCGTGAAAAAATTTCCATTTGGAGATTTATGGTTGACCAGAATCAGCAGGGGAAGGGGATAGGTAGGGCTGCGCTTCAGCTAGCCCTGCAAGAAATCCGGCAAACACCCAATATCGAGCAAATAAAAATCTGCTACAACCCCAAAAACCCAGTGGCTAAAGACTTTTATTCCAGTTTTGGTTTTACTGAAGTGGGCATGGATAAGGACAACGAAGATATGCTTGCCATTATCAACCTCACCAACAAAATTCCTGAAGGGGCTGATGCTATTTAAACGGGCAGGCGGGCTTAGTACCACTCCAGACCGGTAAATCGAGATCTTCTTTATTGTCTGATGGCGCTCCTGTGCGACTCTTAAAAGAACCTTCCTCTATGGTCAGGCGCATTAGGGCCGTACCCTTGCGTTCCTGAGGATTTGGAGCGCGCACTTGGTTCCAGCGGTCGGGCTCGATATCTTCGATAATAGATTTGAAAACCGCATCAAACTCCTCTGGGTCCTGCACCCGCGCACCGCGGCAAAACAAAACTGCCGAGCGATAGTTGGCACTGTGATGAAAGGCGGATTTAGCCAGGACCCATTCGTCATAGTTGGCAAAGGAAATACACACCTGCTGCCCCGAATCCAGTAACTTCTGCAGACGGCTTTTATTGGCCACATGTAAATACAAAAAGTCCCCATGGCGCCATACAGTCATGGGGATAACAATCGCTTCGCCATCCTGAGTAAAACCAATATGCCCCAGCTTCAGTTCATCGACCAAACGATAAATATCCTCGCGACGATAACTGGCCCTCTTGGCAGCAAGGCGCACCCGGCTTTTCGCAGTTACCGGCAGTTCACTCTTTGCGGAATCTAAAACTACCATTCTTAAAAACTCCCACAACGATTTATCAAAAACAGATATCGCCAATATAGGGAGTTGCTGGTACTCTGATTAGATCCAGTTTTAATCAGTTAATGGTGCCAGTTTGAGCAGCCCCGATTTTGCCGACTTAACCCTGGACCCCAGGCAACCGTTACAAAGCCAGCTATACCGCAACCTGGTGGAGTGGATTTGCAGCGGCCGTCTCACAGCAGGGAGCAAGCTCCCCTCCTCTCGTAGACTATCCTCCACCCTGAATATCAGCCGTAATACGGTCACACTGGTGTTAGAGCAGCTCAAATCAGAGGGCTTTGTTACCAGCCATGTCGGGCAGGGCGTTTTTGTATCTAACGCCCTGCCCGCTTACGTACAGAAACCACAGCACCAGGCATGGTATTCCCAAGACTCCGATGGCACAGCTCCCTTACCAGGGCTCTCAGCCCTTGGCCAAAAGCTGCAGACTGCAACGGCATTTAAAACCGACAGCGGTGTATCTCTACCTTTTTCACCGGGTATACCGGATCTCAATGCCTTTCCCTTATCTATTTGGTCCAGACTCTACAGGCGCCACAAAGATAGGTTTCCACTGCTTGGCTATGGGCACAGCCAGGGCCATCCACCCTTACGCCAGGCACTGGCAGAATACCTGCGCAGCTGCCGCGGAGTGCTCTGTGATGAAGACCAGATCATCATAACCAATGGCGCCCAGGAAGCCTTGAGCCTGTGCGCACAAGTGCTACTTGGCCCCGGAGATACCGCCATCATGGAAAACCCTGGCTACCGCCGCGCCCGCTGGGTGTTTCAAGCCTGCGGCGCCAGGTTGGCATTGGCCGAATTGCAAAGCGGCTATTTAGACGTGGATGCACTGATTAAAAGCCAACTGCACGGCAAAGTCCTCTACACCACGCCAACCCATCAGTACCCCATGGGCGGAGTCATGCCTGCCAGTGAACGGCTAAAGCTGTTGGACTGGGCCAGCAAGACGCAATGCTGGATTTTAGAGGATGACTACGACAGCGAATTTTCCTTTAAGCACAAACCTGTCGCCGCTCTCCAGGGAATGGCAGAGCATACCCCGGTTATCTATATGGGCAGCTTCAGTAAAAGCCTGCAGCCCGGCCTGCGTTTAGGTTACATGATCGTTCCCAAAGCCTTTGTACAGGCATTTGCTCGGGCAAAGGAAATACTCTCCGGCCACTCCCCCCTACTTGCCCAGGCGGTTGTTGCCGACTTTATTGACGAGGGACACTTCGTACGACACCTGCGCAAAATGCGCATCAACTATCGGGAAAAATGGCTGCATTTTTGCGATTTGGCACGAGATAAACTGGAACCCCAGGCGCAACTCATCGCAAGTAGTGCTGGAATGCACGTGGTACTCGCCACGCCCGGCAGGGATGACCTAGAACTGTCAAAGCAATTAGCTCTGCACCGCTTCGGCAGCACACCGCTCTCATTTTTCTATCCCGACAATCCATTGAATATGGGCTTGGTTCTGGGATTTGCCAATACCAGTAAACAACAGCGAGAGGATTGCATTGATATTCTAAAAGGCTACTTAATAAGCTGACGCAACCAACTCACTACTTTCACCTGACTTGTCTTCGGCAATAGCTTTGACAATAAATGGAGGCGATAACAACGATAGATAAAGTGCGTTTGCCATCTTATCCAAGCTTCTTACGCAATATCTTCCTTTACCCACCGTATCAATCCTAGCCTTGACTGATCCGAACCTTTAGCTGTCGGCAATAAGGGTTAAGCTGTTCTAATAAATTTAATCTACAAGTTTTTTTGGCATACGTATTGAGATGTAGTTGTCTGATTCAACTAGGCTAGGGTTTATGCACAATTCCAGCCAAAGTTTAGACTCAGGCCAAGCAAAAACAGAAATCTCGCCAACCGCATGGCTAGGCATGATAAGTCTGTTTTTAGGCGCCGCCTGCATTCAGCTAGTCATTATGCGCTACTTTAATGGCGAGATGGCACCGCAGGCCTTCGCAATAGGGTTAGAGCAGCTTATAAAAACCGAAGAAGCGCCGGCGGCCATTCAATCTTTAGCCATATTTTTCACTCCCCACATCAACAGCCTGACCTTCTCACTGCATTTTGCCATTCTACTTGCCGGGATACTCTTAGTATTGCGAGTATTGATAACTCTAGGTTCCCTATTAATGTTTATTAGCTTTATATTGCTATGGGGCTTTACTTATATGGGCGAAAACAGCTGGTTCTTTGAGTTCTTATCACCAGCTTTATTTGCGTTAGTCCTGGCTGTAAGCAGCTATAGCTTCACCCCGGATATCCAGACACCTTATCGCCAGCGCCTATTGGGCAGCATTCTTGCACCCGACATAAGCCTTTTGTCGTGGAGTCTTTGGGTGATTTTGGCATCTGGCATTCTGTTTGTGATATTTTTGATGTCGCGCAATGGCGGCAATCACATACTACTAACCAGCCTTTTATCCAGCATTACCATTGCTGCCTTAGCAATATTTTCAAAATTTTTAGACCGATATCGCATGGTCGTACAGACAGAACAATCCAACCTACTGGTAGGGCGTTGGATTAACCTGTTCACCATCGCCATTGGTGTTATGTTGATTTTCCAGATTTATGAAGACAGCTTACTGAACTGGTTTACCGTAGAGGGCTATCGGGGGCTGGTGAACTCCTATGTAGAATACGGAAACACCCCGCTATGGTTTCGCAACGCATTAGCTTGGGTTGCAGAACATGCCAATATTTTTATGCCCATTCAAAGGGTTTTCGAAGTCTCTGCCGCAATTTGCATGGTCATATTAGTTTTTCGGTTCCCTATCGTTCTATTGACTACCGGACTATTTGCCATTCTTTCCTTTACCGAGTTCGGCGTGACCAACGTTTGGCCCCCGGCCCCTGGCAAGCCCCCGGCCTGGGTGTTTGAGCTACTACTCACAACTTTAGTGAGCTTAACCTGTGGCCTCTACTATCTTTTTGATACTTTAAAATACAAATCCTGGCGTTACTGGCTGCTTGGTTCCAAGGTGTTGGATTCCATATCTAAGCTGGATAAACATCTATTGTTTATCTTGTTTTTCATCCTGGAAATAATTGTATTTTCAGTGAGCCCATCCAGCAAAGAAAACGATATAATAGCATTGCACTTGGCAGCACTCACACTGATTCCTTTATTTTATATATTGATACTTGTAGACATTTATAGAAAAGACAATACAAAACACTAATCATCAATCAGACTTAATCTTGGATATACTGACATCCAGCAACACACAGTTCCTCACTCTCTCACTTATACTTTTTATTTTTTAGAAAAAATCATAAAAAATACAATATGGGGATTAGAGCAACCTTTGACAAAGACTTATACAATAAAATAAAAATAGTAAGAATAGCATTATCGAGAATTTAAACAATGAATAAAATACCGAACCATAAAGCCTACGATACAAATAGATTTAGAGCACCCTGGCTATCCATTCCACTTATCATTTTATATGCCCCAATCGGGATAACCCTAGCATTTATCCGAGCTTTGCTCATCCTTCTCACATTACTTATCCTTCCAGGAGCTTTCTCTCACCACAAAAGAAAAATACCCAACAAATATTTCAAAATACTATTTCGAATCTGTGGATTTATCTTCATCTCTCATGGAAATAAATTACTAGAAGAATTCAAGTCTGGAATCATTATCTGTAACCATATTTCTCTGCTGGATTCACTTTTCTTTGTGGAAAGAGGGATTGGTGTTGTAGCCACACGTCTAAATGACAAGAGAGTAAATAAGATATTTTCATCATCAAAAGAATTATACCCGTCAATCTTAGAAGTAACCGGTAACGGAATTGATAAAGATATTATCAACTACTTATCAGAAAACAAAAATAATAAAGTGGTAATCTTTCCAGAAGGAACTATTGGAAGTGTACATACAGTACACAAGTTTCAGAAGTACCCTTTTAGAATCGGGAATGAAGTACTACCAGTTTCAATTAGCATAAAATGGTCTTTCTTTATCAACCCGCATCCTTTGGGTGCGAATCACAATGTTAATATGCTGTGGTTTCTATTCTTACCTTTTATTGTATTTAAATATCACATCCTCAACCCCACAAAGAAGAAAGATAATGAATTGGTATCAGAATATTCAGCGAGAATCAGAGATCTTATTGCAGAAGATCTAGGAGCTTCAAGCATTCAAAACACGTTTAAGCATAGAGCTCAACTGGAAGATTTTTAATTATTATTTGGCAAAGCATGTCTTGAAAAAAACCTTATTAATTGGGGAGCCTTCTTAGGCTCTCATTAAACCACAATATAAATTCAATCTATGCTCCTACTTTGACTTATTTCATTAGAAAGTAAAGAACTTATACTGGCATAGGCGATTAAAAAACATTGCTTTCAATTAATAAGTGCAATTTATTTTTACTACAGGAAGATCAAATAATATCGCCTACCCTGCCACCTATCCGATTCATTTGGACAACACTCGTTAGCTGATTAGTTATGTTCACTCTGTTTTTGATCTTTCCACGCCGATCATACTTGCCATAGCGTTTGCGACAGGGTTTTAATGCAATCCTAAGATATTTTATAAGTATCCATCATTTTTCTGGTCTAAATAAATCGATTGATATCTCGTCTAGTGATGCAAGGATACACCGGGATATCACTTTAACCGATGGCTGCCCGTTGAAAATTTAGCGCTTTCCGTATTTTATAATTGCTTTGTAATAGTGCCCGGCTTTTCTTTGGATATAAATCTGGCATATTTCGATCTCACTCAGTTGGCTGTAGCTCATTGGTACCAATCTTTTCACCAGGAGAGAAGCCGAATCTACCAGCTTAATCCATCCTTAATAATCGCAATTAGTATCTCAAACCAAATTTATACTCAATAATATTTTATTAAAAAAATGCCCGCCTTAGCGAGCATTTTTTTGCTATTACTTAAGGAATAAAAGTAGTTTTAGGAGTCCATACTCTGGTATCACTGCTGCTACAGTCGCCCTTTGAAATAACAGGCCAAGACTTTTCAGAAGTTATTTCAGTCAGTAAACAATCACCTGTAGCTCTATTTTTAATATTATAATAATCTACACCAGAAATATTATATGGCCCGAGAAAATCCCAGGTCGTGGAGTCACTTGGCTCATCACTTATGCCTATACTCTCATAACTGTAACCAGCAGTATCATTATCCTCAATATATTGATCATTAAGAATATCATAGATCATATATCCACCATTATATTTCACAAGACCAACGTCTCCCCCACTACATTCTGTAGTAATAACTGCAGTAAAATCTCCGTATGTCCACTGCCCGGTCAAGCATCTTTTTTCAGAAGCATGATATAAGAAAATTTTCTCTCCATTTGAAGCATTGGCTAAATTGACAATATCAAAGGTGAATAATTCACTTAGATCTGGATCAAGTTTACAACTAGTAGCAATTAAACTTCCATCTTCGTAGTCAAGGCACATATCGGTGAGTCGATTTACTAATCGGAAAACACCATCACTATTCCAGTCCATAATATCCCAGGTCGCAACATCCCCTAGACCACCGATAAACAATATTCCAGAATCCCCTTTATCCTTCATATTTTTTCCGCCACGCTCAATACGATATCCATCGTTATAAGGAAAAATTTGATAGATAACCGAATTTGTATCACAGTTTACGGCAGCGTCATCGGCACCAACACATACATTCTCTTCTATATGTCGCATACTAACCAAAGAGTGAGTATCAGGGATATCTATTCCATCAAGATCCCAGATGTTGTTATCAATTTCATCACAATTAACTGCTGTAAGGCTAGAATTTTCATCAAGAGCTAAACACCTTCCCGTAAGTGCATTTACAAAGTTAGGGTAAGGGTCAAGGCCAAAAGCACCCGTAAAATCAGCGTACCACTTAGATACCTCTCCAGAGCCAGAAAGAATAACAAAACCTCCTGATTCTTCACCTTTATCTTTAAAGTTTTTGTTATCAGATATGCGCGTAATTTGGTAACCATCCCCATAAGGACGGAACATAAACAAATTTTGGTTAACTTCGCATGTATGTTGCGCTATAGAATCTGAACCAACACATAGATCTGTATCTATATACCTAAGCCTAACTCCACTATAAGTTGGCACCGCAAAAGCTTCATAGAGTCGCATTGTATCTTCATCTAGTTGGGCCACAGCTTCCGGAGTGACATGACTATACCAATCCCATGAATCCACAACGGCGGCCAAATTATGTAGAATAAGATTCCTTTCTGCTTCTGCAGTGAATCGATAATCATCATAAAAGACATCTTGGGGGGTGATCCTGTTTACATGAAGCCCCCTCACAAATTCACAACGACTTGACTCACTAGATTTTTCAGTATGACTGTAATAATCATCTGTAAAATTATGATCACTATCACATTGGTTAAGCATCATTTCTCTATAAGCGCCCAATTCTGAATTATATACATCAACGGATGCTGAAATCATGCCTGGAAATTGTGTGTTTTCGGAGATGAATATACCTAGCTTTTCCAGTACTAATTTATATGAATCAAATTCATCGCCAATTACCCGATCAAATGTCAAGAAAGTATTATAATCTGCATTGCAGTTTGCTACAGAACCCTCTGGTGTAGTTAAATAAGAATCAATAAATTCCGAATCATTATATTTAATTGTATCCAATAACTCAGGATCAACAAGCCGATTACTATCTATACCATTCCAGGTTGGATAAACTTCCTGATTAAAACAGAAACGGTTAAACTCCCTCCTGTGTAGCAACTCCATCTGAATAATGGAAACAAAAGCTGGCGCAACATTGTAAACTAGGGAGTCATATGTAGCCTTTTTTATTGAGGGATTCTCCTCATACACTTCGTCAAGTGTATTTTTTATTGTGTTCCCTAATTTTACTGCAAGTGCTTGATAGGCGTCTGCAGCATCGTCATGGTAGTCCAAATTACCTAAATCAATAATTTCTGTTTTAGATCGTGATAAAATTGAATTTAGTGTATTGAGATCTGCTTCAACAAAGGCCGATTCCAGATCAGAGATCCTATTATTAAATTGCTGCAAACAACCAACAAGCTCTGGATCGGATCCATCTGTAGTTTCTGTTACAAATCCCCCAGTTATTGAACCATAAATAATTGGATACAAACCTTCCAATAATGAAAAGCCAGAAACACCAAGCGCTGTGTTAATTACATTGTTAGCAACAACCATTCCTATCGCTTGACCATCAAGTTTCACTGCCGAGGTCGGCTCCCTTGAAGCATAGTCATAACAGGCGCCTGTTAGCTCCGCTGCACTAGCAGACTGATAAGTAATGGCTAGGGCAATACCGGCACACAAGCCAACCCTTTTCATAATTTTCATTTAAATAGACCTTTGAGGAGAGTTTATATACATAAATTTGATCAAATTCCCATTTAAATTTAGCCAAATAAGCTCAGCAAAAGTAAGGTCCAGTTTAGAAAAAACCATAGTGCCAGAAAAAAGGGGGTTTAATCTTGAAAACAAACCTTGAAGTACAATAAATCCACAAAATAACCTAGTTTCAAGTGAAACCATTTGTCGTATTAATACATCACAGTTCAAATTTGTGAAATCCATCAATTTTTTTGTTTTGCAATTTTTAAAGAAGCTTAAGCTAATAATCATTTGATGACACGCTGTAGATATAATACAAAAAAATAGTAAAATTTAATTTTTAATACTTCTTGGTGCAGGTAGTGAGTGCTCCAGACCTTTCTGTCCTATCTCTTGATCGAAATCGCCCCTGTCAAAAGCAGCTTTATCAAATATTGATAGATTGGATAGTGAACGAGCGACACACTAAGGGGACAAAGTTGCCCTCTTCACGAAGAATGTCTGAGAGCCCGAATATCAGCAGAAACACTGTTATCCAAGTGATTGAACAATTAAAAAAAGAGGGATTTCTTGTTAGCAAGGCAGGTAAAGCTATTTACATCTCCAGCAACTTAGCTTTCTGTACACTTGAAACAACCGAAAATTCTACTCTGAGCAAGAATAATCCAGCGTTCTCCTTACCAGCACTCTCAGATTATAGTAAGACAATAAAATCTCGCCCCAAATTTAAGTCGCGCTGGCCCACCCTTCTTCCTTTCTCACCAGGTGTGCCAGATTTAAAGTTATTTCCCTTTGCTATCTGGAATAAAATATATCGACAACACCAAGATAGGATACCAATTAGCGGGCATAAAGATCCACAAGGATACTTAGCAATAAGAAATTGGGTGCACTACTAATTAATTTACACCCATTTGGAGCCATGTATAAAACTTAATAAAACTAGTACAACCACATTTGCAATTATCAAAACCTCTAGTCATTATTATATATATCTGAATGATATGATTTACCAGAGAGATTTTTGGAATGATCCTTTACTGACGCTGACGAACTAAAATGTCTGATCTAATTTTGAATGCACTAATACGACCTATCTTTTACTCTCATAGCTCTGCAAATATCTAGAGCATCATTTAAAAAACCAAATAAAACCCGCTTTAAAAGCTTTTGCTTTAATTAAAATGTGACCATTCCATAAATCTAGCCAAGAACAAAAATACATCTATATTCTTTAACTATTAATATACCAACAACAAAGAATACATCTTTATTAAAGGAAAATTCAACACACGATGAGCCTTGACTTACGACCAACAATCATACTTATAACAAATAAATTGTTCATTGAAATAATTTTACCCGGTAATAAACGCTTAATTTAAGACACCCACCTGAAAAAAAGGTCCAGTTTTAGAAAAATCATGGTACCACTCACTGATAATAATAATCATGATTTAAAATTGTATACCTGACTGAAAAATTTAGCGACAACTCATTTACCGCAAATAAAGCCTTACATTCTTAACTCAAACATGAGACTTAAAAACCCTAAGTTTATTTTTAAGACACCATAAAAACTATGAACCTTAAAAATTATTGGCAGTTGCATTTCGTAAAAAAATCCTTGAGTCAACATGAAATAGATTGCACAAAAAAACAAAACACAACATGTAAGAAAGCAAAATAATTTATTGTTAGGTGGATGTTAATAATTTAACAATCATCACCTCCCTAAAATTCTTAAACCTGATTTAATGGTATCTACGGTGAGTTCTCCAGAAATTTCTGATTTTACCCTAAATCGAAAAAAACCTCTCCAGAAGCAAATCTATAACGCCTTAATAGATTGTATAATTAGTGGTAGATATGCAGCTGGGGTAAAGCTGCCTTCATCCAGAATAATGTCTGAATGCCTACAAGTCAGCCGAAACACTATTACTCAAGTAATAGAACAACTAAAAAATGAAGGATTTCTTTTTAGTGAAGCGGGAAAAGGAATTTTTGTTTCTTATTCTCTACCACATTTTGTAACAGATTCAAACAAGTCAAATTTAACCAGTGGAACTGGTAATAATAACAATGATCTTCCAGCGCTTTCAAACTATTGTGAGATGTTAAAATCTCAGTCTTCTCTTATGGCACGCTGGCCACCAACCCTACCATTTTCTCCAGGCATGCCGGATCTAAGAGCTTTCCCTTTTTCTATTTGGAATAAAATATATCGACAACATCAAGATAGGATTTCCATTAGCGGATATGGTGATCCAATTGGATATCTCCCTTTAAGAGAGAGACTTGCAGAATATTTACTCTTATCTCAGGGTGTTCGCTGCACTCCAGAACAAATTATTATAACAAACGGGAGGCAGGAAGCCTTAAATATTTGTGCTCAAACCATATTAAATCATGCTGACCCTGTAATTATTGAAAATCCATGCTACAGAGGTGCAAGAATTGCTTTTGAAGCAAAAAATGCAAAAATAAATTTGATTGACTTAGATGCAAATCGATTGGATGTGGCCAGAGTTTTAGAAGCCAATATAGAAGCAAAATTAATCTATACAAGTCCAACTCATCAGCACCCTATGGGTGGTATTATTCCACCGTATGAAAGAGATAAACTCTTAGACTGGGCAGAAAAATCTAATTGCTGGATATTAGAAGATGAATCTAATAGTGTGTTTTCGTTTGGGGAAAAACCGATAGCGGCTTTACAAGGAATGCGTGAAAATAGCCCAGTGATATTTATCGGTAGTTTTAATCGTGTATTAAAACCAAATTTACGCTTAGGCTATCTTGTAGTACCCAAACCCGTAGTATCTTCTTTCACATATACAAAAGCCACACTCTCAGGACCTTCAACACTACTTTATCAAGCAGTAATATCTGACTTTATTGCCGAAGGACACTTTGTGAGACATGTGCGAAAAATGCAAAAACATTATCGGGATAAGTGGAAGCATTTTTGCGAATTAATCATAAATAAACTCGAACCAAGTGTTAAGCTGATTAGAAGCAGTGCATCTATGTATGTTGTTATTAGTACACCAGGCTTTAATGACATCAAACTTGCACAAAAACTCAACCAGAATGGATATGGGAGTTCAGCGCTTTCCCTATCTTACGCAAATCAACCAGCCAAGTCTGGATTAATTATTGGTTGTGTAAATACAACACAGATTCAGCGAGAGCAGTTTGTGGAGCATTTAAAAAATCTACTAAAGGACAAGTTAAATTATATTTGATATAAATTATACTGCTTCAACTCATTGATTTCACCCACCCTTAGACTGTATTTATTTTAAATAACTACAGTCTATGATTATCTCCTGATAATATATCCTGCAATACCTATCCGCAAACTTCCACTACTACATTGCCTTATGATATGTATTATAAGCCCTATAAATTATAGTCGTATAATAGCGGAGTATTATTAGTCCGTAACAATAATTTAATTATGCTTATCACCACTGACTTGGCACCGAGCTCTCCTAAAAAAAAGAAGTGTCCCCCGGGAAGGGATATTGAAAAGTGGCTACCAGAGCATTCAACTAGCTCTTGAAGACGCTCCCACTGAGCAGGAGAGAGGTCCTTCAATGCATTATCCCCAAGTATCCTTTTAATGAGCACTCTATTTCTAATAAATGCCCAATTAGAATTATTGAGCAGTATATTCTCAGCATCAGATATCGAATTACCATGAATAACCACAGGAAAAGGATAATCTTCATAGCCGAAAGTGTTGGCGGATTGGATAGTTGTCAATAAATCTTCTTCAAAGTGGCCATGCCTATACATCAAGCCTGTACAGATTAATGCTACAGGAGTGGCCCCCAGCATCCTCTGCCCATAAATATCTTTTGGGAGAATAGTATGGCCATTATAGGTACTTTGATCCTCCAGCGCCTGAAAAAACCAGGGGTATAAGCTCTCCCGATTTGCCAGCCCTTCTGGCGTCATAGCGATATTTTCAGTATTTGCTTTTGGCAAGAAGCCCGGAACAGCGGGATCTCCCGACATAGCAACAAACATCACTATTGAGAAGCTCTTACCAATCACCTCCTTCCCAAGAGCTCCGGCAATCTTGCATCCCATACTCCAGCCACAAACGATCACTTCTCGCTGTAAGCTATTCTCAGAGACAATCTTGTCAATTACTTCCGCGACCTGCTTGCCCCAGTCTGCGATGGTGAAATTGGGGTAATATCCATCAAAGGCTTTATTAGCGATGGGGAAGGATATCGCGAGAAAAGGGTGGCCTGAACGATGTACCCAATAACTGATAAAGTCTTCTTCCCTGGCCTCGGGGCAGCCATAAAAGATACGGGCCAAGTGAGAGTTACCCGGCACAAATACCATTAGAGGTTTGGATTTATCTGCAGCTATATAGCGATAAAGAACGGGGAATCCTGCTGCAATGCTCATTACCTCCCCTTCTTGCAATCTGCCAGATTCGGTGTTCCCCATGCCTTTTACCACATCTGAATTGTCTTAGTCAGGAGACTCATGCGCTTTGAGGGCATCACTAATTGGGGGATCAAAAAAATCCTCACCCATCAGCTCTTGCTCTTACTTTTTCCTTTACCCCAAACATCCTCAAGCCGCTGATCCCGTCCACAGCGGAAACGGTAGTATTTATAGCGGAGAGGATTACGTTGATAATAATCCTGGTGGTATGCCTCTGCTGGATAAAAAGTAGCGGCAGGCTTTATCTGGGTGACAACTTTCTTACCCAGCTCAGCCTCTACTTTCTTCTTACTCTCTTCGGCCAGCTTCTTCTCTTCTTCATTACCGTAAAAGATCTCAGCACGGTACTGATCACCCCGATCACAAAACTGGCCACCGGCATCAAAGGGGTCTACGTTGTGCCAAAAGATATTGAGTAACTCAGAATAACTCACTTTGTCTGCGTCATATTTAACTTGCACCACCTCGGCATGGCCGGTACCACCAGCAGAGACCTGATCATAGGAGGGGTTCTTTACATGACCACCGCTGTAACCCGAAGTGGTTTCCAGTACGCCATTCACTTTGTCATAAGGCGGTTCCATACACCAGAAACAACCTCCGGCAAAAATAGCGGTGCGGATGTTAGGGGAATCTTGGGCAAATCCTAGAGTGGCTGCAAAAAGAATAAACAGAGTAAAAATACTGCGCATAACCAATTCCTGTGAAAAATTCTATTGATAGGCTCTCTTCTGTCGGACCTTAGGAGCAATTTCTTACAGTGCAATATTGCCCTGGCAGGCCCGTAGGAAAATATCGCGATATTCCACGGCATTGAAAGAGATAGGGTTGCTACTTGCGGAGGGGTCTTCCGCGGCCATACAACCGATCTTATCGGCATCATCGGTTTTAATGCCGATATCCATTAAGGTATTTGGGATGCTCAATTGCTGACGCAAACCAAGGATCCAATTCAGCACCGCGTCAAAACCACTCTCGAACCTGTCTTTGCCCGTTAATTGCAGTGAGAGGGCCAACTGCCCCATGGGAATCTCTATGGCGGGCCGGTTGGCTACAAGCACATAGGGCATCAATATGGCGTTGAGTAAACCGTGGTGCTTGTCATAGAGGGCACCAAGTGGATGTGCCAGAGCATGAATGGCTCCCAAGCCGCGCTGAAATGCGGTGGCCCCCATACAGGAGGCCACCAGCATCTGTTGGCGGGCTTTCAACTCAGTGCCAATCATATAAGCACGGGGTAAATAGTTTTTAATCAGACGCATCCCCTGCAGTGCGATGCCCTCAGCCATGGGATGGTAAATGGGGGAATAATAAGCTTCCAGGTTGTGGGAGAGTGCATCCATGCCGGTGGCGGCAGTAATCTGGGGTGGTAAACCCAGAGTTAGCTCTGCATCCAATATAACGATATCCGGTAATAGTTTGGGGTGAAAAATCAGGCGTTTCAGCTTCGCCTGTTCATCGGTTATGACCGCCACCCGCCCTACCTCCGAGCCGGTGCCTGCGGTAGTGGGCACGGCGATTACCGGGACCATACCGTCGGGGTCCACTTGTTTATAGTTATCGCCAATATCTTCAAAATCCCAAATGGGACGACGCTGCCCGGCCATTAGAGCAATCGCCTTACCGGCATCTATGGCCGAACCACCACCGAAAGCGATTACACCGTCGCAGTTTTTATCTCGTAACAGCTCGACACCACAGTCAATATTCTCACCGTTGGGATTCCCCTTGATCGAGGAGAAAATATCCACCTCTAAACCATATTCCTTACAAGGCTCTAATGCGCGTTGAAGCAATGGCATGCCTGCAATATCGGGATCGGTTACCAGTAAGGGGTGCTGCATATTGAGTTCAGAGCAGGCTTTGGCAAGATCTGATATCCGGCCGGGACCAACCCAAATATTGGTAGGAAAATTCCAGTTTACCCGGTATTTATCCACATTAGCCTCTCTGCCTTTACCGCTTAAACATTTAAAATTTCTAGTTATCCACAAACTTTATGTATTTTGCCGATCAAATAAGGTTAAAAAACTGTCTGTTCATAACCTCACTGCTATCTACCTATCTAACCTGTCAAAGCTCGGCGCTATAATCCTTAGACCAAACTCCAGCTGAAAAAAGCACGATTTTCATTTTAGTAATTGGACCTATAGAATCAGTAGACGCATCATTAATCGACTACATCCTCAACAGGCTCGATAGATTCAATCACCTTAGTCACTGGTGTGAAATCTGCCGAATTACAGTCACCCTGAAAATGCGCAATTAGCAGATCATGCCCATCTCCCAGGAACCAATTTGCCAAACACCTTCCTTCCGATGAAAAAGTGACAAAGTAGCCTGAATATTTGCCAACCTGGATTGAGGAAACTGGATGTTCCACCGGATGGTTTTTTAAAAATGCGCTGGGATCACCCCCACTACTCAACATTCCTTTTCTGAGAATGAAGGCCATCAGGTTACCCGTGTGCTCCTGACGAGAACCAACCCCTACATCATTATTGTAAGGATCTTTGTATCTCGACCAGCCATCAGGAATCTCTAAAGTAATATTTTCATAAAGGTAAGGTTCCGCGCTTGATGCCAGAGGATAAATTAAAAACAATCCATAAATACAACAAGTAATCCACCTCACAAACTTTCCCTCTTTACTGGTTTGCTAACCTCTAACTTTAAAGTGAAATGATTTGGGCCTGGTTAGCTGCTCAAATCCAATTCTGGACAAGGTACATCCCCTGCCAGACTGTTTGACTCCAGTCCAGGCCAACTCCGGGTCCAGGTAGTCGCAGCGATTGAGGAAAACGGTGCCCACTCGCAAGTAATCTCCAATTGCCAGGGCAGTTTCTTCATCTCGAGAAAAAATAGCTGCTGTGAGACCAAAGCGGCTGTTATTCATCAATTCTAGAGCCTCACCATCGTCATGGACTTTTTGCACCCCTAAAACAGGACCGAAAGATTCCTCGCGCATTAGCCGCATTTTGTGGCGCACACCGGTGAGTAATTGCGGCGCCATATACTGAGTGCCGCGTTTGTCCTTGGAAAATTTATTACTCTGAAGATGGGGCTTGGCGCCCTGTGCCAGTGCTTCGTCAATTTGAGCGCGCACTTTGTCGGCAGCCTCCGCATTGACCAACGGACCCAGGGTTGTTTGGGGATCATCGGGCCGCCCCAATTGGTAGTCACCCACTAATGTAGCGGCACGCTCAACAAATTCATCAAACAGATTTTCATGCACATAGGCGCGCTCAATACCACAGCAGGACTGGCCAGAGTTAAAAAAGGCTCCATCCACAACTGCTTCTACCGCCTGTTCAAGGTCTGCGTCTTCCCGCACATAAGCCGGATCTTTACCGCCCAATTCCAGCCCCAGCTGGATAAATCGGCCAGCAACAGTGCGCTCAATATTGGCCCCCGCATCTACAGAACCGGTAAAAGCAATATGTTGAATTTCATCAGCACAGGCTAAACGTTGTGTATTTGAATGATTGAGATTTAGAAACTGAAAAACCCCGTAAGGCAGGCCCGCCTCCCTAAAAGCCTCCACCATGCGCTCCGCGCATAAAGGCGTTTGCGCAGAGTGTTTTAATATGACCGCATTGCCTGCGAGCAAGGATGGCACCACCGCATTAACCGCAGTTAAATAGGGATAGTTCCAGGGGGCGATCACCAGGGAAGTCCCCAGCGGCTCACGGCGTATAAAGCGGGAAAATCCCGGTTTGATTGGCAAATGGATATCTGCGAGAGCCTCTTCCGCCAAGTTCGCCATGGCGATGGCACGCTCAGCAAAACCATCTATTTCTCCCGGCGCATAGCGAATGGGCCTGCCCATCATCCAGCAGATTTCCTCTGCCAGTCGATGCTTTCGCTCAGTAAAAAATTCCACCGCACGGTGGACTATGGCGATACGCTCTACCATAGGGGTCAAGCGCCAGGCCCTTTGCGAAGACGCCGACCTATCCAGGGCTACACGAATTTCAGCCTCGCCGGCCAAGGCCCGCTCTAGATACACACTGTTATCAACAGGGGAAATACAGCGCAGGTGGTGCATTTTAACTATCCGTTATCGCCGGTATCACCGGCATACATTGATATCCCTTCAATATAAAAAACCACTGAAGCGCACTGTTAGAATGCCATTTAAATAATTTCGAAATACCTATCCAATTCCCAATCGGTGACGTGACGGCGATACTCGCGCTCCTCCCACTCACGGCTGGCGGCGAAGTGCTCAATAAATTCGCTGCCGAATAATTCGTGAGCGGTCTCGGAATTTTTTAGGCGCTGGGTGGCATCCCACAAAGTGGTGGGTAATTCCTGCTGTGCCTCTCGCGCCAGGGCATAGGCATTACCTTCAATTGGCGCACTGGGTTGCCACTGTTGCATTACCCCGTAAAGGCCGGAACCCAGGGCTGCAGCCAGCGCCAGATAGGGATTGGCATCCGCTGCGCCCAAGCGGTATTCCACCCGCTGTGATTTTTCACTGCCGGGAATAGCGCGCAGCGCCGTGGTACGGTTTTCCACGCCCCAGTTCGCACCAGTGGGCGCCCAGAAACCGGGTACCAGGCGTCGATAGCTGTTAACAGTAGGGGCGAACAACGCCAAGAATTCCGGCATCAGGCGTTGCTGGCCGGCAATAAAGTGGCGCATGGTTTCACTTATCCCCTGGGGCTGGGAGCCATCAAAGAAAGCGGCACTGCCACTATCCAGATCTCGTAGCGACAAATGAATATGGCCACTCTGTCCCGGGTAATCACTGCTCCAGCGCGACATAAAGGTGGCCATCAGGCCCATACGTTGCGCCAGCACCTTCATAAAGGTTTTAAACAGTGCGGCTTTGTCCCCAGCAGCCTCTGCACTATCCACGGCAATGGCCGCTTCGAGAACACCCGGGCCGGTTTCTGTGTGGAGCCCCTCCAGAGGAAAATCCATGCACTCACCCATATCGAGGATTTCTCGGTAGAGTTCGGCGTGGACCGAGTTGCGCAGCATCGAGTAGCCAAACCAGTCCGGCGTGAAAGGCTTCAGGTTGCGAAAGCCCTTTTCCCGTACCGACTCAGGTGTTTCATCAAATAAAAAGAACTCATATTCCAGGGCCGCGAAGGGTTCAAATCCAATAGCCCGGCACCGGTCTACCACGCGCTGTAAAGCCGCGCGAGGGCAGACTACCTGGGCTCGCTCATCAAACTCCGCCAGAAACAACAGCATATTGTCTTCAAAGGGAATATCGCGGCAGCTGTGCGGCAAAATGCGTACCGGCGCATCCGGGTAGCCCGTATGCCAGCCGGTATAGCGGGTGTTATCGTAGAGCTGGTCTTTGACATCCCAGCCCAATACCACATCACAAAATGAGAATCCCTGCTCCAGGGAAGAGAAGAATTTTTCGCGACTCATATATTTGCCGCGCATCACCCCATCCAAATCAAACAGGCCCACTTTGACATGACTGAGGCCGCGCCCCTCAACGATGGCTCGAGCCTCCTGAACGGTTTTTACCTCCCGCGCTTTGATCATGGCCTTCCCTGCCCCATTGTTGTTATCAATGACCTACAGGATAGACCCGCCAGCCGAGCCTTGACGCCCCATATTTCCTTTAGGGGCGTGGCTTTCAGCCGTGCCGAACTGCATATATAATCCGCGCTCCAAATTTTTCGTTTTACCCAGTTCAGGAACAGCAATGAGCTTCGACAAGATCCCCGCAGGTAATGACCTGCCCAGCGATATCAACGTAATCATCGAGATCCCTGCCAACTCCGACCCCATCAAGTACGAGGTGGACAAGGACTCAGACGCCGTATTCGTGGATCGCTTCGTTGCCACTCCCATGTTCTACCCGGCCAACTACGGCTATGTACCCCAGACTCTGTCCGAAGACGGCGACCCCCTGGACGTGCTGGTAGTAGCACCCTACCCGGTAATGGTTGGCTCCGTGATCCGCTCCCGTGTGATCGGCGTGCTGAAAATGACCGATGAGTCCGGTGTTGATGCCAAGCTGCTGGCGGTACCTCACACCAAACTGACCAAGCTGTACGATCACGTTCAGGAAATTGGCGACCTGCCCGAGCTGCTGCTCAAGCAAATCGAACACTACTTCGAAAACTACAAGGCTCTGGAAGCCGGCAAGTGGGTGAAAGTGGAAGGCTGGGCCGACGCTGAAGAAGCGCGCAAAGAAGTACTGGCTTCCCGCGAGCGCTACCTGAAAGAAGAAGGCTGATCACAGCTTCTTTAAAGCCCGGCACGATTTTTTATTGGCCGGGTTGGCAGGCATAAAAAAACCGGCAAATTGCCGGTTTTTTTATGCCTGGGCGTTCCCTGTAATGGGAACTGCAGAAGATCTAATTGAGATCCCACTGGGGAATACTGACCGCTACAGCGGCTGTCTCAGCCCGCTCGCTCTCATCCAGTAACAACCCCTCCGCCGCACGTAGGCTGATATGCTCAGTGGACACCTGCACTTCCACCACCTGCTCGCGCTCATGATCTTTCACCAAGTTGCCCTCCATAGGCGCAAGCGTCCAGTTGGGAGCAAGAGGCCCTTCTGGTTGCGATACCTGCGTTGGCTCAGCAGCCTTGGATTCTTGCGCACGCTTGGCGATATCAGAACCGCCCTCATTCTTGAGAACCACCTGGGCACCAACCTTGGCCAGGGTGGCTTGAAATTGCTCCGCCTGGGCGCGGCTGAGTCCCTTGCGAAGTACCAGCGGCCGACCACTAAACAGTTTTTCCACTGCCTGGGGGCTGCTCTTAAACAGGCGCGCCAAATTGGCCTTCACATCACCGGCGGTAAAGCCGGCAATCAGGTCGCCGCGGAATATCAGGCTATAGGTGGCTTGGCTCATCACTCAGTCCCTATGTGTAATGCTGGTTGGATAATGCTTGGCGTGGCTACTTTATTCTTCGGAGCCCAGGGTTTGATCCATGGTCAGAGCGGGGGCGCCCTCTATACGTCCTCCCACTTGACGTGCGGGGACGCCAGCCACCGTGGTGTGATCGGGAACGTCCTGCAGAACCAGGCTACCGGCGGCTATCTTCACATCCTCACCCACCCGCACAGGCCCCAGAATCTTGGCTCCGGCGCCAATCATCACGCCATGACCAATTTTCGGGTGGCGATCCCCAGAACCGCGGCCGCTGCCGCCCAGAGTCACCGAATGCAAAATGGAGACATTGTCGCCCACCACCGAGGTCTCTCCCACCACCAAACCCGTGGCGTGGTCAATCATGATACCGCTGCCAAACTTGGCCGCAGGGTGGATATCCACAGCGAACTGCTCCGACACACGGCTCTGGAAATACAGCGCCAGAGTCGTGCGCCCCTGATTCCACAGCCAATGGGCGATACGGTGCGATTGCAGTGCGTGAAATCCCTTGAAGTAAAGAAAGGGGGTGAGGTATTGGTCGCAGGCGGGGTCCCGGTCATACCAAGCACAGATATCCGCCAACATACTGCGGGATATACTTTCATCTCCCTGTAGGGCGGAGGCGATCACTTCCTGCAAGGCGGTGGACGTGAGCGCATTGTGATCGAGGACTGAAGCTAACTGGTCTGCAATCGCGTGCTCAGGCGACTTGTGGCGCAGCACGGTATTGTGGAAGTAACTCGCCAGAATCGGCTCATCCCTGGCGGCTGCGGCAGCCTCTGCGCGCATAGCACTCCATACGTCTCCGGGCTCAGTTTGGCTGTCGATAATCTGTTCCTCACCTTTCTTACTCATTTTCCCAGGGCTTTCCCTCCCAGTGCCGCCTTATTGTATCTAATCTGCTTGAATCTAATCCGGGCCCCTGAGCTCGCGCAGCTTCGCAGGAATGTCAGGGGCTTTCAAGCGCCACTCATCTTAGGAAACCACCGCAGAATCCAGTGGCGTAGATCTTTCTCAGAGCGGCATTTCTGCCGGATAACAGTGATCTGGAATCCACACAAAGCGCGTATAGATGTGCTCCAGTTGCTCGCAAATCGTATCGCACAGCGCCAGGTCACTGGAGCGCAGCTGCGCTTCCAGGCGCTCCAGGGTCAACAGGTGCTGTAGCTCCAGGGCTCGCGGTGCATAGCTCAAATGCCAGCGTTCCGGTGCCACACCACCGCGATCCTCGGCATAAGGGCGAAACAGGCCGTAACTCTGCCCTGCAGCTATGCGCTGGTCCAGCCACTGGTGAAAGGCACCGAAAACCCCATCATCAGCCACTTCCTGTGGGGTTAGCTGTACCTGGTAGTCCTCTGCTACGGCAGCGGAATCGATAATATCGAAATCTGTACCCCAGTGATGGCGCGAGGCACCAGGCAATGCCGACCAACGCAGTATGGCGAGCACCAGCTCCCCCTGTGGCAGCTCGGAGATTTCAAGCGCTTCTCCATCGTTGTTAAGCACCGGGCGCTGCCCCTGGGCTTTGCCATTCCAGATGGTGCGCTGGCGCTCAAAACTGCGAAAGCCGGAGACAACCTTGGGATCAAAGCCGGCATCGCGCGCATCGCGCCGCAGGCGTTGAAAGGCGACCAGGGCCTCCGGGTGCAGCAGCTGCCCAGAGGGAGGATCGAGAATAACGTGATGATCCGTGAGCCCGAAGAGCATGCTCTTTAGTGGTGTAGATAACATTTGGCTCCTATCGGCAGGCGATTCTTATAGGGCGGTCTAAAGTGAGTAAACACCCGGCTACTCTACCAAAGAGCGGCGTGGAATAAGTGAGCCCACCGCAATTTGCTAGATAAAGTAATAGGCGCTGTCTTAAAGCCCGCGGCGGTAATCTTTGTTGGCAGTTTGTTAATGTATGTTAAGTTCAGTCCCGCGATTGAGGATTGATCGCAACCACTGGACGGAAAACCTTGCAGGGAAAACTGAATGCACCCCAGTCAATCAGAATTACTCAAGCTGAAAAATTTGGGGCTCGCCTCCGTCAACATCCTTCACTCCATTGGTATTCGCACCTACGAAGACCTCCATCGTATTGGCCCGGTTGAGGCCTTTATCAGTATTCGCAACCGCGGCATCAACGCCTCGCGTGTCATGCTCTATGCACTTCAAGGTGCCCTCCTGGACGTTCACTGGAACGACCTGGATCCGGATCTCAAGCAGCAGCTGGTCACTGAAGCCGATCGCCTGCTGGCCACGCAGAATTCTGACTAGGGCCTGTCCCTAAAACAATAGAAGGAATACACTGCCTACCGAGCTGTAGGAAGCCTGTGGTATGAGTGCCAATTAAGAACTCACAGGAAGCTGTTTCCGGCGGACCGCTAAATCAACACGTTCTTTATTACTTCCGCCCGGCAGTAACACTAAATTTTGTCACACAAACCACCACACCCTATCTAAACTTGTCTAAGGGCAAAGAGACGGAGAGAGCCGATGTTGCGCATTGGACTATTCCTGCTGACTAACCTGGCGGTATTGGTTCTAGTCGGCATTATTTTCAATATTTTCGGTATTGGCGGCATCCTCCAGGCCAATGGTGTCGACCTGAACCTGGGTGCATTGCTGCTTCTCTGTGCGCTATTTGGTTTTGGCGGCTCTTTTATTTCCCTGTTTCTCTCCAAGACCATCGCTCGTATGAGCACCCGCACCCAGATTATCACCGAGCCGCGCAGTGCCGACGAGCAATGGCTGGTGGAAACGGTGCGCGAGCTATCGCGCAAGGCGAATATCGGTATGCCGGATGTGGGTATTTTTCCCATGCCCCAGGCCAATGCTTTCGCCACCGGCTGGAATCGCAACAATGCCCTGGTCTCTGTGAGCGCCGGGCTATTGCAGCGCTTCAGTCGCGAAGAGGCGCGCGCGGTGATCGGCCATGAGATCGGTCACGTGGCCAACGGCGATATGGTAACTCTGGCGTTGATTCAGGGAGTGGTGAATACCTTTGTGATGTTCTTTGCACGGCTGGTCGGTTTCTTTGTCGACCGGGTGATACTGCGCAATGAGCAGGGCCTGGGCATCGGCTACTACGTTACCTCTATCGTGATGGATATTATTTTTGGCTTCCTCGCCATGTTTATCATCGCTTGGTTCAGCCGCCGTAGGGAGTATCGCGCAGACCACGCCGGCGCCACCCTGGCGAGCCCCAACTCTATGATTGCCGCACTGCAACGGCTCAAAGTGGAATCTGAACGGGGTCACGAGGAACCGCTGCCGGGCAATATGAAAGCCTTTGGTATTTTCGGCAATATGGGAGCTATGCTGGCCACCCACCCGCCGCTAGATGACCGCATCCTCGCCTTGCAAAATTTCCGCAAGTAATAGCCAGGTTGCTGTTTACACGCTTCGGGGGCGGGTTTTAATTCATTGCCGCGCCCCCATCTTCACTCCCTCACAGCGAGCAAAGTAAACTTTTCAGTAAAGTGATAAAGCGAAGACGGCAACCCATGACACCGCTTAAAACTCTGCCCATTATTCTGTCGGCCCTTTTGTTCTCTTTCATCGTTCCCCTGTATGCAGAGGTACCGGAGTTCGCCACCGATGACGAGCGCAACACCATGCAGGTGTTTAATTTTGCCAGTCCATCGGTGGTGTATGTCACCAATGAAACTCTGGTTCGCGATCGCAGAACCCTGCGCCTGCACGCGGTGCCCAAAGGCGCCGGCAGTGGATTTATCTGGGATGAGCAGGGGCACGTGGTCACCAATTTCCATGTCATCGAAGGCGCACGCCAAGTCACCATCACCCTGCAGGACCGCAGTGAATGGCCCGCCACTCTGGTGGGTACCGCACCGGAAAAAGATCTGGCCGTATTGAAAATTGAAGCACCGAAAGGATTGCTCAAACCTCTGGTAGCAGGCACTTCAAGCAACCTGTCTGTGGGGCGCAAGGTACTCGCTATCGGCAATCCTTTTGGCCTAGACACCACCCTGACCACCGGAGTGGTCAGCGCACTGGGGCGAGAAATCGAAGCCGCCAACAACCGCACCATCCGCAATGTGATTCAAACCGACGCCGCTATTAACCCTGGCAACTCTGGCGGTCCTCTGCTCGATTCCCTCGGCCGCCTGATCGGTGTAAATACCGCTATCTATAGCCCGAGCGGCGCCAGTGTGGGCATCGGTTTTGCTATTCCTGTGGATACCGTAAAGAAAATAGTGCCGCAGCTAATTAACTACGGCCGCCTGGTTCGGCCAATTCTCGGCATCGAATCGGCGCCGGACCAGTGGAGCAGTCGCTACGGCTTTGAAGGTGTTGCCGTGCTGCGCACTGCGCCCGGCCTGCCGGCGGAAAAAGCCGGGTTACAGGGCATCTACCGCACACGCCAAGGGGGGTGGCAACTCGGAGACGTTATCGTGGAAGTCGAACAACAACCCGTCCGCAGCTACGACGACCTGCTGAATGCACTGGAGAAGTACCGCGCCGGGGACCAGATTACCCTGGGAATAATGCGCAACGGGACAATCCGCTACACCTCGATTACACTCGCGGCGCCCCAGTAAACAGGGGCAGAATCCGGCGCAGCTTCCCCAAATCAACATATCTGGAGAGAAGGCGCCGCAATAACCAATAAATAATTGTGCCTAAGGCCGACCAGTTATGCAGAAATACTTCCTGTGTCGTTACGATGAGTTAACGGAAGGACAATCCAAAGGCTTTTCCCTCGGCGATACCGCCGCAGGCACCGACAATGTGTTTGCGGTAATGAAAGGGGGTGAGGTTTTCGCCTATAAAAACACCTGTCCCCATCGCGGCATCAATCTCGACTGGCAGGAAGACCAGTTTCTCGATCCCGATGGCGCATTGATTCAATGTGCATCCCACGGAGCGTTGTTCACCATCGAAACCGGCGAATGCATTGCCGGGCCCTGTACCGGGGATGCTCTAACGCCAGTGCCAGTGGAATACGCTCAAGACGGTCTCTACGCCCTGCTGCCGGAATAAACTGGCCTCAATAAAATCGCAGGAATGAGATTTTATTGGCTGGCCGAATTCCGCCCAGCCAATAAACCAAATTCTCTCAGCGAAATGGCAAAGCTTCGCTCAGAACAATTTCAGCGGCATTCATCTGTGCCTTGTAAGCGAGCACCTGCACACCGGCAGACACAGCGCTATCGAGGGCCTTGGCATAAACGGGGTCGATCTCTCGCGCTGCTGCCACACTCTCGATACCGCTGTGTTGTACACAGTAAAAAAGCACTGCACGCACACCACTTTCAGCCAATTTCTGCAACTCACGCAGATGTTTGGCACCGCGGGCACTTACCGCATCGGGAAAATAACCGCGCGGCCCATCTGCAAGAGTGACATTCTTGACCTCCACATAGCAGTCGCCGGCATCACCGGACAATAGAAAATCAATACGGCTATTTTCATCGCCGTAACGCACTTCCCGACGCAGGGATTCATACCCTTGCAACTCACTGACCACTCCGGAATTTATGGCCTCTTCCACCAGGGCATTGGCGCGCCCGGTATTAACGCCGGCCAAGGCGCCGTCTGGGGTTGTGCAGATTTCCAGCGTGTGACGGTACTTGCGCTTGGGATTGCCCGAATCCGAATACCAGCATGCGCCCCCTTCAATCCAACAGTTTTTCATAGAGCCTGTATTTGGGCAGTGGATGGTAAACATCTCGCCATTAGCCGTCTCCACATCGGCGAGGAAACGTTTGTAGCGACGCAACAGGGTGGCCTTTTGTAATGGAGGAGAAAACTTCACTGGCTGGCACTCTTGTACATTTCAGCGCCACAAAATAGCAGACAACTATTTGTGGCGCGAATCGCGCAGATTTGATAGCTTCCTCGCTCTCGGTCGCCGGGGGTCTCGGTAACCGAGGCAAGGATTAGCCTGCCACCGCAACTGCTTGAATAGGTGAAAAAAACATCACCCAAAAAGATTCCGGTCTAGGCTAGATTGAATTTGGTGGTATCGCCCCCATTATCGGGGGTCCGTAAAGAAAGAGAGGCAACGACTATGCCCAAAACTGCTGCGAGCACCGATTCTCTGCACGGCTTTGAGCCCTACAAGGAGACTAAGGGCGAAGAGTACATGAATGAGAAGCAGCAGGAGCATTTCCGCAACTTGCTGTTGGCCTGGAAGGCCGAACTGATGGCGGAAGTGGACCGCACCGTTTCCCATATGAAAGACGAGGCCGCAAACTTCCCCGACCCCGCCGATCGCGCGAGCCAGGAAGAAGAGTTCAGCCTTGAACTGCGCACCCGCGATCGCGAGCGCAAGCTGATTAAGAAAATCGACGCCACCCTGGAACTGATTGACCAGGATGACTACGGTTTCTGTGAAGCTTGCGGGGTTGATATTGGTATCCGCCGCCTTGAAGCGCGCCCCACTGCAACCCTGTGCGTGGACTGCAAAACCCTGGCTGAGATCAAGGAAAAACAGCTTTCCGGCTGATTTTTTCCCTTCGCATTGCGGCGATCACCCCAGATCGCCCAGCTGGACAGGGCGGTCGACGGGACCGCCTCTACCATCTTGAATAGCAAGACTCCCTATATCGGTCGCTTCGCTCCTTCGCCGAGCGGTCCCCTGCATTTCGGCTCGCTGGTGTGCGCACTCGGCAGCTATCTCGACGCCCTCGCGCATGGTGGGCACTGGCTCGTGCGTATGGAGGACCTCGATCCCCCCCGCGAGGAACCCGGCGCAGCTACACGCATCCTGAAAACCCTGGAATCCCATGGACTGCATTGGCACGGTGCGGTTGAATGGCAGAGCAAGCGCCACGCACTCTACGAAGAGACCCTCTTTCGATTGCGCCAGCAGGGACTCCTGTACGCCTGTTACTGTTCACGCACTCAGATCCGCCAAAACGGTGGTCACGATAACTTGGCCTGCCGAACTAGGGGTACAGGGGATAAAAACGATAGTGTCTGCGCCCTGCGCCTGCATTGCGCAGGCGGAGAAGAGCACTTCGAGGATATTTGGCGCGGGACACAAAGCCAGTCAGTACGCGAAGACACCATTCTCAAGCGCCGCGATGGCCTCTACGCCTATCAATTGGCAGTAGTGGTCGATGATATTGCCCAGGGCATCAACCATGTCGTGCGCGGTGCCGACCTGCTAGACACCACCGCCGCACAAATCCGCCTGTTTCACCTGCTCGGCAGCGAAGCGCCGCACTTTGGCCATCTGCCGTTGGTCATGGGGCCGGGGGGAATGCAAAAACTCAGCAAGCAAAACCACGCACCGGCGATTGACGACAGCAAGGCCGCCAGCAACCTCTGCACCGCATTGGATTTTCTCGGCTTCCATATTGCGGATGATCTGGAGAGAGAGGCACCGGAACATATTCTGAAGTGGGCTGCGGCGCGCTGGCAGCGTCACCAGGTCGATAAGCGCGACCGGCAATTGCACTGATCGCTGGGGACAATTAACATTTTTGCGCCAGCCGAAACCCGGCCAACCATTTACCTTTTCACCCTCCACGCGGATTTACATAACAACCTATGAGCAACCGCACCCTGCTAATTCTGCTCGTGCTGGTGGGCTATGTGTTCTCCCCCACCATATTTACCTGGATGATCAACCCCGTTGGCGCCTGGTATCGGCCCTTTATTCTCTGGTTCGTACTGATCCTGCTGGCGATTTTTATCCAGTGGAGGCGCAAGTCGAATGAGCTTTGAGATAGCCCATATCGCCCTGATCGGGGTCGCCTATATCGCCACCCTGTTCTTTGTCGCTTTCGCCACTTCCAAAGGATGGCTGCCCTCGCGCTGGGTGCGCCATCCTCTGGTGTATGTGCTCTCGCTGGGGGTCTCTCTATCCGCCTGGACCTTCTACGGCATTGTCGACCTCGCCTGGCAATACGGTTACGGAGTGCTCGCCTACTACTTGGGCACCGGTGCCATGTTCCTGTTCGCACCGGTGGCGCTGGAACCCCTGGCTCGCCTGGCCCAGCGCTACCAGCTCTACTCCCCCGCTGATCTATTGGTATTCCGCTACCACAGTCGCCAGGTGGGCACCCTGGCCACCCTGTTTATGCTACTGGCGCTGTTGCCGCTGGTGGCTCTGCAGATCCAAGCGGTGTCTGAGACCCTGGCACTGCTATCTCGGGACAGCGTCGCTGCACTGGGGCTGCCGGATAGCGGTGTCTCCAGCAAAAACCTGATCGCCTTCTTCTATTGCGTACTGTTGGCAGTGTTTACCAGTATGTACGGCGCCACTCGCGAGCGCGGTGAGGGCCTGGCCAGCGCCATGGCACTGGAATCCCTGGTTAAGCTGGTGGCGCTGACCGCAGTAGGGGGCTATGCGGTTTACGGTGTATTCGGTGGTTTTTCGGGACTCGACCAGTGGCTGCTGGAAAACAACGATATGCAGCAACTGCTCTACACCCCTATTGAGCAGGGTTCCTCGCATACGCTGCTGCTGGTCTTTATCGCCACCGCCGTGGCCATGCCCCATATCTTTTATCTGAGTATTGCCGAGCGGCCCACCGGCCAGGCCCTGCGCACCGCCAGCTGGGGATTCCCGCTATTCCTGTTGCTGATGGCGCTACCGATCTTTCCGATAATGTGGGCGGGTTTCGCCCTGGATGTGGCCGAACCGGTGCAGTACTTTTCGCTAGCAGTGCCGCGAGCCAGCGGCTCGGCGCTGCTGACCACCCTCGCCTTTATCGGCGGCCTCTCCGCCGCCACCGGCGCACTGATTATGATGACCCTGGCGCTGTCCACCATGGTGATGAACCACTGGCTACTACCGGGCACCCGCTGGCATTCTGAAGACAATATGTATCGCCAGCTGGTATGGCTGCGCCGGGCCTTGATAGCCGCATTGTTTATCGCCGGTTTCGCCTTCTATCTGCTGCTGGACAATCGCCTATCCCTATCGGATCTGGCCCTGCTGGCTTTTATCGGCTCGCTACAGTTCCTCCCTGGTATCTTCGCCGTTATTCACTGGCCGCGGGGCAATCGACGTGGTCTGATCGGCGGGCTTCTGGCTGGGATGCTGATCTGGGGTTGCGGCTTGCTGCTGCCATCGGTGTTCGAGATTACCGGCATCACCCTGCCCGGTACTTCTCTTCAGATCCCTTTGGGGATGTCCATCTGGACCCAGATCACCACCCTGTCACTCGGCGTCAACATACTGCTGTTCGTCAGCCTGTCGCTGTTCACTTCGACGAGCAGCCTGGAACAATACGCCGCTGACCTGTGCAGTGACGACACCATCGCCCAGGCTCTGCGCCTTGGCCTTGATGTGCAGTCCGCAGCGGACTTTCGCCTGCGCCTGGCGGAGAGCCTGGGGGCGGCGACCGCCAACACCGAGGTGAAACGCGCCCTCAGCCAGCTCAACCTGCCCGATGATGAACGCCGCCCCTACGCCTTACGCCAGCTGCGCAACCGTATCGAATCCAACCTGTCGGGGCTGCTGGGGCGGGTGCTAGCCGGCCAGATTATCGATCGCCATTTTCCCTTCCAGAACAGCGATCAGCCGGCTAACAAGGATATCCACCTGATCGAAACCCGCCTGGGGCGTTACAAACACCAGCTCACCGGGCTCGCCGCAGAATTGAACAACCTGCGCCTGTATCACCGGCAAATGCTCGAAGAGCTACCCATGGCCGCCTGCTCCCTGGGGCGCGATGGCGAGATACTGCTGTGGAATTACGCCATGCAGGATCTCACCGGTATTGCCGCCGTAGAGGTGATCGGCTCCAAACTGGAATATCTGGCTGAGCCCTGGCGCAGTCTGCTGGCGGAGTTCGCCGAATCTACCGATGCCAGCCGCTTCAAGCAGCAGGTCAGTCTCGACGGCAACAGCCACTGGCTCAACCTGCACAAAACCCGACAGAAACGCAGCCGCAGCGGGCCAGCCCGCAACCAGCGCGGCGATGGACAGATGTTGCTACTCGAGGACATTACCGAAACCCAGATATTGGAACAGGAGCTGATTCACAGCGAACGCCTGGCCTCGGTGGGGCGTCTTGCCGCCGGTGTCGCCCACGAAGTGGGCAACCCGGTGACCGGCATCGCCTGCCTGGCGCAGAACCTCCAGTTCGATTGCGACAATCCGGAAGTGCTGGAAACCGCCGACCATATCCTCAGCCAGACCCAGCGCATCAGCCGTATCGTGCACTCACTGGTGAATTTCTCCCACAGCGGCAGCCAGGAAAGTGAACGCGCGCCAGTGGACCTCTATGCCTGCGTGCAGGAAGCCGTACATTTATTGTCCCTGCAGCGGGATAAAACCGAAGTGCGTTTCGAAAATGCGGTGCCCGCAGATCTGATCGCCCCCGGAGATAACCAGCGCCTGATCCAGGTATTTATCAACCTGCTCAGCAACGCCCGCGACGCCAGTCCCGATGGCGGCCTTATCCGCATTGAAGGCCGCGAAGCCAGGGGCTGTGCCTGTGTGTCTGTTACCGACGACGGCCCCGGTATTTCGGCCCAGCACCGCGAGCGCATCCTGGAACCTTTCTTCACCACCAAAGAACCCGGCGAGGGCACAGGCCTCGGCCTGGCGATGGTGTACAGCATTGTCGAGGAGCACGGGGGACAGCTGGAACTAGAGAGTCCGGCTAATCCGGAGACTGGCCGCGGCGCCAGATTTACTGTGCAGCTGCCCTTGGCAGGTTAAGAATCCAGCCGGCAAACCGGCCAGATATTGGGCAAAAATAACCCGATTCTCCGTTTTTGAGTTGCATAGAAACGGCGGCCGGGTAAAACTAGGCGTTTGTTGAGCATTTTGTAACCAGGCGTAACATATGAGCCACATCCTGATCGTCGAAGATGAAGCCATTATTCGAACGGCGCTGCGCAAACTGTTAGAGCGGCACCGATACAAGGTCAGCGAAGCGGGCTCAGTCAGGGAGGCTCTCAGTAAATACCGAGTTAACGAGGTCGACCTGGTTATCTCAGATCTGCGCCTTCCCGGTGCGCCCGGCACCGACTTACTCAAACACGCCGGTGAAGTGCCGGTACTGATCATGACCAGTTACGCCAGTCTGCGCTCCGCGGTGGACTCCATGCGCATGGGCGCTGCGGACTATATCGCCAAGCCCTTCGACCACGATGAGATGCTCGCCACTGTTCGCCGTGTCATCGGCAAGGCCGAGCAGAGCCGCGCTCAAGCTCCTGTGGATAAAGGCAACCCCGGCACTATCGCCGGGATGATCGGCGACAGCCAGGTTATGCGCGAACTCTACGGGCGCATCCACAAGGTGGCCCCCACAGATGCCACCGTGCTGGTACACGGTGAAACCGGTACCGGTAAGGAACTGGTGGCCAAGGCTATCCACGAGGAGAGCCGCCGCGCCGGCAAACCACTCATCTCAGTCAACTGTGCCGCCATTCCCGAGACATTGATCGAATCTGAATTGTTCGGTTATGAAAAAGGCGCCTTTACCGGTGCCCAGAGTGCCCGCGAAGGGCTTGTTGCCGCTGCAGATGGGGGCACACTGTTTCTGGATGAAATCGGGGAACTCCCCTTGGAGGCCCAGGCGCGACTGCTTCGTGTGATACAGGAGGGCGAAGTGCGTCCGATCGGCTCTATTGAGTCCCACAAAGTGGATGTACGCCTGGTTACCGCCACCCACCGCAATCTGCGCCAACTCGCCGCTGAACGCAAATTTCGCGAAGACCTCTACTACCGCATCAACGTGGTGCAGATGACTCTGGCCCCGCTGCGCGAACGCGGTCGCGATGTCCTTGCACTAGCAGAGCACCTTCTGGAAAAGTTCTGCACCAAAATTGAGCGACCCCTGTTGCGCCTCTCTCCTGAAGCCGTCCAGGCTGTCACCACCTACACCTGGCCCGGTAACGTACGTGAACTGGAGAACGCCATACAGCGCGCGGTGATCCTCACCGACCGCGATAGCCGGGAAATCGATCATAGAACCCTGGATATCGATCTAGATTTGGTCCCTGTGGAAGAAGCCATTGGCGAACCCCGCCCACGCAGCCTGCACACAGATCCCCGCGAAGACCTGTCTCTAGAGGATTACTTCGCGCGCTTCGTTATCGAGCACCAGGACACCATGAGCGAGACAGAACTGGCGAAAAAGCTGGGAGTTAGCCGCAAATGTCTGTGGGAAAGACGTCAAAAACTGGGCATTCCCCGCAAGAAGGCCCGCCGCAGCGCCGTTGCCGAAGTCTGATTACCTTATTCTGGGGGCTAAGCCGCCCCCGATCACCTCCACCGGCCGCGCTACCCCGCCGCGGCACTTGAATCCCAAAAAACGCCTCCCCAACGGTGTGCCCTGCATGCTGGCGCCCCCGCGCCCCTTGTACACCTCCGGTAACAAGGGGAAGTGTTACCCAACACCTACCTCAAGTAACAGTTGCCGCACCTTACGTAACGCAATGGCGCTTAGAAAAGTTCCATCAATTTTCGTAAAGATTGTAACTTGTTGATTTATAAGGTTTTTTAAAAGTTGGCACACTAAGTGCTTTACTCTTAGTACAAAAATTAAAAACGGCCAACAATAAAAATAAATGACCGTTAAAAGCCCTATAACTACTCAAAATAAGTGGGCGAAACACAATAAAAATAATGGGGCGGCCGATAACAAAAGCAATGAGTGGCCAAAACCGCAAGAACAACAATAAACAATAACAATAAATTCGAAAGAAGAATAAAAATAACAACAAGCGCGTTGCAAACTGACTGATTTATACCTGGGAGAGGGTGTTTGCTTGATAGCAAATTAAGAGCGCAAGGAAGCCGCTACCTTAATACCTGTAATAATAATTCCCAAACTTTTCCCCAACTTTCCGGCACCCGCAGATTGCGGGCGCATTGCTTTGCGTGTGTTAGAATCGCGCCAGCGAGTCCTCCACACTGACAGCAGATGCCATTGCCGCCCCCTGTTTTGGACTTCGCCCCTGGGCCAGCCCAGGTTCAGAGGCCCCAGTAGTGCAACAACTTACCCTAACTTATATGGGGCAAGGAAAGCGCGGGTGTAAAGCCTGCCGCCACCGAAGATGTGGCCTCAGCACCAACAGGGCATTTTCGGTCACCAACAGATGGCAGCAGTCAAGACAGACAGCCGTATGCTCAATAATTTGATTAGTAGTATCAAACGCTGGCGCAAGCCGGCCAAGAAAGGCCCCAGGATTATCGCCCGCAGCGATCACAATATCTCCCGCCGGGACATCAGCCGCGCGGCCCTAACGGTCATGAAGCGCCTACAAGAGGCGGGTTTCCAAGCGTACATTGTCGGTGGCGGTGTTCGGGACCTAATGCTCGGCGGCCACCCCAAAGACTTCGATGTCGCCACTGACGCTACCCCAGAACAGGCCAAGACACTGTTTCGCGGTGCACGCATCGTCGGGCGGCGTTTTCGAATCCTGCACGCGCGTATCGGCCGTGAGGTCATTGAGGTCACCACTTTCCGCGGTCACCACAACGATGGCGAAGAGCACGAAGCCAAACAGTCCGAACACGGAATGCTGCTGCGTGACAATGTCTATGGCGATCTGGAAAGTGACGCCGTGCGCCGGGACTTCACGGTTAATGCGCTCTACTACACCACCGATGGCTTCGCCATCCACGATTACACCGGCGGTGTGGAGGATATAGAAAAGCGTCTTATCCGCATGATTGGCACACCGGCCACACGCTATAAAGAAGACCCAGTGCGGATGCTACGCGCGGTACGCTTCGCCGCCAAACTGGATTTTGCCATTGAAGCCGGCACCGAAGCCCCTTTGCAGGAGCTGGCCCCCCTACTGCGCAATATTGCCCCCGCGCGCCTATTCGACGAGATTCTCAAGCTGCTGATGAGCGGCCAGGGCGAGCGCACTTTCGAGTTGTTGCGCCGCTACCATCTGTGGCAACACCTGTTCCCCGATAACGCCGCCCAAATTGAAAAGAACCCTTCGGCACTGGAACTGACCCGACGCGCACTGCGCAATACCGATCAGCGTATCCAGGCCGATATGCGTGTCACCCCCGCCTTTTTGTACGCGGCCCTGTTGTGGCCGGCGGTGAATGAAGAACAGAAGAAACTCATAGAAAAAGGGGTGCCGCCGGCACCAGCATTGGCCCAGGCGGCACAAAAAATCACAAGCAACCAGCTGGCCCACACCGCGATTCCCAAGCGTTTCTCTATCCCCATGCGCGAAATCTGGGACCTGCAGCACCGCCTGCCACAGCGCGGCGGCAGCCGCGCACAGCGTCAAATGGAGCACCCCCGCTTCCGCGCCGCTTACGACTTCCTGCTATTGCGCGAAGAGTGTGGTGAGCTCGAGCCCGGCTTGGGCAACTGGTGGACCGAATTCCAGCAGGCCGACGACGAACAGCGCCAACAGATGGTACGCAAGCTCCAGCGCAGCGGTGGCGGCAACCGCCGTGGCCGCAACTCCCGCGGCGGGCGCCGGCGCAGGCCAAAGGCTGCCGAATAATGGAAAGAGTTTTTATCGGGCTCGGCAGTAACCTGGCTGAGCCCCAGAAACAGCTGCGCGGTGCCCTGAAAGCCATCGAAGAAATTCCCCACAGCCGCCTGCTGCACTGCTCCAGCTTTTATCACAGTGCCCCTATAGGCCCTGGGGAGCAACCGGATTATGTCAATGCTGTAGCGGAACTGGAGAGCGCGCTGCGACCCATCGAGCTACTTAACCAACTCCAGTTGATTGAGCAGGCCCACGGGCGCGAGCGCTCGGTGCGCTGGGGAGCACGAACCCTCGACCTGGATATCCTGCTGTTCGGCGAGCTCCAGTTAGACGAAGCACGCCTGCAGGTGCCGCACCCGCGCATGGCAGAGCGCAACTTCGTGCTGCTGCCACTGGCCGAGCTAGCCCCCAACCTGCAATTGCCAACTGGGGAATCACTGCAACAGCTGCTGCAGAATTGCCCCCAAAATCGCCTGGAGAAAATCTAACCAGCCTACAGTGCAGCGCCAAAAGTGCTCGACTGGCCGCCCCGCTTAATAGTATTTTTGCGCCTGCAGCCCATCAGGGAAGACCCCCAACCAAAGGAGTCAAACACGTGGTTATCGACAACAGCGAAACCAATCTGTGTGAATTTGACCAACCGGAAAGAACCCCACCGAAATTCATTGCTGTTGAAGGCAATATCGGTGTGGGTAAAACCACGCTGGCCAAGAAACTGGCCACCACTTTCAATTACGACACCCTCTTGGAGCTGCCCGAGGAAAACCCCTTTCTCGAGCGCTTCTACCGCGATCCCAAGAACGCCGCACTCCCAACCCAGTTACATTTTTTGTTGCAGCGCTCCCAACAAATCCAGGCCCTACGCCAGGATGATCTGTTTGAACCTGTGCGAGTGGCGGACTTCCTTATCGAGAAGGATCAGCTGTTTGCCCAGGTCACCCTGGACGCGGATGAACTCGCACTCTATCAACAGGTGTTCCAGCACCTTACCTTAGAGGCGCCTAAACCCGACTTGGTGATTTATCTGCAGGCGCCGCTGGAAGTCCTGCAGACCCGCATCCGCAATCGAGGCATCCCCGCAGAGTGCGCAATCAGCAATGAATACCTGGCCACACTCAACGATGCCTACACCCAATTTTTCCATTTCTACGACAGCTCACCGCTGCTGATTGTCAACAGTGAGGATATCGATATTGTCGATAGCCCCGAGGATTACCAGCAACTGGTGGAGTACATGCTCACAGTGACCAAGGGCCGTCATTACTACAACCCGGGAAGTTAACCGCTATGTATGCACCCTCAGAATTAGAAAAGCTCGTTACCGTGCAAACCCTGCGCAAAATGAAAGCGAACGGCGAGAAATTTATTACCGTCGCTCTCTACGATGCGCCCATGGCAGCTATGGCGCAGAAAACCGGCGTAGAAACCGTATTGGTGGGTGACTCTCTCGGCATGACCGTGCTGGGTTACGACAGCACAGTACCGGTCACTATGGAGCAGATGATCTACCACGTGGAAGCGGTGGCGCGGGGCAATAAAAAATCCCTGATCATGGGTGATATGCCATTCATGACATACGCCACACCGGAGCAAGCACTCACAAACGCCACCCGTATCATGCAGGCCGGTGCCCATATGGTGAAGATTGAGGGTGGTGCCTGGCTTGCCGACACAGTCAAAATGCTCACAGATCGCGGTATCCCTGTCTGTGCCCACTTGGGGCTCACCCCCCAGTCCGTTCATAAGCTCGGCGGCTACCGGGTTCAGGGGCGCGACGAAAAACACGCCGAGCAAATGCTGGAAGATGCGATCCTGCTGGATCAGGCCGGTGCCGACCTTTTGGTGCTGGAATGTGTACCCAGCGCCCTGGCCAAGCGCATTACCGAGTCCGTGTCCATGCCGACTATCGGCATCGGCGCGGGGCGTGATACCGATGCCCAGGTTCTGGTCATCAACGATATCCTCGGCCTTACCGAGCAACCACCGAAGTTCTCCAAAAACTTCCTGGTGGAAGCCGGCGATATCCCCGGCGCCCTGCGTAAGTACGCAGCAGACGTCAAACTCGGCGTATTCCCCGAAGACAGCCACACTTTCAATTAGTCTTCTATTTGGGGCCAGTTAACACCAGCTAAATGGCCCCGACATCTCCTCGGCGGACTGCACAACGTCCGCCTGTCCAGCGGTAACACTATGACCTTTGATGAACTTCTCCTTGAGTGGCGCAACAACCAGGGCGCAAATACAGTCCCCACAGGCTGGAGCCAGGGTCGAGCCACTTTTGGCGGCTTGGTTGCGGCCATGCTCTACGAAAAAATGGCCACGGAGGTTGCTGAGGTAGCAAGGGAAAGCAGCCTGCGCTCGCTAACCCTCTCCTTTGTCGGCCCGGTTAGCGCCGATGCCTTAGAGGTTAATGCGCAAGTATTACGCGCTGGCCGCTCAGTAACACAAGCACAAGGCCAGCTGCTGCAGAGCGAATCAGTCATGCTCGCGGCGCTCGGCAGTTTTGGCAACGGCAGGGACTCCTCCGTAAAAGCTGCCCCCCCTGCCGCCCCCGAATTTACCGAACCGGAGAAATGCATCGCCCTGCCGTATATTGAGGGTGTCGTTCCGGAGTTCACGCAAAAATATGACTACCGCATTGCCCGTGGCCAAATGCCTTTCAGTGGCACCTCGGAGCGGCAACTGGGCGGTTGGGTACGCTTTAAGGACGGCAGTGAAAATACTGTAGGTATCAGCCATCTGCTCGCACTGATCGACGCCTGGCCTCCAGCCACTTTACCGATGCTAAAAGCGCCAGCACCGGCCAGCTCTCTCACCTGGACGGTGGAGCTCATGGAGCCCCTACCCGAGCGCAGCGCGTCGGATTGGTGGCAATACCTGGCTGAAGTGGAGCAAGCGGAAGATGGCTATGCCGTGATTCAGGCGCGCCTTTGGGACAGCGGGGGCAGACTCGTCGCTTTATCCCGGCAGATGGTGACTATTTTTGGTTGAGTAGAATAACGGCCGCTCTTTTTTCAAAGCATCCGAAATATATCCACAGTACTCATTTTTTACTCCTTAGCCCATCCACCCACAGAGTCATACCCAAGTAATACAGTGGATATGGCTCTACCATTCGGCTCACCTTAACAAGCCGCCAAAAGATAAAATAAAACGTAAAAATAACCTGCAATTAAGTCAGCGGCTTTTACTTGATAAAAGTCAGGATAATCTCAACTGACTGACAGCTAAATAATTTTCCTATCATCAAAGGCTGATATCCCCAGCTAAACACACAAGCCCACACCATTTACTAAAAAAATAAAATAAAAAAAATCTTTCTTACTCCAATTTGTAATCTACGCTATCCATCATCCCAACCTCAAAAATAAAAAGTCCAAACATAAGAGGCTTGCTATTTCTGACCCCCTGCACCCACCAGTGATAAAACTATGGAGAATAAAAAAATGATAAAAAGAATCTGTATTTCCCTTGCCCTATTGATCAGCCATCCCGCCAGCGCTGCAGACTTCGAAGATGTCTGGGACGCTATTACCTCATGCAACTGGTTCGAATTTATCGATGATGTGGATGAGAGCGGATCAAAAGATCTGGATGGTTACGAATATGGTGACACTAGCTTTGAAGATGCCAACTCAGGCAGCTTTGACATGATGGTGTACAACATGGATGGTTTTTTACAATGTATCGGCGGCAACAGTAAGTCAGACTTCAAACAGATTATTCGCACTTTCAATGAAGACCCCAAGGATCTCTGGCTGATGCAGGAGGTTTGGAATAAAACCAAGGCCAATTATCTGGATGATGATGACAAACTCAGTAACGATACTGTCCCCTATCGCTCAAAACACTGGAAGGGAGGTGGTACCTCTTTTGGTAATGGTCTACTCACTTTTTCCAAATTTCCTTTTGACCGGGACAATCGCAATGATAACGACTATTCCTTTGCCACTTATGAAGAGGAAACCTTTAATAAATGCTCAGGTAATGATTGTGATACCGAGAAAGGCTTTACCGTAGCAAAAGTTGAAGTGACTGAAAATTATCATGTGCATATCTATAACACCCATATGGATGCGGGCCACAAGGACGCGGACCTGACAGCCAAAGCAAAGCAACTAGATCAAATCGCCGATATGATTGTCTCCCACTCAAACAATGCCACCGTTATTTTGGCGGGCGACTTCAATATGGCATTTGATGAAAATGATGACGACTGGCGCGGCGTTAATTACCAAACCTGGAAAGCCTTCTTCGAGAAAACCGGTGGTAAGCACGCCTGCCAATATATGCTTTCTGGCAACGATACCAGCCTCGAGGCCTGTGCCGATGAGCTACAGAATGACACAGACCATGTAGTGGTGATTAACAACAACCCCAACTACACACTGGAGGTCACCAATTATTTTATCGGCTCTCCAAGTTACTCTGGGTTAAGCGACCACGATCCAGTTTTTGTGGATTTCTCCTGGGTTAAACACTAAATCCACTCAACGGTTCCTTCCAGGGCATATGGTGGGATATGGAAGGAGCCCTATAACCACTTTTTCCAAAAGAAAAATGCAATCTGCCCGCCAAGCGCAATAATTAGCAGCGCGCAGAATGTTAGAAAACCCTCTTGCGATTGGGCCCAGGGCATACCACCGACATTGATACCAAATAAGCCAGTCAAAAAACTAAGTGGCAAAAATACTGCGGCCACCACCGACAACATATACATACGGCTATTCAGCTGCTCGGAGTTATAACTCAATAACTCCTCCTGGGTGACTGAAGCACGCTCTCGCACCACATCAATATCTTCAATATGCCGTTGCAGGCGATCGCTGACTTCGCGCAAATGCAATATATTGGTTTCGTGAAACCAAGGCATTTCTGCAGCCATAATGCCAGATAGGGCCTCCCGTTGCGGGGATAAATAACGCCGTAGGGTAATAGCCTGCTTGCGAAGATGCGCCAGCTCTGAACGCAACTCCCCACCAGATTCATCCAAAGCCAGGCTCTCCAACTCGTCAATTTTTTCCTCGAGCTGATCCACGGTATCGCTCATACGGCGCACCAACAAATCCACCAGGGAGACGATAAAGTTTGAAGGGCCGCTGGGGCCACGACCAGCGCGTAGACGTCCGAGTAGATCCTCTACCGACAACAAGCGGCGCTTACGGGTGCTGATAATACGATCTGCCTCTATCCACAGGCGGATCGAAACCATATCTTCAGGCTGCGAGGCCGGGTTTAAATTCACACCACGCAGGGCAATCAACAAGTTATCGCCTATCGGCGTGGTGCGGGGACGGGACTCCTCTGATAGAAGAGCCTCCACCACCAAGCGATCCAAACCGCTCTCTGTACGCAACCATTGGGCCGCGGTCTCATCGGTATAATCCATGTGTAACCACAACACGCCCTGCCCGGGTTGCCAGCCACCTACCTCTGCCCAGCTCAGCTCCCTGCCGCCACCACGGTGATCGAGAAGATAGGCGTGAATCAGCCCAGATTGCATTTTCCCACTCCCTCGCCGGCTGCGGACAAAGCACCAATAATCCGGCATTCAAAAACTGAAAGAAAAAAGACTGGCGCAGATACGCGAGTCTATAGGTCTATAGATATCCCACCTGCCCCCTCTTTGGAATCCCAGCAACCATTCACTGGCCGGTTAGGTAAGGATTATTACTCTGCGGCGCTCAGGTGTGCCAAGCCCGCAGCATTCTGCTCCCAGTTTTGCCCGTCGAATGGCTTAACCTCCAACTCCGGTGGAACGCTATCAAAGCAACGCACATTAAGGCTGTAACCATCGGGATTGGAGCGGGGTATGTAGAAAGGCTTAACGCCGCAATGACGACAAAAATAGTGTTTCGCCACTCCACTGTTAAAGGTGTAACAGCTGAGATCCCCCTCACCCTGCTCCAACTGAAAGTTTGCCGCCGGTATAATCAGGTGTAAGTAGCCAACCTTCTCGCACATAGAGCAATTACAGGCGTGTGCCACCAATGGCTCATCATTGTGACGTTGATGCACTGCGCTAAAGCGCACGGCACCGCAGTGGCAGCCGCCCTGCAGTTTGGTGGTTATTTTATTCATTTGCGATTCGATCCAGATTGAATAGTGGGCGAGCCCACAATAGGGAAAAAACAGAGAGCGCGAGGAGCAGGTGGAACCAATTTGTACGGGCCAGGCCCAGCAGCCGTGAAGCACCGGTGCCAATAAATAGCCCGTTGATCACCACTAACAGCGCACCCGCACCAATGATCAGGGCCTGGTTTCGCTGGAGGCGTCTCGGTGCTATCAACTCCAGCAAGGCCACCGACAGCCACAATAAAATCCCCACAGTAGAAAAGAGGTCAACTACAGTCTGGGTAGACATCCAGCTACTCTGCGCGAGTCCAATCGCTCCTGCCAATAACAATACAAGGACCAGGTACGCCGGTGTACGATTATCCTGCCCCCAAGGTAGCTCCAGCCGCGCCCATATAAGGGCTATACCGATCAACAGGAAAGAGACAAAACCGGAAATCTGCGTAAGTGCCCGGTGCAGATCAGTTACTCCGGGATCGATCCCATAGCGATAGGCTCCCACCAGGGCGGCCAGGGCCATAATCATCAGGGCGGCCACGATGATTAGAGCCGCCGATTGAAAGCGCGCGCGGGTGAGATACCAGTACTGGTTGGCGACGAGCAGACAGGTTAGCCCGAGGAGCGTCTCGAGAAGCCAGTAATTGTGCAAAATTTTCCCTCTTTTCGCAGAATTCTAACCGAAAAAACGCCGGCAAAAATGCCTTTGTGCACTTAGCAACAGCCAATATAAGCCATAAAAAAACCCGGCACTTGGCCGGGTTTTTTCAGGCTTGATCAGCTCGAGAGGTTTAGGCCTCTTCGGAACCTTGTTTCGCCTCTTCGGAAGCGGCTTGCTCAGCCTTTACTTCCTTAATGGACAGCTTGATGCGTCCGCGCTGGTCAACGTCGAGCACCTTAACCTTAACCTTCTCACCTTCGCTCAGGTAATCGGTCACGGCATTTACGCGTTCTTCCGCGATCTGGGAGATGTGCACCAGACCATCTTTACCCGGCAGGAAGTTTACAAATGCACCGAAGTCTACGATGCGCACCACAGTGCCCTCGTAGATAGCGCCGATCTCGGCTTCTGCGGTGATTTCCTCGATACGGGTAACCGCCGCTTCGAGGCTCTCGCCATCTTCCCCAAAGACTTTGATAGTGCCGTCATCTTCGATATCGATGGAGGCGCCGGTCTCTTCAGTGATGGAACGGATAGTCGCACCGCCCTTACCGATCACGTCGCGGATCTTATCCGGATGGATCTTCAGGGTCGCATAGCGCGGTGCGTTCTCGTTCACAGTGGTGCGCGAGGAATCGATCACCTTGTTCATTTCCGCCAGGATGTGCAGACGCGCGTGCAGGGCCTGCTCCAGAGCGGTTTCCATGATCTCTTCGGTAATACCCTCGATCTTGATGTCCATCTGCAGCGCGGTTACACCAGAGGCAGTACCCGCTACTTTGAAGTCCATATCGCCGAGATGGTCTTCGTCACCGAGGATATCGGTCAGAACCGCATAGCCTTCGTCTTCCTTCACCAGGCCCATAGCGATACCGGCAACCGGCGACTTCAGCGGAACACCCGCATCCATCAGCGCCAGGCTGGAACCACATACGGAAGCCATGGAGCTGGAACCGTTGGACTCAGTGATCTCGGAGACCACACGCACGGTGTAGGGGAAGCTGTCCGGGCTCGGCAGAACTGCCGCGATACCGCGACGCGCCAGGCGGCCGTGACCGATTTCGCGACGACCAGTTGCACCTACACGACCCGCTTCACCGACAGAGTAGGGAGGGAAGTTGTAGTGCAGCATAAAGTAGTCTTTACGCTCGCCTTCCAGGGCGTCGATGATCTGCGCATCGCCAGTGGAACCGAGGGTAGCCACTACCAGGGCCTGGGTCTCACCGCGGGTGAACAGCGCAGAGCCGTGGGACTTGGGCAGAGCGCCAACTTCCACAGCGATCGAACGTACAGTTTTGCTGTCACGACCGTCGATACGGGGCTCGCCACGCACTACAGCGCCGCGCACCAGCTTCTTCTCCAGCTTGCCGAAGTAGCTTTTTACCAGATCGGCGCTAATTTCTTCAGTAGCCAGGGCTTCAGCGGCTTCGCTGCGCAGTTCCGCCAGGCGGGTACTGCGCTCCTGCTTGTTGGTAATACGGTAGGCTTCTGCAACTTTCTCGCCGAACTGACCTTCCAGAGCCGATTTCAGCTCGGTGTTTTCCGCCGGTGCCTGCCAATCCCACTGGGGCTTGCCAGCTTCGGCTTTCAGCTCTTCGCACACTTTGATGATCGCTTGCATTTCCTGGTGCGCGTACAGCACGGCGCCCAGCATGATGTCCTCCGGCAGCTCTTGCGCTTCGGATTCCACCATCAGTACGGCGTCTTTGGTACCGGCAACGACCATGTCCAGCTCGGAGGTCTTCAGAGCCTGGTAGCCCGGATTCAGCAGGTAACCGTCTTGCTGGGTGTAACCCACACGTGCGGCGCCGATGGGGCCTGCGAAGGGAATACCGGAAACAGACAATGCTGCGGAGGTACCGATCATGGCAGCGATATCCGGGTCCATATCCTTCTCGGCAGAAAGTACAGTACACATTACCTGTACTTCATTCATAAAGCCGTTGGGGAAAAGAGGACGGATCGGGCGATCGATCAGACGGGAAGTCAGAGTTTCTTTTTCAGACGGGCGGCCTTCACGCTTGAAGAAGCCACCGGGAATTTTGCCAGCCGCGTAGGCTTTTTCCTGATAGTGCACGGACAGCGGGAAGAAGCCTTGATCGGGCTTGGCTTCCTTGGCACCGACAACGGTACACAGAACAACGGTCTCACCCATGGTAACCAGAGCGGAGCCCGTCGCCTGACGTGCGATGCGGCCGGTTTCGATGGTGACTTGGTGTTGTCCGTATTGGAAGGTTTTGCTTACTGGATTCACTAGTTTTTTTCCTATTTCCTTACGGTTACTGGCCCATTCCAGTAACCCCTACAGTGGTTGCCCGGGAGAGAAATCCAAACGCCTCTCTCAGGGCGGCACGGGGATGTGCCGCCACCGACCAGGGGTGGCCGGTGCAAACACTGCACATCCAGGTCGGGTTCTTTTCCGCTGGCCTGTGCAGTGCAACTTCTGAAAAATGACAGCATGGCCACTTTTCAGCAAGCATTAAAAAAGAATGCCCGCCAGAGGCGGGCATTCCAGGGTCTTAGCGACGCAGGCCGAGCTTAGCGATCAGCTGTGCGTAGCGGTTCAGATCCTTGCGCTTGAGGTAGTCCAGCAGCTTGCGGCGCTGGTTTACCATGCGGATCAGACCACGACGGGAGTGGTGATCCTGCTTGTGCGCAGAGAAGTGACCCTGCAGTTTGTTGATGTTGGCGGTCAGCAGGGCTACCTGGACTTCCGGAGAACCGGTATCGCCTTCGGTTTGGCCGTGCTCTTTCAGGATGGCTGCTTTTTCAACGGCAGTCAGTGCCATAACGAATTACCTCGTCGTAATATGCTTTAAAAGATTCGGCTGGCCCGTGCATATTTACAGACCAGCTAATCGTGAATGCGGCTGTGCCGCGCGGGCACTTTCAAGTTCACCTTATATTAGCTTTCACCAATATTGCGGTTTCCACTCAAGTGCCACTTACCAGACGCCGCGGTGCTACGCACCCCTCGTCGGTAATTTCTCCTACGCCCAGAAAATCACCATTTTCCAGGAAGAGGCGCACCATATCACCTTCCGCACCGATACGATAGACCTGCAAATCCATTACCGACTGTCCCTGACGCACATAGTAACCAGAGTCATCCGGCAGGACGAGTTTGGGCAAAGATGACGCCGGAGAGTCCATCGGCAACAAGTGGTGATCCAGTACTTCCGCCTTGTCCTCTCCGCGCTCTTCGGTGAGTTCATCCAGAGTGACCGAGTCCGCTTCATCGAAGGGGCCGGCGGCGCTGCGGTGCAATACTTCCACATAGGCGCCCACACCCAGGGCTTGTCCCAGGTCTTCGGCGATACTGCGAATATAGGTGCCCTTGGAGCAGTGCACCTCAACTTCCGCACGGGGTTGTGGGCCCGGCGTAAAGCTCAGCAGTTCAAATTCAAAAATTTCCACTTCGCGCGCTTCGCGCTCCACTTCCAAGCCCTGGCGCGCCAACTTATAGAGCGGCTGCCCCTTGTGCTTGAGAGCGGAGTACATGGAGGGCACCTGCTTGATGCGGCCACGGAAGGCTTCCATCGCTTTCAGCACCGCTTTTTCAGTCAAACCGGAAGCATCTTTAGTTTCCAGTACATCGCCATCGGCATCACCACTGGCTGTAGTCATGCCGAACACGAAAGTGCTGCGGTAACGCTTGTCGGCATCGAGCAGGTACTGGGAAAACTTGGTGGCCTCACCGAAACAGATCGGCAGAACACCGGTCGCCAGCGGGTCCAGGGCGCCGGTGTGTCCCGCGCGATTGGCAAAAAAGAGGCGTTTGGCTTTTTGCAGGGCGTCGTTGGCGGTAATGCCGGCGGGCTTGTTCAATAACAGCACGCCGTGAACCGGCCGGCCCCATTTTGGTCTGCGGCCCATAGATCAATCTTCGTCAGAGTCGCTGTCGTCTTGGTGCTTGCGATCGGCACGCACCGCTTTGTCGATCAATGCGGAAAGCTCCTGGCCGCGCACCGAGGTCTCGTCGTAGCGGAAATACAGACGCGGGATGGTGCGTATCTGAATCGCACGGGCCAGCTGGCTGCGCAGAAAACCGGCGGCCTTGTTTAGCACTTCCATCGAGGTATTAATCTTGCTGCGGTCATCTTCACCCACAAAGGTGACAAACACTTTTGCAGTGGTCAGATCGCGGCTGACTTCAACATCGTTGATATTGACCATGCCCAAGCGCGGGTCTCGCACTTCCTGCTGAATCAGCTGGGCCAGTTCGCGGCGCATGGCGTCGGCGACGCGGTCGGCGCGGTGGAATTCTCTTGCCATTGTTTACCTATTGAGAATGGCGGTTTAAAGACAGGAAAACCCGCACGGCCAAGCCGCGCGGGTTTCTCCTTTACCCGGTCCGGAACGCTTTACAGTTCGCGGGCAACTTTGACGATATCGTAAACTTCAATCTGGTCACCGGGCTTCACATCGTTGTAGTCCTTCACCCCGATACCACACTCCATGCCGTTGCGCACGTCCTGCACATCATCTTTGAAGCGACGCAGGGATTCCAGTTCACCCTGATAGATTACAACGTTGTCGCGCAGTACGCGGATCGGCTTGTTGCGGTATACGGTACCCTCGGTAACCATACAGCCGGCAATAGCGCCAAACTTCGGCGAGCGGAAAACATCGCGCACCTGGGCGATACCCACAATCTCTTCGCGCACTTCCGGGTCCAGCATGCCGGACAGGGCCTTCTTCACTTCGTCGAGCAGGTTGTAGATCACGCTGTAGTAGCGAATCTCCACCCCTTCGGTCTCAGCGGTCTTGCGTGCAGCAACATCCGCACGAGTATTGAAGCCTAATACGATCGCACCGGAAGTCAGTGCCAGGTTGATATCGTTTTCGGCAATACCACCGACACCGCTGGATACTACGTTGACGGAAACTTCTTCGTTGCCGATATCCGCCAGCGCACCCAGGATAGCTTCCAGGGAGCCGCGCACGTCGGCCTTGATGACAACCGGCAGCACCTTGCGCTCACCAGCTTCCATATCCGCAAACATGTTTTCCAGCTTGGCGGCCTGCTGACGCTGCATACGCTCGCGACGCTCACTATCAGCGCGCTGCTCAGCAACTTCACGGGCCTTGCGCTCATCGGCAACCACCATGAACTCATCACCGGCGTTCGGCGTGGAGTCCAGACCCAGCAACTCTACCGGAGTAGACGGGCCGGCTTCTTTAACTTGCTTACCGTGCTCGTTGGTCATGGCACGCACGCGGCCATAGCTCTGGCCAGCCAGGATAATATCGCCGCGCTTCAGTTCGCCATTCTGCACCAGCAGGGTGGCAACTACGCCGCGACCTTTTTCCAGACGGGACTCAATCACAACGCCGGTGGCCGGTACATTCACTTTGGCCTTCAGTTCAAGCATTTCCGCCTGCAGGGAAACTGCTTCCAGCAACTCATCGATACCCTGGCCAGTGTGCGCAGATACGTTGATGAACTGAGTATCACCACCCCAATCCTCCGGGATCACATCTTTTGCGGCCAGCTCATTTTTCACGCGATCGGGATCAGCGGCTTCTTTGTCGCACTTGTTCACAGCGACAACCAGCGGCACACCAGCAGCGCGAGCGTGATTCACAGCTTCTTCAGTCTGCGGCATCACACCGTCATCGGCAGCCACTACCAGAATAACGACGTCGGTAGCTTGGGCACCGCGGGCACGCATGGCGGTAAAGGCGGCGTGTCCCGGAGTATCCAGGAAAGCAATCTCGCCCTGGCTGGTTTTCACTCGATAGGCACCGATGTGCTGGGTAATACCACCAGCCTCGCCAGAGGCGACTTTGGTCTTGCGGATATAGTCGAGCAGAGAGGTTTTACCGTGGTCAACGTGACCCATCACGGTTACTACCGGCGCGCGGGAAACCTCGGTGCCCTCTTGAGCTTTGGATTGCGCTACCAGGCTGTCTTCCAGCTCGGTCTCAGAGCGCAATACCACCTTGTGACCCATTTCTTCGACGATCAACTGGGCAGTTTCACGATCCAGGGGCTGGTTGATGGTGGCCATCTCACCCATTTTCATTAGGCGCTTGATCAGCTCACCAGCCTTCACATTCATCTGCTTGGCCAGTTCTGCAACGGTGATGGTTTCCCCCAACTGGACTTCGTACACCTGCTTCTCCGTAGGCCGTTTAAAGACGTGTGTCGGCTTCACCTTCACATTCGGACGAGACAGGGAGCGCGTGCTGCGCTTACTGGCTTCATCTTCCTCGAATACTTCCAGCGCCTGTTCATATAGGGCTGTTTTGCTGGATTTCTTCGGGCCGGATTTGGAGCGGCGACCGCGACGTTTACGCGGCTCATCATCGTTGCGATCTTCACTCGGGGTCGTTTCCAGCTTGCGACGCAGAGAGGGTTTAACCTCTTCGGTTTTCTCTGCAGGCTTCGCGGGCTTGGCAGGCTTCGCCTTGGCTGCCTGGGCAGCTTTCTCTTTTTTCTCCTGAGCGGCGCGTCGGTCAGCTTCTAATTTAGCCTTCTTCTCTTCTAGCTCACGCTCTTCTTGCTCTGCCTGCTGCTTGCGACGTTCCATCGCGGCGATACGCATCGCCTCAATATCATCTACATACGTTGAGCGGATGGGTGCGGCGGGTTGCGCCTTTTTCGCTACATTTTCTACGGGTTTACCCTCTGCCTTTTTATCGGCTGTCTCTGCTTCTTTAGCGGCTTCTGCTGCGGCAGCTTCCGCACGAGCCTTCTCTTCCGCTTCGGCAGCGGCTTTCGCCTCTGCTTCAGCCTTTAATCGCGCTTCCTCTTCTTCAGCGGCACGACGAGCGGCCTCCGCTTCAGCTGCGGCTTTAGCCTCAGCTGCCGCTTTGGCTTCAGCTTCTGCTATTGCAGTAGCATCAACGCCTGTGCGCACTTCTTCCGCTTCGGTAGCGCTTTCGTTACCTGCTTCCGCTTCAAGCTCAGCCTGTGGACGCTTCACATAAGTGCGCTTCTTGCGTACTTCCACGTTTACAGTTTTGCGGCCGGTGCCAGAGCCGGTTTTCAGCGTGGTTGTGGTCTTGCGTTTCAAGGTGATCTTGCGCGGGCTCGCGCCCTGCTCCCCGTGACTGCTTTTCAGGAAACTGAGCAGGACCTGCTTTTCTTCATCTGACACCACTGCATTCGCAGAGGTGTGAGGCAAACCCGCTTCTTTCATCTGCTTGAGCAGACGGTCTTCGGTGGCACCAACCGATTTGGCGAGTTCGCTAACTGTTACTTCGGCCATTCTCTCTCCTAAAAGTCACTTGGTCGGAGGGGGTTACTTATACGTAATACTTGTTGCTGTGTGTTTAAGCCTGTTCGCCGCTATCATCGGCAAACCAAGGCTCACGCGCTTTCATAATCAGCGCAGCGGCGCGTTCCTGATCGAGACCCTCGATGTCGAGCAGGTCATCCACCGCCTGTTCCGCCAGGTCTTCCATAGTCGCAATACCGCGACTGGCCAGCTGGAAGGCCAGGTGGCGCTCCATACCATCCATATTCAGCAGGTCTTCCTGGGGCTCCGAGGCATCCAGCTTCTCTTCAGAAGCCAGGGCCTGGGTGAGCAGGGAGTCCTTGGCACGGGCGCGCAGCTCTTCAGCGATATCCTCGTCGAAACCCTCGATTGCGAGCATTTCTTCGATGGGCACGTAAGCGACTTCCTCCAGGGAGGTGAAGCCCTCGTCCACCAGAATGCTGGCCACATCCTCGTCGATATCCAGGCGATCGATAAACACCTGCATAATGGAGCTGGACTCGGCTTCCTGTTTATTCTGCCACTCGTCGGAGCTCATGACATTAATCTGCCACTGAGTCAGCTCTGACGCGAGACGAACATTCTGGCCACTGCGGCCAATAGCCATAGCGAGGTTCTCCTCGGCTACCGCCACGTCCATTGAGCCGGCGTCTTCATCCACAACGATGGATTCGATTTCCGCCGGCGCCATGGCATTGATCACGAACTGGGCCGGGTTCTCATCCCACAGTACGATATCCACACGCTCGCCAGACAGCTCGTTAGACACAGCCTGCACACGCGCGCCGCGCATGCCCACACAAGCTCCAACTGGATCGATACGGCCGTCGTTGGTGTTTACGGCGATCTTGGCACGCAGGCCGGGATCTCGGGCAGCGCCCTTGATTTCAATGACCTGCTCGGAGATTTCCGGCACTTCGATGCGGAACAGCTCGATAATCATTTCCGGGCAGGAGCGGCTCAACATCAACTGAGGGCCGCGAGCTTCCGGTTGAATTTCCAGCAGGATGGCACGGACGCGGTCACCGAGACGGAAAATCTCCCGGCCAACCAGTTGATCGCGGGGCAGGCGCGCCTCGGCGTTGTTGCCCAGGTCCACGGCGATAAAGTCGCGGGTAACCTTCTTAACCGTGCCGCTCACCATCTCGCCAACGCGGTCGCGGTATTCGTCGACAACCTTGGCACGCTCGGCTTCACGCACTTTTTGCACGATCACTTGTTTAGCGGTCTGTGCGGCGATACGGCCGAATTCTACATTTTCCACCTGTTCGCGGTAGATATCACCGGCTTTCAGCTCGGTGTCTTTCTCGTGGGCTTCTTCCAGGGTGAACTGAGTGCCCAGCTCCGCCAGGGTATCATCATCCACCACTTCCCAGCTGCGGAAAGTCTCGTAGTCGCCACTGCGGCGATCGATGATAACCTCAATGGTTGAATCTTCGTCGTAGCGTTTCTTCGTGGCCGTTGCCAATGCCGCTTCGATGGCCTGGAAAATAATCTCCTGGTCAACGCCCTTCTCGTTGGATACCGCCTCGGCTACCAGCAAGATTTCTTTGTTCATGCAACTGTGCCTCAAAATCGCCTGAGTTCAGGCGCCTACAGGTTACTTGGTAAATTGGGGGATAATATTTGCTTTCTCGATGCTGTCGATCGGCAGCAGGTATTCATTTTCGCCATCCACGCGCAGAACAACCTCATCCCCTTCCACGCCGGCCAGCAGGCCGCGCCATTTGCGCTGGCCGTCGAGCGGCATACGCAGGCGTACCTCTATCTGGGCGCCGACAAAACGCTCGTATTGTTCCAGCTTATACAGGGGGCGATCGAGACCTGGGGAGGAGACCTCCAGGGTATATCTACCGCTAATGGGGTCTTCCACATCCAGCACGGCACTCGCCTGGCGACTGACTTTCTCGCAGTCCTCCACGCCTATGCCATTTTCAGAATCGATATAGATGCGCAGCAGCGCGTTGCGGCCGTGGGTCTGATAATCGATCCCCCACAGCTCACACCCCAGCGATGCCACCACCGGCGCCAGAAGTTCTTCCAGCAATTCGCGTTTGCTCGCCATTTACGTCACCACATACAAAAAATGGGCCTGCGGCCCACTTCGAAAAATATCTGCAACTTTTTTTGCAGATACGAAAAAGCCCCTGACGGGGCTTTGACCGCACATCCATGCAGCCAGTATGCATGAATGCAATTTGGTAGCGAAAGCAGATAACAATCTGAGACTTTCACTCGGCAATGCCGGCCAGAGAGGAAAAGGGAGCCTAAATCATCGGGCATCGACCTAAGTATCACTGGCACCTGAATTTTGGTAGCGGGGGCAGGATTTGAACCTACGACCTTCGGGTTATGAGCCCGACGAGCTACCAGGCTGCTCCACCCCGCAACAACACATGCGCATCAAAGCTTTTACATAAAAGCAAAATTGGTAGCGGGGGCAGGATTTGAACCTACGACCTTCGGGTTATGAGCCCGACGAGCTACCAGGCTGCTCCACCCCGCAACAACAAATGCACATCAAAGTTTTTGCATAAAAGCAAAATTGGTAGCGGGGGCAGGATTTGAACCTACGACCTTCGGGTTATGAGCCCGACGAGCTACCAGGCTGCTCCACCCCGCAACAACTCCAAGAAACAAAGCCTGGTTGATCTTTGTTTCCCTGCGGTGGGACCAGCCCAACCACTCAAGAGGCTGCGCATTCTATGGTTAGCGTCCCGATGAGTCAAGCCACAATTGGCATTTGTTTTCCCTTGCGGCGGAGAACAGCTCTGAATGTACCTCGCTGATCAGTATAGAAAAGGAAGAAAATCCCGCAAACATGACTCCCCGCATATGCAGGTTTTTATCTCAATGCTTACCGCGTATCTCTCTTTAGCCCTACTTCACAGCCATATATCCCAACAGCAAGCCGCCGCTTAACGGGTAAGCTGATGCACTATGGCCCGACGCACCGGCGGGAAATGCTCACTGATACGCAATACAGCTTTGCGCAGCAATTTCGCCGGCAGACGATCATCGGTAAAGAGGTCCACCAGCCGATTGGTGCCCGTATATATTGGATGCGACTCCAGGCGATGCTGAACCTGATAGCAAGACAGGGCGCGGGAGAGCGCTGCCGACTGATATAGACGCGTTACATTGTGTAGCTGATTGGTCAGACTTTTCGCTCCGGCCAACCCCAGGTTAAACCCGTGAGCCGTGACTGGATGCATCCCCACAGCCGCATCCCCCGCCAGGGCAAAGCGTTCCGCGTAAAATCGATGGGCATAGACGGCCACCAGCGGATAGCTATGTCGCCGGCCGAACGCCTCTACAGCCCCCAGCGCCCCAGCACTCTCCCTCTGCACGTGCGCTGCAAATGCCTCATCGCCATAGGCCATAATTTCCTCGGCGCAACTTGCGGATACTGTTACCACCGCCGAGCAGGTATAAGCATCGGACATAGGCAATAGAGCCAGCGTGGAACCATAGCGGAAGCACTCGCGGGCTATGCCACCGTGCTCCCGCTCTGTACGCACCGCCCCCAGTATCGCGACCCTACCGAAATCACGCATGTCCGCACCGATCCCCGCCATGCGGCGCACCTCTGAAAAGCGGCTGTCTGCTGCCACCAACAGGGCTGCGGCAATATCCTGCCCACTATCCAGCTGCACCAGTCGCCGCGCCGTCTCGCAGCGCGTGCCAACAACCGCACTATTCGTCTGCAGCTGAATATTGCCGTCCTCACGTACCGCTTCATAGAGAGCCCGCCGGATTGCATAATTGGGCGCAATAAATCCCAGCGGCCCCCGCCCACGCGTGTCGAAATCCAGATAAGTGGGAGCGTTGCCATCCACCACCTGCGCAGAGTGCAGCGGGCCCTGCTCGCCGGACTTGAGCCGCTGCCAGACCCCCAAGGACTGCAGCAACCTTACAGACTGATGGGTGAGCGCAATTTCCCGTCCATCGTTCGCAGGACTCGCCAATATTTCTTCACCCTGACGCTCCAACAAGGTGACTCTGCAATCCCGAGCAGCCAGCATAAGCGCCAGTGCCATACCGGCGGGGCCTGCCCCCACAATCGCGACATCTGTGTGTAGCATCCCAAACTCCCTAAACCACCCCAAACCATTTACGACTCGCGATGAAAAACTCTTGTTATCCACCGCTCGACATGCACTGTATGCTGGAACAGTGGCCGCTCGACTGATACAAATCAGGAAAGCGCAAGGCAGAAAAAAGAGTAGATGCACAGACAAGGAATCGTATATGCAGCTCGAAATCGACATCATCAACGCCTTCACCGACACCCAGTTTGGCGGCAACTCCGCAGCAGTGATCATCACTAAAGAGTGGCTCAGCGAGCCCTTGATGCAGTCCATTGCCGCGCAAAACAATCTCTCGGAAACCGCATTTTTGCGCAGACGCAGCGACAGCGAATACCAAATCCGCTGGTTTTCTCCATTAACAGAAATCGATTTTTGCGGTCACGCCACCCTGGCCGCAGCTTTTGTCGTGTTTCGCAGGCATCCACACTTAAAAGGACTGAAATTCTTTGCCGAGGCAGTAGGTGATATGCACATCAGGCGCAATAGCGACGGCCTGATCTCCATGGACTTTCCCTCTCGCCCCCCACAACCACTAGCCAGTATTCCCGGTGACCTGCTCGAAGGGCTATCCATCACACCCACAGAGGTTCTGCGCAACAATCAAGCCTACTTTGCTGTTTACAGCGCAGAAGAAGATATTTTGCGGTTACAACAGGATGCTGCCAAGCTGGCTAGGCTCGCTCCCTATGATGTAGTAGTAACCGCACAATCAAAGAAGTACGATTTTATTTCCAGATATTTCTGGCCCGCTAATGGTGGCGCCGAGGACCCAGTAATCGGGTCTATCCACACTGGTCTGGCGCCCTACTGGGGAGAAAAGCTGGGCAAACCCAACTTGACCGCCTACCAAGCTTCCTGGCGCGGCGGCCTACTACACTGCCAGCTAGAGGAAGAGCGAGTGATCATCTCCGGCAACGCCATGCCATACCTTAACGGCATCATCGATGTAGCCGAATAATTTTTATAATTCGGCATGTTTGTGGCATCTCCAGCGAAACCACAACCATATGTCATATGTAGGGCCCCCAAATAACCCCGAATAAAAAAAGGAGTAGAAATGAACCACAAAGGCTCATGTCTCTGTGACGAAGTGCACTTTGAGGTAGAGGGGGAGTTTGAAAGCTTCTTTCTTTGCCACTGCGACCACTGCCGCAAAGACACCGGCTCCGCTCACGCTGCAAACCTGTTTTCTTCCTCGGCAAAACTGCAGTGGTTAAGCGGGGAAGAGTACATTAGGGTGTTTAGGCTCCCCTCGACCCGGCACGTAAAAAGCTTTTGTAGGCAGTGCGGCTCCGCACTGCCCTACGCGGATAAAGAAACAGGGCTAGTGGCCGTGCCCGCAGGCAGCCTCAACAGCCCCATCACCATCAAGCCCACAGGACATATCTTTATGGCCAGCAAAGCGGATTGGGACAAGGACCTGAGCAAAGCCCCAAAATTCGGCAGCTTTCCCCAGGAAGATAATGTTGATATTTCCTGAAAGAGACACGGTGCCGCTCACAAATAAGTAAAACTGCACCGCATGCTGTTTATAGGCTTAGCCGGGATGACCATCCACTCTGGGCTGAAATAATACTGGGGTGTAGTAAATCAGAAACAGGGAGTAGCCAAGCACCCAGGCAATAATCGCGGCGAGGAAGCCGCTGGGGGCCGGCGCCCAAAAAATACGGGCCAGAGCGGATAGGGCCAGCGCGGCAAACGCCAGCGGCATCAAACGCGGCGCCTGTAGAATACGACCGGTGTGCCCCAAACTCACTCGACTGGTCATGGCCAAAATCAAGCCACCGATGCCACCCACTGCAAAAGCGTGTAGCGCAGGACTTTGCCAGGCGGGAGCCATTCCACTCCAAGCCAGGGCGGCGAGAAAACACCCCAAAATTACCAGCCAATAGCTCAGGTGCAGAGACCAGACCATAGGCTCAGCCCAGATTTTAGTGGGGTGCCAACGCAGCACTCTTATTAGCTGCAAAACACCTAGAGACAAAGCAAGCAGTGCCCAGACTATTCTGGGTAAATCCAAGGCAACACTGAGAAGCAGCAGTACTACCGCGATATGCGTGCCCCATTCAACTAGAGGTAATTTTTCCCGGGGGCTCAAGTGGAAGCGTCGCGCAGTAAAGAATGGAATAACTCTGCCACCAATGACCAGAATGATACCAGTCACCAAAAGCAGAGCCATCAGTGCTACTCGGCTCTGTGCACCGGGCAATAGCCAATGACAGGCCGCTAGCCCGGCAAAGGCCAGCATAGCCGGCAGCACAAACAGATTGCGCCATTGTTTTGTACGCAGCACTCGTGCCCCCAGCAGGAATGCGGCCAACAGGAAGAAGGATACTTCAGCTACTACCGGCATCCACAGGGGCACTGCCGCGACCAGATACCCCAGGCGCGCTAGTAACCACAAGCCCACCAGGCTCATTAACTGGGGCCCCTTGGGCGAAGGGATTCCGGTCCAGGTTTGCATTGCAGTGCCAAGAAAACCCACCACCACCGCTGCCGCGAAGCCAAATAGCATTTCATGGGAATGCCAGGCGATCCCCACGCGCAGCGCGGGCAATTGCCAGCCGGACAAAGAAGCCTGCCAGATCAACAGAGCAACCATGCTCCACAGGGCGCCACCCCAGAAGAAAGGCCGAAAAGGCATGCGCCAAAATGGAGCGATGGATTCCGCGCTCGCGCGGTCGACAATGGGTATCACAGTCTGTTCTCCTTATAAAAAGGGAGGTTAATTCTCCCGGGACAATTGCCTGCCTTCACAATGGTTCTCTCCGCAGTTATCACTTACTGCACAATGCCAGTATCACTGCCTCGACATCGGCCATAAAAACGAACGAAGGGTCACAGGAAGCAGCACCAATAAGTCCCGCATCTACTCAATGCTCGGCATAGAGCCGACCCGATGATTCATCACAACGCGAATTAACGCCTGAGAGTCCATTCCAAGGATTGAGCATGCCGCTTATTTTCCCCCAATCAATCCCATTAGTTAATAGGAAATGATCATAGTTTTTTAATTTTATAACCCTATTTAAAAATAGGGTATTACCCGGCCCGTTAACTTAAAGTTGCACTTTAAGTTAAATTAAATTGAGCCAGATAAAATTGAGCTGCTAGATTTTTTATTAAAAAAACAAAAACTGGTTATCTATAAAACCAATAACCATTGGGACCTAATCAGTGAAACACACCCAAGCCAAAGGTTTATCCTTTCTGAACAATGCGCTCTCCACGCACAAACAAAATACACACCAGCAGTGCCAACAATGCTAGATAAGCATTTACTAAAAATGCACGATCAATTCCCGCAGATAAGCTCGGAGCCAGAGAGACAATGGTAGTATTCATTGCGAGGCCAATCGCTCCACCAATGATCTGAAACATAAAAACCAACGCTGCAGCAAGACTGGCCCTGCCAGGGCCAACTGCTGTAACGGCAGCCGTTGTGATAGTAGGAAAAAAAAGACCCAGTCCAATCCCCAGTGATATCAGACCCGGTACTAAGTGCATATAGCGTGTATGTTCCAGTAAACTCGATAACAAGAACATTCCGCCCCCAAGAAAGATGGCCGCAGCAGATAAGATCACTTTTGCCCCCAGCAAGGCATAGAGCCTACCGGCAATATAAGAGACAACCCCATAAGTCATCATAACTGGCAGCAGCCCAGCGCCTGACCAGGCTGCGGAAAACTTTAACTCTTTTATCAAAAACTGAGGGACATAGAGCAACATTGAGACAAAAATAACCGAGAGTAAAAGCGTTGTAATGCCCACGGTAAGAAAGCGCCAATTAGTAGCCACATCCGCGGGAATAAGAGGATTGCGCTCGGTGTGTGCCTCGGCCCAGGCGAACATGCAAAATGCAAGCACAGAAACAAAAAAGAGCCCAATAATTAAAGAACTCCCCAACCCCATATCCACAACAAGATCCAGCGCCAGCAATAGTGCCAACAAGCAAACAGATAGGAAAGTTATCCCTGCATAGTCCACCTGCTCATCGGCATTCTCTGGAGTGTCATCATCAATCACTCGCCAACTAATCAGCATTGCCAAAAGTGCAATGGGAAAATTAATAAAAAATATCCAGCGCCAACTTAAAAAATCTGTTAGAAAACCTCCTAGTAGAGGACCCACCGAATTAGCAAACCCGCACACTGTCATAATCAACCCCCCAGCCTGCCCAGCCCTGCTCTCAGGCATTATCTGGTAGGTCATACCAAGGATCGCTGGCCACATCAGGGCCCCACCCACCCCCATCAATGCACGGCTGCCCAACAACATCCAGGTATTGGCCGCAAAGCCACCTAGCAGGGAAAACAAAATAAATATACTGGTACCAATAAAAAAGAGCCGGCGACGCCCAAACATATCCGCCAGGCGACCGCCGGTTACAATCAATACGCCAAAGACTAAGGCATAACCATTGATCACCCACTGCATTGTGGAAATATCTGCATGAAAATGCTTCTGCATAGCCGGTATTGCCACAGAAAAGGCTGTAAAGTCATTGGCAATCAGAAATATCGCGAAAGTTAATGCGGTTAATGCAACAATCTGCTTTCGGGAAAGTGCATCTTTTGCCACCGCCATAAATACTCCAATCTTTCGACACCTGGATACACCAGCCCCATATATTCATAATTTTAGTGGGCAATCATTCCTGGCTCTGGACAATAATTGCAATTGGCAATGGTGGGCTTAGGCTAAAAATTGAGAGTTTAATACCGCATTACCAGGAAATATTTCTCATAAGCCAAGCTGTTCATCATCAAGTCAGAAAACTTTATTCCCAGGACTTTCATACTTCTTTCTCATACCGGCTCCTCCATTTATCGTCAACACTTACCAATGTAATCAAACTGAAACAGGCAAGTAACCCCTTAAAATCAAGAAGTTTACCCTTGCATAGCAGTGAGCGTAAGACTACAAAGAATTAGCATTTGCACACTAAATAATTCTGGTGAAGATGCAAATATTCTAGACTTGCAGCCATTAACGTAGTGAATACTTAATGTTGAGGATGGAAATGGTAAAATTCACTTCGTTGAAAAAATCCGCCAACGACCGGCATCCAGGTAGAGACAAGTAGTAATGCCATTAACAGTGGCTTGGAAAAGGTTCTTTGTGCAGTTCTGAAACTTATCCTCCATTCAGAGCCGATCCAATGCAGTAACCCGACTTCGGCGCCAGGCATAGGCGGAAGCAGTAGCCAGTGCTTGAAGTCGGACTTTCTATTACAGAACCAATAACAAAGAACGCTCTTCCCTCAATATACTTGAAGAATAAATACACTAGTAGCCAACCCCAATATTTCAAACAAAACCAAGCACAGTACATACTCCTTTCCAACTCTTAAGTTTCTCATGAAAGAATGGCGGAGCCGCAACCATCCTCTATAAAACAAGATCTAAAATTTAGTGAATGCCCCATCAATAATGGGGTATCTAATAGCTGATTTTCACCAGGGATTTAGCATTACCCAGAGATCTTTGTAGTAAAGGAGCATCTCATGAAAATCTCTCCTCTTGTCACCACCGCACTGGCTATCGCCATCAGCGGGGGGGCTCTCGCCGACAATAACTTTGTTATCCTCAATCAATTTGGCACCGGGAATAGCGCCACCGCTAATAATGGCGACTCCGATGTCAATAACAGTTTGATCATACAGACCCAGATTGGGGTAAATAACACCGTGGACGCCCTGCAAATTGATGGCACCAGCAACAGTGTTATCAGCCAGACGCAAGTAGGCGTGACCAACAACAGCGAAGCCGCTCAGGAAAACACCACCGCTAGCAGCATCAGCACCGAGCAAACTGGGGACAATAACCAAGTCAATGCCGGCCAGGGAACGACAAGCGATAGCAGCAACTCAGTAATTCAGCTGGGAGCAGCTAATAATGCTAATGCGCAGCAAGTAATTGTCACTGCCAGTAGCCAACAGGTACAACAGACAGGCGAGCACAATACGGCGGGATTCCTTCAGGAAAATACCAGTGACAGCAGCGGCATCCTCCGTCAGTTTGGTAGTGCCAACAGCGCTAACATCCTGCAATTCCTAAGTTCAGAGAGCAGTGCCGATATTTTTCAGGTGGGCTCCGAGAACAGCAGCCGCGTGGACCAGTTGGATAGTACTTCCGTTGTGGGCTCGATCATCCAGGTCGGCAGCAACAACTTCGCAAAAATTTTCCAACTTGACGGAAACACAGATACCTCTCGAATAGAACAGGCAGGATCGCAAAACTCTGCGGAAACCAGCCAGTGGGTGAGCAGATCCAACTCGGTTAGTATCACTCAGTTGGGCATACTTAACTCTGCCACCAGCAATCAAAACTTCTCCAGGGATGGCGTTATTAATATTAACCAAGAAGGGGGCGATAACAGCGCAATGGCAAACCAGAATGCCCTGCTAAGCAGCGCTCTTATCAGTCAGGCCGGCAATCACAACGCGGTCACTTCCACTCAGCTGGGTATCGATGTGCGTTTTTCCGCTTTCCAGGTGGGAGAGAGTAATAGTCTTACACTAGAACAAAATGGCAGCCTACTTACCATTACCTCCGCGCAGATCGGCAGCTTGAATACTGCAGAGATCAACCAAAGTGGGTCGCGCAATAACCTGGAATTACTGCAAGTCGGCAGCGCCAATTTTAATCAGGTCACACAGTCAGGAACTGATGGCAACTCTATTGTAATTCAAATTGGCAACGCCAATACCCTGCATATTTTCCAGTGAGTGAATCAGCGTAATTTTGTCAGTATTGACTCTAAAAGTTATCCACAGGTGGGGAAAACGGAAAAGCGCGAGAAAGGAGTAGTAAAAAGGTGACCCGGCGTTGGGGATGGTACCGGGTCACTTTGCAAGCGGGTAAGGGTTTGACAGGGGCGTTAACACACCCCTCTTTTTTTAATTTTGGTAATCGATTGTCATATCAAAGTTACCTTCCACACACTTGGCATAGTCGCCTTCATTCAGTGCTGAGTAGGCCGTTTGGTAGTTCACCAGCTGACAAGCGAAACTCTCATTATTGGGGTTATCGGCAGACCAGCCCCAATCTTTATCCCAGTAAATATTCAGGGAGGCAGCACCGCCCGTCTCGAACTGGCCCATATTGGCACACCCCAACTCTTCATCCGCAGGAATATCCACACCCAGGTACTCGGTGAAGCTTTGGTAGTAATCTATACGATTCTGGGAGCGGGAATCCTCTGAGCCCTTACTACACTCGATAGCGCCGTTCACAATATTGGTGGTCACACCAAAACCGGAGGTCAGGTTATTCGCCAAATCAACGCTATTGGGCTCCCAGGTACCATCAACGACATGCAACATGCTCGGCTTGGGAGGCTGTGGATATACGAAGAAGAAGATGGCACTGGCCAAGTTCAACCAGGTATCCGCAACTAGCTCCGGGTTCTCCAACAGGGTGTAAATATCACCGTACATGGCCTGAGAGAAGGGACCGTAGTTATAGTTCCAGCTCAGCTGTTTGGCGCCGCGACCAAAGTAACTCTTGTAGCCACCATCCGCATTGATGGCGCAGGGCCATACATCTGCCGCCCAGCTGCTGCTGGATTCACAGGCACCATAGCCACCAGAAGTCTCTTCGGTCCAACCGATTTCTCGAATCCAGTAAAGGCCCTGGCGCCATTCCGGCTCATCCCAGGCAGCTGCATGGGCACCGGTCTCCTGGCCGAAGTGGGCAAACATCACCGCCAGTACCTTGCGACAGATGGCATCGGAATCGCGGCCATCGGTGTACTCACCACAGAAGGCTGGAAACTTGGCCACCGCGCGCAGGAAATTGGTGTAGGTATATTCCTCGGCCCGCAACGGGAACAGATAATTCCAGGTATCTTCGGAAATAACACTTTCAACGCGCTGCACGTTTTCCGGATTGGCATTGCGACCAGGCTGAACCGCTTCCACAATACTGTTATCACGGGTCTCAACGGTATGCTTCACCTCTTGCAGAAGCGAATCGCTGGTACGGGCAGTCTCCTCCGCCTCGAGTTCACTCAGGCCCATCACATGACCACTGGCAGAGCCACAACCGGTTTGGTTGATGCTCACTTCCGCAACATCACTGGCCGCTGAGGAATCGGTAGCCGTCAACTGGAAGGTGTAAGTCACATTGCTGTACACCTCAGACAGGATCGCCTGGGTGGAACTACCCACGTAGTTGGAGAGCTTGATAGAGGGGCCACCGGTCTGGCTCCAGATATAGCTCATGCCACTGCCGCCGGTGGATTCGGAACCATCCAAAGTGATACTGCCTGAACAACCCACACTATTGGCGGAAGCGGATATCACCGCATTCACTGCCCCACCGGAGTTGTCGTTATCGGTGGAATCGTCATCATCGCCAGTATCGACAGCGAAATTCTGCACAGTAATCTGTGCCTCTTCGGTGGTCTCGCCATCACTGACTATCAGGCTGAAGACATAACCCACATCATAGGTCGTAGCCGGCAGGGTCACAGAAGTGGAGGCACTGGCACCTGAGGCAATACTCGCTTCGGGGGAGCTCGGTGAGAGCTGCGCCCAACTATAGCTAAGCGTGTTATCGCCACCGGATGCGCTGGCACTAAGTTGAACAGTACCGCCACCAGTCAGCTGCGATTGCGAGGAGGATATGTTTAGGGAGATCGGCGTGGAGCCTGAATTGCCATCGTTGCTGTCGCCGGTATCACCGTCATCGTCGTTGTCATTGCTTCCGCCATCGGCACAACCATCGGCCTCTTTGAGGATCCAGGGGGAGTCCCATGTATTTTGTGCGGTCAATGCATTAGAAGGTAAGTCGTTCCCATTGGCCCACCACTGAGCAAGGAAAACATCACCGGCATAGCAAACTTCACTGCCCTTGCGGTAGCTTTGTCCGGATTGATAAGTGGCAACATCACTGGAACCGGAGCTACCAGAGCCACCCGTACTACCGGAATTGTCGGAGTCTGAGCCTGAACTATTACTGTCATCGTTGCTGCCAGATTCACCGTTGTCGGCACTATCGCCGGAATCGCCAGTATTACCACTATCTCCCGAGTCCCCGCCGGAAGCATCACAAGCTCCCGCCTCTTCCAAAACCCAAGGGGAGTCCCAAGTATTTTGCGCAGTTAGCGCCTCGGCTGGACGCTGTTCAGCAGTAGCCCACCACTGAGCTTTAAAAAGGTCGCCGCCATAACAGACTTGACTGCCCCCTTGGTAGTGTTGGCCTTCCACATAGTCTTCAGCAGGCTGATCGGCAGCCGCGCTCTGGGCACCAATCACCAGTGCCGAAGCAATGGCAGTGCGAATAAAAAGGTGGTTCATAGAATCTCCGCTATTCGTTTTTAGGCTTCTATTAAAAACGCTGATATATGCGATGAGGTGGCTTAGCCGGCTGGCGCTATTTTAGGAACAATGAATTAAGAATTCGTAGATAAAATCTACAACGGTTTTTTTATCAATAATATATGACCCGAACGTCTCATATTTTCAGTCGAGCCTTCATTTACTGACAGGAATAATATTCCTAAACCCCGCTTACACTTATTTCGGCACAAATAGCTGCACCAGTTAATATTTTCGACAAATACTTAAAATTGTTCTGTGCCCTAGCAAAAGCCCCATACAAGCACTGCAGATTCGATTGAGGCATGATGGAATGGTTCCCATAATGAAAAACAATTCTTTACAAAACGGAAAACCTAGAAAAGCCAAAAGTACCCTAAAAGACTCCAAGTGAAGAACTTTAATACCGTTTAAAAACCCAGAAAACTGACAAATCGCCAGCCTTGCCCAAACAAAATAGAAATTTAATTTAAATAAATAAATCCAGAACCAAGAAAGCCAGCAATTTCAATAGAAAAATTTCTTGAATTAGAGCAGGAGAAAAACTTTTTCCATATTTCCTCCACATTTATAGGTTAACGGGCGTCACTTAAAGCCAATTTACAAGGGCGCGGGGTAAGGAAAGGAGCATCATAAGCTCTATCCAAGAGCAAATCCCAGTACTCATATTTAGTTCATAGAGCTAATACTTCGAAGGAAGAGCTGCCGACAAGGAACACTAAGTTTGGAAAATAAAAAAGTTTTCAGTATTAAGCTACAATAGCGGTGCTTTATTTTAGCAATACAAAAATCCAGATAGGCATCTCCTCTTCAAGCTTGCCAAAAATAAGAGATACAAAATCTAACTTTCAAACACAAAAGATTCGACCCCCAAGAAAATCTGCCTTATCTAAACAGCAACTAAGCTAGTAAATTAGCAATCAGGCAGAAAAATGAATATTAATTATCCTCCGGTACTCATTGGCAGGTCTAAGCTAAAGAAGTAAAGGTAAGTCTCTTAACTGTTGTTTTGCAAACCATACTCTACCCCCTAGCCAATAAGACATTGCATTAAAGGCTTGCCAGGGAGAGCAGCGAAAACTAGGATACAACTTCTAGTCTGCTTGAGGTTGTTACAGATGGGTGATCCACAAGAAATTGATATTCGCCAAGTGTCGAAGCTTAGCGGGCTTCCCTCTTCGACCCTTAGATATTATGAAGAAAAGGGTCTGATTCAATCCATTAGCAGACGAGGTATCGCCAGAGTCTTTCATGCTAGTGTACTTGAGCAGCTCTCCTTGATTTCCTTAGCACGCTATGCCGGCTTCTCACTTGACGAAATTGCCTGCATGTTCACTTATAGTGACAAACCCAATATCGACCGTGATCAGCTGCTTCAAAAGGTAGATGCTCTGGATAAAAATATCCAACGCCTAGTAGCTATGCGCGATGGCTTTAAGCATTTAGCCAATTGCCCCGAAGACAACCAGCTAGAGTGTTCTAACTTCCAAAATCTTGTGAAGGGGGCAATGGATCTGCAACATGAGGATGAGCAAACTGTAAATCCGGGCAGCTGTGTAAAAAAGACAAGGATAAAATAAGGCCCACGGTAAATATCACTAAATCCCAGATTTACTTCTCCCCGTCAGTCAAGCATCCTAGTTGATTAGTTATTTAGTTACTAGCGAATGAGAAGTAGAGTGATGTTTTGATAATTATATTCTTTCAAGGATATTTGCTCTAAGATCTATCCACTCCAGAGTGTATACCCTCTTAGATCGACCTTGATTAGGTACTCATAGCCACAAAAGGATTGATACAGAAACCCATTCGCACTCTTCAAGATCAATCCTACTCCCGTACAACACTATTTGACTAGGATAACGATTCTAGTCGATTCATTGCTGATTTTACGCCCCCCCACTAACCACGAATAAAGGGTCGGTGGCAGCTACCACTCCTGATTACTGTACTATTGTTGTAAATAAGAGAGAAAGCATCTGGTTTCTATGAAGGTACTAATTGTCGGTGCGGGGCCAACGGGTCTTACTCTTGCCGTGGAATTAGCACGTCGAAAAATATTCGCCAAGATTATAGATAAACGCGATAGCGCCTCGACTCTGAGCAGGGCTGTTGGAATTACCTCTAAAAGTTTGGAATTACTCTCCCATTCAGGGGTATCCAAAAAATTGATTGAAGAGGGGGTACCCATTCAAACAGCTTGCATCTATCGAGGTAGTCACCTTGCCTTGACTATGCCCCTGCACTCCAGCTCCTCTTATTTTCCAACCATCTTAGGTCTACCCCAGGATCGTACCGAAACCATCCTAGCAGAATCACTGGCTTCAAAGGGTGTGCAGGTCGAATATAAACTTGCGCTCAATACCTTTCGTGAGGAAGCGCAATACGTTGTGGCCCAGTTTTCTAACGGCGAGGAGGAAAACTTCGATCTTATTATCGGCGCCGATGGTGTTCATAGCGTAGTTCGACAGAATGCCAACATCCCCTATCCCGGATTCGATTTAAAAGAACCCTGGTCAATAGCCGATGTAGAGATTGATGATTGGCCTCACCCTCAAACATTCACGTTAGCCCAGATTAAGTCTGGAGTTGTAGTAGTTTCAGTACCTATAGGCAAAAATCGATACCGCTTTGTAGCTAGCTGCGAAAAGGCATTGGAGGCATTTCCCCTCCCTCTAAGGATCCACAAAGTACGGCGGGAGGGCATTTTCAAAATCTCTATCCGCCAAGCAAGGAGCTACTCCAAAGGAAGAGTGCACCTAGCAGGCGATGCAGCACACTGCCATTCTCCAGTTGGGGGGCGGGGCATGAATCTGGGGATTGCGGATGCGGCCGAGTTAGCCCGGTGTATCACAGAAGGTCAACTGGATGGATATTCTGCGCTTCGTCATCGAGAAGATAGGAAGGTCATCGATATCACTGAACATGGAAGAAAAATTGTCACTGAGCAATCTTTCCTCAGCAAAATTGAATTTAGCGCCCTCTTGGCTGCCGCCAATCATCTGCCTTTTATTAAAAGGAGAATTAGCAGGTTTGTGGTGGAGTTTTAATAAAAGGAAATTCTCCCCAAACAAACTCACCTCAAGTCACACTAAATTCTGTCATCATGCCAGAATCCTCATGCTCGAGAACGTGGCAGTGCACCATGTAGGGCATATCCGGCATTGCCTCAAGGGGAAAGCGAACATAGATCTCCGCACTGGCAGCATTGGATATGGGTACCGTATCTTTCCAGCCACGCATATATGGGGGCGGAGTGGCGTCGTTAAGCTTGATCAGGCGAAACTGGCAACCATGAATATGTACAGGGTGCAGCATTGTGTCGCTGCCTTCTGAAATACGCCAGCGCAAATCCTTGTTAATGGGGACCTTAAAGCCCGGCTCAGTAAATGAAAAGGAAACACCACTGACCGCATTGGCTGTCAGCTGGGCTTTCAGTGGCAAAGCCGGTGCCTCAGTTATCAATTTGAGAACCTTAGCTACCACTGCAGGATCAGTTTTCCCTGAGTCAACCATTTTCTCCAGGCCTGTGGCATCAATCAGCTTATCGGAGATCTTTCGGCGGTTCATCTGCATAACCAACTGCTGACTGACCGGAGGCAATGTTGTGGGTATGTCTGGCATTGAGACCAACTGCTCAGGCAGGGTTCCCTGCCCCTCCGAATTACTAGGCAAGACACTGAGAAACACCACTGGTCCATCGAATGGAGGCAGGCGCATCACCTGCTGTGGCACCGGCAAGGTTAAAAAATCAAAAGGCTGGCCATTGCGGGCATCCACCATCACCTCATAGCGCTCCCCAGCAGCAATTGGTAGTTCTTTCACCTCTACCGGTTCCGGCAAAAATCCACCATCAGTGGCAATCACATATAGGGGCCGTTGATCACTAGTGGAAAGCCGGTAGTTGCGACCATTTGAGCCATCCAGGATTCTGAAACGCAGCCACCCTTTGGGAGGTTTAACCACCGGATTGATCACGCCATTAGTGAGTAGGTGGTCACCACAATAACCGGCGGCAACAGTAATTTCATTAAAGCGATGAAAGAAACTGCCATCTTTATTGAAGCGTCGATCCTGGATAATCACGGGGATATCATCCACGCCCCAGCGCTTAGGTAGAGGCAACGCATCACTATTTTCATCATCGATAATAATAAGCCCTGCCAATCCCTTGAGTACGAGCTCGGCAGTAGTGGGATAGAGATGGGGATGAAACCAAAGTGTCGCCGCCTGCTGGATAATAGGCAGTTTTGCAGTCCAAGTCTGACCTGGCTTGATGGGCATATAGGGGCCACCATCGGCATGACCAGGTACAATTAACCCGTGCCAGTGTGCAGTTACATTTTGAGTTAGCAGGTTATGTACATTAGCAATCACCGTTTCACCTTTGCGTAAGCGCAAAGCCGGCCCCAAAAAGGGCCCATTAAATCCATAGGTTGGCGTTGTTACTCCTTTCAGGAAAGTCTGCTTGGCTGGCTTAGCCACTAGATCAATTTTGCCCGATGAGTCAGCTCTCAATTCAGGGGGAATTGGCAGCAAGGGCCTTGTAGAAGAGTCTGCGGGGCCAGTGGATTGGGCCTTCGTATGGGCTCCAGTCAATAGAGAAGCCGCCAAGGTACCTAAACAGAAGTCCCGACGCGATAAACGAGACACGAATAACACCTCCTTGTAAACCCGGCATTAGCAGTTAGATCTTTTATAGTGCTGCTTGAACAGTTTGTTTACAGTAACCGCATCAAGCCTTAAGGCAGCATAGACCTTAAAAAACAACCAGTGAAATGGAAAATGAAATCGAAGCGCCAGATACTAAAGAAGCAAATGCAAAATCCAAAATCCAAAATCCAAAATCCAAAATTGACACTACGAAAAAACCATTGAGGTAGGCAATATATTTTCATCTCTAGCGAGCGAAGAAACCACATAACTAAAAGGATTATACGGAATCCAATTTACTGGATATCCTGCAGTTTTCCTACAAGCAAAGATATCTAGCCCCTTAGATAAAAACGGCTCTATATTGATGAAGACAAACATAAAACATGAGAAATTTTTCTCGTATGCGAATCTCTTAAATTATCGATACTGGCAGGGAAAACTTCTGTGTAATCTTAATTAAATGATCAGAACTTTCACTTTGATGCAGGTGGCAATCCCAAAGATGGCACACAAGAAAACAATAAAAATGGTTTGGCCGCCGACCTATCATTTATCACAGTTTCTCAATCTACCAACTACCCAAATTAAAAAATCGATGTCAATGAAGGACCTTCGTGAAAACGGATGCCAACACCATACTTTCTTCTCATATAATTAGTACTTATCTCTTATGGCGTGAAATCTGGCCTACTCTGATACTTTATGAGAAGTTTTACCCACATGCATGAAGGGGACTCAAAGTGAAGAATCTGGCCTCACAACATCTGGTTACTCAATAAATGGTTGAGTGCAATTAGTCCTTCAACACAAAGCCTCTATCTTTTTTGGATTTTTACAACCTGTTAAATAAGGTCATAGGTTTCCAAAAGCCGACCTCGGGTACTGACGATTTCCTTAGATTTAAGCAGTAAAGGAGACACTAATGCCCCCGTATATCAATTTTATTCCTGGGGTGCTTATTTTTCTCAGCGCCACGACTCTTGCGGTAGACAACTCTATTCCACGGAACCAATTAGTCTCGAAAAACAGCCTTAACAGTAATCAATTATCACTGGAAATCAACAACTCTATCGAGGAAATTCAGTCAGGTCATAACAATAAGACCATTATTGAACAAAAACCTGAAACTATTGATAGCAGTATTCAAACCACCCAAACTGGCCAGAGAAACCAAGCCACCATTTACCAGATTGGCAGTATCTCATCGTCTATTACAGCCCAACAATTTGGTAACGCCAACATAGTATCTGCTAGCCAGAATAATAGCCTCGATAGCAAAATATCCATATTACAGATAGGCAACCAAAACTCATCTAATGCCACTCAAAATGCAGGGGAAAACAATAGAGTCACAAACATTCAAGAAGGAGATGACAATATATTTATTTCCAATCAAGAATCCAGCACTTCCAGTAATATAGAAGCTACTCAAAATGGGTATAAACATCAAATTGTTGTAAAGGAAAATGAAACGAGTTTCTCCAACACCATATCGTTCCTTCAATATAACAAAGAAAACTTTGCCTCTATTTATTTGGCTGATGTTAACAATAGCAACATTGACCTACTCCAGGATGGCAGTAAGAATTTCATTGAGATATCTCAATCTTTGTCTACCGAAAGCAGGTTAGAAGTCCGGCAGTATGATGGATTTAACCGCGTACTGATTAGTCAGGAAAAAAGCTTTTTTAGCAATATTACGATGTTGCAAAGGGGCGAAGCCAACCAGGCCTCAGTTATGCAGTCTGGGACATACAATACCATTGAGCTCAACCAGAGGGGGAAAGATAACGATGCCCTCCTAAAGCAAGATTCTGATCAAAGTACAATGAAAATCCAGCAATCCAAATTGGGGAATCAGATCACCGCTAACCAACTCACTACAGAGCTAAGCACACTAAAATCTAACCAATTTGGCTCAGACAATATACTCACAGCGAATCAGAGTGGTCTCTCCATCAACATCTCCAGCGAACAGCTTGGTGCTAAAAATACTAGCGAAATTGAACAAGCTGGAGGATATCTTAGTATTATCACACACCAGATAGGCTCTAAAAATTTTGCAAATATTATCCAGATAGGGGAAGATCTGAGCATATCTGCTAGTCAAGTTGATGACCGAAATAACCTCTCTATTACCCAAAAAGGAACTTCAAATTATATAAAAAGCAAACAAATCGGCCATGAAAACAGACAGGATATCGTGCAAAACAGCCAAAACAATTACATCATGGTTATTCAGGTTGGCCAAAATAATAGCAGCGTGATACGACAATAAATTATTGATAAACTCAAATTCTAATACTGCGAAATACGTTAAATAAATCATCAATAAAATTAGCATTATGTATCAACCACAAATATAATACTATTATTTAAGTGAACTTTTAGAGTCAAATAATTCCAGACTATCACCATAAGCAAAACACGTTTACCTACCAGAAATTCCAGTGGACCAATGAAAATTGGCCCTTCACTGATAAAGCATTCATACGAAATACCTCATCATCAATAAGAATCTTTAGCACCTTGCTAATTTTCACTCCTTTCATAAAGGAATGTTTTAAAAAATTTTGGTTTCGGATAATAAATGCAATTGGTAATAGATCGCCTGAACAACAGGCCTAGAGCTAGCCGAAGAGAAAGCTTATCGAATGAATTTATTAAGGGCTGCAAGACAAACTATCTGCAAAATAAGAGAACTCCAGTTATTACTTGGAGCCAAAGGAGCTATAAGATGGCCTCTTTGCAGCATAAGGGATTTGCAGCTATTACTCAAAACCAATCGACGCTGATTAACCAGAGATAAACCCTTTATCTATTAATGTAGCCACTCACTATTTAATAGCAAAACTAGCACCTCGTAGAGTTCTGGCTAATTATTCTAGCAAGCATAAAGATTGAGAAACGTGGTGATCTAATGTTTTAGGACTCACTTTTATATAGATATGTAGATCGACTAAAGTAGTGCCGATAATTTTTACCGACACCACCACGCTACTAACTAAAACTTTTCGTAAGTAAAGACTTTTAAATCCACATCGTTAATCACACCCAAGTCACCTTGGATATCGATGGTTAAGGTTTCACACTTTTCGCCAGAAATTGATGCGTTGTCTATAGTTAAGACCACCTCACTACGAAAATCTGAAATAGGTACATTGGTGTAAACATTCTTATTATCCCTATCAGCTCCTATTGCCGTTCTACTACCATCTTTAGCAAGACAGTTTGCGGTGACCCTAACATCATAAACAAAATCGAAAATCCTGGGATGATTTCTAGTGTAGCAATTATCCCTTCCGTATGTATAACGACAAATAACATCGGAGTTAAGCCGACCTAAACCTGAAATGATTGCGGTAATATCAAAGATAATTTCCTGCCCCTCATCACCTAGGATATCAATATCAGCAACTCGCTGAGTATCTGAACTATGAGAATAATCTGTGACACTATGCTTAACTCCGCTAATAAAAACCATTTCAGCAAACGATTGACTCACGAACAGTAAAGCCAGTGCGGGTAGCATATACTTCAAAAACTTCATTTTTCATCCTTAAAAAAATATATACGAGTAGGCAGTATAAATACTCTATTATTAACTAACAAGAAACACCAAACTCACTCAGAAAAACTGTTAAGATTCCCTAGCCACAAGAATCCCTGCACCGCAGTCATTTTAGGAGGCTGTAAATATACTTCGAGCTTTAAAACAGCCAACATGCTTCTGAGAATGTACCAAGGTGCCACTAGCTGACAAAAAAATTGAGTAGCGATAGGTCTAGCAGATAAGCTTCTTATATGAAGCTCGAAAACCCTTCTCAAGGGACCAAGAACATCGACAATTCCTCTTTCTATTTCGAGAGTAGCTTTAGGCTTCGCACATCAATTTTGTACTCTTATGCTGAATTGTAAAGTGTAATGTTCTACTAAATCCGGACACCAATTTCGATGGTAAAGTTGCCACCGAAGATAGAGGTGTTAAATTAGCAAGCAACTTCGATTTTTTTCTCCTGAATTTACACTAGCTAATCGTAGAAGAAAGCTATTCGGCCCTGGAACCAGCCCCATCAACGGGTGTTGTGCAACGGATATCCGGCATTGGGTGAAGCAACTAGAGGCTGAGCGTCGTGGATAGACGCCTACAAGTAAAGTGCTGATCACCAAGTAACAGAAAATTAAGGAGCATGAAGCTCGTATCAGTCGCTTAGAAAAGGAGAAAGAAATCCGAAAAAAGGCTACCGCATCTTGGTGTCTGACGAGATGAGTCGTATGTGTTGATTGACCAATTAAGTAAACAGGAGTTCGTGGAACTGGTCCGCGAAGCGTTTGAAATATTTCAACCAAGTTACCACGAATATAGGAAACAAAAGAACCCCGCTGATTTACCCAGAGTGTAACTCTGCTCCAAAATCATTGAGGCCTTCGAGCGCGGTCGTAGCTCTGCCAGAAACCGTACAATCGTAGCTTTACTCTGCGAGCAGGGGTACCAATCGGGCACTTTAAAGCTCGAAGGCTCATGTATGAAACGAACTTTGTGTGTAAGTTAAGCAACCTGGTCCTCATAAGTAAAAGAGAGCAATCGTAGAGCGCTTAGATATACCAAATAAACTTGACCGTCAGTTAATCGTAGATAAGCCCATCCAATTTTGATGAGGTGATATTACCTATAATCAAGCTGGTGTTATCTAGCTACGGTTATAGCGCCGTATCGTTGGGTAAGCCTTCTCCGGGCAACCAAATGGATCATTAGCTATAAAAGGCCTGGAAGCAGTGAGGAAAGCCCGATGGAGTTATGCTCCACCCGGATCATGATAGCCAGTATGCCAGCCATCCGTTCCGCCAACGGCTGTGACGCTACCGAATGATTCAGAGTATGAGCCGGCATAGAAATTACTGGGATAATGCACCAACGGAAAGACTGTTTCGGAGCCTAAAAAGTGAATGGATACCGTCTCTCGGTTACACATCCATCACAGAAGCAAGGCGAGACATCAGTATTACCTGATGACTTACTACAATTGGGAGCGTCCCTACCAACACAATGACGGAATACCGCCTGCGAAAGCGGAAGAAAACCTTAACAAATTATCCGGAAATAGTTGATCACTATAAGTGATCGCTTTACTTCTTCCCTCTTGAGAGTCATCCCACCCCATTTTAAAAATTGCCCTACGCATAGTGTTATCAGCCCTTTCCCGCTCAGAGGGGAAAAGAAGAGAGTACTGGCCAGTTATAGACTTTAACTCTTCAAGTGCACCAAGAGCTTGTGAAGACAGCGGGACAATATGATCCGTGCCCATCTTCATACGCTCACCGGGGATTCGCCAAAGAGAGGATTCAAAGTCAAACTGTTCCGAACGTGCAGAACGTAATTCGCCCGGTCGAACAAAGGTGAGTAACAATAACTGGATAGCGAGCTTGGTTAATATCCGCCCTCGCTCCTAATAAAGCTCTAACTCTTTCAGGAAGCAAGGTAACTCTTCTCGTGGGAGGGAAGCCCGGTGGTTACTTTTTCGGCCACGCAAAATACCCGTTAACTCAATCGCTGGATTGTGAGTAAGTTTGCCAACCTGAACGGCATTGCGACAAACGCGGCGAATATCCTGTAAAACCCGTTGCGCAACATCCATCGCATCCCGCTCCTCAATATCGCGGACAATGGCTATTACATCTTGGGGATGAAGATCGGCAATGGGCCTTTGGCCAATTCGAAGGAAGGTATTATCTCGTAACCTAGTCCATACACGGTTGGCATGGTCCTCTGTCCAAGTTCCTTTCTGGTGGTTCCACCACTCTTCAGCAACAGCAGCAAAACTCAGGTCAATATTGACTCTGGCTTGGTGCTTCTCAACTCGTTTCTGTGCTGAAGGGTCGCGGTCCTCTGCTAGCAGCTGTTTTGCTTCAGTTACTTTTTGCCTCGCCTGTTTGAGACTTACAGAGGGGTAAACTCCCAAGGCCAGCGTTTTCTGCCTTCCTTTGAATCGGTACTTTAGCCGCCAATACTTGGAACCATTGGGTTTGATCAATAGGCGTAATCCCTGCTGATCTGTAAGCCACTGATCCTTGTCGCTTGGTTTGGCCTGTTTGATTTGTATATCTGTAAGGGCCATTGGTGGTGCTACCTGTTTCTAAATTGAACCGAGGTAGCACCAAATGTAGCACCGGATGACAATGAACTAGAGCGGAGGACTGTGTAACGTCCAGATAGCAAAAAGCCCCGATTTACGAGGCTTTCTGGATGATTCCGAACTTCTTCGGATCTTGATGTGGTGCCCAGGGCGGGACTTGAACCCGCACGAGCATAGCTCACTACCCCCTCAAGATAGCGTGTCTACCAATTCCACCACCTGGGCTAAAACTTTACTGTTGTTCCTCGTCACCATCTTGACCAGCGGCTGGCTCTTGAGATTCGCCGCTTTCTGCTGGAGCCTGAGGAACATCACCGGCTTCCAGATCTGTTTCAAGTTGCGGTATATCGCTTTCGATTTGTGGCAACTCATTGGCCGGTCCATCTTGCTCTACTGCAGCAGGTACTTGCGGCAAATTAGGGTCGATGTTGGCATCTGCGTTTTGGCGAGCCAGGAAGGCCAGCCCCAAACTGGTGACGAAGAATACCGTCGCCAAAATTGCTGTCAAGCGGGAAAAGAAATTTCCGCCACCTTGACTGCCAAAAACAGTCTGAGAAGCTCCTGCACCAAAGGAAGCACCAGCCTCAGCACCTTTACCCTGCTGCAATAAAATCAGGCCAATGATACCTAATGCAACCAGAACATGTATACCTAAAACAATTTTTTCCATTTTCTGGAAACTCTCTGCCGGGGTTATACTAACCCGTTTTCAGTATTCCCTAATTCGCTCGCTGAATATTATCCAGCAGCGCGACAAATTGCGGCGAACTCTTTCGCATCAAGCGAAGCGCCACCCACAAGGGCGCCGTCAATATCAGCCTGCGCAAATAACGCGCTGGCATTAGCGGATTTTACACTACCGCCATATAAAATCTGTACTTCATCGCCCACATCTCCGAGTTCTCCTCGAATAAACTGGTGGACGTCCTGAGCCTCTTCAGGAGTTGCGGTCTCACCGGTGCCAATGGCCCAAACTGGTTCATAGGCCACAACCGAACGCTTCCAGACATCACTCCCTGTGATATCGCCGACAGCTTTAAGCTGGCCTGCGACTACCTCGAGAGTTCGCCCTTGCTCGCGCTCTTGCAAGGTTTCCCCCACACAGAGGATCGGAATCAAACCCGCCTCTTGAGCAGCCACAAATTTCTTGGCTACCAGCTCGCTTGTCTCCCCATAGAGACTGCGGCGTTCGGAATGCCCGACAATGACATAGCGGACATTCCAGTCGAGCAACATTTCAGCAGATATTTCACCGGTGTAAGCACCACTGGACTTCTGACTGAGGTTTTGCGCACCGACACTAAAGCGTTCCTTATTCTCTCCAACCTGGGAAACCAAGGGGATATAAGGAAACGGTGGACATACAACAACCTGAGCGGCAATAGCCTGCAAGTCGAAGTCAGAAAAAAAACGCTCGGCAAATGCTTTACTGCCGTTCATTTTCCAGTTTGCTGCTACCAGCGGTATTCGCATGTGTGCTCCTTCAAGGGGCGCAAATCTTAGCGACATTGCCGCCAACATACAACCAAAAATATACGAGTTTGTTTAAGTCTCTGGTGGCGCCCTATAGAACACAGCAAAGGCGACCCGAATAAAGGGCTCAGCCGCCCCCAACCCTTTGCACTACAGAGGAAATTTGCTGTGCCAGTTGCTCTACTTGAGCGCTATCACGACCTTCCACCATCACGCGAATCAGGGGCTCCGTGCCTGAGGGGCGCAACAACACGCGACCATTCTCAGCGAGCTGAAGCTCCGCATCGCTGACTGCGGCCACCACCTCTGGGTGATCGAGTATACCATCGCGATGCCCAAGTCGCACATTGATCATGTGCTGGGGAAGCATCTGCATACGCGCCTTGAGTTGGTGCAGTGGTTGATCAAACTCTGATAGGGCACGAAGTACCTGGAGGGCAGCAACAATACCATCTCCAGTTGTGGAGGCATCAGCACAGATAATATGACCGGAAGACTCGCCCCCCAGCATCCAGCCATTTGCCTTCATTTTTTCAAGCACATAGCGGTCGCCAACTTTCGCTCGCTCAAATGGGATCTTGCGCTCGCGCAGAGCCAGCTCAAAGCCATAATTGCTCATCAGGGTGCCGACAATGCCTTTACAACCGCCGAGATGCTCCTGTTGATATAAGCCGATGATAAAGAGCAGTTGGTCACCATCGACAAGCTCACCATTGCGGTCAACAAACAAGACTCTGTCGCCATCACCATCAAAGGCAATTCCCAGGTCAGCACCCTGCTCCACTACCGCGCGCTGTAGCTGCTTGGGTTTGGTGGAACCGCACTCCAGGTTGATATTCAGTCCGTCGGGGCTTGCGCTCAGGGCTGTAACTTCCGCCCCCAACTCGCGAAAGACCTTCGGCGCTATGTGATAAGTGGCCCCATTTGCACAATCAAGGACAACCTTCAACCCACCCAGGGAGAAGTTCCAGGGTGTCGACGCTTTGCTAAATTCGATATAGCGTGAGGCAGCATCGTCGACTCGATAAGCCTTGCCAAGGTTTTCAGCCGCTTCCATAGGAAGCTCCAGAGCGGCTTCGATCTCGCGCTCTACTTCGTCGGGAAGTTTATAACCTTCGTCACAAAAGAACTTGATGCCATTATCATGGAAAGGATTATGGGAGGCACTGATAACTATTCCCGCTCGAGCATGGAAAGTGCGGGTGAGGTAGGCAATAGCGGGGGTAGGCATGGGGCCAAGTAAACCCACATCGACTCCGGAATAGATCAACCCCGCCTCCAGGGCCGCTTCAAACATATAACCGGAAACACGAGTGTCCTTCCCAATTAAAATGTAGGGGCGATTGGACCGTTTTCCCGCAGACATTTTCCCTAGCACTTTACCGGTGGCGTATCCCAACCGCAGCATAAAGTCTGGGGTAATTACCCCCTCTCCCACATGACCACGAATTCCGTCAGTGCCAAAGTACTTTCTTTCCATATCTTTTCTCTATAGACGTTAGTTGCACCGCATTATTTGAATGGTATAGGGCAGATTGCGCCCATAACTTGAAATCGTTAAAGATTGTGAGAGTTAAGCGTTAAAACCATCAATGATTTGCTGCAAACGCAAAACATCTACCGTCTCGGCAACATCGTGCACCCGTAAAATCTTTGCCCCTCGTTGGGCTGCCAGCACAGCCAGTGCCAGACTGCCAGGCAATCGATCTTCGACCTCTCGCTGCAAAAGACGCCCGATCAACGACTTGCGCGATAAGCCAGCCAGTATAGGGATTTCCGCTGGTCCCAGTTGGGGCAAAGCCCTCAAGAGCGCCAGATTATGGGCGTCAGTCTTCCCAAAACCAAAACCTGGATCCAATAGGAGGTGTTCTCGGCTAATACCCGCAGCCTCGCAGGCCTCGATGCGCCCTGCCAGGTAATTTGCGACTTCTGCAACGACATCTCCATAAGCGGGAGCGCTTTGCATAGTATTGGGCTGTCCCTGCATATGCATCAGGCATACTGGCAGACCTGTTTGAGCAGCAGCCTCAAGAGCTCCATCTCGCTCTAGCGCGCGAACATCATTAATAAGCCCTGCGCCCACTACAGCAGCTTCACGCATAACCGCTGGTGTACTGGTATCGACCGAGACGACAACATCCAGCCTAGCGCAAATAGCATCCACTACAGGCAGTACCCTGTCGAGTTCCTCCTGCTCGGAAACGGGATCGGCTCCGGGGCGAGTGGACTCACCGCCTACATCAATAATTGCGGCTCCCTCTAATAGCATTTGCTCGGCCCGATGCAAGACAAGGGATAGATCTAGCATGCCGGCCTGATAGTAACTACCGCCATCAGAAAAGGAATCAGGGGTGGTATTTAGAACCCCCATCACCACAGGTGAGGAGAGATCCAGGATGTGCTTTCCACAGGTAATTTTCATATACAGAGATAAAAAAACGGAATGTCGAATCGGGTTGGATTGACACCATCCCGATCCACATTCCGTTTATGTCCTTTGAACTTTTGCTGAGAATCAGTGCTCGTTTAACGGGCCACCAACCGAGTTACTTTTGTCAGCCTCGGTGGAAGCTTCAGAAGTATCGGTTTTATCCGTTTCGTCGGTTGAACTGTTGCCACCGGAGCCGAAGTTGTTGTCTTCCCAGTCTTTAGGTGGGCGCACCTTGCGGCGAGCCATCAGGTCGTCCACCTGTTCCGCATCCAAGGTTTCGTATTCCATTAAGGCATCTTTCATTGCCTCGAGAATATCGCGGTTTTCCTCCAGCAACTTACTAGCACGCTCGTAGCAGCTATCAATGATACGGCGAACTTCCTCATCGATATCATTAGAGGTCTTGCCGGAAACCGGGTTACCTTGCCCCGGCTGACCACTCTCATCTTCCCCATAGTGTAAGGGGCCTAGCTTTTCAGAGAGTCCCCATTTGGTCACCATACTACGTGCCAGGTCGGTAGCGCGCTCGATATCGTTGGACGCACCAGTTGTCACACCATCTATACCCAGGGTCATCTCTTCGGCAATGCGACCACCAAACAGTGAGCACAACTGGGATTCAATCGCACGTTTGGAAAGGCTGTACTTATCCTCTTCCGGCAAGAACTGGGTGACACCCAGAGCCCGGCCACGAGGGATAATGGTAACCTTGTGCACCGGGTCATGCTCAGGCACCAAGCGGCCAATAATCGCGTGGCCAGCCTCGTGATAAGCGGTATTCACCTTCTCCTTCTCATTCATCACCATGGACTTGCGCTCGGCACCCATCATGATCTTGTCACGGGCGCGTTCAAACTCTTCCATGGTCACCGTACGTTTGTTGGCACGGGCAGCAAACAATGCGGCTTCATTGACCAGGTTGGCCAAATCGGCACCGGAGAAACCTGGCGTGCCCCGAGCAATGGTCTGGGCATTAACCTTGTCATCCAGCGGTACTTTGCGCATATGCACAGTCAGAATCTGCTCGCGCCCACGGATATCCGGCAGGCCGACAAATACCTGGCGGTCGAAACGCCCCGGGCGTAGTAAAGCGTGATCGAGCACATCCGGGCGGTTAGTGGCGGCGATCACGATCACCCCTTCACTGCCTTCAAAACCATCCATCTCTACCAATAACTGGTTGAGGGTCTGTTCACGCTCGTCGTGACCACCGCCAACACCGGCGCCACGATGACGGCCTACGGCATCGATCTCATCAATAAAGATAATGCAGGGAGCTTGTTTCTTGGCCTGATCAAACATGTCACGCACGCGGGAAGCACCCACGCCGACAAACATCTCTACGAAGTCGGAACCTGAAATAGAGAAGAAAGGTACTTTTGCCTCACCAGCAATGGCCTTAGCCAGCAGGGTCTTACCTGTTCCGGGAGGACCACACATCAGCACACCGCGGGGGATATTCCCCCCTAGGCGCTGGAACTTGGTGGGATCTCTTAGAAACTCTACCAGCTCCTGTACTTCTTCCTTTGCTTCATCCACACCCGCAACATCGGCGAAAGTGGTTTTGATCTGGTCTTCGCCCAGCAGGCGCGCCTTGCTCTTGCCAAAGGCCATAGGCCCGGAGCGACCACCAGCACCACCCTGCATCTGGCGCATGAAAAACATAAAGACGGCAATAATAATGAGGATCGGGAAGCTCGCTACCAGCAGCTGCTGCCAGATACTGGGGGACTCAGGTTCACGGCCAACGAACTGGGTATTACTGCGCACCAGCTCATTAGTGAGCTCATCGTCAATAATCTGTGGCTGGATAGTCTTGAAGCGGCTGCCATCGGCTTTTTCACCAGTGATCACCAGACCGTCCACAACGACACTTTTCACCTGTCCCGACTGCACATCCTGAACAAAGTCGGAATAACTGAGAGCCTCATCCCGTGTCTGCGGCTTAAAGTTCTGAAACACCATCAGCAGCACTGCCGCGATGATCAACCACAGTACCAGGTTCTTTGCCATATCATTCAAAGGGATAGCCCTCTCGCTTTCGCACTCAAAATCCGTTCATTTTGCTGTGCCGATCCTATCTATACCCATCAAATCAGTATAGGTGTAGGAGACAACAGCCCTGCCGCCTTATGGAATAATGCTTATACCATATCCAGCCGACAGACTAGAAATACGCCGCGGCGCTTAACCGCCCTTAAAGCCCCTGGCCACCAGGTAGACTTCGCGAGAGCGAGGCCTGGATGCGCCCGGCTTTCGAGTCACAACACTGTTGTAACTCGCGCGCAAGTCGCGGATCAGCTCGTCGAACCCTTCGCCCTGGAAGACTTTGGCCACAAAGGCACCGCCGGGCTTTAAAACCTGCCGGGCCATGTCTACCGCCAGCTCTACCAAATACATGGAGGCGGGCTGATCAACATCGCGTATCCCACTCATATTGGGGGCCATATCGGAAATCACAAGGTCTGCCATCTCATCGCCTAGATGTTGCAGCAGCTCATTGAGCACTGACTCCTCAGTAAAGTCACCTTGCACAAAGTCCACACCGGCCAGGGGGTCCATCGGCAATATATCTGACGCCAAAACCCGGCCTTTGTGCCCTACCAGCTCCATCGCCACCTGAGACCAGCCTCCCGGTGCTGCGCCCAGATCGACCACGGTCATGCCCGGTTTGAACAGACGGTCCTTATCCTGCAACTCCTGCAGCTTATAGCTGGCACGGGAGCGATAGCCCTCTTTTTGGGACTGTTTGACGTAATGGTCATTAAAATGTTCACGCAGCCAGCGGTGGCTGCTCTTAGATCGGCCCATCGGGTACAATGCCTACAATCACTACAGCTTAATTGTAAGAGCGACCATAGGCCGCGATCGAACACGCCGAACAACTAATAAGTGTTGGCTACGATCACGGCTAGCTTGCCGCTCCCATATCGATATCCACAAAGTGGTAATGGAGTATTGTATGCCTTTAACCGCCGACCGCAAAAAAGCACTTCGCTCTCTCGGTCACAATCTCAAACCTGTCGTGACCGTAGCGGGCAATGGGCTCAGCGAGGGCGTGATGGAAGAGCTGGAACGTGCACTGGAGGATCACGAGCTGATCAAGGTGAAGCTTATGATCGCCGACCGTGAAGTCCGCCACCAGGTTGTGGCGGAGCTCTGTGAGAAATCTTCCTCGGAGCTGATCCAGGAGATCGGCAAGATTGCTTTGATTTATCGGGCAGCGCAGAAGCCGGATGTGCGCAAGTCCAACTTGCTACGTTGAAGCCATGACAAGAAGCGGCCTTAGCCGCTTCTTGTCAACTCCGTCAGCCGTCTGTATCAGCAGCAAACTTACAAGGCACAGGTAGTTCCCAAGACTCACCACTAGACAATCTAGTGAGCCAACACCTCTTCCCATCAGTAAGCAGCTGGAACTTGATTGGCTTCGCTATATTTCGCCCAATTAATGCCATATGCTGCCGATCACTCTCTACTACCAAAAGACTCTTTTCCAAAAATACATCAGGGCCTAGAGTAATTTTAATTCCACCCATAGCTTCTGATACCAAGGCTCGAATCTTCTCCCTAACTTCCGGACTAGTATCTTCTAGCAGCGCCGGCTGAGCACTTTGAATATTTGACTGAGAAGCGCAGCCAAGACATATCAATGCGAGACAACACAAACCTATCAGGGCTGCAGTTTTCATTCTATCTCACCATTATCCTATTGCTGCGAGAAATTTCCTTTGGCACTTGAGCATTCGATAATGGAATACGTGTATTGACCCCAGATTCAGAAAATGCACTCACCGCAATTTCTCCACAATCCCCAGTTTCAATATAGTTAAGAGCCGTAGCAAAACGCGCCTCGTTAACATCGCCCAGTACATGATTAAAATCATCGCCGATGTTACAACCTGGCAAATCAGCTTCTGTGCCGTAGGTGCCATTTGGTACAAAGCCATCAGAATAATCGCCAAATCCTTTGGCATTTACACCAGAAAACTGAATTGTGAAATAAGTAGTACCGCAATTATCCAGTGGATAAAAACCATAGGGCTTACCGCAAGTTGTTTCACCAATCTGAATAACCTCTACATCTATTCCACGCAAACCATTAATAATAGCTTCACTGGCCGAGCAAGTATTTTCACTGGTCAAAACAAATACGCGTGGAAGATTTAGTGTAGGTAGAGAAAATCCTTTCAAAGACTCATCTATAAGGCCGAGAGCAGAAGTATGGAACGGAGTTGGATCAATTGGCTCACCCGTAATTGGATTTGTTTCTGGGTGCTTGTCATTGAACTCAGCTCGTTCGAAGGGCTGGCCAATTGAAGCTGAACCAGCAATCATATAAGCCAACTCCGCAGCGATATCCAAATAGCCACCACCGTTGTAGCGTAAATCCAGCACCAAATCTTCAACTGCAGCAGATTCCAGCTGGGTAACGGCATTAATTAGTTCCGCCTCTGCTGTTGCAATATGATCATTGAAAAGCATATAGCCAACTTTACGACCAGAGTCTGTCACCTCAGCTTTTACATACTGAACAGGGTCAGATTTCACTGCCGAGGCAACAAGAGTAACTTTTTCAATGGTAGATGAGCCCAATGGCCTAATTTCAAAGGTGTGGGATTCACCTTCATTCTCAGGCCACATGCCATAGTTTAAAGTGTCTACATCTTCGCCATTGGCCAAGTCGACACCATCCACGCTGATTACCTCAGCACCTCTGGTAATAATACCCGGCAGATTTCCTCCATCTTCTTCATCCAGATAGGCAACTACCGCTTTTCGCGGCGGCTTACTCGACAGAAGCGCCCATTGCAGGCCATAGCCAACGTATACTCCAGACTCAGTTTGTGAAAGCCACTCATTAGTCGGGACTGTGTAGTGAAAACGGTCCTTATCCTGGCCGGAAGGTGTTTTCGCAAAGGTTTTTAGCTCATCAAAATAAGCCAATGAGTCATCAAAGCTTGCTGGGTTCTTATCTGTGATTTCATCGTACCAAAGATAGATCTCATTACTCATTGAGCGAAGCCAGTTGTTCTCATCTTCTCGCGTCCCTAGCTGATCGATATATTCATAACCGGTTGCTGGGTCAGTACCAGTTCTTGGAGAAACACATCTGCCAATAAAAGTTGAGGATAAAAGGAAATTATTCTCTACCCAATTACCTCCAACTGGAGACGGCTTCTCGGTATCACCGGAGCCGCCATCCGCATTCGCGCTTTCAGGCGTATCACCGTTACTGCCACCGCCACCGCCACCGCATGCAGCCAAGCTGAACACACTAAGCGCAATCAATCCCCGAAGGACAAGCTCACGAAAATGGGTCCCCATCCCCCAACTCCTTTAATTTTATTAAAAACTGTAAAGGCCGGGAGATTATCACTATTGACAAAGGCGAGCGACAGTCAATTAAGCTTGAAAAGAATTATACCTACCGAAAAATAAACGGGCCTGGAGTGTTTAATGCCAATCTGGCACCAACGCCCCAAGCCCGAACGAAGCTACCTGACAATTCATTGTCAGGTATTGTTTAATCAGTCGCACACTTTACCAAGTACACCCTGCAAACTATCTTTGGCATCGCCAAATAGCATACGCGCGTTCTCCTTATAGAAAAGGGGGTTTGCCACACCCGCATAACCGGAAGCCATGGAACGTTTAAGCACCACTACTCTACGCGCTTTCCAAACCTCCAATACTGGCATTCCGGCAATTGGCGAGCCCGGCTTTTCTACGGCATCGGGGTTAACCGTGTCATTGGCTCCGATCACCAGTACCAGGTCTGTACTGGGAAAGTCGGGATTGATTTCATCCATCTCCAGAACAATGTCGTAAGGCACATTGGCTTCGGCTAACAAGACATTCATATGGCCTGGCAGCCGTCCCGCAACAGGATGGATACCAAAACGCACCGTTTTACCCATACCGCGCAGGCGATCGGTCAAGTCACTGACCGCTTGTTGGGCATGGGCAACAGCCATTCCGAATCCAGGCACAATGATAATACTATCCGCAGCCTTGAGATCATCGGCCAGCTCCTGCTGGTCAATAGCAATAGCCTCACCATCAACTTCCTCATCGGAGACCTCTCCACCGTCGGAGCCAAAACCACCGAGAATCACGCTAACAAATGACCGGTTCATGCCACGACACATGATATAGCTAAGGATCGCACCAGAAGAACCGACCAGTGCACCCACGACAATAAGCAGATCGTTACCCAGCATAAACCCGGTTGCCGCCGCGGCCCATCCTGAGTAGCTATTTAACATGGAAATAACCACCGGCATATCGGCACCGCCAATTGCAGCCACCAGGTGAATGCCGAGCAATAACGCAATAGCTGTCATTACTAACAAATTGAGAACCGTGTCCGCATTTACTTGCGCAGGCACAAAGAGCACACCCAATACAATACAGGCCAAAATAGCAATCAGGTTGAGCCAGTGGCGGGCCGGCAACATCAGCGGCTTACCGGAAACCAGTCCCTGCAACTTACAGAAAGCGACTAAAGAACCCGTTAACGTAATGGCCCCAATAAAAACGCCGAGGTAAATTTCGGTGCTGTGTACAACATGCGCTGAGCCATGCAAATTCACTCGGGGATCAAGAAATCCACCCCAACCAATGAGTACTGCAGCCAAGCCCACGAAGCTATGCAGCAGTGCCACCATTTGAGGCATCTGGGTCATAGCCACGCGTTTCGCCAAGGATAGGCCTATTACAGCACCAACCACCATAGCAATGATGACCATCCAATAGGCACCGGAGGTAATACCGGCAATGGTAGCAATTATGGCAACCGCCATACCGACCATGCCGTAGATATTTCCACGTCGCGCAGTTTCATGGCTGGACAAACCGCCCAGACTCAAAATAAACATTACTGCGGAAAAAAGATAAGCCATTGCAATCATACCGTTCATCACTTATCTCCTTTCTTACCGGCGAAACATTTTCAGCATTCGGTAGGTAACAAAAAAACCACCGAATATATTAATACTGGCTACAAGAACTCCTACAAAGGCGAGCAAGGTAACAAGCCCCGAGCCAGTAGCCCCCAACTGCAACAGCGCCCCAACGACCACAATCCCTGAAATTGCATTCGTAACACTCATTAAGGGTGTATGCAGGGCATGGGTGACATTCCAAATCACCTGCCAACCAATGAAGATAGCCAATACAAAAACCGTAAAGTGAGAAACAAAATCTGGCGGAGCCACTCGACCTAGCCACAATAGCAAAACAGCAGCGATTGCCCAGAAAACAAAAATTGACAGCGGCGACTTGCGCTTATCTTTCTTTTCTTCAACTTTAACCCTGGCTTCTTCAGCCGCTTTAGGTGATTTCTTAGGCTGAGCAGAAACTTTGGGAGCGGGGGGTGGCCAGGTAACTTCTCCAGACTTCACCACAGTCGCCCCACGAATAACTTCATCGTCAAAATTCAGGTCTATTTCACCGTCCTTTTCTGGAGTCAGCTCGCTGAGTAAATGAGCAAGGTTGGTAGAGTACAATCTTGAAGATTGTGTGGCCGCACGACTGGGTAAATTGGTATAGCCGATGATTGTCACATCACTGTGCGCAGTTTTTTGGTGGGGCACAGTGTAATCACAATTACCCCCCATTTCCGCCGCCAGGTCTACCACCACAGAGCCCGGTGCCATACTATCGACCATATCGGCAAGCCATAGTTTTGGCGCAGGCTTACCGGGTATAAGTGCCGTAGTAATAACAATATCGACTTCCTTGGCCTGCTCACGGAACAGAGCCATTTCAGCATCAATAAATTCCTGGGACATTTCCTTGGCATAACCGCCAGAACCGGAACCCTCTTCCTCTACCTCTACAGTGAGGAACTCAGCTCCCATGGATTCAACCTGTTCCCGCACCTCGGCACGGGTATCGAATGCCCGCACAATGGCACCCATACTTTTGGCCGTACCTATCGCCGAGAGTCCAGCGACACCGGCTCCGATAACAAGTACTTTGGCTGGTGGAATCTTTCCTGCCGCGGTGATCTGCCCAGTAAAAAATCGGCCAAAATTATGTGCGGCTTCGATAACGGCACGATAGCCAGCAATATTAGCCATGGAGCTGAGCGCATCCATTTTCTGGGCACGGGAAATTCTGGGGATGGATTCAACTGCAAGCGCGTTAATATTGTTTTCAGCAAGCTTTTGCAGGAGCTCGGCATTTTGTGCCGGCTTTAAAAAGGCGATCAGCGTTGCTCCTTTAGGAATCAATGCCAACTCTTCATCCGTGGGTGACTGTACTTTTAGAACAACATCCGCCCCCTCAAAGCAAGTCGCCATGTCTTCACGAATCTCAGCTCCAGCTTGCCGATAAGAATCATCATTGAAACTAGCCCTGTCACCAGCCCCTGCCTGCACAACAACAGAAAAACCCAAATCAAGTAAACGTTTAACGCTATCTGGAGTTGCCGCAACACGCGCCTCCCCCTCTGCGGTCTCTCTAGGTATGGCTATTATCACCGCCGTGCCCCTCATAGTTAATATTATGAATTTACAACTACATCTACCTCAAAAAGGTCTGGGTTGCCCAATTTATAAACAGGCCGAGTGTAAACGCCGAAAAGAGGGATTGAAAGAGAAGACACCTAATAGCCACAATTGGTGAAATTTATAAGGCTAACGATCCTGTTTCAAATGAAACCACAATTCATATACGTCGAAAGGTTACAACAGCAACAGGAAATCGCTAAAAAAATGGAGAGAATCTCATTTAGCCGCAGATTATTGGATACCCAATATCAAATTTTAAAGATTAATGTTTTTCAATATTAAAATTCTTACTCTTACCTCACCTCCCTTAGCTAAATAGACCTCGCAGTGAGATTGCCATAACAAAATTTGACACAAAAATAGGACCATCCAACTTTAACAGTCAAAATTTAGTGTGAAATATTTTTTCCATAGGCCCCCAAAGTTTTTTCGAAATAGAATTTCTACAGGATTTTCTACTAATCAATAACTCAAAGCCTCTATAAATTTCGCACTTGTACTAAAGATCCAATAGTCGCAAAATAGCGCGGCAAGAAACAATTTGGAACTCTCGCACACTTCATGGAACTAGAAGAATTTATTTTATTTGATCCCTATCGCACTTTTGGCACAAATTTTGATTAACTCTTGATAAATAGTATCAAGCCCTTGAACGAGTGCCATATCAAGCCGTGTCAAACATTAGCCCCGCAATCATGTTGGTTGACGACAACCACGAGCGTGCTCATTCGGTCCGTGAGCGTTTACAAGCTGCCGGATACACAATTGTTGCGCAAATAAGTAGCGCAGAAGGGCTTCTTTTCCAAGTGGAAAAGTATCGACCCGACATTGTACTAATCGATATCGAATCTCCCGATAGAGATATTTTAGAGAGTCTCGCTGTAGTTAATCGCGAAGCCCCTACACCGGTCGCTATGTTCTCCAGTCACAATAGTGCGGACTTTATTAGTCGCGCGGTCGAGTCTGGCGTGAGCGCTTATATGGCTGAAGGGATGACACCGGAGCGCGTTGCACCGGCGATAGAAATTGCCATGGCTCAGTTCAAGAGCTTCCAGCAACTGCGCCAATCTCTTGAGAGGACCCAACAGCAACTCAGCGACAGAAAAACCATTGAGCGAGCCAAGGGACTATTAATGGCAAAGAAAAATCTCACAGAGAAAGATGCCCACAAGATTTTGCGCAATCTTGCTATGAGTAGTAATGCAACCATGTGCGCAGTAGCCGAGCAACTTATCCACTATTTCCAAAGCGAGCATTGAATCACCGATGTCTTCTTTACTATGCCCGGAAAAAAAATTGATCAAACTGCTGTATCTGCGACTCACCGACAGTGCCCCTCTAATAGTCGCTCAGGAGAAAGGGTACTTTCACCGATTTGGTCTAGAAGTGCAGCTGCAAAGGGAGACTTCCTGGGCAACCCTGCGTGACAAATTGATTGCTCGCAAGGCCGACGCAGCAGCCATGCTGGCCCCAATGCCATTAACCTTGTCGCAAGCCTTGCCTGGCTGCAAAGAACGGTTCATCAGTGGTTTGATACTCAGCTGCAATGGCAACGCTATAACTCTTTCGGAAGACCTCTATCAACGCCTGCAACACTACACATCCCAAGAAACTCAACTCGATATTGCCTCAGCGTTAAAAGCTTACCTGCAAAAGAATACGGGGACTGCACCAACAAGACTCGCTACGGTGTATCCATTCTCCAGTCACACCTTACAATTGCGTCATTGGTTACAGGCTGCAGGTATCAACCCCGATCAGGATTTACAACTTATTGTCCTTCCCCCCGAGCAAATGCTAGAGAACCTCCACAGAGGAGTGATTGATGGTTATTGCGTTGGAGAGCCATGGAATAGTCTCGCGGCCTACAAAGGAACCGGTGTAATAGCCACCGCCTGCAATACCCTACTACCAGCAATGCCGGAAAAGGTATTGGCAGTCACTCAAAGTTGGCATGAAGCCAATCCAGCCAGTCATTTGGCGCTTCGCGCCGCATTGCTACAAGCTTGCTCATGGTTGTCCGCCCGGGAAAACCGCCACGAAGCAGCTGGAATACTCTCGCAAAGGCATTATCTGGATTTACCAAAATCAGTATTACAAGGTTCCCTCAATGACCAAATCCTCTACCGTCGGAGCTCTGACATCATAGCTAATCCGGGCTGGCATTTGTTCGCTCATACGGATAATGACAACGGTCACCCCAATGAAGCAAAAGCCCAGCAATTGATAGAAATGTGCAGCGACTTTAGCGAGACCGACTCAGCGAACAATCAGAACTTTAGATCGGACCTCTACCGTCAGACTCTGGATTATCTCTGCACTAAAAAATAATGGCACATTAATTGAATGGAAATATATCGATGGTGCAATGTCCTGCCGCAAGGCGCATACGCACAGTCAATCCCTCTTTCACCAAAGATACCGGGCAATGAAGTCCATTGACTGCGACCCAAAAAAGGGCGCGGCGGTGGGCTTTTTTTGTGCCTGCGGAGTTTGCAAATAAAGGAAATGCACATGTCCAGTGAATCCCTCAATCTTTTTTCTTTTCGAGGAAAGATAAAAATCCTACACCTAACCTGGGTAGCTTTCTTCATTACGTTTTTTGCCTGGTTTAACCATGCCCCATTATTGATGGCTATATCAGAGAGCCTGTCACTCACGCCCGATCAGGTAAAAACGCTTCTTATTTTAAATGTCGCCCTAACCATTCCCGCACGTATTGTGATCGGAATGCTCACCGATAAGTACGGCCCAAGGCTCACTTACTCCCTGCTGCTTGCAATCGGCAGTGTTCCCTGCTTTATCTTTGCCTTAGCGGAAAACTTTACCCAGGCAGCAATTGGGCGCTTTCTGCTCGGTTTCATTGGTGCGGGCTTTGTTGTCGGCATACGCATGGTTTCGGAGTGGTTCCCCGCTCGCCAGCTGGGTACCGCTGAAGGCATTTATGGGGGCTGGGGTAATTTCGGATCGGCCGCTGCCGCTATGAGCCTGCCCACCATCGCACTGTTTTTTGGTGGCGATAATGGCTGGCGCTATGCGATTGGTATCACTGGGGTTATTGCACTGGTCTACAGTGTGATTTACTACTTCTCCGTGACCGATACACCCAAGGGTTCCACATATTTCAAGCCGAAAAAAATTGGAGCAATGGAGGTCACCAGTTCAGGAGACTTCGCCCTGTTACTGATTATGAAGGTACCAATGTATGCAGCCCTGGCATTGTTAACCTGGAAACTTTCAAGTGGTGTCGGTTTAATCTCTAGCCTCGCTGCAGCCTTGATTTATTGTGGGCTCGGCTTACTTTACCTGCTGGATGCGCGCAAGACATTTAGTATCAACCGCGAAGTTTTCACTAATCCCCCAGCTCCTGTACACCGCTACAAATTCAAGCAAGTGGCCGTACTCAATTTACTCTACTTCGCCACTTTTGGTTCCGAACTGGCCGTGGTCTCTATGTTGCCACTGTTTTTCTCTGAGACCTTTACCCTGGACCCAGTAAAAGCGGGCTTGCTTGCCTCCGCCTATGCATTTATGAATCTGATGTCCCGTCCAGCGGGTGGCTTGATTAGTGATCGCTGGGGACGGAAGCCCACCCTGCTGGTACTCACTGCGGGCTTGGCATTGGGTTACTTCACTATGAGCTTAATCGATGCCGAATGGCCACTCTACCTGGCCGTTGCCGCTGCCATGGCGTGCTCTTTCTTTGTGCAGGCCGGTGAAGGGGCGGTATTTGCTGTAGTCCCCCTAATTAAGCGACGCCTTACCGGGCAGATCGCAGGTATGACGGGTGCTTATGGCAATGTAGGTGCAGTGTTTTATCTCACCGTGTTGAGTTTGGTTTCCTACCAAACATTTTTTATGGTTATCGGCATCACTGCACTTCTCGGCTTTGTCGCACTGTTATTATTAGAGGAACCCGAGGGGCAAATGGCCGAGGTACATCCCGATGGCAGTGTATCAATGATTGATGTCGCCTGATAAAGAGCAGCACGTAAAATCTTCAGAAGAGGTACAGAACCTCTCTGAAGTATCTGAGAATTTGCAGAACAAAAAAATAGGTGCCTTGCAAATTTTCAGTGCCACCTGTGCCGGCCAACGCCGGCACAACGACGATGCCTGTGCAGTGCGGCTACCAAAGGGGATAGAATTCAAGCGCTATGGTGCGCTCGCCGCTGTTGCCGATGGTGTCGCCAGCGCTGAGGCTGGCGGGGAGGCCGCTCGCGCAGCCATCAATGGTTTTTTCTCCGATTATTACAGCACCCCGGAAACCTGGTCTACCCGCCACGCAGTAGCGCGGGTTCTCCACTCCCTCAATAGCTGGCTATATCGGCAAAGCGGAGGCAGTGTAGAAATTCAGCGTGGCTGGCTCACCACTTTCTCTGCCATTATTATTAAAGGTACCAGCGCCCATTTAGTGCATGTTGGGGATACACGCATCTACCGTCTGCGCGACGGCAAACTTGAGTGTCTCAGCCGCGATCATAGCCACCAACTGTCTCCTGGGCGCACTTTTCTCAGCCGGGCACTAGGTATGGATGTCCACATCGATGTGGACTATCGCTGTGAAGCGCTACTACCCGATGATATTTATTTGCTGAGTAGCGATGGGATACACGATTTCTTGCCCGAAACCTCTATCCAGGAAAGACTCGCTAATTTTGACAGGACCACACCGCAACAGCTGGTTGATGCGGCCCTGAAGGCTGGCTCAAGCGATAATCTGAGTGCAGTCGCTGCCAGGGTCAATCGCCTGAACCTCCCCCAGTGCGACGAACTGGCAATGCACGGCCAGAAGCTGCCCTTTGCCCCGGATTTAAATCCCGGTCAAAAACTCGATGGCTTCCTTATTCTGCAAGAACTTTATGCCAGCAAGCGCAGTCACCTGTATTTGGCCCAGGATCTTGAATCCGGTGCACTTCGTGCTCTTAAAACCCCGTCAGTAAATTACTGCGATGACCCGCATTATATCGAGCGCTTTATCGCCGAGGAGTGGACTGGCCGGCGAATCAATCACCCAGGGATTATCAAGTTATATCCCCCAAGGGCAGAGCGCGCTTGCCTTTACCATATCCTCGAATATGTCGAGGGACAGACCTTACGACAGTGGATGCAACTTAATTCCCAGCCGCAAATATCCCAGGTACGGGAGCTGCTGGCGCAGCTGGTAAGTGCCTTGCGCAGCCTGCAACGCCTGGAAATTGTGCATGGAGATCTGAAGCCAGAGAACATCATGATGCGCAGCCATGGGCGTCTGGTCATCATTGATCTGGGAGGGGTTGATGGGCCCGGTCTCCGTGAGCAATTGCATTTCTCAGAAACTGGTGCTCCAGGCAGTAAAAATTATGCGGCTCCCGAATTCTTTTTTGGGGATAGTGCCAGCCACCGTTCAGATATCTTTTCCCTTGGGGTCATCGCCTATGAATTACTTACAGGAAAATACCCTTATCCCGAGCGCCTGGGCAACTTGCACTATCAACTCAAAAGTTATCAACAAATGCGTTATATGAAAGTGTATACGCACCGTAAGGATATTCCCCATTGGGTGGATGGCGCCCTGCAAAAAGCCTGCGCTGCCGACCCCAGACAACGCTACGACAGCCTGTCGGAATTCATTCAAGATTTACAGCACCCCAACCCGGCCTTCAAACCACCCAATAGCCGCCCACTACTGGAAAGGAACCCTGTTTTATTCTGGCAACTGATAGCACTCATCCTGCTGCTTTCTCATCTCCTGTATATTTTCTAATAGCCCATCAGCGGATCTCAGTTTTACCTACCAGCAGCCCGAAAATAAATTCTCCACACCTCCAATATTCCACAGAATTTCATTAAGCACTAATACAGAGCAGAAAATTAGTTTTTCGCACCAACTTGTCGCAAGGTGTCGCAAAAATTGTGGACAATAGGCACAGATTGGCGCCATTCCAGGGCTCAATATTGGCACGGAGATTGAATACATTAAATGACCAACAAAATTCTCCCCCAATTCGAGGCAACGGCGCCTGTACTCTTCGGCAGAAGAGGAGGCGCCCCTGCCATATCAAGCGCTTCCCCTCCTGCCGAAAAAATTGACTTCAGATGGCAGGAATAGCAATGAAGGTAAAGAAAGAAAAGCAAAAGCTGGTTGTGATTGGTAACGGCATGGTCGGGCACCACTTTCTTGAACAGCTGGTAGAAAAAAATAAAAACATCGGTTTTGAAGTCACCGTCTTTTGTGCGGAAGCCAGGCCCGCTTATGACCGCGTACATTTGTCCGATTATTTCTCCGGGTGCAGCGCTGAAGATTTGGCCATGGGCCATATCGAGCAGTACCATGAATGGGGCTTCGAGCTAGAACTCAATAACCCCGTTATTGCCATTGATCGCGAAAAGCAAACCGTTACCGCCCAGAATGGAAACTTATATACATACGATCAGCTAGTACTCGCCACCGGCTCCTATCCTTTTGTACCCCCCATCCCAGGACACCAGCACGAGCGCTGCTTTGTCTACCGTACCCTCGAAGATCTGGATGCTATCCGCACAGCCGCATCTACAGCGCAAAGTGGTGTTGTTGTCGGTGGTGGCCTACTCGGTCTGGAAGCGGCAAATGCTTTAAAGGCCCTTGGACTCGAAGCCCATGTGGTGGAGTTCGCGCCGGGACTTATGGCCACTCAGCTCGACGAGGGCGGCTCCGATTTGCTGCGCAAAAAAATCGAAGCTCTCGGTGTAAAGGTACACACCAGTAGGGCCACTGAACTTATTGCAGAAGTTGATGGCCGCTTGCGCATGCAGTTTAAAGGAGGAGATGAACTGCTTACCGATATGATTGTCTTCTCCGCGGGAATTCGCCCTCAGGATGCGCTGGCAAAATCTTCGGGACTGCAGGTTGGCGAACGTGGTGGGATAGTCATCGATAACTGCTGTCGCACATCAGACCCTAAGATTTTTGCTATTGGAGAGTGCGCACTCTATGAAGGGCGGATCTTTGGTCTGGTAGCTCCGGGCTACAGCATGGCACGCACCGCCGTCGCACAACTTACCGGTGCAGAGATATTTTTTAATGGTGCCGATATGAGCACCAAATTAAAGCTGCTCGGTGTTCAGGTCGGTTCTATTGGCGATGCCCACGGGCGCAGTGAAGGTGCGGCCGCAATTACTTTTGTAGATGAGCAAGGTGGCCTTTACAAACGTATGATAACCGATGCCAAAGGCCAGAAACTGCTCGGGGCAGTGCTGGTGGGTGATACCGGGGATTACGATACTCTACTGCAATATCACCTTAATGATATTGAGCTGCCCGAGCACCCTGAGCAACTTATCCTTCCCTCAGTTGATGGAGCAGGATCTCCTCTCGGTGCCTCGGCTTTACCTGCCAGTGCCACCGTATGTTCCTGTTATAACGTGAGTAAGGGACAGATTATCGATGTGGTACACGGTGGCTGTCATACCCTAGCTGAAGTCAAGGATGTAACCAAGGCCTCCACCGGCTGTGGTGGTTGTGCGGCACTGCTAAAAAATATTGTCGATATTGAGTTAGCGGCACTAGGTATGGAGGTAAACAATCACCTCTGTGCGCATTTCCCCTATAGCCGCCAAGAGCTCTTCCATATTATTCAGGTTGGGGAAATTAAAACCTTTGATGACCTCCTCGATAAACATGGCAGCGGCCAGGGCTGTGAGGTGTGCAAACCCACCGCAGCTTCCATCTTCGCTTCTCTGTGGAATGAACATATTCTGGAACAGGCCCACGTTGGCCTGCAGGATACCAATGACACTTTTATGGCGAATATGCAGAAAAATGGCAGCTACTCTGTAGTACCGCGTATTCCCGGTGGCGAAATCACACCAGAAAAACTCATTGTGATTGGTGATGTTGCCAAACGCTATGACCTCTACACCAAAATTACCGGTGGCCAGCGTATTGATCTTTTTGGTGCTCGCCTCGAGCAGCTACCAGAGATTTGGCGAGAACTGGTTGATGCGGGATTCGAAACCGGCCATGCCTATGGAAAGTCTCTGCGTACTGTTAAGTCTTGTGTAGGCAGTACCTGGTGCCGCTTCGGGGTGCAGGACAGTGTTTCTATGGCCCTGCGCGTGGAAAACCGCTACAAGGGATTGCGCTCGCCCCACAAAATCAAGATGGCCGTATCTGGCTGTACCCGCGAGTGCGCCGAAGCGCAGAGTAAGGATGTGGGAGTTATCGCCACAGAAAAAGGGTGGAACCTATTTGTCGCCGGTAACGGCGGCATGCGCCCACGACACGCTGACCTATTCGCCACTGATCTGGATGACGAAACCCTCATTCGATATATCGATCGCTTCCTGATGTTCTATGTGCGCACCGCCGATAAATTGCAGCGCACCTCGGTCTGGCTGGAAAGCCTTGATGGTGGGCTCGACTATCTACGTGAAGTCATTGTCGATGACAAATTGGGAATCTGTGCCGAACTTGAAGCGCAAATGTCGCGCGTGGTTGATAGCTATCAATGCGAATGGAAGTCCGCCATTAACGACCCGGAAAAGCTGAAGCGTTTTCGTCAGTTTGTTAATAGCAGCGAGGGTGATGACAAAATTGTTTTTGTTAAGGAACGCGGTCAACCCCGCCCGGCGACCACCGAGGAAATATTGGAAGCTGCAGAGTCTGCCTAGTGGCGTATTCCAAAAAGTACTTCCATTTGAATGAACAAGAATTAATTTCAATTTCTGATTTTTTTCACAATCCCGTAAGGAAATTGTTATGTATCAAGCCAGCGCCAAACCAGATCCATTTAATTCTATTGCCATAACCCGCCCCCAATGGCTGCCAATCTGTCGACGCTCAGATCTGGTCAGCAATTCCGGGGTGTGCGCCCTTTGGGGCGATACCTCCTCAGAAAAAGCTGGCAACACGGTTAGATCTGAGAAGAAAAAAGGTATCGCCCTATTTTTTTTACCCGGGCAGGATCGACAGCTTTATGCCGTTGACAACTGGGATCCGATCGCACAAGCTGGGGTTATTTCGCGGGGAATAATTGCGGAGCTGGAGGGTGAATTAACTATTGCTTCACCACTTTATAAACACCATTTTCGCCTTGAAGATGGTGTTTGTATGGAAGACGCTAATATCCAGCTCGCCACTTACCCTTTGGCATTTAATGGAAATACCGTTTATATCGGTTGCAATAAGTAAGAATAATGGCAGTAAAGGAATACCTGAGCACACAGCGCTCCTGCACCACTTGTCCCTATTGCGGGGTAGGCTGCGGAGTAACAATTAACAAGGAAGAGCGGCAAAATACCTCTGTGATTTCCGTCACAGGTGATAAACAGCATCCCTCTAATTTTGGCCGACTGTGTGTAAAAGGTTCTGCCCTAGGGGAAACGCTCGGTGATCATGGGCGGCTCTTACGGCCGCACCTGCATGGCGAAGCCTGTGATTGGGATACTGCCATGTCTTATGTCGCCAGCGAATTCGCCCGCAATATCCGCGAATATGGCCCTGACTCCGTAGCTTTTTACCTTTCTGGGCAGCTGCTGACCGAAGATTATTATGTTGCCAATAAATTAATGAAGGGTTTTATTGGTAGCGCAAATATTGATACCAACTCGCGTCTTTGCATGTCCTCAGCCGTAGCAGGATATAAGCGCGCCCTAGGCGCGGATGCCGTGCCCTGTTGCTATGGAGATCTGGAAGAAGCGGACCTCATTGTTTTAATTGGCTCCAATGCCGCCTGGACCCACCCGATTCTGTTCCAGCGTATGCAGGCGGGCAAGGCCAAGCTGGTGGTGGTTGATCCGCGGGCGAGTGCTACCAGCGAGATGGCCGATCTGCACCTGGCAATAACTCCCGGCAGCGATGCCGCACTGTTTAATGGGCTGCTTAATTTCCTTGCTCAACACAACCGCCTCAATCATCACTATATCCAACAACATACTCAGGGTTTTGAGCAGGCACTGGAAGCCGCCCAGCACTGGTCCCTACAGCAAACCGCACTGAGTTGTGGAGTGCCAGCAGAAAAGTTACTGGCTTTCTTTCGCTTGTTTGCTGAAACAGAAAAAACACTCAGCTTCTATTCCCAAGGTATTAACCAATCCAGTAGTGGCACAGACAAAAATAACGCAATCCTCAACTGTCACTTGGCAACAGGGCGCATAGGCAAGGCTGGGGCGGGGCCATTCTCAATTACTGGCCAGCCCAATGCTATGGGCGGGCGCGAAGTGGGCGGTCTGGCCAATATGCTCGCCGCCCATATGGAATTTAAAGACAGTGATATAGACCGGGTGCAGCGCTTCTGGAATGCACCCAATATGGCACTGAATCCCGGATTAAAAGCCGTGGATATGTTCCGCGCAGTGGAAAGTGGGCAGATCAAAGCAATCTGGATTATGGCCACGAATCCCGCCGTGAGTATGCCGGAAGCGGAGCGTGTGACTGAAGCTCTGCGTAAATGTCCGCTAGTGATTGTTTCCGATTGTATCGCCGATACCGACACCGCCCGCTGTGCCGATGTACTGCTGCCGGCCACTGGCTGGGCCGAGAAAAATGGCACCGTCACCAATGCTGAGCGGCGCATCTCCCGGCAACGCTCCTTTCTAGAGCCCACCGGAGAGGCCCGCCACGACTGGCAGGCAATCTGCGATTTAGCCAGCCGCCTGGGGTTTGGCAAGCACTTTAATTTTGCTCACCCTGCAGAAATATTCCGTGAACATGCGCAATTGTCAGGATTCGAAAACAACAACAGCCGCGCCTTTGATATCTCCTATTTTAGTGATATCGATCGTAACGAATACGATACATTAAAGCCGGTACAGTGGCCGGTTAACCGGGAAAACCCCCAGGGCAGCGCACGACTATTTGGCGACGGAAAATTTTTCACAGAAACTGGCCGAGCCAATTTCATTGCTGTCAAACCTCGCACACCCCAACAGCAAATCGGCAACAGTTATCCCCTTTGGCTAAACAGCGGTCGTATGCGCGACCAATGGCACACCATGACCCGCACCGGCCGTGCGCGCAAATTACTGGACCACAGTGAAACTGCCGAGATTCAAATAAACCCAGTGGATGCACGCAAATATGGCGTAGATGAGGGCGCACTGGTGGAATTGCATAATGCCCAGGGTCGCATGTGTGGACGTGCAGTACTCAATAGTGGACAAAAGCCCGGTGAACTGTTCGCTCCCATTCACTGGAGCCAGACTCTGGCTCAAGAGTCGAAAGTCAGCGCCCTTACCAAAGCAGAGGTAGACCCAATTTCCGGCCAGCCGGAATTCAAACAGGTACCGGTGCAGCTGCAAGCCCTCCCTTGTAAGAGCTTTGCCACCCTTATTTGCCCGGAACCACTTGCACAAAATCTTTGGCACTGGCTGCAGACCCATCGGGAAGAAAATCTGCTGCACTGGTATCGAGTGCCCTGCCAAAACGGATATCGCTTTGAGTTGGCACTGAGCGCGCCATTAAATGGTCGCCAACTGGGCGCACAATTATTACAGGAAAGCTCAGGCGTTCACTGGCAGCAAATAGAAACATTAAACAGCCAACGTTGGCTCGCTTATAGTGAACAAATAGAACTGCTTATTTTTGCCAGTAACGATTGGCAGCTTCTCCCTGACCGGCGCACCCTGGAGCGCTATCTACAACTGGAAGCCCCAGAAAATCCTGCCCAGTTTCTCCAGGCAATTCCTCCAGGTGAACGCATAGTATGTACCTGTATGCAGATTTCCCGCCCCCAGATTGAAAAAGCTATCAGTCAGGGGATTAATTCGGTAGAGGCATTAGGTGAGGCTCTTGGCTGCGGCACCCGCTGTGGCTCTTGTAAACCGGAAATCTCCCAGCTTCTGCGTATTAAACTACAACAAAGCGTACAGAAGCAGGAAGTTGCAGCGATGCTGGAAACGGAGATTGTCAGGCCCGCAAAAGAACTGCATCCCCAAAAGGATTTAGACAAGGTTTATAGTGCTTAAGCCCAATATTGCTCATTGATTCCAAGTTCATTCAAGTGCGGAGTGCCGTTTTTCTCAACCAACACTCCGCGCGAAGTCCTCACTAGATGCCTGAGACGCCCACTTAGCCCTCCAAGCCCGCCTACACTTAGAATCGGTATAACATTGGCGCAAATCTCTAAATCAGCACTTCTTACTGCCGCATCCAACGATCTATAAAACAGTGGCGGTTTTTCCTATAAGATAATTTATTCACCAGATTAATAATCACTAAAATTTCAGGAATTCCTGTGTTTAAGATTCAACACATTGATCATGTGGTGCTGAGGGTCAAATCCCTGGCTGCCATGCGCAATTTTTATGAAGGCGTCCTCGGCTGCACCATGGAGCGAGAGAATCAGGAGTTGGGCCTCTATCAGTTGCGTGCCGGGCACGCCTTAATCGACTTGGTTCCGGTGGATCAAACTATCGGTCGTGAGGGCGGTGTCGCGCCGGGTGTCGAAGGGCGTAACTTGCATCATTTCTGTTTACGTATAGATCCATTCGAACCCGATAAAATTATTGCTTATTTAAAAGAGAAAAAAATCGAACCCTCTAAGCCACAACAGCGTTACGGTGCCGAGGGCATGGGGCCGTCGATCTATATTTCCGACCCCGAACAAAATCTGGTGGAACTCAAAGGCCCGCCAGACAAGCCTGAATAAGACCATCAATTATTCGCCAAAGAGACATGCAACAATGAAAACCGAAGAGATTGATTACGCGGTAGATGGCAAGTCCTACAGTGGTTACCTTGCTTGGGATGACAGCATTCAAGAAAAGCGCCCCGGTGTCATGCTGGTTCACGAATGGTGGGGACACAATGCCTTTGTGCGCAAGCAGGCTGAAAAGCTCGCCAGACAGGGTTACTGTGCCTTTGCGGTGGATATGTTTGGTAGTGGCAAGCAAACGGACGACCCCACCGAAGCGCAGCAGTTTCGCGATGAGGCGCTTGAAAATCCAGTCTCTCTGGAAGCCTGTTTCCGCACCGCACTTACCCTGCTGCAGCAGCACAGTGTAGTCGAGGAAAATCAAATTGCCGCACAGGGTTATTGCTTTGGCGGTGGCGTTGCCTTGACCATGGCGCGCCTCGGTGTGGAATTGCGTGGAGTAGTCAGCTATCACGGAGCCCTGGCCAGCGAGGTCCGCGCTAAAAAAGGGAAAGTCCAGGCGGAACTGCAGGTTTACACCGGCGGTGCCGACAGTATGATTCCGCCACAGCAGGTCGGGGCTTTTGTCGAGGAAATGCAGGAAGCCGGTGCTAAATTCACCCTAGTGAGCTATCCCGGAGTACTGCACGGCTTTACCAATCCCGTCGCCACCGAACGCGGTCAGAAATTTGGCTTGCCGCTGGCCTATAACCAGGAAGCGGCGCAAGATGCATGGCAGGGCACCCTGGATTTTTACCAGAAACTTTTCCAGTAACTTCAAACAATAAAAAATCGTGAGAACTTCATCATTTTCTCAAGCGTGAAGCGCACCATTTGCTTTCCATTAGCTCACCAAGTCAGCTCCCCACATCCAGGTAGCGAGCACCTGCACCCTGCTCCGCGGCTTGATCTCCTGGGTTGCGGAGCGGACAGCTCTCCATAGACAGGCAACCACAGCCAATACAGCCCTCCAAACGGTCGCGCAATTGAGTCAACTGGCGAATACGCTGGTCCAGTTCCTCGCGCCAGCTGGCGGAAAGCTTGGCCCAGTCTTTGGCGGTGGGCGTGCGTCCATCGGGCAGAGTCGCCAGGGCTTCGCGAATTTCGGCGAGGGGAATACCGGTGCTCTGCGCCACCTTGATAATGGCCACACGTCGCAATACATCCCGAGAGTAGCGGCGCTGATTACCGCTGGTGCGCCAGCTGCTGATCAGGCCTTTGCTCTCATAAAAGTGCAGTGCACTCACCGCCACATCACTGCGCTCAGCCACCTCGCCCACGGTCATCTCGCGACGGCACTTCTTATCGCCACAAGAGGACGCTTTCTTTTCACTGGTACCAGGCATCAAAACTCTCCGGCTGCTATTGACCTCAATATTACTTGAGGTTTTACACTGCGCCGCATTCCATTGCAAGCTCAGGGAGACTACCGATGATCAGGAACAGCAAACAAACCTACCCCATTACAGAACCCCCCTCTACTAACACCACTTCTCTTTTAGTGGCTGCACAAAGCCAAAGTATCAGCTTGGCCGTGCAAGAGGGGCTGTGTCTATCGGTAATCCCTTCCTTAACAAAGGTGTGCAAAGGCAAAAAAGGAATTCGCCGATGATCCCTGCCCACATAGCACCACCTCTCAGCGTGGCAAAACCCGCTATCCCGCTACAGATGCGGTTGACACTTTTGTGCCTGGCGGCGCTCACAATAATGTCTGGCGCCACAGTGGCGCCATCACTACCAGCACTGGAGGCACACTTTGCCCAATATGAAGATATTGCCCTGCTCAGCCGATTGATTTTGAGCCTACCGGCCTTAATGATTGCTCTATTCGCCCCTCTCGCCGGGTTTGTATCCGATCGCTATGGACGCAGGCGGCTGCTGTTGCTGGCGGTCACTGTTTATGCCCTGGCCGGCATCTCGGCATTGTTGCAGGACAGCCTGGCAGGACTATTGGCCAGCCGTACCCTGCTGGGTATTGCGGTAGCGGGCACCATGACTTCAGTCACCGCCCTGGTAGGTGACTATTTCAACCCCGATCAAAGGCGTACCTATATGAGTCAGCAGGGGGCCTTTATCAGTCTCGGTGGGGTTATCTTCCTTGTGGCCGGTGGGTTGTTGGCAGATATACATTGGCGCGCACCTTTTGCGATTTACGCGGCGGCACTATTCCTGATTCCAGCAGTAATACGCTACTTGCCAGAGCCTGAACGCAATAATATTGAGCGATCGTCTGACCACTTTAGTGATGAAAAACCCGACTGGATGGCCTTTGCATTATTGCTCGGCGCAGCCCTGCTAAACAGCCTGGTCTTTTTTCTGATCCCCACCCAGCTCCCCTTCCTTCTCAGGGAAATTGAAGTCGACACTCCCAGCCTCGCGGGTATTGCCATCGCCGCCAGTAATTTAATGGGCGCCCTGGCCTCACTGGTGTTCTATCCTCTGGCGCGCAACCACCTGGGGAAAAGTGGCGTTTTTATGTTGGGTTTTGCTGTTATGGCCTGCGGTATGGGGCTAATCGCCGAGGCGGATTCATTTAACGCGATTATGATTGCCACTGCGATTTATGGTTGTGGAATGGGTACCCTGATCCCCCATATCTTCGCCACCGGACTGGAATCCGCCACCCCCAATATTCGTGGGCGAATATCCGGTGCTCTCGCCGCCAGTGTCTTTATCGGACAATTTCTCTCGCCACTCATCAGCCAACCCTGGATAGAACGCTTTGGCCTCGCCAGTAGCTTTTCCGCAGCGAGCGCTGTGCTGCTGTTTTTGGCCACCATGGCGCTTTTCCTACATTGGTTGAAAGCAAAACCATCCAGTGAAATCATTTTGCAGTAGGATATAAACACGCCCAAAAGTATTTAGACCGGCTCGTTTTAGGATTTTACAAGGAGAAGAAGTGGAACCGATTATTTCCGTTAAAGGTCTCGACAAGACTTATAGTGGCGGGTTTAACGCCTTAAAAAGTATCGACTTGAATATTCAACGGGGTGAAATCTTCGCACTGCTTGGCCCTAACGGTGCCGGCAAAACCACACTGATCAGTATTATCTGTGGTATCGTGAACCCCGGTCAGGGCAGCGTTACTGTTAACGGTTACGATATCCAGCGAGATTATCGCCGTGCCCGACGCGAAATTGGCCTGGTCCCCCAGGAAATTGCCACTGATTCCTTTGAGAGCGTGTTGGGCGCAATCAAATTCAGCCGCGGCTTATTTGGCAAACCACCCAACCCATCTTACTTAGAGAAAATCCTGCGGCAGCTTTCCTTGTGGGAAAAAAGGAATAACAAGATTGTCACTCTGTCTGGCGGTATGAAGCGGCGCCTGATGATTGCCAAGGCTCTATCCCATGAACCCAGTGTGCTCTTCCTGGATGAACCCACTGCCGGTGTCGATGTGGAACTGCGCCAGGATATGTGGGAAATGGTACGAGGCCTGCGCGAATCCGGGGTAACCGTCATCCTCACCACTCACTATATTGAGGAAGCGGAAGAAATGGCCGATCGGGTCGGGGTTATTAATCGCGGTGAGTTGGTATTAGTTGAGGATAAAAAAACTCTGATGCAGAAAATGGGGGAAAAAGAGCTTAGCCTGCAACTACCCTCGCCCCTGGAAAGCATTCCCGACAGTCTCTCCGATTTGCCACTGCGTCTCAATGGCGATGGCAGCGAGCTGATTTACCGCTTTGATATTAAGAGTGAAAACACTGGCATTCCGGAATTCCTGCGCCGCCTCAGTTCGGCAAATATTGAATTTCGCGATTTATACACCCGGGAAAGCTCCCTGGAAGAAATTTTTGTCAACCTGGTGCACTCCGCACGTCACGAGGGTGAAGAGCAATTAAGTGGGGAGGCTCAGCCATGAACTGGTACGGTATAGCGGCTATCTACAAGTTTGAAATGTCGCGCACCTGGCGCACGCTGATACAAAGTGTCGCCTCGCCGGTGCTCTCCACATCTTTGTACTTTATTGTATTTGGCGCCGCCATTGGCTCGCGCATGGGGGATATTGAAGGTGTGAGCTATGGAGCCTTTATTATCCCCGGGCTGATAATGTTGGCACTCTTGGGGGAAAGTATTTCCAATGCCGCTTTCGGTATCTTTTTTCCAAAATTCTCCGGCACCATATATGAAGTCTTATCGGCACCGGTATCGCCCTTTGAAATTGTCGCTGGCTATGTGGGGGCTGCAGCCACCAAGTCGATCTTGCTCGGGCTATTAATCCTCGCCACCGCGCGCTTTTTTGTCGACTATGAAATTCTCCATCCTTTCTGGATGATCTCATTTCTGGTGCTGACCGCCGTAAGTTTTAGTTTGTTCGGCTTTATTATCGGCATCTGGGCCGACGACTTCCAAAAACTGCAAATTATTCCATTGATGATTATCACCCCACTGACTTTTCTTGGCGGAGCCTTCTATTCGATCAGTATGCTGCCGGAATTCTGGCAAAAAGTGACCCTATTTAATCCGGTGGTTTACCTAATCAGCGGTTTCCGTTGGGCTTTCTATGGCGTAGCCGATGTCAACATGGGTCTCAGTGTGGGGATGACACTGCTATTCCTCTTTCTCTGCCTGACAACGGTCTGGTGGATTTTTCGCACCGGTTACCGCATCAAAACCTGATCATTGAGGATAGGGGGATGGAGGCAATTCACGAAGGTGGCTGTGTCTGTGGTGCCGTAAGATTTCGCGCCACCGGCCAACCACGCCGGGTGAGCCTCTGTTCCTGCAGCTGGTGCCGGAAGCGCACCGGTAGCTTAATAGGCGTATCGGTGTACTTCGACAAAAACAATGTCCAGTTCATCAATGCAGAACTAAAAACCCACCGGCTTTTATCCGACGCAGGCCGCTGGATTGAGTGCCAGTTCTGTGAGCACTGCGGCAGCGCCCTCACCTGGACGCTGGAATTTCTACCGGAATATCGCGGTATTGCCGGGGGCGCCTTCGACGAGCCAATGTTTATCCAACCAGAGCGCTACGTCTACTACCAAAACAAACCGGAATGGCTGGAAATAAATGGAGATATCCAACGCTGCCCTTTAATGCCGGAAAGCCCAAGACATTAGCCTGTCAGCGGTAACCTGCATAATCAATCAGCGGTAGCTTCGCATAAATAGCGCCACAGCCCTACGCACCCTTTCACGCCGCTCCTCCTCAGCCTGTACCTCACAGCAACCGATCAATACCCGCATATGCCGGCAACCCAGCAAGATGCCCATAAAATCCTCGGCGGCCTCTGCCGGATTGGTTACCTGCAGCTTGCCCATCTCGGTAGCGCGGCGTAGTAACTGTTCAATGTCCCGAAGGATTCGCTGGGGGCCCGCATCAAAAAACAACTGGGCCAGTTTTGACTCCTGCGATTCCTGCGAAGCCAGGGCACACAAAAGCCGTAACAGGCGAATACTATCCTTGCTATCCACCATGCTTAGAAAAGCCTGACCAATGCGCTCCAGTACCTCTGCCACCGAATCGCCCTCTTTCAGGTCGAAAATGGGCAGGGGCATCATCATCTCGCAGCGGGAAGTGATCGCGGCACTGAACAGCGTCTCCTTATCGGAGAAATGACTGTACACCGTCAATTTCGAGACACCCGCAGCAGAGGCCACCGCATCCACACTGGTGGCGGCAAAACCATTGGTCAGAAACAGCTCCTTGGCTGCATCGAGAATGGCCTGGCGTTTGGCCAAGTCCTTGGGACGCCCGCGCTGGGCGGCCGTCTGAGATTGTTCAGACATAGCACTCCATATACTGGACTCACCAGTTTAATAAATTTACTATACTCGCCAGTATAACATTACCGGCCGCCCGGCCATGACTTGTCCACTTCCGGACTTACCTTGTCGCCTCGCCGCCGAGGAAGGGAGCCCCTATGTACCGACCGCTACTCTTCGCCGCACTCTCGTTCAGCCTACTGCTGTCTGCCTGTGCGCCATCGGAGTCCACCGAACAATCAGAAAAACCCCGCCCAGCGGTGATGGTCCAACCTCAGTTGGCCAGCGCCCAACTGGATTTTTATCCCGGCGAGGTACGTGCACGCTTCGAACCCGCCCTGGCCTTTCGTATCAGTGGCAAGCTGCAGCGGCGCCTGGTCAATGTGGGCGACCGCGTTGACCAGGGTCAACCACTGGCCGAGCTGGACACCGAAGACCTACTCCTGCAACTGGATTCCGCACGCGCACGCCTCACCTCTGCCGAGGCCGACCAGCGCCTGGCGCGCAGCGAGTTGGAACGCCACCGCAAACTATTAGAGCGCCAATTAGTCAGCCACTCACAGTTCGATGCGGTGGAAACCCGCTTCGAAGCCAGCGATGCGCGCCTGCAACAGGCAAAAGCACAATTAGATGTGGCCCGCAATCAGGCCGCTTACGCAGAACTGAAAGCCCCGGAGAGTGGGGTTATCGCCCGCCGCATGGCGGAGGCCGGCCAGGTTGTTGCCGCCGGCCAGGGAATTTTCGAGCTCGCCGCTGACGGTGAACGCGAAGTACGTATCGATTTGCCAGAGCAGGCGATTGGCCATTTCCGCGTCGGCCAGCCCCTGACCGTTGAACTCTGGTCACAGCCGGGCAAATCCTTTCCCGCACAGGTGCGCGAGCTCTCCCCCGCTGCGGACCCGGTATCCCGCACCTTCGAAGCGCGCGTGGCTTTTACCAATAAAACCACCGGCATTGAAATAGGCCAGAGTGCCAGAGTCTTTGTACCTAAAGCGACAACCACCGATGTTTTACAAGTGCCCATGTCGGCAGTGAGCGCCGATAACGGCAAAGCCTTTGTCTGGGTTCTCAATCGCGAGCATCAAACCCTGCATAAAACCGAGGTCACTGTGGGCCCCTATGGCCAGGAGTTTGTACCAATTTTCTCTGGCCTGCGCGCAGATGATTGGGTCGTTGCCGCCGGTACCCACCTTTTATTGGAGGGGCAACAGGTTCGCCCTGTGGATCGAATGAACCGCCCGATCGATCCAGACCGCGCCCTCGCCCAGCAGGACTAACTAACGGCTACCCCAAAAATAAGAACTGGACCGAGCGCTAAAAAACGCTCCAATGAAATTGCCGAAGCGCGGCCAGCTCAATCAGCCCGCACTTCAACACAGAGAAATTGCCATGGGTTTTAACCTTTCCGAATGGGCGCTGAAAAACCGCCCGCTGGTACTCTACGCCATGATCGTACTGGGGCTGCTGGGCGCTGCCTCTTACACGCAACTTGGGCAGAGTGAAGATCCGCCCTTCACTTTTAAGGTAATGGTGATCAACACTCTTTGGCCCGGCGCCAGCGCCGAGGAAGTCTCCCGCCAAATTACCGAGCGAGTAGAGAAAAAATTACTGGAGACCGGTGACTACCAACGCATCTCCTCTTTCTCCCGCCCCGGCCAGTCCCAAGTGCTGTTTGTCGCCCGCGACGATATGCATTCGCGGGATATCCCCGATCTGTGGTACCAGGTGCGTAAAAAGGTCAGCGACATTCGCCACACTCTACCACCCGATATCCAGGGCCCATTTTTTAATGACGAATTCGGCACGACTTTCGGCAATATCTATGCCCTGACTGGCAGCGGCTTCGATTACGCCTTAATGAAAGACTATGCCGAGCGTCTACAGCTGGCGTTACAGCGGGTTAAGAATGTGGGCAAGGTGGAATTGCTGGGCCTGCAGGATGAAAAAATTTGGGTGGAGATTTCCAACACCAAACTCGCCTCCCTCGGCATTCCCCTCAGTGCAGTGCAAAGCGCGTTGCAATCGCAAAACCAAGTTGCCGATGCAGGCTTTATTGATACGGTCAGCGACCGTGTACGTATTCGCGTTAGCGGCCAGTTTCACTCGGTCGATGAAATTCGCCGTTTTCCCATCACCGCCGGCGGGCGCACCCAGAGGCTGGGGGATATTGCCGAAGTACACCGCGGCTTCAGCGATCCCGCGCAACCCCGTATGCGCTTTATGGGAGAGGATGCCATCGGCCTGGCTGTTTCCATGAAAGAAGGTGGCGATATCCTCAAGCTGGGCAAAAAGCTGGACGCCACATTTGCCGAGCTGCAGGAAGACCTGCCTATCGGCATGCAGTTACGCAAGGTATCCGACCAACCCGCGGCGGTGAAGCGCGGTGTGGGTGAATTCCTGCAGGTGTTGGCGGAGGCGCTGGGCATTGTCCTGCTGGTGAGCTTTTTCTCCCTCGGCACCCGCCCCGGCTTGATCGTAGCGCTATCGATACCATTGGTGCTGGCCATGACCTTCGCACTGATGAGTTACTTCAATATCGGCCTGCACAAGATTTCCCTGGGCGCATTGGTACTCGCCCTTGGCCTGATGGTGGACGACGCCATTATCGCCGTAGAGATGATGGCCATTAAAATGGAACAGGGGCTCAGCCGGCTAAAAGCAGCCGGCTTCGCCTGGACCAGTACCGCCTTCCCCATGCTCACCGGTACCCTAATTACCGCCGCCGGTTTCCTGCCAATTGCCACAGCCGAGTCCGGCACCGGGGAGTACACCCGCTCGATCTTCCAGGTGGTCACGCTGTCACTGATCGTTTCCTGGATTGCCGCGGTAATATTCGTACCCTACCTTGGGCATTACCTGTTGCCCAATCTGGCGCGCCACGATCACAGTGGTGAGGTTCGAGACCCCTACCAGAAACCCTTCTACCAGCGCTTACGCCGCCTGATCACCTGGTGCCTGCGCCACCGCAAAACCGTCATAGTGGCAACCCTGGCGATCTTTATTGGCTCCCTCGCCTTGTTCCGCCTGGTGCCGCAGCAATTCTTCCCCTCTTCCGGGCGTTTGGAACTGCTGGTAGATCTCAAGCTGGCCGAGGGCGCATCATTGAAATCCACCGAGTTTCAAGCCAGACGCCTGGAGGCACTGCTGGATAAAAATGAGCAGGTAGAAAACTACGTGGTCTATGTGGGCACCGGCTCGCCCCGTTTCTACCTGCCATTGGACCAGCAATTACCGGCAGCTAGCTTTGCCCAGTTTGTGTTGATGACCCGCAGTGTTGAGGAGCGTGAACAGGTGCGCAGCTGGTTGATCGAAACCATGCAGGAGGAGTTCCCCACCCTGCGCAGCCGCATCTCCCGCCTGGAAAACGGACCCCCGGTTGGCTATCCGGTGCAGTTTCGCATCTCTGGTGAGCATATTGGTGAGGTTCGCAGCCTGGCCCGCCAGGTGGCCGAGCGCATTCGTGATAATTCGAAAGTGACCAACGTGCACCTGGACTGGGAGGAACCCAGCAAAACGGTCAACCTGAATATCGATCAGGACCGAGCCCGTGCCATGGGCGTGAACAGCGCCTCGCTCTCCCGTGCCCTGCAAAGCTCTCTCACCGGAATCACCGTAAGTCAGTACCGCGAGGACAATGAGCTGATTGATGTGCGCGTGCGCGGTGATGAACAGGAGCGCTACGCCCTCAGCCAACTGGGCAGCCTGGCAGTACAAACCAGTAGCGGTCGCAGTGTCCCCCTAAACCAGATCGCCACCCTGGAATACGGCTTTGAGGAAGGCATTATCTGGCACCGCGATCGCCTGCCCACGGTGACCGTGCGTGCCGATATCTACGGTGAGGAGCTGCCCGCAACGATAGTGAAAGAAGTCTGGCCGCGCCTGCAGAGTATTCGCGATCAGTTGCCACCCGGCTACTTGCTGGAAGTGGGCGGCACTGTGGAGGAATCCGAACGGGGGCAGAAATCGGTTAACGCCGGCATGCCGCTATTTGTATTGGTGGTGTTCACTCTGCTGATGCTGCAACTGCGCAGCATGTCCCTATCCGCCATGGTGTTCCTCACCGCCCCCTTGGGATTGATCGGGGTCACCTTGTTCCTATTGCTGTTCGGCAAGCCATTCGGCTTTGTCGCCATGCTCGGTACCATCGCCCTGGCCGGCATGATTATGCGTAACTCAGTGATTCTGGTGGACCAGATACAGCAGGACATCAGCCAGGGCCTGAGTGCCTGGGAAGCGATCGTTGAGTCCACTATAAGGCGTTTCCGCCCCATCGTGTTAACCGCCCTCACTGCGGTACTGGCGATGATTCCGTTGTCACGCAGTGACTTCTTCGGCCCCATGGCAGTTGCCATTATGGGCGGGCTGATCGTGGCTACCGGCTTGACCCTGATCTTTCTACCAGCACTGTATGCAGCCTGGTTCCGGGTGCGTGAAGAAAGCACAGAAACAGCAGTAGAAGATTCATCAGATTTAAATGGTGCTGAGCCCCAGGCGTCCTAATAATTTTTGGTATCTTCATTAAAAGACTCAAGCAAACGCCAAAGCAGAAGGCCCGGGTATTTCACTCCGGGCCTTTTTTTATCTCAACAGTTTTTTCCGACTTTAAATAGTCGGCCTCGAAGTATGGTCAGGACTTCTTGGATTTTGCAGCCAGGGAGTCGTAAACAATTCCAGTCCAAATATCCGGGGTCATAAAGCCCTTGCCATACTGCTCATCAAAATCCTTGGTCGGCTTGGCGGCAAGCACTTGGTCGCGGCTTTTACCACTATCGACCAGTTTCTGGATGCGATCCCGTAGGGTCTCCAGCATATCCCGTTGCACTTTTAACTCGGCAGGATTACTCAGAGGACCATGCCCGGGAATAATTTTGGTATTTGGTCCAGATAGCGCCAATGCAGTATCCATAGCTTCAATCACGCCATCCACCGAGCCGCCAGACGACAGATCGATAAATGGATAGGTACCGTTGAAATAGATATCGCCCATATGAATCACGTCAGCTTTGGCAAAATGCACAATGGAATCACCATCGGTATGAGCCGGGCCGACATGCTGCACCTTCACCTCATCATCATTCCAATAAAAAGTAGTGGCATCGGTAAAGGTAATTACCGGCAGTGCTGTCGGCGGTGAGGGCTCAACCTTGCGCTTGAAAGCTTCAATAAATTGCTCTGTATTCATACGCTTGCGCACATTTTCATGGGCGACGATCAGGGCACCGCTTTTACCCAGGTTTTCATTGCCGCCGGTGTGATCACCATGCCAGTGGGTATTGATCACAAAGCGCAACGGCAGATTTGCCAGACCTTCCACCGCTTTCTGTATCTTAGTAGTGAGTGGCGCATACTGGTCATCCACCATAAAGGTACCGTCCTCTCCAACCAGCACTGCGATGTTGCCGCCAGCCCCCTGGAGCATATATACATTACCTGCCACCGGTTCACTGCTGATTTCAACCTTGGCAAAACGGTCCTCCGCCAATATCGGCGTGCCTATTAATGACGCCGCCAGCGCCGCAATAGCTGCGATCTTTTTCATAAAGGTTTCTCTGTTTTTATAGTCATATTGTTATTGTGACAGTGCTCAATTCAGGAGGTCTGCTCGAGCAGCTTAGTCTCTGTTTTCGTCTCCCGGCCGGGCAACATGGCTATTAATAAATCCGGGCGGTCGGTAACAATACCATCCACACCCAGGTCGATATAGCGTTGTAGATCCGCCCGTCCGTTTACGGTCCACACAGAGACATGCAAATTGAGTTTATGGGCTGCCCGCAGGGTACCCCTGGTGACGACATCTAACCCCCAGAAGAACATGGATAATTGCATTGTCTGGTAGCGGGGCGCCAGCAAGCTCTCTGCCCGCAGCAGCTGGGCAAAAAATAAAAGACCCGCCTCCCAGCTAGTAGAACCTGTCGCCGTATCCGGGCTCAAGCGCCGAAATTCTTGAATAACCCTGTGGTTAAAAGAGGAGACAATAACCTGACTCTTCTTACCACTAGATTCCAGCACATCACTCAAAACATGGGCAGCTCGTAGTTGCTCACTTTTTATATCCAAAATTAGCGGTATCGAACCTACTAACTCAAAGGCTTCCTCTAGGGTGAGGATTCTTAAGGGCTTTTGGCGGTAGGGATAGGTCTCATCATCCCTACTCCAGTGGTAAGCGGCATTTAAATTGCGTAAATCAGCCAGGGTTCTATCTTCAATAAAACCACTGCCATCCGTTGAATCTTCCAGATCCGGGTCGTGACGCAACACCAAATGCCCATCGGCACTGAGCCAGAGGTCTATTTCAATGGCATCTACTCCCAATGCCACCATATTCTGCAGATATTCCTGCGTATTCCCTGGAAAAAATCCATTACCGCAGTCATTGCCATGGGCTATGACCATAGGTCCTTTGCACGAGGAAAGTTTTAGTGCAGATTCAGGAGCGACACCGGAGCGTGCATAAAAGAAAAGCACGAGTAACAACACACAGAAAATAAAAAGCATCCACATCTATTTCAGTCACCTAAACTTAATAAAACGGAAAGACCTTAAGCCTATTTATCCAAGCATCACCCCTCAAACATTTAGGCACCAGCGGTTTGCCCGGCAGGTACACTTTCTCCAACCGTTTCCTTATGATTATATCCATTTATCTGCACTTCATTTTGTGCCACCACAGTATCCGGTCTTGATGTATTGCGAGCTTGCCAGTAGGCTCGCTGCAGCCAAAGTGGCAGGAATATAATGAGATCATAGGTACGGTTGAGCAAAATGCCACAATGCATTGAGAGAGTCGCTAAAAGGCGTAAGCCCGTGGCTAATAAATCCAGGAATAACACCCATAAACACCCAAATACGGTACGTGCAGAGTTTATGAACTGCTCCAGTGGTATTGCTATAAAAGCAAGAACCAGAGGAAGAATAAAACCCAGCAGCATTTGTACCAGCCCGAGCGCCCAGTAGCTTCTTGCCCCCTCAAACCTAGGTTCGCTCACCCCAGGTATACCAGTAAGTAACTGATCGCCTTGCAATAATAGGTCCCTTGAGAGTGACAACCCCGCCTCAACACTGGAAAAACACAGCAGTAGGAATAAAGCGGACCATAGTATGCGTTTGCGTATAGGGTCTGCCAGTGAAGCAATAGAGGGAAACAAACGCGAAATCCGCAGAGATTCCATAATTACAAGGCCAACAAGGATTTGCAGGAAAATCAAAATTGAGGCAGCAATATCGGCTGTCGAGTAACTCCCCAGAAAGCCACCACTTCCAATAATCTCTGTCATTGGTCGTGCGATTAATTGATGATTCAGCCAAATCCCTGCTACTGCCACGAACATCACTAGTGAGGAAATTAAAAAGCGACTAAAAGAAGAAACGGATAGAAGGTGTAAGCTGCGGTCGCTCTCCTGCAAAATATCCTCGTAGCGTGACATATGCTCATCCAACACTTTGCTACGGTGAATTACAGACTCCACGCTCCTATTAATTCGCCCCAGGTTTTTTAGCATTGCGCGCCAACCGGGCATCATCCGCTTCAGTAACTGATGGCGTTCCCTTATAGACTCCCGGTAAGCTTCCAGGGCTTTACTTTCAGCCTTACGCATTGAGTGATTGATAGTCTCTAACACATCCGCCACAACCGTATCATCTGGAGTGGGAATTTCCGCGACAGAGCGAATCGCCCTAGCCCAATTTGACGGCTCGGGAGGCACCTCTGCGCTGCGCACATAGTCATCATCAATAACCGCCAACTGCTCACAGAGTTGGCGATGTAGCGAAGGATATTGCGTCAGCTCGCGCCTCAGGGAGTCTTCTATTCGCTCAAACTCCCGCTCAATTTGCCACTCTGTCATCTCGCGGCCTGTGGCAAGTAGCACTTCCCGATTGCGCTCACGCAGGCTCTGTCCGGCTAGCCCCACCGAGTTAGCAGCAAACAATAAAGAGCGGTGACATAACCTTGCAAGTGAGTAAATCGTTCGATGAACAGGTTTTCTAAGGAAAAATAACGAAACAACCGCCAAACCAGCCCACAACCAAAGTGGTAGTAACTCTAATAAGTAACTCATGACATCACTTTTCCTATAGAACCGTGCGATAGGCCATCCTAACAGCTGAAGCAACGACAATCGTCCCAAATGTCACACTTTATGTTGCTTTATTGCGACACTCGTCTACAGCGTTCATTTCACACAACGATGATTTACCCGGAGATAAAGAATTCCAGGCTTTCCTGGTTCAACTTCGGCATACGCTTGGACCATCATCCGAATTAAGCCTTTTGGCAATTTTCATAGCTTTAGTACAACCCTAACCGCCCCACCCAACGCCTAAATACCGAGGCAGCAATCCAATCAAACCCAAATAGAACCAAATATTTACCTTGAAACTCATTAAGAGTGAAATCATGCCTTCGATATAAAAATCCCCAGAATATTTATTTCTGAAAAACAACTCACCATCTAAGGATAAAATGAGCTACCAGACATAAATTTTTCGTCATCCTCATTCCTACAAACACTCGCAATATCAGCAGCAATAGAAATAAGTGACACATATAAAACTGTACAATAAAAGCTGAAAAACCTTGCACGCTCAGTTAACTCAACGAATTAAACAGCTAGACGACACCCGCCCTTGATGAACATTTTTAATACAAAATAAGGCATCTTTTTTTCCAGACGCCCTCACGCCCACGACTACACTCCAAACTAAATTCTCACCAAGTAAGTCATTTTCCCTAAAACAAAGAGGTACTTTGCGTTAGCAGCGATATTTTCTAGAGATCATGAAGATCAACCAGGAAACTTTTACGACAGGAGTCGATAACGGATCCAGCTCTTAGTGATGGGAGCGGTCCATCTGTTTCAAGGAGAGGTACGAGGTATATGCCGGTTCTTTTTTTTAGCAATTCCGGCCTTCAGGGCGATCTTTTATTTTCACTGTTTTCTCAGTCCATTCCCATGCCATGGGAGAAAGCCTGCATAGGAAAACAGAGACACTGTCTACAACACTACGAGGCAATCATAATCGACTGCTGGCAGATAGGCATCAACAGCTGCTCCAAGGATTTTATCTCTGACTTAAAGAAAATCAGGCACCCAAAAGCGATTCTCATCAACTTTCCCGCGGACTTACCAAACCACATCTCAGAAAAACTCCGCCAGAATGGCTTCTACTTGTTGTGTGACAGCAACATCAGCCAGGAAAAACTTATTCAGAGGCTCAACATTGCTATCCACAGCTGTGAAAGTAGCCACTCTGAAGGTATGCAGAACCCCTTACCCCTTACACGAAGAGAACAGGAAATCCTTGGGCAACTAACCACAGGAGAACCCAATAGTGTGATCGCAACCAAATTACATTTGAGTGAGCATACTGTTAAAAATCACATGTATAACATTTTTCGGAAAATCGGCGTAAAGAATCGCTTGCAAGCCAGCAACTGGGCAAAACTCAATCTCCAGGAAGAGCGAATATGAGATTAAGCCCGCTGATTTTCGCCTTCTTTATAGTTGCTGGAGTTGCTCAGGATGACACCACAGTCCCTGAAGCAGACACCGATTCAGGCAGACTGGAAGACGAAATCAGCGGGTTTAACATCGATCGAACAATTACCCGGACAGGTCATGATTTTGCTAGGTATCTCAGTGAATACAGAAATCTAAATTATCCAGATGCAACTTATAACTTAACCATTTATGAGCGTCCCTCAGCTCGCTGGGGGAACCTGATATGGGTTACCTATAACGACAAAATAGTATTTCGACGCTTTATCAGCCCAAGCACCAACAATATCCATCGCTTGGCCGATGAAGCCGCTCAATATATTCATCAGGCGGTGTTAAAAGACCGGGTAAGCAGTGCCTTTATAGATAATTTTGATTTGGGAAAGGACGAATTCTAATGAACCAAAAGTGCCTCATTTATCCGACATTATTGGCGGCCAACTTATTTACCTGTAGTGCTGCGCTTGCAACCGAATTAATTTATGAACCGGTTAACCCGAATTTTGGTGGCAACCCATTAAACGGTACTTACTTATTACAAAATGCTCAGTCGCAAGATGATCATGATGACCCGGATAAGCATGACAGCATTTACGAACAACCTAGCGCCCTGGACCGCTTTACCGACTCCCTAGAGACACGACTACTCAACCAGCTCTTGACGGATGTCGGCGATGGAAACAGTGGAGAATTAATTACCGACGATTTCGTCGTACAGATTGTCGACAATGACGGTGTTCTCACCGTGTTGATTACTGACAGAAACACGGGAGATAAAAGCGAGATTGTTGTTAGTGGGCTCAACCCCACAAACTAGATAAGAATCAACTCTGAAGGAAAACTGGCAATGCGCAATGCAATAAAAAAAGCCCTAGCCTTGCCCGCACTGGCGTTCACACTCACTCTAAGCGGGTGTTCTGCAGTAAAAAGTGTTGGTGATGCGCTCTTTGGTCCTGGGCGGACCGATGCCATGCTAACCCCACGTATGAACACTTTTCGGGATTTGATAAATCTTCCCGAGCCCAAGGGGAAAATCCTGGCTGCTGTATACAGCTTCCGCGATCAGACCGGACAATACAAACCCGCTCCTAACAGCAGTTTCTCCACCGCAGTTACCCAGGGTGGTGCAGCCATGTTGATGGATGTGCTCAACGAGTCTGGCTGGTTTATCGCTTTAGAGCGTGAGGGCTTACAAAACCTGTTAACTGAACGCAAGATTATCCGCGCGGGGCTCAGTAAACCGGATGCGCCAGCCAATAATAGTATTCCGCTGCCAACCCTAATTGCAGCCAACGTACTCCTTGAGGGTGGCATAGTCGCTTACGATCAAAATATCCAAACTGGTGGTGCCGGGGCGAGGTACTTTGGCATCGGTGCTGATGAGCAGTATCGTGTTGATCAGGTAACGGTTAACCTGCGTGCGATAGATATACGTTCGGGCAGAATATTACACTCAGTATTGACATCAAAAACGGTCTATTCCAAAGCAATCAGTGCCGATGTATTTCGCTATGTGAAGTTCCGGCGCCTATTAGAAATGGAAGCTGGAGTAACCTATAACGAGCCCGCTCAGCTTGCTATGCTTTCAGCGATGGAATCTGCGGTGATTCACCTGATCAGCGAGGGCATTGTGCACAACTCCTGGGCATTGGCGAATCCCGATGATATCAACAACCCTATACTGCAATACTATCTAAACGACAGCACAGTTATTATGTAGCCTCGTGATGGGTATCAGTAGTTAACAGTGATAGAGGGAACTATGCCAAGCAGTCATAAATATCCTGTTTTACTCGCAACCGCTTTTTTCAGTTTATTCACAGAGGTGTGTGCCGCCACTGATCTTGATACCAACAGCGAGCTCGCCATAAGTAGCGAATTGAGTTCGGCGAACCTACTGTCCGTTTCCAACCTCACGGTAATAAACCAAGAAGGTGGCGTGAACAATGTTAATGTACGCCAGTCAGGGAGAACCAATTACACATCTGCCCACCAAGATGGCAATAGGAACAATCTTTCGGTGACACAGACCGGTGAAAATAACGTTGTACTTTCACGTCAAGTAGGCGAACAAAACCTTAGCGGGCTAATCCAGGTGGGCTATGAAAACCTGATAGATATTGAACAATATGGTGTAGGTAACTCCGCAGGAATTACCCAGTTCGGTATGCAAAACAGCGCCCATGTGGAGGAAATCGGAATGCTACACAAGGTAAACATCTACCAGAGTGGCCATGGATTACATACCTCAGTCACCGTGATGGGTACAGCAACTACAACTTATATCCGCCAATTCGATTAAGTATACTTAACTTACAAAGGCACGTGGTCTCAAAAAAATCACTGAAGACTTTCCCAGAAAACGTCCCACAAAGATGCCAGGCCTGTCAGCCTGGCTTCTTCTGACAAACCTCAGCAGAATATTCTCTCTACCCACCTATTAGAATTCTTCTCGATTTTCATCATGAAAAGCTTCTAGTAGGTGATCCAATAAAATTGAATTACGTAAAAACGTGGGTATCCAATTTTCACTTCACTTTTATCCAAGCAAACGGCATGAAATCAACTTAAAACCTAACCCGAGCTTCCCACTAAAGAGTCAGTAAAAATAAAAGAACTATATTCCTATTTTTTAGTGACTTATGTCCTATAGCGAACCGCTCTATAAGCAGCAAAACTCTATACATATCTGATCGAATGTTGTTTTACACCTCTTGGACATTTTGTCATGCAGACATTAGGTTGTTTAGAGATCAAAATCTCAAAGCCAAACTGGCCCTCTCTCAAGAGTGGTCCCCAATGCAGTATCTGGGAGACAACTAACCTCCCCCATCGGCAAAAGAGCAGTTAAGCCATCCAAGTAAAGTAAATTGGTAGATTGAAGTACTAATCGCTGATTATTTTATTCAGCAAGAATTCAACGATGCAGCTTTTCCAGGAGTAAAGAAATCCTGCATTGTGAATCCATGACATCTGGAAGATGTCAGTAATTTCAGCACAGTGTGTGCTGAATCTAAAACGTCCAGAGTAAAGGAGTATCGCATGAAGGCGTTAACACCCATCGCAGCCGCTATTCTGATCGCCACAAGTGGCAGTGTATTTGCGGCCAATAATACCACCGTGCAAAATCAAGCTGGCCTGGGCAACCTGGCTGTATCTACACAGGTAGGACCAGGAAATGATGACAACACGGTTCTTCAAACTCAAATAGGGAATTTTAACTTCTCTAATGCACTGCAAACTGGCGGTAGTGATACCAACCTTATCAATCATTTACAAACCGGCAATGCCAACAGTGCAAATTCCTTCCAAATTGGTGGAAGCCTAAATACGGCATCGGTTATTCAGGCAGGTAATGGTAACTTCGCTATTACTACCCAGGCAGCGCCAGCACTTGCATCAGCAGCACTTGTCAATCAAGCCGGGGATGCAAACTTTGGCTCGGTGTTCCAAACAGCCTCCGCCGGTGATGTTGGTACAGTTAATCAATTGGGCACTCTAAACTTTGCAACAGTCACTCAAATACTTAGTGCTGGAAACAGCGCACTTGTCAATCAGGCTGGCACTGCAAACATTGCCAATATGGCTCAGGTTTTAGCCGTTGGGAATACTGCTGTCGCTAATCAGGCTGGCACCCTCAATATTGCAACCCACGCTCAATCAGGACTACTCAATAGCTCTAATTCATCACAGCTTGGCACGCTGAACCTTGCTACAGTCCTCCAGGCCGGTCTGGGCAACGACTCAACCACTCTCCAAGCTGGTTTTGGCAATATCTCAACCCATGCACAGGCAGGCTCATTTAACGATGCACTTACCGCGCAAGCTGGCACAATCAATATTTCCACCATTGCGCAAGCCGGTTTTGGACACAGTGCACAAACCTCACAGGCTGGACTGCTGAATGTGCATACCACTACCCAACTCGGGTCCAACGAAACAGCTATAGCAAATCAAGCTGGAGCATTTAACGTCGGTTTCATTTTCCAGTAGCTCTTACTGTAGCTTCTTAGAGAGAGAATATCTTGCGGCGGTCATCATTTGACCGCCTTTTTTTGTACAAAATATCTTGCCAGTAAGAAAACTTCTTGTGACTCTATTAAAGCCAGTGGTCCAGAAAGATGGACAACCACCAATTATTTTCACCAAATCCATTGCCCTATAGCTCGCTGCTATTTAAGTAAAAACTCTGTGACACTCGATTACCTGCCTGGATGAAAAACACACTTTCTTCCTAGGTGATCGAAACTTATCTCCTATGGCTGTTTCGTGCTTTCCCCACAAGACTCTACTCAGCATCAAGCTGAATTCCACGAGGTACCCATGCTTTTTCCTAGAACTCAATACGGTGCTAGCGCCCAATTGAAACTCTTGGAAAAAACCCTCAACGATTTTTCCCCATACCAGGAAAAGCAATTTTCACGCAAGCTTCCGATGCTGTTTTGATAGTCTCTATAGCAAAAAAGTTTTCAAGCTAAACCTGATATCTCTAAGGAGTAACCGATGAAAAAGTACACCCCGATTGCTGCAGGTGTTTTCCTGGCAATTGCCGCCAGTGGCGCCATGGCCAATACCATAATTCTCAATCAGATTGGTACTGGAAACATGGCAACCCCAACTCAGGAACCCGGTGTTACCAATAGCAATATTGTGATCAACCAGACTGGTGATTTTAATAAATCCAATCCCGATCAAACAAACGGCACAAGCTTCGGCACAATTAATCATAACCAGATCGGCGACATGAATATGGCAGACTCTTTACAGAGTGCCTCTGTTGCTTCAGTTGCAACGATTACTCAGGTGGGCGACAATCACGATGCTGCCACCAGCCAGTTTCTCTCTGGTGCATCATCGGCTGTAATTTCACAAAGTGGCCCATCAGCACAGTCTGCATCAATTAATCAGTTTGTGACTCTCTTAAATTTTGCCACTGTGAACCAAGAAGGAGCTTCAAACTTTGCTAGTGTGAACCAGTCTTTCGGGGCAGGTAATACGGCTCTTGTCAACCAGTCCTCAAGCTTCGTTCTTGGCAATACAGCCACAACGGTGCAGATCGGTGGTTCCTTAAATTCAATTGAAGCTTATCAGGAAGGCCGGGAAAATAGCGCATTTGTTTCGCAGGTATCAGGATCAGGGAACACTTCTGTTACAACGCAGGATGGAAAGTATAACGACTTAAACGTCGCTCAATCAGGTGATGGCAACACCAGTAGAGTCCAACAATATTGGGAAAGCAATTCAGCCACACATAACCAGAGCGGTAATGATAATTGGGCCAGAACCATACAATCGTTTCGTCATAATACTGTGGGGGTGTCTCAGACTGGCGATATGAATACGTCTGATATACTTCAAAACGGTGGCACTCAAAACCTAGCATTTATCACTCAAAGCGGAAATAATAATACATTTGAAGCAGAGCAGATTGGTAATTCAAACCTAATCTCAGTGATACAAGCGGGTAATGGAGATGTACAAATGATCAGCCAGATTGGCGATAATAACATGTATATTTTCCCTTAGATTCTTCATCTAGATATCTGCGGCTGACCCTATTGGGGTCAGCCCTGCCATTAGGAATCCACTATTTTTACTGATATATTTATTTATCACACTCTAACCCCATAAAATCTGAAAAAAACAATAGTAGACGCCTATGAAAAATGTAAGACCACTTCGACCTACAGGATCAACAAACCCCACCCAACCAATAAACATTTAAAAAATTAATATTTGATTAAAGCTTTTAATGTCACCACACATTTTTCCAGAATAATTCAACTAAAATTATACCAGCAGACTAAAAAACCCTTAACCGAGGCATTACATCAAGCTCTCGGATTTCACTAAAACATGATGGACACAGCAGTAAAAAGGAGTTAAACGTGAGGAAGATTACCATTCTGACACTGGCAATTATGGTGTCTGGCAGCGGACTCACATATGCGGCAGGAAATACAACAACACTAGAGCAAAACGGCAACAACAATCATGCCTCCATTGATCAAACTGACAGCAGTACTATCGACAGCTCTGTAGAAATTTCACAGAGTGGTAATCTCAATAATGCCGAAGCCGCTCAGAAAAATGAAACTGATAGTCTTATATACCAAGTTCAAGAAGACAAATTAAACGAAGCTTACAGCTTGCAGATGGGAGGGATCGGAAATGAATCCTTGATTTTCCAGGCGGGCATGGATAATCACGCTAATTCTTTCCAGATTTCTGCGCAAAATAGCCAGGCCAAGATACTCCAGAATGGCATGGGCAACGAAGCTGAAATTCAACAGCATCTAGGCAGTGATAATATTTCTGTCATCGAGCAAATAGGCAATATTCACGGCGCCTTAGTAGGACAGTATGCCAGCTTTAATTCAAAGGCATATATCTTCCAAGACGGCTCTTACCACGAGGCAATGATCAGCCAGAAGGGAACAGGTCACTATGCCAATATCTCTCAGTCTGGCATATCGCATCATGCCGAGATTTCCCAGTCCGATATGTATAACGAAGCAGATACATTACAAAAAGGCGAAAATAACCACAGCACGATTGTTCAAGTCTCTTGGTACAACAGCGCCTTTGTTACTCAGGATGGTTATCTGAACCAAGCTACGATTATGCAGTCAGGCAATGGTGGTTTGGGTGGTGGACACATGGCAGTTGTTAATCAATCAGGCGGCATGAACACAGCCACAGTGACACAAAGTGGTTTTTCACAATCGACAAATATTACCCAAACCGGCTACGGTAACACTGCCGTAGTGAACCAATAAATAGCTTACCTTCGAAAAGATGCCATAGATTGATACTAATCTTTGGCATCTTTACTTATTTATCACGCTAAAAGAAAACTTTTTTAACGCTCCCTATAAGCACCTACTTAAAAATATTTTCTTCATTTATAAGACCCTAAAGTGCCTTTTGCTGAGAGTTAAGTCCCAGAAGTTACCCACCTTTCTCTCATGGTGGCACTTATTTTTTGTAACAAGAATTAATAAGTACCCAAGCCTCCCATTTATGCAGTTGTGGAGAAACCTATGACACACTTTAGCAAGCTACTTTTAGCCACCACCCTATTAACCAGCTACTCTCTTTCAGCTCAAGCTGATGACCAAACTGTTCGTCAGGTTCAAGTCGGAATTGGGAACAATGCAACTGCTATTCAGCAATCTCCCCTCAACCAGAGTAATTTAATTATCCAGGAGCAGATTGGCTTCTATAACGACGCCATAGCAAATCAGGTAGGAGAAGTCGGTAGTACGGCCGCACAATATCAGACGGGACAACAACATTCATCTGAGGTCAGCCAGGCTTTCGGGAGTGGCAATGCTGGTCAAAGCGTGCAGATTGGCTCCAATAGTCAATCAATAACCTTTCAGATCAATCAGGTTCAAGGCTTCTCTTTACACACCCAGGATGGACAAAATCACTTTGCTTTAACCATTCAAAGACTAGGGTTCAACAACAGTATTCAAATTCAGCAAAATGATCGCCTGAATATAGCAACGGCAAGCCAGATAACAAACTTTAATGGTGATATCAATATTATGCAGACAGGCCTATTAAATAGAGTTGAAAGTCACCAGCAAGGGTTTTCTCATGAGGCCTCTATAGTTCAGAGCGGAGGATTCAATAAAACCGATGCTATTCAGCTAGGCAGCAATCATTGTGCAACGACGATGCAAACCGGAGTAGATAACCTGATTGATCTTGCTCAATCAGGAGACAGTAATCTTGGATCAGTCACTCAGTTAGGCATCAGCAACGAAGCTTATGTGCTTCAATCTGGCATCAATCTCAAGGTAAACGCTGAGCAATTTGGCGGCTTTAATCACGTATCAATTTCGCAATCCGGTATTAATCAGAGTAGTGACACTCTACAAGTAGGATTTAATAATCAAAGCTATATTGTTCAATAGGTCTTACCAATATCAATTTCATTCAATGCCAGTTTCTACTGGCATTTTCTAATTGTTTTTTATCTTTGATTTTATCTTGGCTAAAACTTCCCTCCCAGCTAAATAGTACTTCTCTCCTATGGCTTTTCTTTATCACTGAAGCAACACTAAAAGGGACGGAACGAAATTATGGACCCCTAAGTAGTATCAGGGATGTCAACCAAAATGCGCCAGATTTACCCCCTCTTCGACTTTCTATCAACTCGATCTTTTTACCTAAGCACTTTGCGTGCAAGTTTTCCTAAACAGTTTACAGTGGCGCTGCCAAAAAAATTTTAGCGCCACATTGTAACAGCTCACGCTAACTACACAGCATGCCCGTTAAGCAGATTTAAACTGCCCTCTATCGTGATGCTCTTTTTTTAAGCAGTAATGGAGATACTCATGAAAATTTTGACCCCAATTCCTGCCACTATGGTTTTAATTCTAAGCGGTACCGCTTTTGCCGATAACAATACTACTTACCAGGATCAAAACGGCTTTGGTAACAACGCCTATGTTGATCAGGCGGGACCCGGCAGCCATCACAATTACGTTAATCAGGAACAGCATCAGGGGTTCAATACTGCCGTTAGTATCCAGGTCTATGAACACCACAGTACGGTTCTTCAATTCCAGGATGGGACTAGTAACTACGCGAATGCTTTTCAGAAAGGCGGGGCTGAAAATACAGCAATGAGTGAGCAGCTTGGCATAGACAATAGCTCTCTAACCTTCCAGTTTGGTGAGGAAAGCAGCTTTTCTATCCATATACAGGAAGGACATGGTAATACCGCTTGGACCTACCAACAATCGGGTAGTAGTAACCAGGCAACCATCCTGCAAAACAGTGATTTCAGTAACGCGACTGTAACTCAGGTAGGTAGCCATGGCAGTGAGGCCATGCTCTCGCAAGGTGGTGAAATGAATCAGGGAGATATTTTACAAATTGGAGAGTTTCACAAGGCCCACTTAATTCAAGGGGATGGCGGTAACAACGACGCGGATATTCGCCAGCTGGGCCACAGCCATGAAGCCAAAGTGTATCAGGAAGGCTGGTATAACGAGGCGGATATTTCCCAGGCTGGTAGCAACCATTTTGGTAAGACCATGCAGTTTGGCCACGGTAATGATGTGTACCTGGGCCAAATCGGTGAAAATCATCACGCAGAAGCCATCCAGAATGGTTCGAATAACAACAGCCTCGTCGCCCAGTTTGGTTTCAATGAAACCGCCAAGGTTCACCAACACGGTGAAAACAATCAAAGTTTCGTTTCCCAGTAAAGCTGCTCCTGCCCCAAAGAAAAAAGGCGGCCTTTGGCCGCCCTTTTTCTTACTAAGAGATCTTTTATAGATGCTCTACAGTATCGATTTCATATTCCACTGCGCCGGAGGGCGTGTGTACAACAACGACTTCCCCCACTTCCTTACCAATAAGTGCGCGGGCAATCGGCGAATTCACTGAGATTTTTTGTTTTTTCACATCCGCTTCATCGTCACCCACGATTTTATAAGTCACTTCAGCATCGTCATCCAGGTGAATGATCGTTACCGTGGTGCCGAAAATTACCTTATCGCTGGGCTCAATCGACTTCACATCGATTACTTGGGCGTGAGATAACTTGGCTTCAATCTCTTGAATGCGCCCCTCAATAAAGCCCTGTTTTTCACGCGCCGCATGGTATTCGGCATTTTCCTTCAAATCACCGTGTTCGCGAGCCTCGGCAATGGCTTCCACCACCGCTGGGCGCTCGACTTTTTTCAGATTTTCCAATTCTGAACGCAGCGCTTCTGCGCCTTCGACGGTCATTGGTACCCGGTTCAATGTGGGACCTCCATTATTGTTACTACGCAACCGGGCCCTGTGTTGCCACAAGGCCCGGTCGGAAATGACGGTTTGTTTTTAGATGATTAAGACAGCTTTACCACACGCTGGTGCAGGTCCTGCAGGCGGCGTACCTGTAGCGGCTGCTCCTGGCGCATGGCCATCGCCATGGCCTGGGCTGCCGCCAGGGTGGTTGTGTAACACACCTGGTGGTTCTCGGCACTGCGACGGATATCCGCGGAATCGCGGATCGCCTGGCGACCTTCAGTGGTATTCACCACCAACGCAATCTCGTCGTTCTTAATCATATCGACGATATGCGGGCGACCTTCACTCATCTTGTTGACGGTTGTAACGGGAATATCGTTATCTTGCAAGACCTTGGCGGTGCCTCGGCTGGCAATCACCTCGAAGCCAAGCTCCACCAGATCGCGAGCTACGCCTACGGCATCGGCCTTGTCGAAGTCGCGCACAGAGATAAACACGCGGCCGGATTCCGGCAGGCGATCGCCAGCGGCAACCAGACCTTTGTCGAAGGCTTCTGCGAAGGTCGCGCCCACGCCCATCACTTCGCCGGTGGATTTCATCTCGGGGCCGAGGATCGGGTCCACTTTCGGGAACTTGTTGAACGGGAATACTGACTCTTTAACGGAGTAGTAGTCCGGTACGATCTCTTCGGTAAAGCCCTGTTCTTGCAGGCTGATACCGGCCTGACAGCGCGCAGCCACTTTCGCCAGTGAAGTGCCGATGCACTTGGAAACGAAAGGTACGGTACGGGAAGCGCGCGGGTTCACCTCGATCACGTAGATCTCGCCGTCCTGGTAGGCCAGCTGGGTATTCATTAGACCAACTACGCCAAGCTCGCGGGCCATGGCTTTCACTTCTTCGCGCATACGGTCCTGCACATCCGCCGGCAGGCTGTAGGGCGGCAGGGAGCAGGCGGAATCACCGGAGTGAACACCACACTGTTCAATGTGCTGCATAATGGCGCCGATCACAACGTCCTGGCCATCGGATACCGCATCGATATCCACCTCAATGGCGGCGTTGAGGAAGTGGTCCAGCAGTACCGGCGCTTCGTCAGAAACCTGCACCGCTTCTTTCATATAAGTGAGCAGCTCGTCTTCTTTGTAGACGATCTCCATCGCGCGGCCGCCCAGTACGTAAGACGGGCGGACAACCAGCGGATAGCCCACGTCTTTCGCCGCCTGGATGGCTTCGGAGACAGAGCGCACGATAGCGTTCTTCGGCTGCTTGAGGCCGAGACGCATAATCATCTGCTGGAAACGCTCGCGGTCTTCGGCGCGGTCGATCTGTTCTGGGGTAGTACCGATAATCGGCACACCTTCGTTGGCCAGGTAGCGCGCCAGGTTCAGCGGAGTCTGGCCGCCGAACTGTACGATCACGCCTTCCGGCTTCTCTTTGGCAACGATCTCCAGCACGTCTTCCAGGGTTACCGGCTCGAAGTAGAGGCGGTCGGAAGTGTCGTAGTCGGTGGAAACGGTCTCCGGGTTACAGTTGACCATGATGGTCTCGTAACCGTCTTCGCGCATCGCCAGAGCCGCGTGTACACAGCAGTAATCGAACTCGATGCCCTGGCCGATACGGTTGGGGCCACCGCCGAGTACCATGATTTTCTTCTTATCGGACGGCTGCGCTTCGCACTCCTCGTCGTAGGTGGAGTACATGTAGGCAGTGGAGGTGCTGAATTCAGCGGCACAAGTATCCACGCGTTTGTAAGAGGGGAATACGCCCAGCTTGTGGCGGAATTCGCGCACGGTCTTCTGGCTCACCCCCAGCAGATCCGCCAAGCGGCGATCGGAGAAGCCTTTGCGCTTCAGGAAGCGCATATGCTCGGCAGTCAGCGCCGAGGTGGGCAGGGACTTGAGCGGCTCTTCGATTTTGATCAGCTCTTCGATCTGCACCAGGAACCAGGGATCGATACCGGACAGGTCGTAAACTTCACCGACGCTCATACCCATACGGAAGGCATCGCCCACGTACCAGATGCGCTCGGCACCCGGAACGGAAAGCTCTCGGCGCACACGGTTCTCGGCACCGTCTTTTTTCGGGTTGACCTTGCTTTCCAAGCCAAAGCTGCCCACTTCCAGGCCGCGCAGGGCTTTCTGCATGGATTCCTGGAATGTGCGGCCAATCGCCATCACTTCACCCACTGATTTCATCTGGGTGGTCAAACGCGCATCCGCTTCACCGAATTTCTCGAAGGTAAAGCGCGGAATCTTGGTGACAACGTAATCGATGGATGGCTCGAAAGACGCCGGGGTCGCACCGCCGGTGATGTCGTTTTGCAGCTCATCCAGGGTGTAACCCACTGCCAGCTTGGCCGCGACCTTGGCGATCGGGAAGCCGGTGGCCTTGGAGGCCAGTGCGGAGGAGCGGGATACCCGCGGGTTCATCTCGATCACCACCACGCGGCCAGTCTTCGGGCAGACGCCGAACTGTACGTTGGAGCCGCCGGTCTCCACGCCGATCTCGCGCAGTACCGCGATAGAGGCGTTGCGCATCAGCTGGTATTCCTTGTCGGTCAACGTCTGCGCCGGAGCGACAGTGATGGAGTCACCGGTGTGTACACCCATCGGGTCGAAGTTCTCGATGGAACATACGATGATGCAGTTGTCGTTCTTATCGCGAACCACTTCCATCTCGTACTCTTTCCAGCCGAGCAGGGATTCATCGATCAGCAGTTCGTTGGTGGGGGAGAGATCGAGACCGCGCTTACAAATCTCTTCAAACTCAGGCCAGTTATAGGCCACACCGCCACCGGAACCACCCATGGTGAAGGACGGACGGATAATCACCGGGAAGCCGAACTCTTCCGGTACCTTCTTCGCCTCTTCCATGGAGTGCACGATCTTGGCACGCGGGGTTTCCAGGCCGATCGCTTTCATCGCCTTGTCGAACAGGTCGCGGTCTTCCGCTTTTTCGATGGCGTCTTTGTCCGCACCGATCAGCTCGACATCGAACTCCTTTAGGACACCGTGCTTGTCCAGGTCCAGGGCGCAGTTCAGTGCCGTCTGGCCGCCCATGGTGGGCAGGATGGCGTCGGGGCGCTCCTTCTCGATAATTTTGGCAACGGTGCGCCACTCCACCGGCTCGATGTAGGTGGCATCGGCCATGGCCGGATCGGTCATGATGGTGGCCGGGTTGGAGTTCACCAGGATCACCCGGTAGCCCTCTTCGCGCAGCGCCTTACAGGCCTGGGCACCGGAGTAGTCAAATTCGCACGCCTGGCCGATCACGATGGGGCCTGCGCCGATAATCAGAATGCTTTGGATATCTGTGCGTTTTGGCATCTTTCTTCCGTTCTACTACCGGCTAAGGCCGGCTGCGCTAAATTTCATTCGTATCTTGTCAAGGAGACTCTAAACAACTCCGTGATGCCTCTGGCTTGCAGAGCGGTTCACAATCAAGGCGCGGCTTCGCAGGAATGTCTAGACCTTTCAAGAAGTCGCAACGCGGAGTGTGAATCGCTCTGCAAGCCCCGAAGGGCGGGTCTTGAAGGCCACAGCTGCTGCGTTGCAGCTCTTGCAAAGGGCTACGGCCATTTGCGGCAAGCTGCGCCTAACATCTGCAGCCTTCAAGGACCCGCAGAGGTATTACGGCGTTATTCAGAGTCTCCTTATAACCGCCGCAAAAGCGGCGGTTATTTGCCCAACCCTGGGCGGCTGCACCCTTAGGCGCGCTCTTTCATCAAATCGATAAAGTGGTCGAACAGCGGCGCCACATCGTGTGGGCCCGGGCTCGCTTCCGGGTGCCCCTGGAAGCTGAAGGCCGGCTTGTCTGTCAGGCGAATGCCCTGCAGGGTGCCGTCGAACAGAGACTTGTGGGTAACTTCCACATTGTCCGGCAGGCTGTCGGCGTCCACTTCGAAACCGTGGTTCTGCGCGGTAATCATCACCTTAGTGCTGCTCAGGTCCTGTACCGGGTGGTTACCACCGTGGTGACCGAACTTCATCTTGGCAGTTTTGCCACCTACCGCCAGGCCCAACAACTGGTGGCCCAGGCAGATGCCGTAGGTGGGGATACCGGCGTCGAGGATTTCGCGAATAGCGGTGATCGCGTACTCACAGGGCTCGGGGTCACCGGGACCATTGGACAGGAATACGCCGTTGGGATTCATCGCCAGGACTTCGGAAGCCGGGGTCTCTGCCGGTACTACCGTGATGTCGCAGCCGCGATCCACCAGCATGCGCAGGATATTGCGCTTCACACCGAAGTCGTAAGCCACCACTTTGAAGGGCTGTTCCGGTGCGGCCTTGTGGCCTTCGCCCAGTTCCCAGGTACCTTCGCTAAAGGGGTAGGCTTCCTTGGTGCTCACCACCTTGGCCAGGTCCATCCCTTTCAGGCCGGCAAATGCCTTGGCCTTTGCCAGGGCTTCTTCGCGATCAATATTGTCACCGGCAACGATGCAACCGCTCTGGGCGCCTTTATCGCGCAGCAGGCGAGTCAAGCGACGAGTGTCGATATCGGCGATACCGACGATATTGCGATCGCGCAGATAGTCTTCCAGAGACTGCTCACTGCGGAAGCTACTGGCCATCAGCGGCAGGTCGCGAATTACCAGGCCGGCGGCCCAGATATCGGCGCACTCCTCGTCTTCCTGGTTGGTGCCAGTGTTGCCGATGTGCGGATAGGTCAGAGTCACAATCTGGCGGGCGTAGGAGGGGTCGGTAAGGATCTCCTGGTAGCCGGTCATTGAGGTGTTGAACACCACCTCGCCAACAGAACTGCCGTGGGCGCCGATCGCACGTCCTTCAAAGACGCTACCATCTGCGAGCACCAGCAGGGCGGGAGTTGTACTCTGCATAAAGTTGTGGGGCATGAAGGCCTCCGACGTAGGGACAGCTTTAGTCAAATTGAACTCCAATCTTCAGAACTGCTTCCGGGCGGGGTTTTCGGGCTTTGGAGCATACAAGCTCCTGACTGGCGCGCGCATAAAAAAGCGAGATGAAACATCGCAGCTTCATCTCGCTTTAAAAATCTATTCACGCGCGGCTCTCACAAATTGGCCGATGCTTGCCACCGGCTTTTAGCGGGCTCGCGCTGTGCGATTTAGCTTCGCGACACCAGCCCAAATTCGGGCGCAGATTCTACGCGAATTCCCCTCTGAACGCTAGTGCAAAAATACGCCAAACGCGGCAGGAAACTTTCCTCAGTCTGGTTTCTGCCCAAGACGGAACAAGCTGTTGCCCATTTTTAACTCCGCCTTCTCCAACATGGTTTTATTCATGCGCAGTGCCACTTCGCCACCGGAGTCGGCAAACTCAATCATTCCGCCCGTTGCGGCAAAGCGATCGGCATCGCTCACCGTAAGAACCGGGAAGAATTCTACAGTAACCAGCGCTTTCAGCAGATTGGCGCGATCCATAGAGCCGAGAATCACGATCTGGCATTTGCGCGCGCGCAGTATATCCTTGAAGTCAATTTTCTCCAGCGCCACCTTGCGCCCGTCAATACGCTGGTTTCGGAAGCGCTCCGCCAGCGTCTCCCCCAGAGAATCCCCTCCCATCAGACACACCTTGAATGGGGCTGTGTAGTTATCAAACGCATTGACCGGCCACTGCAGGTTGTAGGCGAAATGCACGATGTAATCCACCATCACACGCCGCCCCAGGGGGGTATCGGAGAGGTGTACCGCGGCCTGAGTCAAAGGCGCAATCAGCAAGCTCAGTAATAGGGTAAAAATCAGGGATAGGCGGGGAGCAGAAGGTCTGCGGCAGTGTGTCTTCACGGTCAGTAAAACCCTGCGGTTTACACCAGCTGCCGGCAACAGGGGCGGCCCCGGCAGAGAGTGTCTATCGGCGGATACCAGGGCAAACTATTTGCCGAGGCTTGATGAGCGCGCCAGCGAAAAGCCCGGCCACCTCTGAAGGTTAGCCCACTGGACTTAGTGCCGCCGGCGCCCCAATCAACATCGACTATTCAGACGTACTCTTCTCCAGGTCGACATTGCTCTCACTGGATTTTGTCGCCGGACGCCATTTGAGCGCCTTTTCAATCGACATAATCATAGACCCAGCAATATCTTTACGGGTTGCGCTCTCGATGCCCTCCAGGCCGGGGGAGGAGTTCACCTCAAGCAGTAGCGGCCCCTTGCGCGAGCGGATAATATCCACACCCGCCACTTTCAAACCCAGCGCTTTTGCCGCTTTAATGGCTATGCGCTTTTCATCTGCCGTGACCTTGACCACTGAAGCGGTTCCGCCCTGGTGGATATTGGCCCGGAATTCACCCGGCGCCGCCTCCCGCTGAATAGAGGCCACCACCCGCCCATCGATCACGAACAGACGCAGGTCTTTGCCCTGAGCTTCGCGGATAAACTCCTGTACCAACAGGTTGGCCTTCAGGGATTTAAACGCGTTAATGACCGACTCCGCCGCTTTGCGGGTTTCCGCCAGCACGACACCGCGCCCCTGGGTTCCCTCCAACAGTTTCACGATCAGTGGCGCGCCGCCGACCATCTCGATCAGCTCATTGGTATCCACCGGCGAGTTGGCGAAACCGGAGGTGGGGATACTCAAACCGCTCTGCTGCAAAAGCTGCAGGGAAAACAGCTTATCCCGCGACTGACTGATCGCCGCAGAACCATTCAGGGCAAACACTTCCAGACTCTCAAAGTGGCGAGTCAGAGCACAGCCGTAAAAGGTCTGGCTGGGGCGAATTCGCGGGATAATGGCATCCAGATTGTTGAGAATTCTGCCATCGCGGTAATGCACCTCGGGCTCATCCGCATCCAGCTTCATATAACACTGGCGAACATCCAGGAAGGTCATACGGTGGCCGCGCTCGGCACCGGCTTCCATTATGCGGCGGTTGCTATAAAGGTCCGGATTGGAAGCCAGCAAACCGATTCGCAGGCCTGTGCCGGCGATATGGTGCTCGTCCCGATAAAATTCATCCAGCTGGCTTTTTGGCAAATCACCCAGACAGAAACCCTCCGAAGGGTCCACCATCATGCGCCCAAGCATCGCTTCACGCCCGAGCAGCATGCGGTAACCCATACTGTCACGGTTGGTCAGGGTCAGCTCGATATCCCAAACGCTGCCGCCGATGGAAAGTGCGGTACGAATGACCGGGCGCCGCTCCGATTCACCGGAGGAGCTGCGCACCACACGCTTATCCAGCATTCGGGCCTCGCAGCGCACCGTCGGGCGGCGCTGGTGCTGCAATGGATGCGCCTCAAAGCTTACCCAGGGCTCACCGTCGCGCTTAAACGTCTGAATATTGTAGGCATGCAGGCAAGAAGTCTTAGCCCCGGAGTCGACCCGAGCCTTAATCGCAGGAATTCCCAGACCGGGAAAAGCACACCACTCTTCGCTACCGACAATCAGCTTTTTTTCCAAACGAAAAAATCCTCAAAATATTTTTTGGTTTATCGAGCGAGTAAACGCCCCGAATTACTGTCATCCCTTGCGAGGCCAGGCCTCGCCAATTTACAGCATTGATTTAACCCATATTGCCGATCAGCTTATGGGTAGAGTCTACGAAGTTAACCCGAGGCTAACCCACTAATAAAACTATTGCAGAGGAAAAATTATTTTAATCCCAGCACATCGCGCATATCGTAGTGGCCAGGGGCGCGTTGCGAGTAATCATCGCCGCTCAGCCACAGTGCGGCACGCACCGCGCCGCGGGCAAAAGAAAGACGGCTGCTGGCGCGATGGCTGATTTCAACTCGCTCGCCTTCGGCGAGAAACATCACCGAATGCTCACCGACCACATCCCCTCCTCGCACGGTGGCAAAGCCGATGGTATCGCGCTCCCGTGCACCAGTCTGCCCCTCGCGACCGTAGATCGCCACTTTGTCGAGATCACGCCCCAGGGTCTCGGCCACCACTTCACCCATACTGAGAGCCGTGCCCGAGGGGGCATCTACTTTGTGACGGTGATGGGCCTCGACGATTTCAATATCCGCATCCTCACCCATTACCCTTGCAGCGGTCTCCAGCAATTTAAAACACAGGTTTACACCTGTGGAAAAATTACTAGCCAGGCACAGTGGGATTTTTTTAGCGTGTGCGAGTACTTCGCTTTTCTGTTCCGCGGTAAATCCTGTAGTGCCTATCACTATGGGGCGACCGTGAGTGGCGCAATAAGCAGTATTTGATAGGGTCGCGAGAGGCGCGGAAAAGTCGATCAACACATCAAACTCGGCTTTTTCTAGGTTATCCACAATGGCGACACCATTACGGCCCAAGCCCGCTACTTCACCGGCATCGGCCCCCACCAGGCTGGAACCAGGCCGGACAACAGCGGCGCTGAGTTCCGCTTCCCCAGTGAGCGTCAGTGCCTCCGCCAGAGCCCGGCCCATTCGCCCACCAAATCCGCTGATCGCTATCTTTACCGCCACAACAACACTCCTGTCTACGCCCATAAGGTTGCGAATCTTACCCCGCTCTTCCTGAGGGCAGCTACAAAAACAACGCCTTTAAAAGTGATCACTTATACCTGATCTTAATCTGGCCATGAGTTTGCTGCATGAAGAAATAACAAGGCACAACTTTATTACCAACTAACTGCAACTCAGTGAAAGCGATGACAAACCGCGATGCTAGGCTTAATCCAGAGGGGTAAATGGAGCGCCAACATGCGACTTATGATTCGATCAAACCACCTGCCACATTTATTGGTGGTGGTTATCTCTTTAACCCTGGCCTTTGGCAGTGCGCCCGTATCCGCACAACAGCAAAGTACAAACCCAGACTTTTGGGAGAAGTATGACGACATAACAGATTGGGTGACGCTGCGTCTGCAGCTCACCCCTGGCCAGGAAAAAGTAGTGCTGCCCATCATGCAAAAGAGCCTTGCAGAAAAAAAGGCCGTACTGGAACGCTATGGCGTATTGAACAACCCTAAACTGACTTTGACTCCTAAGCAGCGCGGGGAAATCGGTGCGCAATTGGCCACGATCACCGGCCAAACAAACAAAGAGCTGGAAGGGATACTAAAACAACAACAAATGAAGGAACTGGGAAAGATTCAGCACGAATTTTTGATGGAGCTGGCTGCTCGCCTGAGGGCTCGATCTGCCCAAGGCAACTAACCCGGCAGGGACACCGGGCTAGCTTTCGCTATTCTTCCTACTTTTGACCTCTCACAACCTCTCAAAGGCGCTCGTCAGTAAAGCAACGACAAGCTTTAGGTTGCCGATAGTCGAATAGCGATTAGGGATACGCGCTTAGAATTAAAGCTTCATATCGCCAAAGAAGTTCTTCACCCCTTCGAACCAACCGGTCTGACGAGGCGCATTTTTCTTCTCACTGAGGGTGTTGGCGAACTCCTGCAGCAGCTCTTTTTGCTTGCTGGAGAGGTTCACTGGTGTTTCCACAACAACCCGACACAGCAGATCGCCAGTGGCGCCACCGCGCACAGGGGTTACCCCTTTGCCACGCAGACGGAATAGCTTGCCGGTCTGACTCTCAGCGGGGATTTTCAGTTTTACCTTGCCATCGAGCGTCGGTACTTCCAGCTCGCCACCGAGCGCAGCGGCGGAGAAGCTGATTGGCACTTCACAGTAGAGGTTCTTGCCATCGCGCTGGAACAGCTCATGTTCCTTCACCACGACCTGCACATACAGATCGCCAGCGGGGCCGCCATCGGGACCGGCTTCACCCTCACCAGACAGGCGAATACGATCACCAGTATCCACACCGGGCGGCACTTTCACCGACAGAGTTTTGGTTTCCTCTACTCGACCGCGACCGTGACAGCTGCCACAGGGGTCGGAAATAATAGAGCCGCGCCCACGACAATTCGGGCAGGTCTGCTGAACGGAGAAGAAACCCTGCTGCATACGCACCTGGCCAGCACCGCCACAGGTACCACAGGTCTGCGGTGAAGAACCGGGCTTGGCACCAGAACCATGGCAGGTATCACAGGAAGCCAGAGTCGGTACGCGAATCTTGACCGTGGTGCCACGCACCGCATCTTCCAGGTCTAGTTCCAGGTCATAGCGCAAATCGGAACCACGCGCAGGGCCGCCGCGACGGCCGCCACCGCCCCCACCGAAAATATCGCCAAATACGTCGCCGAAGATGTCGGAGAAGCCGCCAAAACCACCGGCGCCGCCACCACCCATCTGGCCTTCCACACCGGCGTGGCCAAACTGGTCGTAGGCCGCACGCTTCTGTGAGTCGGACAGTATCTCGTAGGCCTCATTGGCCTCCTTGAATTTGTTTTCGGCTTCCGCATCATCGGGGTTGCGGTCCGGGTGAAACTTCATCGCCACCCGGCGGTAGGCTTTCTTCAGCTCTGCATCCGAGGCGCCGCGCTCGACGCCGAGGACTTCGTAATAATCGCGTTTCGACATAAAACTATGTTCTCTGGTCCGGCATCAAGAACGGCCAAACTCTTTCTACTTCTCGGTTTCTAACTAAACTCCGCGTGCGGAGCACCGCCAAACTGCACAATCACAGCAAATTTTGACGGATACCTGAAACAACACAGGGCGCGGGCCTCTGAAAGTAAGGCGCCGCGCCCCTGAAGTTCTCCGGCAGCTACTGTAAAAGTTGCCGCCGGAAATGCAAGCGAACGCTTACTTACCTTCTTTCTTGTCGTCCTTCACTTCTTCGAACTCGGCGTCAACCGCGTCGTCGCCAGCGGAGGACTGCTGCTGTTCACCTTGAGCGCCTGCACCAGCGGCACCTTCAGCGCCAGCGGCCTGGGCCTGCTCGGCGTACATCTTCTGCGCAACCGGGCCGGAAGCTTCGGTCAGCTTGGTGGTAGCGGCTTCCATAGCAGCCTTGTCGTTACCTTTCACCGCCTCTTCCGCTTCTTTGATCGCCGCTTCGATCGCAGACTTTTCTTCAGCGGTGGCTTTGTCACCAGCTTCTTCCAGGGTCTTCTTGGTGGCAGAGATCAGGCCGTCAAGGGTGTTGCGGGTCTGCACCAGCTCCTCGAACTGCTTGTCCGCTTCGGCATTCGCCTCGGCGTCCTGAACCATCTTATCGATCTCATCCTCGGACAGACCGGAGGAGGCCTTGATCACGATGGACTGCTCTTTGCCAGTCGCCTTGTCCTTCGCGTGTACATGCAGGATGCCGTTGGCATCGATATCGAAGGTCACTTCGATCTGAGGTACACCGCGGGGGGACGGCGGGATATCGGCCAGGTCAAAACGACCCAGAGATTTGTTCTGGGAAGCCTGCTTGCGCTCACCCTGCACCACGTGAATGGTTACCGCAGTCTGGTTATCTTCCGCAGTAGAGAACACCTGGGACTTTTTGGTCGGGATAGTGGTGTTCTTGTCGATCAGCGGAGTCGCAACGCCACCCATGGTTTCGATACCCAGAGTCAGCGGGGTTACGTCCAGCAGCAGTACGTCTTTCACGTCACCGGACAATACCGCGCCCTGAATAGCAGCGCCCATGGCAACGGCTTCGTCGGGGTTAACGTCTTTGCGTGGCTCTTTGCCGAAGAACTCGGTGACTTTTTGCTGAACCAGCGGCATACGAGTCTGACCACCAACCAGGATCACTTCGTCTACGCCAGAGGCGGACAGGTCGGCGTCCTGCAGGGCAATTTTCACCGGCTCCAGAGAGCGGGTTACCAGCTCTTCCACCAGGCTTTCCAGCTTGGCGCGGGTCAGCTTAACCACCAAGTGCTTGGGACCGGTGGCGTCTGCAGTGATGTACGGCAGGTTCACTTCGGTCTGCTGGCTGGAGGACAGCTCGATCTTGGCTTTTTCTGCAGCTTCTTTCAGACGCTGCATTGCCAGGGGGTCGCCTTTCAGGTCGATGCCTTGGTCTTTCTTGAACTCGTCTGCGAGGTATTCGATCAGGCGCAGGTCGAAGTCTTCACCACCGAGGAAGGTGTCACCGTTGGTGGACAGTACTTCAAACTGCTTCTCACCATCGACGTCCGCAATTTCGATAATGGAGATATCGAAAGTACCACCGCCCAGGTCGTATACCGCTACGGTGCGGTCGCCACCCTGCTTGTCCAGGCCGTAGGCCAGTGCAGCGGCAGTCGGCTCGTTGATAATACGCTTCACATCCAGGCCAGCGATGCGGCCGGCGTCTTTGGTGGCCTGACGCTGGGAGTCATTAAAGTAAGCCGGTACGGTAATTACTGCAGCTTCAACTTTCTCGCCGAGGAAATCTTCCGCGGTTTTCTTCATTTTTTTCAGGACTTCGGCAGAGATCTGCGGCGGAGCTTTTTTATCGCCTTTCACTTCTACCCAAGCGTCGCCGTTGTCGGCTTCGGTGATGGTGTAGGGCACCATCTTAATATCTTTCTGGACAACGTCGTCCTTGAATTTACGGCCAATCAAACGCTTAACCGCAAACAGGGTATTCTGGGGATTGGTCACCGCCTGACGCTTGGCGGACTGGCCCACCAGGATTTCGTTGTCGTCAGTGAAGGCAACAATAGAAGGTGTAGTACGATCGCCTTCGGCGTTCTCGATTACACGCGCTTTGTCACCATCCAGTACCGCCACACAGCTGTTGGTGGTACCCAGGTCGATGCCGATAATTTTTCCCATTTGTAAAATCCTCGATTGATGCGCGCTGCCAGATTTGTTCTGTCTACAACGCGCGAATAATTCTTCTGTTGTCAGCTATATTGGTGCCGGCCGATAAAATTCAAGGCCGTTTTCCACACCTGCCGTTACGGCGCTTTGCTAACCACCACCATGGCCGGGCGCACCAGGCGACCGTTGAGGCGATACCCTTTTTGAAACACGTCCATCACCGTATTTGGCTCCACCTCCCCGTTCGGCACCTGGGTCATAGCCTGATGCAATTCCGGGTCGAAGGGCTCGCCGGCCGGATCGACAACTTCCACGGAATTTTTCGTCAAGGTATCGACGAAAGATTTGTGGGTTAGCTCGATACCTTCCACCAGCGCTTTGTTGGCTTCATCTTTGGTATCGATAGTGGCGAGGGCACGCTCCAGGTTGTCTACAACCGGCAGTAAATCTTGCAGTAGTTTTTCTACTGCAAATTTGCGTGCGCGCTCCACATCTTGCTGAGCACGACGGCGAGCATTCTGCTCCTCGGCCTGGGCGCGCAGGGCGAGGTCTTTCTGCACCGTTAACTGCTCTTGCAGTTTGATAATTTCATCGTGCAGCGCATCTGCACTTTCAGCTTCTTCGTGCAAGGCTTCTTCAGCCTGCTCTCGCTCGGCTGCGGAGGGGTCTTCAATCTCCGCGGAAACCGCCTCGTCTGCCCTTGTCAGGTGCTCATCAGCCAGGGCTTCCGGCTGCACCCCCTCGGTAATCTGATCTTCTTCGCTGCGCTCTCTGGCCACTGCTTTCTCCGTCGCGTCGACTCTGTCAGTAATGAGTTGGGCCCGTCCCGCGGGCTCTGGGGGCTATATGGGGCCATCCCCGCACAGTTCAAGTGGTTTTTAGCGCCCAGGCATTCCGGCAGGGTAATGTGGCCCAGCCCCTATAGCTAACCGGATGGGGATACTGTATAAATAACCACTACAAAGTGGGCCGCGAGCCTATCGATACAATAAGGACATAAAAGCGATACCTATGTTGCTGCACCTGTCTATCAGCCAATTCACCCTGGTGGACCAACTGGAGTTGGAGTTCGGTCCCGGAACCAGCACGCTCACCGGCGAGACCGGCGCGGGAAAATCCATCACATTGGATGCCCTAGGGCTCGCCCTGGGCGGCCGCGGCAGCGCCGAACTGGTGCGCGCAGGTGCCCGGCGCGCCGATATCTGTGCCACCTTCGATATCTCCAGCTACCCCAGTGCGAGCGATTGGCTCCAATCCCAGGAGCTGGATAGCGGGCAGGAAGTCATACTGCGGCGCACTCTCGGTGCCGATGGCCGCTCACGGGCATACATCAACGGCCAGCCAGTCACCCTGCTGCAGCTGCGCGCCCTAGGCGAGCAGTTGATTGATATCCACAGCCAGCACGAACACCAATCCCTACTTAAAAAAGAAACCCACCGCCGCCTGCTCGACGAGTTCGCCCAAGCCCAAGAGCTGACCGCCGAAACCCGCAGCCGCTATAAGACCTGGCAGGACCAGTACCGCCGCTACCGCAATCTGGCCGACAGCGCCGAGGAGGCCGAGGCCCGACGAACCCTGTTACAGTACCAACTGCGTGAACTGGAGCAGTTGGATCTGAGTGAAGGAGAGATAGAAGCGCTGGAGAGTGAGCAACGGCAGCTGGCTAATGCCGGCGACATTCTTAATGGCAGCTATCAACTCGCCGCACTTTTGTCCGGTGGTGAGGGGGATATTGCCGAACAACTGCACCGCGCCCTGCAACTGCTTTCCGCCATGCCCGAGCAGGCGCCGGCCTTAGTTGAAGTGGCGCAAATGCTCGATAGCGCTCGCATCCAGATTGATGAAGCGGCCGGCACCCTATCCCGGCATATCGACCGTTTCGAGATGGACCCTGAGCGGCTCGCCGAAGTTGAAGAGCGCCTCAGCGCAATTTATCAATCTGCGCGCAAGCACCGCGTGCAGCCCAGTGAGCTGCCTGCTCTTCAGCGACAATTGCAAGAGGAGCTGGACGATATCGGCACCGAGGACACCCTGGAGCGCCTCGCCGACACCTGCAGCAAGTTAGAAAAGGAATTTCGCACTGTCGCCACAAAGCTGAGCAAGTTGCGGCAACAGGCGGCGTTAACACTCGCCGAGTCGGTAAACCGACAGCTGGTGGATCTGGCTATGCCCCACGCCAAGGTCGAACTTGCCCTACAGGCTCTGGATAAACCCTGCAGCCACGGCTTGGAAGAGGTGGAAATACTGATTTCCACCAACCCCGGCCAGCCACCGCGCCCCCTGGGTAAAATTGCCTCTGGTGGTGAGCTTTCCCGGGTGAGTCTCGCCATTCAGGTGGTCACGGCACAGACCTCGCGCACCCCCACCCTGGTTTTTGATGAGGTGGACGTGGGCATTGGTGGTGCCACCGGTGATGTGGTTGGCCGTCTGCTGCGCCAGCTTGGTGAGACCCGCAATGGCTGCAGCGGCCAGGTGATTTGTGTCACCCATCTGGCACAGGTGGCGGCGCGGGCCCACCGCCAATATCTGGTAGAGAAGCACAGCGATGGAGAACAGGCGTTTGTCGCCCTGCGTGAGCTAAAAAATGAGGAGCGCCGCGAGGAAATCGCGCGCATGCTGGGCGGACAACCCAGCCCCCAGTCACTGGCTCACGCGGAAGAGATGTTGACCAGGGCGCTATGAGCTGAACCCAACGTCCATTACAAGCCATCGAGACAAACCACCAAGACAAGCCACCGAACGCATTATCGAACTGACCAGCAAGACAGCCCACCTCTCCCACTGAGGAGGTGGGCAATCATTGCGTGTAGATCAATAAATAACCGCCAACAATCCGGCAAAATAGCCGGCCAGCCGGTGATAAATGCCGTTTTAGGACAAATAGACCAAATATGACTGGGTGTGGCAGCGAAAGTCACCATATACTGGGCCGCTTGTTTGACTTTGTTTGAGTAGTATCGGCCGAGTTTATGCAGAGAACGATTTTTAATACCCCGATTGTCACACCGATGCTGCGCCAAGTAGCCAAGCTACTGCTGAAGCTGCACGGTTGGCGCGTCAAAGGCGATCAGCAATCCCTGAAGCTGAAAAAATATGTCTTGATCGGGGCTCCTCACACCACGAATTGGGACGGCTATTACTTTATTCTGGCCGCACTTAAACTGAAGATGACTCCGCAGTGGATGGGTAAGGACAAACTGTTCCAATTCCCCCTCGGAGGCCCCATGCGCTGGTTTGGCGGTATCGCCGTGGACCGCAGCAAGGCCAACAACCTGGTGGATGCCACCGTCCGCCAGTTCAAGCTGCGCAAGGAACTGATCATCGCCATTCCTCCCGAAGGCACCCGCGGCTTGAGCGAGCGCTGGAAATCCGGCTTTTACCATATTGCACGCAGCGCCAAGGTGCCGCTGGTATTGGGCTTTATCAACTTTTCCAAAAAAGAAGTGGGCATTGGCCCTATTGCGCAACTGGGGGAAAACCTGGAAGCGGAACTGAATAAACTCAGGGAGTTTTACGCGGATAAAGTCGGGAAATTCCCGGAACTTTATACTCCGCCCTGCCAACCTCAGCAGTAAGCGGGCATGTAATGGGTGCGGCGGCCGCCGCACCCGATAGGCTTACTTCTCTTTCGCCTTCACATACAGCACCAAGCTGTGACCTGTCAGCTCATAGCCATGCTCTTCGGCGATCTGGCGCTGTAACTCTTCGATTTCCTCATTGTGAAACTCGATGACCTTTCCGGTATCAGTGCACACCATATGATCGTGATGATCTCCGCGATCCAGCTCGAATACGGAATGGCCGCCATCGAAGTTGTGACGAACAACCAGGCCCGCGCTCTCAAACTGGGTCAGCACCCGGTAGACGGTAGCCAGCCCGACATCCTCCCCCGCTTCCAACAGTAGCTTATACACATCTTCAGCACTCAGGTGCTGCTCACTGGTGCTTTCAAGCAACTGCAGAATCTTAACCCGCGGCAGAGTGACCTTCAGACCGGCCTTGCGCAATTCCTGGTTTTCGTTCGACATGAATAGATATTTCCCGACAGGATTTATGAATTGTCTTTACTTGCATCAGCCCACTGAAGAGGTCTATACCCGAATAAGACCACAGATTCCCGCCTGTCAGCGAGCCGACTCTTCGGGTATTATCCCATGCCGAACGGAGTCAGCGGAACCCCAGCTACCCAGACAAGGGGAAATCGCAGCGGGAGGGAACTTTCCCTGTATACAGGGGCCTATTCCGGTTAGCCGTTAAATATCGGTGCCAGAGATGCCGTATGAAAGAACATAATGGAGCAATGAATGCCGCCTAGCCTGAAATTTATCGCCATTGCCAGCCTGTGCGCCCTTCTCGGAGCCTGCACACTGGTTAAGTTTCCCGGTGTGCACCGCATTGAGGTACAGCAGGGCAATATCATTACCCAGGAGATGGTCGACCAGCTGAAGCCCGGTATGACCCGCCGCCAGGTACAATTTGTTCTCGGCACTCCGCTGCTGGAAGACACTTACAATCCCAACCGCTGGGACTATATCAACCGCGTTCGCGACAAGAAGGGCAAAATCATTCAGAAACGCTTTAGCGTTTATTTTGAAGAGGATTCCCTGGTGGCCACCAGTGGCGACTGGCAGCCGGCAGGCTGGCCTTAAGCCTCCGGGCCCTCAGCGTCTTTCTTTTTTTCGGCCAATCGCTTGGCCTTCTCGGCGCGCTGCTTGCGCGCCTCCTTCGGGTCAGCGATCAGCGGGCGATACACCTCAACACGGTCGCCCGGTTGCAGCTCATAGCTTTCCGCCGGCGCCAAACCCTTACTACCCAACACCTGACCAAAAATACCCATTTTGGCCGTGTCCGGGTCTACTTCCGGGTACTCTTTGGGAATACCCGAGCGAATCAGAGCCTCTCTCGCGGTGGTCCCCTCTTTTACCAGCAAGCGCATCAAGCGCTGCTCGTGTGGCAACGCGTACACCACCTCCACCGAAATCGTTTTTTCTTCCGTCATTGGGGCTTCCCATAAATTTCCTCAGCGCGCGTACACATCACCGCCACCATTTGATTGGCCAGATCGCTAAACAATTTGCCCGCAGCCGCGGCGATTAAGCGGCTTTTCATAGAGAAAGACAGAGAGAAAGTCACCTTGCAGGCACTTTCCGCCAAGGGAGTAAATGTCCAGTGCCCGGTAAAATTCTCAAAAGGCCCATCCACCAGGGTCAGAGTCATACTGGTTGGACGCATCAATTGGTTGCGTGTAGTAAAACTCTGGCGAATACCCGCGCGCGATAAATCCAGACGCGCCTCCAGGGTTTCTTCATCCCGGTAGAGGATTTCGGCACCGCGGCACCCCGGTAAAAACTGCGGGTAACTGGCCACATCATTGACCAGATCAAACATTTGTTCCGCGCTGTACATCACCAGCGCGCTGCGCTCTATTTCAGTCATTCCTGTTGTCTAATCCAGTCCGCCAGGCTAAATCGCCTGGGATTGTCGTTCGGCCGCTAATTTTGCCAGTCGGCGCTACTCAAGCAAGACAATTCCTGTAACAATCGCATTTTTTGCCGGCGGGACAAACCCGACCCCGTCGGAATAACAAAAATGACAAGCTGTATCTGATAAAAAATAATAGCGAGAGTACTATGACCGCAGTGAGAGAGCATTTTGGGTCAAGGCTGGGCTTTATCCTAGCCGCAGCTGGTTCCGCAGTTGGCATTGGTAATCTGGTGGCATTCCCCGTAGCGGCCACCAAGAGCGGAGGCGGTGCTTTCCTGCTGGTCTATGCGCTCTTCGTTTTCCTGATCTGTCTGCCAGTCATGATGGCGGAGCTGGCTCTGGGGCGCCGCTCTGATAAAGACCCGGTTGGCGCCTATCGCCAGCTCTCCAACGGTTCACATCTGTGGCGCATTCCCGGCTGGTTTGCCCTAATCACGCCTTTTATGATTGCCGTATTTTATTTGGTGGTCACCGTATGGGTACTCGGGTACCTAGTTGAAACCGTCACTGGCAACCTCAACCTGCTCGCCACGCCCGATTTCTTTATCCACTTTATCAACACCCCCAAGGTATTTATTTACCTGGTGGTATTAATGCTGATTATTAATGCCATTCTCGCTATGGGCGTAAAAGACGGTATTGAGCGCGCGGCAAAAACCCTGATGCCGATGCTTTTTGTGATGCTGCTGGGCTTGGTCATTTTTGTTCTGACCCTGGACAACGCCCTCTTGGGAGTGAAGTACTACCTGGTACCAGATTTCAGCAAGATTGATGGCAATGTAGTGAGCAAAGCCATGGCCCAGGCCTTCTTCTCGCTTTCCCTGGGTATGGGCATCATGATCACCTACGGCTCTTATATGAAGAAGCGGGACTCTATCCCCGGCTCCTCCCGCGCCGTTGCCATCACTGATACTCTGGTGGCATTTACCGCGGGCCTGTTGATTCTGCCCAGTATTTTCCACTTCAACCCGCAGATTGATCCCTCCGAGCTGAGCGAATCCTCCGCCGGTATGATCTTCCTGTTTTTGCCGAAGATCTTCCTCGCCCTGCAGGACAGCATCGGTTATACCGGAGCCAGCGCAGTGGCCGCCGTGTTCTTCTTTTTGGTACTAGTGGCCGCGATCACTTCGCTGGTTTCCATTATCGAAGTACCCATCGCCACCCTGCGCGACGAGCGCGATATGGAGCGTAAAACAGCCATTTACTGGGTTGCCGGAGTACAGTTTGTACTGGCCATCGCTTGCGCCGTCTCCTTTGGCATGGTCAACTGGTTCACTGAATTTGTACAGTTGGCCGGCGTCAACAAGTCCTTCTTCGATCTGGTAGAGATCATTTTCTACGACACCATCCTGCCCTTAAACGGCCTGCTGGTATGTCTGTTTGTGATCTACAAGTGGAAGAAAGCCAACTTTGACAAAGAGCTACAGGAAGGCGACCCCGCCTTTGCCGGCTCTTTCTCACAAAAATACGTAAACTTCTCCCTGGGCACCTTTATCCCGTTGATACTGCTGTTGATCTTTATCAACACCGTGGCCCTGAAGTTTTTTGGACACAGTTTTATCTAGTCATTAGAAGTTTTCATGGCCAAGAAAAAGAAAGCGCAAACATCCAATACCATCGCCCTCAACAAGAAGGCCCGTCACGACTACTTCATCGAGGAGAAGTTTGAGGCGGGCGTTGAGATGCAGGGCTGGGAAGTGAAAAGCTGTCGTGAGGGCAAAGCCCAGCTCACCGACAGCTATGTCATTTTCAAAAATGGCGAAGCCTGGCTGCTGGGTTCCAATATCCAGCCGCTCGCCAGCGCCTCCACGCACTATGTGACCGAGCCCGACCGCACCCGCCGCCTGCTGCTCACCAAGCGTGAGCTGTCCAAGCTGATCGCCGCCGTGGAGCAAAAAGGCCACACCGTGGTTGCCACCGCGCTGTATTGGAAAGGGCATCTGGTTAAGTGCGAAATCTGCCTGGCCAAGGGTAAGGCCATGCACGATAAACGGGAAACCGAGAAGAAACGTGACTGGAACCGCGAGAAGCAGCGCCTGATGCGCGCCACGCACAAGTAGTGCACAAAAACCATTAGAAGAATAATTACGGGATTTAGTATGAGTGCACCCCGAGGACAATTCAGCTCGAATATTGGCTTTTTGATGGCCGCCGCCGGGTCCGCCGTAGGCCTCGGCAACATTTGGGGCTTCCCCACTAAAGCCGCCAGCAACGGCGGCGCCGCCTTTGTCGTGGCCTATCTGTTTTTGGCCTTCGCCCTCGCCTACCCGGCGTTGATGGCCGAACTTACCATTGGCCGCTACGCACGGCGCAATATGGTACAGGCACTGCGCGCCATCTCCATTGGCCCTGTCAGCCGCTTCTTCGGCAGCCTTACCGGCTTTGTCGGCATCTTGGTAGCCTCCCTGATTCTGAGCTTTTACGCCATTGTGGCCGGCTGGATGGTGGCTCACCTGGCCGAGCCTTTCGCCGCCCTGTTTGGCGCTCAGGAAGCCGTCCAATGGCTCACTGAAAACAGTACCCAACGCAATCTGATCTTTACCGCAATTTTCAGTGGTCTCACCATGCTGATTATTGCCAGTGGTGTGGAGAAGGGCATCGAGCGCTGGTCCACCCTGTTGATGCCCTCGCTGATTATCCTGCTGCTGCTTTTGATCGCCTATGTACTCACCCAGCCCGGCGCCTTTACCGGCCTGGAGGTGTACTTGATGCCAGACTTCAGTCACTTCACCCCGAAGCTGCTGATCTCTGCCATGGGCCAGGCCTTCTTCTCCCTTTCCCTGGGTGTTGGCACCATGCTGATCTACGGCTCTTACCTGAGCCAGCAGGAGAGCCTGCCGCGCCTCGGCGCTCTGGTGACCCTGATCGACGTAGGCATCGCCTTCACCGCCGGCCTGCTGATCCTGCCCGCCATGTATGTGGCCCAGGAAGCCGGCACCCAGATCTTCGCTGCCGACGGCGCCCTGATCGCAGGGCCCAACCTGATCCTGCAGGTACTACCAGCCCTATTCGATACCATGGGTGAAGCCGGTGTGTTCGTCGCCATTGCCTTCTTTGCCCTGATGGTGATCGCCTCCCTCACCTCCTCTATCTCTATGTTGGAAGTACCGGTGGCTTTCTCTATCGAGAACCTGGGCATCCCCCGCCGTATTGCCACTCCGGTGGTGGGCCTGGTGATCTTTGCCATCAGCAGCACCATCATTTACAACTTCGACAGCCTGTTTGGACTGGCAGTCAGCATCAGTACCGAATACGGTCAGCCTCTACTCGGTATTGCCCTGTGTATTTTTGCCGGCTGGATCTGGCGCCGTGACCAGCTGCTGAGCGAACTGAAGAAAGGCCACGAAGGCATTGAACACACCCTGTTCTGGAAAATCTGGCCCTGGTATGTGCGCATCGTATGCCCACTGCTGATCCTGGTAGCCTTCGCCCAATCGATACTGTAAGGCCTTTTCTTACAGTCCCGGCGGCCACCGCTGCCGGGACTCCCCACTCGCCCCCCTGCCCCCTCATCAAAGCTCCCAAAAAATCCCTGGCGCATAAAAATTTATTGCAATGCCCAAGTTTGAGGTATACTTAGATGACACACGAAAGTGTTTCTTATCGGGGATGACTTGGATTCGACGCCGGTGACGAAACCTTGGGTGCATGCCGTGATGGCAGCGAATCACGTAAATCCAAAGCTGTATTTTATTAGTTGCCAACGACGACAACTACGGTGCCCAACTCGCTGCGTAAGCAGCTTGTGAAGCACTAACTAAGGGTTCGTCCCTTAGCAGTCTTCAGCAAGGTTCCAGTATCGCGCTGTAGACTGTTATACAGAACTGGATCGCCGCAAGCCATGTCCGTGGGCAAGCGGTTAAACAACTTACGGGATCGCCCTATACGTCCTGACCGCCGGGCTGTAATGGGTTAAATCAATTGACGGAGCTAAGCATGTAGAGCCTCTGGCAGAGTGCTGACGGACGCGGGTTCGACTCCCGCCATCTCCACCAAATCGCTGTCTCAGACAGCCCACAAAAGCCCCGCAAACCTAGTGTTTCTGGGGCTTTTGCTTATCTGGACCATCCTACGAGCAGGTTTGCGCCACTGCCCCCATCAAATTGCCGGAAGGCAAGTAGGTACGCGGGATTGACCCGGCGCACTCACCGCCACCAGGAAAAAGCACCTGGTAGCAATTACAGACCCTGCTGAAGTTGGGCGCCTACTAACTGCCATAGATGAATACCAGGGCACCCCAGTAGTAAGAGCAGCCCTAAAACTACCCCCTCTCCTATTCTGCCGCCCTGGAGAATTGCGAAAACTTGAGCGGACGGATATCAGTTGAGATGCCAAGCACATAGAACTGCCCATCGAAAAAATGAAAATGGGCCAGCTGCACATTATCCCTCTTGCTGAACAAGCTCTAGCCTTACGGCAAGAACTGGAGCCGCTAACAGGCCATGGCAAATATATTTTCCCATCAGCTCGATGGCCAGAGCCGTCCACTGTCTGATACCGGTGTGAGGACTGCGCTCAGGTCACTGGGCTATGACAGCGAAACCATGACCGTCCGCGACTTCCGTGCAATGGCCCGTACTCTATTCGACCACGACACTCGGCAGATTTGATTTAGAATTCGCGTATTCATCAAGGAAAAAAATGAATGTGGCACATGCATCTCAAATCAGAGAGGTAGAACACATTCTTCAATGGATATACGAGGATAAAAGGATATGTCTATCAACGAACATGCAACCAAGATACAGGTGAGTCGACTGGTTAACACCGCGCTGGTAGCGATTAAGAATAAAGATCCAAGATTTGATCAGACTCTGGTTCACACCTTGGATCAACTCAACTTAATTAGCCGCAACCTAAATACCGCCAAGCATAACGTACAGCACTTTGGTGGAATAATGGCGAGCGGCGCTCATGGACAAAACGCCTACCGAGCCAATCAATCCATGAACTCGAAACTTAGGACACTCTCATCACTTGAAGCCTTCCTCGCAGAAGAATGGAAAAAGCTTGGTAAAGCAGTTGACGCATATAGGAAACAGCTACCATGGGATGGCAAAACCGAATTGGAACTCCTGGACATGCTTGCGGGAGAAATCGAGTCGTTCGATAAATTACTTCAGAAAAACGTCATCCAGATTTCAAAGCACCAGTCCAATCCACATCAAACAATGACCATTCAAAGAGAAGTCACCCAATTAAAGGCAATGCCCGCTCATACAGCACCAAGTATGCTTGTCTTAATTACCATCGGCCTTCGGTTATTTGCGATGTACGTCGGCTCTAAAAAGTGACTAGCAATAGATAGTCTCGATTTCTCTTTTAGCAGCACGCTAGGCGCTGGACGTTTTTCACCCGACAGGCTCAATGCCTGTCGGAGCCTTCAAAATAAGTGGGGGCAGATCAATACTGTGTTAGGAATACCCACATTTATGGTTAAGCCATACGCGGGCGGCCCAGTAGCTTTTTCGTCACCCGCCGGGCAAACTGTTTCTCGATAGATTGGACCAAACAGGATTTGTATCGCCCCCACCACAGAATTCCCGAGCACCGATACTCCCGATTGAAGTAACGCACATAAAAGGCGTAACGGGACACCCACAGAAGCTAAAGCATTCTACGCCACACACTTGCAAATCTCATCACCCTATACAGAACTCTGATTATATATACAGTAAAGACGCAGGTGTGACTAAACCAAGATCAAGCCTGATCGATCCATGCACAACGCCCTACTATCACTGCGTTTCCCGTTGTGTACGCCGCACTTTTTTGTGTGGACGCGACGAGCGTATCGGCCAGGGCTTTGAGCATCGTCGGCAGTGGATAGAAAATCGTATTCTGGAACTCGTGGAAATATTCGCCTTGGACGTTTGTGCCTATGCAGTAATGAGCAATTACTACCATATTGTGCTGTTTATACACCAGCAACAGGCGTATGACTGGGATCTAAAAGAAGTGGTGTCTCGTTAACATCGATTATGTAAACATTCCACCAAAAATTGGACAACCAAACATCAATGCAAAATATTGGCAGGCCATTCGATGCTTAGCATTAAAAGGATTTACACAGGGCAAGCATGCTGAAGGCGTAGCGGCAAAATCCGTAACCGGAATTGGAACCCCGAAACTACAAGACGACCCGAAGCCGCCTACCCCTGTATGCGGTTTTTTTGTGCCCTGAGACCTCACCTATTCTCACCTTTTTTATGGTGGGTTGTTTGGAGGGCCTTTTGCCTGCCGTTCCCTTGTAGCGGTAGTTCCAACCCATCCAGCCCGCCGCCCATTTGAGATTGGAACCTCCCGAGCAGCTGCTCACTTATACAAGGAGCCCAAGCCATGGAAACCCAAGCCCCAGCTGTATCTACCCCTCAAGCCGATAACTTTCTTGGCCGTTCAATCGATATCGCAAACCTCAGCCTGGAATCGCTAAACAAGCTGCGCACCCTCTTCCAGAGCATCAGCCAGATATCCGAGGACAAAACCACCAGCCAAGAGCTGGCAGTTATTGGGGCTCACCTTGCCGATGAATGGGCAAACCTAATCGACTGTGAGCGGGAAGACCTGGAGCGCGTGGAGAGAAAGCAGTAAGTACGGGAGTACATAGGTCCAAAATATTAAGCAATTTTAGATCAAATCGGGAGCCGGTAGAGTGAACAAGAATGTAGAAAAGTTGGTCCACCTCAACGAGGTAACTACATTTATATACAGCTAAGTATGACTTAATAAGAGTGGCAATTAGGGGTTGTTAAAACGATCGTACAAAAAATTTCAATTTGCCGGCACTTTCATGTGACTAATATCTCAATTTAATGATAGATTTTTAATGTATCAAAAATATTCGTCGATTAGAATAATGCTTAGCAAGTACTCAAAGGATTTATTCCAAATGCTAGAGCGTCTGTTTGCTTCCCGCCGACACCCCTATATACCACATCGCAATGAACGGGAGAAGATTTCCATTGATCTCTCAGGAAACCGCGTGGAATTTTTTCTCCCTCCTCACACTTGTCACGATAGCTTTGCAGAATTCAAATTGAACTATCCTGAAAAAATCAATATTTTTGACGATAGTGATTATAATGATGATAGTGATTGCGAAGACATGGAGCGTGAAGGTGTTGCCAGGCAGGGCTTAATGGAACGAAGCTGGGAAATTATTGGACCTATCTGGCGCAGCCGCCCCATTGGAACTATTGATTTTAAACTAATCTTAAATCGTCACGACACCCTACCCTACAGTATGAGCTGCTTAAACCCTAAGCACTTTGAACAGGTTGTTATGCGCTGTCTATATTACTGGGGCCCTGGCAACCCTAACGATCATGTACAAAAAGCTCCTGTTAATTGGAAACTCTATAAATTAGGTGAGACTACAGCAATCTTTCTTGAGAGGCATCGCCTTAACCCTCCAGAAGTTCTAAAAAAAAAACCCCATCATGAAACCTACTTTACCAGTAGTTTCTTTATTCCCCTGGATAGAGCCCACTATCTAACGCTCAATTTTAGGTATCTAGGCTATGCCCCAGTTAAACACTGCTTAGTTGCTATGAATAGTATTCGCGATGCAGTTTGTAATAGCGTTAGCTTACAGCTTGGTATAGACACAAAAAAACAACTTGCTGAAGTACAACGACACCGACCCAACGACAAAGCTAGTACTAAACGTGAACTTGAGCCCTGGGTTTATCCAGAGTGGCACAGAGGTGGTGAGTTTGATGAAGATATAATTATTACCAAGCCCGGTAGCCCACCGCCAGCTTGGTTGGATTAATTTTTACATTAAGCAAGGACAAGCTATGAAAAACAATACACTTCGTTGGATTGCCGTTGTCAACAGCGGTGAAAGTCCTAATATTAACCGCAATGTATTCGTATCTTCACAATTGTACGACACTTGGATGACAATTAAGAATGAGTATATTGGCAACTACTATAAAACCAATTTAATAAGAGCTATCTATAGTTTAGCAACGACCCCCGGAGGTAGAAGTCTAAGTACTAAAAACTTAGAGATAGACGGAGCAAAAATTAATTACCTGATTACTCCGCAAGGTGATGTTCGCATTCACTTCCTTGCTGTCACCAGCGACAATACCTTAGATAACACAGATCAAAGCTCGGGACTTTACCGGGTGAGAATGGATAGAATAACGCAAGAATGGACAACTGACTCTAGGCGATTGCGATTGATGGATTACAATCACCGTTGGAATAATGCCCATTACGCTGCAGTTAGTGGTTCGTTTGATGATAAGGAAGAGGCAGGCCGATTACTTATTAAACATATAGTGCCTGCCTACAAAGCCGCCCTAAACCCCAAAGATCTAAATATAGGGAATAAACACTACTCTCTATTTTGGCAAAACCGTGATCATTCGACCAAATCCAATAGTAGAAAACTTGCTGCACTTATCCAACAGGCACAGGCAAATAATGCCACCATCAACTGGCTAGTACACGGCGAAGGCGCTGGCACATTTGCTCAAGCTCTACAACACCTGATTGAGCAGCCAAACGTTTCTAGATTGGTTGCTATGCAAAATACCCTGGAGAATCAAAGCGTTTTCTTTTCTAATCCCCGGGGGAAAAACACAAAAGAGGAAAAACTCAAAGAGCTATGTGAAACTGCGGGTATACGCTGGTTAGGATCAAAACATAATAGAATGGATTTAAAAAACTCCGATGCAAGACAAGCTGCGATAGATGGAGCTATGGTAGTTGGATCTAAATTTACTGTTGGCGGTGGTATAACAGGTGGCCTTCTTGCAGCTACCGGATTCGATAAAGTGGAGAAAGCGATAGCCTCTGTACACAAAACTGTTGATCTTCTTTCACCAAACTTAGCAGCGAACATAGCAATTATTAGTGGATTTGGTCTTTTGGGCTATATAGTGGGGAAGGACGCCAAAAAGCACACCAGCTCCTATATCCGAAATGTGTTCGGTGTTAAAGAAAACACCTGGGGCAATGGACATAAACACTGGGCTGGATAAATTTTCTTGTCTTCGGATAATAAGTTCAATTGGAAAGGGAGAGCTTAGTCGGCAAATTCGGCATCTCTCCCAACCAAGCGATTGGCCTTATCATGCTACCACCAACTAAGTGAGAAAGAACAAAACCAGATTTACAACCTGAGAAGGCTGATCACTGCTGGAGGCAATTGCGGGGCTGCTAAAGGAACTCCCATCGGCAAAAAATAGAGAACTGTATATTATAATAGATAACAGGGGTTCAGCTTGAGTATGCTCGCAGAACTAAGGTATTGGTAAGCGTAATAAACGCGGAAATTGAGCGATATTCCAAGTTAATGAATATATGTTTCCCCCGGATAGAATTAGGCCAAATTATTAGTTATAGCTGAGTGTGAACGAGATAGAACATATAAAGACAAAAATCAGACATCCACAAGTAATTAGTATCTGCGAGCGCTTCCATAAAACCATTTTACAAGAATTCCACTAACCTTCATTGTATCGCAAGATCTATAGATGAGCCTCAAGGGAATCTGGTCAAATGGCTCACATAGCACAATAATAATCGCCTCAATCAGTGCAAAAAAAATCTGGAAGGAAAAGCTCGTAAACTGAACCTGACCTATCAGAGCACTTTCTGAAAAGCCGGTAACTGTCAAATCAAGTCTGAATTATTACACCTTAGAGACCTAGCCCCTGCTCAGTGAAGCGTGGAGCCATTACAACAAAGAAGTCTAATCGAAATGGCAGTAAAGCCTCTCAACTAAGCCCTAATATAAAATTGAGCTGTGTAAATAGAGGTGCCGGGGAAGCCCTGTCACTTTACTCTCCAATGCTCCAACCTTGTAGCATCAGCTAGGCAACCGCTCCTGTACTCTCTGTTGAGAAATCTGATATTTCGCTTAGCGTGAACCCTCCTATTCTTTTCGCCACCAAACGCTTCGGCAACATAGTATTTAGCAAGTTGATTTATGTTAATCTGACCATCAAGTTTTCCTCGGTATATACTTAAAGTCAATTTCAGAGAATAGTGAATGTTGTTCAGACAGCCCTATCATTTTACTCATTGCATTTTAGCTTAAACTGAAGACTCGACACGATGCTACCTGGCCTGTTACGAAAGATGACGGCTTGCCCTCAAGCATTGCTTTTAATGAGATAAAGTTAAAAGATGTTCCGATATTCAGTACGAAAGAATTTTATATCTGTATCTATTGTACCAATAATTTTAAAAGCGTTGTTGAGTCTGTAAAGCTTTATGGGCTGTTGTTTAGTCCCAGCTAACACCCGACTAGAGCTACCCCTCCTCGCTTTAGCATAGACAGCTTATCTGCTTTGACGCTGGGCCCTGAGAATGCCTGAGGTACATCAGCGGCCGCCCCCAACTCCCATCCCTTTTATGGGCTCAAAAACAACCTCCATGCAATGAGGTTCTTTCCTGACTTACCATTACAACAAAGTTAACTAGTCCACCCTGAAAAGCCGCTAAGATTATTGATAACAAGGATGTGCGGCTTAGCCATTTCGACCATTTTCGCTCTTTTAAGTCAAACTCCCGGTCGAAATGTTCATGGATGATTATGCTCACGGATACCGATCTGCAACAACAAAACAGCTTTTTTTGGCACCGACCTCCTTGATCAACTTTATTTGTCAGATTCACTGTTACTGCTCTCAAAACAAATTCTCTGGGCAGGTTTTAAGTACACTTTTGGACGCTGCTATTCTGGCAGGATCGGTCGCCACAGCTTCCTTCCTCGTCTTTCCTTTGGCCTACCAAGCCTCAAATAACTGGAAAATTTGAGTGATGGAAATGTTGTATTTGAATAGAAACTCTCCCTACCATCAAGACTTCTATGGCTTAAAATATTTCCAGAATAAAGTTTCCTGCCACCCCATAAAATGGGTGTATTTTTGCACCCGTATTGGTGAGCTCGGTATTGAAAACATTTTCTAAGTATCGATATAATTCGATACCAATCCTATTGAAGCTAAAGCCGTAAATATCGACACTACAGTACAAGATAAAATTATTTATTACTTCACCAACAGATGGTAAGCTCGCGATAAAAATTTTTAACTGCTTTAATAGAATCGCCAAACATAACAGCACCCAGTGGCACCAAACCTATACCAAGATAGAAAAGAAATACGACTTAATCTTTGCTTTATCGCCATTTCATTAGCGGCTTAAGGTCAAAAAGCAGAAAAATTTTTGCGTTCAATACACCGGCATTCTTTTGTTGACCTCGTCATGAAAATTAACTGAGGGGCTTTTAGATATCTTTCAAGATGATTTCGCACTGTGTGAGCGTGTACTGAAAAAATAGAAAAATGATAGAAAAAAAATATATAGCTTGCATAAATCACAAGTGTATTGTGTTGCCAGCGATTAGGATCATAAGCCGCATAATTATGGCAGCCAAGTCCCTTTTGTCTTTATAGCGAATGGCGGCATTAATCTAATCACTAGAAAACATTCACGATAGCAAGACCTCAGGTGAAGTGATTGACATGGGTAGCGAAGTTAGAGAGCCCAAGATTGAAGAGGCCATATGTGATCGAGGCAATCAGGAAAAGAGGGTGGCAGAAGGTAAGAAAATAATTTTACCCAAGCCTGCGTAAAAAAGAGATAATCCCTGTTAGCGAGAAAAGAAGAGGAAAAGGAAAAGTGTTTGATTCGCGTGGTAATTAAGCAGTTAGTCGAACATCTAAAATTTGACCTTCTACTGTCAAGAAACTTCTTGAAAGGCACCAAAGAGATGCGATCAACCTTTTCATGCCCGCATACACCTGGAAAGTAAGAAAATGAATATTAAGGTACTGGATGCTTTTTATTTCGCCCTAAAAAGGCACTTTCACCAATTTTTTTAGCCCTCTAAGCCACACATGCTAACAATATGGCTCTTTTGCACACACCTAAAAGCTGAAGTTTGCAAGAATTATCTCATAAGCCCACGCTGCCCGGTAGTGGAGGTGGGTATTTGTTTTTTGTCAGGGTCGACTACTTAAATAGGAGGTTTACTATGCGTGTAAAACCGATTCTGCAGTATCTGACAGCGACCGCCTTGGTTACATTACTGCAACCCGCGGCAGCAGACCCAGGGGAACAAGCTTCAGGGTCTCGTTCTCTGCAGTTGAGCGTGTCCCGCGAAGACGCATCTCAGTCCGAGCGCAACAGGCAAGCCTGGCCGGAGGTGATCAGATATCGTCCGGATGAAGAAGTGCGTATTATTATTGAACTACACGGGCCCTCTGCTGCGGAGCAGGCTGGCTTGCGTGCATCCGGCGCTATCGGTACACGGCGGGATATGCACGCTTTCGTCGCCCGACAGCAGGAGTTGAGCCTGCGCCAACGGCAAATGGTCGCCAAACTTCAACAGCGCAAACTAATCGCGAGCCACAGCCACCGCTTTACTCGTGCAGTCAACGCCATCAGCGCAACCGCCAGAGTGGATCAGCTGCCCGCTATCGCCGCCATGCCGGAGGTGCGCGCGGTAACCCGGGACCGGCAGGTGCGCGCTTTTCAGGCCGGCAGTCCACAGCAGGTACGCGCACCCGAGGTGTGGGCAATGCGCGATGCGCAGGACAGGGCCATCAAAGGACAAGGGACCAGCATCGCCATTATCGATTCCGGTATCGATTACACCCACGAAGACCTGGGCGGCTGCTTGGGCAGCGGCTGCCGCGTGGTCGGTGGCTACGATTTCGTGAACGATGATAGTGACCCCATGGACGACCACTTCCACGGCACCATGGTGGCTGGCGTGGCCGCGGCGGTAGCGCCCGCTGCCAAGCTCTACGCCTACAAGGCGCTGAACAGCTATGGCTTTGGCAGCGAGAGCGACATCATCGCCGCCATCGAGTCCGCGTTGGACCCGGACGGAAATCCGCAAACGGACGATGCGGTGGACGTGATTAATTTGAGCCTGGGCAGTGAGGGTGGAAACAACTCGGTTCTATCGGTCGCCGCCAACAATGCCATGCGCGCCGGTGTCGTAGTGGTCGCCGCCGCCGGCAATGACGGCCCCTCTCTCAATTCCATTGGCAGTCCCGGTTCCGCGGAGGAAATAGTCACCGTGGGCGCGGTGGATGGGGCGGGCCACCTGGCAGACTTCAGTTCCCGGGGCATGTTCGGTACCAGCCTGGACCTGAGCAGCAACAGCGTCAAGCCGGAGATAGTCGCGCCTGGTGTGGCTGTCTCTAGTGCCAACCTGGGCGGCGGCCTCCGCACTGAATCCGGCACTTCTTTTGCCGCGCCCCATGTGGCAGGCGCCGCGGCACTACTGCGCCAGTTACACCCGGAACTGACCAGCACCGAGATCAAGGCGCTGCTGGTCAACCGGGCAGCGCAAGTAGACGGCAAACTCGCTGAGGTAGGCAACGGGCAGCTAGATGCCTTCGCGGCTGCGAGCGCTCGTTTTCTAGTCAGCCCGCCAACTCTCTATGCGGGTCACTTCGGACAGGGCGCTCACAGTCAGAGAACCCTGCAGGTGACGGTTAAAAACCTGAGCGCTCCTGCCGAATTCACAGTTGCGAACGGGGGTAATTTCCCCGCCGGCGCCGACTTGGATCTTTCCGCCGACCAATTCGATTTGGAAGCGGGTGCGAGCAAAGCCGAGCTCGTTGAACTGAATGTCGATCACGGTCAGGTGCCCTACCACGAACCGCTGGAAGTCGCCTACGATTCAACGCTTGAATATTTCTCCGGCGATGAGCGGGTGCGCCTGCCTGTGGCCTTCCACCGCGCGGAGGTGCTGGCCATGCGTGAATCCGAGGCGCCGAGGGAATTCTGGTCCTATTCAGCATTTCTATTCAATGAGAGCTGGTCTGCCTGGGAGCAGCTCTCCAATTTCGAAAGTACTGAGCCTGTCCTACACATGGCAGTGCGTGACGAACCTATCAATATTCTGTTCAGTACGGATGTCTCTGCTGATGGAGAGCATTATGACGTCTGGCACGCGTTCGAGAATCGACGTACGTCCGATGGTGAATTGGTGGTGCCTGCAAGAGTTCGGGGGGCTGGTATTCCCCCTCTGCAAACAGAAAGCGGCGAGGCGCTCCTATTTATGGATCAGGCACTTGAGCTGACCCATCCCGAAATGCCCGGGTCGGGCTTGAGCCTGAATTACAGTGGGGATGTACCGATGAGAACCCTACGCAATCTATCTGACAACTTCCATGTTAACTATATGGGCCTGGCGGAAGAAGGGAGCGCGCACCCGCAGGACCGCAAGCTGTATACGGTTAAGCACGGACAACAGGGCATGTCCGAAGATCTGCACTTCGATCTCAGAAACCCCGGCAGCGTGCAGTTGCTGATCGGCAACCCGCTCTGGAATCAGGAGGGCTATGCCGTAGGTTATGGGCTCCCTAGGTATAAGGTCATTACAAACTGGTGGACTATACCGAGCGAGTTAACCCACAAATCATCACTAGTCACCCTGCACGGAAATGAGGAGAGTATCTCAGCTTGGCCCACATTTTTGAATTTGCATGTACCCCTAGGGGAAGATTGGGCCACGGAGACCCATAGCAACGATATTTCCATTGGCCGTACTGCCTACCGCAAGCTACGGCGTAGCAATGAGGACTTTACTACCCCCGAAGTAATACTTGAACGGTCCAGTGGAATCATGGTCATGGGCCAGGGGCCCAGATATTTTACCGGGGGTCTGCGCAACGACGGCGGTAATCACCGCTTGCTCCCCAGCAATAATGGCAACATTTCTTCGAGCTGGATAATGGACAGCTGGGGCAACGGCTACAGACCGGAGTCCAGATACCGTGCCTTGTGCCTGCCCGATGCTAGTGAGTTGAGCAGCGACGACTTTATTCCAGAGTACTTGTTCTTCGCCGACAGCGAGTGCACCTCGGTGCAGATGGATGTCGAGTACACAACGACTCTCGGTGAAGATGAATATACCTCCAGTGCCCGGGTGCAACTCAACAATCTGGACGGTGCTACCGCGCCGCGCATCGCCATGCTGGAACTCCTGGACGACGGCGTGATTTCGCACTATGCGCGCCGCAACGCCAAACTGTATTTGTCGCTCGAAAGCCAGTTGCCACTCGACTCTGTGACCACCGAGCTGGCGCTGGACGGGGGTGACTGGTTGCCGCTGGAAACCGCACCAGAAGAAGGTCGCTACCTTACCCTGCTGCCCGAAGTGTCGGAATCCGCCGTTGCCGACCTGCGCATTGTCGCCACAGACAGTGCCGGCAACAGTATGCAAAACACGATTCGCGGCGCCTTCGTGCTGGGCTTGAATGCGGCAACGGTAGTGGATACCGATAATGATGGCGCTGTAGACAGCGAAGATGCCCAGCCCTTTAACCCCCGCTTCCAGCAGGCATCGAGTTCAGGTGTGAAGTTCAATTCGGGTACTGCAGATGATCGCGAGGCGAGTCCCGGCGAGAAGGATGTGGTAGTGCAGCTGTTTAGCCTGGAGACAGACGTGGGTTCGGAACTCAACACCCTGACCTTGCAGGCATCCGGCAATGGGGACGACGGACTGGATATCGCCCAGGCAAAACTCTATCTTGACAATAACAGCGATGGAAACCTGGATGAGGGCGACACCATACTTGCCAGCAGTGGGTTTCAAGCAGATGACGGCGAGCTGACTTTCCAACTCGACATGCCGGGACCGCTGGCGCTGGAGCCCGGTGAGAGCCATTTCATCGTCACATACGATTTTGTGCAATGAAGGAGCACAAACTAATGAACGGGAAAAACTTCATACTTAAATCTGCGGTCTCTGCTCTGCTGTTAATAGCTCTCAGTGCTTGTAGCGGCGGGGGCGGCAGTTCGGATAGTTCCAGCAGCACCGGCGGTTCCGGTAGCACCGGTGGTTCTGGCAGCACCGGCGGTTCCGGCAGCACCGGCGGTTCCGTATCCAAAACCTTCTCCAGCTGTGTTACCGCCGTGGATATTCGCCGAAAAGACAGCGGTGATTCCCTGCCGGTATCCGGATTGCCTGCTGAGGGTGGTGAAATTACGATGAGTGAATGAATTGCTTTTGGGTATAGTAAGTCAAAAGCCCTTTTTGCCATCCACAAGCAAACGCCAACTTTAGCGCTCCACTTTGGGTTCTGTCGCAAACTTTGAGACAGAACCCAACAATAATCACCCTAAGAGCCGCCCTTGGGCTTTGCACAAAAATATCTTCAGTTGCTTAGAGTTTCACAATCTTTTCCTCATAGGTGGGGCAACCCTCAGCTATTAAACTCCCTTCCCCCTTTCTAGGTAGCGGTCTTCCGCTGGTATTCCCCCCTCCTCACCGGTAGATAGAACCCCACAACCAAAGGATTATTATTTCGTCAAATTCGAGTAAAAGTCTTATCAAAGAAGGAGCTTGTCCTAGTTTTGATGTGTGGGATCAATCAACCTGGAAGAAGCAGGACCTGAAAAACAGTGGGATAATAAAATTGATAATGCCTAAAATCTGATTACGAGACCACCTTACAATATGCGGCTACTTTTATAGTCGTTGTGGTAGCTACAATAACTGACAAAAAACTGCTCAAATCACCTCCTATAAGCACTGAAGACAAATCCCAAAATCGCCTTTAGTTCGGAATAATTTTATAGGAAAAAATATTGACCCTTAAAATGGCGATGAAAGGAACGCATACGAGCTCACCGCTAAAGGTGTAGCTATTCACTACACTCAAACCCGGCAAATTAACCGACTGAAAATATTGTACTCATCAACAGTGATATTTCTTCCGCTGACAAAGAGATAAAGCTTGAAGTAGATCTTGACAGTTGTATGGAGAAGCTAATAAATATATTCATCGGCTATCCCAAAAAAGCAGGCTTTAATCAACACTGGAATGCAGAATCCAACAGGATAAACGGCGTTTAAAGTTTATTCACCATCGAGATCCAATGCCAACTATTACTGGCATTTCGTCTATCCGTTTATCTAGCGTTACTATTCTCAGCGAGTCAATAAAACTGGCCAACAGTTTCCCACCATCACTGAACTAAAATTATCAATAATTCTTCTATCTATTTTTTCTTCATAGACAGAACAGATAATAAATCTCGGCTTCTTACCAGCTCCCAACTTTGACTCCTCATAAAAACAGAAGGAAAAGTATTGAATAACCTCATCGCCGTCTACATCTTCATAAGACACAGTAAGAGAATCCCAAGAAGGCGAAGATATACCCTTAAGAAATTCTTTTTGGGCACGCACATTATGGTCCTGATAAGCAACTGTCAAACCTACAAGCTGGTTGCTGGACACTTGGAAAGACAATTTCGTATCACCAAATGTTTCTGGTAGAGAATACATAAAATCTGCTTTATCCGCTTTTAACACCTCAGGAATTCCTGCCTGCGCAAGCATAGAAAAAGAGGCTAGCAGCAATATTAAAATTCCACTTTTCATCATCCACCTTTCAGCTCTTCAGATAACACCGCCCCACCACATCAAAGACGCAAGAAATTCTAGCAAGTTAAAAATATAAAACACATCAACCAACTAAAAACCCTACAGACCAATACACCAATCATCTGCAGACACAATCCCAGACAAGCAATAAAATATAGGCGCCCAAATTATCTTATTGAATTTTATTAAGTTTTCTTCAGCGTTAAAGCTGCGTAGAATCGAGTGATATTTATCAAGACTGTGGGTAGATATTAAGCCGGCTTCTGCAAGCCAACAGCCCAAGATAAAACAAGAACACTAAGAGTTTTCTAAAAGACCTATTTCCCAAAGGAGAACGGTAGCGTGACGTAAGACTAAGTAAAAGGCGCTGACCCAAGGTGCGGCAACACCCGGGGTCAGCTAACCAAATTGATAGCATAATTATCAAAATGGCTCCATGCATGGTACGCTAGAAGCCCGCTCGCCTTCAATAAAAGGTTGCACATTCAGCAGCCTGAGGCGATTCCCCAAGCACAGGGAATCTAGCGCCCGCCTTTTCTTCTTTTACGCCTACCGTTCTCGCGCCCCTCCTCGTATTTCCGGCTGTTATTTCCCAATCTTCCCACCGAGGGAAATCCACCCCTGGTTTGAATATCAGAGGGAAAAGCATATGTTGATTTTAAAGCGACGGATTGGCGAGAACCTGAGAACTGGAGCAAATATCACAGTCACCATATTGGAAGTTAAGGGGAATCAGGTGATGGTGGGGATAAATGCCCCCAAGTCTGTGCCTGTTCACCGTGAAGAGATTTATAGACGTATCCAAAAGGAACAGAAGGTGGGTAATGGAAATCGATAAGAAGTGGAGTCTTACAGCAAGTGTGGCCCTCGATCAGTTTAAATAGCTCTGTAAGGCTGCAATCATGACTCTAGCAAAGACCAGAAACCTTCCAAAGTTTTACCCCGACTCGCAAGCACGCCGTTAAACAGCTCTCGGCCGAATGTGCAGTGTAGCCATAAAAAATTCAAATGGAACAAAGCCCGGGCAGATAGCCCTACTGTGGCTTTGGTGATTTTTTCTCTGCTAAAATTGTTTGACTTTCATGAATGCCCAGAAACTCAAAATTTTTGGCCTCAAAATTTTACTCCGACCCCATTTTTTCAGCCGATGGAGGAAGGCCCCACCCGCAACGAGGTGCTATTCATGCGCTTCAAACTGCTGGAGACTTTCGAAGATCAGGACAAAGACACGGTGATCCGGGTGATCGATGTCATTATCACCCAGCGCCAAGTGGAACATGCCATGTGGCCCCTGGAGCGATAATCATCAACGGTATCCCAACGACAAAGCCCCTACATTTGTCGGGGCTTTGGTGTTTTTTCTCGATGCAAAATTAAAGACCTGACCCCAGCACCTTGCTTTATTGGTGGGTGTTCAGAAACGGCCCCACTATTTTTCCTCCAGAAGTTTTCTACGCAAAAGCCTAGATGTGAGAGCAGGCCAATCAATCACTTGATACATCACCTGAGTTTTACACTTATACTATTCGAGGGAAGGACACACTTCAAATACTCTTCGATGCAATTCAAGACCTTCTGGCAAAAGCACATTCGGAGAGTCATAAATAACGTTTGAGACCTTCTCTCCTTTGACTTGCTCAAACTCTAAAACCGCGGCACTATCATCTGTATTGATTTCTGAAAGCTCTTCCACATAACCATTCATCTAATATGACCTATTTGTTTTTACTTCTAATATGCTCCACAAGGGATTTATTATAAATTCTAATATATTGTTTTATTTTTTCAGCAAGGACTCGATGCTCTTTAGACTCATATGCATCTGTTAGCCCAACCATAATTCTAATTCCATACTGGCAAATTTCGTTTTCAAGCAACAGCTCCTCAAATGGGATTTTAATTCCACCGTAAGTACCATATGCCAACAACCTATAATCTCCAAGCTTCGCTCTTTTTATTGCATCGGACTCAGGAGCATCAACAACCAAAGGCAACAATTCTCCTTTCAGTATTCCATATGTACTTGAAACAAAAGTATCACTTTCCGAACAATCAGGCTTAGCGCTTGCCGATAAACTAATCAAATAAATTAATAAAAAAACAAAAATCTTCATCAGTAATATTTCCTGTAATAGGCTTTATCTCCTTGGATATTTCTCATAAGCCTGTCTGTAAACCTAACAATTGGCGTATTCTGAACGCTCACATCACCAATTTCTAGATAAGGCATAAACGGATGTATATCGTGCTTTCCTAATAAAGCATGCCCCATCTCATGCCCAAGTATTCGGGTTGTCGAGGCTGTAAATGGTTTTGCAGATCCGGTACTCCAGTCAAATAATGTTGGTTTCGATTCCAGATCAACAGCCAAAACTCTTCCCTTGAGATATGCAGCGTTAACACCATCATCATTTAATATGATTTTAAGGGGTTTCCCAGGATCAAGACTGCCGAACAATTCTGCACCCTCATTTCCTCCGCTCTCAAATATTAACTTTAAGTCGCTTTTTACTGTATTCAACTGGCCATCACTTACAGTTGCCCCTTCGCCAGCACCATGAACAATAATTTTCCCATCATATAACAACCGTCCTTCACCAACGGGCCCATCCAAAACATATGAATTTCCAGTGTCATCTTTAAGCCCTCCAGTCCTTCGAGCACCTTCACTCATCAAAGCAGCGAATGCCGCAGTCGCCGCCCCATTAGCAAACTTACCCCCCGTTGCTTCGGAAACAGTTCCACTGATTACCATCTTGACCAGAGTTCGGCCAATGATTTGTCCGGAGCTACCACCAACAGCGCCTAGTTCGCTACCACCGACTAGTCCACCAATACCTGAACTCACAAAGCCGTGACCGAACTTCCCACCTTGTAGAGCGGTTGTGATTCCACCTAGGGTCGCAAAACCTAATGTTTCTATATTAAACCCAAAAGCTATATTCCCACCAATATAGGTCATTGCTGCTGCAGAAACTCCTGCTATGAAAGCATCACTAAAATCCGCCCCATTCAGTGATGCTTGAACAAAGGCCGCTACGCCAGCCACAACAGAGAGAACAATAATATCGGTTGTTATAAAGGCTGCAGTAAACCCAACAGCAAGTAACGGAATAAAATGCCCGCTGGGATCGGTGTAGCGCAAGGGATTATTCAGTACATAGCTATACCGATTATAACTCTGCGAGAATGCTGGAAACTGAAGGATCGAGTCCGCCTGTAAAAAACGCCCCAATTTTGCATCGTAGATGCGCCCATTCATATGAATCAGGCCCACCTGATCTAGCATTTCATGCCCGGTATAGCCGCGGGTGGTGATACGGGTATCGAATTCGCTCAGTTCTGCATTGAGCAGGGCTTCCCAGCTCAGAGCATTGCGGCGTTGGCCCCAGGCGTCAAAGCTGTAAATGGCTTGACCATCGTTGGCGATCCGCCCATGGCTATCGGTGACCACATCCAGCGAGCCCAAATGGTCTTTGTGCAGGTACTGGGTGATGCGGAATTGAGTCTCACTATCGTCATTACTAGTCGATAAGGTAATCAAGGCACCGCCAGGCAGGTAGCGCTTGATCTCGGTAGTACCGGCTTTGGTAATCTTCTCAACATTGCCGATAAAACGGGTTTCGGTGACTGCACCATTTTTGTCAGTATCAATACGCAGATAGCGCATACGATCCGGTCCGTATTTGAATTCGGTCTTATGGTCATCCTTTTTAATTTCAATAGGCTTATCAAAGGTGGAGTACTCAAGGGTTCTTCCACTACTGTCTTCGACCATATTGCCATTGTGATCATACTGGTAGCTAACCGTATTACCCTCTTCATCGGTAGTCTCACAGACGGCATGGGGACCATAGCCTGTATCGCACTGGCTGCCGTAGCGATACTCTCCCACATCCGACTTGTAGGTGATATTGCCAAGGTCGTCATAATTTGTGATCTGTGCTTCGCTCCCAGTAACCTGGGCACTAGTCATACGATTTAATTCGTCATAGACGAAATCTTCGTGCAGGTTTTTATCACCACTGTGTTCTTCACGGTTTTTGAGATTTCCAAGATTATCCCATTCATATCTGAGATCCTGGATATCGCCGATACCCAACACACTGGCCATTTTCCCTAACAGGCGGCCAGTCGCGGGGTCGTAGTCTTTTACCGTGGTGACACCATTGCCACTGAGGTGTTCGGTGACATTGCCGCGGGCATCCATCTTAAGCACGGTGTAGAACCGTTCCGCACTAGCAAGGTTGCGCTGTTCCGCATCAACAACCTGATGAAGGTAACCATATTGGTTGTAGTGATGGCGAATAGCACTACTTTCCCAGTTGCCGCTACCACCGGCATCGAAAATCTGAAAAGGTCGCGAGAATTGGTCGTAAGTGGTTTTTTCGTAGTGATCATCACCGCTCTCTACAGAGAAGCTTGTCAGCGTTTCGCTAGGGCGGCCGTATGCATCATAGCTATACAGTTGGCTGTAGCTGTCACTATTGCCGGTTTCAACTTCCTCAACTCGAATGAGAGCAGTCGGGGGAACACCGCCCTCATTTGTGGCGGAGTCATTATTAAAATACCAAACTGTGGTTTTTACCGACGTATTATTACGATCGAAATCAGTGCGCGATTGCAGCCGGCCGAGTTGGTCATAAGTATTTTCAACAACTTGGCCATTGGCATCCGTTTGCCGTATTAATTCACCATAGCCATTGTAATCATATTGCCAAATACCTTTATCTGGGTCGGACATACTTTCTTTGTGGCCGAACAGGTCGTAGGTCATTTTAGTTATCAGGTTGCGGCTGCCGTCCCCTCTATTCGTCACCTGCAGTAACTGGCCTTCTGCGTCGTGGGTAAATTCAAGGATATTATTGGCATTGTCTTGAACGTGTACTTTCTCACCAAGGACGTTATTGGTTTCTACCTGGCGCTGCCCCTTGGGGTTGCTGGAGGTGATAGTAGTTCCTTGATACTCCACCGTGAGGTCCCAACGTGTACCTCCACTGTTACTGATACCCGGAAGGTCGGTGCCAATCACACGACCGAGGCGGTCGTAATTGTAAGTGGTCCAGTAGCTAGTACCGCCTGCACTGTAGGGCTCGGACTGGTGTTTTACCCTGCCCACATTGTCGTACTCTATATCGACATAATTCCAGCTGCCATCAAAGGCACGGCTGGCTTTGCGTATCTCTCTGGCTAGACGATCAAAGCAGATTAATGTTTCGCTGCCACCGCCACTATAGTTATGCTGCTGGATACTGGCCCCATCGGGGCAAAGGACTCCGGCTGGAGCAAGAAGGCTACTGCTCTGTGCACCTGTAGCACTGTAGCTATGCACTTGGCGACCAAAGACATCATAAGTAATTTGGCTAACCACACCGGCACTATCGATGACTTCCGTAGGCTGGCCCACTGCATTGCGCTGGCGTACCTGACTGAGCGTCTGATCGTAGCCATTCACCTCTTCATCAATAAAGCGGCCGCTATCGTCATAAAGCCAGCGTTGAATACGGGGTGGTTCGTTAGCGGTGGATTGCTCGGCAAAAATTTTGTTGCCAAAACTGTCGTATTCATACCGAGTTACAAGTTGTTTTAAGTCACCGGGCTCCAGGGTTTCTTGCTGAAGCAAACCTGCCTCATAACCACTTTCATAGTAAGTGAAGGCACTCTTACGTGTTGCTTGGTAAGATTGCCCAGCCTCGGTGCGACTATGGGTTACTGTCGCGCTGCTTAAACGTCCAAGCTCCGCATAACCATTGAAGTTGTGTTGCGAATTCTGGAAGCTGACGTGGCCACCCCCATAATCATTTATGGTCTCGATGCTAAAGCGATCTCCACCCGGTGCAGTAGTGACTGCGAGAATACGGGTGGGGTTACCATGCTCATCCTGCTCAGTGATGGTGGTAATCGTTTTCAGCAAATCGCCTTGAGTTTGCCCATCGCCAACAAAGTCATATGACTTTTCCACGCTGGTAGAGAGAAAGGGCTTTAGAGGCCCCAACTGAGCTGTGCCGCTAGGTGCTGTATCAGGGAAGTAGGACTGCCACCCCTGCAACGCCCAGGTGCTGTCGGACTCACTTAATAACTTGTCCTCAGCTGTATGGGTTTCTGTACGCCATGGGTAACCCAGGAAGGGAAAGTCCTGACGGTAGTGAGTGGTAGTTTTAATTCCGCTTTGCTCGTCAATTGTACGTAGGCTGGCAAAGCCCAATAGTCCACGGCCCCCAGCCTGTAAACGAGCGCGCCCATAGAAATAGTTGATGGCACTAGTGGCTTCTGAGTCGAGGGCTCCTGCAGTTTCGCTTTCTGTCGCCGGAGCACTACTTTCTACTCTGGTTACTAAAAATTGGGGGCCAACCACCTCCAATAACGGACCAGTTTTTCCGAGAGTATGATTCCCCTGTAAGTCGCCATTAATTTCTCGATAAAAATCACCGGTGGAACCCACTCCGTATTGTGTGCACCAGTTCTTGATCGCTTCGGTATCCCCATTGGCGCAGCGAGTATCAAGCACTGCGCCAACATCCAAGCGTGCATAGTGCTCCGAGGTAACGCTGGAGCCAAAAAAGATATTGGTTTCGGCGCCCAAACCATTGGTGATTTTTTCAATTACATTGGGAATTACCTGGCGATCCGCAGCATGATAAACGCGGAGGTAATCATCTGCGAACTCCATCCAGTCTGTAATGCCGTCACCATTCATATCGAGAAAAAGGTTATAGCTTTCTTTACGAGTAGTCTTAAACCCTTCTTCTGCAGCATAAGCTTGCTGGTCACTTTGCCAGCGGCGCAGTCTTAGCTCATCCGACGCACTTCCCCCCTCTAAGCGCCAAACAAGGTCTACATCCCCATCGCCTTCGTAATCAAACCAGCTGGGCTGGGCATCTTCTGGGAAGCTGCCTAAATCTATAGGGTCACTTAACCCTGCACCGGTATTTAACCAATAGCGATAGTTAATCTCACCGGTTTTATCATGCTGCACCAAATCCACCAGCCCATCGCTATTGATATCGACAGCCTGCAATTTGCGGTGAAGATGTTCGTGGCGCTCCAGAGGGGTTGCGTCTCTGTCGTCGCTATCACTTTTAAACCCATCTTCTTGTATATCATCCATAACTCGCCGGCCGAGGATCAACTGATTGTCACGTACCTTGGCTATGTAGGCTCGGGTCTGCTGGGCCTGTAAACCACCCATTCCCTCCCAGGTTTGTTTGGTGTGCATCAAAATCAAGTCGACCTGGCCATCCCCATCAAAATCGCCGATCACATCCGGGCTCAAGTAAAGCGCAGTGGATTCACTGTTCCCTAGGACAAAGGGTTCCAGTGCGGGCATCTGCCAAGGTTGCTCGGGGCCAAAATGATAGAAACTATCAGAGCCTGTGGACTCACCGGAAGGCTCTAACCGACGGTATCCGGATGAGGTGACGGCATCTACCAAGCCATCGCCGTTAATGTCCATAAAACGTGCGTCTTTCTCACTGAGAATCGCTTTGGGCACTGCAGACAGCTGCCACTCACCAGCGCTTGCACTATAAACAGATTGGTGCAGCATCCACTGGCCACCATATTTACCCTGCCGGTGAAAGATGGCTATATCAGCACGACCGTCGGCGTTGTAGTCCAACACCTCCCATCTATAAGGACTGCGCGAGCTGCCACCGTACCTAAATACCTGTTGCTCGGGACCAAATCCTTGCTCTTCCGCCAGTACATATTTGACATAGTGATCGTGGATCTTGCCATCGTCATCCCAGTCAACCTCCAACCAAGCAATATCCATACGCCCATCGCCATTGATATCCGCAGGTCGCGGTGCAACTGCCGCTCTATCGCTTTGGTGACTCAGCCTAACTGAATCAACTAAATTGGAAGAGGTGAATATTGCCGGCAATCGCCATTCAAATACTGTGTCGGGATGGCACACAGTGCCAGCACACTCCCTCAGCCGTTCAACACGGCTTAAAGTGTCCCCTTCATAATCGGTTTGTAGGTAGTCCAGCTCATAGCGTCGCAGCGGTGTGCTTTGTGTGCCTTTTACCTGGATAGCATGCAAGCGCTGGTTGATAGTTAAAGACGCTCCGGCAACATAACCACTAATCACATCTTCTCGCGCCTCATAATCAAAGAAAACTGAAGCGGCGGAGTTATTGCCATCACCATAGGCATAATGGACTTCTCGAATACGGTGGCCCCCGTCACGGTCATAATAGAAATCAATGGGATTGCCAGCGCTGTCTTCAATACGACTCACCGCCCAACTCAGAATGCCGTATCCATCAAAGGCCTGCGTGGCATTATTGCTCTGGATATCCCGGCCATAGTAACTAATAGAGCCGTCTTTGCGCTCAACGGTAAAGTAAGCCGGCTTACCCGTACTGCCACCATGGGCAGTAACCAGACCAAAGATGTCAATTTCAGTGCGATATTGACTGCCTGGCTCGCCATAATTGCCCCCATTAACTAGCAACAGGCGCTGGCCGTCGAGGCAAAAACGATCTTCGGAACCCCAGGTAATCGGACTATTGTTATCGTCTTGTCCTAGGGTCTGGCGACAACGTGTAATACTAGAAAGACCGCCGAGTTGCCAGCCGTGCCCTAGCAAGCCGTTGCCCCTTTGACTGGAGTAATTGAGTGAGAGTTGCGGAGCGACACCAGCAGTGCCAGCAGGTAGACTCAGCGGAATTGAGTAAGTCGCAGCCCCAGATTCACTGACCCTAAACTCTCCCGGCAGAGTACCGGTCTCAGCAGAAATCGCCACCGCCTCAGGCTCTGGCAATATAGGCGCGGAAGGTTCCGGGGGCATTTCTACGATGCCGTTATAACAACCATTGATACAGGGACTGGTTCGGCTTGCAAACGCCTCGATATTACTCACCCCATCTCTATCGGGGTCATCATCGGCACCATAGGAAGTGTTGCCAAGGAACAAAATCTCCCACCAGTCGGGAAGGCCATCGCCATCACAGTCACGCGTGTATATATCACCTTCATCACAGGTAGTAATCGCCCAACTGTAGTCCTGTTCATACAAGTACTTAAAGCTTTGGCGAAGCACAGCATTAGTAGTGAGAACATATTCCTCCGATTGCGCAAATAGTGCTGCAGTGTGAGCAAGGGATAGCTGCTCTGCTGTCAGAATCAATGCCTCACGGGTGTAACTGCGCCCACCCCAGGTCAATTCTGGCTGGCCTTGACCGGGAAATAAACGCTGGTAAAGAGTGTCGACAAAAGCCTCTGCTCTCACCTCGGGATCGGAGATACTAAAAACATCAGGGAAATTAGCTTGGCCGCTATCTGAGGCCAAAAAGGCTTCGGCAATCCCTTGCTCCGTGGTGCTGCCACCGATCAACTGAAAAGTCCAGAAAGTAAGAATTTTTCGATGGAAGGGCAATTCAGGTTGCAATAAGCTGCGGAAAAGACGTGCTACAGCAAGGAACTCCGGTTCCCTTGATGGGTCAGGCTGCCAGTTGCCGATATCCTCCCAAAGGGATGGATCGCCAACGCTTTCCCAAACTAGTTTGCCGGGACCTTCATTGTCCCGAGTAAGGGCATAAATCTGCTCACTCTCAACTGTAGAAAAATAAAGTGTATTGTTACCAGCTAAAACAGGTTCTTTGGCGATGCCACCACTAACAGGATAGGTCCATTTTATACGCTCTTGTTCACTATCTGCTGTCGCGTTGACGGCATAAAGTATTCCCCCTTGCCCCTCTATATTTTCTTCCGCATCATCTTCAGCTGCACCAATAATGGTACCAAAATAGAGAATTCTCTGTTCATCTTGTACCGCCTGCGAAACCACTTTACCTCTAGTAGGCAGACGCCATTTTTCGATGGCATTGGGGGCTACTGCATAGAAATTTTCATCCAGGGCGCCTACATAAATCGTACCATCCACGCTATCGATACTGGGAGTAGCACGGATAATACCTCCGGCGGTAAAAGGCCATCCCAGCTCTTGCACATTACTGCCATCATTTTCTTTTAATGCATGAAGTTGGTTACCAGCACCCACATAAAGAGTGCCATTTGGACCTATGGCTGGTGAGGAGCTGGTTTCGCCAATAATCTCAGTTGCCCTATCACCATAGGCAGTGATACCGCCAAGAGTACCATTTGGATTGGTAACAGTTGCCCGTACTCCAAGTTCAAACAACTGTTGATACAGCGGGCTATCGAGCGTAATAAAAACCTGTAGGCTGCCGGTTGAAATAAAATCGAGCGCGCTGTCAGCAGTACTAAAAGTCTGGTGTATGTCTTGATCAGCCACACCGGTTAATGTCAAGGACAGGTTCGGATCCATCCCCAACCCAGACAGTGCGATACAGTCCCCATCGCAAGATAAGCTTGCCATGGTGAGCACAGGGGACAAAACAGAAACCGAAATATGATTACTCGGTTCGCTGCAGATTTGTTCATCACCTATAGCGCATGCGAGTACTCGATAGGCATATTCACTCGTGTCTCTATTTTCTACAATAAAATTTATCTCTGTTCCCTGCTGGATTATTTCCCAAGATTCCTGAGACTCCAATCCACCAGGCTTTTCCTGCAACTTATAAAGTACCTCCCCGGTACTGACTGGGCTCCAGCTTAAGGTATAACTGCCGGTAAACTCCGGTGTGGGATCATCAGTATCAGGATATGGGCGAGCGGACAATCCCAGAGGAGCCACTAGGGCTTCTACTGTAATAGCAATCTCATCACTGGGTTCACTACATCCAGCAAGATTGCAGGCGAGGACTTGATATCGGTATTCCCCCGGGCTTTGATTAGATTGATATAAGCCTTCTAATTCGGTTGTTGCCAGAAACTGAAATATTGAGCCGTCAATGCTATATTCAACCTGGTATTTCTCTGTTCCCGCGCTAAGAGCCCAGGTCAGAGTGTAATTACCGGTATGATTGATTTCTGGTTGCGCCTCTCCATCAATTTTTAAACTAGTCGGTTCTGCCGGTACCGTAACCGCGGTTACACTGAGCGAATGAGTATTAGATACATGGCTCAACCCCTTATTATCGGTTACTTCAACGGACAAAATGAAATTGCCTGAATTCTGGGGAGCCCAAGGTAACTCGTAAACGCCGTCATTCTCCGTACCGCTTCCAATCGAACTACCATTTAGCAGGAATTTTACTGAGGTAAGTGTGCCATCCGTGTCTTCCGCTTCTGCACGTAAAATAACAGAACTGTATTGTGCAATCTCGTTCGGTGGGTTCAATAGTCGGCCACTAGGAGGACTATTCGGATCTATGGTTATGGTCGCCTTTTGCCCTGAAAGCGAACTCGACGCCCCTAAATTGTCAATAGCAGTTGCCCAAACCTCTACCTGTGCGACCTCATTTGGTGTCCAATTGATCGGTGTCCAATTAAGACGATAACAGTTCTGACATTGCTGGGAATCTTTCGTAGCTGTGCCCAGTGGCCGTGTCCCATTATCACTATCTTCAAAAAACTCAACTTTCTGAATTGATCCATCAGAATCTTTCGCCTCTACATAGAAAGTTACTTCTGTTTCAACCTCTGGGTTAAATGTACTATCTGGAGGGCCTCCATTCAGCCAGCTGACAGTCGGTGATTGATTGGGATTGACGGTAACGGCTTTCTCCACAGATAGAGAACTACACTCAAGGCTGTTACAGGCTTGAAGCTGATAGTAATAAGCCCCTACGGTTTTAGTGGGTGGCGTATAGGTGCTTACCAGAGATGGACTATTCCACTCTTTTAGAAGAACGCTGGTCGTAGTTGAGGTTCTTTCAAAGAGGCGTATCTTGGTGACATTACCTGGGTTGCTCCAGCGCAGCGTGTAGTCTCCACCTTCGACAACATTATTGGGCGTAATTGTAAAAGAACCCGGAGCATTTATAGGGTTGCCGACGGTGACGGTTTTAGTTTCTACAAGATACCCTCTTGTGCTTGAACACTTAAAAGATCCACAATTTTCACCCTCAGACTTCACCCAGAGAACCCTGTATTCAAATCTCCAAGCACCAATTTCGTCTACATTTAGGGTATAATTTGCATCTCCAGGTTCAGTCGAAATAGAAGTTTCGAAAATTTGTTGAAACTGATCATTGTGATAAACCTCCACCGATGACCATTTATAACCGCAAGTTGATCTTAAATCGCAACTACTAATATCTGTCGCTTGCCCCCTACTTCCCCATGTCGGACATCCCCCATTTGAACATCCATCATACCAAACCGTTTTAACATCTATTCGGCCATCCGTACTATTTGCCGGCGCCACCGTTAGGTAATCTGCCAATGCATTTTGCACACCTAGCCCAAGATTTAACAACAACAAAACATTTAAAATTTTGATGAACCCTTGCAGATATTCTGAAAGTCTAGTCATAATTTTAATTCTTATATTTATTGCATTTATGAGTAAAAATGCAGCTATAGGTCGATGTGCATTGCCAAACTTACAGTTAACAGAATAATTCTAACAATGTAGCCAAGATCTACTTTTGCAATTAGCTCTCTGATTGCAGATCACGTTGCCAGAGTAATGTCGGCAATTCCAGCTCTGGCTCTGGTGGATCTTGAACAGGGATATTTTTCGGCACTATCACCACCGGGCCATCTGGTATTGGGATCACTATTATCGGGATAGCTTTTGGTTCTGGCTCAGTTCTGAGAGCAAAAATTCGATGGTTGGTACTATGAATATAGAGTACGGTTCCATCTTCACTTAGAGTGGGCGAGGCGTTCACTGTTGCGCCATCAGGCAATTGGTAACGCCATAGTTCATTGCCGTCAACATTATTTAAAGCGAGGACAGTGCCGTTATAACTAACAGCATAAAGAATACCGCTGTTCGTATTAATAATGGGACTCGCTATCACACCACTGGTAGTATGTACTTCCCACAGGATGGATTTATCGGGTTTCAATGCAAGAACACGTCCTCCATCAGGGCTATTAGCACCTACAAAAACAATATCTTCCAGAATCGCAGCTTGATTCATTACCACCCCTGCATCCTCCAAGGTCCAGGACATATCCCCCTCGGCAGAAAACTGGTAATAGTTTCCATCAAAACTGCCCTGGTAAATACTGCCATCATCCATTGCGGTTAGTGAGGCACTTATGGACTCTGAACCTTGCTGAATTTTCTGTAAAGCTTGCAGGCCTTGTACTTTTTTATCCTTCAGTAAAGAGTTACTTTTTACATTTGACGATGATACTTTCCATCGATTAACAGGCTGCTCTGAAGCTAGGGTAACTTCAATCTTTGCAGTTTTACTTCCAGAAGGACCATTCGCGAAAAGGGTATAGGTGGTGGTTGTACTAGGAGCTACCCGTACTAGCCCCTCTGCCTGAAGACCCTCAAGTCGCGTGCCATCGCTATTGTCGACCAAAGTTACTTTGATCGCACCTGGTACAGACCAGCTAATTGCTACCGGCTCTCCAGGCTGGAATAATTTGCTGGGCAGTGCAGAGAAAGCTTGTATTTCAAGTTTTGCTCCACCCCGAATGGTGGACAGGGGAGAGTCCATAATCTTTTTCATTTCCGCCGCATAAGCCGCGAAAGAAAGCACCCAAAGCACCAGAATAGACAACAATAAATGCGCATGAAATAATTTTCTAAAGAAAAATAAATGAGAGAAAAGACTCGAGAGCTTAAGAAAAATAAAAAAACGAAATAGGGACATAATGCGCATCTCATCCATGAGCAAAGTGCCGATTTTACACATGTAAGAGTCGGCAATTATTTTTTTAGCACGCCAAAGATATGCTGCCACTTAATCAGACACAGGCCCACCTGCTAGCCCCTTAAGTAAGCAGACAGAAAAAATCATTGCATAAAATTATTTTGATTATTAGCAAGCGCGGATTTTAACCGAACAAAATAGAAAATCAATTTAAAGGTGTATTTGACCGCCAAAACTTCTATACGCTACAAATAAAATTTAACCTCACGATAACAACATCAACACGCTTTCTGGCAGATGAAAGAACGATCAGCAGCTTGAAACATCTAAGGATACATAATGATACGCCCCTTCCAAGCACATTCTATTCTCACACTGAATATAAATAGATGAGTTTGTTTCACCACCTCAGTATATCTCAGAGCTTCTACATCCTCTTTGCCCTGATTTTTATGGCATTATTTTTCTAAACGGCACTTTACTACTATTAAATTTCATCCATAAACTCTATTTGACAGCTTTTTACATGGCAACCCAAATCACCAACGGTTCAAACCAACACCTTCTAACCTGTCTCTTGCTTAATTGGCTTTACCGGTGCTTAGGCCCTTCATAGCGTATAATCTAGCTTTATCTTTTCAGATGCCTTCTCTACCAATTAGCACTACCCCTTTTTCCTCATCGTTCACTCATCAATAATACATCCCGCCATCCAATTTATGCCGTCTAGAACCTTCATTCCAAATTCTCCTGATCAATAAATTTATTTTCTTGTCATGTGTACCACACTATATCCACAACCTCTTGAAATAGTGAGACTTTTTACAAGATTACATTTTTAGATTTTATCTTTACCTCTAAAAATTGAGATATAATTTTTAATAGTGGATCCCACTTACAGGGTAAATATCACGCCACATACTTCTATCTGATTAGATAAATAAAAATAGCCATCAAACGCAACTTTTCTATCACCATGAAAAAAGCGATACAAAAGGGTTTAAAAACAACTATCTCTAATGGTAACGTTACCTCTTCATCCCTAACCAGACTAGATAAGTCAGCCAGACCAAGCTGGCAGTGTTAGGCTTTTAAACTACCAATGTCCAAATAAGCAAAAACTCACCCATCTTAGGAGCAAAACATGAAGCTCATTTATTTTTCGTTATTATTGGTTGTAAGCTCTAACTTGTATGCCGCATGCTCAGGGAATCACTGCAGGGATGTAACAATCGATAGAATTTACATGTACCCCAATAGCAACATACTCCGTATTGGGACATCCGGCGAAGAAATGGATCTAGATTGTACAGCGCATAGTGACAAATATATCACTTTAGATATGAGCCAAGAGTATGCAAAAGAGGCATACTCCACAATTCTATCAGCTCATCACACGCGGAGTAATTTTTGGTTGAGAACAACAGAAGCTGGTACGGATTGTAGTATTGTGTATATAGTCTCAGATACTTGAATCTAACTAATTGTGACAGCAAGGGCATGATGTGCTGATACAGCTCCCTCCATCTCCTAGCTGTCATTTCACTGCTAATTTATAAAAAGCTTAGATTCCTGAGCCACTTAACAATCCATCCAACCTAATAAATACGCAAGCAGTAAAGAGAACAACGCCTAAGAAGACAAATAATAACCCCCTTTCAGGATTAAATAGGGTAATTTACCAACCGCGCTAAAATGCATCGAACCTTCCAATACTTTGCATAGCTTCTGAAACTTCCAAACCCTTTCAGATTATTTTGACGAGGATCAGAGCTCGCGAACTTAGCATACAATAAGTGTGTGAATCTTTGTTTTTTATACACGACATCAAATAATTGGTATAATAACTTTGCCCTTGCCAGTGAGATCTAGACAATGGTGTATTCTGCTATAATAACCTTCATTTCTACACCACGAAATGACTTCAAAATATACTCAATTAAAAATAAATTTTAGGCCTCTTGGTTTGAAGCAATAACTGCAATACTTTCATGCTATAAGATAATTATCTTGCAGCCCCATAAATACCTCTCTCGGCGAACTTTCATCCAGACTCTCTCTTAATCTACTGTCTAGGCGATCATTTACGAATTGAACCCGCCCTTCTCTTACTTCATTGAAGCCTATACCCGCTGGGAAATACTGGCGAATGAGGCCATTAGTATCTTCATTAATTCACCTCTCCCAGGATGAATATAGGTGAGTAAAATAAATATCAGACTCCAAACCTTCCGCAATTTTTATGGCCAGAAAATTAAATACCATTGTCGAATGGCAATTGTTTTGATTTTATCTTTGATAATTCAGCATATGGCTAACTGCTACTTCAGCCAGCAAGGCCGATCGCTTGCCTGTCAATCTAACAATAACAGTAAATAACACTTTGCTCTCAACCATAGTCAGAAAGCCCCACCACGTCCCTTGCCTATAACGGTATCACCTTCCCAGTCGCCAATCCGATTCATTCGTTCTATAACAGCTGTTCGATCCACTATGCACACTTTTTTGATCTTTCCGCATCGATCAATCTTACTTTATTCCTTGCGATTGGGTTTTGATGCAATCCTAAGGTGCTTGTATAAATCTCCACCATTTGCCTGATCTAAATAAATTAGTTGGTAGATCGCCTCATGATGTAAAGATACATCTGCATGTCTCTTTAAATAGCTTACAGTTTGCTGTGGACTTAGTTCTTTCCGGGTCAGGTGTCTATTTGTTGCCAAACACAATTAGTTACTTTCTGTGCCTTGTAAGCTTACTTGCGTCTTAGTTCTGCAGGCTTATGTGCTTGCCCTGGACGATATCCTCGCAAGCCTATTTTGCGTCGTAGCTCTCGGCTGATCGTCGAGGGATGTCTCTCTAACAATTTTGCTATTGCCTTCTGAGAGTGCCCTGCTTTCCTAAGGCTGTAGATCTGGTATCGTTCGTTCTCGGTCAGCTGGTAGTATCTCATCAGTGCCTTTCTCTTGGTCGGGAGAGGTGCCGACTCTACCAGCTGAGCCCTCCTTTACCAATTGTACTTATTATCCGAAACCAAGTAGTTTTTTAAAACTCTACCTTTTATCAATAATGAAAAAAGATAATTAGTTGATGGCTAATTTTCCTTATTTTAATGCGTTATACAATTGCTAATTTCACTTCTAATTGAGCTACTTCTTCCAGCCAAAGCGCTAAAGCTATAATTTTTTGGCTATTCTCCCAGCTCCCCACTTGATTACTCTGTATATCTCTTTAAGATTCCGCGCAAAGAATATTGCGAACTCACCTTGTGCATACATTCATAGTTGTTATTTCAAAAGGACTCAGGTTGTAAAATGAACAAGTTTCTCGCCCTTATCACCATTGCCCTTGCAACCACTTCCTGCATGAAACTCGAAGTCAAACCGGGCCGGGTTATTGGCGATACCGTGGATGCAGGTAAAGATGCCTACCAAAGCATTCAACGCAGTCGCCGTGGCGAGGAGGAGAGAGGCTTCTCCCACAAGACCAGTTACGATTCTGCCATTTCTAATGCAGCTAATATTGCTGTCTGTAAGGAAGAGCTGTTGGAGGTCGTTAGTATTTCAGACCTGGTTGTATCCCAGGTGATTTCTGAGTCTTCAGAAGTATTGGTTAAAGACGGCGATAAAACCATCCACTGCTCAATGCAGGTGGTGGTGCGCCCTAAGGCTTAAGCACGGCTGCAGACTAAAGAACCCCCTGTGATTTCTTGAGGGTGAGCCCTATGAAAAATGCGGTGCTCGACTGGTTCGGATCGGATTTCGGCAAGCTGAATCCGCTTTTGCAAGAGCTGCATAGAAAGGGGGCTAGGCTATATGGTGAGGTGGATATCCGCTTTGGTTCTGGTGTTGCTGGCTGGATTGGCCGGCGAGTGGCTCGCAAATTGGGGGCTCCCACAAAGGCTGGCAAGGTGCCTTTCTCTGTGGAAATCCACCATTCCGCCAAAGCACTGATCTGGTCTCGCACATTTGCCAACAGCCATACCGTTACCTCAGAATTTCACCCAGTAAAAACTTATCAACAAGGTGGTTACTGGGTTGAGTCCACTGGCCCAATCAAAATACAGCTTGGGGTTTCCACTGAGGGTGGCAACTGGCAATGGTTGCAACGTTCTGTGTCAATTTTTCGGCTCCCAATTCCAACAATATTCCGGCCAAAGGTTTCTGCTGGAAAAGCAATTGTGAATGAGCTCTACCAGTTTGAGGTGAAAATCTCCTTACCGGTGCTGGGTTTTCTCTTCGGTTACTCAGGCACGCTAAAGGAAGATGTTGAAGAAACGATCGGGTAGATCCGTGCGGTTAACTATGCACTTGCCGTAGGAAAAGGCACAGGATAGTCTCGATCAAAACGATAAGAGCAAGTTATGGAAAGTGAACTGCTATCACTCCGAGCAGAGCTAGCCCTGCTAGAGAGGGACAATCGCCGCCGACTAGAGACCTTCGAACGGCGGCTCTCTGCCCTTGAAGCACAACTCAGGCGGGGCAATACTGAAAACAAAGAAGTCTTAGCAGGAAGTACCGCTGAGTTAGAGGATGATTTAGCCCTGCTTATGGGCACACCTACCGAGCCCCGCAGGGTCATTGAGCAAGCTAAGCCAGCAATCTTAACCCCCACTAAGGCACCTGCTGAACCCAAATCACCGTCTCAAAAAGACAGAAAAGCATCAACGACCACACCATGGTTACAGGAAGGGTTCGCCAGCCTAGTAGAGCCAGCCCTGGAACCACTCAACCGCGTGTGGGAGCCCCTTATGGGCTTTTATCGCCACTACCAGAGTCAGGGTAAGGCTCCGGTATTCTTTATGACCGCAGCCGGCATATTGGCGCTGGTGTTTGGCTTCGCTTATTTACTGCAGTTCTCTTTCAACAACTATTTGGGCCCAATTGGTAAGGTTACTCTGGGCTTTCTGGTCGCAGCAGCAACAACCTTTGGCGGTGTCACTTTCAGCCGGCGAATGCCTCATATGGCCGACTACGGCTCCGGGCTAATAGCACTCGGGGTGATTCTTCTCTATCTATGTGGGTACTTTGCCGGACCCTACTACCAGTTGGTTCCTATTCCCATAGGAGTCGCCCTGTTGGTAGTGACAACAGGCCTCTCCTACTTACTCGCCCTATTATTTGAGACACGGGTAGTGTCCATGGTGACCCTGCTGGGCGGTGCCACCATGCCTTTGGTGGCGAATCATTTTGAACCATCGGCACTGGTTTATCTCAGCTACTTATTGGCACTAGCCCTCGCCATGCTGCATTTATCCAGGCAAATACGCTGGCCACAGCTTGCAATGGTAACTATGGCACTGAGCGCCGGCATGTTTGAGTTTTCGATCTCAAACCTGGATGAAACCGCCTCAACCTGGGGGCCACTGCTGTTATTGCACGGCTTCTTTTATGGCTTTGCCCATTACGCCTTACGAGGACTGCGTACCGAACTGATAGAAACCAAAGGGCTGGAGCGAAAGCGCCTGATTATTATTGCCGCAAACCTGCTGTTATTTATTCACATCAGCTGGTCATTGGCCCCCAACAGCTATGCGCTGGGCATAGTGTGGTTGCTTAACCTTCTACCTTGGATGGCGCTGGCCATTTATTCACGCTGGCTGTTTGGCTATAGCGCCGCCAGTGTTTCCGCCCGTGTTGTACAGAATATGGCTTTACTACACGGTGGATTGTTGGCGGGTTTGGCAATCCTGGCGCTATGCAGCCCCGTTTTACTGGGAATAGTCTGGTGCCTTGAAGGGTTGTTGCTGATTTTTCTCGGTGCCCGTTTTGGCTTTATCAGCGTAAGAAGCGAGGGTTATATCGCCCTTACTGCCGCAGGCCTTACCATGCTATGGCAAGCTCTGGCTTGGGTAGCAGGAAGTGTTGTTCCCGCACCGATGTTGCTTTCATTAAGCGCAGACGCTGGCTGGGGTAACTGGCTGGCACTCTGTGCTGCTGCCTTCGCATTAACCCGGCTATTACGGCACTGTGCAGACCGGATCACTCCTGCAGAACACCGTTTAGCCACTATTGCAGATAATGCTTTTGCTGTGTTTTTATCCACAAGTTTCCTGCTATCAGTCGGAATCCTCTGGCCCCAAGGCATGTGGCTACTTGCCCTGTTACCAATGGGCTTTTTGATCTGGCGTGGCCAGCGCACTGGCTCAGCATTTTGTGAATGGTTGGGACTCAGCCATTACTTACTCCTGTTTGTCCCACTACTGGCTAGTGCATCGATTGTGGGTAATTTACATTTCTACGATCAAATCCCTTACGGAAAGATCGCCAGTGTGGAGGCCTTCCTCAGCCTGTGGATGATTGCAGCTCTGTATAAGTATCTGGATATGCAATCTACAGGCTTCTCCCTGGCACTCAATTTGCGCAAGCTGTTTTACGCTCTGTTGCCGATATTTTTCCTGCCGACGGTGATTTATAAAGCCAGCGACTACTTCCCCATTGCCGTTTGGTTATCTTGCGCGATCGCCATAGGGCTTTATATATGCCTAAAGCTGGAAGTATTAAAGCAGGAACTACGGATCTTAATTGTAGGCGCAAGCTTTGTAGCAGTGAGCGGCTGTGCCCTGCGGGAATTTGCCGACTGGCAAGGCCTTGCTATGAGTGGGCTGCTGTTGGGATTAGTATCACTAGCCATGTTGTTGTGGATCGGTCAAGGATTACAGAGAAAGCCCGTTGGCAAGGATTGGCGGTTGGCCCTGCACGGTGCACTCAAGCCACTCTTTCCTTTGGCTTTTTACTATCTCGCGGCAACGCTGTTTATTATTAGCTATGCGCTAAGCCGGGACTTTGCACTGGCCCTCTTACTTTGCCAACTGTACTTCGCCAGTCTGTATGTTTTTAAACCAAAATTAGCCCCACTGCGCAATCAGTTGACTCCACTTTATATGTTGAGTCTACGCTTATTTGAGTTTATTACCCTCTTACAAGTTGCAGCAGTAATCCTCAATTCCAATAAAGCACCAATGATAGGGATTTATAATCTGGTGGCCTTGGGAGTTGCTTCGCTGCTGATTTATCAACGCTTCTTCGCCAATAGAGCTGTTTGGCCCCGTCGTAGGCTATTTAACCTGTGGGTATTGCACCTTACAGCGATTCCACTTTATATCGCTCTACTGGCACAATTACTGGAAACCATGTGGTTGCCAGCAATATCTTTTGCCCTGGTGGTGCATGCAACACTACTACTATTCCAGACCCTGAAACCAGATACCCAACGGTTACTGAAACTTTCACTTATTTTGTACGGCATTGCCGCACTTAAAATTGTGCTTTGGGATATGCAGGACTTTTCTCTGATACAGAAGATAGTGGTCTGTATGCTGGTAGGACTATGTATGCTGGGTGCGGCATTCCAGTATCAGAGATTTTTATCGACTAAAGAAGAAAGCACTTATTGACATAACTTTTTACAAAATTATAAGTGGGCCTCCTAGGCCCATTTAACTTTTTTCATTTCAATAATTAAATAAATAAAAAAAACACCTAGCAAATTTATGCATCCATTTAAAAAATCTAGAGAAAACAGGACCAATTTATCCAATCAGTTAACCTGTTCAACATTTACCCCATAAATTGATAATATCTATCACTAATTACACCACAAAAATAGATAACGAAATTTTTCCTAAAAAATGACAAGTTATAATGAAAAAATTCTGCACCACGGAACCACAGAACCACAGATTGAGACGTATAGAAAATCCGTACTAGCAAGACAACAACACTATCAATCTAGCATTCAAATAATGAGTCTTTGCTTATATTGAATTGTCTGCTTAAAACCCTATTTTTCCATCGAATCTCTGGAAGCCGGGGTAAGAAAAAATCAAGCTAATAATATTATTTGCTTCGAACTTTTAGTGACTAACCTGACAATATCAGATTGCCAAAAGGAGAATTTATCGTTCGCACCAGCGCGCACGGTCGTCCCCAATGACGACTCCGATACTCTGTATTTAAATGGCAGTGCATTACACTCATTTTTTCAGCGAGCATATCAACCATACGGCGCAGAACTAGTTTGGGATAGTACTCGGGGCCAAGTCACGGGCCAGATGGAGGCTAGATAATTCCTGGGGGCTGGCTGGGGAAGTTGGTACTGGTGTTGCCTTTGGCAGGGACAGCCGCTGGCTGTTCAATACGACTATTTGGTACCTTGATATTGATGTTGAAGCAGAGATTCACTTTCGATCCGGCCTTAATGTTAGATCCCGCATCCATCTGGATATAGACGTGGATTGTATATTGATCCCTTTGTTTCTCCTTGGGGGCTGGATACCACTTCTGAGACCCTAGCCACCCAGTTTCACCCCTTTCATTCTGCTAAACAGAATGAACAAGCCTAAATAGACTAATTTTCATTCTGTTAAATATAAATAAACTGCCCCCTAACGACAGCGATAACCCACTTAGAGCACGGCTCTATCGGCCTTTTCACAGTTTAAGGAGCATTAATATGACCACTTCTACTTTATCCACAGCCCAGCCCAGCGTTAACCACAAGCTATTTGCGGGCATCGCAGATCTAAGTGGGCGTATTGGCCTGGCGGCGATATTCTTACTGGCTGGTGTGAACAAGATTCAGAATTATGAGGGCAGCGCCCAGTACTTAGCCATGGGCGGCCTACCAGAGTTTCTGCTGCCACTGGTGATTTTGTTTGAGATTGGCGGCGCCCTAGCGTTGATTGTGGGTTTTCAGGTACGCCTTACCGCACTTGCCTTTGCCGGCTTCAGCCTGCTGACCGCGGTTATGTTTCACAACAACCTGGCCGACCAGATGCAGTTTTTGATGTTCTTTAAGAACCTGGCTATGACCGGCGGCTTCCTGGTACTGGCTGCTCATGGTGCCGGACGCTTTAGCCTAGACAGACGCAGAAGTACCGTTTAGTAATGTGCCGAACATACGATTACCTACTATTGCCTTCTACTACCTTACCCTGGCTGCCTAGAGCCGGTTACCAGCGATACTGATTCAGGAGAAAAACATGGGACTTTTAGTAAACGGCCAATGGCAAGACCAGTGGTACGACACCAAAGATTCTGGTGGTGCCTTCAAGAGAGAGGCGGCCCAACTGCGCAACTGGATTACCAGTGATGGCAGCGCCGGACCTAGTGGTAGAGGGGGCTTTAAGGCTGAATCCGGGCGCTACCATTTATATGTTTCCCTGGCCTGCCCCTGGGCCCATCGCACGCTGATTTTCCGCAAACTGAAAAAGCTGGAGGAGCATATCGGTATTTCTGTGGTAAGCCCGGATATGCTCGAACAGGGCTGGAGTTTTAATACCGATGAAGGCAGCAGCGGCGATGCGCTATTTGGCTATCAATTCTTACTCCAGCTATATACCCGCAATAAGGCCGATTACAGCGGGCGCGTGACTGTACCGATGCTCTGGGATAAACATCAGAACTGTATTGTCAGCAATGAGTCCTCTGAAATCATTCGTATGTTTAACAGCGCATTTAATGAAATTAGTGGGGATACTCAGGACTTTTTCCCAGAGGACAAACAAGAGGAAATTGAGAACATTAATCAACTGGTATACGAGAATATCAACAACGGCGTATACCGTAGTGGTTTTGCCACCACCCAGGAAGCCTATGAACAAGCCTACACTAATTTGTTTAATGCCCTGGACCAAGTAGAAAACCTTTTAGCCAAGCAGCGCTACCTCGTTGGTGAAGAAATTACCGAAGCAGATTGGCGACTATTCACCACCCTAATTCGCTTTGATTCGGTCTATCACGGCCACTTTAAGTGCAATCGCCAGCGCCTGGAAGACTTCCCCAATCTGCGCAACTATGTACGAGAGTTATACCAGTGGCCTGGTGTTGCCGATACTGTCGACTTTCACCATATCAAACGGCATTACTATTTTAGCCATACCATGATCAACCCAACCCAGGTGGTCCCGGTAGGACCAGATATCGACTATAGCGGCCCTTTTAACCGCACCACTGGCTAACCCGCTCTTTTGCAATGGCCACAAACGCCGACTCTCTTTTTGTTGATTGATGACAGCCTGGTAATTCACTGGCATTGATCAACAGCTGCTTGCACATTGCCTGCACAATTGCCCAGTAAACTGGTTTTGAGAATAAGCAGTCACAAATAAAGAGAACAACATGCCAAAAGACTCTGGAGCCTCTCAATTCGGTGGCCAGCAGACATGGAAATTTAGTCAAGGTGATTACGGCAAAATCACAAAGAAGCATCCTCACACCAAGGGCGGAATCTGTGAGGCATTAGCAGTAAGTTGGATTAGCAAAGCACTACAGTCCGGCCTTCAAGATGCGCTTTCCACCGGGGGTAGTATCGATAGCACAAAGATGGCCGTTGTGGCACAGCGCTTTGCTTCCATGTATCGATTCAAGTTTATGAATGGTACCGAGGGTCGCCCCAGTAATGCTCATGAAATGATGCGGGAAACAACGCAATATTTAGTATCGCAGGGTTTTGAACATTTACGTCAAGTGGGCAATGGAATCGCGACAAAGAAAGTCAGCCCCTCTTTGGATGAGCAATTTACCACGGCATTTGGCGGCTTTGAGTCCAAAGATTACTTTACCCAACAATCTCAGACTCTTTTTTGTATGCTGAGAACGGCAGGTACCGGGTGGGGCCACGCCATGGCATTCCGTGTTACTGCAACTACCGATAAAATCACTTACTTTTTCGACCCCAATAAAGGCGAGTTCAAGTTTTTGCGTTATACCCAATTTCGGAAGTGGTATGAGCAATATCATCGCCAATCCAGTATTTATCGCACATCGCGTGCGATTGGATTTGACGTATTCAAGCATAAGGACCGGTAAATAAAGAACCAACCACCAGTATCTATTAGCCTTCAATTGGGCTAGTTCACAGTTTGGTACGGCACAGGGACGTGCTGTCATCTTGCAGTTTCCTACACCTTCCCTCCTAAAAGAAAAATTTCTCTTTATCACTGGCTCCCTTTCCTGAAACATAGATTTCTTTAAGGTATTCGAGCGTTATCATCTGATATTTTCACTATTATTCGGTTTGGTCGAATAATAAGATATCCTTCAAGAGCGCATCTATCAGCGAGAGAAAGACCCATGCAAAAAACCACCTTGGAACAATGGAGAATGTTTAAGGCCGTTGTAGATGCCGGCGGCTTTAACCAGGCAGCCTCCGTGGTTCATAAGAGCCAATCCAGTATTCACCATGCGGTCACAAACCTGGAAAGTGCACTGGGTATCAAGCTGTTTGAAGTGGCGGGACGTAAGGTAGTACTCACTGAGGCAGGCCGCCTGATGCTGCGCCGTGGCAAGTTCCTGCTGGAAGAGGTCTCCCGTATTGAGGCCATTGCAGACTCCCTCAGTGATGGAGTGGAATCGGAGCTACACATCGCCGTAGATGGAGCCTTTCCGCAGAAAGTGGTCTTCCAGGCTTTGGAAAAAGTGTCGGGAATCTATCCTCAAGTCAATATTGATATTATCGACACAGTTTTATCCGGCACTAACGAGTTAATTCAGGAGGGCCTTGTCGATCTGGGCCTTTCCGCCTTTACCATGGACGATAGCCTCAATGATGAAATCTGTCGCATTGAATTTGTCGCCGTCGCTCACAAGGCGCACCCATTACTCAGGTTTGAGCGTGAGCTGACATTTGAAGATCTTAAGTCCTACCGGCAAATTATTGTGCGGGATTCAGCGCTGCAAACAAACCGGGATTCCGGCTGGTTAGGGGCAGAACAACGCTGGAAAGTGGGCAGTTTACGTGCCTCTCTGGATTTAATCACACAGGGTATGGGGTATGCCTGGCTGCCTATGCCGCTGGTGGCGGACTTACTGAATGACGGCACCCTGAAGCTACTCCCCCTGAAAGAAGGCGGGGCACGCTCGACCAGCTTTTATTTAAACTTCAAAGATCAGGATAAGTTGGGACCTGTGGCTCGGGAATTTATTGGAGAGCTCCGCCTGCTCACCCTGGAAATGCCGACTTCTGAGTAAAAATGTCCGTGCACTTTTCCTCAACCCATTCTGCCTCTCTCCATTATTCCTTAATACGCTCTCTCCTTTTAGTGGGTAGTGGGAGAAAATGGTAAGTAGCGGGAAAAGCACAGAAGATAAGCTTTTCACTAAACCCCATTCATTCTAAAAGAGCTAATTTACAGTCCATTTTTAACTGATATTTATTCTATCTTCCGCCAGCTATCATGGCCCTAACACTATTTATTACCTCACAGATGAGGATTAGGCTATGTACTACTTCAGACCTTCACAGGAACGTGGGCAAGCCCGTTTTGTCTGGCTAAACAGCAAACATACCTTTTCTTTTGGACACTATTACGATCCCAAACATATGGGATTTTCCGCGCTACGCGTAATCAATGATGATACGGTGATGCCTGGAGCCGGATTTGATACTCACGGACATCGGGATATGGAAATTATTTCCTATATCCTTCAAGGTGCGATCGAGCATAAGGACAGCGTGGGTAACCGCTATGTAGTACCAGCTGGTGAGATCCAGAGGCTGAGCGCTGGTACTGGTATTACCCACTCGGAATACAATCACTCAAAGTCAGATCAGCTGAAGTTCCTGCAAATCTGGATTGAGCCAAACCGCCGGGGTGTGCAACCCAGCTACGAACAGAAGTCGATCACACAGCACGGTAAGCTGACCGCTCTGATGACCCCCGATGGAAGAGATAACACCCTTTCCATACATCAGGATACCAGTTTATACCGCCTACAATTAAATACCGGGGAAACCATTACATTAGACGCTCTTGAGCGTCCCGGCTACTTACATGTCATTGATGGCGAAGCCAGTGTAAATGATAAATCGACACTGGCATCGGGAGATGGTATGGGTCTATTCAAAGAGCAGATACAACTTCAAGCTGCAAAGGATGGTATTACCGCGCTGTGGTTTGATCTGCCCGCCAACTGAGTTTGGCTCTAGATTCCAACAGTAAGCGCACTACAGATCGTTATTGATACCTCTTTTTTTAACTCTCAATAGACGAGGTATCTCTTTTTTAATCGCCCTTTGTGTTTACCAGCCCCATGTATTTCTTACTCCGCTGAGTTCCTAAAAAAGTTATTTAATGGCATGAGCGATAAAACGCTTGACCTCATCAATAGGCTGCGGCTCCTTTATTGCCGGGCTAATAAATTGCGGTGCGCGCAGATAACCTTTATCGATCAATCGAGAAATAAGAGACAGACATTCTATCGAGACCTTACCGGCCATAAGGTTATTGAAGTCTTCGCGGGTTTCCATGGCATTTAACATCTGATGAAAACCTTGCAGGTAAAGATAATCCTTGGTAAAGCCACCGCCTCGATAAACTCGGGTAGTAATCGTAAAGGCCAGGTTTTCTTCCACCTGATATTGCTCTTTAAGCAGGATAAAAGTGCGCTTAAAGTCTCTATCCTGCAACATGGATTGTACCGCGACCACCCGCAGTGCCAACACTTTTAATCTTGGTAAAGTGAGATAACCGGCCAGGTATTCACACAGGATCGCCAACCCTTCCTGGGAGGTTGTATTGACCGGACAGCCAAGTTCAAGCACTCTCAGCGGTTGGCTACGGGCGTTTAGGGTCGTCACCAGGTGAACCCCTAATTCGTGGTGCGCTAGGGCGGATACCTCTGTTTCTGAGACACTGGCATGGGAATTGATTTTTACCGTACTGCCAGCGACCAAGGCATTGGCGATCATGCGATCATCGGTGCGGATATCGTAGGTGTAGCCCTGTCGATTGGCAAAGTCACTGAGAAAGCGCATCATCTCATCGGCATTGAAAAAACGATCAGCACTGGGTTCAAGATCATCGGGCAAATGCAAGATAAAATCCGCGTTGTTAATATCCTTATCCGTTGGCTCACCAAAGTAACGCAGGGAATCATAGACGAAGTCAGCTGTGCCTACGGAGCGAAACTGGTCCAGTTTGTCGACATATGACTCGACGATATCGCTGTAAAGCTGGGTTAAATCCTCATCTGGCAGAGTCTCGACTGGAAGGGCATAGAGTGCTCGCTTACGTTGGAATATTTCTACTTCGTGTTCCGCATAAACAAATTGTGGGTTAGTGGAAAAATTTGTAGAGAAAAAATCCTGTTTTTGTTCCCGAAAATTTTTTGGTTCAATAGCAGAGAGGATTTCTACCCCGCGCACCAATTCAAATAATTTTTGATCAAGGGCTTTTAATTCAGGATGTTCACTGGGAGATTGATGCACGTTTTCAGCCTTTATCGTTAAGTTTTATGGTCGAAAATGGGGCCTTTACCAATTGTTACTATCAGGATTTCAGACACCCAACCCTCTCATGCTTATATAGCCATTGTCCACCCGGCATAGCCAGGCGCCATACCGACTTAAGCTTGTCCTCACTCGTCTTACAGACTCAGACTTCCTCAGTAACTACCAACACACATACCATGCGTAAAGCATCGCATCCGTTCTCATAGTAACCTGGAAGCTGGGCTTTGATTTCAAATCCGCTCTCCTTGTAAAGCTTTTGCGCAGAGTGATTATTGATAGCCACTTCGAGTTGCCAGTATTTATAGTTATTACAGTTTAAGTAATGTTTAAATGCTTCGATCAATGCCCTGGCGAACCCCTTACCGCGGTACTCCAGCCGTACCGCAAGGGAATAAAGACGCGCCGGGCGAGGTAACTTGGGCGTTAAACAAATTCCGTAACCAACGATAACACCCTGAACTTCTAGTAACAGACAGCAGGCTTTTGCCTTTATCAGCAGGTAGCGCATTTGCCTTCTATTCAATAGATCTGTAGTAAAACTGTCATGCTCAATAGAGAGCAGATGATTTAGATCACCGATTTGTGCTGGGCGAATAGAGCATTGTTCCGCAGGCACCTAGTGCGCCCCACGCAATTCCAAGCGACGAAGAAACTCCGACATAATTTGCATGTAAAGCTCTTCCCCCAAATATTTATCTTCAATACCTTGATCAATATTGGGGTTGTCATTTACTTCGATCACGTAGGCGTGATTATCCTTCAACTTAATATCTATACCATACAGCCCTTTTCCTACTACAGCTGCGGCTTTCAGTGCAGCGTTCAATACACTACGAGGGGTTTCAAAGGCGGGCAAGGTGTCAAAGTTTCCACTCGTGTGCCGCTTGACCCCATGGTTGTAAATCTGCCAGTGATTACGTGCCATATAATATCGGCAGGCATAAAGCGCGCGGCCATTTAATACCCCGATACGCCAATCATAATCGGTATAAAGATATTCCTGCGCCAAAACAAGCGCCGAGTTTTTAAAGAGATCCCTCAGTTTGTCGATAAGTGCCTCACGATTATCGACCTTAAAAACCCCTCTGGAAAAAGATCCTTCGGGCAATTTTAAAACGACCGGATAACCCAGCTCTCGCTCCAGTTGATCCAAAGTAGCGGGATCTGCTCGATTGACTACCAGAGTCTTCAGAGAAGGCACTTTTTGATAATGGAAGGCATCGTGTAAAAAAACCTTATTACAGCAGCGCAGAATGGAGTCGGGATCATCGAGCACTACAAGACCGTTCTGCTCCGCTTCACAAGCCAGACGATAGGTATGGTGATCGATTGCCGTGGTTTCCCGTATAAACAACCCGTCATACTGGTTAATTTGGGAAATTTCATCCGCCGTAACCACATCCACCTGCATTCCCAGCCTTCTACCGGCCCGAATAAAACGCGAAACAGCGGCTTGGTTGCTCGGCCGGGAAGCCTCCTGCGGATTCACCAGCATCGCCAATTCCCAGCGGTATTTCTTCCGGCTGCTCTGCTTTCTCCAGCGGATACGTGCGTATTCCCCCAGCACTTGCCAACAAAAATGGCGCTCCTCTGCGTTTAGCTGAGCCAAGCCAATACGCTGAACCAGGATCAGGACATTCCCTTGGTCGGCACTTAAGGTAACTTCCAGCAAGGGCACAGGATATTGTTGAAATACTGTGGCGGCTAAGGTCTTCAGGCGGAAGTCTTGCACCTCTCCCATACAGATCAATGCGCGAACGGGTTTCTCATCGCGAAAAATCTCTTGGTCAACGCGCTCAGCCTTGATCCAGATGCCCTGTTCATCGCCATTGCGCAGGCTATTGATGACCCGCACAGAGGGGAGAACATCATGTTGGCGCGCCTCCGCCAAGAGGGAGCAGTAGTAGCCCTGACTCAAGTAACGGCGGGTATCGCACAAGTTGATAATACGTATCCGATTCTCATACAGTTTGGGGTAATCGCGGAGGTAATCTTCAAACGACAGGGTATTGGCTGGCAGGTCGGCGACATCCAGATCGTCATCGACCACAAGCAGAGTAGTATACATAGTCAGAACTTATCAAAGCGATGCTTGAGCACATCAGGAACTGACGGGGTGGGCACCAGCGTAAACACTAGTAAAGGCCTTCGACCCTTTGAATCCTGGGTCGATTTGGGCGAAGAATACCTGCAGCAATAGCTGAGAACCAAGCTTTTTTTAAGGCCCTCTTCCATGGGCATTACTAGCCCTATTTATTGTTGAACAGCCGATTGGTTTAGGGCAAAGATGAGAACATATTTAAGGGCGTAATAGTGTTTACAGTACTAAAAAAAGCATGCCAGAAGACCAGCTATCAGAAAGCTGGAATAGGTGTTCATAGCCAGTAGCAGCAAGTCCAGTGGCTTTACCCTGGAGCAATTTTTTAGTGAACCTCTCCATTAGTAAAGCTCCCTGACTCCCAGTATTTGCTGCCAAGTTCATAATCCCCTGGTTCTGTGGCCTTGTGGCATTGGGTACCCCTAAGAACACCAAGCAATAGAAACCCCATTTAAAGGTTCAAGTTCATTAGGCACGCACTGAATAGAGTTCTAATAATCCCAGCACTAGATTTCTACGCCTGCCCTACTGCCAATTCCCACCTAAAATAGGTCGAGGCAATTCAGGATGGAAAAATGGGTGCAGTGAGCGACAGGGAAGGTCGCGGGAGTGAACAGGCCACACCGGGGAGATGGATTTCGCTACTCTCACCCGTAGCTCCGGCTATTGTCACCATTTTTTTGATGGCGCATATGCCAGACATCTCCGCTGGGAAGGAATTTTCCTTTGGTGTTACCTGGGTTGAGGCACTGGGTGTTTCCCTGCGATTTTATGTCGATGGCCTGAGCTTCCTTTTTGCTCTGTTGATTAGTGGCATTGGTGTTTTTGTTGCTATCTATGCCGCCGCCTATATGCGCGGTGATCCCGATTTGCGCCGTTTTTACAGTTACCTATACCTTTTTATGGTTGGGATGCTGGGTTTGGTGCTGGCGGGCGATTTGATTACCCTATTTGTCTTCTGGGAAATCACCACCATTTCCAGCTACCTGCTGATTAGCTATAACAATACCAGCGCCATTGCCCGCCGCTCCGCTCTACAGGCTTTACTGGTCACCACACTGGGGGGACTTTGCTTGCTTGTGGGGTTGCTATTACTTGCGTACGTGGCGGGTAGCTTCGATCTACTGCAGGTATTAGCTGCCGGTAAGACGGTGCGGGCTAGCCCACTTTATTTACCGATCCTGATTCTGATATTAATCGGCGCCTTCTGTAAGTCTGCACAGTTGCCCTTTCATTTCTGGCTGCCCAATGCCATGGCCGCACCCACACCGGTGAGCGCCTATCTGCACTCCGCCACCATGGTAAAAGCCGGAATTTACTTACTTGCGCGTATGCACCCGGTATTGGCACACACCGAGTATTGGGAGTGGATTTTAACCTGTACCGGCGCCGCCACGGCGGCAGTGGCAGCCTTGGCGGCACTGCGCCAAACCGATCTAAAGCTGGCCCTGGCTTACACTACCCTGATTGCACTGGGTACCCTGACCATGTTCCTGGGCTCAGATGCCTCGGCCGCTGTGGCCGCCGCCATCACATTTCTTATCGTGCACTCCTTTTACAAAGCTGCCCTGTTTATGGTGGTGGGCATCATCGATAAACAAACTGGCACGCGCAGCCTTAATAAATTAGGCGGACTCGGCCACTCCATGCATATCACGGTGATTGCGGCTTCAGCGGCTGCACTTTCCATGGCCGGCTTTCCGCCTTTTCTAGGCTTTATTGGCAAAGAGCTTAAATACGAAGGCGCTTTAGCGGTGGCCTCAGAACCGGCCCTGGTTGCCACAGTGGCGGTTTTTGTCAATGCCGTCACGGTAACCGTGGCGGGAATGGTGGCAATCAAACCCTTTTGGAAGAAGAAGCCACAACATATAACCCATGTTCAAGAGGCGCCACCGGGCATGTGGATTAGCCCGTTAATTTTGAGTGGCCTGGGGCTCACTTTCGGTATGGCACCAGATCTCGTTGGTGGCGGCTTGGTGGAACCGGCGCTAAGTGCCATTTTGGGTATTCCTGAGACGATCAAACTAAAGTTGTGGCACGGTATTAATATCCCCCTGCTGATGAGTATTCTCACTTTCGTTTTGGGAGTCATCATGTATCTGGGGCTGCGTCGTATGCGCGCCTGGTTGGCCTGGGATTTCAAACATGCACCCACCAGCGCCGACGAAATGTGGGATAAGTCCCTGGATTTACTCAAGGCCTTTGCTGCGTGGCAGACCCGTATTCTGCAAAACGGCATCATGCGACGCTACCTGACGGTGATTTTCACTACCATCTCCCTAGTTCTTGCCTATGCCCTGATTCGCGGCGGACAATTTCCCCTGGAGTACGCTTGGCCACGCCTCAATTTGAAGGAATGGGCGGCTTTGCTGTTGACGGTGGGGGGAGCCTATATGGCGGGTTCCGCGCGCAAACCGCTGATCGCTATCTGCGCCCTTGGCGCCCTCGGTGTGGGCATCGCCCTGATTTATTTGTTTCTTGGTGCACCGGATGTGGCCATTACCCAACTTCTTGTGGAAACCCTGTACCTGGTGCTGGTGGCGGCAATCCTGCCGCGGCTGCCGGTGTTCAATCCTGGCCGCAAGGTACTGTTCCGCCCACGGGATGCCACACTCGGGGCTATATTGGGCTTGCTGGTAACCTTTAGCCTGTTGGCGGTACTACAAACGCCGCTCGATAGCCCAACGACTGAATTTTTTGAAAAAGCGTCTGTGCCCGAGGCCCATGGCCGCAATATCGTCAATGTAATCTTGGTCGACTTTCGCGCGCTGGATACCTTCGGCGAAATTATCGTTGTTTTTACTGCAGCCGTAGCGGCTGTCACTCTACTCGGTCACCAATTGCGACGGGGTAAACAGTGAACTCGCTGATACTACAAACCGCAACCCGAGTGCTGGTGGCACTGATACTGGTGTTCTCCATTTATATGTTACTGCGCGGGCATAACTATCCCGGCGGGGGGTTTATTGCCGGCTTAATTGCCGCCTCGGCATTTGTTCTCTTTGCCATGGCCTGGGGCGTGGAGGCCGCACAAAGCGCCCTAAAAATTCCGCCGAGCAACCTCGCCGCAACTGGCGTATTGATCGCACTGCTCTCAGGTATGCTGTCTCTATTTTCCGGCGAGGCGCCATTTTCAGGACAATGGCTACAAGTTACCGGCAATAAAAATTCCGGTGGTCTCTCTCTTAGCAATGTGCTGATTTTCGATATTGGTGTTTATTTGGCGGTACTCGGTGCAGTACTGACTCTGATTTTTGCCCTGGAGGATTCCAGATAATATGGAAGGCCCACTCGCTCTCGTTGTCGGCATATTAATCGCCACCGGTGTCTATCTGATGCTGGCCAGGAATTTACTGCACTACCTATTTGGGCTGATATTAATCAGTAATGCTGCCAACTTGGCTATTTTTGTCGCAGGGAGAGTCACTCGTGCCGCGCCACCATTGATTCCGCAGGGTATGGAGGTTGCCCCGGGACCAATCGCCAACCCCCTGCCCCAGGCATTGATCCTCACCGCGATTGTGATTGGCTTTGGTTTGCTGGCATTTGCCCTGGCCCTGATCGCCCAGGCCTATAAGGTTCTCGGTACCCTGGATGTAGATACCATGCGTATCGCCGAGCCGATACCTCCCAAGGGAGAAAAATCTCCTTGAGTTGGTTACTGGCCCTGCCTTTTTTGATACCGATTCTCACCGCCCTCGCCACTTTCCCGGCACGGGGCAGAAAACTTCTTTGTGGCTTTATTTCAGTTGGCGGTTGTGCCCTGTTACTGGCCGCGACCATCGCCATATTGATCCTGGTAGAAACCGGCGGTACCCGTGCCGCGCAAATGGGTGATTGGGCTGCGCCGTTTGGTATCACACTAGTGGCCGATCGGCTGAGTGCCATTATGCTGCTGATCACTGGCGTCGTTGGCTTCTGTGTTTCCCTGTTTTCCTTATCCGATATCAGGAAATACCGAGTTAAACTGGGTTTTCACAGTTTCTTTCAGCTTTTACTGGCCGGGGTTTGTGGGAGTTTTATTACAGGGGATTTATTCAATCTCTATGTCTGGTTTGAGGTGATGTTAATCGCCTCCTTCGCACTACTGGTGATTGGCGGCGACCGTATCCAATTGGATGGTGGCATTAAATATGTCGCATTAAATCTGGTATCCACATTGCTGATGTTGACCTCTATCGGAATGACTTATGGGTTGACCGGCACATTAAATATGGCCCAGCTGCATATCTCTCTGGCCGCTGTGGATAACCCCTCGGCAGTTTCTGCCCTGGCGGTTTTATTTATTTGCGCATTTGGTATTAAGGCCGCGATTTTTCCGTTATTTTTTTGGTTACCCGCTTCTTATCACGCCCCGCCCGTAACGGTAACCGCGGTCTTTGCCGGCCTGCTGACGAAGGTAGGAGTTTATGCTCTGATACGCACCTTCACCCTGATTTTTCCCAGTGAACTGCAATTCCCCCATACCATTTTGCTGGGTACGGCATTACTGACCATGCTTACCGGGGTATTAGGTGCGGCGGCCCACTATGAATTTCGCAAGATTCTCGCCTTTCATATCATTAGCCAAATCGGCTTTCTGGTGCTGGGCCTTGCACTTAATTCCCCTCTGGCCCTGGCCGGGGCAGTCTTTTATATGATTCACAACATCGTTGCCAAGACTAACTTATTTCTTATTAGTGGCACTGCCAAGCGGCTTACCGGTAGTTTCGAATTAAGTGAAATCGGTGGTCTTTACCGGGCGAGCCCACTGCTTTCCTTCTTTTTCTTTATCGCCGCCTTCAGCCTGGCAGGATTTCCACCACTTTCGGGTTTCTGGGCCAAATTGTTGTTAGTCAAGGCGAGCCTGGACCAGGCCGCTTATTTTGTAGTTGCTGTGGCCCTGATCACCGGCATCCTTACGTTGTTCTCTATGAGCAAAATCTGGGCGGAGGCCTTTTTAAAGGACCATCCGAAAGATTATTGCCAGCGCCTGCAAGATATCCCCCGGTATGAACGCTATGAGCGCCTGCTACCTGTAGCGTTTTTGGCTTTGATCACCCTGGTACTCGGTTTAATACCTGGCCCCTTGATTGATTACTCCCTGGCGGCCGCTAGGGAGCTATTAAAGCCGGGGGAATATATTGAGGCGGTACTGGGACTAAAAATCCAATATGTCGGAAACCGCTGATCATGCGCGTATTTTTACTTAACCTAATCTTAGCCATCAGCTGGTCAGCCTTAACCGGCAATGCAACGCTGGTAAATTTCTGTTTTGGTTTTTTCCTTGGTTACCTCGCATTGCGGGTTTCCCCCAAAATTCCTGAGGGCACCAAATACTTTCAGCGCCTGCCACGTTTAATCCGCCTAGCCAGTTTTTTTCTACAGGAGTTGGTGGTCTCAAGCTTGCGCGCTGCCTACGAGGTCCTTTCACCAAAACTACAAAGCCGCCCACTTGTGGTGCGAATTCCCTTAGAAATTACTGATCAGACGCAGATTTTTATACTGGCAAATCTGATATCACTCACACCGGGGACCGTAGTGCTGGAAATTACCCAAGATAACTCTGAACTGTTGGTACACACCATGTTCGTGGATGATCCAGATATTTTCCGCGAGGAAATCCACCAAGGTTTTGAAAAGCGGGTGCGGGAGGCTTTTTCCTGATGCACAGTACTATCGTTGATATCAACGCGCCATTAATTGTGGCTGCCATTAATATCTCATCACTCATTTTACTGCTGGCATTGGCCATGTGTTTTATGCGCATCTTTCTCGGGCCGACCCTGGCGGATCGGGTTGTGGCCCTCGACGTACTCAATATTCTTGCGGTGGCCTACTGCGCATTATTAGCCATTGCCTCTGGAGAGCCGGCCTATCTGAGTGCGGCTATTGCCCTGGCACTGGTGGCTTTTCTGGTGAGTGTGGCTTTCGCCCGCTTTATTGAAAAAAGTGGAAAAAAAACTGTTCTACATGAGGGAGGCGGCAGTGGTTTTCGATGAGATTTTTATCGCCACCCTATTGCTGGTGGGCAGCCTGTTCGGTTTTAGTGCGGCCTTGGGCCTGTTGCGGATGCCGGACTTCTACACTCGCATGAGCACTTCAGGCAAGGCCGCCACTCTTTGCTGTGGGCTTTTACTGGGAGGTGTGGCCGCAATGTTCCACGATACCCAGGTAACCGCACGTGCAGTGGCGGCGCTGCTATTTTTGCTCTTCACCGTGCCCATCGGGGTGCATATGATTGCGCGGGCTGCCTATCGGGTTGGCACCCCTATGTGGCGTGGCAGAACCGCCAGCCCCCGCTTCAAAAACCCGAAGAGGGACTTAAAGTAGATCCTGCCCAAGTGAGTCAGTTACTGCTGATAGAGATCGGCAATCATCGCCTCACAGCGCTGAGCCAGCTCTTCTGAACTGTCATCCACCAGGATCACATGGCCCATCTTACGCCCAGGACGGAGCGTCTTGCCGTAGAGCCAAACACCTTCATTCTTGCCTGTTGGCGCTCGATCCACACCAAGCATATTGACCATGGCAGCGGGGCGTGGGCACTCGGTGTCACCCAGTGGCATATCCAATATCGCACGCAGGTGATTGGCAAATTGGCTGGTGTCCGCACCCACTAAAGTCCAGTGACCGCTGTTGTGGACCCGTGGCGCAATTTCATTCACCAACAAGCCTTCACTGGTGACAAAGCACTCCACTGAGAGTACGCCTACATAGTCCCAGTCATCCATCAGCTTTTGCAGATAGGCACGGGCACTGGCTAATAATTGTTCATCCTGATAGGGCGCCTTGGAGAGTAACAGCGTTCCTTGGCGGTGTAGGTTCTCAGTCAGAGGGTAGGTCTTTACTTCTCCGGAAACAGAGCGGGCACCGATCAGGGAAACCTCACAGGAGAAATCTACTGAGGCTTCTACCACACAGGGCAGATCTTGAGCTTCTTTGATAGCTTCCTGCAGCTCTGCCGCATCTTTCACCCGCCACTGGTTCTTACCGTCATAGCCATTTTCACAGCTCTTGATAAATGCCGGATAACCGAGCTTATCCAGGGCATTCAGTAATTCACCGCGCCCCCTTGCCGGCATAAAAGGCGCAACCGGAAGACCGCTCTCAGTGAGAGCCCGCTTCTCCCTCAAGCGATGTTGGGCTTTCTCAAAAACATGGGGATCTGGGTAAACTGGACAAAAGCGCTGCAACTCTCGCAGCAGTGCTACATCCACCTGTTCACGCTCGGCGGTAATCACCTCAGGGCAGCCGAGTGCCTGAAATAAATCCTCACCACTGCCCGCCTCATCCAACCTGACGACGGTGCCGAGCCCTTCGACACAACCCGCGTCCTCGCCCTTCTCCGCCAGGAAACTAAATGTAATACCGAGGGGCTTACCCTCTTGTGCCATCATCTGTGCCAGCTGCCCACAGCCGACAATAGCGATATGTCTGGTTACTTCACTCACTAACTTCACTCCACCGTTAGCGGAACCTGGTCAGTTTGACGCTCGCGCCAGGCGATCAATCGCTCCTGCAATTCAGTATCGCCCAGGGAGAGCATTTGTGCCGCCATCAGGCCCGCGTTATAAGCCCCAGAGGCACCTACTGCCTGGGTAGCCACGGCGATACCTTTCGGCATCTGTACGATAGAAAGAAGGCTGTCCATTCCGGTCATAAAACGGCTTTCAACAGGCACGGCAATCACTGGCAGCGGGCTCATAGCGGCAATCATTCCCGGCAGGTGGGCAGAGCCACCAGCTCCGGCGATGATCACCTGGGTGCCGTTTTTGTGGGCTTCACTGGCGAATTCCACCAGGCGCTGGGGGGTTCTGTGGGCGGACACAACCGCAGTGGCAAAAGGAACCTCCAGCTCGTTCAGGGGTTTGGTGGCATTGGCCATGGTGGGCCAATCCGATCGCGACCCCATAACGATGGTGACTTTTTCAAAGGGCAGTGATTTCACTTGCGGCTAACTCCAATGTTGAACAAACGCCAGGTAGACGGGAATCGCCACCAGGACATTGAAAGGGAACGTTATCGCCAGGGACAGTGTGATGGACACGCTGGCATTGGCCTGCGGCAGAGCCACAGACATAGCTGCAGGCACCGCGATATAGGAGGCGCTGCTACCGAGTACCGCCAACAGGAAAATTCCTCCCGCCGACAACCCCAGTAATGCTCCCAGGGCACCCCCGGCTGCACCGCCTAGCAGGGGCATAAATATACCAAAACTCAGCAAGAACGCACCCTGCCCGCGCACATCTGCCAGTCGCGCCGCCGCGACTCTCCCCATTTCCAGCAGAAAAAGAGCCAGCACACCGTGAAATAACTGACCAAAAAAAGGCATAACTGCTTCTGTACGCTCACCGGCCCAAGCGCCGATGGCGATCCCGCCAAGCAGGAGAAGAACCCCCTGATTGCAGGTCAACTCATGGGCCAGGCGCCCCTTATTGTTGTTCTGCATCGACTTCCGCGCCAGGAGAATTCCCACCACAATAGCCGGAACTTCCAGTAGGGCCACAAATAAGGGGAAATAGGCTTCGTAATCGATGCCCTTCGTCTCCAACAGGGCCACCGCCACAGCATAGGTGGCGACACTGACCGACCCGTAGTGGGCAGCAGTAGCTGCTGCATCCAGCCGACTCCATTTGCCTATCCAATAGAGAAGTGGGAAGGCCAACAAAGGGAGTAGTGTGCCAAAGGCCAAAACCGCAAGAGATTGAGGAATCAGGGTTGAAGCGGAATAGGTACTGAGCGCCGCCCCACCCTTGAGGCCTATAGCCAACAGGAGAAAGATCACACAGCTTTGGTAGAGACCTGTGGGCAGGCGCAAGTCACTACGTACCAGCTGCGCCAGGGCCCCAAGGATAAAGAAACCAACTACAACATCCAGCTGCATGATCAGTGCTTCCCGCGCTTAGAGCTTTCGCGGCGTTCAGAGAGCGGGAGGCGAATTCTCTTGGGAACCCGCTTCATTAGCCCGTACCCCACATTGGCAAGCAGCACCACCAGCCCGACCAGTATTAGTGCGGCGGCATCGATACCAACCAGTGCCAATACCCATCCAATGGACATGACTAACAGACCTACCAAGGTACCAAAGTAAAGTTGTGACTTGTGCATACAGGGTCCCCCTCCCATTCCCATAGATTGAAGTGGGTGCATTATCACTAGGTAGATTGATAGATAAAAATAGATAATTATTATGTTATATATCATCTTTTATCTATGATTGAGAAAAGTCATGCTAGCCAGCAGAGCCCACTCCCGCATCGGCACCGTCAGGCAGTTGGAGATTTTACTTACGGTATATGAACAACGCAGCATCAGTGGCGCCGCCAAAACCCTACACCTGACCCAGCCCAGCGTATCCATGCAGCTGGCCAAGCTATCTAGTGCCGTAGGCTTACCCCTTTACTACGCCGTGGGTAAGCAGCTGCAATTCACCGAGGCCGGACAGACCCTGGTGGACAGTGCCCGAGAAATCCTCAAAAGCTATGAGTATCTGGAGCTAAAGCTAGCCAGACTGCGCGGTCTAGAAACGGGGCGCTTACAACTCGCGGTCGTCACTACTGCCAAGTACTTTATTCCCCACTTGATTGGCGAGTTTTATGAACAGCATCCAAAGCTGGATATTCTCTTTCGCGTGGGTAACCGTCAGCAGATCATCGACTACACCGGTGAGGATGAGGATGATTTTTATGTGTTCAGCCACCCTCCCAAGAACCCCGATCTGGAATTGGTGGAATTCCTGCCCAATCGACTGTTGGCTATAGCGCCGGAGAAGCACCCGCTAGCAGGCAGAAAAAAGATTCCCCTAGAGGAGTTTGCCAGCGGCCCCTTCCTGCGACGCGAGGAGGGGTCCGGAACCCGTCACGCCATAGAGCGTTTTCTGCAGGAGAGACATATCGATCTCAATATCCGCATGACCATCGAAAGCAATGAAGCGATAAAGCACGCCGTAATGTCAGGGCTTGGGGTATCTATTCTCTCCGAGCACACTCTCGCATTTGGCGGACATTCAGGGCTCGCCATTTTAGAAGTAGAGTCTCTGCCGATTATTACGCACTGGTATCTAGCCAGGCGTAAATCCAGACCACTATCTCCAGCAGCCGCAGAATTCCTTGAGTATGCCCGCAATCTGGAGACAGTACCGGAAGAGAGCGGTATTGCCTGGCCTTTGCCTCCGAATCGATAGCCTTAGAAAAAACACACCAAAACTTATTTTGGTCCGGCTACCACTTGCTCAAATTACACTCTCAATTTAAACACCAAAATTAAATGTCAGGCGACAGTAGCCTAGATCCCCCTGAAAAAAATCCCGACTGAATACTCGTCAAATTTTCGGCGTACCTGCCGAATCCTGCTACTTTTTGGATACCTATGGATGAGTCCAAAAATCATCCATAGGGCTATAGCCAAAAGGGACTGTAGGTAACAGTCAAAGACACCATCCGTCATCGATTTTCACAGAAGGGTATAATGATGAAAATCCAGGGAATAGTTTTCAGATTTTTAATATTTCTTTTTGCGACCAGTGCAATTAACGCCAAAGCCCAGGAGGATTGGCGCAACATTGACTGGGGCGAATTTATGGTGCGCTTCGGTCTCAGCTATATTACGCCCAATGATGCTGGAACCTCCCTAAAATACCGGGTTCTACAACATTGGGATTTATACAATTCAACCTGGGAAATAGACACCGCCCAAACCTGGCAAATTTCCGGGGTATGGCGCCCTTCGGATCGCTGGGGAATCGAGTTGATGCATATTAACGGTGCCTCATACGATGTAGTCCTAGATAACTTTACCGGCAACCCTGGCAACAGCCAGATTAAATTGGGTGATTTTAAGACTACAAGCACTCTTGCCTTTGCAAACTGGTATTTTCTTGACCCATCCTATATTGCCCGCCCCTATCTCGGCGCAGGAATTAATTATACGGATTATCATACAGTATCCATAAGCCGCCAATTTGATGAGTATCTGATGGACTCTAATATGTCAGTGGCTCCAGGTTCATTCAATATGGGGCACTCCTGGGACTGGGCCCTTCAGGGTGGCGTCGACTTCAATTTTGACTTCCGCCAATTTCGTTATCCTTTATTAATTAATCTGGCGGCTCTTTACTACCTGTCAGATACCGATACCACGATAAATTTCCCTACAGAGCTGGGGTCAGACCGCCTCTATGCGCACTTCGATTACGACCCCTGGATTATCAATATTGGGATTGGCACTAAGTTTTGAAACACAGGATTTCGTATATGAAACTATGCGCCGGAGTCACTGTGAAAAAAATAAATTCAAAAACCCGATCTACAGACATCTTTAATAGCCAACTGCTGATATCAATGGCTGCATTGGGAATCATCGCGCTTTCTCCAGTAAAGGCAACGGCGCAGTGTACACCAGACAATCTGGGCTCCGAAGGACCGGATCAAATTATCTGCGACGAAGACAATGACGCAGAAGAGGCCGATGTCGATGGATTAGGTGGCAATGACACCTTGGAGTTAAACGGTGGCACTATCAATAGCGCATTTGGCGGTAGTGGTGACGATGCCATTTATATTAAGGGAGCAGTAATCCACGACTCTGTATATGGAGGGGATGGTAACGATCTTATTGTGTTGGATGAGCGCAGTAGTGATGTAGGCGATTACATTAATGGAGGCGGTATTCATGGGGGGGGCGGTGATGATGACATCCAAGTTCTAGACGGCCTCACATTTCATGTTTGGGGTGGCGCGGGTAATGATCAAATCACCCTGGATGGCGGTTTTATTTTCAACTATTTAGATGCCGGTGAAGGAGATGATTATATCCACTGGGATGAAGGCATCAGTAATGAAATACGCGGTGGTCCCGGCTCAGATAAACTAGTCATCGACTCTTATTCCTTTGAAGGAGATGTAGTATTAGATGGCGGCGATGATCTCAGCGCAGAAGACGGAGACATCGATACACTGATATTCAAACTCGATTATCGAGTGGATGGTAACCAGCTTATTAACTGGGAACGAGTCGTTATTTGGGGTAGTTCAAAAATTATTTTGTCTGGGAATTTGAATGTGGGTGGCGGCCTGGATAATGACAATAATCCACTGGGCTTACACATTAAATGGGGTGGCCAGGCATTTATTGATACCGAGGAATATAGAATTACTGGCAACGTGGCTAATGATGGCACTATCGACTTAGTCAATAAGAAATTTAATACTTTAATCATTCAAAAAGATAGTGACAATAATTACGGTCACTATATTGGCGATAACGGACGCTTGTGGATGGATGTGGTACTTAGTGATAGCACTGCTAACAGTGATCAACTAAAGATCCGGGGAGATACAAGTGGCACTACTCACGTAACGGTTTACAACCTCAATGGTACTGGCGCACGCACTCAGGATAACGGTATCAAATTGATATCTATTGAGGGGGACTCCACTGACAATGCCTTTATTTTAAGCGGTGACTATATAACCAAAGATGAGCAACCCGCGACAATTGGTGGAGCATACGCCTATACACTGCACCAGAATGATTTATCGGGAAACAATGATGGAGAATGGTATCTGCGCTCTACGATAAGTAATTCAAGCCATTTCCCCGAAGGCGGCATGGCTCGCTGGCAACCCGCTGCAGTAATGTATGAAACCCTTCCACAAATACTGCGATCCTTGAATATTCCCACCACATTGCGTAGTCGTGTGGGTAACCGCTACTGGGTTGGTAGTAGTTATCTCGACGTCAATAGCACCGATTATACTAGCTCACTGGAAACAGCCATTGATCGCAAGGGGATATGGATACGCAGTGGCGCACGCTATATAAGCACGACACCCAGTGAGTCCACCACCTGGGCGAGCTGGGATCAAACATACTATCAGCTCCAAATTGGTGCTGATCTCCCCGTCGACTTGTTGGTTCTCGGCACTACTCCTATTGCCAGTTTGGCACTGCATTATGGCAACTCGAAAAATTCCGTAGAGTCTTTTTTTGGGGACGGCTCCATTAATGCCAAAACATACGGCGTCAGTAGCTACCTAACATGGTATGGCTATCAGGGTCTCTATGTTGACGCTCAATTCAAGCTAAGTTGGTTCGACTTTGACTTTGACGCAAAAGACTTACGCACACTCCGCAACAGCAGTGAAGGCTACGGTTACGGTCTGTCTCTGGAGGGGGGGTGGAGTTTCAAGCTCTATGATTACTATTCGATTACTCCCCAGGCGCAACTGATTTACACGTCTGAGGAGGCTGAAAACTTTGAAGATACCTATGATGTTAAAGTAGGCGATATTAATAATAATGGCCTTTTATTGCGCCTAGGGGCCACTTTTGAAAAACGCAAAAGCCAACGTAAATCCAGCAGAAAAATGTACGGCTCCCTACCTCTGGAGCGCTTTGGATACTATGTCACTCCAGGGCTGATCTTGAATCTTGACCAGGAAACCGACCTGGTTGTTTCTGGAACAAGACTCTATCAGAAACCGGATACCTGGTATGCGGATTTACGTATGGGGGCCAGTTATGAAGAGTGTGGTGACCACTGCTCTATCTACACCGAAGTCTTTTTCAGCAGCGGCCTGGAGAATCTTGGGGATAGTTTTGCTGGAGGACTGGAGCTTGGGTTTCGATATAAATGGTAAACCCAAACTCCAAAGTGCAGCCAAGAAAATTCTTTTAAGACTCTAACATGCTATATAAATCATACTCAGAGAAAACTCTCTTAAGCTTAAAATCGTTTCCTTGACGATTCTTATGATTCTCCTTCATTAAGGCGTGATCCTGGGAACCCTGGATCATCAAGAACCTGTTTCTCCAACAGCGGGGATCGGATATACGCGCGGCTAAAGTTCCTTTCTTAATACTCATTGCCTTTAACCAGATATCGTCTGCATTTGGGCATAAGGTCATGAACTTTTCTGGATCAAAGGCATCTTTGTGCAAAGAATTAGGCGGGTACAGTACCCCACCCATTCCAGTTGGAAATACGCAGTGAGAAGCCTCTGAATCTCTTATGCTACTCTGCCAACTTCCGTAAGGAAGCAATGCTCCTTTTTTATCTAGGCACATTCTATGCGCTCTGTGGCAGTAGATTTTGGATGGATCTTTTTCATAAGCCTGATAAAGTAAATCAACCATATCCGGTGGATAAAGAACATCGTCATCAACAGTGACAATCAGGCTGTCAGGAAACATATCAAAAGTATACGCATACTTTTTGTAAGGACCCAAATCTTCATCAACAAAAAAGACTTGCAGGCCCCTTTGTTGCTGTCTTTTTAAAGTTTCAGGCAAACTTCTATCAGGAAAATTCTTGGTAGATAACCACAGAACAATTGAGTCAGCCTTTACTGACTGCTGAAATAAGCTTTCGATACATAAATATAAATCGTGGATACGTTTATCGAATGAGGTGAGAGAGATTACAATATTTTGTTTCTTAGAATTGCCTACCCCAGGCTCAACACTATTTGAAGCGTGAAGACCAAGTAACTGGCAGCGAACAAGTGCTTCCAGCTTCAAATTATTATTCAGGTCGTGCTTCTTTAGACGCTTCTTTAAAAAGTATTGGAACATTCAGGGCCATCCAGTAGACTCAACCTATTGTACCGAATAGCCGAACAGCGATCCGTCCAGCCTAAGAGCACCATCAATATAAAGGGGTCACATGTGGGTACAAACTTGGCGGATTATGCCAGACGCTCTCTATATTAGCCACTTAAACACCTCACTTCGAACAATAACCTCTTTTTTAGTTACTAGTTAGATCAAAAACACCAAAAAGGTCAAAAAATAACCAGAAAAAACCCCTACTATACAATTAGCTACCCATGCCATGAACAACCCCTAACTTACAACCAAGGTAGGCTTCTTATCACCTTGTAAGTAGTCAAGCAGCTGGTACTCAGAGAATACCCGTCTAATCTTGCAATCATTTCCACCGGTGCGTTTTAAGTTAACCATTTTTAATTGCTGAACCTGAGACCCTTGGATAGTGAGAAAGCGCCCTCTCCAATAACGGTAGTCGGGAACCCTCGCAACAAACTTCCCCCGCAACAAACTCATAGCCTTCAGCCAAATATCATCGGCAGAGGGGCATAACTCCATAAATTTTTTGCTATCAAAAGCATCCTCATGCAGTGAGCCAGGCGGATATAGAACTCCAGCCATACCCGTGGCAAAAAGAAAAGGGGATGGTTCGCTATTTAATTCATGTGAAATCCAAGTCTCATAAGGTTTAATCTCTCCCCTTCGACCTAATTGAATCTTATGTGCCCGATGGCAATGAATATGGGAAGGCGCCCTCAAATAAGACTGGTACAATAAATCGAGAGTATCTGAAGGGTAAAGCACATCATCATCCACCGTAACAATGAGGCTGTTTGGAAATTGATCAAAGGCATACATATATTTCATGTAAGGCCCGAAATCATTCTCTACAAATAGAATCTGCAAGCCCCGATCTTGCTGTTTCCGCAGTATCTCAGGTAGCCTTCTATCGGGAAAATCACGCAAAGATAACCATAGAACTATCGCATCTGCTCTCAAAGATTGCTGAAAGAGGCTCTCTACACATAAGTAGACATCGTGAATGCGCTTATTATAAGAGGTCAGAGATACGACTATCTTATGCGGCTTATCATTACCAACTCCAAGAGACTCACTATTTAGAGCCTTCAACCCCAGAAGGTGGCCCAACATCAGAGACTCCACCTTTAAATTATTATTAGAGTCATGTTTTTTTAATCTTTTTTTCAATAAGTATTGGAGCATATTAGATTACCGTTAATTAACCTAGGAGTGCTTAAAAAGAAAATAAGCCCACTATGCTCCATTTTGTTGAAAAAAAAACCCATACGCCAGACCTAAAGTGTTATGCTCTCAACACTGTCATCTAAATCCTCTTTATGTTACTTTATTTATTCACTTTATGATCAAAGCCCAAAAAAGAAGTTTACTGCAAGAACTCTATTCAGGGCGTTTTTAGGCAACAACTATTCAGCATACCCAGGGTTATCTCTATCCAGCCTCCTCAACAATCCAGGCCAAACCAAAAGCCCTCCCTGATTACCGGTAACCATATCCCCCTCGCTAACGATCTTATCCACAATATTTTGAGGAACCGGGGTGAGGGGCGGATTGCCAGTAAGAGCTGCAACCTGAATTTCACAGGCGCGTTGCAATATAAACATTGCCAGAAAGGTATCAGCAACGGTGGAAGCACAGGTCAGTAACCCATGATTACGAAGGATCATATAGTTGGCTGAGCCTAGGTCAGCCACCAAGCGTTCTTTTTCATCCTCACGCACAGCAATCCCCTCATAGTCGTGATAAGCAATACTCGACAGGGGAAATAATGATTGCTGAGAAATTGGCAGCAAGCCTTCAGCATGGGCAGAAACCGCTACGCCTGCAGTAGTATGGGTGTGCATAACGCAGTGGGCATCTTCTCGCGCCTCATGGATAGCACTGTGGATAGTAAATCCTGCAGGATTCACCATCGCCGTACTTTCATCCACTTTTTCTCCCTGCAAATCGATTTTAACCAAGCTTGAAGCTGTAATTTCGTCAAAAAACATTCCAAAAGGGTTAATTAGAAAGTGGGATTCCGGTCCGGGAATACGCACAGAGAGATGGGTAAAGATGGTATCGTCCCAACCATAGTGGGCTACCAAACGGTAAGCCGCCGCTAAATCGACACGCAATTGCCACTCTTCATCGCTGACGCGCCCCTTCAGTGAAGGCATAGTTTCCAGGTACATGTTGCACTCCTTGATGTTATTGGAATCCAAATTCTGAATCAGCCCCGCTAAAAACACTGTCAAATTGTTTACACTTGACGAATGAATAATAAAGTCAGCTTTATTGATAAATGCCCATTGCTAGCCGGCCTACCTGGTGAGGCTCGAGAATTTCTAACCCAGAAGGCATATTGCCAGCACTTCTCCCAGGGCGACACTATCTATCCCTCAGGTTCCCGCCTGGAACGCCTTTCTATTATTGCCAAGGGGCAGGTGCGAATCTGCTCCAGTAATTTTGCTGGGCGCGAGGCAACCCTTGCGATTTTAGATAATGGAGCCTGGTTTGGTGATACCGTTTTTTGCCCAGGAACTCCGCGGGTATTTGGAGCCCGCGCCCATAGTGATTGTGTAATTGTCGATATACCCGGTGAGTTGCTGAGGGAAAAAATGAAACAACATCCCGAAGCTTATCCAATAGCACTGGAACAAATCAGCAGAAGGCTTTGGACAGTGATGTCCATTATCCAGGACGATGTACTCCGCGGTACTGAGGCGCGAATTGCTCGGCGCCTATTCTTTATGGCACAGATGCATAATGGTGGACATGAAAATAGTCATAGCAGTTTTCGCCTCACCAAAGAGCTGCTCGCCAACACCATGGGTATGACCCGGCAAGGGGTACACCGGGTACTAAAAAATATTGAGTCTCAGGGGCTGATAGAATGCTCCTACGGTCGTATCAACGTGCCAGATCTCTCACGCCTGGGTGCCTATATTGAGAAGTTAGATTAAAGCAATTGGACTGAAAGGGTTTCAACTAGCTCAGCCAACTTCCGCAGCACCCTCCTCTCCAGCTTCTCGTGCCTTCTTACGACCGTAGTACGCGAGCAACATCCCAGATGGAAACATCAGCACACCATATACTGCAGAGGGTATCGACATTTCACTGGAATGCATTAAAGTGAGGGTCACCATAAGGCCAATGGTGCCGTTCTTAATACCCAACTCAGTAGCTACCGCTAATCCATCTCGCCGGGAAAGCCCGCAGAAGTGGCTGATGATTAACCCAGCCAACACCCCCAATAAATTCAACAGAATTGTGGAGGGGCCAGCCAACAGCATAAGCTCCCCTATCCGGTCTCTCATACCCCACACCAACCCTACTACCAGAATAACCAGTACCAGTGCACCGAAAATACTCACAATGCCCTCGGCACGGCTCGCTAAGTGAGGGTTCCAGGCCCGCACTATCATACCGATTACCACAGGCAACAGGACAATGACCGATAACATAGCCACTGTCCTGGCAAAGGGTAGGACGATTTCCTGCTCTGCACCAAAGTACTGGCGCAAGGCAAAGTTAGTGAAAAAAGGCAGGGTTAAAATTGTAATTAAGCTTGCGGAAACTGTTAGCACGATGGAGAGCGCCACATTGCCACGAGCGAGCAGTGTAAACAGGTTCGAAGTCGTACCACCTGGACAGGCTGCAATAATCACTAGGCCCACAGCGATCGGAGCGGGCAAACTAAGCGCCCAACACAGAACAAAAGCCACAAGTGGCATGAGTATGATCTGGGCAAGTGTACCGACCACCAGCCCACCAGGTTTTACTGTCACCTGGTGGAAATCCCTGGCAGTCAGGGTCATTCCAATACCCACCATAATGATAAACAGCGCTATCGGCAGACCGATCGAGATCATAGGCCCTGATTCCACACTCGCCTCCTCTTTTTATTATTGTCTGGCTATAGGCCCCTAGTTCCAACACAGATTACGCTTTGGCGGACACCAGTAATCCACAGCATAAGAGAAAAAAGGGGTTGCTTGTTTTTATTATTTACAGTGTTTCTCGAAGATGAACCCTAGCACAACCAACAGACAGATGCCGCCTCTGGTAGAATCTGAAAGCCTTTTGTGAAGCTGATTGGGTTTTTATGAGCGATAGATTTCCCTCCCCGATTGTAAATAACTGGTCCAACCTGCTCTGGTCACTGGGCAGTAACGATATCGCCAGTACCGCCAGTGATTCAAAAAACACCGTCAAACTGCCATGGCTGCCTATGGTACGTCACAGTCAACTGCACAGTTATTTTTCCCGCGAAGAGGTCAAACAACAGCTTGTCAATAAGCTTGAAACACACCTAATAGATAGCGACCAACATAAACCTACCAGCCGCCTCGGTGTTTACTTTGAGCGCCTCTGGTCATTTGCTTTTCAGTACCACCCCGATTACCAATTGCTACATCAGAATCTGCCTTTACGTATCGAGGGTAGAACCCTCGGTGAATTGGATTTTGTGGTCCAACATTTGCCCACTAACCGCTGTGAGCACTGGGAAATTGCAGTTAAGTTCTACCTCGCACTACCCCGCTGCTACTGGGTAGGCCCAGGTCTCAAGGACCGCTTGGATATCAAGATAAAGCGCATGGAGGAACATCAATTACCTCTTATTCAGCAGCAGGCGGTGCAACCTCTTTTAAACGCATTAGGGCTTCGCATTGAGCAACAGTGGACACTGATGCCCGGCCGCCTCTTCAGCCCCCTGCCAATTCATAGCAGTCCGTTTTTCCATAAGAAGCTGGCCCACCTGCAAGACAAAAACTGGTGGGCAGATCTAGAAACCTTCAAGGGTCTTTTTCAAGGAAGTGACACAGCAGATCTACGCTGGCTCCACCTCCCGAAGAAAGCGTGGCTAGCACCGATTGAATCGAATGAAGCTCGCGGTAACTCTTTTAAGCAACTCACTGCAGGGTTGGAGAATTCAACTGTGAATAAGCCCCTATGCTTTGCGCTAGTGGGGGAGAAGGGTGAAATTAGCCGCGGCTTTATTGTCCCCAGTAACTGGCTGCAACGGGCACTGGAAACCCTCCCTACCTAGGTTTCCTAAGAAAGTATGCAACCTCTATCAACAACATCGCCCATTCACTTCCTCCCTCTGGCCAATGACTACTCTTCGAGCAGCAATCCCAAAAGCCCGCTATACAAAACTTTCTCAATTATTGATTGACTTAGGTCAATTTAACTTTACAATTTTCAGAAATTTCTGAAAGTTAAGAATCTGATGAAACTTTCGAGTCAAGCCCAAGCCTTTGTCTTGCACTTTGGAGAAATGGGTAGCCGGTGGGGCTTCAACCGCACCGTAGGCCAGATGTTTGCCCTGCTTACTATCCACCCCTCCCCCCTGAACGCCGAGCAATTAGCCCAGGCACTGAAGATCAGCCGAGGCAATGTGAGTATGGGCCTCAAGGAACTGCAAGCCTGGCGCCTTATTGAGCTGCAGCACCAGCCCGGTGACCGCAAAGACTATTTCACCGCAGCTGGTTCGATTTGGGAGCTTGCTCGCACCGTATTTGAGGAGCGACGTAAGCGCGAACTGGACCCTACTCTAAGCTTGTTGCGCCAACTTCTACTCAATGAGCCCCAGGATGAACAAGAGGTTCAAGCACAGGAAAAAATTCAGGAGGTATACAGCCTGCTGGAGTTGCTGGATGAGTTTGCCAACACCCTGAGCAAGCTGGATCACGATGATTTACTCCGGCTAATGAAACTGGGCTCCGGCATCGTCAAGCTGCTGGAACTGAAAAGTAAAATGACAGGGGGGAAAACTTCCGAATAAGCACCTGCCTAAATGCCCCTTAGGCAGCAAAAATCAATGGTATAGGGATATACCGCCGCCGACCCCGCGTCGGCAGTCGCTCAAAAAATACCGCGGGTCCATACTCCTGCAATGGTGTTTGACGGGCACCGCCGGGCCGCTTAGGAAGCGTCGCCCGATTATCTGGTTAATAAATTAGTCCGACCAGCAGAGGCTCCCATGCTAGATACTCTGATCCTCTCCCGAATACAGTTTGCCGCCAATATTAGTTTTCATATTCTCTTTCCCACCATCACTATCGCCCTCGCCTGGATTATCGTTTTTTTCAAGCTTCGCTATGACCAAACAGACAACCCCGTTTGGATGCGTGCCTATCGCTTTTGGGTAAAGATCTTCGCCCTAACCTTTGCTCTCGGGGTCGTAAGTGGCATCACCATGTCTTTCCAGTTTGGCACCAACTGGCCAGGCTACATGGCGCGAGTTGGCAATATCGCCGGGCCTCTCCTGGGCTATGAGGTACTGACCGCCTTTTTCCTGGAGGCCACTTTTTTGGGCATTATGTTGTTCGGGATTAAGCGCGTCCCCAGTAAAGTGCACACCTTCTCGGCCTTTGTAGTCGCTGTTGGCACCACCCTCTCCGCCTTTTGGATCATTGCCTTAAATTCCTGGATGCAGACCCCATCCGGCTTTGAACTGCGCGATGGTGTCGCCTACCCCGAGAGCTGGCTGGCTATTATTTTTAACGCCTCTTTCCCTTACCGGCTCACCCACATGCTGCTGGCCTCGGGGCTCACGGCGGCCTTCTTTGTGGCGGGCATCTCCGCTTACCGAATTCTCAAAGGCGACCCCAAGCGAGCGCCGCGTCTGGCACTTAAAACCGGACTTATCCTGGCGGCTGTTTTTATTCCCATTCAGATTTTTGTCGGCGACCTGCATGGTCTCAATACCTTTAAATACCAGCCACAAAAAGTGGCGGCTATGGAAGGGGTATGGGAAACAGAAAGGGGCGCACCACTGCTGCTGTTTGCAATCCCTGATGGCGAAGCAAAAACCAATCACTACGAAATTGCCATACCTAAAATGGCCAGCCTTATCCTGACCCATGACTTAAACGGGGAGGTTAAGGGAATTGAAGAATTTCCCGATGATCACCCGCCGGTGGCTCCAGTGTTTTTCGCCTTTAGAATTATGGTCGGCATGGCACTTTTAATGCTGGCTGTGGCCTGGGGCGGCTGCTACCTCCTATGGCGGCGCAAAGAGCTACCCCGTTGGGCGCTCAAAACCCTTGTCGCTATGACATTCGCCGGATGGGTCGCCACATTGGCGGGCTGGTACGTGACTGAAATTGGTCGACAGCCCTGGCTGGTGACCGGAGTGCTGAGAACGGCGGATGCTGTAACACAGATTCCCCCATCCCATGTGGGCTTTTCCCTCACGCTCTATCTTGTTGTCTATGTCGTCCTACTTTATGCCTACATTCACACACTTAAAGTGATGGCACTCAAGTCTGTCAAAGTGGAGGAATTTGAAACCGAGGAACCTCTCGCAGGAGGCAGCCTAACCAACTTGCCAGAATCCACCCAAAAGCAATCCAAGGGGGAATCCCATGAGTGAGGCCGCCACTTCCACAGCCTATTGGCTACCCGTTATCTTTATCGGCCTGATGGGCTTCGCAGTTCTGGTTTATGCCATTTTGGACGGTTACGATCTGGGGGTGGGTATTCTCCTCCCCCTGGCTGAGGAGGATGAAGCCCAGCGAGATACCATGATCGCCTCGATCGGCCCCTTCTGGGATGCGAATGAGACCTGGCTGGTGCTCGCTATAGGCCTGCTTCTCATCGCCTTTCCAATTGCCCACAACCTCATACTGATGCACCTCTATATCCCAGCGGCCATTATGTTGGTGGGCCTGATTTTACGTGGCGTGGCTTTTGACTTCCGCGCTAAAGCGGCTGTGGGGCACAAACTCGCCTGGGATCGGACTTTCAAGGCTGGATCGATAATCACCACTTTGGCCCAGGGTTATATGCTGGGACAGTATGTGATGGGTTTCCAGACAGGCTGGCAGGCACAGCTTTTTTCTGGGGTAAGCGCATTAGGGGTGACCGCCGCATATAGCTATATGGGCTCGGCCTGGCTTGTTTTGAAAACTGAGTCTCAATTACAAGAGCGTGCTGTGCGCTGGGCGCGCCGGTCTGGAAGAGCAACGCTTCTCGGAGTGGTCTCGGTCTCTGCAATCAATCCACTGGTTAACCCCACCGTTTTTGATCGCTGGTTTAGTTACCCTTTAGTGATGTTTGTACTCCTGATACCCACCTTGTGTTTTTTGGCCTTTATTTTTAACGACCTTCTGCTGGCCAGGTTACCCAAAGCCAATGACAGACACAGTGCACTGCCCTTTGTCCTGGTAGTGACCATTTTCCTCATGTGCTTTACCGGCCTGGCCTTTAGTTTCTTCCCCGATATAGTGCCTGGGCAATTGAATATCTGGCAGGCAGCCAGTGCCACTGCTTCTTTGAAGTTCATTCTTGTGGGCGCACTAATTGTTGTGCCGGTAATCCTGATCTATACGGCCTTTTCCTACCGAGTATTTCGCGGCAAAGCTACCGAACTTCACTATCATTAACGCAACTTCTTCGAATTGTGTGGGATAGTAACACTTAATCAAATTCAATCTGCCAGCGCGGAACTATCCCACAATTCGAACAAAATCCCCTTGCTCCCCGAAATTGGTACGATAATAATCATCAATTCCAGAAGACAATTTTTTACAAGGAAGTAAAGCGCACTTCTGGCGCTTGCCAACTGCGCTTGTCTAAGGGGAGGGAAATTTGAACCAAATCGATCGACGGGCTATTAGCCGGCGCGACACTGCTAGTCCGCGCAAACCACAACGCAAAAACGGCCGCGAGAAGTATGAAAAGCTTCTTGATGCGCTGGAAACTCTCATTTCCGAGCAGGATTCCACGGATATCAGCCTCGCTAATCTCAGCCAAGTGGCCGGGGTTCCCGCTGCATCTGTGTACCACTTTTTCCCGAGTGTAGATGCCAGCCTGACCGCCCTGGCGGAGCGCCATTACAAGTCGTTTGGCGACGTAGTACTGGGGCACTCTGACTTCTCACCGGCAGATAGCTGGCAAGATATGCTCTACCATTTGTGCGATTTAGTGCGTAGTTATTACGAAGATAATATCTCTGCGCTCAAGGTGCACTATGGTCCACAATCCAGCTGGGCTTTGCGTCAATTACAGATGGAAAACAACTGGCGTTTGGCAGATACCTTAATTAAGAATCTGTCTCGCGAGTTTGAGCTACCCCCATCTCAGGATTGGCGTGACCGCTTCATGTGCGCCATCAATATCAATGATTCATTCTGCTCCCAGGCCTACTCGCGCTTCGGCAGAATTACCGAGGAGGCCGCCGCTGAGGGTAAGCGGGCAGCCGCGGCTTACTTGAAATTGTATCTCGGGGAGCTTTTGCAGCGCCGTCAGCTGCGCTTTGCTCCATTGGAGGCCTCAGCCTGAAATTCAAATTTTACTAATTAAAATTTAAATAGCGCTTCTGTAACAAAGGCCTGGCAGACTTTTCTGGCAGGCCTTTTTATTTGCAATGCAAATTTTACATTCAACTATTTAAATTTAATCGTTTTTCAGTGTAAAAATAACGACTGCTGCAATACTAAAAACCGTTGTTTTTTTACCATGCGCCGAATCTGTACGTATAAAAAAGCAGTTTTTTATACTCAAAACCAAACACCTCCATAGACGTTCTTTTAAAAAACCCGGGCATTCTAAAAATCTCTTTTGCTAGACTATTTTGTTATAAAAATCTCGGCCATCTGTTAGCCCTTATCCGTTAGCCCTCAGTTGGTAGCGATGGATCTCCCTCAAAAAAATGCCTAGCCGCCAGTTAGATCCGTTTTTTGAACTATTCGGGCCAAAAAATGGCCAAACAACTAGCAGCCACAAACTGCTCTTTGTTTACCAAATTTTGTGACCAGTGACTCACAAACTAAGATTATGCCTAGTGCTCTAACTCAATTGAGGGGAGATTGTATATGTCCATTGCCGCACATGAACTGGAGCTGGATTTTCCCGAGCATGCCGAAATCATCAAACAATTGATCAGGGACGACGTAGAATTCAAGCTGGACAATGACCTCTACCGAAGACTGGACAAACAGATACGAGGACTCCAGGACAGTGGCATCGGCACCGATGACGATCATTATTCAAGCCTGAAAAAACAGCGAGCCTACCTCAAGCAACATCTCTACAATCGTATTACCGATGTGGTCCCTCATCATTAGCATTTGAGAGATGTGTCCATCGTAATTAGCGGTGCTAGATCACGAACGTCTTTCAACAAAACGCCAAAGTGATCCAGTGCCGCCATACGGCTCTATCTCACCTATTCTTCATCCTTAGTCTGTACAGATCGCATCTTGATAAAGATGCTGGCGACCTAACACCAATAAAAATAACTGGGATCTAAAAACGCCCCACCAGGGCATAAATGACGTAGGTTCGCAGACAGATAGAAAAACCGCAGGCGTGAAGGACTTCTGTCGGAATTTCACTAGTAGCGTCACAATGATGTGGCTTGCCAAAATTGGGATTATTTTGAAGCCAAAGTCGGCCTAAGACCCGATACATTCAACTTTTTAAATATCCCCCTTGTTACGCCCTTTTCCCATCTCGGCTTTTGACCAAAGACCTCGATTGAAGAGGAGCAAGGTTTCAATTAAGAGCCCTGGCTCCAGCTGCCAATTCATCCGCTCGAGCTCCTCTAAGCCCAGGTAAGCGTCGAAGTACTACTGGGTCAGAAGGAAAGAATACACTGCGCTCACGACGCGCTGTGAATACATCCCTGTAAGCTCGTAATCGGCATCCATGCCTCATACGGTCCCGAGCACAGTGTATTCTTTCCTTCCCCCTTTTGAGTAACTCCGTTAAATGAATAACACCCTTATGACCTCAATGACCTCAATGACCTCAATGACCTCAATGACCTCAATGACCTCAAGCTAAAATTGGCGCCGCTATACCAGTCTTTAACTAACCCTTAACCGGAGTCGACATCGACGGTGGCGAAAATCCGCACCATTCATCGCTAAATATGTTCCTTTGGCGGGTGAATAAATTCTTAGTAGTTCTCAGCCTTCCACAGGCTTCTCTAAACTGTCATATCCCGCCGATAGCCTGAGCGCTTTTTGGGGCCGAGCCATGTCTAACAGATCAAAAAGTCCCGCGTGGATCCTGCTACACGCAGCGCTAATCATAGCGGTGACTTGCAGCCTGTTTAGTGGGCTGAGAGTTGCCACATTGAGTAAACTTGCCATCGCCTCTATTGAAGAGCTGCTGCCCCAGGGGGAAGTTCATAGTGTGCACTTCCTCTCTGCAGTCCTGCTTTCACTGGTTGCATTGGCCTATTTATGTTCAAGAATTTTACGCCGCTATCAGACAGAGCAGCAATTTGGACGCAAGCCATTGAATTACCACAGGGTAGTGACCTGGGGGGGCATTAGCCTGATTGGAGTCTCGCTGGCCAGTGGCTGGTTACTCTTTAGCGGAATTAGCAAACTACCACTAACCAGAACGCTACATTTTTACGCTGCACTTGGGCTCACAGCCTATATTTTCCTGCATGCAGGGGTGTATCTGGTTCAGTTTGGGCAAAACGCTCTGAAATATATCCTGAAGCCCGCCGCAACAAAGAGAGCCCAGCTGGTTTTGCTCTGTAGCTTCCTACCTATTTTTCTAATGGGCGGCTGGCTACTTCTAGCCAAATTCACTTATTACCAACTACCGGTTTCCACAATCGCTGCAGATACGATTATCGATATTGATGGCCGTGCCAATGAGTCCCAGTGGGCGGATGCTGATGTACTAGAAGTCAGTACCGATGGCGGAGCCAATTTTTATCAAGGCCGTACCGATGTCCGCCTCAAAGCTTTGCAAAATGGTGAGGAAATTTATTTCCATATCTCCTGGCAAGACCCCACGGAAAGCCTGGCTCACCTACCCCTGATAAAAACCGACCAAGGTTGGAAAATCCAGCAGCAAGGTTTTGAAAAGTTTGATGAAAGCCGCTACTACGAAGATAAGTTTGCCCTGTTACTCTCCAGTCACTGCGATTTTGCCGGTGCCGGTACCGCACACTTGGGCCGTTCACCACTGCCAGGTAAGCCCGCAAATTGGCATGGCAAGGGCTACCACTACAGCCTGTCGGGCCAATTGCACGATCTCTGGCACTGGAAGGCGGTGCGCACCAATAAAATGTATTTAGCGGATGATAATTTTATCGGTGCACCAGATAAAGTACGTGCAGGCATACGGCGTTATACCGCTGGTTACCAACAGGATGGTAAGGAGTCCGGTGCCTACCTGATGAACTGGAAATGGTATTCCCCCGATAGCATCACTCCCAAACGCCTACCCAGAGATACAAATGCCTTGGCCCCCTTCCAAAGTTTTGATCAAGAGCGAGCATTGGACTGGACTATCTCCTGGTTTGATTACCAGCCCTACTCAACTGAAAGTGATCAGGTAGCAACGGGTACCCTAATGCCCTCGGTACTCTATACCTCAAACCGTTTTGAAGGCGACCGCGCTGATGTTCGGGCCAAAGGGGTTTGGCGCGATGGTTTTTGGTCCCTCGAATTAGTGCGTAAATTAAATACAGCCTCTCCCCAGGATATTCCTATCGAGGATGGCACCTGCCTATGGGTTTCAGCATTTGATCGTGCACAAGTTGCCCACACCCGGCATACCAGGGCCATTCAACTGAGTCTGAGTAAAGCGCTATGATCACACGGCTTTTTCTTATTTTTTTTCTACCCGCTTGCTTAATCGGCGCCGCAGTTATCCACACACCGCAAGCTCCACAACCATCGCAATATCATTTATCTAAAGTGACAGCCAAAGGAGAAGTAATCCATGCCTGGGGTGGCCCCTGGTCCTGTGTCTGCGATAGCCGTAGTGGCCTGTTGTGGGAAGTTAAGACAGATAGTGAAGATATTCACGATGGGCGCTGGACTTATTCCCGACTTTTACAAAATCAGGGCGTTGCCAATAACGGAGATTGTTTTTTTGAGGCAGAGCGCTGCGATACGGAAGATTTAATCCGCCACACCAACCGGGAACAACTCTGTGGCTCAAAACACTGGCGCCTGCCCACGGCCAGTGAACTGCGTACCCTAGTGGTGACAGAAGTAAAACCCGGAAGCCCCAGCATCGAAACCGGATACTTTCCCAAAACCCAGCGGGGTGATTACTGGACCAGTGATGGCAATCTGCCCCTGAAGGGCGTGTACTCCTATCTAAAAGCCGGTGGAGCAGCAGTTAACTTTATAAATGGGGAAACCATCACAATTCCCTATCGCAATGCCGCTTTCACACGCTTGGTAACCAATCATTCAAGCAGCTGTCACATCGCTCCCCAATAATTCCCGCGCGCCACCAACCTGCAATCATCCCCCTCCGGGCGGTAGCGCTCTCACAAGAAAAGGTCCCAACTTTGCAGAGGAATTCCCGCAATGAGACAACACATTGGCCGCACTCTTACCATTTCGGCACTGTTACTGGCAGTCGACGCCAGTGCCGCTACCAAACACTACCGCCTTGCCTGGGATGGCGATGCTTCCAATAGTGCCGTCATCGGTTTTTCCCCCGATGGCAGCAGTAGTAATCCCTATGTCAGCTACGGTTACTCCACCAATGAGAACAGCTGGAATAGCGCATTTGTCAGTAATAGCGAAACGTTCGATGGTGGAATAACCAGCCACTTTGTGCGACTGCAAAATCTGAATGCCGACTCACCCATTTATTTTCGTGTGTGCGACCAAAACGGCTGCGGGGAGAGATTTTGGTTTAAAACGGCTCCTGCGCAAAACGCACCTTTTGTTGTTGTTGCCGGCGGTGATACCCGTACAGGCCATACCACACGCCGCAAGGGCAATGAACTCCTGGCTAAAATACGCCCGCTCGCGGTGATGCACGGCGGTGACTTCACCAATGCCAATAGCGCTTCGGAAATGCGCGAGTTTCTCGACGACTGGGAACTCACCTATTCCAGCGATAACATTGATGGCTATAGCTACAAGCGCATCTATCCGCTGATCCCCACCCACGGCAATCACGAGGACGACAATTACTCGACTATCTGCGAAGTCTTCGGGGTGGATTTCAATGGTGATGGTAACTGTACACCCAGTGACACTTATGGCGCCGTACAAATATCGCCACTGTTGCGTGTTTACACCTTGAACAGCCAGTTCCAAAACGGTGGTTGGTCATCTTACGCCAGTGCGATGAACAACTGGTTATCGAGCGATTTGTCCACCTATGGAAGCTCCGCCAACTGGCGTTTCGCCCAGTATCACAAACCCATGTTCCCCCACTACAGCGGAAAATCCGACAATCCCACACTGTTTAACTGGTGGGCGCAGTCATTTTATGACTACGCCATGAACCTGGTGGTGGAATCCGATACCCACCTCACCAAGATGACTGAAGCCGTGATACCTAGCGGTAGCAACTTTTCCACAACCACCAACGGCGGAACCGTTTATGTGGGTGAAGGTAGCTGGGGAGCACCGGCCCGATCGGCCAACGATGCCAAGACCTGGACCATTGATATGGCCAGTATTCAGCAGTTCAAAGTCATCCAAGTGAGCGAAGAGGGGCTGGTAGTGCGCACCGCACAATTCGATGACACCGCCGAAACTTTGACTTGGGAAGAGCGCGCCGCAGATCCATTGATCTTGCCAGACAATGTGAACTGGTGGACTGCCAACCGTCTGGGTGAAGCCATGAATCTGGTGGCCAACGGTGAGGGCCGAAGTGTAATTGAGGAGAACGCGGACAACGGTGGCAGCTTTTCTCTACCGGTGAGCGATGATGTATTTATTTCCTCTCGCCACTCATCCAGTAATTTTGATGGCGATTCCGATGGGTTACTTGCAGATGGCAGTGACTCCACCTATGGCACACTCTACACACTGATCAAATTTGACCTCACCAACCTTTCCGGCTGTTCCTCCATCAGCTCTGCCACCCTGGAGCTGAATATTACTAATCGCTCGGGGAATACCTTTGGTATTTACCAGGCTGCTAGTGACTGGAGTGAGGAGAGCGCCACCTGGAATTCTGTAGGTGGCTCATCGGTACGCGGCAACTTGGCAGAGAGCTTTGTACCTTTTTACACGGGAATAGAAACTATCGACCTGCTTTCTTCCGGGCTGATTGATAGCTGGCTTGGCGGTACCAATACTGGCCTTGTAATTGCTGCACGCAGTGGCAGCAATGGGGTGGACTTCACCTCCAAGGAAACCGGCATGTCACCGGCGCTAAAAATCGAGGCCAATTGCAACAGCTTTACCAAACTGGCTTTACCGGTAAATCAAACTGGTCAGACAAAAGGCTTCATACCTCGCAGACTGCCAGCGGAGATGAAGCCATCGATCCTGATGCCAACCCTTCCCAGCATCACGCAATTAAGGGGTCACCAGGTTGAAGTTCCGATCAAACTTATCGAAGAGTCTGCCAAACTGAATCAAAGCCAGGGGGTTACCACGCACCTTTAAGCGGCCTTCCTTAATCATGGTGGGCGCACCGACCAGACCGCTGAACATCAGCCGTAGGTCGGTGCTGCTCAAGGCCAGGCTAGCCGAGGGGTCTTCGCTGTGGCGATCGGGATAACCGTGTAAAACGCCGTTTTTAACGACCACTAGGTATTTATTATTGTTGTCAGTCATCTCTATATTCAGGCGGATATCCGCATCCGCCGCCTTTTCCCCATTGAGACGTACTGCCATGGCATCAAATAAAAGCTGTAAAGGCACTCGCGCAACAATTTCTTCCGGCGGCCGCATTTCCTCGCGAAGTTCAACCCCGTGGCGCAACTCCCTAGCGCCGCTTAAATAAAAATTTCGCCAGATGCCGGATTCCGCCTGATAACCCAGTTGCTCGAAAGCATCTGCCAATAGGTAACGGGCTTCTTGATTTTTTGGCTCGGCAAAAACCAGATGTTTTAGCACCATCGCCACCCAGCGGTAATTACCTTGGGAGTAATCCTCTCGCGCCCGCTTTATGATTTTTTCTCTTCCTCCCATATATTCCACATAACGAAGTGCCGCTTCTTCCTGTGGCAGGGGGTAGAGGTTGGCTGGATTGCCGTCGAAATATCCCAGATAGCGGTTGTACACCGCTTTTGCGCCCACATTGATGGTGCCGTAATAACCACGATTAGCCCAGGCGTTGGAGAGCGTCTCCGGCAGTTGCAGTTGTTCGGCAATTTCAACCATGTCGTGGCCATGGTTGGCCAGACGCAAGGTCTGGTCGTGAATATATTTGTAGAGATCGCGCTGCTTGGCCAGATAGTCCATCGCCTCTCTATTGCCCCAGGTCGGCCAGTGATGGCTGCTGAAAACCACCTGGGTACGTCCGCCAAACTTTTCCATAGCACGCTCTATATAACGACTCCATGCCAGTGCATCGCGGGTTTTAGCGCCGCGCAAGGTATAGAGGTTATGCAGAGTGTGGTTGGCAATCTCGCTCATACACAGGGCATCGAACTGGGGAAAGAAAAAGACCATTTCAGTGGGAGCTTCAGCCCCTGGGGTGCTCATAAAAACAATGTCCACCCCATCAATTGTCATTTCCGCCCCCTTTTCAGGGATCAGGCGGGTGGGTGTGGCTATCCCATGTTCTCCATCGGAAACCCGATTACCGAGCCCCGAGGATACAAACCCCTCCGGGCTTGAAGGCAATAAATCCCCAAACTGATAGAGCGCACGCCGCTGCATCACATTGCCCGAGCGCACATTCTCACTAATCGCCTCCTCGGAAAATCCATCCGGTGCAATAATATCTACAGATCCTTCAGCCAGCTGCTGCATGGAGACAACTCCCGATACACCGGCAAAGTGATCCGCATGGCTATGGGTAAAGATTACTGCGCTTACGGGTCTCTCCCCCAACGCCCTATTTGCCAAAGCCAGAGCTGCGGCGGCCGTTTCCTTGGAAGTCAGGGGATCGACAACGATCCAACCCGTTTCCCCTTTAATCAGAGTCATATTGGCCAGGTCCAGAGAGCGCACCTGGTAAATACCCTCGACCACTTCAAATAAACCATTATTCAAGGCGTTAAGCTGAGCTTGCCGCCATAGGCTGGGGTTTACCGTATCCTTCGAAGCCCCCTCAAGAAATTGCAACTGCGCCAGGCCATAGACCTCCCTTCCCATAGCATTTTTAATCTGCGCATCGGGAATCGTGGCAATAAACCCGCGCTTGGCCAGATGAAAATCCAGGTTGTCAGAGAAAGGTAACTGCTTCGCTACAGCCTTATTGTGGGCTCTGGTCGATTGGCTCGCGGGCTTGATATTGGCATTCAGTTCCTCTGAATGCTGGGTAACTTTTTGCTGGCTATCACCACAAGCAGTTAATAAAAGAAAAAACATCCCCCAAAATATATATTTACGCATAAAGGATCTCCTTATATTGCTTAGCTATGGGCTTAACTCACGGCAAAGTGATAGAGCCATAGGCTGGCGTACTAGCAACGCAAAAAACAATAACTACGTTTTAAGTGATTTTTATTTTCAATAAACCCAAAGAAACTACCGTTCAACCAGCGTAAATACCACTATTACGAGAGCATATAAAAAGCTGAGCCTATTATTTTCGTTTTATTCAACAATCAGCAATACATGTAACAACGCAAAACAGCCAAACCTAATCGATATTATTTATATACAGTCAATATAAAAAATATTTACCGTCAAACTAGTGACTTACAAAACTCGCAATAATAAAGTCGCCAATATAGTCTATATAATCCTTTGGCCTCGGCATAAAAGTCCAATTTAAAAGAACCTCGGCCCGCATTTCTTATCGTATGGAGATGATTGCAATGCAATTAATGAGACCTTCTCTCGGTACCGCTCTAATCATCACTCTGTCCCTGCTGGCATCAAATACCTTTGCCGATGACGAAGAGGTTGTGACTGATCCAGTTACTCACCAAGGCCCTAAGGACTTTCAACCAAAGTCAAACCAATTCTGGTGGCCCAATCAACTGGACCTGCGCCCCCTACGGCAACATTCCCCCAGATCTAACCCAATGGGAGAAAACTTTAATTATGCCGAGGAATTTAAAACTCTCGATCTCAAAGCGGTAAAAAGTGATATTGAGACTCTGCTAAAAACCTCCCAGGATTGGTGGCCAGCAGATTTCGGTCACTATGGCCCCTTTATGATCCGCATGGCCTGGCATAGCGCCGGTACCTACCGTATAAACGATGGCCGTGGAGGTGCAGGTGGCGGTCAGCAGCGTTTCGACCCACTGAATAGCTGGCCCGATAATGCCAACCTGGATAAAGCCCGGCGCTTGCTGTGGCCCATCAAACAAAAATACGGTGCCAAGCTATCTTGGGCCGACCTCATGGTGCTCACGGGCAATGTCGCCCTCGAATCCATGGGGTTTGAGACTTATGGCTTTGCCGGCGGCCGCATAGACGACTGGGAACCGGATCTGGTTTATTGGGGCCCAGAAACAAAGATGCTGGCCGATGAGCGCTATACCGGCAATCGCCAACTGGAAAGGCCATTGGCAGCCGTGCAAATGGGCCTGATTTATGTGAACCCCGAGGGTCCTAACGGCAATCCTGATCCCAAAGCTGCAGCCATCGATATTCGCGAAACCTTTGCACGCATGGCCATGAACGACGAGGAAACGGTTGCGCTGATTGCCGGTGGCCACACTTTCGGCAAGGCCCATGGTGCGGTAAAAGCCGACTGCTTAGGCCCCGAGCCCGCTGGGGCCCCTATTGAACAACAAGGCCTGGGCTGGAAAAACAAGTGCGGCAAAGGCAATGCCGACGACACCATGACCTCCGGGCTCGAAGGGGCTTGGTCGGCTGCCCCCATTACCTGGAGCCAGCAATACCTGGATAACCTGTTCAAATATAACTGGGTAAAAACCAAGAGCCCTGCTGGTGCAGTACAGTGGATTCCCGATGATCAGGCTGCTGCAAACCTAGTTCCCGATGCTTTCGATAAAAACAAGCGGCATGCGCCTATCATGTTTACTACAGACCTTTCCCTAAAATTTGACCCCAGCTACCGGGAAATAGCCAAACGCTTTCAGGAAAATCCGGAGGATTTTAAACGGGCTTTCGCCAAGGCATGGTACAAACTGACTCACCGCGATATGGGCCCTCGAGCTCGCTATCTCGGTAAGGAAGTCCCTAAAGAGGACCTGCTCTGGCAAGATCCTGTACCAAAAGTAGATCACCCTCTAATTAATGACGGCGACATCAGCCAGCTAAAATCAAAAATCCTCTCCTCGGGACTCACCGTGCCAGAGTTAGTAAGAACCGCCTGGGGTTCGGCATCAACTTTTCGTGGATCAGACAACCGCGGCGGAGCTAATGGTGCACGCATACGCTTGGAACCACAGAAAGAGTGGCCTGTGAATGATCCAGAAGAACTGGCCAAGGTTCTGACGCAGCTAGAAAAAATCCAGCAGGAATTTAACAATGCACAATCCGACGGTAAGAAAGTATCCCTTGCCGACCTGATCGTTCTCGGCGGCTCTGCAGCAGTTGAAAAAGCAGCTGCAGACGGCGGACAAAAAATCAAGGTGCCTTTCAAGCCCGGCCGTACAGACGCGACCCAGCAACAGACCGATGTTAATTCTATTGCCATGCTAGAGCCCACAGCTGACGGTTTTCGCAATTACTTCAGCAAAAACAACAGTCGCTCACCCACCGAGATGCTGGTGGACCGCGCAAGTCTGTTAACACTCAGCGTACCGGAAATGACTGTTTTGGTTGGTGGTATGCGCGCACTTAACGCCAATACCGATGGTTCAAAGAATGGCGTATTCACCGATAAGCCGGGGACGCTCACTAACGACTTTTTTGTCAACCTCCTGGATATGTCCACGGTATGGAAAAAATCCGACAAAGCCGAGGGTGTCTATGAAGGTAGTGACCGCAATACCGGCAAGGTAAAGTGGACGGCCACTCCGGTAGATCTGATTTTTGGCTCTAATTCTGAGCTTAGAGCTGTCGCTGAGGTCTATGCATTTAATAACTCTCAGCAGAAATTTGTGCAGGATTTTGTTAAAGCCTGGACAAAGATAATGAATCTGGATCGTTTCGACTCACCTAATCAGTGATTAGTTTTTACAAGAATTTCCACTAGGCAAACCGACATACCCGTCGGCTTGCCTAGTACCTTTATCTACACCGAACGCTATATCTACATCGAAGTCTATATTTTCACCGTACGCTATTCCAGGCTTGCAAAGATTATTTCTCCATCAATAAATTTCAGATGTTGTGATGGGATAACTCTAACTCGCTTATAACCGGCTGCAGATAATTTGTTCGCCAGTTTTTTCGCCCGCGTACCACTTTTGCAGTAGACCAACACCACCTCATCACGTTTTAGTGTTAAGTGCTCGCTCATTTCATCGAAGTCGCCCAGAGGGATATTAATCGCACCATCTATGTGTCCAGCCTCAAACTCCTCCACTGTGCGCGCATCCACTAACACAAATTGAGATTGATCTTGTATATAGGCAGATAAAAGTTCTGCTTCAATTTCCATAGATCCTCGATCTTCTTCCTGAGATAGCGTCCCCTCCTCAGTACCTACTACAGTACAACCAACGAAACCTATCAACGCAGCCAACAAAATTAATCTACCGCCAAGTCTGTTTAACATTATTCACCCTAATCCAATATATATTAGTGATCAGCCCCGGAAGTTTCTTAGTAGGTTATTTAAAATCAAAACTTTGTTATTCAAGATAATCTACCAGAAAGAAGGGGCAACAAAATTAACCAAACATTAGAAAAAATAAAACGCTGGATGAGTCAAACAGAATTATTCTTGGGGTGATTAACTGATTGGTACAATGAAACGAAAAACATCGGGGTGATATAAGCGGCCCTATCATCAAGCCCCCTGGTATTATTTACCGGGAGGCCTGATATGCTGCAATTTATATATCTATAATTGCCTGTCTTTACGTAAGTGTCGATCAAAGAAACCTTTGATCATGGTGTATTGATGAATACGGGTTTGTTTACCGCGTAAACTATGCTTTTTACCCGGATAAGTCATTAATTCAAACTGCTGACCATTATCCTGTAATTGCTTGATGAGGCGAGTAGTATTGGTAAATAACACGTTGTCATCTGCCATACCATGAAAAATCAATAGAGCCCCCTTGAGCCCCTTACTATAGGGAAAGACAGATGAGGCTTGATAGGCATCCGCATCGGTATTGGGGTTACCCATATAACGCTCTGTGTAATGAGTATCGTAAAGAGTCCAATCTGTAACCGGCGCACCAGAGACTCCCGCCTTGAAATAGTCACCCGCCTTGAACATACTCATCAGGGCCATATAGCCCCCATAACTATGTCCATAGATACCAATATTATCGCTATCGACGTAAGGTAGCGAACGTAGAAACTCTACCCCAACAACCTGATCTTCGACTTCGGGACTACCCATATTTTTAAAGATAGGATTTTCAAAAGCCGTCCCCCGATTTGCAGAACCGCGGTTATCCAGAGAAAAAACGACATATCCCTGCTGAGCCATAAACTGGTTGAAGGCTTTATCCCAGCTATTGGTAACTACCTGGGCATGGGGACCTCCATAGACATAAACCATCACCGGGTAACGCTTGGATGCATCAAAATTGGACGGCTTATATAGGCGATAATTAAGTTGATGCCCGTGGGGGGCCGCAAGGGTACCAAACTCTGGAGTAATCCAGTCAGCTTTGTAAGGGTGCAGAGGATGCCCTTTAGTTACTGCATTTTCCTCCAGCCAGGTCGTTAGGTCGCCATTCGCATTGTGCAGGCTAACCTGCGGTGGGGTATTTACATTGGAGAATTTATCGATGTAACCCGAAGCATTTTGGGCAAACTCGATATCATGCATGCCTTTTTTGTTGGAAATACGTTGTATTTCTCCATCGCCATTAAATGGCACTCGGTATAAATGCCGCTCTATGGCGATATCTTTACGCCCGGTAAAATACAACATACCCTTATTTTCATCGACCGCTTCGACTTCATCTACAACCCAATTACCACGGGTTATCTGATTCAACAGCTTGCCATTGAGGTCATACAGATAAAGATGCTTGTAACCATCTCTCTCCGAGGACCAGATAAACTGATCTTTATCTTCAAGAAAATAAAGGTCGTCACTCAAGTTGACCCAAGTATCACTGGATTCACTCAATAGGGTTTTTCCGGTTCCTTTTTTCAAATCAAAAGCACGCAGCTGCAACTTTTGCTGATTACGGGATTGCCACTGGTAAGTTAATAAATTGTTCCGCGCCCATTGCACACGAGGAATATAAATGTCTTGTTCATCACCAAGGTTCACCCAGCGGGTTTTACCCGATACAACATTCAATATGCCTAACCGAATTTTTACATTCGCTCTCCCCGCTGCTGGGTAGCGTTGCTGAATCAGGTCAATACGATCAGCATAGATCTCACTGCGGGTTACCTCATCTACCGGAGACTCATCTACTTGTAGAAAGGCAATTTGGCGGTCATCCGGCGACCACCAGTAGCCGCTCATACGCCCCATTTCTTCCTGAGCAACAAACTCGGCCATTCCATTCTTGATAGGCCCCTGGCCATCTTGCGTTAACTGGGTTTCTTTGCCACTTTTCAAATCCACAAGATAGATATTTTGCTCACGGATAAAAGAGACATAACGCCCCTTTGGGGAGACCCGCACATCGGTTTCAAATGCCTTTGTTTTCGTAAGCCTTTGTACTGATTTTTTAGCCAAATCGTAGTAATAAACATCCCCTGCCAGGGGGAATAATAGAGATTTGCCATCCTCAGACCAGCTGTACTCCATAATGCCACTGCCATAGATGCGCTGACGCTCCCGCCGGGCCTTCTCTTCATCCGAAAGGGTTTCATCGCCACTATGCAAACTATCTGAATTCACCAGGATACGGGATTGCCCATCGGCAATATGATATTCCCATAGGTCATAGCGGTTGTAGTCTTCGGCACGCCCTTTCAGATAGGTAACCCGCCTACCATCAGGGGAGTATTCCAGTGCCCGGGGCGTTGAGCCATGCAGAGCGGGATCTGAGAATATTCTCTCAATGGTAAGAGGCTCCGCGGAGCATATTCCCACAAAAGTGGTGCCAAGTAGGGCAAGGAGTATTTTCTTCATAGTAGGCCCTTATGTCTCTGACTCCCTGCCTTGTACTCAATAAAGGAAGAATTGAGGCGGGAGGAGGTTATTTTTCCGTTCAAATTGATTAACAAACACGGATTTTACAATGTAATCATCCCCTCACGTAATCTGTAGGAATAGCACTTGGATTACCCGGTTAAGCAAACTAATCCTCTAGAAAATCAAGGCTTTACAAATGTTTACTCTGCTTTACCGACCTTTGTACCAGGATAAGGTCATAGTGAGATAGCAATTCTCACAGGATAAAAACAATGAAGTATTCCCTAATTGTCCCTATTGCGGCCTCTCTAATTGCTAGCAGCTGCAGCTCAACGCCGAAAACGCCCACTACAGAATCTTTTGTTACACATATCACCGAACTTGGTCATAAACGCTTTACTTACAAGGCCATTCTAGGTCCTGACCGACCTTCAGGAGAAAGACCTCGCCGAGCACCCTCCGCAGGAGGGCCTAGTGGTGATAAACCGAAAGGAGCGAAGCCCGGTGCTGGAAAACCTGGCAGGAGCAAGGCCAACTCCGGCGATATCAAAAAAATTGCTCTTGAGCGAATGGAAGTTTTGCTGGATGAGAGCGGCTTCTGTAACAATGGGTGGTTTCTTATTGAACAGACAATCGATCAACGACGCGCAGAAATTATTGGAGAGTGTCGGGCAGTAGTACCTTAATAATCAGCAACCACCCGCATAGCGGGTGGTATGGTGAAAGCCCCCAAAGGGGGCTAGCTACAACCCCGCCAGGTACATCTGCTCTTGACGGCGCTCTTCAATCTCTTGATTCTTGATGTACTCTTGAATCATCTGCTCATCGAGCCCAACTGTACTAACGCAGTATCCCCTGGCCCAAAAGTGTCTTCCTGAAAAATTTCTCTGTACATGTTTGTACTTTCGAAATATCTGGATCGCAGATTTCCCTTTCAAAAACCCAACCGTATTGGAAACACTGAACTTCGGAGGAATCATTAATAACATATGAATGTGATCCCTCATTGCGTACCCTTCAATCAACTCAATACCCTTTTGACGGCATAGGTCTCGAAATATCGCTCCGATCTCCCGTCTCAATGTTCCAAATAATGCTTTCTTTCGATACTTAGGCACAAATACCACGTGGTACCTGCAATAATGCTTCACGTGAGCTTGGCACTGCCAATCTCGCATATGGCCTCCTTTAAAGAACTTGCCGGTTCATGGATGCCATATTTTTCATTCTGCACGCCGGAACGGCAGAGCCCTGTCAAGTCTCACCGCCAGAGGCGGTGGTTTACCTATGTATTAATTATAAAGTTACTGAATAGCAATCATAGGCGCTAATAATAGTTTCCGGCTCGTATAAGTGAAACGCTGCCATCCTAGAACCATGACAAACATACCGCTTTTATTTCCATCGAATACATAAAATAGAAACTCGATTAATAAGACTTTATTTAAAAAAAGTGTGGCATCAACTTATTGATATAGAAAAGAGAGCAGAATGCAACCTAATTGAAAGCATACAAGGCATGGGGCCTGATCATAACCTTGCAGGTTACACTGAGGCTCCCAAAGAGAGAAATAGCATTTACTCCTATTTCCTCTGAAATAATAGAGATAAGTAAGATGCTGTAAGCTTATAAAAACTTAAACACTTACTTATCTCTTCACAGCATTTCTAGAAAAGGATGAGGAAGTCAGATCTTTTAATGATCTTGCCCCAGTAGGAAATCCCCGTGAAATCGCAAATGCTCCTCGATAAAAGAGGCAATAAAGAAATAGCTGTGATCGTAGCCACCATGTTGTTCAAATCGTAATGGATAGCCACAAGCTTCTGCAGCCATTTGTAAAGCTCCAGGTCGCAATTGCTGCTCTAAAAATTCATCCTCATCTCCCTGAGATACCAATATCGGTCGATGATTTATGGCACGTCCCACCAATACAGATGTATCGTACTCCTCCCAAAGTGTGGTGTCCGCGCCCAAATAAGCAGCAAAAGCTTTCTCTCCCCAAGGACAGGCAATCGGATTACAGATCGGGCTAAACGCGGAGATTGAGGTATAGCGCTCAGGGTTTCTCAAACCGATGACCAGGGCACCATGCCCCCCCATGGAATGGCCACTGATGGCTCGACGCTGATTCACAGGAAAATGTGCTTCAATTAACGCCGGTAATTCATCCACAATGTAATCATACATGCGATAGTGCTGCTTCCAGGGATCCTGGGTAGCATTCACATAAAACCCCGCCCCCTGACCCAGGTCGTAGGAGGGATCATCAGCAACGCCCTCTCCACGGGGACTGGTATCCGGTATCACCAGTACAATACCCAACTCAGCGGCCACACGCTGGGCACCTGCTTTCTGACTGAAATTTGCATCGGTACAAGTTAGGCCCGACAGCCAATAAAGTACCGGATACTGGTCTCCCTCTTTACTATTTGCATCCCGGGGCAGGAAGACCGAAAAATGCATAGTGCAGTTCAATACGGTGGAATCGTGCCGGTATTGTTGCTGTAGCCCATTAAAAGATCTTGTACTGCTGGTAAGCTCAATAGACATAGACTATCCCGCTTAGACGTTTTCGTAGTGGATAACGCTGCGAATACTTTTGCCTTTGTGCATCAAATCAAAGGCTTCATTAATTTTATCCAGTGGCATCGTATGGGTAATAAAGTCATCTAGTTTAAATTCTCCAGCCAGATAGCGATTCACATAATCCGGCAGTTCAGAGCGGCCTTTCACCCCACCAAATGCGGTACCGCGCCAAACCCTGCCAGTTACCAATTGGAATGGGCGCGTGCTAATTTCCTGCCCAGCACCGGCAACTCCAATAATTACGGATTCCCCCCAGCCCTTATGACAGCACTCCAGCGCCGATCGCATAGTATTTACATTTCCTATGCACTCGAAGGAATAATCCACTCCGCCGTCGGTAAGTTCCACAATAACGTCTTGGATGGGTTGCTCATAATTCTTTGGATTAATACACTCTGTTGCGCCGAGTTTTTTTGCCAGCGCAAATTTATCTTCATTAATATCAATACCAATAATACGCTCTGCGCCAGCCATCTTGGCCCCAATAATTGCTGACAGACCAATACCGCCCAATCCGAAGATAGCTACGGTGGAGCCCGCCTCTACCTTTGCCGTATTCATCACCGCTCCCATACCCGTGGTCACACCACAACCTAGGAGACAGACTTCCTCAAGCGGAGCCTCAGGATTAATCTTCGCCAAGGAAATTTCCGGCAATACGGTATACTCGGAAAAGGTGGAGGTTCCCATATAGTGATAGATGGGCTTGCCATTGATTGAAAAACGCGTGGTGCCATCCGGCATCAGGCCCTTGCCTTGGGTCGCCCGAATTTTCTGGCAGAGATTCGTCTTACCAGACAAACAAAATTTGCACTCTCCGCACTCAGGGGTATAGAGCGGTATAACGTGGTCCCCAACCGCCAAACTGGTAACGCCCTCCCCAACAGACTCCACAACACCCGCGCCTTCATGGCCGAGAATCGCAGGGAATACACCTTCTGGGTCCTCTCCCGATAATGTGAAAGCATCGGTATGGCAGACACCTGTTGCCATTAACTTGATACGTACTTCGCCTTTCTGCGGCGGCATCACTTCAACTTCCTCGATAGAAAGCGGCTCACCCGCTTTCCAGGCCACAGCGGCTTTACAGCGAATCGTCTCTGCACCCATGGTGTTGTTCCTTATCGATATTTACTCAATTCAACAGATGCCCAGCATAGCCTGCCAGTATTTACGTGGCAAAAAAACAAAAGTCAAAAAAGGAGATGGAAGTAGGCAGGGCTCTACAGAGCAAATAATTTTTAAGAAGCGCTGAAATAAAAATCAGTGTTGCTGTTTGCGCCACTGCAGAGGGGAGTAGCCATGCACTACACGGAAGGCCTTAGAGAAAGCACTGATATCTGTATAACCAAGACTCGCAGAAAGTAGCCCAATTTCTATATTTGATGAACGCAAATGCCATCGGGCTGTTTCCATACGCGCCTCCTGCAGAAGCTGTTTGAAAGAGGTCCCAGCGGTACTCAAGTGCCTTTGTAAAGTCCGTACCGGGGTGTTCATCAACTGGGCAACCTGCGCCAGATTATGCTGCTTGGCCCCCAGCGTCTGCAAAATTAATGTACGTACCTGGCTGGCAATATCACCGCTCAGTCCCTGAATCAGTAGCTGGGTGAACTCCTCAAAATATTTCACCAGACTAGCATTCGGTGCGTTGAGAGGCCTCAGCAATAGTTCGGAATCGAATATAAGACAGTCACATTCCTGGCCAAAAAACACCTCAGCGTCAAAATACTCACGATAGCGCTGAGGCGGGGAAACAGGAGCATGGCAAAAATGCACTTGGCGTGGGCGAATATCACCCCCTGCCAACTCTCTAAATAATTGGCAGGCGGCCCCTAAAGCCAATTCACTGTACTGTTCAACGTTTTCAAGGCTATGGCAATGGTTGATGCGAAAAGCAAACAGGCTGCCATCTCGTTCCGTTAATCGCCAGTGGTCGGCCTGGTTGTGCAAAACCATATAACAGTGACTCGCACTCAATGCGGCATCCAGATTCCGCTCTTTTAGTAGCAGCTTGCCCAGCACCCCGAGCATACGCAGACCCTGCCGCTGTGCGAGCCGCAAGCCAAAGTCACTACAGTGCAGATCACGCACACACAAATTCAGCAGCTCGATAAGCGTAGTGATCGGGATCAAAATATCCGGGCGACGTGTGCAATCCACGGGCAGACCAACCTCAGCGAGTAAACGCGAAGGCACTCCGCCCAACTGGGGAACCAGAGTATTGAAACCCGCGAGAGTACCACTGCGGATTTCATAGGTGAGATTCATCAATCCATCTCCACTGCCCATTACAGCTGCATTGGCCGTCATGATTGTACACACCAGCTAGAATTGGAGCAGTTGGCCAGTGTCAGACCGCGAATATATTAGGGAAATTAAACGGGGGTATGATAGCAGGACGAATCTATTTGAGTAATGTACACAGGGCGAGATTGTGACGGAGAGCCAAGCCTTCGCCGCCAACAACCCCAAAGTGAAACTCTAGATAAAAAGAACTTCAGCCAGTTTTCTTAACGAACTTAGTCAGGATCACGATTCGCTGCCCCTCGACACGCCCCTCGATATGCTCTGGATTATCCGTCAGGCTAATTCCACGAACTGCAGTACCGCGTTTGGCTACCAGACTGGAACCTTTAACATCCAGATCCTTAATAATGGTCACATTATCACCTGCCTGGAGTTGAACGCCGTTGCTGTCGCGGTGAACTAAGATATCGCCCGCTTCGGGTAGGGCTCCGGCTTGTGCCCAGCTGAGCAAATCGTCATCCAGGTACAACATATCGAACAAGTCCTGCGCCCAGGTCTCCGAAGACAGCCGCTTGAGAAGCCGCCAAGCCAATACCTGTACCGCCGGCTCCTGGCTCCACATACTGTCAGAGAGACAGTGCCAATGGGCACTGTCGAGTTGGGTTGGGTCATTCAATTGGTCGCGGCAGGTCTGACACAGAAGCACCTGGGCCTCGGCCCGTGCCGAGGATTCCGGCAATTCATAAGCTTCCAGATTATTCTGTGATTTGCAAAGCTCACAGTGACCACCACTGCGCTGAAGCAGCTGTTCCCGACTGACCGCCATGGATTACCTCAAAAAGTGGGGAGTATACGCCCTCACTCGCTATTTCGCGTACTTCTCTGGCGGCTGTACTTCTCTAAGGACTGTTATGAGGACGAATCAAGGTAAGGACCCTATCAGAGAATACCTCTCACAGGGTCCAGAAGACAGTTTGAGCCCCGAGTATTGGGGCTAAGGGGGAGAGTCTAGTGGTGCGCCGAGACCGCTGAAGCGAAGTGACCACCCTGCTTGCTGGCAATAGCCGAGGTAATATCCCCCAGGCTGAGTATACCAACCATACGTTTCTCACTATTCAACACCGGCATTCGACGCAGCAGCTGCTGCTCCATTTTGTGCACTGCAGAGAGGAGGTCATCTTCCTCCCAGCACCACTCAATGCCCTCGGTCATCACATCGCGAGCGGTCAGTGAGGAGAGGTTACCCCCCTGCACGACACCGCGGCATACGATATCCCGGTCGGTTACCATGCCCACCAAGCGGTCATTTTCACCGATGGGAACCGCACCAATATCCTCATCCCGCAGGATTTTAGCCAATTCCTGCAGCGAGGTATCTGGTGTACACCAAGTTGCTCCCTGGTGCATAGCTTGTTTTACTTTCATCGTGTTACCTCTACGAAAATTCTAAAAAGCTATATTCAAAGCGACCTAACCTACCGTTAGAAAAAAGAATTAATGCACTTCGATACGCTTTCTCTGTGGCGGATGCCCTTCATGTCTGGGAACGGTCAAGGTCAAAATGCCATCTTTGAAGTTTGCGTCGATTTCATCTTCGCGAACATCTTCACCTAAATTGAAACTGCGTAGGAACTTGCCATAGCGGCGCTCTTGTCGCAGCACCCGGCCCTCTTTCTCTTCCTTAATTTCACGGTGCACTTCAGCCTCAAGGGTTAAAACACCATTCTCTAACGTGATATTGATATCATTCTTGCCGACACCCGGTAGCTCAGCACTAATTTCATATCTGTTTTTTCGCTCACTCACATCAATTCGTGGTGAGAAAAAACCCTCCCTTTCACTGCCAATAGCACGACCGGGCGACAGCATCTGCTCAAACATATTATCTAGATCGAGCAGAGAACCTCTGGGTATCAGACTCATACTAACAACCTCCATCTACGGCTATGTCGCAAGAGGCGCAAGCTAGATCCCTAGATCCGGCTTACGCCTCTCACATCTTGACTTCATTCTAGGTAATTTAGCGCCACTCGGTAGGAATATGTGACGAGTACAACCATCACAAAAGACATAAAGAAGACAGCGAGCATTTAGATTTTATCTAGGGCAAATAGCCTAGTATGACCTAAAGGACCTTGAAAACTATCAGCTAGGTAACGATCAAATCTCTGTTTTTCCCGGTGTTTTGCCTTTCATTTCCTGAAAATAGTGAACAAATCTGAGCCTCTTATTCCAGACTATGCCGTTAGTCGATGGCGCCAAATTTAACTAGGATAAGGAGGAAGTAAAAAAATGAGGATACGCTCATGGCTTTAGCATGGGTTCTTGTGGCCAACCAATCACAGGCCAGAATTTTTGAAGCACAAAAGCGCGCCGGCAATCTCCATGAAATCCAAGCCCTTCTCCATCCTCAATCCAGGCTGTCAGGCCGAGAAGTCGATAGCGATGCTCCTGGGCGCAGTTTCGATAGTTATGGTCAAGGCCGCCACGCGATGGGAAATTTTGCAAATTTGCATCGCCGAAGTGGCGAAGATTTCGCCAGAGAAATCGCGCATACGCTGGAGCGAGGCCGTCAGGAGGGCCGCTTTGAGAAGTTATATATCGTAGCGGAACCTTATATGGTGGGTAGCTTGCGAGATGCACTCAAAACACCCACCCGAGCCACGGTTGCCGGAGAGACTGGAAAAAACTTGGTAGACAGCCAGCCAGATGAAATTAGGGCGCAACTGCCCATCTGGCTATGATTGACTCTTCCTGTGAGAGGAAGCTGAAAGGTGGGGCTGAAATACCAGCCCCTATCACCAATCTATTAAACAGTAGCTAAAAAAAGAGCATTTCTAGGCTTTTTTGGTTTCACTTAACAGATTACCAATAAGCTGATCTTTATCCTGCCAGAGCTTGTAGACCCAGCTATTAAACTCTGCGCGAAACACCTGATCATTCATATAATCAGCCGTAAAGAATTTCTCCGGGATACGAATCTGCTCTATACGAACAACTACGTGCTTCACTTTTCCCGCGAGGAAATCTGCAAAAGTGGGAATACCACCTGGGTAGACAATCGTGACGTTCAACAAACGATTAAGCTGCTCTCCCATACTCTGCATGGCAAAGGCGATTCCTCCAGACTTCGGTTTAAGTAGATAGTTGAACGGTGAACCCTGCCTATCGTGCTTCTCCTGAGTAAAACGTGTACCTTCGAGAAAGTTCATAATACTGGTAGGAATTAACTTGAAACGCTCACAGGCCTTCTTAGTCGCCTCTAAATCCTTACCGCGCATCTCCGGATGTTTCTCCAAATACGCCTTGCTGTAACGCTTCATAAATGGAAAGTCCAGCGCCCACCAGCAAATCCCCATCACCGGAACCTTGATAAGTTCTTGTTTAATAAAAAACTTTAAGAAAGGAATTTTCCGATTAAGAACTGTTTGCAGAACGAAGATATCCACCCAACTCTGGTGATTAGAAGTCACTAGATACCAGCCTTCTTTTTCTAGCGCCCCATCTATCTTCACATCCCACTTTGTCTTCTGGGTAAGTTTCATCCAGCCTATATTCAGAATGATCCAGGCCTCAGCAATCGACATAAAAATAGTCGAATAAGTTTTTCGCAGTGCGGCAAATGGGAAAATCAACCGCAGCACAACAAAAAATAAAATCGGAATAAAGCAAATAATTGTACTGATAAACAGCAGTATCGAGGTCAATATCAATAATACTGTCGAGGGAAGAAAATTTAACATCTCATATTTCTAAATTAAGTGGTAAAAAAGAGACTTATTACAGGCACCCGAGCTGACAACAATTACCTGGCTATCCTCGAGCGCACACTATCTTACTTCTATATAAAGTCTCCACTACAGACCTGACTAGAGGTTAGCTACCTCAATCATCATCGCGGTATACATTTTTAAATTCAGGCGAAACTGCTCAACCGTAATAAATTCGTGCTCAGAGTGCCCGGTGTATGCAGCTCCAGGCATGGAGGGACCAAAGCTCACGGCATTTGGCAGCAGCTTGGCATTGGTGGAACCTCCAATCGCCACAGGTTCAGCCTTTTCCATACCGGTAAAGTGGCGAAAAACTTGTAAGAGTGGCTTTACATGAGGAGCATCGTCCACCCTGTAGGGATTCCCCAGCGTAACTTTTGTATCTGCAAGTGCAATACCCGTGCGTTCCTGCCAATTGGCTAGGGCTGCGTGGATCTCCTTTTCCAGTTGGGGAGCTGTCTTCCCTGTTGGACGGCGCAGATTGAGATAGCTGGTCAGACCAGAGTCTGTCTCCTTCACCATGGTAACCACTGCCGTCATAGGCCCCATAAATGCATCGCTGTAAGCGATATCACCAAACTGCTCCGCCAGGATGCCAGTGCCAACCAGGTCGTTCAAATAACGCACCGTCGAACCAGCACTATTGGCGGGCCACTGGTGCACACTGAGCACATCCGCTAAATACGCAATCGCGTTAACCCCATGCTCAGGCTCTGAACTGTGGGTGGCCACACCACGAGCGATAATCTCTAAACTGCCGTTACCGCCGATAAACTCAAAAGAAGTGGCCTTGTGTTGAGCGGCACGAGCACGAATAGCCGCAACTAACTCAGTATTGACATTTTCCAGTAGCGCACGAGCCTCATCAGGCACCTGACTGCGAAAGTAGCCCCCAGTGAAGCTTTTAACATAGGGTTTATCAAAGCTATTTGGCAGTACACCAGCTGTGGTAACTTGTACCTCACTCCACCCCTTCTCTGCCGTTACCACCGGATAGCTGGCATCTATGGTGATGTTGTAGGCGGGGGTGGGATAAGTTTTCAGGAATTTCTTGAGGGGCTCCCAGTCCGACTCTTCCGCTAAATAGACCAGAAGCTCAACCCGGCGCTTCATAGGTACACCCTGGTCCTTGATCGCTTTCATTGCGTAGAGTGCTGTGGCGATGGGGCCCTTATCGTCCTCACTGCCTCGGGCAATCAGCTTGCCGGGCTCACTTTCTGCATCCAGGATAAACGGGCTTTTCTGCCATTTAGCCGGGTTGGCTGGCTGAACATCCCCATGGGTAACAATACCCACTTTCTCTGAGCCCTCACCCAGAGCAATGACCACAACATGACCAAAATCTTGGTATTCCAGCCCCAGCTCTCCAGCCTTCTCCTGCAAAGTCTTTTTAAAGCCTATAAATTCAGGGTTTCGATCCAATGGTAGGTCTTCGCGGGCTACGGTTTCAAAACGCACCAAGCTCGCCAGAGTCTCGGTCATGGCGACCTCGTATTTATCGACCGCATAGTCGGATGCATCCTGAGCCTGGGACGATACCCCAGCCACAACAGGCACAGACAGGCTTGCAGAAAGAAACAGCGGTAAAAGAGCGTGTCGTAACTTCATGAGCCCCCCAGGCAAATAAAAGTGCCATTGTACACGCCAGCCAATAGCATCACTCGCCATAATCCCCCAACCCTGAAGGTAATTATCGCCAGCTAAGAGCACCTGGGAGTGAGTGTGAAGTTTCGCCATAGTAAAACTTGGAACTGCCAACACTTTGAACTGGGCAATGAAATAGGTGAACTTCATCCACTTTCTAATCGCCAGCGTAATATTTAACCGGATATATGAATGTAAAGGTGTTTGAAGGGATCCCTCCCACCTCGGCCAGTAATAGGAATAACTATCATCAGTTCCAAGCTTACATAGGCCTGTTAAAAAATAACCATCAAAGATGACAGACCAAACCAAACCAGCCTAAAGCCCTTATAAGCGCTAGTAGGCACTAGCATTCCAGGGCTACTAAAATTTTGGGAGTGCAACGCGAGGCGTGAGTAGCATATGGCGACGACCAACGGCAAACATTTCCACCGCAAGCAGTGGCTGAGCGTCCAACAAGCCGTCAGCCACCTGAGTGCACTGGCGGAAGAGCCCTTAACCAGCACCCACCTGGCAGATTTAGCCGAGGAGAAGCTGCTCGATCTTTACTGGTACCGACCGGGACAAAAGCTGACTTTCCTCAACCGAAAAGGGCAGAGAGAGCTGGTCGAGCCCTTGCGCCTTTGCACAGATAATCACAGCGATTGGCGCGCGGTCGTCGGAATTCTCCGCCACAGTCCCGCCCTCCCCGCTTATGAGCAAGACACGCCCCTACTGGAGGATGCCGAGGGCAACCGCCTGCGAATCACATTTGACTACCACCAACGTCCAGAACCATTTAGCGGCCGCTGGTATCCCAGCTTGGCGGAGTTGGTGCTGAAACGCAGCGATTTGGAGCGGCTCGAGCCCAAGCTGTTTTCCAGCCAGGAGAGCGAAGACAAACTGGAACGCCAGTTACTACTCGACGTGATCTGGCAGCTTGAGCAGTTGGCCCTGGAGGGCGAGCGTCACTCCACCAGCTGGCTGGCGGAGCAGCTGGCACAGCGCTCCTCGGCACTGGATAGGGGGTCCTGCGAGCGGATTCTTCTCGCAGCAGAGCGCGAAGGTAGTCAAAACCGCCCGCATTAACCGAGCAATTACTGAGGTTTCCCGGTGGTTCTCACCACCAATCGTTATTGATCCCTCTCGCAAAGATTCCTGCCAACCATTGGTCACGGGCAACAAAAGCGATACCCTAGCGCCAAGTTTTAACCCGCTGATCGGACGGATGCGAAATTAGCCACCCTTGGCCTTCTTCACCCCAAAAGATCCAAGCGGTTAAGGGATTCGAGGCTAGCCAGACAGGCATCTCGAAGTCTCATCTTTTCATCCTATCAGCCAAAAAATTTGGAGATAGAGCTTGCAGGCTCGCAATAATCAAAATCAATACGGCTGGGTCGCTATTGCACTGCACTGGCTGATGGCGCCAGCAGTCATAGGTGTCTTTGCGCTCGGCTGGTGGATGCGCCAGTTATCCTATTACAACCCCTGGTATCAACAAGCTCCCAGTATCCATAAGAGCCTTGGCGTTTTGCTTCTGATCGCTTTGGTGCTTCGTCTACTGTGGCGTTCAGTCAATGCCACACCTAAAGCAGATCCTGGAACACCTCGCTGGCAGGCACTCACAGCCCACGGTATTCACGGTCTGATCTACTTACTGCTATTCGCCATTATGCTGTCGGGGTACTTGATCTCCACTGCCGATGGACGCCCTATTGATGTATTCGGGTGGTTTAGTGTAATAGCTACCATCCAGGACATTCCCAACCAGGAAGACATCGCAGGAAGCCTACACGAGATTCTGGCCTGGACTCTAATCGCCCTTGTAAGCCTCCACGCCCTGGCAGCGCTGAAGCACCACTTTATCGACAGGGATGCAACACTGCGCAGGATGCTCGGTCTGCCTGGCATGCCTAGCCGCCAGAACAAGCAAGACACAGTTACAACCACAAAAAAGGAAACCTCTATATGAAGAAGCTCACCGCCCTGCTTTTTGTCGCTCTACTTAGCACTACAGCCCAGGCAGCGGAATACAAAATCGACACTAAAGGCGCTCATGCTTTTGTTCAATTTCGCATCAAGCACCTTGGCTACAGCTGGCTGTATGGACGTTTTGACGATTTCAGCGGCTCATTTTTTTATGATGACAAGGCACCGGAAAAGTCCTCCGTTAACGTCGATATTGATGTGACCAGCCTCAACAGCAATCACGCCGAGCGCGACAAGCACCTGCGTGGATCCGATTTTCTCCACACAGAAAAATTCCCTAACGCAACGTTTAAAAGCACCAGCTTCGAACCATTGGAAGACGGTAAGGCACTTTTAAAAGGTGAGTTAACTCTGCGTGGCGTCACCAAACCGGTAACCATCGACGTCACCAATATCGGCGGTGGTAAGGACCCTTGGGGTGGCTACCGCCAGGGTTTCAGCGGTACCACTGAATTTGACCTGAAGGATTTCGGCATCGACTACAACCTGGGCCCAGCCTCCCAGAAGGTTGAAATGATCCTCGATATTGAAGGGATTCGTATCTAAGGGATAAGGACTCGCAAACTGCTTTAAAGTCCGGTTCACAGCGAACCGGACTCTTCCACCTCTACTCCCCATTGATACTCCCTGGCAGAAACTACCGCATAATTGGCATTTTTTAGCGGCGCAAGATCTATTAAATTAGTACCAACTAGCCAGCATCGAAGAGCGCTATGAATTAACCAAAACCTGCCACCGTTTATAACTATTGGTGAAGAAGGCGTCTAGCAGTTGGTCGGGGTAACTGCAAAGAAACTAAAGAAAAGCAAAGTTTTAACTAGTTCACACTAAGTGAGCACAAACTATTACGCTACTTTTGACGACACCGACGCTTTTCAGTGAAAATAGCAATTATTAGTAGTAGCAGTGATTGTATTCACTCCACAGTTGGGTATAAAAAGAATCTCAAGATTTCGCTGTTTCCAGCCTCCAATGTATGCTCTCACCTCCCGCCTCTTGGGGTGGAAGAGTCAACCTAGCATTACCCTAAAAAAGCGGGTTTCCGAGAGCCTGGGGCGATAGCATTTTGAGATCACTCTTTTTTGCTGCCGAGTGAGTAAACTCATCCGTAACAGTGAGCCGCCACCAGATGTGGTGAAAAGCTCCAACTCAGCCCCCGGCGTAACCCGGAGTAAAAGGACAAGACAATGGCTTGCTTACAGCATCCAGATAGGGATCAGCCCGTATACCTGATGGCCCACCACACTATCGGCCGCCGTCAGGGGGCCGTGGACACTCGCATCACCAGTGCCGAAATCTCTGGTATTCACGCGGCTATTCAGTGGACCGGTACTCATTGGAACATTCGCGACCTCAGCCGCAATGGGACCTGGTTAAATGGCCAACAGCTGGTTCCGGCCAAGAGCTACCCATTGCAAACCGGGGACAAGGTTTGCTTTGGCCGAGTCAATAACCCCGCTTGGGTGGTCGAGAATCTCGATGCCCCAGAGAACTTACTGATTGACCTGAAAACCGGGGAAGCCCAACCTCTAGAGCAGTACCATCTGCTGCCAGATGAAAGTGAACCCCTCGCCAGCCTACATTTCAGTCCAGTTACCGCCCAGTGGCAGTATGAGTTTACCGGCGATACCGGTGAGGACGGCAACAAGCGCCTGGTAAATCACGGAGATCGCATTGATTGCGGCCTGCAAAGCTGGCAACTGTTTCTCGCCGATAACCAGGGCGCAACCAAAGAGCTCTCATTGCAGCAGCTGTCTATTACAGACTTCGGGTTGCGCTTTTCTGTCAGTTCCCACGAGGAGCATGTCCAATTACAGCTGCAGCGAGAGGGAATGAAGCAGTCCCTGCCGGCGCGAATTCACAACTACCTGCTACTGTATCTAGCCCGGGCACGCTTCCGCGATATGCAAAATGGTATGGATGCAGACTCTCAGGGCTGGGTTTCTATTCAGGTAGCCACCCATGAGCTGGGCATCACCGTCAACCATTTAAATACTCAGATTTTTCGCGCACGTAAGCAAATCTCTGAGTCATTACCAGATGCGGTAGATACCTCAAACTTGGTAGAGCGACGCTCCTGGGAGATTCGCCTGGGTTGCCATCAGTTTGAAATCTATAAAGGTACTCAGCTGGAAGCAAAGACCGAGGTACAGGAAGCCTAATTTTTGGCCTCTGGCCTTTCTTCTTACCCCCAGTCGCCAAAAGATCGCTCTGTGCCTATTACTGCAATACTCTGACAGGCATGGAGACTCGGTCCTATCTCATAAGTCCTGGCTTACTGAATAGAAAGCCAGGCTTTTCTGTCATATATGACTATTGGTTAGGACAACTCCAGGCACGTGATTACCAAGCGACAACTCACTTGCTCTGCTTCTTAAAGTAAAGACTTTAAAAACCTTAAATTGCCGTTTTCTGCAACCGATAGCAATCCAAAAGAAATGGAATAACGTGAACCATTTCCCCTGAAGAGAGGACAGATGGCTTCACGAAAATGTACTATCAGGTAGAATCCCCTATCCATCCGAAAAGAACTAAATACAATGGACGTAGTTGCGCTGGAGAAAACTGAGGTATATCAAGGCCGCTATAGGGTAGAGCGCACCCTTGGCGCTGGCGGTATGGGTGTTGTCTATCTGGCTGAGGACGTAAAGCTAGGACGTAAGGTTGCCATCAAGCAGTTGCGCTCTGATATGACAGGTAACTCCGCCGAGGCCCGTTTTCGCAGCGAAGCACAATTATTAGCCAGACTGAATCACCCCAACATTGTACGTTTGTACGATGTCCTGGAGGAAGACCACAATATCGCCCTGGTCATGGAATTGGTTGAAGGTGTTACCCTTAAAGAATGGATGCGCGAGCGCAGCGCCACACTGGCTGAAAAACTCGACTTATTAATGCAAATCTGCCTGGGGTTAGGGAAAGCCCACTGCCTGGGGATTATCCACCGGGATCTAAAGCCCGAAAATATCCTGGTCACCAATGATGGCGTAGCCAAAATCACCGACTTCGGCATCGCTAAGGCCCTCGACTGCGACCAGCAGCTCACCAGAGAAGACCATATCGCCGGCAGTGTTCAAGCCATGTCTCCCGAGCAGTTGCAAGGCACCAACCTCGATGCCCGCAGTGATCTATTCAGCCTCGGCAGTATCGCCTATGAATTACTTTGCGGTCGTAAACCTTTTGAGCGTGGCGATAAGAGTGCACTGGCTTTTGCTCAACAAATTACCAGCAAGCCCCATATTCCACCGCAACAAGCCTGGCCAGAGATCCCTAAGCCTCTTGCAGCATTATTAGATAGGTTACTTGCTAAGCGCCCAGAGCAACGCCCTGAGTCTGCTGAAAGGGTCTTTGAGGCTCTTGAGCTGGTGCGAAAGCATGGAATTGATAATAACACCCTAGAATACTCAGAAACCGTTACACAACTACTTATAAAACCGAGAAAGAAAAACAGACCAATTAGCTTTAGTTTAATCGGCCTAGCAATAGTGGGCGCTTTTACTTTTTGGGGCTGGCGAACCTATTTACAACTACCCCCACAGTACATTGCCGTACTCCCGATTGAAATAAATGGCAATGTAAGAGGGGAAGACAATGCAGAGATGCTTATCGAAACAATGACCAGACAAGCCTTGATGAGTGTTCCCACACACTTAAGGTCTAGTGCATTAGTTACACTTAAAGAAGGCACAACCTATGAAGAACAGCTAGAAGACCTCCAAAATAAGGGGGTCACAGATGCACTTCATGCCCGGTTAGATTGCATGCAGTTGCGCTGCAATATCGAACTGCAGCGTATCAATCCAATAGATAGCCATGTTAAACAGCAAACCAGCTTCGTATTTCTCACGGATAAAAGGCAGGAGGCACAATACACTATAGGCAATAATGCCATTCAGCTTTTCCCTCCAAAATATCGAACAGAATCAAGTGAGGAAGTGAGAATGAGCAATGACGATTACAATATTTATCTAAATACACTCTCTAGAATTGGGGGAGATGGGGTAATTCAACACAGTGACCTTGACATGCTGGAAGAGCTAATAGGCACCTACCCGCATAACCCCAACTTATACTCAGCCTATGCCAAAGCATCCACCGCGCTATTTGCAATCACAAATGATAAAAAGCTTCTCACTCGAGCTTTAGGCGCCCTTGTGAGTGCTGAAGGTCTTGTTGACAATGAAAACATTATTCTTGAAGCCAAGCTTTCAATAAAATCTGTAACGGTTGACCAAAAAGGTTTTGAATCAATTCTTAAAAAGCTAGAAAAGAAGGGGCATCCATCAGCCTATATACTGTCACAATTTTCTCGCTTTCAATATATAAGAGGGCATCATGAAGAAAGTTTAAAATATGCTCAAGAGGCTGCGGCACTGAGCCCAACATTTAACAATTCGTATTACATTGCAATAAATTATTTAGCACTGGGAAATCATGATGCTGCACGAAAGGTGCTAAAAAAAATGATATACAACTATCCTGGTAGATGGAAGGCATTCAACATACTAGGAGCAATTGAGCTCCAATTAGGCAACTTAGATGTAGCAGAAAAAACTATAACTTCCATTCCACCAGATCTACGTGACTGGTCAACACGCTCAAACTTGGGCACGATACTTTTCTTAAAAGGCGAATACGAGAAAGCACTCAATGTACACCAGGCGCTACTTGAAGATTCCCCTAACAATGCAACTGTGCTTTACCATATTGCAGAGGCATACACCATGCTCTCTGAAGACGACAAAGCCGATACTTATTGGTCCAGAGTTGTAGAGCAAACACAGGAAAACACTGACCTGCCATCTAGAAGACATAGAACAGAAGCCCTTGCCCACCTTGGCGAGACGGCCCATTCCATATCCCAACTAAAAGATCTACTCAGAGACTCACCTGAAAATACCTCAGTAAAACGCACAGCTGCCTTGGTATATATTCTTGCTGAAGAATGGCAATCGGCTAACTACCACCTAGAACAGCTGATAAACCAGGGGCTAAGCCCTACGTGGTTCTCGTTACCATTGTACAAACAACTATGCGCTCAACCTCAGACCTCAAAGATTGTAGAGGACTTTATTTGCCATTAAGGATCTGGAATTGGGCAGATAACAACATCAGGATCTCCTGAAACAAAGTGCATTCCTGTTTCTGTGTCTACACACATCCACAAGAAGGAGAAGTTATCCGAAATTTCTTCCTTATCTTTGATTTTGATGATCAAAGTGGAGTATTCGCCATCTACTTCCTTAGCTCTAGCACGAAACTGGTGACGAAAATCTGGGGTTAATGCGATTAGACCATCCAGCTTGTGGCTCTGACGATATCGAACAAACTCAAGATTTCTACCAGGAACCTTAGATAAGTCCAGGGTTACTTTTAATGTGAGCACACCACCACTTTGGATATTGATATTCCAATTACCGAAGTACTCTTCTTCACAATCATTTCCAACATTATAGAGAGGCCAATACTGGGGCTCTTTGTTGGCCTGCTCTTGTGGTTGCAGCATCAACTCAACTGTTAACCCTTCTTTAGGCACCACACAATCAAAAGAGGGTCGTTCAGCACAAGTTTTCATCTGTTCCATCCCTTCGTCTAAATTTGTTATTTAGTGTCATCTCAAGACGTTTTTTCTTGTGTAAAATACGTCTGTGACTGCGTCATGATAACCAGTTCCGCTCTGAAAAAAAGCCGGCAGTATAGCCACTGCCGGCCCGGAATGATGGTCCCAACCATCGACGGTTACAACAACACTATCAAGAGCAAAATTTGGCATCCGTGCCCCGGGCAAGCTCATCCACAAGGTCCGACTAAGACTCTGCACCCGTCGGTTCCAGCTTGTCCGCTCAGCTTGCGCTGATTCTTCCCACTTCTCGCACCTCCGACAGTGCGAAAATACTAAATCCATCCGAAATGTTGCGGGGGCTGCCCATCCGTGGCTGGGAACCGCTTTCACAATCTCCCGTACCCCCTCAACTGGTAGCTACTTTACGAATCCGGGGATTACAGGTCTATCACGGCCAATTACAAGGAATTACACGCCAGGTATTTTATCCTCACTCTTAGACTGTTAGAGTCACCAAATAACAAAAAGCATCACCTAGTGAGGATACGATGGAAGCGAATCTCGAAGATGTAAAAATTCTCTCACCCCGCCGCAACAGTACCGAAGCCGCTAATATTACGGAGCTTGCTCGGGAGCAACTGCAGCATTTTTGTATTGACCGGGAATCGGAGCACGGGCGTTTACTGGAGCAAACTGCGGCGCTGTTATATCAGGCCCAGGGCAACTTGAATCAGCTCTGGAGCCAGGTAAACGAGACGCTGAATCGACTGGATCGGTCCGACAAAATTGCCTACTTCAATGCCAAACGTTTTATGAGTTTCCAGCTGGCAAAACTGTTAGACACCCTGCAAAATCCACTGCGTGCCAGCTTTCAGAGCCTGCAAGGGGACGATTTCAATATCACCACCCGCGGTGGCTACCCACTGTTCGATAATATCCCTGCGATTTTTTCCGCTACCCCGGTTATTGCACGCACCGCTACTTATATCTATGCCTGTACCGAGTGGGTGGATGACGCCTTCCGCGGCCGTGAACCCAGTCACGATATCTACTCACGCCTACTCAACCCCACTTCTATCTCCCTGGCCAACGCCATTGTGGATCTGGAGTGCGGACCGGCGGCTAATGAATATATGGCCTGGAACTTCAACTCTGGAATGGCCGCCATTGATGCGCTGCTTTCCAATCAGCTACGCCGCGACGATATTCTGATCGTCTCGCGTAATATTTATGGGGGCGTGCACCAGCTATTACAGGACTTTTATGCACGCCCCGATAAGCTGGCAATCCAGCTGGTTTGGTTTGATGGCACCAGCGGCGAAGACTTTGAAAAACTGATCGCCGACACCCAGCGCGATTATGCCGATGCCCTTCAGCAAGGCTCCAAACTTCATGTCTATATCGAGTCGCCCTGCAATCCCCACGGTATCATGTTGGATGTACCAGCTATCTGTAAGGCTGCGCACCGGGAAAATATTCTGGTCAGCTTGGATGCCACCCTGGCCACTCCTTTCCTCTATCAACCACTGCGGCGCAAAGATCGCGAGGAAAGACCTGACTTCGTAGTGCACTCCTACACCAAAGATATTGGCGGCACAGGCGCTGCAACCGCCGGCGTAGTGATTGGGGAGAACCATCGTATGTTTATTCCCAAGGGAGACAGTGCTAAGGGCCTGAACTGGGATCAGTGCATGTTCTGGGATGTGTATTACATCAAAGGCGCCTTCCTCGATGCAGACAAGGCCTGGGAAGTGCACTGCGGTATGCGCACTCTGGAAATGCGTATGTTGACCAAGTGCATCAATACTCTTTGCCTCAGCCATTTCTTCGCCAGCCACAGTAAAATCCGGGTGAATAGCCATGCAGTGGAAAGCCACCCAAACTCAACCCTGCGTGAAACCCTGATGCGCTATCAGCTGCCGACGCCACTGTTCAGTATTGATATGGAAGCGGCACAAATTCCTACAGAAGCTTTCAAGAGCTTCTTCGATGCCCTGGAGCCAGCCTTTGGACAGATGGTAAGCCTGGGACAGACCAATACCATGGTACTCTGCCCAGCACTCACCTCTCACTCTGAACTCTCTCCTCAAGCCATGGAGGCGGCAGGAATATTCTCAACCACAATCCGTATTTCCGTGGGAGATGAAAACATGGCCCAGCTGGCGGCTCATGTGATCAGTTGTGCGCGCCTACACCTGGATCCGGTCAGCCCAGGGTTTAGTGAAGGCTTTATGTCACCACAGGAGGCGGATGCAATTTTTACGCGCTTTTATCTGGAGTCGCATCAAAAAGTCGTAGAGGCACAACCGAAAATCATCGATTACCTGTAAAGGGAGTGAAAACAAGGGCGCACGGCTATTATCCTCGGCCGTGCCCCGCTTGTTGCACTACTCTATATCCCGTAGTATCACCGCTTCTGTCCATAATTTAATCAAACAAAAATGCCGAATTTTTCCGCCCAACTTCTGGCCTGGGTGCTCTTCTGTTTCTCAACTCTGGCTATGGCACAGGGATATGAGCAGCTTTACAGCGATTACCGTGGCAGCCTTTATCAAATCCGCCTGATCGAGAAATCTTCTAATTCCAAAGCCGGGCTCGGCTCAGGTTTCCAGATTTCTGCCGATGGCCTACTCGCCACTAATTACCATGTCGTCGCTCAAGCAGTCAGCGACCCGGATAAATACATACTGGAATATCTTTCAACCGATGGCACCAAAGGCACTCTAAAGCTTCTGGATATTGATGTCGTCAACGACTTGGCGCTATTGCGCCAGGACAAGCCAGGTAAGGAATATCTGCAACTCGCCACTGAAACGCCGAAACAAGGCGAAACCATTGTCTCCCTCGGCAACCCCCTGGATCTTGGAATGACCTTGATACCAGGCACCTACAACGGTATAGCCGGAGGTAGTTTTTACGATCGCATTCACTTCGCCGGCTCTATCAACCCTGGAATGAGTGGTGGCCCTGCGATTAATACCCGCGGCCAGGTAGTGGGCATCAATGTGGCGACTGCCGGAAATCAGGTGAGCTTTCTGGTGCCGGTGGATAAACTGATCAGCCTGCTAAAACACTTCCATCGGCGCAATGTGGCATTGGACCTTCAAGAGGTCACCTACCAACAACTGCTCGACAATCAACAGCGTATTATTGATTCCATACTGGAGGCAGACTGGCAAAGGCGTTCTCTGGGGGAGGCCAAGGTCGTCGGAGAAATAGTACCTGCCATTAAATGCTGGGGTAACAGTGAGGAAGATAGCGACAATCCCATCAAACGCATCGACAAAGGTTGCACCGGGCAGGATGTGATATTTCTCTCCGATGAATTCAATACCGGCCGAGTGGAATACGAGTTTTTCTGGCTCGAGGCCGAAAACCTTTTACCGGCGCGTTTTTATGCGGAATACGAACACCAGATGAGCACCTTTTATCCAGGCAACAGCGCCGGCGAGGAGGATGTCACCAACTTCCGCTGCCGCCAGGGGTTTACCTCCCAACCACGCAATGGGAATGGCAATGGTCCTCAATCCAAGCCTGAACGGAGTAAAAAGCCTCTAATTAGCCGCACCAGCTATTGTGTCAGGCGCTACAAAAACTTCCCCGACCTTTACGATATCTTCTTCTTGAGCCTCAGCGTGGACCAAAAAAATCGCGCGCTGGTCAGCCACTTTACTCTATCCGGCTTTACCCGGGAGTCTGCCGACGCCTTTGCCGAGAAGTTCACGAGCGAAATCCAATGGCACTGATAATTGAAGAACTCAACCGCGCTCACCGGGTACAGATGCGCTATCGCATGGATGGCGACAAATTCACCCTGGGCCGCGCTTACAGCAACGACGCTATTCTGGAAGATATTCATACAGATGGGCGCCATGCGGAAATTCGCCGGGAAGAAGATGGCAATTACATTCTGCACGACCTGAATACGGTCAATGGCAGCCAGCTATTGGGAAACCTAAAGGATCGATCGATTAAACCAGGGGAAATTTCTTCTCATCAGATTTCCTCTGGAGACCTGATACAGTGTGGCAAGTCGCGCTTGCGGATCTTCAATTGCGACGACAGCGTTGCCGAGGCCACGCCACTGCACTCGCTGGAAAACCTGTTTGCCAGCCTGTCCCACCCTCTATACGCCATCCTCCTGGTGCTCGCTGTGGCTCTGTCCACTGCGCTGCTCAGCTATCTCGGCTACGCGCGTACTTACCAGTGGACTATTGCTGTCAATATTTTGGCGAGTGCGGTGATCGGCCTGGTTATTTATGCGGGCGTTTGGGCTTTCGTAGGCCGAGTGGTGCGTCATGAAACACACTTTTTTGCCCACCTCTCCATCGCCGCCATTGGCGCACTCACTTATGCCGTCTGGGAGTGGTTCGGCAGTGTGCTGAATTACAACTTTGCCATCGGCAATACCATGGAGGTCCTGGACTTCCTAGTGCTCGCCATCATACTACCCGCCATGCTCTGGTGCGCTTGTTACCTGGCTACCAATCTTGGGCGTGCTTGGCGATGGGCCGTAGCTTTGATACTACCAATCGGATTTCTAGGCCTCAGCCTGGTGGAAACAATCAGCTCGATTGATGACTTCAGTGAAACACCTGAGATTTCTACCGAACTCAAATACGATAATATGTTGCTGCGTAAACCGGTGCCCATGCAGGAATTTGTCACCGGTTCAGCGGCACAATTTGATATTCCCATCAAAAATGACGAGTCAGAGAAAGGAAGCAAGGACAGCTCTTCCGCAGAAGACGATAGCGCAGAGGTAGAGTAGTGAATACATCGTTTTGGAGTCCCGGCTTGGAGCAACTGGAGCCGTACACCCCCGGTGAGCAGCCCAGTGGCACAACCCTGATTAAACTAAACACCAACGAAAACCCTTATCCCGCCTCACCTCAGGCACTGGCACTATTAGCACAGAGGAATTTTGCCGATGCTCTAAGGCGCTATCCAGACCCAGAGTCCTGTGAGCTGCGCGCAGCCATTGCTGAGCGTTACGGTCTAAATGATAAGCAAGTCTTCGTCGGCAATGGCTCCGATGAAGTACTGGCTCTGAGCTTTTACAGCTTTTTCCGCCGCAACGAACCCTTACTATTCCTAGATATCACCTACAGCTTCTACCCAGTGTACTGCCAGCTCTTTGGCATAGAGTCTCGTAGCATCCCCCTTTTAGAAGATTTCAGCCTCGATGTAGAGGGTTTCTCGGGTGCCGCTGGCGGGGTTATTATCCCCAATCCCAATGCGCCTACAGGGCGCCACCTATCGCTCGATAGGATTGAGGCGCTGCTGCAGCTGCAGCCAGAGCGGGTGGTCATCATTGATGAGGCCTACATCGACTTTGGGGGCGAGAGCGCCACTCAGCTCATTGAGCAATACCCCAACCTACTCGTAATTCACACCCTGTCGAAGTCCTATGCACTAGCCGGTCTGCGCCTCGGCTTTGCCATGGGCCAGGAGCACTTAATTGAAGGGCTGCTGCGCGCAAAGAACTCCTTCAACTCCTACCCTATCGACGCGATTGCCCAAGAAGTGGCAACTGCAGCCATTCGCGATAGAGCCTGGCACGAGGACAACTGTGACAAGGTGGTCGCTACACGCTCAAGAACAGAGGAGGCTTTGCTGGAGCTGGGATTCGAAGTTATTCCCTCTATGGCGAATTTTATCCTGGCGAAGCCCCCAGCCCCTGGTGCCGAGACCCTCTACTTGGCCCTGCGTGAGCGGGGTATTCTGGTACGCTACTTCGATAAGCCCCGTATCAGTGAGTACCTGCGCATTTCCATTGGCACCGATAAAGAAATGGATCAACTCATAGGGAACTGCAAAGAGATACTTGCGTCACAGAGCTAGTACACTGTCTGTCTATACTCGTCGGGTCCGCGCCTCGCGCAACCCGACCACCAGACTTACCGGTAACTAGGGATTTATGTCTCTCTTATTTTTTAAGCGCCCCAGACTGTCAGCCAATATCAAGTTATTCACCCAATCATTGGTTATCGCCTCTGCCGCTCTAGGCTTCCAGGCCCAGGCCAATCCCTGGGAGGAGAGCGAGAGCCCCAGCGCTCAAGATTCAGCCAGCATAGGCACCTACACCAATGGCTGCCTGGCCGGAGGGGAAACCCTCCCACTGCGCGGTGAGGGCTACCAGCTGGTTCGCACCAGTCGCGATCGACATTTCGCGCACCCAGATACCATCGCTTTCCTGAGGGACTTTTCCCAAAGTGTCGCGCAAAGTAATCTCGGCAGGATACAGATTGGTGATATGTCGATGGCGCGCGGTGGCCCCTTTGGCAGCGGAGGACATAGCAGTCACCAGACCGGCCTGGATGTGGATATCTGGTATTCACAGGACAGACGCGCCGCTGAGCGTGCGCTGACGGAATGGGAACGCGATAATATCTCCGCTATCCCCTTGGCAGATACTCGCCAGCACCGTTTGATTGAGGAGAACTGGGACGAGCGAGTACCCAAGATCCTCCGTATGGCCGCTGAAGACCAACGGGTCGAGCGTATATTTGTACACCCCACCATCAAGCGTCATTTATGTGAAGTTTCCGGTACCGACAATGAGTGGCTGCGAAAGGTTCGGCCCTGGTGGGGACACAATTATCACTTTCATGTACGACTGTCCTGCCCGGCCGGCAGCAGCGACTGTAAACCCCAGGCCCCCGTGCGCACCGCACCCTGTGGCAATGACCTGGACTGGTGGTTTAGCGAAGAATTCTACGCAATACTGAACGGCACTAAGACCCAACCGACAAAACCCAAACCCAAGACGATGCCGCAACAGTGTCAGCAAGTTTTACTGGCACCCCCGGCCGGCACCACGACGGAATAACTCTATGATCAACACCTTGCTTATCTGCGGCGGTGGCAGCAGCGAGCACGAAGTATCCCTGCGCACCGCAGACTTTATTGAAGGGCAACTGGCAGAATCCGAAGATATTGCCCTAATGCGAGTAGAAATGGACTCGAGCGGTTGCCTCACCGATAAAGAGGGCCGCGTCTACCATATCTTCTACGATGGCAAAATTCGCGATGAAGAAGGCAATGCCTGGAATGTAGATTACGTTATCCCCGCGATCCACGGATACCCTGGGGAAACGGGCGATCTACAGTCCCAATTAGATATGTACAGTATTCCCTATTTTGGGTCAGCACCCGAGGCGAGCAAAATTTGTTTTAATAAAATTAAAACAAAAATGTGGTTGAGCGCACTGGGAATCGATAATACCCCCTATTTATTCTTACACAGCCTTGAAGCTGAGGAACTGGGCAAAGCCCACGCAGCACTGGAAGAATGGGAGGCGGTTTTTGTTAAAGCGTCAAACCAGGGCTCCTCGGTAGGTTGCTTTAAAGTCAGTCGTAAGGAAGATCTAGAAAATGCAATAGCAGAAGCATTTACCCTCTCATCCTACGTGCTGATCGAAAAAGCGCTAAATGCTCGCGAACTGGAAGTCGCGGTGTACACTTTTGGCGAAGAGCTGATAGCCACCCACCCCGGAGAGGTCCGCGCACCGGCAGATACTTTTTATACCTACAAAGAAAAATATGCTACTGGCAGTCGCGCTGAGACTTTTATTAAAGCTGAAGGCCTCAATGAAGAACAACTCGCGTGGATTCAGGAAGTCTCATTGCGTACTTTTAAGGCGCTCAAACTTAAAGATCTATCCCGCATCGACTTTTTCCTGACGGAGGAGGGGGAACTCTATCTGAATGAAGTGAACACCTTTCCCGGCATGACCCCCAACTCTATGTTCCCCAAAATGATGCAAAACCACGGTCATGATTTCACTGAGTATCTGACTAGCCAGATTCGTTCATCCGTAGCCCAATCAGAAAATTAATTACTGTTTTAGCTTTTGCTTGAAAAAGGGGCCCATGCCCCTTTTTTAATTTCAATAACTTCCCAAGAGTTAATGTAACAACCAGTCCTGCTGACGACGACGGGAAAACTGACTGCGCAGAAATTCCATCTGATCCCCGCGTATCCGCTCACTATTAATCAAAGCCAAATATTCCGCAGCATTGGGACAAAAGGGCAAGGCCAGTAATTCCATATCAATATCTTCAAGCAAATAATTGCCCTTGTGCTGATTACAGCGGCGGCAGGCTGTAACTACATTCTCCCAAGAATCCATCCCTCCCTTCGACACAGGGATAACGTGATCTCTGGTCAACTCGAACGATTTGAAAATATTGCCGCAATAGAGGCAAGTATGAACATCCCGAAAAAAAAGTGCGCGGTTTGTGAGTGGCGGACGACTGCGTGGGCGCGCCATTCGAGCACCGCCACAAGCTATGATTGATGCCAGATCCAAGGTGGACCGCTCACCATTTCGATTAAACCCACCGCGTACCCGCTGTACTATGCCCCCCAGAGACCAGGTAACCAGATCGCGTACATACAAGCAGGAGGCCTCCTGCCAAGTGAGCCAATCTAATGGTTGCCCCGCCAAATTCAGGCGTAAAATTCGCGCTTGCATGACCTCGCCTCCCCGCAATTAAACAGAAAAACCCGGCCCACTGCCGCTATAACGAGCAAAGTGGAAATTTTTAAAGCGCCCAAAAGCCCGCTTTGAAAGACCAACTGGAAACTAGAGAGAAGAAGTTGAACCTGAACAGGAATGTCCAGTTTCGATAAGACATTGAAATGATTAGAGAGACGACCCGCTGATGATTTCACTGACAATTTGACAGCAGCCCAGCAATGAGGGAATGCCAGGGCATAAACGGGCACCGCTAATGATTGATTGCTGAATGCGCCATCCTCCACCGGCCCGAGCAATTATGGCCGACCTCTCATCATTAAAGCGGATAAATATTACAAATTCCAGACAAGTACGAACTTGACTTACAATAAAATGGAAGCCACTAAGAATAATCTACTAGAGAAAGAGTCAAGAGTGTGAGGGGTAACTAGCAGAAGTTATTTAAAGAATTAGCTGGGGCTTGAAGCATTTAAAACACCGCCCAGGCAATCCGGCCCGGGCGGTGCGTCTCACAGGATGGTGCCCATATCCATAGGGCGAGCGGCGCATTCCTTTTATCCTTTGCCGCAGAGTTGCAGTCCCTTTTGCGTCCCTGCCAGTTAATTATGGACATCAAGCGAAAAAAAAGTAGGGGCAATCTGCTGAATTTTGTGTAAGACATATCTCACAAGGTGAAATATTTCTTTCATAAAAGAAGGGGAGACCCGGTGGGAGCACTGTGCTAAAACAAGGCTCAGTGCATGAGCGCGGCCACTATAAACACCTTTATTTCAAGTTCAATCGATACAGGGAATAAGACGTTGAAATATACGCTAATTTTTTTGCTTATCTTCAGCGCCGTTGTTTCAAGCGCCTTCACTGTGGTTTCTTCGGGTATTAGCGTGCCCTGGCGCCAGATAACTGGCGGCGCAAAAACCAACGAACAGAAAGTTCTTCAAAAATTATCTGCCACCACTGGCTATCAACTAGAACTATTCGCCGATGATGTGCCCAATGCACGCTGGCTGGCAATAACCCGTTCGGGGGATATTCTGGTTTCCCAACCAAAGAAGGGACAAGTTTCCCTTTTATCCCCCGACCGCAATGGTGATGGGCGCGCTGATAGCCAGCGCATCTTGATTGGCGATCTCAACCGGCCACATGGACTTCTACTGCATGAGAACTGGCTTTACATCGCAGAAAGCGATGCTGTCGGCAGAGTGCCCTTCGATCACTCCGATACCCGTTTGGCTGGACGGTACCAAAGAATCGTCGAAGGCCTGGAGGACAGTGGCCACTGGACCAAAACCCTCGAGAAGGGGCCGGATGGCTGGCTATACCTGAGTAGTGGCTCCAGCTGTAACGTCTGTGTAGAGAAAGATCGCCGCCGCGCCAGCATCATGCGCCTACGTCCCGATGGTAGTGATCTAAAAATATTCGCCACCGGTTTACGCAACAGCGTGGGGTTTGACTGGTCACCCAAGGATGGCGGACTCTACGCCACCGATAACGGTCGGGATTGGCTGGGCGACAACCTACCACCCGATGAACTCAACCTGATCCACCCCGACAAATTCTATGGCTGGCCTTATGCCTATGGCGACCGGGTGCCAGACCCAGATTTTATCGATGATGAAGACCCCACCATCAAAGAGATGATCGCCACTTCCCTGCCACCAGTGCACGAGTTTGCCGCACACAATGCTCCACTCGGCATCCGCTTCCTGCGCAGCCCGGAGCAACCCGCAGGTTACCGTGGGGCCGCTTTAGTCGCATTGCACGGCTCCTGGAACAGAAGTGTAAAAGATGGTTATAAAGTGGTTTCCCTGCACTGGGATGAAGGTGGAAAGATCTCCCAGCGGGACTTCCTCTGGGGCTTCCTCAGCGAAAACCGCAAGGAGGTTTCCGGCAGGCCAGTGGCAATTGCCGAGGATGGTAAAGGCAATATTTATATTTCCGACGATTACGCAGGAGCCATCTATCGTCTCTCACCCACCGCTACCCCACAAACCGCTACCCCACAAAAAGTAAAGTTATCAGCGGAGAAAGCACCTACCACACCTAGGGTACCCAAGAAACCGCCACCAACCGATGCCACCGCCGCGCGCGAGGGAAGAACACTTTACCTCAGTCACAATTGCGCCCAGTGCCACCAGCAGCAAGTGCCGTTAACCGGACTCAACAAAAAGTACACACTACAAAGCCTGGCGGACTACTTTGATGCCCCAACGCCCCCGATGCCCAGGTATGACCTTACCGACAAGCAGAAAAAAGCACTGGCTCATTACCTGCTATCGCGCGAAGCCCTGCAATAACCCATATCAGCCCCTGAGCAGTGCCAATTGACCCCTGCCGCGCCAACGGCTAAGGTTGCCCCGCAATTACGAGGCGATGCTATGGCGGCAAAGAAAAAATCGGCAACTTTTGAACAGAGCCTGGAAGCCCTGGAAGAATTAGTGGAGCGCCTGGAGGCGGGTGATCTTCCACTGGAAGAGGCCCTGGCCGACTTTGAGCAGGGAGTCAAACTCACCAGAGAGTGCCAGAAAAAACTCGCCAGCGCCGAACAGAAGGTCAAAATGTTGATGGAAGAAAACGGCAGTATTCGCGAGCTGCCGTTCGAGGCCGACGACTCCACGGGCGACCTCTAAAATGAACGCCCCAACTCCGCCCTCTGAGCTGAGTGCTTTTCTTAAGGGCGCCTCTCAGCGTGTGGAAACCCGACTGCGCGATACCCTGGCCGAGTCTGTCCCCGGTGCAAATAAGCTCTTCGAGGCCATGCGCTATGCTGCCCTTGGCCCCGGCAAGCGCCTGCGCCCGGCACTCGTCTACGCCTGCGCCCAGATCTTTTATGGCGTGGATTTCGATCCAGCCAAATGTGATGCCAGCGCCGCGGCCCTGGAGTGCATTCACGCCTACTCGCTGGTGCACGACGACCTGCCGGCCATGGATGACGACGACCTGCGTCGTGGCCGTCCCACCTGCCATATCGCCTTTGACGAGGCCACGGCCATTCTCGCCGGTGATGCACTGCAAACCCAGGCATTCGAGCTGCTGTTGGCCGATAGCACAGAACCCTCGGTGAAGTTACAGCTTATCGCTGAGCTCTCCAAAGCATCCGGCGGGCGAGGGATGGTGGCGGGCCAAGCCATAGACCTGGATTCTGTGGATAAAACCCTCTCCCTGGCACAGCTGGAAAAGATGCATCGCCTGAAGACGGGCGCCCTCATTCGCGCCAGTGCGCGCATAGGCGCCCTCCTCGGCGGGGCCGACAGTAGTCAACTGAAAGCGCTCACCCTCTACGCTGAGGCCATTGGCTTGGCTTTCCAGGTACAGGACGACATCCTCGATATCACTGCAGACACCGCGGTGCTGGGTAAAACCCAGGGCGCGGATGCCCTGCTCAACAAACCCACCTATGTCTCCCTACTGGGCCTTGATGGCGCCAAAGAGAAGCTGCAGGGCTTGCACAGGGAGGCCCTGGATGCCCTCAAAGCCCTACCGGGCGATACACTATTGCTGAGGCAGCTGGCAGATTATATCGTCCAGCGCGGCCACTAAGTCGGGGCTCCCGCCCCGCCACTGGGATGCAATATGCCCGTCACAGGCATACAATCCCCCTCACTAATACCATCTGTAGCAATTGAACCGTTTGATGCTCGAAGATATTCCACGCACTCGCCCGCATACGCCACTGCTCGACGCTATCGACGAGCCGGCACAGCTGCGCGCACTCGATGAACGCCAACTGCCCGAACTCGCCAGTCAACTGCGCGAGTACCTGTTGTACTGTGTCGGCCAAACCGGCGGACACTTCGGCGCCGGCCTGGGTGTGGTTGAGCTGACCATCGCCCTGCACTATATCTACAACACACCGGAAGACCGCTTGGTCTGGGATGTGGGTCACCAGACCTACCCGCACAAGATCCTAACAGGCCGCCGCGAGCAAATGCTCACCATGCGCCAACAGGGTGGCCTGTCAGGCTTCCCCAAGCGCAGCGAAAGCCCCTACGACACCTTTGGTGTCGGCCACTCCAGCACCTCCATCGGCGCAGCCCTGGGTATGGCCTTGGGCTCACCCGACGAGCGCAAAGTTGTGGCGGTGATTGGCGACGGCGCAATGACTGCCGGCATGGCCTTCGAGGCGCTCAATCACGCGTCTCACACCGGCCGGGATATGTTGGTTGTTCTCAATGACAACAGCATGTCGATCTCTAAGAATGTCGGCGGACTAGCCACCTATTTCGCCAAGATTCTCGCCAGCAAAACGTATCTCAATATGCGCGAGGGCAGCCGCAAGATACTGTCGGCTATCCCCAAGGCCTGGCAGCTGGCGCGCCGCACCGAAGAACATGTCAAAGGCATGATCACCCCCGGCACCCTGTTCGAGGAGCTGGGCTTCAACTACGTGGGACCACTAGACGGTCACAATATGCACGATTTGGTGCATACCCTGCGCAATCTGCGCAGCCAGCCCGGTCCCCAGCTACTGCATATCGCTACGACCAAAGGCAAGGGCTTTGGACCGGCGGAGGCCGATCCGGTGGGCTACCACGCATTGAACAAGCTTGAGCCTGAAAGCAAGGTCCAGGTGGCCGTACCGGGCAGGAAGAAGCTCCCCAAATACCAGGACATCTTCGGTCAGTGGCTATGTGACACCGCGGAAAAGGACGAACGTCTGATCGGCATTACTCCTGCCATGTGTGAGGGCTCCGGTATGGTGGAGTTCTCCAAGCGATTCCCCCAGCGCTTCCACGATGTGGCGATCGCCGAGCAACACGCCGTAACGCTTGCCGCCGGTCTCGCCTGCGAGGGACAGAAGCCGGTGGTGGCCATTTACTCCACCTTCCTGCAGCGCGGTTACGACCAGATGGTGCACGATGTGACTATCCAAAATCTGGATGTCACCTTCGCTATCGACCGCGCCGGTCTAGTCGGTGAGGACGGCCCGACACACGCCGGCAGCTTCGACCTGACCTTTATGCGCTGCCTGCCCTACCTGGCTATCGCCGCACCCAGTGACGAAAATGAGTGCCGCCAGCTACTGTATACCGCCTACAAGCACAAAGGTCCCGCAGCGGTACGCTACCCCCGCGGCACCGGCATGGGCACGGCGATCGAAGAAGAAATGCGCGAGCTACCTATTGGTAAGGGCCGCCTACTGAGCAAGGGCAGCGGCGTGGCCATTTTGAATTTTGGTACCCTGCTCGCCCCAGCCATGGCAGCGGCCGAGCGCCTCGGCGCCACCCTCGCTGATATGCGCTGGGTCAAGCCATTGGACGAGGCCCTGATCGATGAACTCGCTGACAGCCATCAGCTACTGGTTACCATCGAGGAAAACACCGTAGCCGGCGGTGCTGGCAGTGCCGTTATGGAGTACCTCAACAGCTCTGCGCGAACGCAACCCGTTCTGCAATTGGGACTGCCCGACCGCATCATTGAGCACGGTAAGCACAAGGACCTACTCGCAGCTATAGGCCTTGATGCCGAAGGTATCGAGGAACAAATCCGCCGGCGCTTACAGCTACTTAACCGGCACAATTTTAACGACCGCGCTGCAGCCGCCAACTAACCATACGGGCCCGATAGCCACCTGGGGTATCGGGCTGCCAGGTTCACAATTCTGCGGCGCACTATTGATTCGACGAGACCGCCTGGCCCAGCGCCTTTCTATCACTCGACTTTCGCACGCCTTGGGGGAAAGATGTCACTACTCAAGAAAACCTTTATCGCATCCATCGGCCTGTTTGCCAGCTTTAGCGCTACCGCCATGGATCAGAAAGATTTCAAGAAGGCTTTTCGGGCTCTGCCCACAGAAAATGTCTCTGAGCGGCTGACTGCCCTGCAAGACCTGCGTTATCGCTGGATTATGGAGAGCTTTCCCAGCCGGGCCACTTATGAGGGCTATCCAGGCCAAAATGATCGCTGGGTGGATAATTCAAGCAGGGCCATTCAACAGCGACAGGAGCAGACTCGTCAGCTATTAGGCGCAACCCGAAACCTAAACGTTGACGCACTGCCCGAGCAACAACGGCTCGACTATCAGCTGCTCTACCAGGATCTCCTCGGCGAGGTAAAGGGCTTTCAGTTTCCTGAACACCTGCAACCCATCACCCATATGAGCGGCATCCAGCGCTATGTGCCGAGCGTGCTTAACAGCATGCCGCGCAGTAAGGTTGCTGATTACGAAGAGATTCTGGCGCGCTTGTCAAAGCTTCCAACTTTGGTAACACAAACACAGGCCCTGATGCAGCAGGGGTTAAGTAATGGAGTTACCCCGCCGCAAATCACCCTGCGTGACTTACCGCGGCAGATCCGCGCGCTGACCCCCAAAAATCCCGAGCAAAGCCCTCTGCTCAGTGCTTTCGCAGAAATGCCCAAAGCGATCCCCCAAGCGAAACAAAAGAGCCTGCGCCAACGGGCCTTGGCCATCTACAACAGCCAGTTGCTACCGGCTTGGCGGGACATGGCGGAATTTATCGAGAGAGAATATATTCCCGGTGCACAGAAAGACATTGCCCTCAGCAGCCGCCCCGATGGCCTGCGCTGGTACGCCCATAAAGTGGAAGAGAATACCACCACCGACCTCAGCCCCGAGGAGATCCACCGCATTGGGCTTGCGGAAGTGAAGCGTATCCGCGGTGAAATGGACAGGATTATTCAGAAGACCGGCTTTAAGGGCGACTTCAAAGCGTTTACCGAATTTTTGCGTACCGACCCGCGCTTCTACCATACCAGCCGCGAGGATTTACTAAGAGACTACCGGGATATCGCCAAGCGTATCGACGGCGAGTTACCCGCGCTGTTTGGCACCCTGCCCAGATTGCCCTATGGAGTAAAACCCATTCCCAGCTTTTCAGAGCAATCACAGACCACGGCCTATTACCAGCCGGGCTCCAATGAAGCCGGGCGTGCGGGTATTTTCTATGCCAATACCTATAACCTGCCCAGCCGCCCCAAGTGGGAAATGGAGGCGCTGACGGTGCACGAGGCCATGCCTGGCCACCATTTGCAGATTGCCCTGGCCCAGGAGCAAGCCGATATCCATCCATTGCGGCGTATGGCACTTTACACCTCCTTTGTGGAAGGCTGGGGGCTTTATTCCGAGAGCCTCGGTTATGACCTGGGTTTGTACAAGGACCCCTATAGTGAATTCGGAGCGCTGACCTACGATATGTGGCGCGCAGTGCGTCTAGTTGTAGACACCGGCATGCATCAATTGGGCTGGAGCAGGGAGCAGGCGATTGATTACTTCATGGAAAATAGCGCCAAACCTCTGCACGACGTCACCGTGGAAATTGACCGCTACCTGGTCTGGCCCGGACAGGCCCTGGCTTACAAGCTGGGGCAGCTCAAAATTAAAGAGCTGCGAAAGGAGGCGGAGGAAACCTTGGATAGCAATTTCGATATTCGCAGTTTCCATGACGCACTGTTAGGTGCAGGTGCTCTGCCGCTCAATATTCTCGAAGCACGCATGGACAACTGGCTAGAGAGCCAAGCTTCCGTGTCTGTGCAAACCGATACCTTGCAGGTTGAGCAGCCCGCCACCAGCTAACGCTTTCTAGTGGTAGGAGATGCCTACCCACTTAATTACCCTCAGCTTTCACCTACCTTTTGCAATGGAACTTGAGCCCATTGCAAAAGGTATTTCCACAAGTGAACTATCGCTACGACCTCGCCATTATTGGGGGTGGCAATGCCGCTCTGTGTGCAGCGATAACTGCTGCCGAACTCGGGGCCAAAGTGGTTATTCTGGAAACTGCTCCCAAACCCTATCGAGGTGGAAATTCCCGCCATACCCGAGACGTTCGCTGTAAACACCACGGCCCACTCGGCCCACTGGAGGGAAGTTACGGAGAAGACGAATACTACGACGATCTTTTAAAAGTTACCGGAGGTAAAACCAATGAACAACTGGCACGTCTGGTAATTAACTCATCCGAAAATACATTTCCTTGGATGCAAAAGCACGGTGTCCATTTCCAACCGCCACTATCCGGCACATTATCTCTCACCCGCACCAATGCATTTTTTCTTGGCGGCGGTAAGTCTCTAGTTAATGCCTATTATCGCACCGCAGAAACATTGGGGGTTGATGTGCTATATCGAGCACACGTGAAACACTTGCAGCTGAAGGGCAATCTTATTGCTCATGTCGACTATGTTTACGAGGGCCTGCATTACCGAATCGAACCCACATCAGTTGTTGTCGCCTCCGGTGGGTTTGAAGCCAATCTGGAATGGCTAGAAAAAGCCTGGGGACCAGCCGCCAAGAATTTCCTGATACGCGGAACACCTTATAATCGAGGCGTGGTCTTGGAAGATTTACTCGAGCAAGGCGTAGAGTCGATCGGAGATCCCACCCAATGCCATGCGGTGGCAATTGACGGGAGAGCACCGAAGTTTGATGGCGGCATAGTAACTCGCCTCGATTGCATCCCCTTCTCAATAGTCGTCAATAAAGAGGCTCAACGCTTCTATGATGAGGGGGAGGATATTTGGCCCAAACGCTATGCCATCTGGGGTCGCCTCGTCGCGCAACAGCCAGACCAAGTGGCTTTTGCAATTCTCGATTCAAAATCATTAAAACTGTCCATGCCTTCAGCATTCCCACCTACAGAAGCAAATAGTTTGGAAGAGCTCGCAGAAAAAACCAGCTTGCCCTCTAAAAAATTAATCAACACAGTAACTACGTTCAATAGCGCCTGTGGCAGTAGTGAATCTTTTTATCCAACCGAACTGGATGGAGTCTCCACTACGGGCCTGACACCAGAGAAAACCAACTGGGCTCGCCCCATTAACAAGCCACCGTTTTACTGCTACGCCTTGCGCACCGGGGTTACTTTCACCTATCTGGGGCTCAGAGTTGATGAAAATGCCCAGTGCAGTACCGCTGCCGGGCCAGTAAAAAATCTATGGGCCGCAGGTGAAGTCATGGCCGGATCAATCCTAAGCCAGGGTTACCTGGCCGGACTGGGTATGATGATAGGCACTGTTTTTGGAAGGATCGCCGGTAGGGAAGCCGCCAACTATGCAAGTCAATAATTTGGAAGAGGCACGTCGACAAATAAAAATTTGCAATGCCTGTCGCTACTGTGAGGGTTACTGTGCCGTTTTTCCCTCACTACAGTTACACCGATCATTTTCTGATGGGACTATTATCCAGTTGGCCAACCTCTGCCACAATTGCCGGGGCTGCTACTACGCATGCCAATTTATTGACCCCCATGAGTTCAATATAAATATTCCCCAGGTTATGGCAGAAGTGCGGCAGAAAAGCTGGGAGACTTTCGCATGGCCCAGAGGCATTGCTCAAATATTTCAAAAGAGCGGTAGCCTGATCGCCCTGGCAACTCTCATAGGTTTTACCCTTATCTTCTTGCTCACTAGTACTTTGAAACCCAGCGGTGGCGAGGGTTTCTATGCAGTAATTTCACACGCCACTATGACCAGTATTTTCTTACCTGCTTTTCTCTATCCGCTGTTTAGCTTAGGAATCAGTTTGCGTCGCTATTGGAGGGAAATCAGTGGAGAAAGTATCACCTGGATTCACCTTATAAGTGCAATAAATTCTGCTGGGAAGCTAAACAATCTATCTGGGGGGCACGGGGATGGCTGTAATTTTGAGGATGAAGACCGCTTTAGTAACCAGCGACGATATGCACATCAGGCCGTCTTTTATGGCTTTTTGCTTTGCTTCGCCGCCACATGCTCGGGCACAATCATGTATTATTTTCTGAATATTCAGGGCCCATATCCGATCCTTTCTGTTCCCAAATTGCTCGGCCTACCTGGTGGCTTACTGATACTGCTTGGGTGCACCAAGCTTATCCGACTAAAGCTCAAGGCCGACCCCAAACTGGGGGCGGCTCAGATCTGGAGTGGGGAAATGGGGTTTATCGGTTTACTAATGTTTATCGCTCTCAGCGGCATACTTTTATTTTTCTTGGGCGGTACCGCTGCACTTTCCCTATTATTAGATTTACATCTGGGTGCCGTTCTCGCTTTTTTCTTGCTTACCCCGTACACTAAAATGGCTCACGGCTTTTATCGCTTTGCCGCTTTGATTCGAGACGCTCAAATGAAAACGGCAGATTAAATAGTTACTTTGGCATCACCAATCGAGAGTCACGCCAAGATATATTGACCGAGGCTCCCCAGGGAAATATCGAATACCACTAAAACTGCTGTAATCTGCGCGCTCAGCATAAGCTTTATCAGTGACATTCAATATTCGTACAAAAAATCCATATTGCTCCCACTGCCAAGCCAGATGGAGATTCAGTAAATCATGTCCAGGGTATCGATGAGCATTTTGAGGATCAGTGAAATAGCTGCCCTGATGTAACCATTCCAGTTCCGCCGACACTGGAGAACTCGGAGACCAGTGCAGACGATAGCTACCGAACGTTTTTGGTGCTGAATCTACAAAATTTCCATCCAGTTCTACCCCCTCTAACTCCCTTTGATCGTCATAGCGATGTTCAGCATAACTGGTACTGGCCTCAAAACGCAGACTTTCAGATAAGTCATAATTAACTGCTAATTCCAATCCCCAGTGCCGGGTCTTCCCATTGGACTGATTAAAGTAATCAGCATCGCGAAAAATTACATTTTCCTTTTCCATTGCATAGGCCACCCACTCAAATGACAGGGGGTCACCCAGCTTCCTCAGCCCTATTTCAAAGCTATTGAGCTCTTCAGAGTCCAGTTCTGCAACCGTTTGCTCCCTCTGTAAGCGATATAATTCCGTCGTCTGGGGCACCCGATACCCCTGAGCAATTTGGGTAAATAATTGAAACTCACTATCTAATTGTAATAGTGCGCCCAGCTTGGGGGAGATATTGTTAAATCTATCTTTTCGGTCACTCGGTCGACTAAACCGGCAACCGCCGAAGTCACAAGCCAAGCCATTTTCATCGGTACGCCCGGAGAGCATGTTATTGTCGTAATTAAAATGTGCTGACTCAAACCTCACTCCGCCAGTAATTTCCAATTTATCACTGAGCCGCCAGTTTACTGATGCGTAAGGAGCAATATTCCAAACCGTCACTTCGTAATCATAGTGCTTACCCACAGGAATCGTCGCCTGAAGAAATTCAGATCCCTCGGTAACTTTCTCTTGCGCCTCCAAGAGATATCCCTCACTTAATTCCGCATCAATACCCGAAACCAGATTCAGCTTTTTGTCCAACTCCAGATAATAACTACTTCTAATTCCAATGCTTTCCTGACCATTTTCTTCCAAAGGCTGGCCCGGTAAATAATGTTGCAGAAAACGCATTTTGGTTTTTCGAAAATACGGCGCCAATTGTATTTGGCTATCACGGTTGATAGGTATATCGATCAGGGAATACATCCTGATGGCATAGGCATCCCGAAATGACTCTGGATTGGGGTTTGTAAGGCTCAAACGAGGATCTCGATAAGCGCCCTTTCCCTCAACGTAACCCGCAGTTTCCTGGTTCAGGTTTGTAGCTACCAAACGGGTTCGAACTCTGCTATCTCCGATATGGCTAACATACTGAACACTGGCTTTTTGCTGGTCCACACCGGAGTGGTCTCTATAGCCACCATCGGTCATTAGATACAAATCTGTACTTATCCCAGCACCTTCAGCATTAAGACGATGATTCGCTGACACGCCCAATCGGTAATAATCGTGAGGTCCCGTATCAACATTGAGTAATCCCCCCTCATCCTCGACAGGGTCACGACTAATAATATTGATCAATCCATGCAACGCATTTGAGCCATAGAGCGTACCAGCAGGTCCTCTTATGACTTCGATATGACGTGCTGCCTCACTATAAGATTCAAATAACTCATTGATATTGCAAAAGCCATTTGCTCTCAGTGGAATTCCATCCTCTGCTGTCAGAATTCCCCCACAAGCTCCCGCACCCGTCAGCACTGGAGAGCGCAAGGCGGGCAGATATTCCTGCCCATTTCCTCTGGCCAGATTTGCTCCGGGCACACTCGCCAAACTTTGTTGAATATGGGCGTTACCAGCTTTCTTCAGCACATCATTGGCGACAATAGAAATACTCTCTACCCGGTCTGTAATGCCCTGATCATATCTACCTGCTGTAACGACCAGAGTCTCTATCTGCATCTCACTGCCATACGAAAAATCAGAAGAAAAAAATAACCAGGCAGATACAAAAAACAGTGAGACTCCTTTTATTCCATGGACCACACTCAACATCCCCAAACTCCCTATAATTGATTTTTATTTTTATCGCAGAATACTTCCCTTAAAATCTGATTATATCGGAAATAGCTGTTACTAAAGAACAATACGATCTACCGCTCAGCCCACCCCAAGCTTCATAAAACGCGTTTCCTCCATTCTCAGCTATATCTTTTCTATTGACCACCTAATGTGTGCAGCAACAAGCAAGCGTCCCAGGCGGCGCTAGAGTTTAAAACCCAAAGCTATTTTTAAAGGAATATCATGGCCTGGTTCTACTTAATACTCGCTGGACTATGCGAAATTGGTTGGGTGCTGGGACTGAAAATTTCACAGGGAAGTAATACCCGCCTTCTGGGTGTGGCTATGGCTGTGGTATTTATTGGGGTCAGTGGATTTCTTCTGTGGCTGGCGCAGCGGGAGATACCTATTGGTACTTCCTATGCTGTCTGGACTGGAATTGGTGCCGCCGGAGCCTTTGCGGTAGGGGTGCTGTTCTTTGGAGACTCCACCAGCCTTGGGCGCTATCTGGGAGTTTTGCTCATTATCTTAGGCGTTATCACGTTAAAACTCTCTCATTAATTGAGAAGCACCCGGGAAAATTCCCGGGTGCCAGTTCTATTAATCCTCTGAATATTTGTGTTTACGCGCCTGGTTTTGTACAGATCGATACATCTGGGATAGCGCTCTCTCCCCTGCCCGCTTCTGAGCCAGAGTTTGACCGTTACGGCTTAGTTCCTGTTGCAGTTTTTGCCAATTGCGCAAGCGCCGATCATCCAGCGAACCGCCCGTTATTGCCTCTTGTACCGCACAGCCTGGCTCTGACTGGTGCTGGCAGTCAGAGAAGCGACACTCTCTGGACAAGGCTTCAATATCAGAAAAAGTCTCCGCCACGCCATCTTCAACATGCACCAACCCCAGCTCCCGCATTCCAGGGCTATCGAGTAACAGCGCTCCCCAACTCAGGGAATGAAGAGAGCGCTTCCGTGTAGTGTGGCGCCCTTTGCTGTCGGCTTCACGAATGGTCCCAGTCTCAGCCAGGGATTCGCCAGACAGCGCATTTAGCAAAGTGGATTTACCCACTCCAGAAGAACCTAACAGCGCGATAGTTTCCCCAGGTAAGCACCACTGGCGCAGCTGTGCCACGCTTTCTCGATCCAGGCTATTTACCAGTGCAGCGGGTAATTCGCCGAATGGACGCAATGCCTGAAGAAAAGGGGCTGTATCTTCACACAGATCGGTCTTAGTCAGTATCAGGTGTGGGCTGCAACCAGACTCCCGAGCCAGAGCCAAATAGCGCTCAATACGTGAGAGGTTAAAGTCATCATTCAGGGACGAAACAATAAAAACACTATCGACATTGGCGGCGATCATCTGCACCTGATGCCCCCCAGGTGCCATGCGCTCAAACTGGCTGCTGCGGCTCAACAAACGCACGAAGTATCCACTGCTCTTCTCTAACAACAGCCAATCCCCCACCGCGGGCAAATTAGCCACAAGACCCCCGGTTAGGGGAAGGGACAAAGCCCCCTGCTCGCCGGCCAATTCCAGGCGACTGCGGTGTACAGCCATAACCCGCAGCGGCAAACACTGTTCGAGTTCTTCGAGCGTCAGCTGCTGTTGGAAAAAAGACTTCCAACCGAGTTTTTGTAGCGGAGAAGCTTCCCGCTCAATTTTGATAGGTAGGGATTTAGTGCCGAATCTATTAACAGACCGGCGGGTAAAGTGAGATTTACTCAAGATTGAAACCCTCTGGGCGCAACAAAGCACCAAGCGACCGCAGATACGCGGCCAACAGAGCTTTCTCAGGGAAAGCCCGACGTCTAGGAATCTATCGCCGGGCGTGGGCAGCTGGAGGCTGCTACTGGACCCGACGGAGGGTTGCAACAATCATCAATCATCCTCCGCAGTTATTGAGTTCTGGACTCCGCCATAGTACCTGGCCGGGTTGTTGGCAAATTAGCACTACCCAGGGATAGGAGCAAGGATAATCCCGGAAAGCCTCTTAGTAATTGCCCCGCCACAAAAAGCAAAGCCGGCAAAAGCCGGCCTTCGAATCCGATTACAGCGAGTGCATCACCTTTCTCGACCCACAGTAACCTGATCAATAGAGTATAGAACCGACTTTTCTTCTCGCCACTTCTTCTACTCGCGAATCATCTTCTCTAGCGCGCATTGCCACAAGATGACGAATTTATAAAGCTTTTATGACACCCCCAACCACCTCCCCCAGACCTCCACCTCCTCGGGGTGGGAGGCCGTCAATGCGTGACTGCGATTCAATACCAACTGAGAGAACCGCAACAAGTACAAAAAAAATGGGAAGCGCTATGCCAACAACAAAATTTACAGGGCCCGGCACAAGAGCCGGGCTGATTCTGGGGGCAGTCTTCTGCTCCATCCAAGTACCGGTTTGGGCATCTGACACACCAGATCCCACAGAGGTCAATATTCCCGGCAACCTACAAAGCCAACTGGGCTGCGATGGCGACTGGCAACCAGGTTGTGTCGCCACCCTGCTCCGCTATGACAGCGAAGATGACAAATGGCAGGGCAACTTTTGGATACCCGGCGGCAACTGGGAGTACAAAGCCGCTCTCAACAACAGCTGGGATGAAAATTATGGCTGGGGCGGCCAGAGGGACGGCGGTAATATTTCCCTTAGCCAGGATGAGGCTCGCGAAGTTAAATTTATCTACGACCACGAGAGTCACTGGATCACCGACAACCACAATAGCGTGGTCGCCACTGTAGCCGGCAACTTCCAATCCCTGCTCGGGTGCCCGGGAGACTGGCAACCCGGTTGCCTGCACAGCTGGATGCAGGATGCCGATGGAGATGGCACCTACACCTTTATCACCTCAGCACTGCCTGCCGGTTCCTATGAATTCAAGGTAGCCTTGCACGAAGGCTGGGAGGAGAGCTACGGCAACAATGGAGCTAACGTCAGCTTTACCGTGGCTGCCGATTACGACGAAATCTACTTTGCTTTTGACTCGAATAGTAAAGAAGTCTCCGTCAGCAGTGATGGCTTCGCCAAGGGTGACCTGAGCAGCGATAAAGCGCACTGGGTGGATACCAGCAGCTTTGCCTGGGATATCCAGGTGCCGGAAGGTACCAAGGTTAAATTGCACTACAGCAACAGCGCCGAGCTAAAACTGGAGGACGGTGATATCCGTTCCGATGGCACCATCGATCTCACCCCTCTCGCCACCTTGCCCGACAGCGCCCAACAAAAATTCCCGCACCTGGCCAGTTTCAGTGCCTGGCAATTGCCAGGGCAGGCCTCCATCAGTGATCTGGTCACCCAGCAACTCGCACTCGCCGCTTACGATGCGGAGGGCACGTTACTGGATGCAACGGGTGTGCAGATGGCAGGCGCGCTCGATGATCGCTTCTACTACGACGGTGAACTCGGTGCCCGTGTCGGCGAGGAGAATATCCAGCTCGATCTTTGGGCTCCCACCGCACGGGCAGTAAAGCTGCACCTGTTTACAGACTCCAGCAGCGATAGCGCCGATCACGTGGTATCCATGCTGCGCGATGAATCTACCGGGGTTTGGAGTGCCGATATCGATAAGCAGTGGGACCGCAGCTTTTACCTCTACGAGGTCGAGGTGTATTCCTACTTCAGCCGCCAGATTGAAACCAACCTGGTCACCGACCCCTACTCCCTAAGTCTCTCCATCAATAGCGGCAAAAGCCAGATCGTCAACCTGGATGATCGGGATCTGAAGCCGCGCGGTTGGGACCGCCTGCGTAAGCCCAAGTTAACCCAGCCGGAAGATATCAGTGTCTACGAGCTGCACGTACGCGATTTCAGTATTGCGGATCAAACTGTCCCCGAAGCAGAGCGCGGCACCTTCAAGGCTTTCACCCGCAAGCACAGCGACGGCATGCGCCACCTCAATAAACTGGCCCGCGCCGGCCTCACCCATATCCACCTGCTGCCGGCCTTTGACTTTGCCACCGTCAATGAAGATCGCACGCAGCAGCAGCAAACCCCGGACCTCTCAGACTACGCATCGGACAGCAGCGAGCAGCAGGCCCAGGTAGATGCTATTCGCGATACCGATGGCTTTAACTGGGGCTACGATCCATTGCACTACACCGTCCCCGAAGGCAGCTATAGCAGCGCTCCCGATGGACCTGCGCGCATTCGCGAATTCCGTCAAATGGTGCAAGGGCTATCCCACTCCGGCCTGCGACTGGTGATGGATGTGGTTTACAACCACACCAGCTCCTACGGCCAATACGACAACTCCGTACTCGATAAAATCGTCCCCGGCTATTACCACCGCCGCAATCTGGAGGGCGGTGTGGAAATGAGTAGCTGCTGCGCAAATACCGCCAGTGAGCACGCCATGATGGAAAAGCTGATGATCGATTCCCTGGTCACCTGGGCCCGGTCCTACAAGATAGACAGCTTCCGTTTCGATCTGATGGGACACCACAGCCTCGACAATATCCTCAAGGCGCAAGCGGCATTGCAATCACTGACCCCGGCAGCCGATGGTGTCGATGGCAGCGCTATCTATCTGTACGGCGAGGGCTGGAATTTTGGCGAGGTGGCTGACGATGCTCGCTTTGTACAGGCCCGCCAGGGCAATATGGCCGGCAGCGGTATCGGCACCTTTAACGATCGCCTGCGCGATTCCGTGCGTGGCGGCAACCCCTTCGGAGGCTTTGAGGAGCAGGGCTTTGGTACCGGTCTGTTCACCGACAGTAACGGTAAGTTTGAGGGAGAAGATGAGCGTGCCACACTGCTAACCCTGGCAGATAAAGTCCGCGTTTCCCTCGCCGGCAACCTGGCAGATTATCCTTTTGAAGATGCCAACGGCAATATCATTACCGGCAGCGAGCTAGTCTATAACGGCCAGCCCACCGGCTATACCGCCGACCCGCAGGAATCCATTAATTATATTGCCGCCCACGACAACGAGACGCTGTTCGACGGAGTACAGATCAAAGCCAGTGACAGCGCCGACTTGGCTGAACGAGTGCGTATCCAGGCATTCAGTAATTCCCTGGTTCTGTTCGCCCAGGGAGTGCCGTTTATCCACGCAGGCCAGGATTTCCTGCGCTCAAAGTCGATGGATCGGGACAGTTACAACTCCGGTGACTGGTTTAATGCACTGGACTTCAGCCACGCCACCGATAATTGGGGTGCGGGTTTACCTATCGCAGATAAAAACGAAGATAACTGGTCCCTGATGCAACCTTTACTGGCAAACCCGGAATTGGCTCCCGAGCGCCGGCACCGCTTGTGGAGCTCCGCTCTATTCCGCGAGCAGCTGGCGATTCGCAACAGCTCCCCCCTGTTCCGCTTGCCTGATGCCGAGTCCGTAGAGGCACACCTCAATTTCCTCAACACCGGACCCGACCAGATTCCTGGTCTGATTGTGATGGAGTTATCCGATTCCAGTGGCAGCATCGATCGCCGCTTTGAGCGTATTGTGGTGCTGTTTAATGGCGATAAAGAATCGGTGGAGTTCACCAGTGAAAAACTCATTGGTAAGTACTTGTTCAAGCATCCACGTCAACGCCGCTCGGTAGACTCACGCCTGCGCGGAGTGAAGTTTGATAGAGACACAGGCACCTTTACTCTGCCCGGCCGTACTACCGCCGTATTTGTGCAGCCACGCCGCAGACATTAATTCTATGCAGATTAAAAAAGGCCGGATTTTCCGGTCTTTTTTTGGATTTTTTAGAAACTTATTTCCGGCTCTCACCAAGTAATAAACCCACAATTGTCATATTCCGCGGATTGATTTAGCGTGTGCCTAAATAATAAATAGGTGTACAAATCATGAAGCGTTTCCTTCTCTGCGGTATCGCAGCGACTCTTTTCTCTTCCTCAGCACTGGCAGAAACCATTATCCACGCAGGCACACTGCTCGCTGTTCCCGGTAAAAAGCCTTTAAAAGAGCAAAGCGTAATAATCGAGGATGGCAGAATTACTTCCATCCGCCCTGGTTATGTGAATAGAGATGATGCCGAAGTCATTGATCTTAAGGACAGCTTCGTAATGCCGGGCTTAATGGATATGCACGTTCACCTGCAAACTGAGTTGGGCCCCAAAAACGATTCCGAAGCCTTAAAGATGTCCATGCCATTGACCCAAATGCGCTCGCAAATGTTTGGCATGCGTATTCTGAAATCTGGTTTTACCACTGTACGCGATGCGGGTAATAGCGGCGAAGAAATGTATGCGATGCGCGATGCGATCAATAGTGGCTGGGTAGATGGCCCACGCATTATCGCAGCCGGCGGAGTGGGCATTACCGGAGGGCATGCCGATATCAGTGGAGTCAGCCCCGAGTTAATGGCACTGCATGACGACAAAACCAGAACGGTATGCGACGGTCCCTACGATTGCCGCCGCGCGACCCGCCATGCGATCAAATACGGCGCTGATTTTATCAAGATTACCTCTACCGGCGGCGTACTTACCGATCGCGCTACAGGTACCGGCCAGCAGATGGAAATCGATGAGCTAAAAGAGGTGGTCCTGGCAGCCCAGCGTATGGGGCGCAAGGTGGCCAGTCATGCGCACCAGGAAGAAGGCATTATCGCCGCACTGGAGGCTGGTGTAGACAGTATTGAGCACGGCACCTACGCAGGTCCCCGCTCCCATAAGCTATTTAAAGAAACCGGCGCTTACCTGGTTCCGACTCTTCTCGCCGGCGATACCGTGGTACAGTTGGCAAAAAATACCGATGTTTTATCTGAGGCTCAGAAGGAAAAAGCCATACGTGTTGGCACAGATATGCGCGGCAATTTCCGTAAAGCGGTCGATGCCGGAGTAAAAATTGCCTTCGGTACCGACTCAGGTGTATCCAAGCACGGCATCAATGCACGCGAGGCTGTCCTGATGAGTGAAGCCGGTATGGACAATATGGCCATCCTGCAGTCCGCTACCGTTAACGCCGCAGACCTGATCGATATGAGCGATTCACTGGGCACCATTGAGTCCGGTAAGTACGCCGATATTATCGCCACCAATGGCTCGCCACTGGATAATATTGAGGAACTCCTGGACGTGGACTTTGTGATGAAAGGTGGCAAGGTCTTTAAAGATTAGAAGCCCAATATTTTAGGAGCCTCTGAATTATTCAAAGCCGAACTCCAAATACTCGAGCTCGGCTTTAATTAATTTCGACAAAAAAAGGCCTGGATTATCCGGCCTTTTTTTGTGGGGGTGTCTGAAGGAGGTTAAAAGTTATTTTTCTTCTTTCCCTTCCTCATCCTCATTTTCAATCAAATGGCCAAGCTTGCCTTTCTTGGTGGACAAATACTTGGCATTGTGAGGATTGCGCCCGGACTGGTGCGGCAGGCGCTCAGTCACATTAATACCCAAGTCCTCCAACGCTTTTACTTTGCGCGGGTTATTGGTCATCAAGCGAATGGCGTGGATGCCCAGGTGGTCGATCATCGCTTTGAGAATCGAGTAGTCACGCATGTCTGCGCCAAAACCAAGCTGCTCGTTAGCCTCTACCGTATCCGCGCCGCAATCCTGCAAGTGATAGGCACGGATCTTGTTTAGCAGGCCGATACCACGGCCCTCCTGACGCAGATAGAAAATCGCGCCGCGCCCCTCCATGGCAATGCGGTGCATGGCATGTTGCAGCTGGGCACCACAATCACAACGCAGGGAAAACAGGGCATCACCAGTCAGGCATTCCGAGTGAATACGGGCCAACAGGGGCTCGTTGGTATCGAAGTCCCCCATGGTGAGCACGACATGCTCCTTGCCAGTTTCCACTTCCTCGAAACCATGCATCTCAAACATGCCCCAAGAGGTTGGCAATTTTGAGGATTCCACATAACGAATGGTCAACTTAATACCTCTTCACGTCAGTTGCGGGCGCGCAGTATCAGCACACCCCTCTGCTGTTCCATATCTAACCGGCCGAGAAAACTATTTCCCAGAAGCACCACTTGGGGAAAGTTATCAGGATGCACGGTAGCTTCTACATTGTGCAATTTAATGCCACCGATAGTGACACTGCTGAGATTGATCAAATAAGCACTGGTGATACCACTGGCGGTCGACACCGGTATGCGTTTGGCGCCATTGAGATTTAAGCGCAGACGCTGGGCGGTGGGGTAATTGATTGCCAGGGTGGTCGCCCCGGTATCCACCATCACCGGTACCCGCATCCCATTGATCCAGGCATCGGTATTGAAATGACCGCGGCTATCTCCCATCAAGCGCACCTCGGCGCGTTCGGCCTGGGCATAGCTGGCGGCGATGGGCGCATCCAGGGTGAGTTTCTGCTCTCGTCCATTCACACGGATGTGGGCGTAGCTGGTGGTGGCTTCTATCAGGCCAACTCCTTCCGGTGATTGTTGACCCGCCTTGAGAATACGCTGACGGCCATCGATTTCCAGCATGGCGCTATCGCCAAACAGACCCTTCAGTTGTACCTGTTGGGCACAGACTGTGCTGGAAACCAGTAACCCCAGCAGAAGCCAAAATGCCTTGTGCATTGATAATCCCTATCCGCTAAGCCCCAACAAAAAACACGGTTATCTGTAATATCAAAGCCGCATAAACCGCAGCCAGTATATCGTCGAGCATAATTCCGACGCCACCTTGTACACGCCGGTCCGCCCAACCGATGGGCGGCGGCTTGGCAATGTCGAACAGGCGAAAGAGAACAAAACCGTAAAGTGCCCAAATCCAGCCGGCCGGGGCCATAAACATTGTGAGCCAGTAGCCCACCATCTCATCCCAAACAATGCCACCGTGGTCGTGCACACCAAGTTTCTTTGCCGCGGCCCCGCACAGGTAACATCCCACCAAGCCCGTCACTACAAGGATTCCCAAATACCAGGCCGCGGAGAGATCCTTCATCAGCCACCAAAAGGGTATGGCTACCAGGGTGCCGAAAGTGCCCGGCGCCTTGGGTGCCAGCCCCGAGCCAAAGCCAAAAGCCAAAAGCATAGTGGGATCGCGCAAAAGCTCGGAAAAACTGGGGTTATGTATTCTCATAGTCTTATTTCCAAAGCCGCTACCGGCACTTCCCGGTTAATGCCACCTAAAAATGCTTATAACCTGTCGCAGGTGGCGACCAGGGGCTGCCATTATGCCAGCAACGCACCTCGGCCTCGCCCTCTGCAAGGGTGCCGATAGCAGTTACGTTCAGGTCCAGTTGTTCCAGGTCCGCAACCCGCTGCTGCGGAACGGTAAAACAGAGTTGGTAGTCATCGCCACCGCCTGTAGCCAGAGTTGTTGCTTTCTCTGCGGCAAGAGTCCGCGCCAAGGGAGAAACGGCTAATCGCTCCAGATGAATATCAGCGCTGACACCGCTGGACTCACAAATATGTCCCAGGTCAGCGAGCAGACCATCGGAAATATCCAGAGCCGCACTGGCCAACTCGGCAATCGCCGCAGCCACAGGGAATTGGGGTTCGGGATAATAAAAGGCGCGTTCACACTGCAGCTGCACATCGGCATTTACCCGATGTTCTCCCAGCACCACCGGCAGAGCGGCGGCAGCTGCACCTAGAGGACCGCTGACATAAACGTGATCACCGGGGCCGGCACGGTCTCGGCGCAGTGGCGATTCCGTGTGTCCGATCACCTGAATGGTGATCGACAAAGGGCCCGCAGTGGTATCGCCCCCGACCAGAGAAACACCAAACTGTGCCGCGGTCTGCAGCAGGCCATCGGCAAATTTGCGCAACCAAACTGCATCACTGTCAGGCAGGGTCAGGGCCAGGGTAAACCAGAGTGGGCGCGCATTCATTGCCGCCAGGTCACTGAGATTAACCCTGAGTGCACGCGCGGCAATAGCAGCGGGGTCCGCATCAGCCGGAAAGTGGCGGCCTGCCACCAGGGTATCCATAGAGGTGGCCAACTGCCCCGAGGCGGGTGCCTGCAATAGAGCGCAGTCATCACCTATACCCAGAGCAACCCCTTCACCCACAGGAGCACTGGCGAAAAAATCGCGGATAATTTCAAATTCGCCCGGCGCGGTTCCCATCAGCGTGACTTCAGGACTTCTTGTCTGCGGCCACTTCCGCAGTGCGCAGGTCTGCAGCAGTCTTATCCAGGATGCCGTTGATGAACTTGAAGGCGTCGGTGGGGCCGAATTTTTTCGCCAGTGCTACTGCTTCGTTAATCACTACTTTGTAGGGCACATCGATGCGGTTTTTCAGTTCATAAGTGGCCATGCGCAGCAGGGCGCGGGACACCGGGTCCAGATCTTCCACTTTGCGATCCAGATGGGAGGAGTAAGCACCTTCCACTTCGTCGAGGTTTTTGGCTACCCCGTGGAAGATATCGCGGAAATATTCCACGTCGGCTTTGCTCATATCGTTGTCGGTATGGAACTCGGCTTCAATCGCATTGAGGCTGGCGCCGGCCATTTGCCATTGGTAGAGCGCCTGCATGGCGTAGTGGCGCGCCTTGCGGCGGGCAGATGCAGTTACGGTCATTGTCTTTTCCGGTAGATACTTCTCAGAATGGGCAGCGCCGACGCAACTGGCCGGCGCTGTGGCAATTAGATTTTGCCGAGTAGGGAAACCATTTCCAGGGCGGTTTCGGCGGCTTCACAACCTTTGTTGCCAGCCTTGGTGCCGGAGCGCTCGATAGCTTGCTCAATGGAGTCCACAGTCAACACACCAAAGGTCACCGGAATACCGGTATTCAGGGATACCTGAGCCAGACCTTTGGTGCACTCACCAGCGACATATTCGAAGTGCGGAGTGCCGCCACGAATCACCGCGCCCAGTGCAATAATCGCATCAAATTTTTTGGTTTCCGCCAGCTTTTGCGCGGCCAGCGGGAATTCGAAGGCACCGGGGGCGTAATAGATGGTGATATCCTCATCCTTGATGCCCTTGCGGCGCAAGGTATCGAGGGCGCCATCTTTGAGGCTCTCAACCACAAAGCTGTTCCAACGGCTCACCAGCAGCGCGTACTTACCTGTACTGCCGACAAAATCCCCTTCAATCACTTGAATGTTGCTCATAATGTCCAATCCGTATTTCTTTCCATACCCGTGCCATTTCAAATGCACCGGGAAACATTCTGTTATTACTCTTCGACGTTCAAGTACTCTTCCACTTCCAGTTCAAAACCAGAAATAGCGCTGAACTTAAACGGCGCACTCATCAGGCGCATCTTGCGCACCTTGAGATCACGCAGTATCTGCGAACCGGTACCCACCTGCTTGTACACTAAGTCCTGGCTGGGGCGCTGCTGCTTGCCGCTGATCAGCCAATCGATACTCTCCTCGATTTCCTCGGTGGTCTCGTTATGGCAGATCAATACCACCACACCTTTGCCCTCTTTCTCGATGCGCTGCATGGCGCGGCGGAAAGTCCAGGGGACAAATTTTTCATCACCGCGCTGAATCGTGAGCACATCTCGCAGGGTGTTGCCCACATGTACGCGCACCAGGGTTGGCTCCTCTGGCGTAGGCTCGCCTTTGATAAAGGCGAAGTGGCGCTCGCGGCGGGCCTTGTCGAGATAGGTGCGCAGTTTAAACTCGCCAAACTCGGTACGCACTTTGCGTTCGTTGACGCACTCCACGGTTTTCTCGTTGAGCGCGCGGTAAGTAATCAAGTCGGCAATGGTGCCGATCTTCAGGTTGTGCTCTTTCGCGAACTTTTCCAGATCCGGGCGGCGTGCCATGGTGCCATCGTCATTCATGATTTCAACGATTACCGCGGCCGCCTCGAAACCCGCCAAGCGGGAAAGATCACAGCCGGCCTCAGTATGGCCGGCACGGCTCAGTACGCCACCGGGCTGGGCCATAATCGGGAAAATATGTCCGGGCTGAACGATATCGCTGGGTTTGGCATTTCTATTTACGGCGGCGCGCACGGTACGCGCACGGTCCGCAGCGGAAATACCGGTGGTCACCCCTTCGGCAGCTTCGATAGAGACGGTGAAGTTGGTGCTGAACTGGGCACCGTTATCCCGCGACATCAGCGGCAGGTCCAGCTGCTCACAGCGCTCCTTGGACATGGGCATACAAATCAGGCCGCGGGCATGGGTAGCCATAAAGTTAATATCTTCGGCGCGCACCTGCTCCGCTGCCATCACCAGGTCACCCTCGTTTTCGCGATCCTCATCGTCCATCAGGATCACCATTTTGCCCTGGCGGATATCGTCGATCAGTTCTTCAACCGTATTTAATTCCATTGCTAACTCTGGATAAATTAATCAATTGCAAATTGAGCGGCTTTCCCTGCAGTTACACTCACCCGCCCTCACTGGCGCGGCATGCCGGGATAAAGCCAGCTAGCGCTTGTAAAACCCGTTCTGGGCGAGAAATTCGAGTGTCATACCACCGTCGTTGGATTTGGCCGCCTCCTCGCCAAGAAGCAGGCGCTCCAGGTAGCGTGCGATCAAGTCCACCTCAAGATTGACCCGGGTGCCAGCCGCGTAGCCCTGCATAATCGTTTCCTGCAAGGTATGCGGCACAATGGTGAGTTCAAACTCAGCGCCGTCCACCGCGTTCACGGTAAGACTGGTACCGTCGACAGTAATCGAGCCCTTGTGGGCAATATAACGAGCCAGATTATCCGGTGCGCGTAGGCGAAAACGCTCGGCACGGGCCTCAGATTTACGCCACACCACCTCGCCGATACCGTCCACATGGCCGCTGACAATATGGCCGCCAAGGCGGGTTTGTGGGGTCAATGCCTTCTCCAGGTTGACCCTATCCCCGCGCTTCCAGCTGCTGACACTGGTGACATCCAGCGTCTCCGCGGAAACATCCGCCCAGTAGCCATCACCGGGCAGCTCCACTACGGTCAGACAGACGCCGTTGGTGGCGATACTATCACCAAGCTGCACATCGGCGAGGTCCAGTTTGCCGCTCCTGACGCGCACGCGCAGATCCCCACCGCGCGGCTGCAGATCGGCAATCTCGCCGACCGCCTCAATAATTCCAGTAAACATCAGCGCTCGATATCCGTGGTTGCGGTGATGCGCCAGTCGTGGCCGACCGCGCGCATATCGGTAATCGTGATCGGCAGCACCGAGCCCATACGCTCGATGGGCAATTCAAACAGCGGCCGCGCCGTGCTGCCGAGCAGCTTGGGCGCCAGATAGACAATCAATTCGTCTACGTGCCCCCGGTAGAGAAACTCACCGGAAAGGATCGCACCGCTTTCTATCAGTACTTCATTGCATTCGCGTCGGGCCAACTCTTTGAGCAGGGCAAGCAGGTCTACCCGACCGTCCTTGTCCTGAGGTAAAACGACAACTTCGGCACCGGCGTTTTCCAGTCGCTGACGACGCTCTGGATCGGCGCGCTCAGTAGTGCACACCAGTGTGGGGGCGTCCCCCTGCAAAATAAAGGCCTTTGCCGGCGTGCGCAGCTGGCTGTCGACAATAACGCGCAGGGGCTGAACTTCTGCAGCCTGTTCCGCTTCGAGCAGCTCCAGCGCCATCTCATCGGCGCGCACATTGAGATTCGGGTTGTCGAATCGCACAGTCTCTACGCCAGTTACCACTGCACAGCTACGCGCACGCAGGCGCTGCACATCGGCGCGCGCAGCCGGGCCCGAAACCCATTTGGATTCACCGCTGGCCATGGCGGTGCGACCATCTAAACTCATCGCAGATTTGCTGCGCACCAGGGGTAACCCCAAGGTCATACGCTTGATAAAACCCGGGTTGAGCGCACGGCAGCGCTCTTCCAGCACTGGCCCCTCTACCTCAATGCCCGCATCGCGCAGTTTCTGCAAACCGCTTCCGGCAACCCTGGGATTCGGGTCTTCCATACCGTAAACCACGCGGGCGACACCGGCCTGTACCAGTGCCTCGGCACAGGGACCTGTGCGGCCACTGTGGCTACAAGGTTCAAGGGTCACATAGACGATGGCGCCGCGGGCCCGCTCGCCCGCATCGCGCAGGGCTTCTATTTCAGCGTGGGGTTCGCCAGCACGCTTATGCCAGCCCTCGGCAATTACTTTGCCATTATCATCGGTGATCACACAGCCGACCCGGGGATTCGGCATAGTGGTATAGAGACCGCGCTCCGCCAGCTGAATAGCGCGGCCCATCAGTGCCTGGGCACTCTCTACAGCCATTTGACTCATTGCGTTTGGTTTTCCTTACTGGTCAGGCGCTCAATTTCTTCACTGAAGTCGCTGACATCTTCAAAGCGTCGATACACCGAGGCAAAGCGTACATAAGCGACCTCATCCAGCTCGCGCAACTGCTCCATGACCAGCTCACCGATGGCCCTTGCGGGCAGCTCGCGCTCACCCGTTGCGCGCAGCGCATGCTTGATTTGGGAGACTGCGGATTCCACCCGCTCGATACTGACCGGGCGCTTCTCTACCGCGCGCTGGATGCCCGCGCGCAATTTGTCTTCATTGAAGGGCTCGCGCTGGCCATTTTGTTTGATCACCCTGGGCAACAGCAGCTCTGCGCTTTCAAAGGTGGTGAAACGTTCATGGCATTCGAGGCACTCGCGCCGGCGGCGCACCTGATCGCCCTCCGCCACCAGGCGGGAATCGACTACTTTGGTTTCTTCTGCGCTGCAGAAAGGACAGTGCATGTGGGATCGTCCCCAGGGAATGGAAAATGGGCCGCAGTTTATCACAGCCGTTGCCCCCTGTGACTGCACCACGCACCGCTGCGGTGCAGCACACTGTGATACAGCCATAAAAAAAGCGGCTCACCGAGCCGCTTTTTCTAGCAAAGCTAAATTAGGCTTTCTTGTACACAGGAAACTGTGCACAGATCTCCAGAACTTTTTGCTTCACATCGGCAATGGTGGCTTCAACATCGCCGCCTTCCAGTGCGTCCAGGATATCGCAGATCCAATGGGTCAGCTGCTGGGTTTCCTTCACGCCGAAACCGCGCGTGGTAATCGCCGGAGTACCGACACGCAGACCACTGGTGATGAAGGGAGAACGCGGGTCATTAGGCACCGCATTTTTATTCACCGTGATATTGGCATTGCCCAGGGCCTCATCGGCATCTTTACCGGTGTATTCCTTACCGATCAGGTCCACTAGCATCAGGTGATCATCGGTGCCGCCAGAAACGATATTGATACCGCGGTCGAGGAAAGTCTCCGCCATAGCGCGGGCATTCTCTACCACCTTCTTCTGGTAAGCCTTGTACTCAGGGCTCATGGCTTCTTTAAAGGAAACCGCCTTGGCCGCGATAACATGCATCAGCGGGCCGCCCTGACCACCGGGGAATACCGCGGAGTTCAGTTTCTTCTCGATCTCTTCGTTGGCGCGGGCCAGGATAATGCCACCGCGCGGTCCGCGCAGGGTCTTGTGAGTGGTGGAAGTCACCACATCTGCGTGGGAAATCGGCGATGGGTATTCACCAGCGGCAACCAAACCGGCTACGTGGGCCATATCCACAAACAGGTAGGCTCCCACTTTGTCGGCGATTTCGCGGAAACGTGCCCAATCCATGACACGGCTGTAGGCGGAGAAGCCGGCTACGATCATCTTGGGTTTGTGCTCCAGAGCCAGACGCTCCACCTCCTCGTAATCCACCTCGCCGGTTTCCGGATTCAGACCGTACTGCACCGCGTTGTAGATTTTGCCGGAGAAGTTGACACGGGCGCCGTGGGTCAGGTGGCCGCCGTGGGCCAGGCTCATACCCAGCACGGTGTCGCCGGGGGCGCACAGGGCCTGATATACCGCCGAGTTGGCCTGGGAGCCAGAGTGCGGTTGTACATTGGCGTAATCTGCACCAAACAGCGCCTTAGCGCGCTCAATCGCCAGGGTTTCCACTTTATCCACATACTCACAGCCACCGTAGTAGCGTTTGCCCGGATAACCTTCTGCGTACTTATTCGTGAGGCTGCTGCCCTGGGCTTCCATGACTTGTGGGCTGGTGTAGTTCTCGGAGGCGATCAGCTCAATGTGGTCTTCCTGGCGAGAATCCTCTTCGCGGATAGCTTCCCAGATTTCGGGATCGTAAGAAGCGAGCGTGACAGATGAATCAAACATGGTGTTCCCTCGGTAATGCGGGCTGAGTAGAGACTGGTGTAACTCGGTACCACTGTGCTCAGGCCTTGCAACTTGGCCTCAGGTGCCAACAGGCCCCACTGACTACTCAAAGAATCCTGAGCATTTTAGAAAGGCGCGCATTGTACACCAAGGTCACAGGGATTGCGCAAAAACGAAAACGCGGCCAAATGGCCGCGTTTTCACTGTTGGTTAGCTTAGAAGCGAACAACCAAGGAGCCTGACCAATAATCCACATCAGACTCGATAAAGGTATACTCTGTCTCGAATAGAACACTCTCGGTCAGCTTGAACCCGGCACCAATACCTGCCGAGGCACCACTATCTGAATATTCACCAAAACCGTCGACATCCAGCTCTTCATGGAGATAACCGAGCCGTCCCTTGAGGTAAATATCCCCCTCAGAACGGTAAGTCGCGTAAATCGCCTGGGTCGCAAAAGAGTAGTCCACTTCACTCCAGTAGTAATCGTACTCTCCTTCAACCAAGGAGTCAGTGAATTCGGCTTCCAGACCCCAACCCGAATTCCAGCCATAGCCAACACGAACCCCTGCATTGAGTGGGCTATCTCCGTCCGCATCGGTATTCATTACACCAAAAACTGCACCTACATAGGCGCCCTCTGCCTGAGCTGCTGCAGAACATACCAAAGCCACGGCGGCAACTAACGCGTTAAAACGAAAACGCATATCCATCCCCATATTTGTTGAGATATAAAAATCGGGCGGATTATAGGTGCCAAAACAAAGTATGCAAGTACACACTTACCTTAGAGAGCTTTATATTTAGAGATTAACTCAAAGTATGACCACCGAAATGACTCCAGAGGAGTCGGGTATTTTGCCCTAGCAGCCAACTTCAGAAGCGATAGTTAAAAGACCCTGACCAAAGGCCCACGTCCTTTTCGAGCTGGGTGTATTCCAACTCCATCCGGCTATTGGCTGTTAAGGCAAGACCGATACCCGCGCCAATAGCCACACCAAAGTCATCACTGCTGTTACTGCCAACAGTCACATGCTCGTAGAGGAGACCCAGGCGTCCCTTAAAATAGAAATAGCCTTGGGAGCTATAAGTCCGGTAGCCAGCCAGGGTATGCAGATCGACATCCACCTCTTTTCCCTGAACCTCGGTTTCCCCACCATATAAGGAGCCGTTATATTCGGCCTCGAGCCCCCAGCCGGAGTAAAGCGGATAACCGATGCGCAGACCAACACCTAGGGGGTTATCGATATTGTTAAATATCGAAATCCATCACCCCAAGCCCCCTTCCCCAATAGAACCCCTGGACAAATGTGCCGGAGAATAGAGCTAGAGTCAGGGTACCTAAGAAATTTGTTATTTTTTTCATAATTTTTCCAATTTGCCAAAGACAGAAATCACCTTGCGCCGAGTAATTTTTCTCTGTAAGCCTTTCACCGACTGACAACGCCTAAAAAGCTACTGGATCGAAATGGCTGCCTGGAAACCCGATAAAATGGAGCTGAGAAGTAGGCAAAGAAAATATCATCAGAGAGGCGAGAACAAGCGGCCATGATTCTCCCCAGGTTGGAATTAGGCACAATTCCCTAGTGGTCAAGCTTAAAGTAGCCGAAAAAAGTAGCCGAAAAAACTACCTCAAATTTAGGGTATGGCATATAAACTCTGTCCGGTATAGATAAATACTGTCACGACGGCTTTATTCACATAACAAGACTAAGGTTCGCTCAAAACCAGCTCTAAATTGCATATCACGCCATTTTTGTCCTCCATCCTCAGACTTTCACATAGCTGATCGGGCAATTTGCTTGACACTGACAATAAAACCGTAAAATTCCTTGTTTACCGCGCCAAAAATTTTCAGCTCTACCACTATCTATTTGGTACTTGATCCACATCAATTCCCTTCTCGAGTCTGCTGGCAACAATAAGTCTCGAAACTGATCGCGGAGGTCTGGGATGAATAACATCTATCGACAGCTCTGTTTAGACCATAAAAACATGCAGCAAATGCTCAATGCTTTTGAGCGCTTGCTACAGGACCTTTTTGGGAGTAATGAGCGGGATCCTAATACCCTCTCACTAATTCTGGACGCACTGGATTATTTTTCTGTTTACCCAGACAAGTACCATCACCCGGTGGAAGACCTGATACTTGCTCGGCTACTGACCAAACCTGTGCACAATCGAAATGCGATTTATGAAGCACAGATGCAGCACGAGCAAATTGCGGCAACTACCAAGCACATGTGCGCGCTTTTCTATGCCGTAGCCAACGATGCCATGGTAGAGAGAAGAGTTTTACAAGGAGCCAGCCATACCTATTTGCAGTTGCAACGCAAACATATAGAGTTGGAAAATTCGGCAATATTTCCCCAAATAGAGCAGTACCTGGAAGTAGAAGACTGGAAACAAATACACAAGCAGGTGAAACAGCTGAAAGATCCATTCTTCGATCAAAAAACCAGAAACGTTTACGAATCTTTACGTGAGTATCTAACGCAGCCAGAGTCACCCATACAGGCCTTTGCTTAGGATTGCTCAAACCACATTTCGAGCACACTGAAGGAGGAGATATGCAAATCAAACGCCACGGAATCTCCATTGGCATGGAAAGAATTGATAATGATTTCTTCCTGTATATTAAAGCCGTTGGGCAACTAACCCATGAAGATTACGAGTACATCACGCCTTTGCTTGAGTATGCCCTTGAAGGGGTCAAAAAACCAAAAGTACAAATGCTGATTGATCTGCGGGATTTTGAGGGTTGGGGTCTGCACGCGATATGGGATGAATTTAAATTGACCCTGAAACATGGCAACGAGTTCTGTCGTATTGCTGTACTAGGAGATGAGGGCTGGCAGGAGCTGGCCACCAAAGTTGGTGGATGGTTTGTGAGTGGCGAAGTGCGCTACTTTGAAAAGCAGCACGAGGCCATGGACTGGCTATCACAGGCACTGGAAAAAGAGGCAGAAAAAAAAGGTGCAGAAAAGGAATTAGCTTTCTCCACACACTCCTGATAAGTAGTGGATTAACGGGGCGGTTACGCCCCCTTTTTTTGCCTAAAATAATCTCTTTAGACCTCGCATAAAAATCCAGCCTCAGTGGGACACCCGTTGAAACTTACTATCCCAGGATGGTGTCCCTATCAAAATATTATTGAGGCTCACCTCACTGCGACAAAATGAACAATAGATATTGTCATAATGCAATTTATTCGCATGCAGTGTATTAATAACATCTACCAAAGTTGGATCATCCTTTCCAACCCTGTGGCGAATAGTCAATAGATCAGCTTCCATAACAGGCTTTATATTAGCCAACATTTTTTGATGGATAGGGTTATTTGGATCGAGTGAAGAGTAATCTTGATTGTGCTTATGTGCATTATCCAGAGCATTTTGCACATCGGTATAAGATTCCCCTTTGATAAAAGGCCGAGTTACCCGCCCCAAAATTTGCCCGGTAGTGGTCCCATGGTATCCCTGGTACTTACTCAAAGTATAATTATGGCAAACCTTTCCTTTCTTAATCCATTCGTGATACTTCGCATTTCCAGAAAGCACACTGCTAATGCCCGGGTCACTTAAGGAATAACCATGGGGGGAGAAAAAGAAAATATTATCTCCCCCATGCCCGTTGGTGTAGAAATGCTGTTTGGTTGCAGCACCATGCGCAGAAATAACCAAATTGGAAGCCTCACCTAAGCGCTTCCCACTCGCAGTAAATATCTTAAATCTATCAAACTCTCTGACGGGCATAATCACTCCCTGGATTAGCAACTTATTTTTTTCGAATCATATACCCGCAATTGCTCAATGGCAAAAATTACGCCACTAAGCTTAACGGAGGAGCCATCAAGAAAAGATCTACCCAAAATTAATCGGATATTGAAAGGATGACCAGCGCTAGAAGAATATTCACATTTACGCGCAAGAATAGATCGATGGCGGGCAACGGCTAGAGCAGGCTATGGCTGGGGAATATTGGAGCACTAGCTAGCTACTAACCCCTTCCTTGAAACGCTCGTCAGTAAAAATTGGCGAGCTAATCTCCGCCTTCATTATCGTAACCGCAGTGAGTTCCAGCCACTTCACTGAGCCCAAGCAAGTCCTGAATCTGTACAACCCTGCCATTCACCTTGATAAACCCCTGTTTCTGAAAACGAGAAAACAGCCGACTGACCGTTTCCGCAGTCAAGCCCAGATAATTGGCTATATCTGTGCGCGGCATGGATAAAATAAATTCGCAGGAAGAATACCCGCGACTGGCGTAGCGGCTGGAAATATTCATTAGCAATGCGGCCAGACGGGTATCTGCGGATCGCTTGCCAAGTAACATTAATATTTCATTTTCCTTGCGTAGCTCTTCAGAAAAAATACTGTATATCTGTTGCTGTAGAGCCGGAATCTGTTGCGCTAACAATTCCAGTTGAGAAAATGGCAACAAGCAAACACTACTGTCTTCGAGTGCCTCGGCATAGCTTGAATGAACACGCGTACTGTAAGCATCGAGTCCAAGCAATTCTCCCGGTAAAGCAAAATGTGTTACCTGAGTGTCGCCATCAGCGGCTATTACGACATTTTTAAAACTGCCAGAACGGATTGCGTAGAGGTTTTGAAATGAATCGCCAACCCGGTATAGGGATTCCCCGGCCTTAATCAGCTTCTTTTTTCCCGTGACCTGTTCAAGGCGGTCAATATCAACTTGAGACAGGCCTGCTGGTATGCATAGGCGTCTGACGGAGCAATTACTGCAACTTACCGCTGTTGATGAATCAATCATGCCCAACTGGCCGGTTAAAATTTTGCAAAATTGTAACGGCATTGGCGGAGTGCGTCTTCACTTCGAAGCAAACTGCAAAATATTGGAAAAATTTTACTGAAATCAGCCAATTATATTTATCCCCGGCCTACTCTCCACAGCTTTTAAACAATTCCAATCTTTATTTACCTCAATAGAAATCTGACCGCCGGGTGCTATTCATCACAAATGGACAGTCAGAACTCTGGGCAAACAATAAAAACTGTGGGTATATCAGTGATTCGCGTGCAGCATGGAGTCTACCACCATTTTTTGCTGCGCTTTGCCACTAGGGTCCGCATCCGTTTTGTAAGCACAAAACTCATTGGCCCAAGAAGAGGTGCGAACCCGCACCGGCGGATCATCACTTTCAATCACCTCCAAAACCACTTGCGCCACCTGCTCAGCAGTCTGATAAAGGCGCGCCGTCTGCTCGGGTGTACGTTGCTGAATTCCCCCCAGATACTGCTCGAAAACGCCTCGATAATCCCCTTCAGGTACACCTCCATCCGCTTGCAATTGAGACAGAACACTATTGGCAAACTCGGAATAGATGCCTCCAGGCTCAACTGCAGTGAATTGAATATTAAAACTGGGCTGGATATAGCTGGCCATAGCCTCTGTGTACCCCTCTACAGCAAACTTGGCGGCACAGTAAAGTTCGTTGAACGGCTGCCCCACTAACCCGCCCACGGAGGAGATATTGATAATCCGACCGCTGCGCATCTTCCGCATATGGGGAAGTACCGCTTTGGTACAACGCACGACGCCATGGAAGTTCACATCCATTACCCACTGTATCTCTGCTTCAGTGGCCATCTCCGTGGTTTTCACAAAACCGGCGCCGGCATTATTGACCAATATATCGATGCGTCCCTGCTCCCGGATAATGGTATCCACAGCATTTTGAATAGTTGCCGTATTTTGCACATCCAGCGGTAAAACTCTAAGACTGTGACCACGATCAGCAACCTCAAGTAGTGGAGCCGCTTTTGCCAAATCTCTCATGGTGGCATAAACAACATATCCCAGATCCGCCATTTTAGCGGCCAAACTCTGCCCCAATCCCGTAGATGTCCCCGTAATCAATACAACCTTGCTCATAGCTTTCTCCTACCCGGAAAAAGTAAACTACCTGGTGTATATTACATCAACACACACACAAGTAAACCATATAGTTTACTTTATGCAAGATATTAGCATTCCTCAGCACTCTTAGCAGGGCCTAACCCAACAGGCATAAGACTGACTTTTCAGCCAGTGAGTAGAAACTGTTAAGATGGCCTCCAGTTTTATCTGGCTGCTTGATCAATGTAGCTTTCAGCTCAGGCAACAGCCCCAAATTTCTTTCCAATACAGTTATTACTATGAGCATCGCCGACCTGGATTTTATAAAAGCCCTGCCAAAGGCAGAGCTGCACCTGCACATTGAAGGCTCCCTGGAGCCAGAACTAATGTTCGAGCTAAGCCGACGCAATAAGATTGAAATCCCTTTTTCCAGCGTTGAAGAAATTAAGGCCGCCTATAAGTTTCACAATCTGCAGTCTTTCCTGGATATTTACTATCAGGGTGCCTCAGTCCTAATCCATGAACAGGATTTTTACGATCTGACCATGGCCTACCTGCAGCGCTGCCGTGAAGATAACGTTGTACATACAGAAATTTTCTTCGACCCCCAAACCCATACGGAAAGAGGCATTGATATCGGTGTGGTTATTCGGGGCATCCACAGCGCACTGAAAGATGCCGAATCCGAGTGGGGAATTAGCAGCCACTTGATCCTCTGCTTCCTGCGACATCTGAGTGAGGAAGAGGCTCTCTCTACCTTGGAAGCCGCCAAGCCCTACCTGGAATTTATTAAAGGCGTTGGTCTGGATTCCTCCGAATTAGGCCACCCGCCCAGCAAATTCCAGCAAGTCTTTGCCATGGCTAAAGAGTTAGGGCTGGAAAGGGTCGCCCATGCGGGAGAGGAAGGACCCGCTGAATATATTAAAGAAGCTCTGGATTTACTCGATGTAAGTCGGATAGATCACGGGGTGCGCTGTGTGGAAGATGAAACACTGATTGAGCGGCTGATAGATCAGGAGATTCCCCTCACTGTCTGCCCACTCTCGAACACTGCACTCTGTGTTTACGAGGATATGAACCAGCATCCAATTTTGCAGCTACTGGAACGCGGACTCTGTGTCACGGTAAATGCCGATGACCCGGCCTATTTCGGCGGCTACGTGAATCGCAATTACGTGGCATTGAGTGAAAGTCTGGGCATGACCAGGGAACAGGCTAAACAGCTGGCTATCAACAGCTTCAAGGCCAGCTATATTTCAGAGGATCAAAAACAAAAATGGGCTGAGGTGATTGCCTCTATTGAGACTGTTGCGGAAGTGTAAAAAAATCGTGAGAGGCCTGATCTTATACTCAACAGCAGGCCTCTTAGGTTAATTGGGACTCTTCAACGTTTGATGAGTCTTAATTAATCCTCATCGTAACCGTAATGGGTACCCGCCAGCTCGCTGAGACTGATCATATCTAGTATTTCCACTGCCCGGCCACTCACTTTAATCATCTTTTCTTTCTGAAAACGGGAAAATAATCGACTTACCGTTTCCGCCGTCAAACCCAGGTAATTGGCGATATCGGTGCGCGGCATAGAAAGTACAAATTCACTGTGGGAATAACCCCGGCGGGCATAGCGACTGGAAATATTAATCAGCAAAGCCGCTAAACGGGTATCCGCCGAGCGCTTGCCTAGCAGCATCAAAATATCATTTTCCTGGCGTAGCTCTTCGGAAAAAATACTATATATCTGCTTCTGCAACGCCGTAACCTGATTAGCCAGTAATTCCAACTGAGTAAAGGGCAACAGGCAGACACTGCTGTCTTCTAGCGCTTCGGCGTAGCTCGGGTGCACGCGGCTACTATAAGCATCTAACCCCAACAATTCTCCAGGCAAAGCAAAGTGGGTAACCTGAGTGTCGCCATCGGCTGCGATCACTACAGTTTTAAAACTGCCTGAACGAATAGCATAGAGATTCGCAAAAGGGTCACCGGACCGATATAAGCTCTCGCCGGCTTTTACAATTTTTTTACGGCGCGTAACCTGCTCTAGTCGATCAATATCTGCTTGAGATAATCCCGCAGGCAGGCATAAACGTCTAACCGAGCAGTTGCTGCAGCTAACCGCTACTGAGGAGTCCATCATACTAAACCAGCCGGTAAACTAATTTGCGGCTATTGTACCCGCTGTGCAGCCAATCGTCTCCCATAGAAAATTAAAGAACACGAGAATATTGCGCATCGGTTTGTTGGCTGTGTAGATAAATATCAAATGCCGAGGCGACATTGCGTACAAACCAGCGCCCCTGTTCCGTGACTACGATCTTTTTCTCATCCTGGTAAATAAGACCATCGTCAAACATAGGTTCAAGCCGCTCTAGCTCATGATAAAAATATGTATTAAAAGCTACGCCTGTACGACGCTCGGCCTCAACTTTATCCAGGCTTAGGCGACACATCAGTTCGGTAATAACCCACTGGCGCAACTTATCTTCATCACTCATTAACCAGCCTCGGCATGACGCATTACCCCGCTCGGCAACAGCCTGGGTATATTCCTTCAGGCGATGCAGGTTCTGCCAGAAACCATTACGACTGTAGCTGATTGCGGAAGCCCCCAATCCGACAAGTGCATCGGCGGGCATTAATGTATAACCCTGGAAGTTTCTTTGTAACATCCCCGCATGAGCGGCCTTGGCCAGTTCATCTCCCGGACGGGCAAAATGGTCCATACCGAGGAATTCATATCCGGCACGGCGCAGGTGCTCTACCGCAGCCAGCTGCATCGCTACTTTTTCTGAGGCGGAGGGAATGAGTTCCGTATCAATAAGGCGTTGAGCCTTAAAGCGATGGGGTAAATGCGCATAGTGGTAGAGGGCGATTCGGTCCGGCTGTAAATCCAGTACCTTATCCAGGGTGCTGTGCAGGCTGCTGAGGTTTTGCTTGGGCAGACCGTAAATCAAATCATAGGAAATAGATTCGAATCCCCGCTCGCGTGCCGCAACCGTCAGTTCGGTCACCTGATCAGCACTGCAAATTCGGTTGATGGATCTCTGCACTTCGATATCAAAATCCTGCACCCCCAGACTCAGGCGATTGAAGCCGAGCTCCCGCAGGGTATCCAAGGTCTCCAGCTCCAAAGTGCGCGGATCAGCCTCAATGCTATATTCCACTCCATCGCCGGGACGCAAATCGAAAATTTCACCCAGCCCTTCCATTAGGCGATGCATATCTCCATCGCTGAGGAATGTGGGAGTACCGCCCCCCAAGTGCAACTGGGTAACTGGTACCTGGGCTACTCTATCCCGATACCAGCGCGCCTCCTCTAAAAGGTTATCTAGGTAACTGGAGGCAAGACCGTATTGAGAGGTTATTACTTTGTTGCAGGCGCAGAAATAACAGAGAGAGCGACAAAAGGGGATGTGTACATACAGGGATAAGCTGCGAATATCCCGAAGAGCATCCCAGGGTTTGATACTGCCATCCAGTGGCTTAAATCTATCGGCTGTGGGATAAGAGGTGTAGCGTGGGCAGGGGCCGCTATAGCGGGACAACAGCTCTTCCGATAGGCCACCCATACTGCTTTTTGTCTCTTGCATCATATTTCTACAACCTCAATCAAATGTTTGCGACAGCCCCCGCACAAACTAAAAGGCAGCCGCCGAGTTCTCACCGGGAAAACCGCAGCGACTGCCACACCCCAAAACTAGAGTGTTGCCACCTTAGAAGCGGTAGCCGAGACCTGCCATATAAACCAGCGGATCGATATCAACATTGGCAGTCACTTTACCTATGCCAGGTACCTTGACGGTGGCGTCAGTTTCGATATCCATCCAGAACACAGACATATTGAACAACCAGCGCTGATCGGCGCCGAAGGCGAAGTCGATGCCCGCTTCGGCAGCTAGACCGAAAGAGTTATCCAGGGACAGTTTGGAATCACCGGTGGCACCAATACTTTTAAGCGCTGCATTGCCAGAGCTATTGATCTCTTCATCGAAGAAAGCGGTGTAGTTCACCCCCAGACCGACATAAGGCTGGATAGCGGATTGAGTATCCATTGGGTACCACTGCACTAACAAAGTGGGTGGCAGGTGCTTTGTTTCACCCAGATCAAAGTTGCCAAGACCTTCGCCAACAACTTCGATATCGTGACTGAAAGGCGTTGCGGCAACCAGCTCCACACCCCAGTGATCGCGGAACATATACACACCGGTCAGGCCCAGAGCAGAGCCGTTATCTACATCAACACCGGTATTAGGTTGAGCAGCCCCATTAACAGACAGTGCGCTGGAACTGGTGTCGGGCGCTACTGTGGCCATACCACCGCGCAAAATAAAGCTACCCTCTTCGTAGGCCAGTACCGGTGCAGAAAGTACGGCGGTCAAGGCGGCTGTCGCACAAGCAGTTATACGATTCATTAACTTCTCCATACATAGCGATTTAGCATTTTTCCCGACTTTGGAAGGCCCCCTCCAGGCACAATCACAAGTCGCAGGCAGGTTAACCGCTGGCTGCAATCCTGAGCTTGATCCAAATCAAGCTGTCGGATTTCGCGGAATTAAAAGCAGCGTATTGCCCACAACACTTGTCTGGCCAAATATCAGGGACATTCCAAGCGGGGCGGCGAAGATAGCGATTGGGGTGCGCTGAAGGAACGGGGAGGGTGTTAGTAATTGGTACCTATTGCCAATTTTGCGAACTGGTACGAATTTTTAACGTTAGATGACATATAGACACGCCCCCTCTCCATCACTGGCCGGCACCAATCAACGGAGAGGGGGAGGGAGAAGGGAAAAGAGAGAGCACGGAAGCCAGGTAACTTCTAGGCTACCAAGTCAGACCACCCGCCGGGCGGCGGAACATATTCTGGATGCTGGAAAAATCCAATTTCTGGTTTTCTTCACTGGCGCCGTGCAGCTGATAGAGGTTTTTTGCCAGAGCCCCCATAGGCGTGGAAGAGGCACTGGTAGCCGCCGCATCCATGGCGAGCCCCAGGTCTTTCAGCATCAACGCCACGGTAAAGCCACCAGCGTAGCCATTTGCCGCCGGCACATTTTCCATTGCGCCAGGGTAGGGGTTGTAATTGGCCAGGGACCAATTGTTGCCTGAGCTCTGCATCATGATCTCGCTCAGTACCTTTGGGTCCAATCCCTTATCCACACCCAACTGCAGGGCTTCGGCGGTGCCAGTCATATGGATAGCCAGAAGCAGGTTGTTACAAATTTTTGCCACCTGCCCTGCCCCTGCGCCACCGGCATGAAAAATCTTGGCGCCCATCGCCTGTAGCGGCGCCCGCGCGGCATCTACTGCCGCCTCCTCACCCCCACACATAAAGCACAAGCTGCCCGCCTGGGCTGCTGCGGTACCCCCCGAAACTGGCGCATCAATGGCAAGCAGGCCCCGCTCAGACGCAGCTTCATCCACCTGACGGGCATCTTCCGCAGAGATGGTTGAGCAATCGATAATCAGAGTATTCTCAGCCAGGTGATTCAGCAGCCCCTCTTCTCCCAGGTAGAGGCTTTTTACCGCCGCACCACTGGGCAGCATTGAGACCACAATAGTGGCCCCCTCAGCCGCCTGCAGCGGGGACTCACAAGGCGTGCAACCATCTTCTTGCGCCTGCGCCAGAGCCCTGGGATTGAGATCGAAAGCCGCCACGCTATACCCGGCCTTCACCAAGTTGGCCGCCATAGGGCCACCCATATTCCCCAGACCAAAAAAGGCTATCTTTTCCATAAAAGCCACTCCATATTTTGTTGTTGGTATCCCGTGCGTAAAGCGGCCCGGGTCGCTTTATAGATCCGCAAGTGGATGCGCTCCGCCCCAGGGCGCGCTAAAGCAGCTCTCCAGCTGTTGCGGGCTAATCTCCTCCAAGCTCTGAGGCTGCCACTTTGGCGTACGATCCTTATCGATCAATAGAGCCCGCACCCCCTCCTTCAAATGGCCACTGGCACAGAGGTTTACCGCGAGCGCCAACTCCATCCGAAACACATCGGCCAAAGATAAGTGGCGCGCTCGACGCAACTGCTCCCATACCACCCAAGGGGTCAGTGGTGAACCACCGGCCAGGGTGGTGGCGGCGCGCTGCAACCATTTATCCACCCCTTGATAGGCGCTGATTGCCGCGCAAACCTCCGGCAGGCTGGCAAAGTCCGTGAGCTGTTGAATCTGGTCGTAGTGTTCGCGCAACTGCGACTCCGGCCGCTGCAAGGGAGAGAGCTCGCAACTCTTAAGGCAGTCACTAATTAGACGGTGGTTAATTGCGTTCTCAGCCGAATAATCCAACGCAGCCAGTGCCGCCAACACGGTCTCGCGTTGGTCCTGCGCAATAATTCGGTCGGCCATACCGGCAAACAGGGCATCGGCCCCATTAAACTGGGCCCCTGTCAGCCCCAAAAAAAGACCCAGGCGGCCCGGCATACGGTTCAGGAACCAGCTACCGCCCACATCGGGAAATAAGCCGATAGTGATTTCTGGCATCGCCATACGCGTGGTTTCAGTCACAATACGATGGCTGGCACCGGCCATAATGCCGATACCACCCCCCATCACAATACCGCCACCCCAGACCACGATTGGCTTGGTATAGGTGTGTATTTGGTAGTCCAGACGATATTCGCGCGAGAAGAATTCGGTCGTGTAACGATATTCCGGCGGCTCACCGTAGGCGGCCGATTGCTCGTACAGTGCCACCACATCGCCCCCGGCACAGAGGGCTTTATCACCACTGCCGTCTATCCATACGGCGGCCACCGCATCATCATCAGCCCATTGATCTAACTGGGCTGAGAGCAGGTCAATCATCTGCAGGTTGAGCGCATTGAGCGCCTTGGGCAGGTTGAGGGTCGCGATCGCCAGTGCACCGCGCCGGGAGAACAACACCGGGGAGTCCTGATCCATTGCTATCTGTCTTATTGCTCTTGTACTAATTAGCGTCGCAGTTAAGCACATATCAGATTCAACGTCAGCCACACGCGAGTACAGCGGCGACAGGCGCAGGGGTGCAGTTGCACTTTTTACGCAAACTGATAAGTTGCGCGCAAAATCTGAGCGATTGCAACACCCAGTTACGGAACCCCAAATGGCTGAATACGTATACACCATGAACCGGGTGGGCAAAGTAGTGCCCCCCAAACGCGAAATTCTGAAGGACATCTCCCTTTCCTTCTTCCCCGGCGCCAAAATCGGCGTACTGGGCCTGAACGGTGCCGGTAAATCCACCTTATTGCGCATTATGGCCGGGGTCGACCAGGACTTTAACGGCGAAGCCCGCGCCATGCCGGGCATTAAAGTTGGCTATCTGCCCCAGGAACCGCAGCTCGACGCCAGCAAGACCGTGCGCGGCAACGTGGAAGACGGCGTGAGGGAAGCCATCGACGCCCTCGCCGGCCTGGAACAGGTCTATGCCGATTACGCCGAGCCCGACGCAGACTTCGATGCCCTTGCGAAGAAACAGCAGCAATTCGAAGACATCATCCAGGCCTGGGACGCCCACAACCTGGAGCACCGCCTGGAAGTCGCCGCAGACGCCCTGCGCCTGCCGCCTTGGGACGCCGACGTTAACAACCTATCTGGTGGTGAAAAGCGCCGTGTGGCCCTGTGCCGCCTGCTGCTGTCGCGCCCTGATATGCTGCTGCTGGATGAGCCCACCAACCACCTGGATGCGGAATCCGTATTCTGGCTGGAGCGCTTCTTGCACGACTTCACCGGCACCGTAGTGGCCATCACCCACGACCGCTACTTCCTCGACAATGTTGCCGGCTGGATTCTGGAACTGGACCGCGGCCACGGTATCCCCTGGGAAGGCAACTACACCACCTGGCTGGAACAGAAAGAGAAGCGCCTGGAGCAAGAGCAGCGCGGCGAACAGGCCCGCGCCAAAGCTATGCAGAAGGAGCTCGAGTGGGCCCGCCAAAACCCCAAGGGCCGCCAGTCCAAGAACAAAGCCCGCCTGTCCCGTTTGGAAGAAATGCAATCCCAGGACTTCCAGGCCCGCAACGAGACCAACGAAATCTACATTCCACCCGGTGAACGTCTCGGCGACAATGTGATTGAGTTTAAAGAGGTGAGCAAAGGCTTCGGCGAGCGCCTGTTGATCGACAACCTGTCTTTCCGCGTACCCAAGGGCGCGATTGTGGGTATCGTCGGCGGTAACGGTGCCGGTAAGTCCACCCTGTTCCGCATGATCAGCGGCACCGAGCAACCGGACTCCGGTGAAATCAAGATCGGTGAAACCGTCAAGGTCGCCTACGTTGAACAGGGCCGTGAGAACCTGGACGACAGCAAGACCGTTTGGGAAGCCATTTCAGACGGCCACGATATGCTCAAGATCAACAACTACGAAGTGGGCTCACGCAACTACGTAGGCCGCTTTAACTTCAAGGGCAGTGACCAGCAGAAGCGCGTAGGCGAACTCTCCGGCGGTGAGCGCGGGCGCCTGCACCTGGCCTACACCCTCAAGCAGGGCGCCAACGTATTGTTACTAGATGAACCCTCCAACGACCTGGATATCGAAACCCTGCGCGCCCTGGAAGAAGCCCTGCTCAACTTCCCCGGCTGCGCCCTGGTGATCTCGCACGATCGCTGGTTCCTGGACCGCGTTGCCACACATATCCTCGCCTATGAGGGTGAGAGTGAAGCCGTTTTCTTCGAGGGTAACTACAGCGAGTACCACGAGGACTTCGTTCAGCGCAAAGGCGAAGATGCCGCCCCGCATCGGATGCATTATAAGAAGCTGAAGACCTAAGAATAAAAAAGCCCGCGAAATGCGGGCTTTTTTAACAAGATTTATAAGCTCAAGTATCAACAATATAAAATTAGCAAAATAAGATCTGGCAATTACTAACTTATAGAATCACTTAAGAATACGAACCTCATTTGAATACCAAAAATAAATTAATCTTCATCTGGCATTGCAATAACTACATCAGGCCCCGCATTAATATCTGTCTCAGAATACATATTGAATCTCCCTTTAGAAGTTGAATACAGCCCTTAACTATTCTTAGCTAAGTACACAGTATAGATTAACCCGAATTTAGCCTACCGCACCATACTTAACCAAAAATTATGGGTGAGCGATCACAATTAAACTATTCGAATATTTTTGCACACAATGGAACGATTGTCTTAAGTTGCCCGGATCCAAGGCTGCAAAACTCTCATCTAGTACTAACAACTCAGCATTCTGCAAAAGTGCTCTAGCAATAAACAAGCGACTCATTTCCCCGTGAGATAATCTCCAGCCCATTTCTCCCACGGTTTGCAACATTCCAGCCGGCATTTTTTTAAGTAGTGGACTAAGCCCTAGTACGTCACAAATTTTATAGGCTCTTCTTATACTTTCAGGCTTAGGAGGCCAGTCATCACCCATCAATAAATTAAATAAGAAAGAATCACCTAGTACGTAATTCTCATGAAATTGAGGTGCCGATGCAACTTGTCTACGCCAATGTTGCACACCCATACTGGGTCTATCGTACCCATTAATGAGCAAAAGCCCCTCTCTTTGCTTTTGGATACCTGTTATCACATTCGCGAAAGTAGATTTACCCGAACCCGAAGCCCCCTGTAATATTATGCGATCGCCTGGATAAATACTTAGATTACAGTTTTTTAAGGCCGCCCTGTCTTGATTCGGGTAGCTAAAACTTAAGTCACTGATATAACATAAAGGTTGCTTAGATCCTGTCATATTCCCTGGCAATTTATCAGCCCTAGAAAGCTTGCAAAACCCCGGTTTTGATGGAGCCTCCAAGGAAAAAAGTTCACAGACTTTTTCCCATGCTACAAGAGCACTGAGCCCACTGGAGAATCCGCTTATACATTTCAGCACTGCACGATAACCGAGTAGCATCCCCCCCAAAGCCGCAGCGATTTGACCACTCTCGGCGTTACCAATAACAAAAATTGGTACAAGGCTCACTATTCCCAGCAGCAGCCAAATACGTGGCAATACTGCAGTTAGATGAGTCAAATTGCTATCCATAGCATTCGAGCTACGCAAATACTCTTCCAGCTCCTGATCTTCGCCCCGATGCCAATCCACTGCCTCTTGTTGTGCCAAACGAGTTCGGTGGCCGAGCATTTTCTCAATTAAGCGATGAGTCATACTCAAGCGTTGATTGGTCCAATGTCGACGAGCCTGGTATTGGCTACGTCCTAGAGCAAAGGCTATAAGTAAAAAAATGATCAAGACCCCTAACAATAGCGGGGCTCCGATACTTAGCAGTAGCACGATGGAAGCCATTCCCAACTCTACACCGCCAAGAAGTAGCAAAAAGCTCGCCTGCAGAGCGCTGGTTTCTATGTTTTCTGCATCATACACACGCCCAAGTATCTGCCCAGACCCCATATGACGCACCTTGCCTGGATCTATTCGCAAAGCGCTGGCGAGCAAGCGCTTTTTAAGTAAGGCACCAGTTTCCAGCGAGATTGAACCTTTTAACCGGGCGGTAAAGAGCGAAAGGGGGATCTGTGTTATCAGCAATAGCAACCAGGCAATTAGCCAACCGCTATCAACATAACCGTCAAGAACAGCACGACCTATCAACCACCAGCTGACAATGAATAAGACCATTTGCAGCGTGTGGCAGGCAATCATGCTCAAAAAGCGAAAATGTTGACGTCGCTGGCGTAGCTGCTGCCAGAAAGGGCGATGAGCCGGTTGACGCAACAGCCAGCAATCGTCGATTTGTAATTCTGCCAAATTTACCAACAATAATGCTTCGGCAGCTTTCTCACGCCGCTGCCCAGCTATATTGGTACTGTCGAGTAGACTTGTAATACGCTCGCGCTGGGGTGCCTCCTGCGCGCTTATCAGCGCACTGATTACTTGTCTTGGACGCAGCTTTAAAACTTTTTGGGATGGTGAAAGAATATGTAAAAAACGGCGGTCACTGCCGCATAAAGCAACGAAATATTCATCAGTTTCAAAGCGCACCCGCAGCAGGGCCGGTGCAGCACGCACCAGCATATGCTCCAGCTCTCCATATTTACAACTAACTTGCTCAATTTTTAAATCCAGAGCCTCTGCCTGTAAGTGCAGACGGATATCTATATCTTTATGTACTTCCGTGTTGGAGTCGTAGTCAGTTGCTGCTGGCTCTAGGCCAGTACACAAAGCCAGGGACTTTAGGGCACTATCTAATTGAGCCGTGGGCCAACAAAGGTGGGGTAGCTTTCTAAGGGAATCTTCAGATTTCACAAGCTACCTCTTGAGACTGCGCCACACCACTATTTTGCGACCGCTCTTTTATTTCAGGTTGAACCTCGGTGATTCGCCCTTCCTTCATATAAAGGTGGCGCCAATCTGTGCTCTGCCAACATTCCTGCCAAAGATTCTTTTCCGCGGCAAGAAGTTGGGCATATCTGGACTGAGTTTGCGCTTCCAGGTTTGTGGGTCTGCCATCCTCAATTATTTGCCCATCTTCCACCACTAATACGCGGGGAAAATCTCTAGTTTCAGAAATATCGTGGGTGATACAAATTAGCGTGGTGTCTTTCCAAAACTGCCGCACGCGATTGAGCAAGCGCTGGCGCTGTCCACGGTCAAGTCCGCGAAACGGCTCATCTAAAATGGCGCAGATTGGAGACTCTCGACCCAGAGCGCGACCTAACCGCACACGCTGCCCCTCTCCTCCACTAACAAGCGCACCACTTTCCCCTAAGTTGCTCTGTAAACCATCGGGCAGGGAAGCCACTAAATTTAATAGATCGGCCTGCTGTAATATTGGGTACAAGGAAGTAGAGGAATTGTTGCCGTAATGCAAGTTATCCAGCAAACTGCTATTCCAAAGTTGGATCGCAGGGTCAACCCAAGCACAGCGTCGGCGAAAGCGGGACTGCAATTCACCCTGCAGCTCTTCGCCATTGAGCAATAGGCTACCAGTCGCTGGTTTATACCAGCCCAACAATAAACCAGCCAAGCTCGATTTGCCCGCACCGGATGAGCCAACAATTGCGATATGCTCTCCGGGAGCAACATCCAGATTAATATTCTTGAGAATGCTTTGGCCACTAGCTTTAACGCTGACATTATCAAAGCGAAAAGACGCAGCTCCTTTTAAGGGCTGCCCCTTTTCATTGCTAGACGTCTCTTCACTGTTATCAACTGTGGCCGCCTGCAGCGACTCCAAAGCCCTCAACAGAGTATTTCGCTGGCGAGGGTAGCTCCGCATTAGTTGCGCGATATCTTCCCCCAATGGTGGCAGCGCCAGTACCCAGTAAATTAATAGGAGCAGATCGGGGCTTGCCCCGCGGACCTGGACACAATAAATCACTAGCGCACAGGTAAGAATCCCGTTAACAATCAATTGTACGGCTTGACTATTCAGTTGAAACCGCAAAGATGAGTAGCCGGCTTTAATCCACTCGGTTAATAAGCTTTCGTGTTCACGGCGAACGGATTCCCCTGCGCCATGTGTGCGTATTGGAATGACCCCCAGCAGCGCATCCATATAAAACCTAGCCAAGGCGCCAGCGTGAGTTTGCACATGCATATTATGATCGCTGAGTACAGGCAAGAAGAGCAGTGGAATAACTACTTGCAACCCAGCCATTAATAACACCAAGGGTGCGGCAGCGGGCGCAATCCAAATAATGCCAACCGCTGTAGCGAGTAATGACAGGCTCTTGAAGAGTATTCCACCTCCCAGCAATGGCAGTTCTCTTAGAGCAACTATTCGGTGACTTCTCTCTGCGGTATCCGATGTGGGACGGCTTTGAAAAAAATGGTCGGGAATTTTCGGCAGGGAAGAGAGAAAACGTATGCGAAAGCGGTTTTCCAGATGTCTACCAATCCTTAATTGCAGCTTGGTCATCGGCAATTGCACGAGTATAAGCGTTAGCATAAACCCCAATAACAAAATGACCGCACTCAATCTCTGCACCTCGGTGGTCAGTTCCGTGTGAATATCGATCAAACCACGAAACAGTAATGCTTCAACCATCACACCAAGTACTGCGGCCAACATTGCTATTAGTACTATGCTTGGAGCAAGTAGACCATCCTCACGCAAAAACCCCCATAATTGCTGGAATGGGTTTATCGGTTGTGCTTGCAAAGCTTTGTTTAAGGCCTCGGACTTAGGCTTGACCTCCTCCCGAACCCCTCTCACGCTGACAATTACAGCGCCACTAAACTCCAACAACTCTGGCTCTAACTCAACAGTATTCGCTTCGTCAGTGCCAGGAGGGCGGGAAGGTTGCACACACCAATAGCTCTGCGGCACCAGGTCATAAGCGTTGCTAAAATCTTCTGTTAAGTCCCCCATCAGCCTTTGCAATAACGCACTGGTTTCTGCCCCTCGTCGCACCGCACCTGAGTCAACGAGTGCTGCCAACATTCTTACACTGGCATCTAGGAAAGCCAGGGAGAGCCAATCTCCTCGCTTCAGGGCCCGCTCACACACGGCTTCGCTGATAGATTTTGAAATTCTTAACTGCCCTATCCGCTCTCGCAGGGGATCGATAAAATCTTTTCCGCCAGCCCAGCTTCGCCACCCTTGTGGTGGAACGCGCATAGTATGGATATGCAGCTCATCGAGAAAACATCGCGCACTCGGCCAACGCCTTCCCGAGGCTGGGTCCATAACCTGTATAATTCCACTATGATTGCGCCAAGCCACAACAAAGTGTGTGTTACCGTTGGGCAGACGTACTACCACCAATCCCGGTAGGTAACCTGCTGAATCTAATAATAAGTGATCTTTGGGCACGACCATCTGTGCCGCATCCAACCCCAGCTCAACCGCAATTTTTTCCAGGGTGTTAATAGAGGTGCCGTCCACATCGGTTTGGCAGGCATCACGTAAATGGCCGTAATGCACATTCACCCCAAAGCCTTCAAGCAAGCACTTAAGAGACGCCGGGCCACAATCCATATTGGAAGTTTGAACGACCTCGGGAACCAGCCAGCGGGTTTTTCCCTTCACTACGGGGTCTCCAACGAATTTGCGCTACTACCAGCTTGCCCCGATAACAAGTCGCCAGCCCTCTGCAATAGCAGCTGATAGGGGGTCTTTACTCCGGTGGCGATCTCTACCCTTGCTGGTAGGTCATGTAATAGGGGTAATTTGGGGGGGATCTCTCCCTGTAAAGATAACTCAACGAGGATTTTTCCTTTTTGCACCGCGCTGGCCACCCGCTCTACCCGAGCCTGTAACTGGCCATAACGCGCCCAGGAAAACCCATCCAGTTTTACCCGCGCACTCTGTCCCGGACGGATATGTCCAAGAGCAAGAGCGGGAGGGAAAAACGCCTGCACGCTGATATTACCCTCGGCTTGTAATGTGGCAACTTGTTGCCCCGCGAGTAAAACCTCTCCTTCCCGAATATCTGCCAGCGAAGCAAGCTTACCCGAGATAGGCGCTCGCAGACGCTGCTCATCTACAGCCAGAGTGCTCTGCTGCATGCGAGTATCCACTTCAGCCAGCTGTCTTTGGGTGTCTGCTCGACGCTGCCCCAATTCACTCACTGATAACTGGTACTCATTAGCCAATTGCTCCTGGCGATCATTGGCTGCACTTATTGCTGCTTCCGATGCTAGAGTGGCCATGGCCATTTGCTGATAGGTTCGCTTGGCAGCGAGGTAATCAAGTTCAGAGCTTTGCTGTTTTTCCAGTAGACGCTTATAGCGCTCTGCCACATCCGCCTGAATTTGCTGATTACTCTTCTGAAGCTTGTGCTGCTCTTGAAGCAGCCTCAACTGATCTCTTAAAGCTTTATTATCTTCGGCAAATTTTCTAGCCAGCAATTCCTCTTCACGATCTATTGCCAATAACTGATCTGAAAGTCGCTGCGATACTCGACTATCGCCAACCAGATCCAGAGCAAATGCCTTGGTATCCAGCTCTATTAATAAGTCCCCCTGGTTTAAGGTATCACCCAGAGAAGCTGCGATAGTGATGACCCTTCCGGCCCGCTGAGTACTGACATGAACTGTATTCTGTTCTTGCTCAAGCCTGGCCTGGTCACTAATACTGTAAACCGTGATCTCCTTAAATAGGAACCATAAACCCCAGCCCACCATTAGAAATACACCCAAGGTGCTTATCAGCCCAAGAGAGTAGATTGAATCAGAGTTAATCGCGCGGGAAGTTTGAATAAACGGTGTTGGCAATACAATTCACCCAGTCCGTACCAATTAAGGCGAGTAAAATAATTATTTCTGGTTTTGCGAAGCCAGCATGGGCTGTGATCCGCGGGGCCAAATCTAATTCTCTGGTATCGGATAGTCAAATTCGAGAAAATTTTGTTTGCCTGGACGGAGTCACAAACTTCTCAAACACCTCGTATTAACTCAAGTACACCAGGAAATACTGAACAAAAGCAATTGAGTGACGGATCAGATCCTCATTAGATAAAGACTGTTCACTTGGAAGTGGGCAGAAACGCTATATTGATAAGAGTCCCTGAAGTTTTCTACGGATCCAGTATGCTTTGCTAGGTATAGAGACAATATGAATACCGTCAAATGACTAAAACGTTTGTCCTTGTACACGGTTTGTTTCATGGCGGCTGGTGCTGGTCGAAGGTCCGACAGAGGCTCATGAGGGCAGGTCACATTGTCTTTAGCCCAACACAAACAGGCCTGGGAGAACGTCGGCACCTTCTTTCCCCAAGTGTGGGCATCGATACCTTTATTGACGATAAAGTCAATTTAATCATATGGGAGGAATTACAAGAAATATCGCTGGTAGGGCACAGTTTTGGTGGTATTACGATCTCCGCAGTAGCCGATAGATTAAGAGATCGCATTCGGCATCTAGTTTTCCTGGATGCCGCTATCGCTCAGGATGGCCACTGTTTCTATGAGCAGTTACCAGAGCAAAATAGGGCCCAACGTCTGGCTAATAGCCAGCTCGTTAAGGGAACCCGATGCTTTATGCCAACATCCGCCTCAAGTTTTGATATAACTAACCCGAATGACATCGCCTGGGTAGAACGCCACCTTACTCCCCACCCGGTGAAAACCTATTTAGACCCTGTAAAGATGTCAAAGCCTGCAGGAACAGGATTAGACTGCTCCTATATAGTCTGCAGTAAACCGATACATCCCTCATTTTCATTGAGTCGACACTGGGCAAAAACCCAAGAAAAGTGGAAAATTAAATACATAACGACGGGACACAGCGCTCCCATTACTGACCCAGGTATTGTCACTGATATCTTGACAAACTTAGCTTAGCCACTCGCTTCTTAGCAGAACTCAACAACCATGGGAAAGAAATAGGAAAATTGCTTAAATTATTTTGCTATATCTCACCCTAAACAATGATATTTATCTTTACCACTCCATTAATTTACAAAACCAATACTCATTCTTGGGAAGCTATCAACCCATTAACTAACAGCTACACTCTATGTAGACAAGCTGTGTGAAGAAGAAAAAGTTTCTTCTAATAGGTCCACCAGGAATCCCACGTATGTCCAGCTGCAAAATATTTGTAGAGTCTTCAAAATCAGTTCCAGAGTCAGCAACAAGAATATTTGGTGAAATATTGACGAACAATTTGGAAATACAAGAAATAAAATTGCCTGTTGCTGTGATCGAATCCAAGCAGGTTATACCATCGGGTTGCTACATTGAAATTCTCTGCAGCAAAACACCTCACCGGACCCACAAGATATTGCAAAGCATGGCCATTGAGTTGGACGAGACGGCCAGAAGGTTATTTCAAATTGAAGAGCCTGTCGGAGTAAGAATTCAAATGGTAGATGAAGATTTTTTATTAGGTGTGAACTAAGATAGGAAATGGAAAATTACTGAAATTAGAAAAAAGGAAGTCCTCCCTTTAGAGAAGACCTCCTGCAATCACATATTAATTTATAATAATTTTTCAGCTAGAACCTTGCACTTGCTCCAAATCGAAAATACCGGGGGGTCTGATACTCTTGATTTATACCCCAGTCCGGATCTACAATTCCTGGATTCAATTCAGCAAATTCATAAACTTCAGTTTCAGCATCTGCATCAAGTAGATTGAACACTTCAGCCCTCAGCTCAACATCAGCTAGGCCAACACGGGTATTATAAATAAGAGATAAATCTATTTGATTTACCCAACTGGTTCTCCCTCTACTGCCACGTTTCATTCTGATTAAGTTTCCGTTTGGATCTGTTAAATAATAGGTGTCTCCATAAGACGGAGTACCATTTGGGTGGCCAACGCCAAAGGAATTTATAGGTCGCCCTGACTGTAAGAGGAAATTCCCCCCCAAAAGAAGATTTTCCATAATTTGGTAGCTACCGTAAATCTTGAACTTATGCGTTCTATCATTAGGTAAGTACCCATCTGCTCCATCCATTAACTCAGGAAAATCAAAATCTTGGGTAATCCCAGCATCGTCCTGAGCATTATCCGACTTCACATAACCTTCAGTGTTACCCTTACTCTGAGACCAAGAATAACTGGCACTTAATCCCCAAACACCATCAAAGGCCTTCTTAGCAGAAAACTCCAACTCCCTATAAGTTCTTTTGGCTTCGGGATAATTTAGTAAGTCTGCCGAAAAGGTTGTCATCTCAAGCTCACCAGTACCATATCGATCATAGGGTATAGTGATATCATTTCCTGGATTGGCAAGTACATAGCCATGAGCATCTCCTGTATGGGCATAACCCAAAGCATCAACAGCATGATCAATACTTACATCATCAATGTGAGATTTTAGGTCGCGATAAGTTGCTTTTATCCCTAGAGTCCACTCATTATTTAAGAGTTTTTCGAAGCCAAGAATAATTTCATCCTGGTACATCGGCTCCAAATCTCTGTCTGACAGCTGTTTACTATCTGGAACCTCGCCACTTGAAGTGACCTGGACCGAGCCGATCTCTTCTGTAGTAGGCACCCCATCTACACCTACACTTGTAGGCGCTATCGTTTTAGGGTCATACTCTCCATCAAACACAAAATACCGTTGAAGCCCTAACTCTCCCCCAGACAAACGCACATTGGTATTTGATGCAACTGGCATAAAGTAGCGGCCCCAGCTACCAAACATCCTTGACTCCCCATCGCCGATAGGATCCCAGGAAAAACTTAGTCTCGGCGCCCACTGATCATCAATTTCAATAAATGTATCGCCCTCTCCATTGTAATTAGAAAAGGTTTCATTACGAATTCCTGCACTTACAGTAAGGGTATCAGTAATATCCCATGTATCTTCAATATATAAAGCCTTGGATTCCACTTCAAAGTCACCGGAAACTTCACCTAGTCGATACCGTACAATATGTACTTCTGATTCATCATCATGTACATCGGGGACTATCCCACCATTAGAAAGCTCCGTACCAGGTAAAGCCGTATAATAACGGTAATAAACTCCACCATCAGCACGCAATCCAGTACCTGAATAAGTCTCAGCTGAAGTCGAGGAATTGTTTTCTTGATCATACCCAAAGCGAACTGTGTGATCCCCTAGCACTAATTCAAAGTCAATACGATCAGCCACACGCTCATCCCCTCCTGTTTGAGGCCTAGCACTTGCCTCACATCCAGGAAAAGTAGAAGAATTCCCTGGTATTGCCCCATCACTAGTATCCACAACATAGGGGCATTCCATGTCAGTAGTACTGGTGGTGGTCAAAGAGTACTCATTTTGACCATGAAGAAGAGAGACACTTAAATTATCCGTTATCTGGCCATCATAACGAACCAGCCAGTTATCTCCACCACGCTTATCCCAAACAGTCCCCTTTTTTCCTTGCTTTTTAGTATTATAGTAATCGTAATTAGATTGATTGTTTTCCCTAGTACGCTTATCCGAAAACTGCACATAAGAAAGAATATGATTGTCGGTAACGTTCCAGGTTAAATTTACACCCCAAAAATCATCACCAATTTCTCTTTTATTAAACGTTTCAGGATCTGATCTAGTTGTAAACTCTTCCATGGTTTCTTGCTGCTCATAAAGCGCATAGAAAAATAATTTATCCGGGATAATAGGGCCACTTACGTAATAATCAGTTGTATACTTGGATTCCTCATTTTCTGAATTTAAATCGTAAAGAGTACCATCTGTTGAAAACGTATTTGGCGCTTCCGAGCGCAATGCTGCTGGCTCATAATAAGCGACCACACCATATTCAAACTCATTAGTACCTTTCTTTGTAACGGCATTAAACACTCCACCCAAAGACCTACCAAACTCAGCACTATAACCGCCTGTTTTGATTTGGAATTGGTCATAAAACTCAAAAGGTACCGATGCTCCACCTAGCCCATTACGAAAATTAGTAACATTCATTCCATCAATATAATAGGCGTTCTCCCCAACAGAAGCACCGCCAAATGATATCAAGTCTTTATCTTCACCAAATCCAGAATCCCCAAGAACCGTACCAGGGGCGAGCAAAGCAACCGACTCAATATTACGAGCAACCGGCAGCATTTCTATATCTGACAAACCAATATTCAGTGAAGATTCTGCTGTACCAGTGCGAATCTGGGGAATTGCCTCCCCTAATACAACCACCTCTTCCAAGTCACCAAAAGTTAATGGTATATCCAATTTGGTAGAGCTACCGATAGTAACGGAAACGGCTTCAATCACTGCAGGTTGATAGCCGTCCTTCTGAACAGTCACCTTGTAAATACCAGTGGGCAAATTTACTCTAAAATCATTATCCCCACCGGTAGACATAGTTCTTTTGAAGCCATTCTTATCGTTTTCGATAATAATAGTAGCGTTACTCAGGTCCCCCCCACCACTGCTGATAACTGTTCCATCAATAGTACCATTCACATTACCTGCCGCTAGTGCCTGCCCTCCGATTAACGGCACACTTATGGTTGCTGCTAACAGCGTCCGCTTAAAATTCGTCATAAAGCCATCCTTTTGATTATCAATCAATTTATATTTTATTAGTTACAAGCTTTACCGAAATTGTTGACCGTCCCCCAGCGATCCCCACATGAAACCCATGAAAAATAGCGAAATACTAAAACAAAACCCCTATTACCAACACAAGAAAAACCAGACAAAACCCACTGTTTAAGTATATTCAACAGCTTAGTCAGATATAATATTCCCCCCAAAACAATTAACACAATAAGTACAAAACTTTATTCGAAGTGAAATAGCGATATAAACGCCAAAAAATTGAAACAATACTCCACAATAAAAAAATTCAGGGAATGACTACAATAAATTGAACAAAATGGCGCCAGCAAACCCTAGAAAAAGGGCATGTAATCCAACACGGTAAAAATATAGAAGAATAAAAAACAAAGCCTAAAGAAAAGAGCACACCCGCGCCCAACTTAATAAATAAAATTTTTTGAATAAATTATGAACTCAATAAAATGTGCTCAATCATCCAATTGAAGGCAGGAAGAAAGGGAATATTAGGAACTTAGAGGCAAGCTAACGGGGCAGCATTAGCTACCCCTTTAAAAATCTATTTACGTAAAAACTCCAACATCCACTTGGCAACCATATTCTCGTGAATATCGTTTTGTAGGGAGGCCTGCCCCTTTTCCACTACATCAGAACCAAACGCCTCTCGGCGCAATTCCATCAGGCTATTGGAATAAGGCTTGGTAAATTCAGGGTGGGCTTGGAAGGTGAGCATATGATCATCAACCTGGAGCATCGCCATTGGGCAGAAATCATTAGATGCCAGCACACGGCCGCCGGGAGGTAGAGTATCCACTTGGTCCTGATGGGTAACCAGCAGGTTAAAGCTATTCGTAGGCTCCGACATCCAGGAGGGTGTTTCCTGCATTTCATAAGAATGTACCCCCAATCCCCAGCCCTTATCAGATTTGCGGGCCCTTCCACCCAGTGCCTGAGCGATCAACTGGTGGCCAAAGCAGATTCCAATGGTAGGTTTTTTCTGGTCGTGTAGCTTCCGCACGAAGTCCATTAGGGGTGGTATCCACTCCTTATCGTCATAGACACCGGTTTTACTGCCAGTAATCAAATAGGCATCCACTTCATCAATCTGGGCTGGGTACTGTCCGTGCTGTACCTCATAGGTAGAGAACTCCAGTGTGGGGTCCTGGCTGCGCAATAGGTCTGCGAACATCTCCGGGTATTCACCGTATTCGCCCACCAATTCCTTGCGCACATCGTCGGTTTTTAAAACTCCAATCTTCATTATTTCACCCCTCGGTTGACTGCTGAGTTTTCGGATTATGGCATATTAAGAAATTCTGGGCGGCATGCGTGAGGCTCAAACAGACCACCTAAAACACCACCCCCTGAGTTTCGATTAGTTGTGCAGAGGTATCCCCTCGTTTCAATAGCCTGCCAAGATAACCCTCTTCTAAACAGGGTTTTACCGACCCACTAACCAATATCATTCCAGCGCCGGCATTCTTACCTAAAGGACTTTTGTGTATCATCGCGCCCTTAGCACATTTTTCAGCCAATTATTGGGCTAACGGGTATCCCAGAGGCAATTAGGGCTACTCGCTAACGAAATTGAGGACACACAATGACCACAACGACCTCCCCCAGCAACCAGCAGGAAAGCCCGCCGGGACGCAAAACAGCCTTTACCCGCTTCCTGGATGTGGTGGAGTGGCTAGGCAATCTGCTCCCCCACCCCATCACCCTCTTTGCGCTCTTTGCTGTGGGTGTGGTGATACTTAGCGGTATAGCCTCCTACTTTGGCCTGTCTGTGGCAGACCCACGCCCGGTAGGTGCGGCGGGACGCGATCCCGATGGGGTGATTGAGGTCTTCAACCTAATGAGTGGCGATGGCCTTCGAATGATCGTCACCAGCCTGGTGAAAAACTTTACCGGATTCGCGCCGCTGGGTACCGTTCTCGTTGCCCTGCTTGGGGTAGGTATTGCCGAGCATTCCGGGCTACTGAGTGCCGCCGTTCGCGGTCTGGTGCTGCAGGCCTCCAAGCGCTCAGTCACCGTGATCGTGGTATTCGCCGGTATCATCTCCAACACCGCCTCTGAACTCGGCTATGTGGTACTGATCCCTCTTGCCGCTATGATCTTCCACTCCCTGGGCCGCCACCCTCTCGCCGGGTTGGCAGCGGCCTTTGCCGGTGTTTCCGGCGGCTACAGTGCCAACCTGCTGCTGGGCACAGTGGACCCGCTCCTATCGGGGATTACTGAATCCGCTGCGCATATGATCGACCCTACCTATAGCGTTGGGCCGGAAGTGAACTGGTTCTTTATGATCGTCAGTACCTTCCTGATCACCATTGTTGGCAGTTGGGTCACCATGGCCATCGTTGAACCTAAGTTGGGTAAGTACGACCCCAATGAGGCCTCCGTCGACCTGAGCCAGGACAAACTTGGTACGCTTACCGACGATGAAAAACGCGGCCTTAAGTACGCTGGCCTTGCGGTTCTGGCGGTCTCCGCTGTTTTTGCCCTGTCGGTGGTGCCCGAGTGGGGTGTGCTGCGCAACCCAGAAACTGGTCTGGTAGCCGGTTCGCCATTCCTGAAAGGTATTGTGTCTCTAATCCTTGTGTTCTTTGCGATCCCCGGCTTTGTCTACGGCAAGGTGGTCGGCACCATGAAGAATGACCGTGATGTCATTGATGCCATGGCCAAAAGTATGAACAGCATGGGGATGTACATCGTACTGGTGTTTTTCGCTGCGCAGTTTGTCGCCTTCTTCAAGGTGACCAATCTGGGGACTATTTTCGCCGTACTGGGCGCCGATGCCCTGCAGAGTATCGGCCTGACAGGCCCACTGCTGTTCCTGTTCTTTATCATGATGTGCGGATTTGTGAACCTGATGCTGGGCAGCGCCTCGGCACAATGGGCCGTTACCGCTCCAATCTTTGTGCCGATGTTGATGCTGCTGGGCTATGCGCCGGAGGTGATCCAGGCCGCTTATCGAATTGGCGACTCAGTGACGAATGTCATTACGCCGATGATGAGCTACTTCGGTCTGATCATCACCTTCGCCGCACGCTATAAGAAAGACCTGGGGATGGGGACATTGATCGCCACAATGATTCCCTACTCCATCTTCTTCTTTGTTGGCTGGACAGCCCTGTTCTATATCTGGGTGTTTGCCCTGGGCCTCCCCGTTGGGCCCGGTGCAGCAACCTATTACGGTGGCTAAAGCTCCGATTTTTAAAAAGGCCCGCTTTTAGCGGGCCTTTTTAATTTTGAAAGAAATGTGCAAATTAAAGCGCCTCACTGGGAGAGAAAGCTCAACAGCGCTTCAACAAAATCACTATAATCTTGAGCTCAATTGGTACCACCGAGCCAATACCGCATTTTATTGTCAGTCCTGACTAAAAAACTAATATTCCCGGTGACGCAGTCGTCATAAAACAAAAAGAGCTTAAAAGAGATAAAAGGGGATAAATTACCCCAAAAGGATCAATAAAAAGATTTATTTTCCACAGGGCAGTATTCGAGAAGCACCCTGAAGTTACCAATGGCCTTTAAAACATCTAAATAAAACGAGTAACATTACTCCGTAATAACATTTTGCGGAGATCGATACGCGGATTATCGCCAGCATAGACCTGCCCTGATCTAACTATCATTTATTTTTTCCGCTCAGGACGAGCACCGTGGTTGTGCCCTACCTTACCTTCTTTGAGAAGGTAAAGATTGCTATTGCCCTCCATTACAGACATTACAGGACGTCAATTCAGAGCAGGCCCTGGCCGAAGACTGTCCTCTAATTCAGTCGCTATAAAACCCCACTTGATAAATACCATGGGCCGTAAGGCTCTTTTTTATCCCTGGGTTCCGCCCTTATTCGATCTATTCCGACGGATTAACCCCTTCACCCTGGGAAATGTATAACAGCAATTTTTTCCCAGGGAATTCACAGGATTTATAAAAATTGACTCAACAAATAAGAACGACCCTGTTAACAGGCTTTTACGAGTTGGTGAGCCAATTAAAAGCTAGCCCTGAAGCCCTGCTAATCAGCTCACGTATCAACCCCCACCAGGTGGAAAGCCTGGATGGATATCTGGCGCTTGATCAGGTCGCCGAACTGGTACACAAGACCGCTAGCCAATTGAACTGTGCTGACTTTGGCCTGCGCCTCGCTCACAGCCAAGGTGCCGCCGCACTGGGTTCCCTTGGGGCGGCAGTATTGCAGTCCCTTACCCTCGGAGAGTTTCTGAACGCAGCGATAAAACAGCTGGGTAACTCACCCTATAATCTGCGGGTTGAACTCACCAAAAAAGGCAAGCATACGCACCTGGACTTTCTTTGTGTCGATGACCTCGAAGCCCAGCTCGGCGAGGACTCCCCCCTCGCCCAGCAACAGTGCCGGGAATTTCTGCTCGGCGTATCACTCGTGGCCCTCCAGCACCTGTGCGGCAGCAACTTTCAACTGGAAAGCGTCCATCTAAAAGCCGAGCGGCCGTTACACAGCCATTACGAAAACTTTTTTGGGGTTCCGGTGCGCTTTGGCAAGGAAACAGATGCGTTCATCCTAAATAGTAGCTCCCTGCTACAGCCCACCGAAAAGTGCAATCCAAGCCTGCGCCCACTGTTGAAAACCTACATCGAAGAGCTTCTGCAGCAGGGAGAATCCAGTTTAATAGAGCAGGTGCAGCAGCTAATCTACTGCCTGATGCCATTAAAGCGCTGCAGCCTGCAAGAGGTGGCCAACCAGTTGGGTATGCACAAACGCACCTTACAACGGCGGCTGCGGGACCGTGACTTGGTATTTGAAGATCTGTTAGATCGCATTCGCCGGGAGCGCGCCGAATACTATTTAAGCGGTAAACAGCCACCCATGTCCCAGATTTCCGATATGCTGGGCTATCGCGAACAGAGCTCTTTCAACCGCGCCTGTTATCGTTGGTTTGGCACCACTCCGATGCGCGTCAGACGCCAGCTAATGGCGCAGCTGGCTGCCCGAGAAGCGGCACAAGAGTTGGCGGAAGTCGAATAAGTAGAGCCAGTAGGGGCTTTGGCTGTATATACTCTGAGACAGCCAAAGCCTTTATCCAGCATCTCTACTCACCATCACCTTTTTTACTAACCATCACCTGTCCACCGGTTCCATCCAATCCAACCCAACCCTTCATAGTCACTACTTTGATTATGGTTATTGCGAAGGCAGGTTCACCACTCTATGCCCCTGCGGGCGGCAACCCCGGTATTGAACGCGTGTTTTTCCGCACGCATTTCACTCACAGTATCGGCAATATCTTTCAGGTACTGTTTGGCCCCTCGCCCGGTAATAATGACCGATTGCTCCCTGGGACGCTGTTGTATCGCCTGTAACACTGCTTCTTTGTCCAACCAACGGTAATTCAGGGCGTAGGTAAGCTCATCCAAAACCACCAGATAAACCCGTTCATCCCGCAACGCTTCCCGCGCCTTCTCCCAAAGTGCCATCGCCGCGGCTTTATCGGCCTCAAAGTCCTGAGTTTCCCAGGTAAAGTCCGTACCCATTTGGTGCCATTGCAACGGATGGGCAGCTCCCATTAACAGGTTCTTTTCTCCACACTCCCAGGTCCCCTTAATGAACTGAGTCACCACGGTGGAGTAACCAAAGCCCAGGGCTCGAGTGACAGTACCCATAGCCGCAGTAGTTTTGCCCTTGCCATCGCCGGTATAGAGAATCACGATACCGCGCTCATCCAGGGCTTTGGAAACTGCCTCATCCACAATTTTCTTACGGTTCTGCATTCGCGCCTTATGGCGACTATTTTTATCTTGTGATTCTGAGCTCATAAAAACCATCGAATACTAAAATAATAGGAAGGGAACTGATAAAGCTCACTTACATTCATTTTTAATCAGCCAGCACCATAAATTCGGAAATAAAATTCCAAATCAGATCGTCCTGCCAGAGGACATTATGACCGCCGGAAAAAATAGCCAAACGTGCATTGGGTATCTGCTGGAATAGGGCCTGCTGATTTTCAAAAGGAGCAACACTATCATAGCGTCCCGCGCAGATCAGTGTCTCCACTTCCAGTTCCGGTAAGCGCGTAAAGGTATCGTGACCCTTTCTCGCTTGGAGCTGTCGCGAACGGCATAGGGCACCCTCAGGCTTCTTCGCGGCCAGTTCACAGACTTGTCGATAATAACGGCTTAAAGTAGCATAAAGCGCGGATTCTGAGTTTATTCCGCCGGCAGTTTGTAAACGCCGGTCCCCTGCTGTCACCCACAAATTTACTTTTTCCTCGAGGCTCATTGCCTCGATATCGTAATTATGAAATGGAAATGAAGCGCCTCCATGACCTCCAGAGCTGGTGACCAATAAAATAAGTTTTTGCACCATCTGTGGATACTGTAAGGCAAACTCCTGGGCAACCATACCGCCAAATGACTCCCCCAACAAAAAAGCCTCCCGCCAGCCGAGATGATCCATCAGGCGTTTAAGGTCGAGAGCATAATCGGCCATATTGGGGGAGCCGAGCGGCGAATTAGACTGGCCGATGCCACGGGGATCGAAGGTCAGTATTTCAAACTGGTTTGCCAGCGGGGAATCAAAAATCGTCGGGGCTACTCTGAGGTCACTGAGAGTGCCGGGGTGAAATACCAGACGGGGACCATTTCCGCGAATTTCGAAATGCAATTCCACGCCATTATTACTAAATACCGCCACAAAATAGCTCCCAGAAAAAACCAGACGCTGCAATAGTAGCCGCCGGGAAGAGAAACACCGGAATTGAGTCGTTGAATTGTCAAAAGAGAGTGAACAGAGAGATAACCCAAAGGGCCATCTCTCGAAAGGTTTTTACAGGCTAAATTCTATACCCGCATAAACTGCCGCCCCTGCAGTGTAATAACCCGCAACTTCGCGATAGTTCCGGTCCAGCACATTTTCACCGCGTAGATTAACCCGCATATTGGGGGTAAGACGATACACTGCGTTCAGGTCTAATTTGGAGTAATTTTCCAACGCAATTTCCCTAATGGAGCCATTGCTCTCCCTTATGCGATTAATACGATCTTCTACCCGTTGCCAATTAGCGGTTAACGTCAACTTATCCTCCAACAATTGCTGGCTGAGGCCAAAGTTATAAACCCGCTGGGGAACGCCCTCACGCACAGCACCAGTGCTATTCTCTGTGTCGAGCCAAGTACCGCTAGCATGCCAATCTAAACCGCTATTCAAGCTACCATTCAGGGATAGTTCAATGCCTTCCGATTGGCTCTCGCCATCATCCTGTTCATAAATACCCAAATAGCCCACATCAGGATTATGAACAATTGCATCTGTAATTTCCTGGTCGAAATAGGTCAGCTCCGCCTGTAACAGCTGCGCCCACTGATATTCCAATCCCAACTCATAACCACGACTGGTCTCCGGACCCACTAACGCCACACCAGCAGAATTATTTAAACTGATTTCATTGGGGCTAGGCGCGCGATAGCCCGTTCCCAAGCTTGCGCGATACTTCACACGCTGCTCTTCGCCAATAGCAACCGGAATAGCTGCGGATACTCGCCAGCTATTGTGGTTCTCAGTTTCCAGGCTGTCACGGCGGTAACCCAGGGTGTAGAAAACTGTTTCGGCAAAATTACTGTGCCACTCGGTAAAAACACCAGTGCTTTCTAATACTTCTTTGGAAGGGGTAAAACTGCCGAATCGAGTGAAGAAGTCCGTTTGTTCGTATTCCCCACCCCAGAGTAATTTACCTGAAGCGAGTACTTTGCTACCGATATAATTGGCTTCTCGAATTTCACCTTGTGTAGTGAACAGCATCGCGCCGGGACTGATGCCCTCAACCCGATCAATCCCCTGCTGCGACAAACTCAGCTGGTGATTCCAAGAATCTATTTGATAATTACCACTGAGACTAAACAGCTCTTGATCATAGCGGCTCAGGCAATCGTTGGGTGTCAATGAATAGCAGCCATCAAACTCTGTTTCGGCATCGGTTTTTCGATATTGTCCCTCCAGGGAGAGGGTGTCATTTACCTGATAGCCGAGGCGCGCACTTGCAGTAAAGTTTTCATAACCATCCTTTTCCCCCGATGTATCCATTTCTCTCGCATTAAAACCATCGCTGGAAAAATCAGAGACATTCAGATCGTAATACCAGGAGCCAGCACTGCCACCGAGGCTGGCACTTGTACGCTCGGTGCCGTAGCGGCCAGCCTCTACCCCTGCCGTTGCGCGCACCGCTTCGCTTGACTTCTTGGTGATAATATTGATCACGCCACCGGCACCTGCACCATAGAGCATACCCTGAGGGCCGCGCAGCATTTCAATACGCTCAATATCCGCAGCCTGCAGGTGTTGTAACTGGACACCCACCTGCGGTGTGGTGGGATCGGCAATATTTACCCCATCCAGTAACACCAGGGTACGGAAGTTACTTTCACCGCGGATAAATAAGGAACTGACCTTGCCAGCACCGCCGCTGTTGCTGACAGCCACACCCGGCTGTGTTCGGATCACATCCAGCAGGCTGGTATAACCCAAGCGCTCGATATCGGCAGCATTAAGAATTGAAACAGAGACGCCCAGCTGGCTTTTGGGCAGATCCAGACGGCTGGCGGTCACCGTGATTTCTTCAAGGTTCTCAGCCAAAGACAACAGCGGTTGCGCCGCGCTAAAAACGGCAGCGGCTAATAAAGTTTTTTTCATTGTGGTTCCCCAATCTCGAACAGAAAAACGGATTGAGGGAGGGTGAGTACAATCGGTGCGCAACCCAGGCGGACACACTGACCAGACAAAGCCCTCCGCTTTATCCTCGAGGCCGGATTTAAAAATTCCGGCTTAGCGCCGAGGGCCGGTATCGGGCTTGTCATTTTGCAAAGAAAAATGATTTACCGTTGCGGGGGCAGCGCCGGACTCTGTGTACACATCACCGGACTTCCCGTTTACCCCAGCCAAGTGACATTGCACTGCTGGGCACCCAAAGCGGCGGCAAGTATAACAGCGTGGCTGACGCTTCCCCAGCGAAAGTGAGACGTTAAATCCACGGGGTAATTTTCAATAAAAATCAGTTTTCAAACGCCTCTCAGCCTCTTGCTCGCTTGCACACTTCTTTACCAGAAATCCACATTGCTTACGCATTCCTGAACTATGTTGGCTTGCAAGTGCTGGTTAAAAAATATCCCTGAGAAAGGAGTACCGGCCACCGGTGTCACCACAATCTGCACATTTGGGTGCAGGCAAACCCCATCCGCCCCCAAGGAGCACACCATGCATAAAGTCATTTTACCTATCGCCCTATTGGCCTTGATTTCCACCGCTACGGCACAACCGCGCAAACCCCCTCAGGAGGCTTTTGATGCCTGTAACGGCAAGTCTGAGGGTGATGCCTGCACTGTGGAAACCCCGCGCGGTACTTTAGAGGGAACTTGCCGTAAACCCCCTCAGGAAGAACAAATACTGTGTGTACCGACAAAAATGGAAGGCCGTGGACCTCGCAAAGATAAAGAAAAGGATTCTCAGTAAATTTTGCGGCCTCCCAGGGGCCGCGCAGTTTGGAAATGTCGTATGAAGAAGTGGTTTTTATTCAGCCTCGCCTGTGTTGCCCCCGCGGCCCTGGGCCATCTGCCACAAACTGCCGTTGAGGCCTGCCAGAGCCTCTCTACTGGCAGCAGTTGCACCATCAATCACAGCGCAGGACAGTGCTTCAGCTTATCTGAACAGCAAAGCCTGGTCTGTGTGCCAGACCAATTAGATATTGCCAGGGCCCCTATTCAGGATCGCGCTAATGGCAGACCACCGGCGCGCAAGCACCGGGTGGTACAGTCAGAAGGACTGCAATATAAAGTCCCCGCCGACCGTGACCCGATCACCTCGAGCCGTATTAAAGTCACTATTGAGGGCCCTTGGCGGGTGATTGAGGCCAACGGTATTTCCATACACAAAACCGGCGCCTTCCCCAACTCCGGTAATCCCCACGAAATAGAGATCCAGCGTTACAAATACCGAGTGCCTGCAAACCCCAAAGTGGCAAAAAAATCCACGCCGGTAACTCTGCAAAATTTTGGCATTGGCATTAACGGCGTGCCTTTTGATCCCAGCGCGGCGGAATGGTATTTGGGCAACCGCGGTATCTGGCGCTACGAGGCACTCTCCGGTGCCGTGCCTCTGGGTGTGGACGACAATTATGCCCATGTTCAACCGAACGGCGCCTACCACTATCACGGCCTGCCCACTGGACTGCTAACACGATTGCATGTAACGCCACAGCAGCATTCACCATTGATTGGTTGGGCCGCAGATGGTTTTCCCATTTACGCATTGTATGGCTATGAAGATGGCATGAGTGGGGAATCTAGTATCGTAAAAATGCATTCCAGCTATCGGGTAAAATCTGGACCTCGACCAAAAGGCAGTAAGCAACCTGGCGGCTATTACGACGGCACCTTTGTGGCGGACTACGAGTATGTTGAAGGGGCGGGCTCCCTCGATGAGTGCAATGGCCGCTTTGTGCGCACCCCGGAATTCCCCCAGGGCACCTATGCCTATTTCCTCACCGAAGAGTGGCCAATAATTCCGCGCTGCTACAAAGGCACACCGTCCGAAGACTTCCGCCGCGGACCCGCAATGGGGCGGCCGCAGCCCCCGCGCCGGCGATTTGGTTGAGATGAATAACTCTAGCCGCTGGATTTCCGCAACAAATCCAGCGGCACAAAATCGGCGATACCATCGCGCCAGCGGAATTCGCAACTCACTCCGTAAGCTTCGCCAATCAGCGCCGGGGTCAGCACCTCCTGCGGTATTCCCTGTGCCAGCATTTCACCATCCAGCATCAAGAGAATCCGATCACAAAATCGTGCCGCCAGGCTGAGATCATGCAGTGCCAACACCACGGTTTTGCCACTGTCGGCCAGACTGCGGAAGTTCTGCATCAGCTGAAGCTGATGACGAATATCCAGCGCCGCGGTGGGCTCATCGGCAATCAGCAACGGCGCCCGCCCCACTAACAGGCGGGCCAATTGCACACGGCGCAGCTCGCCACCGGACAATTGAGTGACCGGGCGCTGGGCAAATTCCTGCGCATCCACCAATAACAACGCCTGTTGAATTCTCTGCTCGCGATCCGGCAGACGCCCCCAAGGTAGTAATCCCAGCGCCACCATATCCGCCGCACTGAGAGACCAGGCCGGAGTTTCCGACTGCGGCAGGAAAGCCCCCAGCCGCGCGCGCTGGGCCGCCTTCATCTGCCCAGAGGCCAGACCATTTAACTCTACGCGCCCGCTACTGGGATTTTGAACTCCTGACAGACACTGCAACAGACTGCTCTTACCAGCCCCATTGGGCCCCACCACAGCGGTTAGCTCAAAGGGCTTAAATGCACAATGGATTCCACGCAGGACACTCTTGCGCCCACGCTCTAGCCCCAGCTCAATGCAAGCGGCCTCGATCGTTTGCTCACCCGCAATACTCACAACCACTGCCCCCTGCGCGCCGTCAAAATTAACCAGAAGAAAAAAGGTGCACCGATAAAGGCAGTGACCGCACCAATGCGCAGCTCCTGCGCGCCAACAAAATTAATCACCAGGATATCTGCCAGCAGCAACAGCAACGCTCCAGCTAAAGCACTGATCCACAGTAAGCGGGCGGGGTCCTGGCGCACCAGAGGGCGTACCAGGTGCGGCACCACCAATCCGACAAAACCGATGGTGCCAGCTACTGCCACAGCACCACCCACGGCACTGGCAATACCCAGCAGAATAAGAAAGGGATAGGCACGACTCTGGAAACCCAAGGAAGCTGCGCTGTCTTCGCCCAAGGCCAGCGCGCGCAAATAATTGCGCGTGAAAAACAGGCACAGCACCCCCACGGCCAAAAAGGGCAATGCCAAAAACAGCTGATCCCAGCCGCGATTGGCCAGCGAGCCCATCAACCAGAACACCACTTCCTGCATGGCGAACATGCTCGGCGCATAGTTAAGCGCCAGCGCAATCAGTGCCGATAGGAAAGCGTTAATAGCCACACCCGCCAACACCAGCCGCCCGGCACTGGCGCCCCGCCCCGCCAACAGCCACACCGCCGCCGCCGCGCTAAAGGCACCACCGATAGCCAGAGCTTGCAGCAGCCAACCGGATTTCCAGGCGGCGCCATAATAGAGAAACAGTACCGCCGCCAAAGCCGCACCGCTGGAAACACCGAGCAGGGCCGGCTCCGCCAGGGGATTGCGCAACATCCCCTGCATGGCCGCGCCGCCCATTCCCAGGGCAGCGCCCACCAATATCGCCAACAGAGCGCGGGGCAGCCGCAACTGCCACAGGATCACCGCATCGCTACTCTGGCCACTCCAGCCCTCAGCCAGCGCACTGGAAAGATCCACCGAAACCGGGCCGCTGCCCAATGCCCCGAGCAGGGCCAGCGGCAGGGCCGCCAGCAATAGAAAAACCGCGTTTTTATTGTGCTTGAACAAGGGCTTCCCTCTTTTCCATCAGCTGCTGCAACGTATTCACCATCGCAAGTACCGGGCACAGGCTCAGTTGTTTCGGCAGGGTATAGGTGCGACCGCTATCGATATAGCGCTGTAACACCGGGTGGCGAGCGGCCAGATAAGCCAGAGCGAAATGCTGTTCGCTACCATAGAACACCAACAAATCCGGCTGCAGGGCGATCACTTCTTCCAGACTGATACGAGCCAGCCCCTGAGCGCTGGCGAGATTGTCAAAACCGGCGCGCTGCAGCAGCTGATGCTCCAGCATGCCGCTGCCGTAAGTGATGTTATTGGCGGAGAGAATCACCGCGCTGGCGCGCTGTTTTGCGACGGGCTGATCGAGTAGTTGCGCCAGCGCGCGTTTTTGCTGTTGCAGCGGTGGGAGCGGGCCCAGTACGGCTTCTAAAGCACCGAGTTGTTGTTGTAACTGCTCCAGGCTGTAGGCATCGGGAATAGTTACCACATTCACCCCCAGAGACTGCAGCCGCTCCGCCGCACGCTGGGCACCGTACTGCCCGGCAAGCACCAGATCTGGCTTTAATGGCAGCAGCTCCTCGGCGCGGGCGCGATTGAGCTGAACGTGTTCGGGAATCGGCAGGGAGCGATACTGTTCGGCGGCGGACAGCCAGGTCAGAGAGGCAATATCCGCAGGTTGTGCCCAGTTCAGCAGTACTTGGTCCAGACACAGGTTCAACGAAGCAATGCGCTCATAGGCCTGAACTTTCGCGGCCAGAATGAACACTGCACCGAGTAATAATTGCCAGCAGATAAGGTTGCGCCTGGGTGTGCGGGCACTCATCCGGCTCAACTCATGTCGATCACGGAGAGGGCTTCCGCCAGGGTTTTCACTGAGTGCATTTCCATACCCTCGATATCGTTTTTCAGGCGGTTGGCGGCGGGCACTATCGCCTTGCGGAAACCGTGCTTGGCGGCTTCGCGCAGGCGTTCCTGGCCCGAGGGCACCGGGCGGATCTCACCGGAAAGTCCCACCTCACCGAATACCACCAGATCCCGCGGCAAGACCCGATTGCGGAAGCTGGAAACAACCGCCAGTAAAAGGGTCAGGTCGGCACTGGTTTCCATTACCTTGACGCCGCCCACCACATTGATAAACACATCCTGATCGCCGACCAAGACGCCGCCATGGCGGTGCAGCACCGCCAGCAGCATATTCAGGCGGTTCTGGTCGAGGCCCACCGCCACCCGGCGCGGATTACCGAGGCTGCTGTCATCCACTAGAGCCTGCAGTTCGACCAGCAGCGGCCGGGTGCCCTCCCACACGGAAGTCACCACCGATCCCGCGGCGATCTCTTCAGCGCGTTGCAGGAAAATAGCGGAGGGATTGGAAACTTCTTTCAGGCCCTGCTCGGTCATGGCAAACACCCCCAGCTCATTCACCGCACCAAAGCGGTTTTTATGGGCGCGCAGGGTGCGGAAGCGGGAGTCGTGAGTACCTTCGAGCAGAATGGAGCAGTCAATAATATGTTCCAACACCTTGGGGCCGGCCAAACTGCCGTCTTTGGTGACATGGCCCACCAAAATCAGCGCAGTACCAGTCTGCTTGGCAAAGCGGGTCAGGTAAGCAGCACTCTCACGCACCTGGGCCACCGAGCCCGGAGCGGACTGCACATCGCTCATATGCATCACCTGGATAGAGTCCACCACCATCACGCGTGGATTCACCTCTTTGGCCGCCAGGCAGATGCGCTCCACATCGGTTTCACTGAGGAGCTGCAGGGAATCGGTGGGCAGGCCCAGGCGTTTGGCGCGCATAGCCACCTGCTGCAGGGATTCCTCACCGGTGATATACAGCGCTGGCATGGTAGTAGCCAGGTGGCACAGAGTCTGTAGCAATACCGTGGATTTACCGGCCCCAGGATGACCGCCGATCAACACCACTGAGCCCGGCACCAGGCCGCCCCCCAGCACCCGGTCGAGTTCCGAGGCGGAAGTGGGAATGCGTGGCAGCTCGCTCAGGTCGATTTCCGAGAGCTTCTGCACCTTGCCAGCACCGGCGGCACCGGCGGCACCGGCATAGCCACTCTGGGCATCGGTGAAATTGGCCGCTCGGCTGTCTTTGTGCTCCGGCCCCAAACGCACTTCAGAGAGACTGTTCCAGGCACCGCAAGCACTGCACTGCCCCGCCCACTTGGTGTAGTCAGCGCCACATTCATTGCATACATAGGCAGTTTTGCGTTTAGCAGCCAAGGTTATTCCCCCAAAGCGTCACCCAGTCAAATTGGCGCACAGTTTACCCCTTATCTCCCTTCAACGGGCAGCGCTTAACAGACAGATATGACTCTCCTTTACCCAAGTGGTGTATTGGCACTTTTTCCCACTTTCTTCGGGGTCTGCGCGATTGATCTAGATCAATTCTCCGTATTTTCACCGGGCTACTATCCGGCGCGTCTCGCCTCCTTCTAGGGGCAGAGTCACTACAACATCACTGACTACTCAAAACAGGAAGTAAATATGTCGTCTATTTCTCTTCGCGGTGCGCTTCTCGCACTCGTCATGGCCTCGACGTCCGCCCTGGCTGCAGATCACGAAGTTAAGATGCTGAACCAGGGCAAGGACGGCATGATGACTTTCGAACCCGCGTTCCTGAACGTTGCAGTGGGCGATACTGTCACCTTCCTGCCCACCGATATGGCTCACAACAGCCGCTCAGTACTCTCCCCGGCCGATGGCGACAGCTGGAATGGCAGCATGGGCGAGAAAGTCAGCGTGACCTTGAATAAGGAAGGCGTTTACCTGTACCAGTGCGATCCGCACCTGCCCTTGGGCATGGTCGGTGTCATTCAGGTAGGCCAGGCTGGCAATCTGGAAGATGCCAAGAAACACGCTCAAGGAATGAGTGAACGTATCGCCGTCAACAAGGAGCGCCTCAGCCAGTACCTTGACCTAATTAAATAAGAGGGGCCGCGGCGTGGACATTTTATTTGAGCAAGGCCCTCACCTGGTTGCGCGTTTCTGCGATCTGGTTAAAGAACAGAATGGCAGCGATGGAGTGCAGGCCAACCAGTTTGTGATTCGCCGCGGCACCCAGGGTGCGCTGATTGATCCCGGTGGTGATCTCACCTACACCCCCCTAACCATCGAACTCAGCCGCCACCTGAACCTGAACGATCTGGAGTATATCCTGGCCTCGCACCAGGACCCGGACATCATTGCCTCACTGCCGCGCTGGATGCTGCACTCGCGCTGCAAGGTGGCGGTATCCAAACTGTGGTCGCGCTTCCTACCCCACCTGGTCTCCGGCTTTGTCGCCTCGCGCGCCGGTAGTGAACGTTGGCAGGACCGTATTATACCCATCAGTGACAAGGGCGCGGTGCTGCCTTTTGCCGACAGCGAAATCTGGGCCCTGCCCGCACACTTTATGCACTCCTGCGGCAATTTCAGTTTCTACGACCCGGTAAGCCGTATTCTGTTTTCCGGTGACGTGGGCGCTTCTCTCGGTGGTGAAGAGGGCGAAGTCAACGACTTCGGTTCCCATATTCCATCCATGGAAGGTTTCCATCAGCGCTATATGGGGGGCAACTGGGCCTGTCGCCTGTGGGTGAAAATGGTGCGAGAACTGAACCCGGCCATGATTGTGCCCCAGCACGGCGGTTATTTTGCCTCTGAGGAAGTTAAGGAAGGCTTCCTGAGCTGGTTGGAGCGGTTGGAGTGTGGACCCGATCTGCTGCGACATCAGGACTATCACTTGCCGCTGAGGAAACCCTAGAGAAAACCCTAAAGGCCTGTCTAAAGGGCAGTTTTTAGAAACGATAACCCTGTAGGCTCCGAATCAACACCGGCGTAAAACCAACGGAGAGCGGGACGCTCTCCATCGCCCTCCTCCAACCTCTCGCGGTGCTTGCGCCCCCTGCTGCCCACACATACACTGACCGACACACTGCTCCAGGCCTACTTTATGTACACCGCCTACCTTCGCACCTTATTGCTGATACTGCTGCTGGCCTTTGCCGGCCTGGCATCGGCCGTGCCCTGTGCGGAACCTGCAAATATGCTGAGCTTGCAGAGCAGCGAACAGGGCCACTGCGAAGCGGATCAAGCCGATGATTGCCACAGTGAACACCGCGGCGACTGTGGTATCGAATGCGGTTGCTGCCCGGGATTGAGCAATAGCCTCGCCCTAATCTCCGCCAATATCCCGAATTTTTCGCGGCCAATTTCCCTGGCAACTACTTACTCAATATTTAAACCTTCCCCCGACACAGAAAGCGCCCTGCGGCCTCCTATTGCCATCTGAGCCTCGGCTCCAGCAGTAAATTTCGCCAATAAATCTTTTTTGCCCACCACTAGCTGCACCTATGCTGCGCTGGCGATGTGGTGGACCAGTTGATATGAATGACAGGAGTAATTCCATGTACCGATCTTTTTTAATCGCGATTGCCGCACTTGTTACCACATTAGCCCTCAGTGCCTGCGCCGAACCCACCGAGCCCAAAGAATCTCAGGCGCAGCACCTGACTACCTATAAATCCGCTACCTGTGGTTGCTGCAAAGTTTGGGTGGACCACGCTCGCAGCAGCGGCTTCGAAGTAGTGGCAAAGGATGTCGATGACCTCAACGGCGTCAAAAAACAGCACGGAATCGAACCCCGCTACCAGTCTTGCCACACCAGTGTGTCCAAGGAAGGCTATGTTTTCGAAGGGCATGTGCCAGCCAAGCTGATTCAGCAATTTTTGCAGAATCCACCCAAAGGCGCTTTGGGGCTAGCCGTACCCGGTATGCCTCTCGGAAGCCCTGGCATGGAGATGGGCGATCGCTTTACCCCCTACCAGGTAATGCAGTTAAACAAGGACGGCAGCAGTGTGGTTTATGCAGAAATCAACGCGGCCGGAGAACAGTTCTGAGGACTGTCGATGACAAAACCTCCGCGGTGCGGCTCGGTTTCGCGCCGCACCTTTGTAACCGGAATCGGCGCCGGCATGGCCCTGCTGGGCCTGCCCGGCTTCCCTAACCCCGCCAGGGCGCGAGTCCCCCCTCCCACGACTTTAACTGGCGAGAATTTCTCCCTGCAGGTAGACCAAAGGGCAGTTAACCTGACCGGGCAACCTCGCAACGCAATTTCAGTTAACGGCTCTATTCCCGGCCCAATCCTGCACTGGCGCGAGGGGCAAACAGTCACTCTCAACGTCCTCAATCAGTTAGATAAAAACACTTCGATCCACTGGTATGGCATCAGGGTACCCAACCCGATGAATGGTGTACCAGGGCTCAATTTCTCCGGTATTAGGCCAGGAGAAAATTTTCGATACCGTTTTAAAGTCAAACAAAGCGGAACTTACTGGTATCACAGTCACTCCGGCTTCCAGAGGCAGCAGGGACTCTACGGAGCTATCGTCATCGATCCAGCTGGGGGGGACCCGGTGACCTATGACCGGGACTATTTAGTGTTGCTCTCCGATTGGAGCGATGAATCTCCCCAGCGGATTTATTCAAACCTGAAGAAAGATGGCCACTATTACAATCGGCACCGCCACCGCACCACCACAGATCTCTGGCATGATGTGCGCGCGAAAGGCATAGAGAAAACCTGGCGTGAACGACACCCATGGAACTTCACAGGCATGTCTGATCGAGATGTGTCTGATGTCACAGGCTACACCTACAGCTACCTGATCAATGGACAAACTCCGGAAGACAATTGGACTGCCCTTTTTGCCCCCGGTGAGATAGTTCGGCTGCGTTTTATCAACGCCTCTGCCATGACAATCTTCGACCTACGCATTCCCGATCTGGATATGACCGTGGTGAGTGCTGACGGCCAGCATATTCAGCCGGTGAGAGTGGATGAATTCCGCCTAGGTACTGGGGAAACCTACGATGTGGTAGTTAGGCCCAGTGGGAGCAGAGCCTACACCCTTTTTGCCCAGGCGATCGATCGCGGCGGTTACGCTCGCGGTACCTTAACGCCCGCTCAGAATCTCTCTGCCGAAGTTCCCCCCATGGACCCAATCCCAATACTCGATAAACGCGATATGGGATTCATTCGTGCCGGTGGTGCTAGGGCTGCTGATAGACAGCTTACTGCAGAAGAGCAAAATGCCAAACTGGCCCCCGCCGGCCTGGGGAGCAATAGCCCCATCGTCCACCAGCCAACAGAAAAAGGCCATGGCGTAGCCCTACGCGCGCGCGCGCCCCAAAATGGAGTGGATGACCCCGGTGTTGGACTGCGTGAACATCAGCAACGCCACAACCGCCGCATCCTAACCTACAGGGACCTTCGCAGTCTCACACCATCATTAGATCGGCGCCAACCGCAGCGAGAACTACAACTACATCTCACCGGTAATCCAGCTCGTTACCTATGGTCCATTGACGGTGTTAAATATAAAAACGCCACACCAATATTATTGGCTTATGGCGAGCGTCTGCGCATCACTCTGGTGAACGACACCCTACTCACCCAGCCCATGCACCTGCACGGTTTATGGAGTGAGCTGGAAACTGGTGACGGGGAGTATCTGCCCCGCAAGCACACGGTAATGGTGCAGCCCGGTGCCAAGATCAGTTATCTGGTAAATGCCGATAACCGGGGGCGCTGGGCATTACACTGCCAAATGCTTTATCGCACGTACGGTATTTTCCGGGAGGTGCGCGTGGTATGAAGCGCACTCCCCATACCAAAGCGACAGTGATAATCGTTGTTACCCTGTGCATGCAACTGGGTGTTCAAGCAGCTAAAGCGCAAAATCAGCAAGACCAGCATCACAGCTTCCAATCCCGCTCAGAAGGCTCAGTCGCTGGAGAGGACCATGGTATGGTCGAGGAAGGGGACAAGCCGGTAGCCAAACTCAGCCTTGACCAATTCGAACGACGCGGCATGAACGGCGCGGCAATCGAAGGTGATATCAGTTATGGAGATGACGTCAATAAAGTAGTGCTGGAAGTGGACTTTGAGCGGGGAGGAGGAGAAACAGAGAAAAATGAGCGATGGCTGGTCTACAGCCGATCCATTTCGAAAGATTGGAATTTCCTCGCCGGCTACCGACACGACCTGCAGCGGGAAACGACCAGCCGCAATTGGCTGGCGATTGGGCTGGCTGGAGAAACCCCTTATTCATTAGAAATGGATGCAGTGCTATTTCTGGCAAGGAACGGCAGTACAGCTTTTCGCTTGGAAGGGGAATATGATGCAAAGCTCGCAGAAAAAGTGAGCCTTGTTCCGCGGCTGGAGCTGAATTTCTTTGGCCAAAATGATGAAATCGCTGGCAGTGGCAGTGGTTTGTCTCAAATAGAAACAGGCTTGCGGCTACTCTATAAAATTCACCCAAAATTCTCCCCCTATATTGGCGTTCACCATGAACGAGTCGTAGGCAATGCCGCAGATTTTGCCCGCGAAGAAGGGGAAAAGGTCTATAGCACCGTGTGGGTGATTGGTTTTCGCGTCTGGTTTTAGCCCCCTACGCTATAAAACGTTCTGTTTATAACTGACTAACCGCCAAGTAGATGCAGCAGGAAACCAGGATTTACTTGGCTTACAGTTGTAATTCATACTTTTTCATAGAATTTATGAACAGAGGGACTTTATCGAAATTGAAAGGTCAGAAAGACAAAGTATTTATACTGGAATATATTACTTACAAAAACAAACTCTAAGCTTGATAAAATGGCGTAATACAGAGACAGCCTCTCATAAACGTATGAAATTATTACATCAGAGAAAAAGGGTCTAAAAAAGGCAAAAGGTGTCTTATATAAACCCTATAGTTCTACTCAACATACACTCACTATCTCTACAGAAAGATTTCTATTCATTGAACATCATAGGTTTTACCAAGCCAATATGGGATAAGCGGGAATCCAGACGAGAGGCCAGTAAAATTCTTCTGCGTAAAGTATCGATAGCTCCAGCGATGACGTTTTCCCTACTTATCGGGATGCTGGCTATAGAAGGACAATCCCAGGAGGATTTACATCATGGCCTTCAGTATCACTCCACATCTGGAGTTAATAATAATGATGCAACCCTCATAGAAGACAAACCTATCGCCAAGCTCAGCCTTGATCAATTTGAGCTACAAGGTAATAACGGAGCCACCATTGAGGGGGACATCAGCTATGGTACAGACAAAAGCAAGCTATCCGCAGAAGTAGACTACGAACGCTCCAACGGAGAGACAGAGGAGAATGAACTATGGGGCATTTACAGCCACTCAGTTTCTGCTAATTGGAATATTCTCGCAGGAATTCGTCATGATTTTTACCTGGAGAATACCAGCCGCAATTGGTTTGCAATTGGTATTATTGGCGAGACCCCCTACTCATTTGAGATGGACGCGGTATTTTTCCTTGGTAGAAGCGGCAGCACTGCCCTTCGTATAGAAGGGGTTTATACATTTAAACTCTCAGAAAAATTCAGTTTAGCGCCCCGTGCAGAATTTGATTTTTTTGGGCAAAATGACAGAAGCGCAGACGGAGGATCTGGTCTATCTGAAATAGAAATTGGTATACGTTTACGCTATGAACTTCATCCGAAATTCTCTCCTTATATTGGCATACATCAATATCGCAATATCGGAAAAACTGCAGACTTTGAACGCGAAGAGGGAGAAAAAGTATACGACACCGTGTGGGTTCTGGGATTTCGAGCTTGGTTATAATCCAAAGATCATTGCCCCTTAGCTAACATTGGTACTATTAAAATAGCGGCACCTCTGAAGTTTACCATTTTCATCCTATGAACCTTAAATCTTTATGTGCCCAACATCAAACAGGATGGCAAGAATAATTCGCAGAGGTACAAAAGAGGTCAACCAAGCAGCTAAAGCGTTAATCTTCTTTAAATATTTCCCTAATCCCGATATTGTAACCCACCGCTGGAACCGTTAGGTGATTCTCCCCCTTAAATACCTTTTTCGACAATTTAAGGCTAGGATAATTGCGCGACTCCAACCTGCGCACAAGTTGTTTCATGTCCTTCACCATAAACCCCTCTTCCTTACCGACAAACATGAATATATGCTTATTCATATCTGCATTATATTCCGCATAATGTCGTTCCTTGGCAAGAATCACTTTATCATCCCACCAGACACTAGGGCTTGCTATGATGTAACGATGAAAGCTATCTGGCTGAGTAAACAAAGTATGAAGAGCAAACAATCCCCCTAAAGAATGCCCCATAAAGGTCTGATCCTGTTGGTCAGCAGGGAAAGTATTGTTAATAAAGGGCTTTAACTCTTCGTTGATAAACTCAAGAAACTGATTCGCACCACCCCCCTGAATTTCCCCATCCATCTCCACAGCAGTTGGCGTCAAATCGAGACGCCGCAACTTCCCCAAACTATCATTAACATAATCGATACCGACAAAAATAAAAGCCGGAATCTTTCCTGTTGCACTCTGCTTGAAGAAATTTGGAGCCATCATTGGAAAATCGAGATAACCATCCACCATATAAACAACTGGATATTGAACGGTATCGTTCTCGGGATCGTACTCTTTAGGCAACAGCACATCAACTTGGTACTGACGCGCCAAGAGGTCTGACTGGTAATAAAAAGACAATATTTCGCCACGAGTAAAAGAGACTGGCTCGGCAGTTCCTGCAGACACAGATCCCACAGAAACGACAAGCACAAAAAAAATCGTTGACAACAATATTCGCATAAACTTTCCCTAGCTAAATAAAATTACTATCACCAATGCAATTAGCGACACCCCAATTTTTAATTCGGCGCAATCCATAATGTCAACTAAGACACGAAAATTAATAGCCAAGCAAAAAAATAAGCAAAGAACCGTATTTATTTAAAAATGAAAATCTCCACGAGAGTAGCCTTTCATAGCTTTAAGCAAAGCCAAACCAACACAAAATCCTGTAATCTTGCAAAAAAAGACAGAGCCCTACCTTTTAAGACAACTTACCCAGAATCCATTCTAATCTTTACCCTATTCGTTGAATATAACGACAGGCTCGACCCCTAAATAGCCTAAATCCAACTTCCAAAGTGACTGTTATCAACCGCAACAAAATACTGATAGATCATTTTAACCCTGGATATTTAGACAACCTTTACCAACTTAAGCGTAAAAATACCACTCAACGGCATACCAGTATTCTGCTCCTCCAGAGTCAGCAGGGATATATTCCTCCCAGATTATCAATATGGCCCACAGCAGGGTCCAAGTGGACAGTCCAGCTTTAGTAAAATAGTGAAAATTTATGTCTTTTCATTACTTATAATACGCTTAAATACTTTCCCCGATAGACGCAGTAGTTGCGCTCGACTCAATAGCCGAGAAAGTAAAACCAGTGCCCACTTTTGCTTACCTGACAATACATAACTTTTTTGAGACAAGAATCCTTCTAACCCTACTTGAGCGACAGACTCGGCAGTTTCGTAGATACTTTCATCCACCATGACTTGATTATTCGCCACCTCGGCAAAATTTGTCTTGGTTCCACCGGGGCAAAGGCAGGTTACTGTTACACCGGTTCCTTGTAGTTCATTGTGCAGAGCTTCCGAAAAATTCAGTACGTAACTTTTGGATGCAGAGTAGACGCCAGCATAAGGTACCGGCATCAGGGCTGCTCCAGAGGCAACATTAATGATACCTCCTGTTTTTTTGAGCCTCATCTCTGGTAGATATAAGTAACACAGCTCTGTAAGGGTATTAATATTGAGCTGCAACATATCCCTATAGGTTTCAAGGGTGAAGCTTTCAAAGCTTCCCCACTTGCCAAAACCTGCGTTATTAATGAGAATGTCAACTTCAAAACCCATCTCTTTAGTTTTATCAAAGAGCTTTTGCGCAGATCCTTCCACACTTAAATCCATAGGAATAAAGCTTGTATCTACCGGGTATAATTCATTAATTTTTGTTGCGATATTCGATAAGGAGTCTTCAGATCGAGCAACCAAAATTAGGTTTGCACCTCTTTTAGCACATTCATACGCAAATGCTTCGCCGATTCCCGAAGAAGCTCCCGTAACTAATACAGTCTTTGATTTCATTTACTACTATCCCAATATAACTCAAATCCTATTTATTTAGGTCGGCCACTCGATCCCGACATCGGGCAGGTGTGCAGACAAAATCCTTTAAAGCCAGTCCTCAGGCAGAGCCCTTGCCCATATCCTACGAAGCTCCGGTTATCAATATAAATTGTTTATCCATCTGCATTTCCCTCTCGAAAGAAACTCAACTGAGTTGGCAAGACCGGTTTTATGGTTGAGTAGCCAGCTCAACCTGCCCTTCTACAGTAAACTTCCTCCACCAGGCCTGTGTTGGGGCGGGCGTACGCACATTCACCGGAGCACCGATAACAGGTGAAAGAACTGTTGCCCCATGAGCTTCTGCGGCCATTAACGCGCGCTCTAGAGGTTCAAACCAGTCGTGCAGGGCAAGATCAAAAGTACTGTTGTGGATAGGAACCATGGCACGGCCACGCAGATCTAAATGAGCCTGCACACTCTCCTCCGGTAACATATGGACTTCACTCCACAGATCGTTGTAAGCACCGGTTTCTATCAGGGTCAGATCAAAGGGGCCGAAGCGCTCACCGATTTCCCGAAAGCCACCGAAATAGCCACTATCACCGCTAAAGAAGATTCGTGCCTCGCGTCCTGTAATTACCCAGCTGGCCCACAAGGTTCTATCCCTATCAATAAGGCCGCGCCCGGAAAAGTGTTGCGCCGGAGTGGCCGTCAATTGCAGACTGCCTAGTGAAAAGGACTGCCACCAGGCCAGCTCGATAATCTTGCTTGAAGCGACTCCCCACTCCCGTAAGTAATCGCCTACCCCTGTAGGGACAACAAAGCGTTCAACTTTCTTATCCAGTGTGCGCACGCTGGTTTTATCCAGGTGATCGTGGTGATCATGACTGATTACTACGGCTTTTAACGCCGGCAGATCCTGCAGAGACGAAGGTAGCGGGTGGAAACGTTTCGGCCCCATCCACTGTACTGGTGAAGCCCTTTCGCTGAACACCGGGTCAGTAAGTACATACTCTCCATCAAGATTGATCAAAACGGATGAGTGCCCCAGGCGATAGATCGTGGGCTGACCCTCATTGCTTGTGAGTACTTCCTTTGTGATCGACTGTAGGGGAAGAGGTGCTCTTGGTACCGGTGCCGCCCTCTCAGCACGAGCATAGGCAGCAATGATGTCGACCATCTTACCCAGCCCCGCTTTATAGTCGATCTCCGTGTTTTGAAACTTTTGCGGCTGTGTAGCACAGCTATTAAACAAACCAACGGACATAACTATCACTCCTAGTAATAACCACCAGCGCTTCTTCATAGATGCTACCAAGTAAACTATACAGTGCAGTTTAATTGCGGAAGAGGCAGAAGTAAACCAACTAGTGTAAAATTAATCGAAAAGTGTAATTCCCCGCCAGGCAGATCTCCTGGTGCAAACAGAGATACCGAGAGTCACATGAGTGGAAAGAAGTCGACTAGAAGCGAACTAAAGCGCCAGGCTATTATTGATGCCGCTAAACAGGCCTTTCAGGAACTCGGCGTTCAGGGGACCAGCATGGATGAACTGGCAGCCCGAGCCCAAGTGTCCAAGCGCACGGTATATAACCACTTTGCCAGTAAAGAAGCGCTGGTGATGTTTTTGATTGGCGAGCTCTGGCAGCAGGCAACCCAGTCTCCCGGCTGTGATTACAACCCCGGCAGGGACCTGCATGCACAGCTTCTCACACTATTGGAGCTGGAAATTAAAACCATCTGCAACCCGCAGTATATTGAACTAAATCGCATGGCCTTCGACTACTTCTTCCACCAACCGGAAGCCCTGCGTCAGGAAATGGAAAAATACAAAGCCCATGAAACCGGTGTACAGCGCTGGATTAAAGCTGCCGTAGCCGATGGCCGGCTGAAGCCACTGGACCCAGAAATCGCCAGCGGGCAGATACACAACTTAATTAAGGGAAGCTGTTTTTGGCCACAGATGTTACAACTTTCCGGCCCGCCTAGCTCAACCGAACAAGTCGCACTGGCGGAGCGTACTGCGGGGATGTTTTTAAGTCATTATCAGGTTTAATACCTTGATTGGCAGCTCTAAATAGCAATCAGGATTCCTTAGGAAACTCAACTGCAAAAGTGAATCAGGCATGTCAATATCGTATCAATGTTCCTTTAGGCTATTAAGCCTTGGCTTAATGGCTCAGGATATATACTGACAATGATTAGAAGCTACACCCCAAACGACATAGAGACCATACTAAATATTTGGCTAAACGCCTCCGTTAAGGCGCATAATTTTATCGCAGCTGACTTCTGGGATTCTCAAATAGATAATATGCGCAATATCTATATACCAAACTCAGAAACCTATATCTATGAAATACAGTCAAAAATAACTGGCTTTTATTCTCTAGTTGACAATACTTTAGCCGCGCTCTTTGTAGATCCAGAATTTCAAGGCCAAGGTATTGGGAAACAGCTTTTAGAACACGCAAAATCACAGAGAAGCCCGTTAAATCTAACGGTTTACAAAGAGAATGTTAGCAGTTATCAGTTTTACCTATCTCAAGGCTTTCACCTACTGAAAGAGCAATTAGATAACCATACAGGACATATTGAGTGCTTGATGAGCACAAATATAAAAAACACTCGTCCATCTCCCTAAAATATAACTATAAGTAGGAAACAATGCTCCCCGCTAAGATCTATTTGATCGACAAATCAAAAGAGTTGGTTGAAGCCTGGCGCCAGGTTTTTGGTGATATCGAGATTTTTAAAATTATTGAGGGTGACTATTTCTCAAAACCTGCCGATGCAATGGTCAGCCCAGCAAACAGTTTTGGCATTATGGATGGGGGCCTCGACCTGCCGATTAGGAATGAACTAGGATTTGAGGTGGAAGATCAGTTACAAGAACGAATTAAATCTGATTTTCATGGTGAGCTACCCATTGGGTCAGCAATAGTGATTCCGACCTCAAATTCCAGGTGGCCCTACCTGATTTCCGCCCCCACAATGCGTATTCCTGAAGATATAGCAAATACTATGAATGCCTATCATGCTTTTAGGGCCATTTTAAACTCAGTGCGACTATTTAATGAATCAACTCCCACACAGAAGATAAACTCAATAGTTTGCCCAGGCTTGGGCACTGGCATTGGAAACTTACCGGCAAGGCGTTGTGCTGGCCATATGCGAGCGGCCTATAATTACTTATCCAAGCCTCCTAGAATCCCTAGCTTTAAAGAAATTCATGAAACCCACAGAAAACTGCAAATCACATACTAAATAGGGCCTATGCCCAATTGGAATATTTCAACAGAAAAAAAGCGCAGCGTAAAATACAAAAAGGCCCCTAGTGGGGCCTTATTTGGTTAGTTGAATTTATAATTTTTCCCAAGCCATCTGCCAGTGGCTACCTCTGCCAGGTTCATACTGGTTTGCACTTCTGCTCCACTGTACACAGTAGCCAGAGTTAGGGAAGGGCTTACATTGATAAATATTTCCATCCCGAGCCAAAACTTTAGTGCCTGAGGTATAGCCTCTTAGGCCACGAGGGAAAACATAATCATAGTCATCTTCATCTATAGTCTGGCCGTCATCTCCGTTGTTTTGACCATCATCACCTGAGTTGTGATCGTCGTCTCCACTGTCATCACCACCGACCAGATAGAAGTTTAAAGTGTTTTGTTCAATCAGATTACTATCAAGGTCTTTTACAACTACCACTAACATGTGATGTCCAGCTTCAGATTTGGACAGAGCAAGTGTGGTATTAACACTTTCACCATCTCGCATATTGCTGGCATAGTTGGCCAGTGTCTCCTGATCGTGATTAACAACTTTTAATTCAGCTCTGATGTCACCAACTGCTGTTAGCGAAAGATCCAGAGCTGTTTGATCGCCAGTAATCGTATATTCATTCTCCAGGCCGGATATATTTAGCTCATAGTCAGGGATTTGGGTATTGATTTCATAACTGATTTCAACACGTTCCAGGCCGCTATCATTTTGCAAGTAGATCGGATTGGAACCGTAGGTGGGGTTGAAGCTATCTTGCCCATCGTACTCACCGGCACGGATCAAGGTTTGTTCCTGATTAATTTTCTCAGCCAGATCGTGTGTCCAGTTGGTGGCCATACCCTGATCAGCAGAGGTGATATCCAATACGGTGGAATAGGCTTCATTCTCACCGCCATTGCCAAACACACGAGTGTAAACTTTGTCACCCACACTCAAGTCTTGAGTGGGGATAATAGTTCCGCCCTGGCTCCAGTTAGAGTTGTTGTCATCATTACCGTTATTTCCACTGAACTCCACATCAATCACATTGTAGAAAGCGTTAACAGTGTCACCAACATCCCATACCGCCAAAATAACTTGGTAACCTTCTCGCTCAGGAACAACACACTCGTGATAAACATCGTAGGGAGGTTGCTGGAAGTTTCCATCAACTTCACAGAACGGGTTGAGATCGAAAGAATCGCGAGTTAGTGGTTGGTTTGGATTCCAATCCGCCTTTGTAATATAGTATTTCCAGTCGCGGGTAACATGATTCGCAGTAAAGTGCCATTTAAATGTTTGCGTACCGGCACTGATAGGATTTTTTATCCAACGATCGGAAGTTTGTTCATTGAGTGTGGACCAGGAGCTATTGCCACCACTAGCAATTTGTCCATCAGCGGGACCACTCTCCGGAAACCCTTCGGGTCCTTCAATACTCTGTGGTTCCCACTGAACAGAGCCACAGTTAACATTCTTTTCTCCAGTAGTGGATTGGGCATATTTACATAGGGTTCCCCGCGCAGAGGCAACACCACCGTCTAATTCTTCGACATAGCCATGGCTCATTACATTTGAACTGACGCCAGCCAAAATCATCGCCAATAGCGTTTTATTTAATGCAGGTTTATTCAGTGAAGAAACTGCTTTTTTCATTCGTAAAGTCATATGAACTGCCATTATTTATGCATGTGCGATTTCCTTCCTGGGTTGATTCACTTCCTTATTTTGCCCGACCAAGTAAACATCGCTTTATTTAAAAAATACTTGTAAGGCGTTATTGTCAGGTTAATGGACTACGCTCTATAAATACGGTTCCGAGAATTTTCGCTATTGCGCTAACAAATTAAGATATTGTCACCAAAATACAATTTGCTCTTAGCAAGAGAAAATATCAGAAAATTTTTGGGAATTTCTATTTAGACTTCTTGTCTGGAGGAGAGAAAGTATAAATCGACTACAAACACATAGAGAGTTCTAGGCAGATAAACAACGGGAAGCAACCACCTAAAAATCCAAAAAGTTTTTTACTGAATATATGACCAAAAATTAGAACCTGCACTAAAAAAACAATTAAGGATAGAAGGCCAGTAAACACCTTATCTCCACTAAGCAGTCATATGGCAACACATCCCTGTGTTGCCTAGACCCATTAAGGGGATACCAAAAGGAAATAACACTCCAAAGCCCAATTGCATAGGAACTGTTTTCCTCCCCAAAACCCAAACAGGCTAATGATTACGCCATAGCAGCACAGACTTGGCACAAACCTGTCACACACCTGTAGCTGGGCGGTTTTGTCGCTTTCGGATATCAATCATTATTAGTAGGTTGGCGATAAACCAAAGGTCTTTAATGATAAATATGCCACTTGAGGCCAAAATTCCGGGGCTCTGCCAGCTTCCGGGATAGCTGAATAGAAAGGTCTGAGTTGTCACAAAGACCGCTCCACAGAGCAGCACTCCCGGCCAAAACAGAGTCTGCATGACAATGCCTATAGCCAGAATGATCAGGGCGGCCAAGTCATAGATGCCAATCAGATTGGAGGCCTGTTGTATATTGAAGAAATGATAGAGCCATGCCATCAAGGGTGAACTACGCACCAGGCTCTCAATGCCCTGAGCTTCTATTGCAGTGAATTTCATCCCGCCAATCCACAGCAAGACCAACCCCACCGGTAAATAGTTCAGCCAGATATAGTGCTGTGACTGGTAGGCATTGCGGCTCAACAGTGTCAAGCCAATCGCTGTGAGGGCAAAGTACTTGATCACGCCCTGCCCGGAGCCAATAGCGGGAAATCCACCGAGGCTATCGATCCAATGTGCACTTCCGAGGAGGCTCAGTAATGGGACCAAAGATATAAATATAATCAGTAGTGCCAGAGGGCGAATATATTGTTGTTTTAACAGCGACAACAGGGCTAGCACAGCAGCTGCCGCAAAAACTAGCGCTACAACAATTCTTACGGTGTTCAAGCCTGCCTCACTATCCACACCATAAAATCCGAAAATGGAGGCCAAGCCCCCACTCTGACCAAGAAACAAAGCGGCAGCAATCAATGCAAATGAAAGGCCCAGTAGGGCACTAGAAGTTTTTTGTAAAAAGGTATTCATCATTTAAGGACCAAATCGTAAATAGCACTTGCGGAAAATCTAGTGGCTTCCCCTCTCACCCTTCTTACAGCACTTCCCTACGCCCAAATGACCCAACAAGTATTCTAGGTCGGGTTAGCTGTGAAAGTGCCTGAAGGCCTATTAACGTTGTCGGTCCTGGCTGTAAAAAATTACACCTTAATTAACTTATTAACTGAAAATAGACTGGCCTCTGCTGGTCGCGTTCACTTTATTCCACAGTAAGCGTCCCACGGTACATTTGCATCTGGCAACTAAAGGGGTATGTCCCCGGTTTGGCCGCGGGGATTTCTACCGTGGTTTCTTTATTGAGCGCTAGTTCAGCACTGATTTCGAGATCCGGGAAAATCACCCATTCGGAACAGGGGCTGGGATCTTCCCGCAAAAAATGCAGGGTGGCGGCATGACCCGAAGGCAGGCGAATATGATCCGGCTCATAGACGCCATCTTTGACCAGAATTTTTAATTGTTCACTGGCCGCCACTGTCTTTGCCACTCCGCGCCTTGGGCCCAGCCAGAACCACCAGATGATGGCAATAATCAGCAGCACTCCGATGGTATTTACCAGGATCGCATTCATTAGTGCACCTCCGAAGGCTTAAAAAAGCGCAGGCGGTTGGCATTGCTCACCACGGTCAGTGAGGAAAGTGCCATAGCGGCGCCGGCCACAATCGGGCTCAGCAACATGCCGGTGAGCGGATATAGCACCCCTGCGGCGATGGGTATACCTAAAGTGTTGTAAATAAAGGCTCCAAAAAGGTTCTGTTTAATATTGCCGAGAGTGGCCCGCGATAATTCCACCGCGTTGGCTACTCCATGTAGGGAGGAACGCATCAAGGTGACATCCGCACTTTCGATGGCGACATCGGTACCGGCGCCGATAGCAAAGCCCACATCGGCACGGGCCAGTGCCGGGGCATCGTTGATACCATCCCCCACCATGCCCACGCGCGCACCGCCTTTTTGCAATTCCGCCACTATGCGCTCTTTATCTTCCGGCAATAGTTCCGCATGCACTTTATCGATTTTCAGCTGGTGGGCGACAGCCTCGGCACTGGCTTGGTTATCACCGGTTAGCATCTCCAAACGCAGGCCCAATTTACGTAAACGAGCGATGGCCGCTGCGGCATCGTCACGAATGGGATCGGCCACGGCGATAATTCCCTGCAGCACGCCATCCACCGCGCCGTACATCACTGTACGGCCCTGTTCTGCCAGATTGTTGGCGCGGGCCTGCCAGTCACCCAGGGGAATATTTTCCCGCTGCATTAACTTACTGTTGCCCAACAGTACCTTTTTACCGGAAATAACTCCCATCACCCCATGTGCGGTAATGGCTTCGAAATCAGTGGGCTTTTGTAGATCGAGCTTCTTCTCATGGGCTGCAGTCACAACCGCTTCAGCCAACGGATGCTCCGAGCCCTGCTCCAGGCTCGCCAATAAACGCAGTAATTCATCGCTATCGCCTTCGCTTTCGATATCGGTGAGACGCGGTGAGCCCTCCGTAAGCGTGCCGGTCTTATCCACAACCAGCACATCCAGATTGCAGGACTGTTGCAACGCCTTGCCGTTGCGCACCAGTACACCGTATTCCGCCCCCTTGCCCACGCCCACCATCACCGACATAGGCGTGGCCAGCCCCAGGGCGCAGGGACAGGCGATAATCAGCACCGAGGTGAGCACCACCAGCATATGGGCGGCGCGAGGGTCCGGACCCAGGTTGAACCAGACCAGTGCCGCCACCACAGCGATAATCATTACCACCGGCACAAAAATGGCCGAGATTTTGTCCGCCAAGCGTGCAATGGGCACACGCGAGCCCTGGGCGTTTTTGACCATCTCGATAATCTGCGCCAGGCGGGTATCCGCCCCCACTTTTTCCGCACGGAATAACAGGCTGCCGTTCTTATTCAGGGTGCCGGCAGCCAGATTGTCTCCCTCACCCTTCTTCACCGGCACCGGCTCGCCGGTGAGCATGGATTCATCCACCAGGCTGCCGCCCTCCAGCACTATCCCATCCACCGGGATCTTTTCACCGGGGCGCACGCGCAACTTGTCGCCGGCCTGAACTTGCTCGATCGGTAGGTCCACTTCTTTGCCATCGCGCAAAACCCGCGCCGAGGTATCCTGCAGTTCCAGCAGTTTCTCCACCGCTGCACTGGTGCGCCCACGGGCGCGCACTTCCAACGCCTGCCCCAGGCTGATCAGGCCAATAATCATGGCGCTGGCCTCGAAGTACACATGGCGCGCGGATTCCGGCAGCAAATGGGGCACCAGCACCACCAACATGGAGAAAAGCCAGGCCGTGCCGGTACCCAGGGCCACCAGGGTATCCATAGTAGCGCTGTGGTGGCGCAACGCCTTCCAGGCCCCACTGAAGAATTGACCACCACAGAACACCAAAATCGCGAGGGTAATAAGCCCCATGGCGCCCCATGCCAGCTGGTCGGCGAAACTGTTGACGGACATCTTGTCAGTGGTCAGGCCCCAGGCCATCAGCGGCAGGCCCACACCCAGGGCGATAGCCGAGCGCAACAGCAGCTGGTGATAGTGGCGCTCTTCCTGGGCGCGCTGCTCTTCACGTCGCTGGCGCTCGCTACTCTTGGCCACCTCGGCGTCATAACCCGCCTGACGCACAGCCTCGATACAGGCCTGCGCCGCCGCCGCGCCCTGCACCTTAAGGGTTTTATCGGCCAGGTTTACGCGGGCATCCTCCACCCCCGCAACCCCCTGTACAGCGCTCTCAATCTTATTCACACAGCCGGCACAGCTCACGCCACTGAGGCGGAATAGTGTCTGCGCTGATTGCTGCTCTTTCGACATAATGCTCTCCCGCAATACCGTTTCTGGCGACAAAATTACAACCTTACCCCTGGGGTAAGGCAACGGGTTACAGCCACAATTTTCCCTGCCCTATTCCCGGGCCGCCAATATCTAGCTTAGCGGCTGGACTGGTGCACCCTGCTCTGGCAAAAGCACGTAATAAAGAGCCACTGTAAAGGCCGCGCAAGCCCTACGCCGGAATGTTATTATCGCGCCATGAAACACCCCCTGCTCCCCGAAAGACCCCTGAGTATCTCCCCGACTCTGGCCTCGACTGTTGGCCTGGAGGAAGCGGTATTGCTCACCGCCCTGGGCGACCTGACACCTTTCCTGCCCGCGGAACCCTACGCCGGGCGGGACTGGTTTACCGCCACCGGCGAGCAGCTCTATCTACTGTTGCCCTTCTGGCAGGCGGCAGATATCCAGCGGGTAGCCACCAGCCTGCGCAATCAGGGTGCCCTGATGCTCGGAGCGGCTCCTTTCGGTAGCAGTGAGGTCCTCAAGTTCACCCTGCCCAGTGAACATCGCCGCCCAACGGCCCAGGCTCAACCACCGGAATCGAGCCGCGCTCCGGCGCCAACCAGCCGCAGCGCTAACACCATTGCCCCCAGCTGGCAGCCGGATGCCGAAACCATGGCGCGCATCAGCCAGCTGGGCATCCCGGAACACTTTGTGCGGGAGCAACTACCGGAGTTTGTCACCTACTGGCGCGAACGGGCCGAGCCGCGTCACTCCTTCGGTTCCCTGTTCCTGCGCCAGGTAAAGAGTAAGTGGGAGGCCTTTCGCGCTACCGCCCAGCGCAAGCAGGCCCTGCCGGATAACTGGCAGCCGAACAACGACACCCTGCGCAAACTGGCCGACGAGGGGGTACCCAGTACCTTTGTCAGCCGAGGCCTGCAGCGCTTTCTGGACTACCACCGCTCCAGCGGCAAGCAATCCATTTCCTGGGACCTGGAATTCAATGACTGGATCATGGAAGACTGGGAAAAGCAGGAAACCCCATTTATTGAAAAGCGCAAACCCACCGCCATGACCCGCGACTGGCAACCCAGCGAACACACCTGGGAGCAGCTGCAGCGCCTGGCTATCAACCCGCGCTTTGCCGCCGAACTGCTGCCGGAATTTATTTATAAATGGACAGAGCGCGGTGGCCACAGCGCGCGTTGGGGCGAACTGTTTATTGAATACGCCCGCGAGGAATGGGCCTACTACTGCCAGGGTATTGAGAAAAACCCGGTAGCCAAACCCATAGCGCGCAACTGGCAGCCCGGCGGCGACTGCCTGAGCCACCTGGTGAACCAGTGCGAGATAGACCGCGACTTCGCCCTGTCACTGGTACCGGAATTTATTATTTACTGGCGCGGCCAAAACGCCGCGCGCAAAAGCTGGGACGCCGTATTTGTGCGTCACGCTCGCCACCAATGGGCAGAGCGCAACAAATTGGCAATAGGAAACTCTTATGGCAATCCACAAGACGCCCACAACAACGCAAACCAACGCACCCGCGACCGCTCAATCGGCGACATACTCACAGACACAAACTGGTAATGCGCAAAATCAGGAACAGCTGAACGAAAAAAAACGCGCGATTAACGAAGTATTCGCGTTGTTTAAACTGAATTACCACAACCAGTTCAGTGCCGCCTTTCCGGATACCGAAACCCTACACCACGCAAAACGCCTGTGGCTTGAAGCGCTGGCCGCTTTTGAAGCGCAGGATATTATGCAGGGCGCAAAGCGCGCGATACTGCAGAGCGAATACCTGCCCACAGTACACAAGATGCTGCAGCTCTGCGCCGCCGGCGAAAACGGCCTTCCAGAGGCCCGCGCCGCCTACCGCGAAGCCTGTAATGCCCCCAGCCCCAAAACCAACCACAAATGGAGCCACCCAGCGGTTTACCACGCCGGGCGTGAATCCAACTGGTATTTTCTCGCCAACAACCCAGAATCCATCGCCTACCCAGTATTTGCAGAGCACTACCGCAAACTTTGTGCGCGCGTACTGGAAGGAGAAAAACTCAGCGCCCCGGAACAATTAAAGCTAGAAGAAAACCCCGGCACCCCGCTTTCCAAAGAAGAGAATGCGCAAAAAATGGCAGCCTTGAGGGCTGAGTTAGGTATTTAAATCTTCTTCGTCCGGCGCTAGGGAATGCCCTTAGCGTCCCCCCCCTCCAACACTCCTATTTCCCCACATACTCCCAAAAAATATGACCGGATCTACAGAAAGATTTAGGTCACTTTGATCACTCTTTTTATCGAGCCACCGCAAAAAGATAGAGCCCCTCTTAAGCTCGAAGAATTGTAGGTATTTTGTTCTAACAGTTAGCAATCTGTAACTCCCACTACTCAGATATGCACTATAGAACCATTTAGGAATGGCAGATTGATTTGCTGTTTTTTTAGATAAATTAGTGCAAAATCCCTCCTGCAATGATGACCGGGAGGCTATCAGTCTGGTTGATCACTGTATAAAGATAATCGGAGTGGATGCCTTATAATTTACCCGAATTGCAAAAAATACTTAGTTACATCGTACAAGCTATTTCAAGGATCCGATTAGTAGATTCATTCGCTAAAGAAGTCTTCGCTAAATGTATATTTTCTAAGCGATATTAGTTCATTCATTTTTAGCTCCAAAACAAACATTAATAAAGAGGGGAAAAATGCAGTTTTTTAATGCATTTCAATATAAGAAATGGGCAAATGAAGAATTACTTCAGTTTGGGGAACGGCAGCTTTCAAAAATTCCTGAAAAGGATGCCATATTCTTCATCAGGATTTTAAACCATACAACAGTTGTTGACAGTCTCTTTATCAGTCGAATTTTGGGAGAACCAGAAAAGTATAGTGCAGATAACACCCTAGAAACCCCAACGATATCAGAATTGCGCAGTACAATGAGCAAAAATGACTCTTGGTTAGTTCATTATGCAGAATCAATATCAGAGAAAGAACTAAAAAAGATAATTTCATTTAGATTTGTTGATGGCGATACAGGGCAATTTTCCGTAGAAGAGACCCTGATCCACTTATTAACTCATGGTAGCAATCACAGAGGTATGGCATCTAGAGTGCTGGCAGAAAACAAACTTGAGCGCCCAAGAGATACTTTTACTCGATATTTACATCTAATTGAGCCTTCGAGAAGAACTTTTGATTAGCACTTAAAAAACTTTTTAAGAGTAATTCGAAAACTATAGAATTTTTCAAATACTCTTTATTTCGCATTTAATGTTGGATACAGAAAACTAAATATTGCACTGTTCGCAACAACCAGGAATATTTCACCAGGAAGGATATAGATGAGATTAACTCTAGCTGTTATTTGGATTTTTATTATGTCGTATCTGCTTGACGTTAAAGCTGACATCTGGGGGCGTGATTATTACACCAAACCCTTTCAACCTGCGTTCATATTTATTGCCATCTTTGGTGCCGAGAACTCAGAATTAAAACTGTCGGAAGCTGATCATAATATCGACCAAATACCAGAAGGGGTCGATATCGCATTCTACAACAAGTCTATCCCAGAACAAAAAGACTATATCGAAGGCTTTCTGACAGGAACAATGGGGCAATTACTAAAAACGCAATCACCGGATTTATATCAAAAAACAAAAAAAACTAACAGCATGGCCATAGTGTCAGGTGAATTTAAGGACGTAAAATCACTTACATATCTCAAAAATACCATTGGTATTATTAAAGCCATTACAGAAAAGGGGGCAGTTTCTTTAATAGACTTTCAAATCGCTAGGCTCTACACGCCTGATCAGTGGTCAGATACTTTTTTTGAACCACGGAGACCTTCCCCACAAAAACATGTTTTTCTAATGTACTCTCCGGAGAAAGATGGAATTTGGTTACATTCAAGTGGAATGCGAACATTTGGAATGCCCGACATTAGCCTGGTGGGTTGGCCGGAAAAGCATCTCCATGATGGGCATAAGTTGGCAAGCAGATTTATAGAAATCTATGCAAAGGGTAAATTCCCGGAGTCCGGTATTGAGATCAAGGCTGAGGGGTTGCCAAGAGGCATGTATACACAGCTCAAAGGTGGGTACGACAATCTTGACTTTAATAACTTTTACATTGAAATCCAATGGCCTAAATAATTTAGAGAAAGAAAAATTAATTTAGTTTGTTCCACCTTAGTAGAGTTTCTCTAGAGTTACGGAGCCTAGAACTTTAGCCGACAAGCTCAGGATTATGTGATCTAAGGAAAGAAATAATGAGTATAAATCGAAAGGAAATTGATGGGGTAAGAATCCAACCTAAACATAGGGCTTTATGCCACTGCTGCTCCGTAGAAATAGAGCTGCATTTACCAGAAGGGCTTGTCGATCTTCGGCGCTGTGATTGCTCCATGTGCCGCAGGAGGGGAGCAATCGTCGCGTCGGTACCCCTAGAGAATATTAATATCCTAAAAGGGAGAGAGTATTTAAAACTCTATCAGTTTAACACCAAAACGGCGAAACACTATTTTTGTGGAATCTGCGATATATATACGCATCACCAAAGGCGATCCAATCCTAGTCAATTTGCTTTCAATGTGGCGTGCTTGGAAGGTATAAATCCTCTAAAAATAGAGAATATACCAACCTATGATGGCGTAAATCATCCGACTGACCAGTAGTAATTCCTATAACAGAACCATACATCATGTGATAAAAACCCAGCGACTGGTTTATTTCCAGGGTGCACTTAGCCTTATATCAAATGACTATTAAATGGAGAGGTAAAATTGAATATCAATTGGAAGCCAAAAGCATGGATAGCCATACTCTTAGGAGTATTTCTACAAGCATTCACATTTCTCTACTTAAATAGACCAAAATTATTTTGGCTCTACTTCCTACTTTCAGTCACTGCTTCAATAGTTGACTGGAAATATCAAACACTATTTTCATCCGTATTTTCAATAATATGTCCCGTACATGCGATTTTTATAGTAAAGAATTATGAGTATTCTATTGAACGGGCTTGGTATTCCAAGTGGTGGGGTATTCCTGCCATTGGTATCTCTTTTTTTACAACGATATTTCTGATTCGATCTTTTTTATACGAACCATTCTTATTTCCTTCAGCATCAATGCAACCAACAATAAACCCAGGAAATCATATCATTATTCAGAAACTTGGTTACGGAACCTATGGAACACTCGGATATTCCCTAGCCAGTAAGGAGATTACCTCGCCTGAAATCATGCAGAGAGGGAAGTTGTATGCATTTTACCCGCCCCATAAGGATATTCCTTTTGTTAAGAGATTAATTGCGCTCCCAGGAGATACTATAGCTATTAGAGGCAACAGCATCACCATTAATGGTTCTCTGCTTACTACAGATAAGTTGTATGAAACAGATCAACTAACAGTCTACGAGCAGCAGTTAAGCGGCATTACTTATCGAATTCAACGAATGAATCTTCTACCATCTAGGGATATGAAAGAGATAGTCGTACCTAAAAAAAGCTATTTCTTTATGGGTGACAATAGAGATAATTCATTAGATAGTAGATATTGGGGCTATGTTTCCAGTGATCGTATTATTGGCGAGGTCATCTATGTCTTCGAATAAAGATCTAGTAAAACATTCCAGTGAGTCAAAATACTGTGAATTTTGCTCACTGGTTAAGTGTTGAGTATCACCCTATGATTCGGGCTGTTTTCTCATTGACTCTTGTTCTACTAATACTCTTTGCAATGAAGCAATGGATAGATATCTCAAAGAAAGCGGCTATTATCAATAGGCTCTCAGAGATTAAAACCGCAGAATCATGTGATTCTGCCGGGGGTGAGCTTCGCCAGGTTTGTATGAACGGCACCCAAATATGTATTGTGCAATACAATGATGTTGGAAAACCGTGTATTAGTGGGGTGCAATGCGAGGGGGAATGCCGAGTACCATACAATCATCAGGGTAGTATGTTTACAGTTGGTAGCTGCTCCACTTCGAATAATCCCTGTGGATGCTGGGCAAATGTAGAATTTGGTTTGGTTCAGAAGAGAATTTGTAGGGATTAGCCCCTTCAAAAAACCTTGATAATATTTACTTCATATCATGCACAATCCACCGGCTATAGTTTTTTGCCTCAAGTCTCAAGGCAAACTGCTGTTGAGCATATTTAAGTAATTTCGGAAAAACGATAGAATGTTTGGCTTCTGGGTAGGAACTCCAACAACAATTTACAATAATAGTTTTGGTATCAGTTGTAAAAAAGCATTAGAGAAGAAATTAAATCTATCATTTAACGATACTCAGCAAGAACCTTACTGCTCACATGATTACTCATGGAACAGCTTAGGGAAACCATATAATCTATTAAACCCGATATTGGATAAAAAAATAACTAAAATAGATGAGTATTTTGAGAAGTTTATTCCACTTTAAATTGATTTTCTTGGTAAAAAACGTCACTGGCCAACACTTTCAAACACAGATGATTCTGAATTGCGTATTTTAAGAATTAATGAATCACTTTTTTATGATGATTGCGAACTTTATACTTATTGTGAATTATTGGCAGCTATAAAAGTGGCAAGCATGCATGAATTACCACTGTGGGTTAGTTAAGCGGATATCATTTCAATTATCTCAGAAAGCACCGTTTTTGTATTTAGAAGGGATATCACACAATGACTAACCGTCGTTATTTTGTTAAGGCACTAGGTGCCTTAACTGCTGCCTCTCTACTGAGTGGCACAAAGGAGTCATTTGCAGTAATGAATAGTAAAAGTATCTGGTACATGCCCGATGAGGGCGAGCCTCACCTGCGTACTTGGATGGCCTTTGGTGCAAGCCGCAAAATTTGGGGGCGGAAACTCCTACCGGAAGTCCAGCGCAACCTGGCGACAATTGCCCTGACGATTGCGGAGTACGAACCCGTCTCAATGCTGGTCCGCAAAGCCGACCTGCCGATAGCCCGTCGGTTAATGGGGGATAAAGTTGAGCTAATTGCCCGTCCACTAGATGACTTGTGGATGCGTGATATAGGCCCTGTTTTTATTATTAATGATAACGGTGATAAAGCGGCAATTGACTTCAACTTCAATGGTTGGGGTGAGAAGCAGGAGTCTGAGAATGACGCAAAGGTCGCTGCTTTCACGGCTCAGTACGCTGGAGTACCTAGTACCCAGACTAACCTGATTCTCGAAGGTGGTGGAATTGAGGTGGATGGGCATGGCACCGCCATCATAACCGAGAGCTGTGTACTCAACGATAACCGCAATCCTGGTGTTAGTAAGCAACAATGCGAGCATGAGCTAAAACGGCTTCTTGGCCTAGAGAAAATTATCTGGTTACCCGGCATTAAAGGCATGGATATCACCGATGGACATACAGATTTTTATGCCCGTTTCGTGCGCCCGGGTGTGGTTGTTGCGGGCTATGATCCCGATCCAAACTCTTTCGATCATGCCGTAACAAAACAGCATTTGAGGATTCTGCGCTCGGCGACGGATGCCAGTGGTAGGGAACTAGAGATTGTTGTACTTGAGGCACCATCAATCGTTCGAGAGCGGTTTGACAATGCCGATTTCGCCGCTGGCTACATTAATTTTTATGTCTGTAATGGGGCAGTTATTGTTCCTGAGTTCGGAGACCCTAATGCAGATACAGCAGCCCAGCGAAAATTACAAAAGATATTTCCGGATCGCGATATTGTACAGGTCAATATTGACGGTATTGCAGCTGGTGGCGGAGGTATCCATTGTACAACTCAGCAGGAACCGGAAATTTAACCGATCTTGATTATAATTAATAAAGAATTTACTCCTTTAAATCCTTGCCAGCTTAGATATTCGCCTTAAAGGAGTATGTATTTATCTTGAATATGTTTGCACCGCACATAATTTAATCGGCAAATATGTTGACTGTATAGTGACCTAAAGAAAATAAAAATTACAGCTAATTACACATCCAAAATAAAACACCTTCCCTTCAGAAATCTATGGCAAGATAACAGTCTTGCCATAACGTTGATCATATGTTTTTTAAAAAGAGATTATTCATCTATAAAGATCCCCATAGATTGAAAATAATAAGGATATACTGTTTATGACTTACACGCCTCGATTACTAATTAGAATACGCTCAACAATTCTAGCTGTTATTTTGTTATCCCTCAGCTTTCCATCATATGCAGACTCTGTGGATAAACTTATCAGAGGCATTATGGATAAGCGCCAGATCCCTGGCCTCCAATTAGCCATTGTTAAAAACGGTGAAATCATCAAGCTGGGAAATTATGGATTATCTAATTTGCAAGATAATGTGCTGGTAAGATCCAACACCGTATTTCCAATTAACTCAATGACTAAGGCGTTCACAGGCGTTGCTTTGATACAGCTCGCAGAGGAAGGACGCCTTTCCTTAGATGATGAAATTGGCAAACACCTTACTGACTTACCTGCTAAATGGAAGTCAATAAAGATAAAACATCTAATGGCACACACTTCTGGACTGCCCAATATTTTCAGTGGTTACCTTACTGATTTGATTATTCGTGGTAATCCAAAGGCTGCATGGACCAAAGTACAAGAATTACCTTTAAAATCAGAGGCAAACACACAATTTAGTTATAATCAGACGGGTTATGTTATTATCGGTAAAATAATCGATAAATACGTAGAAGGTGGCTTCCCTAAATTCATTACCGACAATCAGCTTAAAATCGCTAATATGCAATTAACAGTTGATGCCGGCTTTGAACACATGATGCGCCCTATAGCCAATCATGCAAGGCAATATCTCTACGATTCCGATAAGGGCCAGCACAAAAATAACTATGTTGAATTCCCTTACATTTTACAAACCGCAGTTGGCATGAATTCAACAGCAACAGAAATTGCGCAATATCTTATTGCCTTGCAGTCAAAAAAGCTGGTCAAAAACCTAAATTCACTTTGGACACCAATCACTTTAAAAAATGGCCAAACTGCTGGGTTTAATCCTGTAGAGAATGGTTATGCTATAGGGTGGCAAGTTATCGATCGAGAACATCACAGTGCAGTGAGTGCGAGCGGTGGAAATGCGGCAACTATGATTCACTACCCCGATGATAATCTATCCATTGTTGTTCTTACAAACTTAATTGGCGGATTGCCAATCCAGTTTGTAGACAAAATCGCAGCTGAGTATATTCCTGAATTTAAGCTATAAAGTAACAGGGGACAGTTTAGGCAAGTCTTTTTAATAGTTGGTCAATGAGCAAACAGAATCATCTATACAAGACCCGCCTCAACAATTAATCCATTAATGGGCAGAACTAATTATTGGAGATACAGGGGAGCCTCTGAATAATTCCGGAATACCTCTGCGGACTTTAAGTGTTGCAGAGGTTAGGCACAGCTCACCACGAATGGCCCCAGCCCTTTACAAGAGCTGCAGTGTAGCAGACATAACCTGCAGAGCCTGCGCTTTTCTGGACTTTCATAGCGATTCACACTCAGTATTTCGACCTTTAGAAAGGGCTAGATATCCCTGCGAAGCAGCGCCTTGATTGTGAACCACCCTAAAGAGCAGAAGAATCACGGAGCCCTTCAGAGATTTTCTAGGTTTTGCAAACCACCAAAATTTGTTTTTTGACTAAGATGAAAATTCAATCAAAATTTCTGTAACAAACAACGCTAGCTCATATCCTGAAGTAATAAATATCAAAGATATATTTAAATTATGAAATCTAGTTTAAAGCAAAGAAGAACCTCAATATTTTACCAAGAAACCCAAAAAATCCCATTCAAGTCTGTGCCATAAGAAATTTAAATCACTAATTTTTGACAAAAACAGACAAATCCAGCGATTCACTCACAGAATCCCAACCAACTAATTTAAAATTCTGCTTGGCATTGGGCAGACGATTTCTGCCATCTTGGACAACCAGTAGACCCATTGGATATTCCGGCCCAAGATTCAAGCTGGTAACAGCCAACCCATCGGTTTCAGAACTTCCATCAATACCTAATCTCATATTCACTGTTACCCTAAAATGACCAACAAAGTTATTACCATCACGTGTGAATAACGTATAACTGTCATTACCCTGGCTGGAGGCAATCAGGTAACCGCTATCTTCTGTCAGGTAGAGGGCGAGCCCTTCCACATCATCTACAAGGGTTTTCCCATCTACTTCGGCAACCAACCTTGGCTGGGATTCACCATTCCGCTGCTTAACAAGATCCAATGACCAGATTCCCCGATCTTCCTCAGCGAAGAAGAGAGTCTGGCGCTCATCATCCACTACACAGCCCTCAACTTGGCTATTCACAGCCACTTCTGCCTGTGCTTTTAAGCTAAATTCGCTGGGAATCTCTCCAAGTTCAATAGCAAACTGATGCAAGGCCGCGTCTTTATCCGATACCCAGGCGAAAATCCGGTTATCGGTTTTTTGTAGGCACAAGCCATAGGGATCTTGTAAATCAATTGTACGCAGACCCAGGTGTTCAATTCGTCCCTCAAATGTGATGGCAAATAGATTCACACCTGGGATAGAACGGTTAGAGGCTGCCGCCACTGCACTATAAAGGGGGTGATCAATACTGCGAATATCTACATTGTTCACACGTCCCACAGGGAAGTGCTCAAGCAACTTTCCTGATAAGTCGTAGACATTCAGACCACTTTTCTTGTCAGTTGCCAAAATTAAACTATTTTGCGGCTGGGATTTGTTCACCCAAATTGCTGGATCATCGGCAGCATCTCCCAATGATTGCACAGGCTCTGTCTGATTGCGGGCGAAGATACTAACGATTGAGCTATCACTCTCTGTCGCAGTTACCGAAGGATCATGGGGCAAGGAATCGGACTCCACCTGATCAAAGATCAGCAGCTGGTCTCTGCCATCATCCAGGGCGAAGAGTTGGCCGTTTAATAACACTGGGGAGATTACCGTGTGGATTTCATCAATATGGAGGTGCCAATCTGGCTCCTCTTTCAGAGAGCTCAAGCTGTAGCGACGTACCTGATCATCAACGGTCAACCACAAACTTTCATTTTGTGTATCGAGCCACAGATTGCCGAAGTCTTCAGCAAGCCATTGGCCACTTAGGGCCAATTCACGTTGCTCATCTTTTTCCGCATTGGCATTTAAACTCAGGATGCCGATAGGCGGTTGGGAGACTAACAGATGTTCTGTCTTCGAATTCACTGCACAAGCATTGACCTGTTCACCAAAATAGAGCGGGCGTATTTCCTGCAGCTGCCACTGCTGTTGGGCCGGTAAAAGTAAATATTCGTAGCCAATGCCATCCTCGCCGATAGTAAATAAGTGCATTCGATCCTCTTGATGAGAAAAGCACAGGGCACTTTGCGGAGCACGCATTTTTTGGCTACTCAGTAGCCTAAAATCCAGTTTTCGTTCACCTTCGGTGGGTCTAATTTCATGTAAATTTAATTGCGCTTGGCCCTCGTCATAAGAGGCTACCAATAAATTGCTATTAGGCAGAGCCTGCACTGCCAAGCGCTCTACCCACCCCTCCTGAGCGGTGATTATTTCTCCAAAGGGATTAATTAAAATCAAACCGCGGCGCTTACTGGCAAGCAGTAAATAATCCTCACCACCCACCTGTACCGGCAGTATCTGCTCGGTTTCTATTGCCCCAAGTGAGAGGACCTGTTGGGGCAGTGCTTTTTTTATGCGTAAAACAGAATCCATTTCATGACCACAGCCATAAAGCAGAGTGATGCAGAGAGTGAGTACAAAAATCAAACGCAGCTTGTTCATGGGTGGCAGTTACATTTCAGAGAGTAGACCCCGCACAGGCAGGGTTCGATAAATTGCGCATGCAACTGCGCTATTATTTTCAAAGAGACTTTAGAAACAGCCTAATTAGAAAGTGCTGTAACTCAGCCCTAAGGCGTAGATCGGGCCATATTCTTCATATTGGCCGTTAAAGCCGGAGTTATGCACATAGTAGGGTTCATCGGTGAGGTTCACCCCGGTGAATGTCAGCTGCAGGCCGTTGCTAAAACGGTAACGAGCGGAGAGGTCCAATTGTAGGTGATCCTCTTCGTAGCGATCGCGAGAGGCATCCTCCATGTCTACCTCCAATAGTTGCTCACTGCGGAAAGCGGCGGACAAACGCAAGCTGAAGGCATCGCGCTCATAGCCGACAATAAAGTTCCCCACCAAATCGGCCTGGGAAGGTAGAGAGATTTTGTCACTACGCTGACGATCCGACCCCAGGCCAAGCCGGGCCTCAGAATCGGTGAGTGTCGCATTGGCGCGCAAGAGAAAGCCGTTATCAAAACCCCGTGTCCAGGCCAACTCAGCGCCATTAATTCGCGCACTGTCACCATTGATGGGTTGCATTACCTCAGCTTCTTCCACTGCCAGGTTGCCGATGTACTGAGTCAAGTCCGCGCTAAGGGAAACATCGGACATCACAATAAAGTTGTCGATATCTTTATGGAACAGCCCAAGGGAGAACATACCCAGGTGGTCCGCGTAATATTCCGCAGAGATATCCAGGTTACGGGATTCGTAGGGTTGTAAATTCGGGTTGCCAGCTTCCACTTCCAGCTCACCGTCGTCGTACTCAATTTTAGTCGGTGACGGATTCAGGTGACCAAACGAGGGACGTGAAAGGGACTCGGTGTAAGCTGCGCGTAGAACAATATTATCGTTGTAGTCAAACTTGAAGTTGACACTGGGAAAGAAATGATCGTAATCGCGCTGGAAGTTGACTGCACTGACATAGACCTCTTCAGCGATAGGATCAGCATCGGGCACCGGCTCCTCAGATTCGATGACACGCATCCCTTCGGCACTGAAATCGGTGTGCTCATAGCGCACACCAAAAACCCACTGGATACGATCGAGTTCTATGGTATTCATCACATAGAGTGCGCTGATATCTTCCTGCATCTTATAATCCCGCGCAGAGGAGAGCGCGGTTTCGGTTTCATCCAATTCAAAACTGGCGATATTGCGATTGATAAAGCTGTTGAGACTGCCAGGGTTAACTCCCGACCCAAAAGTATCGAGGCCGTAGTCGATATCGTTGCGGACAAAATCTACCAGCGTAAAATCACCACCAAAGCCATCATAAACACTGGCATTCAGGTCACCGCTCTTTTCCCGCTGGCGTTCGTGCAAGCCAAACTGCACGGTTGAGGCATAATCTCCCCACTCTATTTCCCTGGAAAAATCCAAGCGTACACTCAGCTCCTCATCCTCGGTGAAATTATCCTCAATCACCAGCTCGTCCAACTGGTAATTAGCGGGGTCTAATATTCTTTCAGCATCGGAACGGCCCACCGCCATACGCGGGGTCTTATCGGCTTCCACATAACCCAGGCGCAGTGGTTCGAGGACAAAGTCGGTATCACGGCGGTGAGGCTCGGATTCCTCCGCATGGGAATAGCCCAGCGCGTAGAACAGGCCCCACTGTTCGAAATTGTGCTCACCACCCAGTACTGTCGAAATAATTTCCTGTTCTTCCAGGCGATCCTTCAGAGACTTTTCCAGTGCCGCCTCGTCCCAAATTGCGGAATTTCTGGAAATCGTTTCCGGCTCATCGCGCTCAGCATCCAGTTTCCAGGAATTGCGCTGGCGAATCTCCTGATCGGAGAAGTCGGAATAAAGACTGTGCAGATATATACGTGCGTCACTGCTCAGTTCCAGATCAAAATTGGCGGCCACGCCGGTGCGCTCGCGGGTAATGGTGTAGTCCCGCTGCTCTATTTCGGTTGCACCGATTCCCTCACTACCATCCTCGGCCACAAGTTGTCTCCAGCTGCCATCGGTCTCGATATTTTCAGAACCAAAATCCCGTTCCTGATGGCTAACCGCCAGGGCAACACCGAAACGCCTATCGCCCTCGAGATCGAAAACATTGGTCATGGTGGCTGCGTATTTGGGGCTGTGCTCTTCCTGCAGATCGCTGTAACTGTTTTCAACGCTGAATTTATAGCGGCTGCCATCGTAATCCAGTGCGTTGATACTCTTGATCTCTATCGCCCCGCCGATGGAGTCTGCACTCATATCTGGAGTTAGGGTCTTAAATACTTCCAAGCTGGCGAGCAGGTCTGAGGGAATCACATCCAGGGCCACAGCGCGACTATCTGTTTCCGGTGCGGGCAGACTCACGCCATTGATGGTGGCGGCATTCAGGTTCGGATCTATACCGCGCACCCCCACAAAACGCCCCTCCCCCTGGTCGCGGGCGATAAAGACCCCCGGCATCCGCTGCAGGGCCTCGGTCACATTGGCATCCGGCAACTCACCGATGGCATCAGAGGTTTGTACCGCCACCAGCTTGTTGGAGTCCCGCTGGCGATCCAGGTCACTGCGCGCGTTGCTGGCTTGGGCGGTAACAGTCACCGTTTCCATGGCACGGGCCTGGTTGTCCTGTGCATAGGTATTAGCACACAGAGTGGCATTGGCGCAAAAAATTGCGGCGGCAAGTGTGGTAATGGGTGCATTGGGCAATCGAAAACTGATGTTTGTATTTTTCATGGCGTCCCACTCCGATTAATGCCGATGGCGTATTTAGTGGCTTATGAGTTGGAGCGCAGACTAGTGGGCGACTATGAACTTTACATGACGGTTTTTTTAAGCTGTCATCAAGCTTTCAGAAATACCTGGGAATATTCCCGCAAAAATGAAATATCATTCATTATTTATTTGGTGTTAAGCAAAAAATTTATTACTTATAACTTTATTGGCTGCAAACTGAACTAAGCAGACTGAACTAAATAGATGAGTCACCAGTTGAGGTAGCCAGAAAATACAATAATTTCCACCTTATGATTTTTTAGTCGTCCAATAAAAGCCTTTTTCTCAGGTTTCCTGCAATGGAGCAGCTGTAATGAAAGATTTCCCGAAAAATCCCGGCCGCCGAATGCTACTCAAAGCCATAGGCGGTGCCACTGCTGCGGGCGCCGCCACCAGCTTTATTCCCGGTTGTGGCTCGGAGCATAAACAGAAGAATCTTTCTTTCCAGGAAATTCCCCATAGCCTGGATTTCAACCATCACCTGCCGCAGGGTTATAGCGCTGATATTCTGCTGAGCTGGGGCGACCCCATTGTCGATAACATCGAGCAGTTTGATCCGAAAAAACTGACCGTACAGAGTCAGTCGCAACGCTTTGGCTACAACAATGACTTTATCGCCTTTATGCCACTGGCAGAGGATACCCCTGCGGGGCGCGGTGATATTCACTGCCAGAGCGGCAATAGCGATCGCGGCCTGCTGTGTGTAAACCACGAATATACCCAGCCGCACCTGATGTTTTCCGACTATAACGATGAATATAGTGCCACCCGTGGTGTCAGCGCAGAGCACGTCGCAATAGAAATGGCCGCCTGCGGGCACTCGGTTGTGGAAATCAAGCGCGCAGGCAAGGGCTGGCAGCCTGTCTTAGACAGCCCCTATAACCGCCGCATCACCTCAACCACGCCGATGCAAATTAGCGGCCCCGCCGCCGGGGACAAGCGCCTGCAAACCACTGCAGATCCCTCTGGCGCCCAGGTGCTCGGCACCATTGGCAACTGCGCCGGTGGCAAGACCCCCTGGGGCACGGTGTTGGTGGCCGAAGAGGGGTTTGGCGGCGCTTTCCAGGGTGACCCCGACAAGATCGAGGACCCTCGCGAGGCACGCAATCATCGCGATTTCGGTATAACACCCCACAACCGCAACTTGGGCGAATACGACCGGCGCTTTGATATCCAACACGAACCCAACGAGCCCAACCGCTTTGGCTGGATGGTGGAGTACGACCCCTACGATCCCCAGTCCACTCCGCGCAAACTGACCAACCTGGGCCGGTTTGAACACGAGGGCTTTACCCTGGTATGCAAGCCTAACCAACCCGCAGTGGCCTATGGCGGCGATGATGACGAGGGTCAGTTTGTCTACCGCTATGTCTCGAAAGAGGCTTACCTTCCACAAGATCCGGTCCACAATCGCAAGTTGCTGACCGAGGGCACACTCTATGCCGCACGTTTTGATCAGGACGGCAGCGGACAGTGGCTGCCGCTGGTATTCGGGCAGGGGCCTCTAAGCAGTAAAAATGGTTTTCACAACCAGGCAGATGTCTTGATTGATGTTCGCCGAGCCGCCGCATTGCTGGGCGCTACCCCCATGGATCGCCCGGAGGATGTGGAGACCAATCCCCACAACGACTGCACCTATGTAATGCTGACCAAGAATAAACGCCGCGCCGAGGATGGAGTGGATGCTGCCAATCCCCGCGCACGCAACGCTGCCGGGCATATTTTGGAAATTGTTCCCCCTGGAAAAAGTGGCGCAAGAGATCACACTAACGACAAGTTTCGCTGGCGGCAGTTTCTTCTGGGTGGTAACCCCAATGCCGAAAACCCCTTGGAACGCGGCGCCTACGGCCAGCAATCCAGCGACAACATTTCCAGTCACGGTTGGTTTGCCAATCCGGATAATGTCGCCTTCGATCCCCAGGGCAATATGTGGGTGGCCACAGACGGCTGTGAGAGCTTCGGCTTTCACGATGGACTCTGGGCCATAGCCACCGAGGGCCCACTGCGCGCCGCGCCCAAGCACTTCTTTGGTTGCCCCCGGGGCGCCGAAGTATGCGGCCCAGAGTTTACTCCTGATGGCAAAACCCTGTTTGTCTCGGTGCAACACCCCGCCGATGCCCTCAATTCTACCTACGACCAACCCCTGCACCGCTGGCCGGATAACAACCCAGAGCTACCACCGCGCCCCTCGGTATTGGCCATCTACCGGGACGATGGCGGCGAAGTAGGTAGTTAATATCATTGGGGCGGCGCACTTTCACACGGCGCCGCCAGCCCTGCTAGAATTTTTCTATTGAAGCCCTTTTTTGCGGCTCGCCGCCGGCCTCGAATAAGAGGCTGGCGGCCATTTAGTTGAGGTACCCCATGTTATCGAGGTGCGCCGCTGTTCTACGCCGCCTTGCAGTCATCCTGGTGGTGGCCACTAGCATCCCACTCCTGGGCCTGCAGCTTCAAGCTCAGGTACCAGAAAACCCCGTTAACTTACGGGGCAGTGGCGCCAGTTTTCCCTACCCGGTTTATGTGGAGTGGTTTCGCCAGTTCACTCATCGCGAAAACAATATTTTTATTTTTTACGAAATGACCAGTAGTGGCGACGGTATTCGCGATTTTCTCGGCCATACCGTAAATTTTGCCGCCTCCGACGCGGCCATAGAAATCGATGAGCTAAAAAAGGTCAAAGAGGGCGGTGTTGTATTGCCCGTTACCGCTGGGCAGGTGGTATTGGTGTTTAACTTGCCTGGTATCGACACATTAAAGCTATCACGGAAAGCCTATGTAGGCATTTTTATGGGCAAGGTTCGCCACTGGGATGACCCGCTTATCGCTGCCACTAATCCCGATATTAAATTACCGCGTACGGAAATCTCTGTGGTCACCCGCTCGGAGAGCTCGGGTACATCCTATATTTTTTCCGGTCACCTCAGCGCTGTTAGTGAGGAGTTTCGCCAAAATATTGGGCTCAACCGCACTCCCGACTGGCCCAGGTTATCAACCTTCAAACGAGCACCCGGCAACCAGGGCGTGGCGGCCAAGGTGCGGGAAATTCCAGGGGCCATTGGCTATGTGGAGCACGGCTTTGCCAAAATCGTAAACTTACCGCTAGCGGTTTTAGAAAACCGTTCGGGTCGGTATATCGAGGCCAATGCTGAAACTGGGTCAGCCGCTTTGGAAGAAGTGGAATTTCCCGATAGCAAGCTACCGGTAAGCGGTGCCCCCAATCTGATCGCCTGGGTTTGGGACCCCGAGGGCAAGGATGCTTACCCAATTACCAGCTTTTCCTGGCTACTGCTCTACGCCAAGCAGGAGGACAATATCGCTCAGGCTTTGCGACAAATGCTGGTATTTATGTTGAGTCAGAAAGCCCAGGCGGAAGCCGGTAAAATTGGCTTAGTGCCCTTGCCGGAAAACGTTCGCCTCAGAGTGCTGAACGCCGTGACTTACGTACAGTAGTTCAGGATTCCACAGTTTCATACTCCAACACGCAGTTGCGCCCGCTCCTTTTGGCTCGGTAGAGGGCGTTGTCGGCATGCTGTAATAGCTCCAATACATCGCCCTGCCCTCGCAACTGCGCCACTCCAATACTAGCGGTAAATTGCACCGGGCCCTGGGCAGACTTAATCATAATTTTGGCGATATCCCTGTGGATTCGCTCGGCGATCACCAATGTACCCGGGCCATCAGCACTAACCAGCAGAGCAAATTCTTCACCGCCTATGCGGCCAAACACATCTACTTCGCGTACATGCTGAGAAATCACCCTTGCGGTGGCACAGAGGGCCTGATCGCCAATCAGATGGCCGTGGCGGTCATTAATGGATTTAAAGCGATCGATATCCAGCATCAAAATGCCCAGGGGAATTCCCTTGCGCTGAGCCAGCTTAAGCAGCCGGTTAGACTCTTCAAAGAAGCTGCGCCGATTGTGAATACCGGTAAGGGGGTCTGTGCGCGCCTCCAGTTCCGCCCTGGTCTTGGCTGCTTCCAATTCTCTGGTGCGTGACTGCACCAGTTCTTCCAGATCGGACTTGGAAATTTCCAGCTGCTGCAGATATTTTTTTTCCGCTCTGTCCTTCTGCAGGCGCAGGCGTTGCACCATTAAACCAATCGCGCCCATGATCGCCAGCATCTCCACAAAGGAGGCCACCGGCGGCCAGTAGTAGTTGACCGGGTTGTGTACCACAAAGCCGAGATCGCGCATTGCCTGCACCAGTAATCCCAGTACCAGGGTGGCCCACCCCAAAGCAAATACCCCTGCGGCATTTTCTCCCTGGCGCCAGCGGGTCATAGCGATGGGAACCACTATTGGGTAACACAACAAAGCGATGATCATAGAGATCTGGGAGAGGGCCTTTAGCCCCAATAGCACGCAACCGATCAGGAAAGCGGCATTGAGCATCATCAGCTGCAAAAGAAAATCCAGTTTTGGAGTGAACTGACGGGTTTCGAGAAATGTACGCGCAAAAACAAGCCCGGCCATAATCGCCACAGCTCCACTCAGTGAGGCGTAACCCCAGTGGGAGCTGGCTGTCATCAGGTATTGATGGGTATATCCCAACACCGTACCCCACACCAGAATTTTGCTGGCGCAGTAAAAAGAGTAGATATAGAGAATCTTCTCCTTAATCGCGATCGCTCCTACCAAAGCGAAGAGTGCCATTAGGAAGTAGCCCCCAAACAGAAACGCGATCAAGCTGGTTTCGCCTTTACTGTTCTGTTGCAGCGCCTGAGGGCTCCAGATACGCAGGCTGGGAAATGCCACGCCCAAATCACCAACATCGAACCTCACCATCAACTCCTGAGTGGCCCCCGGTGCAATGGTAATTGGAAAAACAAAGCGGTTATGGGCCACCTGCCGACTGGCAAAAGGTTCGTAAATAGAGAGGTGGCTGATCTCGCGGTAGAGATCACCGCTAGCAGCCTCCCTACTGAAAGCCTGTAAACCCACCAGCTGGTGGTCAACATACTCAATATGGAGGGTTGTAGGCTGGCTGTCACGATTGCGCAAGGTAAAGTGAGACCAGAAGACACCGGCACTTAGGCCTGTGGAGCCAGCCGTCTCCAGAGTGCGAAACTCCCCAAGTTCATAGGCTTGTCGCGCAGTATAAATATCGCTCTCACCACTCTCGTCATGCCAGATGGCATGGAGACCGGTGGACTTTTCGCCGTTCTCGCTAACAGTTACATCCAGGGGCGCATGAGCCCAAACCGGCGCATTAGATAAAAAAACCGTATAGACAAAGAGAAGTAGGAAAACACATAAAGCGGGACGAAAGTACCAAGATTTGAAAACAGCTTGCCACAAATTCAGTAACCGCTGTCTTATTATTCTGTCTTTCATAATCCTGGCGCGCGGGAATAAACCTAACCGTTATAAATGCTTCCCCTATAGCAGTAAATGACACCCCCTCACTCAACCTGGGACATTCTGGGTAAAAAGTACTTTTTAATAGGTAGATTGCCGTATCTACCTTACCAAGCAGTCCTACCTTAGCGTCTTAAAAGTACTTTAGGGATGCTTACCCTATAAAGCCTTTATATTCAGGATAGTCTGTAAAAAAGTGAATATGCTTTTCGGAATGAGCCGCATTACTTCCAGTAAAATGGTCGACTGCTAAAAACCCTCGATCCACAGTACTCAAGTTGAGTACATGACTTTTTGCAGTAGTGGGGTTATTTAGTAAGACCTCAGTAATGGGCGAAAAGTAGCCCTAGATAATGTTCAAATCGGATCGGTAAGTGGATCCCAGGCAAACACCCCGACTGACTTTCGGGGTGTTTATTATTCCAAACCTAGAGGGCTTAGATGGAAAAGAACTGCTGAATCCCCAGCAATACATTGGTGGTGGCTACTGAGGCGAGGATGAGCCCCATCACCCGGCTGACAATACTGGCGCCGGCATCACCAATAAAGCGGTATATCCAGTTCGCAGTGAGCAGCAACGCCAGCACAATGCCCAACACCGCAAACATGGCGGTGGCGGTATTGAATTGGTGCATCATGTCGAAACGATGATTATCTGTAAGCACCACGGCCGCCAACATGGCGCCCGGCGAGGCAATGGAGGGCACCGCCAGTGGAAATATGGCAGTCTCATGGCCCTCGCGAACGATCTCCATCTCCTGCTCGGGCTTGCTATCGCCAAATATCATGGTAAGGGCGAACAGGAACAGCACCACCCCACCGGCCACCTGAAAGGCGGAAAGCGGTACACCGATAGCTTCCAACAGAAACTGACCGGCCAACAAAAAGAACAACAAGATGCCGGCAGCCACCAATACCGCCAACCAGGCGATTTTACGTTTTTGCCATTCGGCATGACGGGAAGTGACCGCAATAAATACCGGCAGGGTACCCACCGGGTCGATCACCGCAAAGAAAAAGACAAAACTACTGATCCAATCGTTCAATTGGTACTCCGGCGTGCCGTGCTACTATCCGCTTATTCCCTGCCGCGGGGAGATCGGCAAGCGCCGTGGCGGTGGAATCTGGAAAGGCACGGGATACTCCCGTCAGCCGCCCAAAACAGCTCCCCCGGACAAATGCTTAACCTGTAACCCAGAAACCAAGTCTAGTGCATGACAAATCACTCACCGACCGCCCGCCGCATCGCTAAGACCATCCTGAATGGTTTTGATGCGTATTTCGCAGACTACCAGAACATCACTCTAGGCGCCAAGGCACGCTTTGAGACCGCCTCCTGGCAGGCCGTTCATGATGCCAACAAGGAGCGTATTGACCTATACAAAACCAAGGTCAACCAGGTGCTCAAACTGGTGCACTCGGTGACCAGTAAAGACACCAGCCAGCTGGAACTTTGGAGAGATGCCCGCGCCACCTACGCGCAGTTGATCGCCAATCACAGTAATTACGAGATCGCAGAAACCTTCTTTAACTCTGTGTTTTGCAGCCAGTTCCATCACGCGGATATTCACGACAGAAATATTTTCGTCAAGCCCTCACGCGCTCCAGACGACAAACCGCTGCGGGATTACAGCATTTATATCAGCTACAGTGGGCGTGATGGACTCGAATACATGATCGAGGACATCCTCAAAGACTTCAGTTTTTCCGCACCCTGGGAAAACATGCAGCGGGATATAGAAAATATTTGCACGGCCCTGCGCGAGGCACCGCTGGCCAACCTGGAGAATGAGAAACAACTGCGTGTGGACATGCTGGAGTCAGTTTTCTACCGCAATAAGGCCGCCTATCTGGTTGGGCGTATGATTTTCAATGGCGAAGTGGTGCCGATTATTCTGCCCTGCTTGAATAACGGTCGCGGCGGCATTTTTGTAGATACCTTGCTGCACAGCAACGACTCCGCCAGTATCATCTTCAGTTTCACCCGCTCCTATTTTATGGTGGATGCGCCTATCCCCTCGCGCTTTGTGCGCTTCCTCTCCACCATTATGCCGCTTAAGGAAAAGTCGGAACTGTACAATTCCATCGGCTTCCACAAGCACGGCAAGACGGAATTCTATCGCCATATCCTGGCGCATATGAAGGTAAGCAGCGACCAGTTTGTGATCGCCCCCGGTATCAAAGGCATGGTGATGAGTGTATTTACCCTGCCCTCCTACCCGGTGGTTTTCAAAGTCATCAAGGACCGCTTCGACCGCCCCAAAACCGTCACGGAAGAAATTGTGCGGGATAAATACAAATTTGTATCCCGCTCCGACCGGGTTGGGCGCATGGCCGATACCCAGGAGTACACCAACTTCATCTTCTATCGCAATCGCTTTAGCGAGGAGTTGCTGCGTGAACTGCAGGAAGTCGCGCCCTCCAAACTGGTTATTAATGAAAAATGGGTGATCATCAAGCACCTCTATGTTGAGCGGCGTATGGAACCTCTTAACCTCTATCTGCAAAGCGCCAGCGAGGAGGAAACCCGCGAGGCCATGGAGGAGTATGGCAACGCCATCAAACAACTGGCGGCAGCCAATATCTTCCCCGGCGATATGCTCCTCAAGAATTTTGGTGTGACCCGTCACGGCCGTGTGGTTTTCTACGATTACGACGAACTTTGTCCCTTGACCGAATGCAACTTCCGCAAGATTCCCGAGGCACAAACTCCCGAGCAGGAGCTGGCGGATAAACCCTGGTACACCGTGGATGAGGCGGATGTTTTCCCAGAGGAATTTCGCCTGTTCTTCTCTGGCAACCCCATCGCGCGTGCCGCTTTTGAGAGGCTACACAGCGATCTCTACGACTATCGTTATTGGAGACGTCTGCAAGATCGAATCCGCGCCGGACACGTGGAAAGTGCCTTCCCCTACCGACGCAAATGGCGCTTTCACCGCCGCGCTCCGGCCATCGCACGGAACAAATAAGCGCGCAAACTATGGCTATATTGGTAGGAGGCCCCCACAATTCGAACAGGTGAACAGTGCGCATATTTGCATGGGCCGCAACCCTCGCGGCCCTGGCTCTATTAACGGCCAGCGGCTGCGGTTATCTGCCCAGCGAAATGACCATCCCCGGCAAGGAAAAGGCGCCGCCTCCTCACGCCCGTATCACCGGAAAGCCTCAAGTCGTCAGCTGTGCAACCCCTGCGCAAGGATTTCGCCAGATTCCTTTCGACAGCCTGTATACCTTTACCGGCAGTGAGCGTCAGCCATTTCAAGAGAAAACCAGTGTGCCAATGCAATACGATGTACTGGCCTATGTGTGGGGCAGCGAACGCTGTGCGCCGAGCGCCTTTTGCAGAAGAGGGAATTACTACTACTTAATCGGACGCGGACCCGGTAATGACTTCCAAACCTGGGTCGTTACCCCGCAGTATCCGCGTATGATTATTCAAACTCCCTGCGCCGAGCAATTGCGCATAGGGCAGCGCTACCGCTTCTCATTCAGCCGCGGCAAATTGGTGGGCTTCAGCCCAGTGAGATAGCGACTCGGCCAGCCGCAAATGAGCTATCGTCAGATATCAATAAGGAATATCCTGCCTTAGCGTTCTAATTTATCGGTCTCCACACTGGATTAATCTTCCTGGCCGAGGCGTTTCAAGTAACCGTAAATAGCATCCTGGGCGCGACAACTTTTTCCCTCTCGATTGGCCAGGCGGGTATTACTCTGCATGGCATCCAAAATTCTCGCTTTCTGATTATCGCTCCACTGCAAATCCATAATATGCCTGATGGTCTTGCGATGCTCCGGGTTGGATACCGGAAAGGTGACCTCCACCCGCTGGTCCAAATTGCGCTTCATCAGATCAGCTGAGGACATCCACATAATCTCCTCGCCACCATTATGGAAAATGTACACGCGCGCGTGTTCCAGGTATTTATCGACCAGGCTGATGGCTTGGATATTGTCAGACAGTCCGGGAGTTTCACAGATGAGCGAACACATACCGCGAATCAGCAATTTTATTTTTACCCCTGCTGCACTGGCCCTATAGAGTTGCTCAATCACCTGGCTGTCGACCAGGTTATTGCATTTAAAAAACAGCCCAGCCTCACGCCCTTCCTTGGCCGCTTCTATCTCCCGCTCAATAGCTTCTTCTAAGGAATTGCGCAGATTAAATGGTGAGACAATGATATTTCTATAAACAGGCCGCTTATCCGGGGAGCGCATAAATTCAAATACATTGTATATTTCACGACCAACCGACTGGTCATTAGTCAGCAAGCTAAAATCACAATAAATACGAGCAGTGTTTTCATTGAAATTACCAGTGCCCAAATGAGTATAAAAACGGTTTTTGCCTTCCTCCCGCCGCACCACAGAAATTAATTTAGCATGTACTTTCAGACCCGGTATTCCGTAGACCACCTGAACACCAGCTTCTCTCAATTCATGAGACCAGTGGATATTGGCCATTTCATCGAAGCTCGCCCTCAGCTCCACTACGGCAATCACTTTTTTATTGTTTCTCACCGCATTAATTAGTGCGGCCACCACCCGTGAGTTTTTTGCCACCCGGTAAAGGCTGATACGAATCTCCCTTACTTTGGGGTCTATGGCTGCCGAGGCGAGGAAATTGGTGATCGCACGAAAATCGTGGTAGGGATAATAGAAAAGCTGATCACCTAGCCTCAATTGTGCAAAGATACTCTCGTTGACCGGCAGGGTAGGTAATGGCGCCATGCGCTTGTAGCGATGACTACGCGAGTCACTGGCAAAGCCCATCAGGTCTTTGGAATTGTGATACCGCCCACCTGGGGTGTAGCTGTCATAGCGGCCCATTTTTAACTTTTTCTTCACCAGCCCCAACAATGCCTTGGGCATTTCCGCATCATAGGCCAGACGCACTGGGTCCGCATATTTTCTCTGTTTAAGAGAGCGCTCAACGCGGTCCACAATATTCTGGGTAACCTCTTCACTAACTTCCAATTCCGCATCGCGGCTGATCTTAAACATATAAGCTTGGGCGGAAATAATCGGCAGCACATGACGAAACACATCCATCAGGCAAGCGCGAATGATATTATCCAGAACAATATAAACTTTTTCCCGCTTACCCTTGCGCGCTGGAATTTCCACAAAGCGCGAGAGGGTGTCCGTTGGAATTTCCATAGCGGCATAGCGCCGCAGGTTACCTTTTAATGCAAGGGTAATTGCAAAATAAATGTTCTTTTCGTTGAGCAGCGGCATGGTATTGCGCTCATCGATAAAGAAAGGCTCCAACTCTGGCAGCACCTCACGGTGAAAGTACTCTTCGACAAAAGCCCGCTGCTGCTCATTCAGGTGGGTTTCCCGGACAATGTGGATATTGTGCTTATCAAGGACCGAGAGCACTTCGGCATAGGCTTTGGAGTAGCGCCTTTGCAGCTGTAATACCCGGCTATTAATTTGCCCGAGCAGATCTGAAAAGTGCTGTTTCTGCTCCTCGCCGATAGTAAATGCCGTGAGTCTACGAACATCGGCCACTCGCACCCGAAAAAATTCATCCAGGTTATTGGAGAAAATACCCAGAAAGTGTACCCGCTCGATAATGGGTACACTCTCATCTTCCACCTCCTGCAACACCCGTTCGTTAAAGGACAACCAGCTCAATTCTTTGGGGAAGAGGGGGATATCACTCGGCATCGGAAAACCATTTCACATAATTACCAGTTCAAACATCATAACAAGATCGACCGGGATAAAATCCCACAAAAAGACGAAATCTCTATGACAGGGGTATACTTAGCGCAAGCCGAGCGCTCTCAAAACAAACTCGTGCAGCTCTCCTTACCCACAGGGCACTTCGCACTAACCAAAATTATTTGGTGATTTTGCAAGTGCAGGAGCGGTTTGCTCTTTAAATTTAAGCAGGTGCCAGGATGCCTACACAAACACCGATTGAACGCTATGTCGCGCTCGACCTCGGTTCCAACAGCTTCCACCTGTTACTGGCAGAATTCCGTGGGCAGCGTATGGTGCGCCTGCATACAGACCGCGCGATGGTGCGCCTGGCGGAGGGGTTAAATGCCCATCACCACCTGGACCCGGCAGTGTCTGAGCGCGCCCTGGCCGCCCTTACCCGCTTCCAGCCAGTACTACAAAAACTGCCGGCAGATCATATTCGCGTCGTCGGCACCAATACCCTCCGTGCCGCCGCGGCCAATGCCGATGGCTTTCTCGAAGAGGCCGAGTCAATTCTCGGCGTGCCCGTGGAAATTATTAGCGGCATTGAGGAGGCGCGGCTAATTTACAGTGGAGTAATGGCCGCTGCCGACGGTCCACCGCGGCTTCGCTGCATCATCGATATCGGCGGAGGCTCCACCGAACTGGTGCGCGGTAGCGAAGCCCCTCAACAATTGCAAAGCCTGGAAATGGGCTGTGTTTCCTACAGCCGACGCTTTTTTGCCGATGGCTTAATCAGCGAAAATACTGTCAACCATTTTAAGCGCGCACAGCGCGCCGCCCGTGCCGAGCTGCAGGAACTTCAGCACATCGCAGCCGAAGCGGAAGTAATCGGTTGCTCGGGCAGTGTGAAAGCGGTTTCCCGGGTGCTCAATGGAGGGGAAGTGGCGGATATCCTGCGGGAGGATATCAACCGGCTCGCCGAAGAAGTCTCCCAGGTGGAGCATATCGCCGAACTGGACCTGCCCAATCTCGATGAGGAGCGGCGCCCCGTATTCGCCGCTGGCCTGGCAATCCTGCATGCCATCTTCTGTGAGCTGGATATCCAACGTATGGAAGTTTCCCCTTATGCCATCCGCGAGGGCATAGTGCACGACCTGGCGGGGCGACTGCACGGTGGCGATCGCCGCGCCAGCACAGTGGACGCCGTGGTACAGCGCTGGCAGATCGATCAAAACCAGGTACGCCGCGTCAATGACACCGCACTTAAACTGCTGCAGCAACTCCGCCCCGAATATCCACTCGAGAGCAGGCAGCGGCTGCGCTGGGCCATCCAGTTACACGAAGTGGGACTGGCGCTCACCCACAGCAGCTTCCGAAAACTCGGTGCCTATATGATCAAGCACGCAGATATGGCCGGATTTTCCAATGGTGAGCAGGAACACCTGGCCTATCTGGTGCGCAACCAGCGCGGCACTATCAAGCCTCCTAAAGAACACTATGGTTTCCACCCGAGCCCGGATTTACTGCTGTGCCTGCGCCTGGCCTGCATTATTCACCGCGACCGCACGGAGCGCACTCTGCAGGGTGTTAACCTGGCAGACCAGGGAGACGCCTTCCGCCTGCAGATAACGCGGGACTGGCTCGACAAGAGCCCCGCCATCGAAGAGCTGCTCTACCAAGAGGAGCAGCACTGGCAATCACAGAATCGTCCGCTGCGCCTGCTGGCGGTGTGATCTCTTCAGCCAATTCAAGGGCCCGATTTAGAGCGGGCCCGCAGCCATTTGCAACCTACAATCAGTACCTATGAAGCTCAGCGAAGTTACCCTCAGCCACCACTACGCCGATATGGGCGATGTCTTTGGCCGCCGTATCGCCCCCACACCTTTCAAGCACCCACAGCTAATCGATATCAACCCCGCGGTGCTGCAGCTGCTCGGTATCGATGCTTCAGAGGCGACCAATCCCGACTGGGCCGAGCTGGGCTGTGGTGCCAAGCTGTTTCAGGGCAGCCGCCCCTTCGCAATGAAGTACACAGGCCATCAGTTTGGCGTCTACAACCCGGATCTGGGTGACGGTCGCGCCCTGCTGCTGGGGGAAATAGAACAACAGGGCAAAGAGTGGGAATTACACCTGAAAGGCGCCGGCCAAACCCCCTACTCCCGCTTTGGCGACGGCCGCGCGGTGTTGCGCTCCACTATTCGGGAATATCTCGCCGGCGAGGCTTTAAGTGGCCTGGGCATTCGCTCTACCCGCGCGTTGAGTATCGTCGGCAGCGACGAGTCAGTGACCCGCGAGCAAATTGAAAGAGGCGCAATGCTGATCCGCGTGGCCGAGAGCCATGTGCGCTTCGGCCACTTCGAATACCTGTTTTACACCAAGCAACTGCAGGCCCAGCAACAGCTTATCGGTGAGATTTGCCGGCGTTTTGTTCCCGATACCCAAGGGCTCAATGTCGGCGAGCAGGCCGAAGCCATGCTGCGCTTTACCACCAAACGCAGTGCCGAACTGGTGGCCGGCTGGCAGGCGGTGGGTTTCGCCCACGGCGTGCTGAATACCGACAATATGTCGATCATTGGCGACACCTTCGACTACGGCCCCTATGCCTTTCTCGATGACTACGACCCCACTTTTATCTGCAACCATTCGGACCATACCGGTCGCTACGCCTTCGAGCAGCAGCCCGGTGTGGTGCTCTGGAACCTGAATGCCCTGGCCCACGCTCTATCCGGTTTTGTCAGTGTGGAAGCACTGCGAGACTGCCTGGAGCAGTTCCAGCCTCTGGTGACCGATGCCTATGCTTCGAGGATGCGTGCCAAACTGGGGCTTACCACCGAGGAGGATGGCGATCAGGCGCTGTGCGCCGATCTACTGCAGCTGTTACAACAGGGGGAAGCGGACTACACACGCTTCTTCCGCGCCCTGTCCCACTACCGCGGCGAGCGCCCCGCCCAAGGACTTCAGGAATGTCTCGCCGAGGCTCAGCACAGTACTCTCGAGCAGTGGCTGGAGCACTACGACCGACGCCTGGCGCGCGAGCACAGTGATTCCTGCGCCCGCAACCGAGCCATGCTGGCGGCAAACCCTAAATACCTGTTGCGTAACTATTTGGCGCAGAAGGTTATCGAGGCTGCCGAAGGTGGGGATTACCAGCCCTTGCGCACCCTGCGCCAGCTACTGCAGAACCCATTTGACGAGCATCCTCAACACGAAGTCTGGGCCAGCGCCCCACCGGAATCCGGCAAGCGTATGCCGCTGAGCTGTAGCTCTTAGCAAGGCTAAAGTGGTACAACTTGCGAACAAATTGCCGGGATTTGCGGTCAAATGTCGTCTGTATGCGGTTATTTTTTTACCCGATGGTGACTTATGCGGTGTCGCTGCAAGTGACTTCCTGTAAGATCTGGGTCACCCACTGAATAGAGGAAAACCTACAAATGATAAGAAACCTGCTTCTGGCCACATTCGGCCTGTTGTTCGCCCTGCAGGCCAATGCCGCAGATGTTGTAGGCAAGTGGCGCACTATCGATGACGAATCCGGCAAGCCCAGATCCATCGTGGAAATTTATGAAAAGGACGGCAAGTACTTCGGCAAGATCGTCCAGCTGTTGCTGAAACCCAATGACACCATTTGCGAGAACTGTCCTGGCGACCTGAAAGGCAAGCCTATCGTAGGAATGGACGTGATCACCAATATGGTGCAGAAAGGCAAAAAATACGAAGGCGGGGAAATTATGGACCCGGTGAAAGGCAAGGTGTACGACTGCAAGTTCTGGCTGGAAAACGACAACACCCTGAAAGTGCGCGGTTACCTCGGTTTTCTCTACCGTACCCAGACCTGGTACAGAGTCGAAGAGTAAAATACAGGGCCCGCAGTGCGGGCCTTTCTTTTTTCTAGTTTTTTTCTAGCGAGTAGTCGCTGGCTAGTCCGATTTAAATAACTAGCCCCTCTTAGTTCCGCTAGTTCCGCGCTCTGCGCAAATCCCAACTCTTCCAGTTTTTCTATTTTTCTACAGAACCACTCTGCCACTCTCACCGGTAGAGGCGCGTGCGGATACCACTTTGGCATCCTCACTGGTATCGATACGCACCTTGGCACTCATCCCTGCGCGTAGCGGCGGCGCATCCTTGAGGGGATAAAGGCGCAACCGCACCGGCACCCGCTGCACTACCTTTTGCCATTCGCCGCTGGCATTCTGCGGCGGGGTTGGAGAGAACTCACTGCCGCTAGCCGGGCTCATGCTGTCCACCTGGGCCTGCCACTCAAAGTCCGGGTAAGCATCGAGGGTCACCTCCGCCTGCTGGCCTGTGCGCACCCTGGCCAGTTCGGTCTCCTTAAGGTTGGCTTCCACCCATAGGCCGCTGGTGCCCACCATATACAGGAGGCTCTCACCAACAGTCGCCATCTCTCCGACCTGTGGCAGGGTATTGGCGATCACACCATCCATAGGTGCAATAATACGGGTGCGCGACAGCTGATAATTGGCTTTGTCCAATTGCGCCTGAGCCACCTTGAGATCGGCCTGCTCTTCCAGGGCCACACTGGGGTCGCCACCCAGCTCGGCACGCAGACTGGAGAGTTTCTCCGCATTGATGGTGATTTGCGCGCGGGCCCGCTCCAGCTGCTGGCGGGCACTATCCAGTTCCGCCTCAGAGAAGGCTACCTTGCCCAGTTTTTCATTGCGCTCCAGCTGGCGCCGGTAGAAGTCTGCATCTTTGCGCGCCTGCTGCAGGGCGGCATCCGCCTCGGCATATTCGGCGCGTCGCGCCAGCAGGTCATTGCGCACCTGGGCCAGGCGCGCCTCGGCCTCGGTCACCGCCAGTTCATAGGCGGTGCGATCAATTTGAATCAGTAGCTGGCCTTTGAAAACCGGCTCATTGGCACTCACCAGTACTTTGGTCACCACACCATGAACTTCCGGCGCCAGGGATACCTTATCCGCCTTTACATAGGCGTTTTGCGTCTCGACGATATCGCCGCCGCCATACAGGCTCCAGCCGGCCGCCAGGGCGACAAGCGCCAACCCCAGGGCGCCCCCCAGCTTGCGCATCGCGCTCGACTTTAGCTTTAGGTGCAGCTTTTCAGTCACATTCAATCTCTTCGCCTATCAAATTCTTGCGCAGCCGCCCGAGCAGCGCCTGCAGTTGTCCTATTTCCGCCGCAGTAAAGCCATCCAGGGCGTGATTGCGGGTCTCCTCTGCCAAATCACCCAGCAGCGCCATCGCCGGCTGGGCCAAATCGGTGGGGTAAATCCTGAAACAGCGCCGATCCGCAGGATCGGGCCGCCGCTCCACCAGCCCTTCGCCCTGTAGCTTATCGAGCAGGCGCGCCAGACTGATCGGTGCCATCTCCAGGCGCCCCGCCAGTGCAGTTTGCTTCAGCCCCTGCTCTCGCGTCAGATGCCAGAGCACCTGCCAGCGGGCATCACTGAGGCCGTGATCCCGTGCGCGGCGGTCAAAGTTACGCCGCAGCAGGCGTGCCGCACTGTGCAGCGCAAAGCTCATCTCGGTTGCGCTGTCTTTTCCTGACTCGCCCATCCCTGACATAGCCTCTCCCTTTTTTGAGGGCGCTCATTATAAGCCTGCTTATTATTTCATCAATGCGCGGCTTATCAATAAAAAGCTGGCAATAAAAAAGCGGTCGCAATGACCGCTTTGGCTCTACCGCATCACTGATGGGCTTATTTTTCCAGCACCTCGATGCTATCGACCTTCTGGAAGCCCCGCGGCAGCTTGTTGCCCCGTCGGCCGCGCTCACCGCGATAGTGCTCCATCTCCGAGATCTTGATCTTGGTATGGCGCTTGCCGGCGTGCACGACCAGCTGGTTTTTACCCTCTAACACGGCGATTCCCACCACCACTTCCTCGCGGCTGGCAGCCCGCGCGGCAGTGATATTGATAATCTTGTTGCCCTTGCCTTTCGACAATTCCGGCAACTCTGTGACAGGGAATACCAACATGCGCCCCTCTGAGGTCACTGCTGCCAGCAGCGCTTCTTCTGGACTGTCTAGCAACTGTGGCGGCAGTACCTGCGCGCATTTGGGCAGGGTCAACATGGCTTTACCCGACTTGTTGCGCGACTGCAGATCGGCGAGCCTGGCGATAAAGCCATAACCCGCATCGGAAGCCAACAGAACCCGCTGGTCGTCGGACCCCATCAACAGGCCCTTAAAAGTCGCTCCAGAAGGAGGGTTGATACGGCCACTCAGTGGCTCACCCTGTCCCCGTGCCGAAGGTAAGGTATGGGCAGCAATGGAATAACTGCGCCCGGTGCTGTCGAGCAACAGCGCGGGTTGGTTACTCTTGCCGCGTGCGGCAAAGCCAAGGTTATCTCCAGCCTTATAGCTCAGCGCCGCCGCATCAATCTCATGGCCCTTGGCCGCACGAATCCAGCCTTTCTCGGAAACCACCACGGTGATGGGGTCGGAAGACAGCAGCTCAGATTCGCTAAACGCCCTGGCTTCTTCGCGGGCCACAATGGGGGAACGGCGCTCGTCGCCGAACTCATTGGCCGCAGCCAGCAATTCTTTCTTGATCAGGGTCTTGAGGCGGCGCTCACTATCCAGGGTCTTGGTCAGGGTATCGCGCTCTTTCTCCAGCTCCGCCTGCTCGCCGCGGATTTTCATTTCTTCCAATCGCGCTAACTGACGCAGCTTGGTATCGAGAATGTAATCCGCCTGGATATCCGTCAGCTCGAAGCGATCCATCAGCTCCTGCTTGGGCTCGTCGCTGGTACGGATAATCTCGATCACTTCATCGATATTGAGGAAGGCAACCAACAAGCCTGCCAACAGGTGCAGGCGCTTCTCTACTTTATCAAGGCGGAACTGCAAACGGCGGCGGGTGGTGGTGGCGCGGAAAGTCAGCCACTCGCGCAGAATCTTATCGAGGGACTTCACCTGTGGGCGGCCATCGATACCGATCATATTCATATTGACGCGGTAGTTGCGCTCCAGGTCAGTGGTTGCGAACAGGTGATTCATCACCGATTCCATTTCCACTCGGTTGGACTTGGGCACAATCACCAGGCGTGTGGGATTTTCGTGATCCGATTCATCGCGCAGGTCGCTCACCATCGGCAGCTTCTTCGCCTGCATCTGCTGCGCGATCTGCTCCAGTACCTTGGCGCCGCTCACCTGGTGGGGCAGCGCGGTAATCACAATATCGCCGTCTTCTTTACTCCACAGGGCGCGCATCTTGATAGAGCCACGACCGCTGGTGTAAATCTTACGAATGTCTTCGCGCGGGGTAATAATCTCCGCCTCCGTGGGCATATCCGGACCGAGAATATGCTCGCACAACTCTTCCACCGTGGCTTTCGGGTTTTCCAGCAGTGCCACCGTCGCGTTGACCACTTCGCGCAAATTGTGCGGCGGAATATCGGTGGCCATACCCACGGCAATACCGGTGGTACCATTTAACAGGATATTCGGCACCCGCGCCGGCAACACACAAGGCTCATCCATGGTGCCATCGAAATTCGGCTGCCAATCCACCGTGCCCTGGCCCAGTTCCGACAGCAAGACTTCCGAATATTTACCCATGCGCGACTCGGTGTAACGCATAGCCGCGAAAGACTTGGGATCATCCGGCGAGCCCCAGTTGCCCTGGCCGTCGATCAATGGGTAGCGGTAGCTGAACGGCTGTGCCATCAATACCATCGCCTCATACACGGCGCTATCGCCGTGGGGATGGTACTTACCGATCACATCGCCGACGGTGCGCGCGGACTTCTTATACTTGGCGGTATTCTTCAGGCCCAGCTCGCTCATAGCGTAGACAATACGCCGCTGCACCGGCTTCAGGCCGTCACCGATATTCGGCAGGGCACGATCCAGGATCACATACATGGAGTAATCCAGGTACGCCTTTTCGGTGTACTCCTTTAACGGCAGGCGCTCTGTGGCCTCATAGACAGAGGTGTCGGTCATACAGCACTCGTTATTCGATTCGGAAAGAGCGGATTATGGCGGACTGGGGCGGGAGGTTCAAAGGGGGCCTTCCCAAGCCCCCTTTGAATGGTTTTGAAAGCTCTAAGGTTTACGAGGCTCTCAACCATCAAGCCATCGGAATGGGCTTCCCATTAATATGTAGTAAGAGGATTCTCTACAGGCTCGCGCTCAACTCTCGATTGGTTCAAATTCATTAAATAGTGAACTCCAGCTCCATTAGAAGGGGAATAGCTTACAACGTGTTTACTCACAACCTGAAGAACACCATCCTCTTCGGCTTCTTCGGTAATATACTCAATTCCGTTACCAAAGTTGTCATATTTATTTGTCTTTTTGGATATACTCCTAATAGCCCCATCTGGATTATACGATACTAAAGTATTGCTCAATACTTTCCCCATATCATTGTAATGATATGTCTGAATTCTTTCGAAATCCCCATCTGCACCCAAATCAGTTTTTAAGATTAATTTCGATCTCTTACCGTTAGCATGATAGGTATATTCGTGGTAATAAATTTTATCAGGACTGCCATCAATATCCTGATCTTTGCTGGTTTGGGAATAAATTATTTGATCAATATCATTTATAGTATTATTTTCCGAGGTACTGTAAGACTCATCCCAACTGCCATCACCCCCCTCATCCTCAAAAGATTCAGAATAGCTCGATAATAAATCCCCTGCATTGTTATAAGATCTATTTGATGTATATTTCCAACAAACAACACTTCTATGTGTCCAGCAAGAAGCCTCTGGTCCACTCACACCAGATGCATACCCCTCAGCGACAGTAGTTACACCTCCAATCTCATCGTATTGATTTTTTGTAACATAATAAGAATAGAACCCCCCATCCTCAGCGTGTTCAAACTCCCCCTCAAATAGATATCGTCCTTCCCTATCATAATCATTTATCACACTACGGTAGAGAGCAAGAGTATAGGATTTATTATCTGGGTTATCTCCATCAAAATTAACTCGAAAGTTTTCATATTTTTTAGACTTCAGTAAGCCATCCTCATAATAGCTTGAAGTCGTATGATGAACCCGAGATACAACCCCATTAGAGAAACTCTTTCTTTCTAACTCCTCAATATGCCCCTTGGATCCATAATTATATAAACCCTCCTTATACATAAATAAATTTTCATCATCCCCCATCTTCCTCTTCACAGTAAAACTAAGCATCTCACCTGAAGAACCGTAGTTAAAATTCTTCCTCAATACATAGTTAGGAGGAGATTCGCGATCAGGACCCACTTCGTACAGATTCTGAGTGATATTCCCTTGAATATCGTAATCATAATTTAAACTTTTAAAATATGGAGTTATACTACTATCATATGCTTCCTTCCTTCCCTCCGTCTCAGCACTCAGCAACCAACCATTGGCATTATAGGAATAATTAACAACATAAGTGTCAGTGGTGTCACCTTCATCCACAGAAGTCGAATTTAGCTTCAATAACCTCCCCAAATCGTCATAAGTATATTCTCGCAAATCCTTGGACAGATCATCATCACTATATTCCTCCTTTACTTTGACCATTACCGGAAAAACGATACCCATTGCATTGTAGTAATAGGTAAGGGGTTCAATAATATCTACACTACGAAAACCAATACCATTGACATAACCAACCTCAAATAAACTATTAACTCCATCAGCGCTAGGGAACTTGAAGAGATCTTTATCGAGACTAAATGACAAATTAGGCAAACGATCCCCCCATCCGCTCAAACTCACACCAGTATAAGGGTTTCGGTCAGCATCCAGGGCCACCAATAAGTAAGCCATATTGGCGACTCGATCAAAATCAGTGACCTCTTCATTTTCCAATTCAGACCTAAAACTCTCCTCCGTAGCTGGCGGCTCCATAGAAAGCAAGTCAAATAAAGTAACTCTTGCACTCCCTTCGGTAGACCCCAGTTCCAACGAGCCAATAGAAAAAGTGACTATCTCACCAAGTTTATATTTGAACTCACCCTTATCATTGGTTAAACCAGAACCACTTTTTGTAGAGTAATGCAAACCATCTGCCACACCGACAAAAACACCCACAACTGGATCTACGTCACTCGAGACTTCCGTATCATTATCCTGCCCACCATCTGACACAGAATCTTGAGGGGAGCTCTGAGGAGAATCTTGAGGGGAGCTCTGAGGAGAATCTGACTTATTTGAACCTCCACCTCCACTGCATCCCTGCAAAAAAAATGCAGAAAAAATAATACTGGCAGCCAGCCCAAGATAATTTCTTTTTAAAGATGACATTTTCAACAATCCATATTTAGGCTTTAATTAGCCTGCAAGTAAAACCTTAGTACCATCGAGTCAATAGATACATTAATATTAAGAGCTAAACATCTCCGATATTACCACGGGGACGAAAAAGTTTTAAGATGCGACCTCTAAACCTTCGCATAAAAATATACAGAGAAAAAATATAGAGCCCCAACTAATGATCAAGAAAATGGATGAATTTTATATGCCAAGCGTAAGAGTAAGATTGCACTCTATTTTGTTTCAACATATAAAATTCTTTAATCAAAAAAAATTATAATATTAATAACCCCCGAAACATTATCTAAAGAGCAACCCCAATGCCTTTGATGAAAATAAATAACCTTTCAATTGGTACCATTTACTCTATTGATATTAGAATTCAGTCGGGGGAAGTATTATGCCTTTCAGGTTCTTCTGGCTCAGGTAAGAGCCGCCTACTTAGAGCTATTGCCGATATTGAACCCCATAGTGGTGATATCTTTCTTAACGACAAAGTTCAGAAGGAAATGCCAGGGCACCAGTGGCGCCGCCAAGTTATGTTGGTACCGGCACAAAGTGCTTGGTGGTACGAAACAGTGGGTGAACACTTTAATCAGCCGATGGGGAAAGCATTAAAGGCATTAGGCTTTCCCGAGGAGGCAGCAGAGTGGCAAGTAAGCCGGCTCTCCTCCGGGGAAAAACAGCGCTTAGCGCTTATTCGCGCGCTCTCCTACGCACCGCAGGCACTTTTACTGGATGAACCCACAGCCAATCTGGATCCGGATACTACGAGTAAAGTAGAAGCATGGCTTATGGATGAAATCAGCAAGCACCAGTACCCCGTCATCTGGGTGGCGCATAATAGAGAGCAGATCCAGCGCGTAGCCAGCAGGCATTTTGAAATTAAAGGGAGCAGACTAATAGAGAGGGAAATATCACAATGAGTGTGATCGATCTTTCCTGGTGGCAGTTATCACTGGCTGCAGCACTGGTAGTTGCCCTGGCAATTTGCACCCATATCGCCCGATTACAGCTCGGTAAATCGCTGATTATTGCGGCGGTGCGAACGGCGATTCAGCTAACGCTTGTCGGTTTGATACTGGAAGCGCTATTCGCCGTTGGGACCCTGTTATGGGTGAGTCTGCTAGGACTAGCGATGTTATTGTTTGCCGGACAACAAGTCGTCTCACGGCAAAAATATCGCCTGCGCGGTGGCAGGAGTTTTGCCATCGGCACCCTCTCCATGCTGGTATCCGCGTTTAGCGTCACCATATTAAGTTTGGTTGTGCTTATTGGCCCCCAGCCCTGGTACCAACCGCAATACTCCATTCCTCTATTAGGCATGCTACTGGGAAATACCATGACCGGTGTTGCCCTGGGCCTGGACCGACTAACAGAAAGTATGCGACGTTCAAGTGATATTATTGAAAATCGCTTAATGCTAGGCGAAACCTGGCGGCAAGCCAGTATTGAATTTCGCCGGGATGCCATGCGCGCAGGCTTAATGCCAACAATCAATTCTATGGCCGCAGCTGGGATTGTATTTCTGCCTGGTATGATGACCGGGCAGATACTAGCTGGTACATCCCCTACCATCGCAGTGAAATATCAGATTTTGATTATGTTTACGATTGCTGCGGGTACGGGATTTGGTACTTTTGTCGCAGTTGCTCTATGTGCGAGACGAATGTTTGATAAGCGCGAACGCTTATGTATCGATAGGCTACTAGCAGGGCATTTTTAGATTAACTACAGCTAAACCCTAGTTTGCCAACATAAGCTTTAGAATCACAAGAAGTCATTAACTTATCATTTAGGCTCGAATATAAGTAGATATAGAAAATGGTTGCGGTATTACCGCAACCATTTTCCATTAATCGTGAATTAGCAGCAACTAAGAACTACCACCCATTAAAGAGGTCCACCTTGATTGTCACCTCTGCAATCTGAGTAATTTCTGGGCCTGACGCTGTGTTCGAAAATTAGCTCTACATCGTTAATCGCATTAATATCCACAACCTGACCAATAAAATCCTCTATCAAGAAAGATAGCCTCCACCCTGTTGCAGCGACACTTTGACCATTAAATTTGTAGGCTACAGTGTTCACGGAACTTGAATTATTACCGAATAAATTCAATCCCGCGCTCATTGATGTGCTGTGAGCAGTACCAAATGGTGCCCAGTAAGAATTTCCAGTGATATCCCAAGACGACACACTATAAGAGTTAAGCTCGCCCGTAACGCCAAAACTCCCAGCATTATTGACAACATCGGCACCAGGAATAGCCTCTCTGTAAATTCCAGCTCCACCATAGGTTAAATAAGCAGGAGTTTCCAACTCCCCGCTAACATCGTAAGAAATAGGGATACTAAGTTCAACGCTCTTAATATTGTCACTGTAGCTTCCCCCAACCTCAATACAGGCAGAGTCAGTCCCCCAGCCAGAAATAATTGGGCCATTGAAGAAATTAGCGGATGACCTATCCTTGACCGTACTAAACTCAATAGTCACATACTTTTCATCACCAAAAGCTCGGGATAGAAGACGCAACTTCTCTCGAAAAGCCTCGACAGCGCTTAAACGAGGACCATTTTGTTTATTGGGGTCAGGGTGCAAATATGATTGCTGAACACCATTAATGAAATTCTTATAACCAAAAACATCCTCTCTAATCGAAAAAGTATCTTTATATATTTCTGGAATGATGATTCTCGAGTTTAATTTCAGCATTTTCTCATGGAAAGCCCACAAATCATCAATACTCCGCAAACGAAGAACCGCTTTCTTACTAACACCTCTAGCTTTTTCAAACGACTTATGTTGCCACTTGTTCTCCAATGCACTCACAGCATGAAAAAGCCACTGCTGCGCAATTTCAAAGTCATCCTCATACTCCAATAAAGCAGCGATAGACCTACGACTATTAACTAGGTTTGAGTAATGGCGAAGAGCCAAGTCAGGTTTTTCCTTCTTAAACTGAACAATAGCTACTTTAGCTTTACTCAAGATAACTGGTAAACGTTTAGACTCCTGGACCAGCGCCATCTCAGCTTGGGCAACATCAAAAGCAATAGAATTTATTTCCAACCACAAATTCTGCAAATGATACAGATCGCCATCAGTTAACATATTGCCAGTACTATCAAGCATATTCGCTCTAAGTTCAGCAGCGAAAGTGGCGTTCATTGTTGAGAGCTGTTCGAAATCACCAAGTGAGCTGATAGTCTTTTCAATCTCTCTAACCTGGGCCAACAAGCCATCCACATCACTCCAACTACCCTTATGGTAGTCGTCAATAGTACCAACCAAGGTCTCGAATAAAACTATACGAGAGTTAAACCCTTCTTGTGCAATTCGAATTTCTTTCACGCGCTGCGCTAGTGAAGTTTGTTGAGGCCCGTAATCAAGGCTGATTTTTGTAAGCCCCTCATTCATCCCCGCATTCAGTGCTAATAGCTTAACTTCAGATTCTATGGTGTGCAGATGTTCTGCCAAACGGTATAAATTTCGTTTCACTGAAATCTGAACATTATTAACATTCCTTCTCCAAGAGAAAAGATCATTAGCAACTCGTGATAAACTATAATTCTTTCCACAACTGACTTCATAACATCTACCTGGGAAAGTTACCCCCAGCAACCTAGTTAATTTTTTCCCCTGTGCTTTATTGCGACCTACAAGCTCCTGAGCTAGAGAGTCGACGCTATGTTGGTAATCTTCAAGGTCTGCTTTCGCTGAAAAAAGGCTTTCTTGTGCCTTAACAATTTTGCCATTCTCTCTACCTATACTCTCAATTAATGCATTAAAGGTATCAGCATCTTTGCCAAACCCTTGCGGTACAGCCTCCCAAGAGAACCCTAAAAAGTTACCTTCGCCTTTAAGCCAAGACTTGGTAACCTCTAGCTCAAAGAGTTTTGCTTGCAACGCATTAACTGCCTGAGGCACACCCGTATCCAGCGAAAGCTGGGTAAAATCAATTTCTGGGAGTAGAGCACGCAGTGCCGACTCGCCAAATGTTAAATCACTGTGAAGAGCATTAACTTCCTCAATTAGCTCTGCAGATAAATTGGAGCCCTCAACCTCGGACATTATCGCCAAGCGGACTTGCTGCACCTTGACTGAAGCCAGCTTCTCCATCAACTGATAAAGCATAGCGATATCTTTATACTCACTGGAGAGGCTAGTTGACGGTGCCACATCCTTTAGCGTACCAGTACTGGGATCATAATAGCGCGGACTTATCTCCCCCCGAGATACTGCCCACTGTTGTAGATAAACTGGGGCGCTCTCAAGTAGATCTATATATTGTTGAAAAGCAGTACTAAGTAGCTCATAGGCCTCATCCACATAACCTATTTCTACAGCTATTACTTCATCATTTAAGCGGCTTGCCAAGGCTTTATCCAGAGCAAGGTTGGCCTGGACAATTTCTGCCACCGCACGATCATAGTAAAGATCCAGCAAAGTATTCTGTAGGCTTTCGTTTGTAGGATACAGTCTTAACTGCTCATACAGCTGTGCTTCTACATCCGAGATACGATTTCGTTCGGTAGTATCAAATAGGTTAGAAAAATCCTCTGGTGATATGCCGCTAAGATATTTGTTGACTACAGAATCAGAATTGGCATCAAGACTATACATTAAGTCGAGATAGCGAAATGCAGCTCTATCGCGGGAGTAAGTGCCTTCTGCGGGAACTTCTTCATCAGGTGCAACGGAATCGGCTTCATTGTAGTAGAGCTGCTTACGGATAGCCTCTCCCAAAATAGAAACCTCAGCTGGCAAATTCATTGACTGAGTAGTTTCTACCAAATTATTGCCCAATAACTTCTCAGAACCCAAATGAACACTTTCTTCTGAATTAGTACCATTTATCAATTGATTTGAAGCCGAGGCGTTAACTGATATTCCAGCAATAAATACCAATCCCATAGTCAAAGCTGGCTTAGTCAGCTTAAAAGTAAATCCCATAATTATCATTCCCTAGATTTTTAACAATCATACTCCTTCCCTACCTGACAGACTTACTCCCAAAGAAAGACAAACCATCCTGAAAGGAAAATCAGCGCACGCTTTCTATCATGCAAATGTGATTGTTTCAACAAACTTGAAACACCTGTTACAGCAATTTATTTAACAATCATCATCTAATACTTGAAGCAGTTGACAAAAAGATAAGCAAAAAAATTCAAACAAAGGTGCAGAATAGATATTTATGAAGAGGTAGGGTATTTGCAAGAAATTTGGAGGGATGAAGAACTAGGAATAGAGTAGACACGAATCTAAAAAGTGCCGATCCATGGCTCGGCACTTTTAACGATTAATCAGCGACCCAAAAACAAAATAAGCGCAAAAATAATTAAACCAATTAACAGAATCCAGACACCTCGCAACATCAAAGAGCGAGCATACTCCGCCTCTTTATAACGCAGCGCATAGGGAATCCCGGTAATGGGGCCAAGAAATATGGTTACAATACCCCAAACCCAATGCTTATTGCCCAAGGCAGTGAGTGCGGCCATAAGGCCTCCAAACCAACACAAGGTGACACCTATGACACATATCACTAGTGCGATTATGGACCACCATTGATTAGCCAGGAAAATTTCTACTATCTGTGTTTCTGTCATGGCAGTTTGCCACTCCCTATTACTACTCGGTCATTCCACATTTTCAGGCCCTTTCAGCAGCTTAGTATGACTGCTTGTGGGAACCTCGTGTCACCCACAAACTCTGCTGCGGGTACAGTTACTCATAAATCCAAATCCAAATCCAAATCCAAATCCAAAAGCACTGTTAGCGACTAATAGTAACCTTAAAGGGGGACAAATGGTCCCCCAAATAGTAACTGGGAGTGTGTAACCACTCACTCTCCGGAAAATTCAGTGACCAACTCCAGGCCGGTTATATTTCTGGTCTCGTTGGCGAAGCTATAGTAAGTGGGCTTCTCATCAATAAATATCTGATGGGTCATTGTTACTTCTGGGGGAAGCTCGAAGATACCTGCAGGTACTGAATACTGCTGAGTTTCCTTTAATCGGTAGAAGAGATGGGAGCCACATTTTGAACAGAAACCACGCTCAGCCCAGTCTGAAGAGTCAAATACCGATACATGTTCTTCACCGGAGATTTCAACACTGGTCTGGCAGTCTACTGCCAACAGTGGACCACCACTCCATTTCTTACACATACCACAATGACAGACCCCAAGGTCAGAAGAAGGCAACTCAGCCTTAATGGTCACAGAACCGCACAGGCAGCTTCCCTGGACTTGATTAGAATCGTTCATATTTTTCTCTCTCTTCTGTAAAGCTATAGAAGCGTACACTTACTAACTGTTGCATAGGGCAATCTAAGATTCATAAGACTTGCAGCGTCGCTTGAACCAGTTGATCCTTTTGGTGTGATTCAGCGGGCAATTTTCCTTGCACAGCCGCGCCAGATCTTCCAGGGTGGTTGCTTCTGGATAATTTGCTACTTCCTCACCAGCAATGATGTGACGAAAACCCGGCTCATCCGCTGTAATCAGGAAGTGATTTTCCTTATCACCAATTAAGATCTTCTCCCTGGCCATTGCGTAAACCTGGAATTCCCACATACCCCAGGCACTCCATTTATTCATTACCAAACACGTGGACATGGTTTTAAGGGGCTGCTGCTGTTCAACAGCAAATACAGAGGTTGAAAACAGTAATAGGAATAACAGGGTTATTCTCATATTCATTCCTTGAATATTTATTCTTTTAAAGGTATGAGCAAATAGTCGCAATAACAGTGGTAAATAGCACTACCTAAAGAGAGGTATTCACACATCAACTATGTCACAAAAACGAGAACCACATCAAGCTAGATGAAAGATACCTATATTTGCGCTCTAGAATTCAGGTATCTAACACACTAAATTCAACGGTCATATAGGCAATACTGATTAATAAAGCAACTGAAAAGATCACAAGAAACTTTATCAATGTGAAGTCCATATCTACATAGGAAATCGGTTAAGCTCTATCAAAAGGATAGTTTCCTAGAAGAAGCCTATTAAAAGGCTCTCCTCCGTTATCAAAAAAACCAAGCCAACAATTTATAAGTTATTAACTTAGCTAATAAGCATCAACGTTAATTGGAAAATTCGACCCTTGGCTCACCGAAATCTCGCCCCATATAATCCGGAGCACATGGGATCAGCTCCGCCGCAGGAATGCCAGCGTCAATTAAGTAACGTTCAACCTTGCGACTTCGCTCCAAAGCGAGCTTCTCAAATTCTTCTCGCAAGATAATCGGCGGCCTACGATAAAAATTAGACAGGAAACGACGACTACCACGCAAGCCAATGGTGGAGTTGGGATACATTGCATTCCAGTCCCTGGCATTGGCAATTCCACAAACCCCTGGACGGGCATCCGGATGTTTGTGCAGCACTGCCACCATTTGCTGAAGCTGTGCCAGGGCTAAACCGGTTAACTCCGCACTACCTGGAGCAAAGTCGATAGAATCAAATGACTTAGCCATAAACCGTCCCCAAGCCAATTTACCCAAAAGATAAATACCATAAGGGGTGAAGTAACTAAATAGTGCATCCATGATGGCTTTTTGCAGAAGCTCACTAAACACATATTCCATGGAAAACTTGGGATCACGAATATTACCAGTAACCGGCATACCAAACTTCACATTCCCTTTTCCATCTTTCAGCAACCAAAGAGCCAGATTCAGGGGAATAAATCTCTTTTTAACTGCTAGTTGATCGTCGTCTCGCACTCGCCGAACCTTGATTTTTTCCAGCACGACATCGGCAAAGGCATTCAGTTGATTTTCGTGGACATGGATGTTGACCACAGCATCCATCTGTCCTTGTAGTATCTTGAAGCCAAGTAGTTTAGCCATATAGGGTGTAGCCGGTATCAGATTCACATTGGCCAAATAACCGGTCAGATCTGCATTCCATTTTTGCTGTCCAAGATAATCAATCGTCCCCGCCAATTGAATATCGCCAAACCCACCGGGGCGGCCATTCGCCACTACAACAGCTGGAGGATGTTCTCCCAAATTACTGATATCAGTGAGATTGAGGTTAATGTCACGCACCGGCAGGCGTGCGCGAAATTCATGCTTTCGGTCTACCCAGGTAAAAGTGCCGTGGCGTAAATAGATATCGCCGATGTGGTAAAAAAGTGGCGGCTGCAGTTTTTTCTTCCGGTGGATATACTGATTAATCGGTATACCACGCAGCTCAGCAATTTCCCAAGTCACAGGAAACTGGCCCTGCTCATCTCGCAACAAAATAAAGCGTGGCTTCAGGAAATCGATAAAATCAATCGTTAGCAGCTCCTTACGTCGATCAAAACTTAAGGCTTTGATATGTAATAGCCTGAAGTCCCCAACAGTACTATGGCGTTCAAATTCCGGGGCACCAGGGTCCCGATTAAAAAAGTGGAAATGAACGGCTTCTCCCCAGGCAAAGTACCACTCTTCTGAATTCATGGAGAAGTGTGAAACTTCAATACTCTCCCCCTCGACTAGTAATTCGCCTTTTGGCGAAAAGAGATCAATATTCTCAACTTTAAACAGGGACAACGTTAGTCCATGTACGCCACTAAAATTACCATCTAGATCAACAGTTCCGAATTTAAGGCAGTGACTGCCTTGGTCAAAGTAACCGGCGGGAATACAACTGGCGATATCCAGGAGGCGCAGTTGTTGTACCCCTAAGAACCGGTCTCCAAAATGCAGCTGCTCGACCTGTAGTCTCTGGGTTTTTAACAGGGGAAGAGGTAGACCTTGAGGAAACCCCGCTTCGTGCATTTGTATTTCTGACACACTGATGTCTCTGAGCAGAAATGTTCTCCCAGTTGATGCCTGCAGGCTTTCCATTCCCCCCAAACGCAACTGCCGCATTTGATAACAGGGGGCAAACTTTTTGTCTTTTAACAGTCCGGCAGGTAAACAGCCACTGGCATTCTGAACCCTTGCCAGGGACTCACCTTCAAAGGAGATGTTGTCCAGCTGGAAGCTGGGAATTTTAATGGGTGGGGTATTTTTTCGGGGAATTGAGAGGCCGGCCAAGTGTAACGAACCCTTAAGCGCAAAAGGCTTTTTAAGGGATATGCGCTGTAAACCGGGCATATATAATTCATCTATGCCATAACACCGCCGTGTATCCCCGGCTCTAGATCTCTCAAGTCGTTCGACTGTCACGGTCTTGCCAGAATCCGGCAGGCAGATCCGCGTATTGATAACCTTTAAATCGGTAACGGAAAAAACCTTTCCGCCGTTCCAGTCTAGTTCCCTCCAGCTCAGCTTTTGCAAGCCAGCTTGAAGGAAGTCTTGACCTTTTTGCCAGAAGGCGATTGGACCAGCTTGTACAGTGCTAAAACTTAGGCGGTCAATACCCTGGTCGAAACCAATACGAATTGGGTTCCCAGTAAATTTTATCTGTGGGGTTTCAATACAATCGGCTAAATTGGCTCTGTCAGCCCCTCCAGGCATTAGGCGCTGCAAACCACAAACTAAGATGTTATCGATAGATAAATCATAGAGATCGATAGAGCCTGGGGAAAAGTAGATCTTTGGAATTTCTAGCTTTGAGAACTGCCAGAGGGGCTCAGCAGAGACCGTACGGGTAAACTTAGTCTCCCCCAAAACCATGCCACTATTATTGATTGAATGTAAATCCCGACTGAAAATGCAGTGCGGTAATTTTTCTTGTATTCCCTGTTGCTGTGGCAGACAAGCTTGCAGGGATTCTGCAGACACTTTTTCAAACTTTATTTCTGAAGAAGCACTGCCATTGCGGGACCATAGAAATTCCAGAACCGGCAGGGAAAGTTTCTGTACATCCAGAGCGGCTTCATCGTCCCGCCCAAGCAATTGAACCCGGGCAATACTGGAGTCATTTAGGTTAGCCGATGCCTGTTGGCGACCAAATTCAAAATGAAATGCTTGGCCAAGTTGAAGCTCCTGAAAATCTATACAGCGGATATGAATATTAGAGAAAACCGCTATATCGGGTAAGCAGGTGTATAGCGTCTTTAAATCACTCCCCGGCAGGGCTATGTAAGTGCTGAGTATGGCGGCTTCTGAGTGGCGGATTCTTACCAGTGGTAAATTCAGATTTTTTATATTTAGTAGGGAGCGATTTTGTGCTGTGTGCGCTAGGGCCTGCTCAAGAGAAACCTCAGTGGTGGCGATATCAATGCCTCCTCGCCAGGCTATGCGAAGCGGCTGCAGTTGGCGAAAGTCACGCAGGTCGAAGCAAGTAGGCATTTCTTCAAGAGGAAGTGAGTCGCGGTAGAGTATGCGGGTCCAAGAATCCGGCAGGCAGCCGTCTAGACGCAGTAAGCTGGCACTTTCCAGCTTGAAATTTGGCGCGTCCACGCTGGCTATTTGAGTACTGGCCAGTGGTCCTTGCTCCTCGAGACGTCCTTTCTCAGTTCCGTAATCCGCTTCGGTTGGGCCAATATCCGATGCCATAGCACTGGCGGCCCAGGGGTCTTCAACCGCTTCACGGCGATAATAACCGGCACCGCTGGCCATTTTTTGCAGTAAAAGGCCCTTATTGCCACTGGGGCTGTCCCCCAGCATCAGCCGCTGCACCCCCAGTTTGCCAAAAATAGCATAGCCGTCCTTACCGGGTTGCAGGGCAAAATTCCCCTGCCCCCGCAGACTACTCAGCTGGGCACACAAAGGCCCCAGGCCCTCCGGTAGCAAGCCACGCGATAGACAACCCGATAGAGATTCCAGGGAGAAGTCTTGAATGGAATAAGGCGTATCGGATACCAAAGTGTCAATGCCGCCCCATTGTAATTGGCGCAATTTCAGTTTTTCCTCAGCCAATCCTTTCAACTGCATCTGCCCAAGATACAGTGGCCCACTGGCAAACCCCCAGGGAATCGACTTTGGCTGCGAACCAAAGCGCAGTGCCACTTTTTCCTCTCCACGCAGGCCCGCCAAACGCACACAGTGGTCGGGCTTATTCCACAACTCACCAGGTACGCAGCCACTGGCATGATCGACCGATAAACTGTCCACCGAGAGAACTCGGCTGGACATATCGAATTTCAGCGAACCCAACTGGGCCTGCTGTGCCGTTAGGGGCTGCCTGTGGGGTTGTGCCACATCCAGGTAGCGAACCTGTTGGGCATGGCTGGGCCCTGTGGCTATTTTTAGGTGCTGATTCCAGTCAAACTCGGTGGGCCCTGGGAGATTTAGGGTGGTGGCACGCACACAAAAATGATGCTCAGCATTGCGCAGCTGTTGTGGACACCAATCAAAGGCGGTAGCGCCTGCACGTCGCCACCGCAGCCGTTTGATTGGACGGATATAATCAAAATCGCGAATGGCAATGGTTTCCGCACGCCAATCCTGCCAGCGCTGATCACTGCGCCGCAACAAAACCCCTTCGCCGCGGGCGCGGCGCCACTGCGCCATGGCTACACGACCAAAGTCAAACTTTAAATCCCCTGCAGCTCGCAACGTGCGCGCTGCCGCACAATGACCGATCAAGCGTTGCAAACCGCGAATCGCATCGGCCCACTGCTGCGGTGGACAACTCGAGAAATATTCAGCCTGAAAGGCATCGGCCTCGGTGAGTAGACTGGGCCAACGAAACTCTCCAGCCTTTAAATGAAAATATGCCAAGGTGGTATTATATCGTGCAGAGTCTCTCTCTCTAGCTAACAATTCGTGCAATTCAATTTCTGCAGCGGCAATATCCACTTTGAGGGGAACATCCCCCTTACGCCACAGTCCCAGGGTAAAATCCCGCGCCCGCACATCGCCTAAATAAACGCAGGAAGCCGTCGACCAGATGGGTCTGTGCAAATAGCAGAGCTCGCTATTACGTATGCGTGCCGAACCGATTGTCAGTTGAAAATCCCTGTCCTGCCGTTCGCCCTGAGTCAGGTTCCAGCCGCCCAGCTCCCAATCTCTTTGCCGATCTCCGGGGGTGGATTGCAGATCGATATAAGCGCCGCTGATCGAAGCCCGCGGCAGATTGGCGCGACCACGCAGCAACTGCCACCAGCTATAGTCCAGCAGGATTTCCTGGGCGGAAAAACCTCGCCCCTCGCGATTGATTGCACGCGAATCGACAACCAAGACACTTAGATCCAGCAGAGACACACGGAAGTGTTGCGCCTGAAAATCCAGCCCCCGCTCGGCCATCCATGCGCTGGTTTTATCGCGTACCAGACCGGAAAGCACCAGAGATAGCCCTTCGAGCAGCAATAATCCGCCAATCAGCCACCACAGCAGATGACGAAAGCGGGCATTATGACGGGCAGGCTCTGTTGGCATTAGAAAAATAGCGCCGCGAAATTAATTGAAAGCAAGCTGCAACGACAGCTGAGCCCATAAAGTAAAGACCAGCCCCGTTGTTTTTTTTACCCTGACGCTGTGATTCGCGATAATGAAAGTTGACGTCGTGCTATCAGTCTCGCCCCAACTCACGCTGTCTAATATTTATCCAGAAGTAAATTTGCGCGGCGGGAGAAGTTGGCTGGCGGGCAATGGATTTACCCCAGCAATCGTTCCAGAGAATTAGTAGTGAGCAAAAATGCAGGAGCACCCTAACTACCAGGATATCGTTCTGGTCGGCGGCGGCCACGCCCATGCCATAGTGTTGCAAATGTGGGCTATGAATCCGTTGCCGGGCGCGCGCCTGACGCTGGTTTCACCGCAGATCCAAACCGCTTATTCAGGCATGTTGCCGGGGATGGTGGCGGGCCACTACTCACTGGATGATACGCATATTGACTTGGCGCGCCTGTGTCGCGCTGCCGGTGCCCGGTTTATTCAGGCCTGTGCCCACCATGTCGACGTGAAAACCCGCACGGTCTCCTTACTCGGGCGCCCCCCACTGGAGTACGACCTGCTCTCCCTGGATGTCGGCGCCACCCCAGTGCGGGAACTGCCGGGCTCTGAGCTGGCCATCCCCATTAAACCCATCGGGCACTTCTACAACTTCTGGCAAAAGCTACAAAAGCACGTACAAAAAAACCGAACGCCCCTGCGCCTCGGAATTATTGGGGGCGGTGCCGGCGGCTGCGAGCTAGCCATGGCCATGGCTCACAGCCTAGAGGAACAGCTCTATTCTGGGCGTGTGCAAATTCACCTGATCCACGCCGCCGACGAAATCCCCCAGGGCTACCCATTCCTCGCACGAAAATTAGTAGCGCGAGAACTCCGTAGCCTCGGGGTAGAGGTACACCACAACTGGACCGTGGCGGAAATTAACGAACAGGGCGTGCGTAACAACAGCGGCGATTTATTGGGCCTGGATCAGGTGCTGCTCACCACCAATGCCTGTGCCCCTCCCTGGCTAGCGGACTCACAGCTTGCGCTGGACGGCAAAGGCTTCGTTCTAGTAGACAGCAAACTGCGCGCCCAGGGTCATCAGGAAATCTTTGCCGCCGGCGATGTAGCCAGCTTTTCCGCAGGGCCGCTGCCCAAGGCCGGTGTCTACGCGGTGCGTCAGGGGCCAGTGCTCTTCCATAACCTGCGCGCGACACTCACCGGGCGCCCACTGAAGCGCTATCGCCCACAGAAGCGCTTTCTCAGCCTGCTGTCCTGTGGAGGCAGGCGTGCTGTAGCGGTGCGCAATGGAGTTGCCGCAGTGGGCGCGCCACTTTGGCGCTGGAAGGACCATATCGACCGCAGCTTTATGCACCGTTTTAGCGATCTGCCCGTCACCATGGAAGAGATGCCGACCGCGCAACCCCGCGAGATACTGAGCCAACGCGAAGGTATTTCTCTGGCCAGCATGCGCTGTAATGGCTGCGGCGCCAAAGTGGGCCCGGAGGTATTGCGCCGCGCCCTGGCCAAACTGCCCGCGCAGCAATCCGATTATCTGTTGCGCGGTCTCGGGGATGATGCCGCCGTAATGGACCTACCTGCCTCTCAGTTATTGGTGCAAAGTTCCGATCAACTGCGTGCCCCAGTAGCCGATCCTTGGCTGTTTGGAAGACTCGCTGCCCTGCACGCACTCTCCGATCTATTTGCCATGCATGCGCGCCCTGTGAGTGCGCAGGTATTGGCCACCCTGCCCACCGCAGCAGAGGAAATTACCCAGCGGGATTTACAACAACTACTCGCTGGTGTGATTTACGAACTCAATCGCCATCACTGTGTTCTATCCGGCGGACACACCGCCGAGGGCGCGGAACTGCAGTTGGGCCTCACCGTAAATGGCTTGGCTGAGCGGGAGCAATTATTGGAAAAGCGTGGAGCTCGTCATGGGGACTGCCTGATATTGAGTAAACCTCTGGGCATTGGCACCATTCTCGCCGCCGAGGGGATGGGGGAAGCCAAAGGGCGCTGGCTGCAGAAGGCTCTGGAAACCATGCTGCACAGTAATGCAGCCGCCGCCGGAATATTCGCCCAGCACGGCGCTCACGCCCTCACCGATGTCACCGGCTTCGGCCTGCTCGGTCACTTGCTGGAAATGCTGAAACCCGATGGACTCGGCGCCACGCTGATCGCCGAGCCACTGCCGATGATTCCCGGTGCCCGCCAGTGCATTGTGCGCGGCTGGCTCTCCAGCCTGCAGCCGCAAAATGCCAGCGCCTACGCTTATGTGGAAAACCCGCGGGAATGGCAATCGCTGCCGCACTGGGCATTGCTCACAGATCCACAAACCTGTGGTGGCCTGCTCGCCGCAGTGCCTGCAGACAAGGCTGAGCCCTGTGTGCGCGCGCTACTGCAGAGTGGCTGCAGCCAAGCTGCCATCATCGGTGTGATCAGCAGTAACGAGAATCCACAACCAAAGGTAAGCCTGCGCAGAGATGGCCACTGGCGGCAGTTACTTACCCGCGATAACGAAGCGGAACACAGCCAAGTGTGATAACCCCGCTTTTCCTCCAATTTTCATCGCCACTGGTTAGGGCCTGTTGATACTAATTGCTATCACTGCCAATGCAGGGGATACTGACGCCAAAACAAGCGCCAGCAGCCAAGTATTGCGGCGATAGGTCTTCACAGATCGGGGAGTCGGCTTATTAGCAATCGACAGGAAGACCACCCACCATGAAAAAAATTGTGATCGTCGGCGGCGGCGCCAGTGGACTACACCTGGCCACGCGGCTCGGGCACTATTTCAGCCTTACTCCAATCCTGGGGAAAAGACGCAATTCCCCCGCAGCACAAGTCACTCTGGTCGATAAAAATCGCACCCATATCTGGAAACCCCTGCTTCATCAGGTTGCCGCCGGCGCACTGGACGCCAATATGGACGCCCTCAACTACCAGGTTCACGCTCGCGCCAATGGCTATGAGTTTCAACTCGGCGCCCTGCAGTCCCTCGATAGAAAGCGCCGTGTAGTCACCCTGGGTGCAGTGCTGGATGACGAGGGCAATGAACTGGTACCCCCCCGCGAGCTTGAATACGACTATTTAGTGCTCTGTATTGGGAGCAAGTGCAATGACTTCCACACCCACGGTGTGCGCGACCATTGCGTTTTTCTCGACAGCAGTGAGCAGGCACAGAAATTCCACCAGCAGCTTCTCAATCACTTTTTGCGCTTGGAGACCCACACTAATAAAAATTTGCAGATCGCCATAGTCGGTGGCGGAGCTACCGGGGTAGAGCTATCGGCAGAATTAGTCGGTGCCAGCAAGCAAATGGGCAACTATGGGCGAATCAGTGCCGACGCTATTGATATCACTGTCATTGAGGCTGGGCCGCACCTGTTGCCGGCCCTTCCGGCCCGCTTGGGCAATAACGCCGAACGCGAACTGAGTAAAATGGGTGTGCGCGTACTCACGGGTTGCAGTATCGCCAGTGCCAGTGACTCAGGTCTCACCACCGGCGATGGCAGGGAAATTCCCGCAGCCATTCGCGTCTGGGCCGCAGGGGTCAAAGCGCCGGAATTCCTCAACCGCCTCGACGGGCTCGCCACCAATCGCCTCAACCAGATAGAAGTGAAAACCACTTTACAGAGCCAAAGTGATCCACATATTTTTGCCATGGGAGACTGTGCCAGTTGCATCGATGGTGACGAGCAACGGGTACCGCCACGCGCCCAAGCGGCACAACAGATGGCCAAGCTCACCGCCACCAACCTGATCGCTCTGATTGAAGACAAGCCATTAGGACATTTTTACTATCGGGATCGCGGTTCACTGGTCTCCCTGAGTAAATACACTGCGGTGGGAAATTTGATGGGCACCCTGGTAAAAGGCAGCCTCACCATTGAAGGGCGAATTGCCGGACTTGCCTACCGCTCCCTCTATCGCATGCACTTGGCGGCTATCCATGGTTGGCCAAAAGCCATGCTGCTCTATTTGATTGGTCAAGCCAACCGCGCGGTGAGCCCCCGTCTAAAATTGCATTGATAAAAAATAATTAAATTCATAAAACTGGCGGTCTATTCGGGTCGCCTGTACTTGTTGATCTGCAAGCATTTACAAACTGTTTCAGGTGTTTACCCTAATTCAACTATTTTGAGCTTTCATACTTCAGATAAAATATTTTCCCCGTAAACTAGCCAGTAAATATTTATCTTTTAATCACCACAGATTAGCGAATTTTTTTCTATGCAATATCAACGTATCGTGGTGCTGACCGGTGCCGGTATCTCAGCGGAATCCGGTATCCGCACTTTTCGTGGGGCCGATGGCTTGTGGGAAAATCAGCGTATTGAAGATGTTGCCACTCCCGAAGCCTTTGAACGCAACCCTCAACTGGTACAGCGCTTTTATAACGAGCGCCGCCAACAGCTGCTCTATGGTGATATAGCTCCCAACCCGGCCCATCGAGCCTTAGCCGAACTGGAAAAAGAATTTTCCGGAGACTTTTTATTAGTTACCCAAAATATCGACGATCTGCACGAACGCGCTGGCAGCAGCAACCTGATCCACATGCACGGTGAACTACGTAAAGCGCGCTGCAGTATCAGCGGCCAGCTATTTTCCTTACAAGGGGAATTACAGGTTACGGATCGTTGCGAATGCTGTGGACTGTCCGGCACCTTGCGCCCCCATGTGGTTTGGTTTGGGGAAATGCCATTGCAGATGGAGACTATTTACGCAGCTTTGAGTCAGTGTGACCTATTTATCAGCATCGGTACCTCCGGCAATGTTTACCCGGCAGCCGGTTTTGTGGAGTGCGCTAACCTGGCGGGTGCGCACAGTGTGGAATTAAATTTGGAACCCAGTAGTGTGGGTGATGCCTTTGCCGAGCACCGCTATGGACCTGCCTCGAAGATTGTCGGCAGTTTTGTACAGGAGCTGCTCGGCTAGGAAGAATATCCGTTGAGAACTACTGGGTTTCCGAGTGCTCGGCCATTTTGTTTTCTCTACTGTCCTCACCGTAACGTTGTAGCAGGGTGGTCACCTGTCCGCGATCACGGATAACGATATAGAGTCGATCGTATTCATCCGATTCCCTGATCGGCGCACCCTGCTCCCCTCCGAGCAGCGCCACCATCTCCGGGGTAGTATTACTATGCCCCACCACTAAGATACGATCACCAGCCAGCTCCAGCTCCATAGCAAACTCTTTTAGTTTGCGATAATCATAGCTTTTAATCGTTAAGCCCCGCTGCTCGGCCAGTGGACGGGCGGTTTCCTTGGTGCGAATAAAATCGGTGCTGTACACCGCATCAATTTCCACACCCTCGAGTATCCGAGCCAATTGTTCAGCACGCGCTTTTCCGGCCGCAGCGAGTTGCGGATCTCTGCCAGCATCGGGCCCCCGCTGTTTTTCCCCGTGGCGCACCAGATAAATCACCTGGCTACTGGTATTTGATGGTGTGGCTTCCGCCCAGGCATTGAGCCCAATCAGGGGTGTAAAGCAGAAAACTAGCAGGCCAATAATTCGAGTAAACACAGAAAAACTCTCTCAATCCAACTATTGGCCGGAGGTTATGCAAAAGATATTAGAGAAAGTAAACCCGTATTCGATGAAATACAGGAAAATGCGTTTAATTTTTTAAGAAGTGTAAAGATAACCGTGGCGAGAAGTATCCAGCACCGGTATTACCGGTACTGGATAGGGAGCCAGAGAGGAGTTAGATCTTCCACTCTTTAACGGTTTCCAGACCGTACTCATCGATCCACTGGCTCAGCGCTTTAGGGTTGCGCTTTTTCTTTTCAACAGTGGCACCGGTATAAGGGTTGCGGTAGTGACCGGTTTCCAGCTTAGGCTCGGCAGACTTGCTCGCAGCGGCAGCACGGCGGCCGCGACGGGGGGTATCACCCTCTTTTTTCAGGTGACGGGCCACACGAGACTTAAGAGTCTGTACGTAGTCTGGAGCGTCTTCATCATTCAGCTGGTCTACCAGCCACTCAACGACCTGACGGCCACGTGCAACGAAGAATTCCTCTTCTTCCATGTGGTATTCAGCGGCCAGGTTAACCAGCGCCTTATCAAAAGCAATAACGCCATCTTTTTTGCGCTCTGCCTGAGCCATTTGCTCTTGCAGTTCTTCTATTCTTGCCTGGTGTTCGGCAATTTGTTGTTCGAGTTGTTCGTATTCCTGGAACATTCAATAAACCTCAACGACGGTTATTAAAAATACAGAGTAAACACTGTGACGGAAACCGACACAGAGTCGAGCCCGGTTATTCGAAATATCAAAATTGTTAACAGCACCACTAGCCGATTGCAGGCGGTTAAGTGATGTTATATTCGGCATATTACGAATTAGCCGAATGCAAAAACGAGATATCGTTGCACCGGTCGACTCCAGTGCTAGATATGTTCGGCAAATACATTATTTAAAGCTAGCCGATTTCAGCCATCTCCGGTATTGAACCCGAAACACTGATTATATTTCTCGGCTGAGGTCGCGAATAATAATCTTTCGCCAACAAATATCAACTGTTTACGCCCTATCATTTGAATATAATAGGATTCTTCGCTCTTATCGCTAACAAAGTGTAACAAAGGCGGGGATATCTGCCTCAACAAAAGGATATTCAAACACTCCTGTTTTGGCTATATTGTATCCGCAGTCACCAGTTGCAAATTATTGCATAGACTTTTGTTATAGCACCCATTGCAAAAAACCATTGGATAACCATTGTAAGCTATGTCCAATACCCACAATATCCATCATATGCCCACTCTAGCGGCACTGATGACACCTTTTCCCTACCATATTGATATCGATGCCACGGTCGAGGAAGCCTTAGCGCTAATGGAAGAGCACAAGGTGCGCCATCTACCGGTGACCCGCGCCGGTGATCTGGAGACGGTTATCTCCAAAGGGGATATCGAAAGGGCCAATGCACCGGGACATCGTTTGGAAGAGCAGCAACTCTATGTCCACGACTTGTGCGCGCGCCGCCCTTTTATTGCCGATATCCACGATCCATTGGATAAGATTCTCATGGCCATGGCGGATACCGGTATCGGCTCGGTGCTGGTCATGCGCGAGGGAGAGCTGGTGGGTATCGTCACAGTGACCGATATCCTGCGCTTTTGCGGCAACTACCTTGCGGAGCTGGCGCAACCGGTGGACGACTCCATCGCCTGAGTTCAGAGGGGCCATACCCACAGCAGCATAGGGATACTCACAACCACTACCAGTATCTCCAGGGGCAGGCCCATGCGCCAATAGTCGCCAAAGTCAAAACCGCCCGGCCCCAGGATTAGGGTATTGTTCTGGTGCCCCACCGGCGTGAGAAAGGCACAGGATGCACCGATCGCCACCGCCATTAAAAAGCTATCTGGATTCACCGCCAACTGCTCGGCGGTACTGATGGCAATTGAGCACATCACCGCCGCAGTAGCCACATTGTTCATAAAGTCCGACAGGGTCATGGTGATGATTAATATCAAAGCCAGAGCCACTACCGAGCTACCCTGAGCCAGGTTATCCAGCAGTACTTGTGCCACCAGATCCGCCGCGCCTGTCCTCTCTATGACCTCAGCCACAGAGATCAGAGTGCCCAATAAGACAATCACCGATCCATCCAGAGCCTCGTAAATATTGCGCAATGGCACAACTTTCAGCGCCATAAAAGCCAGTACACAGGTGGCGAATGAGACTGCTGCAGGCACCAAACCAAAGGCCGCCCCCGCCACTCCCAACGCCATGGCAATCAGGGCGATTGCGGCCTTCTCTTTATTGGGCATGCCGATATCCCGTTGGGCCAAAGGCACACAGCCCTGATCCCGTGCAAAGTTGCTGAGGTTGTCATCGGGGCCCATCATCAACAGGGCATCGCCCGCTTGCAGCGGTGTTGAGCGCAGCCGCCGTACAGAACGACGCCCCCGCCGGGACAGGGCGAGCAGGTTGATCTGATAGCGGGTCGAAAGGTGCACAAACTGAATCGAGCGCCCCACCAGGAATGAATCGGGCATCACTACCAGCTCGCGAAGCTGCATTTCCTCGCCAGCGGGTACGCCCTTATCTTTATCCTGATCTTTTTTCCGCCCATCAGTATCCTCCAGTGGTTTTGCGCCGCCGAGCTGTACAACAACCTTTTTGTCCTTTTCCGTCTCAGTGCCGCCTACCATTTTCAGCCCCAGCCTGGATAAACTGGCAGCCAGGGATTCGGGCTCGGCCTCAATCACCAGAATGTCCCCGCTTTGCACCCGCTGCCAGGGAGCGACCGCTGCTACCCTGGCATCGCTTTGCACCAACCCAACCACCTGTGCATCCTCGGCACTCAGCACCTTGCCAATTTCTCCCAGGCTCTTACCCACAGCCGCACTCTTTTCCCCAACCAGTGCCTCAGTTAGGTAGGTTCCTGTTTCAAAACTGGCCGCACCCGTCTGGCCACGACCGGGCACCAGGCGCCAACCCAGCAGGCCGATAAACAACAGTCCCACCAGAGTCACCACTAAACCCACCGGTGTGAAATCGAACATGCCGTAACTACCAGCCCCCGCGCTATCGCGGAAACCAGAGACCACCAAGTTTGGCGGCGTGCCGATCAAGGTGGTCATGCCACCGAGAATGGTTGCGAAAGACAACGGCATCAACACCTTACCCGGGGCCAAGCCCTGTTTTTCCGCCATATCCGCCGCCACCGGCATCAACAGCGCCAAAGCCCCTACATTGTTCATAAAGCCGGATAAGAGAGCACCGAGCCCGGTAAGCAATAACATGGATATTGTGATGTTGCCGCTGCGCGGTACTACCCGCTGAGCCAGGGCCCCCATAGCGCCAGTATTCTGCAGGCCGCGACTGAGAATCAGCACACAGGCCACGGTAACCACGGCGGGATGACCAAATCCAGCAAAGGCTTTTTCAGGAGGGATTAATCCGAAGAAAACACAAGCGAGCAGGGAGGACAGCGCCACCATATCGTGGCGCCAAGGCCCCCAGATAAACAGCACTATCGTAATCGCGAGAATGATTAAAATCAGCAGCTGATCGAGGGTCATATAGAGGAGCGCCTAATGCAATTCATAGGGAAATTCCCACAGGGCGACTTATTCAGGGTATACAAGGATTAAGGCTAAAGAGGAAAAATGGCGCCAGAACACTGGATTCTATTGAGAGGTATTTGTGCCGAAATTTACTTCTTCTGCCTTTGTCAGCGAAGTAAATCGTTCGGAATAGAAATAGCGAGAAAGAGTTCCAATCGCACATCCCTGTGCGGTTTGGGGCCAGCGTTGCTGTCCTAATTAAGCTAAGGTGAAGGTCACCGCCCGCTCCTCAAGGGGGTAAAACTGGGTGCCCACCTTGATACATACCCGCATAGTACTGCAGGAAAACCAACCTCGATATCCCGTTACCTGGAGGCTCCCGTGCGTTATAGCCATCCTCTGCAACAGGCGCTGGGCCCAAGGTCTCAGATTTTCGCCGTCATAGCCCGAACCACAGGCACACACATGAAGATTTACGAAATTGGCGGGTAGTCCCTCTTTAATCAGGGTGCTCGCCAATTCTGTTGGCGTGTAAGTTTTCCATTCCCCCCCAGTCCACTTCGGCGTTCCATTTACATACACTTTTTTCTGTACATTTTTTCCCACAGATCGCTCAGCACCGATCATTTGACCATCCGGCGCCCCCGTTCCGTGTGTAACGATATAAAGAGTATCCTCTGGCCTCAATTTACTGAGGCATTTATCGACCCAACGATACATCGCTTTCCCAATACCAGAAGTTACTTTATTCGCAAGTATCTGGTTTACTGGGATATTCCAGGCCCCAGCCAAACTCTTTGCGTACTCCTGCATTTCATCGCTATTAATGGGAATATAAATATAACTTTTTGCCATTATAAAACTTCCCTGGGTCACTGATGTTTCTAAAGGCAGTTAAACCCGTAGTAATCAATCATTGGTATAAATGATTGTCTCTGATTAACCTGCCATTGATCTCAGCCCCAGCTTTAATCAACCTTGATAATAATTAGGACTTTTGGGTATCCCCTTAAGCCTTCTTTAAGTTAGCCATATAAATACCGCTAAAAGCCAATGAAATTTGCAAAACGGAGTTGTCATAACACGACACAAACTGAGGTTATTGATGATTTATCTTTTATAGCTGAGGGTTTTGGAGCTCCAAACTCAATAAATAAACAATTTCCATTAACGATAATAACTATTTAAGAGTACCCTCAGGAAATTGGTAAATTGCTTAAAGATTAAGAGGAGCTTTAGTCTTTATTGTTAAAGCCCACAGTAGAGAAGAGCACTGGAAATGAGCCACGATTTAATCGCAAGCGACTGGAAACTTTTTATTTTTTGATTTAAAGCTCTAAAAGCGTCGCCCCCAAAAAGGGAATGCCTGATTTTAACGAGCTTAAAATTTACCCCTTAGTACCACGCTACCACTTCCATCGAGAATTCAAGCAAATCCTGGTTAGTTCTTGCTAACCTACCGGCATGACCGGAAACGCCTACCAAAAGGCTTTGTTCAAATCGTACCGACTCACTCCCAACTCCACATCCAAACTTATGGTTAAGAAAGCATCAAGGCGCGTTACAATTTGAGGACCAAACCTGCAATGGACAGGTCTGGGTACTTTACTCTCACCGCTTCAGAATTTGTGGAGACTCTCATTGCGGCACAATACTGCGAATTACCGGGCCCTTTTCCTCAACGATATTCCTCTACTGGATGTGCGTGCGCCGGTGGAATTCCAACGTGGAGCCTTTCCCTGTGCGGAAAATCATCCGCTATTGGATGACCAGCAGCGTGAGTTGATAGGTACCGAGTACAAGCAACAGGGTCAGCAAGCGGCTATCGATTTGGGCTGGAAGCTGGCCACTCCGGAAGTGGTTGAGCAAAGGCTGCAAAATTGGACTGCATTTATACATCGCCACCCCCAAGGTTATCTCTACTGTTTTCGGGGCGGCCTGCGCTCGCGCACTACACAAAAATTATTGCGGGAGATGGGAAGTGATTACCCATTGATTGAAGGTGGCTACAAAGCCATGCGCACTTACCTGCTCAACGAGCTGGACAACCTCAGCCAAAAGCTGCCGCTAGTCGTAATTGCCGGTCATACTGGCAGTGGCAAGACAGAACTGATCCAGGGCAGTGAACGTGCACTCAATCTGGAGGGAATTGCCCGACACCGCGGCTCCAGTTTTGGCCGCACGGGTTGTGAACAGCCATCTCAAATCGATTTTGAAAACCAAGTAAGCATCGATTTACTCAAACTTTCCCAAGCAACCGGACCTGTTTTTATTGAAGATGAAAGCCGGCTTATTGGTCGCTGCGCCCTACCCCCGATACTGCAAAGTGCCATGAAAGAAGCCCCCAGAGTCCTGGTGGAAGAACCACTGGAACAGCGGGCGCGGCGTATTGTGTGCAGTTATGTGAGCGAGTCCCTGCCGCGCTTTAAAGCTACAGAAAAACCCGCGGTTGCCCTTGGCGAAGATCTGCGTAACAGCCTGAGTAAAATTCGTAAACGTCTCGGTGGATTGCGCTATCAGATGTTGGATGCACAACTCGCCGATGCCAACCGGGAGTTACAGCACAGTGGTGACAGTGAGGTCTATATCCCGCTCGTTATGACACTGTTGCGGGAATATTACGATGGCAGTTACAACTACCTGATGGAAAAACGCGATAGCACCATCCTGTTTCGCGGAAGTTTCTCCGAAGTGAAAGAGTGGCTGCAACAAGCGAGTGCAACTGCTAGTTAGTAACTATTAAGTTTCAGTTAGTAATTCTTAAAACTAAGTCGGTATTTTGCCGTGGTGTATTGCGCTATAAAACATGTTTGTCCAAGTGGTAAAAACTGAAGCTACGACCCAGCGGCCTGTAAAAATTAATTAAACCTTGTGGGCCAAACGGTGCAACTTAAAGCGACGCAATAAAATCCAGTCTCGCAATTTATGCGGTAACCAGCGCGCAAGCCAGGGCAACAGGCGGCTGCGATTGCCGATACGGACCAGTGTGCGCGGCCGTTTACGTAGTAGTTCACGTACTAACTTACGTGCCAGGGAACTGGCCAGGGTGGCATTTTGTTGAGATTCCTGTGCGCGGGCGCGTACCACCTCTTCCTGGCGCTTATACATTGAATCTGGGGGCAAGAGACCGCGCAGTGATACTTCCGCGTGGCGGCCGAACTCCGAGGCAATAGCCCCAGGTTGTACCGTCATAACGCGAATCCCAAAAGGTTTTAGTTCCAGGCGCAAGACTTCCGAGAGCGTGTGCAAGGCCGCTTTGGAAGCGCAGTAAGCTCCGGAGAAAGGAGTAGCCAAAACACCGGATACGGAACCGATATTACAAATTACAGCCCCCTTGCCCGAGCGCATCAACGGCACACTGGCGCGCGCCAGTGCCAGCGGGGCAAATACATTGGTGCGAAACTGATTTTCCAGGGAGCGGGTATCCAGCTCCATCAGCGGGCCCATCTGCCCGTAACCGGCGTTGTTGATCAATATATCCAGACGACCGTAGGCGGCCTTGAGGGCGTGTAGCACCCGGTTAATATCTGCCTGGCTATTAACATCCAGAGCTTCGGTGGCGATACCCAGATCCGCCAATTCCTGCAGACTTTCCGGGCGCCGCGCGGTGGCGATAACAATTGTGCCGCGGCGGTGCAAAGCCAGGGCCAGCTCGCGGCCAATACCACTGGAACAGCCGGTAATCAGTGCGACTCTGTCGGGCGCCACATAGCCCCGGCCAATTTGCGCAAGGCTCTCTGCGGCAAAGCTATCAGGAGATTTTCGGAAACTGGATACTGGCGGTTTGTTCACGGGGACTGCTCCGTTTACTGGTTCGAACCCTCCGACACGACCTGAGGTTGCTCAATCAAGCCAATAATATTGCCGTAAGGATCGAGAAAACTCGCCATTAGTACGCCCTCGCCAACATCCACCACATCGCTGTGTTGTCGCGCACCCATGGCTCCAAGACGCTCGACTTGCGCGGCCATATCCGCAACCGCCCAGTAGGCGATCACCCCGTCCGCACGGCTGATCGCGCTGCGCGCATCCGGATTCAGGCCCAGTTCACAATGGCCGAGATGGAAACCCACATAGCAATCGCTATCGAAATAGGGCTCCTTCTGCAGCAGCTGCGAATACCAGGCGCGGGCCTCCGCAATATCTGTTACACCGTAAATAACTGTATGCAAGCCGAGAAACTGCTCCATTGAGACACCCTGTTGTTTAATTTTTATCCGCTGGGTGGGGCACTATGGCGCAGCTTATTGCAGCTCCTGCTCCAGTTGCTCCAGCAGGTCGATGGGTTCCAGCTCCACACCGTCCAGCTCATCGTTCCAGTTCAGCCCCACCAGCAGTACATCCTCGTGCATACCGGTGAGCCAGTCATCCATAAATTCTTCCAGGTCGATAGCTACCGCCTGGTAATCCGCCCAATCGCCCTCACAGTGTGCCTGGGCAAATTCCCGCTGGGACCAAAAGGGCATCACCTCGGTCTGTGGGCGCTTTTCGGATTCGCACAACGCAAAGCCCTCTTCCCCCTGCAGCGCCCAGACGCAGCCCTGTTCAGCGGCCTCCGGTAAAAAGCGTGCGCAGTTTTCTTCAAAATCGTCAGTTAAGGGTTCGCTTTGCATAACATCTTCGCTTAATAAGTTTGCCAGCAGTTTACGCCAGTTTGCCCCCCGCACCAACGCAAAGGCCACGGCTCTGGCATCAGGCAAAACTGCTTTACTTCCATCCCCCAGGACTTTTTAAATGACATACAGGGACGGAATAAAATTGAATAAATGTTTTAGGAATCCAGCTCAAATACCGCCATAGATTCCACATGGGACGTCTGCGGAAACATATCCATAACACAGGCCTGCCTAAGACGGTAACCCAGCTGAACCAATTCCCCGGCATCCCGCGCCAGAGTCGCCGGGTTACAGGACACGTAAACAATTTTCTGCGCCTTGAAACGGGCGATACCACGCACCGCCTGCAAGGCGCCATCGCGCGGAGGGTCCAACAAAATTTTATCGAAGCCACCGCTGGCCCAGGCCTTTTTCACCATTTCCTCATTCAGGTCGGCAGTGTGAAAGCGCACGTTGTTCAGCCCGTTCAATGCGGCATTTTCCTTGCCTCTTTGGGTGAGAGCGCCAACACCCTCGATACCGATAACCTCCCCGGCGCGGCGTGCCAGTGGCAGGGTGAAATTTCCCAATCCGCAGAAAAGATCCAACACCCGCTCGCCGAGTTGCGGGTCCAGTAACTGCACAGCACGGCTCACCATCTGCCGGTTAACCTCGAAATTCACCTGGAAGAAATCCATCGGCTGGAAGTGCAGGCTCAAGTCAAATTCCGGCAGACTATAACTGAGGCAATTCTCACCATTCTCTGGCCACAGAAGCTGTATCGAAGCCGCATCACCAGGTTGTATATACATGTGTATACCTGATGATTTAGAGAAACCCAGCCAGCGCTGCCGATCCCCTTCCGACAAGGGCTGTAGGTGGCGCAATACCAAGGCCGCCACATCATCACCGACCGCCACTTCCAACTGGGAAAAGTGCGCGCGCCCCTCGCTCTCCGCCACCAGTTGCTTTAACGCAGGAATATGTTGAGCGATAGAAGGGTGCAAAACATGGCACTCATCGATATCGGTCAAATCGTTGCTGCGCTTTTCGCGAAAACCAAAAACGAGTTTTTTACCTTTTGCCGATTTCACCAGTCGAATACCGATACGTGCTTTACGCCGATAGCCATAAGGTTCGGCCAGCAGAGGAGGCAAAATTTCCTCGGGTTCAATACCGCCAAAACGGGCCAGCTGATCCAACAAAATTTTTTGTTTTTCGACAATTTGCGCATCGTCCTGCAGGTGTTGCAGGGAGCAGCCCCCGCACAGGGACACATGGGGGCAGCGCGGTTCACAGCGCAGTGGCGAAGCCTGAATTATCTCACTGGCAACACCTTCATCGAAGCGAGCCCGATGAGCGCTATAACGAAAACGCACCTCTTCACCAGGCAGGGCGTTATCGATAAATACTGTTTTTTTCCCCACACGGGCGAGACCGCGCATATCGTGGCTGAATTTTTCCACACAGGCTTCTGCCTGGGTGGGCAAAGGTTTTTTTACCTTCTTACGCGGAGTGATAAAACGCGGTTTTCTGCTCATAGGAAATTACTGAATATTCAAAACTTCTGAAATCAATGGGACCTGTCGGTAAATTCTATACCGTGAGGCGGTGGCCGTTATCACGCAGCCAGCGGCGCAGCTCTTTATAGCGGGGGCAAACACTCTGCACCAGCAGCCAAAAATCGCGGCCGTGATTATGGTGACGCAAATGACTGACCTCATGGGCCACCAGATAATCCACCACCGGTTCCGGTGCCAGGCACACCAACCAGTTGTATTGCAGGTCTCCACGAATACTGCAGTGCCCCCACTTACTCTTGGTGCGGCGAATTCGCAGTGTGGAAAACTGTAAGTCCAATTGTTCGGCCAAGCGCTGGGACTTCTCTGTTAACAGGGCCAACGCCTCGCGCTGGTAGAGGCGCTGTAGGGCACCCTGTAATTGCTGCGCTGTGGGTGCGGGCGATAACGTGTAGAGACGAACAGCCTCTTCGGTGATTGCCGCACCACCTCGATTAGCCGCCCGCTCCAGGAGGCGCATTTTACCCAGCCAGGGAAAGTGTTCGCCAAACTCAAAGCGATATTGCGGCACCTGCGCCGCACGCTGGTTGGCAGCGAGCAATTGAGCGCGTACCCACTGGATATTTTCCTGTAAAAACTGATGGCCGTGACGGGCGGCGCAGCGCTGTGGAATACGCACCTCCACGCCAGATTGGGCCAATACTAGGCCCAGGCGCTTGCGTCTTGCCGAGCGCACCAGGCGGTAGGGAATATCCTCAAAAAAATATTCCCGCACTTCACTCATTAAAATCGCCCCAATAAAACTCGACGAAAATTACCCAGCGGCATGAGCCACAACCGCCATGGTAATCCGGGAAATACAGCTCAGCTTGCCATTGGGGGCGTAAATCAGAATTTCCCATACCTGGCTGGTGCGCCCGATATGTACCGGCTTGGCCCGTCCGGTAACTTCACCCTCCGGCACAGGACGTAGATGATTGGCATTAATCTCCTGGCCAACACAGTAAAACTTACTGGTATCCACCAACAGATTGGCACCGATAGATCCCAGGGTTTCCGCCAACACCACGTTGGCTCCACCATGTAGAATGCCGAATGGCTGGCGGGTGCGATGATCCACCGGCAGCTTGCCCTCCAGGTAATCCTCACCAATTGCGGTAATCTCCAGGCCCAGATAACCGGGCATACACTGGGCGGTGCCCCGGTTAATCTCTTCCAGGGTGGGAGTAACGTGCCAAATTGCCATGGGAATAACTCTCTTGAAAATCCAAACTGGGACCGGGGGAAATGGCTGAATTGACTAGCCATATCAACCCACTAAATTCACCAGTAAAAAAAACCAGATGAAAAAAAGCCGCGCGGATAAAAACCCGGTGTGAAATAGTCTGGGCCGAAAAGCCCGTAGCGGTGTAGTTCTAAATCCAACATGCGCAACTCCCATTCGAGCCGGCTGTGCTGGAAATAGAGCGCACGCCTCTGGTTGTCACTATCGCTGTGCCTAAGGGCATGATGTAGGGAGTAAAGCTCTCGCTCTAAATTATCCCGGCGCCACAATAAATCGCGATACTGCTGTGCTACGCGATAGTGGGCGAGGCCACGCTGATAACTCTTTAAAAAAATATCCGCGGTGGGACCGGTGCATACGCCCTCATATTTTCGCCCCTGGCGCCCCTGGGCATAGCCATTCTCAGCGGTACAAAATTGTTCCACGCCTTCTTCGTGGCCCCGCAACCAGGCCTCGCTGTCCACATAGATTTCGTAACTTTGGCATTCCTTGGCGATATCCTGCACCAGCGCCTGGGAACGCCCGCGGGCGCCGTCTTGTAGACCGCGCTCGTACCAGAGCCCATTGCGGCAATCCGCCTCGGAAATAACAGCGCAACCACTAATGGCAGTGGCCAGAATCAACATGAAAACACTCAGCTTTACGGGCATGGGAAGGGGCTCCCGATGGATTATTGTTTTGCCATTTCCACCAATTAGCCGAAACGTTTATCGGCGACGAACGGGTTGGTCTGACGCTCCTGGCCAAAAGTGGACATAGGGCCGTGACCGGGTACAAAGCGCACATCATCGCCCAGTGGCCACAAGCGCTCGGTAATCGAGCGGATCAAGGTGTCGTGATCCCCCTGGGGAAAATCGGTGCGGCCAATAGAACCGGCAAACAACACATCGCCTACCAGTGCCAACTTGCTCGGGCGATGGAAAAAGATCACATGTCCTGGGGTGTGGCCTGGGCAGTGATGCACTTCCAGTTCCTGGTCGCCGACAGTCACGGTATCGCCCTGCTGCAACCAGCGATCGGGGGTGAACACCTCCACTGAGGGAAAACCGAACATCTGCGCCTGCACCGGCAATTGCTCGATCCAGAAACCATCGCCCTCGTGGGGCCCCTCAATCGGCAACTGTAATTGTTTGGAGAGCGCCGCAGTGCCACCCACATGATCCAGGTGACCGTGGGTAAGCAGGATTTTCTCAATGTTGAGCCCGCGCTCTTGCGCCGCCGCCAGAATTTTGTCCAGGTCGCCACCCGGATCCACCACTGCGGCACGCTTGCTATCTTCGCACCAGAGCAAGGTGCAATTCTGCTGAAAAGGAGTGACCGGGACCGAGTGAAATTGCAGCGACATGGTAAAACCCATCCTTATTCGGGAGTAGTAGCTAGTGCCGCAATTATACCGCGACTGCCCGCCGAGATCGCTGTGCGGATGCGCCTGCCTTTGGTTTGGTGTTTTGCAGAAGAGCGCGCAGGTCTTTGCCCAGCTGCTCCCACACCAATTCATTGCACCAGTTACCCTCCGGTGGCAGTAGCTGCGGACCGGCCAGGGCATCGTGTGGATCGAACAGTGGCCTTGTCGCGTAATCCCGAAATACCGCTTGGTTGTAACTGGGACTGAGAGGTTTTAGGGGCCAGCCGAGCAGGTCATCCGGATGATAGAAATTTTTCCAGCGGAATTGATACCCGCGAGAGGTCGTAGCCACCGCCTGGATCTGATCCCGCTGCTTGGCCCCAAACCACAGCGGCGTGCCGGCCCCGAGGGTATACCAATGGCTGAGCGTTTTCAGGCGCAAAAAGCGTTCCCGTGCGGAGCCCTTGCGCACCTCGGCTGGCCCGCCATCGCGCCAGACACCGTGGTTTACACTGGGCCGCTGGGCATCCCACAAATAGTTGGACAAGCTAATACAGCTGGCCGAATGACTGATAAGCAACACCGGAGCGCAATCGCCAGCGGCGGCTGCGGCCTTTTGCAAGGTTTGATAAATGGCTGTCTGAGTTCTCTCATAGAGACCACCGCGACTATGGATATCCCCCAATTGCGCCGAGTTCTCAGCCAGGGCGTCAAGCAGGAATTTACGCGCGCGCAGACTATCCACCTCGCATTTGCGCATATCCTCAAATACTCGCTGGGTATTACCTGGCAGTGTTTCCACAGTAGGAAAAGTATCACAATGAAGGCGCGACCAGTCTTCACCCAGGGTTTCCCTGAGCATGGAAAACAACGGCTTTACACAACTCCTGTGTGCGTCACCTATAGCCGGCGCTGCCAAAACCACAATATCGGCCATAACTCCCTCTTTTTTTATTATTGTTGTCGCAGCCGCATCTACTTCCCTGACGGCATCAGTTATTCACCAAATTTTTTTCGAAAATAACTCTGTTTTTTCATAATCCAGTGATCCAAGAATCCCCCACTGCGTACAAACGTTCGTGTATTACGGCAACGAATGTCAGCCGGGAAAGCAGATAACGCTGTCGGGTAGCTCTACGCCGGTCTAGGTGAACACAGGGATGTGTTCCTGGCACCGGACACCGCAAGCCAAAAACTGGCCGCAGGATCTCTTTCTGATTATTTTGTCTCTTTGGGCTGGATCGGTAAGACTGATTGGATCCGCCGATCAATATACCGTCATAAGCAAAGCCACTTCTAGTATTAGCCAAAGAGAATCCAGCAAGTCGTCCTATCCTCGGCGCAAATCTGTCACAAAAGCGCTCCGCTAGTGCATAATATCCCTGTATAAAAATCAGACATTTAAAACAATCCTGCCCGCAGCGATGCTTTTAACTTCCAAATACAGCCTGCCGGACTGCCCCGAGCATACCCTGGTGCGCCCGCGCTTACTGGCACTGCTCGACGACAGCCACAGCGACCAGCTGCTGCTTGTGACGGCACCGGCGGGCTACGGTAAAACCACGCTGGTCACTTCCTGGGCCTCGGCGCAGGAAAATCCAATGGCCTGGTATACCCTTGATGCCAGCGACAATGAACCGAACCAGTTTTGTCGCTATCTGGTGGAAAGCGTGCATCGCGCTACCGGCAAAGGCGTACCGCAAACCTGTCGCTTATTGGCGGCGCCACAAAGTCCGGATCCAACAACTGTCATCAGTCATCTGCTGGGTGAACTGCGCAGCTTGCCCAGCGAACTGCGCATAGTGCTCGACGACTACCACCATATCGACAATCAGGCGGTGCACAGCGTCACTCGCTTCCTGTTGCGCCACGCACCGCCAGGCGTCGGGGTCCTTCTCACCAGCCGTAGCCAGCCGCCCCTGGGGCTGGCCACCCTGCGCGTACAAGGCCGCCTATTAGAGCTGGGCAGCGATCAACTGGCCCTGAATACCGAAGAGATCGCACGTCTGCTGAAGCAGCGCTTGCCATTTAATCTCGATGGCGACCGCGCCGCTCAACTGCACCACCTGAGCGAGGGTTGGCCACCAGCGGTACAACTGTTCGCCCTGTCGGTGCGCGATCGCCAAGAAGTAGACCGCTACCTGACGGAACTGGAACAGGGCCACAGCCATATCCTCGACTATCTGGCCGAAGAAGTGCTGGAAAGGCTGGAGCCAGAGCTGCGCGAATTACTCGCTCGCACCTCGATCCTCACCCGTGTCAATGCCCAGCTGGCGGAGCGCCTGAGTGGCCGCAGCGATGGCCAACAACTGCTGGAAGAGGCGGCGCGGCGCGGACTCTTCCTGCAGGCACAGGACTCCAGCCGCCAGTGGTTCCGCTTCCACCCGGTATTCGCCCGCTTCCTGCAGCGCCAGCTCACCAATCGGGAGCAGCTGTTGCACCTGCACGCTCTCGCTTGTGATTCCTGGCAGGAAATGGAACAGCCGGTGGAAGCCCTGCGCCATGCCCTCGCTGGCAGTGACCGCGAGCGCCTGTGTCAGCTGCTCGATAGCCAGGGAGAAATACTGCTGCGCGGCGGGCAGTCGCGCTTGTTGCGTGATTGCCTGGAATGGCTCGGCAGTGAGGCGTTGCAGCAGAGTGCGCGCTTCACCCTGCTCTCGGCAAAAATGGCGCGGGAGAATTTTGAATACGACCAGTGCGAGAAAATGCTCGCCACCGCCGAGAGCTGGCTGCAGCGGCAGGATCCACAGCAATGGCGTCAGTTTGAAGGGGCTTTCGCCACCATGCGCGCCCAGGTGGCCATCGCTCGCGGCCAGACCCTGCAGGCCAAAGAGTATGCCGAAGAGGCCCTAGGGCTTTTACAGCCCGACCAACTAGGTGAGCGGATTTCTGCACTGCTTGTCACCGGTGAGACCAGTTTTTGCCTGGGCGCATTAGAGCCCGCCGCAACCCATATGTTGGAGGTGGAAGCCCTGGCCATCGCCGAGGGAGATATTCCCAGCGCCGCCTGGGCCATCTGCCAACAGAGTGAGATCGCCTTCGCCCAGGGGCTTCTACAAAAATCTGCCTCACTGCAGAAGAAGGTGTCCAACCTGGTGCAGAAACACCACCTCTCCACCCTGCCCATCGCCGAGTTTGTCTGCCGCCTGCTCGGGCAGCTGCAGTGGGAAAAGGGGGATTTGGAGAGCGCCGAGCACTCGGCCCGGCGGGGAATGCAGATCAACCGCAAAGTGGGTGAACACTGGCTACTGCCGGAATACACGCTGTTGCTAAAACTCGCCCAGGCACGTGGAGAAAAAGAGGAGTCGCTGGAGTGGCTGGCCCGCATCGACCGCTTACTCTCAGATGGGCGCTACCACCGCGACTGGGTTGCCAATGCCGATGCCGCGCGTATTCGCACCTGGCGCGCCCTGGACAACCAACAAGCCATTGCCAGCTGGTTGGAGCAAGCTGCGCCAGTTGCAGACAGGCCCAGTAATCACTTTGAACAGTGTCACGGCCGCAACCATGTGCGCGCACTGATCGAACTGCACCGCTGGTCCGACGCCAATCGCCTGCTGAGCCGCCTGCAACAGATCGCGGAAGAGTGTCATTTAGTCACCGATCGCCTGCGCAATCGTGTGCTGGAGTCCCACCTGTTGTGGCTGCGCGAACAGCACGGTGAAGCCGTGGAGGCCATTAGCGAGGCGCTACTGCTGGCCGCAGGCAGAGGATTTCGCGCCAGCTTTCTACAAATTGGCAAACCCCTGATTGTGATTCTCAAGGCTGCGCTGGAACGGGGCTTGGATGAAGCGTCCACCGACAAGGCCCAAGTACTGATTAAACTCGCCCAGCAGCAACCTGAGTTGGACGGTGGCATTCGTATTGAGCTGGACGACACTATTATTCGCGAGATTCTCGCCAGCGACGCGGTACCGGATTTTCTGCGTCACTCACCACTCACTCCAAGGGAGTGGCAGGTTTTAAACGCTATTCATTCAGGCCTTTCGAACGAGCGTATCGCCAGGCATTTCAAAGTGGCGCCGAGTACCATCAAAACCCACATCCGCAGCCTCTACCAAAAGCTGGATGTCAAAGACCGTCAGGAAGCGATTACCCTAGCCGAACAAATGCTGCGCTCGGTGCAGGACCGCCCATAGGAGTAACTGCGAGTCGGGGCACTGGGATGTGCGCAAAGCTCCACTACAGGATTTCTCTACATCTCTATTTAAACAGTTCCCGAAACTTGTTTCTCCTGCTCTAAATCCCCCCGGTCAGCCCCTCCCCCCCTCTATGGGGAGGAGGAACGCGGCTCCGCCCTTCGCCATACTCACCCTATCCTTTCCTGAGTGGGCCCGCCCACCCTTCGAATAATGAGACAAGGCAGTAATCCATGAGCGGCAACAGCACCGAGTGGTGGCGCAACAGCGTTATTTACCAGATTTACCCCCGCAGTTTCTGCGACGCCAACGGCGATGGTATCGGCGACCTGCCAGGTATCACCCAGAAATTGGATTACGTGAAATCCCTCGGTGTGGACGCTATTTGGATATCCCCTTTCTTTAAATCCCCCATGGTGGATTTTGGCTATGACGTGGCGGACTACCGCGATGTGGACCCGATTTTCGGCAATCTGCAGGACTTCGACCGCTTAATTGAGGCCGCCCATGCCCGCGGCCTGAAAGTTATTATCGATCAGATTCTGAGCCACACCTCAGATCAGCACCCCTGGTTCGAGGAGAGCCGCTGCAGCCGCGACAACCCCAAAGCCGACTGGTATGTGTGGCAGGACCCTAAAGCCGATGGCAACCCGCCCAATAACTGGGTATCTGTTTTCGGTGGTGGCTCCTGGCGTTGGTGTACCCGCCGCCGCCAATACTACCTGGCCAACTTCCTCAAAGAGCAGCCGGATCTCAATGTGCACAACCCCGAGGTGCAGGCGCAGTTGCTGGCGGATATGAAATTCTGGCTGGATCGCGGTGTGGATGGTTTCCGCCTGGATGCGGTGAATTTTATCTTCCACCAACAGGCCCTCAGCGATAATCCTCCCCGCCCGCTTAAGCTGGATCAAAAAGGACTGCCACCGGTCAATCACTACGATTACCAATGGCACAAGAACGACAAATCCCAGCCAGAAAACCTGGTGTTTTTACAGCGTGTGCGCCAGCTGATGGATCAATACCCGGGTACCGTTACCGTGGGCGAAGTGGGTGATGATAATACCCATAAGATCATGGCGGACTACACCACGGAACAGCGCCTGCATATGGCCTATTCCTTCGATTTATTAACCGAGGATTGCAGCGCGCAATTCCTGCGCGAAACCCTGGAAAAGAACCGCGCGGTAATTGAAAAAGGATGGCCCTGCTGGTCCATTAGCAATCACGATGTGCCGCGCTCTATCACCCGCTGGAACCGCAGCCTTAGTCCGGAGCTGGCGCAAAAGCGCGCGCCCCTGTTCCTACTGATGCAACTTGTCCTGCGCGGTAGCGTATGCCTGTATCAGGGGGAAGAACTGGGCCTGGCGGAAGCGGATATCGCCTTTGAGGATTTGGTGGACCCCTACGGTATTAACCTTTGGCCCGAGTTCAAAGGTCGCGATGGCTGCCGCACGCCTATGCCCTGGACCGATACCGCTGATCAAGCCGGCTTCACCAGCGGGAAGCCCTGGTTACCGATTTCCCAGAGTCACCGGAACTTAGCCGTGAATCTGCAGCAAGACAGCCAGCACTCCATGCTCAACCAGTTCCGTGCATTGATCGAATGGCACCGGCAACTGCCCCAAAGTCTGGCAACCGCACAACAGGAAGTTCTCGATACCGGCAATGATTTATTGGTGTTCGTGCGCCGCGCAGATAAGGAAGTATACCTGGTCGCCCTGAACCTGGGCGCCACTGAGGAAAGCTATGCTCTGCCACAAGAGTTTTTTGGGGCCGAGGATATTACTCCAGGCCTGTTTGCAATGGAGCTGAGAGAAAACACGCTGGTTTTGCCCGCCGCTGGCGCCGGTGTATTGCGAAACAAAAATTAACTTCAGGCTTTAACAGCCCGTCAAAAAATTTTACCAGCTGGTGGCAACAACCACCGGCTGCCAATTTCAGAAAAACGGCAGTATCTCTCCCAGGGCTATAAGTTGGTTTTTCTGTCTCTCTGCAACGTCATTTATCCTTTCGACGTCTGCTTCTCCGCCGGCCCAAAGCCGGCTTTTTTCACTTTGCTCTACTTACTTTGCTGTGCGCCTCATAGATCAAATTGCTTCCAGAGCTACCTTAGCCTGAGTTAAGGCCGTCTCTTTGTGGTCATCCCCCATATTCAGCCCTTCGGCATAGATGACCGTGACATCGTCGATGCCAATAAATGAGAGAAAATGCTTGATGTAGGGCACATGAAAATCTATGACAGAATCTTTATAGAAACCCCCAGATGTCGTGACCAATACCACTTTGGTATCTCTAATCAAACCCTCTGGCCCATTTTCTGTATAGGTAAAGGTCACCCCGGCCCGCGCTAAGTGATCAAACCAAGCTTTCAGAGTAGATGGGCTACCAAAGTTATACATGGGTGCTGCAATCAGTACCGTATCTGCATTTTTGACCTGTTCAATAAGGTTGTTCGAATACTCCGTTAGCGCTTTCTGGGCTGCACTTTTCTGCTCCTCAGGGCTGAAGAAGGCACTTACCATTTCACCGCTCAAATGCGGAACCGGGTTAATACTTAAATCCAACTCGGTGACTTCAGTGGCAGCCTGTCGTGACAGCCAGTGTTTAGCCAGTGACCTGGAAGTCGAATGGTCCCCTAAGGCAGAGGCATAAACGGCAAGAATTTTGTGACTCATAGTCTCTCCAGCTAGTGAACATCAATGATGCGGAGACTATAATCTCTGCAAATTGGCAACTAAATTATCAATTTATGCAATTTATAATTGCATAAATGCAATATGATGGACTGGAACGATCTTAGATACCTGATAGCCGTGGCAGATCACGGCTCCCTACAGAGTGCAGCCAAAGCCTTGGGGGTAAACCATTCCACCGCCTGGAGGCGTCTGCAGGCCTTGGAAAAAGATCTTGGCTGCCAGCTTTTCGTGGCAGACAGGCAGGGCTATTTCCTCACAGACGAAGGAAATGCAGCTTTAGAACACGCCAGAAAAGCCGCCGAGAATATCAATGCCATTGCATTGAATACAGGCATTAAAAACTTGGAAATGGAAGGCATTATCCGTATTACCTCAATTGGCTCTTACTCTTATGAGGTGGTTCCAAAACTCTGTGCCGCCTTTCGCACACACCACCCCAAAGTTGAATTTGAACTCATAGACTCGGCGGAACATCTATCACTGGAAAAGAGGGAGGCGGACATTGCCTTTCGTGGATCACCTAGCGCTCCGGATAATCTCATTGCCAAGAAGCTCTTTGATATCAACTGGCATATTTTTGCCCATCCAGACTTGGTTAGCGGTCCAATGACACTGGATGAAATTAAGCAGCAGAATATTATTGGTTATCGCGGTTTGAGTTTGCCGATTGGTCGCTGGAGTGAAAAAACATTTAAGAATAGTCGCAAAGTAATTTACTGTAATTCGGTAATGGCAGCGGCAGGTGCAGCCAATGCAAAGCTGGGTTTTGCCATTTTGCCCGAAGGGGACCAAAAAATGGTGCAACCTTACAAACTAAAGAAAGTATTCGAGCTTAAAGAGTTTCAAAGTCATTTCTGGTTACTTTCTCATCCTCAAATGCGCAATTCAGCACGCGTTAAAGCCTTTTGGGATTTCAGCCTGGACACCTTCAAGAAAGGGTATCTTTAAGCTGATCAAGGTGAAAATTATTAGCTACGGGTGCCCATCAGATCACAGCCTATAATATTCAATTAATATGGATGCACCGCCCAATCATTCAATAATGATTAGCCGTATTTAACCCCAACTGTCGTTAACAGGCGGACCATTCGACGGGAAATTATTTTCAACAGGCGGAATCGATCCGTGCCAATACCCGGGCCAAAATCCGAAAGCGGAAACGCCAGTAAAGCCGGCTTAAAAGGCTCCCAGGTTGACCTGCAGAAAGCCGATTTACCCTCCATTTACCAGGCACTCAACACCTCACCTCAGGGGTTAAGTCAGGCCGAGGCCGAGACACGTCTGCAACGCTACGGCCCCAATAGCATCCAGGAGAAAGAACAAAGCGCACTACTCAAGTTTCTGCGTTTTTTTTGGGGACCCATTCCCTGGATGATCGAAGCCGCCGCCCTGCTATCGGCACTTATCGGTCACTGGCCAGATTTCGCCATTATTATGGCGCTACTCCTTTACAACGCCGTCGCGGGATTTTGGCAGGAGCACAAGGCCTCCAATGCTCTGGCCGCGCTCAAGGCCAGCATGGCGCCGCAGGCGGAGGTGTTGCGCGATGGTAGTTTTCAAACCATTGACGCCGCCGATGTAGTTCCCGGGGATATTGTGCGAATCAAACTCGGCCAAGTGGTGCCCGCAGATGTGCGCTTTATCGATGGCAAATCCATCAGTATCGATCAGGCTGCTCTTACGGGTGAGTCATTGCCGGTCAGCAAAAAAATAGGAGACATCGGTTATTCCAGTAGTATCGCCAAGCGCGGCGAAATGACCGCTGTTACAATTGGCACCGGGCGCAATACTTTTTTTGGCCGTACCGCAAAGCTGGTAGCCGGTGCCGGCCAAGGCGCCTCCCACTCGCAAAAAGCCGTTACTCATATTGGCGATTTCCTGATAGTGCTGTGCCTGGTACTGGCTTTGTTACTGGTAGGTACCCAGCTCTACCGTGACATAGTGGTGGCCCCCAGCTGGCACTGGTCGGACATTATTAATATTTTACGCACAGTCCTGGTGCTATTAATTGCCTCGATTCCCGTGGCAATGCCCTCCGTAATCACTGTCACTAACGCACTCGGTGCCCTGGCGCTATCCCGAAAAAAAGCCATAGTCTCGCGACTGGAGTCTATAGAGGAGCTTGCCGGGGTCGATATTCTCTGCTCCGATAAAACCGGAACACTCACCAAGAACCAACTAAGCCTGCACGATCCCAAATTATTTGTCGCCAAGAGCCCGGAACAGTTAATTCTCGCCGCGGCGCTCGCCTCGGAAAAAGGTTCTAGTGATCCGATCGATCAGGCAATTTTTGCCGGCCTCAAAGATAAGAAATCACTTAATAATTACCAGCTTAAAGAATTCACTCCTTTCGACCCAGTAATCAAGCGTGCCCAGGCCCAAGTAGTCGATGGCAGTGGAAATTCTTTGTTTTATTGCAAAGGTGCACCCCAAGCGGTGATGCAATTGTGCAAGCTCAGTGGTGATAATGAAAAGAAAGCCTCAGACTGTGTGCAGGAACTCGCCGCACGGGGCTTACGCTCCCTGGGTGTGGCGAGTTCCAATGATGGGAAAAGCTGGAACTTTCTTGGCATCCTCTCGCTAGAAGATCCACCTCGGGATGATTCCAAACAAACCATCAGCCGGGCCAGGGAGCACGGGCTGCAGATAAAAATGATTACTGGCGACGACGTCGCTATCGGCAAAGAAATCGCTGCTCAGGTGGGGATTGGGCAGAATATTTACGCCGCCGCCGATGTTTTTACCGACTCGGAGAATATGGACCACTTATCCAAGCAGGTGGTCGATTGTGTTGAACGCGCCGATGGCTTTGGCCGTGTTTTCCCCGAGCATAAATACGCTATCGTAAAAGCCTTACAAGAGAGAGGGCACCAGGTGGCAATGACCGGCGACGGTGTCAACGATGCGCCTGCCCTAAAACAAGCTGATTGCGGAATTGCCGTTAGTGGCGCCACCGATGCGGCCCGTGCCGCAGCGGCGATTATTCTCACCGCTCCGGGCCTCTCCACTGTAGTGGATGCTATTGACGAAGCACGCAAGATCTTTGAGCGCATTATTAATTATGTGCTCTTTCGGGTATCCATGACCCTGGATATTATGGTGGTGGTGGTGTTTGCCACTATCCTTTTCGGTTTTTCTCCCCTCACCCCAGTCATGATCGTATTAGTGGCACTGCTCGACGATATTCCCATTATGACTATTGCCTACGACAACACCCTGCTGCCGAAAGAACCGGTGCACTGGGAAATGCGTGATTTGTTACTAGGTTCGACCATTATCGGCATTTTTTCTATCGCACAAACCATGGGGCTCCTCTTGATTGGTATGGAGTGGCTACAAAACAGCCAGTGGCAATCCTGGATACCCCTGGATAAGCCTCAAATCCAAACGATTATTTTTTTACAAATTGTCGCCGGTGGTCATTTACTACTTTTTGTCGTGCGCTCCCGCTCTGCCTTCTTCGCAAAGCCACTGCCCGCAATGAGGTTATTTATCGCTATTGTCGGTACTCAGGCGCTCACGGTTTTAATGTGTGGATTTGGTTGGCTGGTACCTGCTATTCCCTGGCGTATTATCGGACTCGTTTGGCTCTATATGATTTTGTGGATGTTTATTCTGGATCTGGTGAAGAAGCTGCTCTACCAACGTCTGCAGGATATTTAATCCAACCTGCATGGACAAATCATTTAACTTATCATGAAGAAATAAAACTATGAACTGCTTCGAGGCATTCCAGGTAAAACCCGGCAGCAAGATACAGTTAGATAAGATCGATGCCAGTTTTAAAGATTGCTATAACAATCGCGAAGAGGCCCAGCCGGTCATTGATAAATTAGATGAAAGAATTCGCGCACAGCAGTATCTTATGTATGCTGAGCACAAGCGCTCCTTATTGATCTGCCTACAGGGTCGGGATGCCTCCGGTAAAGATGGCACAATTAATCATGTGCTTGGAGCAATGAACCCCCAAGGCTGTACGGTGACTAGCTTCAAGCAGCCATCTAAAGAAGAAGCCGCCCATGATTTCCTATGGCGATGTCACAAAGTCACTCCCGCACAGGGACATGTGGCGATTTTTAACCGATCCCACTATGAAGATGTATTAATTCAACGGGTGCATAATATGGTACCAGAGAGCATCTGGTCCAAGCGTTACGACCATATTAACCACTTCGAACAGCTACTAGCCGACAATAACACCCTGACACTGAAATTTTTTCTGCATATCGATGCGGACGAACAATTGAAACGCTTTAAGCAACGTATCGATGATCCAAGCAAACACTGGAAGATCAGTGAGAGCGATTATACGGAGGCGAGCTACTGGGACGCCTACACCCAGGCTTTTGAGGATATTCTCTATAAGTGCAGCAAACCTCATGCCCCTTGGTTCGTTATTCCCGCCAATCACAAATGGTTTAGAAATCTGGCAATTGCCTCCATTGTGGCCGACGCGATGGAGGCCCTAAAAATGTCTTTTCCCAAGCCCAGTGTGGATATCAATGAAATAAAAAGAAAATATCATAAGCTGGATGACCTAGAGGAAAAAGAGGGACTCTTAGATGATTCAAAGGAGCATAAAAAAAGCTAGCAACCTCTCCTAAGTTCTAATCTTCGATAATTTTTTCACTTCAAGGTTGAATGCAGGTAACAATAACTATCAGTGGAACCGCCGGACTGTGAGGGCTGTATCCCAGCGATCAGCAGAGTTTTTCAGAAGCCCAACAGGCAGTCCCCAATGATGCACCTTACGCTCGGTAGACGGCGCAATTGAAGCACCCAGGAATCGCATTGTGAATATGAATATACTCCACACTCCCTAAGGAAAATTGCTTTTCAAGCACACCCTCAAGCTCAGCTCCCTGAGCAACCTCAGCAGTCTCCATTAGCCCCTCGCAATTATAAGCGCGAATTGAAAGTAGCCTGTGTCGCAGCATCAGTGGAACTTCATTAATCTCCAACTTAGCTGGCTCGGCATGCTCCCGAATAAAGATAGGGCCTGAAGCACGATAAAAGGATGAAGTATTATGATGGCTATAGGGTAGGCAGAGTACCCTCTCCCCTGCTTTGGCATCCACAAGGGACACCCTGCAGGGATAACCGGGGCTCGCATCTACAAGCTTCCAGCAAGCATTTTTTTCTTTCAACTGAGCATCTGGAAGCATCAATAAATGGTAAAAATTTAGCGGGTTAATGCCTTGTATTTGAAATGCCATGGTAACTGCAACCTGATTGATCAAGAAGAAACAATCATAACTTCACAGCACATCGAGTATCGGTCATTTTCGGAAGTGTAAATTTGGGCAAATGTGATACAGCTGTAAAGAATACACTAATGGATTGAAGCGATAGGACTTCTCTATCTAATGATCACACACTCAGCGACAAATAAAACCAACAAAATTAACTATAAGCCAGCCTCAAGCTTACTCGATATACTACCTCTATACAGAGGAACACTTAGCAACAATAACAACACACTGAAAAGCTATTGGTGATACAGAAATCACCTTCTATCTATAATTTTTCTAATCTTCCCAGGTTTTTCACTAATTACACCAGGCTGTAGGATATCTATATTTAGTCTTGAAGCAGACTCAAGCCCAAGGAATATCATACGAAGTGTTAGATCAAAACTAGTCAACTCTCTATAAAACTCACCCGCCAAATACTCTTTTGCCTGATCATCAACAATATCTTTAGCTTCAATTTTAAATGATAATTGATCGTGCCCATCAATTTTATCGATAATGCAATGGTAAAAGGAACTGAATCCAGGAATGGATGTAACGATGTTTTCTAACACAATTGGATATATATTTCCCCCATTGATTGTGAACATATTATCGAGACGCCCTCTGATGGGACCCAAATAGGCTCCAGTTTGGCCACACTCACATGGCTCCTTATACATTTCAGCCAAATCGTGTGTGTTATAACGAATCAGAGGAAGAGCTTCACGTTTCAGAGCTGTTATTACTAATTCTCCTGTAACACCATCATCACATAACTCACCCGTATCTGGATCAATAACCTCCACATGAAAAAAATCTTCCCAGACATGTAAGTTATGATATTGGCATTCACTCGCTACTAGCCCAAATTCCGTATTTGCATACATGTTAATTAGCTTGGCGTTGAATACCCCCTCATAGTAACTCCGAAAAGTCTCTGAAAACAATTCACCCACTACGAATATTTTCCTGACACTCAAAGACACGGGCGATATGTTTTTTTCCAGACAGTAACGCTCTAGCCTCGGTAACAATGAAGGTAAGCAAACCATATAATTCAGCTTGTCTTTTTGTAGACTCTGTAGCTGATGATCAATTCCCAGAAAGGAATCTGCAGGAATAGTGAGACCAAAAATTTCACTGGCAGCATGACAGATCATCCCACTAGGCCAGGGACCATAAGTCATTGCACATAAACACTTGTCGAATGGTTCAACACCCGCAAGCAAATAGCTTCGAGCCTGAGAGGTTACTGCCAGCTCAATATCTTTACGTGTATAGGGCACGCGCTTGGGTGCACCGGTACTGCCCGAAGTATGACAATAGCGAACAATATTGTCATAATTCATACTAATTTCTGACATAGAAGTTGAGAACACTTCCGAACTTATAATCGGTAGTTTATATAAATCTTCAAAACTTCTTATTTCCTCTATGTCAATATCATTACTTATAATTAACTTGCGATAGTAATCAGATTTTTCAAAGGCTTCTCGCAATAGTCGCCTCACCTGTTCATCTTTTAAACTCTGCCTTTGAATTTCAGGCTGATTATTGACATGTGAAAATTCAGCCTGCAGCTCATCATAATTCATAAAACCCACCAATTAATCACTTATAGTACTTAATCAGTTTTTCAGCGGAAAAATGTACACGATGTAATTCTCTTCGTTGATTATAATCATTGACAGCATAGTGTAAGACTTGGTGATTATTCCAAATAACCAAGGTCCCAGGACGCCATTGCACTCGACAATTGAATTCTGGTTTTTCTATATGATGAAATAAATAATTCAAGAGCCCCATACTTTCATCGCATGTCATTCCCTCAAATTGTGAGGTAGTAGTTCGGTTTACGTAGAGAAAAGGCTTACCAGTTACAGGATTTTTACAGACTGCTGGATGTATAGCAGATTCTAGCGGCATCAATTTGAGTGCTCGCTCTATACCAGATTCATCTCCATCTTTACCTTCTATTGACTTTTTCAGCGGCTGTTTTTTAAGCATTAACTCAGTAGTGTGTATCACATTGAGTGAACCGACTAACTGTTGCATTACAGTTGACAGGCTCTCATAAGCAAGCGTTGAACTTGTAAAGAGGGTATCACCACCCCTAGGAGGAATATCAATACCGTACAATGCGATACCTTTTACCGGGTTGGAGTAATAGCCCTGATCGTGATGCCATATTCCTCCTGTATTTTTCTTTTCACCAGGCTCCTTAATAATTTTAGCAACTTGTGGATAACCCTCTGAGTGACCTTGAAAGAAGAAATAGTTCTGCTGAAGCTCCCCAAACAAGCTGCAGAACCTAACAAATGCCTGAGTATCCAGGTCAATATCTCTGATAACTAAAAGTTCATGTTCATGCCATAAATTTTTTAATGTTTGCTTAGCGTCCAGATCGAATTCAGAAATTTCTTTAGCGGAAATCTCAATACCAAAATTTCCTGTTAAATAGTTAAAATTCATAGAATGCTCTCTAATTGAGATGTTGTATATTGCGACCAATTCACTAATTTTAATGCTTCTGGCATATCGCCACTTGAACGCATTATTGCTGCCCTAGCTGAGCAAAAAGTCGCTGCTCGAATAATTTCTCTTAAACTATCCAGTTGGTCACTGATATTATTGAGAGCTGTCATTCCGCAGGGAACCAAATCCTGATTATTTCCTTCACACGAGAAACTCATCTGACGCACAGGTGTCGATCTAGCTTTTATTTCCTGGAACAGAGCCGACGATAACTGATGAATTCCTTTACAGTGGTTAAACGATTCAGCATTTAAATTATCCGGCAGTCCTCCATTCAATCGATGATCCATCAAAATCAATATTTGTCGATCAAGCATTTCGGCTAAGCGATGGATAATTTCCTGCATAAATTCGGCAGAAGCTGCCAATCCAATCGCATAAAACAATCCGCCATGCCATGGACCTGATTCAAGAATTAGAGGGTTATCTGCAACGGCAGTGGCTTCAGAACGTATTTTTTCCTCTGAATACTCCAATAGATCAAGGCAGTGGCCTAATATCTGGGGAGCACAGCGAACAGAATATCGCGCTTGTAATAAGCTTTTTTCACCCTCGATAACCCTTGAGGACCGCAGGTAATCACGTCGTAATTGTGTAAGTAATTGGCCAGCACGCGCATAACTGCCATGCACCTCTCCGTAGCTCAATCCCTCGGAGAAGTGTTCATCTCCCGCCCCTATGGCCATGGAGGTTAATGCCACAGATTTGAAACAATCTCTTAATAGCTTTCTTAGCTGATAATCATGCTCAATAGCCCAGGAAGCCATCATAGAGTTGGTATTTACAAGCCCAATGACATCACGGGGGCCTCTTGGCCCTTGTTCAAATAGAGGTGAAATAGCATGAGCCATGGAAATCAAATCACCACTGGCTCCAAGGCTCCCTTTTCGGGGTACTCTCGGAAGCCTTTCGCTATTGGCCAGCTTAAGAAGCGCTTGATAAGTGGAAGGATGGATACCAGATAAGCCGTGCGCTGTTTTTAGAGCCTGTAACTTTAATGCACGCCTGACTACCGATTTCGGTAATGGCGCACCAACACCAACTCTTAAGTATTCCAGAAGATTGACTTGTGTCTCTTTCCACTGACTTGGATCTAGGCGATTGCGCTCATTCTCTCCATAACTTGTGTGCAAACCGTAGATAGGATTTCCATCATCTCCAAGCTGTTCCTGCAGTAATGCATAGGAATGCTTAACTCTAGAAATATCTATATCACTCGCAGTAATTGGGTTGTGTAAGTACCCCCACTCATACCAAGCCTGCAGAGGAAAAGTTAAAACTGAGTTGAAATTAGTTTCATAGGTTACCGCACTGCCATTCGCTACCGCTGGATAGCTTAGAGATGATGTAGACACCCTGACTCCAGAAATAATTTGAATACTAAGAAGGCGAAGAAATTAGCATGGGAGTTGAAACTTGAAAAATAGAACTGGTCGTTGGTTGCCATAGGCAATATCTATGGCAACCAAATAAATGTCGATGTAGACTCAACTTAAACAGTCTGGCTTTTAAAGTGGCTAAATAAGTTATCCCTATGTTTCCACACGCTGATGAACTCAATTATTTTATTGAGGTTGCTAAAACAAAAAATATTTCAAGAGCGGCAGAGAGGTTAGGGATTCGGCAACCGAGTTTAAGCGCGGCTATCAAGAGGCTGGAAAGACAGCTTGGTACAGAAGTAATCATACGAGAAAAAACTGGTGTGCAATTGTCTCGTGCAGGGTTGAGACTATTAAAAAGTGCTCAGCAGTTACTTGATGATTGGGATGAGGTTAAGTACTCAGCGCTGCGCGAAAACAAAGAAGCTGTTGGTCACTTCACCATTGGATGTCACAGTTCCATTTCACTACATATGCTGCCCGATAGGCTAGCCGAATTCATTGCTCAAAACCCAGGTATCGAATTAAGCTTCCAACACGCGCTTTCTCGGGAAATTGTCGAATCAGTGGTCAGCTGGAAAACTGATATCGGCATTGTGGTAAATCCCGTACCCCATCCTGATTTAATCATAAAGCACCTCTGTCATGATGTGGTGAGCTTTTGGCATAATCCTGAAAAAATACAGTCCAGGGACGTATTAATTTATGATCCAGCACTGATGCAAACGGACTGGCTGCTAAAAAATATGGCAAAAAATAACAAATATAAACAATATATTACTTCCTCTAGCCACGAATTGATCACAAATATGACACTTGAGGGAGTCGGGGTCGGCATAATTCCTGGCCGAGTTGCTCAAGCAATTGGAAGAAATCAGCTTCAATGGGTTAATGAAGACCAACCAGGATTCAAAGATGAAATCTGCTTGGTGTATAGAAGGGAAATAACCCATAGCCTAGGTGCTGAGAAGTTAATTAAAGAATTTAAACTTACGAATTATAAAAAATTTGGTTAAGAGAAGAGAATAGGAAAACTAATTTTTAAACTATGAGCCAATTATTTTTGATCTATATGTCAAGTTCCTTCTCGATAAAATATTGCCAACCATACCGTCGCCTCACCAGAGGATGTCTCAATCACCCGATGCTTTCTTCCAGCCTGTATCAATAAGCAATCACCAGACTTCAGTTGACATACCTCCCCGCAATCAAACTCCACCACCCCATAACCACTTAGTACAAGCACCCACTCATGTTCATCCTGGTCATACCAACCTTCCTCCGGCGAGGATTGGCCGTATGAAACGATTCTCTCAATTCGTACAGCATCACTTTTTACGATGTCCTGGAAGTGCTCAACCTCAGTGTTTTTCGGGAGATTCTCGAGAATATTTATCATATTTACTCCTGCCAGCTAGAAAAGTGATCCATTAGATAATCAATGGCCATTCTCGCTCGTATTGGTAAAAAGCGGCGATTCTGATACACAATCCAGCTACTGGCTCCGTGCCCCCAATAAGGCTCCAGCACGGGCTCTAATAACTGTGAGTCTAACGAGCGGTTAAAGCTGCTTTTTGGCATATAGGCAATACCTAGACCTTTTTCACATGCGTTTACCACTGTATGGGCATTATTACTTCTCCAACGACCATTAACCCGGACTGATTCTTCAACACCCTCCATATCGAATATCCAGTTATCATTATTCGCAACAATACAACTGTGTGACTTTAAATCTTGAGGATGGTTTGGCCTGCCGAATTGATCGAGATATTCCGTACTGGCAACAGCCATCATCTGGCGTCCCGCCAGCTTGCGGGCTACCAGTCCAGAATCCTCCAGGCGGCCATAGCGGATCGCAAAGTCGATACCATCCTCAACAAAATTAACCATTCGGCTGTTGAAATCGATATCAATCTGCAGGTCGGGATGCTGTAAAGCGAAAGCCATCAGCGCTGGTGCCACATACTGCTCGGCGAATATACCGGCACAGCTCACCCTCAAGGTGCCACTCAGCTCATACTGTTGCTGGCCAACCTGTTCATTGGCCTGCTGCAGACCCACAACCAGTTCTTTACAGCGCTGGTAATAAACAGCCCCAGCCTGAGTCAGGCTGACCAAGCGCGTTGTTCTAGCCAGAAGAGCGCTTCCCAGGCGCTCCTCCAAGCGAGCCACCTGCCGGCTCACATGACTGGTACTGCACCCCAACTGTTTGGCGGCCGCGGAGAAACCCTGGCACTCAGCTACAGCAACAAATTCGACTACACCGTCAAATGTATCCATACCTCACCATTATTGCCATTCTGCAAAGGTATTTAACAGAAACTATATATTATCATCTTATCAGGGACAACCTAGAATCCTCCCACTGAATGCTTAACACAGAGGACAGATTCATGAAGAAAGTACTTATTCCCGTAACCAACCATGCAACCCTCGGGGAAACCGACCAAGCTAATGGCACCTACTCTCCTGAGCTGACGCACGTCGTGCATGTCCTCAAAGAGAATGGCATTGACTACGATATTGCCTCCATCAAAGGTGGCAAGGCGCCACTCTACGGTACCGATATTGAAGGAGATGAGGTCAACAGCCAGGTATTGGCCGATGAAGACTTCCAGAACCGAGTCAACAACACTATTCCAGTAAACCAGCTGAATACTGCCAATTACGATGCCGTGTTCTACCCAGGTGGGTTTGGTCTACTTTCCGACCTAGCCAGTAATGAAGATTTCGCTAAATTGAGTGCAGAGATCTATGAAAATGGCGGCATTCTTTCTGCGGTCTGCCACGGTCCGGCTGGCTTACTACCCATCACCCTGAGTAATGGTGAGAGTTTGCTGGCTAGCAAATCGGTAACCTCCTTTACCCGAGAAGAAGAAATCGACTTCGGCACCATTGAGGATATTCCTTTCCTGCTTGAAGAAGCAGTTAGCCGAAAGTCTGCTCGATTTAACAAAGTGCAACCCTGGCAGGAATTTGTCATCGAGGATGGCCGCGTGATTACCGGTCAAAATCCAGCCAGTGCGCATGCTGTTGGTAAAGCAATCGCTAAGCAGTTAATCAACTAGCGGTTAATAACGCATCAACAAAGCTGGCGCAAGCTGATGTTCCTGCGCCAGCTTTTCATATCCCTTCAGCCCTACAGCCCTACAGCTTCCACTGTGGGTCATCCCAACTCATCTACATCAGCAGTCATAGCCTTAAAATCCCTTCCACGAGGTTCCAGCAGTGCCTAGCTCAATTCTTTATCCGTCGCTTATGTTAATTGCCGGAATCGGCATCCCGGTGATGGCCACGTTAAATAGTGGTCTAGGTGTGAAGCTTGGCAGCTCTGCTCTCGCTACGACGATTTTGTTTTTTGTCGGACTGACCATCTCTACTATTTACTTATTTAAAACTGAAGGTTTCCAAGTAGCCGGTTTTCACAAAGATATCTCCTGGCACCTTTATCTCGGCGGCATATTGGTTGCTTTCTACGTACTCAGCGTCACCTGGGTTTCACCAAAATACGGCGTTGGCAATACTATATCTTTTGTTTTACTTGGCCAGCTCTTTGCTATGGCCACCATCGATCATTTTGGCCTCTTTGGTGCACAACAAAGCAGCCTGGACCCCAAACGAATTATTGGATTTATTCTGATGATTGCAGGCATCTTATTAGTGGTAAAACGCAATTCATAAATATATCTGGAGATCAGACAATGCCCAATCTATATGTAATGGCAAAAGTGAAGTCTAAACTTGGAGAAACACAGAAAGCTAAGAACATTCTGACAAGACTGGCAGAGAACTCTGAAAAGGAGAGCGGATGTTTGAGTTATCTGATTTTATGTTCGGGTGAGGATACAGATACCTTTATGACATTAGAGGTGTGGGATTCAAAAGAGAGTGAACAAAAACATTGGCAAGAGCCGCATTTAAAAGAAACATTAAAAGAGTTAGAACCAATTTTGGCTGAAGAACCAAGAATTGAAAAATATCAGGTTACTTCTGATTAAAAGCATACGACCATCTCCAGCAAAGTTAATGATCATAGGCCCACAACAAAGTTAGTGTGGGCCAAGGAGAATATTCAGGAAGTAAGGGAAGACACATGAATCATAATAAGTAGCGTATTCATAAATGCACTCAGCAGTAAAAAACTCAATTCACCCTGAATTAAAATACTACAGGCACCACTCCCTCTAAACGCTTGTGTCATTACTCAGGAAAATTAAAAACAGGATTGGTGATCAACATTTCCGACCAACTAACACGCTCTGCTCGGTAAATCGTGGTATCGAACACTTTTAATTCCCACGCAGTATCCGCTGGGCTAGTCGATGTTACCTCTACCAAGTAAGCATTGCGATCACTTCCCGTACTGATGTCCGATGGGCCACCGGCACAAAGCAATATATTTCCACCGGCAAGCTCATCAACATCACCCAAGGATTGAGTATACTTTGGCGCTATGTATTCCCAGGTTTGTTCAGCACTCATTGTCGATGTATTCAGCCGAAACTTTACTGCACGGCTATTGTAGATATTACCACTCAACTCAGCTTCATTTCTGTTGTCGTAAATCAGAATTTCATGATCACTTGTCAACATTGGCGCATGCTGCGAGGCCATCCAGGAACCAGTCTGTAGAGTAAAGAATTTATCCTTCAAATCGCTCTCAATATCTGAGTCCCTCCCCATTATCCAATTTATCGCACCAGACTGATGATCAATGCTGACCACCCAGCTCTGAGAGCGACTAGAAAGTAAAATGGAATTATCCTGAGGAACATAATGCAGTGCATTAGAGTGGCTCCAGTCAAGGGCTCCGTTATCCAAAACCCTACTGGCCAAAGCACCGGGGAAACGGCTGGTATCCAAGTGATCAAATGCCGACCACTTCCACACTGTGTTCCCATCAGTATCGATTTCTAAAATGGCATCTCCTTGTAGGAAATGCTCACCAAACTGGCCCGTTTCATTGGTTAACACCAACAGATTGCCATTCTCCAGCAAATGAATATCGTGGTGATAACTCGGCAATTCGAAAGAGGACAACACCTCTCCGGAGAAAGAGATTACTCGGGCTTCCCCGCTGAGTAGTAAAAGTAAACGCCCATCATGTAGATTTCTCGCTACTGGAGCACCGGTTAATGGGACATCACCGTGCAGATACCAAACAACCTCTCCCTCTTCATCAAATCCCCAGAAAGTACTATCCCTCTCCGCTGATGGCGCAAAGATAGTAATGCCCCCCTCAGACATAACCGTTTTATTCAAAAGTTCAACAGCGGGAACTCCCGCAGGTACCGATCCTGTTTTAAATTCTACGATTTCACTGCGAACAATCTCACCACTATCCAAAAGTGCAACCGCAGTAAACCGATAAGTAGTATCAGCGCGTAGACCGACCACGGTTACTTCGTGGTCTGTGCCTGGCTCACTATACGCTGTACGTCGTCGACTGGTGTCTGCAGAGTTAAACCTTATTGCCACTCTCGCCGCTTCCGCAGTAATCACACTGGCATTCACCATCAGATGGTTTTCAGGGTGAGCGCTGAGTGTTAATTGAACAGTATCATCCTGCTGTGCAAAAACCTCAGAGACAGTACCTGTTAAAAACAGCAAGAATACTGATTGAAAAACAGCCAACCTAAAATATTTACTCATTGGGGATCTCACAGTTTGTTATGAATACAACTGTTTAACGCAACCATTGCCTTCTGGTTTACAGAGAAATTGACTTTTCAAGAGACTGTAATCGATCGTAATGGATGATTATTGACTAGACGCACCTAATGCTGCACTATGCGCCAAAATTGAGAACTGGTACGCATTTACCAAACTTTGAAGAATGCATTACAGAATTTGATCCTTCACCCCGCTGCCAATTCATCACCACAAAATACTCATCGCTGCCTACTTATCCAGGTAGGTGGTCTTTTATATTGATGTAAGGATATCCTTTGAAAAGATTTATTCTCAGCTCCGTTATCGCTCTTTCCGCATCCAATACTATGGCAATGGAAAACAGCTTCTACATTAAGTCATCTTATGGAAAGGTAGATACAGATATTTCTTCACAAGAAGCTCAGGAACTGTTCGGAACAAAACTCTCAGATCCTAATGGCTGGTCTTTAACATTGGGATATCGCTTCAACAATTTTCTTGCCATCGAAGGCGGCTATGCAGACTTGGGCGAGGCTGAAGCTAAGACAAGTGAAAATGATGTAATTCCTGACATGAGCGGAACTTACTCTTACGACTATAGCTATAGGGCCGAACTTAACGCCCAAACTAAAATGCTGGGCTTGTTCCTCTCCACCGATATCAGTAAAAATTTTTATGCTGGCATTCGTGCTGGATATCAAGCATGGGATGCAGAATTAAAAAGCAAGGGCAATTTCAATGCAAAATATGAATGGAATGATGACTTCTCTCAAGTCTTTGATGATATTTCTTATAATGAGGGTTTAGCTAATAGTGAGTCTACTGATGGTAGCGACCTCTATTATGGTGTTTCCGCTGGTTGGAACTATAACAACTGGAGCCTCAGCCTGGAGCACACTATTTTCGAAATGGACGAGCTGAAGCCCAGCCTCTCCTCCCTGGGACTGACTTATAATTTCTAAAGACCGCTCTTACTTTTTTCAGCAGCCATATCGGCTGCTGAATTTATCTCTAAAAAACTCTAAAGCTACTTTATCCCCGCAAACAATACCTCAAACCAGCGCAAATACTCCGACCCCAATTGAGCCTTTTTGGCCAGTCTCTTATCTCGATACACGTCCTTATATACATGATAAACCGCTCGCTCGGTCAACTCGCGCCAGCGCTCGCTATTAAGCTCAGGGATTGAGCCATTGGCTAAATTGGGATCGGTCAATGGGTCGTGCTGGGCTTCAGTGGTTCTCAGCGCTAATTCCAATTCTTGTAGAATCGGATTGATCACCTTGAGGGTATTAGATTCGAAGAGTTGCTTAGCACTGCCTCCCCTGCTCTGCGAAGCATTTTAAACTCTTCAATTCCTATCACTTTTCTATGAATGGCTTCAAGCATATGTAATTTGTTGTAATAGATAGCTGTTGACAGTCTCTCCCAGAGGTTGCAACATGCGCCAAATTTGGGGAAGTATCACTGGCAAATTAACAGTCACAGCAGCATATGATTTATACCGCACATATAACATCTTCTCTACCGACTTTACAAATCTCACGATAAACAAACACTACTCATCATCTAATTGATTAAGGATATCCCTTGAAAAGATTTATTCTGGCTACAGCTATCGTTTTGTCAGCTTCAAACACCATAGCACTGGAAAATAACTTTTACCTTAAATCCACTTATGGGGCAGTAGATACAGATATTTCCACCCAAAAACTGCAGGGTTTAAATATACCCGACAACCTATCTAATCCCAAAGGATGGTCCTTTACACTGGGATACCAACTCAATAACTATATTGCTCTCGAAGGCGGCTTTGTAGACCTGGGAGACGCTGAGGGTAGAGAGTATGATATCGTGGCAGTAGATTATGATGATATCTTCTCTAGAAAATTTAAGAAAACGATTAATACACAAACACAAATAGTAGGTCTATTTTTTTCTACCAATATCAATAGGGATTTTTATGCCGGAATACGTACCGGATATCAATTTTGGGATGAGCACTTTCAAACCAAATGGGAATCAAGCTATCTTAATCAATCTGAAAAGATAACAGGAACGTTCGAAGGTTCCTACCATCGCACCAATAACGGTAGCGATCCTTATTATGGCATTTCCGCTGGCTGGAACTACATCAACTGGAGCCTAAGCTTGGAACACACCATTTTTGAAATGGAAGAGAGAAAACCCAATTTCTCCTCTTTGGCGCTGACTTACAACTTTTGATGTAGTAGCCAATAGGCTTTCTCAGTAGCAGAGCCGACTGCTGAGCACGAGAACTAATGACTAATTCTCTTCCTAAATTTTAACATCAAGATAAAAAATATCACTCATCATCCAATCAGTTAGCTGATTCTTGTATATTTAGTTAAGGAAATCCTTTGAAAAAACTAATCCTTGCCTCCGCTATCATCATCTCCACTTCAAGTACTATGGCAATGGAAAACAGTTTCTACTTCAAGTCTACTTATGGAATGGTTAATACAGACATTTCCTCACAAGAGACACAGGAGAAATTAAGCACTGATCTATCTGATCCCAATGGCTGGTCTTTTATACTGGGTTACCACTTGAATAAATTCCTTGCTCTTGAGGGTGGCTATGTAGACTTAGGAGATGCTGAGGGTAGATACCACGATCGTTACGATTCCCCTTATGGGTTTTCCGCCCATGATACTATCCATAATTACACGATAAATACACAAGCAAAAACATTTGGTCTCTTTTTAACCACCGATATCACCAAAGATTTTTTTGCTGGATTACGTGTAGGATATCAACTTTGGGATGAACATTTTGAAGATAAAGTAACTAATTATTTGCATTATTATGATCACGACCAGAATGGTGTTTTTACCGACATAGCAACCCGAAGCTACACAGAAAAAGATCAAGACTGCGAGACCAAGGATGGTAGTGATCTTTATTATGGAGTTTCCGCCGGCTGGAACTACAACAACTGGAGCGTAAGTCTAGAGCACACTATTTTTGAAATGGAAGAAAGGAAGCCCAACCTCACCTCCCTGGGCCTGACTTACAATTTCTAAAGACTGTTCTTACTTTTTTCAGCAGCCAAATCGGCTGCTGAATTTTTCTCTAAAAAACTCTAAAGCTACTTTATCCCAGCAAACAATACCTCAAACCAACGCAAGTCCTCCGGCCCCAACTGGGCATTTTGGGCCAGCTTTTTATCCAGATATACATCCTTATAGACATGGTAAACCGCTCGCTCGGTCAATTCGCGCCAGCGCTCGCTATCCAGCTCAGGGATTGAGCCATCGGCTAAATTGGGATCGGTTAATGGGTCGTGCTGGGCTTCGGTGGTTCTCAGCGCTAATTCCAATTCTTGTAGGATCGGATGGATCACCTTGAGGGTATTAGATTCGAAGAGTTGCTTCGCACTGCCTCCCCTGCTTTGCCAAGCATTTTTAACTCTTTAATTCCTATCACTTTTCTACGAATGGCTTCAATCAGTTGTAATAGATAGCTATTGACAGTCTCTCCCAGAGGTTGCAACATGCGCGAAATTTGGGGAAGTATAACTGGCAAATCAACAGTCACATCAGTACATGATTTATACCGCACATACTTGAGCACATATAACTTCTTCTCTACCAGATTTTCAAACCTTACGATAAACAAACACTACTCATCATTTAATTGATCAAGGATATCCCTTGAAAAGACTTATTCTGGCTGCAGCGATCGCCTTGTCAGCTTCAAATACCATAGCACTGGAAAATAACTTTTACCTTAAATCCACTTATGGATCTGTAGACATAGATATCTCCTCGCAAGATGCGCTCGAGAGCTTTAAAACCAAGCTATCTAACTCTAGTGGATGGTCTATTACTCTGGGATATCGCCTCAATAAATTTATTGCTCTCGAAGGTGGATTTGCAGACCTGGGAGATACCGAAGGGAGTTATCGGCATGAAGAGTGGAGCTTTAGCCAATGGGGCGACGAGATGTCCGAAATCAGTACTATTGATTATAAGATCAGTACAGATGCAAAAATACTAGGTCTATTTCTCACCACAGATATTACTAAAGATTTTTACGCTGGAGCACGCGTAGGATATCAATTATGGAATGAACAATTTCAAAAGAGACATGAATTTTCTGCAAGGTGGGATTGGGATGACTATCATGGCATTAATACTACAGATGAGACCAATGATGGAAGTGACCCTTATTACGGTATTTCTGTTGGCTGGAACAAGAACAACTGGAGCTTGAGCTTGGAGTATACCATTTTTGAGATGAAAGACAGAAAACCCAGCCTCTCCTCCCTGGGACTGACTTACAATTTCCAAAGACCGCTCTTACTTTTTTCAGCAGCCATATCGGCTGCTGAATTTCTCTCTAAAAAACTATAAAGCTATTTTATCCCAACAAACAATACCTCAAACCAACGCAAATCCTCCGGCCCCAACTGAGCATTTTTGGCCAGCTTTTTATCCAGATACACGTCCTTATATACATGATAAACCGCTCGCTCGGTCAATTCGCGCCAGCGCTCGCTATCCAGCTCAGGGATTGAGCCATCGGCTAAATTGGGATCGGTCAATGGGTCATGCTGTGACTCAGTAGTTCTCAGCGCTAATTCCAATTCTTGTAGAATCGGATTGATCACCTTGAGGGTATTGGATTCGGAAAACTGCTTGGCCACTTCCTCCTCTGCCTGGCGAAGCATTTTTTTGCCCTGTATTTCCGATAGCTTTTCTCCGGCAGGGCGCAAGCCGAATTTATTAACCACTCCACTAACACCGGGCAATACCGCCTTGGCAGCCAGTCCAGCGCCAATTAAAGGGTTAAATACCGCTGTGACACCCCCAACCAGCAACAGTCCAAGAGTCAGTTTTCTGTCGAGCTTGTCGATATCATCTGCCAGCTTCTCTAGAGAGCTTTTGTTGGAATTCTCCCTTTCCAGCGACAATTCTACGGCGCTCTCCACCATAAATTTACGTAAACTCCCCCCATAATGGGAGTTGGGAAAGTGAAATACTCGACGCTTAGGTAGGTCGTTTACCTCGGGGCATCATCGGGCAAACAACGCATTGTATGGAGAGTAAAGCCATTTTGTGAGAGCCTATAAGGAATCACAAAGTAATGCTTTTCATCATATTCCTGCATAAAATGATCACTGCGCTCAGCAGAGGAGAATATCGGCAGGCCGGCAACCACTTCTTGAAAAACTTTTAAGCTGCCGGTGATTTCTGCTGGCAGTTTACGAGAAAGATCAAGTAAACCCTTCTTGCTTCTATCGAAATATTACTTCATATCCGTTTATTCACTGGGGAGCTAAGAATCATTGAGAGTGCTTCGCAGTATTCTTTTGGCCTTTTTGAATCCATTTCCCTGTGAAGAATATTCCTTGCCTAGAAGCTATTTCATAACTTCTTTAACGTAATTAACATGCATGCAATATAGAAAAAAGCACGATAAGTGGATAAATATCGTTCCCATCTAACAACTAAACGGCGGTAATTTCCCAACCACGCAAAAGTCCGCTCAACTTTCCAACGGCGAGTATACCTTCTGAGCTTTCTACCGTCCTGCCTTGAGGCTTTTTTTCTATTTCTTCTGTGTGGACAGATAAGGTCGATTCCACGACTCAACAGACTGTCTCGAAGAGGGTCAGAGTCCGCAGCTTTATCATAAACTAAGCGATGAATCTTTGTATTTTTATACGTAACATCAAGTAATGGATGTAATAACTTTACTTCTGCTGGTGAGGCCGAAGTAATGGTGCCTCCCAGTGGAATACCTTCGCCATCAACCACCACCATCCACTTTGAACCCTTGCCCCGCTTGGTTTTCCCGATTTCGAAGCCCCCTTTTTTGCTGGTGCAAAGCTGCCATCAGAAAAGACCTCCTCCCAGTTAAGCAAAGACTGTTGATCCAACAGTTCCAGGAACCTTCTCCATGCCTGTAACCAAGCTCCTTGCTCTTCCCAAAACTGAAGCCTTCTCCAGCATGTACTCGGTGATGGATACTGTGAAGGAAGATCTTTCCATCGCGCTCCAGAACGCAAAACCCACAGGATGCCTTCAAAACAAGCTCGATTATCAATGGATTTTGAGCCTCCCTTTCCTCGTTTTAACTCAGGAAGACAAGGTTCGATCAATTTCCATTGATCATTGGTTAACTCTGACTTGAATCGGCTCACTATTGCTGGACTTTTTTCTATGTAATTGCGTGAGAATAACCGATTTCAAGTTATGAAACAGCCTCTAGTTATTGTTAAAAGATTAATGGCATTAAGTGAGAATGCTTTAATTAGCTTCGGCATAAATCCAAGCTTTTGTACCAGATTTCAACTTGGCGGCAACCCGCTGATAGGCATCTACTTCATAGGCATCAGATTGAGCGAGTTCTTCAGCAGAAATCTCAAAGACCGTTCCCTCAACTTCGTCAGAGAAATTTCCGGTATATTTCAGAATGGGATGAAATTCCTTGCCACTAGTTTGAATAACCTGTGGATCTATGATTCTTATCTCGGAAAGCTGATAGCCAATTAAGACATCTCCAGATCCCTTTAACTTACGCCCAAAAGTTTCCAGCTGGACATTCTCCTGCTGAATCGTACCGTAAGAAAATAAACGTTCCATAGTTCAAACCTTAATCCTGCTAATAACTTATTGGCTGCAACGTAAAAACACACCCATTATATCGCCAGGGTATTTTACCTATTTAGAATCGGGTAAAAGAAGCCCCAAAGTAGTGGCCCTATAGATTTAAGTTCTTACTCTTAAAACTGGGAAAACCCACCGGCTAGCTGTATTTCAGGTTAATAACCAGTGATTCACTTATTCCTTTTTGATGTGACTGGCCTAAGACACCGACCTTAACATCCCTTGGACCTGCATTGGTGAAAACCTGTGCTAACCCATCCCGCAGCTGAGGCTGAGTATACGGCGAGCTGCTTTGGGGAAATCTCTAACCTGCGCCTTGCCCCAACTAGGGTGCGCACGGATTTTGCCCCCCAGGAAGGCAATGGTTTGACTCTAAATCCATGGTTGTTTACACGGCCCACTGGCAATAGAGAGGTGTGTAATGCATAACCGACCTTCGCTGCAAAACCATCAAACTATACCTACACGACAGAAAACATCCCTACAAAAAGTACAAGGAACTCTACGTAAAAACGCTTCATTCGCCGCTGCGCTGATGGTTGTAGGATCGGCAATATTGGCCCCCCTGGCCTATGCTGCGGATTATTCCAACCCCTACTCCCGCCAGGACTCAAGGTATGTCGCTCATCAGGGGCATGGAGGGCATTATGACCGGCACTCCAGATACAGCAGGGATTACAGGTACCGAAGAGAGTACAGAGGACACTCGCGATACGATAGGAATCAAAGAAGTTATTCTCGATACAACAGAAACCAAAGGAGCTATTCTCGATACGGCAGGTATCAACGGGCACAGCCACAGAATGGCCGACACATGTGGTTTAAAGCCAACGTGCAAGGCACACCGCGTATTGTGATCGACCTCAGTGACCAGATGGCCTACTTCTATAAGGGTGGACGTCTTGCTGGCATGTCTCCGGTCTCTACCGGTAAACCCGGCCACCGTACACCCACTGGCAACTTCCGTATTTCAGAGAAGAAATACAGTCACCGCTCAAACCTGTACGGTCACTATGTAAGTTCTCGTGGCTATGTAGTGCGTAGTAATGTGGATGTGCGCCGTCACCGTAAACCTGCCGGGTCTCGTTTCCGCGGAGCCTCTATGGATTACATGATGCGGATTAATGGTCCGGTCACCATGCACGCCGGTTATGTACCCGGCTACCCAGCCTCCCACGGCTGCATCCGTATCCCCTGGCATATGGCGAAAATTTTCTACAGCCACGCCAGAGTCGGAACTAAGGTATCCGTCGTGCCCTAGGCAAAACCTACGTACTTACTAAAAGGCACTATAAAAAAGGCGGACTATTAAGTCCGCCTTTTTCTTTGTCTGAAAAAACCGCTGTTATTGAGAGACTTCTGCCCCTTCTCGCTTTGCAGTTTCCATACGGGTGAAATAATCGTGAGCTGCACGGTTAACGTGCCTTGCCAGCAATAATGTAGAAAGCATGGTGGGTACGGCCATTACGGCGTACATACCGATGATAATGCTGTTAACCGCGCTCAAAGACGCGACCGCACCCAATACAATCAGAACCATATAGAGCCCGGTATAAAGACCCTGCCAGCGGCCACCGAAAAGAAATACATAGCACTTCATACCGTAATACCAGCAGGTGACGATGGTGCTAAAAGCCAGAGGGAAAACCATAAACAGCAACAGAATGGGGCCCAATTGACCAAACACCTGAGAAAATGCCTGAGCAGTCAGAGTCACACCGGCCACCCCCTCACCCTGTTGCCAGGCGCCAGTGAGTAGGATCACCAGAGCGGTACAGGTGCAGATCAGCAGGGTATCTACGATAGGCCCGAGCATAGCCACCACGCCTTCGCGCACTGGCTCGCGGGTTTTTGCCGCACCATGGGCCAAAGATTCCGTACCGATTCCCGCCTCGTTGGAGAAAGCCCCCCGGCTTACACCAATGGTAATTACCGTACCCAAGGCACCGCCTGCAATCGCCTGGCCACTAAACGCATCGCTAAAAATCAGGGCAAATGCCGCGGGCACCTGCTCCCAAAAACTCGCTATCACGATCAGAGTCATTACCAGATAAAACAGTACCATGCCCGGTACTATGCGCGCGGAGAATTTGCCGATGCGCTGGATACGCCCGGCAATCACATAGGCAGAGGCGATCGCAATTAATAAACCAATGGCAAAATCAAACAATAGCGAACCACCCGGTGCAACCCAGCCCATCGGCTCGGCGAAAGATTCACGCAACAATTGAGTAGTCTGATTAGACTGGAATACGGGCAACATACCGCACAGCCCCGCCACGGCAAACAGCACCGCCAGCGGTGTCCAGCGCCTGCCCAAGCCTTCGCGAATCACATACATGGGTCCGCCCTGCAGTTCCCCATTGGCATCACGGCCACGGAACATCACCGCCAGAGTCGCGGTATAAAATTTGGTGGCCACACCCACTAAGGCCGTGATCCACATCCAGAAAATCGCTCCTGGGCCACCGGCAGTGATGACAATGGCCACGCCGGCAATGTTGCCCAAACCCAAAGTGCCAGAAAGCGCCGTGGAGAGTGCCTGGCTATGGTTTACTTGGCCAGGATCATTGGGGTCATCATAACGGCCACTCAACAAGCCAATGCTATGGCTCAAATGGCGGTAGGGGCGGCCCCGGGAATACATCAGCAGTGCCAAACCACCGCCAACCAGTAACACCAATAAAGGCGGCCCCCAAACAAAATTAGCGAAGGCCTGTAAGGCCCGATCAATGGCATCGAAAAAAGACATAAGCTTGCGTCGTTTTCTGTAAGACACCGCCAGTCTAGGTACGCTCACACCAAACTGTCAAAATGCTCCCATAAAATCCCATAGGTCAATCAATGCGAAGATTTTGGAAAAACAGGGAATCCCAGCAATAAAAAAGCCCCAAATAGGGGCTTTTCTAACGACCTTTTACAGCTTTTTATCAAGCTGTAGTAGTTGTCTTTAATGCGGGCTCGGGTTCTGAACTCTCCCTCACAAGCGCTACTGATATAGCGCCAAGCAACATGCACACTCCCGCCAAAACAATGATGTAAATTGCCTGGTTTTCGAAAACTGTTTTCAATATCAGGCCAGCTACCAGGGCAGAAACAATCTGCGGTGCGGCGATAGTGAAATTAAAAATCCCCATATAAACACCGGTCTTATCCGCCGGCAGCGAGTCAGAGAGGATCGCATAAGGCATCGCCAGAATAGCGGCCCAGGCAATGCCCACTCCCACCATGGGTAACAATAATCCCAGGGCACCACTGGGTACGGAAACTTCAGTAATCAGCAGATTCACCTGAGTAGGCTCGCCTCCCTGGAAGAACAGGAAGCTGATGTAGCCCAAACCGCCCAGTGCCAGCGATAGGGAATAAGTGAGCTTACGCCCCAGCACCTGAGACAAACGGGCCAGGACAATAGAGAAGATCGCTGCAAACAGGGAGTAAGCAGCAAAAATAATCCCTACCCAGTCACCGGCAGCACCCTTAGCGGCAGCGATATGTGCGGGAATTTCTTTGACACTTTCCAAGTAAACTGGATCAAACCACTTGGCTTCCACTCCCCAAACGTGTTGAGTGATCGCAGGCGTGGTGTAAACCCACATAATAAACAGGGCAAACCAGGAAAAGAATTGCACCAAGGCCAGCTGGCGCATGGTGCGCGGCATTTTAATTAGCAGCTGGAAAAAACCGATCAAGCGCTTTGCCAGTGGGGCTTTTTGCTGTCGCTCCCGTTCCAGTTGCGCGGAGTCGAGACCTTTATAGGCATTGTACTGCTCTGGCGGATACTCCTTGGTACGCAGCACGGTCCACAACACACTGCCCAGCAGCACTGTGGCGCCGATATAGAAAGCCCATATAACGGAGGGCGCCACCTCTCCCGCACGGGCGGTATTTTCCAGACCAATCACATTGGTCAGGATAAATGGCAACATGGAGCCGAAGATGGCGCCAATGTTAATCAGCAAAGACTGTATCGAGTACCCCAGGGTGCGCTGCTCTGATGGCACCATATCGGATACCAGAGCACGGAAAGGCTGCATGGTCACGTTAAAGGCCGCATCCATCATCGCCAGCATAACGCCGCCGAAAATAATGGGGGCCACTATCGCCACCACAATCCCGGCATTGGGCATAAACGCCATCCCCAGGGCTGCAGCAATGGCACCAAAAAGGATAAAGGGGTTGCGGCGACCGAAGCGACTCCAGGTTCGATCCGAGGCCGAACCCACGATCGGCTGTACGATCAGTCCCATGAGCGGTGCCACTATCCAGAACAGCGATAGAGAGTGCAGGTCCGCTCCCAGATCTGAAAGAATCCGGCTGGCATTGGCATTTTGCAGGGAAAAGCCAAACTGTACGCCGAGAAAGCCGAGACTGACATTCCATACCTGCCAGAAGGGCAAGCGCGGTTGCTGGGCTTGCGGCGCAACGGCGCTGCATGCTGATTGGGTCATAGAGGTCACCGCATCACTAGTTATGCTTATTCTGCCATTCTCACACGCAGTCCCGGAGCATCCATCCTCCCCCATAGGGGAGGATGCGGGCCAGATCCTTCGCTTTAGGATAAACTCAGGCCCATGCGTATACGCCGGGCCAACACGAAACTGTGAATCCTAATCAAGCAACTGAAGTCCCGCGCGATGATCCTAAAACTCCCACTCCTGCGCCTGGTGTGTCTCGCAGCTACACTCTGCCTGAGCGCTCAATCCCTGGCCGCTGAACAGCGTAACTACCGCGATCACACCATGAGCGAAGACTCACTAACTGTACAGACGAGTGAGGGCGAGGTCACCCTCACCCCGGTTGGTCCGTCAGCGCTATCGGTGCACTATCGCCGCGAAGGCCTGAAGCAGTTGCCCTCATTTGCGTTGGCCACCGATTCTGCCAACCGATCCGAGGCGACGCTGGAGCAAAAAGGGAACAAGCTCGTTTACCGCACTGGCTCGCTTACTGCAGTCATCCACAAGTCTCCTTTCCGAATCGAGTACTTGCGCGGTAGCGAACAAATCCTGAGTGAAGAGAGTGGTTTCTTTGCCACCGAGACGATGCGCGGATTCCGTTTCGCACTGTCGCCAGAGGAAAAACTGCTGGGTGGCGGAGAGCGGGTTATGGGGATGGACCGCCGCGGTCAACGCCTGCCCCTATATAACCGTGCCCATTACGGATACACCACCGAATCCAACCAGATGTATTTTTCCCTGCCAGCAGTACTGTCCAGCAACAAATACATTCTGCTGTTCGACAACTCTGCCACCGGCACCCTGGATCTGGGCGCAAACGAAGAAGATATCCTGCAATTTGAAGCTGTAGCCGGGCGCACCGCTTACATCGTGGTAGCCGGTGAGACTTATCCACAGTTGCTGGAAAATTATGTATCCACCACCGGCAAACAGCCCCTGCCACCCCGTTGGGCCCTGGGTAACTTCGCCTCCCGCTTTGGCTATCACAGCGAAGCTGAAGTCCGCGCAACCGTGGATAAGTTTGCCGAAGAAGATTTCCCCCTGGACGCCCTGGTGTTGGACCTCTACTGGTTTGGCCCAGATATAAAAGGTCATATGGGCAATCTTGCCTGGGACAAGGAAGTCTTTCCCGAACCAGAAAAGATGATGGCCGACCTTAAAAAACGCGGCATCAATACCATCCTGGTGACCGAGCCTTTTGTCCTCTCCACCTCCGAGCGCTGGCAGGAAGCCGTGGCGAATAATGCCCTGGCGAAAAACCTGGCCGGAGAGCCTAAGCGTTTTAATTTCTATTTCGGCAATACCGGCCTGATCGATGTCTTCTCCGAAGATGGCCGAGACTGGTTCTGGAATATTTACGACGGGTTATTGGAACAGGGCGTAGCCGGCTGGTGGGGCGACTTGGGTGAACCGGAAGTTCACCCCTCCGATACCGTTCACGCAATCGGTATGGCCGATGAGATCCACAACGCCTTCGGCCACGCCTGGGCGCAATTACTGCACGAACGCCAAACGGCAAAGCACCCTGAGCGTCGCCCCTTTATTATGATGCGCTCCGGTTTTGCCGGCTCCCAGCGCTACGGCATGATTCCCTGGACCGGCGACGTCGCTCGGGAATGGGGTGGCTTACAGCCCCAGGTGGAATTGGCTCTGAGTATGGGCTTGCTGGGCTTTGGCTACACCCATTCAGACCTGGGCGGCTTTGCCGGCGGTGAGAAATTTGACCGCGAACTCTACATCCGCTGGTTACAGTACGGCGTATTCCAACCGGTTTACCGCCCGCACGCCCAGGAGCATATTGCTTCCGAACCGGTTTTCCACGATCGCCGCACCCGCGATATCCTGCGCGAATATGTAAAACTGCGCTATCGCCTGCTGCCCTACAACTACACCCTCGCCTTCGAAAACAGCCAGACCGGCATGCCACTGATGCGCCCGCTGTTTTTCGAAAACGAAAGTGATCTGTCTCTACTGGACTACAAGGATGCCTACCTGTGGGGTCAGGATTTCCTCGTTGCCCCAGTCGTGGAAGAAGATGTGGATGAGGTCGCGGTAAAACTGCCCGGCGGCACCTGGTTCGATTACTGGAGCGATAAACAATATTCTGGCGATCAGGCTTTGGTAGAAGTGACTCTGAAAACTATTCCTGTACTGGTGCGGGCCGGCGCCATTATTCCCACCATTGACGTTATCCACAGCAGCCGTGATTACTCCAGTAAAAACTTGACCTTGGACTACTACGCGCACTCCTCAACAGCAAAGTCCGAGCGCTATGTTTATGAAGATGATGGCGCTACCGCGCAGGCTTTAGAAAAAGGCAAATACGAGAAGCTACATTTCTCAGCTGAAAACAAACAGCAGGGTTTAACCTTCGCCTTTAAGCGTGAAGGAGACGGTTATACCGGTATGCCGGAATCCCGCAAGGTCAATTTAAAGATCCACAACTGGCAACAAGTGCCCGTGCAGCTCGATATTAGCGGCGAATCCCTGCCCATTTTCGACAGTGAAAAAGACTTTGCTCAGGCACCCCGTGGGGCCTGGTACAACAAGCGCAAGCAGCAACTGCTGGTTAAATTTGACTGGCACAAAGAACCGCTGAATTTAATGCTCAAAAATCAATAATTCAGCAAACCGCTGTTCACTGACAAAAAATTTAAAGTCATCAGGAAACAATGAAGAAGTTACATTCCCTGTTTATTGCCAAACTCCTTTCGGCTTCCCTACTGGGTGCTGCTCTATTCGGCACTGCCGGCTGCAGCCAGGATAGCAGCCCGGAAGAAATACAGCCCGCTGAAAAAGTTGCGGAGAAAAAAGCTGTTATCTACCAAGTGCTACCGCGCTTATTTGGCAACACTAACAGTACCAACAAACCCTGGGGCACACTCGAAGAGAATGGTGTAGGCAAGTTCGCTGACTTTACCCCAAAAGCACTGAATGAAATCCACGCGCTGGGCGCCACCCATATCTGGTACACCGGCGCCCTGCACCACGCACTCGTTGGCGATTATACGAAATACGGTATCAGTAACGATGATCCAGATGTGGTCAAAGGCCGCGCCGGCTCTCCCTATGCCATCAAGGATTACTACAGCGTAAACCCGGACCTGGCCAATAACCCAGCAGAGCGAATACAGGAGTTCCGCGCACTGGTGGAACGCAGCCACGCGGCCGGTCTGAAAGTGATTATCGATATAGTGCCCAACCATGTAGCCCGCGCCTATCATTCTCTCGATAAACCCCAAGGCGTACAGGATTTTGGAGCTGGCGACAACACCCAGGTCACCTACGCCCGCAACAACAATTTCTACTATGTGGTGGGAGAAGACTTCCGCGTGCCCGTTGCAGAAGACAGTTATCAGCCTCTCAATGGCGAAGCCAATGATCTTGTCGATGGGCAGTTTATAGAGAGTCCAGCGAAATGGACCGGTAATGGCGCGCGCAGTGCACAACCTGCCATGCACGACTGGTATGAAACCGTCAAAATTAATTTTGGCGTTCGTCCCGATGACAGCAAGAATTTTTCTGAGCTACCCCAGGAATATGCCGAGCGTGACTACCGGGCCCACGCCCAGTTTTGGGCAGACAAGAAAGTCCCGGACACCTGGGAAAAATTCCGCGATATCGCCCACTACTGGCTGGACTTTGGCGTGGATGGATTCCGCTATGATATGGCCGGTATGGTACCGGTAGAATTCTGGAGCTACCTGAATTCCTCCATCAAAATGCGCAACCCCAACACACTGTTACTTGCCGAAATCTATACTCCAGAGCGCTATCGGGATTATCTGCATCTGGGCAAAATGGATTACCTCTACGATAAAGTCGGCACTTACGACGCTATTCGTGCGGTCATGGAGAACAAGGGCAGCACAGATAAAATCGCAGAGGTACAGGCAAGCCTGGTAGATATTTCCTCTCATATGTTGCGCTTTATGGAGAACCACGACGAGCAGCGTATTGCCAGCCCACAATTTTCTGGCAACCCAGAGGCTGGCAAACCTGCAATGCTGGTGTCTGCCGCGCTCTCTCCAGCCCCTACCTTGGTTTACTTTGGCCAGGAGTTAGGAGAGCCCGCCAACAAAGATGCCGGCTTCGGTAAAGCCAGCCGCACCACCATTTTCGACTACTGGTCAGTACCCAGTGTGCGCCGCTGGAACAATGAGGGCGCTTTTGACACTGCACTGCTGACAAAAGAAGAAAAAGAGCTGCGCATCTTCTACCAGCGCCTGCTTAATTTCTCCAAACAGAGCCCGGCCTTACTTGGCGATTATCTGGACTTGCACAGCTACAACCGCAAGCAAAACTCTGGCTATGGTGAAAAACAATTCTCCTTTGCCCGCTGGAGTGAACATGAAAAATTGTTGGTAATCGCCAACTTCGATAACAGGGCAGTGGAGTTTAATTTTCAGTTGCCTACAGCACTTCTAGAGGCCTGGAAACTACAACCGGGCAGCTACCTGGCTGAAAGCCAGATATCCAATAAGGTGGCGAACCTTATCTTGGAAAAAGACCAAGCCTCCACAAAGATCCAGTTGGCACCCTACGAAAGCCATATCTTTGCAATATCCACTACTCCCCAGAAATAGCTACTCAGCCCTGGAGGGGACTACTCCCCTCCAAGAACGCTTAAGCACAGCAATTTATACCCACCCTCCCCCCTTTCTCACAACATAATCCCGACAATCCCTAACCATACTCATCAGGTAACTCGCTTGACATAAACACCACCCCATGTATATTGCCTGCAATTATATTGTGCACAATTTAAATAAAAACCGAAATTGATATGCAAGGGGAGATTATGAACAGACAACCTAGCCGCTATTTTTCACCGCTAAATCTAATTTTGACTGCACTTTTAGCATCAGTAGCACTTCCTACAATGGCTGAAACTAACAAGGCTGAACAGAGCGAAGCACCTATCCAGGTGACAGACGAGACTTTTAACTGCATCCGAGATATGACCAAGGTGCGGGGGTTTTATGTGGATAATTTACTGGGAGACCAGGATGGGACTCTAGAGGTCGCAAACTCCAGCACTGGAGGTGTTTATCCTCCTGGATCAGTGGTCCAGTTAGTCCCCGGGGAAGTGATGGTCAAACACCAAAAAGGCTTTAACCCCGCCACTAAAGATTGGGAGTTTTTTGAACTGGATGTTTCTGAAGAAGGTAGCAAAATCCGTAAGCGAGGTTTTGTTGATGTAGTTAACCGTTTTGGAGGTAACTGCTTTGCCTGCCATATCCAGGCCAAACCGCAATGGGATTTAATTTGCGAGACCGGACACGGCTGTGAACCCATACCACTGACAAAAGAAATACTGGCCTTGTTGCAAAAAACCGATCCTCGTTGTGAATCGAACCCAAAGTTAAATCAAGAAAAGATTGCAAAATTGCAGGCGCTACAACAAGCACTGCTGGCTAAAGAAAAAGAAAATAAATAACTAAAGAAGCCTGCAGACCAGCTTCCTGGCCTGCAGGCTCTTATCAATTACAGTGCAATCACACTATAAGTCATAGTTTGATCATTCACCTGCACCTTGTAGCTTCCGCTTACAGAAGTGTAGATATCAGACCCACCCTGCTCCAAGTCACCATCGGAGTCGCTATCGCCGTAGTTTTCACTCCAGTCAGCATTAACATCGAACTTGAAACGCTGCTGGGATTGACCATCAAAATTTACCTGGATTTCCCAGGTATTGTCGGCAACTAATTCCATAGCGTCAGCACCCCAACTATTTGGTGTGCCACGAAAATAAAATGAGTAAAAATTGGATGCGTAACTACCACAGTCTGCACAGGTCAGGCTGTAGTTCAAGGTTTCATCATTTACCTCAACAATATAGGTACCTGATACATCGGTGTAGATATCATCCCCACCCTGCTCCAGAGAACCATCTGCATTGTTATCCCCGTAGTTTTCAGCCCAGTCACTGCTGACATCAAACTTAAAGCGCTGGTTTCTGCTGCCATCAAACACCACAGTGGCACGCCAGGTATTATCTGCAACCAGGGTCATCGCCTGAGTGCCCCAGCTATTGGGCGTACCGCGGAAATTTAATGCCGTAAAGTTTTGAGCATAACTAGTATTGGGATCAGTCACGGTGATGGTTGCCGTAGCACTATCGGTCAGGCCATCGCTGTCAGTAACAGTGACTGTCTCGGTATAAGTGCCCGCAGTGGCGAAGCTCAAAGTCGTCGAGGAAGAACTACCACCACTGCTCCAGCTGTAAGAAACCACACTACCGTCGCTATCAGCAGAGCTGCTGGCATCCAGGGTGACACTCTGATTGACCTCTACTGTGCTGGATACTGGAGTCACACTTGCAGTGGGTGCCTGCTGGGAAGAGACCTCGGTGATCGAATAGGCCAGAGTCTCATCATTTACTTGAATGAGGTAGCTACCGGTTACCGAGGTATAAATATCTGCTCCGGTTTGATCCAGCGTGCCATCAGCACCATCGTCACCGTAATTTTCGGCCCAGTCACCATAGATATCCAACTTAAAGCGTTGGTCTGCCTGGCCATCAAAATTAACCACCAATTGCCAGGTATTATCTGCTACCAATTCAAAAGCTGTTGCTTCCCAATTATTAGCTGTGCCACAGAAATAAAGGCTGGGGAAACCTGCACCAGAACATTCATCACCACAGGGACTAGATAGCTGCCCACCGTGAATGGCAGCAGCGGAATAAGCTGCAACATTGAAGGTGGCATAGCCATTGCTGCCTACGGAAATAACATCGCCACTGCACTCATCATCTCCCGCCAGGACATTGCAGTAGTCCCCTGCAGGAAGGCCTGTATACAGTGTCTGGCTGAAAGAATTACCCTCGTTATTGATAACGACATAGCCTTTATCACCGCGTCCAAAGGCAATCTGATTATCTCCGTTATCCCACCAATTTTCCATACTGGTGCCATCGGTATAGTTACGGAAACCCACCATATTGGCAATATTGCCCCATCGGTGCTGACATACCCATTCATTGTTTTCACAGCTTTCCGGTCCAGTGCTCGGGGGACCAATATCCGTATCAGTAAAGTCATAACCTGACATTACCTTCGGATAGCCATAGGGGTGTGCCAGCATAAAAACGTTGGCCAGGTTGTACTTGTAGCCATCGTGATAGGTCAGGTTACCGCCACCACCGTGGCCACGCTCACGATCGTGGTTGTCTATAAAGTGAACTGCATCGCTGGAAGACAAAAGCCCCCAACTCTCGCCAATAGTGGCAAGATTTTTAATCTGACCGTTAAAGTTGCTGGCTACATCGGTGCCATATTTAAATTCAGTGACACGGCCTAGAAAAGTATAATTGTAAGGCTGGATTTCTGAGGCCTCGCCAGCAGCACCGATAACCTCGGAAAAGATCCAGGGGTTGCCAGCTTGATTCACAATTGCCTGTAAATCGCCGGGGGACATATGCTTGACCGCATCAATACGGAAGCCATCGACTCCCATGCCTTTTAATTTACTGAGGTAGCCAGCGAGTTCTCCTTGCACATAACTGGAGCCGGTATCCAAATCTGGTAAACCACTCAACCGACAGCTCCACACATGATTAGCATCATTGTAGTTATTAATGGTGCAATCGGAGTGATAGTCGTTATCAGAAAACTCCGGATGGTCCAGCAAGGTCCACTGGGTGCCCCCCCAACCGGTGCCACCGCCATTCCAGGCCGCCGTATGGTTAATTACCGCATCGGCGTAGACTTTCACACCTGCTGCATGACAACGGTTGATCATACTTTGCAGCTCTTGCTCAGTACCGCTGCGACTGGTTAAGTTGGTATAAGTCACTGGCTGATAGCGCGCCCACCAGGTGGACAGGCTGATATGCTCATTGGGTGGAGATATTTGCACCGCATCAAACCCCTTAGGCCCGAGAAAGTTCTCACACTCACTGGCGATATCATTCCAGCTCCACTCGAATAAATGTACAAAAGCGGTACCGGCATTAACGTGGGCACTAGACAGTGTACCAAGCAAAAGGCCCGTACTGGCCAGTAGCCTTTTTAGGGGAAATGGATTGTTCATCTTTGCTTTCTCTTTACTCATCTTTTCGCTGTTAATTTTTAAAAGCCAGGTATCCGAGTCCTCAATCACACAAACAGTGAGCCAAAGGGACTAGATCTCCTGAGTTTGAAGACCGAAGTCACGGATTGAGAAACAGCAAGCTTTGACGCTGAGAAAGGTTATTCCACCAAAGGTAAACGAAACCAAGGGCGCAACAATCAAAATGAGGTTCAAATTGTCAAGCATTCACGACTAGGCTCAGCAACCGGAAACATCCAAGCGAAAAGCTGGTATCCGTGAGAGCGAATGACTGCCAGTGAATGTCAAGCATGGAAATAAATAAACCTAGTTATTGTTGTTATACCTAACTCAAAAAGCGCTTCTAACCCAATGACTCTGGCACAAGTGTCCACCCTCTCTGGGGTGTGACCTATTGCAGAGTAAAGAAATGGTACTAACGCACACATCCCCCTTCAGGGGGGCGTAGTAGTTTTATCTGCAGAGATTTGAACTTAGTGACATGAGAAGCAGTGCGGTGTTCAGAAAACAACAGGATTAAATTTTAGGCGACAGCTTTCAAATTAAGCTGAGTCAGTGAAGTTTAAGAATTAATAACCATTTAAAAACAACCCTATTTGACATAGACCAATACCATTTTATCTTGCTAAATATCAGCTCATGGTAGCTAGAGCAATTACAATTATCACTCTCGTATAAATTACTAACATGTCAATCACTATAGGGGTTCAGATTATTAGCCACAGACTGCTCTAATATTTCCTTTCTATTTACTAGGCGACCCTATCCAGCCTAAAACCCATCGTTTTGATTCCACCTAAATAAATTAGGCATGTATCATCCATGATGACCGTGTTGAACTAGAGACTTCTTTCACTATGATCATTATTTCCGATCTAGCGAAATTAAAATTAGAATTTTTGAAAAGCCTATTGGAATGGTAAGGAATTATTGAGATAGTTGTAACAATATCCGCATCGCAAATGTTACATCAGTGCCAAATTCATAAAAAGAGATAATTTAACTTATTTTTTGGTAGCTAAGGTTAAACTAGTTCCAGAATAGTAATCAAAATAATAGTGGTCATGATGATCACTATATAAATGTTAGCCCCTTAAGGACATTTACAAAGGCATCCCATATGAATCGACTTATGTTGTTTGTACTGTTTTTTGTATCCTCCAGCGTCTACGCGATCATTATTCGAGATGACGTTGACGATTCAAAATATAGAGTGCTTGGGTCTGAATATCCTGCTCTTGCAGACATACCTGGTGAGGGGCACGGAATACTCATTGCTCCTCAATGGGTAATAACTGCCGCACATGCGGTCTCATGGCGCCCTGAACAGATAATCCTCAATGGAAAACCCAGGAATATAGAGCGCCTGATAATACACTCGGGATACAAAAAACCGTCACAGGAGCTACTTGATCATGCATTGGCCACTTGGGAGTGGACGCTGTTTGCAGTGCTGCTCTCCTCCTCAGATGACATTGCACTTCTCAAATTGGCACAACCCGTTACTGATGTCTCTCCTGTCGCCATCTACAAAGGAGATAATGAGTTCGGTCAGAGCATCAAGATCATTGGAAAAGGCGCTACAGGTACCGGCGTCACTGGGTACAACTTTCATGACTCGCACCCTACTGAACTTCGTCGTGCGGAAAATAAAGTCACAAGCGCTCATGGCCGCTGGTTCTGCTATGTGTTTGATGCACCACCGGAAGCACTACCCCTTGAGGGCGGAGAGGGGAATGGTGATAGCGGCGGTCCAATCTTTATCCAAGCTGATGACGATTGGCTGTTGGCTGGATTGACTTCATGGACAGCTCCACAAGGTGCTATCAGGAATCCCCCGGGGCAGTATGGGCAGATTAGTTGTAATGTCCGCCTGAGTCACTATAAAGAGTGGATTGGAAATGTAATCTCTGCACAGTCGCGAGCAGATAGCTAACACAAAATCACCGGACCAGAGCGACAAGCCACACAGGTCGGTGAATTCAAACGTAGATTTTATGGGGCATCTGGATGCTTGAATGGATTTTGATATTTGTGTTTGGTGGTAGTACGGTTGTTACTCCTGAACCAATTTACATATCCGATCAACCATTCTCAATCTCTTTTGATAAACCAATTAGCGCTTATAACAAGTGGGCTACATTTCACTTTGATATTAGCCAATATTCTAATGAAGGCTTAGATTATCTGAAACAAAATCAGTATCTACGCTCAATTTTCCCAGAAGGCTGTATAAAACTTATTCTTATTGGTGAAAATGGTAGCAAGTATAACTTTACCAATTCGGCCCTTGGGTGAAATAGTGCTACTGACATTTGGTCCATACTGAGCACTAGTGAAATCTACCTAACATTAAATATTTATCTGCAAAAGTTTCATCTTGCAAAGCGTTGTCAGCTATCCAAATAAGCTGGTTCAACTATGGAAAAATCTAACAATCGCATGCATAAAAAACCTAAGTGTCGACAATTATGGTACTCCAGGCGCACTTTGCTACAATTTGATCTACTACAATGTCTCCGGTGATACGGGCATTAGGCAGAGGCCAAAGTCATGGAAAGATATAAATATAATATTTTTGGTAGAGAAGTCTTAGTTGAAAGAAGAAAAAATCACTGGAAAACCTTCTATCAGAGCTCTGAAGGCAAGCGCCGAGACACCGAAATATTTGTTCCGCCAGAAATTACGGAAGGTGGGTTAACTCAGTATTTATCTGGTCTCTGCCATGAATGGGCAACTGAAAGTCACCCATTTGTGGTACGTCTCGGTAAAAAATAAACGGATATTCACAAAGAGTCCGCTTAACAGCTTCAAGCAGAATATTGAGGGTGTTAGTAGTAAGACCTATACACAATTATTAGACACCTTGTATAGTTAGACCTCGGCCTAACACAGAGGCAAGATCAGTAATCAACAAAATTTTAGCCACACGGAAAAAAGCATGTTAAAGAAGATCATAAAAGCCACATTGGTTTATTCATTTTTTATGGGCCAAAGCTTAAATGCCTCTACTGTTGAGGTTAATTTAGAGAACAACGATTTTGTCGGAAACTATTATCCATCTTCATCAGCTGAGCAGCAGGTTGCTGTGTTGGTCCTGGGCGGGTCAGAAGGCGGGCTACCTGAAAAGCTCGCTCAGCCAGTTGTCGACGCAGGATATCCAACGTTGGCTTTAGCCTATTTTAATGCCGATGGATTACCTCAAGAACTAGAGAAGATCCCGCTGGAATATTTTACTGAGGCTAAGTCTTGGTTAAAGAGTCAGAATAATGTAAAGCCAGATGAGTTAATAATGGTTGGCTGGTCCAAGGGTGCCGAACTGGCATTACTCTTAGCATCAAAAGATGCAGAGATTTCAAAGGTAGTGGCAATAGCACCAAGCTCAGTAGTTTGGGCAGGCATTTTAAAAGATTGGACAAAAGTACCTGCATCAAGTTGGACGGAGAAAGGGCAAGAGTTAACTCATATCCCATTTAAACCCTCTGGGCCGGTAAACGGTTTGCGGGATCTATATGCCCAGTCATTAGCGAACCGTGTTGATGGCAATAAAGCAGATATTTCTGTTAATGATATAAGAGCCAGAGTCGTACTGATGACCGGCGAAAATGATGCAATTTGGCCGGCGCCTCAGATGGCAAATGATATTTGCGATAAAATGAACGCTAAGAGCGAAAATCAGTGTGAGCACTTAATTACGAGGGTTTGGATCACTTGTTAGATTATAAGTTTTTAGACAAAGGTACGGCTATCAACGATACCTTTATCGATAAACTTAAAGGCAACTAACAAACATCGTCAGCAGATGTGTATCTCACTGCTACTTTGATCATTATTTGTAAGCGCATAATTGCGACACTAATCGTAGAGTGAGTTTAAGGCTACCATGATTCTAGAAACGATTATTACTTGCCCCAAGTGCCGACATCAAAAGACTGAGGCCATGCCTACGAATTATTGTGCCTTTTTTTATGAATGTGAACAGTGTCAAACACTGCTTAAACCAAAGCCCGGTGATTGTTGCGTTTTCTGTTCTTATGGTACGGTAAAATGTCCGCCAATCCAGCGAGGACAAAACTGTTGCGGGTAACACACATAGCAAGGGTTTTAGTCGCTGCGAAACAACACGGTTGGGGCTATCTATACTCCGCTCCAGCGGCCCCTAACCCGAACACCATAAATCATGAACAGGCTAAGCACACAAGATACTAAGAAACCTAACAAGTAATAGTGTAATTATGATCACTAGTGATCTAACAATCATAAGCGGTAGATCGCATATAAAGTCGTACCTCTACTTTAAGGAGTACGATGCACAATGAGTGAATTAAATTCGACTACCATCGCGATTTATGGCGGTGCTTTAGCGTTAGTAATTGGGCTCATTGCATTTGCGTTAAATTGGAATGTCTGGGGCGGCGGTATGCCTGGGTACAAGATATTTCTATTTCCAGGAAACTTGACTCTTGTATATGTTTGGCACCCACTGCTAACTGAGGAAATAGATTTCTGGCCTAAACTCTTTCTCCAGTCGCTAGGTCAATTTGCAGTAGCATCTGTTATTGTTTGGTTAAATACTGTTACGATAAGAAAACTACTCGCCGTTAATTCCTTGTAATGTGCAGCAGTAACTTCGATCTTACAGGCCTGTACTCACTGCGTTACAGTGGGTGTTTTACTCAAGTAGGGAAACATGAGAAAACTAATCTCTTCAGGTTCTCATCTGGAAGAGCCGATAGGATTTTCCAGAGCGTGCCGAGTTGGAAACCTAATTTCTGTTTCTGGTACGGCACCTATTAAGGATGGCCAGACCGCTTACATAGGTGATGTGTATGCTCAAACGAAATACTGTCTGGAGCTTTCGATGAAGGCCATACTAGAAGCGGGTGGAAAGCCGACGGGTATCATCAGAACCCGTATCATGCTTACGGATATATCCCGCTGGGAAGAAGCAGCAAAAGCACATGGAGAGCTATTCTCTACAATAAAACCTGCGTGCACATTTGTTGAGGTAAGTCGCTTTATAGATCTGGCATGGCTTGTGGAAACAGAAATGGACTGTGTATTGGGCCAGATATAAAAATTCGCTCAAGTACGCTCTGAGCTTAATACCCGTCACTGAACGGATTTACGACGCGTTAATATTACCCGAACCGCCCCCTTATCCCTGTATTAAGATTTTATATGAACTGGAAAGCACTAATAGAATTCGGAGCCCCTAGGCAATCTCATCAGCCGCCAATTATCAACTTGCTGATAGCTTCATGTATATTTTTAGGACTAATACCTTGGCTTGTGCTGGATGGAAAATTCCTCCTAACAAAGGGAAATTTCCGTCCAGAAGAAGTTCTTTTAACAGTCAAAGATCAACCTGTCTTTTTTTGGATTCTAGCCTTCTTCGCCTTCATTTGCGGTGTTGTGTGCTTGCTGTCTAGTATTGGAGATTATCAACTGAATGCTCGAGCACAAAAAATCAATAATCGCAGGCAGTAAACTGGTATTCTTACTGGTTCCTACAAGATATTTATCTCTACTCTCAGGCTTACAGAAAATATATAACATTGTGCCCACTTTGTTGTAGACACTTGATGCGCTTAAAGAACCTGAAAAGATGCATGAGATGACCAATCCCATGGAAACGGAAGCCCATGTGCAGATTAAAATGGGGCCTAAAAGACCTATATATTTCAAGCTATATTATGAACACTAAGCACACACCAGCCGCAAAATTTAATACACTCTGTCTCAAAGCAGGATTGCGCGAATATGTGTTATTTGAAAGTATGGATGATTCGGCCATGAGAATGAAAGACTACATTTACGAGAATGCCCTCAATAAGAAAAGGCGTAAATAAACCCTCATTGAATAACTTATCTACCCACTGGTGAATCTCTGGAACACCTATAATAAACACCCCCAAGCACGCACAGCATAAGAAAAATACTGCCTGCGTAGGCCATTACTTCCAGAGGGGTTGGTGTGGCTTCGTAGCCAGCAATAGCAAAGAGTAGCTGTCCTGGGATTGAGTCCTCCCTTAATAGTTGGGAGCTATCCCAGAGGGGCTCTTGCCCAGGCAGTAAATTTGCTTGAATGAATAATTGCGTGGCCTGAAGAATCATTCCGGCTGCCAATATGGTGAGTAATATACAGGAGGTCATCAAAGTATATTTGGGTGATAGACCACATAAAAAGTAATAAAATAATGCACCTAAACTGTAGCCGATACCGGCACCTAGCAATGCACCGATTATTACGGAGGGTAAGAGTGGTGGGTGCAGCCAAAAGGAAGTAAGGTAAACATAAACTTCTGACCCCTCACGCATAATTGCGAGTGTGACTGCCAGTAGCATAGCGCCCTGTATGATGGGTAAATGATATTGCTGCTTACGCCAGTTAAGTAACAACAAGGTGGTGACTATTGCTAATAATATATAGATTGTGATTAATATTCCGGCATTCACTAGCTCCTGACCTGTACCATTTAGCGCCTGGGAGACCCTCACAAGGTTTTCACCATAGACGATTGCAGCCAATCCACCGAGTAATAGCGCGATATAAAACCAGCGGGTGCGAAGATCCAGCATTCGGGCAGTTGCCAATAGCACACTGAGCAGCAGCGCCACTTCCAACACTTCCCGCAGTATTACCATTACAGAGGTTAACAACATAAGCCTTTCGCTACTGTGCGATAATTTTTCCCTGAGCCGTTATGGGATGGAATTCCCCAAAAAATAGATATTCTCCTGCGGGCAAAGGGCCAATAAATAACACTGCCTTGCTATTACCCATGATCACTTTTTTTCGGTTGAGCTGGTAACTCTCAAACTCTTCTGGAGAGGCATCACGATTGTAGATCACCAGTTTAATCTCCGTATCGGCGGGTACCACCAGTTCGGAAGGGTTAAAAAGATGATTGTGGATTTCTAATTTCACAGTGGGTTTACTAGTATCTGGAGCGCAGGCACTCAATAGAATTGAAACCAAAATCCAAAGGCCGGCAGCCAAAGCGCCGCTCTTTTTCTGTTTTTTATAGGTTTTTCTTCGCACCTGTAAGCAGCTACGCATCCTTGTCGTCCTTTACTTTTTTAAAACGCACGGTTATTGAAAGCCCTCGGCCAAAGTGTGACTGGCCGAGTTCGATTGAAGCTCCGTGAAGGCGTGCGATATGCTGGACAATGGAAAGGCCCAATCCGCAACCGGGGGCAGTGCTCTGGTGGCGGTCGCCACCCACTCGGTAGAACCGTTCAAAAACCCTAGGGTACTCTTCCTCTGGAATCCCCGGCCCAGAATCCTCCACTTGTAGAAGAATATCCCCTTTGATTAACCGGGTACTCACTTGCACATGGCCCTCCTCAGGAGTGTATTTCGCCGCATTGCGCAGGAGATTTTTTAAAAGAATAGTCAGTGCGAAACGGTCGCCACGCAGAAATACCCTACCGCCCAGCAGTTCCACCTGTTGCTTTCTCTGGGCAAAGATCGGGTATTCCTCTGCCAATACCTCTCGTGCCAGGGCATGAAGATTGAGTATCTCAAAGCGCGCCGGGTAGTGTTCGGGTGTAGTGCGAAATAAATCCAGCATTTGCTCTACTAAGTGCGCCATGCGCTGAACACTATCTTCCAGCTTGACCAGGCTCTGGGGCATTACTGTTTGCCCAACCCCCTCAAAATCACTCTCCAGATTATGCGCGTGTACCTGTATGGCGGCGATGGGCGTGCGCAATTCATGGGCGGCGTCAGCGGAAAAGCGCCGCTCGCGCTCAAAAGAGGCCTGCAGGCGTGCGAGTAGTGCATTAATGGATTGCACCACCGGGAGCAGTTCCTGTGGGGGACTACCTTCTGACAGTGGTGTCAGATCTTCGGCGCGTTTGCTATGCAGGTCTTCGGCGAGTTTTCGCAAACTGGAAAGACCGCGCCCTACTACAAACCAAATCAGCAACCCGGCAATCGGTAGACCCAACAGTATCGGTAGCACTGCGGCAATCGCCAGTTTTTCTGCCAGCTGGTAACGCAGGTCAGATCTCTCGGCAACGATAATCCAGTGGCCATTATCGGGAAAGTATTCGGCGAGACTGCGCCAACGATAGCCCGAGAAATTTATTTCCTTAAAGCCAACGGCAAATTCACTGAGGGGTTGCTTCGGGGCATCGGCGGAGCGCACCAGTAATTTCTTATCCTCAGACCATACCTGCATCACCATGGCCTCGGGTTGGGCCACCACCCGCTCGGCCCCTGTTGCCACCGGCATATCTGCCAATAACCTGGCAGAGGCGCTTAATTGGCGGTCAAACAGCCGCTGCGCTTCCGCCATGGTGTCGCGGTAGCCGCGCAGCGCCGAGACAAAATTGACCAGCATGATGATGCTGAGCAGCGCGATCAACAGAAAAATACGGATAGATTTCATGCGCCGCCAGCCGCTTCCAGTTTGTAGCCAACGCCGCGAATGGTCTGAATAAACTCTGGATAGATTTTTTTGCGTAAATTGTGGATATGCACATCCACAGTATTGCTGGAAACCTCCTCGCCCCAGCTGTACAGCTTATCTTCCAGCTGTTCGCGACTGAGAATATGGCCCGGGCGCTCGGCCAAGGCGCGCAGCAGGCTAAATTCCCGCCGCGACAGTTTTATTTCCTGCCCAGCCCTCGTCACGCTATGACTGGATAAATTAATGGCTACATCGCCAATCAGGATTTCCGCACTGAGACCGCTGCCCCCGCGCCTTTCCAGAGCGCGCAAGCGCGCCAGTAGCTCATCTACTGCAAAGGGCTTGGTCAGATAATCATCGGCACCGGCATCCAGGCCCTGCACTTTAGAGGGGAGATCATCGCGGGCGGTGAGAATCAATACCGGCGAGCGAATTGATTTAGCTCGCAACCGTTTCAACACCTCCACACCATCCAGGTCTGGCAGGCCTAGATCGAGAATAATCACATCCGGTGTCGCCGCCTGAGCCAGAGCAATGCCCTCACTGCCGCGGGCCGCGTGATCAACGGCATAGCCCCCTCTCTGCAGGGCGGTGACCATCCCCTCGGCCAGGGATTGGTTATCTTCGATCAGCAGGATGCGCATTGGCCTGGACTCTTCAGCAATGGAAACAGGTTAGGAGAGCGCTGTGCAACACCCTCCCCGACCGCCAGAGCATAGTGCCTTTGCCGGGACGGTGGGTGGCGCGGGAGTGGTTGTTAAATTGGTTGTTGAATTGAAAAGGCCGGCGCGCTCAGAGCGCGCCGGGAGCCGCCTTATCCTGTGCTGTTGGCGGAGTTTCCCCGCGAGCAAATTGGCGAACCAGGGGCAGTTTCTTTGCCAGCGCGCTATCTACCAGAGAGGGCAGGAGCGCATTGACCTTGATAAACAGGCGTTCGGGCCAGCCGATAAAGCGCCTGCGGCCGTGTTTACTCTGAAGTAAACACAGACATTGGGCGGCGACAAATTGTGGCGAGTCGGACTTGTTACCGAGTGCCCGATTCAAGTCGTTGACTGCGTCGCTGTTGAGAGGGGTATCCACCGCCCTGGGCGCCAGGTAGTGCACACGCACCTTACTGCCCACCAACTCCCGGTGCAGGGTTTCGGTGAAACCGTGCAGCCCCGCTTTACTGGCGCCATAGGCTCCAAAGCCCGGATGACCGATATGACCAAAGGCGGAGCCGATGTTAATGATGGCGGCGTGTTCGCTGCGCTGTAGTGTCGGCAGCAAATCGCGAGTAAGCGCCATAGGCGCGATCAGGTTGGTGTGTAACAACCTGCCCAGCTCGGCATCACTAATGTCGCTGAGTAGGGAAAAGGAAGCGATGCCGGCGTTGTTGACCAACACATCCACACCGCCAGGCAATTGCTCGCAGCTGCGCACAAGCTCGGAACGGCTCGCACCATCACACAGATCGGCCACCAGTACCTGGTGCCTGTCGCTGTGGGGCAGCCCCACTTTTAACTGTTGCAGGCGCGCAGTGTTGCGCCCCTGCAATAGCAGCCGGTAGCCCTGCTCGGCCAGCAAGCGGCTGATGGCACTGCCAATTCCGCCGCTGGCGCCGGTGACCAGCACCGTGAGCGTTTCTCTTGCTGTCATATCAAGCGGCCTCCTGCACGTTAAAGGGGTTGTCCAGTTCGCGGAAAATATCCCCATACAGGCGGTACATAACCCGCGAGCAGTGCAGGATCGCGGCCTGGTCATCGGGATTATCGATACGATTCATCAGCCCCTTGAAGAAGTCCACATGGCCGATATCCAGATCGCCGTGAGAGAGCAGATAGCTGAATGCCTTGTTGGGCAGCCCGTGGGTTTTCTGGATGGCGCGCGCCGCTTGCGTTGCTACGGCAGTACTGGTGCCTTCAAGCACATGCACCATGCCGAAAAAGCCGAGGGGATTGCCGCGGGCGATATTGTCATAGGCGTAGGACACCATCAGTTCGGTACTCAGGTTCGGGCGGCCGTTCCGCACCGCTTCCGCATCGCCGCCACAGGCGGCAATATCGTTGAGCACCCATTCCTGGTGACCGGTTTCCTCCTCGATATATTCCGCAACCGCCTCGCGCAACCATTCCTGTTGCTGAGTCAGGCGACTGCCACAGGCCATCATCAGCGGCACCGTGTGCTTGACGTGGTGATAGGCCTGGGTGAGAAAGGCCACATATTCCTGCAAGGCAATCTCACCCCGTGCGGCGCGCTGGATAAAAGGTACCTCCATCAGAGACTGACGGGCGTCGGCAGTTTGCTGTTCAAGCAGATTGTAAAAACTCATGAGGAGATACCTCCATAAAGGCTATCGATAGAATTTTGGAACTGCGCGGCGATGCGATCGCGGCGCGGGCGGCCGTTGGCAGTGAGCAGGCCATCGGCAAACGTTAATGGCGCCGGCAGCGCGGTCCAGGTGCGCACCTGGGCGTAATCCGGCAATTTGCGATTCACTGCCTGCAACCAACTGTCGAGTTGCTCGCGGCTGCTGCCGGGGCGTGCAAAAATTAGGGCAGCACAGTGGGGGCGAGCATCGCCAACCACCACGCACTGTTGCACGATCGGCTCCAGCAGTACTTCGCTCTCAATCCACTCCGGCGAGATATTGCGCCCAAAAGCGCTGATCAGGATGTTCTTGCGGCGCCCGGTGATGTGCAGAAACCCTTCTGCGTCTAATTCACCCAGATCACCGGTGGCGAGCCACTGCGTTTCGCCATCCTCGTCACTATCCAGGTATCCCAGGTAGCGGGGACCGCGCACCATCACCTCACCATTGCGAATGGCGATATCGCAGTGAGACAAGGGCTGACCCACGCTGCCTGGACGATCGGCGCCTGGCACATTCAGGGCTACCACCGAGCCACATTCGGACAATCCGTAACCTTCATAAACCGGCAAGCCAATACTGCGCGCCTGCAACAACAGCCGGGCCGAGACCTTACCGCCGCCCACGGCGACAAAGCGCACTGAGCTCGGCGGCTGCCAGCCGTTGCGCTCAGTGTGTTCCAGTAGCGCCTTCAACATCTGCGGCAGCAGGATCACGCTGTGGGGGCGATACTCATCGATACAGCTCGCCAGCTGGGCTACATCCAGGCCCGAGCTGCCTCTGAGGCCCAGGCGCCCTGTGGTCGGCACCACCACCTCACCACCACGCAACCAACTACTGTAAGCCCCGGCCACGTTCTCCAGCAGAGTGGCCAGAGGCAGCAGGCACAGGTGCACACGGTTGCCCTGAGGCTGTAGTTGCTGTGCCAATACACTAGCGGTGGTGAACTGGGTTCGGGCTGACAGGCAGACACCGCGCGGCGTGCCGGTAGAGCCAGAGGTAAAAGTGATTTTGGCGGTGTGTTCCGGCAGCGCCGCTGTCGCTTCCGCATGGATATCGATCAGGGCCATACCGGCCAACTCAGCCCGTGCCTGACCCACCATATCGAGCGCGGTAAAACGTTCGCAGCTATCGCTCAACAGGGCCTGCATACCACTCACGCGCAGGGTATGTGCCAGCTGCTGCTGGGAAAAGAAAACCGGCAGCGGTACCAAAGTGATCTGCGCTATCTGGCAGGCCAGGTCCACCAACAACCAATTGGGACCATTGTCGGCGTAGAGGCCCAGCACACGGATCTCGCGCGCCTGCAGATCCACGGCGATTTCCTCGGCGGCCGCCAGTAGTTGCCCGTAGCTAAATGTGCGCTGCTCGCCCCGCAGCGCCAGCTGCTCGGGGTGATTCACAGCCTGCTGGCGAATTTGCTCTATCAATTGCATAGATTGGCTCCTCCCGCCGAGGTTGTGAGGATAGGGGACATAGCCTGGGCCGAGGCACGACAGGCCAGCAGGGTCTCGCGGGTGCGGGGATTTGCCAGCAGGGCGCGATGCTCAGCGACCATATCGATGGCGGTTACCGCCGGGGCCGACTCGTAATAACGACCCCACTCGTTCAGGTTATCCCCCAAACGCCGGCCGTCGGCTTCACATAAAACCGTCTGCCGACCCACCAGTTTCTGCAAGAGGCCGCGCACTTCCGCAGTCGCGGTATAAATGGCCCAATGCACACCGGCGGCGGCACATAATTCAAACAACATCAGGAACAGCATCTGGCTGCCACCGCGGCTGGTGGAGATCAAATTGCCGATCTCGACAATCTCCGTGCGTCTTACCGGACTCCCACTGAAGGCGGCGATCTCTTGTTCCACCGGCTGATCGAGGTACTGCTCCAGGAACAGCGGTCCACTATCGGCGCGGCGCAGCCCGAGGGCACTGCTGAACGCGCTCTCCTGCCAGGCGGATAGCAATAGCGGGGCAAACTGGTTCACCTGCGCACCATAGGTATCGGCAAACTTCTGCGCGATAAATCCCTGCACCCGGCTGTGGCCTGCCTGTCCCATACGGGTCAGGTCGAAATCCAGCTTGCGCCGCCGCAACCTGCGCTTGGGCAACGCACTCTTATCCAGGTATTGATAATGTCTTTGTAGCGCCATTGAAAACCCTCTTTGGGAGTGTCACGGCGAGAGTCTACGGAGGCAAAATTAAGGCAAACTTAAGAAACACTGAAAAACCCCGCCGAGGGTTTCCCTCCCCACCTGGCACTAATCGCACCGGCGGCCGGTCTTGATCTGGCTCAATACAGTCCTTCTCCATTACTTCATCATGCGACGGCATTAGGGGCTGGCTGGCGCGTTTTTCAACGTATTAAGACGACAAATTCTCCGCGCCTGAGGCCCCCCGTGATAACGTAGACCCAGGAGTCAACTGCACAAGGCAGGGACCGGAAACACCCATTGATCTGGAGGAAAGATGGAGCAGCAAAGCACCGTATTCGTGGTCGTGGACCCCAACGATGACAAGCATGTGGCCCTGGAGCGGGCAATGAGCACTTCCCGCGGTCGCAACCCGCAGCCGCGCTTGGCGGTGTTTGTGGCGGTGGACGGCGAGGCAGTGGATACCCGCGCGGTGAACGACCACCTATTCCGCGATGAATCCTGGTTTCGCGAGCAAATCCGTGAACCCATCTCCGAGGCAGGGCTCACCTGCGAGATCACCGTGTGCTGGTCCAGCGACTGGCAAGCGGCCATTGTGCAGGAGTCCAAGCGCTGCGATGCGGAAATGATCTACCTGCCAGTACACAAGAAATCCAGCCGCCGTTTTACCTTCGCCGAATCTAAGTGGCGAGTGTTGAAAACCGCACGCTGCCCGGTGGTACTGATTCGCCCCGGTGCCAAAGCCGCGCGCAAAGTGGTGCTGGCCACCGTCAACTACCAGGCCAAAACCCTGGAACAGCGCCAGCTGAACCGCCAGATCAGCGAGCGCGCCACCTATATTGCCGGCCATTACGGCGCCGAGCTGCACTTGGTGAACGCCTACCTAGACTCCATGCGCTATCCCGATCGCGGCGCCCTGGCCAAGCTGGCCGATAAAACCGGAGTGCCCACGCACCGCATTCATGTAAAGCAGGGCTATACCAGCGATGTGGTGGAAGCGGTGGCTAAGGAAATTGATGCGGATTTGGTGGTAATGGGCACCCTTAACCAGTTCGGCGAAACCGGCTCGCTGCTGCGCGGCAATACCGCAGAGCGGGTGATCGGCCAGTTGGACGTGGATGTGATGGTGTGCAACCAGTTCACCAACACCGATGTGTAAATTCCGTTAGAAAGCTCTAAGAAAAACCCGGCAATCATTTGCCGGGCTTTTTCTTTCTCGGACCGGTTAAAAACCAGGGCTACTTTGCGTTAGCTGAAAGCAGCAACAAATCCCCACCGGTATTAAAAGTCACACTGCCACTCTCAACTTTTGCACGCTCACCGGAATAGTAATCCGTTAACACCGTGCCATCGGCAAACACGCCTTTTACAGAAATACGCTTCTCCCCAAGGGGCAGCTCCATTGCCACTACCACCGGCTGCTCCCCGGCTAAAGTGCGAGCAAAAGTGTAGGGTTTATCGGCGAGTTTCTTGTGCACACCAGCACCCACAGCGGGGTGTGCTCGGCGGAACTGGCCGAGCTTCTGCCAGTGAGCGAGCAATGCGCGGGTTTCAGCTTTTTTCAGGTCGCCCCAATTCATGGGGCTGCGCATGGCCGCATCGCCAAAGGCACGGGGATCGGTCATGGGGCGCGCCAGCTCATCGCCGTAATAGATCTGCACCGCCCCCGGTGCCAGCATCAGTTTACTGGCGGCAATTCGGGTCTGTTGGCGCTCGCGATCGAAGGAGTGGTGGTCGTCGTGAGAGCCCAGATAATTGAGCACCCCCAAGCCCTTTAACGCACCAGAATTCAATGCGCTGGAATAACTGGAGAAAATTTTCTCCGCGGGCTCGCCGGCTACCTGGGCAAAATCGAAGTTGATCAGGCTGTCGAAACCGTACTGGTAGAAATCCACTTGCTGATCACTGTAATCGTAAATACGGCCGACAGTGGGGCCATAGTTATTCACACCAAAGTGATAAACTTCACCCAGCATAAAGAAATCGCGATCGTCGAGTTTCTGCTGTGGATGTTTTTCTTTCCACTCGGCCAAAGCCAGGTCCGCCTCTTTTTTCAGGATTGCCCAGGCTTCTGGCTCGACATGTTTTACCGTGTCCACACGAAAGCCATCCACGCCGTACTCCCGCACCCAATCGGTCAGCCACTTGATTAGGTAGTACTTGGGCGCGCGCGGATAGCTGGTGCGCTCGAAAAATGCATCCAACTCGCTCAGTTCCTGTTGCAAGCGGCCCTCTCGCTGCCACTTATCCACAAGCTGCGGCGGCAGCGCCACGGGCTTATCGCTCTCGGTGAGGATGTCGGTGAGATTAGCGTGGATCGCGCACTCCACATTACCGGCGTAATCAGACCAATCGCACTGCGCGCCTTTGCGCAACCAGCTGGCGGGCCACTCCGGGTCCTTTGCGGTTATCGGGCCGGTGTGATTGAGAATCACATCGAGTAGCACACGGATACCGCGCTTGTGCGCGGCCTCTATCAGCTCCGCCAACTCCGCCTCGGTGCCAAAGTTAGCATCCACCGCAGTCCAGTCTTTGGGCCAGTAGCCATGGAAGGCATAGGTGCGCTTGTCGGAATCATTGTGACCGTGGATATTCTCGATCACCGGGGACATCCAGATGGCATCCACCCCCAGATCGTTGAAATAACCCGCTTCAATCTTTTCGATCACTCCACGCAGATCACCGCCGGCGAATCCACGCAGGTGTGCCGCGTCATCCTTGCGGCCATAGGGAAAGTCATTGCTTGTGTCGCCGTTATTAAACCGATCCGGCAACATGAAATAGATAGTGGCATTGCGCCAAAAAGAGTCGACCGCTTCAGCGGCTGCAGCAATCTGCACAACCCCCAGAAACAGGCCCATCAGTAGGCTGGTGAATTTAACCATTGTTCCCTCTCTTATTCTTCGCGCTCAACCGCTCTTATGCGACGCGCACATTTTCACTGGTCCACTCTAATCCGCAATGGAATTCATACATCCTCCCAAGCGGGGGCGTAATCGGTAGGAAAGAGGGAGCCGAACAGAACCTGTAACAATCTACGCAACAGGCAGAGAGTGAATCAAATCCCCTTTGCGATGGGCTCCTGTGGAGAGTAAGGTAAAACCCAGGCATCACGGAGAAACCGAAGAGCTTTGCCGTGGTCAAAGGGTCACATTCTGATAGCAGCAAAAGGAGGCAGGGAATGTCGGAACAACAGTCTAGGCATGGGTGGATCATCGGAATTATTGTGGTGATCGTCGTCGCCGCGGCAGCCTATTGGCTGTGGACTGGCGAAGAAAAAAAGAAAGAGGTTCCCCCTACCAAAATTATTGAGGAGCCCCAAAGCACCCCTGAACCAGAAACACTGGAACAGCCTCAGGAACAAGCCGCCACCCCGGAGCCCCAGGAACCCGCACCGGTGGAAGAACCCAGCAGAGAACCCCCACCGCCTCTCAACGAGAGCGATAAGGCCGCTTATGACGATCTGATGAGCCTGGCCCCAGACAACGCCCTGTCGCGCTGGCTAGTAAACGATGAGGTGGTGCGCAAGTGGGTGGCCGCGGTCAACTCTGGCTCACGGGGAGACCTGATCCACAAGCACCGCCCACTGAAAACCATTCGCGGCCCCATTATTGTTACCGGCTCCTCAATGGAGGGCTATGAATTATCACCGGACAATTACCGCCGTTACGATCAGCCGGTGCGCCTGTTCGCCTTGATGGATACCGACACCGCGGTTGGCCTCTACCAATATTGGTATCCGCGCCTGGCGCAAGCCTATGGTGAACTGGGTATCCGCAATAAAACTTTCCACCAGGTGGTGATCGAGGCAATTGATAAGGTGCTCGCGGCCCCTGAGGTCGAGGGCCCGATCAAGCTGGTGCGCCCGTCGGTCTACTATAAGTTTGCCGATCCCAAGCTTGAAAAACTGCCCGGTGTACAAAAGTTGATGATTCGCATGGGCCCGGATAACGCCGCACGCGTGAAGGAAAAGCTCAAAGAGCTGAAAGAAAAGCTGGAGGCTATGCCGGTTCAGCAGCCGGAACAGGCTCAGTAATCTCTTGAGTATCATCGAGCCCTCCCGTAGGAGGGCTCGAGGTAACACGTCCGCTCTTCCCCATTCACATCCCCCCAGATCCGCCACCGGCTCAATATATTCTGCTTAGGGGTTGGGGTATATTACCGGCACACTTGGCGGCTAAAGAAGTACTGCCGCCCGGCTCTGTAGCAGGACCTACAGGCGACTATAGAGAGGCTCAGGAGGAGCTAGAGGTTTGCCGGAGCCGACCGGTAAATTACCTTCGCTTCCTTTTAGCTCCCTCCGTGCCTTGAATGAGTGCCTGTTAACGCCCGCTGTCAAAACTATTGAGGCTCACCTTGAAATATCGTTTCCTCGGCCAATTGTTGGCTGCCACTCTTTTCCTTGTCACCTCATTTGCACAAGCGGCCCCGGAGCTGTTATTCAGTGCCACGCCTGAATGGGTGGAAATATTACAGCCGCTGGAATCAAAGCGCCCTGCGCAAGGCAGCGTGCGCGTGCACCTGTCCAATTCCCAGATCCGCCACAGGGGAAAAGAGCAGCAGTATTACTTCCAGGTAATGGTTGAGCCCCTGAATCAGCAGGGTGTCAGTGAAATTGCCGAGCTGAGTTTCAGCTTCTTCCCAGCTTTCCAAAAGCTGTGGGTGCACGATATCAGTATACAGCGTAACGGTGAGCGACTGGATCGCCTACAAAAGGATGGCTTCAAGCTTTTCCAATCTGAGCAGGAGCTCGCGAATAAACTCTACTCCGAACAATGGAATGCACTGTATATACTGGAAGATATTCGTCCCGGCGATATTATCAGTTACGCCTATACCATTGAGGGCAGCAACCCGATTTTTGCCCGCAGCGACTTTGGCCGTTTGTACCTGTCCTGGCCCCAGGCGGTAGATCGCCGCTTTGTGAAAATTAGCAGCGACAAGAAACTTAATTACCGATTTAACCATCGCGAATACCCAGTCCACAAAACCCAGCAACAGGGCAATTACGCCTACACCTTGGACCTGCGCGATGTGGCGGGGGTACCGATGGAAAGCGAATATCCATACTGGCACGACCCGCTTAATTACATCCAATACTCCAGCTACGACAACTGGGGGCAGGTGAACGACTGGGCCCTGGGGCTCTACCAAGTCGACCGCTCATTGCCAGAGGCATTAAAAAGAAAACTGGATAACTGGCGGACACAGTTGGGGCTGGAGGCTGCGGTCAGTAAGGCGATTGAATATGTGCAGGAGGATATTCGCTACTTTGGTATCGAATTGGGGATCAATTCCCATCAACCCAGAACACCCCAGGAAACCTTGGAAAAACGTTATGGGGACTGTAAAGACAAAGCGCTTTTACTTACCAGCATGCTGGCCCACTTGGGAGTGCAATCCTACCCCGCCTTGGTCTCCTCTTCCCGTGGGCGGGATATCGGCGAGGATATTCCCTCCCCCGAGACTTTTAACCATGTGATCAACCTGATCGAACTAAATAATCGGGAATATTGGGTGGATGCCACGGCTTCAGGTCAGGGTATCGATATAGAGAATAAGGGCTTTTTCGATTATGAATTGGCACTTCCCATTGCCAAGCAGACCCGTGCCCTGAAAACCGTAGAACCTAGCTCAGAACAGGTCGCCAGCTACAGCGCCCGTATCGAAGAACAGTATGATATCAATGCGGCGGAAAACCGTGCGAAACTCCAGGTACGCTCTCATTTCTCCCACCTGAAAGCCGAGCAGGTGCGCCAATTCTTCCTTACTGCAGATTCTGAGCAAATCAAAAGTAGCTATACCAATTTTATCGCCGGTTATTATCCGGGCGTCAGCACCAATCCAGAGATCACCTTTAAGGATAGCCTGCAGGAAAACCAGCTGGAGGTATCCGAGCATTACCAAATCGGCGACTTTGCCCAGCTGAGTTCCGCGCGCAAGATATTTTCCTTGTATGGCTCCGCTTTGGTGCCCTATTTATCCAAGCCTCAACGCCCCATTCGCCAAAGCCCCCTGGCGCTGACACACCCAGTCGATGTCCAACAGAGTGCGACTGTAAATATTCGCGGGGAGCTTCTCTGGCAGGAGGAGCTGGGTACCACCACTATCGACAACCCCTGGTTCACCTTTACACGCAATGCCAAACTGGATAACGGTGCACTTCTGGTGGACTACACCTTCAAATCCAAAACCGATCATGTGGAACCCCAAGATGTGCCCAACTATTTGGCACAATTCAATCAGCTCGACAAAGCACTGCAGTATAAGTTTTGGGCTAAAGGGGAGGCTTCCTCCGAGCGCAATAGAAGCCAGGAAATGAAAAACCTGATTAAAACCCTAATCAGGAAGTAAGCCATGAAGAAGCTGCTGATTTTACCCACCCTATTCTTACTGGCTTCCTGCGCCTCCCAGACCGCGGTCCAAACACCCGCAGATCCACTGCAGGCTTTAACCGAACAAGTTGCGCAAGCACCGGATTCGGTGCGATATGCTACTTATTGGAGTGAATATTTAAAATCACCCCAGCCTCTCAGAACCTTAGAGGCACAAGATCGTTACCAGTCAGAAATGATAGAGCTGGAAAGCGGCAGGAAAACCTGTACAGAAATAAATTGGGAAAAAATAACCCAGCTCAACAGTATCTCGCTACTGCCACACCTGAGCGCCGCCGAATGCTATGAATCTGCTGGCAATAGTGAGCAGGCCAACTATCACCAGAATATTTTTAACTTTATCGCCACAGGAATACTGTCATCGCGCAGGGGCGATACGTTCTATAGCGCCTATGAAATAGCCAGTTGGGCCGACGCTGAGGACCTACTCAGCATGTCTGGCTATGAAATACTCGATAACTATTTTGAATTTGCCGCGAGTCGAAGCGGCCTGTATCGAGTTTACAATGTGCGCGATCCTGATAGCGGCAAAGTGCGCAAAATATACTTTGATAACAGTCGTTTCCTCCATCGCCTGCTCGAAATTCAATACCCCTTTGCCGGTCTCTCTGACTCTTTGTATAAAAACATCATTCAACCGCTGGCAGAGTCTGACTATGCCGCACGCCACGCCGTTGGACAGGTTCAGGAAGCTGAGGGGGAATTTCAGCAGGCGGAGCAAACCTACTTAGAAGCCATTGGCATGGGCTCTCTCACTGCGAATATTAGTCTTGGCAATCTGTGCCTCGAAGGCAACAGCACCATGTTTGCCGTGGATGAATGTGCCCAACTCTTTGTTGCCGCTGCAGACCTGGGGCTACAGGAAGGCAAAATTCTACTCGCTTATATCACCACTATCGGACTGGGCATAGAAGTCGATACAGAGTTGGCTAGCCAGTTGTTGGCGAGTGCTGCAGTCACCATGCTCAAGGGCGAGGCCGAGTACGCAATGGCGCTATTACTGGCATCGAATCAATACAATATGCCGAGAACGGAGTTAGCAGAACACTACCTGCAACTATCCGCCCAGCAAGGCTATGCCCCGGCACTGCTGGATCTCGCAGGCTCTCATATGAAAGGTAAACCGGGACAAGAGGAAATCTTCACAGACCTAATTAGCCAAGCTGCAAAAAAGAACTATCCCCCTGCACAATTTTACTATGGGAAATATCTGCTTGAGGTCGCTGGAAACGACCAAATTCAGGAGGGAATACATTTTCTAGAGCAATCGGCCGGTGCAGGATTCCCCGCTGCACTTTATCTAAGGGGAAAAATTGCAGAAAACGGTCTCTACCAGCAAAAGGAAGATGAACAGTCCGCGCTACGGGACTTGGAAAAGGCAGCCCTAAGCTGGCACCACCCAGCACAATTTCGTATGGGGGTACTCAATTCCACTGGAAAACTTGTACCGACCAATCACGAACTCGCCTATGGCTGGTATGCCCTCTGTGCCAAGATAAATAATCTCGAATGCGTGACCAATCTAGGCTATGCCTCTGCTATGGGTGCCGGTGTAGAGCAGGATTACCATCGGGCAATTAAAATCTATCAATACGCCGCACAGCAGGGATCGGCAAGGGCCAGCTACAACCTGGGGTTACTCTACCAAAACGGACAAGGTGTTGAAAAAGATCTACATCAGGCGAGGCAATACCTAACGCAAGCCGCCGAGGCGGGCTCCACCGAAGCAATGAACGCTCTGGGGATGCTTTATCTCAACCAAAGTGAAGGCACACAAGATTATGCAGAAGCATTAGCCTGGTTTGAACGCGCTTCAAAACATCACTCCATGTATGGTCTCTATAACCAGGGGCGAATGTATGAACAAGGGTTGGGAGTAAACAAGGATCAGGAACAAGCTCTTGAATTATATAAAATCGCTTCTGAACTCGGCCATACGGGAGCCTCTTTAAAGCTGGCCAGAGCTTACAGCTCCGATGAGCTTAAAGAATATGATCTGCAAAAGGCCATACATTTTTTAACACTAGCCTCTGAGCAGAGCGGAAACAATATCGTCAGAGAAACCGTACTTAACTGCCAAAAAGCCCAATATTGCAGTGAGTTGGATATAGGTAAACTGGTTAGTCTCTTATCAAAAGCTGAATAATTCCCCCCAGATTTACTGATAAAGCGGCCAACCGTCAAATTGGTCGCTTTACTTCCACCTGTGCACATAAGTGACAAACTGGTGACATAAAGAGCAATTTTTAGCCTGACATTACAGGGCTACAAGAATTAAATATATATTCTGATAAGTAATTCAGAAGGTAATTTCCTAGATTATTTTTACTTTAATTTCGCCAAGAGTACCTAACAGGTATCAATTCCTGAATATTCACAGAAAAGCTCCAATATCCACCCGATTTCACAGAATATGCAGATCTCTAGCCTATAATCCTGCGCAAAATTACAGATGGATATCGAGAGCAATATGAAAGATTCGATAAAACTATTTTCAACCATCAGCTTGGCGGTATTCTTGACTGCTTGTGGTAGTGGGGGCGGTGACGGTGGCTCTGATAGCCCTACAGGAAATGGCAGTGGCAGTGGCAGTGGCAGTGGCAGTGGCAGTGGCAGTGGCAGTGGCAGTGGCAGCCAAGAGACTGGCATCGGTACAATTAGCGGTGGTGAAGGCAGTGTTATCGAAGACCGCACAGTCTCTACGAGTGGCAAGCTCATTGATGATGCCAACCCCAGCCAGATCTTTGAAAATAGTAGTTTTCAAGGCACTTATGGCACCCTGACAACCTCAATTGATGGCAGCTGGCTTTATACCCTGGATAGCGCTCTCTCCGATCCCCTGGATGCGGATGAGCAGGCCACCGATTCGTTTACCCTCGGTGTGGGTAATGGCAATGACACCACAAAAATTAGCATTCAGATAACCGGCGCTGACGACCCCTATTCTTTCAAACCTAGCATGCCCCTCTCTTCATTGGTTTTTAATGACAAAGAGTACGCCTCTGGTAAGCTGGAAATCGATGATGTCGACGGTAATACCCCCCTCTTCAGTGCAGACTCCATTGAGGGTAAATATGGTCAATTTACCCTTCAGAGTGATGGAACCTGGGAATACTCACTTAATAGCAACAGCGAGGCATTAAAAACAGGAGAAACTAGTGAAGACACGATCAAATTTCTACTTACAGATGGCAGCCAGCAATCAGTAGTTTTTTCAATTGCTACAACAGCCTCGTCTAAAAACAGTATCGTTTTTATATTTATGAATTTCTCCGACGCTATCGCCACCAGAGAGGCGGGGGTTAGCGAAATTGCCGACATGGTCTTCAATGAAGTCGATTCTCTTGATAATGCCTATCTGGAAAATTCCCAGGGCCAACTCAAGTTCCTTAGGCACCGAATCGATAACGATACTCTGCAGCATTATTGCTATGGTGAGGAGGGTGTAGAAAAAAGCTCTATTGACTGTATTACATACACTATTCCAGACCCTCAAAACGGGGGAACATTAAGCGTTGCAGATGCACAAGCTCGCCAAGGCCAGGGTGGCGAGTACACTGATGGTGGTTTTTCCTGGAGAGACGATGCCCATCAATGGGCCAAAAATAACTTGGTTGATGATAACGGTCAGCCTTTGAATTTAAGTGATTGGCGCCACCAAGTGTATATCTACCCTTCAGAAGCCGAAGATGCCGGTTTGATTGGTACTGGTATTGCCTCTGTGGGTGGCAAGTGGAGTATTGTTGCCGCACGCACCGATCAATTGGTGATGGGGCATGAGCTGGGTCACAATATTGGTCTTGGCCACGCAGGCTGGGACGAAGATAACGATGGTACAGCCGAAAATGAATACGGTACCGCCGGCTCCCTAATGGGCAACCGGTCAAAATCTCGCCTATTTGGCAGTGCCCACCGGGAGGTTATGGGTTGGTACAAGTCAAATCCAGAGTACACTACAACCGTCAGCCAGATCGCTGGCAGTGCCCAGGATATAGAGATTCAGGCCATAGAGCTGACAGCAGGTGAACTCTCCGGGACACTTCCCCAACAACTTAAAGTGCAAAGCAATGGTAGTAAAAACGGTAAAGATTACTACTATGTTAACTATCATATTGGCCACAACATTCTAAATCCAAGGTCTCATTATGCCAATTCAGTCACCATTCACTATTTGCATGATATAGATTCAAATCATGTCGCCGTACTGGAAAAACCAGGTGACTCTTTTAAAGATGACAATGTCGGCCTCATGATTACTTACAAATCTAACAGCGAGCCTGGTCAATCTGCAGTGATATCGGTCGAATATGATAAATAAGGACTGTGAAAATAGTCAGAGAATTACTTGAGCCATCAATCATTTTATTTAGAAGGTAGTCTTAATGTATAAGGTATTATTAATCGTATTCAGCATTACTTTTAGCCTTTTCTGTCAAGCAGAGGAAGTCGTTACTGGAACTTTAGAGGAGATCATCTCTGAAGACTTTAAAACCGGTAAGGTAGAGCGTCGTTTCAGCATCAAAGATGAAGCTAGCGGTAATTATTATTTTATTGACGCTAAAGAAGTTAAGCAAAAGGGTATGAAATCTGGGGACCGGGTAAGAATTCGCGGTGAACGGGGCGATAAGCGGATGCTGCACATGAAGGAAACCAAGAAGCTGGAAAAGACTGTAGAATAATAGGTTCCTCAGAGCCGGGCTAATGAAAAGTATCCGGCTCTATCTTTTCCCTGAAAATCTTCAATTCACTCTAAGATAGTTTCAAATGGACTGCAACATCCTTAAATGTTCGCAGTGCGATCCAAAGTTCAATGCACAACGTCTATTGAACTCCCGAATATCTTCAATTTTATATTTATTTGCCAAGTCACTGCCCGGGCGCAGCTGTTGCTGATCTGGGTAGATACCCTTGCCTGTCAACAAGCAGTTCCAGGATACATTGGGAAAGTAGATATCCAGATTTTGATTTAGCAGTTCATCGGTAATATTCTTACCGGCCATCCAGGAGTGCAAGATAGACCGCAGAGATTGTGAGATTTTTTCATTGGTGCTATTGGCAATCCAGTAATCAGTATCCCTACGCGAACTGATTCGGTAGTGACAGACGATGTAGTCACGTACGGCATCAAAACGAGCGCTGATGCGATTATTAAATTCGTTCCTATATTTATCGGTGTAGTCGCCATTGTTATAGGCTTCGATAAATCGCACCACGGTCTCTTGAACCATATCCAGGGCTGTCGCTTCTAGGGGTTCTATAAAACCCTGAGAAAGCCCCACGGCTAGGCAGTTTTTTGCCCAGTGCTGAGCTACCCGACCTACTTTGAACTTCAACTGACGAGTCTCTACATCACTATCCAGTAGTCCCAGATGGGCACGAATTTCTGTTTCTGCTTTGTCAGCATCCACAAAACTAGAGCTATAAACATAGCCATTGCCATTGCGATTGGTCAGGGGGATTTTCCATGCCCAACCATACTTCATCGCTTTAGATATTGTGTGAGGAGCAAAATTTTCTTCTTGCTCGGTCGGAAACACTATTGCCGAATCATTAAAGAGACTCTCCGCACAACTAATAAACGGCACTTTCAGTGTTTGCTGGATTAGGTTCCCACGGAAACCCGAACTATCAACATACAGATCCGCTTTGAGAACTTTCCCATCTGTAGTTTTCAGGTAATCAATATTGCCTTGAATATCGAGCATAGCCCCGGCTACAGTTGCCACCTCGTACTTAACGCCCTTTTTCTCGGCAACACGACGTAAAAACTTGCCTAACAAACCAGAGTCAAAATGATAACCGTAAGCAATTTCAAAAGGAAAATTCTCCGGTGCCACCGGAGATAATTTCCTCCTTATCATCTCTGTAGCGAGAAAGAACTGATCTGGGTGTCCTTCCAGATCGATGCCTTTTCTACGTAAGAAACTATTATGGAAAAATGCCGGGATAGTGAATTGATCTGGTTGAGCGACAAAAGGATGAACATACTCGGTGAAACCTGGCTTCACTGACCAGTCTTTAAAGGAGATTCCCACCTTGTAAGTCGCATTGCATTCCGGCATCCACTCCGCTTCGCTAACACCAATCGTCTCCATGAAGCCTTTTAAAGGCGGTGTTGAGCCCTCCCCTACGCCAATAATGCCAATATCCGGTGATTCCACCAGGGTGATTTCAAACCCTTTATCCTGCCAATGGGCCGCCATCAAGTTAGCGGTAATCCATCCGGCGGTACCGCCACCCAGAATAATAATTTTTTTATTTTGACGGTTCATTTCTATTCTCAAATATTCAGAACCTGAACGAAATATCAGGTATTGAGGAATTTCCAACAAAAAACCACCCGGCAAGCAAGGCTCAGCGGGTGGTCTTTTATTACTATTCCAGTTTACACCGGATTAACTAGAGGCACTTAATAACTATAGTTTAATCCGAGATAAAACTGACGCCCGAATTCAGTATATTCACCGAGGACACCATCCACCCCGTAAGATTTCACATCCGCTTCATTGGTCAAATTATTGCCGGATAAAACAATATCAATACCATTTTCGAAAGCATAGGAAATCTGTGCATCCACAGTTGTATATTCACGAGCAGGAACTACTGTAGAGCTACCAGGGATTGACATTACCTCTGTAAATTCATCTCTATAGCGCACATTTACATGGCTGCTGAAGTTCCCGATATCCCAAAATACCGTAGTACTCCACACGTTCTCAGATAGGCCTGGTAAGGGCATTGTCTCGCCAGCGAGATTACCGCCGGTAACCTCAGTCTCACTTTCTGTGTAAGAATAACTAGCGGTCATACCTAGCCCAGATAGAACTCCTGGGAGCTGATCAAAGGTTTTCGTACCAGCCAGCTCAATGCCGCGAATATAGCCACCCTTATCATTGTTCACGTAGGTTTCAAATGCACCAGCTTCAAAGCCTACCGGAACATCGATACCCAAAGATTTAAACAGAGCTGTGCGTTCAGACTGGCTGTCGAGATAAATATACTGCTTCTCGATCAGACTCTCGATATCTTTCCAGAAGATTGCTGCAGTGACCGCACCACCATCTTCAAAGTAGTGTTCATAAGCTAAGTCAAATTGGTTCGCACGGAAGGGATCTAGGTAGGGAGATCCTTTGGTCCAAACATTATAATCATTCTCTCCCGCTGAGTTCCAAGAACCTGCACCGCCCTTTAGCTGGCCAACCGGCGGGCGTCCCATAACTTTTGCTGCGGCGAAGCGAATGTAATCTTGTTCTGATAACTCAAAGTTTAAATTTAATGAAGGTAAGGTATCAGTATATTCAGGGCCATACTCGACATGGCCATAGTCGGTGCTAGTCACACCCAAATCATCAGTGATCGCGGTACCAAGTCCATCACCAATTTTTTGGATGCCTTTTGATTTAACGTCTGTTTCGACAATACGCACGCCAAAGTTACCGGTTACAGGTATGCCACCCAATTGGGTATCAATATTCGCCATCGCATAGTAAGCGAATACTTCTTCAGTAACAGCTCCAGACTCAACAAAAGTCCAATCCTTACCATTACTGAAAGTTTTTACACCGTTGTAGTTACCAGCACCAAAAATGCTTGATGCAAGGCCATCCATATCAGTGATAACGAAATGATCGGGAGCACCTTCAACGGATTGAACTTTTACGAAACCATCCAGCTCCTGTGGCATGCATTCAATTTCTGAAAGGTTGTCTTCACAGTAACCGTTATACTGCCCATCGCGACTACCATATAGGAAGGTTCCACGATCAGAATCAAAAGTTCTCTCAGAGTAACGAAGACCAGCTTCAATAGAGGCGATTGCGCCCCATTCCAAATCAAATTGGTAGTCCAGTTTGAAGGCTTCAACCTCGTCAGTGTACTCGTGAGGATACTCCTCATAGCGAGAAAGACGCATGGTATCCAGGTCAGTAAAATCTACCCCGGCAAAAGCAGCTGAAGGTATACCATCACCTTTCATTGAGTAAGCAAAGCTTTGATTTGCCGCTTCCTGCCAAGTCTCCAGCTCACCGCTATCGTCATACCCCAAGTCATACGCATGCATGGACACAATCTGGTCCTTACGAGTCTTGGTGCCTTCGCTGTATGAATAATCGAAAGTTAAAGTATGCTGATCAGCAAAACTCCACTCCAAATTCAAGCCAATACTGTCGCTATCTGCCTGGGTGGATTGATCTTCGGAGCGCGCTTCAAACCAGGGACCAATAGTTGTATCGGTGACAGTTGCTGTGCCTGAGGTTGCAACCCCCCCATCGATTATTCCATAAGGGGTGTAACCATCGGTCTTTTCTAAGTTGCCAACAGTAATACCGTGGCGAGTGTCAATCCGCTCAAATTCAGACTTGAAATAGTCAAGCTGAGCCTTGAAGTTATCTGTAGGCTGGAATACAACACTGGCCAGATAGCCATCGCGAGTATCTTTACCTGTTCCAGCCTGCCATTGGAAGGCTCGAGGTACATTTACTTCCTCTTCATCTTCCGTAGTTCCGGTGAAGTATCCGAGCTGATCGTCAGCACCTGCACGCGCTTTGGTAAAGTTGTTTGGCTGCTCAAGGTGGGAATAACCCAGAGCGACGCCCACCTTGTCATCCATAAATTTACCCATGTACGACAGCGTGACACGCTCACCGAACTCGTCGGCACCGACGTCATCGGCTGCGTCGTTAAACGACATGCGTACATTGGCATTAAAGTTGTGTTCTTTCTCGGCATCGAGAGGGTTGGCCGTTTTTAGCTCTACAGAGCCCGCTACACCACCTTCGATATGAGAGGCTTTCGGAGTCTTGTAGACCGCCGCCTGATTAATCAGCTCAGCTGGGTACTGGTCAAAAGAGATCCAGCGAGTACTTTCGGTATAACCACTGGTAGAGGCCTGCTCACGACCATTCAGGGTCGTCTGCAGGAAGTCGCCGTTCATACCGCGGATATTTAGCTGTGAGGACTGACCATTGGATCGCACGGTGGTTACGCCGGGCAGGCGGCCCAGGGCGTCAGCAATAGATTGGTCGGGAAGAGATGACAGAGCGCCCGCATCTACCACATCGGCCACCACATCGGCGGCGCGCTTGGCTTCAACGGAGTCCAAAACGCTGGTGCGAATACCGGTAACTGTTACTTCTTCCAGTGTTTCCTGCTCCTGCGCATAGGCCCCAACCGAGGTGGACACGGAGGCCGCGATGGCAGCAGATAGCAAAGTGGGTCTGAGCGCCCCTTTACCTTTATTGGATAGACTCATCATCTTCTCCCTGGACTTATCGTTATGTTGAGACCCTGCATCCTAGGCCGGCCCCCTATCCATAACATCCTCCCCCAAGGGGGGAGGAGGCGGGAGAAACTGTGACTTCAATCACGCTGGTATACCGCATAATTATACGCGATGCGGCGAAGGTAAATTGTATCTAACAAGGTAGGTGCAAAGGGAAGTGTGGCTTGTAAGAGAAGCTTTAAGCCTTGCGGAGCCCCTGAAAAAAGTGACGATTTAGTGTTAACTTTCCCAAACGTTTTATAGGTGCCCCTGAAACAAATGAACTGATCTATTTCAGGGGCACAGCAGGCAAATCAACCCTCCAACTGCACCGCAGCACCGATGAGTGCCTGGTAGCCGGCATTCAAGGCATAGACCGGCACGGCTTGCATCCACTGTGCAACCCGCCCCTTGGTGAGAAAGCGCTGCTCAAACTCGCTTTCAGGCAACAACTTTGCGATACGAGGCAATATGCCTCCCCCCAGGAATACTCCACCACGTGCGCCCATATACAGCGCTGCATCTCCCGCGACACTGCCGAGGAAATTGAGGAAATCCAGCAGGGTCTCACGACACATAGGGTCGGAGTTATCCAGGCCACGAGTGCTTACATCCGGTGGTGTCAGCGCTTCAGGGGTTCGACCATTCAATTCGCAGACGGCACGGTACAGATTTACCAAGCCATTTCCAGAGAGGACCCACTCATTGAAAACCGGTGTACGGCTCTTCATGAGGATCTGCAGTAATTGCAACTCGCGCTCGGTGGAGACTGTCAGGTTAGCGTGGCCTCCCTCGCCTGCGAGCACATGGTAGCGTCCATCCGCCTCAACCAGGCCCGCCACACCGAGGCCGGTACCCGGTCCCAGTACCACCATGGGCGCCCCTTGTGGGCGGGGCACATCTCTCAGTACCTTATAATCACTACTGGTCAGGCGCGGCAGGGATTGAGCCAACGCAGCGAAATCGTTGATCAACTCCAGATGGGGAAACTGAAACTCCTCGGCCAGGGCCGTGGCATCAATACTCCAGCCCAGGTTGGTCATGTAAACGCGACTACCGGAGGAAGTCTTTTCCAGCGGGCCAGCAGCGGCAATACAGGCTTTCTCAGGCCTGGGCTGATTGAGGCCATCCAACCAATGCTGCAACGCAGCATCAAACCCTTCAAAGCGCTTGCAGTCCACTACTTTCAGCCCCTCTAGCTGATAGCCCTCCGCAACCGGTCTGGCTATCGCAAAACGGGCATTAGTGCCGCCGATATCCGCTACGATACTCGTCATAGTTATCCCTATAAGATCCCCAAAAAAAGGCGATATAAGTTAAGGGGTGAGAAGAAATTATGCTAGCCCCATAGGTCAGGGTTGAGGGCAACCTAGCCCATAAAGTAACCGGGTAATCTACTACTGCCCCTGAAGCGAAGAAAATATGCCCTTAAGGACCCAGGCTGAGTGCATTACATCTCTTCGTACCTTTTTTCCCTATTAATGCAGAATAGCTATCACGGCGACAGCATGCTAAACAGCTATTGACCGGAAAATATAATTTGGTCATTAGCACATAACTCTGCATCAATAATCACAGCAAAAAGATCAACGCACTTCAGCAGCAATCTCTCTTAAGGATTCAGCGAAAACTTGCATTTCCTCGTGGCTGAATTTGCTTTTCACTCTCTTTTCTGAAGGTGGCTGAAACTCGAGACCCACGCCTGGGCGCCGAGCCACTTGTGGACGAATGGGCCTTGGGCAAAAACCACCACCACAATTTGGGCAAACGTTGCTCAGTATGTCTTCTACACAGGTGCGGCAAAAAGTGCACTCATAGGTACAGATCATTGCCTCTGTGGAATTAGGAGGTAGGTCCTTATCACAGCACTCACAGTTGGGTCTCAGTTGTAGCATGGTGAACTCGCCTTCGGAGTATGGAATTTTTAGTATTGAGAAATCTCAGCTTTATTAAGCAGATTGACTTTTATTCTTATAACTTCCCAATAAACAATAATTCTTGATAATCTTCAAGCCTTGGCAAGTAATCGTCTAGGGTGAGGTGAATTCTTTGGGGAAAGGCAGGAACCTTAAAGCAGTTCGTTTATAGCTGGAAGGTGGTTAAAAAAACACTAGCTTAGAGAAATACCGAAATGCTTCTTTAGGCGATAGTATATTGGCAAGTTTACCCCATAGATCATCACCTCATGTACTCTCAAGTAGAGTATACTGGATTATTACCTTTTTAAATCCTTCACAGAGTAATGGCTCTCACTCTCATTGGGCTACCGGAGTCACCGGCCGACGTACCGACCCAATAAGAGGATTACGTACAGGTTTGGCAATACCATAAATAACGACTAACCCAACGCCGCCACCAGCAGTGGCAATTTCTCGACTCGGATTATCATCCAAGACAGCCTCACTGAAAGCCCGGCATCCAGCTCTGGCCACTCCATAGATTTCCATTGATATCAAACATCAGCCGGCCAGCGGCAAAGATGCCTCCTCCAGAAAGTTTTATCTTCAGGAGATAATATTTTGGTGGATATATAGATAAGGAAGGAACTTTGTATTTCTACGCTGTTTTCCCACAGGGATTGGATAGCGCAGGTTAAACAATTCAAAGTACTTGTCAGCGTTAAGGTAGGGTTTCTTAGCCAGCTTTATTATTCCCTCCAAGGTCGTAGCGCTCTCGGATAAGCTGAGGAATTCTTTACAAGCTTCTCTAGTTTCCCTTCCTCCACAGAGTGATAACAATGCGGCCAAAGTATTCATACGCACAACGATTTCATATTGAATTAAATTGCCCAATCCCAGCACTGTTCCTCCAAAATTTCCGCTGGAAACATCCGTTAAGTGTTGCACATGAGAAGCCTCCCCCCTTAAAGTAGACACCACCTTATATTCATCTTATGCGGCCATTCTTTCATATTCATCTGGGCTTTTGAACCCAAGTGAACCATGTCTTCTTTTAAAGTTATAGTACCTATCAAGATACCAAGATAAGTTGGTTCTTAGCTCCTCAACGGATTCAAAATTAAATCCTTTGAAACTCTCAGTTTTCAGTGTTTGAAAAAATGATTCTACATACACATTATCATTCATAAATCCTGGACGATTCATGCTCGGCTCAATACCCAGTTCCTTGAGTCGGTTTTGGTATGCATAAGCACCGTACTCAGAACCTCTGTCGCTGTGAAATATTAGATCTGATTCTATATTTCTGCAACGGACAGCTTTATTTAGCGCTGACAGTGTTAGCTCAACAGTTCGAGTGTCCGACAGCTCCCAACCCAACACTTTCCGGGAGTAAAGATCAATAATCACAGCTAAATATTGCCATTGCCCATTGATCTTCAGATAGGTTACATCACCAGCCCATTGAGAGTCTGGTTTAATCGGCATACCATGCTCTCTTTGTAAATTTTCAACCTTAATGCAAGGATTTCCAGGCAAAGGGCGTCGACGATAGATCCTTCCAGCTTTCCCCACAATTCCAGCCTCTCTCATAAGGCGTTCAACGCGCTTGTGATTTATTCGTTCACCATTAGCTTTCAGCTCTGCGCTAATTCTTGGGCTTCCATAATTACCATCATGCTGTGCATAGATAGCTTCGATACACCCAAGAATTCGCCTATTTTCTATGTCTCGAGTGCTCTCATCACGGTTGAGCCACTTATAAAACCCTTGGGGTGAAACATTCAAGTATCTACATAAGTACCTGACACCAAAGTCTGATCGATTAAGAGCTATGAACGAGAATCTTTCAGCTTTAGATCTTTCAGGTACATTTCCCACTTTTTTAGGAAATCATTCTCCTTTTGCAATTTCTCAACCTGCTTTTTTAGACGCCTTATCTCTTTATCATCAGTTTGAGACTGAGTTTTCGTTGTCTTTGCCATACTTATTCTACGACTGGGCTTCTCGACCAGCTTGCCTTCTCTACTTTCCTGTCGCCATCTATACACCATTACTGGATGCAAACCAATAATGTTGGCGATAGTGGTCGTATCTACTTTCAGTTGATTAGTGAGAGCTACCACTCTAACTTTAAACTCTGTTGAATATTCAACAACCCGCTCTTCACTCAGTATTTTCGGCATTTTTTCCTACCCTATTCAAAAGGTAGGCGTCTACTCAATGGGGGAAGGTTTCAACGCGCCTTCCCCTTATTATTCGCAATAATTTGATCAAGACGCTGTGCTTCACTACCGGGTAGTGCTTTCCATAGCTCTATCTTTGCGTCCTTTAGGGCCTTACCATCAGATTCTATGTTGATATCAATAGCATTCGAAAAACTGAAGAATAGTTGTATTAGCGGGTATATAGCCAAGAACTAACCTAATCATTATTCAAGTAGGCTGATACCGGGGTAAATCGGTAAACTTATGGCATCAATATTATTTTTATGAAAAGGGTATTCTTCCATTATAAAAAAACCGGCGTTCAAGACCTATCTGAGTAAACAATGAGAAGTCGGTTTTTAAAAATTCTAGCAATCGATCAGGATCAAATACTTCCCTCCATCTCCACCACTAGTATACGAGCCTCTCCTTGAGGGTGAGCCACATGTTCCGTACCTTCTGAAGCATAAAAGATATCACCGGGATGCAACACCTCAGATTTCACTTTACCATCTTGCTTATAAAACATCTCAACGCAACCATCGAGCACAGCAAATACTTCCTGACCATCATTTACATGCCAAACATAGGGCTTATTGGTCCAATGCAATTTGGTAGTAACACCATTCATATTGGCAATGAGCTTTGACTCCCAGGCAACCTTTCCTGTGAAGCTCTTACTTTTTGTAAATTCCATTAATAAATTAAACCTACATTAAATTCTAGAAAAACTTAAATTAAAATAATTAATCAACTGAAGCATTCAAAGCCTGATCCTCAGCTTCACCCTCACCAACCCCGTCAGTAATTTCATCTATCCTACGCACACCAAAAGACACCGTCGGCGGTATCCCCATGCCAAGATCAATATCTGCTACCCGATAATTTGAGCCCTTTGCCTTGAGAATTGCATTGACCTTCTCCTGTTTTTCCACCGCTTTAATAACGGTATTGGCTATCACTTCATCACTACTAAACGCTGTAACAGACTCGTTGACTTTTTCTCCAACCTGCTTGGCTTTATCTAAAATCCCCAAATGCCTTCTCCCTGCGATTCCCTGATGTATATTTTGATATGACTATTGTACTGATAATATTTTTAATATTCAGTTAAGCATACTATTTCGCTGTTAATTTTTTAAGATCCACCCTCAGAAACAATACCCCCTAAACTACCATTTTGGCATGAGCATTTATTACTGCTCAACGGCTCAACTTACTACACGCTCATCCAGTAACACCAGCTGTGTATTCATTGAACAAGTTTCTACTTAAACGTATTCGCGCTGGCGCTTTTCTGCCAGAAAGATAGAATCGATTACCGATAATGAGAAAAGAGAAAATACCGTGAATAAACTCCTCCTATCACTCGCTATCAGTACGTCGTTACTGGCCAGTCAGGCATCTGCTACAGATACCAATCCCCAGCAATTACTAGAAGACACCGCACCCAAAGTCATCGAATGGCGCCGTCACCTGCACCAGAATCCAGAACTGGGAAATCGTGAATTTGAGACCGCCAAATATATTGAGAAGTATCTGCGCGCACTGGGCCTAGAGGTTGAGACAGGGATTGCCCATACCGGGCTAGTGGGTTTTCTCAAAGGGAGCAAACCCGGCCCTACCGTCGCCCTGCGCGCGGATATGGATGCTTTACCAGTCACCGAAAGAGCCGATGTTCCCTTCGCCTCTAAGGTGAGAACTTCTTATAAGGGCAAGGATGTCGGAGTCATGCATGCCTGCGGCCATGATACCCATGTGGCCATGCTGATGGGAGCTGCTGAAGTACTCACAGGCCTTCGTGAGGAGCTGGCCGGCAATGTCCTCTTTATCTTCCAGCCCGCCGAGGAAGGGGCGCCAGATGGTGAGGAAGGTGGAGCAGAACTGATGCTCAAGGAAGGCTTGTTCAGAAAATACGAACCAGAAGTGGCATTCGGCCAGCATGTCACCTCTTCCTTACCCTCCGGTGTGATTGGCTATCGCTCAGGTCCGTTAATGGCCGCTGCCGACGAGTTTCGCATTACTATTAACGGCCGACAAACACATGGTTCACGTCCCTGGGGTGGCGTTGACCCGATTGTTACCGCCGCGCAAGTTGTAATGGGCACCCAAGCTATTGTCAGTCGCCAAATCGATATCACCAAGGAACCTGCCGTTATTTCCTACGGCCGTATTGATGGCGGTGTGCGCAACAATATTATTCCAGACAGTGTTTACCTGAACGGCACCATCCGCAACTTTGATATGGACAATCGCGCGGAGATTTTTAAACGCTTAAAAACCACTGCGGAACTGATTGCCGAAAGCTCTGGAGCTAGTGCGGATGTGGAAATCCTTGAGGGCTACCCAGTAACGATCAACAATGCCGAGCTCACTGAGACGGCCCTGCCTATTTTAAGATCTGTGGTGGGGGAACAACGTGTTGTGGAGGTACCAAAAATAACCGGTGCTGAAGATTTTTCCTATTACGCAAACGAAGTGCCTGGATTCTTCTACTTTTTAGGGGTAACCCCGCAAGGGCAGGATCCCAGCAAAGCCCCGAGCAACCATTCACCGCTATTTTATGTGGATGAAGGCACGTTGCGTAAAGGCACAGAGGCTTTAACATTATTGACTTTGAGCTATATGGAAAATTATAAGAAACAGTAAAAAAGAGCCCCACTTGGGGCTCTTTTTTCTTAACCAATAGGCGTTAATTCAAAAACTCTGATTGAAATATTAAAAGTGCTACTCTCCCCATCATCATCGGTCAGTGTTACAGAAAAAACCAATGTGGCCTGCTCTGATGGTGCTGTAAATGAAGCGTTGACGCGGTCTGAGCTGGTAATAGAGACGGGAGGACCAGATACTTGCTCCCATTGATATTTTACTATGTCTCCATCAATATCAAAGGCACCAGAAGCATCAAGGGTAACAAGGGAACTTGGTTGAACAACTTTTATTAGACTTATAGGCATCATAGGAGGCATATTCTGCTCTACGACAATACCAACCATGCCGGTAGACTTCAGACCATCATTATCCACCACTTCAAGCTCAAACAAAAAAGCAGCTTTTAGCCCTGGAGAAACCTCAGGCGCAATAAAACTAGCTGTGCCGTCTTGGTTATTAATTACTGGAATATCAGAAAGTGAGCGCCAATTGTAGCTAACGATTTCCCCATCTGCATCTGTAGAGGCCCTGCCATCCAGAAGTACTTCCTCACCAGAACTTACTTCCTGGGGGGCTCCAATAATGACTAGCGGCGAGGCGAGGCTCTGGACATTTACTTGAGTTACAGCGCTACTTTCCAGACCTTCATTATCTGTGACCACCAGTTCGAACTTCAGTGCTTCAAAAAATATAAAAGGAGAACCAGAGATTACCGGTGCTTTGAAGCTCACCGTAGCTTCAGAATCCTGCACCAACTCCACAGGCTCTCCAGAAATTTGCCTCCACTCATAGCTAACAATCTCTCCAAATAAATCTATTGAGGAACTACCATCCAGAATGACAACCTCGCCAGATTTTACTGCCTGAAAATCACGTATTATTGCTCTAGGCGGGGTATTTCCATCCAAGGTAACAATCGCCGTATCAACAGAAACTACGTTTTCATGATCTTCAACTTCTAATTCGAACACCAAAGCTTCATCACCGCCAATATCGGAATTTTTGGATGACGGTGCCAAGAAGGTGGCAAATCCATTACTCGTATCATTTAATGAAACAGGGGAACCTGATACTTGCTTCCAACGATAATCAATAATGCTTCCGTCTCTATCAGCTGATTGACTACCATCTAAAAGGATTAGCTGATTTTTTTGGACTACCTGATCATTTCCAGCATCAGCTATCGGCGCCAAGTTAATCCCTTGGGTATCTCCCTTTAGCAGAACCAATCCTGAAGAAGGACTTGCAATAACAACATCTGGAATTCCATCACTATTGATATCTCCTACATCTACTCCTCGAGGATTTGCATAAATATCCTCTGGTATACCGTGACTGGATTGCCCTGACAATCCATTTCTGGTCAGCGTATCAAAAATAGAAATACTATTAGTATTCAATGAAATTGTCATAAATTCATGACTTAAGTCATTATTCAAATCATGAGATAACAACATTGCTGAAATGCTTTTACTGGGAATTGCAAAAGGCTTTTGCAGCAACCCATCACTCCCTTGATAGAAAGCTAACTGAGAGGCATCTGATCCCTCTCCAATAGACAACCATATATCATTTAAACCATCTCCATTTAGATCATTAACTGAAATATCGTAAACTGTGAAATCACTGCCGAGTGCATAGTATGAAGTCGGGAAAAAATCACCATCTCCCTGGGAGATCAATACCGTTAAGGCCTTACCCTGTGATTGATTACTAATCGTTATGATATCGTCGACGCCATCATTATTGACGTCACCAAGTGTCAAGCTGCCAAGATTATCCGGCTCCAGGAAGTGAAGAAAAGACCTATAATCCTCTGGCTTAGTACCAACTATTGAATAAATTACAACCCCAATAGTATCCGCACCTCTACCAACGATATCACTAACTCCATCCCCGGTAACATCAGCAATAGCTACTTGACTAGAGTAAGATGAATTAAAAGATTTCCCTAAAGCTAAAGATCCATCACTAAGCTGAAAAAAAATATCAATTCGACTTTTGTCAAAACCTACAGCAACATCCTGAAGTCCATCACTATTCAGATCTCCAACAGCAATAGATTTTGGCAGATGCGTTCCATCCCCATCCCCATCTAATGGATAGTCTATGGAATCCTCTAACTGCCCATTCTCACCCTGTAAAAATACCTTTAATTTAAAGTCATTAACTGAATCAAAATTACTGGAGGTGCTCAGCACCACATCATCTCGACCATCATTATTTAAATCCGCTACCGCAATAGCTTCCGCTTTTGATCCTATTGGATAAATTTCTGCAGGCAGAAATTGAACCTCTCCCCATGCACTGCTGGCAAGCAGTAGCACAGAAGAAGGGAAGACAAAGAATTTTGAGAGTAACTTCTTTTTCACAACATCTCCTTGTGTAAAATCGCTTTAAGAAGCAAGCGAAACCTAACACAAAATCCACAGAGCAGATGTGATCAATTAAATAAAGAGTGTTTAAAATTACGCGGCTAAAGCAGACGCTGGTGCTAAAACTTGGGATAGAAACGTAAGGCTATAAATCGTGAAACCAATGCACCAAGTTATTCAACTTTAGAAAAAACATATATTGCAGCAAATTGAAGTACGGTTAAAAAACTCAAAAAATATATTTACTGATAAAATTTAAGAGTAAGTGAAAATTAGCAGCTACAAAAAAAGCGGCCTAAGCCGCTTTTTTTATTACCAACTGCTCGAACTGCTAAGCGCTTTCCGAACGTCCTCTGCTGGGACGGCGTCTTGGTGCTCTCTGAGGTTTCTGGGCGTCACTGCGGCTGGATTCAGCACCGCGAGTTCTGCCATTACCACCGGCTCGATTTCCATTACCGCCTTTACCGGCAGCGGCATTGCTGTTGCGGCCACCGTTTCCACGTCCTTCTGTCTTGCCGCGACCATTTCCGCGATTACCCCTGCGCTCATCGCTATTACCTCGCGCTTCACGCCCCCCCTCACTGTTACGGGAGCCGGTAGGGCGCTTGTTGGCGGCGGGCTTTTGTCCGCCACCACGCTTGGGATTACCAGAGGCCGGCAGCTGGTGATCGGGCTCAAAGTCCTCAATCTCCTCACGGGGGATTGGCTTGCCAATCAAGCGCTCAATATCGCGCAATTGCTTGATTTCATCGGCGCTGACCAGGGACACCGCCTGGCCACGCGCACCGGCACGGCCCGTACGACCAATACGGTGAACATAATCTTCGGGAACGTTAGGCAGATCAAAGTTAACTACTTGGGGTAACTGATCAATATCAATTCCTCGAGCGGCGATATCAGTGGCAACCAATATTTGCACTTTGCCCGCCTTGAAGTCGGCCAGGGCACGAGTGCGTGCATTCTGGCTTTTATTGCCATGAATCGCCGCCGCGCGGATATTGTCGCCCTCCAACTGCTTCACCAACCGGTTGGCGCCATGCTTGGTTCGGCTGAATACCAGAGCCTGGTGCCAGTCGTTATCGCGAATAAGGTGACTCAACAGTTTTGTTTTGCGTGCCTTATCCACTGGATGCAGTTTTTGACGCACGGTATCTGTAGTCGTGTTGCGCGGACTGACATCAATTTCCAGTGGATTCTTCACCAGGCCTTTTGCTAGCTGGCGGATTTCCGGGGAGAAGGTGGCTGAAAACAGCAGGTTCTGGCGCTCTGTGGGCAGGATACGCAATACCCGCTTGATATCATGAATGAAGCCCATGTCCAGCATGCGGTCGGCCTCATCCAACACCAGGGCTTCGAGCCGATCGAAGCGGATAGCCCCCTGGCTATGTAGGTCCAGTAAACGTCCGGGAGTGGCCACCAGGATATCGGCACCGCCGCGCAGCCTGGCGATCTGTGGATTGATCTTCACCCCACCAAAGACAACAGAGTGGCGCATTGGCAAGTATTTACTATAGCTCTGCACATTATCGAACACCTGCGCAGCCAGTTCCCTGGTAGGAGTAAGCACCAACGCACGCACCTGCCCTTTTTTTGCGCGCTCCCCCTGGCTCAAACGGTGCAACATTGGCAAGGTAAAACCGGCAGTCTTACCAGTTCCCGTTTGGGCCGCAGCCATAATATCGCTGCCCTGCATAACGGCGGGAATAGCCTGAGCTTGGATGGGCGTGGGCGCACTGTACCCCTGCTCTGCAACTGCACGGGCGATCTCCTGGGCAAGGCCCAGATCTTCAAACAACATAAATAACCTCAAACTGCGCCCTAGGCGCAATCAAACACATTCGCACCACAGAGGTGCAAATAGAAAAATCGGAGTTGGCATCCAGAGCAAGCAAGGCTCGATGCACACAGCCGTCAAATCACCGGCCAGCCGGCGCGCGGCATTCAGTAGAGGGTTCCGGGAAGAATTTAAGAAAAGTTCACGGGGGGATACCGGTATATCACCGGCCTACAAATGACGCAGCTGAGAAAAATCAGCTGCAGCACTATAACACAAACAATCTGACTGTATAGTTCCAGCCTCTAAAACTAGTCCTCATAGCCATAGACACAGGGATTGTTAGGCACTCGGGCGAGACGACCGTAACATAGTTCCACGTTCGCAACGCGAGCGTCTATCTTTGTGATATCCAACCCTCGTTGCGAACCACAGATGATGCAGCCAAGTGCTGCTGGGATATTCACAACCATGTCACACAATCGCAGTGTCAGTAATGAACACCAGATCGAACAAGTCACTCTCGGTAACGGGCGCAGGGTTTCAATACGCCCTATTTGTCGCAGTGACAGCCAACTGGAGAAAGATCTTATCGAAGATTTATCTCCAGAAACCCGGCGTGACCGCTTTATTGGTGGAAGCTGTAAAGCCAGCCAAAAATTGATTGAGCTACTCACCGATAATGATCACCAGATTCACGAGGCCTTTATTGCCCTGTGTACCAGTGACCATGCGCAAAGGGCCGTGGCCACAGCACATTACGCTGTAGATGCTGACGGACAAGCCTGTGAGTGCGCAGTTGTTGTGCGCGATGACTGGCAGGGATTGGGACTCGGCCGATTGATGCTTAAACGTCTGATCGACTGTGCGAAAGAGCAGGGCTTACAACGGATTTACTCTATTGAGTCGGCCGATAATAAACGCGTGCAGACATTTGCCCGCTCTATGGGGTTTGTTTGTAAAGCAGACCCGAAAGATTACACCCTATTAACTTATACTCTTAACCTTCAGGGAAATCCCCCTACCAATGGTTATGATGCAACCTCTAAAGAGGCCGGGATAAATCTGGGTTAAAGACCTTCCTCACAATTATGGCGGTAGTGAATTTTATTTAGCTGCCGCCATCCTACTGCTTTACTACCCCAGACTTAATGAATCTTCCTGTGCCCTTGTTTCCATCCACTAAGATATTAAATGACCATCCGGTCAGTTCGCTACCGAATCAGTATACCTAACGGGATAACCGGCAGGGCATAACACCGGGAAATAAACCTTTAAACTTGCTAGCAGTTTTCACAGCTGAGCTTATTAAACACCAAAGTGTCACCACAGATCTGAAGAGATCGACAACCAGTACTATTTCTCGTTCTTTTGTGCACTTACATTAGATTTAACCGCTTATTTTATCCCTATAAAAATGAAACTAAAAAAACTGATTCCAGTTACTATATTCTGCGTTTTGATTTCTGCTTGCTCCTCAAATATCGCAGACTATATTACGCACTCTAAAAGCTTCCCTTACGACGAGATCGTTTCCAGTGAACAGATTGAAACATGGGGGTTTAAGAAAGGTAACTATCGAGATACATACAGAGATCTTAGCATCAGCTATCTTTATGCCGCCCCCTTGGAAAAAGGCAAAATCAAATACTCTATTGAAACCGACTCAGGTCAGAGTACAACTACAGTAGCTCTTGCCATAGATAGGAAAGCTCTGAAAAACAGTTATTCCGGCACTTTGATTCTGCTACACGGTTTCCGCGCCTCAAAGGAATTCATGCTCAACTCTGCATTATATTTCCGATTATTGGGGTTTCATGTTGTTATTCCAGACCTTCTTGGTCATGGCGAATCCGGTGGCAATAAGGAATATGGTGTTGGTGATAGCAAAATCATTAACAGACTGATTGATGATCTAATTGATACAGGCATTATAGAGAATCAACACATTTATCTTCTTGGCAACTCCATGGGAAGCCTTGCCGCGGCCAGAATTTCTCAATCTAGACAGGATATCAGCGGTCTGATTTTACAGGCACCCATGTTGGAATTTGATCAGGCTGTTTATCTTTATGCTAAGGAAAACTTTCCGCTGCTTAGCAAAGCAATTTCTGAGGATGAGATTAAAATAGGAGCATTAACCGCACTGAAAGAAGCCAATATCAGTTCCCAAGATACAAAAATTGAACCTTTAATTATGAATTCTTCCATACCGGTGCTCTTATTTACTTCAAATACTGACTCTATATCACCTTATGATCACTTTAAAAACCTAGATCAGGGCCATATTAGGGTGGTAAATTTACCGGAAAGAAATCACCCGAGCATGGCCATTATCGGTGGTATAGAGCATAGAATCTTACAAGAGTGGCTTACGCCCAATTAAGAATTCCAATCTTAAGAAAGCTCCCACTAGGGAAAATAATTGTACAAAGAAGCGACAAACTACCGTCGCCTTAGCCTAGAAACAGAATACAATCATACATCAGGGAATAGATCCAGACTCTACCCCGCGCCCCCTTCACAGGTAAAAGGCCCACTAAACTCCAAAAGCCCCTGTGGCACTTGAATGGATTCCACCAGACTACCCCTTTTATAAAGAGAGAAGTTGATATTTGCCTGCATTGATTTCATGTAAATTTGGCCGAGGCCAAAAATAACATCCGAAGGAAACCTCTGCCGATAGAAACTTCCTGCATCAGCCCAGGCTTCAAGATTCAACTTATACTTTAATTTATTCATTTGTAGCTTTAGATAACCAGAACATGGATCCAGCTCACGTTTAACCGATAAATTCTTAAACGCTGGGTAAAAAATTAGATCATACTGGTCTGAAATATATCTACCCGCCCACATCTCAATACTTGAGTCACCAATTTTTGCCCCAGTAAACATAAAATAAATGTCATCGGTAAGCCCCATAGTGTATATAACACCCGCACTGGATTCCTTATCAAACCAACCTTTATCCAGCTGAGCAAAGCCTTGCCCAGTTAAAGATCGATCACCATCAGAAAAACTATACTTTACCGGTGTTCCCACCGTATAGAGAAACCACTTCCCTCCCACTCCAGGCAACTCGGGAATTATCCCAAAGGGTGTTTGCCCAGGGTTAAGGCCGTGCCAATAATGATGATGGTCTCCGGCCCAACGCATGCTAAAGTTAAATTCAGCATGATTGACCCATATCCCTGCCTCATCCGCCAAAACGACTCCAGGAACCTCGTAGTAGAATTCCCCTGAGTTATCTGGATGGTTCAGGATGACTTCATCCAGAAAAAGGTCATACTTAACTTCTGTGCCATTCTTGGGAGAAAATGCTACATGAATATAAGGCCTAGGAGTTGGCTCAGTGAAATCCGGAGCGATATAAGTTTGCAGGCTCACCTTAAAATATCCCACATCGGGTACAGCAATATTGTAGAACCATTGCTCTGCCCAAGTTGTATTTGAAGTAGGTGTATGAGCTTTCAGGTCATCCAAAGTGGTGGCCGAGACAAGGTGGCTTACTGACCAAAAAATTGAAATGATCAATAACTTGATTTTTTTTTGATAAAACATCTTACCACCTCCTAATTTAAATTAATTTATAAAGATCCCTGAGCTACGACTTTTAAAATAGTGAAAACGCATACTATCAGTATGCCTACAACTTTTATGGAAATATCTGACACCCATTACGCAAGTTGAGAAAGCCCACACAATACTAATTTAATCCCATTAACCCGTATTAGCTACGGCAAGGCCAGCCCCCCCTAAAAACATAAGAGTGTCATCTCTATTTCTGTCCAGACTGTAGTTATCCACAATCCCCTCCTACCCCTACTAACACAATTGTTCCAGGGCTCCCTACATCAACACACGGCGTGAAATGCCCCCTAACTATTGAGACAACACCTAAAACGCCTAAACTGTTGGACACCTCCCCACCTGTTTCTGGTAAGGCAAATAATATGAATAAATCCATTCCCGCTCGCCTTCCGCTTCTCATTGACGGCAACTGGATACAATCCAATGCTAAGGAGTGGCTGGATGTGACAAATCCTGCCACGGGGGAGGTTTTAACCCAGGCTCCCTATACCACTGAGGCAGAGCAACTTAAGGCCATTGCCGCCGCGAAACAGGCGTTTTTATCCTGGCGGGATACTCCAGTCCCTAGCAGAGCGCGTATTATGCTCAAGTACCAGGCTCTGCTAAAGGAACACCAAGAGACCTTGGCTGAGATTCTCGCAGAGGAAACCGGGAAAACTTTTGAGGATGCCAAGGGGGATGTTTGGCGGGGTATTGAGGTTGTTGAACATGCTGCCAATATTGCCACGCTATTAATGGGCGAGACAGTTGAAAACGTTGCCAGCGCTATAGATTGTTATTCTTATGTTCAACCTATCGGTGTCTGCGCCGGCATTACACCTTTCAACTTCCCTGCCATGATTCCACTGTGGATGTTTCCCCTTGCGATCGCCTGTGGCAACACTTTTATTCTTAAGCCTTCCGAACAAGATCCAATTACACCATGCAAGCTGGCCGAATTATTTGAGCAGGCAGGCGCCCCAAAAGGGGTACTGCAAGTTATCCATGGTGGCCGGGAGCAGGTGGATTTCTTACTCAAAGATCCAGACATTAAAGCCATTTCTTTTGTCGGCTCGGTACCGGTGGGTCGGCATATTTATCAAACAGGTACTCAGTATTTAAAAAGAGTACAGGCTTTTGCCGGAGCCAAAAATCACATGGTGGTCATGCCCGATGCTAATAAAAGTGCCACTATCAACAATATCATCGGTTCTTCTGTTGGGGCCGCGGGTCAGCGATGTATGGCAATTTCGGTAGTGGTATTAGTCGGTGAGGCACAGAGTTGGATCCCCGAAATACGGGATGCGATGGCAAAGATAAAACCTGGACATTGGAAGAATCCGCAAGCCGACTATGGCCCCCTAATTTCCCCCGCGGCAAAAAAGCGGGTGCTGGGTTATATCGAGACCGGCAAAAAAGAGGGGGCCGATTGTTTGCTGGATGGCTCACAAGTTATAGTTGATGGATATCCCCATGGCAACTGGGTAGGCCCCACCCTGTTTGCCAATGTCACCGCTGAAATGTCTATTTATACCGATGAAATATTTGGGCCAGTATTATGCCTAGTGAATGTAGATCACTTAGATGAAGCCATAACACTGGTCAATAATTGCCCCTACGGCAATGGGACTTCGATATTTACTGCCAGTGGGGCTGCCGCAAGAAAATACCAACATGAAATCCTTGTTGGCCAGGTGGGTATCAATGTGCCTATCCCGGTTCCACTGCCCTTTTTCAGTTTTACCGGCTGGCGCAGCTCTTTCTATGGGGACTTGCACGCTTATGGTAAGCAAGCCGTGCGCTTCTATACCGAAACAAAAACGATCACTGCTCGTTGGTTCGATTCAGATATCGAACACGCCGAACAAGCAAATATGACCATACAGTTAAAGTAACACCACTTAACAACTCAGTTTTTATTTTTTGGATAATTCCATGGATAACATCGTAGCCTTTCTCGGTCTGGGGCATATGGGTGCCCCCATGGCCTGTAATTTAATCAAAGCTGGATTCACTGTGAGAGGTTTTGATCCAGTGGAGACCTTACTCCAGGCGGCTGTAGAGCAGGGGGTGGAGAAATGCGCATCGGCGAAAGAAGCGGTAAAAGGAGCAGATTTTGTTATTAGCATGCTACCCAGTGATGCGGTAGTGGAGTCACTATATATTGATAAAGATCATCTACTGGAAGTTATCGAAAAGCAGACACTAATAATCGATTGTTCCACCGTTTCCGCAAGGAGCTCGAAGCGACTAATTAACGCCGCCCAAACTAAAGGGCTGCATGCCATAGAAGCACCAGTCTCTGGCGGAGTCAAAGGAGCGGCTGCCGCCACTCTCAGCTTTATGTGTGGCGGTGAGCATGAGGATGTGGAAAGGGCTAAGACAGTTCTGCAACATATGGGAACCAACGTTTTTTTTGCAGGCCCAGCAGGTACCGGACAAACAGCAAAGATCTGCAACAATATGTTACTGGCTATTCATATGATTGGCACAGCCGAGGCACTCCAACTGGGTGTGGATAACGGCCTCGACCCTAAAGTACTGAGCGAAATTATGTCAAAAAGCTCCGGCGCTAACTGGTCGCTACAGACTTACAATCCTTACCCTGGAGTTATGGAGAGCACCCCCGCAAGCAATCATTATCGCGGTGGCTTTAAAGTGGCATTAATGTGTAAGGACCTGGGACTGGCTCAGCAAGCTGCCGACCATAGCAGAAGCTATACCCCGCTCGGCTCACTGGCCAGAAATTTATTTGGCTTACACAGCTTGAAGGGAAATGAAGAGCTGGACTTCTCCAGCATCCAAACAATTTTCAAGAAAGAGTCCTATAAGTAAGATTGGTTATTTAGGCTCTCATCCCATTTAACCTATCTATCTGTCCTGACCGGTAGCGGCTATCTGAACTTCACGGATATTCACATGCTGAGGTTGGCTGTACATAAACATCGCCGTGCGTGCGATATCCTCAGCATTGATGGCTCCACCGATGGAAGCTTTCCACTCCTCATATGCCTTAATAATTTCATCTGAGGTGGTATGGCTTAGCAGCTCAGTTTCCACCGCTCCGGGGCAAAGGGTCATGATACGTACCCCACTTGCGGCAACTTCTTCACGCACAGTTTCGCTAATCGCCGATACTGCGTACTTTGTCCCACAATAGGCTGCATGATTAATAAAAGTCTTCACCCCAGCAATGGAGCTGATATTGAGAATCGTACCGCGACCACGGGATTTCATATCCGCCAGGACAGCCTGCATACAGTTCATCAAGGCGAGCACATTCACATCGAACATATCCCGCCACTCTTCGGCGTTCTGGGACTCAATGTTCCCCAGTAACATTTTACCGGCATTATTCACCAAACAATCCACAGGCCCATACAGCGCCTCTGCCTCCTGAATAGCTGTGGATAAAACCGCAGTGTCAGTTACATCGACCTGTCGACAGAGGGTGTTCGGTAAATTCAACGCCTCTAACTTTTCCAGACGACGTGCCAACAATAATAATGGATGTCCCGCATCCGACATATGCTGAGCAATTGCCGCCCCGATGCCAGAACTGGCGCCTGTTATTACAATCAATGGCTTAGACATACTGCTTTTCTCTTCTGCAATTAATAACCCTGGGTACTGGATTAACCCTGCTGTATCGGCAGTATAGAATTTAGTATTAGAATGACTAACCCACTTAATCTGAAATCATTGTTTTGATTTTATGAACAATATCTCCTGGCGAGCCATTCGCGCCTTTATTGCCGTGGCCGAGCATGGCAGCTTTACCGCTGCGGCGGATCACACGGGATACTCCAAAGCCACGCTCAGCCAGCAAGTCTCGGAATTGGAATCCGCCCTGGATGTTCAACTATTGCTACGCACCACTCGCAAGCTGCGGCTAACCGAAGTCGGTGAAGGCTATTACCAGCGCTGCAAACAGGCGATGCAGCAACTGGATAGCGCTGCCGATTGGGCAACACACTCCAGGGAGAAGATTAAGGGCAAAATCCATATCAACGCGGTGGGTGGGATTATCGGCGAGGAGATTATCGCCCCCCTGGTCATCAAGTTTCAGAAAACTTATCCCGAAATACAAATACAACTGGATTTTTCCAGTGTACGTGTCGATCTCATTGAGGATCGTTACGATTTAGTAATCCGTATGGGGGAGCTGCCAGATTCCACCCTCGTAGTACGCAAACTGCAGAGTATCAAAACCCGCTATGTTGCGAGCCCGGATTTTATCAAAACGCGTGGCCCAATTCTAAAACCCATGGATCTCTCACAGGTGCCCCTAATTTACGGCAGTGTTGACCAATGGGTACTAACCCGCGGTAAGGCAAGCCATAAAGTTGACGTTGAACAGGGTATCAAGCTGGTCAGCGGCCGCGCGATGCGCCTTGCAGCACTGGCGGGACTTGGGGTAACCCGCCTAGCAGACATCTATGTTCAGGCGGATATCCAACAGGGTAAATTACAGGAGATATTACCTGGATGGTCAGAGTCCACCCAGCTTTCTATGGTTTGCCCTCCGCTGCGCCATCAGCTAGCCCGTGTACGCAGTTTAATGCAATGGCTGAAAGATCATTTTTCCAAGGAATATGAGCGGTTATTGGAAAAGGGATTAGATGAAAACGGATAACAAGCAGCTATCGGCAAAAATTCTGCAGTGATCTTAACAACGATATTTTAAACTCTATGCAATTTCACCCGATTTTTCCTGCTGTTTGACCGTTCCTTCTATAGAGCTTTCCTCGCTATCGTTTAGCTTCATTTCCGTATTTTCTTCCTTATCTGTATTGATGAACGGGTAAATACAAAAAACCAATGCCAGGAGCACCCAGAAAGCTGTTGCCTGTGCCATAGGCACAGTTAAATACAACCAAAATACCTGCTCTCCCTGAAGAACCGCATGAATATATACCGCTGTTCCACCCAGCCCTACCAACAAGGGGCTTATATAAGGGATAACGTTGATCCAGTACCCACGCAAATCACTAGCCATACGCTCACACCATCGAACCATAAAGGGCAATGGGAAATTGGCTAGGACAATCCCCAGTAAAACCTCAAGAAGCCCAATATTCCAACCCAAATGAAAAGCCAAATAAGTAAAGATCAGCAGGTTAAGGGTAATACAGAACCATAAAACACAGCGAAAATAGGACATCCTATGAATCCCTTCTAAGAAATCTGATTATTATTGACCTCGTCACCAGCCATTCCCAACGTCCTCCAGTGGAAACGCCATAGAATTGATCATATTTATTAAGTGAAAATATTTTTAGATTACCTAGAGCGCTCCTGGTAAAGACTCCTGTACCCGCTCAATAGCTTTCAGCTCTTCTTCTGTCAGGGCTTTATACCCTCGTAAATAAGGCCAACCATAGCCCCAGCGGAAAGGGGTCGGCAAGAATGGTGTCCCACCTACTCTGACACCAACTAGCATAAGCAACGCTACTTCTCTCTCCCCAGTTTTGGCAACACAAATTTCTAAATTGCGATCAGCCTCTTCGCGCTGTGCATAGCTTCCACCCTTCCAGTAAGCGAAATCATGGGCATAACAGCAATCCAACCATAAATCACTTTGATCGAGTGTGCCATCAGGAAAGACGCTACAGCCATCAGAGTGAAAATCCTCTATCTCTACAGCGAACAGAGGCAGAACATAGAATAAAAACAACAACGGAAAATACTTCATAGAGACTCTTTAGATCTATTCTTTTCTCAACACACTCATATTCAGATAAACAATCTGCTAGAGGCAAGACAAACTACCAAAAGAATATTGAAAACAATGTTACCGGCTGCTCTACCCTTTTATCCTTAATATGAAGATAGCCAGTTCGATTGTAATCTCGCACATAACAGGGGTAAGGGCGACCACACAGATAGAGGATCAAGTCTCTCAGGTCAAAGTAAAGACATAGGCCAATAATGATATATTCAATCACAAATAAAAACCCAAAGACTCCCCAGCCTTGATATATCTCAGAAAAATTCAAACTGAACCAAATAAAGAGTGGGCCGAACGTTACCAGATGGCAAATCCCTAGGGCTCGGGTATAGGGAATCACTCTGTCCAGATATTAAACGACGTGCATTGCCAAAAAGCGCGCCAAGAAAATCATTGGCCCCTCCCAGCGACCAAAGAGCAAAGTGAAAGGCGCCAGGATAAATTGTGGCAACACCATGATCTTGGCCCATTGAGCGACCAGCCATCCGGTGGGTGAGCCTGGCTTCTCCAATAATCTGCGGTGCTCTTTAATGACAAAAATCACTCTGGTGACTAACAGGCTTAGCATTGTCACACCCTTCAAAAGAACAAGTCTGTTATAAACAAAGGATAGAGTAGATGTTTAATTGTCATCTATAACCGGAATTAATAGGTCCGTAAATTCATCCCAACTGAATTTATCCTGATTTACATATACAGCAAAATGTTTAATTTGACCTCCGGCATCAACAATAAGGTCAAACATTAAATATTCTTTTAAAGATACATGAAAAGAACCCCCCCCCTACTAGTAACGTTACTAGACGATACCAGTATCACTATTTAAATTTCTTGAAAGGGGGAGGGATTATTGAGAAGGAGCACATGTACTTCGGCATCCATGCGCAAAGTACATGCTATTTTTAAAAGTGTAAGAACAACATATATTGATATTTTGCGGACCTAAAGATTAACCCACTTCCGCCAAATTACCCTTACTCTCCAACCACTGCTTGCGGTCCCCGGCGCGCTTCTTGGCCAAGAGCATATCTAACAGCTGGTTACTGTCATCACCGGCATCGATATAAAGCTGTACCAGGCGGCGAGTGTTGGGGTCCATGGTGGTTTCACGCAGCTGCAAGGGATTCATTTCACCTAGACCTTTAAAGCGGGTCACCTGAATTTTGCCTTTTTTCTTTTCTGCGCTTATGCGGTCGAGGATGCCCTGCTTCTCTGATTCATCCAGCGCATAGTAAACATCTTTACCGATGTCTATACGAAACAGTGGCGGCATGGCTACGTAGACGTGGCCATTGGTCACCAGTGGGCGGAAGTGACGCAGGAAAAGAGCACAGAGAAGAGTGGCAATATGCAGGCCATCGGAGTCGGCATCGGCGAGGATACATATCTTGTTGTAGCGCAGTCCTTCCAGGTTGTCGCTACCGGGATCAACACCCAGTGCCACGGCAATATCGTGCACTTCCTGGCTGGCGAGGATCTCAGCGGAATCCACTTCCCAGGTATTCAGAATTTTACCGCGCAGCGGCATGATAGCCTGAAACTCGCGATCCCGCGCTTGTTTGGCAGAACCGCCGGCGGAGTCCCCCTCTACCAGGAAAAGCTCGGAGCGGGAGGTATCGGCGCTGGAGCAATCTGCCAGCTTACCCGGCAATGCGGGCCCCTGGGTAACTTTTTTACGCGCGACTTTTTTGGATGAACGCATTCGCTTTTGTGCATTCCCAATACACAATTCTGCAAGCTTATCGCCCTCTTCTGTATGCTGGTTCAGCCACAGGCTGAAAGCATCCTTGGCCACGCCGGAAATAAATGCGGTGGCTTCACGGGAGGAGAGGCGCTCTTTGGTCTGCCCGGAGAACTGCGGGTCGGCCAGCTTGGCCGAGAGCACGTAAGAGCACTGCCCCCAGATATCCTCAGGACCCAGCTTGATACCGCGGGGCAATAAATTACGAATCTCACAGTACTCACGCATGGCGTCGAGCAGGCCAGCGCGCAGACCATTCACGTGAGTACCACCCTGGGCGGTAGGGATCAGGTTAACGTAGGACTCGGCGGTGACCTCACCGCCCTCCGGCAACCATTGCACTGCCCAATCCGCCGCTTCAGTAGAGGCGGCAAAGCTGCCCACAAAGGGTTCGGCCGGCAATACTTCCCAGCCTTGATTGGCAGCGGCGAGATAGTCTTTGAGACCGTCTTCGTAGTACCACTCGTCGGACTCTCCATCCTGCTCATTGATAAAGGTAACTGTCAGGCCGGGGCACAATACCGCTTTGGCACGCAGTAGGTGGCGCAGGCGCACCACGGAGAATTTAGCGGAGTCGAAATACTTGGGATCGGGCAGGAAGCGCACGCTGGTGCCCGTGGTGCGCTTGGCACAATCGCCGATCACCTCTAGGTCAGAGGCCTTTTCTCCATTTTGGAAGCCGATGCGGTGCACCTTGCCATCCCGTTGGATAGTCACTTCCAGCACTTTGGAAAGCGCGTTCACCACAGAAACGCCAACACCGTGTAAACCACCGGAAAACTGGTAGTTTTTATTGGAAAACTTACCGCCGGCGTGCAGGGTGGACAGTATCACTTCGACACCGGGGCGGCCCTGTTCCGGGTGTATATCCACCGGCATACCGCGACCGTTATCACTTACCGAGAGCGAATGGTCCTTATGCAGTACTACTTCAATTTTTTTTGCGTGCCCGGCGAGCGCTTCGTCGACACTGTTGTCGATCACTTCCTGTGCTAGGTGGTTGGGGCGGGTGGTATCTGTGTACATGCCCGGGCGCTTTCGCACCGGGTCCAGCCCCGTGAGTACCTCAATATCTTCGGCGGAATAATTGGCCATAATTTTTATAAATTACTGCTGGTTAAATAGAAATTCGACAATGGGATCGCAGTAACGCGCGAAGCCCTGAAAGCTGTGATCACCACCCTCTTCGACAGTTTGACGCTGCCCTTGAAAGAAAGACTCCGCATCGCGGTAGTCGAGGGTTTCATCGCCTCGCTGTGCCAAGAGCCAATAGCGGCTGAGCAGCGGGCTGGGTATCTCTGCTTCCAATTGCGCCATGGTATCAACGTCCGCCCCGTTAAGGCGATACTCCTGTTGCTCACCGCTATAAGGCTGTAACACTTGACCGACGTAGGACGGCATAAAACGAGATGGGCGGACTGCGGGGTTAATCAGCACTGCCGGCAAACGATAGCGCTCACCGAGGTAGGTACACCAGAAGCCCCCCATCGAGCTACCGACCAGGCCGATAGGCCCACTGTTGCCTGAGTCCAGGAAGCCATCCAGTAGGCGCAGCAACGATTGCTGAGCACTCCCCGGATAGGGGGAGATTTGCGGCGCACAGAAAATGATCTGCGGGTGGTCGGCAGCAAGCCGCTCCCGCATCAGTTGGCATTTAAAGGACTGAGGCGATGAAAGAAAACCGTGCAGATAGATCAGCAGCGGCCTTCCGTTGAGATTTTGTGTTTGCATAGTCGGGGATTATAGCGCCCCATGGCAGCAATGGGGTCAGCCTCCTCACAGATCCCACTGATCACCAACCCCGATTACAACAGGGACCTGTCCAGGCTGGCAAAAGCCCGGCGTATATCCACCCGTATATCGGACCAGAAGGTGACACTGGTGAATCGCTCCAGCCGTCCACCCGGTCCGGACGAGGAACCAAAATTCTCGCCAATATCCCGTCGATCGCGGAAATGCATTACAGCGCTGCCGTTACGATCATACAAGGTACCTACCATTTCTGCGTAGGCACTCTGCTCTGTATAGACACGCCAGGTCCAGGGGGATGGATCGAGCGGTGCCGCCAGGGAGAAATTTTGCAGTGACAGAGATAGCGTGTAATAGGCCTCCGCCTGATCCGACACCTGCTGTGCATTGCGCGGTTTTAGCAGCTTATCGTTAAAGCTCTGTGCCAACAGAGTGTTTAGTCGCTGTAGATCCCTCTGGTCCAGCTCATAATCTTTTTCCCGATATTGGCGCCTGGGCAGGGAGGAGAATCGCTTGGTGTATTCAATCTGAACCGGTGCGATATAAACCTTAGCACCACTGAGATCCAGGGCGAAAGCCGCCGCGACTTCATCAAGCTGGCTCGGCCGCACTTCCAATCCATCGCTACGCCCTTGTAAAGTGGACTGTTGGCTGCAAGCCGCGACTAGTAAAAGGAATGAGAGGAGTGGTAAAAAAAATAATTTTTGCATTTTTAACTTCCCATTTTCCCGACAGGATATTTATCCGGTGAGAGGCTCCCAACACAACATTTATTACCACTCAATTTCGAGCCTCGGCAATTATAGAAATCAGAATTAAATTCTTAATTGACCGCATCTTTCACCGCCCTTCGCCCATATTGAAAAAACACAGCTCAATACCGGCCCCTCATTGTACGGTGAGACAGTAGGAAAACCAGGGGGCTTTGGTAAAGAAATGCTTTCTTGCGCTTTACTAAAAAGGCGAAAGAAAGGAATGGAATGCACTTGGATAGTATGAATTAGGGATAACGATTACGCATAGGTCCAAGTTATTTTTTCATTATACCGGAAGCAGTGAATTCTCTACTCGAGAACCAATAACAACTTGCAGGAGAGAAGATGAAGAAGCTGTAGTGGAACGGAAGTACCGCTACGAATGCGCAGCGGTTTGACTTAAATCAATATCCAGATGAGGCGAGATCGACACAATACTTGGAAATAGCCACCCGCTCCACGCCAGTTTCGTAAGTGCCATCGCTAAACAATTCAAACCAGCGGTAACCGGGCATCTCATCGTCTACGGCGAAGGGGCCGCTACCGGGAGTAAACTGTACAGAGGTGGAGGGCGTCGCATGCAGACCGAAATGGCCTCGGTTGCTGTCAAACTGCTGATGTACATGTCCCCAAACCAGGGCTTTTACCTGAGGAGCCTGATCGACCATTTGCAAAAAGGTTTCACAGCCCTCGCGCAGCATATGGCCATCGATCCACTTGCTACCCACAGGTACCGGCTGGTGGTGCATCATAATGATCACCGGATGATCGCGGGTTTCCCACAGAAGTAATTGCAGGCGCTCCAGTTGTGCGCTGTCCAGGCCACCGCAAATCTGCTCTGTTACGCTGGTATCCAACAGCAGTAGACGCCAATCTCCCAGGGCGACCAAATCAGTACAGCGATTGGGAGCCAGTTTTTTCATGCGGGCACTGACATCGTGGTTGCCGGGCAGCCAGTACCAGGGCATGGGAAGTGTGCGGGTTTTTTCTAGGAATCGGCAGTAGGAAGCCTCAGATCCGTTGGCACTGATATCGCCGGTGGCAACCAGGGCTCGGGCGCGGGGTAGCCCACTTCGAAGAGAGTTCAAAACTTCATCGAGGGTGTAGCCGGTATCCAGACCCAACAATTGATAATCGGGCCTGCTGCCGATATGTGGATCTGTGATCTGGATAAGACGTTGCGAAGTCACCCCCGGGGGTGAATCCGACTTGTTGTGCTCGCGAATCACTTGCTCACCTTGTGTTCACATCCATGTGTTCTGCAGCAGAATTAAAATCTCTGGCCATCCAACACCAGTTCAAATTCTGCACGACCATTTGCAAGACAGTACTCCAACCACTCGCCAAGAAAGCGATTGGCCTGGGGTCTCTCATCTGCACGCTGCATACGGGGATTTGGATAGGCGGTATCCACTCCTTTACCACCCACCGGCCCGCGACCATTGGCTTTTATCACCTCCGCCATGCACGCATCGTGGTAGAGGCGTACAGTCAGGTCCGGAGGCTCCAGCCACTGACACTCGTTGAGATTTACCTCCGCCGCCAGAGACACCTCCGTGGTGTATCTGGAGCGCTCCACTACTCTCAACACCAGAGTGCCACCGGGCAGCTGGTAGCGCCAGAGCGCTCTTTGTGAAAGCTCTGGCAACAATTTGGTCAAGCGCAGGTAGTTGGCGTCACAATCGGCATGATAAGACGACAGATCGACTCTATACACCGCCCGCCCGTTGCCATTTGGCGACATTTTCGACTGCCTTCGCCGTCGCGTTTTAGCCTCGCCCAGTAGAGCCATTATCAACACTCCAATTCAGTGACCGCCGTGACTCAGCTCTCAATTTGCTCTATACGCAGGTAACAGTGCGCAATGCAAATGACCAGTCAGGCAGTTGGCCTGTGGTTTGTTAGTTTTGCCCGGTTCAATTGCAGCCACTGCATACAAATAATGGTGGCCGAATTATCGATAGGGTTCTCACCTGGAGCATAGTCCCCCGCCATGGTGGCGAGTATCGAGTCTCTGGAAAACACCCGCAGGCGGATATCTTCGTTTTCCTGCTCCAAGCCAAAGTAACCCTCTGCACTGCTCAAGTCCACCAGCGCACAATACAGGTGCAGCCGTTCGGAACTGCCACCCACACTGGGCATATAACTGTGGATAAAGTGCAACGCCTGAACCTTAAGCCCCGCTTCTTCCAGAACTTCGCGACGGGCTACATCCTCCAGGTCTTCCCCGGCTTCCACCATGCCGGCCACCACTTCCAGGCACCAGGGGCCCGCCGGCCGCTCCAGCGCGCCAATACGGAACTGCTCGGTAAGCGCAACGAGATCCCGATCAGGATCGTAGAGCAATACCCCCACTGCCGGACCGCGTACAAACAGCTCCCGAGTGAAGATTTCACTCCAGCCACCGCGAAAAAGGCGATGGCGCAGCCGCAACCGCAACATGGAAAAAAATCCCTTATAGACCGTCTCCCTGGAAACAACTTCTACAGAATCTGCGGAAAACTCTGGGGGCAAACCCTTTTGACTCTTCATTTTTGACATTAGTTCGCTGACCTTCTGCGCGAGTGGGATCTGCATACTTGGGCACTATATGACCGGGATGCAGCTGTTATACTCTGCGCCCACCGTACCAGCCCCTATAGCAAGCGGCCATACGTATTATCTCCCTGGATTTTTTTAGAGACCGCACCACCATGAGAGTGCTCAATATCGCCTACCAGCAACTGCGCCGTTACGGTAAGACGCGGGTTAGCTGGGCACAGAAACTGACTTTTGGCCTGATCAAAAACGACCACTATACACAGGTGTTCAGCGACCGGGATGTGGCAGCCTTTGAAGCGCCCTTTGGAATCCGCGACTTGGGGGTGAGCAAAGCCAATCGCCGCCTGTTGGAAACGGTCGAAGCATTTGAGCCCGACCTGATCATCGCCGGCCACTGCGACATGATCAGTAACGACACCCTGAGGGCGATCAAGCAACAACAGCCCAACTGTCTGATCGCACACTGCAATAACGATCCGCTGTTCGTGCCCAGCAATGTTGAACGTATCAAGCACCGCGCCGAAGTGGCCGATGCTGTCTTTGTCTCCACCGGCCGCCGCGAACTGAGTATTTTTGAGGGGATTAATGCCCGGGTTTACCACATGCCCAACCCGGTCGAGCCCTCCATCGAAAACCTCAATAATGCCGAACGCACTGATCTGCCTATCGATCTGCTGTTTTGTAGCAACAGCAACAATTTCACCAAGCGCCTGCAAATGGTGAAAAATCTCAAGGATGCCCTTGGAGATTCGCTGAACTTCAAAACCTACGGCAGCTTTGGTGAAGCGCCAGTTTGGGGGAGGGACTACGATCGCGCCCTGGCACAAACTAAAATGGGGCTGAACTTTAACCGCCAGGATACCCACTACTGGTATTCCTCAGCGCGTATGGCCCAGCTCGCCGGCAATGGTATTTTGCAGTTCACCAGTGACAAGTTGCACTTCGACGAACTACTGCCTGCAGAGAGCGTGGTTTACTTTTCCGATGAGCAGGACCTGTTGGAAAAAATCCGCGAGTTCCATGCTGATGATGCCAAGCGCCGCGCCTGGGCAGCAAAAGCCCGGGAATTTTTCCACACCGAAATGAACTCAAAACTCTACGCCCAGTACATTGTTGAGGCCACCAGCCTGCAACCCTTTAGTCACGACTACGCCTGGGCGCACGATATCAACCTGGATGGCACGCTGAAATAACGGCCGCTGGAAGAATTACACAGAATACGTTGGATTTATGAGTAACAAGCCAATTCGAGTGGCGCAGGTCCTTGCCGGTGCCGAGCACGGCGGTGCGGAAAATTTTTTCGTGCGCCTGGTGAGCGGATTGAATCCGCGCGCTGAGATTAATGAGAAAGCCTTTATTCGCAACCACGATCACCGCGTGCAGGCGCTGCGCAACAATGGGGTCGAAACCGAAGGTTTTAAGTTTGGCGGCAAACTGGATTTTCTCGGTCGCAGAGTCTACCGCGAGGCACTGAATAACTGGCAGCCGGACATCGTGATGACCTGGATGGGGCGCGCCACCATTATCACCCCCAACTCAAAAAACTACCTATTGGTCAGCCGGCTCGGTCACTATTACAACCTGAAATACTACCGCCACGCGGATTATTGGATCGGTATCAGTAAGGGTATTTGCCAGCATATGATCGATGGCGGTATTCCCAGGGAGCGTATTTTTCATATCCCCAATTTTGCCGATGAGACTCCGGTAGAACCCCTACCGCGCAACAGTTTCGATACCCCCGAAGACAAACCCCTGATCCTCGCCGCGGGCCGCCTGCACATCAACAAGGGTTTTGATGTCCTGCTGCACTCCCTGGCGCAGATACCTGACGCCACCCTGTGGCTCGCCGGTACCGGCCCAGAAGAGGCCAACCTGAAAGCGCTGTGTCACAAGCTCGGCCTGGATCAGCGCGTGCGCTTCCTTGGCTGGCGCAACGACGTCACGACCCTGATGCGCACCGCGGATCTGTTTGTATGCCCATCACGGCACGAGGGACTGGGTTCCATCGTCATGGAGTCCTGGGCACATCGCTGCCCGATTGTCGCCACCAATTCCCAGGGACCCGGCGAAGTGATCAGTGATGGTCACAGCGGACTTATTACTCCCATCGACGATGCCGATGCCCTGGCCAAGGCCGTCCGCTCGGTGCTGGATAACCCGGATTTACGCCAGAGTCTGATTGAGAATGCCGCTGAAGTGTATGCGCAGGGCTATTCGAAGCAATTTATCGTGGACTCCTACATTGAGCTTTACGACAACCTAATGAGACGCGGGCGCCCCTAGCTCTTATAAAAATTGCAGAAAGCCTTCAAAGTATTTTCACGGCCTTGCCTCTGCAGCCGTGAAAACAAAAAAGGTTAGTAATATTGCTACCAATAACTGGTAGCTCTCTGATACTTTAAGAATTTTTCGCCGGCCAATGGCCGGCGATGCGGGATGAAAGGTAGGGAAGCTTAAAAAACCGATAATAACTCGGTTCACTGATAGGCTGGTGGCAGATCCCGTAATAATTCACTGACGCCTCGTGAAATCAGGCGTTGACGCTGTTCAACACTATCGGGGCGGGTCAGCAGCTCGCTGGCACTGCCACCCCAAATTGTCACGCCATCAGGGCGACCAATCCCCACACTCATAATCACCAGTGGAGCATCGGTAAGTGGCGGCAATTCCACCACATCTTGCGGTGCGTTGCTGTCAAACTGCTTGTCCCAGCTTGGGTCCCGGGTATCTCCGGAAAAAAACTCATCCACCACAGCCACCTGATAATCCACGACCATATCCGCATCCTGGTCCTGGGCTACCTGACGGTAACCGCGCTGCTGTAATTGGGCCGCCACCGTGCCGCGCATTTCCTCATCCAGCTCCACCAATTGTGCAGAGGCATCCACATCGTTGAGGGGCGTTACTCCCCATTTATAAGTGGAAAAAGCCACCGGCTGGGCCCCCGTATTCACCCGTTCCACTTGCATTTCCTGGCACCCGGCCAAAAACAGCAGTGTCATTAGTCCCATGGTTATGTAACGCATAAATACTCCTTGACTTTATTACTTATTTGACCGGTTCTGCATAGTTATACAGCTCTATCTTAGGACTCCACTTATACCACTTGGGCTCCGCACGTGGATAGAGTGGGAAATGGCTGCCGGATTCCACTTCGAATCCCATAAATGGCGGCTCGGGTGTGGCAAAAGCAATTCCCCCCTTAATCAGGGCCTGAGCAGACTCAGTATTAATGTTGAGACCACTTTTCAGCCCAAAATTCACATCTACACCGCTGGCGTTCCAAAAAACTGTGTACTCGCGCACAAGCGGACGGTATTGCGGTTCGATATGCACATAGATATATACCCGGTCCGCCCACTCTCCCAACTCAAAACCGGTAACCTCCCCAACTTGAACCTGGCGGTAATAGACGGGACTGCCCGCCACCAGAGAGCCTCGCCTGGCGGCATCGAGTATTATCGTCAGACCAGGTCGACTCATGGTTTCGGCAAGGTCCTCTTTCGGGGCCTGTAACTCGGCATAAAATTCTGTTTCCGGGGGCCCTCCACCAGGCTCAAGGGCCAAGTAGCGGCCGGTAATGAGCGTATCCAGATGCTCAACTTTACTAATACCAATTTGTGGCGACACCACCCAGATACGAGTGCCCGCACGGGCAAAGTTGCCACCGCGGTGATAGAGCTTCGCTCGCGCCTGCACCTCACTGAGATCCCTGCCGAGACGCAAACGGGTTATTTCCCCAATTTGTACACCTTTGTAGCGCAATGGGGCCCCGACCTTAAGTCCCTCGGCACTGGGTAAATAAATGTGTATTTCAATGCCCTCCTCCAACGCTGCCTCGCGGCTGCGGTATAAGGGGAACTGGTCGCCATTTTGCACGGGCCCGCCCTTTTCGTGGTCATCGCGCCTCATACCAAATGCGACACCACCGCGCAGTAGCGACATCAGTGAGTCTGCCTGCACCTCGATACCGCTACTGAGGCTCGCACTAGCCCGTAGCCCACTGATATTCCAGAAACGGGTACCCGGCTTAACCAGGTGCGCATAGCGGGGTTCAATCACCACATACACCTCAACGCCTTCGCCGTCTCTGCGCAATTCCATTCCCTGCACTTTGCCCACTTCGATACGGCGGAAATAAACGGGAGCCCCCCGCTGCAGTGAGCCCGGGTTGCGGGAGGTAAGACGTAAATGCAGCCCTGGCACCCTGGGGTCCATTTGTGGCGCCGAGGCACGAGCGGAAAAAGTGCGCTGGGAGCGCTGTCCGCGACGCAGCTCTACCTCAATGCGATTGCCCTGAATTAATTCATTCAGGCCACCACTAAAATCAAAGGTGGGCGGCGCCAACCAGAAACGCGTATTTTCACTGAGCAGGTCGTCGGTAGCCGGGTCCATCAACACTCTGACTTCCATTCCATTCATACTGGCATTGGCTTTAGCGCGACTGACCTCGCCCACCTTGATTCCCTGGTAGTAAACCTTGGTACTGCCGGGTGTTACATCGACGCCCCGATCAAAATTTAGGGTGACAGAAATTCCCGCATCTGCCGCGGCAAAATTTTTATAGAGTTTGAATTCTGTGCCGTTGACCGCCAGTGGCGACTGACGCTGGGATTCCGGCGTGTAAAAACTGACACCACCGGCAAACAGGGCAGCGAGAGATTCCAGGTTAATACTGATACCGCTGATTCCCCCCTCAATCGAAATCCCAGAACTGTTCCAAAAGCGGCTGCCCCGGTGTACCAGATAAGCGTATTCGCGACGGATAAATAATTCGATACCAACTTGGTTGCCGTCTTCATCGAGGCTGTAGTCTGCCACCTGCCCCACGCGCAACTGGCGGTAGTACACCGGTGACCCTCGACTGAGGGAGCCGAGCCTGCGGGACTTGAGCACCACGCGCAGGCCATCGCCACGAACAAATGCTGGCGGGCGATCCAGAGCGACAAATTCCCGTTTGCGTTTGCCACTGCCGGACTCCACGGCGATGTAGTTGCCCGATAGCAGAGTCTCCAATCCGCTGATGCCGGTAATGGACAGCTCCGGTTTCACTACCCAAAATTCGGTGCCCTCCACGAGGAGATACTCGGCACTGCGGTTGAGACTGACTTCCGCCATCACGCCATCGGCGCCGTTTAATTCTTTAGCATTGGGTACCAGGCGTACATCTTGAACAACGCCTATATCCACACCCGAATATTTGACCACCGTTTTGCCTTTCACCAGGCCATCGCCGGAGTGAAACAAGATGCTCGCGTGCACATCCCCTTCAGCCATATCCTGGTAAAGCAACCAGGCGGCGATCAAACCGGCCACCAGTGGCAATATCCATACAAGCGGTAGACCCCGGCTCCTGCGAACCTGCCCCCGCTGGGCGCCCTCATAAGCCCGGGGCTCTATGACTTCATTATCCTCAGGCACATTGTCAGCCATTTTCTGCCGCACTCCTGTGAGCCGTTTCCGGCTCTACCGCAGTTGCATACAGATCTCCATCGTGTGCATCCCATATCAAGCGCGGGTCGAAAGAGCGCGCCGCCAGCATGGTAACCACCACCACCGAGGCAAAAGCGGTGCTACCAGGGCCGGCAGCGACCTGTGCGATAAACCCCATATCCACCAGAGCCGCAAGAATCGAGATCATAAATAGATCCAATAGCGACCAACGCCCGATTCCGGAAACCACCCGATAAATTTTCATCGCCTGGGTCGGCACAAAATGCAATCGCAGCTGAATCTGTACTAATAGCAATATCAATCCCAGTAATTTCATTACCGGCACGGCAATACTGGCCACAAAAACAATTAGGGCAATCCCCCACATACCGCTGTTATAGAGTTGCATCACACCGCTGATAATTGTGCTGGGTTCACCGGCACCGAGGTAAATAACACTCATAATCGGCAGGATATTTGCAGGCAGTAACAGCAAGGCACCGGTGATTGTCAGTGCCCAGGTAAGCATCAAACTGCCATCAATGCGTCCATAAACACTCGCACCACAGCGGGGGCAACGGCAGCGCCCTCCCCGGGCCGGTAAAATAATCAACTGATGACAGCTCAGGCAGCTGCTCATTCCATTTTTGAGCGCTTTCTGCGGGGCACTCATAGCGCAGCCCCGCGCAAGTCACGCCGCAGTGCCATACGTTGCCAAATAGCATTTTGATCGAAGCTGAGGGAGGAGAGGTTGGCCACCAACATCATGGCACCAAAGCAATAAAGTCCCGGTTCCACATCCATTTTTCCCAGGTCCCTCAATTTGATCAGCGCCACCAGGATGCCCAGCATGTAGACATCCAACATGCCCCACTCCTTGATGTGCTGGTACCAGCGCACCGAAAAAGCAACCGCCGGATCCAGGAACTTCCAGGCACTGCCGCAGCAGATAAACAACAGCAGTAGGAACTTCCCCAAGGGTGCCAATACACTGCAAAACAACACCAGAGATGCCAGCCAGATAAAACCCGCTTTGTAAAGGGAGTGAACCCCGTTCAATAGGGTATTATCGGCACCAAATGAGAAAAGTGAGAATTTGAGTAACGGCAGACTGGCCGAGGGAATAAATAGCAATAGCCCAGTCAGACTCAGGGCAATAGTGTAATAAACGCTGTGATTGCTGTTGCGGTGCAGAGTGCAACGGCATCGCGGACAAACCAGTTTTTGGCCTGGCGGTGCCAAACCGCCGGTCAATAACAGATCACATTCATGACAGGCACGCTGCCAGGGTATCGGCTTATTGTTGCGCAGCTGATTCATGTGCCAGAGGTCCTTGCCTTATTCTGCACAATTTTTGCCGCATCCAAATACTTCGATGGCGCGTCTATTGCAATGTAGGGCCATTGCCCTATTCAATGCTGCCCTGATACTGCCAGGCAGTTACCGGTAAACGCACATTCGCGTCGGTTTAACGAAGATATACCAAAAAGCCCAAAGCGTCGCCTCGACGCTTAGACTAGCCGCGGGTACACTCTCGCGACTGCTAATTGGGGAGACTGGCAGCGCCATCAGACAATACGAGCCAAAGGAACCCACCGAGAATCAGAACTCGAGTGCCGCTCCAAATAACTGACAGAAGCTTGAAGACCGCACCCGCCACAGGAAGTTGAAACAGATGAAAAGAAGTAACCGCAAAGAGCCGCGAGGCCGCCAGTTGCGTCCACTGAAGAAACTAATCGCCGCAACCCTGCTGGGCTTCGGCGCCATGCAGGCCCAGGCCGACACCCTGTGGGATATCTATATGCAGGCGCTGGATAACGATCCCCAGTTAGCCGCAGACCGCGCCGCCTACCACGCTGGGGTTGAGGCTAAAAACCAGCTGCGCGCTCCTCTGTTGCCGCAGGTCAATGCGCAAATCCTGGCCGCCAGGGTTCACGAGAACAATCAATTTGCAAGCGCTGAACCTGTTGATGAAGAAGAGTTTCCCGATGTGGACCTTGATCTGGTCGATTTTCTTCAACGAGATTCGGGTACTTTTAACGAAAGAACATACAATGCGAGTCTGAGCCAGGCAATATTTGATGCCCCCGCTTGGTTTGGCTATCAGCAGGGCAAAAAGCTAACCGAGCTGGCCACGGCAGAGTATAGCGCCAACCAGCAAGATATGATGATTCGTGTAGCCACCGCCTACTTCGATGTGTTGCGGGCTTACGATGTGCTGGAAGCGGCCGTCTCTGAAGAAAAAGCCCTGGCCAAGCAGCTGGAGCAGACCCAGCAGCGCTTCGAGGTGGGACTGACGGCAATTACCGATGTGTATGACTCCCAGGCCGCCTACGACAGCTCTGTAGCACGACGTCTAACCGCTCAGGACAGCCTGCTCAGCAACTTCGATGCCCTCTCTGTGCTTACCGGCGGCTACCACGATGAAGTTGCGCCGCTGGTGGAGAGCTTCCAGGTGGCTCCGCCTGTGCCCGCAGATCGCGCCGATTGGGTCGATTTCGCGCTGGCCAATAACTTCACCCTAAAAGCTGCGCGCCTCAATGCCGAGGCAGCCCGCTATAACGCCCGCTCTGCCGCCAGTGAGCACCTGCCGACACTGACAGGTTCTCTCTCGTACAGTAAATTCACATCGAATGGCGAGCAAAGGTCCAAATTTATATTCGATCCACCTTTCGAAGAGCAAAATCGCTCAACAACTTTCTCACGGGACCAAGACTTCCGGGATTCTGCTGCCTCAATAACTTTGAATATCCCCATCTACACCGGCGGTCTGCTCAGTGCCAATCGCCGCGAGGCGCGCAACCTATCCTTCCAGGCCCAGGATCTGCGCAACCTGACCGAGCGCAATACTATCCAGACCACCCGTACCCTGCATCGATTGGTTGTGACCGATGTCTCCCGTGTATCGGCTCGGCAACAGGCAGTGGTTTCCGCCAAAAGTGCCCTGGAAGCAACCCAGGCGGGCTATGAAGTGGGCACGCGAAATATCGTCGATGTATTGCTGGCCCAACGCACCCTCTTCCAGGCGGAAACGGATTATGCCAATGCCCTGTATGACTACATTCTAAATACTCTCAATCTCAAGCAAGTATCCGGACTGCTGTCGCCCAAAGACTTGCAGGAGTTGGACGCTATGCTGAACCCGGCATTGCATGTATCCCGCGTTGCCGAGGCCGGCGCCGCCGCTCCTTCCAAGTAAGTTTTACTGGCCAGTGAGTGGATTCAAATCCACTCACTGGCCTTCCAAACAAGGCATCAAGCCTTCGATTTCATCCAACAGACGCTGCAATGCACCGCTGTTTTCCTGTGCGACATCCCTGCCGCGCTGGCCTACAGAGATACGTTTCTGATCATTTTCCAACCACTCATGCAACTGAGCAGCTAAAGCGGCTGCATCCTCGGCAATTTCCATACCACCTGCTTCTTTCAATAGCTGGGAAACGGTAGCGAAGTTATGCAGGAAAGGCCCGCACACAACAGGAACTCCCCAGGCCGCCGGCTCAATCATATTGTGCCCGCCAACGGGAACCAGGCTGCCACCCACAAAGGCCACATCACACGCACCAAAGAAGCGCAGCAATTCTCCCATGGTATCCCCCAGGAGTATTTGATCGCGGGCTGACGGCGCCCGCCCCTCACTGCGCCTGGTCACTCTAAAGCCCCGCTCCTGGCAGAGTCGCGCGACACTCTCAAAACGCTGGGGGTGCCGGGGTACCAATACCAGAAGTAAATCTGCAAAAGTTTTGACCAGCACTTTGTAGGCATCCAGGATAATTTCATCCTCACCGGCGTGAGTACTGGCCGCCAACCACACCTTACGCCCCTTTGCCCGCTCCTTTGCGCCACGCCACTGGTGAGCCAGAACCTGAGCCTCACTGGCCAGCCCCAAATCAATATTCAGGTCAAACTTAATATTGCCACTGGCCTGCACTCGCTGTGACGGCAAGCCTAAATCAATAAATCGTTGGGCATCCACATCATACTGGGCGACAACCTTGTCCAGGTTGGCCAGCATCGACCGGGTAAGCCTAGGCAGCTTGCCGTAGCCCCGGGCGGATTTCTCACTGAGCCGGGCATTGGCCAGCAACGTGGGAATATTGTGTTTTTTGCAGAGATGAAGAAGGTTCGGCCACAGTTCAGTTTCCACAATTACCAGCATATTTGGGCGCAAAGCCTGCAAAAATGGAGTCAGGCACTCGGGCAGATCATGGGGCAGATAGTAGTGCAACAAGCGTCCACCAAGAATGGGGCGCAACGCCTCGGTCACTCGCTCCGAGCCAGTGGGGGTACTCGTTGTCACCAACCACTGCCAATGGGGATGGCGAGCCGCCAGCTGGGCAATCACCGGTATCGCCGCGAGTGTTTCACCCACAGAAACTGAGTGTACCCAGAGCAACGGTGTGCGGCTGAGGCGTTCCGGCACTTTTCCCAGTCGCTCTCCAAGGCGCTGCCGATACTCGGGCTGGCTGCGGCCGCGCCACCAGAGGCGCAGCAAAACAAATGGAAATGCCGCTCGAAAAATAAAGGTATACAGAACTCGCATCGACAAAAAGGGCTTCACAAGAAGTAAACAAATGCTGGTAGGCTGTACCACCAACTGTACTGGATTAGGCTTCACTGCATATAATGAGTCTTCTGCCAGGAAACCAAGGCCTGGTCATCATATCATTGGCAGAACATTTTCTTCTTGGTTACTCGGAGCTGGTCACTTGAAAGTTGTGCAACTACTGCCCGCCTTGAACTCGGGCGGAGTTGAGCGCGGAACCGTGGATTTTGCCCGTGCACTGGTCCGAGCAGGACATCAATCTATAGTCATTTCTAGTGGTGGCCGCATGGTGGAGCAGCTGCAGCGCGAAGGCTCGCAGCATATCACCCTACCGATCCACAAAAAGTCCCTGACCAGCCTGTTACAGGTGCGCCCTCTGCGTAGGCTGTTACACGAACTAAATGCGGACATTCTACACGTTCGCTCCCGAGTGCCGGCCTGGCTTACCTACCTGGCCTGGAAAAAAATGCCTGAGGAAAGCCGCCCCAGGCTACTGAGCACCGCACATGGGCTCTACTCCACTAACCGCTACAGTGCGATCATGGCGAAAACCGAGCAGGTTATCGCCATCTCCAAATGCGTAAACGATTACCTGCTGGACAACTATCCCAACGACCTACAAAGGCCCCCTCAGATTGTCTACCGGGGGGTGGATACCACCGAGTTTCACCCAGAGATAAGCCTTCCGGCTGACTGGATGGAACAGACATGCAGCGAGTTTCCACAACTCCAGGGAAAGCGCTGGCTGCTACTGCCGGGGCGCTTGACCCGCTGGAAAGGCCAGGAAGATTTTATTGAGCTAATTGCCAAGCTCGCTCCGCTAAATTCCCAAATTCATGGAGTAATCCTCGGTGGCAGCGAAGCAAATAAGGTTCATTACGAACAAGAGCTAAAAGAAAAAGTGCAAAAACTGGGGGTTGGGGATCACATCAGTTTTGTTGGGCACCGCTCTGATATCCGCTATTGGTATAAACAATCCGCTCTGGTTTTCAATCTCTCGCAACGCCCGGAGCCATTTGGGCGCACGGTGATCGAAGCGGCCGCGATAGGCGCTCCGATTATCGGTTATGACATCGGTGGCCCAGCCGAGTCCCTACAAGCTTGTTTCCCACAGGGGCTGGTGAATAAAGGGGATCAGCAAATGCTCCTCGAGCGCACACTGGAATTACTGGAGGCTCCCCTGCTAAAACCTCATCTCACCAAGGAATTTACCTTAGAGCGACAGGCTGCCCATACCATGGAAATCTATCGCACAATGCTCGACAGCAGAAAGGGGGCAGCACAATGATAGATTTGAATAACCGTGAGCCCTTCGCCAGTGGGGGCAACCGCTTTTGCTATCAGCATCCACAAGACTCCCTCTTATGTGTCAAAGTGATGCGCCCAGGGCGCACACAGATACTGTTGGATAGGGCCCCCTGGTATAAACGATGGCGCGGCCTCGATAGCTTTGACGATAACCTGCGCGAGCTAGAGGGTTATAGTCAGAGAGCATTGCAACGGGAGCGAACCGGTCTATGGCAACACCTGCCTCGCTGGTATGGCATTCAGCAGACCAGTCTCGGGCCAGCTGCTGTCACAGATATGGTTTTAGATGAGAGCGGGGCTCCAGCCTCCACTCTACGCCAGTACTTAAACAAACACGGCCTGGATGAAGAAGTGCGTACAGCGCTGCAAGAATTTGCCGGCTGGTTGCTGAAATACGAAGTACTGACCAAAAACTTAATCGCTCACAACCTGGTTTTACGTAGAGAAAATGGGCGTTTACAGATCTACCTGATCGATGGTTTAGGTTGTGCCTCTTTCCTACCGCTGCCGCGATTTTCCCGCTTTTTTGCCAGACGTTATATCCACCGTCGAATCCAGCGTATGTGGCTTCGAGTGGAGTGGGAGGTTTCTGATAAGAAGGTACCCTGGAGAAAATTTGAGGCACGCGGCCTGAAAGGCTAATTTGCCAGGAGTCCGCAGCGACGTAAAAGTGCCCTAGCACACAGAAGGTACTGGTCCAGAGGCTGACGCTGTGGCTGGGCCAGCACTTCTTCCAGGTGTTCGCTGACTATTCCCTGATCGATCAGCCTTTGCACCGCGGCACGAACCTTATTGGACTTACCCCGGCCGGGAACCCGGATCACCCCTACCCGCGCGCGACTCTGCAGCGACTCAAACAACATGGAAACACTGTCTTCACTGACCCAGATTTGCTCAGCTGTCGCCATCTGCTCCTGAACCCAACCGGGGGGGCATGAGTGCCAGTCGATAAGGCTGGCATTATCTCCAGACAGTTCTTCCAGTGTGCCCGCTGGTGTTCGGCGGCTGTTGGAAATCTGCCACTCCAAAGGCTGGCTCAATAGTGGCGTGATTTGGGTGCGAATCGACTGAATATCCCAAGAATAATGTTTACTCGGACCACCGAGAAGGATCAATCCCCTCCCAACCTGTGGAACAATATCCGGCAACGGCTCGGTCAGAGCGCCCTGACTTAGAATAATATTCTCAAGCGGCGGCGGTCGATCATGCTCGGGCACAATCGCAAAATCAAACCAGCTGAATGGCAACTGTGGGCGGTTGATCGACACAATACGTCCACCAAAACGGTGGCGCGCGGCCAACATCGGCAGGCGACTCTTGCGCCCGGTGCCAATCAGGAAATCCGGTTTGGGTAGCTGGTTGAGCTTCTGCGCACGCCCCAGAAAGATACGCGAGGCACTCAACTCTGCCGGGATATCAAAACTCTGTACCTGCCCGGCAAAACTTTTATCCAGGCCACGAACCAACGCCGCACTTTGTTTCTCATGCGCCCGGTTACCATCGAGAAAACGCCAAACCCTCAGCTGCAAAGCCAGTTAACCCCATACATAAAAGCCCATAAGCATAACTTATTGTCCCCCTGGCGACGAACAGGAAACATAAGATATGCCGAGTATCCATCAGGGCAGGGTAGCAATATCTGATACACTTGCGCGCATGATTTTTGGGCAACAAAGCCCCTCCAGCGACAGGTAATGGGATACTCATGAATGTAACGGTATTTGGCAGCGGTTACGTGGGACTAGTTCAAGCCGCAGTTTTGGCTGAAGTTGGCCACAATATTTTGTGCATTGATATTGATGAGAAGAAAGTCGAAGACCTGAAAAAAGGGGTTATTCCCATCTATGAACCCGGCTTATCCCCACTGATAGAGCGCAACCTGAAAAATGGCACCCTGAATTTCAGTACTGATGCGTCACAGGGCGTTGAGCACGGAGAAGTCATATTTATCGCAGTCGGCACCCCTCCCGATGAGGACGGTTCGGCCGACCTTCGCCATGTGCTCGCGGTGGCCGGGTCTATCGCCACTTATATGGGCAGCCCTAAAGTAATCGTCAATAAATCTACGGTTCCCGTTGGCACCGCAGACTTGGTGAGCCAGGCAATTACTGATCGACTGACTGAACGCAACGCCGAAAACATCGCCTTCGAGGTGGTGTCAAATCCCGAGTTCCTCAAAGAGGGCTCGGCAGTCAGCGACTGTATGCGACCAGACCGCATCATTATTGGCACCCGCAGCGCCTCGGCAGAAAATGCTCTGCGTCAGCTCTATGCGCCATTCAACCGCAACCATGAAAAAATTATCACGATGGATGTTCGCAGTGCGGAACTGGCCAAATACGCAGCTAATTGCATGTTGGCCACCAAAATCAGTTTTATGAATGAGATGGCACAAATCGCCGACCATGTGGGCGCTGATATCGAGCAGGTACGCCAGGGTATTGGCTCCGATCCTCGCATTGGCTACCAATTTATCTACGCAGGCATCGGTTATGGCGGCTCATGCTTCCCCAAAGATGTAAAAGCACTGATATCGACGGCAACCCAAATGGGCGTATCCCCCAGTATCTTGAATGCTGTGGAGGAGCGTAACCAAACCCAGAAGAGCTACCTGCTACAAAAAATCACCAAACATTTTGGTGAGGATTTGAAAGGGAAAACCTTTGCCTTGTGGGGGCTTGCCTTTAAACCCAACACCGACGACATGCGCGAAGCGCCCAGCCGCACCTTAATGGAGCAGCTCTGGCAGCTCGGCGCAAAGGTTCAGGCCTTCGATCCTCAGGCAATGGAGGAGTGTCAACGGATATACGGTGTACGCGAAGATATGCAACTCTGTGGTACCAAAGAGGTTGCGCTATCTGGAGCGGATGCCCTGATTATCGCTACCGAGTGGCAACAATTTAAAGCCATTGATGCTAAGGCCGTTATTAATGCGTTAAACAATCCAGTTATTTTTGATGGCCGCAACCTCTATGAGCCCCAGTATATGAGCGAGGGTGGGATCGAGTATTATTGTGTAGGGCGCCCCAAAGGATAAGACGCCCTTGCCCCACTGAGGGGGGACTCCCCCCCCATATTCACTCACTAACAGCCCGGCCCTGCTCAGGAGTGCTCTTGCTTCGAAAAATATGAGTAGCAATACCCGCAACTACAATGCCAAATATAAAATGGCCACTGGAATAGAAAAGATAAGATTCGAAACAATTAGCAATCAGCCAAAGAATCATAAAACCAATATAAAAAAGGAAGAAATCCCCCGGTAAAAAGCCCTTACGCCAGCTTTTATAAGCTGCCAAGAATAGCCAGCAATTAAACGCTCCCCACACCAAGGCCCCTAGAAATCCATAGTTCACGAGCAGGTCAAGATAACTGTTGTGCAGGTGCCCGATAGTATTTTTAAATTCCGGTGGCATATCCTGCAGGTTTTGAATAACAAGACGCCGACCTTTACCGCCCCAACCGAGTAATGGGCGTTCGGCTATCCAATTAACCGCAGCATGCCAGCTGTGTATCCTGACGCCGATACTGGAATAGGGAATCGATTCAAGGTTACCTGAGAGCAAGGCATCAACTGTACTCCTCTCTAATCCAAGGCGCTTGATCACCACATCCCCAACTTTCCCCCAAAGGGCGATCATAGCTACACCGATAACCGCCCCCCAAGACAGCAAGCGCAACCAAATGCCTTTACCCGGTTTGCGAAAAACTACCACTATGTAAACTATTAGTAGGGTAAACAGAGATATCGCTATAGCAAACCAAATCGCACGAGTCTGTGAATAAAGCACGGCCAGGGCACATATACCAACAGCAACGGCCCAAGCTAAACTTGGAACAGATAACACTCCTGAATAGTTAAATATTCGCTTTGAAAAAACAGCTAAGCCGAGCAGCGCAACACCAAAGATAATCGCAGTATGCTGGGCATTATGAAAACCAAATTCGACCCGCTGCCCCATGGCTCCATACGCCCACTCAGAAAATCCTCCTCCCGCAATCCAGGGAGCCAATAGTATGGCGATTAAAGCCGTCAACCAGAGAGTTAAAGTATTGCGGGTGCTGCCTCCCAGCCAACAGGCAATAGCAGCAAATAAAAACCACTGCCCTAGGCGATGAAGTTTTGGCGAGGATTCGGCCCAGCTAGGATATTCCACCAGCATGCCAACCCAGGATAACACCTGCACTAATAAGGAAGCTGCAAAAAACCACCCAACTGGCGAGTTCAGCCAATGTCTTCCGCGGGTAAAAAGCGCCCAGAAAGTAAGAACGATAAAAAGGGTTTTTGCGGTATCTGCATAATCACTAGCTAAGGGAAATAAAGCTGCGTAAAGGAGTAGCAAAGCTCCCCCGAGCAATTGCAGGTTTGCAGAAACGTCGATCAACGCATTGCGCTGCCAAAATTGAGAAATAATGCCTTTCCAATCCTTTGCAAGGTTTTTAATTGGTAACACCAACGACTCCCATGGCCCTGAATGACTCACTAAATCGGTACCCCATCAAGCAGGGTCAAAGATTGAACTCACCATTCAACGCTTTCGATTCACATTAAACCTGCGATGGGCGGACACCCACAGAATACAGAGGGATAATTAACTTGGGCATTCTACGAGAACAGCGGGCAGGGTACTACTTTCCCCTGGAGAAGAATTGGGGAGGGCTCTTAGGGCCCTCCTATCTGGAATGGGTTAAATCCAGACCTTATAGTCTAGGCAACGGCAATGTGGCTACCATTTTGCAAACCGGCATCATCCACATCACTCAACCAGCCTCGGTGTGCTGTGCTGCGGCCATGTACCACATCGAAATAAAGCCCCTGCAAGCGGCCGGTGATTGGGCCGCGACGACCACTGCCGATGGAGCGGCCATCGAGCATGCTAATGGGTAGCACCTCTGCGGCGGTGCCGGTAAAAAAGGCCTCATCGGCGATATAGACTTCATCCCGGGTAATACGCTTTTCCACCACCCGATAGCCACACTCCTTGGCCAGCTCGATCACGGTATCGCGGGTGATGCCATCCAGGCAGGAGGTCAGCTCTGGGGTATAAATAGTCCCGTCCCTGACGATAAAGAAATTCTCCCCACTGCCCTCGGCCACATAACCCTCTGGATCGAGTAACAGCGCCTCTTCACAACCGTTGCGAATCGCCTCCTGCAAAGCAAGCATCGAGTTGATGTAATTACCGTTGGCCTTGGCCTTGCACATGCTGATATTCACGTGGTGGCGGGTATAAGAGGACGTATTAACCTTGATACCACGTTCCAATGCCTCTGGGCTCATATAGCTCGGCCACTCCCAGGAGGCAACGATTACATGGGTAGTTAGCCCCTCTGCGCGCAGGCCCATACCTTCAGAGCCGTAAAATACCATTGGACGCAAGTAGGCGTGCCGGAGTCTGTTTTCCCTTACCACAAGACGCTGAGCTTCATTCAGGGCATCCGCATCGTAGGGTATGGGGATATTCATGATCTTCGCAGAGCGGAATAAACGGCGGGTGTGGTCCTGAAGGCGAAAGATACTGGCTCCACGATCGGTCTCATAAGCGCGTACCCCCTCAAAGACCCCCATTCCGTAATGCAGGGTATGAGTCAGAACATGCACGCGGGCATCCCGCCAGGGAACTAATTCACCATCAAACCAGATAACGCCGTCGCGGTCGGCAAAAGACATGGGGCAACTCCTACAAATCCTGAAAAACAGTTTAATCGGGCAGCAGGGTGAAGCTGGGGTTTAACCAAGCAATTGCTGCCAGTTTGTTAGAACGGTCTTTCTTTCCGCTGTGAAGCGGTCATCGCTCACTATCCCTGGCAGTTGTTGTAGTGCCAGGCGATGACCTTCAGATCGGTAGGCTTTGTAGGCGTCGATCAGATGCTCGGCCTGTTTGGCCGGCATCAGGCCCGCGTCATTCAGACTTTCGAGAATGCGAATATTATCGGTGTATCGCACGATCGAGGGCGAAGTTTGTGCCCAGGCCAGAGCAGCATATTGAACCAAAAATTCAATATCGACAATACCGCCCGGGCCGTGTTTCAGATCGAAATTTTGATCATTGCTCTTATCCAGGTGGGAGCGCATTTTATCGCGCATCCCAACCACTTCCTCGCGCAATTTTCCCTCATTTCTCGGCTCGCAAAGCAATCTCAAGCGCAGGGCCTCAAAGTCACTGCAGAGCTGTTCGCTCCCTGCAACCGGGCGGGCGCGCACCAACGCCTGATGCTCCCAGGTCCAGGCGCTCTCGCGCTGATATTTTTCAAAGGCTTTCATGGAGGTGACCAGTAGGCCCGAGTTACCCGAAGGGCGCAAACGGGTATCCACCTCATACAGCGGTCCACTCAGGGTACGGGTTTGCAGGATGTGGATCAGGCGCTGCGCCAGGCGGGTATAGAAACGCAAATTGTCGATGCTGGTTGCACCGTCGGTAGCAAGCTGAGGATCCGCATCGTGCACAAATACAATATCCAGATCGGAGCCGTGGGATAATTCCAACCCCCCAAGCTTGCCGTAGGCGACGATAGCAAAGTGCATATTCTCGGCGGTTGCCCCTGCGGGTAGGCCGTATTTGTCCACCATCTGTGCCCACGCCAAATTAAGCGACTGTCGCAATATCCCCTCTGCCAACCAGGTGAGAGAGTCGCTCACCTTCATCAGTGGCAATGCTCCGCTGACCTCTTGAGCGGCAATACGCAGGCTCTGACTCTGCTTGAAATAGCGCAGTGTTTCCATCTGCAGTTCCAGATCTGCGTGATCAACACGCAATAGCTCAAGCCGCAGCTCATCGGCAATATCCTCCGCCGTGGCCGGTGCCAGCAGGCGGCGGGAGTCCAGTAGTTCATCCAACAGGATGGGGTGACGCGCCAGCTGCTCAGCAATCCTTGGGCTGGCACTACACAGTTGTACCAGCTGGCTGAGCACCGGGGGATTTTCATTGATCAGTACCAGGTAGGCACTGCGGCGCAGTACCGAGCGCACCAGGGGTAGAACCCGACCGAGCACCAACAGCGGTCGCTCCTGCAAGCTGGCTGCAGCCAGCAGCAAGGGCATAAAGTGATCCAGGCGTTCGCGCGAGGATGCCGGCAGTGCCATCACCATAGGAGAGACACTGAGATCCCGCAGCAGGCCCAGGGCCTCCGGCGCCGGAGTAAAGCCCGCATTTTCCAGGGTCTGTAGATTGATCTCTTTACCGGTCTCGTCGCCACAGCTGCTCCACAACCCCTGCCACTCTTCCGCCACATGGGGCTCGGCGATCTCCTCTGGTGGCGCAATGACCGTATCGAACTCCCGCTCCACCACATTGCGGACGGCTGCCAACTCCCCAGCCAACTGATCCCAGCTGTCACGGCCAAGGGCGAATGCGAGCCGCTCGCGCTCTGCAGTGTCCTGCGGCAACGCCTGGGTCTGCTGATCCTTATAGGCCTGCAAAGCGTGCTCCACCCGGCGCAGCAGCAAATAGCAGTTGGCCAGTTCATCGGCAACCCCGGGCTCCACATGGCCGTCGGTTTCCAGCAGTGGCAGTATCTTTAATAAATTGCGTTCTCGCAGTGCAGGCACCCGTCCGCCACGAATTAACTGGAAAGCCTGCACAATAAATTCCAGCTCGCGAATACCTCCGCGCCCCAGCTTGATATTGTCGATCAGCCCGCGGGCACGCACCTGTCGCTGTATCAGAGCCTTCATCTCGCGCAGGGCGTCGACAGCACTGAAATCGATATAGCGGCGGTAAGTGAATGGCCGCAATAGCTCCATCAACTCAGCGGCAACGCCTTGATCACCTGCCACCGGGCGCGCCTTAACCATGGCGTAGCGCTCCCATTCACGCCCCTGGGTCTGGTAGTAATCCTCCAGCGCAGCGAAATGGCTCACCAAAGGGCCGCTGTCACCATAGGGGCGCAGACGCATATCCACGCGAAACACAAAGCCTTCGGCATTAATGGCATCGAGGGATTTGATCAGTCGCTGACCCAAGCGCTGGAAAAACTTTTGATTTTCTACGCACTGATCGCCGTCAGTATGTCCCGGTTCGGGGTAGGCAAAAATCAGGTCGATGTCGGAGGAGAGGTTCAGCTCGCGCGCGCCCAGCTTGCCCATACCGAGCACCACCATAGACTGAGCCCGGCCACTTCTATCCCGGGGCTCGCCATATCGCTGTACCAATTGACTGTGGTGCCACTGCAGGGCCGTGTTGATAGCGAGTTCTGCCAGTTCACTGAGGCGCAGGCAGGCTCTGGGGATATCCCATTGGCCGGCAAAGTCCCGGAAAATAACCTCGGCGGTCACTCGGTTGCGCAGCTGCCGCAGGGCCAGATCTAGAGTTTCATCGCTATCAAAACTGGGCAGCTGCAGACCCAGATCATCCTGCTGCAATAACTCCATGAGGAAATCCGGATGGCGCCGGCACTGTCGATAAAAGAATTCAGAACCGATAAAGCTGCGTGCCAATGCCAGCCCAAGCGCTTGATTCTGCAGCAACGCCTCTACTTCGGTGGCCATCGCCGGGCCCGCAGTCTCACTCCACTCTCGCCACAGAGTCTGTAATTGCGGGCGCAGGGGTTCGGGGCAGATGGCGCTATCAATCATGCGGAATCGATCCTTATTTCCAAATGAGGAATTCTGCAGGGGCAGCACTACCGCCCACAGTTTTTATCCCAAGCTACTTGTATTCCACACTTTATCCCACACTTTTTGTAGCGGAAATTTAGCTCTATTAAAAAGCGATATCCGGTGGTGGTGCCACACGTAATACTTCCGCCACGGTCGTTAGGCCAGCGGCCACTTTCTTGGCCCCCGATAAACGCAGACTGTTCATACCCTCGCGCATTGCTTGGCGACGAAGCTGCTGCAAGTCACAGTCGGGAGTGATAATGGTTTGCACCGCTTCGCTGAACGGCAGGATTTCATAGATACCCTGGCGGCCCTTGTAGCCGGTGTTGCGACACTCCAGGCAGCCCTCGGGGGCATACACTTTTTCCGGTAGAGGCGCTTTCCAGGGGCGAACCAGGGAATGCCAGTCGGCCTCGTCGATAGTGTCTTCGCGCTTGCACGAGGGGCACAGGGTTCGCACCAGGCGCTGGGCCATAACACCGAGGATGGTGGACTTGAGCAAGTAGTGCGGCAAACCCAAATCCAACAGACGAGTCACCGCCGTGGGAGCATCGTTGGTGTGTAGAGTGGAGATCACCAGGTGGCCGGTAAGTGCCGCCTGCACCGCCATCTGTGCGGTTTCCAGATCTCGGATTTCCCCCACCATAATGATGTCCGGGTCCTGACGCATCAAGGTGCGAATGCCCGCGGCAAAATCGAAGCCGATAGCGTGGTGCACCTGGGTCTGGTTAAAACTCTCCTCCACCATCTCGATGGGATCTTCCACGGTGGAGACATTAACCGCACTGGTGGCCAATTGCTTAAGGCCGGTATACAGCGTGGTGGTTTTACCCGAACCGGTAGGGCCTGTTACCAGCACAATGCCGTTAGGTCTTGCCAGCATCGCCTGCCAGCGGGCCAGGTCGGTGCCGGCGAGTCCCAGATCGCTGTAGGAACGCGCCAGTACCTCGGGATCGAAGATACGCATCACCAGCTTTTCGCCAAAGGCGGTGGGTAGGGTGGAGAGACGCAGCTCCACCTCGCTGCCATCGGGGCGTTTAGTCTTGATTCGGCCGTCCTGGGGTTTGCGCTTCTCCGCCACATTCATGCGCCCGAGGATTTTTAGGCGACTGGTTACCGCCGCATTGACCTGATCGGGCAGCTCGTGGATCGGATGGAGGACTCCATCGATGCGGAAACGAATACGCCCCACCTGGCGCCGGGGCTCAATATGTATATCACTGGCACGCTGGTCGAAAGCGTGCTGCAACAGCCAGTCAACGATATTGACGATATGCTGGTCGTTGGCTTCCGGGTCTTTCAGGCTACCCAGCTCTAACAACTGCTCGAAATTATTCGCCGCAGAGGTGCCCTGCAACCCACTGGCACCGGAAATAGAATTTGCCAGGGAGTAAAACTCCACACAGTAGCGCTTGATATCCGCCGGGTCCGCCACCACCCGCCGCACCCGGCGTCCGCTGGTGTGTTCCAGCTGCTCCTCCCAGCCGTGGGTAAAGGGCTGGGCCGTGGCCACGGTTAGCTCTTCTGCACCGGCTTCGACACACAGAATCTGGTGGCGCTTGGCAAACTGAAAGCTCATCACCTCGGTCACCGCGCTCACGTTCACCTTGAGCGGGTCGATATGGTAGAGGGGGTGATCAGCGCTCTCCGCCAGCCAGGCACTGAGCAACTCGTCGCCCAGCAAAATACCTGGAGCCCTCTGGTTGGCCAGGTCGCAGCTGGCGATATAACTGAGCGGGTGCATTTGTGCCTGCTCTGCGGTACGCGGCGTGCCCACAATACGATTGGCATCCAGTCTGCTCACATAGCCCTGGGCAACGAGATCCTCCAGCAATCCACGTAAATCCAGCAACCTGTCCGCCGCTCTGCTCTCTGTCATCGGCATGCCCCCTTATTCTCATATGACGACGCATTGTAGCCCTATCAACTATCGGAGACAGTGCATCGTTAACGCACTATTACCGAAGTGGCCCCGATTGGGGTACCATGCCGCCGTTTTCGCACCCTGAGCAATGGAGCAAACCATGGCCCTGTCGAATATTGCCAATCTGTTTGGCCGCTCACCGATCAAGCCGATCGAGAAGCACATGGCTACGGCCCACGAGGCTTCGGCCGACCTGATCCCGTTCTTCGACGCCCTGATTAAAGGCGATTTGAAGGAGGCGGAACAGATTCAATTACGTATCTCTGCTACAGAGAACCGCGCCGATGACATCAAGAGAGACCTGCGCCTGCACTTGCCGGACAGTCTGTTTATGCCTGTCTCCCGCTCCGACCTGCTGGAGCTGCTGCATGCCCAGGACGAAGTGGCCAACACGGCACAGGATATCGCCGGGCTGGCAATTGGCCGGAAAATGCAGATTCCCGAGAGCCTGCAATCTCTGATGACCACATTTGTTGAAAGCGCCGTGGCCACTTCCGCCCAGGCTCTGCGCGCAATCAATGAACTGGATGAATTGCTGGAGAGCGGCTTCGCCGGGCGCGAGGTGACTATCGCCAAGCGCATGACCGAAGAGCTGGATGAGCTTGAGCGCAAGTCGGACAAGTTGGAAATTGAAATTCGCGCCTCTCTGTTCGCGATCGAAAAAGACTTACCGCCGGTAGATGTGATGTTCCTCTACCGGGTGATTGAATGGATCGGCGAATTGGCCGATCGCGCCCACAGCGTGGGTAACCGTTTGCAGTTGTTGTTGGCACGTTAGGGGGTTCAACGTGGAAGTTCTTAGTCAATATGGCCATATTCTGTTGATATTGGCCTGTGTCGCGGGCTTTTTTATGGCCTGGGGTGTTGGTGCTAACGATGTCGCCAATGCCATGGGCACTTCAGTCGGCTCGCGGGCACTGACTATCAAGCAGGCGATTATTATCGCCATGATTTTCGAATTTGCCGGCGCCTATCTGGCTGGTGGCGAGGTAACCGCCACGATCCGCAAAGGCATTATCGATTCTGAGATCTTTGCCTCTCAGCCTGAGCTGCTCGTGTACGGCATGTTGTCCGCCCTGTTCGCCGCAGGCACCTGGCTGCTCGTGGCCAGTATTCTCGGCTGGCCGGTATCCACCACACATTCCATTGTTGGCGCCATTGTCGGTTTCTCTGCCGTGGGTATTTCTGCCGATGCGGTGGCCTGGGGCAAGGTAGGCAGTATTGTGGCGAGCTGGGTGGTCTCCCCATTGCTGGCAGGAACCATTTCCTTCCTGCTGTTCCGCAGCGTGCAGCGCCTGATTCTCGACACCGAAGATCCATTCGCCAACGCCAAGCGCTATATCCCCTTCTATATGTTTGCCGTGGGCTGGATGATCGCCATGGTGACTCTGACCAAGGGCCTGAAGCACGTTCTCAAAGATGCGGATATCAAGCTCAGCTTCCTGCAGGATGCCGGTATCGCCGCGATTGTCGGTTTGATCGTCGCCGGAATTGGCGTCACCATGCTCAAGCGTATTAAGCGCGACCCCTCTATCGAAGCAGAAAACCGCTTTGCCAACGTAGAGCGCGTCTTTGCCATCCTGATGATATTCACCGCCTGTGCCATGGCCTTTGCCCACGGCTCCAACGATGTGGCCAACGCAGTGGGCCCGCTGGCGGCGGTAGTCAACACCATCCAAATGGGTGCGGTAACCGCTAAGGCAACCATGCCTTCCTGGATTCTGCTGCTCGGGGGCCTGGGTATCGTGGTCGGCCTCGCTACTTACGGGTTCAAGGTGATGGCCACTATCGGCCGCAAAATCACTGAACTTACACCCAGCCGCGGTTTTGCTGCGGAGCTCGGCGCCGCTGCCACCGTAGTGATGGCCTCCGGCACCGGTCTGCCTATCTCCACCACTCACACCCTGGTGGGCGCGGTACTAGGGGTTGGCCTGGCCCGGGGCATCGGCGCACTGAACCTGCGCATGATCACCACGATTGCCGCCTCCTGGGTGGTTACCCTGCCCGCAGGTGCCGGTATTGCGATCCTGTTCTTCTACTTTTTCAAGGGATTATTTGGCTGATAGCAGCCACGCAGTATCCGTCAAAAAAGGGAAGCTCAGCTTCCCTTTTTTGATTTCCAATATATTCATTGTTGGCCCGCTGCTCCCCTTGTAAATGCCCCAATCTCTCCCCGTTATCTCCCCTCAGAAACTGGACTAAGCTGTCCCAGACACGGCTTCACCTGCCTAAGCCCGCCTCCATACCAGGCTTTCACCCGCTGAAAACGAATATCGCCCCATGAATACACGAGAAACCAAGCACTGGACCGTTGGAACCTACCTGGCACAGCGTTTAAAAGATGTGGGGATCAACCACTACTTTGCCCTGCCTGGCGACTACAACCTGGTCTTGCTCGACCAGCTACTGTTGGAATCGGACCTGCAGATGATCAGCTGCTGTAACGAGCTGAATGCGGGATATGCCGCCGACGGCTATGCGCGGGCAACCGGAGGACCCTCCGCAGCTGTGGTGACCTTTTCTGTTGGCGGGCTCAGCATGATCAACGCGGTTGCCGGTGCCTATGCCGAAGACCTCCCCCTGATCGCTATTTCCGGGGGGCCAAATACGAATTCTGAAGCCGAGTGGGAATACCTGCACCACACACTGGGAAAGGTGAATTATGGCTACCAGCGGGAGATGTATTCATACGTCACCGCAGAAACCGTAATCATCCACCACCCCAGGCTGGCACCCGCGGCCATTGATCGCGCCCTGGATACCGCCATGTTGCGACGCAAGCCGGTCTATATCGAGATCGCTGCCAATGTTGCCAACGCTTCGACCTCCGCCCCTATTCCGCGGGGTTTTGCCCGTCGACCGACTAGTGACCCCGACTCCCTCGCCGCCGCGGTGGAACATATCGCCGACTTCCTAAACGCCGCTGAACGCCCTGTACTGATAGCCGGCAGCAAGGTGCGCGCGGCAAATGCCCAGGAGGCTCTGTGCCATTTGGCGCACAGCTGTAAATACGGACTCGCCTCCATGCCGGACGCCAAGGGCCTGCTTCCAGAAACTATGGAGAGCTTTATGGGCATCTACTGGGGGCCGGTAAGCACTCCTGGCTGCAGTGAAATAGTGGACACAGCAGATGCACTCCTATTTGCCGGCCCCCTATTTACCGATTACACGACTACCGGACACCAGCTGTGCTTCCAAAGTGAAAAGGCCATCATTGTTCAACCCACATCAGTTCAATTGGGGGAGACCTGCTACAGCAATGTGCATATGAGGGATCTGTTGGATGCCCTTGCCGGACAGTTGAGCGCAAACGATGGAGCCCTGACCGCCTACCGCCGGGTTAGCAGCCCCAAATATATTCTCAAGCCCGGTAAGCCGGACACGCCGCTCACCTCTCGACAGCTGTTTGCGCGAATACAAAAATTGCTCGATAACAAAAGTACCCTGCTTGTGGAAACTGGGGATTCCTGGTTTAACGGTATGGAGCTCTCATTACCCGAGGGGGCACAGTTTGAAATTCAGATGCAATATGGAAGCATCGGTTGGTCTGTGGGGGCGAGTCTTGGCTACGCACTCGGTATGAGCAAAGGCCGCCTGATCTCTTGCATCGGCGACGGCTCCTTCCAGCTCACCGCTCAGGAAATCTCCACCATGATTCGCTACGGGGTTAACCCGATTATTTTTCTGATCAACAATGGCGGATACACCATTGAGGTGGAGATCCACGATGGCCCCTACAATACGATTAAAAACTGGGATTATGCCCAGCTAGTCGAAACCTTCAGCGCCGGGGAAGGCAACGCCTGGGGGTGTAAGGTCAGCAGCGAGGGGGAACTCGATAAAGCCATTACAGAAGCCAAGAAACGTAATGGCCTATGCCTGATTGAAGTGCTTATCGACCGCAATGATTGCAATGTGAACCTGCTGCGCTGGGGCAACCAGGTGGCTCGCAACAACAGTCGGGCTAATCGCAGTATGTAACAGCAACGCCATCCGGCGTGGGCGATGCTCCAGCCCCGGCACTTTCGATTGAGTCATCTCCATTGCCTGCCTCTCACGGCTGCGGATGGCGGCCACTTCCATTTATTGTTCGCCCAAGCAATACTCACCCGCTATTGCTAGCCGTATATTTTCCGCTCCCGAGAAAGCATCACCATGCCTCTATTGATCCTTGTCACCGTGCTCTGGGCCTTTTCATTTAGCCTGATCGGCGTCTATCTCGCTGGCCAGGTAGACAGTTATTTCTCGGCGATGACAAGAGTTTTATTAGCCGCGCTGGTGTTTTTGCCCCTGCTGCAATGGCGAAGAACAAGTGCCCGCAGCGCCATTACCCTGATGGCAATTGGCGCCGTGCAGCTGGGCGCAATGTACCTTTTTTACTATCAGTCGTTTTTGCTACTCAGCGTGCCTGAGGTGCTGCTGTTTACCATATTTACCCCTTTATACATTGCACTGCTTTATGATCTGATTGAGCGACGCCTGTCACTGTGGAATTTGGCCATCTCACTGCTGGCAGTCTCCGGGGCGGCCATTATTCGCTGGGACTCCCCCAGTGGCGATTACTGGTTGGGCTTCGTTGTAGTCCAGGGGGCTAACCTGTGCTTTGCTATCGGCCAGGTCACCTACAAGCAATTTATGCAGCGGGAACAAGCACTCCCCCCAAGGCAAACTTTTGGCTGGTTTTTCCTGGGAGCGGCGGTCATCACCGTGAGTGCATGGGCAATTTTGGGTGGACCCAAATACCCGCAAACCACCACCCAGTGGGGCGTATTGCTGTGGCTCGGCCTTATAGCCTCCGGCCTCGGGTATTTTCTGTGGAATAAGGGCGCAACCCAGGTCTCCGCCGCAACTCTTGCCGCAATGAACAATGCCCTGGTACCCGCCGGCCTGCTGGTAAACCTGTTAATCTGGAACCGCGATGCGGACATTCCCAGACTGGCTCTAGGTGGATGTGCGATCGCGTTGGCGGTTATCCTCAACGAGCGACGCAACAAAACAAGGGACAATCCCCATGGCGCCTATCGCAGTACCTGAGTTCAAGACTCAACTTCGGCAATTAATCTCCTGCCCCAGCGTCAGTGCCACCGATCCAGCACTGGATATGGGTAACCGCCCCGTAGTGGAGATACTCGCGGACTGGCTTGAAACCCTGGGCTTCTCTGTCGAGCTGATGCCCCTGCCGGGTAGCGTGAATAAAGCCAACCTCATTGCCACTCTGGGCGCACGCGAGGGCGCCGAAGGCGGCCTTATTCTTTCCGGGCACACCGACACAGTTCCCTTCGATGATGGACGCTGGCAATCGGACCCATTCAGCCTGCAGGAGCGCGACAATCGCCTCTATGGCCTGGGTACCAGCGATATGAAAAGCTTTTTCCCCCTGGCCATTGAAGCCGCCCGCAGCTTTGTCGACAAACCTCTACGCCACCCCCTGACCATTCTCGCCACCGCCGATGAAGAGACCTCCATGACCGGTGCCAGAGAACTGGTTAAAGCAGGGCGGCCCCACGGCCGCTATGCGGTAATTGGCGAACCGACCGGCTTGCGCCCGGTTCGCATGCACAAGGGCGTAATGATGGAGGCTGTACGCATTACTGGGCAATCCGGGCACTCCTCCAACCCAAGCCTCGGTGCCAATGCCCTGGAGGCCATGCACTCGGTAATTGGAGAGTTGTTGCACTTGCGCGGGGAGTGGCAGGAAAAGTACAGAAACCCCGGATTTATCGTCCCCGTTCCCACCCTGAACCTCGGCTGTATCCACGGTGGCGACAACCCCAACCGAATCTGCGGCAACGTAGAGCTGCAATTTGATGTGCGCCCTCTGCCCGGCATGTCCCTGCAAGAGCTGCGCAATGAGTTAAATGAACGGCTGCAGGCTCGCATCGACAAACATAGAATTCACCTCGAAATGGTTTCGCTGTTTCCCGGTACCGAGCCCTTCGAGCAGGACCCAAATTCTGAGTTGGTCAGGGTTGCGGAGAAGCTCACCGGTTACAGTGCCGAGAGCGTCGCCTTTGGTACCGAAGCCCCCTACTTGAAGAGCATGAATATTGACACTATCGTGCTCGGCGCCGGCGACATAGACCAAGCCCACCAACCGGATGAATACCTGGGGCTCGACCGGATAGAGCCGATGGTAAAAATATTACGCAATCTGATCGGGCGTTTTTGCCTCTAAGCAGCTAAAGCCATCCCAGTTTCAGATGACTAACCACCCGCGCCGATACACAGGCAAATACTTTATTAGACGGAAAGGTATTAGTGACCGACGAGAACGCCTCCCTTAACTGGTTCCGCCACGCGGCGCCCTATATCAACGATCTGCGCGGTCGCACCCTGGTTGTCGGTATTCCCGGCGACGGACTCGAACACAGTAACTTCCGCAATCTGGTCCACGACCTAGCACTGCTCGCCAGTCTCGGAGTCCGCTTGGTCGTGGTGTACGGTTGCCGAGTACAGGTAAATCGCGCCCTGGAAGAACACGGTATAGAAAGCCGTTTCCACGGCAGCAAGCGCATTACCGACCGGGAGAGTCTGGAAATCATAAAAGCTGCGGTTGGCAGGTTGCGTTTTGATATCGAGGCGGCCTTTTCCCAGGGGCTCCCCGACTCCCCGATGGCCCGCTCGGCCCTGAAAGTAATCTCCGGCAACCTGGTCACCGCGCGTCCCTGTGGTGTCCTGGATGGCGTCGACCTGGGCTGGACCGGCACGGTTAGGCGTATGGAGATCAATACGATTGAACAAGCCCTGGACCAGGGCGCCTTGGTATTGCTGTCGCCTCTGGGTACCTCGCTGACCGGTGAGCTTTTTAACATCAATTACCTGGACCTGGCCGCAGAAGCCGCACGGGTGTTGCGTGCCGAAAAGTTGGTTCTATTCCGTGAACCCTCTCAGCTGATGCTCGACGGCAACCCTGTCCATGAGCTCAGTATTGTGCAGGCAGAACAGGCCTCCAACCGGGTGCAGAGCGAAACCTTGCGGTGTGCCATTCAGGCCTGCAACTCCGGCATTGCCCGGGTTCACCTCCTCAGCTACTGCCAAAATGGCTCCCTGATCCAGGAGCTGTTTCGTCGCGAGGGTGCCGGAACCATGATCTATCGGGATAGTTACGAAGTGGTGCGCCGGGCGCGTATTACCGATGTGGGAGGGATTCTCGGGCTGATTCGCCCCCTGGAAAAGCAAGGCGTCCTGGTACGGCGCTCACGGGAAAAGCTCGAAGCGGAGATTGAGCACTTCACTCTGGTGGAAGTCGATGGCACTCCCGTAGCCTGTGCCGCACTCTATCCCATCGGGGATGACAACGGCGATACTTCTGCGGCTGAGATCGCCTGCGTGGCCAGTCATCCAGATTTTCGTGGCGGAGGCCGCGGCGCCAAGCTTATGCGTCACCTGGAACGACAGGCGCGCACAGTCAATATCCACGAACTCTATGTGCTCACCACCCAGACCGAACACTGGTTTATCGAGCAGGGCTTTGAGCAAGTGGGAGTCAGTGACCTACCGACCTCACGTAAATCTTTGTACAACATCCAGCGCAATTCACGTATTTTGCGCAAAAACCTCGGCCAGGATAACGGCTCTTAACACCTCCCAACCGAAATACTCATCCTAGAGATAAGCGCGGTGGCTCAACACCGCGCGAAACTATCCCGAATATCGGCTTTTTGCTAAGCTGGCACTCTAATTTTCCCAGCCGGATGCTTGTATCATGCCCAGATATCGTTCCCGTACCTCCACCGCCGGACGCAATATGGCCGGCGCCCGAGCCCTGTGGCGCGCCACAGGCATGACCGACGCGGATTTTCACAAGCCGATTATCGCCATCGCCAACTCATTCACCCAGTTTGTACCGGGCCATGTGCACCTGAAAGACATGGGGCAATTGGTGGCAAGGGAGATCGAGCGAGCCGGCGGTGTCGCCAAGGAATTCAACACCATCGCTGTGGACGATGGTATCGCCATGGGGCACGACGGCATGCTATACAGCCTGCCCAGTCGCGAGATTATCGCCGATTCGGTGGAATACATGGTCAACGCCCACTGTGCCGATGCCCTAGTTTGTATCTCCAACTGCGACAAAATCACCCCGGGAATGCTGATGGCCGCCCTGCGCCTAAATATCCCGGTGATCTTCGTATCCGGCGGCCCCATGGAGGCCGGCAAGACCAAACTGGCCGACCACAAGCTCGACTTGGTGGATGCCATGGTCATCGCCGCCACAGATAGCGCCACCGATGAAGAGGTGGCCGAGTATGAACGCTCCGCCTGCCCCACCTGCGGCTCCTGTTCCGGCATGTTCACCGCCAACTCCATGAACTGCCTGACCGAGGCTCTGGGTCTCTCGCTACCGGGCAATGGCACCCTGTTGGCCACCCATGCAGACCGCAAAGAGCTGTTCCTGCGCGCAGGCCGTGAAATCGTTGCGCTGACCAAGCGTTATTATGAAAAAAATGACGAGAGCGCCCTGCCCCGCAATATTGCCAACCGCACGGCATTTTTGAATGCTATGGCTCTCGACATCGCCATGGGCGGCTCGACCAACACGATTTTGCACCTACTCGCCGCCGCCCAGGAGGGCGATATCGACTTCAACTTACAGGATATCGACCGACTCTCCCGCGAGGTGCCGCAGCTGTGCAAAGTGGCACCCAACACGGAGAAATACCATGTGGAAGATGTCCACCGGGCCGGTGGCGTCATGGCGATTCTCGGAGAACTGGAAACTGCGGGGCTGATCGATGCCTCCCTGCCCACCGCTTATGGGGGATCACTAGCCGATGCTCTCGAGCAGTGGGACATCTCCCGTACCGACGAGCAATCGGTACAAGACTTCTATAGAGCCGGACCCGCAGGTATTCCTACCCAAACCGCATTTAGCCAGGCTTGTCGCTGGCCTACCCTGGATGCCGATCGACAAAATGGCTGTATTCGCTCCGCCGAGCATGCCTATTCAGCGGAGGGAGGCCTTGCGGTACTGTTCGGTAACCTTGCTGTAAATGGCTGCGTTGTGAAAACTTCCGGTGTTGACGAGGCGTTATGGAAGTTTGAGGGCCCGGCCCATGTTGTCGAGAGCCAGGAGGAGGCCGTTGCCCATATTCTCGAAGGCAAGGTACAAAAAGGCGAAGCGGTAATAGTGCGCTATGAGGGCCCCAAGGGCGGCCCAGGTATGCAGGAAATGCTCTACCCCACTAGCTACCTGAAATCCAAGGGACTGGGGGAGCATTGCGCCCTGATTACCGATGGTCGTTTTTCCGGAGGTACTTCCGGCCTTTCCATTGGGCACGTATCCCCGGAAGCCGCCTCTGGTGGCAATATCGCTCTGGTTCGCAATGGCGATCCAATCCGAATCGATATACCAGCGCGCAAAATTGAGATTGTTATTAGTGAGGATGAACTCGAGAAACGCCGTCAGGAAATGCGTGATCTCGGCCAGCAGGGCTGGAAACCCAGTGAAGAGCGCCCCCGCAAAGTCAGCAAAGCGTTGAAAGCTTATGCACTACTCGCCACCAGTGCCGATCGCGGCGCGGTAAGGGAAATTGATTAGGCCAAAATTAGAATATTAAAAAACGGCCCAGATGGGCCGTTTTTTCTTTTACTGTGCCAATTTATAGGTAATGCGATTGCGCACTCCATAGCGCTCGATGGGCTGACCATCCTCCACTTGCGGCTGATATTTAAACCGCTCTGCCGCTGCCAATGCCGAACGATTGAATACATTGGTTGGGTTACCGGTGCTATCGAATCCACCAACTACCCGAGCATCACGCACAGCTCCGGTTTTCGTTATCGTAAACTCCACAACAACATAGCCCTCTAAGCCTCTGCGCATAGCCACACTCGGGTAACGCGGTGTGGGCTTATAAACAGGCACAGGCTCTCTCGATACGATAACTGGATTATCACCAGTTTCAGCAACCGGAGGAGCAATCGTTGGAGTGATATTTATAGTATCTACATCTCTGGTCACCTCAGTACGCTCAATCGGTGGAGGAACTTCCTGAGGGCTCGGTGGAGCCTCATACTTTTGCTGGGTCACCACTTTTTTATCGGTGATACCTATAGGTTGAATCGTCGGCAACGGCTTAGCCACCGGCTCCACAAAATTAGTGGAGATCAACTGGCTCATTGCAAAAATCAAACCGAGAGTAGTCAAGGCTGCGTAAGCCAAGCCTTTGGCATAACCAGTAAGCAGATGGGTAGGGAAAAAATCGGGGCTGGAAAATGGCGTGCAAGCTCTATCCATAACACCTCTCCTATTGTTATTAGGGTGCGTAAAAGGCATCCAAGTGCCGAAATGGAAAAAGCTGATCAGCTGACCTTAATCATTAGCCAATTCACACAAAAATGCAAATAGTCTGTTAATACAGGTTAAATCCATATTTTGTATTGCCGAAAAAAGATAAAACAGCACAAAAAAAGCCGCACATTTCTGTGCGGCTTCTTCTAGAAAGTGGAAAGCAACTAAGTGTTAAATTGCCAGTTGCTTTTCACGCTTCTGTTCACCCTTCACAAAGTCTATCCACTGCTTGGCAAACTTCTCAGAGCGCTCATCTTTTGAGGCCTCTTTGAGGCTCTTCATCGCTGCGTCATAGCGTTTCAGGTTGGCATTCGCCATACCCATTACGATATGCAGGGTATCGACACGTTTGACGCTGCCTTTAGCAAGCGCTTTTTTACCCATGGATATGGCTTTCTCATTCTGGTCCAGATCCAGATAGATGCCGGCCAGACGCGAGTAAATTTCACCCTTGTCAGACAGCTGAGCTGCGGCTTCCAACTGGGGAATTGCCTTTTGCAGCTCTTGCGCCATTTGATAAGCCTGGGCGAGGGTTTCCAGGTTCTTGGCTGTACGGGGAATCTTCTTCTCTTGGATACCCTTGGCAATCACCTTGGCACCTTTATAAGGCATTTCATGCCCCATAAAGAGATAACCCATGTTCAGCAGATCCCTATCTTTCTCCAAAGCACCCGCAAGATAAGCCGCTTCCATCATGTGCAGCTGATCTTTATCGCGCTTCAGCTCACCATACATGGCTGCCAGTGTTTTGTAGTACACAGGCTTGGGATAGTGCTGTACCAGCTTCTCAAGAACACCAGCTACTTTTTTGTAGTCGTTGCGCTCGAAGTAAATGTACTGCTGAAGACCGTACCAACCTTCCTTGGGTACTTTGCCCTCTTTCTCGTACATGGAGACCGCGACATTGATATCCGCAAGTGCTTTGCTCTGATCGCCTACCTGATTATGGGCCTGGGCGCGCAATGCATAGGAGTCCGCAGTAATACGATCGGTAACCTTGAACCATTGGTTCAGGTAGTTGATCGCCTGCCTATAGTCCTCAGTAACAAAGTAGAGCTGCGCAAGAGTAAAGAGAGTTCCCACTTCAAGGGCTACTGGCAGGTTTGCTTCACCCTGGTTTAAAACCTTCTTAAAGTATGGGATGGCCTCTTTGTAACGCTCGGTGCTGTAGTAAACGACACCGAAGAAATTGTACATCTGCGCTATTTCATAGCCGTTGAACCGTTTCTTGCTGGCATCCATATCTTTCAGCGCTTCGAGAGCAGCCGCCCAGTCTTCTGCGTCAGCAGCTTCCTGGGCTTTTTCCAACTTTTTATACGCGGCTTCGCGCATAGCCGGTACTTTGCGGCTCTTCTGTTTGCTGGGCTTTTTTTGCTCCTGCGCCAGGGCAGAAGCGAAAGGTGCGGAAACACCCGCTGCTTCGAGCACGGTAACGCTGACCGCTGGTGCCAGGACCAGGGGCAACGCTACTGATGTGCGCAGAGCGAGTTTGGACAAACTTTTGCCGATGCTTGTCAACTTCATAGTGCTTCCCCCTTAGTCCTTAGCCATGTTAAAGCTGATCTTAGTCCGCACATTGGGGACTTCGGTCGGCTTGCCATCAACTACCCGCGGCTTGTACTTATATTTCAGCGCGGACTTGAGCGCGGCCCTGTTGAAAACAGAGGTCGGCTTTCCGTCCAGGGTAAAGGCTTCGACCACGATCGGATCGCGCACGGAACCGTTAGTGGTCACCGTGTACTCAACGATCACATAGCCTTCCATCCCCCGCTGAAGAGCGCGGCGTGGATACTGAGGCTGAACCTTAACGATGGGCAGGTAATCGCCCTCGCCAAAGCTAAAGCCTGACAGCTTGACACCACCGGACGCCTTAGGCGCAGAAATGCTAATACCGCCATCGATGTCCGGCTCTTCGAACTCTGGTTCAGGCATTTCGGGTGGCGGAGTTTCAGGGTCCTCCGGCTTCACCGGCTTGGTCGTATCGTACTGTGTTTCAATCTTCTGCTCAGGCATCACCACATCGGCAACTTTGAACTGCTCCTTATCCTCTGGAGCTTTCATATTTGCCTGAATCAGCTGATGCATGGTGAAGATGAGGCCAAAGGTTGTGGCTACCGCCAGCGTACCTGCCCCAAGAAGTCTTACCGGATTCATAGCTGTTAACTCTTTTCTGTCGCGACCGAAACTTTCTTGATACCAATCTTCCTGGCTGCTTCCGCAATCAGGGCGATCTTCTCAATACTCGCTTCCTTATCGGGCTGAATCACCAACCACCCTTTCGGGTTTTCCGAGTAGAGGCGCTCCAGGACAATCTTCACCTGGCGCTCATCAACCTTTTCTTTGGCAATCCAGATCTCATTACTGTCGTTGATCGCTACCAGAATAGAGGTGGCTTTGAGTTCTGCGGTTGTCGCTTCCGGCTTAACAACATCAGCACCGGGTTCCTTGATAAAGGTCGCAGTGACGATAAAGAAGATCAGCATGATGAACACCACGTCCAGCATGGGCGTGAGGTCGATAGCGCCGGCTTCTTCTTCTGCCGTATTTTGTCTTTTGCTCATAGCAACTCTCTTAGCGAACTTTCTCGGCGAGGGGCTCTCAGGGAGCACCCCCGGCGAAAATTTCTGGCTTGGCTAAACCTTCACAGCAAATAAGCTGGCCTATTCGCTTATGTGTGCTTAGTGATCCATGGTCAGATGATCTTCCAACAGCTGGGTTTCACGCTCGGCCTTACGGGCGAGGTAGGTGTTGGCAAATACACCGGAGAGGGCCGCAACCATACCCGCCATTGTCGGGATAGTTGCCATGGATACACCACTGGCCATCTGCTTGGCGTCACCACCACCGGTGATCGCGAGAACATCGAACACGTTGATCATGCCCCAAACCGTGCCCAACAGCCCGAACAGGGGCGCTAGGGCAACACAAGCCTGGATCATGTCCATATTGTCCTGAATCTTCTCGGAAACCCGGGAGATCATCGCGTAGCGGATCTGGTGGGAGGCCCAGGATTTGCGCTCGCTGCGCTCTTCCCATTGGTCTACCGCACCTTGAACGTCACTCTTTAACGCTTTGTTAAAGTAGAAAACACGTTCAAAAATCAGCGTCCACATAAAGAAGGTCAGGCCGGCGATCAGGAACAGTACTGGCCCGCCCGACGCCATAAAGGCGTTGACGGCGGCCCATGCGTCGATTAATGCGTGCATGTTGCCGCCTCCTCTTATTTACGCTCGGCGTTTTCCGCCACGATACCAGCACTCTGCTCTTCCAGAATGTGCAGGACGCGCTTGGCACGAGCATTAACAATGGTGTGCATCAGTACGGTGGGGATAGCCACACACAGACCGAGAACGGTGGTGATCAGGGCGGAGGAAATACCACCAGCCATTGCTTTAGGATCACCGGCACCGAAGATAGTGATCGCCTGGAAGGTTACGATCATACCGGTAACAGTACCCAGCAGACCCAGCAGCGGAGCGACCATGGCGATAATCTTCAACAGGTTGAGGCCGGACTCGATTGCGGGGCGCTCTTTCAGTACCGCTTCTTCCATCTTCAGCTCGAGGGTCTCGCCGTCGACACCTTTGTTCTCTTCAGCAACAGCCAGTACACGACCCAGCGGGTTGTTGGTGTTCGGGGTGGAAGAGCGCAGCTGTGCATTCACCTTGGCGCTAACACCGGTCAGTACGATCAGGCGGAAGATGGCCAGCAACATGGCGAAGACACCAACAGCTGTAATGATGTAACCAACGATGTCGCCCTGGTGCCAACGCTCAACGATGTCGGGGCTATTGATCATGGCTTTCAGGTAGGAGCCACCGGTAGGACCAGTCGGGTCAACACCGAAAGCGCTGAAACCTGCGGTGGAAGCCTGCAGATCTTCCGCCATCTTCTGGAACTTGGCATCCGGCTGGCGGATCAGCTCTGCCATTTGGTAGGCGTCGTTCATTTCCAGGTATTTACCGTTGGAAACCAGGTTGAAGTTACCAACACGGACAACTTCCTGTTGAGCCTGCTCACCATTGGGCTTGATCACAGTTGCGTTGAACTTAACAACTTTACCGGATTCCAGGGTTTCACGTTGCAGTTCGAACCACAGACGCTCGATTTCCTCGATAGTCGGCAACTTGGTAGCTGTACTCATCTTGGCCAGCAGACCGTCGATAAATTCGGTACGACCTGAATACTGGGCAGAAACCAGGGAGGAACCGATGTTCGAGCGCAGATCCGCAGCAGTAGAGGACATGTGACCGAACAGCTCTTTCAGGGAGCCCATACGCTCATCCAGCTGCTGACGCTTCTGGTCTACAGCCACTTCCTGCTCCTGGTATTTCTTTTCCAGTTCAGCAGAACGATTTTCTTCAGCGGTACGGGTGTCTTTGGCTTTTTTCAGCAGGGCTTGCTGATTGGCCTTCTGACGGCGGAACTCAGCTTCGCGCTGCTTGTGCTCTTTGGATTCAGCAACTTTGGATTGTTGAACCATTTTCAGCAGGTCGTCGAGAGAAGCTGCTTTTTCCTGGGCAACAGCAGAGAAGCTGATCAGGCCAGCCGCTGCTGCAACTAGTACGCGTTTGGCGATAGAGGATTTCATTGCGCTGCCTCCGGTGCCGCGATCGGCATAGTCATGATATCGATAGTGGCCTGTTTCTTGGCGATCTTGAGGCCATTCATGAGGGCGCGGCGGTATTCGCCAGCATCGATCTCAACCCAGGCTTTCTGGCCTTTGTCATAGGCGAGGGAAATCGTGGAGTCGGTGGTTTGAGCCAGCAGGGCGATACGGCCAATCTGCAGCACGTTTACCTGGCGCTCCTGGCCAGCTACGTTCAGGGTATCGCCGTAAGTGTCGATCTTACGCGCGTATTCCGCTTCGAAATTGTACAGTTCCAGTACCTGGCGGAATTTCTCCGCAACAGTGATATCGGAACGATCCATATTGTTCTTAACGCCTTCGAGGTTGCCCATGCGCTCGTCCAGCTTGAACGGAGCGTCCAGTTCGATGAACTGTTCCAGGCCGTCCAGCATGCGCAAAATCAGCGGCTGGATCTGACGTTCAATTACGGTAACGTTGGCAATGGACTCATCCAGCTCATTGATCACTTCGAGCTGATTGGCCAGCTGCTTTTCCAGCTGACGGTTGTACACACGCAGACCATCGATTTCCTTGTTGACCACCTTGAAGTCCTGCAGAAGGCTGCTGGTTTCTTCGGCAATCTTGTCGATGCGTTTTTGCGATGCCTGGGCCGCAGTGGTTTTCTGCTGGCCGACGGCGAGTACGTTATCGAGAGTATCCGCAGTGGCTACGCTGCCGTAGAGCGCGCCGGCAGACAGCGCAGTGGTCAGCGCCACAGCCATGAATCGCTTGGTTTTCATTAGACCCCCCAGTGGGTTCAATATTTCACAACATGGTCGCGATGAGATAGCTGCCACAACGCGGTGTCCTTTTGTTTTAAAAACATTGGTTAGAAGACAGCTAAGAGCCGCACATTGTAAACAGCCGATTTGATTATTCAAATGCCGATTGTCAGCATCGGCCCGCATGGGTAGCAAGGTAACAACCAGGTAACAAAACCGGGTCACTTGCACACATTGACGGCGCTGTTTCCTGTGTAGGCTGTCGCAGAATTTAACAGATTGATCAACTTTTAATCAAATTGTTTTTATTTGAATCTGTCGTACCGAACTAATGCGTAGTTGTACTCATTCTTTTCAGAGGCAGGGTAACACTCTCGTGCAACTTCGACCCAAGAGTCATCAACTTCGGGAAAAAACGCATCTCCCGCCACTTCAGCATCCACTTCGGTGACATAGAGCCGCGCGGCATGGGGCATGCTGAGGCGATAAATCTGTGCTCCGCCGATCACCATCAGCTCGCTGGCTCCCGCTTCCTGCGCATGCTTATCGGCAAGTTCCAGGGCAGCCTCCAGGGTGCTTACCACCTCGACACCCTCAGAATGCCAATCGGGGTTGCGGGTAATCACGATATTGGCACGCCCGGGTAGCGGGCGGCCTATAGACTCAAAGGTCTTGCGCCCCATCACCACGGGTTTGCCCATGGTGGTGCGCTTGAAGAATTGCAGGTCGCCGGAGAGACGCCAGGGCAGCTCGTTGTCTCTACCGATAGCGCCATTGCGGGCCACAGCTGCGATCAGGGCAATTGGAGTTTCCACAGCTTCTCTCCTGATTAAATCGCGACTGGAGCGGGAATATGCGGATGTGCCTGGTAATCCTGCAGTTCAAAATCCTCGAAACGGAAGGCGAACAGGTCTTTGACGTCCGGGTTGAGGCGCATCTTTGGCAGGGCGTGAGGCTCACGCTGCAGCTGCAGGTCTACCTGCTCCAAATGGTTGGAGTAGAGGTGGGCATCGCCAAAGGTGTGAATAAACTCACCCGGCTGGAGGTTGCACACCTGCGCCAACATCAGGGTTAGCAAACTGTAGGAGGCAATGTTGAACGGCACACCTAGGAAGATATCAGCGCTGCGCTGGTACAACTGGCAGGATAACTTGCCATCCGCCACATAGAACTGGAACAGGGCGTGACAGGGAGCGAGTGCCATACGTCCTTCGCGGGCATTATCCGCCGGGGAGACACCTTCATCGGGGAGATCTGCCGGGTTCCAGGCACTGATCATCAGGCGACGAGAATCGGGACGGGTTTTCAGCTGGTGTACCAACTGCTCCACTTGGTCAATCTTACGCCCATCTGGCGTGGGCCAGGAACGCCACTGGTGACCGTAAACCGGCCCCAAGTCCCCATCTTCGGTCGCCCACTCATCCCAGATGCGCACCTTGTTTTCCTGCAGATAGCGAATATTGGTATCGCCCTGCAAGAACCACAGTAGTTCGTGGACTATGGAGCGCAGGTGGCACTTCTTTGTGGTGATTAAAGGGAAACCCTCTGCCAGGTCAAAGCGCATCTGATAGCCAAATACGCTCAGGGTCCCGGTGCCGGTACGGTCCCCTTTTACTGTGCCGTTTTCGCGCACATGGCGCATTAGATCGAGGTACTGCTTCATTTCTAACTAGGCTCCGCCATTTACCTGAGAACGGTTTTCTTTATTTCCACCTTTACCGCGCCCCTCTGGCAGCGGCTGGGTGCGATAACTCCACACCAACAGGGCGATACCGGCAATAATCATCGGCAGGCTCAACAGCTGTCCGCGGGTCATCCAACCGAACAAATCAAAGCCGATATGGCCATCCGGCTCCCTGACAAACTCCACCAGGAAGCGGAAAATACCGTAGAGCAAGACAAACATGCCGCCAACGGCGAGACGCGGGCGCGGCTTGCTGGAGAACCACCAGAGCACCGCGAAGAGTACCAACCCTTCTAGGAAAGCCTGATACAGCTGCGATGGATGCCTGGCCAACAACTCCGGGTCTTTGGGGAATACCATGCCCCAGGGGCCTTCGGTGGGGCGGCCCCAGAGTTCCTGACCAATAAAGTTACCCAGGCGCCCCAATCCCAAACCAATTGGAACCAACGGGGCGACAAAATCAATCAGTGCAGGGAAGGTTGTGCCAATTTTTCGGGCATAGAGGACCGCAGCCAACATCACGCCGACCAGGCCGCCGTGGAAGCTCATGCCCCCCTCCCAGACTTTGAACAGGGAGAGCGGATTCTCCATAAGCTCCGGCATGTTGTAGAAGAACATGTAGCCGAGGCGTCCGCCGACCACCACGCCAATAGCGCAGTAGAGAATCAGGTCCTCCACTTCCGATTTGATAACCGGGGACCAGGGCCGGGTGCTGCGCCGCAATGCCAACCACCAGGCAGCAATAAAGCCGAACAGGTACATCAGCCCGTACCAATGCACTTTTAGGGGACCAATAGCAATGGCCACCGGATTGATTTCTGGATAAGTCAGCATGGGGGAATCGAGATTGTTGGCGAAACGCCTATTATGGTCGCAAAGCGCCCCCCAGCGAAAGAGGCGCGCCAAAAGCCTTCTGCCGGGAAAATACTATGTGTCTACTGCTATTCGCCTACCGCTGCCATCCAGACTACCCGCTCCTGCTGATCGCCAATCGGGACGAGTTTTATGCCAGACCGAGTGCTCCCGCCGAACTCTGGAGAAAAGAACAAGAGATCGGACAAGGCAGACAAATAGTCGCAGGGCGGGATCTGCAAGCTGGGGGTACCTGGGCTGGGATCGCTGCGGGACGGGTGGCGGCAGTTACCAATATTCGCGAACCGGGTAGTGCCGAGCCAGAAAATGTCCTGTCACGAGGGGAAATTCCATACCAGTTTCTAACCGGCGGCGACTCACCTGAACAGTTCGCAAGAGAGCTCCAAGGGCAGCGCTACCGGGGCTTTAACGCGCTGCTATTCGCCCTAGATGAAGAGCAGCCTCTCTATTGCGCGGGCAATAGGCACAGCCCTTTTGCCTTTTCCGCCGGAGTGCATGGCATCTCTAACGGGGCCCCCGACGCCCCATGGCCCAAGGTGGAAAAGGGCAAGGCGGGGCTGGCGCAAATTACCCAGCAACTTAAGGGCTCTATTAGCCGGGAGAACTTTATTGAACCCGCCCTCAGCCTTCTGCAGGACAGGAGTCCGGCTACCGATGCGATGCTGCCCAGCACCGGCGTAGGTTTACCGATGGAGCGGGCCCTGTCGCCAATATTTGTGCAGATAACCCAGAGAGAGAATCAGCTGCCAAGCAACGTGGATTCAAGCGCCTTAAAGCAAGGCTATGGCACTCGCGCCAGCACCCTGATCGCCGTACACCGGAGCGGCCAGACCCATTTATGGGAGCAAAGCTTTTCCCAGGGCAATCTGTGCGGCCCCCTTCGCTACTTTTCCCTCCCCTGACACTCTGGCCAAGTCCCTGAAATAAATAGGGTTTTTTGGGGCTATTAAAATTATTGGCCGTATCTAGTCGCTCAAGGTATATCTCATTGATAGAAAAGTTACGAGCAATAGCAAAACCTTATTGCGGTATGGACGGAATTTTGCGGCCTTTCTACAAGGGCTACCGGATCACTTATCCTCAGAAGAAAGAAACGCCAAGCAAATTCCGCATTTATTGCCATACTTAGTTTCACAGGCTGAAATTGGTTGAGTTTCGCGCAAGTGTGACGCCAATTGCGGTCTTAAATAAGAGGAAGTCGCGCGGGACGCATGACAAGTGCGAGTCATCGCTAGACACCTAACAGTCTCTGGATGGGCTCGCCACAGGTTCGGAAGGTATGAACGATCTGGCGCCCGGCATTATCCACAAGACAACACCGGGCCCCTGCAGTATCGCTGAGGTACCATGTCTTATTTCAACCCAGAGCAGCGTAAACACAAACCCTTACTGCCCCTGCTGATGCTCGGCAGTCTCTGCGTTTCTATCCTCTATTACGCCTTTTCTGCCAACCAGAAAACGGTGCCGGTATTACCGGAGAGTGCGGTACGCCCACATTTGGTGCACTGGCTGGAGGAAAACCCGGACGCCTGGCCGGCCCAAGACCCCATCTTTAACCCCGCGGCAGTGCGCAGGATTTACCAGCGTACCAACTACCGCCTGCTCTGGTTTGATAACTACAACCTGAGTGACAGCGCCAATGATCTACTCAAGCAGCTCACTGCCGCCAGCTCCGGCAACCCCAGCAGCATGGTGGATTACCGCTACCACCTGGGCTACTTTGACCGCACCTTGCGGGACACCCCCCAGCGCTTAAAGATGGCCGCAGTGCTGGACATCCTGCTGACCGATGCCTTTGTCTCCTATGCACAGGATACCCAGCTCGACCGGATCAACCCTAAAAGTCGACCGCGCCGGGGAATTACACCGGTGCTGCGCGAGCATCAGGGGTTTCGCATGGTCGCCTATAGCAATGTCAGCAATGTGGCCTACGGCAATGCCCCACAGCAGGCATCCAGCGAGCCCAGTGGTCGCAAGTACTTCCGCGGCTATGATCGGGCGCGCATGATCGGCGGCAAAGCACGTAACCGTTACTATTCCCGCGATTACAACACCGATAACGAACGCAATCTCTCCAGATCCGCGGACACCCGCAGCCAACGCACTCGCTACAACTCCGCCAGCGACAATAGTGGCAATTCAGGTACTAGCAGGGGTGGCAGCAGGGTTTACTACAACCAGAGCCGCAACAGCAATCCGCAAGAAAGGGCCACAGTTGCCCGCTCGGATGCCCGCTCAGAAAATAGCGAGGGACCTTATTTCGAGGAAAATACCCCTTATGGCAGTGATGTCTACGCTCTGAGAAACGAGCTCGAGCGCCTGCGCAAAATCTCCGATAGTGGCCGTTGGCGCCCGATACCTCCGGGACCAGTGATGACGATGGGTGCCCGCCATCCCCATGTGTCCCGTCTGAGAGAACTATTAACGCTCTATGGGGACTACCAGAGCCGCTATAGCTATGGCGGAAGTGATCCCAATCGCTTCGATCGAGGCCTTCACGAAGCGGTGCTGCGCTTTCAAAAACGTCACGGCCTCAAACCCGATGGCATCGTGGGCCGCGGCACCCGCAAGCGGCTCAACCTCTCCCCTACAGCACGGGCAAAAATTATCGAGATGAACATCCAGCGCAGGGAAGAATTACCTGCCAATCTCGGCGATCGCTTTATCCAGGTCAACATCCCCGCGTACCGTCTCCAGTATGTGGAGAACAACCGGGTGAAACTGGCTATGAATGTGGTCGTAGGCAAGAAGAAGCACGCCACTCCAGAAATCACCACCCGTGTCAGCAGGGTGATTTTCAATCCCACCTGGACAGTGCCTCGCAGCATCCTGGTCAATGAACTCTTGCCTAAGGCCCGCAAAGACCCCTCGGGCATGGAAAAAATGGGTTACCGGGTTGTCGGCGGCAGAGGGGAATACCTACCGCTGACTCCCAGCAATCTGTCAGCCGCCGGTGCGGGCTCCTACTTATTACGCCAGATGGGCGGTGAGGAGAACATCCTGGGGCGCGTGAAATTCGAGATCCCCAACAAGCACGATGTCTACCTGCATGACACTCGCGCCCGTACCCTCTTTTCTCTGACCGACCGGGATTACAGCCACGGCTGCATCCGCCTGGAAAAACCCCGCCACCTGGCGGAAGCCCTCCTGCGCCCGCAGGGGAACTGGGACCAGTGGCGCATAGACCAGCTCACGGTTGGGGAAAAGACCACCGCGGTCGACTTGCTCCGCCTGGTCAAGGTCTATATCACCTACTGGACCGCCTGGGTGGACGGGCAGGGCCGGCTGAATTTCCGGCCGGATATCTATGGCAAGGATGGATTAAGCGACAATCAATTTTGAGTTTGCCGGGGCGGCCCTCAAGGCCGCCCTTAGTCTCCAGTAACTACTCCCTAATAGTCTTTTTCTCTCTGCGTATAGCCGCAAACCATTCCTCAATATTATTAAGGGCCCGCCAGTCACAAGTTACCAATGTGAGCAGTGCGATCAATCTCTTTGGTCCGACTTCGCTTACTGGGGTGACTTATGGGTGCTGGCAATCGTTCCTTCTCGCTGAATAAATCAATCCAGGGTGGCACCATGGCTTTGATGCTGGCCATAGCGCTGGGCATCGACAGCCCTCCAGTCTCGGCGAACACAAAGACCAACCTGGATCTACCGGTGCCGGGAAGGGACCCTTTCTCCCCCTATGGCCGGCAGTACACACTTCTCAGCGAGGAGCTGGCTCGCTATCGGACACTGGCCCAGAACGATCAATGGCGACCGCTAGACGCCGGGCAACCGATTACTCCGGGGAGCCGGGGGCCGCGAGTAGCCCAGTTGCGCAGCCTACTGATGCTCTACGGCGATTTCCGCCCCAGCGACTTTTCCAATAAAAACACGAAGGAGGCGCATAACGGTGATGTCTACGACAAACCTCTCCAGGAGGCGGTACGCCGCTTTCAACGCCGCCACGGCCTGAAAGGTGACGCATTGGTGGATGAACGCACCCGCAACCGGCTCAATACCAACCCGAATAAACTCGTGCGCATACTCTCCGCCAATATCGAACGCTGGGAGAGGCTCCCCAAGGATCTGGGGCCGCGCTATATCGTCGTGAATGTGCCCGAATTCAATCTGCGTCTGATTGAAGACGAGCGCGAGCAATTCCGAATGAAGGTGGTGGTGGGGAAACCCAAGCACAAGACTCCGCAGTTGACCACGCGCATGACACGTCTTGAATTCAACCCGGTGTGGCGGGTCCCCCCCAGTATCGCATTGCGCGAGTTACTGCCCAAGGGCAGTTCGGCACTGAGCGCCAAGGGTTACCGTTTAATCAACCACCGCGGTCGAGCCGTCCCCTTTACTCGCGGCAATGTCGCCGCAGTGCGCCGGGGCCAAGTGTCTCTGCAGCAAAAAGGTGGACCTGGAAACGCTCTGGGGCGGGTCAAGTTTGTGATCCCCAACCGCCACGCCATATTCCTACACGACACCAACAGCAAGCACCTGTTCAAGAAGTCCCAGCGCGCCTTCAGCCACGGCTGCATTCGCCTGGAAAAACCCCTGAAATTCGCTCGCATGATGCTCGCTCAACAGAACCGCTGGAACAATGCTCGCATTGAGCGCGCCCTCATGAGCGGCCGCACTCACGGTGTCGCGCTAAAAAATCCCCTGCCGGTATACATTGCCTATTGGACCGCCTGGGTGGATGAAAATGGCCAACTGCAGTTTCGCCCGGATATCTATAACCGCGACAACGCCAGCAATGGAGCAAACCGTGGCTAAATATGACCACTCCGCTGGGAGTTCACAATGGCTTGGTATCCTCGTCACCTAGGGCTAATCGCCCTGCTGACAGTGGCCATAACCTCTGCAGCCTCGATACATAGTGGCCAGACTTCCAGGGAAGCCGCAGCCCTGAATATCGCCCTGATGGGAGAGCAGCTGCGCAGCGAGGCCCTCCATTATCGAACCCTAGCGAAATATTGGCGCCCGGTTCCGCAAGGGGGGCCACTGCAAGCCGGGGATAGGGGCGAACGAGTACTGCAACTTCGTAAACTGCTCGAGCTCTACGGGGATTACCGCGGCCAACCCGGTCCGGTTTCCGCGCCGCAAAAGGACCCTATGCGCTTCGATAGCGCACTCCAGTCAGCGCTTGAGCGCTTCCAACGTCGCCACGGCCTCATTCCGAATGGTATTGCAGAGGGGGCGACCCTCGCAGCTCTGTCGGTTTCCCCCATCGAGAGAGCTGAGCAAATGGCGAGGAATGCACTGCGTTGGGACAAGCTCCCTCCTCTAGAGGAAGAGCGCTATGTATTGGTAAATGTGCCCGATTACCGCCTGCAGCTGGTGGAAGATGGACGTATCAAACTCGACATGAAAACCGTAGTGGGCAAAAACAGCAGCCGCACACCCAATTTACACACCCGTATCACCAGTGTGGTATTCAACCCCACCTGGACAGTGCCACGCAGTATTCTGATCACAGAACTGCTACCCAAAGCGCGACACAACCCGGCCGCCATGCACCGCCGCGGTTATCGAGTTATTCAATATCGCGGTGGCAAAACCTCTCCTATCACCGATGAGAGCCTGGAGCGGGCTGCCGGTGGCCATGCCACCCTGCGCCAGGTCAGTGGGCCGGACAATACACTCGGCAAAGTGAAATTTGTTATCCCCAACAAGCAAGCCATATTCCTGCACGACACCCAGGCACAGAGCCTTTTTACCGAGCACCACAGAGCCTTTAGCCACGGATGTGTGCGCCTACAGCAGCCCGAGGAATTAGCCTACAGCTTGCTTCAAGCCCAGGGCTGGGACAGGACCCGCATCGCCGAAGCCGCAACAGGCGCCGAACCCCTGAGAGTGTCGATTAAGCCCGCCCCAAAACTCTTTATCGTATACATGACAGCCTGGATCGACGCCGAAGGGCGCCCCCAATTCCGCCGGGATATCTACCACAAGGATCAATAGCTTCCCGCCAAGATGCCCCCAAAAAGCGCTTCAGACACCGTTTAAAACTATTCAGTCGCAAAAAAAATGTTTTTTTACGCTTTATCTATTAATGACAACGCTGTCTCTTGTTTCTAGTGCCCACTTCTCGTGACTAGCGACAAGCGTTTCGAAAGAGCTAGCCGCCAGGGAAAAATTTACCAGCCGAATTTTCAAATATTTCCTAATTAGCAGGTCACAATTTGTAACAAATGGTTATTTTTTGTACATTTTCCGCCGTACCCGGATGCGCCCACTCAAGGGCACACCGAAGAGATTTAACGACGAGGCGGAATTATGAAGAATCCATCCAGACGTCGATTCCTGGCAGTGACCTGCGCAACTGCGGCGGCGGTCAGCGCCGGGCCGACTTTCGCGAAAGTAGGTAGCTCCCGCACCCTGAAGATGCGTAACCTGCACACAGGGGAGAAGCTGGAGGCCGCCTACTGGAGCAACGGGAATTACAGCAGTGGTGGCTTGAAAAAGTTCAACAAGCTACTGCGGGACCACCGCGCCAACGAAGTGACTCGTATGGACCCGAAGCTGTTTGATATCGTGTATAAGCTGAAGGAAAAGTTCAATTACAGCGGTACCATCGAGATTATCTCCGGGTACCGATCGCCCAAGACCAATGCGAAATTACGCGCTGCTGGTCGGGGTGTTGCCAAGCGTAGTTATCATACGCGCGGTATGGCCCTGGATATCCGGATGCCCGGTGTCCCTCTGTCAAAACTAAGACAGGCGGCATTGAACCTGAAGGCGGGCGGAGTCGGTTACTATCCGAAGAGCAACTTCGTACACGTGGACACGGGTCCTGTACGTCGCTGGTAAGACTGCAGATATCTTACGAAAAACCCCGGCTTTTGCCGGGGTTTTTCGTATAAATCAGTCTTCCGTTGCCGGTAGCGAAACCGGCATCACATCCTTTTTCGATACCGGCACCTCTGTGGTACCGGTCATTAAACCCGCCATCCGCTCCAGCAATTTGCGCGCCTTCGCCAATTGCCCCAGCTCCGCCAGCTCGAACGGGTCTTCCATCTTCAAGAGCAGGGCTTCAAAGTCCGAAAAGGTCTCCTCCAGAGCATTGACCTGGTGTCGGTCGAGTAGCACTTCCGCCAAACCGCCCCCCCCGGTGGGAATCCAGTTGGACTGCAGGGTTGCCATAATTGCCAGCAGGGCCTGCTTGGAATCCGCCGCGCGACCGCTTTCCACGTCGCTCTCGGAACCCTCGGGGAGACGGCGCAAAAGCTGCTCATCGATAACCTGGGTATGCGCCGAGCGAATCTGTTGCAATCGAGCTACCGGGCCCAGGGCCAGGTACTCACGGGACAGATTGTTGGCCGAAGTGGGCCAGCGGCGCGCCAGTCCAGCCATATCCTCTTCAATACCCTTGGCGATCAAACTGGTCAGCTCACGGCGGCGGTTGGCCGCCAGGGCCTCGGGCTTCTCACCCTCACTAACCGCGACAAAGTCTTCCGCCATTCTCTCGCTAGTGGGCCCCCAGAGCATTACTTCGAGCGCATGAAAACCAGTGCTCGCCTCTTCATGTGCGGTGAGACGGTGTTGCTTGCGCAGATTTGCCAGAGTCAGCTCAATAGCGGTGTCATTGACGATGCCGCTATCGGAATAACCGGGCACGGTGTCCAGGTAACCGGGCTGGGCGGGCCAGCTATCCAGTGCCAACAGCAGTTTGCGCCCCTGACCACGCAGGTCTGAGGGAGAAAAAGCCAGCTGAATATAGGGCAGGGTTGCCGCGAACTCTCGGTGCGCATCCAGCCAGGCTAGCCTGGCCTCCTCCAATTGATCTTCATTGGGCTGTGCCAGCAGCGCTTCCACTGCCCGCTGTAGGGTTTCCACTGAAGCATGAGCATGTAACACCTGGGCCTGCCCCGCCTGCCAAATTGCCAGGGAGAGATCCGAGGCCGCCTTTTCATCAACCTGCTGAGTCGCCGGGGCCCGCTGTTCTTCCTTCAGTGGCTGGGGGGCTCTCTGTTCACAGCCATTAATGAAAATCAGTGCGCACAGCAGCAGGGCTGTGGTCATAGACCGAGGGCAATATCCTTTCACTCAATTCCTCTTTTCATCTGTTCCAAGGCCACAGTTGTCATTTGGCCAAAACCTTCATTCAACCCTGATCGCGCAAGCTGATAATCGGCCAACCTCGCGCTTGGGCCTCGGCGCGTAAGCGGGTATCGGGGTCGACCGCTACCGGGTGTTCAACCTCGGTCAGCAGTGGCAAATCGTTAATGGAGTCGCTGTAAAACCATTTCTCTCTGCCCGCGAACTCGGGGTTTTGCCCCAGCCATTGGCGCAGACGCAACACCTTGCCGGCCTGGTAACAGGGCTCTCCCACAACGCGACCAGTAAAATGGCCCTCATATTCCTCAGGCTCAGTCGCCAGTAGGGTATCCACTCCCAGGCGCGCGGCAATCGGCTCCACCACAAAGCGATTGGTGGCGGTAATAATCATGATGTGGTGGCCCTTGCGGCGGTGTTCCCCAATAAGTTCGTGTGCCGCCGGCAGCCACAACTCGCTGATCACCTCCTGCATAAACTCACTTTGCAAGTTTTCCAGCTGACCGCGGGAGATTTGCGACAGGGGCTCCAGGGCGAACTCCAGGTAGGCAAAGATATCCAACTCACCCTTCTGGTAATCCTGATAAAAGCGATCGTTGCTCAAGCGGTAGTGTTCGCTATCCACGTGCTCTCGCTCCACCAGGAATTCACCCCAGGCGTGATCGCTGTCGCCGCCAATAAGCGTGTTGTCGAGATCAAAAATTGCCAAGTGCATCGCCAACTCCCCCGTAAACTATAGATTCGCAAAGGCTATTTCACCGCCAGGGTAAAGGAACCACCGCTACAGTGGCGGTCGATTTTACCGCGCACTTGCCCACATCACACGGACTGCGTCACTGAATTGCTGTAAACCCACCTCTGTGGAACAATGCGGGACAAGTAAGTGCAGCGCACGGCAGCACACAACAGTATTGAGGACGGTATTTTGGGCGACGGCAAACCGGCACCTGCCGGGCGAAGAAACCGCCGTAGGCCTGCCAAGCAGTCAAATCGCACCGACACCCCCAGCGGCAGCAATCGCAACCGGGGACAGGGTGGCGACAACAGCAGCAATATAGACGCAGAGGGTTTCCGCCCCAATGTCGGTATCATTGTGCTGAATGCCCGCGGTCAGGCACTGTGGGCTAGGCGGGTAGGTGGCAAGGACGCCTGGCAATTTCCCCAGGGTGGTATTAATCCAGGCGAAACTCCTGAACAGGCACTATATAGGGAACTATACGAAGAAATCGGACTTACACGCGATCAGGTCAGCCTTATTGCCTGTACTCGTGGCTGGCTGCGCTATCGCCTGCCACAGCGCCTAATACGCCGGCGCTCTGAACCCCTGTGCATCGGCCAGAAACAAAAGTGGTTTTTACTAAAACTAGAGGCCGAAGAGTCCTGCATCAGCTTTGATAATGGCTATAAGCCCGAGTTTGACCACTGGCGCTGGGTGAGCTATTGGCACCCGCTCAGTAAGGTGGTGACTTTTAAACGCGAGGTTTACCGGCGCGCGTTGGCCGAGCTGGCCCAACAACAAATTCAGCTGGAGAGACGCTGGCTGCGCGATCGGGGCGAATAACCCCTAAGTGCCCGCTGCGCTCCGGTACCACCCGGCTTCAGGCTTTCCTGAGCCAGTAATATTCTCCGTTGACTGGCGAGGAAAGGCCATTGCTCGGATCTTTGCGCAGTATCGTTCAGGAAGTTAACTCCGCCAGGGACCTGCCTGCGGTGCTTGAGATCATTGTGCGACGCGTGCGCGAAGTGATGCACACACGCGTCTGCTCCGTATATCTGCGCGACAAGGAAACCGGCAATTACGTCCTGATGGCCACCGACGGCCTGCTTCCCAGCGCCGTGGGGCAAGTATCCCTGGCACCGGGAGAGGGCCTGGTAGGCAACGTAGTAACACGCGAAGAGCCTATCAACCTGGAAAAGGCCGAAGCGCACCCCGCCTTCCAATATTTTCCCTCCACTGGCGAAGAGCGCTTTAGCGCATTTCTCGGCACACCGATTATCCACCACCGCGCGGTGCTCGGTGTCTTGGTCGTCCAGCAGGAGGAGCAGCGCCGCTTTGACGAAGGGGAAGAGGCGTTTTTGGTTACCCTTTCGGCCCAGCTTGCCGGAGTCATTGCCCATGCCGAGGCCACCGGCATGCTGGCCACCATCCGCCGTCAGCGCCAGGAAACCCATTTTTCTGGTATCGCTGCGTCCCCCGGCGTTGCAATCGGACGCGCCCATATCGTGACCCCTCAGGCCAACCTGGCCACTGTGCCCTACTCCCTGTGCCTTGATATCGAGGAGGAATTAATCCTTTTCCGCCAGGCACTCACTTCCGCCAGGGAAGAGATCCGCGAGGTGGGCGAACGCCTCAAGGACGAGCTCAACCGCGAAGAGCGCGCGCTCTTCGATGCCTATATCAGCATGCTCGACGACAACTCTCTCGCCGTCGAAGTTTGCGATCGAATCCAGCAGCAGCTGAGCGCCCCCAGGGCCTGGGCCGAGGTCATGCTCGAACATGTGCGCCGCTTTGAGGCCATGTCCGATTCCTATTTCCGCGACCGCGCCGCCGATGTGCGCGACTTAGGTGCGCGAGTCCTTATGCACTTGCACCAGCAACAAAACAGCGAGCGCGACTACCCGGATAACACCATTTTGGTGGGAGAGGAACTCACCGCCGCGGTGTTGGCCGAGGTGCCGCGAGAGAAACTGATCGGGGCTGTTTCGGTAAAGGGTTCCTCCAACAGCCATATGGCCATCATCGCCCGAGCCATGGGGCTGCCGGCAATCATGGGCGTGCAGGACCTGCCCTATGAGACTATCGACGGCGTCGATATGGTGGTGGACGGCTACCGCGGTGACCTGCATATTCATCCCGGTACTGAACTTAAGCGCCGTTACGATGAGATCGTCGCAGAGGAGGAGCAACTCGCCCACAGTCTGGACCATCTGGCCGAACTGCCTGCTGAGACCGCCGATGGGCACCGTGTGCGGCTGCTGGTCAATACCGGACTGATGGCCGATGTCACTCGCTCTCTCGAGCGCGGTGCCGAAGGCGTCGGCCTATTCCGCACCGAAGTCCCCTTTCTCTTGCGCGACCGTTTTCCCTCCGAAGAGGAACAGCGGGAAATCTACCGGGAACAACTGGAAGCCTTCGCCCCCATGCCAGTCACCATGCGCACCCTCGATGTGGGCGGCGACAAGGCACTGGCGTACTTTCCCATTGAGGAGACCAACCCTTTCCTGGGCTGGCGCGGAATTCGCGTAACCCTGGACCACCCGGAAATCTTCCTGGCACAGGTGCGCGCCATGATGAAGGCCAGCCAGGGGCTCGACAACTTGCGCATCATGCTTCCAATGATCAGCGGACTGAATGAACTCGAAGCCGCACGCAAACTGATTGAGCGGGCCTACCGGGAACTCCTGGAGGAAGATTATGAAATTGAGATGCCACCGCTCGGGGTCATGGTGGAGGTACCCTCGGCCATCTACCAAATTCGCGAACTGGCCGAGCGGGCCGACTTTATCTCGGTGGGCAGCAACGACCTGACCCAGTACCTACTGGCTGTGGATCGCAATAACAGTCGCGTTGCCAATATTTACCACGCCCTGCATCCCGCAGTATTGCGAGCCCTGCAGGAGATTGTCAGTACCGCACACGCCGAGGGCACCAGAGTCGGCATCTGTGGAGAACTGGCCGGAGAGCCAGGCGGCGCCCTGCTGTTGGTGGCCATGGGCTACGACATGCTTTCAATGAACGCCACCAATCTACCGCGGGTAAAGGCAACCTTGCGTGCGGTACGCCAGGCGGACACCAAGTTACTTCTGCAACAGGTGATCCAGATGCAGTGTGCAGAAGAAATCGAACACACCGTGGGCGCGTTTCTGCATAAGATCGGCCTGAAAGGCATTCTTCACCCGGTGAGCGCCGAATAACTTCCCACCAAAAACAAAAAACCGCTGCGAATGGCAGCGGTTTTTTTACTCATCGAGCTTGAGAAATTAGTCCTCAGACTCCGAGCGATAGGTATCGGCATCCAGCATATTGTCCAGCTCGCTCACATCGCTGGGCTTAATGCGGAAGAACCAGCCATCGTCGTAAGGAGAGGAGTTTACGGTTTCTGGAGACTCTTCCAGAGTTTCATTCACCTCTACGACCTCACCGGATACCGGGGAGTAGATATCGCTGGCAGCCTTAACAGACTCAACCACACCGGCTTCGTCGCCGGCAGCCAAAGTGCTGCCTACTTCAGGCGTTTCAACATAGACCACGTCACCCAGTGCGTCCTGGGCATGGTCACTGATGCCGATAGTAACAGTGCCGTCCTCTTCCAATCGCGCCCACTCGTGGCTGGAGAGGTATTTCAATTCGTTGCGGATTTCGCTCATGCTGTGATCCCTTGATTAAGCATCTGAATATATTGTCTTAATGGCGCCTACACCTTTGGTGCGACGCTTAAATAACCGATTTGCCGTTGCGCACAAAGCAGGGCTTAACCACCTTGACCGGCTGCAGTTTCTTGCGGATTTCCACTTCGGCGGTATCGCCGACACTAGCCGGTACCCGCGCCAGGGCGATGGAGTAACCCAGGGTTGGCGAGAAGGTTCCGCTGGTGATGATACCGCGCTCGTCGCTACCGTCTACCATCACATACTGCCCGCCGCGCAGGACGCCGCGCTCCTCCAGAACCAGGCCGACCAGCTTGTGTTCGATGCCCTTGGCCTTCTCTTCTTCCAGTACCGCACGGCCGATAAAGTTGCGGCTCTCCGGCGCCCAAGCGACAGTCCAGGCCATATTGGCGATGAGAGGAGAGGTCTCCTCGTCCATTTCATGGCCGTAAAGATTCATACCCGCCTCAAGGCGCAGAGTATCGCGTGCGCCCAGGCCGCAAGGTGCAACACCGGCCTCGTCCAAAGCGCGCCAGAAACCGCTGGCGTCTTCGCCGGGCAGCATAATTTCCAGGCCGTCCTCGCCGGTGTAACCAGTGCGCGCCACAAACCATTCGCCGCGGGCCACGCTCTGGAACACTTTCAACGCATCGATCGCTGCAGTCCAGTCGATGCCCAGAACTTCTTTGGTCTTGCTGAGGGCATTGGGACCTTGAATGGCAATCATCGCCAACTGGGGGCGCTCGGTTAGAGTCACCTCAAAAGATTCCGCCTGCTTATTCATCCAGGCCAGATCTTTCTCACGGGTTGCGCAGTTCACTACTACTCGGTAACCGGGATCGCGCAGATACACGATCAGGTCGTCGATGACACCGCCCTTTTCATTCAGCATGCCGGTGTAAAGTGCCTTGCCGGGATTGCCGTCGAGCTTGGCCACATCGTTGGCCAGCAGGTAACGCAGGTAGTCGCGGGCACCCGCGCCATCGACATCGACCACGGTCATGTGGGAGACATCAAACATCCCCGCATCGGTGCGCACCTTGTTGTGCTCATCCAGCTGCGAACCATAGTGCAGCGGCATATCCCATCCACCGAAATCCACCATTTTGCCGCCCATAGCGACATGTGTGTCATACAGAGGCGTTCTGTTTCCCATTTTAAATTCTCAGTCCGTCAGGTTCCGAAGCGGCGTATTCTAGCGGCTTGGGTACAGGCCTTGCCAGCGGGCTATGCACTGCGACATATCTGCACAGAAGCCTAGCAGCCACCGGAATCAAAACCTGTGCAGCATGCCGGTGACCGTCAAAGATTCCGCCGGGGCTAGCAGCGGTATAAAAGTGCGATCCAGGAAGCGCTGAATTCATTCCTCGCGCCGCTGTCGACTTTCGCGGCCTTCCTCCCCTTCTCCAGCTTCCTCGGCATCCTGCTCCTGCTGGGCCGACTCATCCACCTTGAGCCCATGCCTCTTTGAGCGCCAGCGCCACAGGCGTTTGGCCAACTCCTGGCGATCGGGGGTTTTATCCGCTTCATCGACAATCTCCTCGCCGAGCAATGTCTCGAGAAGATCTTCCAGGGTGAGTACCCCCTCCAAGCCGCCATATTCATCCAACACCGCGCTGATCTGTACCCGACGCGACAGCATTTTCTGGAACGCCTGATAGATGGTTGCCGTCTCCGGCAACATCAGCATTTCGCGGCGAAACTCGGACAGTTTGCGATCACCCTCCCCTTTGGCGTAGGCGAGTAGAAGTTCCTGCTTGAGCACAAAACCCACCACGCAGTCCTGATCGCGGTTTTCATATACTGGGATACGGGAAAAGCGCCCCCTCTCCGCCTCTTCGTAAACCTCGGCCAGGGTGGCATCTTCAGGCAGGGAGAAAACTACGGTGCGCGGCGTCATCACCTCGCGCACCGAGTGATCGCGCAAGGTAAAAAACAGGTTGCGCAGAATGCTGGACTCACGCTGCTCCAGCTGACCTTCGGCCTCCCCGATCTCCGCCATAATCGCAAACTCATCGCGGCTGAAGCCCGTAAGGGTGGGGCCGTGCGATAAGCCCCGTGTCAGCCACTCGGACATCTTCACGAAGGGGTAGAGGAACCACACCAGTCCACGCAGCGCATAAGCGGTAAATGGAGCCAGTTGGCGCCAGTAAACCGCCCCCAGGGTTTTAGGAATAATTTCGGAGAAAACCAAAATCAACAACGTGAGGATTGCGGAGGCAATGCCCAGATACTGATTGCCGAAAACCGCTGCGGCCTGGGCACCGGCGCCAGCGGCACCAGCGGTGTGGGCAATGGTATTCAGGGTAAGAATCGCGGCCAGGGGCGCATTGATGTCCCCCTTTAGCTTTCGCAGCAGAGGTCCCGCCTTATGTCCTTCCCGCTCAAGCAGCCTCACATAGGGCGTGGTGACACTGAGAATGACCGACTCGGCAATCGAACACAAAAAGGAAAAGCCGAGAGCGATAAAAATATAGGTAATTAAGAGAAACATATGTCCCTGGTTACAGCAGAATTAGAGCTGAATTCTTGCGCACTGTCGGTGAGACAACAAGTCTAAAATCAGGTAATAATCCCAAACACAAATCTATCTAGATGCGTGAAATCTGAGCGGACACCAGTTTTATTAAGTTGCGGGAAGAGTAGGTTTTATAAGAAAAGGGTTATCTCACTTTCCCTTCACCCAATATCCGCTCTGCATAGCGTCTCACCTCCCGTGCTGGCAGGGGCCCTCCATGCCCCAGGTAAAAGGTCTCTTGCCCCTTATCGAGCAAATGTAGTAACTGCCTGGCGACTTCCACAGGGTTCTCCTCAAAAGGAGGCTGGCGCGCCCTGCCGGTCAGCATAATGCCACCGAGGAAGATTCCCGAAGCCACCAGGTCACCTACCAGTGCGCGCTTGTCGCTGAGGGTGATAGATATAGAGCCTTGGGTATGCCCCGGTGTTGAAAAAACAACACCGCTTGTTCCGAATTCAGAAAGGTCAAAAACCTCCTGGTCTTTAAGCAGAATATCCGGAGTAAATTGATCGTAGGGGCGTAGCGGCATTCCCGATTTCAGTAGCAACCGGCCAAACCAGCCGGTAGCACAATAGGTCATCGCCTTTTCCTGCTGAAAATAGGCCAGGTCTCCCCGATGGGCAAGGATTGGAGCAGCACATAATTGCTGCAGTTTTCCGGCACTGCCAGCGTGATCTGCGTGAGCATGGGTAACAACAATCAGATCAATATCTTTAAAAGAGAGCCCCAGCCGCGACAGAGATCGCCCTATTTTTTCCTCGGAGCCGGGCACCCCGGAGTCCACCAATATTTTGCTGTCTGAGCCTAAAATCAGGTGGGCATTAATCATCCCCAGGGGAAATATTGGTATTCGTACAATATCAAACTGTTCCATTGAGGCTCACCATCCTCGCCAGATCCAAGCTATCCCAGGAATGTCTGAATCATTTCGAAATGCCTAGGTTGGGGCAAATCTCCGAACGCCTCCCAGGGCACAGTACACAAGGGCAATTATCAGACCACTGAGTAGCCCGCCAATATGAGCGGCATTGGCAACCCCCACCCCAGTTAACAGCGTCACAATGCCCAGGGCACACAATAGCAGCCACACCAGGGCTACAGCGGGAATTCCCGCCGGTATATCCCGCCACAGAGGCTGAAAACGCTGTAAAACCAAAGCGAAACCCACCAGGGCATAAACGACACCGGACATGCCTCCGAAAAGCACCCCGGGCTGCCAAAAATACTGGGCCAGGTTGGAGGCGACGGCGCCGAGTAATACCAACAGAACAAATAAAACACTCCCGCTGCGAGCCTCGATGGGCCTGCCGAGAATCCAGATGCCCAGGGCATTAAACAGCGCGTGGGGCAGGGAAAAATGCACAATCGCCGGAGTGAACAATCGCCACCACTGCCCCTGCTCTAAATGCCAGGCCAGTGAGGACTGTGAAAATGGGTGCGCACCGCTCTGATCGGGATAAATCAGCAGGCCACTGCTTAAATTATTTACCTGCAGAAACCAGCCAAAAAAACACAGGGCTATCAAGAAAAGACTGATGGGAGTCTTATCCAGGGGAAAGCTCGGCAAGACAGATACTACATCGCTATTTTTTTTATCGCGATTATCTTCAGTAGCACCAGCCTGGGAGTCAGTTGCTGCCGTAGAGACCTGTGTTGCTTCACTACCGGACACTCCGTCTTCAATTCGCTGCATTTGCACTTGATCGAGATCCAGCTCTCCAGAATCCCAGCGTTGCAATAGAGGCTTAAGCATTTCCGCCAAACCTGCATCCGGGCAGAGTAATAGCTGCTGATTTTTTTCCTCGGTGATACGTAGAGGTAATTGGTAGCGCTGAATAAACCGCGCAAGCGCACCGAGATCCTTGGATAGAGGGAAGCTATAAATAGAAATCCACTGACTCAATTCTGGAAACCTTTATTACCAACCATTTCCGGTATGTACGGCGAGCTAATATTGTCAGCCTGCCAGCTGACACCTTGCGCCCTTTATTTTTATGCCCATCGGTCAATTACAAGCTGAGCGTTGGGCAATTTAAGGCAAGCACACTAAACCGCCATAGCCCGCATGATGATACGTTTCTTTAACATGGGGCTGGCGTCCACCATACTCAAGCCGGTATTGCGCAACCAGCGCCAATGCAGCTCGCCGGCACCGAACAAGGATTTGAAGGTGCTCATGGCCTTCAATGTAGCGGCATTGTCGCCACGGCGGCGGCGCTCGTAACGCGCCAAGACCGAGGCGTGTGCCGGCTCCAGGCCGCGGGACAAGGCGCGGCCTATTTCATCGGTGAGGACACGCACATCCTGGAAGCCCAGGTTAACCCCCTGCCCCGCCAGTGGGTGAATGCTGTGAGCAGCATCTCCAACCAGCACCGCGCCGGGCCCGCGATAGCGCTCTGCATGTCGCGCACGTAAGGGGAAGGAGAAACGTTCACTGACGGACTCCACTTTGCCGAGGCGACCCTCAATAGCCTTTTCAAGATTGAGGGCAAATGCCTGGTCGTCCAACATGAGCAGTTCGCTTGCGAGAGCATTATCCGCCGACCAGACCACAGCGCAGTGGTTATCATCGCCGAGGCCCGCCAGGGGCAGGAAGGCCAGGGGGCCGCTTTGCATGAACCGCTGCCAGGCAGTGTGTCGATGGGACTTCTCACTGCGGGCCACACAGACCAGGGCGGTCTGGTGATAATCGGTTTCCTGGCAACGGATACGCAAGAGATCGCGGACCTTGGAGCGGGCGCCATCTGCACCGATCAGTAGACGAGTTTGCACGATTTCTGCTTGCTCCCGCAGACCTTCGACCCCGTCGGACTGCTCACCGCGCGGCTGTAAGTGCCAGAGACCACAATCGCGCCACCAGCTTTCCAGGCGAAAACCATTAACCAACTCTACATTGGGTAGCGCCTCAAGCCGCGCGCGCAGGGCGGCGACGATAATATTGTTCTCGACAATGTGTCCTAAATTGGGTAACTGAACATCGCGGCTATTGAAGCGCACCGAGCCCGTACCATCGGCATCCCAAACCCGCATTTCCACATAGGGGCAGGCCCGTTGCGCGGAGATTTCTTCCCAGGCTCCAGCCTCTTCGAGTAGTTCACGAGACGCCTGAGTAAGTGCCACAACCCGCGGCTCATAATTATCGGACAGCTGCACTGTGCTCTCGGGAGAGGCCTCCAACAGCGCCAGGCGCATCTTCGGATGGCGCACAGCGAGTAGTGCAGCCTGAGCCATACCCACCATTCCCGCACCGACGATGGCAAAATCCAAACGGTGTCTATTCATATCTAGCCATTTCCACTGTTATGCCCAACTTAGTACCAATCCCGATAATGAAGGCCATGAAAACAAAGCACCCAACCATTTCAGGCCCAGGACTAAAGCCCAAACCCTGCGGCCTGTCCGGCAAACTGCTGTCGCAGTGGCGGTACCAGTGTAAGACCAAGCATCCCCATTTGACGCACCACTTGTTGAAAAGGGTTGGCCGAGGAAAACAATGCCGGAATCCGGTCACTGAAACCCACTGTTAACTGCTGATCGAGCCTGCGGTTTTCCCCATAGGCTGCCAGGCACTCCAACTGCCCCACGGTGCCGGACTCTACCTGCGGTCGCGCCAGTGCCTGGGCCAGGGCATAGCAATCACGCAGGGTCAGATTGAAACCCTGACCCGCCACCGGGTGCAGGAAGTGAGCGCAATTACCCAACAGTACTAGATTGCGCCGCCACTGCTCACGGGCCAGAGACAGGCTGAGCGGGTAGCCCTGTAAGGCACCCGCCCTGACAAATCGACCGGCGCGCCATCCAAATTGCTGCTGCAGTCGTTTTAAGCGCTCCTGTTCCGGCAGTGCACAGACCGCATCCGCCTCCTCTTCCGCACAGGCCCAAACCAAAGCAGCGCGGTGTACCCCCTCACGCCGGGGCAGCGGCAACAGCGCCATCGGACCCAATGGGGTGAAACGCTCATAGGCAACGCCATCGTGGTTCCGCTGTAGAGCAACAGTAGTGACCAATGCCCGCTGCTGGTAATTTACTGTGTCAATTTCCATTCCCAGCTGCTTGCACAGAGGTGAATCCACGCCATCGGCGACGACCAAAAGGCCACAGCTCAGTAACTGTTCGGAGCCGTTATCCGCGCCGGTCCAGCACAAGTGAGCGCCTTCACTATCCATGCGCACCGAAGTTACCCGGGCTGGAGAGAGAAGCCTGACCGCGGTGTCATTCAAAGCATTGTGCAGGATGGGCCCCAGAGCCGCATTTTCGATGACAGCCCCTAGCATCCCGGCAAAGCTGGCCTGCTTCTGAGCGCCAGCCGAGAGAGCGGTACCAAAGGCATGGCCCCGGTCACTCACCTGGATACGTCTTATTGGCGCGCTGTATTCCTGCAGGGCAGGCCATAAACCCAGCTGCTGGAAAAGCTGCAAGCTACCGGCAGCAATCGCGGTGGCTCGGGTATCAAAGCTGGGTAATTGCACGCTGGCAGAGGCATCGGGCAGAGATCTCTGTTCCAGCAACCGGACACTGAGGTGAGGGCAATAATGTGCCAGCATCAGTGCCAGGCTGGCCCCAGCCATGCCGCCACCAACAATAGCCACATCCACCCGCTCTAGCCGCTCACTCATAAAAGTCTCCCCCCCTACCCAGTGCCCGCAATAACTTTGCACACAGAAAAATAAAATCTCGAAATACATTAACGGGTCAGTAAATCCCGCCCGTGGCGCATGGTGTATTCAATGTCGGCCACGGTTTTTGGTGCGGCCTCAGAAAGCACTCTCACCCCATCGGCAGTAAGCGCGACATCATCCTCGATGCGAATCCCCATACCGCGAAATTCGGAAGGTATCCGCTCATCGTTTTCCGGAATATAAATACCAGGCTCTATGGTCATCACCATGCCCGCTTCCAGTTGCCGCCAGGCCCCTTGCACCCGGTAATCGCCCACATCGTGGACATCCATTCCCAGCCAGTGCCCGACGCGGTGCATATAAAAGCGTTGGTAAGCGCCTGAATCTATCAGTTCGCGCAGGTCCCCTTGTAACAACCCCAAGTCCAGTAAGCCGCGTGCGATCACTTCAACACTGGCCGCATGTGGCTGATCCCAATGGTTGCCCACACGTACCTGCTCCATCGCCGCGGCCTGCGCCGCCAGGACGATTTCATACACTGCCTTTTGCGCACCGCTAAAGCGGCCATTGACGGGGTAGGTTCGGGTGATATCGGCGACATAGCCCTGGTATTCACAACCCGCATCCACCAACACCAGGTCGCCATCACGCATCCGCGCCTTGTTGCTGCAGTAGTGCATGATAAGCGCATTGTGACCACTGCCGACGATTGTCGGGTAGGCAGTTTCCCGCGCACCAGCGTCCATAAAGCTGTGTAAGAGAGCCGCCTCCAACTGGTATTCATAGAGTCCCGGCTGGCAGCGCGCCATGGCGCAGCGATGTGCCGCAGCACTAATCTCACCGGCGCGGGCCAGCAAATCCAACTCCCGCTCGCTCTTTATCAGGCGCAGCTCGCGCAGCTGATAATCCAGGTCCACCATTTCCGGCGCGCCATTGCTGGAAGGCGCCTCCTCAATCGCCTGTAGGTAAGCCCGCAAACGTCGATCCAGATGGGCATAGCGCCCCATGGGAAAGTAAATACGTTCTCGCCCTTCCAGCAATCCGGGCAGGATATCGTCGAGATCGCCGATGGGAAAAGCATCCGAAAGACCAAATTGAGCCACGGCGCGCTCGGGCCCCAAGCGCGGTCCCTCCCAAAGCTCTTTTTCCGCATCGCGCTCGCGACAAAACAGCAGAGTGTCTCCCTGACTGCGGCCGGGTAAAAGCACCAGTAAGGATTCCGGCTCATCAAAGCCGGTTAGATAGAGAAAGTCGCTATCCTGGCGAAACGGGAAGAAGGTATCGCGGGAGCGCAGCTGCTCCCCGGCCGAGGAGATAATCGCCAGACTATTTGGGGCCAGCTCAGCCATTAAGAGGGCGCGGCGGCGGGCATACTCCGCCATGCTAATCACTGAATCTTTTTCGCGTTCGCTGTGGCTCATCAGTGAACGGTGGGGCCATTGCCGGAGTGGTTTCCACGCACTTCGGTAAAAATATTGAGCACCGCAACCCGCACATATTCCTGCAGTTCAATTAATTGCTGTTCGGTTTCCTCACTCTCTTCAACATGATCGGCATCCAGCTGTGAGATGGCACCGATATCTTTGAGCGCTTCCTCACTGGTGGGCTGCAGCTTCACCTTGGCACTGCCAACGCCAAATCCGTGCAGAAAACCCTCACACCAGTGCCCCAAAGCCAGGGCTCGGCTGACAATATCTTCGTCATCACAGAGGACCAGCTGGAAAGAAAAATCCGAGCCGCCCAGTTGCTTGCGGCTTTCCTCTGCCAATTGCAACAAATCCCGATCCAGATCCGCTGGCATCGCCTCCAAATCGAGTAACTCCGCCAATTCTGTCTGCCAGCGCTTTTTATCCGGTTCGGCCCCGGCAGCCAACACACCACAGGTAAAGCCGTGTAACTCGCTGGGGTCCACCTGGCCACCAGCGGAGAGGATGGCGTTTGCGAGCTGCTCAAATCGGTTGTTTTCTGAAGTCATGTTTACCGCACAGTTTTTCTTAATCGGAATGGATTCGATGCGCTGCGGTGGCAGCAACAGGCCTGAGAACTGGGTCCTCGGCACAATTTTGTGATTGTTCGCGCAAGTGGAGCGATTGACCCACCATTTCGCCGGCAATATAGTAGCGGAATCCCTCGCAGTCTGTCGTGTTGCGAACCCAGACGTAGACCTCAAACGCAGGAAATATGGATAAGCTGCAAGCGTTAGAAAGCACCGTAGATTCACTGATCGCCCGCTGCCAACAGCTGGCCAATGACAATCGTGAACTGCGCCGGCAGGAAGCCGATTGGCTGCGCGAACGCCAGCGCTTAATTAAAAATAATGAGGCCGCCCGCTCGCGGGTCGAAGCCATGATTAATCGTCTCAAAGGGCTAACGCAAGAATCCTAATGGCTGACACTGCATTAACTTCTGAAACCGTCACTGTTTCTATTCTCGGCAAAGAGTACCGTGTTGCCTGTGCCGACAGTGAGCGCGCTGGACTGTTGGCTTCCGCACAATTACTCAATGAGCGCATGTCTCGAATCCGCAGCACTGGCAGCGTCATCGGCGCAGAGCGTATCGCAGTAATGGCCGCACTCAATATTGCCCACGAGCTGATTCAGGCGAAAGCGGAATTGAGCAGCATCCCACTACAGAAAGAAATTTTAGAGCGGTTGCAGAACAAGGTACAAGGTGCCTTGAGTGATACCGACCCAGAGAGTAAGGGACAGTCATAACTCTTTTAGGGTAGCGAGGCAAAACATCAGAATTTGCGGTTAACAGCCCCCCTTTCAACAAGTTATAATTGGTACATACCCTGGGGTGTTGGCCAGCAGACTATGTCCTTGAGCCGATAATCTTACCCTGGTGGTTTCCAGCGGGTGCTGGTGCGCAGGTCCGCCATGCAGCGGAAAGCCTTATGTACTCCGGAGACCGCCACCTTGAACCTTACGGTTCAAGGCTCCGTCTACAGCCGCATACTCGGGGTTCCCATTTCTTTTCCAGTACTCCCCCAATTGATGAGCGAAAATAAAACGCAACTGCGCCGGCGTATGCGTGCAGGGCGAAGGCAGCTCAGCGCCTATCAGCAACGCTTGCACGGACGCGCGGCAATCACACTCTTGAGCCGGATTCCACAGATGAAGCGAGCCCGCCATATTGGTATCTACTGGCCAATGGATGGTGAGCTGGATATCCGCCCGTTGTTACAACGCTTTCCCGAGAAATACTTTTACTTACCAGTATTACCAGTGGAACCGCATCCGCATCTAGGTTTTAAGCAGTGGAATGGCGGCCCACTACCTTTTCGCAACCGGTTCGATATTCCCGAGCCAGTGCGAAGCCCCAGTCGTGCCGCGGGGCTATTGGACCTAGTGCTTGTGCCCTTGGTGGCCTTCGACCCCAATGGCGCCCGCCTGGGTATGGGGGCAGGGTTTTACGATCGCACTTTCGAACATAAACAGCTATTGCCCGGAAGCGGCCCACAGCTAATTGGCGCCGCTCACCAGTTGCAGTGTGTGGAACAACTGCCGACAGATAACTGGGATATTCCCCTCGATATGGTGGTGACAGAACAGCGTATTTATCGCTGCCGCTAATCGATACAAAGGAAATAAACAGGCGCCCCTCGCCCGGACTTCACCCGGATAACTCAATTACGACACAGAGAACAAAAAAGGCCGGACACCAAAGGTGTCCGGCCTTTTTTGTTTGTGCTCGGGCAGAGCGCCCCCCGGCATTAGCCTAACGGGTAACCACTCCCTGTTGCAGAGCCGCTGGCGGTTCCTTTTCCGAGGCAAACACCTCGGTCAAACCACTAGTGCTCAGCAGAACGCCCGCGACAAAGACAACCACAGCGATTGTCAGCGCATCGGCTTTCATTGGGACCATCCTGTACGATCAATTTTTTTGTTATATGCGTTTCACTTCGCTTAAGACCAAAGCTATAGCAAAAGTTCCACGACAAAAGAAGATACTCAACAATCGTCGGAATAGTAACCGTTTGTTGAATATTTTCTGCGTTTTTTGTCGCATTTTTGCACAAGGAAGTTCGACAAAACTAATGCGCTGGTCTACGGGAGGAAAACTTGCTGAGACATCTTACTCAGCAAGCTCCTCGGTCGAGTTCAGTTACCCAGGAAAAAGCGGTAAGCGGGGTTTTCAGTTTCATCCCAAAAAGGAAACTGTAATTGCTCCAGCAGATCCAACAACTGCTCACGTTCGGAGGGCTCAACCTGCAGGCCCGCAAGCACCCTGCCATAAGCGGCACCGTGATTCCGATAATGGAACAGGGTGATATTCCAGCGGCCCGCTAATTGCTCGAGAAACTTGCGCAGCGCACCGGGGCGCTCCGGAAACTCAAAGCGGTAGACAACCTCGTGAAGCAGACCTGGAACCCGCCCACCGACCAAATGACGAATATGTAATTTCGCCATTTCATTATCGGTGAGATCTGTCACGCTATAACCTTTGCTCTCCAGCCGTTTAACCAGTTGGCTGCGATCACTGCCGGCAGACACCTGCAGGCCAACAAAAATATGCGCCTCGCCATCCCCGGCATAACGGTAATTAAACTCGGTTATCGCGCGGTCCCCGAGGTCGCGACAGAAGCGCAGGTAGCTACCCGGTCGCTCTTCGATACGCACAGCCAATACCGCCTCGCGCTTCTCGCCAATTTCTGTGCGTTCACTGATATAGCGCAGCCGATCGAAATTGATATTAGCGCCACTACACACCGTCGCAAGTGCCGCATTGCGGCCGCCACTTTCTTCTGCGTATTTTTTTAAACCGGCCAGGCCAACGGCCCCGGCGGGTTCGGCAATTGAGCGGGTGTCCTCAAAAATATCCTTGATCGCCGCACAGATTTCATCGGTGCTTACCGTGATCACGCCATCCACCGTTTCGCGCAAAACACGGAAGGTCTCCTCACCAATTTGCGCCACGGCAACCCCATCGGCAAATAACCCCACTTGCGGCAAGCGTACGCGCTCACCGCTGTCCAGGGCTGCTTTGAGGCAGGCGGCCTCCTCGGGTTCCACGGCATAGACCCGGGTTTCCGGCCTCACATATTTAATATAAGCAGCCATACCTGCGGCGAGCCCGCCGCCACCGACGGGGATGAAAACCGCCTCGAGATTACCGGAATGCTGGCGCAATAGCTCCATAGCCACAGTGCCCTGGCCCGCGATCACATCTGGATCATCATAGGGATGTACAAACACCAGATCGCGTTCCTGCACCAGCTGCTGGGCGCGGCTGGCAGCCTCATCAAAGGTATCCCCGTGCAACACCACTTCGGCACCGCGCATGCGAACGGCGTTGACCTTAATTTGGGGAGTGGTCTTTGGCATCACAATCGTCGCACGCACCCCCAGTTGCGCGGCTCCCATTGCCAGGCCCTGGGCGTGATTGCCCGCAGAAGCGGCTATCACGCCGCGCGCGCGCTGCTCCTGGGGCAATTGCAGCAGCTTGTTATAGGCGCCGCGAATCTTGAAGGAAAATACCGGCTGCAGGTCTTCCCGTTTGAGCAGAATCCGGTTTCCCAGGCGGTGTGACAACTGACGCATCGGCTCCAGGGGCGTCTCGGTGGCGACATCGTAAATGCGCGCGTCTAAAATGCGCTTGATATAGGACTTGGGCATGGCTGTATCAACTGCCGTTGCGGTTAATTTCTGTGCGCGACTCAGGCAAGCGTAGTAGCAGGAGCGGGCGGTAAGGCAACCGCCGCATGCGCAACACCGGCAGGCCAGTCTAATCCTTGATCAGCATTATTGCCATTTTTTTAGATATATTGCGCTTTTTTTTATCGAAAGAAACAAATAAAGCAGAAATAATTGCACAGGAAACTATCCAGCCTATGACCCAGGATGAACTGAAACAGGCCACCGCCCGCGCCGCCATCGACTATATTTCCCCGCGCCTGGAGCCCGACTCCATCGTCGGCATCGGCACCGGCTCCACGGCCAATTTCTTTATTGACTACCTGGCTGAGATCAAAGGCCAATTTGACGGCGCCGTAGCCAGCTCCGAAGCTTCCGCACAAAGGCTCAAGGCCCACGGCATTCCAGTGTATGAACTGAACAGCGTGGATGGCATGCAGTTTTATGTGGATGGTGCCGATGAGACAAACCCCGCTCTGGAGCTGATCAAAGGCGGTGGTGCAGCGCTCACCCGCGAAAAAATTGTCGCAGCCTGCGCGGATGAATTCATCTGCATTGCCGATGAAAGCAAGTGGGTGGAGACTCTGGGCAACTTTCCCCTGCCAGTGGAAGTGATTCCCATGGCCCGATCGCTGGTGGCCCGCGAGTTGGTCAAGCTGGGAGGAGATCCGGTCTACCGCCAGGGCGTGATTACCGATAATGGCAACGCCATCCTGGATGTGTATAACCTGAAGATCGAACAGCCGAAAGACCTGGAAGATGCCATCAACAATATCACCGGCGTGGTCACTAACGGGATCTTTGCCATGCGCCCAGCCGATGTGCTACTGCTCGGCACCAGTACCGGAGTGAAAACTGTCACCGCTCAGTAATGCTAAGAAACTATGGGAAAAAATAATAAGAAACTACTAGCCACACTGCTTGGCGCCTTAACCCTGATCGCGGGCTGCACCACCAGCCCGCCCAGTAACCCGGATAACGTCTGCTCTATTTTCCGTGAGAAAAAGAGCTGGTACCGGGAGGCCAAGGCCGCAGAGGAGAAATGGGGGTCACCTGTGGCCGTTATGATGGCCATACTGCACCAGGAGTCGCGCTATGTGCACGATGCGCGCCCTCCGCGCACCAAAATTCTCGGCTTTATCCCCGGCCCAAGGCCCTCAGACGCCTATGGCTACGCCCAGGCCCTGGGTAGCACCTGGCGTGGATACCAGCGCTCCAGCTTCAACTATGGGGCGGACAGAGATGATTTTGGCGACGCCATCGATTTTGTTGGCTGGTACAACAACACCAGCGCGCGCCGATGCCAAATCCGCGCAAACGACGCCTACCACCTTTACCTGGCCTACCACGAAGGGCACGGGGGCTTTAACCGGCGCAGTTTTAAAAACAAAGCCTGGCTTAAAAGGGTTTCCCACAAGGTTTCTGCGAAAGCACAGCGTTACCAACAACAACTCAATCGCTGTGAGCAGTCACTGCCGAAGCGCCGAAAATTCCTCGGCCTGTTTTAGCCCCATGCCACCGCCGATAAAATTTGCCGCGGTGGCGGGGATTGGCGCCACAGCCTCTCTGAAACTGACTACCCTGAAACTAATGTCTCAGAGTTGATTGCACCAGTGCCATCAACTGCCAATGGATTCCGTAGCAACACCTGGGCACTTGAGCAGTGTGGCTGGGTGTTTTCTTTAGAGAAGCAAAAGCGCCCCCCAACTTTCAGGAGTGCCCGATGAAATTCCCTTTTAAGTATCTCGCTCTTTTCGCTCTGTTATTCACAGTGCCCTTTGCATCCGCACAGACACCATCCTCCCAAGCCGAAGCTCCAAAAGCATCCTTCAGTGAGCCCCAGCTCAAGCAGTTTGCCGACGCTTACCGCTCGATTGTGATGCTGAGCCGGGAATATGCGCCCAAGCTTAAGGCCGCTGCCGATATCAAAGAGGCTGAAGCGCTCAATAAAGAGGCCCAGGGCAAAATGGTCGCGGCTATTGAAAAGGCAGGGCTGTCAAAGAGTAAGTACCAGGAAATTGCCAGCAGTATTAAATCCAACCCGGCTCTGCTGGAAAAGGTCAATAAAATACTGCAGCAGAGTCACAATCAAAAACCGCAGTAATCGCTGTAAAAATATTTCACTGCAATCGCTAATCTGCTCAATTAACCAATAATTAGATTTCGTCGCCGGCCTCTGGCCGGCGCGACTTCTACAAATATGCGTTTGTCTGCCCTGATTTCGGTGAGATGGGAATCAGTATGCCTTATGTGCCTTAGTAGTAGTGCCCTACCGCACTTTATAAACACTAGGCACTAAACACTGAGCATCAAGCAGGTCCTAGTCGATGTTGACCCCTAGCACCTGGCAAATCGCCGATAAGTTGCTTTTTACCCAGTTGCGATCGAAGGAGCCCCAATCGCGGAGCAGGTAATAGCCATCATTGTGGCGAACACCCTCCTGAATAAATTCCACTTGAGTGCCGTGGCCTGGCAACCCCTTAGCAATAATGTCCTGTACCGTGCGTCGCGGCCACCCGGTGGCCTCTTCAAGGACCGGGTTGTTGGGGCGGGGAATCTGCTCAATTAGATAGGCAATCAACATCCGCCTACATATGGTCGGATTCAGCTGGCTTTCGACAGACGCTGAGGGCATTGGGCCACTCCTTCATTCGCATTTAACTTATTCTTACCTTACATGACCTATCGGTCTATTTGATGGCTACCCGACTTGAGACCCTATCCAAGCGATAACGGTAAGGATTGCCTGCCTATTTATACCCCCTGTGTCAGGAGAAAACATAGCCACGTGAGCTCCTTATTTCCCAAATAATGAAATTAAAGCAGTTCAGGTCACTTGTGCTCTTGTCGATAAAAATGGCGATTAATCGGTACATCTGCAGCTAAATTCGATGAAAACCCCCAAAACTGCACAGCTTCAGCCGGCAACGCTTAACCGTGCAGTTCGCCAGAATTGCCCTTTTCTTACACTCGCCGGGGATAAACCTGACTTTCACGCTCGCTTTGCGCATAATCCCTGTTTGCATCTAAAAATTACACGCAGCAAACAAGATCATGTTGAGGGCTGAGACAGTGGAAAGCGAGACTCCCAAACTCCGCGAAGCGGACCCAGGTATCCTCGCCGCGGTAGTTCGCGCCCAACTGGTGGGCGCCGAGGCAGCGGGGCTGGACTGCCAACAGCTGCTGCGGGATAGCGGGATAGATCCTGGCCACCTCGACGATTCCGACAGCCGTATCGGCCGCGAGCAGATGGCCAGCCTACTGCGCCTGGAGTGGGACTTGCTGAATGATGAGTCCGGTGGCTTTCTGGCCCGCCCCTGGCTGCCCGGCACTTTTGCTATGATGGGACACGCCTGCATCAGCTGCCCCAACCTGCGCCGAGCCCTACTGCGCTCAGCGCGTTTTATCAGCATGGTCAGCGACGACCTTCACATCAAACTGGTAGAAGATGGCGAAGAAGCCAGACTAATCATTCACCACAGCAACGATAAAAAGTTACCCAACCAGATTTTTGTAGAGTCCATCGCGGTCATCTGGCTACGCTTTTTTAGCTGGCTGATTGATCGCACCATTTTACTCGAGAGGGTGTTATTGGCTTTCCCACCGCCGGATTACAATGAGGACTACAGCGATATGTTCCCATGCCGGCACTACTTCAACCAGGCCGAAACCTGCCTGGTATTTAACACCCGTTATTTACAAATGCCACTGGTGCGGGACGAGCAACAACTGGCAGATTTCCTCTCCCGAGCACCGGAATGTCTGCTCACCCAATATAAATCCGACCACAGCTTTACCGGCCGCATACGTCGTATGCTGCAACAACAGAACAGCATTGAGAATCTCTCCCTAGACGATGTGGCTGCTCGCCTGTTTACCTCCCCGCAAACACTGCGCCGGCGCCTTAAAGACGAAGGCAACAGCTGGCAGGACATCAAAGATTCGGTGCGCCGAGATATGGCCGTGTATCAACTAAAACAGCAGGAAACCGCTGTAGCAGAAATTGCCGAGCGACTCGGCTTTTCTGAACCCAGTGCTTTCAACCGCGCATTTAAGAAGTGGACAGGCCTCGCTCCCGGCGCCTATCGGGAGAAATTTCGCAGCTGTTAACGGTTATTAGTTCATACATAAAAGAAAAACTGAATTCAGTCTCATCAAATAGCCCCGCAAAAATGCGGGGCTATTTATTTCGGGGACTAGGTTATTTCGGGAACCACGGTCTTAAAAAATCCTACTCAGTGGTTACCACCCGTACACTAATGCGCTCATTTTTCTTCTGCTGATCTGAGGTTTGTCCAGCCGCACTTTGCGGCAGAGGCTTGGCGGAGCCCATACCAGTCGCAGTTATACGATTGGCCGCAATGCCCTTTTGCAATAGCAATTCCCGCACAACATCCGCCCTTTCCTGAGAAATTTCCTGCTCTTTGATTTCATTGCCCTCACCTTTCACATGCCCTTCAATGGCGACAGTGAGATTTGGGTTTTCCTGCATAATTTGTGCGAGTGCATCAATATCCGGCGCTTTAGGATTTAGGAGTTTTGCGGTGCCCGGTTCAAATTTCACCTGCAGGATAAATTCCTGGTTGGGATCGCGGTCAAAGCTCTTTAAATAGTCGCGAAGATTGCTGGAGAATTTATCCGGCCCCAGCTGTGCCTGGGCATTACTTTCATTGGGAGGGGTGTCTCCCGCCGGCTCCGAAGGAGACTCCATAAAGGCCTGCTCCTGCGGGGTCTCGAAAGGCTGATCGGCAGCCTGCTCCTGCCTGCCCTTATTCATACACATATTTAGCGCATAGAGGGCAACCAGCACCAATAACAATGGAAAAAACCAGCTGCTGAAGCTCACGGGCTTTTTCTTTTCCCCATGCCCATGCAGTGCCTGCTCCCGCGGTTCCTGGGGCTTCGCATGTCCATGGGTGACCAAAGCCGCCCCAAGATTGTCAAACCCTTTTACATCCAGAGCGTCCAGGAGCGCATCGGGGACCTTGTCATGCAGGAACTCCCGCTGGCCTATTAAAAAAGAAGCCAGATCGGAAACATCCATTTTATGTGCTTTCACCTGAGCCCCTAAGAGAGCCGTCACCAATGGCAGTACCATTTTAAGCAGGCGTCCGCCTTCATTGCCGGGCACTTCCGTGGTGGCAACCTTGGTCACTTCATCGACCCGGGTACCAAATACTTTTTGCAAGGTCGCATCACCGGCCGGGAGGGATGCCTCTAATTTTTCCTTGTCTGAGAACTGCGCCAATACATTGGATAGCTCAGGAGCTTCACTACCAGTGACCATATTGAACAGATAAGCCATACCGGTTTTACTGCTGGCTTTATTCAGCATGCCCGCCAGAACGAATGCAATACCGGTATCCAGTGCTGACTGGCCTTTCTCTGCCGGAAGATTGAGTGCGGCTGCCAAGGTACCAATACCTGAAGGGCCCAGTTGGCTCGCCGCCAGTTCCAGTAGATTCTCTGCCATAGTCAATCCTCACTGCCAGATTACCGCAAAGTTTGGGTCGCCCCTTGAATAGCGCTGCTGAATACTCAACCTAGATAAAGGCTTTTCCTGCTAGCACGAACCCACAATAAAATATTTCGGCAGGGCTATTGCGGCCTATATGCGACGTTATCGACCATCATTTATTGGCCGAAAATAAAAAATAAAGCGCCTTATTTGAGTGTACGGCAGACCACTCATCGAGTTAGTTTGATTTGGAATAAACAAGGCTAGAAACTTCTCTGCATTATTTAATTGGGCTGACATCCACGTCACCGCCCCTGGCGTCTTTCATCATTGCGCCAAAACCCCACACGACTATGGTTGAACCCACAAACAAAAATAAAGAGGCTATTACCGTGTCCACAGAAGCCTATATTTACGATGCGATCCGCACGCCGCGAGGTAAAGGGAAACCCAGCGGTGCTCTACATGAAGTCAAACCCATCACCCTGCTCTCAAACCTTTTGCGCGAGTTACAGCAGCGCAGCCAACTGGATACCGCCAAAGTCGATGACGTAGTAATGGGGTGTGTCACCCCTATCGGTGACCAGGGTGCAGACATCGCCAAGGTCGCCACCCTCAGTGCCGAGTGGGACTGGGATATCGGCGGCGTCACCCTCAACCGATTTTGCGCTTCCGGTGCCGAGGCGGTGAATTTAGCCGCCGCCAAGGTGCGATCGGGCTGGGAACAGCTCGTGGTGGCCGGTGGTGTGGAATCTATGTCGCGGGTGCCCATGGGCAGTGACGGCGGCGCCTGGGCCATGGACCCACAAACGGCCATAGAAACGGGCTTTGCCCCCCAGGGCATAGGTGCCGACCTGATCGCCACCCTCGGGGGCTTCTCCAGGGAAGATGTGGATAACTTTGCCTTGCACTCCCAACGTAAAGCCGCTGAAGCCTGGCAGCGTGACGCCTTCGCCAAATCTGTTATCCCAGTACGGGATCAGAACGGCCTGCTACTGCTCGATCACGATCAACTGGTGCGACCGGAGACCTCCCTGGAGGGGCTCGCCAACCTCTCCCCATCATTTGCCGCCATGGGTGACCTCTGCTTCGACAGCATAGCGATCTCCCGCTATCCCCAAGTGGAAGCCATCGACCATGTGCATACCGCGGGCAACTCCTCGGGCATAGTGGATGGTGCTGCCGCCATACTTGTCGGCAGTGAGCAAGCCGGGCGGGATCTGGGTCTAACACCCCGCGCGCGCATCGTCTCCGCCGCCGTAGTTGGCACCGAACCCACCATCATGTTGACCGGACCGGCTCCCTCCGCACGCAAAGCCCTCAAAGCGGCAGGCCTGAATGCCCATGACATCGACCTCTACGAAGTCAACGAAGCCTTCGCCGCAGTGGTGCTGCGCTTCCAGCATGAACTGGATATCGACCCGCAGAAAATCAATGTAAATGGCGGCGCTATCGCTATGGGCCACCCACTCGGTGCCACAGGCGCCATGTTGATCGGCACCGTTCTCGATGAATTAGAACAGCGGCAGTTGCGCTACGGCCTGGTCACCCTTTGTGTGGGTGGCGGTATGGGCGTAGCAACCATTATCGAAAGGGTCTAGGGGGAACTATGAAATCTATACGCTTGGAAAAAGACGGTGACAACATTGTCCACCTGATTATGGATAACCCCAATGCCTCGGCCAATGTTATGGACCGAGATTTTACAGACGCACTGCAGGCTGTGGTGGAGGAATTAAAGCAACAGGAATACGCGGGAATTATCGTTCGTTCGGCAAAGAAAACATTTTTTGCCGGCGGCGACCTTAAATCTCTCTATGCCGCTAAAAAAAGTGAAGCCGAAGAATTCTTTGCTTCCTGTGAGGCCCTCAAGGCAAATTTGCGCTGGCTGGAAACCCAGGGCAAACCCGTGGTTGCGGCAATCAACGGTGCTGCGCTCGGCGGTGGCTGGGAAATTGCCCTAAGCTGTCACCACCGAATCGCTTTAGAAGACAACTCGGTAAAAATTGGATTACCGGAGGTCACCCTCGGCCTGCTGCCCGGAGGTGGGGGCTGTGTGCGTATGCCACGCTTATTGGGTATTCAAAATGCCCTGCCCTTCCTACTGGAAGGCAAACAAGTGAAAACCAAGCAGGCCTTGGAAAGCGGTTTGATCCAGCAGACAGCCAAAGATACTGAAGACTTACTCAACAAAGCCCGCGACTTTATTCGCGCCAACAGTGACCAGCCTAGCCTACAACCCTGGGATCAACCCGGCTACCGTATGCCCGGTGGGGATGCCAAAAATCCGAAGAATGCCCAGCTGCTAATGATCGCCCCCGCCATGCTGGAGAAAAAAACCCACGGCTGCCTACCTGCCCCGGAAGCAATACTGGCGACAGTGATCGAAGGCTCCCAGGTAGACTTCGAGACAGCCACGCGTATTGAATCGCGCTATTTCGTCGACCTCGCTTGCGGTCAAGTGGCAAAAAATATGATCGGCACCTTCTGGTTTGCCTTCAATGCATTGAAGGGCGGTGCCTCCCTTCCCCAAGCCGCGCGAGAATCCAAAACCACGCCTATTAAAAAGGTCGGAATACTCGGGGCTGGCATGATGGGCTCGGGTATCGCCTATGCCTGTGCCAGTAAAGGTGTTGATGTTGTACTCAAGGATATTTCCATGGAGGCAGCGCAAAAAGGTAAGGCCTATGCAGAGAAGGCTCTGCAAAAACGCTTGGAACGCGGCCGCACCGATGAAGCGCGTGTAGAAACCATCCTATCTCACATTCAGCCTACGGATAATGCTGCCGACTTAAGCGGATGTGAACTAGTTATTGAAGCAGTATTCGAAGACCGCGAGCTAAAAGCCGAGGTCACCCGCGAGGCAGAGGCCCAACTGGGCAACAGCGCCATCTTCGCCTCCAATACCTCCACACTCCCCATCACCGGACTGGCTCAAGCCTCCAAACGCCCCAGTAATTTTATCGGCCTACATTTTTTCTCTCCAGCAGACAAAATGCCGCTGGTGGAAATCATCTGTGGTAAGGAGACCGATGAAGAGACCCTGGCTCAGGCATTTGCCTTTGTTTTACAAATCGGTAAAACGCCTATTGTCGTTAACGACAGTCGCGGCTTCTTCACCTCCCGAGTATTTGGCTGCTTTACCAACGAAGGGATCGGCATGCTTGGCGAGGGAGTAAACCCCGCCACTATTGAAAATGCCGCATCTCTGGCCGGATTCCCGGTGGGGCCACTGGCAGTGAGTGATGAGGTCTCACTCACGTTAATGAGCAGGATTCGTCAACAGACTATCAACGACCTGCAGAAAGAGGGTAAGAGTGTTCCCACACACCCAGCAGAGTCTGTAATCGATCATATGCTGGAACTGGGCCGTGCCGGCAAGCTGGCTGGTGGCGGATTTTACTCTTACCCGGAAGGAGGCAAAAAACACCTTTGGCAGGGCCTACAGCAAGAATTCCCTCCGTCAAAGCAACCTCCTGTTGAGGATATCAAGGAGCGCCTGTTGTTTATTATGGCGATCGAGACACTGCGTTGTTACGAAGAAAAAGTCCTGCGCAGTGTTCGCGAGGCCAATATAGGCTCTATTTTTGGTATTGGTTTCCCCCCATGGACCGGCGGGGCCCTGCAATATATTAACCAATATGGCATCGCTGCTTTCGTACAGCGCGCGCACAAACTCGTAGAAACCTACGGCGACAGATTTTCACCTCCAGAAATATTACTGACCCTTGCCGAATCCAAGGGTGAATTGAAAGATACTGAATAGTCACTCAAGGACCGAAAAGTCACTCAGTAGCGTAGAAACTTGTCGTGAATCGCGGGGCTGCTTCACCCGAACAGCCCTGGCCTAGCCCAAGTTTGAAAGGTCTACAATTCCAGATAATAAAAACGAATGTTGGAGTTCAGAATGATACCGAGAACCGTTTACAACGAGGACCACGAGCATTTTCGCGATACCGTGCGGAAATTCCTGGAAAACGAGGCCGTCCCATTCCACAGCCAGTGGGAAAAAGATGGACAGGTTGATCGCGCCCTTTGGAATAAAGCCGGGGAAATGGGTTTTCTCTGCCCCCAGATTTCCGAATCCTACGGTGGCTTGGGGCTGGACTACGGTTACAACTCGATTGTCGATGAGGAAATCGCCCGAGCGGGTCTTTCTGGCGTCGGTTGGGGTCTGCACTCCAATATTGCTGTACCCTACATTATAAATTACGGCAGCGAAGAGCAAAAAAAGAAATATCTCCCCAAATGTATCAGTGGTGAAATTGTTACAGCCATCGCCATGACGGAACCCGGTGCCGGTTCAGATCTACAGGGAGTGAAGACAACGGCCATCAAGAAGGGAGATCACTATCTTCTCAACGGTTCTAAGACATTTATTACCAATGGACAACATGCCGACTTAGTGATTGTCGTTGCAAAAACAGACCCCAGTGAAGGCGCATCGGGGGTGAGCCTTCTCTTAGTCGAGGCCGAGCTGGCAGGATTCAAAAAAGGGAATAACCTGGAAAAGATCGGCATGAAAGCCCAGGACACCTCCGAACTTTTCTTTGATGACGTTAAGGTTCCGGTGGAAAATTTATTGGGAGCCGAAGGTCAGGGCTTTGTCTACCTAATGCAAGAATTGCCACAGGAAAGGCTCAGCGTCGCTATTTTTGCCATGTCAAACGCGGAGGCTGCATTAAGTTGGACAATTGATTACGTCCGTGATCGTAAGGCCTTTGGTAAACCCATTGCCGCATTTCAAAACACTCAATTCAAGCTGGCAGAGTTAGACAGTGAACTCTCTGCTCTTAGGGTTTTTGTGGATCGCTGCCTAGAGCTGCATTATGAGAAAAAGCTTGATGTTACCACAGCGGCTAAAGCTAAATTACTGGCGACAGATTTCCAATGTAAACTGCTAGATGAGTGTGTTCAGCTTCACGGTGGTTTTGGCTATATGTGGGAATACCCAATTGCCCGCGCCTGGGCGGATGCCAGGGTTCAGCGTATTTATGCTGGTACGAATGAAATTATGAAGCTGATTATTTCCCGCGACATCCTCCGTGATGGTTAATCCCCTAACCCGGTGATCGTGTAGATTACCGGGCTTACCCCGTTATTTGATTAACCAAAGAGTTGTCAATAAATAAACTCAGCTCATAGGTTAATAGCACTGATGTTTTCTTGGTGATCACCGACGGAAACAGCCTACAAAACACTCTAATAATAATTTTAATTGATTTTAAAAAAATGGATAATTTTACTGCCCCCCTGCAAGGCCTTAAAATACTCGATTTCACAACCCTATTACCCGGTCCTTACGCCACTATGCTGTTAGCAGACATGGGTGCAGAGGTTCTACGCATAGAGTCTCCCAATCGCCCAGATATGCTAAGAGGCCTTCCTCCCATGGTCGGCAGCGCAGAGCCCGTTTCCGCAGCTCATGCAACGATAAACCGTAATAAAAAATCCCTGGCCCTGGATTTAAAAAGCCAAGAGGCAAAAGAGATTATCGAGAGGTTACTCAGCGAATACGATATTGTCATCGAACAATTTCGCCCAGGAGTAATGGAAAAAGTTGGATTTGGTTATCAAAACCTTAGTGAGATACGCACAGATATTATTTATTGTTCAATCACCGGATACGGACAAGATGGGCCCCTGAAAATGCGCGCCGGGCATGACATCAATTACCTGGCACTCTCCGGGCTGGCCAGCTATTCCGGCCGACAGGATAGTGGACCCAGCCTGAACGGTATGCAAATTGCCGATATTGCTGGAGGCTCCCACCATGCAGCAATGGCTATTCTTGCCGCAGTGTATCACCGCCAACAAACAGGCCACGGCGGGCATATTGACATCAGTATGACTGACTGTGCCTATGCCTTAAATGCCATTTGCGGTGCCAACGCCCTCGCCAATGGCCAAGATCCAGAGATGGAAATGGAGCTGCTCAATGGTGGTAGTTATTATGATTACTACTGTACTGCCGACGACCGCTACTTATCCGTTGGCAGTCTTGAGCCCCAGTTTGCCGAAGCTTTTTTTCTGGGTATCGGCCACCCCGAATGGATGGAACGTGTACTCGAAAGCGACCAACAAGAGAGCTTGAAACAAGACATTGCCGCTATAATAAAGAAAAAGAAACTCAACGAATGGAATAGTATTTTCTCTGATATCGACGCCTGTGTAGAACCGGTTCTTAATTTCAGTGAAGCCACAGAAAGTAAATTAATTCAAGATCGTCAAATGATTGCAAATGCAGCCACAAAAAGTGGCGACACTCTCCTACAAATCAACACGCCGTTTAAATTCAAAGGAAGGAAAAATAAAAACCACCAGGCAGGATCTACACTAGGCGCAGATAGCCGATCGATCCTGGAATCACTTGGATATAGCTCCCAGGATATTGACCGACTACTTGCCAATAAGGTTATTGCTTAGAGTATTTTTTTAAAAATATCGAGAAGTATATTGAGGAAAATCAATCTCCACCGCCACCGCAACCTCCACTACAGCCACTGGAGTCACTGCTAAAGCTATCAAAAAATCCGCCAAAGGAAGAACTTGATTCAGAGTCTCCCGAATCCCCTGAGCATCCTGAAGCACAGGAAATATGAGAAGCACAGTAATCGGAAGCACCCCCGGAAGAACTACTACGCCTACAATTTAGGGAGTATTGAAAGCCATCCTTTATATTTAATTTCTGATCAATGGCAAATAATAGCGGCAGATGTCCAGGGCTCTTTGGGTTAGCCCCCTCCCTGAAGCAGGAGATGCGCCATGCCCTCTTGATACCCTCCTGAGCAGAGTTTGGGGTTGGCATTGCCTCTGCGGGTGTGTGATGTAAGAAACGCCCAAAAGCTTTTTTACAGAATTTCTGATAAGAGCGTGTATACAAAATAAATTCATGCCAAGCGACATCTACAACTTGAGAAGGCATAGATACCATTTTCTTTCCAGAAACTTGACAAACGCAGAAATACTCCCGAAGAGCCTTCAATACTATATCCAACTCTTGACTGGATAGATGTGGATAAACTGTTTTTATTTTGTCTTTAATCTTCGAATGAAAGATATAAGTCTCCAGGTACTTAACCCTAGACCTTTTCCTTATTTTATATACTAAGAACACGAGAAATATTAAAAATACAAACAAGCCAATCCATTTAAACAGCAAAACTCTTTCCATAAAACAACATTTCTACTACTTACTTAACCCAAACAAAGAAAATCATGATTAAGAAAAAATTTTTCAACCCCAAGCTCTACACCAAAAAATCTATCTCAGCAAATCATGGTCAAATATTTAAGAACACCCTTTTTCGAAAGATCACAATGATATAACTTCTAACAATTAAGTAAAATTTTATTTCTAGTAATTGCCTACTCTTACCTTAAGTGGTGCAGACGTATCAATTTGAGCATCGTTCAGGTCAATTACATCCTAAAAACAACTCAGCGCACACCATCGGCCAGGATAAAAATTGGCACTTAAACCCAACTTATCCAACTTTTCAAATGCTAATATTCCCAAAACCAACCTCCTAAGCACATCAACAACATCCTGTATGTTTATGGATAAAGTTTATATAGACATCAATTCAAAAAGGGACCCCCTTTGAAGACACTGAGACTTATACTGGGCGACCAACTTAACCATAAGCATTCTTGGTTTAGAGAAAACCATCAAAATATTTATTACTTTATTGCTGAGATGCAACAGGAGACAGACTACGTTGCCCACCATATTCAAAAAGTGGTTGCCTTTTTTGAATCAATGCAAAACTTTGCCGAATGGCTTGAATCAAAAGGCCATCAAGTAATTTACTACCAAATAGACAACAACAAAAACCAGCAAAACCTTGAAGCGAACATTCAAACATTAGTCAATCAGTTGAATATTCAGAAATTTGAATACCAGCTCCCCGATGAATATCGCCTTGATACTCAACTAAAGACAATCGTTAAAAAGCTATCAATTGAGTCTGAAGTCTATGACACCGAACACTATCTAACCAAAAGGAACTATCTGGAAAGTTTCTTCTTGGAAAAGAAATCTTATTTAATGGAAAGCTTCTATCGTCATATGCGCAAGAAGCACAATATTCTTATTGACAGAAAAGGCGAGCCTATTGGCCATCAATGGAACTTTGATAAAGGTAATCGAAAAAAATGGAATGAAGATAGAGAACCCCCTCAACAATATCTATTCCGAAAAAACGTTGAAAAAACGCTTAAGCGCATCCAGAAAGAAAAAATAAAAACCATTGGTACTATCAATCCAAAGCATTTTATCTGGCCAACGAGTCGTGCAGATAGTCTCAAACTGCTCAATCACTTTTGCAAGCAATTGCTGCCGCACTTTGGTGACTATCAGGATGCCATGGACCCTAATGAGTCGTATCTGTTCCATAGCCGATTAAGCTTTTCTCTCAATTGCAAGTTGCTATCCCCTAGCGAAGTTATTAACCATGCGATTGATCACTGGGAATCCAATAAAAAGAGTATTCACATTAATCAAATAGAGGGCTTCATCCGGCAAATTCTCGGCTGGCGAGAATATATGCGTGGCATTTATTGGCAGGAAATGCCAAGCTATAGCAAGCTAAACAAACTACGCAATTACAATCCTCTTCCCAACTTCTACTGGACAGGCGAAACCGATATGTACTGTCTAAAAAGTGCTATCAACAACAGCCTGGAACACGCCTATGCCCACCATATTCAGCGCTTGATGATTACCGGTAACTTTGCGCTACTAACACAAACGGACCCGGATCAGGTAGACACATGGTATTTGGGTATATATATCGATGCCATACAGTGGGTAGAATTACCTAATACCCGAGGTATGAGCCAGTATGCTGATGGTGGACTGGTTGCAACAAAACCTTATATTAGTAGCGGCTCATATATAAATAAAATGAGCAACTACTGTCAAAACTGCAGATACGACGTAAAGAAAAGAACTGGAAGTGATGCATGTCCCTTTAATAGCCTTTACTGGAATTTTCTCTTGCAGAAGAGGGACCATTTTAAGAAAAATCCACGGATGTCTATGATGCTCAGTTTTGTGGAAAAATTAACCAATAAAGAAAAAAAAGATATCCAAGTTCAAGCTGAAAGCTTCATCAAATCTATACATAGAAACTAGAAGCCAGCTTTTATCGAAAATTAAATAGAAGAATAAAAGTGCACGGAGAGAGTGTTGATAGGATTGATCTTTCTATTGAGCCCGCCAGACAATAAATAGTATCTAGAGAGCTCAATTCATAGATTTAACTATGGCCCGAACTTCACTTAAACATCAGTTCCGGATTAACCATAGTCTTCATCTCCAACACGTTACCGTTGGGATCCTCAATAAAGAAAGTTTCTTGTTCGTATTCACTGCCAACGAAGCGACGGTAAGGCTTATCCAGGTACTCCAGACCAGCAGCTTCGATACGGGCTTTCAGCGCCTGGAATTCGTCATCCGGTAGGTGAATACCGAAATGGGGAACAGCAACTGCTCCCATATCTACCTTGTGACGTACGTTAGGTAGTTTTTCTTCACTCTGGTGCAGAGTCAGTTCGTTACCCCAGAAATCGATATCTACCCAACGCCCCTCTTCGCTGTTTCCGGTTTTACAACCAAATACGCCACAATAAAATTTCTTAGCTACCTCAAGGTCCCCCGCGGGGATTGCAAGGTGTAAACAATTAGATTTCATAAAGCCTCCCACTCCCGATTGCTCTTCACCGCCCCTCTAGTTAGCCTGTATTCGCAAGCCAACCCCCTTGGATTCGGTTCATCAAACAACCAATTTGTATATGCGGGATCAACCGACCCCGATTTATTATTTCTGTCACCTGGTCGCAGAGCATTAAGCTCTCCAGATGGCAAGAGGACAACAAGGCACGTCAGCTAAGCCTCTTTCTAAGCCCCATATAGAAATACTGCTTCTATTTATAGGGCAGTGTATAAACCTTCCCCACCGAGTGCTCAAATAATCAGCAGATGGCAGATTCAGGTCACGACTAACCGGCTAGCCTTGAAATATCCTCCTAATTGAGAGCCGCACTTTAACACATGTGTTTCTAAGAATAACTGACCAGCTTTAATAGTGGAGTAACTCACAAGTCACAGTCTCACTAGGACTCTCCATTCTATAGGTGTCTCTATCGACTTTTACTGTGCACCTTAATAGTGCACTCAAAATACGAATAGCAGTGGACCAAAAGCGGCCGATCCTTATAAAGGCAGATCTATTCACATATCCTATCTCGCCTAATGCCTACTGCATACCGATAGCAACTATCTCTCTTTTAGCCTCTTGCATCCTTCTTGTACCTTTCTTGCAGCCTTATAGTCTTGCCCCCTTATAGTGACTCCCGCCCAATTTGGAAGCCTGATGTGTTGGCGCACAAAACTATCTATATAAACACCTGCTCAACGGGGTCAAAAATAAGGCTACCTCTTCAATAGGCCTTTTTTCCTATTACCGGCTTCACCAACAGCCAATCGGTATTTATTTTTTCATTTTAAATATTTGTTAGTACTTCATTGCTTTAAGGCTGCTCGCCGAGAGGCGATTGCTGAAAAAAAATACTGGAAAACAGTCGGTAAACTCGGGTATATTCCGCGACTATTTTTTAACCAACTGCCGACCTGATTGTCGGCCGCCAGTGCGATTTCCGCCTGTCGTTGTAACAGAGGTAATAGAATGAAACCAACCAAGCCCCTGCTACTACTGGCCTCCGGCCTGTTGTCCGTAGCTGCTCAAGCTGAAATGACTTGGAGCGACAACAGCCTCAGCCTGCTGTATGGCCGCGACTATGAGATGGCTTACAGCAAAACCACCGATGACGAAGAGCGCTCCGTAGTGACCTTTGAGCACGCCAGTGGTCACAGCTGGGGCGACCTGTTTATCTTTGCCGATTATCTAGATTCAGAAGATGGTTCCAAAGAGCTTTACTCAGAAATTTCTCCGCGTCTGAGCCTGGGGAAGCTCAGCGGTAGTGAGCTGGCTTGGGGGCCGGTAACCGATGTGTTGGTAGCAACTACCGTAGAGCTGGGCAATATGGACGACCCCGATCACCTCACTGCAACAGGCCCGCATTTCACCAATGTTCTGGCAGGACTCGGTGTCGACCTTGCAGTACCAGGTTTCTCCTTTGTTCAAGTGAACGCCTACCGCCGCGATAACGATGACAAGGCCAGCAACGAGCAGCTGACCCTGGTTTGGGCTATGCCGTTTACCCTGGGTGACTCCAGCTTCGTATACGACGGTTTTATCGATTGGACCAGCGCCTCCGAAAATGCGCACCCAAGCATGAACTTTACCTCCCAGCTTAAGTGGGACGTGGGCGCAAATTGGGGCGAGCCAAAAGCCCTGTATGCCGGTATCGAATACGTACATTGGAATGACAAATTTGGGTTCAAAGATGGAACCTTTAATACCGACTCCAATGAACGCAATGTTAACCTGCTAGTAAAGTACCACTTCTGATATGAAACCCTCTGATATCCAAACATCAGCGACCCCAGGGTCTGGTATCCCCCAGGCAGGCGGTGACGCCTCTTTACTGGAAAAGCTATTCAAGCTGTCTGAGCGTCAGACGAATGTTCGCCGGGAAGTGATTGCCGGTGTGACCACCTTCCTGACCATGGCTTACATCATTTTTGTAAACCCGAACATCCTGGCTGCTGCAGGCATGGATAAGGGCGCCGTATTTATGGCGACCTGTCTTGCTGCGGCGATCGGCTGTTTGATCATGGGACTCTACGCCAACTACCCCATCGCGCTGGCGCCGGGAATGGGTCTGAACGCCTTCTTCGCCTATGTGGTGGTGGGCGAGATGGGCTACAGCTGGCAGGTGGCTCTGGGAGCGGTGTTTATATCGGGGGTAGTGTTCCTGCTGCTCAGTATCTTTAAGTTGCGGGAGTGGATAATCGACAGTATTCCCACTTCCCTGCGGCAATCCCTGGCAGCCGGTATCGGTCTGTTCCTGGCGATTATTGCTCTGAAGAGCTCGGGAATTGTTGTCGCCAGCCCGGCCACCCTAGTGACGCTGGGTGACCTCAAATCCGTTGAAGCTCTGCTGGCGGCCCTGGGCTTCTTTATTATTGTGGCTCTGTCCTATCGTCGCATGCTCGGCTCTGTAATGATCGGCATTCTCGCGGTCACCGTTATTGCCCTGGCGATCGGTAAAGTAGAGTTCACTGGCTTGATTTCCGCACCGCCGAGCCTGGCTCCCACTTACCTCGAGTTGGATATTGCCGGCGCCTTTGAAGTTGGCATGATCAGCGTGATTTTCGCTTTCCTGTTCGTAGACCTGTTTGATACTGCCGGCACCCTATTGAGTGTCTCCGACCGCGCCAAGCTTTTGGACAAGGACGGTAAGCTGCCGGGTATGGGCAAGGCTCTGATGGCAGACAGCTCGGCCTCTGTTGTGGGTTCCGTACTGGGCTCTTCCACCACCACTTGTTATGTTGAGAGCACCGCGGGGATTACCGCGGGCGGACGCACCGGTCTCACCGCAGTTGTCTGTGCCGGTCTGTTCTTGCTGGCGACCTTCTTCTCTCCGCTGATCGGCATGATCCCCGCTTATGCGACTGCCGGTGCCCTGCTGTATGTCGGCGTTCTGATGACTTCCGGTCTGTCTTCCATCGACTGGGATGACATCACCGAAGCCGCTCCAGCGGTAATTGCGGCAGTGATGATGCCACTGTCATTCTCCATCGCTCACGGTATTGCACTGGGCTTTATTGCCTACGCAGTCATCAAAACACTGAGCGGGCGCAGCAAAGACGTCAGTATCAGTGTCTACGTGTTGTCAGCTCTCTTTATTGCCAAGTTCGCCTTTTTCTGAGGGGTACACAGATGAAAAAGCACTTTATCAGCGCACAGCAACTTCTGATTGATTCCTACGCGCTTGCGGAGCAAATCTATCAGAGCGGCTTCCGCCCCAATTACATCGTTGGTGTATGGCGTGGCGGCGCTCCGGTAGGTATTGCAGTACAGGAATTGCTGCACGTGATGGGTGTGGATGCGGACCATATCGCGATCCGAACTTCCTCCTACCTCGGCATCGGCGAACGCGGCAAGAAAGTTCGTGTGCATGGCCTGAACTACCTGATTAAGCGTCTTGAGTCCCACGATTCTCTACTGATTGTTGATGATGTACACGACTCCGGCCTGAGTATTGAGCAAACTATCGAAGACCTGCGTGCGGCCTGCAAAAAGAACACGCCGGAAATTCGTATCGCAACGCCTTACTACAAGCCAAAAAACAACAAAGCCAAGCGCGAGCCGGATTACTTTATCCACAAGACCGAAGAGTGGCTGGTATTCCCTCACGAAATCGACGGCCTCTCACGGGAAGAGATCCTGGAGAACAAGCCTGAACTGGCCCCTTACGTTGACCGGATTGCTACTGCAGTCTGACCCTCTCCCGTATCGGGGGCCTGTGCCCCCGATACTGCCTCTTCATACCCTTGATCGGGGCATATCGATTAATTCCACATTACCGTACCTCATTGCCGTAAAAGTCCTAGGCGATTCTCAGTACAAGCCCCCCTTCTGCCTGAATCACTCCCACCTTAGCTAACTCATTTAAAGTTACACATATTCAATACCGCTCTCATACTCCAAACCTTTCTCAAAAGCCCCCACTTATGCAACTAAAGTTAGTTTTGAGCGATTTATTAAATGGAAAAGTTGGTCCAGAATTGAGAAGACCCTAAATAATTTCGCCGGCCTCCTTAAGGCTTCAAGAAGTAGCAAGAAATTATTCAGGGATTACTAAAGATAAATGTCCCAATTGTCGGAAAATAACAATGAACGACAAACTCGCAGAGCTCACCCAGAAACAACTCGATGCCCACTGGATGCCTTACACCGGCAACCGTCAGTTTAAACGAGACCCTCGTATCATTACTGCTGCCGAAGGCTGCTACTATACCAGTGCCGATGGTCGCCCAATCTTCGATGGCCTCTCCGGGTTGTGGACTTGTGGCGCAGGGCATAATCGAAAAGAAATCAACAAAGCCATCAGCCAGCAATTGGAAACTCTCGACTACGCCCCCTCCTTTCAGTTTGGCCACCCTAAGTCCTTTGAACTGGCTGAGCGCATCACACAATTTATGCCCGCGGGTCTCAATCGTGTCTTTTTTACCAATTCCGGATCTGAAGCCACTGAAACCTCCCTGAAAATTGCCCGTGCTTATTGGCGTAAAAGAGGCCTATCAGCAAAGACCAAACTTATCGGCCGCATTAAGGGTTATCACGGGGTAAATTTCGGAGGAATCAGCGTCGGCGGTATCGGTGCTAACCGGGCAATGTTTGGTCCGGCACTCGATACCGAGCACTTGTCACATACACTGTTGCCCGAAAACCGCTTTTGTATGGGACAGCCCCAACTGGGTGCCTATCTAGCCGATGAACTACTCGAATTAATTGCACTGCATGATGCCAGCAATATTGCTGCAGTAATTATTGAACCCATGGCCGGCTCAGCGGGTGTACTTCCACCACCGGAAGGCTATCTGCAACGGCTTCGTGAAATCTGCAATGAACACCAGATATTATTGATTTTTGATGAGGTCATTACTGCTTTTGGCAGAATGGGCACGGCTACCGCAGCGGAATTTTTTGGAGTGGTACCGGATATTCTCAATACCGCCAAGCAAATTACCAACGGCACTTTTCCTATGGGCGCCGTCGCAGTGCACCAGAGTATCTACGATACCTTTATGGAGTGCGCTGGACCAGACTACCAACTCGAGCTGGCCCATGGCTATACCTACTCAGCCCACCCAGGGGCCTGCGCTGCTGCGCTGGCTACCTTGAAAATCCTTGAACAGGATAACCTTTTCAAGTGCGCTGCAGAACTGGCCTATGTACTGGAGGAGTACATTCACCAACTCAGAAATCTACCTCTGATCAATGATATTCGCAATTGTGGCCTAGCCGCGGGCCTAACGATTGAATCCGCTCCTGGGGAACCACTGCAACACCCCTTTCGAATCGCCATGAAAATGTGGAGTAAAGGTTTTTATATTCGCTATGGTGGCGATACTATCCAACTGGGAGTGCCATTTATTTCCACTAATGAGGAAATTGACGGCCTGGTCAATGCCCTATCAGAATCTATTCTAGAAGTAGCCAATGGGAAATAGCTGCCATCACAGATAATCTTAGAAAGATCCAGCCTTTTACCGCAAACGAGCGACACCTCAGCGCACAATTCTGACTACTATACCTGTATCAATTAAGCCCCTAGTATAATTATATTTGTACTCCTACCGACATAAATTTTTGGTCGGACAACAGAATTATTGTTAAAAAAAGCAGAATAGTTACACCGAAAAAAAAGTAATAAATAAATGTGAGAATGCAATGATTAAAATCAGTAAACGAACCACTCCAAAGCTTACCTGCGCACTACTATGCACGGTCATGCTAACCGCCTGTCACCAGGAACCCAGCTCTTTTCAGTCTCAAGGCGATACTATTGCAATTCCCCAAAGATCCGAGACATCGGGGCTCTCCGAAGAATATGCCAGGCTGCGAAAACAACAAATCGCACAAGTTGATTATCGCCTGAGTGTCAACCTGGATAGCACCAGTGAGAATTTTACTGGCACCGTACACGCCGACATCCAGTTCGAAAAAATTCTGCAGCAACCTCTTACCATGGATTTTGCCGGCGGCACCGTCAAATCATTAAAAGTGGACGGTAAAGAAACACCTTTCAAATATAATGGCTACTTTATCGCTGTTGCCTCACAACACCTGCCAAACCGGCAGCACGTGATTAGCATTAACTACCAGCATCCCTATTCCAATAATGGCTCTGGACTACATCGCTTCGAAGATCCGAAGGATGGTAAAGTCTATATGTATACCGACTTTCAGCCCTATGATGCCAACCGCCTTTTCCCACATTTTGATCAACCAAACTTAAAAGCTCGCTATACCCTAGATGTTATGGCCCCCAAAGATTGGGTAGTCATCAGTGCAGAACGGGAAAGTAGAGTGGAGAAAGAGGGAGAAAAGAAACACTGGTTCTTTCCGCAATCACAAAGATTTTCCTCCTATATATTTTCCCTACATGCAGGCCCCTTCCATATCTGGGAAGATAATGCAGATGGTGTTCCTCTACGGCTGATGGCCCGCCAGAGTCTGGCCGACTATGTAAAAACCGAAGATTGGTTTACATTTACAAAACAGTCTTTTGAATTTTTCCAGCCATATTTTGAAATAGATTACCCCTTCAAAAAATACGACCAAATTTTGGTACCTGACTACAATGCAGGTGCCATGGAAAATGTGGGGTCAGTCACTTTTAATGACTCCTACGTATCCCGTGGGGAAAAAACCCAGGCTCAGCGAATGCGCTTGGCCAATGTCATTGCCCACGAGCTGGCACACCAATGGTTTGGCAACTTGGTTACCATGGACTGGTGGGATGGTCTTTGGCTGAATGAAAGTTTCGCTACCTATATGGCCAACTTATCTTTGGCTGAAAATAGTGAGTTTACCAACACCTGGGAAAATTTTTACCTTGGCACTAAACAGTGGGCCTACTACTCCGATCAAAGGCCCACCACACACGCTATTCAGCTACCGGTGGAAAATACTGACGAAGCTTTTACCAATTTTGATGGTATCACCTACGGTAAAGGTGGCTCGGTACTGAAACAGTTACCCTACTATCTGGGTAAAGAGGAATTTCGTAAGGGCGTTAGCCGTTACCTGAAAGAACTCTCTTTCCAAAACTCAACACTCGATGATTTTATAAACCACTTGGGTAAAGCAGCCGGTGTTAATCTTGAGACCTGGCAACAACAATGGCTTTATCAAGCTGGCCTTAACACCATTGAGGCAAGCTTCCAATGTGACGACGATCGAATTACCAACCTCACCCTCACACAGGCTGCGTCGGAAGAATACCCCACTCTACGGGAACAACGCACTCAGCTTGGTTTCTACCGTATGGATGGGGAAGGTATGAAGCGCTACGCCACCCTACCGGTACTTTATAGAGGCGCAACAACTAGAGTAGAAGATGCCCAAGGCCTACCCTGCCCACAAATTCTCTATCCTAACGAGAGTGACTGGGCCTTTGTAAAAGTGAATCTGGATTCGGTAACCCTGAAGAATATGGCTCAGCATATTAATGCGATTGAGCAACCTTTTGCCCGCTTAATGTTGTGGCAAAGCCTGTTTGACAGCGCCTACGATGCAAAATTACCACTGGATGAATATATTAGTTTTGTAATTAGTAACGGGGCCGCCGAGCAGGATATCAATGCTATCCGTCTCAATAGCCGCTATTTAAGCTATGTTTATAGTTATCTCAATCAGATACCTATTGATGACCAGCGCCGTGAAAATCTGCTAAAAGCCATAGAAGAATTTGCTTGGCAGCAGTTACAACAAGCTTCACCTACTAGTGATCAGCAAAAGACCTGGTTTGAACTCTTTGCCGAAGTGGCCCACTCAAAGGTAGCTCTGAATAACGCAAAACAATTATTGGTGGGCGAACACGAGATTGATGGCTTGAAACTCGATCCCGATATGCGCTGGGAATTAATCCGCCTGCAGAATCGCTACCTTTTTGCTGATTATGAACAAGCGATTACTCAAGAGTTGAGAAAAGATCACTCAGATAGAGCCAAACTCAATGCCATAGCGGCAGAGGCGATCAGGCCCCTGCCCGAAGTTAAGGAAAAGTGGCTTCAGAACCTTATCCACAATAGGGACGAATTCAAATTAAGTGAACTTCGCAAGGCCACTTCAAACCTATTTACCGATGAACAAATTCCGCTATTTTATAGTAATAGCGAGCGCATTTTTTCCGAATTGGATAAAATTAATAATGAGGATTCTCCCGAACTGATTAGCACCTACACCCGTATATTCCCCCTAATGTGCTCAAAAGAGGGCGCCCAACAAATTAGCGATGCACTTGGAAATAAACAACAACTCAAACCCATGCTGGTGAAAGCATTAAAGAACCATCGCTATACCAGCGAGCGCTGTACAAAAATGGGGCAAGCTATGCTCGATCAGAAAAAAGGGTGAGATCGCCCTCAACGAAACAAACATAGCCTAATCACCTAAGTGCTTATGTAGCTATGAAGAGCATCAACAGCTAAGACTGGCCAAAGGGGCCCAATGGCCCCTTTTCATGTATCAACACACTCCCTAAGAAAAAAATCTATAAATTGCCAGCAATAATTAGTTAATATATCTAGCATTAATGCTTACAATAAAAGACTTTTCTCCATGAGCATAGTGGTTCAAAAAGATGATCTTTCAGATGGCGCTATTATTGAGCTACTGAAGTCCCACTTAGAACAAATGTATCTGCATTCCCCTCCAGAAAGCGTACACGCCTTAAAACCAGAAAACTTAATTGACCCCATAATCACTTTTTGGAGCGCGTGGGTCAATGGCGTTCTAGCAGGCTGTGGGGCTCTCAAGGAAATATCCCCTGTTCTAGGAGAGATAAAATCCATGAAAACCAGCCAGGGCTTCCTGCGCAAGGGAATCGCTAAAGCCGTGCTAAAAGCGATACTGGATGAAGCCCAAAAGAGGAACTACCGAGAAGTAAAATTAGAAACCGGCAGCAGTAAACATTTTGCTCCAGCAATTGCACTTTACCAGCAATATGGCTTTGAACCATGCAGGCCATTTGCCAACTATAGTGAAGACCCACACAGCCTATTCTTTACAAAGAAGCTCTAAATTACTGTCGATACACAATATTATCTAAGCAATGAAAACCTACAATAAAATATGCTACTCAAGAAGAAGTTTCTTAAAGCTTACTGGTTTGTCACCGCTGCTACTGGGTGGAACTGGCAGCAGAGCTGAGACACAAAGAAATAAACAGAATATAATTTTCACAGACCTGCCGAGTCTTGAAACACCAATACAGGAAATATACCCTTCAGTTTTTGCCGGAGAGATTTACATCTCCGGAGGCTTTATTCCATCCTCTACGCCTACTTTTTATGGTCTCGCACCTACAGACAGCACCCATATATTTTCACCAAAAACTCATACCTGGAGAAGCGGCCCAGCCCTTCCGAAAGCTACACACCATCTGGGGATGGCAGCGAACTCTAAATACCTGTATGGTATTGGTGGCTTTCATGGACAAAAAAGTAATGCCTGGCAAGCTAAGTCTACCGTTTATAAGCTCAGTAAAAATGATAACGCCTGGACTTCTGCCCCCTCTCTCCCTATCCCGATTGCCGAGGGTATCTATAGCAATTCATCAAAAGGTATCCATGTTATCGGCGGGAAAACACCCAATAGCCAACAAAGAAATATTGACTCAAATAATCATTTTATTTTAACTGACAATACTGATTGGGAAGTTGCCGCCCCAGCAACGATCAACAGAAATTCTGCAGCCGGAACAACAATGGGCAACAGGATTTATGTTATTGGTGGACGCCAGGCTGGTAATACAACTAAAAGGGCAAGAAACTTAACCTATGGGGAGGTTTATGATCCTAGCCTAGATAAATGGGAAAAAATACGACCATTACCACAAGCACTCGCTGGGCTTTCAGCTGCACCGCTAAATGGAAAGATTATAGTAACCGGTGGTGAAGCCTTTGGTCCCAATGGTTATTGGAAAACAGGAACTGCATTTAACGCAGTCTGGGTATACAACCCCATTAGTGATCAATGGAACAAAGAGAGCGATCTTCCAACGGCCCGCCATGGGCATGGTGCTGTGACTATTGAAGATACAATTTATATTATGGGAGGCGCAGCCAAAGTCGGCCCACAAGAGACCCTCGCATCTTTTATAAAATTGAACTGGAAGCCATAACTCCTAAGCTGCCAAAATGATTTTAGGGCATGGTCAAAAGAGAGCCCTCTCTTTTGACCGACAGTTAAAGCCCTATAGACGCTAATGTAACCAAATTTCATGGCTTATCTCTGCCTGTTCACCGGAATAATTTATAGCCTTATTCATTGAGGTTTCGAAATTGGCAATTAAGACGATAGTAGCTGGGGTCTAAACGATCGAAAACGGTCAATATCATTCCACATTCTGAAGATATCCATTACGCTCAACACCAAGATAACCAATATATCGATCCCGAATCTCCCGCACATACTTAACCGGTTCACGTCCTCGTACGTAGCCAAAACGGCTTTTTCGGTAGTATTCCGGCTTGGATAACAGCAGCATGGCCTGTTCCACATGGCCAAACCACTGATTGGGGTTCAGCCCCAGTTGTTGAGCAAGGGCCCTGGCGTCTTGAACATGGCCGTGTCCTGCATTATAGGCAGCCAGGGTAAAGTATATTTTTTGTTCCAGGGAAATATTCTGGGGGAATCGTTGGTCCAGCCAACCGAGATAGGCTACCCCCGCACGAATGCTGTTTTCAGGTTCATAGAGATTTTCTATCCCCAGTTGGCCGGCTGTGCGTGGCAGCACCTGCATCAGGCCTTGGGCTCCAGAGAAGGAACGAGCGCGGGGGTTGAACCGGCTCTCCTGATACATCTGCGCAACTACCATACGCCAGTCTCGATCGGTTTTATCCGTGTATTTATGCACTATAGGATCATAGGGAGAAAGGGCATCACTGTTGCGCAGTCGGTTTTCCTGATGACGAAGAATATGTTTCTTTTCCTTGAAGTATTTGTTGTAAGTGACATTAAAAAAAAGGTCGCGATCGTGTTTATTCAAGAAATTATTTAATTGTTCCAGTAGGCGGCTTTGGTCAGCACGCACAGCCCAAGCTATCTCTCTAGTATTGGGCAACTCTGCCACTACTCTAAAGTCATCACGATAAGTGCTTTCGATCGCCACTAGGTGGGAATCTGCAACGGTATAGGGAAATATTCCCTGGGCAACGGCATCAATCAAATATTCGGTGGTAGCGCCTGGCTGCTCGGATATCTGAATGGGAGCAACTCCCCGTTCCCGCTGTAGCATAATCATTTCTGCAAGGCTTTCACGGTAGCTGGTCTGTGGGTTAACAGCCACTATTTTGCCCGACAGCATTTGCTCTAAGGGGACATCCCCTTGCAGGGAAATATCTGTACTCGGGGCAATCACCTGTTCAGTCACCTGGAGATAGGGCCGTGTAAAAACCAATCCCTGTTGCCGACGAGTTTCGGTGATTGTAAGCGATGCAGCGATCATATCGCCCATACCTGCCTGCAGGGCATCAGTCAAATCCATATCCGCATCGGGCACCACCATACTGAGGCGAAGCTTATGGTCCCGGGCGAATTTTTTTAGCAGGTCATAGTCGAAGCCCATCAACTCCCCACGCCAGATAAAATAGGAGGCTGGATGGTTGCGGGTGAGCACACGCAGTGTGCCGCCCTCTAAAATGTCTTCCCAACCCCTGACGGGTTTACTGGAGTTTTGCCCGGCTAATACCAATTCAGCCGTCAGGAATTCGTTGAGCTCCCGCCTCAACTCGGTGGCATTAAGACGCACTGCCCAGGCGATATCTCTACGGGATTCCAACTGATCGCTGGCTGTGAGCTGTGGGTAATTGGGTAGGAGTGCATCGGCCAAATTACTATCCATGACGGTAGCCTGATACTCCCCTGCGGCAACAGCAGCTAAAAGCGTACTGTTGGCTACTGCCCCATCCAGCAGAGTCACTTTATAGGGCTGCTCGGTATCCTCTTGGAGGGTTTCGGCATAGGCACTGCCGCGGCGCACCGCCACTTCTTGTAGTGGCTTATCCATATCCCGCAGAGTGATGAGTAATTCGTTCACGGCTTGCAGTGGCCGTGTGAACGCCACTTGACTGCGGCGAATGGGAGTGCGGGAAAAGTTAGTCGCAATGACATCGCCACGACCTTCTCTCAAGGCGGGAATCAGAGCCGCAAAGTTATCCACATACACCCATTGAGGCCTCAGGTTGCGGCTGAAGGCAAACTTCTCGGCGAGCTGCCGCCACTCCCCCTGCGGCAAGCCGCCACGCGGCAGGGCATCCTCTTCAGGGCCTCTCGGTGCGAGTAAGCGCAATATGCCGCGCTCTTGTAATGCGGGGAAGTCTCCGCGCTCTAGGTAGTTTACGAAAGCGCTTTTAGTCTCTTCAGTATTTTCTGAGAGTGCCTCCACGGGTTCCCCCTGCTGCGAGGCGTGCTTTTCACAACTGACCGAAAAAATAAGAGAAACGAATAGAAAAGCTACCGTAATTAATATTTTTTGCACAATTCAACCTTTTTCAGCGAATTTTTATTGTTATCAACCTGCATAATAATTATGGATCAGGTTAATGCGGCATAAAGAATTACCGCCGCCGGTCTTAATCGGTATGCACAAGCCGTGCAGCACTAGTCTATGAGACCTTTAATACTCTTTTCCTCGAATGACGAACATTTACCAGGTTTCAATATTAGCGATAGCGAGTCATCTTTTTCATTGTCATTGATTAACAGGCCCTAGATCGCAGTATAAATAAATCGTACCAGTTTCCATGCCACCAATAAAAAAGCCCGGCAAGGAAATTGCCGGGCAAATATACGTTGGCGACTATGGGTTGTCTCTTACAGCAAGTGACAGCCCCTCTGTTATTTTGCGAGCGTCTTATGGTTATTAGCTGGATTTAGGTTTGCCCTGTAGCTCCGCCAATCTCATTTTTATTTCTCGGTTCTGCTCCTCATCCGGGAGTTCGAACATCAGCGGCTTTGCCACCCGTGCAAAGTATTCCGCATTTTTCTGCTGGTACAACTCTTCTGCCAGCCATTGGGCAATATGCAGCTCTCGAGGTGCGCGGTTATAGGCCTCCTCCAGCTTGGCTAGATATTCTTTTCGGGGGTAACCCAGCATTTCCATGGCCATGGCCAATCCAAACCAGTGAGAGGCATTCTGCGGTTCCCTCTTCACCAGGTAATCGAATTCCTCACGGGCCCTTTTCAGGCTGCGTAAATCGCGGGCGTCGTTAGGTACCGTGGCCTGTTGATTAACCGTTAGCCAGGCGTGGGCATTCAAGTACCAGGGTTTTTGGCGATCTTTTTTCGGCACACTGGCGAGCAAGTGACTGGCCTGGGGGAAATTCCCTACACGCAAATCCGCACTCGCCTTAATGGCAGCCAGTTCAGTGCTGTATATCCCTGTGTGGTAGGAATAGGTAATCAGGTCGTCGAGCGCCTGCAGGTTATAACCGGACTGGGCAATAAAGTTCGCCAATACATTAACGGCCTCACGTTTGTGCAGGCGCTTCACCTGGGGAGTTACTTCCTTAAACTCAGGGGGAATGACGCCACTGACCACCTCATACTCTCCCGAGTCGAATGCGGCGACATACGCTTTTTCCAGTTCCTTCACCGACATGCCCAGAGCTTTTTCCAGTGATTTCACCGGATCGGCACCATCGTTGTAGTCTTTAACAAACTGCTTAAATTCCTCTGCCTTGTCGCCCTCCATCATCAGCCAGTGGGACAGCAGCCAACCGCTGGCATACACATCCGCTTTCTCTTCGGGGTCGGTGTCGTACACCGTTGCACGAAGCAAGCGGTCGAGAGGCATCAGCCCTGCGTACATCAATGTCTTGGCGCGTTCCTGGGGTATTTCACCTAACTCATAGCGACCCTTTTCAGGAAAGGACATGGTCGCCATAAATTCGGCAAAGCCCTCGCTGTACCAGTAAGGAAAATGCGTGGTATTGCCGTTATAGCTGAGGAAGTGGGTGTATTCGTGAAAGAGAAATTCACGAGCCTTGAGCTGCTTTTTAACACTGCGGCCATCCAGATTCACCAGGGCGTAACTACCCTCGGCTGAAGTATCAAACAGGCCGTTAGTCATATCGGCCAGTTCGGCCCCAACCAGGCCCGCATAGGTATCGCGGTCTCCGGCTGCATAAATCGTGAGCTTGGGAACATTGGGATCAACTTCCAACAGCTCTATGGCTACGGCGCGATAGCGCTCCAGGTCGGCCACTAGGGTTTTTACCGCACTGGGATCACCATCGGTAATAACCTGGAAGTTCTTGCTGTCTACCTGATACCAGATCTCCTCGCCGAGATAGCGGGGGGCGGCATTGGCAGAAAGTAAAAAACCGAAAAAAAGTACTAAGAAAACAGCTGAGCGAGAAACCATAGTTCAGGCCACCGAGTCATTGTTGCCGAAGCCCTCCATGGCCAAATCGTAGAGGCCACACACTAACGGTTTTTGCTGATCAAAAAAAGAGCAACATGAATAAGAAATGAACTTTTTAGGTTGTTTTTATCTGACTCATTAGACAAATAAGCGTAAAAAATTGGGCTGGATTAACAGGGATAAATGACGAGACGCGTAACGAGACAAACGTCTCATTTTTTACCGAAACAGCATACAAATAAGCGGCCGGCTTCTATATATTGCGCAGTTGACCAATGTGTTACACAGGGTCAAAAAATATAAAAATAATTTACTTTGATGAGAGAAAAAAATGAAAACTGCACCACTACTGGCACTGCTTGGCAGCGCCATGATGTCAGCCCATGCCTGGTCGGCACCGGAATATATCTCCGATCTGGATATCACCTCCTTCGATGGAACAGTACTTGATGCCAACCTGTTTATCCCGGAAACACCGGCACCGGCAGGGGGTTACCCCACTGTCATCTTCACGAACAGCTGGGGCCTGGAGAAGCGCCAGTATCACTTCCAAGCTAAAGAACTGGCGGAAAATGGCTACTTGGTATTGAGCTATTCCACCCGCGGCTTCGGCCATTCGGATGGCCTGGTAGACGTAGCTGGGGAAAACAGCATTGCCGATGTGGGTGTGCTGATCGACTGGCTCGAAACCAATTACTCTGTGGGTAAGCTGGGTATGGCCGGTATTTCCTACGGCGGTGGAATCTCTTTGCTCAGTGCCGCACAAGACCCCCGTATCGATGCGGTGGCCGCTCTATCTGGTTGGGCGGATGTAGTAGAAGCGCTCTACCCCAACGAGACGGTTAACCTGGTCTGGGGCAGCTTACTTGTCACCACCGCCTTCGACAAAGAAGCCGAATTGGAGCAAGTGTGGAGCGATCTGCGCAGCGGGCAGAACCTGGCACAGGTGATCGAATTTGGAGCCAAACGCTCGGCGATCAGTTATATAGATCAGCTGAATGAAAATGGCACCGCGGTATTGGTCTCGAATAATTTCGCAGATTATTTGTTTAAACCCAATAGCATGACCGACTTTTACTCCCTACTCGAGGGACCGAAAAAGCTCCTGCTAAACCCCGGCACCCATGCCATCACCGAAACTCTCTCTGGAAACGATGGGCATATCTGGTCTACCAGTTTCCGCTGGTTTGACCACCACCTGAAGGGAGAGGACAACGGCATTGACCGCGAACCCAAGGTGGATATGACCGTGCGCATCAGCAACAAACTGGAGCACTACGATGACTACCCCGTGACTGAGGAGAGCACTACCTGGTATCTGCAACCGCGCTTTACCATGTTTAACAGCGGGGGCATGGAGACTGGCAAATACGATGGCTGGAGCTGGAGCAATGAGTTCCACGGAGGCTGGGATACCTTTGCTGGTACCGGCATTCCATTGGTTTCCGATGCCTTAGAGGGTTTCGGCATTCCGGTGTACGCACCGATGATGGCCATCAATGGCTATTATGCCATCGAGTACAAATCGCCAAGGCAGTCTGACACCCTGCAGATTCGCGGTGCGCCCAAGCTTGAAATGTGGATTGAGCCCAGCAAGAGGGAAGTACAGCTGAATGTTCATCTGTACGACGTCAACATGTTTGGACTCGGCCGCCTGATCACCCACGCACCTATTACTGTGCGCACTGATGAGCCCGGCAAGAAGCAGAAAATCGCCCTTGAGCTGTTCACCACAAGCTACGACGTTCCCGCAGGCCACCGTGTGGTTATGGCCATAGACACCCAGGGCCCTATCTACAAAAAGCCACAAGACACCAACTACACCATCGAAGTGCCCTACAGCAGCAGCAAGGTTTCCAGCTTGACCGTGCCGCACCTGTAAATTTTCCCAGCAACTCCACGCCCGGCCCTGGTGCCGGGCGTGGCCTTCCCATCGAGCTCATCTCCCCCTTCCCTTGGCCTCACAGACCCACGTAATTTTCCGTCAAAGCGGTACAATGGCCTTTTTTTGGCCAAGTACCCCATCGCTCTATGAACAAGAAGATACCGCTCGCCCTGCTGAGCGCGGCGCTGTTATCAGTAGCAGTCGCCGGGTGTAACCCGGCGGAAAAGGCCCCGCAGAAGATCGACCAGGAATCCAGCACGCAAATGGCGGCCCTGGATATCAGAGAAGCCCCTGAGGGCAAACTCCCCCAGGGTGTAGAGCCCAGCGCCTATCGCCTGGATCTGACCCTCGATCCTCGCAAAGACACTTTCAATGGCCGTGTCGCTATCGACATTCAGATGACCCAGGCCAGCAACCATATCTGGTTGCACGGCAAGAACCTGTCGGTTAGCAAAGCCACTGTGCAACTGGCAGACGGGCGTGAGGTGCAAGCCAGCTACCGCGAGGTCCTCGACAGCGGCGTCGCCATAGTAGAGTTCGACGAGACGCTGCCGGCCGGCAGCTTCACCCTGCAGCTGGATTACGCCGCCGATTTCGATCGCAACCTAGCCGGTCTGTTCAAAGTGGAAGAGCAGGGCAATGCCTATGCCCTGGCCAAATCTGAGTCCATCCAAGCGCGTAAATACCTGCCGGGCTTCGACGAACCCGGCCTCAAGGCACCTTTCTCCATCAGTCTCACCGTGCCCGAAGGCTACGCCGCCATCAGCAATGGGCCGGAACTAAAGCGCGAGACCGTGCCGGGCGGCATGGAGAAAGTAACTTTTGCCACCACTCCGCCCATGTCCACTTATCTGTTGTCTTTATCGGTGGGCCCCTTCGATGTGGTTGAGCGCGCAGCCATTCCGCCGAGCAAGTATCGCAGTGAGCCGATCCCTTTACGCGGTTTTGCGCGTCAGGGCCGCGGTGGTGATATGAATTACATTCTCGATATCACCCCCAAAATGGTGGAGACCTTCGAGAATCAATTACAGCGCCCCTACCCCTTCAAGAAACTGGATATTATCGCCGCCCCCCAGTGGCCCAGTGGTGCTACCGAGCTGTCTGCAGCCATTACCTATCGCGAGCAACGCATCCTGGTGGGCGATAACCCGGCACCCGGCGCGCGTCTGGCTTTGGTGGAAGTGCACGCCCATGAAATTGCCCATATGTGGTTTGGCAACCAGGTAACCCCGCCCTGGTGGGACGACCTTTGGCTAAAAGAGGGCTTCGCCACCTGGGGCGAGCCGTTGGCGCTGCGTATCATGGAGCCCGAAGGCGGCCACGATTTGAACGCCGCCACTTACGCCATCGGCGCCATGCAACTGGACTCCCTCGCCAGCACCCGCGCCATTCGCGAGCCGGTGAGCGACAACAACAATATCCGCAACGCCTACGACTCCATCACCTATTCCAAGAGTCTGGGCGTCATCAATATGGTGGATAACTACTTCGGTGCCGAGCGCTTCCGCCCGGCCCTGGGGCGCTACCTGGAGGCCTTCAGCGGCAGCGAGGCGGACTCCCCCTCTTTCTACAAAGTGATCGGCGAGGAAACCAATACCCCGGAATTAACGGAAACTTTCCGCAGCTTTGTCGAGCAAAAAGGTGTGCCGCAACTGGAACTGGTCCTGGACTGCAGCGATCCAGCACAAACCAAATTGCATATCACCCAGAGCCGCTATAAGCCCCTTGGCTCCCCTATTGCCGCAACTGGCCAGCAGTGGAGCATCCCCTTTTGCTTTAGCAGCGATAGCGGCGCACAGCAGTGCCAGATCCTGACCGGTAAAGAGGAAACCCTGGAGATTGCTTCAAGCAGTTGCCCCAGCTGGGTAATGCCCAACGCCCAGGGCAGTGGCTACTATCGCTGGAACCTGCCGGAGCCCCAGTGGCAGGCCCTTACCGAGCGCTTTACCCAGTTCACCCCTACCGAGCAACTCTCGATTATCGACAGCGCCTTCGCCGCCTTCGAAGCCGGTAAACTATCCGCTCCTCGGTTACTCGATGTCGTGCGCCAATCTGCCAAGGCAGACAAGCGCCAGGTAATTGCCATGCCCCTGAGTTACCTGCGCAAGTACCGCGATAATTATCTGAACGATGCCCAGCGCTTGGCCTTCCTAAACTTTGCCCAGAACCTGTACCTGCCGCTCTTGAGCAACAGTGCTGGCAGCAATGATGCCGACCAGCAAATGCTGCACAGCGCCCTGCTCGGCTTTATGGCACTGGTGGCGGAAGACCCGGATACACGCAAGCAATTAATGGAGAAGGCGATCGCTTTTACCGGCTATAAAACCGGGCGCGATCCCCAGGCATTGAATTCCGATCTTTACGAAGCTGCACTGACCGTGGCTATCCAGGATGCCGGTCAGGGTTTCCTCACGCACCTGATTAAAGTGCGCACCGAGCTGGATGATCCCCGTTTTGAAAACGCCAGTGCTAACGCCATCGGCAGTAGCAATAACCCCAAACAGCTGGAGACTATTCAAAAATTAGCACTCAGTGAACAGATGGGTCCGCGTGAGTCTTTTGCCCTAATTCGCTATGCCCTGGCGCAGCCGCTGGTGCAGGAGCAACACTGGGCTTGGCTGCGGGATAACTTTGTGCAAGTCGTGGATAAAATTCCGGCACAGATCCGCCGCCATACGCCCGCATTCGCCAACGCCTTCTGCGATGAAAAGCGCCTGGATGAATTGCAGCAGCTGTTCGCCCAGCACGGCAAGCTGACACCCGGCTACCAGCGCAGCCTGGCGCAGACCGAAGAGCGCGTTCATTTGTGTATGGCACTGCAGGAAAAAGGTCAGTCGCTGATGGAAGCTCTGCCAAAGTCGGTGGACCTGGCAAAACAATAAAACCGTTATTTTTCTGCTCTTTATCCCGTACAGGGTGAGGAAATTTCCCCACCCTGTAGGTTCAAAACCACCTGGCCAATAATAGGTGCAGGTACCCAGGTATTACACCGATCCCTATCCGTAGGCTCCCGACTTTAGGTCTCACCGTTATTGTGTTTGCGCAGGCGAAATGCCAGCCAGATCATGGGCAGTCCAAAGATAATGGCATAGGCCCCGATCACCCACACCAGTGCCAGGGCGCCCGCTCCGGGGCTCACCAATATTGCCAGGCCAAAAATTACCGAGAGCACACCAATCGCGATCAACAACCACTCGTTGTCAATTTCCTTGCGCAATCGGATCGCCCCGACAATCTCAAAAATTCCCCGCACAAAAGCCCATGCGCCGATAAAAATCACCAGCACCAGCGCGGTTACCTGGGGAAACATAAAAGTCACGATTCCCGCGGCCAGGCTGATTAGGCCGGACACGATCAGCCACCACAGAGGCGTGCTCGCATGACGCCCCATAACCGCTGCGACCAGAGAAAAAATACCGTCGAGCAGGGCGTAGATACCAAAGAGAAAAACCAGGGTGAGTAGTGACAACCCCGGCCAAATAAATGTCAGCACACCGAAGATCACCGCGATTACGCCGCGTAATAACAACAGCCACCAGTTGGCGGAGAGCACCTTCAATATGGGGCCGGTGGGAAGGGGGGAGATATCAGTGGACATAAGCAGTCCCCGAGTTACAGATCTCCACTAAGTTAAGCGCCAGATTGAGCAGACTTCCAGCTCAGTGAGTATTTTCCCAGGATAAACAACAACTTACGGAAGAGGCGGCCCACGAGCGCGACCAAATAGTCGACTCTGCAAAGACTGTGATCGCGCCGCAGGCCGCTAATTCCAGTGTAGCCGTAACCGACAAACAGACGCAGAAAGCGCAAAAACCTGGAGAGTAAGAAAGTTAAAGGGCGAGGTTGTGTAAGGGCTCAAGGTGTAGGGCTTGGAAAAGTTCGCGGGACTATTAACGACTAACGACAAGTAAAAATAACGGCGAGAGAAACAGAAAAAATCAAAGTGAAAAAATAGAGAGGGTACCGGCAGCTATAAAGCTGCCGGCAGAGGGTACGGATTAAGCCAGCTCGCTGATCACGCCGCGCAGCTTATCCACAATCGCATCGATTTCGTGCTTTTCGATAATCAGCGGTGGAGACATACACAGGGCATCGCCGATTCCACGCGCCATGACACCGGCCTCCCAAGCCATCCCGGAAGCCTTGCCACCGAACTTGCCTTTGAGGTTTTCAGGGGCGCGCAGCTCGATAGCACCAACCAAGCCGTAGTTGCGCACATCGATCACATTGTCCAGGTCCGCCAGGCTGTGCAGGGCGTTCTCCCAGTGTTGGCCGATCTCACCGGAAGCACGGGTGAGCAGGCCCTCGCGCTCGTAAATATCCAGAGTCGCCATACCCGCGGCACAGGCCACCGGGTGTGCGGAATAGGTATAGCCGTGGAAAAATTCCACCATACCTTCGGCGGCTGCATTCATAACAGTGTTATGGATTTCGTCTTTTACAAACACCGCACTCAAGGGCACTGCCGCATTGGTAATACCCTTGGCAGAGGTAATCATATCTGGAGTGACATCGAACTCGATGGAGGCAAAGGCGGAACCGGTACGGCCCCAGCCGGAAATCACTTCATCAAAAATCAGCAGCAGATCGTGCTTATCACAGATCTCACGCAGGCGCTTCAGGTAGCCCTTCGGTGGCAGTACCACACCACCGGCACCAGCAAACGGCTCAACGATTACCGCAGCAATTTGATCGGCACCGTGGAAGGCCACCAGGCGCTCCAGATCTTCCGCCAATTCCACACCGTGCTCCGGCAAGCCGCGACTAAAGGCGTTGCGCTCGATATCCAGAGTGTGACGCATATGGTTGGCTTTCACCGGCTGGCCAAAGCCCTGGTAATTGGGGGCGATACCGCCCACAGAAATACCGCCGAAGTTCACGCCGTGATAGCCCTTCTCACGGCCGATAAACATGGTGCGAGTGCCCTTGCCACGCGCACGCTGGTATTGCAGAGCAATTTTCAGCGCGGTCTCTACGGCCTCGGAACCGGAGTTACCGAAAAATACATGGTCCAGGCCATCGGGAGTGTGCTTCACCAAGCGCTCGGAGTATTCAAAGCCCAGCTCGTGACCAAAATTGAAGATGGAGCTGTAGTCCAGGGTTTTCGCCTGGTGATAAATCGCTTCGGCAATTTCTGTGCGGCCGTGACCGGCATTGCTGCACCAGAGGCCGGCGGTGGCATCGATAATCTGGCGACCACCTTTTTCGGTGAGGTAAATACCCTCGGCGCTCTCCACAATCCGCGGGGCGGATTTAAAGGTGCGGTTGGGGGTAAAGGGCATCCAGAAAGCGTTGGTTGGCATTTCAGACATAAACTGTATCTCCGCAAGTTCCCTGAAACTTCAAAATATTTACGTTGGGGAGCCTGCGACTCCCGCGAATTTTTTCAGGCGCTTGTGCTCTCAGACAAGCGCGCAGCACTGCCGTTCGAAACGAAAAATTAGGCTCCGAAGCAGCAGTATTTGGTCTCGTAGAATTCGGCCATACCTTCGACACCGCCCTCGCGGCCGATACCGGATTCTTTGTTGCCGCCAAAAGGCGCTACGGTGGTGGAGAATACCCCGGTGTTACAGGCAATCATGCCGTAATCCAGCGCTTCCACCACACGGTTCGCGCGGCGAATGTTCTCGCTCATCACATAGGCAGCCAAACCGTAAGGGGTATCGTTGGCACGGCGGATCACATCGGCTTCATCGGTAAACTTCTGTACTGCGGCGATGGGACCAAAGTTCTCCTCCTGAGCCACCCGCATAGCATCTGTGACGCCGGTCAGCAGGGTGGGCGCGAAATAGTTTTCTCCATTGGGCAGCTGCTCACCGCCAATCTCAATTTTCGCCCCGGCTTCTACCGCATCCTGTACCAGGTCCTGTACCCGATCCACCGCGCGGCGATAAATCATCGGCCCCATGCTGACACCTTCTTCGGAGCCATGGCCGATTTTCAGTGAGGCCACTTCGGCACGCAGCTTTTCCACAAACTCATCGTGTACCGACTCGTGCACATAAATGCGATTGGTGGCCACACACACCTGGCCGGCGTTGCGGAATTTGGTCGCCACGCAGGCCTGCACTGCCGCCTCCATATCCGCATCGTCGAATACGATAAAGGGCGCATTGCCGCCTAGTTCCATGGACATCTTCTTCACGGTACTGGCGCACTGCGCCATCAGCAGCTTGCCCACAGCGGTGGAGCCGGTGAAGGTAAATTTGGCCACGCGCGGGTCTTGGGTCAGTACCTTGCCGATGCCCGGTGAATCGCTGCCGGTCACCACATTGATGGTGCCCTTGGGAAGACCCGCTTCCTCTGCCAGCTGGCACAACGCCAATGCGGACAGTGGAGTCTCCAGTGCCGGCTTGATCACCACGGTACAGCCGGCTGCCAGCGCCGGCGCCGCCTTGCGGGTAATCATGGCGTTGGGGAAGTTCCAGGGAGTGATGCAGGTCACCACACCTACCGGCTGGCGAATGGTGCTCAGGCGCATCGCCGGATTGTGGGTAGGGATCGTCTGGCCGTAGGCTCGGCGACACTCTTCAGCAAACCACTCGATAAAAGAGGCGCCATAAATAATTTCCCCCTTGGCCTCTGCCAGAGGCTTACCCTGCTCGAAAGTGAGGAGACGCGCTAAATCATCGCTGTTATCCATAATCAGCTGGTACCAGCGCTTGAGGATGGCAGCACGTTCGCCGGCGGTGCGGCGGCTCCACTCCGGGAAGGCGGCGCTCGCAGCTGCTACCGCCGCCTCTGCATCCTCCGCTGAACCATCGGCCACTAAGCCCAGTACTTCGCCATTGGCCGGATCGCGCACCTCTGCGGTACCCGCAGCATCCCGCCACTCTCCATCGATATAGTTCTGAGACTTCAACAGGTTTGGATTCGCCAGTTCCACCGGAAAACTCCTGATAATTTACTGTTATTAATGGTATTGCGGCGATTCTGGCCGCAGCAGCCCAGGGAGAATAGTAGTATTTTTCGAACTAAAGTTTATATTTATCAAACTTAAGCGTGAAGTGGCTTTGACCACCCAGCCCTCCCTCCGTAGGCAGTGGATACGCTACGGCAAACAAACTCAGAAAACACGGGGTAAGTTGGTAAATGGGCAAAACAAAAAGCGCCTTAGGAGGGCGTCTCAGTGACATAGACTTGCGTTTGCTGCGGGTTTTTCGTGAGGTAGTGCGCGCTGGCGGCCTAGCCCCTGCCGAGGTGGCACTCAATATTGGCCGCTCCACCATTAGCGTACATATCTCCGACCTGGAAACCCGGCTGGGTATGCAGTTGTGCCTGCGCTCCCGTGGCCGTGCCGACTTTAAACTGACACCTGAGGGAGAATCCCTTTACCAGGCCATTCTTGAATTGGATGGCCACCTGGAAGCCTTTAAAAGCCAGGTAAATGCCATTCAGTCTCACCTTACCGGGACCCTGCGTCTGGTGATGCCCGACGATGTGCTGGAGATACCACAGCTCGACCTGCCGGCAACTATTGCCCATCTGCGCCAGCAGGCTCCCCAGCTGCACCTGGAAGTACAACTTGCCGCACCGCAGGAACTGGAACTGGAAATACTCGCCGGCCGCGCTGATGTCGGTATCAACCCCCTGCACTCACGCCGGCCAGGCCTGGAATACCAGCCGCTGTTTCAACACCAGTCCACACTCTATTGTGGCGCCCAACACCCCTGTGCCCAGGCCGACCAAGTCAGCGAGGAATTACTTACTCAGCAAGAGCTGGCCGCACCCAGTCACGCCGTGCTATCCGGCGCAGCGCATCTATACCGCCTCTTCCCAAAACGATCCACCGCCAATCATATGGCCGCGCGGCTCTCGATGATTCTGTCCGGCTGCTTTGTGGGATTTCTACCTGATTACCTCGCACAACAATATGTGGAAACTGGCAAGCTAAAGCCACTAATGGCCGAACGCTTTCACTACCGAATCCAAAATGCGGCAACTTTTAAAAGGAGCGCAGAGGAGCACCCGGCTGTGCAGCTGTTTTTACAGGCTTTAGTGATTAAAAACTAGCTCCAGAAAAAATACAGAAACTTAAAGTGTGTAGAGACTAGCAGCCCAAGGTGAGGACTGCGGCTTTCCTGATTCGTTAGTAAGGTCAAAAATCCAGCTGACCACTCAACAAGCAAGAAATTTTCACTATTAAATAAGCGGATCATCTATACAATGGGTGAGCGTAAGAATAATTCACATGGAAGCGTTATGATCGATTTTAAGAGTTCACCCATATTCAAACTCAAGCCTATTGAGATCTCCGATGCTAGAGATGACTTCAATAAGTTTTTGATTGAAGGAGAGGCTATTTTCGCGGGCTTCAAAACCATTCGGGATCAGGTGGTTTTTACTAACAAGAGGATTATCGCAGCCAATGTCCAGGGAATAACAGGTTCCAAGGTCGATTATACCTCACTGCCCTACAGTAAAATCCAGGCATTTTCTGTCGAGAGCTCAGGAACCTTTGACCTGGATTGTGAAATAGTGGTTTATCTCGGTGAGGTGGGCGAAGTCAAGTTTGAAATCAAAGGTTCTTTTGACCTTATCCAATTTAATCAACATATCAGTAAGTATGTGCTGGCTTAATAAAATTGAAAGGCTTCACATTCTGGAGCTTCAATTTTAGCGTCAAAAGCGTATATTTAACCCACCACAGATTTCATACACAAGAGAGGGAAGTTCATGTCACACATGTGGTTAGAAAGTTTAATTACCGAAAATGCTCAACAGGGTTTTGAGTTGGCCATGAAGCTGTCCAGAATGGGAGTAAAATACACCCAACCTTCGGACGAAGTAAGAGGCAAGTTGAGAGCTTCCTACGAAGAAAATGCAGATAGCTTGATCGCCTCTTCCCAGGTAGTTGCCATCAACTTCCAGACAGTAGCTGCCGCCAATAACTACTGGCGCGGTTAAGGGCATTGCGCGCTTTATAGTAAATTTAAAAGCTAGCCAAAAGCTTTAAGCTCTGTAAAGCGCCCCTTCTCCCCTCCGAATATAAATACCAAATCCTGCTTTACTTGAATCTACCCCCTCTCTGGCTAATTTTCAACGGCGTTCATTAGATACATTAAGACGCTTCGATGTCCTCACTTTTTCAATCTACATTGCATATATTCTTGTGGATACCGATGGCAGAAAAATCCTATTCTCGACCGTTTTATTAATGTCGATATAGGGTAAAGCCCCATTGAGGTGATCTTAATGCCATAGGTACCTATCTCCTTTTGGACTATGGAGCGTTGATAGATATGAGTGAACACGAGGAGCGACTTGTTTCGGTCTGGGAAACCCACACAGCTGCCGAGTTTGAACTAAAGGATGCTGATGCCGCCATTGCCACTATGACCGAAAACCCAGTATTAATTCATGTTCCGGTAAACACAGGAGCAACCGGAAAAGAACCTCTGAGGCGCTTCTATCGGGATATTTTTATTCCGCAGATGCCCGCAGACGCTAACCTGGAGTTGCTGACTCGTACAGTAGGGAAGTGCAGAGTTATCGATGAATTTATCCTGCATTTAACGCACTCCCTGCGTATGGATTGGTTCGCTCCAGGCATCGAAGCCACGGGAAAGAAACTGTCTGTTCCCCATGTTGCAGTAATCGACTTTGAAGGCGATAAAATCAGCTCGGAACATATCTACTGGGATCAAGCCACCGTACTCAAACAAATGGGACTTTTAGATAATTCACTCCCTGTCCTTGGCAAAGATCAGTGTAAACGTTTACTTAATATCAATGCGCCGGTAAACGAACTTATACCGTAAGTTCAAAAAGATAAACCCTAGTGGTATGGGACACTCCTCTCAGTAATATCAACTCAATAAGTCAACCAATGGAGCTGACTCATTAGTATCAGCTATTGTGGTGTATTAAAATTTTTGCCCTAATGCATCTAAAGAAGCCCCGTGCCACGTCAAAGCTGTATGGGTCTATCAAAGGGAGCTGATATCGTCTTTCCAGTAACTGCTGGCTAGGGGTAACTGGGCAAGACCCTCATCTTGGTACCTGAATACCAGCTTTATCAGTTCCCAACAATAACTTAAGAGGAGATTGGTGTGCGCACCTTGGGTAATTTTTTGTGGTTTATTCTCGGCGGGATCTTTATGGGTCTTTGTTGGTGGTTTTTTGCTCTAATTGCCTTTATCAGCATTGTCGGGATTCCATGGGGAAGGGCCTGTTTTGTAATGGGCAAACTCTCATTCTTTCCCTTTGGGCGTGAAGCCATTTCCCGCAAGGAGCTCACCTTAAATGAGGACATAGGTACCAGTGGGTTCGGTTTGATAGGCAATATCATCTGGTTCCTATTCGCTGGAATCTGGCTCGCAATTGGTCATTTGGTTCATGCAATTGCCTGTTTTATCACCATCATTGGTATTCCCTTTGGCATTCAACACCTGAAGCTAGCCGGTATTTCTTTATCTCCGATAGGTAAGACCGTTGTAGATAAGGAAGTGGCACAAGCGGCAAGAATGCGTAATGCCAATGCTACCGTTTCCCAAATGCGCGGTAGTATTTAGCCCCGCCAGAAATAGAGGGGCTTAAAAAGCCCCTAAACTGCGACTCCACTAAGAACCAGGCATAGCAAGGAGAGCTTGAAATGGTATTCGCTTTACTAACGTCTTTAAGGTTTAGCAATTTCTGATTTCGAAAGTTTTCAGCTTATTATTAAATTTTGAATTAGGCCAAATAGTAACTCTCACACTTATCAGCCAGGAACTTCACTAGACATAGCAACTAGCATTAGCAGTGGAGAGACTGAAGCAATAAAATAATAAACTTGCCCATAAAACACTTCAAACCAACGAAAATAAATCAACCTGAATTTAAAAGGATTTTAATAATGAAGGGTATTAAAAAGCTTACTACCTGCACCCTTATCTTAATGCTGAGCGCCACAACCTTGGCCGGAAACAGCCACTCTGATCAAAAAGAAAAAAATGAATCAGAAAAAGCCCAGATAATGCTCTTTGGCACCTTTCACTTTTCTAATCCCGGTCGGGATTACGTCAAGTCAGAAGTTATCGATGTGCTAACTCCTGAAAACCAGAACTACTTAGAAGAACTTACCAGTAGACTAGCCGATCAATCACCTACCCATGTAATGCTGGAATGCGATCCATCTCAGCAAGGAAAACTCAATAAAAAATTTACCTCTTATCTTGCAGGCGAGCACCAACTAAAAAATAATGAAAATGAACAACTGGGCTTTCGTATTGCCGAGAAAGCCGGTCTAAACGCAGTTTTATGCCATGACGAAAGAGAAGTAAATTGGAATGGTGAGGCGCTTATGGCATATATGGAAAAACATGATCCTGAAAGAATGGACACTAATACTGCCTTTTTTAAAAAATTGAGTAAAGAAACCGGCGAGCTCCATAAAACTTTATCTTTAAAAAATATGCTTCAACTGCATAACGATCCTACTGAAGACCAGCAGAACATGAACCTATATCTTATGAACAACGATATTGCTGCTGGAGAAGCCTTTGCCGGAGCCGACGCCTCCGCTAGCTGGTGGCATAGAAACTTCCGCATGTATGCCAATATTCAGGCCAAAGCAAAACCGGGAGCTAAGATAATCGTCATCGCAGGCTCTGGCCATACCGCCATTATGAAAACTCTACTTGCCACTGACCTTCAACGCCAAGCCTGGGATATTAACGACTATCTCTAGGGTTATTCTCTTTATTCTTTCAGGATTTCTAGGAGCTGTCTATATTAGACAGCTTAGGCGGCCCCTAGAAAAACTATTAACCTTTGTCTACCTCAAACATTCTAATTAATATGCTATCCAACATAAGGCTAGCATCATCTAACAATAGCTCTATGACTATTTCCACAGCAGCACTGAAAGGAATCCATTTTGAAAAACACCATGAAAATATTTTCCATCCTACTTACCACTACAATTTGCCACACTATCTGGGCTCAAGAAACAGCAGAGGGAACTATAGTCACGAAAGAACCTGCAAAAGTTATGATTTTTGGTGTATTTCACTTCAAGAATCCTGGCTTAGACCTTATAAAATCTGATCAAATAAACGTACTTACCAATGAAAGTCAGAGTTATCTCAAAAAATTAGCAAATAAACTTGGCAAACAAAAACCAACCCATGTATTAGCCGAGTGTGACCCAAAAGATCAAGATAATATCAACAAGAATTATAAAAACTATATTGATGGACTCCATGAGCTTAACAGTAATGAGACAGAGCAGATTGGATTTCGTGTAGCCAAAGCTGCAGGGCTTATCGATATCATTTGTTATGATGACATTCAAATTCATAATAGGCAGTGGACTACGAGAGCATATATGGAAGATGCCGACCCTCAGAGATATAAAGAATATTCAGAATTTTTAAAAGAATTCAAAAGAAGAACCGATGAAGAACATAAATCTCTCTCATTGAGAGAGCTATTGAAGCTTTCTAATGATCCCCAATATGACAGGGAAAATATGAATCTTGCCATTAGGAATAATGACGTAAAAGTAGGGAATATCTATTTAGGAGCTGAAGGTAATGCAAGTTGGTGGCACAGAAATTTCCGCATGTATGCCAACATACAGAAAGTAGCTCAACCTGGATCCAAAATTATTATTATCGGAGGCCAGGGCCATACTGCCATTATGAAAATTTTATTGGCTTCAGATCTACAACGCAAAGCTTGGAACATTAACGACTATCTTTAGTATTTTCTCACAAAAATATTTATCCTAACTTGACTCCAATAGTCTGCTACAGCTTTTCAGCCTGGAGTTCCAGGCTGAAAAGCTGTGGAATTTTTCTCTAGAGCACTCCGATCCCACTTACCAGTGCTCGTAGCGGCTTCGTAGGTACTCTGCAGAAAAGTCATTAATGTTTCATCTGGAGAAGTTGATCTCCTAACCTCATCATAGGGAAGGATAAACTCAGCCAATTCTTTTGAATAAAAAGCCGCATCCGGTTTAACCTGTTGATCCGCAAATTTCTCAGATGCAGGATAAGTGTAAGAATAAAATGCCGCATCCTCAAAACCACCTCCGCCCGGCCAAAATCCAGCACTGCTGACTTCATGAGAGTATGCCTCTTGTGCAACCCAGTCAGGGAAATTTGGTACTCCTCCGGGATGCAGGGGTGCCTCTCGGCCAGAAAATCGTGTAACCGCTAAGTCAAAACTCCCCCAAAAAAAATGTACAGGACTACACTTTCCTATAAAGCGAGAGCGGAACTCTTTGAAAACCCTATCTATTTGGACTAATGCTTGCCAGAAACGTATGGCAAATTCAGAATTATATTGACAGTGCGCCATATCCTCTTCGAAGGGAGTTCCATTGGCAATTTCACTTGGCGTGGTATAAATATCAACAGAAAGGCCAAAATCTTTCATTACACTCATGATTTTCATATAAAAATCTGCAACGCACATTGGCCTTAAAGGTATCTTCTGTTTTCCACCGTCGCTAATCAGTATTATTAATTGATGGTCAAGAAGATCAAATTCAACTGAAAAAGCCCTTCCTCCATAAGGAATAAGAGAGCTATTCAACCCTCTTGCGGTAACATAAAATGGCACATGCCAGGAATGATTAGTCCAGGGTGACTGAACCAAGCGAATCTTACCAATAATCTGTGTCCACAGATGCAATGTAGCTGCTGTATCTGACCAATCCTGAAAGTGAAGCTCTGGCCAATCTGTGTTTTTTGAACGATTTAAAGGCACTTTCATGCTCTACTCCAATTATTCATGTAATAAAACTCTCAAGGACACACTGTCTTCGATATAAACAGCTATAACACCTAGCTGGTCTTTATAAGCTGAATCAACAACTTCTTAGGGTTTGAGTCATTTATCTAGCAGAATTCCTGGAAAGACCCTTAGAAATAGCGCTCAAACCCCATGATTAAAAGTATAAAAGCGTCACAAATTTATGAGCCCAGCAAAAGTGGACCCCATATGACAAAGAAAATAGCGACTTAAGAATACAGATTAGACATATAAAGGTACTTGACCAATTCAGCAAATTCATTTCTCAAAGCTTACACCCAAAATAAAGTCACAGCCCCCAAGAAAACCACTTCTCCTTGTTGGTGAGTTGCGAACTACACTCTTTATCCAAGCTATTAAGCAACCAACTTGTTCTTACGCCACTCCAACTCAAAATAAACTAACACGCGTCAAACAATGCGCCAGAAAAGCCACACTGTTCTACTAATTCCTGGAATTTTTGATCGTGGTAATGCTCTCTTAAGAATGCAGCGCGCACTCGCTGAAACTGGCTTTGACGCCCATTATATTCACTTGCGCTACAACTCAGGCTGGCATGGCATGGAACATCTTTCGGCCCAGTTAATGGCAAAAATGGAAAAGATACTGAACAAAGAGGAGACTTGTACGCTGGTGGGATTCAGCATGGGAGGAATTGTCGCTCGCTACTATTTACAAGCAATGAGCGGTATTAGCAGAGTACATAAGTTTATATCTATTGCCTCCCCACACCACGGCAGCTATTGGGCAAACTTTCTACCATACAAGGGTGGGCAGCAACTGCGTATCGGTAGTGATTTCCTAAATTCTCTGAACAGCTCGATGCACTTGCTAGAAGAAACCGATCCCGTCTCTATTTGGACCAAATACGATATCACAATAATGCCACACAGTAGTGCTCAACTGGGAGTAGGCATTTCTTATGAAGTTCCAGTCATCTTGCATCGGCTGATGCCAATGAGCAGCAAGGTTATTTCACTAATGAAAAATGAAGTAATAACCGGCATGAAATAGATATATAGGATACTTATGACATTGAAGAATAAGCATTTAAATTCAATTGCAACATGCAGGGCATTGGCCTAGGGAGTCAATTATGACTAATCCGGAGCAAGAGCCCAGCCAGCCGGAAAGTGCTGTACACAATTATTATCGTAAATTTGAAAGTTTTATCGCCCTTCTGCTCACCTTTATTATTATTGTAATTGTTATAGTTGCTATTAGCCGTTTAGCTTATTCCGTGTATTCCATGCTGCTAGTAGGCATGAAGGATCCTCTCGATCACAAAGTTTTCCAGACTATTTTTGGTGAAATTATTACTTTATTGATTGCACTGGAATTCAGCCATACTCTGCAATATGTAGTAACCAGACAGCAGAGTATTATTCAAACTACTGTCGTGGTTTTAATTGCCATACTAGCACTTGCACGTAAATTTATAATCCTGGATCTGGATAAGGTTAGCGCGGGGGAACTACTGGGACTTGCGGCTGCAACACTAGCCTTAGGTCTGACCTACCTAATCCTAAAGATTAAGAGAAATAACTATTAGATTTTATCAAGTAAAAATCGCCATATAATTGAGCGAAACGGAGCTTCACCGTTCGCCCAATTAATATTTATCATCAATTATTCGCTATTATCCCGCAAAGAATGATGTAACTGTACTGGTGCTGTCTTACTCTTTTTCTTACTACGCAGGCGCAAATTAAGCATTTCCACTGCCATTGAGAATGCCATGGCAAAATAGATGTAACCTTTGGGCACATGCACATCGAAACCTTCCACGACCAAGGTCAAGCCCACCATAATCAGAAACGCCAACGCCAGAATTTTAACGGTGGGATGACGATCGACGAAGTCACCTATCGGTTTGGCGGCAACCAACATAACCATCACCGCCAGGACAATTGCGATCGCCATAATGGAAATTTCATCGACCAGCCCTACAGCGGTAATCACTGAATCAAGTGAAAACACGATATCGAGAATGGCAATCTGTAGGAGAACCATGCCAAAGCCGGCTGTCCCTAGAGTTGCGGCATCAGTCTCATCACCTTCCAGACTGTTGTGAATCTCATGGGTGGCTTTACCGATCAGAAATAAACCGCCTCCGACTAAAATTATATCGCGCCCGGATATCTCCATAGAAAAAACACTAAATAACGGCTCTACTAGCCCCATAATCCAGACAATAGAAAACAACAATGCCAGGCGTGTCACCATGGCAAGCGTCAGGCCGATAAAACGTGCAGGCTCTCTCTGCTTGGGAGGCAAGCGTCCGACGAGAATTGAAATAAAAATAATATTATCGATGCCCAGCACTATTTCCAGCGCCGCCAACGTGGCCAAAGCAATCCAGGCCTCCGGGCTGGCTACCCACTCGAACATAAACAATTCCTTTCCTATTAATTATCCTTATCAACCCCACCCAATATAAATAAGGTTAACAAATAAAATTTATAAAAGTTTTATTTATTTTTTTTAAATAATTGACGTTCTTTATTACCTATAAAGTCAATAAATCTGCGAGGGAATTAGGCAATCAAAAACCACTCTACTTCTCCTCAAGCAACCAAGCCATGGCATCTCCCTCTGAATCAAACACTTTGTATTCACCTCCTATGAACCAGCTGCCTACTTTACTGGCGATTTTCATCCAGCGTTTATCGGAGATAACGGCAATTCGGTTGAAATCGCGTCCGTGAGATAGGCCCAATTTTAAGTCATCCCAAGCAGCGCGAGGCTCCCAACCTTCTAACTCGCTGGCATCCATCAAACAATCTATTTTGGGGTTTTCTACTCCAGCAAGGGCAGAATTGAGCATGGGGACCATGGTTTTATAATCTTCATGAGTCAGCTTTCCGCGGGCCCGCAGTGTCAAAAAGAAATGATTTCCATGCTGCTCCAACCCAATAGAAACACCGTGAGGTAGATCGCTCATAGGTCACCCTAAAAATAATGCTGGTTTTACTGTATGAACTGTGAATAAATTTACACAATAAAGAACTAAAAATTGGCAAATTTCTTTCGGTTAGTTTTAAATTGCTTATTCTAATGTGCCTTGGTTTCAAGTAATCATTATTAACTTATTTCTATTTTTTCTGACAATGATTTAGTGAACTAGTCTTCGCTGACAGCTGGCCTTGTCTTACCACATTGCCAACAATAATCGAATGCCGCCCCATTGTCTTCTCCACAATCAAGGCAGGACCATCCAATTTGTTCAGCCTCGGCATCTTGTAACAACTGGCACGCGTGTTCGTAATCTCGATCACGCTCAAGCCAAAGCTCCAGCCAGGCTTGGCTGGGCGCCAGCTCCCCAGATGCTCCCTGCGCAAATTCATTCTTTAATTTGACCGCTATACCGGCAACTTCCAGGCGACTTTTTGCCAGCTCTACCAAGAGGCGGTTTTCATGGGTATAAATCAATTTCATAGCGTAAGAGGTCCTTTTCCAGAACCCCAGATTACCCACAACCAGTGGAACTAGCCAAACAAATATCTTCTACGGTTCTCACTGCTCTGCCGAAGCCGAGCAGTCGACATGCCTGCAGTATTCATCATGGGGAACAGTGATAATTTCCAGGACATTTTCCACTGAATTGAGTGCGTTCCGGCTATTGATAAGAACCCGCCCGGAGCGACTGGCAATATACTCGAGCACAGCCCTACCTCTGTTGCTTTTGTACATTGCTAAAAGCTGTCCCTTTTCCACCACATCGCCGTGGCTGACGAATACTTCCATCCAATTTCCAACCAGGCTGTGAACCGGTGTATTGCGTACGGCTTGTGCGTAGATTCGTTCCGCACTGACCAGCCCAGCAATCTCTCCAAACCTGGGGGCCTCCGCTGCCCGTAAAGTTGTTATTCCGCTTGCCGCCAGGATAACGATAAACAGGCAAGTTTTTCTCAAGCCAAATCTCCTCAAACTGGTTTATTTCGCAACTCAAGCCCAAATAGGGCGCTATGTCGTCGAAGGCTTTTATAGAGGGCGATAACTTAGGTATAGCTGACTAGAAAAATCACGCCAGATAGAGCACCCAAGTGACAGTCAAAAGAGGGAACGGGAAAGAAAAATATAGATAGGGAGGGTCAAAAAAAGGGCCACAACTTGTGGCCCTTTTTCCAATCTATGCTATGGGGTGTCTAGCTTAGATCAATCCAGGTAGATTTCAGCTCGCAATACTTATCCAGGGCGTGCAGGGACTTGTCGCGGCCATTCCCTGACTGCTTAAAGCCGCCGAAGGGCACGGTGATATCCCCGCCAAAGTAATTGTTCACCCACACTGAACCCGCATAGATATCACGGGCCATCCGATGGGCACGGCCCAGGTTGTTGGTCCAGATACCCGCCGCCAGGCCATAGATAGAGTCATTGGCAATAGCGAGCGCATCCTCTTCGGTCTCGAACTCAATAACCGACAATACCGGGCCGAAGATCTCTTCTCTGGCGATCGTCATATCACCGGTCACATTGCGGAAAACGGTGGGCTCGTAATAGTAACCACCGGCTACTTCATCCACCGGCTTGCCACCACACACCAGTTGCGCGCCCTGTTCCAAACCCTTCGCTACATAGAACTCGACGGTGTCGAACTGGCTGCGATCAATCAGTGCGCCCATTGCAGTATTCGGGTCTTGTGGGTGACCAGGCTTAAAGCGCTCAGCGGCCTTGCTTACCTTTTGAATAAACTCATCGACAATGCTCTTTTCCACCAACAGGCGCGAACCGGCGGTGCAAGTTTCTCCCTGGTTGTAGAAAATTGCCAATGCCGCGGCATCGGCAGCTTTATCCAGGTCCGCATCAGCAAAAACGATATTCGGGCTCTTTCCACCCAGCTCTAAGAAAGTGCGCTTTAGGTTCGACTGGCCAGAGTACTCGGTGAGGGTCTTGCCCACTTCGGTGGAACCGGTGAAGGTGAGGCAGTCGATGTCCATATGCAGGCCCAGTGCCTTACCCAAGCTGCTGCCGGGCCCCGGTAGTACATTCAGGACGCCATCGGGCAGGCCCGCTTCCTTGGCCAGGCCGGCCAATTTAATCGCTGTCAGCGGAGTATTGGAGGCAGGCTTAAGAATTACACTGTTGCCGGTGGCCAGAGCCGGGCCCAGCTTCCAGGCGGTGGTGGACAGTGGGAAGTTCCAGGGAACAATCGCCGCCACCACCCCCAGAGGCATACGCGTGACCAGTCCTAACTCACCAGGGCCCGTGGGCGCCACCTCATCGTAGATTTTATCGATGGCCTCGCCGCTCCAGCGAATAGTGGTGGCCGCACCAGGGACATCTACGGCCATGGTGTCGCCAATGGGCTTACCCGCATCCAGGCTTTCCAGCAGGGCAACTTCAACCCGGTGCTCTTCGATCAGGTCGGCGAAGCGCACCAGGATTTTCTTGCGCTGCATCGGTGGCATTTTTGACCAGACACCGGACTCAAAGGTCTCCCGCGCCACACGCACGGCCAAGTCGGCATCCTGTGGGCCACAGCTGCTGATTTGTGCTAGCTCATCGCCATTGGCGGGGTTATAGGTGGCGCGGGTTTCCCCCGATAGGGCATCCACATACTCGCCATTGATAAAGGCGCGGCCTTCGATCTTGAGAGAGGCCGCCAGGGCCTGCCACTCCTGCAGGTTTTGCGGGATGTTATTTTTTTCTGTCATGGCACACCTCGTCTGAGACTGTTAGTTTTTCCAGGTTATATCGAAAATGTGATCACAAATCAAAAAGAATGATGGCACGGTGGGCTTTAAAGGGTACGAACCAAGGCGGCCGGATACGGGTCAGAGCCGCCCACGGAATTACACGACCGTCGTCTCCACCTGCAACCAATCGCCCTGAAGCTGCATCATCAGCTTGTCACCGTGATGCAACTCACCGACTCCTGCTGGCGTACCAGTCAGTACCACATCGCCGGGCTCCAGAGTGAAGAAGCTGCTGATATACGCCACCAGATCTAAAATTGGAGTGAGCATATGCTCAGTTTTGCCGCGCTGACGCAGCTCGCCGTTTAGCCATAGAGAGTAACTGAGCTTGTCCCAATCCGGCAGCCAGTCCAGTTTGACAAAAGGAGAGAGTGGACAGGAGTTATCGAAGCCCTTGGCCTTTTCCCAGGGGTGCCCGGCCTGCTTTAGCGTCGCTTGCAGATCGCGCAGGGTCAGGTCTAGTGAAAGCCCCAATCCAGCGATGGCGGGGGATACTTCCGTGGCATTGGCATTGCACAGTTTTTCACCCATTAGCAGTGCCAGTTCGCCCTCAAAGTGACAGCTGCCCCGCCCTGTGGGCAGATGAATAGGCTCGGCCATCTCTACCGCGGCAGTGGCAGGCTTGATAAACAGCAAAGGCTCTTCCGGCACCGGGTTATTCAGTTCCGCGGCGTGGTCGGCGTAGTTACGCCCCACACAGATAATCTTGCCCAGCTTGTAAGGAACATCACTGCCACAAGTAAATTGGTGTTGGTACATAAATAAATAAGATAGTTAGGATAGAAATTTCGAATAAAGCGATATAAGCAGCATGTGCTATGATCGCGCCTTCGCCAGACTTCGGCACATCTATTAGAAGTGGCAAAGCACTTTTTACACCGCGTTATCCGCACTCAGTGAAGAGATAGTTTATGGCTCCGCACAATTCCGATCAAAAAAAGTCCCTGCAAAAAGACAAGATTCGCATCCTGCTGCTGGAAGGTGTACACCAGTCGGCGATCGACCTGCTGGCCTCGCGTGGCTACACCAATGTGGAGTACTTGAAAACTTCACTGCCCGAAGACCAATTGATCGAAAAGATCGCGGATGCCCACTTTATCGGTATTCGTTCACGCACTCAGTTGAGCCGCAAGGTATTGGAAAATGCCACCAAACTGATTGCCGTCGGTTGTTTCTGTATTGGCACCAACCAGGTAGATCTGCAGGCGGCAACCGAGCTCGGTATCGCTGTATTTAACGCGCCCTATTCCAACACCCGCAGTGTGGCAGAACTGATCATCGCCGAGACCATTTTTATGCTGCGCGGGATTCCCGAAAAGAATGCGGTGTGCCACCGCGGTGGCTGGCTCAAGTCCGCTGCCGGCTCCTTCGAAGCCCGCGGCAAGACCCTGGGTATTATCGGCTACGGCGCCATTGGTTCGCAGGTTTCGGTCATGGCGGAAGCCATCGGCATGCGGGTCAAATTTTACGATGTCATCACCAAGCTGCCGCTGGGTAATGCCAGCCAGGTGAGTTCCCTGGAAGAGTTACTACGCGAGTCCGATGTGGTTTCCCTGCATGTACCCGAGCTGCCCTCTACCAAGATGATGATAGGAAAAGAGCAGATAACGCAGATGAAACCCGGGGCGATTCTGTTGAATGCCTCCCGCGGTACCGTGGTGGATATTGAGGCTTTGGCGGAGGCCCTCAATAGCAAGCACCTGGCCGGCGCCGCTATCGATGTGTTCCCAGTAGAGCCCCGCGGCAATGACGACGAGTTTGTCTCACCACTGCGCGGCATCGACAACGCCCTGCTCACTCCCCATGTGGGTGGCTCCACCATGGAGGCGCAGGAGAATATCGGCACCGAGGTAGCGGAAAAGCTGGCGCACTACTCCGATAACGGCACCACCACCAGCTCTGTGAACTTCCCCGAGGTGGCACTGCCAGGGCATGCAGGTACCCACCGCCTGCTGCATATCCACAAAAACGTTCCAGGCGTTCTAAGCGCGATCAACCAGGTGTTCTCAGAAAATGCCATCAACATCTCCGCCCAGTACCTGCAGACTAACGAGACAGTGGGCTATGTGGTGATTGATGTGGATGCAGCCTACTCAGACCTGGCCCTGGAGAAGCTGAAAAATATTCCCGGCACCCTGCGCTGCCGTGTATTGTTCTAATACGTTTTAAAGCCCCTTTGGACGGGTGTGCAGTCCCTCTGCCGCCCGTCTTTTAGCGCCGTCGGCTGGTCGATAAAAGGATTGATCCACCCTGGCGCTCACTTCTACAATAGCAACGCCTATTCTATTTCTGTTAGCTCAGTGCCACACGCAACCCCTCGCGTGCCCTGGCCCAAGCCGACATCATATTTTTCATAGCAGGTGTCCCCTTGCGTACTAACGATACCGCCACCACCGGTCTGCTCGCTGGCGTTGCCGCCTTCCTGATTTGGGGGCTGGCTCCGCTCTACTTCAACCAGCTGCAGGGCATCCCCGCGGCAGAAATCCTCGCCCACCGCAGTATATGGTCGCTGGTTCTGGCACTGCTGATTATGCTGTTGTTAGGCAAGCTGCCCACTCTCAAGGCCACGCTGCGCGATGGTAAAAAAGTGCGCACCCTCGCCCTCACTACCACACTGATTGGTGGTAACTGGCTGGTCTTTATCTGGGCTATCAACAACGGCCACCTGCTGGAGAGCAGCCTCGGTTACTACATCAACCCACTGCTCAATATTGTCCTGGGCGTTTTGTTCCTTGGGGAAAAACTGCGACGGCTGCAATGGCTAGCGGTCGCACTTGCAGCCATGGGAATTATTCACGAACTTTGGCAATTCGGCCGGGTGCCGGTAATAGCTCTCTTTTTGGCGGGATCTTTCGCGCTCTATGGGCTTGCGCGCAAACGCGCCCCGGTAGAGAGCCTTACCGGCCTCGCCGTGGAAACCCTGTTTATGATGCCGGTGGCATTGATCTACCTGTTCATGAGCGCAAGTCCCACAAGCAATCTGCTACACAACAACTGGGAGTTGAACAGCCTGCTGCTTTTAGCTGGACCCATTACCCTGGTGCCACTGCTGCTATTTACCATCGCCGCACGGAGGCTCAATTTATCTACCCTCGGCTTCCTGCAATATATCGGGCCCTCGCTGATGCTGGTGGTTGCCACACAGGCATTCGGAGAGCCATTCAGCGAAGGCAAACTCACCACCTTTGTGTTTGTATGGTTAGGCTTGGCACTCTACTCCATCGATGCGTTGGCACAGAGGCGCAAGCTGCACTTGCAGGGTAAGGCGGCGCTCTAGCCAAGACTCTTACAAAAGTTTCACCACTTCATTTATGCGTAAACGGCGGCTAGTGTTAAGGAAAATACGCCGCCATGCTCTGGTGTTGAAACTTCACTATCAATATCCCGTCCTTACCGAGTGGGCAACAGTTGCTCACAACCTCTATCGCCGCCCTTTTAAGCTTTCACTTACTTGGGAATTGAGCTAGTGGGCGTCACCCTTCCCTTCTCCCTGACACGACTTGCTCTTTATTTGGCAATGGGGAAGAGAGAGGGTATTTCTTTTTGGCAAGACCACGCCGAACACCTGAGACTTCTTGCCATCATGCATATCAATAGATTGCTCGCTCCTTGGAACGCTATATCCGCGGTATTGCACCTTCGCGATGAAGCCGCACATGAATAAGCCAAGCAATTTGAACGTGTACGAGGAGTGCTGGAACGGCAGCCTCTAGATACCCGTTTGCGACTACCGCAATTCCAAGTAATACCGTACTTTTTATTTAACACCCTTGCCGATGTGCGTGAACTTGTAGAGCCCTCATCCCGAAGGCACCGGCATTACTGGATAGCTTAATTATCTACTTGCGGGCATCAATGCCAAAACTGGATTCTAACCACAACACAATTTGCCAAAAGCTCTCTTTAGTACAAGCTTATCTGGCTCTAATACAAGTGCATTTGCCCGACTAGCTGCTGCATTCCTTTAATATTGGTTATCCAGTAAAACCCTTACACTGCCGGCACATGGCAAAGAAAGAAATAGCGACAAAAATACAGAAAAACCAAATGGAAGTTTTATAGATCCAAGCATACGCTTGGGTTACCTTAGAAACCAATGATTGGCAAAAAAATGCTAAAAGCTTTCGCCAAACTACTCTTAACAGCTCTTTCCTTTTCAATCACTGCCACTCAGGTGGTAGCAAAACAGCCAGAGTCCCTACGTCACTATCCACCTTATGTCGAAGACGATGGCAAAATGCACATCTACTTCTGCGGTACCGGAACCCCGGACCCTGCCTATCAATGGCTGCGCCATCCAGCCTGCGTGGCAATACGCAGTAGCGGAAAATTATTTCTTGTGGATGCGGGCGAGGGCGCGACTGCTCGCATCGGCCAACTCGGCCTTAACCTGGCGCAAGTGGATCCAATATTTATTACCCACTGGCACTCCGATCACTTTGGTGGCTTAGGAATGGTGATTAATGAGTCCTGGTTTGTGGGCGCCAATAAGCCGATTAACGTCTATGGGCCCTATGGCATTCACAATATCATGGAGGGAATCAAGCAGAGCTTTGGACCAGATATTCTATTTAGGGCGGCCAATAGACAGGGAATACTCGATCCCGTTTTGGCTGTCGCCACTCCTCACTTGGTAAATATCGCCGGAGATCAATCCGACGTTATCCAGGAGGTATGGCAGCATGGAAATACGACGGTATCTGTCTTTGCCGTACATCATGAACCGGTTTTCCCAGCCTTTGGCTATGAGATACGTTTTGGTCCCTGCAAAGTTATTATCACCGGAGATACTCATGTATTCGATGAACTGGAGAATATTGAACGCGGTGCCGATTTATTAATTTCAGAAGCTCTCAGTTATTCGCAATATATCAGTAAACTCAAACAAACCGGAAATAACCGCAGGGCAATCCTGCGCTATGAAAAAGCCAATCAAATCATTCACTATCACTCCAATACACTGGATATTGCCAAGATGGCAACCAAAGCAGGAGTAAAATCTGTTGCCTTGACGCACCTTATCCCCCCTCCAGTGACCGAAGCCGATAAAAAAGGATTTGTTGCCGGCATGAGTCAATACTATTTAGGTCCCATTCGAGTGATGGACGACCTTGATGAAATAATACTCTTCGATATTGGGCGTGGACAATGTAATGTGGAATATCCATCAGACAGTAAGAATAGAAAAATCATTCATAAACCTACAAATAAGAAAGAAACACAAAAAAATCAATCACCAGAGGTTAGAAGATCTAAACTCTAGTCAGCAAATTATATGGGAGCTCCCTATGAAGTGTCTTCAAACTATGATCCTTGTATCCGCTTGTCTAACACTTCCCGTAAGCACTATGGGCGAGGTAGATATTGGTGATGTGACGTTCGAAAAATTAGTAGCTTCGACCAAAGACTGGGAGGGGCATAAACTTCCAGAAATGAAACCTGGTCAACAAGAGCTAACTATTGTTCGCGTAACAATCCCCCCCGGTAAACAAATGCCAGTACACAAACATCCTGTTTTAAATGGCGTGTATATTGAAAATGGCACATTGACCATTGTTCTTCCAGGACAAAAAGAAACACTAACTCTCGGAGAGGGAAAAGCATTTATTGAGGTCACCAATAAATGGCACTATGGACGTAACGATGGCAATGAACCGGTAACTATCATTCTTTTCTACTCTGGACCAGAAGGGGAGCCAACAACTATTTTCAAAAATCCAGAGGAGAAAATAAATTAAGGCAATACAAAAAATTTAGTTGATTTATACATAAGCCTGCCTTACTAACATACTAAGAATAGCCAGCACACTTAAGGCTGGCTGTTCTATCAAAACAGCAACTTTATCCTACTCGATGTAAGGCACAAATCTTATTGCCATCGGGGTCACGCAAATAAGCGATATACAATTTGCCAGCAACACCCTCGCGAATTCCAGGCGGGTCTTCACAGGCAACCCCACCACTGGCAAGACCTGCTTGGTGCCAGGCATCGGCCTCTTCTGTACTCGTCGCACTAAAGCCAATAGTCCCCCCATTGGCGTGGGTTGCAGGCTGGCCATCTATGGGCTTGGAGATAGCAAAGACGCCAGATTTAGTAAAGTAAAAACAGCGTCCTTTATCATCAATAACACCGGGCTCATAACCTAAAGCCCCTAAAATGGCATCATAAAACGCCTTGGACCGCTGCATATCATTAGTTCCAACCATAATATGACTAAACATTACACTCTCCAATTATGTCAGTTTCTCGGCGACAATCTGGCCAATCACATAGTCACAGCTTTAATTGCCTTCTGCAACAACATTCTCAAGCAGCCACCTCAACCAAAGAACCTAGTCTTACTAAGGCCAAAGCGCATTTTATCATTGCATGTCGATATTCATGACTACACTCCTGCACTTTATCACTCTCCCAATAGAGTGACTTATCTTGTTCACATAGACTTCACAATCATTAAATCATTAAATCATTAAATCATTAAATCATTAAATCATTAAATCATTAAATCATTAAATCATTAAATCATTAAATCATTAAATCATTAAATCATTAAATCATTAAATCATTAAATCATTAAATCATTAAATCATTAAATCATTAAATTATTAAATTATTAAATTGTTAAATTATTAAATTATTAAATTATTAAATTATTAAGAAAAGGTAATAATGTTCGAAACTTAGCTCTTATCGCCCACTGATTGTTTGTAGGTGGGAGATAGTAATTTGTGCAGCACTATAATTGTCATCAGAAGTTCATCACCACTTTCCATTAGTTCATCATAAGTGTGGGCGAATTTATCTGGCATGTGTGATATTAATGGAAACCACAAAATTAAATCTAAGCCCAAGTCAAAAACTGCCCGCGGTCATTCTTTCTTTGGCAATTTCTTTTATTACCGCGCCAATACTCACACGGACATTTTCTACATTAAACATGTGCGGTGTTACCTTAAAATATAGGTGGAAATTGGCATAGCAATAATACAACATTAGTAAGCCTCTATTTGATGACCGAAATTACTATCACAGGCTCATTTGCAGAAACATTGAATATGTGGCTACCTAGCCTAGCTTTTATTGAAGTGGAAGAGTAGAAAATTAACTGGAATCAGAGCTTTATGTATATCTATCAAGTGCATACTTAGCTCTGATTACCAAGTGGTTTTTTGATCAAAAAACTATGAATCAACAATACTCATTGCTCCCCCATAAGAGAGAACCTTGCCAATGGCAAACATACTCATCTTTACCTCGAATTGATAAATGCCATTAATCTCATATTCTCTGGCATAGATTTTTGGACTCAATATGCTTGGCAAGGGAATGCCAAAAATCTTGGTCTTCACAAAATGATAAGTAAGTGAGCCGTCAATTTCTACCGGGGTGAAATACATCCTCAACGGCCCCATTTGCTCAAACAATAAGCTTCCCTTCGAGAAGAGGTAAGAATTTAATTTGAGCCCATCAAAATTGCGCATCCATAGGATATTATTGGCAGAGTGATGACACTCCACGCGAAGAGTGCAATTACTATTCTCCTTGGGAAAACTTAAACAGGCCACATATTATCTGTGCAAGTAAAGTTCCCCTTTCGACAGTTACCTCCCCCTCAATCACTTTCTTACCACTGTGCACTTCTCTGATAATAGGAGAAAGCCTTTGGTAGGAGACCCCCATCTTCCTTGAAATAATATTGGTCATTATTACTACTAACTCAATAAAACCATCATGGAAACAATAAAAACGTTTTATTTTATTGTATGAGAATATCGGCGGTAATAAGTATCGCGTAGCAAAGGGAAAATAAGAGACTCTAGCAACTTACTTATTTAACCAGTCATCCATAGCGGCCAGTATCTGATGCCTATAGGGCTGGGTTTCATTGATCATCTGGTGACGGGCACCGCGAATCAATACCCGATGACAGTGCGGAAAACGGTCGCGGATTGCGCGCATATCATAGCGCCAATCGACAGTGGCATCACCGGTACCCTGGACAACCAAAATTTTTCGGGGATTACGCGCAGTTTTAGGGAAGGTCTTGATCCAATCTACCATGGCGCCGAGCCAGCACATGGAAATTACTCTGGATTGCAGAGGATCACGCAACGCCTGACGCCGGGAAAACTCGGCATCGTGGGTATTTATTGTGAACTTGCGGCTGGGTTCGTTAATAAACAACCGCCCCAGATAGTACTTCCATTTCACTATGTGCCAGTTGGCCGGTCGCACCAGAGGAGCCAATAAAAAAATCTTATCCAACGGTTGCCTGCGACTGTACTGCAAATGCGCCAGTAATGCTGCCCCACCAGTACTCTGCCCCAAGGCGTGCCAGGGTTTGGGTAGCTTGTCTTCAGCGATGGATAAAAGGCGGTCAAATACTTGGCGATATTGCAGGAAAGTCTGGATAGCAACTCGCTCGCCACTGGAGAGGCCATGGCCGGGAAAATCGAAAATTACCACATTGAGATTGCGCTCGAGACCGAAGCGAATTGCGGGGCCATAAATACCTGTATGATCGAAATAACCATGACAGATAAACAGCGTACCGCGAGGTTTTTCTACCAGCCAGTACTGGGAAACCAACTCAAAACCCGCCGCTGTGAAAGTGCCAACGCCCGTTTTATAAGAGAGAGGAAAATGTAAATCGTAAAAATTCCGATAATCCTGCATTTCAGTCAGCAGCGGTGCCGTGTCATTGGCAAAGTCGAGCTGCGGCAACTTTTGCCGTAAAGCCGAATAGTCCGGGCGTTGAGTTACCGAGCTGCTTTCGTAAGCGCTGATGTCTTGCAAGGTTTCCATTGAACCAATGGTACTGCATTTTTGCCAGGGAGGAAGAGGCTGGGTGAGTGAACAGTGACTTATGTATTAAAAAGACGGGCACAATGCCCGCCTTTACTACCCACAAGAGAAGTAAGCGCTTACTTAATTTGCGGTTCCAGCTCTCCAGCTGCATAACGCTGGCTCATAGCATCGAGGCTAAGTGGGCGAATCTTGCTGGCTTGGCCGGCGGTGCCAAAGGCCTCGTAACGCGCAACACAGATTTCCTTCATCGCCTGCAAAGCAGCTTTGTAGAATTTGCGCGGATCGAACTCAGAAGGGTTCTCTGCCAAGAAACGGCGGGTGGCGCCGGTGGAGGCTAGACGCAGGTCAGTATCGATATTGACCTTGCGCACGCCGTGCTTGATGCCCTCGCAGATTTGCTCAACCGGCACACCGTAAGTTTCGGGGATTTCACCACCGAATTCATTGATTACCGCCAGCCACTCCTGAGGCACAGAAGAAGAGCCATGCATTACCAGGTGGGTGCCTGGGATACGCGCATGGATTTCCTTGATACGGTCAATAGCGAGGATGTCGCCAGTGGGCGGACGGGTAAACTTATAAGCACCGTGGCTGGTTCCACAGGCAATTGCCAGGGCATCTACCTTAGTTTTTTGTACGAAGTCAGCGGCTTCTTCCGGATCGGTCAACAGCTGATCGTGAGACAGCTTGCCCTCTGCACCAACGCCGTCCTCTTCGCCGGCCATGCCGGTCTCCAGGGAGCCCAGGCAGCCCAGCTCACCCTCAACAGAAACACCACAGGCGTGGGCCATATCCACCGAACGCTGGGTAACATCCACATTGTATTCGTAGGAAGCCGGAGTTTTACCGTCCTCACGCAGGGAGCCGTCCATCATCACGGAGCTGAAACCCAGCTGAATAGAGCGCTGGCACACTGCCGGGCTAGTGCCGTGATCCTGATGCATAACCACTGGAATTTCCGGGAATTCCTCGATAGCGGCCAGGATCAGATGGCGCAGGAAGGGCGCACCTGCGTATTTGCGCGCTCCGGCGGAAGCCTGCACGATTACTGGGGAGTCGGTTTCCTTAGCCGCCTCCATAATCGCGCGCATCTGCTCCAGATTGTTTACGTTAAAGGCCGGTACGCCGTAACCATGCTCCGCGGCATGGTCCAGCAATTGGCGCAGGCTGATAAGAGCCATAATAAATTCCTTTCTCGTCTACTCGTCGTATTTGTAATTTTTTGCTTTTATCGCACTCCGCACTAAGCGGAGTGCATTATTGTGTGCTCAGTCTTCGGCGCGGGATTCAAGGATTGCCACTGCAGGCAGTTTCTTGCCTTCCACATATTCCAGGAAGGCGCCGCCGCCAGTGGAAATATAGGACACTTTGTCGGCAATACCGTATTTATCTACAGCCGCGAGGGTGTCACCACCACCGGCGATAGAGAAAGCATCGCTATTGGCAATAGCCTTGGAAAGATGCTCGGTGCCAGCACCAAACTGATCGAATTCGAATACCCCCACAGGGCCATTCCAAATAATGGTCTTGGCGCCTTTGAGAATCTCTGCCAGTTTTGCAGAAGACTCTGGACCAATATCAAAAATCATATCGTCTTCAGACACAGCATCGGCGGCTTTAGTTTCCGCTGCGGCTGTCTCGCTGAATTCCTTACCGGTGACGACGTCGACGGGTACAGGAATATCGCATTGCTGCATCAGACTCTTGGCGGTATCCACCAGGTCGTGCTCACACAGAGACTTGCCCACCGGTTTACCGCTCGCGGCGAGGAAAGTATTGGCGATACCACCACCCACAATCAGCTGATCTACTTTATCCGCCAAGCTCTCCAGCACGGTGAGTTTGGTAGAGACTTTAGAGCCACCCACAATCGCTACCAGTGGGCGGGCAGGTTCTGCCAGGGCTTTCTCCAGGGCATCCAGTTCTGCTGCCAGCAGAGGACCGGCACAGGCAAGAGGGGCAAACTTCGCCACACCGTGCGTGGAAGCCTGGGCTCGGTGTGCGGTGCCAAAAGCATCCATTACGAATATGTCGCACAGTGCCGCATAGGCCTTAGCCAGCTCTTCGCTGTCTTTTTTCTCGCCGGCATTGAAGCGCACGTTCTCCAGTAACGCCACCTCACCATCGGCTAGCTCGACGCCATTGCGCCACTCCTTGATCAGGGCCACTTCGCGACCAAGCAGTTCGCCCAGATGCGCCGCTACCGGAGCCAGGGAGAATTCCTCTGCATACTCACCCTCTGTAGGGCGGCCCAGGTGAGACATCAGCAGTACTTTGGCTCCAGCATCAATGGCGGCCTGGATAGTGGGGAGCGCCGCGCGAATACGGGCATCAGAAGTTACCCGGCCATCTTTTACCGGTACATTCAGGTCCTCGCGAATTAGTAGGCGCTTACCCGCAAGCTCCAGATCTGTCATCAATTTGACCGCCATTCACCAATCCTCTTCTACTTCGATTAACTGAAAATGTGGGCGCGGAGTATATCAACTGCGCCGCACCGCTGCCGACAGGAAAACAAGGAAAAACATGGCAGATTCACTCATAAGACCGGAAAAGGCAGGGATTCCCCTAGAGACTGTTTGTCCAAAGCACTGCCAGACACCAAACGCCAAACCTGAAACCCCATCCATATAAGCCAGCTACACATACGCCTCGACGTTTTTGGTGGAAAACTTGTACCAAGTACTCAATAAACAGATATGGCTTCAGGTACAGGCTCTCTCCCTGCTGCCAGTAAGCGGTCCTCGAATGCTCCCATTCCGCACTGTAACCTATTGATACGAAAGTTCTTTTCGCTCAAATGCCGCGCCGCTAGAATTCCCGCCCCCTTCAAAAGCACAATTAAACAGAACCCGGCGTATGCCTCAGTAGCGGCGGGTGCACATAAGGAGATTAATTACCGATGGAACAATCCGACAGCGATATGGTTTTTCAAAGTTATGGGCGCTGCTGTAACAATGAGGAATTCTTTAAGGATTTTTATGATCGCTTTATGGGCAGCTCTGCAGATATTCGTAACCTGTTTGCCAATACGGATATGAAGGCTCAGCGCCACCTACTGCGCAACGGCATCATGCAGCTGGTGCTATACGCCCGCGGCATGTCCGATACCAAGCTGCGCGCCCTGGGTAAAAGCCACGACCGAACTGGATACAATATTCGTCCCGAATGGTACCGCCTATGGCTGGATGCACTTATAGCCACCCTGCGCCAGCATGACAGTGAGTTTTCTCCAGAAATTGAAGCCGCCTGGAACCGTGCCATCACGCCGGGAATCGATATTATTCGCCAAGCCTACTAAGCCGCCAGGCTATCGAGAGCTATCTGAAGAGGGAGCCATCTGCGCGTAAACCAACGTGTTTGCCAGACGCTCCCTCGCCCGCTATAAAACCCAGCATTTCCGCTAGAGTATTTGAGAATCTTTAACGGCTTACAATAGACCTATCGCCTGAGTCTTTAATTGTGTCGCACAGGTAGCCTTGCCATAAACTAGCCACCCTAAGAAAGCGATCGTTGATTAATTTTTTCAAAATAATTTAATCATCAGCAGCCCTAGCTAGCGATAGAGCCTTTATTACCAGTTACTCGAAAGCTCCTTAAACACGAGTATTAAATAATTCGACAAGGAAATCTTATGAAAATTGTACGAAGGTACAGCATCCCCCTGACACTAGCATTGGCCATATCCGCTTGTGGGAAAGCGCCATTAGGTGAGAATCGCGAGGCGAACTCTCCTGACCCCACCCTAGCCTCCACAATAAGTACCACAGCCCCACTTTCCATCAATTACGAAAAATTTACCCTGCCGAATGGTCTGCGCGTTATCGTGCATGAAGATCGCAAAGCCCCCATTGTTTCTGTGGGCGTCTGGTATCACGTTGGCTCCAAGGATGAAAAGCCTGGACGCACAGGTTTTGCCCATTTATTTGAGCACTTGATGTTCAATGGCTCGGAAAATTACAACGACGAGTACTTCAAACCTTTTGAACAGGCCGGTGCCACGGGAATGAATGGTACCACTTGGCTGGACCGTACCAATTATTTCGAAACTGTGCCGACTAACGCCTTGGATATGGCCCTTTGGATGGAATCGGACCGTATGGGCCACCTGCTGGGGGTTATCACTCAGGAAAAACTCGATGAGCAACGCGGGGTGGTTCAGAACGAAAAACGCCAAGGGCAAAACCAGCCCTATGGAAAGGTCTGGGAGCGCATGCAAAAGGCGATCTACCCAGCAAACCACCCCTACTCCTGGACTACCATTGGTTCGATGGAAGACCTCAATGCGGCAACTCTTGAGGACGTGCATGAATGGTTCAAACAATACTATGGTGCAGCCAATACCGTGTTAGTTTTGGCTGGCGATATCGATGTGGAAACGGCCAAGGCTAAGGCGAACCATTACTTTGGCGATATCCCCGCTGGACCGCCGTTAGTCAAGAAAAAAGCCTGGATTGCCAAGCGAGAGCAATCCAGCCGCGAGCAAATGTTTGATCGTGTAGCCCAACCCCGTCTTTATAAAGTCTGGAATACACCCAATCTCACCCATGAAGACGCCAATGCTATTGCCCTGGCCGCAGCGGTGCTCGGAGATGGCAAGAATTCACGCCTGTATAAACGCCTGGTTTATAAAGATCAAATCGCCACCAACATCAGTGTTGGCCTGCATGAATTCGAACTTTCTTCCATCTTCCCTATTACCGCAGACGCTAAGCCCGGAGTGGCGCTTGCTGAGGTCGAGGCCGCCATTGAGGAGGAGTTAGAAAAGTTCCTCAGCGAGGGACCAACCCAGGAGGAACTGGCCAGGGTTAATATGAGCGATTATGCCTCAATGGTGCGTAACCTCGAGCAAGTCGGTGGCTGGGGCGGTAAAGGAGTGCTCCTTGCGCGCGGAGAGCTCTATCAGAGCAACCCCAATGCCTACCTGGATGCACTGACTGAAAAACAAAAAATCACCACTCAACAGGTTCGCAAAGCCGCACAGAAATGGCTATCCAGCGGCGATTACAATCTTGAGGTTCTGCCCTTTCCCGAGTATGACGTAGCTAAAAGTGGAGCAGATCGAAGCAAGCTCCCCGAAACAGGTAATTTCCCCAGTGTGCCCTTCCCCAAGTTACAAACTGCCGAACTTTCCAACGGTCTTAAAGTAATTCTGGCTGAACGAAATTCAGTGCCTGTTGTGGATATGCGCCTGCAGTTTGATGCCGGCTATGCCGCAGATCAAGGCAACAAATTGGGCACTTCCAGTTATGCCATGTCCATGCTGAAAGAGGGCACCAGCAAGCTGGATGCCCTGCAAATAAGCGCGAGAGAAGAACTACTGGGTGCGCATATCAGTACAGGGGCTGACATCGACAGTTCTACTGTGCGCCTCAACGCATTGAAGAATAATCTAGATGATTCGGTAGCATTATTCGCCGATATTGTTATGCACCCGGCTTTTTCAAAAGAGGAAATTGAGCGCAAACGAGCGCGCTGGATCGCAGCTATTCAACAAGAAAAGACCCGCCCTGTTCAAATGGCACTGCGCAGCTTGCCGCCATTACTCTATGGAGAGGGCCATGCCTACAGCGTACCGTTTACTGGCTCCGGTACAGAGGCATCTATTGAGTCACTCAATCGCGATGACTTGGTGAACTACCACCAAACCTGGCTTCGCCCAGACAATGCCACCCTTATTGCCGTTGGTGATATCAATCTGGAAGCACTTACACAAAAACTGGAGCAACATTTTGGCGACTGGAGCGCACCAGAAAGCCCGCTGCCCCAGAAAAACCTCGCTCAGGTGGCGCATCCCCAAAAAGCCAGTCTGTACCTGATCAATAAGCCCGACGCAGAGCAAAGCATTATCATTGGTGGCTTACTGGCACCGTCTGAGAAGATTGCCGAGCGCGATGCAATGCATATGATGAATGATATTTTCGGAGGGACATTTACCGCACGCTTGAATATGAACCTGCGCGAAGATAAGCACTGGGCCTACGGTGCCTACTCTTTTTTGACCGGGGCAAAAGGCCAACAACCACTAATGGTTTATGCCCCAGTGCAAACGGATAAAACCAAAGAATCCCTGATGGAATTACAGACTGAGCTACGCAGTTACATAAGTAGCAAACCCGCACGGGAAGAAGAGTTGCAAAAGGTCAAAAACAAAAAGGTCAATGAATTGCCTGGTAGCTTCGAAACTATTAAAGCTGTCGCCAGCGCAGTCTCGAATATGATCACTTACGACCGCCCACTGGATTATATGGATAGCTATACAGACAAAATCCGGGAAGTCAATCTATCAACCATACATAAGTTGTCCCAAGACACCATTAAGCCGGATCAATTTACCTGGGTGATTGTTGGTGATAAAAGGAAAATTGAGAGCGGTCTTCGAGAGCTTAATATTGGCAAAATTATAGAACTCGACATCAATGGCAAACCAATCGAAAAGATAACCCTCAATTAACCCGCGCTTAAAGTAGTTAGACGCAGCAATGCGTCTAACTACTAATTTATGTACAAGCGATCTGAAATTTAAATACTTAAGTAGTATTTTTTATTTTTAAACCCGCCGTAAATAAACGTTTCCAAAAGAAAACCTTTCAACAAAAAAAGCGCCAAGTTTAGCCAACTTAAAAAAAGTGTATTTTTTTATATAAAAAGCTCGTTTTTTATTTCTCAAAAACCAAAAGGTTGTTATTTTTCATGTCGGGGAGGGCGGGATTTACTTCTCGCAAGGATTTTTCCTCTCCAAAAATAAAATAATATCTGTTAAGGAGTAACTCATGAAAAAGGCCCTTTCGATATTTGCCAGCGGTGCCCTGGCTTTTAGCTTCGCAATATCAGCCAGCGCCGAAGACAAGCGCTATATCGTCACATTCAAGGAAGGCAAGGGGGAGGCCGTCAGGTCTCTGGTACAACAAAATGGAGGGCAAAGAGCCCTTGAAATTCGCAACCACAACGCCATGGCCGCACACCTTCCGGCAAAGGCGCTGATGGCACTGCGCAGGAACCCAAACGTTGCCTTTATAGAAGAGGACCTAAAGCGTTATCCCCTGTCCCAGGAGATGCCTTATGGTATACCTATGGTACAGGCAGACCAGCTCAGCGACCTGCAGGCCGGCAACCGCACCGTATGTATCATTGACTCCGGTTACGACCTGGGACACGAAGACCTGTCAGGTAACGCGGTTACCGGTAGCAGCGACCCAGATGGTGCCGGCAACTGGTATGAAGACCAAAATAGCCACGGCACCCATGTAGCTGGCACTATCGCCGCTATGAACAACGACACCGGCGTTGTAGGGGTAATGCCAAACAGCAATATCAATTTGCACATCGTCAAAGTCTTTGGTGCAGACGGATGGGCCTACTCTTCATCGTTGATTGCCGCTGCTGAAGAGTGTGCAGCCAATGGTGCAAACGTGATTAATATGAGCCTCGGTGGCGACAGGGCAAACTTCTTTGAGAGACGCGGCTTCGATAACCTCAACAAGCGTGGCATTCTCTCTGTTGCTGCCGCAGGTAATGATGGCAACACCCGTCATAGCTACCCAGCTTCTTACAACTCCGTTGTCTCCGTAGCAGCGATCGATAGCGATAAAAACATCGCTGGTTTTTCCCAGCAAACCAATCAGGTTGAACTCGCAGGCCCTGGAGTTCAGGTACTTTCCTCTATTCCCACTGGCAGCGGCCAAGCAGCCACTTTGGAAGTAGCCGGCACTGTAGTCGAAGCCGCAGCAATGGCAGGTACCCCCACTGGCGTTATCACTGGAGCCCTGGAAGATTGCGGAACGGCTGAATCTGCTTGCGTCAGCGCAGCAGGAAAAATCTGCCTGATTCAACGCGGCAATATCAGCTTTGCTGAAAAAGTCCTGAATTGTGAAGCCGGTGGCGGTGTCGGAGCGATCATTTACAACAATGTGCCCGGAATGCTTTATGGCACCCATGGTGGCGTGGAGACCCATATTCCTTCCGTGGGTATCTCCGATACCGATGGCAGCACCTTGTTAACTCAACTGGGTGCCAGTGCAACTATCGAAACCGAAGCTAACGATTATGCCTACTTTAACGGTACATCCATGGCGACCCCACATGTTGCTGGCGTTGCTGCTTTAGTTTGGAGCCATTACCCGAACTGCAGTAATTCAGAAATCCGCACTGCCCTGCAGGCTACTGCAGAGGATTTGGGTGATTCGGGCCGAGATAATGCTTATGGCTATGGTTTGGTCCAGGCCAAAGCCGCCTTTGATTACTTGGCAGCCAATGGTTGTACTGGTTCCATGTAATTCTTAGCAGGCCTTTCCTGTTTGGGGGAGCGACTTGCTCCCCCTCAGGCATCAGTTATTCTCAGTGAATAAATATCCTAGCCAAGTATTTAAATTCTAATATTCACTACAAGGCAGGAGAGCATTGATCTCTCAGCTCTTATCTAGCGACCTTGGTTTCAGGTAATAACTGCAATTTCCTTATGCTGCAAGCAGATCAACCTGCAGCCCCATGAATAACTCTTTCCGAGTAAGGTTATCTATTTGTTGCCACACGCCACCAGTCACTTTCTGGGCCTTATACGCTTGACGACGCCTTAGATCCTCAAGCTTGTGTGCTTGTCCTGGGCGGTATCTTCAGTAAATAAATTCGCGTAAAAAGACCCACCAATAAAGACTGAAAATTTAATTATGATTAAACCGTGCTCAACAATAAAAAAGAGCACAAAAATATAGGAAATATTAGGTAGCAGATATTATTAAATGACTGAAAAATTAAAGAAGCTGAAAATTGCTTTCAGCCTCTTGTTATTATTCCTTATTTACCTGCCACCCGTTTTACCTGGTCATTTAGCACTGCATGCTGCATACCTATAGTCCCCAGAGCTTCTACGGGGAGGAAAACCTTGTTATTCGACTCAGCCATTTTATCGAGGACTTCCAGAGTCCTATAGGCTAAGTATTTATCAGTTACTGACTTGGCCAGCAGATCATTGACTTCTTTTTGTCCAATCGCCTTTTCACGGGCAATAGCACGATTCATCTTTTCCCGCTCCAGATCGCGCTCCATTTGGATTTTCTGAATTTGAAATTGTGCTTTTTCCTGCTCTATCAGCTCACGCCGCTCAGCTGCGCGCTCCTTAGCCTGCGTGATGACCTTGGGGAACTGGATATCGGCCAGACCCAGGCGCTTAACCTCAATGGGCGTGCCTTTGAGGGCTTTAGAAACCTCACTAAACAACTCGTGACTGAGGGACTCTCTACTGGAAGCAATCTCATTGATAGAATACTTAGCCACCACACGGCGCACTACATCCCGAATTACCGGCTGAGCATAAGTTCCATAGACACGATTTACCGAAATATTATTATTCTCTGGAGGAATACGGTCGAAGACACTATCAATGGCATCATTGCTGATGGCACCAGTCATGCGAATATCAAAGCTCATATTAAGCTGGTCTTTGGGCATAAAGACCTTGAATTTTTCCAGATGACCAAAATCTGCAATTGTCATTGTGACCAGCCTGTCACAATAGAACATACACATATCCAGGCGAAATTTAGAAGGCGGTACCACTTCGGGCTTATAGCCACTCTCAGTTAATACTTTTCCCACATGCGCAGGCGGTACTTCCACTCGCTCACCACAAGCAGACACTAAAAGAAGAGAGGCCATCAGACCCAAGACTGAAACAAAACGCATTATTAACACCATGCAATGAAAAAAATAAGATATTGCAATTATACATGCACAACAAGACGGAGTAATAAGATGAAAGATGCTACAATCTGTATAAAATTTTTTTATCTTCCTGAAAAATTAAACTTAAATTCAACCTACTGAAATAGAGACATGCAACTGGAATTCATCACCGCAACGCTATTTAATCTCGGCATCAACCTGCTTTACACTATATTAGCCCTTTTTGTTGGAATCGTTGCCTTAATAACTATTGATAAAAAATTACTGCGCACAGTGGATATTGAGGGCGAACTGAAAAACGGCAATATTGCAGTCTCCATCTTTGCTTCCACAATTTTGATTTTTGTTGCCATCATCATTTCTTTTGGCTTAAAAGGATAGAGCTGTGAGCCGATGGATAGCCCCGTTGTTCATTTTCTCTACGTTGTTAATGCTGCCGGAAATTTTCCGCAATACCGTACACAATCCAAGCGTGCGTACTCCAGCAGGTCAGCCCCTTACATCCGCAAGTAGAGCCTATAGTTCTACCAATACTTCCATAATGGATCGCCAGAACGGGGTCGTAAGAGTCACGGGTACCAGTTATCCACTATCCGAGAAAACCATCCAGCAAGTGGTAGCCAAACGCTCCCTGGAGGAGAGCGCCCATGTTTCTATTTGGAACTGGCAGGGGTTAGAGGCCGTCACGGCTTCAGCGCGCGGTTTGGATAAACAGCATCATTTTGCCAATAGCTATCTGGTAGGCTTTAAGCCCTTCCAAACCCGGGAACTTTGGGTACCGCTATATACTCTGGCAATGCAGAAGGAGTATCAGTACGACCACCTGCAGTACGCTGGCCTTTCCGATATATGGCAGACATCCCGCCAAGCTTATTTTCAAAAACGCGGTGACTGTGAAGACCATGCAATCTTACTGGCCGACTGGTTGATTGAACTTGGTGTGGATGCACGAGTGGCATTGGGTACACATAAAGGCCAGGGGCACGCCTGGGTGGTGGCGATAGTGGACAACCAAGAATATCTGCTAGAAGCCACCAGCAAGCGACGTCAGGCCAGCTGGCAGGCGATGCCACTGGCGGCCCTGGCTGAGGGTTATGAAGTGGAATTCCAATTCAATCGCAACTTCTTTTGGGCAAAGCGTAATTCCGCATCCACAAGAAAGTATCGCGGTATTCACTGGATAAAAAAATCCCAGTTTATTCGCAGTTGATCCTGCCTGGGAATTCACCCGGAAATTTACCGGGTGAATTAATTAAAACCCCAAGCTCAATGTTTAACAAGATCTAGGCAGGACTCAAATTGGTGATCCCGGCGGCATCGCCTTGATATCCTCGGCTTTGACCTCCAGTTCGCCGCGCATGAATGACTCAATACGCTTAGCCTGGAAATAATAATGTGCGTTGTATCCCTGCGTATCTTCACCAAATAACTTTTTCTGCCCAAGTGCCAGTTGGAATTTGGCCAGCTGCAACTGCGCCTTAGCCCTTACCGATTCTGCAGCAGTGCGGTCACTGGCGAGCAGCATCAGATGCTGGATATATACATGATTGGCGCGCTGGTGAATCGCCGCCTGCAAACCCGAATACGGTGCATCATCCAAAGCTAACGTAGTGAGTCGCCCCAATAAGCTGTCGAAAGCAGGAATCTCACTACTGCGCGCGTTTTGCTGATCCATACGCGCCGCCCGCTGCGGGTCCAATAGAATCGACAGGGTATGACCCGCCGCGGCCTCGGCCAGAGCCACTGCATCAAACGCCACGCCGGTATGGGAGGGAAAACTCTCCCTGGTCCGTTCATAACCATAAGACTTAGGGGGAATCAGCTGTAGAACCTGTTCCGGCAAGGCCAGAAATTCTGGTGATAAGGTTCCCACTAGCGAATCTATGGCTTGCTGCTGACGCTCGGCGGGCACGAGTGTGTAGCTATTCTGCTCAGCTCCATTATATAAGTAATCGTAATCCAACCCTCCGATCAACTTACCCACCGCTTCCGCCTGATAGCGATGCCCGTAATAAACCGGTACCAGCGTCTCCTCCAGATCGGAACGAGGTGCAGATTTAGGATTTGCCGCACGGGAAAAATTCTCCAAGGCGTGGCGGCGCAACTCTGTCAGACGGCTGAATTCCTCCAGGGGGTCCTTGCCGTTATCCCATAAGTGAGAGGAAGCATGAGCATTGTTGATCACGCGGGAATCTGGATCGGAGATAAAACGCAGTTTTTGTTCCCCTGCCTCGGCAATGGTCCTATCCAGATAGGATTGCTCCTCCTCGCCATTACCGTAGCCATAGCGAATTGCCAGCTTATCCCAAGCGCCGATACCAGTGGCATAAGCCTTGGAGAAATCCAACTCCGTGCCCAATAAAGAAACCAGCGGCGCCGGATAATCCATTACCGAAGCGCGCTCCGCTGCACTCGCGGCAAAATTATGGGCAAGGCCCAGTGTGTGGCCCACTTCGTGGGCTGATAGCTGGCGAATACGAGCCAGCGCCATAGCCTTTAAGGCCGCAGTATCAGCAGATTCGTCGGAATATGGTTGTAGCAACCCCTGGGCGATCAGGAAGTCCTGACGCACACGCAGGGAACCAAGAGTCACATTACCCTTTAGGATTTCGCCGGTACGGGGGTCAAACACGGAGTAACCATAAGACCAGCCACGCGTGGAACGGTGCACCCAGTTGATCACGTTGTAGCGCACATCTAGGGGGTCCGCGTTTTCCGGCAGGATTTCCACACGGAAGGCATCCTTATAACCGACTGCGGTAAAAGCCTGGTTCCACCAGCTGGCCCCCTCTACCAACGCACTGCGTACCGGTTCTGGTACACCTGAATCCACGTAGTAGACAATTGGCTCAACCACTTCATCACTACCCGGTTTTTTCTCTAGACGGTGCCGGTAGATAAAACGCTGATCCAGAGGTTGGTCGATTGCCGAGGCGTAATCACGGAAAGTGAAAGGAAAATAACCGCTGCGACTGTGGAACACTCGCGGCTGGTACTCTCGATCGGGAAGTTCGATTAAGGAGATATGCTGGCGTAGGGAAACCAGAGTCGGGGTTGGCACCACCTCGCGCAAATATTTACCGGGTTTGCTACCGGAAAAGGTCAGCTGAGCCTCAAACTCGCTGTTTTTGGGGAAATTCTTAGTGCGCGGTAAAAAGATCGCGGACTTGGATTTATCCACAGAATAACTGCCCTGCTCCGCCTGTTTCAGGCGAGCCCCAATGCCGTGCTGATCGCTAAGCAAGAAGGGGGTGAAGTCCACCAATGTAGCACCATCATTTTGTGCTAAAACTTCAAATCCCCAGAGCACTGAAGAGGCAAAAGCCTCTTCTACCGCACGGCGCTCTGCCAGATTTTCAGACTCAGCGCGGTAGTGAGCGTTTACCTGGTGCAAGAGTACCTTGTTGCCTACACGCTGGAACTTCACCAAACGGCTCTCACCCACCTGATTGCGGTCCAAGCCCACAGGATTGGACCCCAGCCCCTGAGCTAGACCGGTGAGGAGCAGCAGCTCACGCTCAAACGTATCGATCTGCAACAGCACTCGGCCGCTATCCTCATCCCAGTAGAAATTGTGATACCCACTGTATTTACGCATATCCGCCGTATACTCGGCGATACCCTCGGCTCGAGCTACTGTGCTTAATAGCACCAGGCACAGAGCCATCAAATGCCTGCTGAATGACATTTGCCGTCCCCCAATTTTTAATTATTAAAAGCCAATACCCAGCGGTACCCTGACCACATCTGGATTACGGCCAAGGGTAGCATTTAGAACAACCCCAATCTGTACAAAAAACAGGCTAAAAAATTTTCTTACCTTCTGCATCCATTTGCACTTCCCGTCTCGTCTGAAGGGGAAAGGCACAAAAACAGAGATTCAACTATGTGGAAACCACTTGCGATTTCAACACTAATTGGTTTGGGTGGAGTAGGACAGGCAATGGCACACGGGTCCATTCATATCGATACCGACAACTGTGAGTCAACTCTCGACTACACAGTAAAAGTGGGGCCCGACTTCTTCGAAGTGCACGAGGATGGGGATAAGCAACAATTGGTGTACTTCCATTCACCGGCACAGCTACTGGTAAATGGAAGCCAGATAACTCTGGATGCCCAACAACAACAATTGTTGCAGGAGTATCGCCAAAAACTACACATCGCCGGCCGCGACACCCTTTTAGTTACACTGGAAGCCGTTGATATCGCCATGGACGGATTGTCTATCGCTATCAGTGCTCTCGCGGGCCCGGATCACCCAGAGAACCAGGAGCTTAAACAATTCTCTGCGGATTTAATCCAGCGTACCGAGGATCGCCTCAATCGTGAGGGGGAAATTTACTATCTCGGCGATACTGAGATTGGCAACTTTATAGATGAGACAATCTCCAAAGAGTTTGAACCCCGTATCGAACGCCTGGCCAAGGATGCCGCGGGTACTATCGCCTGGCACGCTCTCAAGGCCGCCTTCACCGGCGGACAGAGTATAGAGGAGCGCGCTACCGAACAGGCAGAGCAGTTATTGGAACAGCGTTCAGAACAGATTGAGCAAACTGCCGAGCAACTTTGCGCCTCTCTGCAGTCCATCGACCAACTGGAAACACAAGTACATCAAGCCGTGCCCGAGCTGGGCGACTATGACCTGGTCAAATAGTATTACTGCCAACCGGCCTTAATTTTACCCCCCCAAACCTGGCCGCTCTGCGGCCTTTTTTTATTTATTACAGTTGCAGATTTTTAAGAAATTTCTTTGCATCGCGAACACTGCCCTTCGCGTGTTCCACATGCGTCATATGTCCGACTTTTTCGTAGGCGATCAACTTACTATTCGGTATTTGATGAGAAAAATATTCGCCTACCTCCAGAGGAATAATTCGATCTTCTGCTCCCCAGAGAAATAAAACCGGAGTCTGGATATTTTCAAGCCCTAAAAGCGGCTGAAAATTGACTGTGGCATTAGCGACAAGATTAATAGCCGTGCCACGATTTTTCTTATAGCGAGAGAGCAGATAAATACGCTCCACCATTTTTTCCGGCAGCGCATTTGAATTGTAGAAAAAACGGGCCCTTAACATTTTCCTCAGCAACCCACGGCTACCCAGATGAGCAACAAAGCGTCGTCCCCAGTAACTGAGTACGAAACGCGCCATCATAGTAGGCATTTTCAACCCCTTATCGCATTGATAACCGCCCGGTGCAATCAAGATTGCAGCTTCAGCAGTATCGGGATGTTCAATCAAGTAGCGCAGTACCGCATTGCCTCCAAAGGAGTGACCAACTAGAACAAACCTCTGCAATCCCATTGTCTCAATAAATCGCGCGATAAAATCTGCCAGGTGCTTCGGGGTATAAGTTCCCCCCGGCAAGGGATCTGTGAGACCGTGGCCAGGAAGATCCACCAGTATTAGATGGTAATCCCTAGCCAAAACTTTTGCCCACTCACCCCAGCCCCCCAAGGAGTCACCACCACCGTGAAAACATAAAAGCAGTGGGCGCCCCTCCCTGCCTACTTCCCGGTAGTTCACCGAGAAACCATCGGTAAAAGCCAACTGGTTGTAGGAAAAACGAGATAATTCGTTGCGGCTCAGATTAGGACTGAAAAACGCGATTCCCAGCAACCAGATAAAAATCAGCAGAAGTATAAGGACAATCCAGAATGTCATAATCACGACAGGGCCTCCCTGGCCCGTGCTGATTGTTTAAGAAGACAGCGTAATCAGAAAAATCATTATTTTATCGAAGTCAATGTCAGCCCTTTGAGGCTGGTCGAGGCGACAGCCACATAAAAGTGCATCAATAAAATCATAAAGAGACCACCAGCCAGAATAAGCCAAAACCGGTTGTACCCCAGGTGACGCATGGATAGGAACCAGGCGCCAAGATTTAACACCTGTAATAGAGCAGATAATCCCGCCAGTAGCGCCGCTTCGGTATAGGCCAGCCAGGTGAGATTAAAAGCAAGGGAGGGAGCCTGAATAATCACCGCAGCAGCCCCCAGCAAGGCTGCAGCCAGGCCGACATTACGCACTGAGTCGAAGGTAATTTCCAAGGCCCGAGGATAATCGCTCATTTGCTCCCTGTGTCCATTTACCCCGTTCTGCCCAATTAAAATCTGTGGGCCAACCAGAAGAATAGACCGCATTCAGCAATGGAGTTCTGAATCCATTAGATAAGCAGCTTTACCGAGGCTTAATAAGTATTGCCATCGCGTATTGCGACAGGGCCAGGCCTTGTACACAGGAACTGCCAGGTTATAAGCCGAATTTATTCCTTAGCCTCAAGCACCTGTTCCATCGCCCGGCGGATAGAATCCAATGACAAAGTAATATCCTCCGCCGTGGTAGCCCAAGAAGAGATGCTGAGACGTAACGCCATTCTCCCCTGCCACACGGTCGTACCGAACCAGCACACACCCTCCTCCTGCACAATACCAACAATCTGCTGCAACGCGGATTCGTCATTGATACTGGCGACCACCTGATTCAGCACCACTTCATTGAGAATCTCAAAGCCTAAATTGGCCAGGCCATCAGCAAACTGACGGGCATAATCGCAGCACCGCTCCACCAAATTAGCTACACCTTCACAGCCCATCTCCTGAATCGCCGCCCAGACCTCAACGCCCCGGGCGCGGCGGGAAAACTCAGGCACCATATCTTTCGGTGGTACCTGAATTCCAGCCTGTAAATAAGGCGCCTGTGTAGTCATAACACGGTGTACTGCCTGGGCCTCGCGACAGATAGCAACGCCACAATCGTAGGGTGTATTCAGCCATTTGTGCCCATCAACCGCCCAGGAGTCCGCCAACGCGACACCCGCAGTCAGGTGTCGCAGCCTAGGTGAAACCGCCGCCCACAAGCCAAAAGCGCCATCCACATGTACCCAGGCTCCAGCCGCCTTCGCCCTAGGGATGATTTCTTCAAAAGGATCGAAATGACCGGAATTTACGTTGCCTGCCTGCAAACACACGATGGTGGTTTCATCTAATTCGGGGAAAGAATCCACAAGTACCCGACCCTGCTGGTCACAGGGAGCTTTCACCAATTGGTCTGTACCAATTCCGAGAATCGACAAGGCTTTATGCACTGTGACATGGGATTCTTCAGATACAATAATCCTCAGCGGCAGTACTCCGGCAAGTCCCTTTTTAGCCAGATCAATACCCAGTTTCTCATATTGACGGTTGCGCGCCGCAGCCAGACAAACCATGTTCGCCATAGAGGAACCAGTGGTAAATCCAACACTACTTTCTTCCGGCAACTCTAATAATTGCAACAACCACTGAGCGGCAATGCGCTCCAAGTAAATTGCCGATGGTGCCGATGATTCGAGTACTGCTACCTGGTCCCAGGCCGCATTTAAAATAGAGGCCCCCATTGCCGCCGGAGTAGAACCTCCGACCACCAAACCAAAAAAGCGACCACCGGTACTCGCCACAGTGGCGGGAGATGCGTAATGATGGAGGTCTGCAATCACCTGTTGCGCATCCTGCCCTTTGCGGGGCAGGGAAGAGTTTAATCTTGCCAACTCAGCCAACTCCAAGGATGATGGACTAACTCTTCGTTCGCGTATTTTGGATATATACTCCTCAGCACATCGACTTGCCTCAGACAGAGCCTTCAAAGATTCCAAATTACTGGTGATGTTATTGTTTCCCATCTTTCCGCCTCACACTTCCCTTTATCAAAATTCCTCAACATTCTTAGGCGGTAGCGAAAATTTCGCAACAAAAAATAAAATATCGATCAAATATGAACGATTGATAAGGTCATAAATCACATCCATTCAAAGCAGATAGCCTAAAAATAATTTTTCGAAATAAAATCCCAGGTCTGCTCACAAAGTAATTGATGCCCAACGGGGTTTGCATGGAGCCCATCTTCAGAAAGCAGCGGAATAATCTCCAGTGAGCCCCATAAACTTTCAAAATCCAGAACGGGGGTGCCCTCACTCAAGGCCACCTCTCTCACCACTTGGCTATACAGCTGTGCATCTTTTTGAAAGAAATAGCTATCACTATCGCGATAGGGCGTTGTTCGCCGCTCATCAAAGGGGATGCCGGTCATGACAAAGCTGGGGGCGATTTTACTGGATGCTTGCAGTAGCTCTAACATCGCTTGACGAAAAAAATCCAAGGCTACCGTATTCTTTGACTCTTCCCCACCAATACGGCAAATATCATTATAGCCGGGGTAGAGTCCTATTAAATGAGGTCTTCTCACAGAGAGTTCCGCTGAAACGCGCTGAGTAAGCGATACAACACTTTCACCAAATATTCCCAATGCGTAGACTAAGTTTTTGGGATTCAAAGGTTCGAAACGGAAACGAAACCTTTGAACGAAGCCTCCCAGCTCCGTATCACCTCGGCCATAGATGGAGCTGGAACCAATAAAGGCTAACTTTTTGGGAACTCTTCTAGTCATAGGAATAACCTACACGTTAATTTGGATTGCCTACACGCTACAAGTCACCACCAACAGAAAAATAGTTTAAAAAATAAATGAAACGCGAACTTAAAGAGCAATTATTCAAGCAATATAAAATTCCTATATGAATAGGCGGGTAATACACCCATTTACCGCCCGTCAACAAATTTCAAATGATATTCGATAGTTATGCAGGAATTTCTTAAGGCCGACGTTTGAGAAGTCAATCACGCGAGAATCCAATCTTCTCCGCGCCCAGTTTTTGCTAAGCGCATCCTCTAATATCCATTGACCCAGACTGCCTGCCAGGTGGTTGCGTCTCTCACTCCAGTCTAGACAAGACTTGCACAATGGACGCCGAGCATTTTTCAACCCCTCAATATCAACACCTAGATTTGAAAAAAATCCCCTCCCTGTTTCGGTCAATTCCGCACTCTGAGACTCTTCGATGATGACACCTTCTGCCATTAAAGAGTCATATAGGGCAACACCGAGGCTCCCGGCCAGGTGATCGTAACAAATTCGAGCTTTTCTCAGGTCCGGATTTGCAGGGCCAGTACCAACACTTCTTTGCGTCTGCGTACAACTTATATTGAGCAGCTTCTCCAGTATTTCCGCCACCTCATGATCGCGCAACTGAAAATACTTATGGCGCCCCTGTTTGCGCACCACCAGTAAACCACCCTCGGTGAGCTTGGATAAATGCGTACTCGCTGTCTGAGCACTAATATCAGCCTCACAGGCCAACTCGGTTGCCGTCAGAGCTTTGCCACTCATCAGTGCCATTAGCATTCTCGAGCGAGTCTTATCACCAATCAGACCCGCCACCAGGGAGATATCAGGCTCCATACACACACCAGATAGTTCGTTGTAGATCGAAGCATAAAAAATGCCGAGCCATAGAATGCAACTTATTCCTAACAGAGGCAAAACCTATGACGATTACCTGCTTTATCGAGTATCGTATAAACCCCCATCAACTGGATGAATTCAAAGAGTATGCAGAGAATTGGGGACAAATTGTCCCTGAGTGCGGAGGCGAACTCTTAGGCTATTTTCTACCCCATGAAGGCACAAATAATCGTGCCGTTGGACTGATCAGTTTCGATAGTCTGGTGAGTTACGAGCAATATAGAGCACGACAAAAATTATCGGAAGATGGCCATCACAATTTTTTATTTGCCCAAAGGCATCAATTTATTCTGGAGGATAAGCGCTCATTCCTCACCGCTGTCCCATCTACTTATATACGCTTGAAGGGAGGCTAGAGCCTTGATTGCAGTAATCTTTGAAGTTAAACCTAAAAAGGATAGCAAAGAGGTCTACTTTTCCAAAGCACGGCAACTGAGAGAGTTCCTCGAACAGATTGATGGGTTTATCTCTGTGGAGAGGTTCGAGAGCCTCACCAATCCAGATAACCTTCTTTCGCTATCTTTTTGGCGGGACGAGCAAGCCGTACGATCCTGGAAGTGCCAGTTCCAGCATCGGAATGCTCAACAACTGGGCAGAGACAACCTGTTTGATCACTACCGGATACGAGTTGCCAAAGTAATAAAGGATTATGATATTGATCGAGGTGATGAGAATTAATCCTCTTTAGCTTTCAATTTCAACCACTACTCTCAATGGGAAGTATGCTTCCCTATTGAGAGGAGTTCTGAGTTTCGACAATCGATATCCAATTGAAAGAAAGGGATTATCAAATTCGCACCGTCCAGAAAAGGCGGATAACATTTGCAGAGAAACTATAGGCTGGCTCGCTTCCAGGTGTTATGGCACTGCCATCATCATTCACCGTTACGTCTAGGAAGTCTTCATAGTCAAAAAGAATATGATCCCAGTAGAAACTAATACTGTTCTTTTGGTTGAATAGCGACCAGCGTTGTGGCAACTCATAGGAAATCCCCAAACCAAAGGCCAGGGTGGTAAAATTACTCATTTCCTTATCTCGCGCGCGGAAATTAGTGGCATTCAGATAAGGAAATAAGTCGCTATAAAAATCGGCGCTGGATTGTTGGTAATAGCGGAACTTACCTTCTAGAATCCACTCATCTTGCTCTTCCAAGGGATGGGTATAACGAAATTCAATATTATCCGCATTTATCCCCCAACTATCCGCATAGCGACGATACTCACCTTTTATGGATGCGCGGTAGGGCAACCGATATTTAGCCCGAATAGACACGGCATCACTGTTGCGTGTTCTTGGGTAAAGCTCAGCCTGGTAACTAAAGCCTGTACCAGATGCAGGGTCCAAGTAGCGTACGCTGCGGTAGGGGTTGTTGAGAAATCCCTCATCGGAGACCGTCTCGACACTCAACTCAGCAATCAACTTTTGAGTAAGTATCTGGTTCCAGCTGAACGCGTAGCGGCGATGTTCCGCTTCATCAGCAAAATTATCGTCGCCATTTCGATATACATCGTCGCTACCATAGCTGACACGTAGATCAACGGTGCTAAGATCACCGAAAAATCCCTGGCTGATACCAAAAGCAACTGTCTCTGCCTCATAGTCATTTTCCGAACTATTGGTATAACCCACACTAATGGTTGTTTTATCTAGCAAATAGTCTGCACCGAGAGAGTATTGATCTCGCTGTTCAGAATATTTACTGGCAGTTGCTTCCACATCAATAGAGGCTCCGGAAATCATATCCACATAGTAATTTGCAGAGAAGGAGACATTGCTACCAATATTCTTGCGAATCAATACCGAGGGGCCATCAATGGTCACGCCTCCACCACTATAGGCATGATACATATTGTCGGCCCGCTCCTCAGGTAACACAGCAGCAGAAACGTAGGCCGGAAAAAATACCCCTAAAGCGAGGCAATAGCGCAACAATTTAGTTACAACCACATCCGCCTCCACTACCACCTTCGGCTCCCCTGGCCGCTTCACGAGCTTCATAGACATGGTTCATATAACTGGCGGCAACCGGATCTCTTTCAAAACTCATAATTGGGTCCGCCAGATATTGACGTTCGTAAGGAGCAATCCAGGGCGTTACTGTGCAGCCACTGAATAGCGATACCGACAACAGCGGCAACAAGTAGCGCAACATAACTATTACTCTCGGATTAATTCCTTGATAATCTTTTTATAGGCTGCCTCATCACCGTCGCGATAGCCTTTATGGATATGACGGACATTGCCATCTCTGTCTATAAAAACGGTGCTCGGCATAGCATCAATACCGTACATTTTGCTCACCTCACTGGTGCTATCAAACAAGATGGGGAAATCCACCGGTATTTTCCCCAATAATTTCTCAGCATCAGATCGATGTGCATCCACATTTACCCCCCAAACCTGAAAACCAGCTGCAGAGTAACGCTCGTGTAACTGATCCAGTAAAGGCATTTCTTGCCGACAGGGCCCACACCAGGATGCCCAGAAGTTCAGCATAATCACTTCACCACGCTGTTCCGCCAGGCGCAGGTTTGCTCCTTGATTAGAAGCCAGAGTGAAATCTCTAGAAGGTTCGGAAGCACTAATTCCTATCGACGATACAAGTAATACAAATGAGACAACGAACCGTAACATATTAAAAATCCTTATCGACTATTTTTAAATAATTAGAAAAATACAGTAAATCCTAATTGGCTAGACAGGTTGTGGGTGGTTTGTGCCTCGCCAAATAATTCGTGTTCAAATACGTGATCACGCACATCAAAACGTAATGCCAACCAATCATTGGCCAACAAACGCACTCCGACACCGAAGTTGTAGGTAAAATGCTCTTCATCTGCAAAAGAGGTATTTCCGGCGCCACTTACCAAGTAAAAATCAGTATTGAATGCCCAGTCATCCGAGATAAAATATTCACCTTGAAAAATATTCCAGCCCAGAGAGAAGTTGTAATAGCTCAGCTCCCTTTGCTCATCGGTCAATAGAGGAGCAGCACCACTTAAACGCTCAAAGCTGGACTCACCTAGCTCAGTTTGCGCATAGGTGCCCTCCATAAATAAATCTTCAGTAATATGGTAGGAAACTGATGTACCATAAAGTGCATTGGAGCCAAAGTCTTCTACATTAATAACCCCGGCAAAAATACCCAGCTCAATATTTTCACTATCGATCAGTGCATCACGCACCTCACGACGCTCCAAATCTGAAACGACAATATCTGCGATAATATCCTCACCTTGCTGGGCAACACAGGCTTGGGCACTAAACAGTGTGGATAGGGTTGCAGTGCCTATAGATATACGTCGAAACCAAGTTTCCACTCGACTATCTCCTGATTATTTTCCCGCGAGGTGAGCAGGTAGTGGTTGGCGTATTCCGCCTTAAGGGCAAAACGGCGCGATAAATAGGTTTTTATCCCTACGCCTGCCAGCATGACTGTATCCTGGCGATCTTCTGTAGCGATAATAGTTGCGTTAGGCGATGTGATATTCAGACCAGCACCAAGTAGAAAATAAGGAGACATTCGCCAGTGTGGGAACGGCTGATGTACTACTGCCATTTGATACACTTGGCTATCAGAAAACTCGCCGACTGCCTGAGTAGCCCGAAATTCGGTAGCTAAATTAGAAGTAAATTGGTAGCCGAGCGTTGTCCCCAAAGAGTTGGCTCCGGCAAAATCGCCATAGGAGAAACCCAGATAAAAGAAACCTGCATCCACGTCCCTGAAATCAGGTAGGGGAACTCGCACCAGTTCACCTTCCTCGCCATAAATTTCCTGCAGATCCGAAATCCGTACCCAACCGGTTTTATTACGCGGTGCCAACACCTTTACCCAATCGGTACGGCGCTTAAGCAACCAGATTTTTTCGCCATATTCAGCTACGTGAAAAATCGGATAGCCACGACCGGGGCCTCGATAAATATTGATATATGCATTACCCACTGTAACCCGCTCAGCGTCATCAGGTATGTCGGGTTGAGCATCGATAACAATGGGATTTATTGGGTTCGCTTTTTCTTCTTCTGCTGGGCGTCCCTCTGGTAAATTCTCCAAAGCTGTTTGCACTTCAACGTCTACCCCCTCAACGGCTTGTGTAGCGTTGGCACCATCTGCAAATACCAAAGCAGAGAGCAAGTTGGTTCCCAACAGTAGGGTCGTTAAAACATATTTTTTAATAATGGACATAGATCAATCAGCCGGTGCAGCAAAAGGATCGTTATAGTACTGGGCGCCGATATCCAACCACTCAGCAATCAGGCGTAATTCAGCTGGCTGCAATAATCCCGCGTGCGCACCACCGGGAGAGAACACTGGAAAAAAAGTACTTTCTGCCGCATTTTCAGCCAGAACTGAAGAGCTGGTTACAACAACCATCACCGGAATAGGATTACCATTCGCATCGAGAATTAAATTGCCATCTTCATCGGTTTCAAACACCGGATTGCCCTGGTTATCCGTCTCCTGTCGCATCCGCGGAGTTAAAATCCCGCCGACAAGATCCAATATCGGACTTTCAACCAGTAGCTCGGCATAAGAGGTAAACCAAGCATCGTTTGCACTGGATGCGCTGGCGGTGAGATCCAGTTGCGCAGCGGGGACTCGTGTAGCGCCAGCGGCATCTACTGGGGAGTGGCAGGCTATACAGGTGTTGTCACTGATCACTGTGCCGGTGTTATCCACAACCTGACGTGGTAACTCCCAGATTGGCTGGATATGCTGTTCGTAGTGAATAACACTCCGACAATTGCTATTCCAATTATCTAGACAGACCAGCGGCGCAGGGATTTCAGTCAATAAATCGGCGTAGGTCAGGGATATATCAGTATCTTTGGCGCGAACTGCTGGATCGGTCCAGACATCAGAAAAGTGTATACCCCCTTTTAATCCAACTTCTCCAACAATCCGAGCCAATAACTGCGCCATGGTTTCACCCATTTCTGCCTGCAACGCGGGCTCGGTATTGGCAAAGGGCGCTGCAGAAGTCGGGGCTCCCTTCCAGGCAGATTCCAGCTGCATATCCGCGCGACCATGCGCGACTTCACTCTCGCTAGTGTGACAGCCATTACAGCTACGTACTTCGCCAGGTCGCAACTGCAGCCAGTTATTGTGCTGCTCAAAAATTCTCTTGCCCTCAGCATCCACTACTGAAATTGCGAAGGGAATATCAGCTGGTACTTTGACTCGTACAGAACCATCGGGTTGTATAGGTGTATAACCCAGGATTTCACGCATACCCTGTCGACGGTTGCGCCCAAAAGCCGAACCATCAAAATCCAGAATATCATCGTCTGGAATCGCCACCGCTTTAACGATACGCAGGAAACGCGCGGGGCGGTCATCGGCAGTAGTGATAGCAGGATCAGCGAGAGTTTCTATTCCCGCTATATCCTCACCATCAAAATCGTAGACACTACGGACATCCAAAATACCCACTGACTCCTGCACTAGATCGCCATCTACGTCTATTCCAGGAATTGGATCGGGAATATAAGTTGGCTCCGTGCGGGGCTCCAGGACCACACCCTCAGAAATCATTTCGCCTTCTTCTGCGACGATAATTGGCAATTGGGTGCCGGCCTCGAAATCATAGATCCACAGGCCAAAAAGCGGATCAGCTAAAACCGGCTCCTCTTCTTCCCCTATTGTTTGCGGGCAAGGACGCAGTAGCTCCGTTTCTTCCTCCACAATACGACATTCACTCCAGGAGACGAGCAGTCTGCTAGTGCCATCGTAGAAAGGCCACGCTGCAGAGAATGTGCCATGGTATGAGAGTGTCCCATCAGTGGTGACTTCAGCAAAGGAGATAGAGTGCTGACCAACCAGCTCACCCTCGCCGCCGGCCTCACTGTAGGCTTCGCTGTAATTTATTCCATCGATAGCCACTAGGTCGCCGCCGTAACTTACTCCCGCAGGTGAACGCAGGTTTACCAGTAAACGTCCATCTGGCATTTCACGCGGTTTGGAGAAAGTCGCAATAGAGTTTTCGGTGCCGGTTTCCTGGCTGTGGTAACCATAATGGAATGACAGGTCACTACCATCTGGTTTGATGGTATAGAGGCTTAAACGATCTACACCGGCGGCATTATCCCAACGATTAAACAGGATCCGCCCATTATTCAGTACAGTAGGATTGAGATCGTGGCTTTGATTGAATGAGATCTGACGAATATCACTGCCATCCGTCTCCATCACATGTAATACAAAAGCGGGCGCATCCTGATCATCTGTCAGAGCAGAAAATTGCGGTTTATTATCATCCAGTAACAAAGCACGCGCTCGGCGTTGGCGACTAGAAGAAAAAACTATACGTCCATCTGGCAAAAAAGCCGGGGCAACATCCTGCCCTTCCTCTGCAACAAGGTCGGATTGTATGACTCTTTTCAGTTCTTTGGTTTCAAGATCATATAACCAGATATTCCAGGTAGGCTGCTTATCGTCATCAGCATCTTCCAATTCCGGTGCGCGCATCGCGAATATCAGGCGCTGGCCATCTGCTGAGGTATTCAGGTCTTTAACATCGTAGTCACCGGTAAAAACTTCTGCGGTAATTACCGTCTCTGCAGCACTTGCTGTAGCCCGATCCTTAAGGACCAGCTCGGCTCCAGGGAAAAAATCCTGGGGTTGGTATACGCTGTCTGGCTCCAGGGCACCTTCATCATCCTTAATAAGCTGGCGACGCACGAAGGCAATAGGGTAATCCACTGCCACCGGATCTTCCGCCTGTTCCCCACCACTTGAGGAACCACCGCCACTACAAGCAGCTACCAACAGCAGTAGCGGCACTGCACGCAAAGATTTCATTATTTTTTATCCACCCGGCATAGGCACCAGCAATATGCCGGTAATATTTGCTGAAGGCCCTTCATTATTCTGTGCGCGGTTATTAGCGCTGAGGGTAATTCTCGCAAGTTGCGCACAAAAAGTTTGCCAACTGGGACGCAAATATTAAAAGTCATTCTGACATTATCGAAATTCGCTTTTAGTATGCCTTGACATACCCCACTGACCCCATCGACAAAATAATCCAATGAAAAATAATTCGTCCCGAGCGCATAAGATCCAGCTCACAGTGGTAGGCGCAATAATTGGGGCCGGCCTTTGGAATCTTCCAGCTCTCGCTGCCCCACAGGATCAGGCCCTGCAAATTCATAGTCGTATCACCGGCACCATTCCCTCTGAAAGTGTATTGCTGGATATGGCCGAGGACATTGCCAACGGCGATCCTGCCAGCGCTGCCTATACAGCGATGCAACACGATGATTTCTTTAATGTGACCCTGAAAAATCTGGCCACTCCCTGGACTAACGAAGAGCAGGATGTGTTTGCGCCATTGAACGATTACAGTGCAACCGTTATCGGCATGGTGCGGGACGATATGGATTTTCGCCAATTGCTATCGGCAAATATTCTGTATACCGGGAATGTTTCCGGGTTGCCAGGCTACAGCACCAGTAATAATGATCACTACGAAGCTCTGGAAGCTGGTGGTTATTCCCTGAAAGAAAATCTCACCCAACAGAGTCAGTCATCCCTCAATGGACTCCCTGCCAGCGCCACCGCTGGGGTGATTACCAGTCGCGCCGCAGCAAAAGCCTTTTTTAGTGCTGGCACCAACCGAGCTATGTTCCGTTTTACTCTGCTCAACCACATGTGCCGGGATATGGAACAAGTGCAAGACAGCACTCGGCCACCGGATCGAATTCGCCAAGATGTGAGTCGCAGCCCAGGTGGGGATAGCCGGGTATTCCAGAACAACTGCGTCAGCTGTCATAGCGGCATGGACCCTATGGCCCAAGCATTCGCTTATTACGATTATGTCTACGATGCGGACAATGATCCGGAAGGTAATAACGGAGCCCTCGACTACAACGGCGCAGGAGATACAGACCCGGAAACCGGTAGTCGCGTGAAGGCCAAAAACCATATTAATGCGGCAAATTTTCCCCATGGATATCAGCTACCCGACGACCGCTGGGATAACTACTGGCGTGAAGGGCCCAACCTTCACCTGGGGTGGAGCAGCGCCCTGCCCGGTAGCGGTAACGGGGCAAAGTCTCTCGGTGAAGAATTCGCTAATAGTCGTGCTTTCGCCACCTGCCAAGTCACCAAAGTTTTTCGCCAAGTGTGCTTACGTGAACCCGAAGATGCCAGTGATCGCGCACGCATAGAAACCATCACGGACAACTTCAGCAGCTCCGGTTACAAACTGAAGCAGGTATACGCCGACACTGCAGTTTATTGCGCGGGGGATTAATAATAATGAAAACTTTTAAAAACCTGCAGATATTCACCTTCCTGTGCACAGTCGCATTTCTTGCCGCTTGTAGTGGCGGCAGTGGCCAGGATACGGAAGAGCAGCCAAATACCAACCAATCCAATAATGGTGCCAGCTATTCAGGGCCAGCACCAGAAACCGAGGATGTCAAACAGTACAAGCGCTATATCTGGGATAACCTGGCCGAACAAAATCGCTGTGGTAGCTGCCACGTAGAAGGCGCACAGAGCCCCCATTTTGTGCGTGGTGATGATATTAATGCAGCCTACGATGTTGGTCGCGAATTAGTAAATCTGAGCCTCCCAGAGGAATCTCGCCTGGTCACTAAAGTAGGTGGTGGGCACAACTGTTGGCTCTCCAGCGACGACGCCTGCGCTGAAATTATTACCAATTATATTGAAGAGTGGGCCCGAGCCAGCGGCGGCCTCAGTAATACCGTCACATTAACTCCCCCTATTGAACGCGATGTGGGTGCGAGTAAGAGCTTCCCGGTCTCCAGTAGTAACTTCGGTACTACCGTTTACCCGGTACTACGTAACTACTGTGCCAACTGTCACAGTGAGGATGCCGCGCTCACACAAAAACCTTATTTTGCCAGCTCCGATTTGGATCTCGCCTACGAAGAGGCGAAAAGCAAAATGAACCTGGACACCCCCGCGGACTCACGCTTCTCCGTGCGCCTGGGTAGTGAATTTCACAACTGTTGGGATGATTGCTCAGATAACGAAACTGAGATGACAGCTGCCATCCAGGCCTTTGCCGACAGTATTGCTCCTACTGAGGTCAATCCAGATTGGGTCCTTAGTAAAGCCCTGCTTCTCACCGATGGCATCGTCGCCAGCAGTGGAGGCCGCATAGAAAATAATGCGATCGCCCTGTATGAATTCAAAACCGGCAGCGGCACCACGGCCTATGACACCTCCGGGGTAAACCCAGCCATTGATTTAGCTCTTTCAGGCGATGTGGAGTGGATCGAGTCCTGGGGTTTACAGCTGAAAGGGGGTAAGGCCCAGGGCGCTACGGCTACGAGTCGCAAGTTATACGAAACCCTCACAGCCACCGGCGAATACTCCATTGAGGTTTGGGCCGCGCCGGCCAATGTCACCCAGGAAGGTCCCGCGCGTTTAATTACCTATTCCGGCGGCGACGATATTCGCAACTTTACCCTTGGCCAGGCGCAGTACAGTTACACATTCCAGAACCGCAGTGACAATACTGATGCAGATGGAATGCCCGCTCTGATGACTGATGATGCCGACCAACTGGTACAAGCCAGCTTGCAACATGTGGTCACGACCTACGACCCCATCAACGGCCGTAAAATCTTTGTAAACGGTGCCGATACTGGGGAAATGGACCCAAGCGAAGCGGGACTCTTAAGCACTTGGGACGACACCTTTGCCCTAGCGGTTGGTAGTGAAGTGAGTAACGGAAATAGCTGGCAGGGTTCTATCCGCATGCTGGCAATTCACTCTCGCGCACTCTCTGCCGAGGATGTTGCCACCAACTATGAAGTAGGTGTGGGAGAAAAATACTTCCTGCTATTTAAAGTTGAAGAGCACACCGGCATTGCCGAAAGCTATGTAATGTTTACCGTTCAGCAGTTCGACAACTACGCCTACCTGTTCAGTGAACCTACCTTTATCAGCCTGGACGAAAGTGTCGATCCGAAAGGTATCGCTATTGAAGGCATGCGTATCGGTATTAATGGTCGCGAAGCGGAAGTGGGTCAGTCCTGGGCCAACTTCTCCACCGAAATCGATGATAGTTATGTGCCCCTGCAAGGCCAGCAGCTGTCGAGGCTGGGCACCATCATTACCCTCGATAAGGGCCCGCTGGAAGATGAGTTTTTCCTCTCCTTCGAACGTATCGGCAATGCCACTTTTACCCGAGTGGAACCCACCCCTGCGGCCCCACCGGAATCGGCGGACCTGGAAGCCCAACCACGTATCGGCCTACGGCGTTTCGAGCAGATCAATGCCAGTCTGTCACGTGCCACCGGTATTTCCAGCGCCCACCCGGATGTGATGGAAACCTGGGAAGCCGTGAAGCGCCAGCTACCTGTCTCCAGTGATATCACCGGATTCCTGGCTGCACAGCAAATGGGTATCACCCAGCTTGCCGTGAAATACTGCAGCACCCTGGTAAATTCCAATGAGCGCGGAAATTATTTCCCAGGCTTTGATTTTAATGCTCCTGTGAATACGGCTTTTGATAGTCCTAGTAAACGAGCATTAATTATCGATCCACTGAAACAGAACGTACTCGGCCACGAAATGACCTGGCACGACGGTAGTCACTCACAGCTCGCTAGTGCACCCCCTTTATTTGATCAGGATTTAGATCAGGATGGAAAGTTTGAAATACAAGGGTTGGAAGATGAGTTGAATCGACTCATTAACACTATGACCAATTGTGGGAATAACTGTGCATCAGATCGCACCGAAACCACGGTCAAGGCGGTATGCGCCGCTGCCATGGGCAGCGCTATGATCCTGATTCACTAATTAATAAAACGTGCTGCCACCCAGGTACGGTTTTAAACACCGTACCTGGGAAGATCAATCACAGCCTAGTCAAGATTGTCGAAAAAAATTTCAACAGTCTGTTAAAAATTCAAAAAATAATTTACCGGCATCCCGGATAAAAATCCGCAAAGATTATGAGCAAGAAAAAACATTTTGAGCTGGACCAACCCCTACGGCATCCGGACCACCATCGCCCGGTAACCCGTCGTGATTTTCTCGCCCAGGGTTTTCGTACGGGCATGGCTACCATCCTCGGCGGCTCGATATTCAGCATGTTCGCCAATCCACGTAATGCCCATGCGGAACTATCCGACGATTTAGAAAAACTACGTGGCATCTGCGGGGTAAGCGCTAAAGGTGCCGAGAAAATCCCCTTTATCTGTTTCGACCTCGCCGGTGGAGCCAATATCGCTGGCTCCAATGTATTGGTAGGCAAACAAGGTGGCCAAATGGATTTTCTTGGCACGGCCGGTTACAACAAACAGGGCCTGCCGGGCGATATGATCCCCTCTGCGGGTGCAGGTTTTGTCAACACCGACCTGGGCCTCGCCTTCCATAGCGACAGCGGCATATTGCGCGGTATCTTGGAAAAAGTGAGCTCCGGCACTGCTACCGCTACCAACGGTGCGGTGATCCCGGCGCGCTCGGAAAACGATACCGGCAATAATCCTCACAACCCCATGTACGGAATCAACAAGGCCGGGGCCAATGGTTCCCTATTGGCCCTGATCGGCTCTCGCTCCAGTGATTCCGGTGGTAACTCCATGGCTCCGTCGGCAATGATCAACCCTGAAGTTCGCCCTACCAAAGTGGACAGGCCTTCTGATGTAACCGGCCTCGTAGATGTGGGTGACCTGGTGGGCCTGCTCAGCCAGGACGATACCGTAGCGGTCATGGAGTCCATGTACCGTATTTCTAATGCCAAGCTGAGTAAGGTAAACACCCGCGTGGGAGCCGACGCGATTATCAAGGAAATGATTCGCTGCGGCTATATGAAGAGCGCCGACCTGGCCGACCGCTTCGGTAATCCCGCCGTTCTAAACCCCGAGGCCGACCCGGATATCGTCGGTCCCTCTGGTATTTTTACCAGCGCTGAACTGAGCGGGGATGGGGAATTCCGCAAAACCGCCTCAGCAATGAAACTAGTGGTGGATGGCTATGCCGGTGCCGGCACTATCACTATGGGCGGCTACGACTACCATACCGGCGACCGCGCCACCGGCGAGATGCGCGACCTGCGTGCCGGTCGCTGTATTGGCGCCTGCCTGGAGTATGCTGCACGTCGCAACCAGCCGCTGATGATTTATGTCTTCAGCGATGGTTCGGTTTTCTCCAACGGAATGATCGACGACTCTGTCGAAGGTCGTGGCAAGGGCGTGTGGACCGGAGACGATCAGCAAACCGCTGCTTCTTTCTTCCTGGTATACAACCCTGCGGGGCGCCCGCAATTACTCGGTGGCAGTGCCGACGAACAGGCAAGACACCAGCAGCTGGGTTATATGCGCTCCTCCGGGGATGTAGAAACATCTTCGAGCCCCGCCGCCAACAACGTCAATCTATTGGTGGAAACTGTAGTGTTGAACTACCTGGCCCTACATGGTGAACAAGGTAACTTTGCCAGCCTCTTCCCCAACCATGGACTCGGAAACGGCACTCTCATAGACAGCATGACCGCTTTTGCCCCCATAAGATAATGTGAAATCGAAATGCTGCGTTTTATTCGATCCATCCTAATAGGCAGTGCTGCTCTCTGTGCAGCACCGGCACTGGCCGAGTGGCATTATGCCGAGTGTGCAATTATGGGGACTGAAGTCAGCCTGCAGCTTTGGCATGAAGATGCCAATGAAGCGGAAAACCTGATTGAAATGGTGATGGCAGAATTCCATCGCCTGGATAACCAACTGTCACCCTACAAACCAGAGAGTGAATTGTCCCAAGTCAATCGCGGAGCAGGTAGAACAGCGGTCAATATTTCTGATGAGCTGCTTTCTCTGGTGGATAAGTCTCTCTGGTTTAGCCGCCTAACCGATGGAGCCTTTGATATCAGCTACGCTACTCTCGGCAAGCACTATGATTTCCGCAATAAAAAAAGGGCTGACACGGCCCTTACCGATTCTCTGTTGGAAGCTCTGAATTACCGCCACTTGCATCTAAATAAAAAGTCAAAAACCCTACGATTTGGTCACAAGGAGACAAAAATTGACCTGGGTGGCATTGCCAAGGGTTACGCTGTGGATAAAGCCATTCAGATTCTCGAGCAAGCTGAAGTCTGTTGCGCCAGTGTCAGCGCCGGTGGCGATGCACGCATGCTCGGTGATAAACGCGGTGAGCCCTGGCTGGTAGGCATTCGCCATCCACGAGAGAAAAGCAAAAGTGCCGCTGTGATCCCCCTAAGTGACACTGCCATTTCAACTTCCGGTGATTACGAGCGTTTTTTTATTGATGAACAACAAGAGCGTGTCCATCATATTTTTAATCCAAATACCGGAAAGCCCGCCGATACAACAGTTGGAGATAGCGATAAATTAATCAGTGTCAGCATTATCGGCCCAAGGGGTTTTGATACTGACCCGCTTTCCACCAGCGTATTTGTCCTGGGTAAGGAAAAAGGACTGGCACTCATCGATCGCCTGCCCCAATTTGAAGCGGTGGTTATCGACAGTAACAAACGTCTGTTTTTCAGCCAGGGACTGATAAATCCATAATAAACGTTCCAACGTCATAAAAAAATTGCCAACGGGATCACACCAGATAGCTGCGCCCCTGACATAATTTGCGCCATTACACAATAAAGTCAAAAACAATCGAAAGGCCTTCCATGGGACGCGTTCTCCAGCTGTTTATTTTCTCACTCGTCCTCGTGTTGAGCGTAGCGTCTCAGGCTCAGCAAGAGTCTTTTTCCGCTGAAAAGCTGGAAAATCTAAAGCGCGATGTCATTAAGTTAAACCGGGATTTGTTAATCCTGGAAGAGGACCTACTCTACCCGGCACAAAGCCAAGTGGCTTTTTATGTTTCTGTGGATATTGGCCACTATTTCCAGTTGGACGCAGTCAAATTACATATCGACAATAAACTCACGGCTAGCCACCTGTATACCGAACATCAGCGCAATGCCCTTGTTCGCGGTGGTATTCAACCCCTGCACAAAGGCAACCTAAAGTCTGGTAACTACACCATTTTCGCATTCTTTACTGGCCTTGGGCCCGAAGGACGTGAGTATAAGCGGGGTGCTACTTTAGAGCTGGAAAAGACCGATGAGCCCGTTGTAATCGAGTTACGCATCTCAGATAAAACCGGTAAACAGCAGCCGGACTTTAAACTGATCCAATGGCCTACGCCCTGATTACCCATGTGCTACCGGCCTCTCTCCCACATAATCTTCCTAAGTGTCGCTCTATTAGGTACCAATCTGCCGGCTTACAGCGCAGAGACTGAAGGTACCTCTGAAGAAATAGCGCCTCAGGAAAAGGCGCAATCCGAAGACAAAAAGTATCGCCAAGCTCAGGATATGTCCTACGGGGCAACCTTATATGAGTACTTTCAGGGCAATAACTTCGATGCCCTTAGCACCCTGCTTGTCGCCAAGCAACGTGATTCAATTAAAGTTCACCGCGACAGTGCCGCGTTGATTGAAGGGGGAATCAGCCTCAGTTTTGGTCTGCATCGGCGCGCTGCCGAACTTTTCGAACTACAGCTTCAAACCGGCAACCAAAATACAGATCCCAAACTGCACCAGGCTGCCTGGCTGAAACTGGCAGAGCTGAACTATTTGCAGGGTGACTTTTCCTTGGCGACAAAAAATCTGGAAAAGTCCGGAGCCATAGATTCCTCCACCCTTCCCCTTAACCTGGCCTTGCGCAGTGAAGAAATCTCCTCAGCCCGGGAATTCCTTAAAAGAGCTAATCTGCCGCTGGCAGAGCGCTTACTCGGGCATATCAATCTAGGCGCAGCCTTGGCCCGAAGAGGGGAGTTAGTTGCCGCCGCCGAGGAATATCGCTTCGCAAGCACACTGGCAACTGAGCAGGACGAACCCTCAGAGGATATCCTGATACTCGTGGATAAAGCGCATATCGGCGCTGGCTACGCTCTGGCATTGTCAAAGCAGTATTCCCAGGCCCAAGCTGAATTTTCCCAAGTGCGCCTGCACACCCCCTGGGCAACCAAAGCTCTGCTCGGGCTCGCTTGGTCTTCGATCAACAGCGAGCAATACCAGGAGGGGGTAGATGCCCTGCGTTTTTTATTGGCAGAACACCAACACAGTCCCGCCGCACGGGAGGCCAGGGTCGCCCTGCCCTATGCTTATGAAAAGGAGGCTGAACGCAATAAAGCCCTAAGCGCCTATAGTGATGCAGCCACATATTTCGAGAGCACTTTGCAGCAGCTGCAGCACCTACAGCGGGCACTGTCTTCAGAACCGCTGGCAGACGCCAGTCAATTTAGCCAGTCACAACGCTACGGCTGGCTACAGCTGGCTCAAGCCGCACCCTTACTGCGGGACAACCAGCATTTTCTCTTACCCATTTTACAGAGCGATCAATTCCAACTGCGCCTGTCGGAGCTGCGCGACTTGCAGCAGATGGATAGGGTGCTCTATGACTGGTCGCAAAAAATTCCACAATGGCATTCATTGATCGAAGAGCGTCACCAAAGGCGCACCGGCATTATCGGGCAGTACCAGAGCGCTGAGTTTGACCAGCAACTGCAAATCGCCAAGCAACACTACCGCAATCTCAACGATGCCCTGGCCCAAATAGAAGGGGAGCGTGACGTACTGACTCTACTCGAAGCTACCGGCAACGGGGAGGACGGAAATCACAGTGAGATATTCGAGATGCTGGAGATACTGCAGGGCGCTGAGCAACGCTATCAACTACTGCGCAGTAACGGTAAGGGGGCCGACTACCAGGGCGAGACCCTGGCTAAAGCCCGTGGCATTTTATTGTGGCAGGCCAGCGAGCAGTATCATCACCGCTTGTGGCAACAGCGCAAAACTCTGCAACTACTCGAAGCCAGCTTGCGCAATGGTGAAAAGCAGCTAGGTAAAACCTCTGTAGAAGTGGGGCGTGCACCGCAATTGACCCAGCTTACAGAGCGTCTGGCTAGCACTGCGGCGCAATTATCCGGCCAACGCGTAGCCATAGCCAAAACGGCTTCAGAAGTAGAGGCTGCCCTTCGCCGGGATATTATTGCTGAACTGGGCCGAGAGCAGTCGCGGATTCACGGTTACCAGGCCCACACCCGCCTCGCTATAGCGCGCTTACAGGACGCCTCCATGCTAGAGGCTGCCAGCCAGCCTCCTCCAAAAAAACCTGAAAAAAATACTCAGGTGGAAATGCAAGATGGCGAAAATACTCACGAAAAAGGCAATGCCACAGTAGAGAAAATAACTGAGGAAAAGACCGCAGAAGCTCTGTTGCCCGATAATGAAGGGGGGCAGAGTGAATAGGTTTGATTCCAGAAGCTTTTCCCTGCGTCTGCTCACTGCCGCTATCTGCTGTATCAGTACCGCCTGCAGCAATCAGTCCGCACTGACACTTGCAGATCTGCCCACAGCCACGGCTGCTTCCACTGAAGAACCTGTATCAGCGCCCCCTGAGTTGATATCGGTTGATCTCGCCACTCTCGTGCAGAGCTATCAACAAGCACTGGCCAGCCAGCCAGACCCGCAGATTCGCGCACAGATTCGTTTGCGCCTGGCCGATCTGGAAATGGAGCGACTGGAGCAACATCAGGCGGATAACCCGGAAGTTTCAGTCGGTTTTGCCAGTGCGGTGCAGCACTACCAGACACTCGCCAAAGAGAGCCCCCGAGACGACTATATTCTCTATCGCCTGGCGCGAGCTCGTGCTATGGATGGCGAAATGCCAGGCGCACTGCAAGCACTGGAGCGCATCGCCCAGGGCGCGCCTGAGTCACCGTTTATGGGGGAGGTTTTATTCCGCCGAGGCGAAGCGGCTTTCAATCGCAAGGAGTATTCGGCGGCGGCACGGGACTTCCGCGCATTGCTGGAGAAGGGCGAAAGTCCATTTTCCGATAATGCCCGCTATATGCTCGCCTGGTCAGAGTTTAAATCCAGCGATTACCGTCGTTCCACGGAGATATTTCTCGAGTCTCTGGATATTCTGCAGCAGCGTGCCAGCGAAGCAGAATTACCTCTGGGCCAGAAGCGCCTGCGCGAGGATAGCCTTCGTGGCCTGGCCCTGAATTTTAGTTACCTGGGCGGTGCCGAAGCTATCGAGTCCTTTAATCCCGATGGCAAACCACGAGGTTATCAGCACCTGCTGTACAGCGCTCTGGGCAATTGGTATCGAGAGAAAGAGTTATTCCGCAACAGCGCGGATACCTATCTGGCTTTTGTTAAGCACTACCCCAATAGCACTGAAGCGCCATCATTACATTTGCAAGCTATTGAAACACTGCAAAATGGCGGCTTACACGATGAGGTGCTTCCAACCAAGCGGGAATTTGTACAACGCTATGGTATTCGCAGTGAGTATTGGCAGCAGGCAGAGACAAGTCAGCGCGAAGCCCTGGCACAGTCACTGCGCCCCTGGCTTGAGGAGTTGGCCCAATTTGACCACGCGCGCGCGCAGGAGCTTGCTCAGCTCGCAAGCAAGGCACTGGCTAATAAAAGTAAACAAAAACAGCAGCTCAAAGCTCAGTCTCGCAAAGCTTACCTAGCGGCAGCGGAACTCTACCGGCAGTTTTCACAGACTTTTCCACAGGACCCCCGTACTCCACCAATGGTCTTCCTGATGGCCGAATGCCTCGAGCAGGCTGGCGACTACGCTGGAGCCTGGCGCGCATACAGCCAGGTAGCCTGGGAATATCAAGACAAGGAGCATGGTGCCGAAGCTGGTTATGCAGCCATTCTCAGCTCTGCACAAGTGTATAAAGAAACACCGGGGCAGGATGCCGAGCAAAAAATCCTGTGGCTGGATCGCAACATTGAGGCCAGCCTGAAATTTGCCCAGAGATGGCCGCAGGATAAAAGAGCCTTACTAGTACAACTATCTGCCGCAGATAAGCTGCTACAACAGTCACATTTTGCCGAGGCTATTGCCGCCGCACAAGCTGCAGATAAGTGGCAGCCACCAGCGAATAAGGCTCAGCAATTAAATATCGCGATGATCCTGGCTCACAGTCACTTTTCATTGAAAGATTATATGGCTGCGGAAGAAGCCTATACCCGTGCGTTGAATATACAGCCTAAAGATAGCCATTTGCGCGAGGACACACGCAAGCAACTTCAACTTTCCATCTATAGGCAGGCAGAGTTGGCACTTGCGCAACCAGCACTCACTGAGGATGGCAGAGAGATTCCCAGTGAGGAGGCGTTGCGCCACCTGCTGCGAATCAGGGAGAGTGGACGCAGTGAAATTGCAGCCACCGCCCAGTATGACGCGATCAATTACCTGATGGAATTACAGCAGTGGCAGCGTGCCAGTGCTGAACTTGCAGACTTCCGGAGTTTCTATCCTGCACATCAGCTGGCACCTACCCTCGCCGCCAAGGCAGTCGTTATTTTTGAAGCCTTGAAAATGCCTGCCGCTGCGGCCGGCGAATTACTGCAACTTGCACAAAATGATCCCGACCGAGAAGTACGTCGCCAATCCTTATTCCTCGCGGCGGAAAGCTTGCAAAAAGCAGGTGAGTATCAAGGTGCCATTGAGAGTTACCGTAACTACAACAAGCTCTGGCCAAAGCCTGCTGAACAACGTCTGGAAGCGCAATATCAGTTAGTGCAACTGTACGGGCAAACCAGTCAACGTAATAAACAGAATTATTGGCTACAGCAATTAGCAAAAAATTCAGAAAAATCCCCCCGGGGCCGCTACCTGTCCGCCTATTCCCAAAGCGCATTGGCAGAGCAGAGCTATGAAAAATTCGCGTCATTAAAATTGCACTTGCCGCTGAAAACCAGTCTCGCCAATAAAAAGCGCGCGATGAAAACCACCGTGGCCGATTATCGCAAGGTTCTCGAGCTGGAAATTGCAGAATTCACCACCCAGGCCAATTTCCGTTTAGCTGAAGTTTATCGACAGCTCAGCCATGACCTGATGGAATCTCAACGCCCCAAGAACCTGAATGACCTTGAGTTGGAGCAATACGAAATCCTACTGGAAGAGCAGGCCTTCCCTTTCGAGGAAAAGGCGATAGAGCTGCATCAGGCCAATATTCAGCGCACCAGTGATGGAATTTACGACGACTGGGTCAAACGTAGTTTTGCCTCCCTCGGCGAACTGTTACCCGCACGCTACAAAAAACCGGAAGCAACCCTGGAGTGGAGCCATGCACTGCATTAATTTGCGCAATTGCCCCAGTGGTATCTTTCGCTTCACAACAGCACTACTGATTCTGGCGGCACTCAGCGCCTGTGGCAGCCTTCCGCTGAGTAAAAATGCTCAGCCGAAGGACGCCTCAATTGAGCATGCAATTACGGAAAATCCTTATTTGGCCAATGCCAAGCGGGTTCCCAAAGAGGCCAGCGTCGCTATGGCCCAGGCACACGAGAGCTTTAACAACGGAGATAGCTCAACCGCAGTGCAGCAGCTACAGCAGGTCATTGAACGCTGGCCAGAGCTCTCTGGCCCCTGGCTAAACCTCGGGATAGTACAGCAAAAAAGTGAACAGGCTGAGAATGCGGAAAATAGCTTTCGCAAGGCGATTGAGGTCAATGACAGTAATGTATTTGCCTGGAATCAGTTGGCTGCCCTACTACGCGACGCAGGTCGTTTCGAAGAGGCCGAACAGTGCTACCTGCAGGCGCTAAACCTTTGGCCCGACTTTAGCGATGCGCACCGCAACCTGGGTATTCTCTATGACCTCTATCTAAACAGGCCGGAAGAGGCATTACAGCAATACCGTTTGGCCCAGAGCAGTCGTGAACAAGAAGACAAATTACTCGGCGCTTGGATATTGGAACTGGAGCGTAGACTCTGATGCGAGATAAATTAATTATTCTAATGTCCGTAATATGCACCTGCTGCACCGCCCGTGCAGAAGAAATTACCACACTGGAATCCACGGTAATCGGCAGTCAGGAACAGCCCAAGGTGCTGTATATCATTCCTTGGAAACAAGCCGACAGCCTGCAGCGCCTTGATAGTTCTCTGGCTCAAAATTTTAATACCGTTTTCAAACACCAGGAGCTCTCAGAATTCAAACGGGAAATTCAACTGCTCAGTGCCAAGCCGGCTGTTGAAGAAAAAATTGAGTAGAAAAATAATAATACTCATCAAGCACCACAAACTAATGTAATCGTGCTTTTTTGCTGAAACTCAGCACTCCAGTGGAGCAGGGATAAGCCACCGCAGGTATTTCACTTATCAGGAATTTATTGTAGAGCCCTCATCCGGCTCCACAATATTCATCATCATGCCCAATGTCCATGGAATGGCCGTTTGGCAAAAAAATATCGCTAATTAAACACTTACTTCTGTGGAGAAAATTATCATGGAATTTACTCAGGCGTTATTGCGCTTTTTCCAGAATGGCGGCCCTTTTATGTATCCTATTGCCCTGGTGCTGGTTATCGGCCTCGCCATGGTAGTGGAGCGCTGGATTTTTCTTTCCCGCGCTAAGAGCGCCAATCGCCGCGCTTATCTGCAGGTATTACCGCTACTGCAAAAACGCAGTTATCAAAATGTATTACAACTGGCCCGGGACAACGATGCTGCGATGGGTCGCATTGCCGCCGCCGGTATTAATACCCTGCAATTCGCCAAGCGCGAGGAAAATATTGCATTGGCAATCGAAGAGGGCATCCTCGAAGCAGTACCGCGCCTGGAAAAGCGCACCAACTATCTGGCTACCCTGGCCAATATTGCCACCCTACTCGGTTTGTTAGGCACCATTATGGGCCTTATCGCAGCGTTCACCGCTGTAGCCGCTGCCGACCCTGCGGAAAAAGCCACTATGTTGTCTACCAGTATCTCCGTAGCAATGAATACCACCGCATTCGGGCTCATTTCTGCGATTCCTCTACTGCTATTTAATTCCATGCTACAAAACAAGACCAATGAGATTGTAGATAGCCTGCAGATGGCCGGAGTCAAGTTCCTAAACCTGTTGACTATGGGCCGCCCACAAAAAACGGAACAGCAGCGCGCAGTGAATGCCTGAGGGCTCTCGCCATGTTGAAATTAAATATTCGTCGCCGTGGACACGAGGAAGCAGAGCTGGATATCACCTCTTTTATGAGCCTGATGACTATCCTGGTTCCTGTACTGCTGCTCAATATGGTGCTTTCCCATATCTCAGTTTTAAAACTCAATCTTCCTGGCATCAGTGATGGAAGCAGTAGTGCAACTGAACAGAAAAATCGGCAGTTGGAACTGGTATTACGCACCGCACATGTTGATATCAATTACCCGGCCGGGCAACTAGTCAGGCGAGTGGAGAATACCGATGGTGAGCCAGATATGGAAACGGTTTCCCTGATATTGCAGCAGATAAAGCGTAGCTTAAGGGAAAAATCCATCGAGAAAGACGACTTGGTTATTCTCTCGGAAAAAGGTACACCGTATAAAACCCTGGTGGCAGCAATGGATACCGCACGCAGTTATCGAGCAGTAGTTGCCGCATCAGTCGTCGATGCCAAGTTGTTCCCACAAATTTCCCTGGGCGATGCCCCCCAGCAAACAACCGTAGTGGGGAAATAAAATGATGCTTAACGCAGCCGCCAAATTACAGGAGCGGCGTCAGCGACAGAAACGACAGCAATCGAAGCTCAATCTGGTTTCTCTAATGGACATTTTCACCATTCTGGTATTTTTCCTATTGGTGAACTCCACTAGCGATGTACAGGTTTTGCAAACAGACAAAACCATCAAGCTACCCAAGTCTACTTCTCAGCAAAAGCCGGAAGTTACTACGGTCGTGAGGGTGAATAACCAGCAATTATTCGTTGGTGATCGCATGATCGTCGGCATTAACGATATTGACGCTGGTAAGGAAAATATCGAGCCCCTCTTGAAGGAACTGGAGTACCGCGCCGAACGCGCCGGTGAACTCAGCGACGAGCAAAAGCAAAGGGGACGCTCGGTCACGATTATGGGCGACGAGCAGGTTCCCTATGCGTTGCTCAAACAGATTATGCAGACCTGTGCCCAGGCAGATTACCGCGATATCTCTTTTGCTGTGGAGCAGACAGCCCCTATAGATCCCGCGGGGGTGGAAAGCTGATATGAGCACTGCAACCAGCCGTTATGCCCCCTGGCAACTACAGGAAACCCTGTTGCCCTGGTCTGCTTCCAACCAGGAAGACCAGCGCTTTATAAAGTTCCTGCGTGCAGGGCTTATTGTCTTCGCCGTTTGTGGTTCCATCGTTACCTTTGCTCCAGTGCCGGAGCTGACCCGGGAACAAGCAGAGCGAGTGCCACCACAACTGGCCAAGGTTATCCTGGAAAAAAAGGAGCTCCCCAAGCCGAAGCCCAAACCCAAGGCCATACCGAAGCCTGAGGAAAAAAAGCCCGAGGCAGAGAAACCCAAGGAAAAACCAGAACCTAAAAAAGTCGAGAAGGAAAAGCCGAAACCGGCTCCGAAACCCGAGCCCAGTAAAGTAGAGACACCCCCTGTTGCCACTATACAAAAGGCGCGGGAAAAAGCGGCAAGCAGCGGCATCAATGCCCTGGCCGACGATCTATTGGATATGCGTGAGAGTTTTGATACGGGTGAAGTTACCCGCGGTCAGCTCAGTACCGGCAGCGCCACTGCCGCACAAACACAACGCAATATGATCAGCGATAAATCCAAAACTTCGAGTGGCGGAGTCAGGGCCGGGAGTATCAGCACTGACACAGGAGGCGTATCACTGGCGGGCCGACAAACCACCCAAGTTGAGCAGGCCCAGGCGAAGGGCTCCGCCAAACAGGCGGCGAGGAGAGTCAGAGGTGAGAAGTTGGCGCGTACCGATAATGCCATTCGCGGCATAATGGAGGCTAACAAGTCGGCGATCAATGCGATCTACAACCGCGCCTTGCGTCGTGATCCCACCCTGCAGGGTAAAATTACTGTGCAGCTGGTCATTGAAGCTAATGGCACCATTTCGTCTATCAAGTTAATTGAGAGTGAGCTGAACAACCCAGCCCTGGAGCGCAAGCTGTTGGCGAGAATCCGCATGATTAACTTTGGTGCTGCGGATGTAAAAGCCACAACCCGCAATTACTCTATCGACTTCCTGCCATCCTGATCGGGATTTTAGATAATTGACATTGGCACAGCGGAGCAAATCTTTACAGCTTGCCCGCTGTGCCAATTTTTCTTTCGCACTTATTAATTCAAATCTGCAGCGTATTGTCGCAATAACTGTAGAGGTACGATTTCCAAAGCTTTCACATGGGTACGCTGTAAAAAAACGCGCGGAGCCCTATCCTGCTGCTGGGCCTCCAACCAGCGTGCAGCGCACAAACACCAGCGGTCTCCCGGAGCCAATCCCGGGAAACCGTACTCCTCGATCGGCGTACTCAAGTCGTTACCACGGCTGCGGGAAAAACTTAGAAACTCTTCAGTCACCTCCACACAAACTGTGTGTGAGCCCTGATCCTCCTTGCAGGTGTTGCAACAGCCATCGCGGAAAAAACCGGTCATCGGCTCCAGGCTGCAGGGAATAAGAGGATCACCAAATACATTTACTGAGTTATCCATTTCCATATTCAGTCCTCTGCCTCGGTGCCATTGAGCAACTCGATATCCACCAACTGCCAGTGCAAACCGTTGCGCTGCATAGTCAGCCGCAGCTCCGCTCGGTCAGCCTCACCATAATCCGCACTCAGGTGGTTAATATCGGTAAAACGCCACTTGAGACGCTTCCAACTGCTCTCTGGTTTTTTTTCAGATTCCTGCTGGGCCTGTGGGTAGGGGGCAGTATCAGGAGCGGCATACTGACCAAACAGTCTTCGCTCCATCCCCTCCAGGTCCTCGCCGCCCCGCAGTAAGGCTGCTATCCCTTCCGGGGTGACAAATTGTTGCATCAACGGCCCCATAACAAAATTTGCACCAGCGGTCAGCAGTTCATCGAATTCCTGAGGGATCGAATTACCAATAGAGGAGCGCAGTTGTTCCTGTAATCGCACCCTTAAATTGTCACGTAATACCGGAAAATCCACATAGCGTTCCAGAGTATCGATACTTTCACGCCTTTTTTCTGGCTCCTGGGCACCCGCCATTTGTGCGGCATGCTGCAACTGCTCCATCGCATAAAAAGGCAAAGCCACATATCCAGCAACGATTAATGCCAGTACCACAATCCCCGCCCAAAGGGTTTTCTTCATTATTACCTCTCCTTATTACGTTTAGAGGGAATTTTATGCTGAGAAAGATCCATCACCTAATTTGTCCCTGTACTGGCGTGGCATTGTTCCTAAATCGTGCCTATGAGATATTCGCCCCCCAAGACTCTGCACATCCAACCAGTTAACTTTTAATAAGGACATCAGACAGGATGAGTGATATTTATCAGGCTCCCCAAGCACAGCTCGCCAAAGGAGAAGAGGGTAGTGACTTTGGCTCCATTGAGAAAGGAATTGCAGGGGATTATTCGTTTGCGATCGGAGATACCATCAATGAAGCATGGAATCTATCTAGCGGTAAAAAACGCAGGGTTTGGTTAGGTTTTCTACTGTACTCCATTGCAGTAATAGTGATTTCTGTCGTTGCAGGGCTACTTACCAGTGCTTTTGGTGACCCATCTCTAACTCAGGGTATTATTTACAACCTTATAACAACGATCATTGGGCTACCCCTTGCGGCTGGTTTCTTAATGATCGGAATCAAAATTGCTCGCGGTGAGGAAGCATCTGGTACCGAGGTATTCGCTTACTTCGATAAGATTGTTCCGCTGGTCATTGCCAACTTCATTATGAGTATCTTGATCTTAATCGGCTTTGCACTGCTGGTCATCCCTGGAATCTACTTGATGGTTGCCTATATGTTTGCCATTCCTCTGATCGTCGATCAAAACCTGGGACCTTGGCAAGCACTAGAAGTATCCCGCAAAGCTGTTACTAAAAACTGGTTTACCTTCTTAGGTTTTGGGATTCTCAATTTATTAATACTTATCGCTGGTTTTATGGCCCTTCTGATCGGTCTTATTTGGGCTCTGCCATTGCTCCTTATTGCTGTAGGCGTCGCCTATCGCAAAGTTTTTGGCGGCCCTCAAAGTTCTTAATAAGTAGCATCTAACAGGAGCGGTGGCTTGCTGGATACCACCTATAACGTCGAAACCCCAGAGGGTATTGATCTGCGCGCACGGGCCGCCGGGCCTGTGCCGCGCATCCTCGCCTTTGCCGTGGATGTGTTTTATCGCACGCTGATACTGGCCGCTCTCGGTATAGGCTTGGCCTTTGCCAAAACTGCCGGCATGGGAATCTGGCTAGTCTGCTCCTTCCTTTTGGAGTGGTTTTACCCGGTGTTTTTCGAGGTGCTGCGCGGCGGCCAGACACCGGGCAAAAAAGCCTTTGGCCTGATGGTGGTGAACGATAACCTCACCCCCATCTCCTGGGGCGCCTCCATCGTGCGCAACCTTTTGCGCTTCGCCGATTTCCTACCTTTCGCTTACGCCACCGGCATAATCGCCATGACACTGGGGCGCAATTTTCAGCGCTTGGGCGACCTGGCCGCGGGCACCCTGGTGGTCTATCGCGATACGGAAAAGGTGCCCATGGCACTGCCGGATGCAACACCGCTTCCACCGCCGCGCGACTTCAAACAGCAAGACCAGCTTGCGCTGATCAGCCTACTGGAACGCCACGAGGATTTGAGCGAGGCCCGCCAACAGGAGCTCGCCAACTTGCTCGAACCTATCACCGCCAAGAGAGACAGTGCCGCGCTGGAGTACCTGCGCTCAGTGGGCAGTTGGTTGCTGGGTGGCAGGGGCTAGGAATTCATGAGACAGAGAGATTTCGAAAATCGCCACCGCGACAGTTGGGCGCAGCTGGAAGCTTGGTTGAAAAACGACCACCACAGCGCCGAAGTGGCCGCATTGGACTTACCCGCCGCCTACCGGGAACTGTGTCAGCAATTGGCGGTAGCTAAAGAACGCCAGTACACCAACCGTTTGATCGACCATCTCAACCAGCTGGTTACCGCTGCCCACCACCGGGTTTACCGCCAGCAGACCTTGCGTCGCAAGGGGTGGCTACACTACCTGCTGGCCGGATTCCCCCGGGCCGTGCGCGCCAATGGTCGTGTGGTGGCCCTGGCTACTGCACTGTTTTTACTGCCTGCCCTGGTGATGGGCATTGGCACCTATAACAACGACGCCCTGATTTACGCGATGATGTCGCCGGGAGACGTGCTCTCGCTGGAATCCATGTACGACCCTGGCAACCGGGTATTGGGACGCGAGCGCGGCTCGGACACCGATCTGGCCATGTTCGGCTTCTATATCAAGAACAATATCGGTATCGCCTTCCGCACTTTTGCCGGCGGCATACTGTTTGGCCTCGGCTCAATTTTTTTCCTGGTTTTCAATGGTCTCTATCTGGGCGCTGTGTTTGGGCACATCACTCGGGTGGGATTTGTCTCTACGTTTTACCCCTTTGTGATCGGCCACGGCGCTTTTGAACTGACCGCCATCGTGCTGGCCGGGGCCGCCGGGCTACTACTGGGCCGCTCCCTTGTCGATCCGGGACAGCATCGGCGCTCAGTAGCTTTGCGCCTGGCCAGTGTCGAAGCCATGAAAATTATGTACGGCACTTTCCTGATGCTGGTGATCGCCGCCTTCCTCGAAGCCTTCTGGTCCTCCAGCGCTGCCACACCCATAGCGATCAAACTCGGCTTCGGTGCTCTTCTATGGCTGCTGGTATTCGCCTATTTCGCCCTGGCTGGGCGCGGGGAGTCCCGCCATGCAAGTTAAAAACTTAGCGGTGCGCGCACGCCTGCGATCGCCCTGGGAATCCATCGACCTGGGTATCGCTCTGGCACGCAAGCACTGGCTGCCGATGTTTCTGGTTTGGCTGCTTCCGTCGGCATTGCTGCTGGGCGCCCTGGCTTGGGCTTTTCCCGGCCACCCCGGATGGTCGATGTTCGCAATCTGGTGGTTAAAACCCGTGTTCGACCGCCTGCCGCTGTTTATGATCAGCCGCACCCTATTCGGTACACCGGTATCTGCACTGGCGGCCCTGAAGGAATTTTTCAAACACAACCGCACCGACTGGCTCGCCTGGATCACCATTCGCCGCCTAAGCGCCACCCGCTCCTTCGATATGCCGGTGACCGTGCTGGAGCAATCAAAAGGCAGTGCCCGCAGTGCGCGTCTCAGCGTGCTGCACCGCAAACACTCTGGGGCAGCCACCTGGCTGACCCTAACCGGTATTCACCTGGAGGGCTTCCTCCTGATTGCCGCCTTTATCCTGATTTATCTGTTTATTCCCGAGCAGGTTGCGGCAAACATCGACTGGGCTCCGCTACTTCGCGGTGAAACTCTGGCGCTGGAGTGGGTTTCCAACGTTCTCTGCGTACTGATTATGGCCGCAGTGGCGCCGTTTTATATCGTCAGTGGCTTCTGCCTGTATATCGGCCGGCGTATTGAATTGGAGGGCTGGGATATCGAAATCCAGTTCCGCGACTTGGCCGAGCGCCACCAACGCAGCCTGCAGGCAAGTAAATCCGCTGCCGGCCGATCTTCTCCCTTGGCCTCGGTATTATTGTTATGCGTGCTCGCCTGCACGACTCTGACGCCGGCGCCACAGGCCCAGGCGGAATCCCTGGAAAGCCCCCAACAGGCGCAACAGCGTATCGACGAAGTGCTCGCCGGCGAGGACTTCCATAATATTGAGCAGGTGAGCGGCTGGCGCCTTAAAGACCTCGGAGAGGAAGAGCAGGAAAAAATACCCGAGTGGCTTATCGAGCTGTTCGAGTGGCTGTTCAAGTGGCTTATGGAAAACCCTCCCGAGAGCGATGATTCCTCAGGAATCAATTGGGGGGCGCTGATCGCCAAACCCATCGAACTATTGCTGTGGATTGCTGTAATCGCGGGCTTGATTTACCTGGGCTGGCGCCACCGTGAAGCCATTCTCAGTAGCCTGCGCTGGCAACACACTCCCAAGAAGAAAGTGGAGGTGCCAGAGACCCTGTTTGGCCTCGATGTACGTCAATCGAGTTTGCCCGACGACGTGTGCACAGAGGTGCTGCGCCTGTGGCAGGCCGGCGAAAAGCGCGCCGGCCTCGGCCTTTTGTACCGCGCCACCTTGTCTCACCTGATTGAGGACTTCCATTTCCACTTTGGCGATCATCTCACCGAGAGTGAATGCGCCCAATTGGTAAGCCGGCGTCGTAGGACCGCAGACGATACGCTGCGTCCGGTAAGCGCCCCGCTGAGCCAGTTTGTACAGCAACTCACTGGTAGCTGGCAGCAGCTGGCCTATGCCCACCGCCCCCCCGCAGACTCACAGGTAAACGAGTTGTGCCAGCAGTGGCAAGAGGTATTTGGCAATGACCACTAAACGCCTGTTGATCGGAATCGCCTTACTGCTGTGTGCCGGCCTGGTATGGCTGTTTCTCACTTTTTTTGAACGCTATACAGAAGAAAAGGATCGCGGCTGGGGGTCGGAAGCGCGGCGCAATCCCTTCCTGGCTGCCGAGCAGTATCTCGCCGGAATAGGGCTGGAACCGCAGCAGGCAGAAAATATCTCCGTGCTGAATACCCTGCCAGTGGACGCCACTCTGTTTATCGCCAATTCCAGCCAGGTCTATAACCCCCAGCGGGTCGAGGAACTGCTGCAGTGGGTACAAGGCGGTGGCCATGCTATTGTCGTCGCGCGCACCGAAGGCTTTGATTTCGAGGAGGGGCGCAGCGAAGAGCGCGACTGGCTGCTGGAAGCCCTCGGCGTCTCCATGCTGGAAGGGCATGGGGACTACTATTTTGAGCATCCACTGCAACCGCTACTGGGAGAGGATGCCGAGCTGAAACCCGAACAGAGCCCGGGAGAGGCCCTGCGCGAATACAACCGCCGCATTGAAGAGGGCCTGGAAGAAGAGCAGGCGGAGTCTGAAAAGGAAAAGCCGCGCAATCCCGATGTGGACCCCGAAGATCTGGTAACCCTGCCCACCGCTGGCGGGAACGAGGCTCAATTACACTTCGACGCCAGCCACCTGCTCTACCATCCCGGCATCGAAGACAACACTGCCGAGGGCGCACCGGTATTTTTTGCCAAAGTCTGGCGCGACGACGAGGGCGTGCCCTTTATGCAGTTTGCCCAGGGGGAAGGCGTTATCACCCTGATGACAGACAGCACCATGTGGCAGTCGCACCGAATCGGGCATTTCGATCACGCCTACTTTTTACAGTTACTGGCCGGAAGCGGTGATTTTGTTTTCCTCACCAGGCCGCGCTTCGACTCGCTGGGATTGCTCGCACGCCAGTACGCTGCCGAATTTTTTATCTCCGGTCTGCTCGCCCTACTTGGCTGGCTGATTTTGCGTGCGCGCCGCTTCGGCCCGTTACAGCCATCGCCGGAGATAGCGCGGCGCTCCCTGTTGGAGCATATCTCCGCCTGCGGCCACTATTACTGGCGAGACGATCAGTGCCAGCGGCTACTCCGCGGGCAGCGCGAGGAACTGTTGCGCCGCCTGGGAGCGACGGACGCCGGCTCGTCTGCGCGCCAGACTCTGAGCAAGAGACTCAGCGCTACAACCAATCTCAGCGAAAACAGCATCATCGCCAGCCTGTGGGGCAAACCGGCGACCAGCGAAGAATCCTTTACCGAACAAATGCGCACCCTGCAGCGAATTGAGGCAGTCTTATGAGCGATACTACCCTGAATCCAGAACCCCAAACCCACAGCGAAGCACCAGACTGGCAAGCCGCGGCCGCCCAACTACAGCTACTGCGCAACAATATCAACCGCCTGTTGATCGGTCAGGAACAGGTCGTCGAGCAGGTGCTGGTGGCTCTGCTGGCCTCCGGCCATGTCTTGCTGGAGGGCGTCCCCGGCCTCGGCAAGACCCTGCTGGTGCGCACCCTGGCCAGCTGTTTTGGCGGCCACTTTCGCCGCATCCAATTCACCCCGGACCTGATGCCGGCGGATGTTACCGGCCACGCCATGTACAACATGGGCGAGAGCCGCTTCGAAGTGCGCCGTGGACCGGTGTTTACCAATCTACTGCTGGCTGATGAAATCAACCGCGCCCCGGCCAAGACCCAAGCGGCCCTGCTCGAGGTGATGCAGGAGAAGCAGGTCACTATCGACGGCAAGGCCTTTGCCGTACCCAGCCCCTTTATGGTGCTGGCCACTCAGAACCCCATCGAGCAAGAGGGCACCTACCCACTGCCAGAGGCAGAGCTGGATCGCTTCCTACTTAAGGTTCTGATCGACTACCCCAGCCTGGAAGCCGAATTGCAATTGGCGGCCGCTGCCAGCAGCGGCCGTATAGAGAAACACCTGCGGGAGAAAGCTGCCAGTGAGATTACCGTGGAGCAGTTGCAGCAACTGCAGGCGCTGGTACCCCAGGTAGCTCTGGACCAGCAGGTGTTGGACTACGCCGTGCGCCTGGTGCGCGCCACCCGTGAAGCCAATCAGTTGCGCAGCCCAGCGGGTCCCCGCGCCAGTATCGGCTTGTTGCAGGCAGCCCGCGCCAGCGCCCTGCTTCAGGGCCGTGAATTTGTGCTGCCCGACGATATCAAGGCAATGGCGATCCCAGTCATGCGCCACCGCGTCAGCCTGTCCCCGGATATGGAAATCGACGGCGAAACCACCGACAGCGCCCTGGCCATGATTATCGATAGCGTCGAGGCGCCGCGACTGTGACACAAAGCGCCGTCGCCACTGAAGTTCCGAGCACAAAGTCCAGTCTCGGGCGAGCAGGCCCCAGCCGCCGCCTGGTGAAACTACTCGGTTACTGGTGCCTGGCCGCTCTGGCGGTAAGTGCTGCACGTATCTGGCTGCCTCAATCTGCACAGCTGCTGCAGACTCTCTGGTGGACCGCTGGCGCGCTGTTAATCGGCGCGGCCCTGCTGGATTTCCTCACCGGGCGCAGGGTTCTGGGCCTGGAGGGCGAACGCAAACTGCCCGGTAATTTGGCCCTGGGCGTGCGCAACAGTGCGCGATTGAAATTGCACAACCGCGGCCAGCGCAGCCTCTCGCTATGGGTGTGCGACAGTGTGCCGCAACAACTGGGCAGCAGCGGGTTACCGCGCCAGGCGCGGCTGGAGCCAGATCAGGAAGTTGCCATTGAGTACACCCTGGTGCCGCACCGCCGTGGCAGTGCCGAATTCGGCCGAATCGAAGTGCTCGCCGACTCTCCCTGGGGTCTGTGGCAGACCCGTGTATGGCTCGGCAGTGAGCAAACCGTGAAGGTCTATCCCAACTTTCTCGGCATCTCCTCCCTGCAGGCGCTCTCCACTGAGCAGACCCTGCGCCATCTCGGCCTGCACCAACAGCAGCGCCGCGGCGAGGGTATGGACTTCCGCCAATTGCGCGAATACCGCCAAGGAGATAGCCAGCGTCAGGTAGATTGGCGTGCCAGTTCACGACTGCGCAAACTCATCAGCCGCGAATACCAGGACGAGCGCGACCAGGAAATTATTTACATGCTCGACTGCGGTCGGCGCATGCGTGCCAAAGACGGCGAGCTGAGCCATTTTGATCACGCCCTCAACGGCCTGCTGCTATCCGCCTATGTAGCGATCAAGCAGGGGGATGCGGTCGGCCTACAGGCCTTCGCCGCCGCACAGGACAGCTCCGGCGGGCAGCTGCCGCCGGTGAAGGGTGAGAGTGCGATCAACCTGTTGCTGAACAATGTCTACGATCTGCACTCCGGCACCGGCAGCGCGGACTATAGCGGCGCCGCCCAGCAACTACTGGCAACCCACAAGCGCCGCGCACTGGTGATCCTGATCACCAACCTGCGCGATGAAGACAGTAGCGAACTGCTTACCGCCGTGCGCCTGCTCACCCGCAACCACCTGGTGATGGTGGCGAGCCTGCGCGAGACCGCCGTGGACCGCGTGGCACAGAAGCCTATTGGAGATTTTTCCGAGGCAGTCGAGAGCGCTGCCGCGCGGGATTTTCTGCGCCGACGTGCGCGCCTATTGCAACAACTGCAGGCCTGTAATGTACTAGTGGTGGATTCCCGTCCAGAGCTTTTGCACCAGGCACTGGTGCAAGCTTATTGGCAGCTCAAGCGCAGCGGCAAAATCTGACCAGCTGTAAGACCGGGGGAATTCAAATAAATGGATGTAAGAAGTAAAAAAAGAGTGATGTTAACGATGTTCCAATAAAAATAATCCCACTTTATAGGGAGATAAAATTGACTATGTCCCAAGTCACTATCGAGCGGCTCAGCAGTGCCGAAGTAAAGCCTTCCCCCTTCCCCCATTTCTACTTAGAGCGCTCCCTGGCCTCCGACGAGGCCAGCGCCCTGATCGCAGACTTCCCCCCTCTACACAAAGGCGGCAGTTTCAACATCAAGGATGTCAAAACCTCGGAGCGCCTGCGCAGTTTTATCGAGCAGTTTGGCAGTGCCGAAGTGCGGCGTATTCTCGGTGAAAAATTCGCATTGGATCTATCTGATAAACCGATGATGGCCACCTTGCGTGGATACTCCCGGGCTAAAGATGGGCGCATTCATACAGACTCCAAAACCAAACTCATTACCGTACTGATCTATCTGAACAGCGACTGGTCGGCACCCACTGGACGCCTGCGTATCCTGCGCAGCGGCAAAAGCCTGGACGACTACAGTGATGAACTGCTACCCGGGCCGGGTTCTTTGGTGGCTTTCAAGGTGACCGATAATTGCTGGCACGGCTACCCCAGCTTTGTCGGTAAACGACAGGCGATCCAAATCAATTTTCTAAGCGGCGACAAGGCCAAGAAAAAACACCAGTTTTTTCATGGTATCAGTGCGCGATTAAAGTCTCTCTTGCGATAAAAATATCGGTTAATAGTTTTATTTGATAACAGCAACATAAAATAATTGAACTAAAAAATAGCAAAAAGCGACCCCTAAAAATTCGTTATTGGTAGTGGCACTTTTTACAGTCAGCGGGTAATCTGTTGCCACTTGCCCTCGGGGATTTATTAAGTCCACCCCGGTAACTTCAAGAACGCTATTTATGAGTCGCGCGCGCACCCGTAAAAACCGTCCACACCTGCCCCAGTGGCAGGCACTGCTGCTTTTACTGGTTTTTCTCAGTGCCCGCGGCTTGGTTCCCGCAGGGTTTATGCCCGCCGATTTCTCTGCGGGCACACCCTACGGACTTTGTCACGGCGACAGCCGCAGTGCTCTGTTATTAAATTCCCTGGCCAACCAGGCACAGGATCATCATCACAACCTTGGTGATAACCACAGCGGGCACAACCACGATGCCCTGACTGCCCATTCCTTTGCCGACAACCACTGTAATTTCTCCGCCGCTGCCAGTCTTGCCCAAGCACCAGCATTAGACCTGCATTTATTCATTGAGGGGAATATTCTCCCCCCTCGCAGCAAAGGCATTAACCCCGCTCTTTCTTTACACTACAGCCGCCCTCTTATCCGCGCTCCTCCCGTTTAAAACCACGGTTTACCTTATTTTTCACCACACAATATTCGAGGTCGGTTTCTGCGCTTCGCTGTACTACCTTTGCCTGCATTCTTGCCGCTTAGGGTGCTGCAGCAGCCGTAGACCCACCTCGCGACAACTGTAATTCCCGCGACTCAGTCAGCGGGGGCAAACCAGTGCGCGCTTTTTTTACCGCGCTCCTCACGGCCGTACCCGACCTTCGGCCCAAAAACGGATAAGTCAGAATGCGAAAAGTTAAATCCCAAAAGAACAAGCCATTACACACTCCATTGAGCCTGGCAATTATTGCCGGCTGCACCTTTCCCGCAGCCTTAATGGCCAGCGAGGTCAATGAAAAAAAAGAGCGTGAAATGGAGCAGATGGTGGTCACCGGAGTAAAAACCGAGCAGCCACTAAATCTGCTGACGGACCCGAAAATGCCTCGTCAGCCTCTGCCTGCCAACGACGGCGCCGACTATCTAAAAACCATTCCCGGATTTTCCGTGGTACGCAAAGGTGGCACCAGTGGCGATCCCCTGTTGCGAGGCATGGGTGGTTCGCGCCTGGGCATGTTACTGGATGGAGAGTCTCTTATGGGCGGTTGTCCCGGCCGTATGGACCCGCCTACCGCCTATATTTTCCCCGAAAGCCTCGATGAAATAGAGGTAATTAAGGGCCCCCAGAGTGTCGCTCACGGACCGGGTAATTCCGCTGGGGTTGTACTTTTCAATCAGCTACAGGAACGTCCTACCGAACCCGAATGGGATATGCATGCGAGCCTGCTCGGCGGCAGCGCCGATCGAAAAGACGGACTCTTTGATCTGGCTTATAAAACCCCGGAATTTTCCCTGCGCGGTTCGGCGACCTCTGCCTCTGCGGATGATTATGAGGATGGCGACGGTAATCCGGTACATTCGAACTACGAGCGCTGGAGTGGCAAGGCCAATCTGGCCTGGACCCCTGACGATGACAATGGTCTGGAATTCGAAACTGCTTTTAGCGATGCCGAAGCGGCCTATGCCGACCGCGGCGTAGATGGCAGTAAATTTGCGCGGGAAAGCTACAAAGCCAAATACCGCCGCAGCAATATCGGCGATCTGCTGAATACCATCGACGTGCAGATCTATTACAACACCATCGATCACATCATGGATAATTACAGCCTGCGTGAACCCTCGGGAATGACGACTACCCCAGTCGTCATGAATTTAGACAGCGAAACCATGGGTGCCAAGCTGAGCCTGCAGCTGAATCCTGCGGATAACATTGAGCTGACAGCAGGCCTGGATACCTGGGAAAACCGTCACCGCGGCCGCATGAGTATGAACCAGTCGATGATGGATTATCGCTCACTGAAGTGGGATGCGGATGCGGAATTTTCTCAGTTGGGCATTTTCTCCGAGGCCAGCTGGCAGTTTGCTCCCAACCAACGATGGATCGCCGGCGCCAGGCTGGACGACTGGAAAGCGAAAGATCTGCGCGAGACCATCTCGGTCTCCATGATGGCCAAAGTAGATAACCCAACCGCCGGCGAAAGCCGCTCCGAGCGATTGCCCAGCGGTTTTATGCGCTACGAGTTAGCCCTGCCGAGCGCTCCCAATAGTTCCGCCACTCTTTATGCTGGACTCGGATACAGCGAGCGCTTCCCAGATTACTGGGAGATATTCTCCCGCGAGGCGGCAGACTCCTACAGCGCGCTCAACATAGAGTCGGAAAAAACCAGTCAGCTAGATATTGGCGCTATCTATCGCACCGAAAAGTTGTCCGCCAGTATTTCCGCTTTTGCCAGCGATATCCGCGACTATCTACTAGTGCAGAATGATTACCAAAAGCCGGCGTTGATGTCAGATATGGACACCATGTCATCCATGGATGCTGCAATGGGTAGTGCAATGGATATGGGAGAGTCGGCAGATAGTCGGACTGTTGCGGTAATACGCAATATCCAGGCACGTACCTGGGGTTTGGAATTGGATGCCAGCTATCAATTAAACGATAACTGGCGCACCGAATTCACCGTCACTTCAGTGCGCGGTGCCAACGATACGGACGAGACCACCCTGGCCCAGCTACCCCCATTGGAAACACGCCTAGGGTTGCACTATGAGCAGGCTCAATGGTCGGCGGGTATTCTGTGGCGGGCCATTGCCAGTCAGGATCGCGTCGATGTCGGCAAGGGTAATATTATTGGGCAGGACTTTGGTCCCACGGATTCTGCCAATGTACTGTCCATCAATGCCGGCTGGCGTCCAAACCAGCGACTGCTGTTAACCGCTGGTATCGACAACCTGTTGGATGAGACCTATGCCGAACATATTAGCCGTGCGGGAGCGGAAATCCCCAATTTTCCGCAGCTGGATAGGGTCAATGAGCCCGGCAGAACCTTATGGATTAAAACCATTTATCGTATTTAAAATGTGCTGATTATTTTTCCGGTCTAAAAAACCGGCCATAGCATGTTAAGCGGGAAACTACTCGAATTTCCCGCTTAACATAGATTTTTATTTAAAAACGATAGGAAAAATTCAGACTTAAAGTCCGCAGGTGACCCAGATTTACCCTATAGACAGAGTTGATATCGTTGTAGTTGTATTCGATAGAGGTATCAAAATCCTGGTTCCACATAAATCGGTAGCCAAGCCCTAAGTTCCAGAAAGAATCACTGCCACTGGCGTCTATCACATGGTAATAATGGCCGTCGTAATACCAGTCTTTTCCCTTGTCATAAACATCATACTGATGCCACTTATCTTTATGGTGATACCAATAACCATGCTTGCGAACATCATTCAGATCCACGTCGGCATAGTTCCAGCCCGCCATCCAATAGAGGCACTGAACATAGCAATTTAAGGTAAAATCCACCTTAAAATTCAGCCCGACCTGATTGATTCGCACATGGTTATCATTGAAGCGGGAAAATTGTAAATTTACCTGCCAAACACCCCCCGCGGGTGTCACCCCTACACTGACATAGCCAAAAAAATCCCGTTGATCATTGAGCTGCAACTCTCCAGAACCCAATCCCAGCGTGGTAATAAGCCGATATTCACCCGACTCAATACCATCGAAAGGATTATTCCACTCCTTCGCAGCGACTGTTGACGATAACAGCAGAGCCAGGATACATAACACTGTCTTCATTCAATCCATCCTTGTAGCTCGATACCTATTCGTTCACCAAACCTATTTATCTTTTTACCTTTATGGCGCTATCAGGATTATTTGGTAGAAAAAATAGGCCATGCACAACCATTCCAATTTGTGCAGCAAGACAATCCTATACACTCTCAACATCAATAATGGCCCAGATACCGCCGGCAAAAGCGGGGTTATCACGCAAATCATCCACCTCCTGAGGTTGAGGCATTGGTTTCCCGGCTATACGTAACTCCTCCAGGCGCTGAAATATAGTTTCCGCCATTTTTTGCAGGGCGCCATCCAAGGTTTCGGCATAGCAATGACAATGCGGCAGGTCCGGTGCTATGGCACCAAAGCCGGCGTATTCGATGTTGTGAAGCACAACCGGATAGCGCATTGGAAAATTCTCTTATACATTGGCTTTCCAAAGCGTAGACGGGTTTCAATACTGCGAAGGAAATATGGCAAGTAAAATCAATTATTTCCCCAATGCAATTAATCCTGCGCAACGATTCTTACTACCCAGAGAAAATATAAAGAGAAAACCATTCATACTCGGATTAATTTTCTGGATTTAAATTGAAATATATTTCGGGAAATTGCACGTTTTCCTGAAATACGTATTAGAGGAATGGATAAAAGACAACTGCGATCGAAAGATATAAAAACTTTATGTTAGGAGATTGACAGGAAGGTTAGCGCGGCATTCTTCCGAGAAGCGCCCGGCGGGAAAAGATCATGCCTCTAGCGTGCGCCGCAGGGATTGTTGGTTTTCCGATTCGGAATCTGTCAAAGCTTCTTGTTGCCGCTGTAACCAGGCAATTTCCTGCTCCAGCTCTCTGCGCAAACAGCGAATTTCACTGGGATCGAGCGCTTTGCTACTCACCTGGAGAGGCATGGTCCGGCCTTTTAAGCTGGTGAAAAAGTTGTTTAGAAAATAAAGGAAGAGAATAATTTTCGCCCCCACCGAAGTGAGGGCGAGGCAAGCTTAGTTTACAGGGGACTCTGCAATGAGCAAATCCTGCCAGTCGTAAGATGCATCACCGATTACATAGAAAAATGGATTCAGCAATGAGTCTTTACGGTTGTAACGCAATAGCTTGAAGGTATCGTCCACCACGATGCCACCAGCCGCCTCAACCACCGCCTGGGCCGCCGCTGTATCCCACTCACAAGTGGGCGCGAGTCGCGGGTAGAGATCAGCATTCCCCTCAGCCACCAGACACAGTTTGAGAGAGCTACCCATATTTTTACAGGCCACCGCACCAAGCCTGGATTCAATACGCTCTACCAATTGATCCACGGCACCGGCACCATGACTGCGGCTGGCAACCAATTCAACTGCTTCGCCTGCCTCCAAACGCGGCTTCAGTGGGCGCACGCGTATTTCGGTATCCCCAGATTCGGTGCGTTTAAAGGCACCATCGCCCTTGCCACCGGCATAGGTAATATCCAATACCGGCACATGTACCACCCCCAACACGGGCTCGCCATTCTCAATAAGAGCCACATTTACCGTGAATTCGCCGTTGCGGCGGATAAATTCCTTGGTGCCATCCAGCGGGTCCACTATCCAGTAACGCTGCCATTGGCTGCGCTCGGCAAATGACGGCATTTCCTGCTCTTCGGATAATACCGGCACTCCTTCAATCAATCGCGCCAGAGCCGGCGCCAAGATTTTGTGGGCCGCCAGGTCGGCAGCAGTCACCGGCGAATCATCCGCTTTAGTATCCACTTCCAGCTCAGCGCTGCTGTGGTAAACCTCCAGAATTGCCTCGCTGGCGTTTTTGCAGATAGCAATCACCTGCTCCAATAATGCCTTATTCATTAAAACTCCCTTATTTTCAGCTGGTGAGTATAAGGCTTCACGCGGAAAAGAGGTCTTTTACAGACAGATAACGCTCACCGCTGTCATAACTGAAAATCAGCACACGGCTGCCTGGGGCGAATTCGCCCTCGCGTTTTTTCAATGCCGCCAAGCTGGCACCGGAGGAAATGCCCACAAAAATTCCCTCCTTCAAAGCGCACCTGCGCGCCATCTCGAAACTGTCTTCCCCACTCACCAAAATAGTGCCGTCGAGCATCTTGGTATTGAGCACTTCAGGAATAAACCCAGCCCCAATCCCCTGCAGTCGGTGCAGGCCTTTATCGCCACCGCTGATCACTGGAGAATTTTCTGGCTCGACAGCAAAGACCTGCAATTTGGGGAAGGACTCCTTAAGCACTTCACCGCAACCGGTAATATGGCCTCCGGTGCCGACACCGGTAATCAAATAATCGAGTCCCTCGGGGAAATCTGCGAGGATCTCTCTGGCGGTGGTCTCGCGATGCACCTGGACATTGGCGCGGTTGCAGAACTGCTGTGGCATCCAGCTATTTTCATGCTGTTTCAGCAGTTCCTCGGCCTTGGCAATTGCACCGCCCATGCCCTGCTCCTTAGGGGTAAGCACTAACTCTGCACCCATGGCTTTCATTACTTGGCGGCGCTCCATCGACATGGATTCCGGCATAGTGAGAATCAGGCGATAGCCCTTCACCACCGCTACCATGGCCAGACCAATGCCGGTGTTACCGGAGGTGGGTTCGATAATCACACCACCGGGCTGCAAAGCACCGCGGCGCTCGGCATCCTCAATCATCGCCAGGGCAATACGGTCCTTGATACTGCTGCCCGGGTTAAAGCGCTCCACTTTCATCCACACCTCGATATCCGGGCGGAACAGGTGGTTGATGCGCACATGGGGGGTATTGCCGATGGTTTCCAGAATATTGGCTGCCTTCATCGATGAAGCTCTCCGTTATTGACTCTCCCGGCAGACAGCAGCCTGCCGACAAATAATTTCCTGTGCGCAGATAGTAACCCAGATGTGCACTGCCCCAAGAGACCCACAAGAAAATCCAAGTAACACAACATGCGCGTAAACCTCCCTGCAAATAGTCGCCGTCATCAACAGGGGCTGGTTTTCGGAGCTTGTTTCACGCAGATCTGTGAATTTATGGCGACCCGGTTGGTGGCAACACTTCTTTGTGCCACATTTATTGGCTGGCCTCATACCAATAACCATAAAAACCAGTATTAAAGGTGCAGCTATGAATCCGAATATGACCTCCGATGCCCGTGGTGCAAACCACACAAGTCTATTTATGCCCACCGCATTTTTTTTCTTTGCCGCTGTTTTTATGCTGCTCGATGGTTTGGCGATTCAAGGGCTGTGGATGGCTTCGCTGAAAGCACTGCCAATCGCCATACTTGCCCTGATGGCCATGCGCCATCTAAAGGGGCTCAGCCGCAGCCTGACACTGGCGGCCCTGGCTTTTTCCGCACTCGGCGATGTGCTATTGGAAATGACATTTGCCCAGCAGTTTATCTTCGGCCTGGGCGCCTTTCTGGTGGCACAACTCCTTTACGCCGCAAATTTCCTACGCTTTGCCGACTTCCGCAATCGCCGCAGCCTAATACGTATCCTACCGGTGATTCTGGCCGCGGTGGGACTGGCCCGTTGGATACTTCCCGCGGCGGGAGAGCTGGCACCAGCGGTGCTTTTATATCTGCTGGCCATTGTCGCCATGGCGCTTGGCGCCGGGGCTCACCGGGGCAATTCCGGGCTGCTATTCGCCGGCGCACTCACTTTCATGCTGTCCGATACGTTGATCGCCGTTAACAAATTTATTGCACCGCTACCCTTGGCCGATACGGCAATTATGCTCACCTATTACGGCGCTCAGATTGTCATCCTGTACGGCATACGCCGCTCCCAGGCATAATGCCAACCTTCATACTGGGGATATGTTGGGAGAACTACACTTTGGCTTCCCACCCCACCACTGAGAGGTAGACAGGCCCCATGCTCGACTGGCGAAGTATCGACACCGTGCTGCTGGATATGGACGGCACCCTGCTGGATTTGCACTACGACAACCACTTCTGGCTCGACCACCTGCCCAAACGCTACGCCGAGGTCCACGGCCTCGACCCCGAGCGGGCCCAGGTGGAACTGCAGCGGGAAATTGATGCGCGCCGCGGCACCCTGGAGTGGTACTGCCTGGATTTTTGGGCGGAAACCCTGAGGCTGGATATTCTCGCGATACTGCGCGAGATCGAGGAGCGCATTGCCCTGCGCCCCCACACCGAAGCCTTCCTGCAGGGGCTGCAGGAGCTGCGCAAGCCCACTTACCTGGTCACCAATGCACACCGCCACGGACTCGATCACAAGCTGCAAATCACCGGCCTCGAACACTGGTTTGACGACATCATCTCCTCCCATGATTATGGACACGCCAAAGAAAGTGGAAGCTTCTGGCATGCCCTGCGCGAGGAAGTGGCTTTCGATCCCGGGCGCACCCTGTTTGTGGACGACAACCAGAGTGTACTGGCCGCCGCACAGGATTACGGCATCGCCCACCTGCTGTGTATCCGCCAGCCGGACAGCCGCGGCCCCAAACGGGAGATCAGCGACTTCCCGGCGATTCACCACTTCGATGAAATTATGTCGCTGCAACACAGCAGCAAAACGCAGCAGCAATAAGCCCGTATAACCCGGGCCCAAGTTTATATTGATCAACAGGATTCGATGGAAAAAGTACGTATCGACAAGTGGCTCTGGGCCGCACGCTTCTTCAAGACCCGTAGCATCGCCAAACAGGCTATTGAAGGCGGTAAGGTGCACGCCGATGGACACAGGGTCAAAGCCAGTAAGGACCTCACCATTGGCGCGCTCTTGAGTATCCGCCAGGGCTGGGACCTGATTGAAGTGGAGGTTATCGACCTCTCTGACCAGCGCCGCGGCGCCGAGGTCGCCCGCACCCTCTACCGCGAGACCGAGGACAGCATTGCCCGACGCGAAAAGGAGCGCAGTGAGCGCCAGGCGGCCAATGCCGGAATCCAGCGCGAGCGTCCCAATAAAAAACAACGCCGCCAGATTCACCGCTTCCTGCGAGAACAGGAGTAGCGGCAAATGACAAAATTGGTGAAATTTCCGCCATTTTTATCTATAGCTGCTAAACTGCCCCCACTTAACCCGATAGAAAACAGCCACGATGAAACGACTGATCGCCATCTCTTTGCTGCTTTTGCTCGGAGTGCAGACGGCCCTTGCCGATAGCCGTGAACACGAGCAACTCAAGCGTTCGATTATCAAGATTTACACCACAGCCGCTGCTCCGGATTACTTCAATCCCTGGGCACTGCTGAACCCCAAGCAGCTATCCGGCTCCGGTGCGGTAATCCGCAACAAGCAGATACTCACCAATGCCCATGTGGTAGCCAATGGCAGCTTTATTCAGGTTCAGCGCCATGGCGATGCCAAGAAATTCCGCGCCCGCGTAAAGTTTATTTCTCACGATGCGGATCTGGCCCTGCTCACCGTGGACGACGACAACTTTTTCAATGACACCCGCCCCCTAACGCTGGGCAAACTGCCAGACCTACAGGAAGAGGTCACCGTGTATGGCTACCCCATCGGCGGCAAGTCCCTGTCGATTACCCGCGGCGTGCTGTCCAGGGTGGAACATCAGTACTACGCCCACGCCGAGAGCTTCCTGATGGCCGGCCAAATCGATGCGGCCATCAACCCCGGCAATAGCGGCGGCCCGGTGATCTCCGGCGGGCGTATTGTCGGTGTGGCCATGCAGACCAACCAGAGTGCCGAAAACCTCGGTTACTTCGTTCCTCCCAGCGTAATCGCCCACGTACTTGAAGACTCCGAAGACGGGGAGCACCAGGGCTTCCCCGAGCTGGGCGTGGTCACCCAGAGCCTGGAGAGCCCCTCCATGAAGAAGGCGGCCGGCCTCGATGAGGACCAAGACGGCGCCATGATCGTCAAGGTCTTTAGTGACTCCCCCGCCGCTGAGATTTTCCAGCCCGGCGACGTACTGCTCGAAGTGGATGGCTTCGAGGTCGCCGCCGATCGCACCGTAGAGTGGCGCGAGAACCAGCGCACCAATTACCACTACGCTGTAGACCGCCACCATGTCGGCGACAAACTGCCGGTCCGTTTCTCCCGCAACGGGGAAGAGCAGACCGCGCAAGTGGCCTTAGCGGCCGCACCGCCCTCGCGCGCCCTGGTGGTGGGTGAACAGTTCGACCGACAACCGCGCTACTACATCTATGGCGGCGTGGTCTTCGTGCCCCTGAACATGAACCTGATCAAGCGCTGGGGCAAGAGCTGGCACTCCAAAGCGCCAATCGATTATCTCTATGCGCGCAACCAGTGGGGCGAAGAGAGCCGACGCGAACTGGTGGTCGCCCTCAAGGTGCTGCCCGCCAACGTTAACCTGGGTTACCACGACTGGAAGAACTGGATTATCGATTCGGTGAATGGCCACAATGTCGCGGACTTCGATGAGTTTGCGCAGCTGATGGAAACCAACAAAGAAAACTTTGTGGAGCTGCGCGACCGCTCCGGCTACCGCATGGTGCTGGATCACGCCGAAGCCCAGGAGCAGGAACCGCTGATTCTGCAGACTTACCATATACCCCAGCGCCACTCGCAGGGGCTGTTCAGCAGACTGGCCAATAAAGAGGAGTAAGGCCCGCAGTATGGGCTAGGGAGAAGCCGTGAAACAACTGAGAGGAATCCTATTCGGCAGCCTGCTAGTGGCTGCCAGCACCAGTGCCGGTGAACTCTACCGCTGGGTCGATGCCGATGGGCGGGTACACTTCAGTGATCGCCCACCTGCAGAGGTCAAGGCCCAGGATATCTCCGGGCAACTGGGCCCGATCAATGCCGCTGAGGCCACCAGGAAACGACCGAGCCTGACCACCTCCGGAACCACCAGCGCAGATCGCGAATTCCAACAGCGCCAGCAAAAGGAACAACGTGCGCAGCAGCAGGAACAGCAGCGCATTTGCAGCAATGCTCGCCAGCGCCTGCGCTCGATCAACGGGCGCGTGGCCTTTATCGACAAGAATGGCAAGGAGGTACGCTATTCAGAGCGCGAGCGCCAGCAGATGGCCAAGAAGCTCAAGCAGGAGATCGCCCGCCGCTGCGGCTGAGGCGCACCCCATCCCCAACGCCGGCATCCACTTGCCGGCGCCATAATTGTCCGGGCCGGCTACCATTTAGACATATCCACCTCTAAAATCCCGCGGTTTTAATACCGAGGCACTCGATCTATGTCCGATCAGCTGGAACGCTTTATCTTTTCCCAACACGATATTCGCGGGCAGATGGTGACCCTCACCGATGCCTACCGCGAAGTGCTTAAGCACAACCCACTGCCGACTCCGGTAGCGCATCTGCTGGGAGAGTTTCTCGCAGCCGCCTGCCTGCTCTCCACTACCCTGAAGTTCGAGGGCATATTGAGCCTGCAGGCCCGCGGTGAGGGCGATGTGCCGATGATTATGGCCGAGTGCACCCACCACAGCGATCTGCGCGGCATAGCCCGTATCGCCGAAGGTACACAGATCAGTGAGGACGCCAGTCTGATGGACATGATCGGCCCCCGCGGCGTCATCGCCATCACCCTGGAACCCAAGCGCGGAGAGCGCTACCAAGGGGTGGTGCCTCTGGAGAAGGACAACCTGGCCGGGTGCCTGGAGGATTACTTTGCCCAATCGGAACAGCTGGAAACACGCTTCTGGCTGGAGTGCGATGGCAGCAACGTGGGCGGCATAATGCTGCAGGTATTACCCGGCAATAATGCCGCCAGTGCCGAAGAGAATAACGACGCCTGGGAAACCGCTCTGCACTTAGCAAACACCGTGACCGCCCAGGAACTGTACCATGTACCCCACGATGAGCTGATTCACCGCCTGTTCCACCAGTTGAAACCGGCCACCCTGGGCACCGACAGTATCCGCTTCAAGTGCAGCTGCTCGCGGGAGCGCAGCGCGCGTGCCCTGGTTTCCCTCGGCGCCGAGGACGTGTACCGATTATTGGAAGAGCAGAACGGTGAAATTGTCAGCGATTGCCAGTTCTGTAACGCGCAGTACCGCTTTGATCGGGAGCAGGTCGAATCCCTGCTCAATGCCCCGCCCCATACCCTGCACTAGAGAAATCGTCGCCGGTGAGGAGCTCTCTCCGCCGCCGGTGACACCCTCTTTTTCGCACAAAAATTCATAAAATCTATAGGGTAAAAATACTACATAGATTACATGAATTTAAAACGCTCTAATTTGCAATGACAGCGCTGTCAAAGCGCAAAAAGTGATCGTGTTTGCTATCCGCTTATTTTGAATTTTGCCATAATGCGCCCCCCTAATTTTGCCTGGCTGTCTAATACTTGGGCGGCCCTAATTTTTTTACTATCCAACATTCACGGGTAATCGACGAATGGCACAGATCGACGACACCGCGCTGGTTTATAAGAACCTTTCACCAGCACAATTGGTAGAGCAGGCTCTTACGCGCGGCGAGGGCAAACTTTCCGACACCGGCGCGCTGGTCACTGAAACTGGTGCCCGCACCGGCCGCTCCCCGGCGGACCGCTTTGTTGTGGAAGAACCCTCCACCGCCGACAGTATCGCCTGGGGCAATGTGAACCGCCCCTTCCCGCAGGACAAGTTCGATGCCCTGTGGGACCGCGTAGAAGCGTTTGTCGCCGGCGCCGACAGCTTTGTACAGCAGCTGCACGTTGGCCAGGACGAAGATCACTACCTGCCGGTTGTCGTAACCACCCAGACCGCTTGGCACAACCTGTTCGGCCGCAACATGTTTATCCGCGCCGAGAAGTACAACCCCAAGGGCAAGGAAGAGTGGCGCATCCTGCACGCGCCTAACTTTGTGTGTGAGCCTGAGCGCGACGGCACCAATTCCGAAGGCTGCGTTATCATCAACTTCGGCCAGCGCCGTGTGCTGCTGGCGGGTATGCGCTACGCCGGTGAGATGAAGAAGGCCATGTTCTCCGTGCAGAACTTCCTGCTGCCGGAAAAAGACGTTATGCCCATGCACTGTGCCGCCAACGTTGGCGAAGACGGCGATACCTGCCTGTTCTTCGGCCTGTCCGGCACCGGCAAGACCACCCTGTCCGCAGACCCCGAGCGCTACCTGATCGGCGACGACGAGCACGGCTGGACCAAGGGTGCAGTATTCAATATGGAAGGTGGCTGCTACGCCAAGACCATCGACCTGAGCCAAAAGAATGAACCGGTAATCTGGGACGCTATCCGTTTCGGCGCTATCGTCGAGAACGTAGTGACCAACGAAAACGGCACCGCCGACTACTGTGACACCAGTCTCACCGAGAACGGCCGCTGCTCCTACCCGCTGGAGCATGTTGAAATGCGCCAGCTGGAGAACCGCGCCGGCGAGCCGAAGAACGTTATCTTCCTTACCTGCGATGTGTCCGGCGTACTGCCTCCGGTATCCATCCTCTCCAAAGAGGCTGCGGCATACCACTTCCTGTCCGGTTACACCGCGCGCGTCGGCTCTACCGAGCTGGGTGCAGAGGCCGGTATTCACCCGACTTTCTCCACCTGCTTCGGCGCTCCGTTTATGCCCCGTGCCCCCCGTGAGTACGCGGACCTGCTGATGAAGCGTATTGAGGACTTCGGCTCCAAGGTATACCTGGTGAACACCGGTTGGACCGGCGGCTCTGGCGACAACGGCAAGCGTTTCCCGATCCCGGTTACCCGCGCTGTGGTAGCCGCTATCCAGAGCGGCGCCTTAGAAGGCGCTGCCACCGAGCACCTGGAAACCCTGAACCTGGATATTCCTCTGGAAGTACCGGGCGTCGACAAGGCCTACCTGAACCCGCGCGAAGCCTGGGAAGACAAGGCCGCCTATGACGACCAGGCCGGTAAGCTGGCCAAGCTGTTCGCCGAAAACATTGAAAAGTTCAATGTCAGCGATGAAGTGAAAAGTGCCGGCCCCAAGGCCTAATGCCTTTTAAGTAGCCTTCTTTAGAAGCACAAAAAAGCCCCGCTGCCGCAAGGTAGCGGGGCTTTTTTATTTGCCTTTTCTTAAGCGGAGCGGCATTTAAGCAGCGTGTCGATTTTTGCGGCTATAGTGTTTAAAGAAGCGCCGACGAAATAGACGTCCGTGCGCAGACTTACACGTCTCAGGCCAAATTTCGGAGCTGTAGCCGCACCCCATGTCTGAAGGCAATTCCTTTACTCGCTTCAGGACACTCTACCCCCACCAGCCTCCCGGCCGGCGCACCAACTTTGTTGTGGTGGCCAGCCTGACCCTGCTACTTGCTGGCGTGCTAGCGGCCCTCTGGTTGTGGCTGTGGTTCAAGTCGCAGGAAAAACCCTATGTGGAAACTCGCGGCTATCGCATCGCCAGCGAAGAGAGTTTTGAGAGTTTTTTGCGCAGTAACGACAACCGTGCACGGGTGCAGGCACTCAGTGACTACCTGCAGAGCCAGGGAATAGGCGAAGTCACTGCGGTAAGTGATCTTTTGCGCCAAGGTAGCGAATGGCTGGAAATTGAGAAGCCCCCCTTCTCTCTCCCCCCGCAAGATCAGTGGCCCAAAATAGTCGCCACCCTAAAGCTACTGCAGGAGCAGATTGTGCCTCTGATCGGCCCGGTCGCGGTGGTCACCGGGTTCCGCAATGACAGCTATAACCGCGAGCTGGAGCACACTGATAAATCCCGTCACCGGGCATTCTGCGCCCTCGACCTGATTCCAATATCCCATATCAGCCACGGTGAACTTGTGGAAGAGCTGCAAGCCCTGCACGCGCGCCTGGGACCAGAAAGCAATTTCGGCCTGGGTCTCGGTGGAGGACTGCTCTTTCATATCGATACCTGTGGCTATCGCTCATGGCAACTGGTGGATTGAAGCATGGCTATACAAGACAACAGTAATCGTCAATCAGGCATCTCTCGAACCCGGCGCCGCTGGCTACTCCTTCTCGGTGGGCTGCTGCTTATCGCCATTATGATTGCGCTGCTATTCACTTCGGAGAAAACGCGCGATTTGGGCGAGCGAATCCTCAGTCCCATTGAATTACTGCCACTACCGGGAACCCCAGAGGTTTACGATATCCAGGGATACCCTGCAGCCTCAGAGCGGGTCTTCAGCCGCTTTCTCAAGCAGAAGGAAAACCAGGCTCTATTTGCCAAGCTAAAGAATTACCTGCACATCAATCGGGTGGACCAAGTGGTAGCCCCCTTTGAACTCCTGCGCCAGGGCAGCGACTGGCGAGATCTGGATGAACCTGCCTTCGCTATTCCACCGGTGGAAAACTGGGGATTAATGATTTACACCCTGAGGGTGCTGCAACGGGAAATAGTGCCACGCATCGGCCCCGTTACCGTAGTCTCCGGCTGGCGTACCACCAGCTACAACAGCAAGGCCGGCGGTTCCAAAGGCAGTAAGCATTTGCGCTTTTGCGGCCTGGATATAGTGCCGCAGAAAAAATTCACCCGCGAGCAATTAGTTCCTGTCCTGAGAGATATCCACAAACACAAAGGCAAGCAATGGAATATGGGGCTGGGCATTTATAAAGGTATTCGCTTTCATGTAGACACCTGTGGTTACAGGCGCTGGTAAATCCCCCTTGCTTCTGCTTAGATAGATCGCAAATTAGGCGCCCGATACCACAGGGCTTTGCAGAAGTAGAGGAAGTTCCAGTGCAGGAAAAATTAGAAAGGCGCTCATTTATTCTTTCGCTGATCTTGGTGTCAGTGGCTTTTATGGTGCTGATTAAGCCCTTCTTCACACCAATTTTTTGGGCTTGTGCTATCGCCCTGATTTTTTATCCCGTGTACCGCCTATTAATGCAGCGCTTTCCCAGTTCTCCCAATTCCATGGCGCTGCTGACCCTTTTTATGTGCATCGTGTTATTGGTGATACCAGTATTGGTGGTGGCCACCTCCTTTATCAATGAAGCGGTAACGCTTTATCAGAAGGTGCAGGAGGGACAAATCGATGTATCTAAATCCCTAGAACAGGTACGCAGCGCCTTTCCACGCGTCAACGATTTCCTTGAGGGTATCGGTGTAGATATCGACGAGGCCAAGAAACGTTTACTTGGCGGGGTAATGAATGCTGGCAGTTTTATTGCAAAAAACGCAATAGAAGTGGGGCAGAACACTGTCAATTTTTTTGTCATGCTCGGCCTGATGCTCTACCTCACTTTCTTTTTAATTCGCGATGGGGAGAGACTGGTCAACTTGATTATTCACGCACTGCCACTTGGTGATGAGCGTGAGCACCTGCTACTGGCTAAGTTTGCCGAAGTCACCCGAGCCACTATTAAAGGCAACCTGGTAGTCGCAATTACCCAGGGTAGCCTGGGTGGCATTATTTTCTGGGTACTCGATTTGCCCGCCCCCCTGTTGTGGGGTGTGTTGATGACCCTATTATCATTACTGCCCGCCGTTGGTGCGGCACTGATCTGGTTTCCTGCGGCGATCTATCTGTATGGGGTTGGCGAGCCGGTCAAGGCCACCATACTACTAGCCTACGGATTTACCGTAATCAGCCTGGTGGACAACTTGCTGCGCCCCATTTTGGTAGGGCGGGATACCAAGCTGCCGGATTACCTGGTGCTGTTTTCCACCGTGGGCGGCCTGATACTGTTTGGCATCAGTGGCTTCGCCATGGGCCCCCTGCTAGCCGCATTGTTCCTCGCTTTCTGGGAAATCTTTATGCGGGAGTTTGTCCACCCGGAAGATATGCTGATGCCACCGAAACCCGAAGGCAACGATATGCTGATGCAGCCAAAGAAAGATAGCGAGTAATTTGAGATCACTTTCTTTTTTTACGCTATTTAACCGCGCTGTCGAAACCTGAACTCGGTTTACTGCAGCGCTTTCGAACATTACTTGAGCTGACTCAAAGTGTGAGCACTGGTTAGTCATATTTGGTAAAGATAGAAAATGCGGCAGGTCTTAGCCATATAAGCGTCATATACTGATGTGAGGCACACAATGGCAATAGATTAGACGCCACTTTTGCCAGAGCGGATGTCCCTATGAAATATTGGTTAACCCTGATTCTCGCCACCATGCTCAGCTTGCCGCTGATGGCACTGGAAGTCGGGCAAAAAGCGCCCGACTTCACCTTGCGGGGCACAGATGGAAAGACGCACTCGCTGAAAGACTATGTGGGCAAGACCGCGGTGGTTATCGCCTGGTATCCCAGGGCTTTTACCAAAAACTGCACAATAGAGTGCAAATCCCTGGCTAAAAACGGTGACCAAATCCGGGCCTTTAACGTCACCTACTTTATGGCCAGCACCGATAAGCTCGACGAAAATGTCCGATTCTCTGAATACAATTCCGCCGACTTCCCCCTGCTCAGCGACCCCACGGGAGAGGTTGCGAAAGCCTACGGTGTACTCATTCCTATTATCAAACTCGCCCGGCGCGTCACTATTTATATCGGCAAGGATGGGAATATTCTAAAAATCGATAAAGATATCAATCCCGCCACCAGCGCAGAGGATATCGCCAGTAATCTGGCCAAACTTGGCGTGGAGAAAACGGAAAATGCGGAGAGGGTAAAGCAGTGATCCGCATGTGAGCCCGGTCACCCCTGAACCGGATTCATAAGCAGGTTACAATACTTCGCTCAGTCACTAATAAAAGAAATGCCGAAGCAGCACTGCTGCCCTTCAAAATCATCGAGCCACTTGCAAACGCTCAAGTTAGCCCTGCCCTCAGAGGATTTATCGATAAATTCATGAGAATAGATGGGATCTCCTGAGGCGAAGACCTTTAAGTCATCATCTCGCAATTCCACAGCGTTATCCGACCAGGGCAGCTGGGCATCGGTCTTGCCTTCCACTTCCTCACCGGCCAATTCACAAATTTTGCGATTTCCCCAGAGATATTTTCCCTGCCGGTCTTTTACCCAAAACAGGAATGGCACTTTTTCAACAACAGAAAGCTCTTCGATTTTCACAAAAACTCTCCCTTATCGTTTCAGTAATAAGAGCTACAAATTCACGCTAATGAGAATTTTAGGTGCTGAAAAGAATATTTCCTTTTTTGGCTTCTCTATTTTTTTGCCGATTAAAAGCTCGAAATTACTCTCCGTTCATCCCCAATTCCTTCAACTTCCTCGTCAGGGTATTGCGTCCCCAGCCAAGCAGATCCGCAGCATCGCGCTTGCGCCCGGCTGTGTGTTTTAACGCGATTTCTATCAAAGCTTTTTCGAAGGCGGGTACGGCTTCGCTGAGAATTTCCTTGCGTCCGGCGCTGAGCGCTTGATCGGCCCAGATGCGCAGGGCTTTTTGCCAGTCCAGCGGTGCTTCGGTCTCATTGCTCTGCTGGTGCAATTCTTGCGGTAGGTCTTCGATATGCACTTCGCGGCCAGAGGCCATCACGGTAATCCAGCGACAGGTGTTTTCCAGCTGGCGTACATTGCCGGGCCAATCGAGGCCGGAGAGATATTCCTCGGCATCTTTACTCAGAATTTTTGGCTCTACACCGAGGTCTGCGGCGGCGGCATTGAAGAAGTGGCGCACCAGCCGCGGAATATCCTCGCGCCTGTCCGCCAGGCGCGGGATGTGAATTCGAATCACATTCAGGCGGTGGAATAAGTCCTCCCGGAATTTATGCTCGCGCACCAACTCCTCCAGGTTCTGGTGGGTGGCGGCAATGATACGCACATCCACTTTTACCGGAGTATGTCCACCAACCCGATAAAACTCCCCATCCGCCAGAACACGCAGCAGCCGGGTCTGGGTCTCCGCCGGCATATCGCCAATTTCATCTAAAAACAGAGTGCCGCTGTTGGCCTGTTCGAAGCGACCCGCCCGCTGAGCGCTGGCGCCGGTAAAGGCACCCTTCTCGTGTCCGAATAGCTCCGACTCCATCAGGTCTTTGGGAATCGCGGCCATATTGAGGGCAATAAACGGCTTGTTACGGCGCGGGCTGTGGTTGTGCAGGGCCTGAGCCACCAGCTCCTTACCGGTTCCCGATTCGCCATTAATCAGCACGGTGATATTGGAATGAGACAGTCGTCCAATAGCGCGAAATACTTCCTGCATGGCCGGCGCTTCGCCGATGATTTCTTTGTTACCGGTGCCATTATCCGGCTCAGCCCGTTCTTCCTGGACCTGCTCCTTGGCGTGCGCCAGTGCGCGCCGTGTGACTGCTACGGCCTCGTCAATATCGAAGGGTTTGGGTAAATATTCGAAGGCCCCACCCTGGTAAGCGGCAACCGCACTGTCGAGATCGGAGTGCGCGGTCATAATAATGATTGGCAGGCCCGGACGCTCCGCCTGAAATCTTTCCAACAATTTAAAACCATCGGAACCGGGCATGCGAATATCGCTGATCACTACATCCGGGGAGTCGCTGTAAAAATCATCCAGGGCGCGATCGCCGCTCTCGTAGCACTGAGTCTCAATCCCCTCTCGCGACAGTGCTCGCTCCAGTACCCAGCGGATTGATCGGTCATCGTCAATAATCCAAACGCGATTGCCCATTCTCTAGGTTCCTGTATTGGCTGATTCGGTAACAAGTGGCAGGTAAATCTGGAAGACACTGCGACCCGGTCGGCTGTCGCATTTAATTAGACCACGGTGCTGGTTGATAATATTTTGCGAGATAGACAACCCCAGTCCCGAGCCCTCGGCACGACCGGAAATCATCGGGAAAAAAATGCGCTCGCGGATCTCCTCGGCAATGCCAGGGCCGTTGTCTTCAATTTCGATACGGCAAACCAGCGGGCAGTGGCGTCGACCAATGGTGAACTGGCGCTGCACGCGCGTGCGCAACACGATTTCCCCACTGGCGAGGCCGATACTCTCATCAATGGCTTGCATGGCATTGCGGGCGATATTCAACAGGGCCTGGATCAACTGCTCTGGGTCCGCCGGCACGTCGGGAATCGAGGGATCGTAATCCCGGCGAATCTGCAGCTGCCCGCCGCATTCGGCCTCGACCAGTTGTGCCACCCGCTCAAGTATCTCGTGCACATTGCTGGGCACCAGTTGTACTGGCTGGCGGGGCCCCAGTAGTCGATCGACCAGATTTCGCAGGCGATCCACCTCTTCGATGATGATCTGGGTGTACTCTTCGAGGGAGGCGTCAGGCAGTTCGCGCTGCAGTAACTGTGCGGCACCGCGAATCCCGCCGAGGGGATTTTTCACCTCGTGGGCCATGCCTCGCACCAGGTTGCGTGCGGTTTCCTGAGTGCTGAGCAGTGCGTCCTCACGGGCAATGCGCAGCAGGCGATCCATCGGCTGCACCTCCACCAACAACACCCCCAGCTCCGGCACAGGGCTCACGGAGTAATCCACGGTCCGCGTTTTCAGGTTATGCAGGCGCCAGCGGGCGCGACGCACGGTGAACTTTTCCCCGGTGAGGAGCGCGTTGTGCAGCGCCTTTTCTGCGGCGGCGGATTCCCGCACTACCTCCTGCAGTGGCATACCCTCGACCCGCGCACTGGAGGCAGCCAACAGATCCTCAGCGGCATTATTTAGGTAGCAAAGCAATAACTGGTCATCCAGTACCAGTACCGCTGAAGTAAGACTGTCTAAAAGCTGACGCAGCTGGCGATCATTAAGCATTCAATCGTTTCCGCTTTCTAACGGGCCCGGGCACTCTCCTGCGTCCGGCGCGATAACCCCTTGTCTCTAGCCAGTGCAAAAAGCAAACCAAAATGGCGCACAGAATTATCGGGGGGCGCGTCCAGAGGCCCCAGGGCTCTCCCCAACCTCCAAGCGTGCACGACCATGAGACTGATTTAGCCGCCGCAGGCACAGGCAAAACTGCGGGGGGCAAAATCGTGTGCGCACCATATTAGTGCGTAGAGCAAAATTTAACCAGGCGGATCTGGGGTGGAAGCCACCGCCGCAAAAAAAGTTATTTGCAGTGGCGGCATGTAAGGGAGCCGCTTAAGGAGCGGCTAAGGCAGTGGATCAGGGAGTGGGCTGAGCCTGGGGAATACCCGGTCCCAGCGGAGCTTTGGGAGCTTGCGGTGCACGCGGCGCCGGGTTATCTGGCAGCTTGCCGCCAGGGCGTTTCACATAGAGCGTAATCACCTGGGATTTGGCCAGTACCTGGCCATTGGCATCGGTAAGTACCGCCTGCACGGTGTGGGTACCCCGCTCGAGCAGGGAGATATCCAGGCCCGCTCCCGAGGAGCGACCACTCCAGGGCTTGCCATCCACCACCGCAAAGAAACTCGCCCCTTCCGGGTACACCGGCTGCACATCCACCTGCAGCGGGATAAAACGCTGCCCAGGTGGGATGGTGGCGTCATTTAAGGGGCTCACTATCTGTATAGAAAAGGGGCCAGAGTAACCGTCCTTGGCCTTGTCACTTTCATCTTTTGGCGACAGCTTGCGGGTCGGCAGGGTGCGCGGCAGAGCGATTGGCTGCACATTAATCGGGGCCAACTCTACCTTTTGCGCCTGCCCATTGGGGGGCGGCGTATCGCTGAACGTCACCTGGCCATCGGGGCCGACAACCTTGTAAATGGTACTAGAGGTGGTTTCGCCATCGGTGCCGGCGAGGGCCAGCAGGGGAACGGCAAGAAAAAGTGCCTGCAACAGTTTTAAATATCCCATAGCTCAATCAGCCGCGAAGCGGTACTCCTTGTGCTTGCCTACAAACGGGCTCCAATCTGCAGAGGGGCAGGCTTTCTAATCCACGAACGCTGTATCGGCCACAGACGGCAAAAGTAACCCCCTCAACCGACAGTGTACCCCCAAAAAAAAAGCCCGCACCAGAGCGGGGCGGGCTTTTCGAGAACGGCTCGGCGGCATCGGCGTGATACCGCTCGCCATTACACGGAGTAGTACATATCGAACTCGACCGGGTGAGTGGTCATGTTCAGGCGCTCAACCTCGGCGCGCTTCAGGTCGATGTAGGCATCGATGGCGTCGTCGGTGAATACACCACCTTCGGTGAGGAAGGCGCGATCCTGATCCAGTGCGTCCAGGGCACCTTCCAGGCTGGCGGCAACAGTCGGGTACTCGGCCAGCTCTTCCGGCGGCAGGTCGTACAGGTCCTTGTCGGCAGCGTCGCCGGGGTGGATCTTGTTATTGATACCGTCTAGGCCCGCCATCAGCAGCGCTGCGAACGCCAGGTATGGGTTTGCGGTCGGATCCGGGAAACGGGTCTCGATACGCTTGCCCTTCGGCGAAGTCACATACGGGATACGGATGGAAGCGGAGCGGTTGCGCGCGGAGTAGGCCAGGATAACCGGGGCTTCGAAGCCAGGTACCAGGCGCTTGTAGGAGTTAGTGGATGCGTTACAGATCGCATTCAGGGCGCGCGCGTGCTTCACGATACCGCCGATGTAGTAAAGGGCAGTCTCGGACAAGCCCGCGTAGGCATCGCCGGCAAACTGGTTGACGCCGTCCTTGGTGAAGGACTGGTGAACGTGCATACCGGAACCGTTATCGCCTACCAGCGGCTTGGGCATAAAGGTCGCGGTCTTGCCGTAGGCGTGCGCTACATTGTGCACGGCGTACTTGAGAATCTGTACTTCGTCCGCTTTCTTGGTCAGGGTGTTGGCGGCAACGCCGATCTCACACTGGCCGGCAGTGCCCACTTCGTGGTGGTGCACTTCAACGCGCAGGCCCATTTGCTCCATGGCGGAACACATGGCGGCACGCACGTCGTGCAGGGAGTCAACCGGAGGCACCGGGAAGTAACCACCTTTCACACCGGGGCGGTGACCGATATTGCCCTCGGCAAAGCTGTGGCCGGAAGACCAAGCTGCCTCTTCGGAGTTGATCTTGTAGAAGGCGCCACCCATTTCGGCACCCCAGGTGATGTCGTCGAATACGAAGAACTCGGGCTCGGGACCGAACAGTGCGGTATCGCCCAGGCCGGTGGACTTCAGGTACTCTTCGGCGCGCAGCGCGATGGAACGCGGGTCACGCTCATAGCCCTGACCGGTGATCGGGTCGACGATGTTACAGCGAATAATGACGGTGCTTTCGTCGGTGAAGGGGTCGAGGAAAGCGGTCTCGTCATCCGGCATCAGGATCATGTCGGACTCGTTGATGCCTTTCCAGCCAGCGATAGAGGAGCCATCGAACATCTTGCCCTCTTCGAAGAACTCGTCGTCAATCTCCGACACGGGCACAGATACGTGCTGTTCTTTACCCTTGGTGTCGGTGAAGCGCAGGTCTATCCACTTAGCCTCACTCTCATTAATCAAACCGAGCGTTTTCGCTGACATTGCTGTCCTCCAGGTCTTAAAAAGTATTTGGTCGCTATGCCTTTGCTGCCGGCATTCGCTCTTTACCTGGCGTGAAATAAAGCAAAGAGTGTGCCAAATTAGGGCAGTGGCGTCACAGCCGCGACTGGTGCCGGTGCGGGCCCCAGCACTGGGCCGACTGGGGCAGGATAGATGTATTGTGGCCGTGCAGCCACAGCTAAATGCACCAATTTGGCACATTTGCTCTCCTGTTCGCGCAGAAACAGTGCACAACCAACTTGCCTCCGGCTAGTTTATAATGCCGCACCTTCTATCAACATGCGGTACCCCACGGATTCCCATGCACTTTGTCGTCAAGTTTTTTCCCGAGATCACCATCAAGAGCAACCCGGTGCGCAAACGTATGTCGCGCCAGCTCAAGGACAACCTACAGCGCCTGCTGCGCCAGCTGGACGACCGAATCCAGGTGCGCAAAGACTGGGAAAAGATCGATGTGATCGCCCCGGACGCCGTGGCCCACCTTGGCAGCCGCATCGAAGAGCTGCTCTCTCACACCCCCGGCATCGCCAACTTCTCCCGCGTGCGCCAGTTCCCCCTGGGCGACCTGCACGATATGTACGAGAAGACCCTGTCGGTGTGGGGCCCCGCCCTCAAGGACAAGACCTTCTGTGTGCGGGTAAAGCGCACCGGCGACCACGACTTCAAATCTCTCGATGTGGAGCAGTACGTGGGCGGCGGCCTTAATAAAAATACCGAAGCGGCCGGGGTGAAACTGAAAAACCCGGACATCACAGTCAAGCTGGAGATCCGCCACGACAAGCTCAACGTGGTCGAGGAACAGCATGCCGGCCTCGGCGGCTTCCCCCTGGGTACCCAGGACCCGGTGCTGTCGCTGGTTTCCGGTGGTTTCGATTCCACTGTGGCCAGCTACCTGACCATGAAGCGCGGAATCCGCACCCACTTCCTGTTCTTCAATCTGGGCGGACGCCAGCACGAGCTGGGCGTTAAGGAAGTGGCCTACTACCTGTGGAACAAATACGGCGCCTCCCACCGGGTGCGCTTCGTCACAGTGCCCTTCGACGAAGTAGTAGCGGAAATCCTCGAGCGTGTGGACGACTCCCATATGGGCGTGATTCTCAAGCGTATGATGCTGCGCGCCGCGGACGTTATCGCGAAAGAGCTGGAAGTGGATGCGGTCGTAACCGGTGAGGCCATCGCCCAGGTTTCCAGCCAGACCCTGAAAAACCTGTCCGTGATCGATAGCGTCACCAACACCCTGGTACTGCGCCCGCTGATCACCAGCGATAAGACCGATATCATCCGCACCTCACGGGAGATCGGCACCGAGGAATTCGCCGCAAATATGCCCGAATACTGCGGGGTAATTTCGGTGAAACCCACCACCCGCGCCAAAATTGAGAAAGTGGAATCCGAGGAGAACCGCTTCGACTTCACCATCCTCGACCGCGCCATTGGCAACCGTTCGATTCAGAATATCGACGAGGTGATCGAAGAGGTGGACGGCGAGACGCCGGAAGTGGAAATCCGCGAGGAGGCCGGCAACGCGGTAGTCATCGATATCCGCCACCCGGATGAAGAAGAGATGGACCCGTTGGAGCTAAAGGGCGTCGAAGTAGAGACGATCCCCTTCTATCGCCTCAATAACGGCTTTGCCAAGCTGGATCAGGAGCGCGAGTACCTACTCTACTGTGCCCGCGGCGTGATGAGCCGCCTGCATGCCTCCCACCTGCTGGACGAAGGCTTCCGCAATGTAGGCGTGCTGCGCCCACAGATCCCGCACCGCCCCGACGGTATCAAGAAGTAGCAGTCATTGCCTGGCGCGGGCAGAGCTGTCGCCCGCGCCCTTCTCGCTTTCTTCTCGCGTTCTTCACCAGGTCGCCATTCTGCACACGACCGGTGATTTTTTACTCAAAATCACTCCCAATTGTCATGCGGCCCCCCTATAATCGCCGCCTTTGGCCGGAATGCTGCTGTAGAAACCCCGCAGGCCCCCGCCCCGATTTACCAAGATTTAACGCCCAGAGGCCCCCAGTGATAGAGAATCTGCGCAATATTGCGATTATTGCCCACGTAGACCACGGCAAAACCACCCTGGTGGACAAGCTGCTGTCCCAGTCCGGCACACTCGACCGCCGCGACGAAGGCGCCGAGCGGGTCATGGACTCCAATGACCAGGAGAGAGAGCGCGGCATTACCATCCTCGCCAAGAACACCGCCATTCGCTGGAACGACTACCGCATCAATATCGTCGACACCCCAGGGCACGCCGACTTCGGCGGCGAGGTAGAGCGCGTACTGTCCATGGTCGACTCCGTATTGCTGCTGGTAGACGCGGTGGACGGCCCTATGCCGCAGACCCGCTTCGTTACCCAAAAGGCGTTTGAGCAGGGCCTCAACCCCATCGTGGTGATCAACAAGATCGACCGCCCCGGCGCTCGCCCCGACTGGGTAATGGACCAGGTCTTCGACCTGTTCGACAGCCTCGGCGCCACCGATGAGCAGCTGGACTTCCCGGTTGTCTACGCCTCCGCCCTGAACGGCATCGCCGGCCTCGACGATACCGAATTGGCCGACGACATGACCCCACTGTTCCAGATGATCGTGGACAAGGTAGAGCCGCCCAAGGTAGATCCGAAAGGCGCTTTCCAGATGCAAATTTCCGCCCTGGATTACTCCAGCTATGTGGGCGTTATCGGCGTTGGCCGTATTACCCGCGGTACCCTGACCCCCAACCAGCAGGTGGTAGTACTGGATCGCGAAGGCAAATCCCGCAAAGCCAAGGTTCTGCAGGTGATGGGTTACCTGGGCCTTGAACGCACCGAGGTGGAGCAGGCCAGCGCCGGCGATATCGTCTGTATTACCGGTGTGGGCGAACTGAATATCTCCGATACCCTGTGCGACCCGGATACCCCTGAAGCCCTGCCCGCCCTGAGCGTGGACGAGCCCACCGTGAGCATGACCTTCCAGGTCAACGACTCGCCTTTTGCCGGCCAGGACGGCAAGTTCGTCACCTCGCGCAATATCAAGGAGCGCCTTGATCAGGAGCTGATCCACAACGTGGCCCTGCGTGTGGAACAAGGTGATTCCCCGGACAAATTCCGCGTTTCCGGCCGCGGTGAGCTGCACTTGTCGGTACTGATCGAAACCATGCGTCGCGAAGGCTTTGAGCTGGGTGTTTCCCGCCCGGAAGTGGTGCAGAAGGAAGTGGACGGCGAGATCCAGGAGCCCTACGAAGAGGTGGTGATCGACGTTGAAGACCAGCACCAGGGCCCGATTATGGAAGAGCTGGGTCTGCGTAAGGCCGAATTGACCAATATGGAGCCGGACGGCAAAGGCCGCGTGCGCCTGACCTTTATCGTGCCCTCCCGCGGCATGATCGGTTTCCGCAACCAGTTCCTGACCCTGACCAGCGGCTCCGGCATCATGACCAGTATCTTCGACCACTACGGCCCGGTAAAACAGGGTGAAGTGGCCAAGCGCATCAACGGCGTGCTGGTATCCATGGTAAATGGCAAGACTCTGGCCTATGCATTGTTCGCCCTGCAAGACCGCGGACGCCTGTTCCTCGGCCACGGCGAAGATATCTACGAAGGCCAGGTGATTGGTATCCACTCCCGCGGCAACGACCTGGTAGTAAACCCTACTAAGGGCAAGCAGCTCACCAATATCCGTGCCGCCGGTACCGACGAAGCCCTGACCCTCACTCCGCCCATCCGCCACACCCTGGAGCAGGCGCTGGAGTTTATCGAAGAGGACGAGCTGGTTGAGGTGACTCCCAACCATATCCGCATACGCAAAAAAATCCTGCAGGAAAATATGCGTAAGCGCACGAAGAAATAATTAAAATTTTCTTCAGCAAAAAAGGGCCCTTTCGGGCCCTTTTTTGTTTTTACTTTTGGCGACAGACTGCATTTAAAATTTAAGCAAGTTGAAAAAATGCTTTATTCGGGCAAATAGCGTTTATCGCCATTTATTTTTTGAAAGCGCTGACAGCCACACATAGAAAGCTGCCTCTAGGTATCACCTGGGCCAATACTATTTTTATTTTTTTGGCCCATATCATAAAAATTAATTCTTAAATATATCCAAGAATTCGACCATCATCACCAGGCATTTACTACATAAACGCCAGGGCGGCAGAAACAGATTTTATCCTGCGAAAAGTCGTATACATCTTTATTCTTTCACTTTTCTTGCACAATTTACCGAGAATAACGCTCTATTTATAACGTTTTTCTCAGTTTCAAACGGAACTTTTACCTCCCCAATTTCTTCCAATTTGCTCAACGATAAAGTTCAGTTCTATAACACTAAATTTCATCATATTTAAGGCCCATGGGAGGTCACTGTAATGTTTTCTTTCCTGCAATCTCAGGATCGAACAGGGATGTTAGTGGGGTGCCGCAATGAGCGCGGATTTGGATTAAAAAAAGTAGCAACGCTTGCCGCGGCACTCGTGTTGAGTGCTAATGTCAGCGCTCAGGAGACCAAACGTGTTTCGGCCTATTGGGCCGACTGGGAGTATTGGGCCGACTCCTCCTTCACCCACGATAACGTGGATTTTTCCAAACTGACCCATGTGCAATACGCCTTTGCCTGGAATGATGAAGAGGGCACCATCTACTTTACTGACCCCTATGTCTTCTACGGAATGGGGGCTCAATCCTTCTCCGGCGGCGCCGGCAATGGTCCGGTCAAATGCTCGCCGCCGTTCTGGCATCCCTACAGCCAGTACGATGCAAGCAAGCAGGACGCGGTTTGCCAAAGCTGGAACGATCACGAATCCGGTTTCGTAAAGTCAGTACACGACGATGGCGCCAAGGCGATTCTCTCCGTAGGTGGTTGGACTCTCTCCCATAAAGTCTCTGAGATGATGGAGAGCGCCAGCACCCGTGCGGCCTTTATCGAAAATGCGGTAACCCTGCTAACCGATTGGGACTTCGATGGTCTCGACCTCGACTTCGAATATCCGGGCTATGCGCCCAATGGCGGACGCTCCATCGACAAAGACAACTTCACCACACTGCTGAAGGAGCTGCGTGCGCGCTTCGATGAAGTCGAAGCCGAGACCGGCAAGCGCTTGGAGCTAACCGCCGCCGTTGCTTGCGGCCCATCGATTGCACAAGAGGGCTACGATTTTGCCGAGGTCGGCGCAACACTCGACTACGTCAACCTGATGACCTACGACTTCGGTGGCGACTGGGACTCGGTAGCTCAGCATACTTCTCCGCTGTACCCCTATGCCGGCCAGGTCAACGAAGGCTTCGACGCGGACAGCTGTCGCAACATGTGGATGACCGAAGGCAATATTCCGTCCGAGAAAATCATCCTGGGTATGTCTCACTACGGCCGCAGCGTCGCCAGCGCCACCGCGATCGGTGAAGCTGCAGCGGGGCAGGATGTCGCTCACTGGGGCTCCGACACCGAAACGCGCTACTACCAAATCGTCGAAAAGATGCAAAATGATTCATCCTTCCAGACGGCATACGATCCGGAGGCGGTAACTCACTATGGGTGGTTCCCGGATGGCGGTTTCATTTCCTTCGAGGACACCACCTCAATCGCCGAGCGCTCCCGTTACGTGATCGAGCAAGACCTGGGCGGTGTAATGATCTGGCAACTCCGGGGCGGCATGCTGCGCGAGAATAACCAATACCAGTATCCACTTCTGGATGCGGCGCTAGAGGTCTTCGGACAAGGCGGATCGAGCTCTGGGGATGATGGCAACGGAGACACTGGAAGTACTGGCGACACGGGTGACACTGGAAATACCGGTGATACCGGGGATACTGGAAATACCGGGGACACCGGAGATACGGGTGACACCGGCGATAGCGGCAACACAGGAAATACTGGAGACACTGGCGATAGCGGCAGCACTGGAAGCTCTGCCTGCGAAGCGTTTGAACAGCCCTATGCTGGCGATCCAGGCTATGCGGTCGGTGATGTTGTTGTCTTCGAGGGTGTCGCCTACGAATCCACTCATGCGCCAAACTGGTGGTCTCCGAGTGCGGCACCATCGTTGTGGAGTGAAACTACCTGTCAAACAGGCGGCGACAACTCTGACAACGGCTCCGATACAGGGTCTGACGACAGCACCGACACCGGCTCCGATAATGGCTCTGATGACAGCACCGATAGCGGTGCCGATGACAGCTCGGATGACAACACCAATGGCGACGAAGGTTCAGCAGCCTCCTGCCCCGAGTTCCAACAGCCCTACGCGGGTGACGCCGGCTATGAAGTTGGTGATCGGGTGACTTTTGAAGGCCAGGTGTACGTCTCTACCTTCGGACCCAACTGGTGGTCCCCGGCCGCAGCACCGCAGTATTGGGAAGCGAGCTCCTGTCAGTAAATATCTTTAAGATTTTACTTTTCCAGGAAATAAAAGGGCCTTCGGGTCCTTTTATTTTTTACATATAATATTCAGGCCTTTTTTCTTAGCCCTCCCTTTTCAACCCTCAACTTCCAATCCTTTTCTTCTCCGCACTCAATTGTCTAGGCGCCGTTAGCCCAGATTTTCAACCAATCACAGTAATGCCTATAAGCCTCAGGATTAAAATTTTCAGAACAACTATTCATAAATCCATGCGAAAACCGTGTTTTATGTAAAGCTACCATCGGCATGGCGGAGAATTGGCAAGAGAAATCCAAGACATTAAAAGAAGGTTCTCTTTCTGCAAGAAAAAAATCTACACCTCTCTGCTTTGGCCTCTCATTGAGAAAATCACGAACTCTTGAACCATAGAAACAAGCCGTTTTATTAATTGTTCCAGCAGTAACTCTACAAGCTAACAACCAAGCTACCGTTGCCCCCACACTGAATCCCAGCAAATTACAACTATAACGCTGCTCTTGAATATAACTACTTACAAAAGCATAGTACTTTTCCATGCCGCATTCATCGATAAAATATTTATAAGCATCTCCCTCACTCTCAAAGTTCTTCTCACTGCCGGAGTATGGGTCCAGGATTATGTAATCCTCAAAAGTTCGCAAGCAAAGGGCACTCAAAGCTTCTGTCCGCCCCCAAATGTCAGAAACAACAATTACCTTCATTGATATTTATACCTTATAGTTTTTACAATTTCCGAAGTAGCTAACTTCCCGACAACAATAAATCAAAGCTGAGCCCCATGAAGATACTTAAATTTAATAAAAGTACCAAAGAGTCACAGGTACTCGCTATTCACTACGCCAAAAAACTCGAAAATGACCTCCTTCTAGAGTTTTTATCATCCAGAAAAGGAATAGAGTCCTCTGAGGAAGCCACTCAAATAGCCCAGGGATTTTGGGATATGACCGACTTGGCAATTGAAGACCATGCCAGCAATAAATCTATTGAAGGCATTGACAATATCGAGTTCTGGATGCACAAACTTTTTAACAAAGTGTACGGCTATATGGTTAAAAATGGTTACAAAATCCAGTGGCAAGAAATATCTAAGAATAGATAATCGATCATCAGTGTCACTTAAACTGACTTAATCGCCAGCCATCCAAATTTGCTACAGGGTATAATTTCAGCTCCAGGAATCAGCCTGGAAATTTGTACCCTGCTGTAATGAGAGGACTCCACACCTTTGTCTGTGAGAATTGACTTCTCTGATACCCGTTTAATACCAAAGCCAATTTTCTGGTAAAACTCTACCCTTTCTTCAATAGATTGTTCTGAGAAAACGCTGACAATCAATTTTCCGTTATGCTGGCATACACTCCGCATAACCTCGATAACTTTACTTGCGGGATTAATATTGCCAATCGTGTTGTACATGGATATGGCAATAGAGTATCTACTTTCAGAGGTATAAGTCTTCGCATCGGCAAGTAGAAACTGGAGATTTCTTATTCCCAGACTGAGGTTTCGTGCACTCTTAATATGCCCAGGATCATTATCTATACCCAAGCCGAATAGAAGACGATCCTTCAAAAGCCTGAGATGACGACCATTACCACAGCCAAAGTCAATTAGGGTCGACCATTTTACAACCAGATTTTTTAGAATGCGGTTCTCTTCACCGAGATATTCACCAAGACCGGAGTATTTATAAACCTTGCGAATTATGTCGTCTATTTCGTATGGAACTGTTTTAAATTCCATAACGCATTACGCTAAATAATTTGTATGTGCGTATTCTATGGTACCAAGCACCCCATTTTAATTCTTATATAGATCTTTTTTAGCTAAGGAAACGTCGCAATCCTGTTTCTGGATGGCATTCCTGATAGAGAGCCCATCCCTGTCCATGAGGTACTACGGCCACTTCGTGGCTCAACAAAAGCTGCATCCCAGGAGCGAAGCGACTCGCATATTGCTGCGCGGCAGCATAGATAGCTTTATGGGTGGAGTGATGATGTACCCAGTTTTCCAGATCTGCCAGGGAGGCAAACCAGGCAATAGTTTCTGTATCCGGCCGACCCAAACCCGGTTGATCATCATTTAAAAGGCGCGCACTAAGGCAACGCGATGCTATTGGGTTTTCCAGCAAGTAGCGTACTCCCTGCTCATACTCAGAGCACAGGGATTCCCGATAGGCATTTCGCTCAGCGAGGCTAGCTGCTGAATAGCCCTGAACCGTACGAATTATGCACAAATTTTCGGGCAGGAGTATTTCTTTATCCGCCCGCTCTAGAATCGCTATTGACCGCAGGTTTTGCAATTGACCAGGAAGCCCATCATTTTCCGCGGCGCTAATTCTGTCTCGCATTGCACCCCAGTAGGCGTGATCATGCTGTTCACAAATATCAAAATGTCGGAACATTCCCCAGTCAGCTGCAGGCGTGGAAGAGGAAACTTCAAAGTGCGAGCGCGGAGCGGCTAGCGCCTCATACCAAAAACCCGACTTGCCCCGAATAAATTCCTGTACTTCTTTAGAGCCCTCCCTCAGCCATTGCCCCATTGACTCCTGATTATTCCAGTAGGCAACTGCGATATCGTTATATGCGCCCTGAGTATCGATATGACCCGCTCGCTCAAAGTGCAGTAGACCTTTGACGTTGGATAAAGACCGGGCCAACAACCGATACAGTGATTCGTCACGCTGACCATTCGCAAACTGTAAGGCAACTTGGCATTGAACATACCAAGCGCTAGGCGGAAGATCTAACTCCCAGGCGGGATAAGGCGGTGTGAAATTATCTGGACGCTTTTTCAAAACTCTTTCCCCTTCGCCCTATAGTCCTCACTCCTCACCCTTTACCCTTCTCTCTATCCCTCTTTCTACTCCTCTCGCTCGTTTATGCCTCTTTCGCCGTTAATGCTTTTATTATGAGGTTTAATACCTTTGGCCACATTAAAAGGTCTGTGAAGAGATTTAAGTTGTTCAAGAAGTAATTGGTTCGATCGTACAATTTTGAAAATAGTATTCTCACACTGTGAAAAAACGTCGCTCTATCCGCTTCCACTCTCCAAAGGCGGCGGGGGAATGCAGGCAAACAGTGAGTTGATCAAACTCCGTGGTATGTTCATTAAGCACTTCCAGGGCTTGATGTGCAGCAATGCTATGGGGAAACCGGTTGGTACCCGCGCCCAGTGCGGGAAAGAGAATGCACTTCAGCCCCCGCTCCTTCGCCAAGCGCAGCACACTCTCATAGCAACGCCTTAGCTGACCAATTGCCAGGGCTCCCCATTGATCACCGCTACTCCACTGAGGGGTTACCGTGTGTAATAGATAGTCCACCGGCAAGTGGTAAGCGTTGGTTAACCGCGCCTCACCAACAGCACATTCCGGTTGTTTGTCGCATTGGGTCGCAAGCTCAGTTCCCCCCTGGGCATAGACCTGGGCCGAGAGGCCGCGCCCACGGATCAGATGTTTGTGTGCGGGGCACACCAGCGCATCACCGCGTAACTTCAGGATATTGCCCCAAGTCAGATGAATTTGTGTCACGGCTTCTCAGTTCTAACGTTTGCTTTACAGATACTGTAGCTCGCGACTTTGGTCGCCGGGCGAATCCTCCTATACTCGGCGCTACTTCACTCCGCCGCTGAAAAGGGTGACAGGTATGGTGCTCACCACCGGCGGAAGTTGCAGTCTGTACAGCAACAGAGACGACTATGAACTCAGGGTATAAAAAGCATAACCCCTCTCTGAACACGCCCGTGGAAGAGTTGGAGCGCATCGATCTACGCCGTCGCATCATGGCCTCTTCCTACATGTTGATTTTTGCCATGGCGGTAACCGGTGCCATGGCGGTGATTGCCCTGAGCGCCACCGATATTCTGCAGGCCACGACCCTCTCCGCCGCGGCAGTAGTGATACTCTGCGCCTATGTCACCATTAATGTGATGGGTCCGAGCCAAAAAACGCCGCTGCTGGTCGGCATTCTTTTGCTGGTGCTCTACTTTTATCTGCTCTTATCCGGCGGAGTTAACAATACAGGCCTGATGTGGGCGGTGATGTTGGTCCCTGGATTTATCAATCTGTACGGCTATAAGACCGGCACAGTCGCACTTATCGCCATCGGCCTGGTTACCGCTATGGCGCTTTTCTACCCCGATTTTCCCGGCCTGAAAGCAGAATACGATACCGCCTATCGCGCACGTTTTATTGCGGTATTTGGCGCACTCACTGCGCTCACCGCATTACTCGATAGCAGTCGCCACCATACCCAGGAGTTACTCGAGCGCCTAACCGGCGAACTGGAAAAAAGTGCTTCCACCGATGCCCTCACCGGGCTGGCGAATCGTCGCGAGGCCTACCGGGCAATCCACGATATGGAGCGACGCAACAAAGAACTGCAGGGCCAGTATGTGATATTGATTGGCGACCTGGATAACTTCAAAGGTATTAACGATACCTACGGGCACGGCTTTGGTGACCGCATCCTGCAGGACGTAGCCAAAATTCTAAAAGAAAACACCCGCACCGAAGATATTGTCGCCCGCTGGGGTGGAGAAGAATTTCTGTTGCTATTGCCAAATACCGATGTGCGCGGCGGCAGCGTGCTGGCAGAAAAGTTGCGCCGCAAGGTAGAGGCCTTGAGCCGCCGTTACGTACAGCCAGTGAAAGTTTCCATCAGCTTTGGCGTAGTGGAGGGCAGCGGCAACTCCCACAATCAACTGTTAGCGGAAGCAGACAGGCGCATGTACCAGGCAAAAAATAGCGGCCGCAACCGGGTGGTGGCAGCCTAAATCAGGTAATAACGTCGCGCAGGAAGAAGCCAACGGCGAGTGCCAGTGCGGCGGCGCCACCACCAAATACCAGGGTTTTGAGCCCCGCCATCCAAACCCTTTGGGAGAATACCATCCCCTTGCACAGGCCGATGGCGAAGAAGGTAAAAGCTGCCAGAATAACGCTGCTGTAAAACTGTTGCGACGAATTGAGTGGTGGAAGCAGGTAGGGCAACAGCGGCACAGTACCGATGCCGATAAATGCAAAAAAAGTCACCAGGGCGCTGCCCAGGGGTTTCCGTGTTGTGCGGCTGATTCCGTACTCTTCCGCCAGCATGGTCTCTATCCACAACTGGCGGTTAGCGGTAATGGTGGCAACAATCTCATCCAGCACCTGTCCGCGAAACCCCTTACGTTGGAATATTTGGCGAATCTCCTCTCGCTCCCCCTCGGGTACCAGCTCGATATGCTCGCGTTCGATACGCGTCGCCGCTGCAGCCTGTTCACGCTCCACGCTGACGGCCTCGTAATTACTCACCGCCATACTGAAGCCATCCGCAATCAGGTTGGCGAACCCCATCACCAACACCACCGACTCAGAGAAACCCGCACCGAAGGCGCCGGCCACAATGGCAAAGGTGGTGACACAGCCATCAATGGCTCCGAGAACAAAATCGGAGACGCGCTGGGATCTGGGCTCGCGCCCCAGACGCGCGTGGATGCGCTCCGGGCGATGCTCCTCAAGCAACGCGCGCCGGGATAATTCTTCGCCCTCTTTATCCGTATCTTTCATTCCGCGGACCCGGTAATAGGATACAGAAACAGTGCAGGGCCAAGGTTCGCGACGGAACTATAAAAGCCGAGTTGCCGAGCGACTACATAGCACCCGATGAATTCACAACCCTTTGCCGTATTTCCGCACATTGCCTTGGCCCCAATTAGCCCGGTTTATTTCACGATAAAACTACCCCTGTCGACACCGGTATTTCCGGTTTTTGCGTCATAAGCGTAAACCAGTATTTCATAGACTCCGGGTAAATCTGTGGCAAAGGGCGCACTGAAGGTATTCATAGTGCCCTGTATTTTCAGCGGTACTGTGGCAAATTTACGCCCATCTTTTTTAATCAGCGCGGTGACCTCGACCTTGCTGCCATCCCACAGGCCGCCATCGGTGAAAGGGCAGCCGCACATCATCACCACATTGGCGCGGATTTCAAAAGGGCTCTTATCCAAACCGGTGTAGAAGTGCGTCTGCGGGCTGAGTAGGTCCACCACCATACCGGGGATTTCTACAATCAAACCCTCACCGCTGATGGGCTTACCCGGCACCAGCCAGGTCTGAGTCTGTGCCACTACGCGAGCCTGCTTCTTAATATAGGGGGCCAGTACCTCAACGGTGAGAAACACCGGCTCGTTGATATCCAGGTTAGCGGAGAATTTAGCGGCCCCCTCGGCAATAGGCACATAGCGCTCTTGCGGGGTTTTCATAATCTTCCTTGTGTCGCCGGTACTCCCCTGGGTAAGGCCCTGAGCGAGAATTTTCCCGGTATCTGCCGCACGGATAATGACCATGGCACCCCCAATGGAGGAACCGATAAACTTGGCGTCCTTGGCTTTGGCACGCACGGTGATCTCTGTAGTTGTTGTTTGGGCGGTTGTATTGGCCCATAGCGGTGCAGCAGCTATCTGAGCAATAAAAACACAGAGAAATATGGCTATTTTTTTCATTTAAATTCCTTATCTAAATCACAAAAAAGATTATATAAGCCCCAAAAAAGAAAACGCACCAAATCACAGCACCAAAGAATAACCAGAGAAAATTCAATAGTGTAAATTTTTTATTGACCACTCCTTTTTCATCTCCACAAGCAATATTTGCGGCCTTTTGCGCAGAGAGTAATGGCAATACAATTACCGGCACCATAATCACACTAATAAAATCCAGAATCGTCAACTCCTCAGAAACTGAGGACAAGCGATCACTAAAATAGCTGAGTAAGACAGCCACGATATAAATAATGGCCATCAATTTTGGCCGCCACTTGTAAGGCCTTTTAGCCTCTTCGAGACGTGCCTGGATAGTGACAAACAAAGGATAGGCAAAAAAAACAGAAAATATCGCACGCATTATTGGTAGCATGCTTTCACCACTAGCACGCTTATACTCTTTCCAGTGACGGTAAAACCAATAAATAGAATAAATACCGAAAGTGCCAAAATATAACACCAGAAACTTGGGCTTCGATACTATATAAAACTCTGCCCCTCCGGCAGAATTATTTTCCAGGCAGGCCTCTGGAGCACTATAGATGTTGCTATCCACTTTGGTCCTCAAACAAAACTGAGAAAACCCCATTAACAATTTTTTAATTGTTGGACTGAAAATACGCCCATTAAAAAAGCCGGGCAGTGCCCGGCTTTTTTCAGCGGTTAGGCTGGTTTTTAAGCGCTCTTAACAGAGTCGACCCAGGCAGCCACACGGCTCTCCAGAACCGGTACCGGCAGGGCGCCACCGCCAAGCACGGTATCGTGGAAGCCGCGGATATCGAATTTATCGCCCAGCTGCTCCTCGGCCTGCTTGCGCAGCTCCTGAATCTTCAGCATACCGATCTTGTAGGCGGTAGCCTGACCTGGCCACACCAGATAGCGGCGAACTTCGGAGCGCACGGCAGTTTCGGGAATCGCGGAGTTTTCCAGGAAGTATTCTACCGCCTGCTCCTCGCTCCAACCTTTGGCGTGCATGCCGGTATCCACTACCAAGCGGATGGCACGCCACATTTCGGCGGTCAGATGGCCAAACAGGTTGTAGGGATCCTCGAATGCACCCATCTCCTTAGCCAGTTTCTCGGAGTACAGGGCCCAGCCTTCTACATATACGGTGAAGTGCGCCTGGGTACGAAACTGCGGGATATCCTCCAGCTCCTGGGCGATGGAAATCTGCATATGGTGGCCTGGGTTACCCTCATGGTAAGCCACAGTTTCCATATCGGTAGTGGAGTAGGCGCTCATGTCAGACAGGTGCGCATAGTAGATACCCGGGCGGGAACCATCCGGGGTGCCGGGATAATAGTGCTGGGCGCCACCATCCTGCTCGCGGAAAGATTCTACGCGCTTAACCACCAGCTCGGCCTTCGGCAATAGACCGAAGTATTCCGGAAGCTTCTTGGTAATATCGTCGAGGAAAGCCGTGGAGTCATCCAGGTAGCCCTGGCGGCCTTCGTCGGTGTTGGGGTAGTAGAACTGGCCGTCTTCGCGGATAAAGGTGAAGAACTCCTGCAGGTTGCCCTCAAAGCCAACCTTTTCCTTGATGGTCTCCATTTCACTGCGAATGCGCGCCACTTCCTTGAGACCGATATTGTGGATCTCATCAGCGGTCAGGCTGGTAGTAGTGGTATTCGCTAGGCGCTGGTTGTAGTAGGCCATACCGTTCGGCAGGCTGCTGGCCCCCTGAGGCTCCGCGGAGGCCTTCTGTACATCTTTCTTCAACCAGGCAATCAGGTTCTGATAAGCGGGCAGGAACTCGGTTTCCAGAGCCTTGCGCGCGTTAGCAGTCAGCTTATCGGCCTGTTTCTGATCGATCTTGCCGGCTTCCACTAACTCGGCGATTTTGCCTTTCGCACCGGCCCACAGGGGTGCGTCCTCACCATCGGTGAAAGGAGCACCGTCGATCAGCTTGCTGGACTGCTCAATCGCGCCCTCATAGGCAAAGCGCGGCGGACGAATGCCTTTTTTGGCAGACTGCTCGGCGCGCTCGCGCAGCTGATTGATAGCACGGGAGATACCGCCGATACGAGTGATATACGCCTGCATATCCTCGATATTGTCTACCTTGTGGAAATTCAGCAGGAAGTTTGGCAGCTGTGACTGCACACCGCCCATCTGCTCGAAGATATAGCCGTGGTTCTTGAAGGGCTCGGCGGCTTTGGCCTGCTCAAACTGGTAAACCCAGATATCGTAGGAAGTTTTCCCCTCCTGGCTGAGCTTGTCGTAGTCGAAGTTCTTTTTGAGTTCGGCAACAGTCTTTTCCTGCCAGGCCAGTTGGCGCGCCTCTGCGGCTTCGCTCATATCGTCGATCTGGTCGTACTGCTCTTTGCGGCCGAGATAGGACAACTGCATGGGGCTGAACTGCAGCTGCTCTTCGTAACGCGCATCCAGCCACTCGGTCAGACGCTTGGTCTCTACCACCGCATCCACGGCGACAGGGGCCTCGGCAACGGCACTTTGAGCTTTGTCGGCATTCGCTCCTGCCTGAGCGCTCTTATCGCCCTGACAGCCCGCAAGGATAGCGACAGCCAGCAGGCTGGGGATCAAAGGGTTGTTCAGCTTAATCGGCATTTTCCTATCTCGGTCAAAAGTTGTACAAAAAAACGCCGCTAACTTTGACACGAAATCTTAGAACTGTCGATTCGAGCTCCTCCAAACGCTATATCTATGCGTCGAGCCGAGGGGCTGGGGGGAATTTCACCTCAGCTGGCGGGACTGCCGGGGTCCTGTGTTATAGCCTTTGACTGGACAGGAGAGTCCTGCCCGGATCGCGCCGCGGGCTCTTGCACTATGTGCAGCTCCCGCTGGGGAAAGGGAATCGTCAGGCCCGCAGCCTCCAGCTCGGGTTTCAGGCGCTTCATTAGAGTCCAATAAACATCCCAATACTCACCGGTCGCAGTCCATGCGCGCAGGTGCAGGTTGACCGCGCTATCTCCCAGGGCGCGAACCGCATAGTTGGGTTGCGGCTCTGTGAGGATACGCGGCTCATCGGCTACCAGCCGGTGCAATACCTCCATGCCTGTCTCGATATCATCCCCGTAGGCAATGCTCGCCACTATTTCGATGCGGCGGGTCTGATTGTGACTGTAATTGGTGAGTGTCTGCCCCCAAATGGCGCTGTTCGGCGCCGTGAGACGCAGGCCATCACTGGTATCCAACGCGGTGGTAAAAAGACCCACCTGACGCACCGTACCCATAGTCTGGCCGAACTGAATCACATCGCCGACACGGAAAGGACGCAAACTCAGCAGAATAAAACCGGCCGCAATATTTTGCAGGGTGTCCTTCAAAGCCAGTCCCACCGCCAGACCGGTGGCACCCAGCAGGGCGATCAGACTCGTGGTATTGATCCCAAACACATCCAGGACCACCAGCGCCCCGATAATATAAATGGCCCAGGTGGCAATATTGCGCAATACCGGCACCAGGGTTGCATCGAGCCGTCCGGTTAATCGGCCTATGGCACGCCTCGCCAGGTGAGCCACCCCCAGAGTCACCGCTATAACCAGAAGCGCGGACGCCAGCCGCAAAAATCCAACCGTGAATAAGGGCCAATAATTATCGACAATAGCTCCCAGGCTCATGGCGGCCTCCTATTAAATAGCCAATGCGTCAATGGCGAATGCGTTGAGAACGCAGAGAATAAAGGCTGGAAATCGTTTACCCCTAAACGGATATTCTCTTTTTAGAGTAACCCAGCTGCCTCGGCGTCATCCAGGCAACGCTGGCGAGCGGGGCATGTATGCAAATGATCGTTAACCATGCCTGTCGCCTGCATATGGGCATACATGATGGTAGAGCCAACAAAACTAAAACCGGCTTTTTTAAGCGCCTTGCTCATCGCATCCGACTCGGCTGTGCTGGCCGGCACCTGCTTGAGAGAGCGGGGGCGGTTTACTATGACCTTGCCGTCGGTAAACTGCCAGAGAAAGTCAGAGAGTGTTTGCCCCTTTTCCCGCAGGGCCAGAGTTGCGCGGGCATTTTTGACCGCGGACTCCACCTTGAGGCGATTGCGAATAATTCCCGGGTCCTGTAATAATTTTTCTATTTTACGCGGCGTATAGCGCGCAATTTTTTCCGCATCGAAATTATCGAAAAGGCGGCGATAGTTTTCCCGCTTATTTAATACGGTTATCCATGACAACCCCGCCTGGGCTCCCTCCAACAACAGAAATTCGAATAGGGTGGCCTCATCGGTTACCGGGCGGCCCCACTCCTCGTCGTGGTAGCGTTGATACAGCGGGGTGGACAGGCACCAGCCACAGCGCTTCTCTTCCATAATCGGCTCCTAAAGCTCACTTTCCTTAATTTCACAAAATGGCTGCGCTCGGCAAGATACCGAACGCAATCAACTAAAAAGGAGATGGTTGAGCGCTATTGCGCCCCGGAAAAGAAATAGTGCTGGATCAATTGCAGAACCAACAATAAAGAAATCAGGATAAAAATAATATTACTGCGATTCACTTTATCTCCAATAAATTTTGCTCTACCAACCAGTCGCGACATTCGCACAACATGGTATCCAGTTCCACCTTTGATTGATAACCGAGTTCCCGCTCCGCCTTGGCACTACTGGCCACGACCCGGCGCGTAACCAGAGTGGCCTTCTCCGAGGTAATTATCGGTTCCTTCCCACTCATCCGCGACCAGACATCGGAAAACCAGGCGATAGACTGAATAACGAAGGCCGGGGTTGTATGCTTGGGCACAGGCTTGTGCAATAACTCGGCAATTTTTCCAAAAAATTCCAGGAAACTGGCATCGGTGCCGGCGAGAATATAATTCTCTCCACAGCGACCCTTCTCTACCGCATCGATATGCGCTCGCGCCACCGCACCCGCGTGACAAAAAGAACCCCAACCCGGTGGCACACCCGGCAGTTGGTTTTTGTCGATCAGAAAAAACGTCTGCGCCCAACTGCTGGTATCGAACTTTCCCACGATTGCACAGGGGTTGAGAAATACCGCATCCAACCCCTTGTCAATCTCTTTGCGTACCGCGATTTCCTCTCGCTTTTTGGTATACAGATAGTGATGGCGAGGATCATCCGCGCGCTTTTCACTCTCTTCGGTGATCGTATCCCGATGATAGCCGTAGGCGGAGATTGAGCTGGTCACAATCATGCGGCCAACATTTTTTTCTCTCGCGACCAGTGCAATATTCGCCGCGCCCTCGACATTATCCTTCCATTGCTGGGCATTGCCACCGCGCCACATACTGGTGTTGGCCGCCATGTGGAAAAGAGCATCGACATCGTTCGGAATAGCCGCGCGCAGTGAGTCAGGGTCGTGCAGTGAGGCCTCAACCAGCTCTGCTCCCATAGAGCGCAGCCTGTCGGTTTTAGAGGTCTTGCGGTGCATGGCGGTTACGCGCCAGCCATCGGCTTTCAGCTGCTCGATTAGGTTGGACCCGAGGAAACCACTTCCCCCGGTCACAAATGCATGTTTCATAGATCCACCGGATGATTATTATTTGTTATTCATACCCAGTGATAGCCTCCACCAAGACTTCCGCACCCCGGGAGGGTAAACCGCAGGCAGTACTACAGTTTCGGCAGAGTGGGCTGTGCTTCAACATTAATGATGAAACAGCCCTTAATTAAAGCCAATCTGAGAGTATTTACCGGGAGCCTTTAATTGCCCCCGGAATCCCATAAATTGGTTTAATTCGCGAGGCTACTCGATTTTCATGCCCAGCTGGTAGGCGAGGAAGCTCCACTGGTTGGCAAAGTCTTCCACCTGCATCCACACCGGCTTGCCCGCACCATGACCAGCCCGTGTCTCTACTGCGAGCCATACAGGCTTGTCACAGGCCTGATCCCGCTGCAGGGCGGCGGCAAACTTGTAGCTGTGCCAGGGCACCACACGATCATCGCGGTCGGCGGTGGTGATCAGGGTGGCCGGGTAGCAAGTGCCCTCGCGGGTATTGTGTACTGGCGAGTAAGCGTGCAACGCCTTAAATTCCTCACGGTTTTCACTTAGACCGTAGTCACTGGACCACTGGCGCGCGTTGGCGGAAGCGGTGTGGTAGCGCAGCATATCGAGCACACCCACCACCGGCAGTGCCGCGGCAAACAAGTCCGGACGCTGCACCAGAGTCGCGCCCGCGAGTAATCCGCCATTGGAGCGCCCACTGATACCCAGCTTCTCCGGAGAGGTAACTTTCTCCTCGATCAACCACTCGGCAGCAGCGATAAAGTCATCGAAGACATTCTGCTTCTGAGTCTTGGTGCCCGCCTGATGCCAGGCATTACCGTACTCACTGCCGCCGCGCAGATTGGCCAGTGCCAGGGTGCCCCCCATATCCAACCAGCCCACGAAACGGTTGTAGAAGCGCGGCAGCTGGGCGGAATTAAATCCACCATATCCATACAACAGCGTGGGGTTGGAGCCATCGCGCTTCATACCCTTCTTATGCACCAGGAACAAAGGCACACGGGTACCGTCCTTGCTCTTATAGAAGTGCTGGCTCACGGTTAAGCCAGAGAAATCTGCAGCGTATTTCGGCTGTTTAAATAATTTGGTTTCACCGGTCTGCACATTCAGGTGATAGATACTCGGCGGGGTAATGAAATTGGAGAAAGAATAGAAGGTCTCCACCTCATCCGGCTCACCGTAAAAGCCCTTCACAGAGCCCACGCCGGGCAATTTCAGCTCGTACTGCTTCTTACCATTGGTATCGGTTACCAGGACCCGCGACTTGGCATCTTTCAAGTAGTGCAGCACGAACCGGTCGCCAATATAGCTGGCGCTCTGCAGGGCGCTGTCTGCCTGCGGCACCAGATCACGCCAGTGTTTGCGCTGCGGCTTCGCCAGGTCAATAGCGATTACCCGGCCCAGCGGCGCACCCGCACTGGTCTCGAAGAAGAAGGTACTGCCCTTATTACCGAGAAACTGATAGAGGCCATCCCAGTCATCCAGCAGCTTGATGACCTTGCCGCTGTCATCGCGCAGGTCGCGATAATAGAAGCCGTTGGAGTCGTAACCATCGAAAATGCTGAACAGCAGATAATTACCATCATCGCTCACCTCGGCATCGGGGTTGCGGGTGGGATGGTCGGTAATGCGGTATACCAGTTGGTCGCGCTCCTGGGGGTCTCCCAGGCGATGGAAATAGACCGCTACCTGCTTGCTATCATCGGCACTGCCATCCTTGTTGAAAGGGTAGCGGCTGTAATAGAAGCCCGATTCGTCCGGTGCCCAGCTGGCATCACTAAACTTGATGCCGGTGAGTTGCTCTTCCAGGTCCTTGCCGGTCTTTAGGTTGCGAATGCGATAGTCTGTCCAGTCAGTACCGCCATCGGAGATACCATAGGCCAGGTAACGTCCCTTGGGACTGACCTTGAGTCTTTTGGCAGCGATGGTGCCGTCCTCACTCAGACTACGCGGGTCCAGCATGGGCTTACCTTCCTGGGCAAGCTCCCCGGTGCGATAGAAAATATTCTGGTCCCAGTCACCGTTGTTGTAGTCGTAGTAGTAACTATCGCCTTTCTTGTACGGCACGCCATAGCGCTCGTAGCGCCATAGCTCCGTAAGGCGATCGTTGATCTTCTGCCAACCTGGCAAGTCCTTCAGGCGTGGTAACGCATGCTTGTTTTGTGCCTTGACCCACGCCTTCACCTCTTCGCTAGACATATCCTCCATCCAGCGATAGGGGTCGGATACTTCGACACCGAAGTATTCATCCACATGTTCAATGGACTGACTCTTTGGGTAAGTCTCCACCGCCTGCACACCGGCTGTGGCCAGGGCCCCAGCCAGGAGTGCCATTAACTGTTTCTTCATACGGTATTCTCGGTTTCTCTGCGTGAATCAGTCCGCTAATCTAGGCGATTTACTGGCAGGGTTCCAGAGAGACAGAGAGGTCTGAGATGAAAGGATTAATCCAACGGGTCAGCCACGCCCGCGTAGAGGTGTCTGGCCAGTCGGTGGGAGCTATTGAGCACGGCATACTCTTGCTGTTGGGAGTGGAGTCTAAAGACAGCCGTGAAAGCGCAGACAAATTACTACATAAGGTGCTGAATTATCGGATTTTTCCCGATGAAAACGGCCGTATGAACCACAATGTGCAACAGGCCGGCGGTGGGCTTCTTGTAGTGAGCCAGTTTACCCTGGTAGCTGAAACAGAACGCGGCCTTCGACCCAGTTTTAGCCGAGGCGCCAGCCCACAACATGCTGAGGGCCTGTACGATTATTTTCTTGAGCGTGCTAATGCCCAATTTGCTCCGGTAGCCAGTGGAATCTTCGCCGCAGATATGCAAGTGTCTCTTCTAAATGATGGCCCGGTTACCTTTCTGCTGGAAACCTAAAGTGCTTAAGAGTTTCATTCGCTAAGTCTGAAGTGCCGGGGTAAATCCTCGTAAACTTATTAAGTAAAAACTGCATTTTTATAAAATCGTCTCACTTGAGAGATTCCACCACCAAGGAGAAAAACCGCATGCGGTTAACGGTAACAGAAGATATTTATCTGGAATTTCTACAGGAGAAAGATTCCCAGGAGCTTTTTGATCTAATAGAAGATAACCGCCCACTTTTGGAAAAATATTTGTACTGGGCAAAGTCAGTACAGGATATGGAGTCGACCAAACAATATATTTGCCAGCGTATTTATAGTAAACACAATGGCTCTGCCTGGTACAAGATCATTTTTAATGACCAACTCTCCGGAATAATCGGTGTCAAAGAAATTGATCAGAAAAACAAGAGTGCCGAAATTGGCTACTGGCTCTCGGCTCACTGCCAGGGCAAAGGTGTAATGGCGAAAGTTGTGGCGAGGATTGGCGAAGAACTAAAAAGACAAGCTGGTGTAGCCCAGATAAAAATACACTGCCTTTCTGAAAATACCGCTAGCATTGCGGTTGCAAGACGGGCCGGTGGAATCCACAGTAGTACCATCCCCGCGTACCTTACGATCGATGGAAGATCCCAGGATCTAATGATCTATACCGTCGCTCTCTAACAGCATCATCTAATGATCTATAGCGTCGCCCTCTAACAGCATCCGCTATTAAAAAATAATATATAGAATTTACTCGGACTGAATCGTTACCGGACTCCACTCCAAACCATCAGCCCCCTGACCGGCCCTAAAAATTCTCTTGATTTCCCATTTGCCGGTATCTATTTCAACCACCTTCCCATCTCTCTGTGAGCCGGCATATAGAAACTTACCATCGGGGGTAAAGAGTAGTGAAGCCGGTTCCCGCGCGGCGGCGGCGCCTAAGTCAATACTCTTTAGCTCTTTGCGGGTTGCCGCATCGTAAATCACCACCCGGTTTCCCTGTAGATCCGCAACTGCAACCAGCTTCCCTTCGGGATGGAAACTTATGCGAATGGGAAGGTAACCAACATCAATGACATCCTTCTTCTCTAAACTAGCCGTGTCAAAGATAAAAATATTCTTTGAGCGATTATTACCTATCCATAGCTCTTTCCCGTCGGGACTGACCCATACCGCCTCAGGACCATCACCAGCGGGCAGAGTCTTTTTTAAAGTCATAGTGTCCGTATCGATCACGCTGAAGCTATCCGAGCCACGGCTAGTGACGTAAGCGGTTTTATTATCTGGAGATAAAGCCAGTAGGTGACTACCTATCTGGTCCGTTGATACAGAACCGAGCACCTTGCCTGCGACAGTATCAACCTTAATCACATCATGCGTTTCTTCAGTGGTCACGATAAGGTCATCACCACTTCCCAGCCAAGCAATACCATGAGGGCCCATATGCGGGCTAATATCGATAATACTTAAGCGTTTGCCCGTAGCCACATCAAAGACATTTAACTCTTCGCCAACGTAGCCATCTTCCAAATAGGAAACCACCACAACCTTTGATTTATCTGGGGACAAAACAAGTTCGTGTGGAGAGCCACCAGTTTCCCTTCGCTTGATTTCCTTCCCATTTTCCAAGTCAATAAAGCTGACTGTACCTTCATATTTATTGCCAACTATTAGAGTACTGGCAAATGTAAAACTACCCAGAAACAGGCTCAGGAGAATCAAGCTAGAAAGAATCGACCAGCGCATTAGAGCACCTCACCACTTGGTCCCAACTGCAAGTTATTCACACGGCACAACTATTTAGGCGCCTATGACCTGTCAGTATAGTTAAAAGTGCAAGACACCCTCTGGCTAGGGCCTAGAAACAGGCTCTGACTGTATAGTTTTATAAGCTCTAGTGTTATTCGAGTTAATTACTAACAGAATCCATGGATAGAGCTGTGTATAACTCAGGGATATCCACGCTCAGGCCCCTGTTTCCGCGGGGCTCTTTTCAACGGGTAAAAAAACACCAGCCATTTATCCACTTTCCACAGGCTGGCTTTACTAACAGAAAGTCTGGATAGACTTGTGCATAACTCCGGTATATCCGCACCAGGGCCCGTGGTTACTCAGGCTCACCAAAACGTGCAAAAAATCACCGGATTTTTTATTGGTATTGTTGTGTCAGCTTTTTTAGTGCAAGGATTTTTTGTACTGGAAATTAATTTTTAATTTCGGAGGATTTCTTTGCGGTATATGAGATACGGATAAAATAAAGCGGCGTGTTTTTCTGCATTTCCTATTTTTTTTACTTTACGGAAATATTGAGAAAAATGCTTTTTTAAAGGGTCAGAAGCCTCACCGATTTTTGCGGAGGCTCTCTATTTCTCCGGCCTTTTTAGCGAGTTGGATTTTTCGGCGGAAGTATTGCGAGTAAAAATTCGGTTGGGTGCTGGCCGGAGTTTTATTTTTCCTCCAGAGCGGATTTTTCTTCCAACTCTTTTTC